>NZ_FNGY01000041.1 GCF_900103665.1 Pedobacter steynii
GTCCGAAGAATTTCATGACGTTCAATCAGCGTTAGAAACGACCGTTCCAATGCCCCAATATTTAGCGCTCCTTCAAAAACATATACTCCGGGGATGTTATAGGCAATGTTCCCATCTTCGAACTGGCTCAGTACCCATAAACGGCGCTGTGAAGAGGACAACACATAACTTTCTGCCGAAGCCGCCGGGGGAATCGACAGGAAAGAACTACCTGTTGCTTTCTCAATCAATGCCGCCTGATCTTCTAAAACAGGAACGATAAATACATCCTTCATCGCCACCCTGACATCAAACGTTTTGTGGATCTTCGCGGATAACCTGGTGGCCTTTAAACTATGGCCGCCCAGTTCAAAAAAATGAGCTTTAACACTGATTTTCTCCCTGCCCAATATCTCCTGCCAGATCAGCACCAGTTTCTCTTCAATTTCATTTCGGGGCGCAATATGCGCCCGCTCCACATCAGCATCTTCGGTATTTACAGCGGGAAGGGATTTCCTGTCTACTTTTCCATTGGAGGTCAGTGGTAAGCGTTCCAGCTGCAGGAAATGTCCGGGAACCATATACGAGGGCAGCCGCGCTGATAAATACGAACGGATATCAGGCACATTCAGCAGGGATTCCCCTACCAGGTAAGCCACCAAAACCCGCTCCCCATCCGCTCCCTCCCTGGCCAGCACCACTGCAGCACTGATCAGTTCATGATGTTCTAAAACACGTTCAATCTCACCTGGCTCGATCCGGTAACCACGGATCTTAACCTGGTCATCTTTACGCCCGGAAAACTCAATATTCCCATCAGAAAGCCTTCTTCCCAAATCCCCGGTTTTATACATCATTGCTGATTGCTCAAACGGATGGGATACAAACTTCTCTGAGGTTAACTCCGGCTGGTTTAAATAGCCCTGGGAAACACCGGCACCGGTAATGCAGAGCTCTCCGCTTACCCCAACCGGGCAAAGCTGCCCATCGGCGTCTAAAATCAAAATCACCATTCTGCTGATTGCTGAACCAATCACAGCACCCCTGAGGGCTAATCCCGTACCCCCGGGAGCATACGACAGCTGTGTACAGAAAATCGTTCCTTCTGTAGGTCCGTAGGTAACGGTAATCTGGGCACACCTGAAAATCAGGGCCAGTTTTTGCAATAAAAGATCAGGAACTGCATCCCCGCCAATGAAGAGCTGTTT
>NZ_FNGY01000038.1 GCF_900103665.1 Pedobacter steynii
GAGCAGAAAATAATATTAGCAGACTTTAATGCGACGGAGGTTCGCTATGCGGAAGATAAAACGGTGATCGATTTATTTGAAGCGCAGGTCAGGAAAAGCCCTGAGGCTACCGCCCTGGTGTTTGAAGGCATCTCCATGACCTATGCAGAACTGAATGTCCATTCCAACCAATTGGCACGTCACCTGCGGAATCATGCCGGTGTACAGCCGGGTGCAGGTGTGGGGGTATTACTGGACCGTTCAGAATGGTCTGTCATCAGTATGATCGGAGTGATGAAACTGGGTTGTGTTTATGTTCCTGTTGATGCAGAACTGCCTGAATTGCGGATCAGTTATATGCTGGAGAAAAGCAAGGCTAAGGTTTTAATCAGCGATGCTTCAGGGAGGTATAAGGGGGATTTGGCGCAAATTGACATCCATCAGATTCCTGCAGATACCGATAAGACAGACCTTTCGCTGAAAATTTCAGGAGATGATTCTTCCTTTGTCATCTTTACTTCCGGCTCAACAGGACATCCCAAAGGGGTGGAGCAAACCCACCTGATGCTGTATAACCTGATCATGTGGGACATCCATGGGGCAGGCTTCAAAAAGAAACAGAAACATTTACAATTTTCATCCTTTAGTTTCGATTCCTCGCTCCATGATATTTTTTATGCGCTGGCTACCGGCGGGGAGGTTCATGTAGTGAGTGAGGAGCTGCGAAAAGACCTCTGGGCCTTAAAAAGCTATGTGCTGGAGCGTGGGATTTCGACCCTTTCGATGCCTTATGCGGCTTTAAAAGTCATGTTTGGCGAGATTCCGGCGGAAGAATTCGAAGGCCATCAGATCAGCGAGGTCATCTCTACCGGAGAGCAGTTGTATGTGAGTGGCGGACTTCGGGGATTCCTGGAGCACCATCCATCCGTACGCATTTTTAATTTATATGGTCCTTCGGAAACCCATGTGGTTACGGGAAGTTCCTACAGTTTTTCTGAAGGGGAAATCCCCGAAAAGGCGAGCATTGGCAAGCCTGTTTACAATACCAGCATTTACATTCTGGATGAAGCGATGAAAGTGGTTCCCATTGGCGTGGAAGGTGAGGTGTATATCGCCGGCTGGAACCTGGCCAAAGGGTATATCGGAAGTGAGGAGTTGACTTCAGAACGTTTTATCCGGAATCCATTTGAACCGGGAAGTTTATTTTATCGCAGCGGAGATATCGGAAAATGGTCTGCTGATGGAGCAATAGAATATATGGTTCGCCGGGACAACCAGTTAAAGATAAACGGTTACCGGATTGAACTGGAAGAGATTGAGCGAACGCTGCGGATTCAGGATCAGGTGGAAGAAGTGATCGTATTGGCCAGGGACAGTGGCGGAGGGGAAAAAGAGCTGGTTGCTTATGTGGTAAGCAAGGCAGAAATCAGCCCGGCAGCACTTCGGAATCATTTAAGCGAACATTTACCTGCGTATATGATTCCTGTACATTATGTGAAACTGGATAAACTTCCGCTCACCACTAATGGAAAGGTCGACAAAAAGGCACTGCCGGATCCTGACGGCCTGGGTTTGTCGTCCGGTGTGGAATATCTGGCTCCCCGTAAT
>NZ_FNGY01000036.1 GCF_900103665.1 Pedobacter steynii
TCTGCAGGAAAGGTGGTTATCGTAAACCTGATTCCCGGCGCAGCTGATGTTGAGGTTACTGAAGGCAACCTGACGTTCTGTACGGGTGATCAGGTAGTCCTTAAATCCAATAAAACTGCAGGTAACCAGTGGTATAAAAACGGCGTTATCATCGACGGTGCCACATCGCAAAGCTATACGGCTAATGAGAGCGGAACCTATACGGTGGTGGTAACCGAAAACGGTTGTCCAAGTCCTGCCTCTGCAGGAAAGGTGGTTACCGTAAACCTGATTCCCGGCGCAGCTGATGTTGAGGTTACTGAAGGCAACCTGACGTTCTGTACGGGAGATCAGGTAGTCCTTAAATCCAATAAAATCAACGGTAACCAGTGGTATAAAAACGGCGTTATCATCGACGGTGCCACATTGCAAAGTTATACGGCCAATACCAGCGGAACCTATACAGTGGTGGTAATCGAAAACGGTTGTCCAAGTCCTGCTTCGGCAGGAAAAGTGGTTACCGTAAACCTGATTCCCGGCGCAGCTGATGTTGAGGTTACCGAAGGCAACCTGACGTTCTGTACGGGAGATCAGGTAGTCCTGAAGTCCAATAAAACCGCAGGTAACCAGTGGTATAAAAACGGAATTATCATCGATGGTGCCACATTGCAAAGTTATACGGCCAATACCAGCGGAACCTATACGGTTGTAGTGACAGAAAACGGTTGTCCAAGTCCTGCTTCTGCAGGAAAAGTGGTTATCGTAAACCTGATTCCCGGCGCAGCTGATGTTGAGGTTACTGAAGGCAACCTGACGTTCTGTACGGGTGATCAGGTGATCCTGAAGTCCAATAAAACTGCAGGTAACCAGTGGTATAAAAACGGAATTATCATCGATGGTGCCACATCGCAAAGTTATACGGCCAATACCAGCGGAACCTATACAGTGGTGGTAACCGAAAACGGTTGCCCAAGTCCTGCCTCTGCAGGAAAGGTGGTTACCGTAAACCTGATTCCCGGCGCAGCTGATGTTGAGGTTACCGAAGGGAACCTGACGTTCTGTACGGGTGATCAGGTGATTCTGAAGTCCAATAAAACTGCAGGTAACCAGTGGTATAAAAACGGCGTTATCATCGACGGTGCCACATCGCAAAGTTATACGGCTAATGAGAGCGGAACCTATACGGTGATGGTAACCGAAAACGGTTGCCCAAGTCCTGCTTCCGCAGGAAAGGTGGTTACCGTAAACCTGATTCCCGGCGCAGCTGATGTTGAGGTTACTGAAGGGAACCTGACGTTCTGTACGGGTGATCAGGTAGTCCTTAAATCCAATAAAACTGCAGGTAACCAGTGGTATAAAAACGGCATTATCATCGATGGTGCCACATTGCAAAGTTATACGGCCAATACCAGTGGAACCTATACTGTGGTGGTAACCGAAAACGGTTGTCCAAGTCCTGCCTCTGCAGGAAAGGTGGTTACCGTAAACCTGATTCCCGGCGCAGCTGATGTTGAGGTTACTGAAGGGAACCTGACGTTCTGTACGGGTGATCAGGTGATCCTGAAGTCCAATAAAACTGCAGGTAACCAGTGGTATAAAAACGGAATTATCATCGACGGTGCCACATTGCAAAGTTATACGGCCAATACCAGTGGAACCTATACAGTGGTGGTAACAGAAAACGGTTGCCCAAGTCCTGCCTCTGCAGGAAAGGTGGTTACCGTAAACCTGATTCCCGACGCAGCTGATGTTGAGGTTACTGAAGGGAACCTGACGTTCTGTACAGGTGATCAGGTAGTCCTGAAGTCCAATAAAACTGCAGGTAACCAGTGGTATAAAAACGGAATTATCATCGACGGTGCCACATCGCAAAGTTATACGGCCAATACCAGCGGAACCTATACGGTTGTAGTGACAGAAAACGGTTGTCCAAGTCCTGCTTCTGCAGGAAAAGTGGTTACCGTAAACCTGATTCCCGGCGCAGCTGATGTTGAGGTTACTGAAGGGAACCTGACGTTCTGTACGGGAGATCAGGTGATCCTGAAGTC
>NZ_FNGY01000034.1 GCF_900103665.1 Pedobacter steynii
TAGCTTTGGTTTTCATGTACTTTGAAACGGTACTATCTTACCTCGCTACGCTATAAATGACATCTCTTTAATGAACTTTGCGAATCACCTCACGGCTCTTCTTTTATGTTGCAATCTTTATTCCTCTGTTTCTTCCAGGCCTTAATGTTCCTGGTTTCAGTTTCGGTATTCCGATCGTTTCAGTCTTTTTGTTTTTGTTAGCAAACTCCGTTTGGTAACCCCCCGTTTTTGTTGGGACTGCAAAGGTAGAAATCTTTTTGTTATTGTCAAGCTTTTTCTCAAACTTTTTTACGCTGTTTTATTTGGTAATTAAACCAGTCAAAACAACGCTGACTTTATCTCTACTGCAATCTTTCAAATCCTTCTCTCTGTATCAACCTCAATCTTTCTCTTCCTCCGAAGCGGGATGCAAAAGTAGGAAAATTTAACCGTTCTCAAAACAATTCAACCATTATAATTGTACCACAACCCTAACTGCATGATTTACAAGTACAAAAATACCAGTTGTCATATAAAAAACAACTTGATACTGCAGGATATCCCCCATTAGTAGAAAGGGCCGGTAGAAATTCCCTTAAAAAGGGATCGTTTTTCATCCTTGATCAGCACAGTAAAGGAGGATTTCTAGCTGCTAAAATTCTTAAAAAAAATATCCGAGTTCTGGTTTTATTCTGAAAGAATTCGATACAACTCCATATTCAGGTAATAATTTGCTCCCTGAATGGTTCGCTTTTCTAAAATTCCCAATGCCGCAAGCTGATCCAGGTATTTCCTTGCCGTATTTTCCGAATACAATCCCATAGTGGTCATGTGTTTAACCCTGGTATAAGGCTGACTAAATAATGCAGAGACCAGCGTTTCCGGTCTCAATATATTACCTTCCTCAATAATTGCCGTTAAAATGGCTTCTTTGGCAGCAATAATATCATTAATCTTATGATAGGTCAGATTCGAAGTCGTCTCTATCGCTTTCAGCATGTATAATAACCAGTTCTTCCAGCTCCCCCTTTGGCTGATTCCTGATAAACCTGCATAATAATCATCCTTATGTGCCATAATATAACTGCTCAGAAACAAAATTGGATAATCCAGTAAGCCCTTATTGGTTAGATAATGGATATTAAAGATCCTACCGGTACGGCCATTTCCATCCCTAAAAGGGTGAATTGCTTCAAATTGAAAATGCCCAATGCACATCTTTAGTAAAGGATCTATTGGGTATTTCTGATCATCGTTTAAAAACTCAATCAGGTTATCGAGTTTTGCTTCTATAACTCCTATACCTCTGGGTGGGGTATAAGATACCTTGCCTGCATTTGGTCCGGTGCCAGCCTCTTTAATATAAATCTGTGCTACCGGCGTTCTGATTCCGTCACCAAACTGGCTCACCACCCGATACATTTTTATAAAATAGGCTTTATCAAATTGTCCGTTTTCTTTCAGGTGATCATAGCCCAGCCAGAGTGCCTCCCTATAATTAAGAATCTCTTTTGCCGGACTATCCAATTGCTTGGCCTGGTCTTCACTGTATGCTTTATAGAGTTCATCATCTGTTGTAAAGATATTTTCAATAGCACTTGAGGCTTTTGCTTCCTGTAAACTGATGGAATTTATCAGTAAGCCCTGATTAGGAATAGCGATACTACGTCCTTGTAGTCTACCTATAGCGGCTTTCGCTTGTCCGAGTTGTTTATAAACCTCTAAGTCTTCATATAAATCTTTATCGATAGGAAGATCCGGTAAATCATTCCAGGGTTTATTGCGGTCAGCATTAATCTTATAAGCCATATTCAAATATAAGTAAACAATCAGAGTAAACCTTAAAATAACGTAATTTTAATGTTTACTCTGATTTTGACCTTAAAACGGTATGACCGGATATAGTTAACCTTAAAATTTAAATATTTTAAGGTTAAGCCACTATATCACATTAAATGACCCTAAGGAAGAAGTGGCGGAAGTTTCGTTAAAAAGCAGGATTTGATACACAGCAGCTCTTTTATCAATGCGCTAAGAAAGGCCTCTAAACTTATAATGAGCTAATCCTGATACCAAATCCAGGAATAAAAAATTGATAAACGATGCGCTAAGAAAGTCCTCTAAACTTATAATAACCTGATCCTGATGCTAAATTTATAAAAAGCAATGAGGCCTTGATTCAGTAGCGACAAATAAAAAAAGCTGATAAACAAGAAAAGCCTGTAGTTTTCACTACAGGCTTACTTTAAGATTTGGCACCGACCTACTCTCCCACGTGTTACCGCAGTACCATCGGCTCTGGTGGGCTTGACTTCTCTGTTCGGAATGGGAAGAGGTAGACACCACCGATATAGGCACCTAAATATTTTTA
>NZ_FNGY01000031.1 GCF_900103665.1 Pedobacter steynii
TTCCTGACCTGCGCTTCAAATAAATCGATCACCGTTTTATCTTCCGCATAGCGAACCTCCGTCGCATTAAAGTCTGCTAATATTATTTTCTGCTCTGCAGTGCTCAGGTAATCCAGCTGACTGATCGAAACATCCGGAGCAGCAATCATTTCTTCCAGCAATTGTGTAAAATGAGCGGACAACTGCAACACCTCATTTCGGCTGAACACATCACTATTGTATTCAATTCCCAGGTTAATCTCAGCTCCCGACTCACTGAAGCTAAAGGTCAGGTCAAACTTGCTCACCTCATGATTTCCTCCCTGGTAGTTCTTTATCGTCAATTTATTTGCTGAAGATGCGGTTTCATTCATGACTTCCGTTCCAGCGGTTTGATTCTGCAAAACAATCAGCACGTCAAACAAAGGGTTCCGGCTCATGTCACGCTTTAAGTCAAGCGCTTCAACAAGTTCATCAAAAGGGTAAACCTGATGTTCATAGGCAGCCAGCGTCACCTGTCTGGTTTGGGCCAGCAATTCACGATAACTATCCTTACCGCTAAAACGGCTTCTTAAAGCCAGCGTGTTTACATAGAAACCAATCTGATCCTCCAGATCGGCATGTTCACGACCGGCAATCGGACTGCCGACAATGATGTCCTCCTGCCCCGTATAACGGTACAACAAGGCATTTAAAGCAGTCAGAAGTCCCATAAACAGGGTCGCTCCATGTTCCTGGGTTAAGGAACGAAGGCCATTACTCAACTCCGCCGGTAGTGCTGCGCGGATGTCTCCTCCACGATAGCTCTTTACAGCAGGGCGGGTCTTTTCTCCGGCAAGCTCCAGCACAGGAAGCATACCGGAAAATTGCTCCATCCAGTAATTCTGATGTAACAACAAGGCATCTCCCCGCAGCTGTTCCTGCTGCCAGGCAGCATAATCTTTATACTGGATATTCAAAGGAGCCAGCGCGTCCTCTTCTGAATTGATATAGGCATTGTAAAACAAGAACAATTCTTTAATCCATATCCCCATTGACCAGCCATCACTGATGATGTGGTGCATTACATAGGTGAAAATCCAGCGGTTATCTGCCAGCTGGTACAAACCTGCACGCAGCAAAGGACCTTTTTCCAAATCAAAAGGACATTCAAAATCCCCACGCACCAGATCAGCAACCTTCAGGTCCTGGTCTTGCAATTCCCTCAGATCCTGTTGCAGCAGATGAAATCCCAGCTCCTCCGCAGTAAGCACATACTGACGGGGATCTCCCTCCCCATTCCCACGAAAAACGGTACGCAAAATCTCATGCCTTGCAATCAGACTTAGAAAGGAAGATTCCAAACCTACCGGATCCAGCTCTCCTTCAAAAATATGCACACCACGCATATTATAAGCCACATTACCTTCTTCAAACTGGCTTAAAACCCATAGGCGCCGTTGTGAGGACGACAATAAATAACTGTCTGCAGGCGAAACAGAAGGGATCGGCGAAAAACTGTAGCCACGTATCAGGTTAATATAATTGATCAGATTATCCTTCTCTGCTTTTATTAAGCGTTTTAACTGATCATCAATGAGGCCTTTCTCACAATCTATTTTTAGATTTCCATCTTCAACATAAATGCGTGCATTGTATTTTTCCAGCTCCTGGATTATATTTTTTACATCCATGTTATATCGTGGGCTCAAGAATTTGAATTGGACTATAATCGCTTCCGACCAGGTATTCTGGTCTTGGATTTTCCGTATTTGTCGGAAGGTTATTGATACTGTTATAAGTGATCAACACCGCATCCCGGTCGAAAGGAGATAAATTAATATTGGAGGCATGAAAAAGATTCCCATGAAAAAAGAGTATGGATCCCTTTTTCGCTGAAACCGTCACAATACCATTTTTAATCGCCAGATCTTTTAGCAAATCATGGTCAATCGTAAACTTGATATCTGCATTTAAAGAAGACAGGTAATCTCTGTTTTTTAAATGGTCGGTATATTTTAAGGGCCCTTTGGCCGGACCTTTGTCCGCAAATTTCACGATTCCCAGTTTATGCGTTTTTGGAATGAGCAAAAGTGCTCCGTTTGAAGAATCTGTATCCTGAAGATATAACATCACAGAAATCATTTCAGGCTCCTTTATCCCGTCATCTATATGCCAATAAGGAAAATCCTGATGCCATTCCCACCAATCACCTTTCAGGCCTTTTTTCGTATTTATCTTATATTGATGTAGATAGATATCATTCCCGATCAGCTGCCTTGAAGGCAAAACAAACCTTTCCAGCCTACTGAGACGCAGATAGGTTTCATTGATAAAATGAGGCGCAAAAATTGAACGGACAGTTCCATTATCTTCTAAAATAATTCTTGGAGAATCTTTTTCAATTGTTTTTGGCAACTCCAGGTTTAATATTTCTATTTCTTTCTCTGACAGATAATTTTCAATGACCAAATATCCGTTCTCGTTATAAAAGTCTAGCTGTGCTGTTGTTAAATCCATCTGTTTAAAAAATTAACGTTTCCTGATCGGTAGTATGTTCTGTTTGGGCTGCTTTATCCTCCTGAAGCCATAATATGCTGTCGATGTTGGCAGCAACCCCTTCAATTGTCGGGGCATAAAACAATTCCTTTATATTTAATTCCAGTTTAAATTGTTTTTTTATCTGGGAAATGATCCTTACCGCCTTTAAGCTATGTCCGCCCAGGTCAAAGAAATTGTCTTTTACCCCAATCTGCTCCCGTCCTAAGATGTCCTGCCAGATCAGGAGCAGGCGTTCCTCCGTATTATTACGGGGAGCCAGATATTCCACACCGGACGACAAACCCAGGCCGTCAGGATCCGGCAGTGCCTTTTTGTCGACCTTTCCATTAGTGGTGAGCG
>NZ_FNGY01000029.1 GCF_900103665.1 Pedobacter steynii
TCAAAGAAATTATCTTTAACACTGATCTTCTCCCTGCCCAATATCTCCTGCCAGATCAGCACCAGTTTCTCTTCAATTTCATTTCGGGGCGCCACATATTCCAAACCCGCAGACATGCCGGCAACAGCTGCCTCAGGAAGTGCCTTTTTGTCGACTTTTCCATTGGAAGTCAGTGGTAAGTATTCCAACTGAATAAAATGTCCTGGAACCATATACGAAGGAATTCGCGCCGATAAATAAGACCGTACCGTTAAGGCATTTAACGAGGATGCGCCCACAAGATAAGCGAACAATTCCTTCTCCCCATCAGCAGCCGTCTTGGCCAGCACCACTGCTGAACTGATCAGTTCATGCTGCTCTAAAACACGCTCAATTTCCCCAAGCTCAATCCGGTAACCCCGGATCTTAACCTGGTTATCTTTACGTCCCTCATATTCCAGCTCACCGTTATCCAGCAGTCTTGCTTTGTCTCCGGTACGGTACAAACGTTCCCCCGCCTGGAAAGGACTATCCATAAAATGTTGTAAAGTCAGCTCAGGCCGGTTCAGGTAACCCCGGCCAACACCTGCTCCCCCTACATATAATTCTCCGGATAAACCCCGGGGCAGTAAGTTCCGGTGCTGGTCCAGCACATAACAGTTCAGCGTAGGAATCGCCCTGCCGATATTGCTCTGGTTCTGTTCGATCTCAGAATCCCCGATCTCTTTATAAGTAACATGGACTGTCGTCTCGGTGATGCCATACATATTGATCAGCCGGATTTCCGGATAACGCTCATGCCATGGCTTTAATTTCCCCGGACTCAGGGCTTCCCCCCCAAAGATGAGGTAACGTAAGCGGAAGTTTAAATGCTCCCCTGCCAATGCTTCCTTCATCACCTGGTAAAAAGAAGAAGGCGTCTGGTTCAGTACCGTAACCCCTTCTTTTAGCAGCACTTCAATATATTTCCCGGGATCCCTGGCCGTCATGTTCGGAATCAGCACCAGTTTCCCCCCAAAGAGTAAAGCACCATACATTTCCCATACAGAAAAATCAAAACAGTAAGAATGGAACATCGTCCACACATCATCTGCACTGAAATCAAACAGCGAAGGATTCGTTTTGAACAGACGGACCACATTCCTGTGTTCGATCAGTGTCCCTTTGGGCTGTCCCGTAGATCCTGAGGTATAAATCACATAGGCCAGATCTTCAGGGCGGTTTACCTGTATCAGGTTTTCGCTGCTGCAGGTTTCTTCTAACTTTCTAAAATGCTCCAGCTCTTCTTCCCCGATCAGGACTTTGCTCCGGCTATCGGCCAGCATGTAGGCAATGCGCTCTTCCGGATAAGCCGGATCGATCGGAACATATGCCCCTCCTGATTTTAAAACACCCAGGATTGCAATAATCATCCATTCGGTCCGCTCCAGCTGAAGACCGATCAGGTCATCAGCCCGGATCTCATACTTGTCGCGAAGGTAATGACCCAGCCGGTTGGACCGTTCATTCAACTCCCGGTAAGTCATGCTTTTCGTTCCATCTGCAACAGCAATGCGATCCGGCGTTTTTAAAACCTGTTCTTCAAACAGGCCGGTCAGCGTCTGTGCTTCCGGATAGGTCACCGCAATGGCCGAAGCCGCATCTTTCAGCAATTCGGCCTGCTCAGCTTCGCCGAGGTATTCCTGCACGGCAGCACCTTTCTCCGGGTTTTCCAGGATATGGCCGATAAGCTTCACATAATGTTCCAGTAAGCGTTCAACACTGGATTCTTTAAAATATTTATGATTATAGGTCAGGTGAAAACTGAAGTCCGCCCCCTCTTTGATCAACAGGTTAAGGTCGTATTTCCCCAAACCGTAATTCAGTTCCAGCAGCTCAAAACCTGCAGGGATCTCTCCGGCACAGGACTGCTCTTCATAATGAATCAACAGGTCAAACAGCGCCGTGCGGCTCATGTCCTTATCAGGGTTAATTTCCAGCACCACTTTCTCAAACGGCATCGCTGCAGAACCAACGGCATGCTGATAATCCTGCTCCACCTGTTGTGCCAGTTCAGGGAAACTGAGTTCCGCTGCCATGGCCAGTTTTAAGGTAACCAGGTTGGCAACCGGTCCAATAAGATCACTTAAACCTGTTTGCGTCCGGTTGTGATATAAGGTCCCGATCATGATATCCTGGCTATCCGTATACCGGTACAACAGGATGTTGAAGGCAGTCAGTAAAAAGCCAAAAGGGCTGATCTGTTCCTGTTTGCAAAAGGCAGTCAGCTGTGCGGACCGCGCTTCGCCCAAAACTCTATTTAAAAAGCCGGCTTCAAATACATGAATGTGCTCCCGTTGCTGATCAGTAGCCAGATGCAGCACCGGGACACCGGCTAATTTTCGCTTCCAATACAAGGACAGGGATTCCAGATCCCCTGTTCCAATTTTGTTCTGCCAGCTGGAAAAGCTGGAATACGGTACCGGATCAGCACCGGTTTTAACTTCAGAACGGTAACAACGCATCAGCTCATTCAACAGCAACCTCAGGGAAGCACGGTCTGCAATCAGGTGATGGGCGGTAATCATTAAAAAATGCTGCCCCTTATTGCAGCTTAAACTGAAACGGACCAATCCATCGTTTTCAATATCGAATGGCTGGTTGATCAGGGCAGTACACTTCTCCTGCCAGGCCTGCTGGTCCAGAGATTCATCGGTTTCACAAACGCTCAGCGGCACAGTGACCGCTTCGCTGACTTGCTGGAAAGGCTCGCCATCCCGGGTTACAATCCTTGTCCTGAGGATTTCATTTGCCTTCATCACCGAATCCAGGGCTACTTTAAGCTGCTCCGGGTCCAGGGCTTCAGGAAGCCCAACGATCAGGGGCAGGTTATGGTAAACAGGACTTTCTTCGTATAAATAATTCTTCTCAAACTGATCGATAAACCACAACCTTTTCTGATGTTCTGAACATTGGAAAAGGTTCCCGCTTAAGGGGCCTTCATCTAGGAATAAGGGAGCCCTTTCTCCTTCAGCGATATAAATCAAATCGTCCAGGCTATGATGCGGATGTTTAACCACATGTGCTAACAGGGATTCAAAATGACCGTATAAACGTT
>NZ_FNGY01000028.1 GCF_900103665.1 Pedobacter steynii
AAACAGTGACATATTATTGAAAGAAGTTAAGTTAGGAAGAACAAACAACAGTTTATTGCTCTTGAAAGCTTCGGATTATTAGTATTACTCGACTTTGATGTCACCACCTTTACATCTGTAACCTATCAACGTAGTAGTCTGCTACGGTCCTATATGGAATTCTCATCTCGTGGCTAGTTTCGCACTTAGATGCTTTCAGCGCTTATCTATTCCCAACGTAGCTACTCTGCAATGCCCCTGGCGGAACAACAGATTCACTAGAGGTTAGTCCAACCCGGTCCTCTCGTACTAAGGTCAGCCCCACTCAAAATTCCTACGCCCACAACAGATAGGGACCGAACTGTCTCGCGACGTTCTGAACCCAGCTCGCGTGCCACTTTAATCGGCGAACAGCCGAACCCTTGGGACCTTCTCCAGCCCCAGGATGTGACGAGCCGACATCGAGGTGCCAAACCTCCCCGTCGATATGAGCTCTTGGGGGAGATCAGCCTGTTATCCCCAGCGTACCTTTTATCCTTTGAGCGATGGCCCTTCCATGCAGAACCACCGGATCACTATATCCGTCTTTCGACCCTGCTCGGCTTGTCTGCCTCACAGTCAAGCAAGCTTATGCTATTGCACTCCTCATACGGTTACCAAGCGTATTGAGCTTACCTTTGAAAGCCTCCGTTACCTTTTTGGAGGCGACCACCCCAGTCAAACTACCCATCAAACAATGTCCCCCCCGAAAGGGGTTAGACACCGAATACAAAAAGGGTGGTATTTCAACGTTGACTCCACAACACCTAGCGATGCCACTTCATAGTCTCCCACCTATCCTACACATCTTGTATCCAATGTCAATGTTAAATTGTAGTGAAGGTGCATGGGGTCTTTCCGTCCCGTTGCGGGTACCCGGCGTCTTCACCGGGACCACAATTTCACCGAGCTCATGGCTGAGACAGCGCCCAGATCGTTACACCATTCGTGCAGGTCGGAACTTACCCGACAAGGAATTTCGCTACCTTAGGACCGTTATAGTTACGGCCGCCGTTTACTGGGGCTTCGATTCAATGCTTCTCCTTACGGATGACATCCCCTCTTAACCTTCCAGCACCGGGCAGGTGTCAGGCCTTATACTTCATCTTTCGATTTTGCAAAGCCATGTGTTTTTGTTAAACAGTCGCCTGGGCCTTTTCACTGCGGCTGATATTGCTACCAGCGCCCCTTCTCCCGAAGTTACAGGGCCATTTTGCCGAGTTCCTTAGCCATGATTCACTCGAGCACCTTAGAATTCTCTTCCCGGATACCTGTGTCGGTTTGCGGTACGGGTTTTTATAACCTGAAGCTTAGCGGTTTTTCTTGGAAGTCTGATTACCTGCGCTATCTACGCCCCCGAAGGTTTGCAGTACTATCGGGTTTCAGCTAGATCTGCGGATTTACCTACAGTCCTAATACCTACGCCCTTTAACGATCTATTCCGTCAGATCGCGGCAGTGTCACTACTCCGTCCCCACATCGCAGTTATAAAAAGTACTGGAATATTAACCAGTTGTCCATCGAATATCCCCTTCGGGTTCTCCTTAGGCCCCGACTAACCCTGATCCGATTAGCGTTGATCAGGAAACCTTATCCTTTCGGTGGGCGGGTTTCTCTCCCGCCTTATCGTTACTTATGCCTACATTTGCTTTTCCAGAAGCTCCACCACAACTTACGTCATAACTTCGCTGCCGCTGGAATGCTCCCCTACCGTAATATTAATATTACCCATAGCTTCGGTGTATAGTTTAATGCCCGTTTATTATCCATGCCCGATCGCTCGACTAGTGAGCTGTTACGCACTCTTTAAATGAATGGCTGCTTCCAAGCCAACATCCTAGCTGTCTATGCAATCGGACCTCGTTAGTTCAACTTAACTATAACTTGGGGACCTTAGCTGATGGTCTGGGTTCTTTCCCTCTCGGCCCGTGACCTTAGCACCCCGGGCCTCACTGCAGTGTATATTATATAGCATTCGGAGTTTGTCTGGATTTGGTAGGATTTGACTCCCCCGCACCCAATCAGTAGCTCTACCTCTATATAACTGAACCACCACGCTGTTCCTAAAAACATTTCGGGGAGTACGAGCTATTTCCCAGTTTGATTAGCCTTTCACCCCTACCCACAGATCATCCGGAAACTTTTCAACGTTTATCGGTTCGGTCCTCCAGTACGTGTTACCGCACCTTCAACCTGTCCATGGGTAGATCACAAGGTTTCGCGTCTACCTCCCCTGACTATACGCCCTATTCAGACTCGCTTTCGCTTCGGCTGCGTGTCTTAAACACTTAACCTTGCCAGAGAAGAGTAACTCGTAGGCTCATTATGCAAAAGGCACGCCGTCACGCCACCTGGACGCTCCGACCGCTTGTAAGCACACAGTTTCAGGTTCTATTTCACTCCCCTGTTCGGGGTTCTTTTCACCTTTCCCTCACGGTACTGGTTCACTATCGGTCTCTCAGGAGTATTTAGCCTTACCGGATGGTGCCGGCAGATTCCCACAAGGCGTCTCCGACCTCGCGGTACTCAGGATACTACTAGGCTAATGTTACTTACGTGTACGCGGCTCTCACGCTATATTGCCAGGCTTCCCATCCTGTTCCACTTCATTTCATTAATACCACATCGTAGTCCTACAACCCCACATATGCCGTAACATAAGTGGTTTGGGCTCTTTCCCTTTCGCTCGCCACTACTTAGGAAATCATTATTATTTTCTCTTCCTCTGCTTACTTAGATGTTTCAGTTCGGCAGGTTTGCGTATTATATACGACTAGTCTTCAACTAGCCAGGTTTCCCCATTCGGAAATCTTCGGATTAATTCATATTTGCTAATACCCGAAGCTTATCGCAGCTTATCACGTCCTTCATCGCCTCTGAGAGCCAAGGCATCCCCTGTGTGCTCTTATTTACTTTCTTCTCTCCATAGCCTTTTGCGCCTATGGAAATGCTTTTTTTGATTTGTTGTTATCTCTACGGATTGAATGATTGCTCATTCCTTCCTTCAAGCTAACAACGTCTCTATTGTTGTTTGCTCTTCTTTTTTAACTTCTTCCAATATGTCAAAGAACTTTAATTCCCCACGTATATTTATCATACGCTATTTCTTGGCCTTTTATTTTAGACCGGGTAATGGTGGAGAATAACGGAGTCGAACCGTTGACCTCCTGCGTGCAAGGCAGGCGCTCTAGCCAGCTGAGCTAATCCCCCTTAGAATATATCTGTAGTCCCGAGCAGATTTGAACTGCTGACCCCTACATTATCAGTGTAGTGCTCTAACCAAACTGAGCTACGGGACTATTTGTTTATTCGAGCAGATTGTATTTGAGTATTGATTTCTCAGTTCACAAATCCTTGTCTTACTCTGCAAATACCTTCTCTCAGTATGGAGCACTATATCGATGCTTCATCCTATGGGTTTTTCTTTTGAGATTTTTTTGTCATTTATATCATTTACGTAGCGAGTAGTCTGAACTACTCCAGAAAGGAGGTATTCCAGCCGCACCTTCCGGTACGGCTACCTTGTTACGACTTAGCCCCAGTTATCGGTTTTACCCTAGGACGCTCCTTGCGGTTACATACTTTAGGTACCCCCAACTTCCATGGCTTGACGGGCGGTGTGTACAAGGCCCGGGAACGTATTCACCGCGTCATTGCTGATACGCGATTACTAGCGAATCCAACTTCAAGAGGTCGAGTTGCAGACCTCTATCCGAACTGTGAATGGCTTTTTGAGATTTGCTTGCTGTTGCCAGCTTGCTGCCCTCTGTACCATCCATTGTAGCACGTGTGTAGCCCCGGACGTAAGGGCCATGATGACTTGACGTCGTCCCCTCCTTCCTCTCTGTTTGCACAGGCAGTCTGTTTAGAGTCCCCACCTTAACGTGCTGGCAACTAAACATAGGGGTTGCGCTCGTTGCGGGACTTAACCCAACACCTCACGGCACGAGCTGACGACAGCCATGCAGCACCTAGTTTCGTGTGATTGCTCACTGATCTATCTCTAGATCATTCACTAACTTTCAAGCCCGGGTAAGGTTCCTCGCGTATCATCGAATTAAACCACATGCTCCTCCGCTTGTGCGGGCCCCCGTCAATTCCTTTGAGTTTCACCCTTGCGGGCGTACTCCCCAGGTGGAATACTTAACGCTTTCGCTTAGCCGCTAACTGTGTATCGCTAACAGCGAGTATTCATCGTTTAGGGCGTGGACTACCAGGGTATCTAATCCTGTTTGATCCCCACGCTTTCGTGCCTCAGCGTCAATAACACCATAGTAAGCTGCCTTCGCAATCGGTGTTCTGTGACATATCTATGCATTTCACCGCTACTTGTCACATTCCGCCTACCTCTAGTGTATTCAAGCTCATCAGTATCAAGGGCACTGCGATGGTTGAGCCACCGTCTTTCACCCCTGACTTAATAAGCCGCCTACGCACCCTTTAAACCCAATAAATCCGGATAACGCTTGGATCCTCCGTATTACCGCGGCTGCTGGCACGGAGTTAGCCGATCCTTATTCCTTCGGTACATTCAGCTACTTACACGTAAGTAGGTTTATTCCCGAATAAAAGCAGTTTACGACCCAGAGGGCTGTCTTCCTGCACGCGGCATGGCTGGTTCAGAGTTGCCTCCATTGACCAATATTCCTTACTGCTGCCTCCCGTAGGAGTCTGGTCCGTGTCTCAGTACCAGTGTGGGGGGTCATCCTCTCAGATCCCCTAGTCATCGTGGTCTTGGTGAGCCGTTACCTCGCCAACTAACTAATGACACGCATGCCCATCTTAATCCTATAAATATTTGATCATTGTACAATGCTGTACTGTGATTTTATGCGGTGTTAATCCGAATTTCTTCGGGCTATCCCCCTGATTAAGGTAGGTTGCATACGCGTTACGCACCCGTGCGCCACTTTCCCATCTAGCAAGCTAAATGGTATCGTTCGACTTGCATGTATTAGGCCTGCCGCTAGCGTTCATCCTGAGCCAGGATCAAACTCTCCATTGTAAAATGTGTTGTTTGAACGCTGACCATTCTTAACTTGTTAATAATAGTCTTTATTCTTTTTTTGTATTGTCTGTCAGATTCTGACTTGAAAAAATAGCTTTGGTTTTCATGTACTTTGAAACGGTACTATCTTACCTCGCTACGCTATAAATGACATCTCTTTAATGAACTTT
>NZ_FNGY01000026.1 GCF_900103665.1 Pedobacter steynii
CGCTCACCACTAATGGAAAGGTCGACAAAAAGGCACTGCCGGATCCTGACGGCCTGGGTTTGTCGTCCGGTGTGGAATATCTGGCTCCCCGTAATGATACGGAGGAACGCCTGCTCCTGATCTGGCAGGACATCTTAGGAAGGGAGCAGATTGGCGTAAAAGACAATTTCTTTGACCTGGGCGGACATAGCTTAAAAGTGATACGTCTGATCAATCAGATTCATAAAGAATTTGGTATGAAGCTGGCACTAAAAGAGTTGTTTACAAAGTCAGTGCTGGAGGATCAGGCTAAATTAATTCAGACTGGCAAGGCCCAGGCTTTTATTTCCATCGCCTGTTTGCCGGAGCAAGAGAAATATGTTCTTTCCTCCTCACAAAAAAGGTTGTGGATACTGAATCAGCTGATGGGCGGACAGGTTGCTTATAACATGCCATGTGCGTATGTTTTTGAAGGTAAATTAGACCGTACTGCGCTTGAATTTAGCTTTGCAAGTTTGTTTGAACGCCATGAAAGTTTAAGAACGATATTTAAAGAGGATGAGCAAGGCGATGTTCATCAATATATCCGCTCTTCCGAACAGGTTAATTTCCATATTCACAATGAGGATATTCGCAGTTCTGTGCAGCAGGAAGAACTGCTGAAAACGATGGTTGAGCAGGAATTTGTTAAGCCATTTGATCTTAGTGCAGGACCACTGTTAAGAGCGAATTTATACCAGTTAGCAGATCATAAATGGGTTTTTACTTATGTAATGCATCACGTGATCAGCGATGGCTGGTCGATGGGGATCCTGATCAAAGAACTTCTTCAGAGCTATAACACTCATTTAACGGGTAAAAAGGATGTTTTACCTCCGCTGAGAATTCAATATAAGGATTACGCGGATTGGCAGCAAGCACAATTGGCCGGGACGAATGTCCACGGCCATAAGGAATATTGGCTTGATCAGTTTTCCGGAGAGCTGCCGGTTTTAAATTTAACCGGGGATAAAGTGCGTCCGCTCATCAAAACCTATTCCGGCCGAACAAATCAATATAAAATCAAAAAAAACACCGCTGATCAGCTAAGGGCTTTAACGAAGTCACATCGCTGCACGATGTTTATGGGACTTCTGGCTGCGGTAAATGCATTGTTATACCGTTATACGGGGCAGGAAGACATCATCATTGGTAGTCCGATTGCCGGCAGAGGGCATAGCGACCTTGAAAATCAGATCGGTTTTTTCGTCAACACACTGGCCTTAAGGAGCGAGTTTAAGGGGACAGATTCCTGTGAGTCGCTGTTGAGAAAAACCCGGGACATTACCTTAGCCGCTTATGAGCATCAGATTTATCCTTTTGATCAACTGGTGGAAGATTTGAATTTGCAGAGAGATATGAGCAGGAATGCCTTATTCGACATCATGCTCATTTTTAAAGATTCACAAACTGAAGAACATCAGCCGGATTTATTGGTTGAGGGCTTAAAGGTTGAAGGATTTGAAGGAGGTCAGCATCACTTAAGTAAGTTTGACATCACCTTTTATTTTAACGATACAGGGGTTGAATTAGATGCCAGTATCGAATACAATACTGACATTTTTTCTGAGGATACCATTAGCCGGTTATGGAAGCATTTTGAAGGTTTACTGGAGTCTTTTAGCCATAACCCTGAACAGTCGCTCAATAAGCTGGCGTTTTTAAGCGAAAGTGAAAAACATGAATTGCTGGAGAATTTTAACGATACGGCAATCAGTTATCCGAAGGACGGAAATATACTTCGGCTATTTAAAGAACAGGTCGGTCATTATCCTGAAAATATCGCATTGGTTTCAGGAAACAGGGAACTGACTTATCAGCAGCTTGATCATTTATCGAACCGTCTGGCCTATTGTCTGGCCGGCAATCATCAGGTAAAGAGGGGAGATATCGTTGGTATAGGTCTGGAACGTAATGAATGGATGCTGATTGCTATTCTTGGTATACTCCGGGTAGGAGCAACCTATCTTCCCCTGGATATTGAAAACCCACAGGAAAGAAACGATTACATGATCAAAGACAGCAACTGTCGTGTGGTGATCGATGATCAATTCATAAAAACTTTTAATGGTCTTAAGGTTGATCCGGATCAGCAGGAATATCCGGAAGTCCAGGACCCAGGGATCTGCGCTTTGATCTATACCACCGGTTCAACCGGTGTACCCAAGGGTGTTTTGATTTCAAGTCAGAACCTTCACAACAGACTGAACTGGATGTGGGCCGCTTTTCCATTCAAAGAAGCGGAAGTTTGTATTGCAAAAACCTCATTGAGTTTTGTAGACCACATGTGGGAACTATTCGGGCCATTGCTGAAGGGGATTAAGCTCATTATGTTCCATAAACATGAGTTGCTGGATGTCGAGAAATTCATCGTTAAATTAGGTCATTTCAAGGTGACCCGGATTGTCCTCGTGCCTTCGCTGTTGAAACAGCTATTGATTCATGAGGAGTTGTGTTCCACAACGCTTCAAAACCTGAGCGACTGGACCTGTAGTGGTGAGGTGCTGAGCCGTCAGCTTGTTGATGATTTCTATACGGTATTTAAAAGCCATAGGTTGCTAAATATTTATGGGTCTACTGAGGTGACAGCCGATGCGACTTTCTTTGATACCTCAAAAGGAAGAAACCGGGTATCTGAAAAAATTCCTGAGATTTTTGATCAAGGCATTTCTTCCGGATTTATCGAAAAAATAAAGGCCGCAGGCTTTCTTAATGAAGAGATTATAGGTGTTCAGGAACATAAACTGGCAGATAATTATGCAGATTTTACCGAGGTCAGGATCAGGAAAAAAACAGTGGAGGAGTATGGTGATTTCCTTACTGAAAACTTAAATAAAGGGCTGATCAATGTTGCTTCCCCTAAGTTTATAGGACATATGACCGGCCCGGTTCCTCCTATAGTTCAGGAGTTGAATCAGTTAATGATCTCCTTGAATCAAAATTTAGTAAAATTTGAGACCTCAGGCATTGGTACATTCATCGAGCGACAATGTGTAGGTATGCTTCATCATTTGGTTTATCGTAAGCCAGAGGAGTATTATAAATCAGTAGTTCAGGACCCGGCTTCTTCATTGGGGGTTGTAACCAATGGCGGCACGATGTCAAATTTTGTCGCATTAAGTTATACACTGGCAAATCTGCTGACCGAAAAATTAGATTTTGCCGGGCTCAATAAGAAAGGATTACAGGCTGCTTTAAAGGCCTATAATTATACAGGTGTTGTGGTGATTGGCTCCGAACGCTCGCATTATTCTATTCGGAAGGCCCTGAGGGCTTTGGGTTTGGGGGAAGATTCCTTTATCCGGCATGAAATGGATGCAGATCGGTTGAGGGAAAGCGGCTTGAAACTGGCCGAAGTTATTCGCGAAAAAAGAGCTGAAAACTATCTTATCCTGGCCATCATTGGAATAGCCGGTTCTACTGAATCCGGGAAAATTGATCCTTTAACGGAGTTGGGTGCTATTGCGAATGAACATCAGGTTCATTTCCATGTTGATGCTGCATTTGGTGGTCCTTATCTGTTTTCTACCGGGCTTTCCGGCAAACTAAATGGAATTGCGCTGGCAGATTCTGTTACGATCTGCGGACATAAGCAACTCTATTTGCCAATGGGATTTAGTATTTGCTTATTCAAATCTGAAAAGCAGGTCCGTTCCTCTGAACACAATTCAAAGTATCAGGCCAGAAAAGGAAGTCTGGACCTTGGCCGTTACACGCTCGAAGGATCCAGGTCATTTCTATCTCTGGTATTGCATGGTGTATTAAATGTGATCGGAATAGAAGGGTATGGGGAAATTATTGAATCAAACTATAGAAGGGCACAGCTATTTAAATCTATAATTGCTTTAAACCGGTCTTTTGAGCTTGATAAGGAGTCAGATTTGAATATTGTGCTGTACCGGTATATTCCGGAAAGCTTAAGGGATATCATTTTTTTAAGAGCGCTGACCGCAGATGAACAGGATTTTCTAAATCACTTAAATCAACAAATTCAGGAGCGGCAATTTGCAGAAGGTAAGTCTTTTGTATCCTATACCGCGCTGAAAAAGCTCAACGGAACAAGTGATCAGGTATTTTTCCGTGCCGTTTTGATGAATCCCTTTACCCGGGAGTCTGACCTGAATGAAATATTAGCGGAGCAGGAAGAAATTGCCCATGCAATTCTTGGCCTGGAGCGCAAACAGACGGAGGAACTTAAAGACCTGTACAGGGTCCGGATTGGGAAACCGATTGCAAATACAAAAGTCTACATATTGAGTGAAGCGCTGGAATTATGTCCGATTGGGGTTGTTGGAGAGATCTGCATCGCAGGGGATTGTGTTTCTGCGGGGTACGTAAATCATCCGGTACTCATGGAGTCGAAGTTTAGGGTCAATCCTTTTAATACGGATTCCATGTTGTTTAGGACAGGAGATCAGGGAAGGTGGCTTGCCGACGGAAATGTTGAATTTATCGGCAGAATAGACGACCAGATTAAAATAAATGGGTACCGGGTAGACCTGCAGGAGATCGAAACCTGTCTTTTAAGGTATCCGGGACTTGACGCTGTCTGTGTGATCTATAGATCGGAAGAGGAGCACAGCAAGCAATTGGTAGCCTACTTTGAAGGCAAAGAGGAATTAGACATTTCGGGGATAAGAGAACATCTGAATAAAAGCTTATTGCCTTATATGGTTCCGGCTTACTTCATTCAACTGGATAGTCTGCCATTAAATAATAGCGGCAAAATCGATAAAAACACTTTGCATAGACTGGCGCTTCCAAAACGGGTATACACTGATAATTATGTTGCCCCCCGAAGCGAAATTGAAGCAAAATTAGTTGGAATATGGCAAGATGTATTAGGGCATGACAAGATTGGCATCTATGATAATTTTTTTGAAATAGGAGGCAACTCACTTAAGATCATCAGGCTTGCCAGGGAGATCAGAAAGGAATTTGAGATGGAAGTTGACGTTTCCGTTTTATTTCGGTTTTCTAACATCAAAAGCCTGGTTGATCATTTTTCTAAAACGGAAGAAGTAGTTGAAGAACTGGAGTTCGACAGGGAAGAGTTCATGAGTGATTTAAACAAATTTAATTTCGATTAGTAACATGTCTGAAAATATTTATAATGGTCTGGAGATCGCAGTTATCGGTGTTTCAGGGCAATTTCCAGGGAGCAGTAATTCTAGCACCTATTGGCAACACCTTCGGGAGGGCAAGGAACTCATCAGAAATTTATCTGATGTGGAACTGGAAGCATCGGGCGTATCCAAAGCGGAGCTGTCAGATGATGCGTACGTAAAAATGACTGGTGATTTTGCTGATAAAGATAAGTTTGACCATTCTTTCTTCGGATATACCGATCATGAGGCTGCTACAATGGACCCTCAGATCAGGTTGTTTCATCAGAATTGCTGGAAAGCATTGGAGGACGCCGGGTATGCCAGTTCGATAGATAAAAAGAAAATCGGTTTGTTTGCAGGCGCATCCAGTTCCGCCAACTGGAAATTGCATGTCATGGCGAATCAGGATAAATCTTTGTTGGATCCCTTTTATGCTTCTCAACTTTCCAACAGCAATTTTATGAGCACATTGGTCTCCCATAAATTGAATTTAAGAGGACCTTCTTTGTTTGTGGATACTGCATGTTCCACCTCCTTAGTCGCGGTCCACCTCGCTGCGAGAAGTTTGCTGACGCGGGAATGTACCATTGCTTTGGCCGGCGGGATTTGCCTGACTACCCATAAGAAAAAAGGATATTTATACCGGCCGGATATGGTGGTCAGTTCCGATGGACACTGCAGAACATTTGATGCCAAATCTGAGGGTACGATGTTTAGTGATGGCGTTGGAGTAGTGGTATTAAAGCGATTGACCGAAGCATTAAAAGACAATGATCATATTTATGCGGTGATCAAATCTACCGCGGTCAATAATGATGGCAATCAAAAAGTAGGGTATACCGCACCCAGTGTCAACGGACAGCTGGAATGTATAAAAATGGCGCATCAGATTGCCGGAGTTGATCCGGCAACGATCAGCTATGTAGAAGCTCATGGAACGGGGACGAAATTAGGAGACCCGATTGAAGTTGAAGCATTGAATATTGCCTTTAACAGAAGTCCGGCGAAGCATTGTGCCCTGGGTTCTGTAAAAAGCAATATCGGACACCTGGATGCTGCTGCCGGCATTGCGGGTTTAATTAAAACGGTTCTGAGCCTGAAACATCAGCAGATTCCGGCGAGTCTTCATTACCAGGAGGCCAATCCTTCGATAGATTTTGAAGGAGGACCTTTTTATGTGAATACGGAACTTGCGGACTGGAAAAGGACTGGAGATAGTCCGTTAAGAGCCGGAGTTAGTTCTTTCGGTGTGGGAGGGACCAATGCCCATGTCATTCTGGAAGAAGCACCTTTGGTTCAGCAGCAGGGAGATGAGCTTTCAAGAAAGTACAAAATATTAACCATTTCAGCCAAAACTGAAACTGCATTGCTCCGGTATATGACGGAACTTTCGGATTTTCTGATTGCCGGTCCCGAAGTTAGTCAGGCTGACCTGTGTTATACTTTGCAAGTTGGCAGGAAGGATTTTACTTACCGGAAGTCCCTGGTGTATCAGGATCAGGAGGAGCTGGTTCAGCTGTTGAATTCCGGCCTTGCCAGGCAGTCATTTGTGAAGAGCAGGGAGCGTGGCCGGTCTGTGGTATTTATGTTTTCTGGAGCAGGTTCCCAGTATGTGAATATGGGGAAAGACCTGTATGCGCAAGAGGCTGTTTTCAGAACAGAGATGGACAAAGGTTTTTCTGAACTGAAGCGGC
>NZ_FNGY01000025.1 GCF_900103665.1 Pedobacter steynii
GGTCAGTTTAAATTCCATCAGGCATTTTAAGGAAAATGACAATGATGAAGCGCAGCTGGCCAAGTGCCTGGGTCAGTTATGGTCGCATGGCATTGAACCAGACTGGTCTGCTTACCATACAGGCGAACGCAGAAAACGGATTTCATTGCCTACGTATTCGTTTGAACCGATCGCCTATCCAACAGAAGTGAACCCTTTGGAGCAGTTGTCTGTTTTGACAACAGCTTCAAAGAAGACAATAACAGCAGAAAATCTTCAGGATTGTATTTACTATCCCATTTGGAAACAGGCCATCCCTCCGGTTATAACCGGCAATAAAATCAAGCCCACTTATTTGTTCTTTTCTCTGGATGATGAGTTTGCTTCCTCATTGAAATCCGAATTCAAAAAGCAGGATCATGAAGTCATTGAGGTTGTCCTGGGATCAGTATTTAAGTCTCATCATCAGGGAAAAATCGAGATAGACCCATTGATTCCATTGCATTTTGAACAACTGATGGATATTTTGAGGGGTAATCAGGTTAAAATTACGCATTTAATTTATGCCTGGGCTGCAAAGAAGAACCTTCCGGACCTGAAACTCGATCTGAATGATATCGGGATAAATTTAGCCTACTTCAGTCTGATTAACATATTTAAAAAACTGGCCTTTCATCATCAGTTAACCGGGCTGAGCATTTCGATACTTACTGATTCCTTACACCGCATAGCCGGAGATGAAAAGATCCCATATGCCCAGTCGCTGCTGCTTGGTTTGATGAATGTATTTCCTCAGGAACATGAGGTGATTTGTCATAACATTGATGTGGATTTCAGAGAAAGACCGTCGGAATTTGCAATTGATGTTGCCAATGAAATACATGCAGACCGTGAGGTCAGCAACCGGATAGTCGCGTTGAGAAAGGGGCAACGCTGGATACCTGATTTTTCTCTCCACACAGGTCCTCTGGCCGAAAACACAACATCGATAAAAACCGGCGGTATTTATCTGATCACCGGTGGTTTGGGTAATGTTGGCTTTGTGCTGGCGAAATTTCTAATACAAAAATACGATGCAAAAGTTGTTTTAACAGGAAGGAAAAAGATGCAGGATCAGTCTGCCGATGAGCGCTCCTTTCTTCGGTTGAAGCTGCTGCAGGAAATAAGTAAGGATGTCTATTACTATGATGCAGATGTATCCGATCTTCACTCTTTCAGAAAAACAATAGAAAAAGTTGAAAAGAATATTGGCTTAATAGCTGGTGTATTGCATACAGCAGGAACGCTTGATCAGCAGTATTTCGAGTTTGCGGAGGACATCACGGCCGAAAAGACTTTTGCAATCTTTGGGGCTAAAGTATTAGGTATTGAAAATATTCATAAGATTTTTAAAAACCGGAATCCCGATTTTGTATGGATCACTTCAAGTTTGGCTTCAGTTTTAGGTGGACTGAAATTCAGCGCTTATGCTGCTGCCAATTTATACGTGAATTTCTTCATTTCCTCAGTAATCGGAAAACTTCCGGACTGGAAATGCGTAAGTCTGGCTGAACTGTCATTTGATGGGGTTCCTGATATCAACAGACCGGATCACCCCGCCCTAAATCCGGAACAACTAGCCCGATTATTCGAATGGAGTCTCTCTGTTAAAAAACAGCCCCTGCTATTGGAAACGGTTGTTGATCTGTATTCCAGGTTAGATAAGGCTTATGCCGAAAAGGAGCAGGCTTTTTCAACCGAAACGATGAAAGAGATGGAGATGCTGGACCGGGAACACTTTAATCATGCTTATGTTCCGGCGGGAACAGAAACTGAAATAAGAATATTAAATATTTTCAAGCATTTTTTCTTTAAAGAGAACATCGGGATAAGGGATAATTTCTTTGAATTGGGAGGTGATTCCTTAAGAGCTATGGCATTGATAAAAAAGATAAAAACAGAATTTGAAATCAACCTTCCATTGAAAGATTTTTTTACCCTTCAAAACATAGAGGAGCTGGCTGCGGAAATTGAAGAAAGATGCTGGATTAACAAGCGCAGTGATAAAAAAAACATATCTATTATTTAAGTCCGATACAAGATGAATATTAAGGAACTTTTAAAAAAAATCAGACAGAGTGAGATTGATCTCAGTTTATCGGGTGATGATTTACAGGTAAGCAGTGATATGTTAGCAATTCCTCCGGTTTTACTGGAGGAAATCAGAACACATAAAAAAATGATTATTGATTTTCTTAAATCAAGAAATTCAAAACATGATGATGATTCAATTCCTGCTGTTGTTCATTCTGAACAAGGTTATGTATTGTCTTCTTCGCAACGCCGGTTATGGATACTGAGCCAGTTTGATGGTGGGAATATTGCCTATAACATTCCGGGAGTATATGTTTTTGAAGGAGACTTGAATATTGGGGCATTGGCGCATGCTTTCTCAGGATTGATCGAACGTCATGAGAACCTTCGGACCGTATTTCGGGGCTCGGAGGAAGCGGAAGAAGTACGCCAGTTTATACTGCCTTTTGAGTCGGTAGATTTTAAGATTGATTACCAGGATTTCAGAGCTGTGGCAGATCGTGATGAGGTGGTTAAAGAACTGGTCGCTGCAGAATTTCGCCGTCCTTTTGAATTGGGCAGTTATCCATTGCTCCGTGCAGGTCTTTACCAGCTTAGCGATCATCAGTGGGTCTTCAGCTATGTAGTTCACCACATCGTCAGTGATGGCTGGTCTATGGGGGTATTGATCCGGGAACTGTTGTTGTTGTACAATGCTTATGTGGCCGGAGCAGCAATGCCATTGGCGCCTTTAAGGATTCAGTATAAAGATTATGCAGCCTGGCAGCAGTCGGAATTAAGCGGTGATCAGCTTCATATTCATAAGAATTACTGGATGGACCAGTTTTCAGGTCAGCTTCCTGTGCTGGACCTGCCGGTTAAAGGTTTGCGCCCTGCGGTAAAAACCTATAATGGAGGCGTCGTTTTTAAAATGATCGATGCTGAGCTGACTAAAGGACTGCGTTTGTTATGTCAGGAAGAAGGAGGCACTTTATTCATGGGGCTTGTGGCTTTGATGAATGTATTGCTCTATCATTATACCGGCCAGGAGGACATCATTGTTGGTAGTCCGATTGCCGGCAGGGAACATGCCGACCTGGAAGGACAGATTGGTTTTTATGTCAACACACTGGCACTGCGCAACCGGTTCAGTGGAAAGGACAGTTACCTGGAAGTGTTCAGGAGCGTAAAAGGAATCACCCTTGATGCTTACGATCACCAGGTTTATCCCTTCGACAAGCTTGTAGAAGAGCTCAACCTGAAACGGGACATGAGCCGCAACCCTTTGTTTGATGTGCTGATCGATTTTGACAGCCTGAAAACGGATTCTTCTCCGGAGTCCCAAAGTCTTACGGAACTGAAAGTGCGCAATTATATGGTGGAGGAGAGTTCGGCAAGTAAGTTCGACCTGACCTTTTACTTTAATGATTCAGACGCGGGCTTAGGTTTATCCCTGGAATACAATTCCGATCTTTTTGACAGAATTTTTATCGAAACGCTTTGCAGTCATTTTGAAAGGCTTTTGGCAGCTGTTTTAAGCTCAGCCGGCTTGCCGGTTGCTGAGCTGGATATTCTGACGGCAGCAGAAAAAGAGCATCAGCTGATTGATTTTAATGTACCTCAGGGACCAGATCTTTCCTATCAGCCGCTGCTGGGTATTTTCGCCGAACAGGTGAGAAAGAATCCTGAGGGGATCGCCCTTTCGATGCCTGGCAGATCGGTTACTTATCAGGAGCTGGATGTACTTTCGGATCAGCTGGCTTTTTATCTTCATCAGACTTATGATATTAAAGCGAATGAGCTCGTTGGAATAGAACTGGAGCGGACGGAGTGGATGGTGATCGCTATTCTGGGGATTTTAAAATCCGGAGCGGCTTATGCTCCGATTGACCCTGCTTATCCAAAATCAAGAAAAGGATTTCTGAGCACCGATACCGGGATCAGGGTTTTAATTACACAGACCAATCATATTTTCGATCTGGATTATTTTTCCGGACCTGTTTTCGCCATAGATGTACAACTGGCAGGATTGAAAGCGGTGATTCCGGAAAGCTTTAAAGCTATAGCAGGCAGTTCAGACCTGGCTTATGTGATCTATACCTCCGGTTCCACAGGAATTCCAAAAGGATGTGCCATCAGCCATGGGAGTCTTTCCAATTACATACAATGGGCCAACAGCCACTACTTTGATGGTATACCTGCTGTTTGCTTTGGCCTGTACACCTCTTTGTCTTTTGACCTTACCGTAACGAGTATTTTTTGTGCATTGACACAAGGAGGGCGGTTGTTTATTTATGAGCAGTATGAGGAATTGTCGGCGATACTCCGACATAGTTTTAGTGCTTCTTCGGGGATCAACAGCATTAAGCTGACCCCGTCCCACATCAATGTCTTAAAATACCTGGAGCTCAGTTCCGCAACGGTCAGCGTGGCCATTGTTGGAGGAGAAGCGCTGACTGAAGAACAGGTGGGGATACTAAAAAAGATTAATCCATCTATCCGGATCTATAATGAATACGGACCTACCGAGGCTACGGTGGGCTGTATGGTCAGCGAGCCGAATGAAGGGGTGCCTGTTTTAATCGGTAAACCGATCTCCAATACCCGGACTTATCTGCTGAATGACAGGCTTGGGCTCTGTCCCTCAGGTACTACCGGGGAAATTTATATCTCCGGATCGGGGTTGGCCAAAGGTTACCTGAATGATGAGACATTGACCATGTTGAAATTCCTTCCTGATCCTTATGCCCCGGATGCGCTGATGTACAAAACGGGTGATTTGGGGAAATGGCTTTCCGATGGGAATATGGTATACCTGGGCAGGAAAGACGATCAGGTGAAAATCAATGGTTACCGGATTGAAGTGGGGGAGGTTGTACATGGCTTGCAGCAGCATGCAGATGTGGAGCTTGCCGTGGTGTTGTTAAATCCGGATGAATCCGGGGCTCAGCAACTGGTAGCTTATGTGGTTGGCAGCAGGGATTTAAGCGGAGCTGAACTGCGGTCGCATTTGATGAACAGTTTACCTGTCTATATGGTTCCCTTTCAATATGTACAGGTGGAAAGCATTCCATTAACGATCAATGGCAAGGTCGATCAGCAGGCTTTGTTAAAACTGAAAGGCGAGGATGGCGATCAGAAGGTAGCCTATGTAGCTCCTGAAACCGAAGTAGAAATAAAGCTGGTGGCACTCTGGGAACAGGTTCTGCACAAAGAAAATATTGGATTAAAAGATAATTTTTTTGAACTCGGTGGGGATAGCTTAAAAGTAATTCAGCTCATCTCTAAAATAGCGGCAACCTTTCAGGTTCAGATTAACATTCAAACCGTATTTAAAGAAGCGACAATAGCGCATATTTCTGAAAATATCACTTTCATTCTAGACCAGAAAAAAATACAGCAGGACCGGGATGGTCTGGTCGCTATAGACCTCTAAAGCGCGCTGTTGTTAACCTGATAAAAAATGTAAACCAAACTTAAAAACAATATTCCCCTATGGTAATTTGCGGTATCAAAACAACCCACGATAGTGCCATCGCACTAATCGACAATGGAAAGCTAATTTTTAGCTATGAGTATGAAAAACTGAATAACAACAACCGGTATGAGTCAATGAAAGATGGAATTGACATTCAGTTGCTGGAAAGTATCCTCTCTGAATATGAATATTCGGTAGCAGACATTGATCAGATTGTAATAGATGGCTGGGCAACGTTTCTAGATGAATCTCAGGACTACGATTATCCGGCATACCATGTTCCGGTTAAAATTAATGGGGCAGAAGAAGTGCGAATCGGTTTCGCCAGATATGGTATGCGGGTTAAAGATGAAAACCTATTGGAAAGATCCACTTTTAATTATCCGGAACTGAATCTTAGTTACAGCAGCTATATGCATGTTTCAGGTCATGTCATGAGTGCCTATTGTACCAGTCCCTTTGCTGCTGAAAATAAAGCCTCTTTTGTACTTTCCTGGGATGGAGGGATGTGTCCTCAGTTGTTTTACATTGATCCGGTAAGTAAAAAAACAGAAAACCTGGGGCCGGTTTTTACCCTTTTAGGCAGTATGTATGAAGCTTTTGCAAATGCTTACCCGCCTTTTAATTCTTATGCTATAAGTGATTTATCTATTGCCGGAAAAGTCATGGCTTATATCGCGAAAGGCAATTGTAACCATGAAGTATTAAAGGAATGTAAATCTCTCTTTGCACTGCAGGAGGGGCAGCTCTCCGAAACAGAAAATTATACAAGTCAGTATATTAAAGGAGTGACGAATAAATTGTTGGCTGAAATCGTTGCTTATGGAGAGATGAACGATATTGAACCCCTGGACATGATGGCTACCTTTCATGTATTTATTCAGGAAATCCTGATTGCTCAATTGGCGTTAAAAATTAAGCAATATCCTACATTGGTAAATAACCTTTGTTTTGTGGGGGGCAGCGCACTCAATATCAAATGGAATAGTGCCATAAGAAACTCAGGCCTTTTTAAGGAAATGTGGATTCCCCCATTCCCAAATGATTCCGGCAGTGCCATAGGAACTGCTTGTTGTGAGATGATTGTTGCAACGGGTCGTTTTGCTTTGGATTGGAATGTTTACAGTGGACCTAAAATTTCAAAAGGGACTATTGATCATGCCTGGGAGGTTTCTGAATGCACTATAGCGGATCTGGCCTTCTTATTACACGAAACAAATGAAGCTGTTGTTTTCCTGAATGACCGGGCAGAATTAGGGCCAAGAGCGTTGGGCAATAGAAGCATTTTAGCTGCGCCGGTAAAGCCCGAAATGAAGACGGAATTAAATCGTCTTAAGGGGCGTGAAAATTATCGTCCTGTAGCTCCGATTTGTCTGGAGGAGGATGCACCGGCTATTTTTAGTCCGGGTTCTACTGACCCACTCATGTTATATGATCACCAGGTTAAAGAAGAATGGCTGGAGAAAATTCCTGCGATATGCCATCTCGACGGATCTGCCCGTTTGCAAACCGTTAACTCCACTGATAATCCGATCATCTATGAGTTGTTAACTCAATACAAAGCCTTGAGCGGCGTTCCTTTGCTCTGCAATACCAGTGCTAACTTTAACGGTAAAGGTTTCTTTCCAAATGTGTCCAGTGCCGTACAATGGGGAGAAACAAATATGGTATGGAGTGATCATCAGTTATTTTTTAGATCAGAATCCCCAATTTCTGATTTTATCCGTAAAAAAATATATTACAGTGAAATAATTTAAGAATATTTTATTTTTTACTTTAATGGTGCTTTTTTTTAAAGTATTTAATAATAAATAGAAATATATTGTAAATTCAATTTAATAATAAACCAAATAAGTTAGCCCGGCAATTGTTCCTTAATTCCCTAACGCCTCAGAATTTAAATGCTAGTATGAAAGATTTATTAAAGAAAATAAGGGATAATAAAGTTCTTGTAGAAGTAGTAGATGGTAAATTAAAAGTTTTTGCAAAGAAAGGGTTAATAGACGCTGAACTTATTGTCGAGATCAAAGAGAAAAAGGACCAGCTTCTTAGTTTTTTGCTGAATAATGACCAGTCTTATTTTGATGGTTCTTTAAAATCTAACATACCGCGGCTGATACAGGATAGTAGTTATGTTTTGTCATCCTCGCAACGACGTTTATGGTTGCTGAGCCAGTTTGATGGTGGAGATCTGGCTTACAATGTGATGGGCGCATTTGTGTTTGAAGGGGAGCTGGATAAGCCGGCCTTTGCACAATCCTTTACTGCTTTGATTGA
>NZ_FNGY01000010.1 GCF_900103665.1 Pedobacter steynii
AAAAAACAGGTTAAATGGAAAGAGCCCGGTGGAATACCGAGCTCTCGTACAAAAAACTTAATTTTGAATCTGTCCAACTTTTTGGGGTCACACCACTTTTTTTGTTAAAAGATATGGCTGCAGGCCGGGATTGGCCTATCCGGAGACTGGTTCGGAACGAAGAGCAATGAGCCAGGGATCAACCTCAGATCAAACCCGTATAAAACACGAATTTTGTCCCTGTTCTATCCGTGCTTTATACGAAGCTGTTTAGCTGTTTAGTCCTTATCTGTTCCTGCAATCGAGCCAAATACTGCTTTAATTAAAGCGACTACAATCGCAAGAAATGCAGCTGCCCAAAATCCACTGGTATTGAAGCTGCTCATCATGTTGTCTACCAATAAAATCATTAACACCGTAATGATAAAGGATACCAGGCCAAGTGTAAGAAAGTTGATGGGAAAGGTGAAAATGCGTAAGATCGTTCCAATGGTCGCATTGGCCAATGAAATTAGTACTGCGGCGACGATAGCGGCCCAATAGCTGTCTACATGAACTCCCGGAATGAGTTTTGCGCCCAGAAATACAGCGAGTCCTAATAATAAAATTTCTACAATGAGTCTCATAATGTTTAATTTAGTGGTATGTTAAAATGTTTTGTAAAGCTGACAGGAGTAATGTGCTCCATGGGTTTGTTTTTTGCCTGTTCCAATGCAAATAATAAGCCACTTTCCATAGATTTTTCTTCGGATAGTACAAAAATTGTAATTAGCCATATTGACAGGACCGGATTGCTGGAGCTTAAAAATAGCAGTAAAGGGGATTCGAGCCTGAATGAGATGCTCTCTGTTCTTCAGACTCCTTCGGAACAGGATTCTGCCATCAGAGAAGAGCCGATTGCAGGAAAGGTGATGTTAACTGATAGCAATATCGTGTTTGTTCCTGCGCAGCCTTTCGTAAAAGGACGTGATTATCTGGTGATTACGCATTTAAACATCCGCTTTGGAGGTGTTGAAGAGATTGTCAAAGGGAAAGTCAGCTATAGCATCAAGCCTCAACAAAAATTCTTAAAGAGGTAAACGATCGTTTTGCTGATCCTCAGATGGCTGTGCCTCCTGCTCTTCGGATGTATCTTGTTGAAAAAGTTGTACATACATTGCACATAAGATGATTCTCATTTTTATTTTGAAAAAATATTTCCTATCTTTGCATTTGTAATAGAGGGCAAGAGGGGGCAGAAGTCCCCTCTTTTCTTTTATTTGGAAATTGGTTATGCAGGTAGAAAAAAGAGTTACAGCGTTAGTTGAAGAGAAAATTTCGGATAGGCCGGAGTTGTTTTTGGTAGAGGTAAAAATGCTTCCAAACAATAAGCTTATTATTCATGTCGATGGCGATGAGGGAATCAGTATTCAGGATTGTGCCGCAATCAGCAGACATGTAGGCTTCCATCTGGAAGAGGAAAATACGATTGAAAAAGCGTATAATTTAGAAGTTTCTTCTCCTGGTGTAGGCGAGCCGCTTAAACTTCAAAGACAATATGTGAAAAATATTGGAAGAGAATTAAGTGTGAAATTGAATGGCGGAGAAATTAAAGAAGGGAAGCTGCTTTCTGTAGAGGATCATAGCATAACCATCGAAGCGAAGGTGAAAGAAAAAGGTAAAAAGGCGCAACTGGTAGAAACCAGCATCGACTTTAGTAATATAACAGAAACAAAGGTTTTAATTTCATTTAAATAAAAATGAGCAATATTAATTTAATCGATTCATTTCAGGAATTCAAAGAGTTCAAGAACATCGACCGTCCTACAGTGATTAGTGTGCTGGAAGAGGTATTCCGCAGTATGTTGCGTAAAAAATACGGTACTGATGAGAATTGTGACGTAATCGTTAACCCGGACAACGGAGATTTGGAAATCTGGCGTACAAGAAAAGTGATGGAGGATGGTTTTTCTGAAGATGATGACCTGGAGATCGAACTTGCTGAAGTAAAGCTTTTGGATGCTGATATGGAAGTTGGCGACGATTACATTGAGCAGATCACTTTAGAAAGCTTTGGCCGCAGAGCGATATTAGCTGCACGCCAGACGCTTGTTTCCAAAGTATTGGAATTAGAAAAAGACGAGATCTTTAAAAAATATAAGGATAGGGTTGGAGAGATTGTAACAGGAGAAGTTTACCAGGTTTGGAAAAAAGAAACGTTGGTGCTGGATGATGAAGGCAACGAGTTGATGATGCCTAAAACTGAACAGATCCCTGCCGATTACTTCAAAAAAGGCGATACTGTCCGTGCGGTAATTTTAAAAGTAGACATGGTGAATGCTACTCCTAAAATTATCATTTCAAGGATCGCCCCTGAGTTCTTACAGCGTTTGTTCGAAATTGAGGTTCCGGAGATTTTTGATGGTTTAATTACCATTAAGAAAATCGTTCGCGAGCCAGGAGAAAGAGCGAAGGTTGCTGTGGAGTCTTATGACGACAGAATTGATCCGGTTGGCGCTTGTGTGGGTATGAAAGGTTCAAGGATACATGGTATCGTAAGAGAACTTAAAAATGAAAACATTGATGTGATCAATTTCACCAACAATATTTCACTATACATCACCAGGGCATTAAGCCCGGCAAAAATCACTTCTATTAAGTTAGATGATGAAACAAAACACGCTTCGGTATATTTGAAACCAGATCAGGTTTCATTGGCTATCGGTAGAGGTGGACACAACATTAAACTGGCTGGTAAATTAACCGGTTACGAAATTGATGTGTATCGTGAAGCAGGCGAAGAAGATGAAGATGTGGATATCGAAGAATTCTCGGATGAAATCGATAGCTGGATCATCGATGAGCTGAAAGCGATCGGTTGTGATACCGCAAAAAGTGTACTTGCACTTTCAATTGATGAGTTGGTAAAACGTACCGATCTTGAAGAAGAAACCATCAAAGAAGTGATGAGTATATTAAAATCAGAGTTTGAATAAACGTTATCTTGAATAGGTGCGAACTATGTGGCAATTAAAAACAAATCACATACCCATGAAATAAACAAGAATAAACGTTACTTTTGTATAAGAATTAAAGAAAAAATAGGATATCAATGTCAGACGACAAACCAATAATTTTATTTAAAGCAGTTAAGGAACTTAACGTAGGCATTGCTACGGCCGTTGAGTTTTTAGAAAAGAAAGGCTTTTCTGTTGAGAATAAACCCACTACTAAGCTCTCCCGCGACATGTATAATGCGCTGTTGAAAGAGTTTCAGGGCGATAAGATCGTAAAAGAAGAAGCCAATCAGATTGTTATTGGTAAAATTCGTCGTGATGAGCCGGAAGTGACTGAGAAAGTTGCGGAAGCACCTAGAAAAAATGTAGAATTCGAAAATGAAGGCATTCTTATTAAGAACCTTCATTCGTATACTCCTCCTGTAGAGAAACCTAAAGAAGAAGCTCCCGCAAAACCGGCAGCTCCAGTGGTGGAAAAAACAGAAGAGAAACCTGAAGAGGGAGCATTGCCGGGTGTGAAAATAGTAGGAAAAATCAATCTTGATGATTTAAACGCTAAAACCCGTCCGGTGAAGAAAGAAGAAGCACCTGAAGCGCCTCAGCCTGTGGCTGAAGCTCCTAAAGTGGTAGAACCAACACCAGCCCCTGCTCCAGTGGAGAAAGCACCTGTAGAAGAGAAACCAGTAGAGAAACCAGTGGAAGCCGTAAAGGAAGAAGTGGTTAAACCTGTAGTAGAACAACCTAAGGTGGAAGAGACTCCAAAGCCTGTTGAGCAACCTGTTGCAAAAACAGAGCCCGAAGTAAAAGAAACTCCTAAACCAGTGGAAGCACCAAAAATAGTTGAAACGCCGAAAGTTGTGGAAACCCCTAAAGTTGAAAAAACAGATGAGGTAGAAGTGATTAAAGCACGTTCTGTAAAACTTTCAGGACCTAATATCATCGGTAAGATCGTTTTACCTACCACACCAGATCGTAAATCATCTCCTGTAGCCTCTTCGGCCGACAGCAATGATGCGAAAAGGAAACGTAAGCGTAAAAAGACTCCAGGGCAACACCCGGGACAGGGAGGTAACACTCCAACAGGAAATCAGCAGGCAGGCGGCCAGGCAGGACAAGGTACTACAGCACCAAAACCGGCTCCGACCTTTACCAACAGACCTGATTTCAGGAACAATACTAACAATACCGCCAACAGGCCTAACTTTAGAAACAACAAACCAGGAGCTCCTGGAAGCGGTCCTAAGGAAGAACCTACGGAAAAAGAAATACAAGACCAGATCAAAGCAACACTTGCACGTTTAAGTGGCGCTGGTAAATCGGGTAAATTTGCTCAACGTGCTAAACTACGTCGTCAGAAACGTGATGATGTTGCCCTTTCGGCAGATGAAGCAGCAATGGAGCAGGAATTACAATCCAAAGTGTTAAGGGTGACGGAATTTGTTACGGCAAATGAGTTGGCTACGATGATGGATGAGCCGGTAACTAAAATTATCGGAACCTGTATGAGCCTGGGAATGTTCGTATCCATCAACCAACGTTTGGATGCAGAAACATTAACCATTGTAGCAGATGAGTTTGGTTACGAAATTCAATTCGTTAAACCGGATGATGAAAGCGATATCGTTATCGAGGAAGAAGATAATGACGAAGATTTAGAGCCAAGAGCTCCGGTAGTGACGATCATGGGTCACGTCGATCATGGTAAGACCTCATTGCTGGATTATATCCGTAAAGCAAACGTAGTGGCTGGTGAGGCCGGTGGTATTACACAGCACATTGGTGCTTATATGGTGACCACACCTACAGGTAAGAAAGTTACTTTCTTAGATACTCCCGGTCACGAAGCCTTTACGGCGATGCGTGCACGTGGTGCGAAAGTAGCCGATATTGCCATCATTGTTGTTGCTTCGGATGATGCGGTGATGCCACAGACTAAAGAGGCCATCAACCATGCTCAGGCTGCAGGCGTACCATTGGTATTTGCCTTCACAAAAATTGATAAACCGGGTGCAAACTCAGATAAAATACGTGAACAATTATCCATCATGAATATCCTGGTAGAGGATTGGGGAGGTAACTTCCAGTCGCAGGAGATTTCAGGTAAGAGCGGACTGAACGTAGACTTGTTATTAGAGAAAGTTTTATTGGAAGCAGAATTGCTTGACCTTAAAGCGAACCCTAACAAACGTGCTACAGGTAGTGTAATCGAAGCGACCTTAGATAAAGGACGTGGTATTGTAACTACAGTGCTTGTTCAGGCAGGTACGTTGAAAATCGGAGATCCGATTCTGGCAGGTAGTTATAGCGGACGTGTTAAAGCGTTGTTTAACGAACGTGGGCAGAAAGTAGATAAAGCAGGACCTTCAGTACCGGTACAGGTATTGGGTATGCAGGGTGCCCCTACAGCGGGTGATCGATTCAATGCATTGGAAAGTGAAGTTGAGGCGAGAGAAATTGCCAACAAACGTTTACAACTAATGCGTGAGCAGGGTCTTCGTACGCAGAAACACATTACACTGGATGAGATCGGTCGCCGTTTGGCAATCGGTAACTTTAAAGAGCTGAACCTGATTGTTAAAGGTGACGTGGATGGTTCAATTGAGGCATTATCTGACTCATTGCTGAAACTGTCTACTGAAGAGATTCAAATCAATATCATTAGTAAAGCGGTAGGTCAGATCTCTGAATCTGATGTATTGTTAGCTTCTGCTTCTGATGCGATCATCATTGGTTTCCAGGTTCGTCCTTCTTCAGGGGCGCGTAAACTGGCCGAGGCTGAACAAATTGACATCAGGTTATATTCTATCATCTACGATGCAATCAATGAGATTAAAGCGGCGATGGAAGGTATGTTGGCTCCGGAGTTTGAAGAGAAAATCACCGCGAATGTGGAGATCAGAGAAACCTTTAAAATCACGAAAGTGGGAACCATTGCAGGATGTATGGTATTGGATGGTACGATTACACGTAACAGCAAAATCCGTATCGTTAGAGATGGTGTGGTAGTTTACACAGGTGAACTTGCTTCATTGAAACGTTATAAAGATGACGTGAAAGAGGTAGCTAGAGGTTACGAGTGTGGATTGAACATTCATAACTTTAACAACATCGAAGTAGGTGATATCGTTGAAGCTTACGAGCAGGTAGAAGTAAAAAGGAAACTTTAAATTCCCTGTTATCGAATACATAAAAGAGCCAGCATCATTGTGATGACTGGCTCTTTTCTTTGGGAAAGATTATTCCATCATCGAAAGTGTACTTTTTAGTAATGCGATGTCGATTGTTAAATTGCAACCCTCTCCTTCAATTACCAGATTTTCATCATCTGGAGTCCCAAATAAATAATAATATTTTAGACGAAGTGCCTTAGCCAGATGCCAGAAACACTGATTGTGGTAGATTTTATTTCTTCTGAATTCGAGTACAGATCCCTCCGGATGTAGATACAGCATGTTGACCAGGCCTGCCCCATGCATTGCAACAATGGATTTTGCAGTCGCAGTAAGGGCAACTTGTTCTTCAAAACTATAATCTTCATATCGGATTACTTCATACCCAAAATCCTTAACAGCCGCCAATACTTCGGGCTCATTTAATACTTTCCTATATCTTGCCTTGTCCCTGGTAATGTATAATTTTCTGTTCGGGCGCTGCGAATAATCGACCCTCGTCGAAATAAATGCCTGCATATCCTGCATGATCTTATCATTGATATAGCCGCTCAGGCAGGTATGGGTTAGCACAGACAGTTTCTTCACCTTAACCAACTCGTCCTCCTGGATAAATTCTATAGCAGCAGGTTGGAGTTCTAAAAAAGCCAGACTTTTTAAGCCCTGATCCCTTACGTAAGCAGTGTCCGGGAGTAGAAGGGTGTAATCTTTAAGTCTGTCTTTTACGACAAATAACCTGGGCAGAAGGTCACAAAACCAATGGTAGTGTGCATTGGTCCAATCATCATAGACCAACAGGTAATTCGCCTCTTTAAGGATTTTTTTTTTCTTGATCAGGACCCTTTTTATATAATGCTTGATGCTGAAAAATTTTGGGTAGAGCTGTTCATCAATCAGGTTAATTTTGCTTAACCGGAATTTCGCCTCTTCGTAGATAAACCCTCTTTTATCAACAATACAATTTTTTAAATCAATCAGCTGCACGTCGTAAGTGCGATACGAAAATTCATCTTTACAGAAGTCGAGTTCACCTTCTATATAGTTTTCTGGCATTTTTCGGGTGATAGCATAACTATCCAGGATGTTTTCGGTCATGTAATTTGCTTTCGGACAAGCATTTTTGCTTAAGCGCAAATATAAAATTATTTATGGGAAGGTTTTAAATGCAGGATAGGAGATAAGTTTTGAAACATGTTTGATTTTAGATTAACTTCGTTTCCATATTTTGAGTTTAACCATGGGATTAAGGAGGATTATAAAAAATCGGTTTGGAAAGCATACCGATGCTAAGAAAGAAATCATCAATGTATATCATACCAGCCACAACAGGCATGTTTTGATTTCCTATATTGTTTATCCTTTTCAATCCGCTAATCAGTTTACACATCAGAATTATATAACTGCTCATATTGCTGCAGAGTGTTTTTCGGCTCTGGGATACAATGTAGATGTAGTCGATTATATGGATCAGAATCTGGTGATAGATTACGGTAAGTATTCTGTTATTTTTGGCTTGGGGTATAATTTTGAGCAATCATTTTACCACCCCGACAGGTCTATTCCCCGAATTCATTTTGTAACCGGTGCTCATGAAGATTTGCATAATAAGATGAGTCTGGCTAGCATGGAAGATTTCTATCAGCTTTCGGGCTTATGGCTTGCAAATGAAGCCAACGTAATGAAAAATATCTGCTATTATTCCAATTTCAGTGCAGATTTGGACATCATATTTGCACATGGGCTTGTGCTGAATGATTATCGGGCGAGAGTAAAAAATCCGGTTTGCAGTCTAAATAATAACGTTCTCAACGCCTTTGAAGGATTTAAACCAAAATCTAAGGAAGGACGAACTTCTAATTTCTTGTTTTTAAGTGGGGCAAAGCTAATTACCAAGGGCCTTTTTATATTATTGGAGGTAGCGAGATTGCGACAGGATTTAAATTTTTACATTGTCGTACAGCAAATGGATGAAAGCTTTGAGCGGTACTACCAGGATCTGCTGCTGCAGGAAGGGACAAATGTTCGTCTTTATAAGAACATCAGGATGGACTCAGAAGAGATGAAAGGGATTGTGGAGGCTTGTACTTATTGTGTTGCCCCAAGTTACATCGATGGCCTTCCTGGTGGCACTATTGAGCCAATGGCCGGCGGACTAATTCCTATTGTGAGTAAGTATTGCGGTCTGCCTGCGGAAAGGTTTATTTTTGAAATGGAAGGTTTATCGCCGGAGGTGCTGAATGAGACTATAAATCAGGTTTTGGCATTGGATGATGATACTTATATGGAATACAGTAATGCGGTAAAGGAATACACCCGAGCTAATTTTTCAGGTGATCATATGAAAAAGGAATTAATGAGCATATTGACGTCTGAGCTTTCAGGCGTATTAAATTATAGAAAATAGGAGCTAATGAAGAGTAAAATTACCGGGGGACAGACTGAGCTTGCTTTTGTCACTAAAGTATTAAAAAAATACGACGTAAAATATTACAGGTGTTTGGATACTGGGTTTATACAGACTGAGGAGCCTTATTGGCTGGAGGAAGCTTATTCATCTGCAATTACAAAACTGGATATAGGTATGTTGTCCAGAAATGAAGTGGTCAGGGATAAGACCTTAAAAATACTTTCCCGTCATTTTGATGCCAATAAACGCTTTCTTGATTACGCAGGCGGTTATGGTATTTTTACCCGTTTGATGCGGGATAAAGGATACGATTATTACCATAGCGATATCTATTGCCAAAATATTTTTGCAGAGTATTTTGACCTCGCCAATTGCCCCCAGCAGGACAATTTTGAATTGGTTACTGCTTTTGAAGTGCTGGAACATCTGGTCAACCCAATGGAAGAAATTCGTAAGATGCTGATGCTCTCTGACAGTCTGTTATTCACTACAGAACTCCAACCCGAAGAAATGTTAAATAACCTTTCTGATTGGTGGTACATTGTTCCTGAAACCGGCCAGCATATTGCCTTATATACCGAGAAATCCCTTCATTTTATTGCCAAAGAACTGGGTTTTAATTGTTATTCTGATGGTGTGAATACGCATTTGTTTACTAAAAAGAAGTTAAGTGAAAATCCATTCGAAGAACAGAAACCGCCTTATCTTTTAAAGGTGATGAAAAGGAAAGTGGCCAGATATGACCGCAACCAAATGATGCCAAGAGAAAGTCTGCTGACTAAAGATTTTCATGACATTAAAAGAAAACTGAACAGTTAACCATAAATCGGATCCTTTTTAGGAGGATTGTTGTATGGCCTGCTTACAGGCATTAAGATAGCCTAAAGCTGTTTTTTTCCAACTGAATTTTGTAGCCTGTTTTAGTCCTTTGTCGATATAATGGCGTCGGCTTTCCGGATCTTCCAGGAGTCCGTATATTTTCTTTCTAAGGTCTTCGGCATTGTTCAGCTCAAAATAAACACCTGCTTCTCCCGCCACTTCAGGGAAGGAGCTATGGTGCGGCAATACCACAGGACATTCGCTGATCATTGCTTCAAGTACGGGCAAGCCAAAGCCCTCGTATTCTGAAGGAAATATAAAGCACTTGGCATTCTTGTAATATAAGGCGAGCTGGGCATCTTCGAAATCTTGCTGGACTACTTGTTTTTTAATCCCTAATTCCTCGATTAACTGAGACTCCTCTTCGGAAAATTGATTACCTCCGGCACAAAGGACAACTAAATCAGGGCAATCTGTCAGAATAGGGGCAACGGCTTGTATAAAGAAGTTAAAGTTCTTATATAATGATCTGTGACCTACAAAAAGAAGGTAGTTTTCAGGAAGATTTGGCGGGCTTGTATCATCAAGCTTTATACTGGATGCCAGATATACGATTTCAATCTTGGAGGCTGCTATGTGTGGATAAATCCGCAGAATGTCGTCCTTGGTGTTTTGTGAAATAGCAATTATTTTTGTGGCTTTTTCCAGCAACAGTTTTTTACTGCTTGCTGTGAATTTATCCCCGGCAAAGTATTTTGGAAATAACTCATGAATCATGTCATATACCGTAAGAACGAAAGGCGTTTGACCTAGTGCGTCCAGAAAATAGGGATCATAGTAAGTGGGAATAAAAACTTCTGAAGTTTTTGATTTCAATTGATCGACGGTCTCTTTTAGACTTTTTTTCTTTAATTTTTTTGGCCGGTAATTGCGAAAAATCTGGCTGTACCTGATTTTAAAATCGTGATTTTGCTGATAGGTATCGCTAAACAATTCACTTTCTTTATAGTAGATGTTATCGGTGTAAAAAATAGGGCATTGAACCAAAACGTCCTCATTCTGATCTAAATGTTTGTATATCTCTGTATACTGCCTGGAAATTCCCCCAAATGTTTGATTATTGAATATTTGTGGGTCTAAGAGTATTTTAATCATTATTTTTGTTGAAGATGTTTTTTGAGGAAGACCTCAACCTGCGCCGTATTAAAAAACGTAAATATAGCAAGGCATTATTACTAAAACTAATTATAAAAGTCTCAGATGGGTTTGGACGGTTTGAAAATTTCCATTATAACAATTAGCTATAACAATGCTGCAGGATTGGAAGAAACAATTCGTTCTGTAATTGCACAAACGTACAAAAATATAGAGTACATTGTTATTGATGGCGGTTCTTCGGATCATAGTAAAGCCATTATAGCAAACCATGAAACAGGGATAGCCTATTGGGTAAGCGAGCAGGATAAGGGGATATTTAATGCCATGAATAAGGGAATTAAAGCGGCTACCGGAGACTACCTGCTTTTTATCAATAGCGGCGATCTTTTAATGGATGAGCACGTGATTCAGGATGTGATCGATATGGGCCTGAAAGAAGATCTGGTGTACGGAAATCAGATGATCATTGACGGGGCTTTGAGAACGGAGTGGATCCCGGATGCTGAATTAACTTTCAGTACGTTTTTTAAAACAAGTATTCCTCATCAATCCACGTTTATTAAAAGGGATCTTTTTTATACTGTTGGGTTATACAATGAAAATTACACCATTATTTCTGATTGGGCATTCTTTCTGATCGCAGTGTCAAAACACGGTTGTTCCTACCGGCATGTGGATCGGTTCATTGCGTTGTTTAATAAAGACGGCATTAGCTCTGATCCGGTTAACTATCCAACTTTAGCTAAGGAAAGATTAGACGTCTTTGAACAGTATTTCCCGTTCTTCTATAAAGATTATGAGCGGTTCGCGGTCATGGAAAGAGAAATGCAGAAGATTGCCTATTTTAGAAAGGCCCGGTATTTCGTGAAAAAAATGATCAAGGCCGCTAAACTAGGGCCCTCCCGATAAACGCTATCGTTTTTTCTTAAAGAGTTTCTGTTTTAGCTTTTTAAAAAATGATTTCTTTTGAGAATCGTTCCTGGCAGTGTAGTAGTTAGGAAGTTTGATGTAGGCCTCATACTCGTTCTTTTGTAGTACCTCATGATATCTCGCCAACAAAGGAGCGATATCAGGGCGGGTATCGAGATTAAATAGTGACCATTTCGAGATTTCCAGTGGCTGATTATAGTCCCATCCGCTAAAATGAAAAAAGGATAAGGGAGTTGCCTGGTTAACGATAAACTGGTTGTCCTTCTCCGAAATCACCCGTTCATGTAAATTCCAATAGGCCATATTCATACCCTGGTCACGTTCAATATGGGCATCTTTAAAGTATAGAGGAACGAAGTTTATCCACAGCTGGTCGTAATAATATCCATTGCAACGATCAGAAATGCAGCTGGGAACGCATCTGGGGCGGAACCATTTTATAAATTTTGTAGCTTCTTCGGATTTTTTAAGTTTAAAAAAGCCACCATTAAACATTCCGGCATTCAATACCTCCAACTCTTGTCTTTTCATGTCGAGGCTTGGTGCTGAAGTGAAGTGTGGCGTATAAATCAACTCATGATTCCGGATCATGCTTTCCGGAAGGCGGTTAAAAAAAAGAATGTCCGAATCACAAAAGATCACCTGTTCGACTTCTTTTTTACTCAGAAAGTATTCGGCAAATAAGATTTTAGCCGAATTGGCCAGTTCCATCGGACTGTATATTTTCGTAATCAAATCGAATTCTTCTGCTTCTATCTCGTGGAGCTGTACCATAGGGTATTTGCTCATTAATGGGTTCTTCGCTATCGTATCCTGGTCAAGGTAATCGGTGAGGCAGATGCTCACCTCAAACTCGGGATGATATTGTTTCACAGAATCTAATAATGAAACTGCATATGGAAGATAATTCGTCGTAGCAATGGTGAAGAATTGAGTCATAATTAAAATAGCTGGTCTAATTTTTTGTAGCAGGATTCCTGTTCATAACCAGATTCATAGGTGAACTTTGCGTATAAAGATTGTTCTGTATAGTTTTCTGTATCATCAAGAAGATTTAATATATGATCTTTGAACGCCTCTGGCAGATCAGCTACGAGACAACCGTTATTTGTTTTGTTGATCAGGCCATCTATCCCACGGGTGTTGCAGACCACAGGAAGATGGTAGGAAAGCGCTTCAACCACCTTGATTTTTGTTCCCGTGCCGGAGAGCATCGGGCAAATGGCAACTTTGGCCTGATGGTAATAGGTTGTCAGATCTTCTGCGAATGGAACTGTGGTGATATTGGGTTGATCTCCCTTGATGAATTCAGTGATCTGACCAATAACACATATTTTAATGGACTTGCGTAAGAAGGGATAGACCTGTGTCATAAACCAATTTGCCGCTTCCACGTTATGTGGATTTTTACTGGCTACATAGAGCAGATCAAATTTCCTTTCCGGGAGCGGTATTGTGCTAACGGGCGGTTGCTCAATCATCATTGGAGCAAGCTTAACGGCTGTTTTACAAAACTGACTAAAGATGTATTGCTCTTCTATGGAGATGGCCAGCACATGATCAAAAAGAGAAAGCCTTCTGATCTCTTCCTGAAAGGATTTTCCAATAGGATATTTTCGTTGGTTTTGCGCAGTCAGGAAATCATGGGTATCCAATATTGTTTTGGCATTTCCGATCAAAGGGTTCTTTTCTATCAACGTAGACCAGCTTGCATAGTTAATGAAGATATAATCGTAGTTGTGCTGCTTTAAAAGATGATCAAAAGCTTTCTTTAGCTTATAGGTGACCAAATCTGGAAATCCGAAAGGCAGAACTCCCCATTTTTTCTGATAAAAAAAATTGAGTAGTTTATGGCAAAACAGGTAATAAATAAGATTTCTTTTGGAAGCCTTGCGCTTTAAAACCGAGACTGTATCGACCAGATTACTTTTTTCAAATTGCCTGATATCTTCGTTATTCCATTCTCCCCAGGAGTACTCACTTACAAAATGGATGTCAAAATTCCTTGATTTAAAATACTCAAGAAAGCTCATTGCCCGAATTTTATTTCCTGCATTTTTCTTTAGCGGATTATCGGGCATGAAAAACAGAACCTTTTTCATCTTACTCTTCAAATGTCTGCATATCGATTAATCGTCTGTACAGGCCATTGTTTTCCATCAACTGGCTATGAGATCCCTGTTCTACAATGGCGGCCTTGTCCAAAACGATGATCAGGTCTGCGTTTTGTATGGTTGATAAACGATGTGCAATGATCAGCGAAGTCCGGTTTTCCATGAGCTTATATAAAGCGTCCTGTACCAGCTTTTCAGATTCTGTATCAAGAGCTGAAGTTGCTTCATCTAATAGCATCACTGGCGGGTTTCCTAATATCGCCCTGGCAATACAAAGTCTTTGCCTTTGTCCGCCAGAGAGGCGAATACCCCGATCACCGATGGAGGTATCGTAACCATTATCAGTATGCATGATAAATTCATGTGCATTGGCTATTTTAGCCGCAGTCATCACCTCTTCCCTGCTCGCATTTGGTTTTGCGAAGGCTATATTATTGAAAATGGTATCATTGAATAAAATGGATTCCTGATTTACAAAGCCCATTTGACTTCTTAAGGAGGTGACTGTAATTTCACGGATATCTACATCATCAATTAGGATACTTCCTTCTTGAGGTTCGATAAATCTTGGCAGTAAATCCATTAGCGTGGATTTACCTCCTCCTGATGGACCTACAAGTGCGACGGTCTTACCTTTGGGAATTTCTATATTTATATGATTTAATATGGTCCTGTCGCCGTATGCAAACGAGACATCTTTGAAAGTTATGGACTTACCGAAGTTAGTGATGTCAACTGCGTTGGGAGCATCAACAATCTCTGGTTTTTCATCGATCAGATCAAGTACTCTTTTTCCTGCAGCTAAGCCGGTATGAATGGCACTAAATGCATCCGAAAGCGCTTTTGCAGGGCGCATCACTTGTGAAAATACAACAATATATGCGATGAACTGTGATGAGGTAAGTGTGGATTCGCCAGTCAGCACGAGAGATCCCCCGAAATAAACGATTCCAGCAACCATGGTTACGCCCAGGAATTCTGATACCGGAGAAGCAAGCTGTTGCCTGCGTACCATTTTTCTGGTGATATTCGAATAGTTGACATTTTCCTGTTGAAACCTGTCTTTTACATATTCTGTCGCATTGAACGCTTTAACAATTTTAATTCCTGACAATGCTTCATCCAGATAGCCAAGCATATTGGCAAAGGTCTCATGTGCTTGCGTCGCTTGCTGTCTTAACCTTTTCACAATCTTTGCAATGATTAGTCCGGAAAGTGGAATGATCAGCAGAGAGAAAAGTGTAAGTTTTACCGATATGGCAAAAAGCAGGACTATGTAGACAATTAAGGTTACTGGCTCTTTAAATACAACCTGTAACGTATTAGTCACTGTAAATTGTACGACCTGTACATCTGAAGATACTTTAGATATGATGTCTCCCTTTCGTTGACTGTTGAAAAAGCTCAGATGAAGGTTCATTACGTTATTAAATACCGTTTTCCGTAAGTTTAAAAGGGTATGTACACGAAGATCTTCCATGATTCTTGAAGAAAGATATCTGAAAATATTCGATAATAATACAGAAGCTACGATGACTAAACAGACAAATTTCAATGCAGCCTGTGGGCCATAATTGTGGATGTAATAATCTGTGACTTCTCTGAAACGCGCCATAATATCCCACCAAGATTTGTCTTGTACAGTTGTTGTGGTTGCTTTTGCTCCCTCAACTACTTCTTTACTATTGAATAATGTGTCCAGTAAAGGGGCTAATAGTGCCAGATTCAATGTATTGAATAGGATATAAAGTAATGTTGTAATTACGTACGGTATTGCAAATTTTTCAATGGGTTTTGCAAAGGACAATAACCTGAAATAGTCTTTCATTAAGAATTTAAAATTTTCCAAAGGTACGTAATTACCCGCATGTACAAAACAGGGCTGTTCCATACGTTTGCCTTGTATAGCAAGATTTAAACAATACAGAAGCCGGAATCAGTTCTGCTGATGATTCAGTTCCATGTGGAATAATAAAATTATCTTTGAGGTCTTACCATTGTTCACATCCCGGATTCTTCAATGCTTATAATAATTGAAACTATCCGGGATGTGAACGGATGGAGGCTGCTGAATCCTAAGGGGGCGTATAGACCGGAGGTTGTGGTAAAAAACAGAAGATATCGCGAGGTATTGCAAATACGATGGCTTTACGTTGATTTGAGTACACAAATTATAAAATGATTAGATGAATATATTATTTGATTGTGAACGGTTAAAATATCCAAACACCGGCTTATATACTTTTTGCGAAAGTTTAGGTGCCGCATTGGTCAGGAATGCAAATGCTGATCAACATATTACTGCTTATGTTCCTATTGCTGAAAAGGGTATTCTTGGCGATCGGGCTAACTATTTCATTCAAAAATCGTGGCATAAACTGTTGATCCCCGGAACATCAAAATTTGATGTTTGGCACATCAGCAATCAGGTCTCCAGATATTACCCGCCCAAGGGGCGGGTTAAAGTGTTATTGACGATACATGACCTGAATTTTTTGATTGAAAAGCAAGATCGGCCTTCCAGAATTAAGCAACATCTTGATCAGATCCAAAATAGAATTAACAGGTCTTCTGCTATTGTTTGTATTTCCCATTTCGTTTTAGACCAGGTCAGGGAATATCTTGATATTAAGGGAAAGGAGATTTCCGTTATTTATAATGGTTGCACAGTTAATGAATATCCGGAGTTTAATATGCCTGCATTTCGACCATTTAAGCCTTTTTTGTTTAGTATTGGCACTGTTCTGCCCAAAAAAAATTTCCATGTGCTGCCGGCACTGTTAAAAGAGAATGATTACGAACTGGTTATTGCAGGGAATTTAAGCGCTCCTGAATACGTGAATAAAATTTTAGAAGAAGCAAAACGTCTTGGTTTGCAGGACCGGGTTCATATTATTGGATCAATTACGAAAGAAGAGCGTTGTTGGTATTATAGGAATTGCTGCGCATTTGTGTTTCCTTCTATTGCGGAAGGTTTTGGTTTGCCTGTAATAGAGGCTATGCACTATGGTAAGCCTGTATTTTTGTCAACGCACACGTCCTTGCCGGAGGTCGGGGCTGACGCAGCCTATTATTTTCAAAATTTTGAAGGAGAACATATGCAGCACATTTTGAAAGCGGGACTAATACATTTTGATTTGAATAATGGATCAAACAAAGCAAAGAAAAGAGCTGCTCAATTTAATTGGGATGATACTGCAAGATGCTATCTTAGATTATACAATTCGCTTTAATGCAATGAAAATTGCTTCTTCCGTCATTCTTCTGATGTTGTGAAATATTAAATATAAATGTATTTCTTTGCTTATAAATAATTTGAATGGACACTTGTGAATCACTTTTGAAAGGAATTGAACAGGGTAACTTTATTGCCTTGGCAAGGGGCCTGACCCTTGTAGAGAACGATATTGCTCCTTCCGCCAGACTGTTGCGTTCATTAACTGTTCGTAAAGAAGTGCCCGTTATTGGAATTACCGGTCCGCCAGGCGCAGGTAAAAGCACACTGGTGAACGCTATTACAGAGCATTTTACCGCTCAAAATAAACGGATTGCTATCCTGGCGGTTGATCCTACTTCCCCATTCAATTTTGGATCTTTGCTGGGTGACCGGATACGGATGTCTCAGCATTTTAATAACCCGAATGTTTATATCAGATCGATTGCGACAAGAGGGGCATTGGGAGGGATTTCGGTAAAAACTATCGAAATGGTTGATGTCATGCGAGCGGCTGATTTTGATTTGATTTTTGTGGAAACGGTAGGAGTTGGACAGTCTGAGATAGAAATTGCAGGATTGGCTGATAAAACTGTGGTTGTTCTTGTGCCGGAATCCGGAGATGAAATTCAAAATATAAAGTCTGGTCTGATGGAAATTGCTCAGGGCTTTGTTGTGAATAAGGCCGATCGTGACGGAGCTGATGCTTTTGCAAATAATTTAAAGAAATTGGTCTACCAGCAACATTCAAAGATTCCGGTGTTTAAGACTGTTGCAGATAAAAAACAAGGGATTGAGGAGTTGTGCGATTGGCTAATTGAACCGGTTCTGATTGCTAATGAAAGGAAGCCATTCCTGCTTGCCGAAAAAGCATTGAAGATTATACAGCATTATCGGATGGGCGGGATTGATAAACAGAAGTTAATAGCCGACGTTCGTGAAGCGGCGAAAAAGAAGGAGTTTAACATCTATAAATTTACAGATGCATGGATTTCCTCATAAACAGGAGGACAACGATCTATTGTTGTCTTGAAAAAAGGACTTTTTTGTCCAAACGAATAGGACAACAGGTGTCAGATGGTGACATGGCATGACGGATTATCCGGTATAAGCGTGTCGGGGTGTATATTTTACACCACAATTATCGTGTTTTTATGTTAAGGAATTGTAACCTTGTAGAAAAAGTCTTATCACATTGGTCCTCAGTGTGTTTTGATTTTTTTAAAACAAATGTTCGTCTTGGTTTGTATGTTCTCCTGTTGGATAATATTCCCCTGATTAAAGGGCATATTTAGGTAATTAGTGACACTTTCCAAGTTTGGAACGGAGTTTGTGTAGCTATTGTGAGAATTTAAAAATTTGTTTAATTTTGCTACACAAAAAAATTATACAATTAAAATTTGTTTAACCTTAAAAAAGAAAATTATGAATTATTCTACTTTAAAAAAGGGTCTTGCAGTCTCTTTCGTAGCATTAATGGGAGCAACGACTCTTGCTAGTGCACAAGATGCTCCAGCGACTTCATCTTCAGCCAAGGTATTTGGTGGAAGATCTCAGTACAGATCATGGTCAATCGGTGTTAACGGTGGTGTTTTATCTCCATTTGTTGCAATCGGTGGTACTAATGATTTCACTAACTTTGATGTAAACTTAGGTTACGGTCTTTCATTGAGAAAGCAACTAGGTCATGCATTTGGTTTAGAAGGTAACATTTTCCGTGGAAAAGTTTCTGGAACTAACAAAGATGCTCCAGGTGGTTCTGTTGGTGGACTAAAAGAATTTGAAACTGAAATGCAGTATGCAGTAGATTTAAGAGGTGTTGTTAACGTAGCAACTGTTGACTTCTTACGTCGCGAAAACTCTGTAAACTTCTTCGTGACTGCTGGTTACGGTTTAGTAGCTTACAACCCTAAAGTTGACGGAAAAGACAACAAAGGTAAATTTGGTGAAGACGGAGATAAAGACTTTATTAAAGAAGCTTATATTCCAGTTGGAGCAGGTGTTAAATTTAAAGTTTCTGACCGTGTGTCATTTAACTTAGGTTATACTATGCACTTCATTGACTCAGATAACTTTGATGGAACTTGGGCAAATGCAACTACTAAAGATAAATTCTCTTACGGATATGCTGGTTTAGAATTCTCTCTAGGTTCTAAATCTAAACCAAACCTTGACTGGGTTAACCCACTTGCTTTAATGTATGATGAATTGAAAGATCCTTCATTACGTCAAGAAGTTGAAGCTTTGAAAACTCGTGTATCTAACGTTGAACAATCTGTTGAAGCTTTGAAAAAAGATTCTGATGGTGACGGTGTTGCTGATCAATTCGATAAATGTCCAGGTACTCCAGCAGGAACAGCAGTTGACGGTTCAGGATGTCCTCTACCTAAAGTAGAGACAGTTGTAGCCCCAAACGCTAGCAATGTAACTGGTTTCGAAACTATCCAATTTGAATTCAACAGTTCAGTTTTAAAAACTGAGTCTTACCCTACTTTAGATAAATTATCTTCAGTATTGCGTGAAAACGGTGGTAAAGTAACTGTAAACGGTTATGCTTCAAGCGAAGGTACTGCTGCATACAATGTGAAATTATCTAAAGACAGAGCTAACTCTGTTAAAACTTACTTAGTTAACTCTGGTGTTAACGCTAGTCAAGTTGTAACTAAAGGTCATGGTGAAGCTAATCCAATCGCTTCAAACGATACTGAAGAAGGTCGTATCCAAAACCGTCGCGTTGAATCTGCTAGAAACTAATTATTTCTAAGTAAATATTAAAAAAGAGGGCTTCAATTTTGAAGCCCTCTTTTTTTTATTCCTACATTTGTAATGGTATGTATCTATTCAGAAAAAAAGACCCTAACAGGCCCATTAATATTAATTTGAAAATCATGCATGTGATTAATGCCATTGCGATTACTGTCTTTGTGGCCGGCATCCTCTGGAAATTAATAGACTTGATTTTTCTGAAGTAAACAAAGCCGGAAGCTACCTGAACCCCTGAATTTTAAGCACGAAATAAAACGATATAAAAGATGAAGCAGATATTTAACACCAATAATGCCCCGGCACCAATTGGTCCTTACAGCCAGGCTGTAAAAGCGAATGGTTTCTTGTTCTTGTCAGGCCAGGTTGCTATAAACCCGCAAACGGGAGAACTTACTCAGTCATCTATCTCTGAAGAAACCCATCAGGTGATGAGAAATATTAAGGCGGTATTGTTAGAAGCTTCATACAGTTTTAATGATGTCGTAAAGACCACGATATTTCTAACGGATATGGCTTTGTTTTCAGAAGTAAATGAAGTGTATGGCACTTATTTTGAAAGTAGCAGTAACTTTCCAGCACGCGAAACGGTTGCCGTTAAAGGCTTGCCTAAAGGCGTAAATGTAGAGATCTCTATGATTGCTTGTAAAGGCTAAGTTTTGGGGAAATCAAATTTGAGGTACTTCTTTGCAGGGGTTTTATCTTTTGCTATATGGGGGTTTTTCTCTATTCCACTTAGAAATCTTAAAGCCTTTCCTTCTCAGGAAATTCTTTATTACAGAATCTTTACGTCCATGGTTTTTCTCTGGATTGCGATTCTGATCTTCAGAAAAAAGCAAATTAGAAAAGACCTTGATTATCTTGGGGGATTGGACAGAAAAGGGAAACGTACGATCGGTTTACAGATTGTTGCCTCTACTGTCTTATTAACCTCAAACTGGTATACTTATATTTATGCCGTAAACAATGTAAGCCTTCAATCGGCAGCTTTTGCTTATATGGTTTGTCCGTTGATTACTGCTTTTGGTGGGTTTATCCTGCTTAAAGAACATTTGTCGCGGTTAAAGCTCATCTCTCTTGCCATCGCCCTGCTGAGTATTATCCTGTTGGCAACAGGTTCTTTGGTGGAAGTAATGTGGTCTGTAGTCATCGCCTCTCTGTATGCCTTCTACCTGATTATCCAACGCAAAATGCAACACCTTGATAAACTGAATGTATTGTCGGTGCAAATTGGTCTTGCTGTATTGCTAATGCTGCCTTTTTATGTTTTTCAGCATGCGGCGATCCCGATGGACTCCTGGTTTTGGGGGAATATTATTGTCGTAGCCGTATTTTTCACCATCATCCCATTGTTTTTGAGTTTGTATGCCCTCATCGGTATTCCTTCCTCTACATTAGGGATCATCATTTATATCAACCCCATAATTGCTTTTACTGTGGCAATTCTGCACTTCAATGAACACGTGGATACAAATAAGCTACTTGCTTATCTTTTGCTGCTGATCTCTGTCGTTGTATTTAATTGGAGCATACTAAAAGATATACTTACATTTAAGAAAAAAAATATTTAAAGACTTGTTTGCTGCTACTTTAGATACCACCATAGAATATCTTAAAGGTGTAGGGCCTAAGCGCGCTGAGCTTTTACAGAAAGAATTGCGCATTTTTACCTATGATGACCTGTTGAACTATTTTCCTTTCCGGTATATAGACAGGACAAGGTTCTATAAAATTAATGAGCTTGATACCGATCTCCCCTATGTTCAGATTCTTGGACGGATCACAGGGAAGGAGCAGATCGGAGAAAAACATAAAAAGAGAATTGTTGCACGTCTTACGGATGAAACGGGATCTATTGAACTGGTTTGGTTTCAAAGCTTAAAATGGGTGGATGAAAATGTTTCCCGTGGAAAGGTCTATATCGTCTTCGGCAAGCCTACGGCCTTCAATGGTTCCTTCAGTATTTCTCATCCTGAACTGGAAAGCTACCCAAGACCAGCCACCATCACCGGGAATTTAAGGTTACAGCCCGTATATAATTCTACAGAAAAACTAAAGAAGTTCTTTCTCGATAGTAAGGGCATTCAGAAATTGCAAACTCTGGTGATCGAACAACTTCTACCGGAGGTAAGGGAAAGTATGCCGGCCTATATTTTGGATAAATATCAAATGGTAACTAAAAAGGAAGCCCTTTTGAGTATCCATTTTCCCAGGGATGTAAAAGCATTAAAGGGGGCGGAAAGAAGATTGAAATTTGAAGAGTTGTTTTTTATTCAGCTTCAACTTCTACACAATAAGCAAATCAGGGAATGGAAGTTCAAAGGACATCAGTTTAATGCGGTTGGAGAAGCTGTAAATACTTTTTATAAGGAAATACTCCCCTTTGAACTCACCGGTGCGCAGAAGCGCGTAGTTAAAGAAATTAGAATGGATACCCAAAGAGGTATTCAAATGAACAGGCTAGTGCAGGGCGATGTAGGCAGTGGAAAAACTGTAGTTGCGCTGATGAGCATGTTGCTGGCAATTGATAATGGTTACCAGGCTTGCATGATGGCACCGACAGAAATCCTGGCCCGACAGCATTATGAATCTATTACGTCGCTATTGGACGGACGTCTGGCTAAAGTCGCAATCCTGACAGGTAGTACGACCAAAAAGCAAAGAACGAAGCTCCATGAGGAGCTGGAGGCCGGAGAGATTGATATCCTGGTCGGTACTCATGCACTGATTGAAGATAAGGTGGTGTTTAAAAATCTGGCTTTAGTAGTGATTGATGAGCAACATCGTTTTGGAGTAGAACAAAGGGCTAAACTTTGGCGTAAGAATGCAGTGCCTCCACATATTCTGGTGATGACTGCTACTCCAATTCCGCGAACTTTGGCGATGACCTTATACGGCGATCTGGATGTATCTGTGATTGATGAATTGCCAGTCGGTAGAAAGCCCATTGAAACCCGACACCTCTACGAAGGGCAAAGGTTGAGAATGTTCGGATTCATGAAGAACGAGATTGCGAAAGGGCGACAGGTATATGTCGTTTATCCCTTAATCAAGGAAAGCGAAAAACTGGATCTTTTACACCTGGAAGCAGGAGTAGAGCAAATGAGTTATCAGTTTCCAAGACCTGATTACCAAATTAGTATTGTGCACGGAAAAATGAGTAACGCGGATAAACAGTTTGAAATGCAGCGCTTCATAGAGGGGAAGAGCCAAATCATGGTGGCCACTACTGTGATTGAAGTCGGAGTAAACGTTCCTAATGCTTCTATCATGATCATTGAGAATGCGGAACGGTTTGGATTGTCCCAGTTGCACCAGTTAAGGGGGCGTGTAGGGCGGGGGGCAGAACAGTCTTATTGTATCCTAATGTCTGGAAATAAATTGAGTGCGGATGGTCGTCTGAGATTGGATACTATGGTAAAAACAAACAATGGGTTTGAGATTTCTGAAATCGACCTGCAGTTGCGGGGGCCTGGGGATATTACTGGGACACAGCAAAGTGGGGTATTGGAATTAAAACTGGCAGATCTGGCTACAGATCAACTGATCTTGCAGGAAGCAAGAAATACAGTTATCAATATTCTTGAGGGAGATCCAAAGCTGGAACTCCCTGAAAATAGTTTGTTGAAAACATACCTCAACAAAAGAAGCATAGGCATTGCTTTCGATAAAATTTCTTAATCTTCGTCGCTTCCCGGAAGAGATCCTGAGCCGGAATATGCGCCTTTTCTGATAATTGGCATGCCAAGATGTTTATATAAATCATCTAAATGCATCAGGCTCCCGTTGGTTAAATTGCCCAGGAAGATAACGACAATGTTCTTCTGAAAATCACGTACATAGATATGTCTGAAACCATGCCACCAACCGGTGTGGTACACCACTTTTCTGCCATTCTCACCATCAAACATGCGCCATCCGTAGCCATAATTAAAGTGTCCATTGATGGCTTTATTATGTCCTTTATACGCGGAATCTAAACTTTCTTTCTTCAAAAGACGGCCATTTTTCAACGCTTTGTCATATAAAACGAGATCATGCAATGTGCTGTAAATTCCTTTATCACCAACCGGGCCATCCAGGAAATTTTGTACGACTGAATACCTCCAGGTCCGGTCGTGGCCAACTACATCCACAGGGATTTTTGGATAAACAGTTGTTGAATATACGTGCGTATGTTTCATTCCTGATGGCTTGAAGATATTCTCCATCATGTAATCTGCATAAGGTTTACCTGTCACTTTTTCAATGATCGCAGCCAATACCATGTAATTGGAATTGTTGTAATGGAAGCGGGTATCAGGTTTTGCGTATCGGTTTGGTTTATATTCTGCAATGAGGTTCATCACATCGTTATTGCTCATCGGTTTTTTCTTGTCCTTCCAGATGCCATCAGAAAAATAAACATAGTTCATCATCCCACTACGGTGGGTCAGGAGTAACTTAATGTTAATGCCCTCATAAGGGAAATTAGGATAGAACTTTTTTACATCATCTGTGAGATGTAGTTTTCCTTGTTCTATTAACTGCATAATTGCAGTACCTGTAAAAGTTTTGGTCACAGAGGCGAGTTCAAATTCTGAATTTATTTTCAAACTGTCGCGGTGTAGGTAATCTGCCCATCCTATGGCTCTTTCGTAAAGGATTTTACCATCTTTTGCGACAAGCATGTTCCCATTGAAGCCATATTTCTTATGTAGGTTCTCTACAAAATCAGCAATGAACTTATCGCCTTTGGCAGGATTGTATGCCAGTAAAAGGCTGTCGGCTTTGTCGTCTTCCGCAGTCCGTTCCTTACTAGGTACGGTATGGGCTGCGTTTTTCTTTGAATTGGAGCAGGCAAAAAACAAAAAAGTGGCCACTGAAGCCACGGCTAAAATATTACGATAAGTCATGAATAATAAAATACTTTTAAACGCCCGAAAAATAAGGAATATTAAGGCTTTAAACGCAAAAGAGTTTTAAACATTGTTAATTAGGAGCTTTGTTTTCAGAATGTTTTGTTTTTTAGCTGACGTAATCCTGTAGATCCGTTTTTTGTGATGCATTTAGAAACTGAAATGAGGGCTTTAGGATAGATTTATTGCTTTTTTTGAACTGTATTAAACATCTGACAATAATGCCCCTTTTAAAAGTATAAAAAGCCTAAATTTGTGAAATAAAATATTTAACTCTATGAATTTTAGAACCGAACACGATACCATGGGTGAAGTGCAGGTACCTGCCGATAAATATTGGGGGGCTCAGACTGAACGTTCACGTAATAATTTTAAAATAGGGCCTGAGGCATCTATGCCAAAGGAAATTATACATGCTTTTGGTTACCTTAAAAAAGCAGCGGCCTTAGCGAATACAGAATTAGGTGTATTGACGGCAGAAAAAGCAGATTTAATTGCAAAAGCTTGTGATGAGGTGATCGCAGGTGCTTTAGATGAACAATTTCCTTTGGTGATCTGGCAAACGGGCTCAGGAACCCAAAGTAACATGAACGCAAATGAAGTGATTGCTTACCGTGCCCATGTTTTAAATGGTGGCGACCTTGCGGATGAAAAAAAGGTATTGCATCCTAATGATGATGTGAATAAATCTCAATCATCTAATGATACTTATCCTACTGCAATGCACATTGCAGCTTACAAACAAGCGGTAGAAATTACCATTCCAGGATTAGAGAAATTACGCAATACTTTAGAAAAGAAAGTTACAGAATTCAGCACCATTGTTAAGACAGGACGCACCCATTTTATGGATGCAACCCCACTTACTTTAGGCCAGGAATTTTCCGGGTATGTTCAGCAAATTGACAATAGCATCAGAGCAATCAAAAATGCATTGGTTATGATCAGTGAACTGGCTCTCGGTGGTACTGCCGTAGGTACAGGTTTAAATACCCCAAAAGGATACGATGTGCTGGTTGCTCAGAAAATTGCAGAATTAACAGGTCTTCCTTTTATAACTGCTCCAAATAAATTTGAGGCCCTTGCAGCTCATGATGCGATGGTAGAATTGTCTGCCGCGTATAAACGCACTGCAGTTTCTCTAATGAAAGTGGCCAATGATGTAAGAATGTTAAGCTCTGGACCTCGTTGTGGAATCGGTGAAATCATCATTCCTGACAATGAGCCAGGATCTTCTATTATGCCAGGTAAAGTTAATCCGACACAACCGGAAGCATTGACTATGGTATGTGCTCAGGTAATGGGTAATGACGTTACTGTTGGAATCGGTGGAAGCAATGGTCATTTTGAACTGAATGTTTTCAAACCGGTAATCGCAGCAAATGTATTACAATCAGGTCGCCTGATTGGAGATGCCTGTGTCTCATTTAATGATAAATGTGCCGAAGGTATCTTGCCCAACCTTCCTGAAATTAAGAAACATTTAGAAAACTCTCTGATGTTAGTGACGGCGTTGAATCCTCATGTAGGTTACGAGAACGCAGCAAAAATTGCAAAAAAAGCACATAAAGAAAACAAAACATTACGTGCAGCGGCTGTTGAGCTTGGTTTGCTGACTGGCGAACAGTTTGATGAATGGGTTCGTCCGGAAGATATGGTCGGAAGTTTAAAATAATTTATAAAAATACCCCGATATGTGGAGATTGATAAGTTCCCTTTTACTCATTTCAGGCCTGTTCGCTTCGTGTAGCAGGTTGCCTAATGTACAAGGGAAGGGTGAGGCTTTTTTGCAGGGTGTTTGGAATCAGGATAGTATCCCCAATGCCGGGAAGTTGCTGAATTATACGCAGCATAAATTTAAGTTTACCTGCGATTCATTCTATGTAGACTTAACCACGCATTCTAAAGTAAACTACTATCCTGATTCCTGTTTTAATAACGGCGTTTGGAAAGAGTATGCTAAAGGAGTTTATGAGGTTCGTAATGACAGCCTGATTCTGGAAGGTACTTATACCAAAGCCAACTATAAACAAAAGATTTCCGGTTGTTATCAGATTGGGAGGTATATCAAAAGCTTTTATATTAAGTCCTTTGAGCCCAATAAGCTATTCCTTCAAAGTGCGAGTGACCAAAGAGAATGCAACCTGGTTTTGAAAGAGAAAATTATTTGTAAACCCAAAGCGCTATAAACCTTTTAAAATACGTTCTTATGAAAATCAAATCAATCAACAAATCAATGAGGGTTGCCTTAACCATTGCGGTAATGGCCTACCTTCCACTAAACGCCAGTGCATGGGGAATGCTTGGCCACAGAATCGTTGGACAGGTTGCCGAGGCACACCTTACAAGCAGGGCACTTCAAGGTGTCAAGGGAGTTTTAGGTACGGAAAGTCTGGCCATGGCGAGTACATGGGGAGATTTCATTAAATCCGATACCGCCTATAATTATCTGTACAACTGGCACTTTGTAAACCTTCCTGCTGACCTTGACAAACAAGGAGTTTTCAACTTCCTGGATACGGATCATGGTCCAAATGTTTACAACAAGATTCCTGAAATGGTATCTGTGCTGAAAAATCCTCAAAGTACCGCAGATCAGAAAAGACTGGCCATGCGAATGCTTGTCCATTTGGTTGGCGATTTAAACCAGCCAATGCATACAGCGCGCAAAGAAGATCTGGGAGGAAACAAAGTGTATGTAACCTGGTTCGGTGAAAAATCTAATCTGCATAAAGTTTGGGACGAAGGACTGATTGATTATCAGCAATTGAGTTATACAGAATATACAGCTGCCATTAACCATCCTTCTGAAGGTCAACTAACAGAATGGAAAAGCAGTTCGTTAAAAGATTACGTTTATGGGTCCTACGAAGCCTGCAATAAAATATATGCAAGTACCAAGCCAGAAGATAAATTGAGCTATAGGTACAACTTCGACTTTCTGGAACTTTTAAACACTCAATTGTTAAAAGGTGGTGTATGTCTTGCGAATATCCTTAACGACATCTATAATTAATATAAATGAAAATCCTAATGGTTTGTTTAGGCAATATCTGCCGCTCTCCCTTAGCAGAAGGGATCATGCGTCATTTAGTCGATGAACAGGAACTAGGCTGGGAGATCGCTTCTGCCGGTACAGGAGACTGGCATATAAATGAGCCTGCCGACAAAAGAAGTATTTCTGTTGCCCGAAGATTTGGTTATGATATTTCTAAGCAAAGAGCCAGACACTTTAACAAAAATTACTTCGATGAATTTGACCTGATTCTGGTGATGGATCAGAGTAATTTAAAAGATGTACTTAAGCTGGCCAGGGAACAGGAACACCGAGAAAAAGTGTCCCTGTTCCTTCCAGAAGACCTTGAAGTTGCTGACCCTTACTTTGATGAGCGGCTTTTTGAGCCTGTATTTCTACAAATTGAAGAACGCTGTAAGCAACTAATCGAGGAGATCAAAGCCAATAATTAAAGAAGAAAAATGCCTAATTCGATGCAGTCACCCAAATTATTTATGTTGATGCTCGGTTGCACACCGCCACCCCGTCGCATTGAACAACACGATATGTTTTTTTCTATCGCGGATTCATTAAAGGATTTGAAACAGGAGATTCTTGATTTCTGGCCTGAAGCGGGGGAGAAAATTCATGTAGATGCCTGGCGTGAAGTAACCGAAGTAGATGGTTACCAAATACAGGTGGTGGCTAAAGGAAGCATCCCCAATCAAACCAACCATTTATTCTTTATGAATCTTGGTGGGTATAAGCCTGGGGAGTTTGATGAACCGCATTATAAAATGCTAATTGTCGCCGCGGATAAGGCTTCAGCCATTCAGCAGGCAAAGCAAACGGCATTTTATAAACACACCGGTTTTGAAGGAGCAACTTCTCACATAGATGATAAATATGGAGTAGATATAGATGATGCTTTTGAAATCGTTGATGTTCTTTCTGATGAACTGAAACTTCAGTATGACCTGAAGATTGAGCTTACCAAAGGGCTACCAAAAGATGAGATCAATCTCGGTTATCTGAAATTCAGTAAAATATAATACTTTAAAAAAGAGGAGTCTCTTTTCATCCCCGAATATTTGCTGGAGGGCAAATATTCGAATGTCTTCAAAGAAACTCCTCTTTTTTTAATCCTGCACATTTGTACCGCTCTTACAGAGGGTATAAACGTGCAGGATTTTTAATTTGATCATTCTAGTGATCGGTTTGATGACCAGCTGTGATTTAGACCTTAATTTCAAAAAAAAGAAGCCGTTCTAAGAAAAGGCATAGGAATTTTGCCCTCTTCAGGGCAAAGGTTCCAGCCTTTGAATAGTAATGGCTTCTTTTTTAACAGGAACTCTAAAAAAAATGCCCCAATAAATTAACTTTATGGGGCATTTCAAAAGATAAGTGTCTTCTTATTACATTCCGAATTCTTTATCCAGGTAGTCAGAGACCTTAATGATCGCTTCGTCTATAGTGTCACTTAAAATGGTGATAAATGAACCTGAGCGAGCAGTAGCAATAATATATTTAAGACAATCATCGCCACTATTGTTAATGATGATATCCATATCCGGATTAATCTCGCGAATAGCTCCAATCTGTAAGTCAATTAGCTCTTGCTGGTTTCGGCCACGCAGGTATTTCTCCTGACAGATAATGATCTTATTGAACATTTGAGCAGCAATTTTTGCAGTCTCTCTAATGTCTGAATCTCTTCTGTCGCCAGTAGCAGAGATGACGCCGACATGTTCTGTTGCATCAATGGTCTTTAAATACGACTTAATGCCGCTATACCCATCAGGATTATGAGCAAAGTCGACCATGATTTGGAATTCTTTGAATTTAAAGGTATTCATCCTGCCTGGCGTTTGCGCTGCGGAAGGAATAAATGTTTCCAGAGACATGCGAATGTCTTCAATCTTATAACCCCAAAGGAAGGTCGCAAGTGTTGCCGCGAGCACATTCTGAATCATAAAATCAACACTACCACCAAAGGTCAATGGAACGTGGGTTACTTTCTCTACCCTAATTTTCCAGTCGCCTTTTTTGATTGTGATATAGCCGTTTTCATAGATGGCAGCTATTCCTCCTTTTTTACAATGCTCCACAATCACAGGATTGTTTTCATCCATACTGAAGTAGGCAACGTTACATTCTGCATTGGCTGCAATTTTAATACAGTATTTATTGTCTGCATTTAAAACGCCCCAGCCACTTCTTTTCACCGCACCAATAACAACTCCTTTTACTCTGGCGAGATCGTCAAGGGTATGGATGTCGGAGATGCCTAAATGGTCGGCCTGAATATTAGTAATGACGCCTATATCGCATCTGTTGAAACCCAGTCCTGCCCTCAGAATTCCGCCTCTTGCGGTTTCCAGAACGGCAAATTCTACGGTAGGATCTCTGAGTATAAATTCTGAACTCACAGGGCCGGTAGTATCCCCTTTCATCAGCATGGTATTCTGTACATAGATCCCGTCTGATGTGGTAAAACCAACCCTGGTTCCGTTACTTTTAACAATATGGGCAATTAGCCTTGTAGTGGTGGTTTTTCCATTGGTTCCGGTTACGGCGATAATTGGAATTATCGCAGATTTTCCAGGAGGGTAAAGCATATCAATTACCGGAGCGGCAACGTTTCTTGGGAGGCCTTCACTTGGGGCCAGGTGCATTCTAAAACCGGGAGCTGCATTTACTTCCAGTACCACGCCTCCATTTTCGGTTAAGGGCTGTGTCAGATTCTCTGCCATGATATCAATCCCACATATGTCCAGTCCGATTACTCTGGAGATCCGTTCACTGATAAATACATTTTGTGGATGGACAAGATCCGTCACATCAATGGAGGTCCCACCGGTACTTAAATTTGCAGTAGATTTGAGGTAGACAATTTCTCCTTGTGAAGGGATCGTTTCCAGTGTATATTCCTTTTTTGCCAGAAGGTCTAATGTGTCTCGGTCTACTGTGATCTCCGTTAACACATTCTCATGACCATAGCCTCTTCTGGGATCTGTATTTTCTTTATCAATAAGTTGCTGAATCGTTAGCTGACCATTTCCGGTCACATGTGCAGGGACACGAAGTGCTGCAGCAACCATTTTATGATCGATCACCAGAATTCTAAAATCATAGCCGTTAATGAAGCGCTCAATGATGACTTTCCTGGAATAGTTTTGTGCATACTCAAAGGCTTCTTTGGCGGCTTCATCCGTTTTTACATTGATGGTCGCTCCTTTTCCATGGTTTCCATCAAGGGGTTTAAATACCAATGGATATCCTACTTTTCGAATGGCATCGGCAAGGTCATTAGGGTCGGATATGGTTACACCTTTTGCAACGGGGATGGCAGAGTCCTGCAATAGTCTCTTTGTTTCGTCCTTGTTACAGGCAATGTCAACTGCGATTGAATTTGTCTTCTCAGTCATCGTGGCGCGGAAACGAACTTGATTCTTTCCATATCCCAGCTGTACCAGCGAACTCTTGTTCAATCGGATCCAGGGGATGTGTCTAGAAATGGCTTCATTAACGATAGAGCCTGTACTTGGCCCAAGACGCTCCAGCTCCCTTAGCTCGCGCATGCGGTGAATGTCGTGTTCCAGATCGTAATCCGTTCCATTGATGAGCGCTTCTGCAATCCTTACAGAAGCTTCTGCAGCATATAGACCAGCCTTTTCTTCCAGATAGCTAAATACGACATTGTAGATGCCGTCTGTTTTCGTTTGCCGGGTTCTGCCAAAGCCGGTATCCATTCCAGCAAGCGTTTGAATTTCTAATGCAATATGTTCGATTACATGCCCCATCCAGGTACCTTCCTGAATCCTCATCAGGAATCCTCCAGGTGCCCCTTTTGAACAACGGTGTGTGTATAGACTTGGTATTAATTTTTCAATCCTTTCTGCAAATCCATCAATTACATTGGTCGGATTTTGCTCCATCTCCTCCAGGTCAAGGCGCATTTGAATTAACTTTTTTCTGTTTATAGACCATATGTTTGGTCCTCGTAGCACCTGTATGCCTAATATTTTCATTCTAGATTGGTTATTTTGTGTTGGTAGTGACCATATTACGGGAACTGTTAGTAGCTAATTTGATAAGGTCAATGGAGAGATTAAAGTATAAATATTTTTCGAAAGTTCCGCTATTGGCCCGTTAAATGTTAGGAATATATTTTAAGCAAGGGATTGATGGGGGATAACTCTACAGGAAATTGTTAATAAGGGTGTAATATTGATAAATAATTCCTTGATATTAGGCTAATGCATATATATTTGGAATTATAGGAAATGTAAAGATTTAAGATGACTCCAAAGGGTAAACTAATAATTATAGGCGGTGCAATTAATACAGGAAGTTTCACAGAGACAACTTTTGGATTGCCCCAGAATATGAACTTTTTTGAAAGAGGTATTTTAAAGAAAATTACAACGGAATCATTAAAGGGAACGGCATCTCGTTTCGAGATCATTACTACAGCATCCCTGGTTCCGGAAAGGGTTGGAGAAGAATATATCAAAGCTTTCGGGCAGTTGGATGTCCAGGATGTAGGCGTTTTAAATATCAATAGCCGTGAGCAGGCGAATTCTGAAGAAAACAGCGGTCGTGTAAAGGCGGCAGACGTCATCATTTTTACCGGTGGTGATCAATTGCGCTTGTCGTCCATATTTGGGGGCACTGCTATTCATCAGATTCTTTTGGATAAATACCAGGATGAACCGGTAGTGATAGCCGGAACTTCTGCCGGGGCTGCGGCTAGTTCTAAAAATATGATCTATCAGGGAAGCAGTAAAGATGCGTTATTGAAAGGAGAAGTTAAGATCACCGGTGGACTGGGCTTTATTGACGGCGTAATCGTAGATACCCATTTTGTACAGCGTGGCAGAATAGGCAGGCTTTTATATGCTACGGCAAGTAATCCCGGAATCCTTGGGATTGGCCTTGGCGAAGATACAGGCTTATATATTTCAAATGGTAACATTATGGAAGCCATCGGGTCCGGAATGGTTATCCTGGTGGATGGCAGAAATATGGCCGATACGAACCTTACTGATGTGGATATGGGGCAACCTGTTTCTATTAACAATATGACCGTCCATGTGATGTGTGATGGAGACATTTATGACCTTACTGCACATAAACTGACCATTCACCACCCGAAGGTTGTTCCAATAGATTAAATCAATGAAAATAATCATTCACGGTGGATTTTTTAGTGAGTCTGGAACCAACCAGGAAACTAAAAAAGCAAAGCAAGATGCCTTATCGGCAATTGTGAGTCAATCTTATACCTATTTACAGACACATACGGCATTAGAAACTGTTATTTATGCAGTTGGCCTGCTGGAAGATAATGAACTATTTAACGCCGGACTGGGATCCCAGATTCAAAGTGATGGGAAGGTGCGGCTAAGTGCCTCATTGATGGATGGTAAAAGCCAAAAATTTAGCGGTGTAATCAATATTGAAAATGTCAAAAACCCAATTCAGGTTGCTGAGCAGTTGCTAAACTACGAGGATAAAGTTCTTAGTGGAGGCGGGGCTCTGGATTTTGCACGTGACCATGGTTTTGATTTTTTCAATCCCATTATTCCACAGAGACAACGGGAATATGAACAAAAACTAGCTCAATCCAGCAGGATAGGCACTGTTGGGTGTGTCGCGCTAGATGCAGATGGAAATCTGGCTGCAGCAACGTCTACCGGAGGAAAAGGATTTGAAATTCCCTGTCGTGTGAGTGATTCCGCTACTGTTGCGGGAAATTTTGCAAACGAATATGCAGGTATTTCCTGTACCGGGGTTGGTGAAGATATTGTAAGCACAGCGCTTGCGGCGAAGATTGTGACGCGTGTTACAGATGGATTTACCTTGAAAGATGCAAGCGATAAATCCTTTGCAGAATTAAAAACTTTTGATGGTTTTGCAGGGGTAATCGGAATCTCCTCCAAAGGAGAGGTTTATCATACTGACTCCCATCCTTATATGGTCTGGGCTGCTTTTGACGGTAGTTTACAGGTGTTTAACTAAATTTGTTATATCTTTATCGGATGAACAAAATTTGTTTAGTAATCATTTGCCTGTTATTTTCAGGGAGGGCGATGACACAAACCAATACTTTTCTACCACAAGAGCCTCCGGTGACCAGCGGAGCAATAAATATTGTGACTTCCAGTCTGGAAGAAGCAGATGGAAATACTTATTTTGCTGAGGCTGTAAAAAACGAAAAAAGAGGCGATTTGAATGATGCCCTCACTTTATTTGGTAAAGCAGCATTTGAATATAACAGCTCTAAACTGTTTGTTCGCTATGGAGAAGCATTGTTAAGGTTAGGAAATGTTCATTTTCTGATGAGCCATTATGGAGAAGCAGAACAGGTAATCCTGAATGTTGCATTAAAGAACTATTCCCGTATTGGAAGTAAAACAGGGCAAATGGAATCTTACTATCAATTGGGAAGGATTTATTTTGCTGCAAATAAACTGACACAATCTTTATGGTTTTACACACAGCAGGGAATTTTGGCGAAGCAGGTAAACAACAATAATGCTTATATTGAATCTGTTCTTGGTATTGCTCAGGTGAAAATCAAGAAAAAGGAATACACCCTTGCTTTAAGAGATATTAACAGAGCTGAATTATTGGCCAAATCGTCAAATACGACTCAATTTAAAAATAAGATTAAGGAAGTGAAATCCTTAATTCCTTCTAAACTAACGGTTAAGAAGTCGTAGGTCGGGGTGTGAAATTATCTCGGACCTATTGTTTTTTGTATAGAATTTTTAATTACTTTTGATAAGTTTACAGAAAAGAGACGGTAATATTACTGTCTCTTTTCTGTTTATTAGTGATATTGGTATCATATTAGTTGTGCATTACAAAATGGATTTTAAATTATTCAAAGAGATGTTAAAAAGAACATTACTGGTGGCCTTTACTGCGGCTGTACTTGCGTGCCAGGCTGCTGCCCCGAAGCCACAACAATTAGTGAAGGGCGTAAGTAATATTGTGCCGGATGAAAGACAGGCTCTCGTAGTTAAAGAGGTTGTTGGACTGATCGAAAACTACAATTATAAAAAGATAAAGCTAAATGATTCTATTTCCTCATTAATCCTGGATAAGTACATTAAGGACCTGGATCCTTATAAGTACTATTTTCTGGCTTCTGACATTAAAGATTTTGAGCAATTTAGGAATTCATTGGATGATGACTTCAGAAATGGTGATCTGAGTGCGCCTTTCTACATCTTTAATGTATATCTAAAACGATATAATGAATGGCTTACCTATACGCTTTCACAGGTAAAGACGAAATATGATTTTACCCAGGACGATACCTATGTGTTTGACCGAGAGAAAATGCCATGGATCACATCTGTTGCAGGACTTAATGATGTCTGGAAAAAAAAGGTGAAATATGACCTTGTAAATCTGAAGATTGCGGGAGCAACTCCGGCAAAAAATATAGAAACATTAACTAAAAGATATGAAAGTCTAAAATCGCAGGCGTCGAAGGTAAATAACCAGGATGTATTTCAGACGATTATGGACGCCTTTACAGAAACCATCGATCCGCATACCAATTATTTTAATCCGGCAAATGCGCAGCAGTTCAATGAAGATATGGCCCGTTCGTTTGAGGGAATCGGTGCGAGACTGAGACAGGATAATGATATTCTTAAAATTGAAGAGATCATTCCGGGTGGACCAGCCTTCAAAAGCAAGCTCCTAAGTGCCGGCGACAGAATTGTGGGCGTAGCTCAGGGAGCTGGTGAATTTGAAGACATCATCGGATGGAGAATCGATAATTCTGTTGCTAAGATAAAAGGGCCTAAAGGAACTAAGGTCAGGTTGAAAATCATCCCTGTAGGGCGTGAGCTTTCTTCTAAGCCTGTCATCATTGAATTGACAAGAGAAAGGATCGTGATGGAAGATCAATCGGCCAAAAAGACAGTAAAGACAATTCAGTCGGATGGCAAATCTTATAAAATCGGAATCATTAGGGTTCCTGCCTTTTATGCAGATTTCAAAGCGGCGAATGCTGGTGATCCGAACTATAAAAGCACAACCCGTGATGTGAAGTTACTGATTGATACCTTAAAGAATAAAGATAAAGTAGATGCGATTGTGATGGACTTACGTGCCAATGGTGGTGGTTCATTGGTAGAAGCAATTGATCTGACGGGTTTGTTTATTGATAAAGGACCGGTAGTGCAGGTAAAAGACATTAAGAACAGTGTTGAGGTAAGTGAGGATACCAACGCAGGCGTTGCCTGGAGTGGTCCGTTTGGAGTGATGGTGGATCGTCTGAGTGCTTCTGCATCCGAGATCTTTGCCGGTGCTATTCAGGATTACGGAAGAGGAATAATCATGGGAACACAAACTTATGGTAAAGGAACTGTGCAATCCTCAATAGACTTGAACAGGTTGGTAAATCCATCTATTTTGCAAAGAATTGCTGCTTTAGTCAGTAAAGATGCGAAGACAACAATTAAAACCGTTGATGGGAAAAACGGTGCGCCGGTTCAATTGGGACAGATCAACTTAACGATGGCTAAGTTTTATCGTGTAACCGGAAGTAGCACGCAACATAAAGGGGTAATGCCTGATATTCAGTTTCCTTCACTTTACCCTTTGAATAAAATTGGAGAAGATACGGAACCTTCGGCCTTGCCTTGGGACGAAGTACAACGATCTAATTTCAAGGCGGTAGCGGACCTGAATCCATTGAAACCGGAATTGATGAAACTTCATCAGGCAAGAATGGCAAATTCATTAGATTATAAAACATTGGAACAAGATATTGCTGATGTTAAAAAACGCGAAGGAGAAGTATCAGTGACGTTAAATGAAACGAAACTGAAAGCAGAACGTGATAGTCTGGAGACGAAATCACTTGCCAGAATTAATCAGTTAAGAGCAGCTAAAGGTTTGGCCCCTGTTAAAAAAGGAGATAAGATCAAGAAGGAAGAAAACTTTGATTTCATTGAAGATGAAAGCTTACAGATAATGGCAGACTTAATGAGATTTACCAATCCCAATAAAGCAGAATTGGTGAAAGTTAAAGGCGGATTTAACTAGATAAATTCGAGACTGAGCAGTAGTTCAGACATAAAAAAAGAGTTCATCAGCTGATGAACTCTTTTTTTATGTCTTTATTATTTGCTTATTTCGCCGGCTTATCGTCTCGGTTCTTCTGGATTTGCATGGCCATCATTTCTTTCATGGTTTTATTCATTCCCTCTGTGGAACCATCAAGGAATACCACATTGCCATCGCTATTCTCTGCAAAATGTTTAATAGATTCTGTCCACATCGTGAAGAGGATCACGGAAATATCAAGGTTTGCTTCTTCCATTTCCTGGGCTGCTTTAGTCATCCCGTGTGCAACTTCTGCGCGGAATAACGCAATACCTTGCCCGCGTAACTGGGCAGCTTCTCTTTCCGCAGCTGCGGCAATTTTGATGGCATTACCATCTGCTTCTGCGCCTTTTGTTTTGGTAATCAGTAAAGCCTGACCTTCATTCTCTGCAGCGGCTTTTAAATTGTTTGAAGCCACCACTCTGCTCATGGAACGCATGATCTCCTCATCAAAGGTGATGTCGTTCAACTGCAAATCCTGGAGGTGATAACCCCAGCTTTCCAGTACCTGGTCAATCTGATGTTTTACATGGTCAACGATTTCATTCCTTTGCGCCAAAACATTGGCCTGACGCTGAGTGGCTACGTATGCGCGAATCGATCCTTCGATCGTACGGATCAAGGCCTGCATCAGGTTGGTAGAGTCTACAAACTTAAACGCTACATTCTTAATGGTTTCTTCATCATGATTAAGGACTGAATAAAGCAGCATAGCCTTGAAATAGACGTTTGCCTGATCCTGTGTTACCGCCTGGAAAGAAAGTTCAACAGAACGATTCTGAATCGAAATTCTGGAATGAATGTTTTCAACTAAAGGAATCTTTAGGCTCAGTCCCGGTCTTAGCAGGCGTCGGTATTTCCCAAAGATGGTGATCACGGCAATCGTTCCTTGTTTTACCGTAACAAAAGAGCTGACCAGAACAACAAGAACAATGAATACGAAAATGTAAGATGTATAGTCCATAAGTATGGGTTTTTGATTAAAAAATAACTTCTTCAAGATACAAAGAATTCCTGCCGTATGGTGGAGGCAAAATTATTTTATAGGGAGAAGAACGATGGGGCATAGATTTTGCATTGATGAGTTGAACTTAAACTAAAATATGATGAATGTTAAACGCACTTTTGGAACTATTCTAACTATTTTAGGGATTATAGGCCTAATTTATGCCGGTTACGGGTTTATTAAACATAGCCTGCAAACCAGAGAGCTGATTGTAGCGGCTATTATTGGTCTGATTTTCTTTGTTTCGGGAATCGGACTGGTGAAAAATACAAAAGACGAGGCTTAGTTATTTTTCAATTCAATATGTCCGTTTTCTGAGAAATCAAGGCGATGACCCGGAAAATCTGTATCTGTAAGAAACTTTATTTTTTTGAATGCGCCATAGTTTTCATCCAGGGTCAGACGGGTTGATTTATCCTGTTTTACGGATACGACGTCTGCATAGAGAAAATCTCCTTTGCCATTGAGCTTAATCTGCATCAGTGGAGCAATGCCATTGGGGCCTTTTAAACTAAACATTCCATAGGTACAGAAGTTACCGAGGCTATAAGCAATAAATTTATTTTTATAAACTTCTACTGCTCTCGTTACATGGGGGCCATGTCCTATCACGATATCTGCTCCTGCATCAATTACTGAATGGGCAAATTTGTAAACATTACCTCTGTTTTCTTTGTAAAAGATTTCATTTTTTCGGGGTACATGCTCAAATTTCGCACCCTCTCCACCACCATGAAAAGAGACAATGACAATATCTACCTGTTTTTTTAACCGTGCTACAAATTCTTTTGCACTATCGATCTTATTGATGGAAACCGTATTTTCATTGGGCGCAAAAGCACAGAACGCATATTTCACACTGTCTTTTTCAAAAATTTTAAAAGGGTGAGATTGAAGACCTGCGTAATTAATCTGAAGAGAATCCAGGATTTCGGTAGTCCTTGTCCGGCCTTTTTTGCCAAAGTCTCCCACGTGGTTGTTGGCCACGCTGAAGAGGTTAAAACCTGCTTTTTTGAAGATACCAGCATACCGTTCCGGCATTCTGAAAGCGAAACAGCTATTGCTGTTAGGGTCGCTACATTTAGTGGATTTCCCATTGTCGAGTAAACAACCTTCCAGATTTCCGAAAATGATGTCTCCTTTTAGAAAGCGATCCACTTCTTTGAAACTGTTGATGGCGTCGTCGGCCGGGAGGTTAGCTTTGTCGGGGAAAGCCGATCCCAGCATCATATCTCCAACCGCAGTAATAGAAATCGTGTCTGTAATGGAAAGTGTATCTTTTTTTATCGTTTGCCTGGTCGTGTCTGATTTGAGTTGTTGAGGGACACTGGCGCTGTTTCCCTGGCAGCTGAACATAAATATAACTGAGGAAAGTGCAAGGGCAATGGTGTTTGAGAATTTCATTTGTTTAGAGGTAGTGCTTTGTCATAAAAAAAGTCCTCCTAAAAATTAGGAGGACTCAATATATTTTTAGTTTGCTGAGGCTTACTCCTCAATCAGGTCATTTTTTACAGGATCGAGAATTCTGCCACCTTTGTAAAAATACCGGGAATAATAAGGTTCGTTTAAATTGCTGATCACGACTCCACGACTGGAAGATGCATGAGCGAAGCGGTTATCTCCAAGGTAAATGCCGATATGCGTAATGCTGCGGCTTTTGATCTTAAAGAATACCAGATCTCCTTCTTTTAGTTCATCCTTTGGCAATGGATCTACCATGCTAAAGATATCACGTGAATTGCGGAGTATGGTGGTGTTGAAAACTTTATCGTAAATCGCTTTTGTGAAAGCAGAACAATCAATGCCTCTCTTGGTATTTCCTCCAAAACGGTAAGGAGTGCCAATCCATTCATAAATGAATTTGTAGAGTTTGATGTTAGAGGTTGCATCTACCGCAACACCCATTACCTGAGAAAAATATTGTGAAGCTAAATTATCAGGATCTTCTAATTTATTGGTTTCTTTTGTTTTTGTCTGTGCGTGAACGGCAGAAAGGCTGCACGAGACAATGAGGGTAGAAAACAAAAATTTTTTTATCATACTATTAAGTTTGGGTAATAGACACTTACACTTAAACGTACACCACTTGGGGCTTATTGTCCGGTGCCAAAACTATGTATTTTACAAATGTTATCCAAATGTAAAATGTTTAAATCTAAAAGTTATCCACATTTTATGTAACCTTAGTGTTCATTTTACATGTATTTCTTCTATATGTTGCAATAAAAAAGTAGATTTGCTCTTGTAAATAAAAACCAATACCCAAAAATGAGTGCAGTAGAAATTAATAAAGATACCTATCTGAAGTGGTTTGAGTCGATGTTGCTGATGCGCAAGTTCGAAGAGAAAACAGGTCAATTATACGGACAACAGAAAATCCGTGGTTTTTGTCACCTATACATAGGTCAGGAAGCTGTGGTAGCAGGAGCTATTTCGGCACTACAACCAGAAGATTCTATGATCACTGCCTACCGCGATCATGCACATGCTTTAGCAAAAGGTGTGAGTGCTAACAGTATTATGGCAGAAATGTATGGTAAAGCTACCGGATGTTCTAAAGGAAAAGGTGGTTCTATGCACATGTTTAGCAAAGAACATAACTTTTACGGTGGACACGGTATCGTTGGTGGACAGATCCCATTAGGAGCAGGTATCGCTTTCGCTGAGAAATATAAAGGCACTAAAAACTTAAATGTTTGTTACATGGGTGATGGAGCCGTTCGTCAGGGTGCTTTAAACGAAGCCTTTAATATGGCGATGTTATGGAAACTTCCTGTCATCTTTGTTTGTGAGAATAATGGTTATGCAATGGGAACCTCTGTTGAGCGTACCACAAACATGACTGATATATATAAAATAGGTTTAGGTTTTGATATGCCATGTGCACCGGTAGACGGAATGGATCCTGTAGCAGTTCACACTGCAATGGACGAAGCTGCTCAACGTGCAAGAAATGGTGACGGACCAACCTTCCTGGAGATCAGAACTTACCGTTACCGCGGTCACTCGATGTCTGATCCTGCTAAATATCGTTCTAAAGACGAATTAGAATCTTACAAAACTAAAGATCCTATTGAAGCTGTAAGAGAGACAATCCTTCAGGAAAAATATGCTGATCAGGCATGGATTGAAGAGATTGAAGCTAAAGTGAAACAAATTGTCGATGATGCTGTTAAATTTGCGGAAGAGTCACCTTGGCCGGAAGAATCAGAATTATATCAAGATGTTTATGTACAACAGGATTATCCTTACGTACTAGATTAATTTAGAACGCATTTCATTTAATAATATAGAATGGCTGAAATAGTTAGAATGCCCAAAATGAGCGATACCATGACCGAAGGTGTGATGGCGAAGTGGCATAAAAAAGTTGGCGATAAAGTTAAAAGTGGCGATGTAATGGCCGAAGTGGAAACCGATAAGGCGACCATGGATTTAGAGTCATATTGGGACGGTACCGTATTATACATTGGTGTAGAAGAAGGTCAAGCTGTTCCTGTTGACGCGGTTATTGCAGTCATAGGTAAAGAAGGTGAAGATTATAAAGCAGCATTAGACGCTGAAGGTGCTGCGGCGCCAGCGGCAGAAGCAAAACCGGCAGCAGAAGCTGCTCCGGCTGGAAAACCTGCTGAAGATAAAAAAGAAGCAACTGCTGCGGCAGGGATCACTGATGCAGATTTAGAAAAAATGGGCGTTACTGTTGTAAGAATGCCTTTGCTAAGTGATACCATGACTGAAGGCGTAATTGCAGAATGGCATAAAAAAGTTGGTGATAAAATTAAAAATGATGATATCCTTGCTGATGTAGAAACCGATAAGGCAACTATGGAAGTAATGGGATACGCAGATGGGACTTTATTACATATTGGTGTAGAAAAAGGTGCAGCAGCTAAAGTGAACGGTATTATTGCTATTGTTGGTCCTGAAGGGACTGACATCAGCGGTATCCTTGCGCAAGGCGATGCTCCTGCAAAACCTGCAGCAGATAAAAAAGCAGACGCTCCGGTAGCGGAAAGCGCTTCATCTGTGGCAGCAGAAACTGCAACTGCTGAAGGTTCAGATCGTGTAAAAGCATCTCCTTTAGCAAAGAGAATTGCGAAAGACAAAGGTATTGACCTTGCTCAGGTGGCAGGTAGTGCTGATGGCGGACGTATCATCAAAAAAGATATTGAGAACTTCAAGCCTGCAGCAGCAGTGGCGGCCACAACGGCAGCTACAACTTCAGCAGCTCCTGCGGAGAAACAAGCTCAGGTAAGTATTCCTGTATTTGTTGGCGAAGAAAAATATACAGAGAAACCGGTTACCCAGATGCGTAAAGTAATTGCTAAACGCTTATCTGAAAGCTTATTCACAGCACCGCATTTCTATTTAACAATGTCTATTGATATGGATGGTGCAATTGCTGCCCGTACTAAAATCAATGAATATGCGCCTGTTAAAATCTCTTTCAACGATATGGTGTTAAAAGCAGTAGCAATTGCTTTAAAACAACACCCTAATGTAAACTCTTCATGGTTGGGCGATAAGATCCGTTACAATGAGCATGTGAACATTGGTGTAGCTGTAGCTGTAGAAGATGGTTTATTGGTTCCTGTAGTTCGTTTTGCAGATGGTAAATCATTGTCTCATATCTCAGCAGAAGTTAAAGACTTTGCGCAGCGTGCTAAAGCAAAGAAATTACAACCTGCAGATTGGGAAGGTTCAACATTCACCATTTCTAATTTAGGAATGTTCGGAATTGATGAATTTACAGCAATCATTAACCCGCCAGATGCCTGTATTCTTGCAATCGGAGGAATCTCTCAGGTTCCGGTGGTTAAAAATGGTGCAGTAGTTCCTGGTAATGTAATGAAGGTAACTTTAAGTTGCGATCACCGCGTAGTGGATGGTGCAACAGGATCTGCTTTCTTACAAACGCTAAAAGCATTGTTAGAAGAACCAGTAAGATTATTGGTTTAAAATATTTAAATAATCTGAAAAGCTGCTTCGGCAGCTTTTTTTATGCCTGTTACTTTTTGTACTTTTGTCGCTATGTCGAATATTAAACCTTCTCTAGTTAAAGGAACCCGTGATTTTTCACCTCAGGAAATGGTCAAACGCAATCATATTTTTGATACCATTAAAACGGTATTTAAAAAATACGGATATGCCGAAATACAAACGCCAACCATGGAAAACCTGAGTACTTTAACAGGTAAATACGGAGATGAAGGAGATAAGCTGATCTTTAAGATTTTAAACAGCGGAGATTTTCTTTCTAAAGCAAATCCGGAATTACTGGCCAACGCTAATTCTCAGAAGCTGATTTCATCCATCAGTGAGAAAGCATTGAGATATGATTTAACCGTGCCTTTTGCCCGTTACGTGGTGATGCACCAGAATGACATTTCTCTGCCTTTTAAGCGCTTCCAGGTTCAGCCGGTGTGGAGAGCTGACCGGCCACAGAAAGGTCGCTACAGAGAGTTCTATCAGTGTGATGTGGATGTGGTAGGATCGGATAGTTTATTAAATGAAGCGGAGTTTGTCTTGATCTATCAGGAAGCCTTAAGTAACCTCGGCCTGAAAGATTTTACCATCAAACTCAATAACCGTAAAATATTATCAGGAATTGCTGAAATTATTGGTAAGCCAGAGTTGATTATCGACATGACGGTCGCGATTGATAAACTGGACAAGATTGGTTTGGATGGTGTAAGTAAAGAATTGCTGGAACGTGGATTCACGGAAGCTGATTTGGAGAAATTGAAACCCGTGATTTTATTGCAGGGAAGTAACGAAGAAAAATTAAATAGCCTGCGTACGGTACTTGCGGATTCTGCTACCGGAATGAGCGGTATTGCAGAGATAGAAACTGTCTTTAAATATTTAAAAGGATTACTGCAGTCTAATCCGGCGTTTAGCCCTGACCTCGAGCTGGACATTACCCTGGCACGTGGTTTAAATTATTATACAGGCTGTATTTTTGAGGTAAAAACCAATGAAGCTGCAATGGGAAGCATCGGTGGGGGTGGTCGTTATGATGACCTGACCGGAATGTTTGGCCTGAAAGGTTTAACCGGAGTCGGCATCTCTTTCGGTGCAGACCGTATCTATGACGTATTATTGGAACTTAACCTTTTCCCGGAGTCTGTTGCTGCGGGAACGAAAGTCCTGATCAGTAACTTTGATGAAGCTGCTGAATTATATGCCCTGCCAATTGTTCAGCAATTGAGAAATGCAGGTATCGCTGCTGAATTATATCCAAGTGCGGCGAAGCTTAAAAAACAAATGAGCTATGCAGATGCAAAGAATATCCCTTATGTAATTCTGATTGGCAGCGACGAAATGCAAAGCGGAGCACTAACGTTAAAAGACATGCAGAGCGGACAACAGGATAAATTATCCCTGGAAACCATCATCGAAAAAATCAAGGATTAATCTTCTGATTATTCTTTTGCCATATAAGCAGCCAGTTTAGCGCTGGCCTGCTTTCTTACCTTGTTTTTTAGGAAAGAAGTCCATCCCAATAAAAGTCCCGGAAGTCCCAATGCCTGTTTTGACCAGGTATAAAAGTCAAAGTGGTCGGTATGCTTCACAATTTTGCCGTTTTCAATGATAAAGCTGGCGTCGATTTGATTTAAAACTTTTCTTCCCGTTGCTGAAAAAGTATAGTAAGCATCCCAGTGTGCTTTTGCACCATGCTCATCAGCCCTGATATTGCTGAACTCTACACGCATGTCTTTTCCACCTTTAATCAACATTGCCCACATGGCGCGAACTTGTGTGGCATTGAGGTCTATAAATGCTGCATCACTGAACGTTGCCTGATCGCTGTAGCATTCCTGCATTGTGGAGATGTCTTTATTTTGAAAGGCAGTATAGAACTTGGTGATGAGCGCTTCGTTGGCATTCATATCGTTTCGGTAATTTGAGTTTAAGATACGAATTTAACAGGAACCGATGGTCTGGATTAATAAACTTTTCCGGCAAGAATACCTTCAATCCTATCCAGAAGATCGTCAATATCAAAAGGCTTGGCGAGAAATCCATTTGGTTTGAAAGCGCCATGCTGAATATTCTCCTCCGTATATCTCGCGGAGATCATGAGCACCGGAATATCTTCCGTACTGGCTTCAGACCGAAGTTGGGTTAATAATTCCCTGCCGTCTCCATCAGGAAGCATAATATCAAGAATAACCAGATCAGGTCTAAGCTGTTCGATATGCATCATCATATCTGCGCTTTTATTCAGACCAGTAACCTTGTAAGCCTCACTTTGAAGGATTAACGTGATGACATCAAGGATGGCGTGATTGTCTTCAATGACAAGTATGTTTTTTTGAGTCTTAGAGCTTTTTGCCAAAATCAGGATGTGTTTTATGGAATACAAATATATTTAACAAGATCGGCTTGTTCATATATTATTTGATTTTTATAAACAAGTTTCTGTAAATATCCTGCTATCGGACAAATGGAGGAATTATCGAAAGAAATATAAATAAAAATGAAACCTTTTGTGTTTAAGACCGTCTTATATATAAGTTTTAGGTTAGAGAAAAGGTGCAATTGTGGCGATTGTGCCTTTTTTATTGCGCTTTAAAAAGCGTGATTTGTCTGGCCATACCTTTAAAAAGAAAAAGATGGAAGGGGAACATCGCCTACCAACCAGACCCTGTTCTAAAAAAAAGAGGCAATAGACGGGTGCCAATATAACCGTTGGCACCCGTCGATAATATTTTCATTTAAGATGTGGTTGGAAGGTGTCTGTGTTGACGATCGATTTTAACTCCTGTAGAATTGTATATAATCCAAAGTTGGTGCGATTTACATAGATGAAGTGTTTAACGCCTCTGGCCTGCTTAAATTCGGGCATAGTGGCTACCTTTTCCGCATAAGCATAGAGTTGTTCAAAGAATTCAGGTTTACTGAAATCAAATGTTTTGCTCGTATATGGACGGGCAAACAGTTCAATCATTTCCCGATATGCTTTATAGTAGAATTCAATCTGGCTTTCCGTATCCTCTTTATGAATCATGTCCAGTTTGCGGAAGGCTGCAATGGTCTTTGCTTTATCTTTGATCACATCTGTGGAAATCAGGGAGAAAAACGGATAGTAAAAATCATCCGGCATTTCTTTGATACAGCCAAAATCAATGACCCCTAACTTTTCATCGGAAGTGATCATAAAATTACCTGGATGCGGATCCGCATGTACTGCTCTGAGCTCGTGTTGCTGGAAATTATAAAAATCCCACAAAGCCTGACCAATTTTATTGCGAAGTTCCTGTGAAGGGTTTGTTTTTAAAAATTCTTTCAGGTGTAAGCCTTCGATCCAGTCCATGGTGATAATCCGCTTTCCGGACAGTGCTGGGTAATACTTTGGAAAGACCACATTGCTCAGGTGTTTGCAAGCCTCAGAGAATTCAATTGATCTTCTGACTTCCAGTTCATAATCTGTCTCTTCCAACAGCCTTTCCTCTACTTCTTTGATATAAATATTGAGGTCTTTTTCACTCATTCCCAATAGCCGGAAAGCAAAGGGCTTTACGAGTTTCAGGTCTGAAGAGATGCTATCGCCCACTCCGGGATATTGAATTTTGATGGCCAGTGTTTTGCCATCCAGTTCTGCCTGATGTACCTGCCCGATAGAAGCCGCATTACTGGAATGAATATTAAACTTATCGTAGATCTGATCGGGTGTCTTGCCAAAGTTCTTACTAAAAGTCCGGACAATCAGCGGACCGGAAAGGGGAGGCGCATTGTACTGAGATTGGGTAAACTTGTCGACATAAGATTTAGGCAGTATATTTTTATCCATGCTCAGCATTTGCGCAATCTTTAAAGCACTTCCTTTAAGTTCACTGAGTGATTTATAAATGTCGGTTGCATTGTCCTCATTCAGTTCATCCCTGCTCAGGCTAGGGTTGAATAATTTTTTTGAATAATGCTTGATGTAATTGCCACCAATCTGAATACCCGTTTTTACAAACTTTGCAGATCTTTGTCCCTTCGTTACCGGAATACTTTCTTGTTCTTTCATGAGTTATAGCCCCATCTTTTCCTTGAATTTGCCATTTCTGGAAAGAAATTTCCCATATTCCAGTAGATTGTCCAATGGAGAGCGTTCAAAAAGGTCGAAGGTCACATTGATGCCTTTTTCAATGGCCTCATCTGTTTTTTCAAAGCCGGCGCTGTTGTCATTGATCCAGAAATTGAGAATAAAACCGAACTGCAGCCATACTGCATCTTTATATTTTTTACTTAAGAATTTACGGTCGGCCAATTCCCCACTTTCCAGACCTTCATTAATGATTTCTTCGGCGAAGTTCTCAAATATTGGTTTTACACCTGATAAAGCATCTGGTGTACTGAATTTACTGACATGAGATTTAAGGGTATAGATAATGAAACTTCTTTGTTTCTTCAAAACTTCCACATAGCTGTAGAAGAAGGCAAGGATTCTCTCGCGGGATGAATACTGGTTCCAGACTTCCTGTTCCTCAATCGCACTGATCGTTTCCAGGGTGAGTTCTACCCAGATGTTCTTTTCAATACTTTCAAAAGAAGCGTAGAATTCATAAAAATCAGCCTCTGTAATCTTTAATTTCTTAACGAAACTGTATACTGATTTTGGTTTTTCATCATTGATGAGTACATAATCGATGTACGCATTCTTAATTTGCTGAGCCGTTGCCATTTCTTTTTATTTTAATAAACGTTAAAGCGGTCTGCTTAGTTTCGCAGACCGCTCAATTTAGTTCATTATTCCATCATCGTTTTGTAATAAAAAATAAAGACAGATAAAAAAGAAGAAAGGTCTAAAGACCTAGTCTGTGCTTGCGTAAAGTATCTTTTGCAATGTCGTATCCTGCATCAGCATGTCTGATCACCCCCATTGCAGGGTCATTGTGTAAGACACGCTTGATTCTGATTGCTGCATCTTCGGTTCCATCGGCAACGATCACCATTCCTGCATGGATGGAATAACCGATTCCAACGCCGCCACCATGGTGTAAAGAAACCCAGCTTGCGCCACCGGCAGTATTGATCAACGCATTTAAAATCGGCCAGTCGGCTACGGCGTCAGAACCGTCCAGCATGGCTTCAGTTTCCCGGTTTGGAGAAGCTACAGAACCTGTGTCGAGGTGATCTCTGCCAATCACCAACGGTGCTTTTACTTTTCCATCAGCTACCAGTTTATTAAATGCCAAACCTGCTTTTTCTCTTTCGCCTTGTCCCAGCCAGCAGATACGTGCCGGCAAGCCCTGGAAGGCAATGCGTTCCTGTGCCATGGTAATCCATTGTTTCAGACTTTCATTTTCAGGGAAAAGTTCCAGAATCAGTTTATCCGTTTCATAAATATCCTGTGGATCTCCACTTAATGCAGCCCAGCGGAAAGGTCCTTTTCCTTCACAAAATAAAGGGCGGATATAGGCAGGAACAAAGCCAGGGAAATCAAATGCATTTTTAACCCCAGCTTCCAATGCCCTTCCGCGAAGGTTGTTTCCGTAGTCAAAAGTGATGGCACCGCGTTTTTGTAGTTCCAGCATTTGCTCCACATGTTTTGCCATGGTGGCATAAGACTGTTTCACATATTCCTCTGCATTTTCAACGCGTAATTTATTGGCTTCAGCAACGCTGAGTCCTTCCGGGAAATAACCGATTAGTGGATCATGGGCAGAAGTCTGGTCGGTTAAAGTGTCCGGTGTAATGTTGCGGTCGATTAATCTTTGCAACAATTCCACCGCATTACATACCACTCCGATGGAGATGGCCTTTCCGTCTTTCTTATATTGTAAGGCTTTATCAATAGCCGTATCGATATCATGTTCAATTTCATCAATGTAACGGGTCTCCAGGCGTTTTTGAATGCGCCATTCTTCTACATCAGCAGCGAGACAAACACCTTGGTTCATGGTGATGGCAAGCGGTTGTGCACCACCCATTCCACCGAGTCCGGCAGTTACATTTAAGGTGCCTTTCAGGTTACTGTCGAAATGTTTGCGTGCTAAAGCAGCATACGTTTCATATGTTCCCTGTACAATTCCCTGGGAACCGATATAGATCCATGACCCTGCGGTCATCTGGCCATACATCATCAGTCCTTTATCTTCCAGTTCATCAAAATGTTGTTGAGTTGCCCATTTTGGAACCAGTTGAGAATTGGAGATCAATACTCTTGGTGCATCTTTATGTGTTGGCAATACACCCACCGGTTTTCCCGATTGAATGAGTAAGGTCTCTGTATCTTCTAAATTTTGTAGTGCTTTTACGATCAATGCTAAAGCTTCCTTGTTTCTGGCAGCTTTACCGCGACCGCCATAAACGATCAGATCTTCCGGACGTTCGGCTACTTCCGGGTCAAGGTTGTTCAGGAGCATACGTAATGCCGCTTCCTGTACCCATCCTTTACAGGTTAATGTATTTCCTGTTGGGGTTTGTTTTTTACTTAAATCTAAACTAAAATCCATATTTGAAGTCATATAAGGGCAATGTTATAAAACAAATGTATGTATTTATACGAAATTGAGTATTTTTAGCCTTTAAATTTGAAAAAGAGTCAGCAACATATCAACCGCATCATATCTATAGCTTTGCTATGGGTATTTGCTATCGCATTGACTCCTTTCGGGGCTTTACATCATCACGATGAAGCACCTCAGTGTCTAAAAAACGAGAAAACCTGTACCCACAAATTACACGTTAGTAACCATACCGAGACCTGTTTGGTTTGTGCAGCACATTTCGAGAAAAACTACCTTCATGAATACACTCATTTTCAGGTATTCCTGGAAATCAGAAACCTGTCAAAATATTACGCTTTAGTTAGCGGTTCTTATACTGAACTTATTGGCTCCTCACTCCGTGGACCCCCAACAGCCTAATCAATTTTTTTTTATTGTTATCCTGAGCATATAAATTCGCGTACACTGATGTGTGCATTTTATATGCCCGGGCGCTGAATTTATATTTGGCAGTTTTCATTCTATACATCTATTGAATCATTGGCTTATTGCCGATAAATAAAAACACACATGAAAAAAATACACCTTGTATTGGTTGTTCTATTATATACTTTTTTTTCTGCAAGCAGCTTTGCGGCAGACCTTTCAGAAGTTAAAGGTAAGATTACCGATGGCAGTACTCAGGAGCCTTTGGTTGGCGCCACGATATATATAAGTGATTTAAAAGCAGTAACCACCACTAACAGTAAGGGAGAGTTTACTTTAAAAAATATCCCTTCAAAAGGAAGGTTCCTGATGGAAGTCCGCTTTGTCGGATATAAAACCCATTCTCAAATGGTAGACCTTGCGACCATCAATACCTTAAGTATTGCGATGGAATCTTCAGTCATAGAGAGCGCAGAAGTCGTGATTACCGGATCTCCTTTCAGTTCCAATAATAAAACCAACAGTTTATCTGTGGTTACCGTTGGAAAAGATAAGCTGGCTCAGGCCGGAGGAACAAACCTGGTAGACGCGATTTCCAGAATTCCGGGTGTTTCGCAAGTCAGTACAGGAGGTGCGATTTCTAAGCCGACTATCCGAGGACTAGGTTATAACAGGGTGCTGACAATGGTAGACGGCGCAAGAGAGGAAGCCCAGCAATGGGGTGACGAACACGGGATTGAGGTAGATCAGTTTTCGGCAGCAAGAGTGGAGATTTTAAAAGGACCTGCGAGTTTGCTTTATGGATCAGACGCTTTAGGTGGGGTTATTAATATCATTGATGATCTTGTTCCTCCTCCGGGAGTGTTCAACGGAGATTTTACCACTTCTTATGGAACTAATAATGGCCTTAGCGCCTCTTCGCTGATGATGCAGGGAAATGACAACGGATTTGTATACCGCGGTCGTGTATCTTATAAAAACGCCTATGGCTTTGCTTATAAAAATACAACGGTTCCGAACTCCGGATTTAACGAATTTAACCTCAACGGAATGGTGGGGCTAAATAAGAGCTGGGGATATTCTCACCTGACCTTTTCCCGTTTCCATACCAATATAGGTCTTGTAGAAGATGGACCTAACGAGGACGGTAATTTTGTGAATGAAGATGGAGAGGTCATTACAAAAGCAGAAGCACAGCAAAGAAGATTAGGCTTACCTTTTCAGAACATTAACCATTACCGCGCGGCATTGAACAGTAATTTCATCCTTGGCAAAGGACAATTGAAAACCACTTTTGCTTTTCAGCGGAACATGAGAAAGGAATTTGAAGAAAGTGCTGCTGAGCCCGGTTTGAATTTAAACCTGAACTCTTATACTTATGACGTAAAATATTACTTTCCGAATGCCGGTAAGTGGGAACCAGCAATTGGCGTTCAGGGCATGTATCAGAAGAATGTCAATAAGGGTGATGAATTCCTGATCCCGGATTATAACAGCAATAACATTGGTGCCTTTGTATACCTGAAACGCAATTTTGAAAAAGGAGCGGTCAATATCGGTGCTCGCTATGACTACAAAAAAGTAAATGGTCAGGACCTTTCTGTAGATGGGGAGCAAGTATTTAATGGTTTTGATAACAAATTCTCTAATGTTTCCGGTTCCATAGGTTTTGCTTATGAGGTGGCCAAAAACCTGGTATTAAAAGGAAATGCAGGGTCGGGATTCAGAGCGCCAAATATTGCAGAACTTGCAGCAAATGGTCGTCATGAGGGAACGTTCAGGTATGAAATCGGAAATAGCAAGCTAAAACAGGAAACCAGTTTACAGTTTGACCTTGGATTAGAGTATACGGCTAAATATGTGACTTTCGGATTGAATGCTTATGCGAACAGAATCTTTAATTACATCTATCCGGGAAACTTCAATAAAGAAACAAAAGATCTGACCAATGAGGCCGGTGAAGTAGAAACTTTGCCTGTTTACCGATTTGTACAAACGAAAGCAGACTTGATCGGTGGTGAAGCTTCTATGGACTTTCACCTCGTGAAATCACTACACTTTGAAAATTCCTTTGCTTACGTAAGGGGAATTAACCGTGCTGATGATTCTCCGCTGCCCTTTATTCCTGCCGCATCTATTAACAATGAATTGCGCTTTGAACCAAATATTAAAGGTCTTGCCGGTAGCTATGTTAAAGTTGGGGTAAGTAATGTATTAAAACAGGCGCGTTTTGATAGTTTTGAAACACAAACGGACGGTTATACTTTGTTGGATGCAGGAATAGGAGCATCTATCAATACTAAGAAGGGGAAACTGAATCTATGGGTGACAGGGCAGAATCTGCTGGATAAAAAATATTATAACCACCTGAGCAGGTATAAACCTGCCGGTATTTACAATACAGGACGTAATGTTACTTTCGGAATCAATGTTCCTTTTATGTAGAAGAACGTAGTTTTAGATCAAAAAGAGCCGGTAGCACAATTTGTACTACCGGCTCTTTTTTTTCAAAATAAAAGGGTATAGACCTCCTTATGAGGGAAGTATTAAATCTTTTCTGTCCTTAGGAAGGTTACAGAAGCCGCAATGTCTGTCGCTAGTAAACGATCTGCATCATTAAAAGAAACTACTTTTCTATAATTGGCAATCAATGCTTCAATAGCCTGAGAAGAAGCCAAAGGTTTTCTTAAATCCAATGCCTGTGCTGCGGTTAACAATTCAATTGCTAAAATTCTTTCCAGGTTGTTCACTACCCGCAGGCATTTCGTTGCCGCATTTGCACCCATACTCACGTGATCTTCCTGCCCGTTGCTGGAAACGATGCTGTCTACTGATGCCGGTGTGCACAGTTGTTTGTTTTCACTGGCAATCGATGCCGCGGTATATTGCGTAATCATCAAACCTGAGTTTAAACCTGCATCTTTTACCAGGAATGGAGGTAATCCCCTTTGTCCTGAAATCAACTGGAAGGTTCTTCTTTCGGAAATAGATCCGAATTCAGCAAGCGCAATACATAGAAAATCTAAAGTTAAGGCCAAAGGCTGACCATGAAAGTTACCTGCAGAGATGATGCGGTCTTCATCCGGAAATACATTTGGATTATCCGTTACGGAATTGATTTCTGTTTCAAAAACAGACTGTATATAATTGATGCTGTCTTTACTTGCACCATGGACCTGAGGTACACAGCGGAAAGAATATGGATCCTGGGTTTGTTTTCCTTCACGTTTGATCAGCTCACTTCCACTTAGCCATTTGCTGATATTTTGTGCCGTATGTACCTGTCCCGCATGTGGTCTGATGACATGACTAAAAGTATCAAAAGGATCAATTCTACAATCAAATCCATCTATAGAGATCGCTGCAATGGCATCCGCCCATTTCGCCAGGCTTTGTGCTTTAAGCAAGCAAAAAACGCCATAAGAACTCATAAACTGGGTGCCATTGATCAGTGCCAGACCTTCTTTCGACTGAAGTTTTAAGGTTTCCCATCCTAAAGTCTGATATAGGTCTTTAGTACTGGTTTTTACCCCTTTATAAAGCACTATACCTTCTCCAATTAATGGCAATGCCAGGTGGGCAAGAGGGGCAAGGTCGCCGGAAGCGCCTAAAGAACCCTGGGTATAGATCACAGGTAAGATATCATTGTTGTAAAAATCCACAAGACGCTGAACAGTCGTTAGTGCAATTGCAGAATGGCCATAGCTCAGGGACTGTATTTTCAGCAGCAACATTAAGCGTACAATGTCAGGGGATACTTCTTCTCCTGTTCCGCAAGCATGCGATAGTAACAGGTTGTGTTGTAGCTGAGAAAGTTTCTCAGATTCGATCTCTACATTTTGTAAATAACCAAATCCGGTATTGATTCCATATATAGGGCCATCGTGACGTTTAAGTTTGTCGTCCAGATAGTTTCTGCATTTTTCTATTTTAGCAAGGGCCGCATCGGATAATTGTAGGGTTTGTTTTTCTGTGATGATCTCTGCAATTTGCGACAGTGATAATCTTTCCAAACCTATTTGGTAAGTGCTCATACTTTTTATATTTCTGCAAAATTATAAATAATGCTTAAGTTTAGAACTTTCGATCCCTTTTATTGTTTTTTCCTAAAATCTCATCTATGTTCTACCAGAAAATCTCACTTTACTTTTTATTACTTTTTGCCGCAACAGCTGTCAGAGCCCAGCAAACGGATACTTTGTCTATCACTTTAGAAAATGTTAAATACAATTATCCCGTAAAATATTTCCCAATCCATACAGAAGGGCAGGACTTGCGGATGGCCTATATGGATGTTGCACCGCTGAATGCACCAAACGGAAGAACGGTTGTGCTCTTGCATGGGAAGAACTTTGGAGGGTATTACTGGACAAATACCATTAAAGCATTAAGAGAAAGAGGATTCAGGGTAATTGTTCCTGACCAGATTGGTTTTGGGAAATCCTCAAAAGCCTTCATTCATTATAGTTTTCACCAGATGGCCCGTTGGAATAAAGCATTGCTCGATACCCTAGGCATTCAAAAAGCCAGTATCCTTGGTCATTCTATGGGAGGAATGCTGGCTACCCGGTTTGCCTTATTATATCCGGAAAGTACAGAGAAATTATTATTGGAAAACCCAATCGGACTGGAAGATTACAGGAGTTTTATTCCTTATGTAAGTACAGACGATCAATATAAAACAGAGTTAAAAGCCACTGCCGAGAGCACTAAAAAATACTACCAGAGTTCTTACTTTACCGTTTGGAAACCAGAATATGATGAATTGGTCCGTATTGCCGGAGGGGTAACCAATAGCGCTGATTTCCCAAGATGGGCCAGGGTTGCCGCAATGACTTTTACCATGATCTATGAGCAACCGGTCGTACATGAGTTTATCAATGTCCGTGTTCCTACCATATTGTTTATCGGTAAGGAAGACAAGACCATCGTAGGAAAAGGCTTACTCAGCCCGGATCAGCAAGCTTTACATGGACAATACCGCTTCCTTGGAAAGCAAACTGCGGCGAAAATCCCAGGTGCCAAGATTGTTGAATTTGAAGGCTGTGGGCACATCCCTCATATAGAAATACCCACAGAATTCAACGTTGCCTTATTGGGCAGTTTATAGTTCTTTTTTTGCCAGGTCCTGTAAAAACATCATGGACAAGCTGTCATAAAGCTCCGGATGTTTCGATTTGAACTGATCTGGTTTCTCAAAGAAATACTCCGATACCACGGCAAAAAACTCTGCCTCATTGGTAATCGCATAAGGGTTAATGTCTGATTTTCCCTGTTCAATTTTATGCATCTCCTCATGGATCATTTTGATCCATGGGATGGTGTACTCATGTTTCATCAGGTTTTCCGGAACCCCATCTGTTGCCCCGTCTGATTTATCCACCAGGTGTACAAATTCATGGATGGCGGTATTCTCCTTGTCTGCTGCATTGGAAAAGCCTTGCTGCAATGCTGATCTCGATAAGATCATTTGTCCGTTCATATAACCGGTTCCCACCATACCCAGGATATTCCGGTCTCCTCCTTCATACTGAAAGTCTTTATTAAAGGTATCCGGATACAACAGTACGTTCGTCAGGTTATCATATCTCCAGTCTTCAAAGCCAAAGACGGGGATCACTGCACTCGATGCAATCAGCAGTTTATCCAATACCGTGATGGGGGTACCCACGCCTTCCACATGTATCCCGCTCAAAAAGGCAGAGATTCTGTGCTCAAATCTGATTCGGTCATCTACCGTCAGGTGCTGGTAATAGGTCACATGCTGGAATAGCAGTTGTTTGTCGGCCTCACTAAGGCTCACATAATTTTTATGGTTATCTTTTCTGAAGATGAAATAGATCACCAGTAAAAGGATCGGAATAAGGATAAAAAAGGCCTGCATAGATTAAGCTTCGAGGATTTCCAGTTGAGTAATCACTTGTTCCTCGGTTACCGGGTAAGTTTGCTGATGAGCGATGCTTTGGTATACGGCTTCAAACAGGGGCAGGTAGCTTCCTCTTAAAGATGGAATGTCCTGTTTCGTTTTGTTTCCCTGTTCATCAATTAAGGTCAGCTTTCCTTCGGTTCCGACGGCTTCAAAGCCATAAGCAGGATCAGAAACTTTCATCCCTTTCAGCAATTGCTCTTCCTGGGAATCCGCTCTTACTTTATGTAAAGAACCATTGGTGCCATTGATCACAAAAGCTGGTAAAGCATCTACCACCATCATATTGGAATGAACAAATACATTGACGCTATTTGGGTAGCTCAGGTGAATAGAAAAATAATCATCCACCTTTGTATCTACACGGTTCTTTCCTAAAATTTTATGAAAAGAATCCGGCTTTCCGAAAATGCTTAAGGCCTGATCCAGCAAATGCGGCCCAAGATCATACATAAGGCCACTCGCTGCTACCGGCTCTTCTTTAAAGCTTTTTACTCCGATAGTAGAGCGGTATCTGTCGTAACGGAAATGAACCTCACTCAGCTTCCCTAATTTTCCACTTTCAATGACCTGGCGTACTGCGGTAAAATCGCTATCCCATCTTCTGTTTTGATAGAAAAGCACTTTTTTATCCAGCTGTTTTGCAAGGTTAAAAATTTCTTTTGCTTCCGCAGAGCTGGCGGCGAAAGGTTTTTCTACTAAAATATGTTTTCCAGCAGCCAATGCTTTTTTGGCGTAGTCGTAATGCGTATTGTTTGGCGTATTGATGATGATCAGCTCAATCTTTTCATCTCCGATTAATTCGTCAATGCTGTTATAACTGATGATTCCAGGATAATCGTTTTCTGCATGCTTATGGTTTCTCTCTGTTATTGCATGTAGTTTAAAACCAGGATGGGCATGTACAAATGGAGCGTGAAAGACTTTTCCTGACATTCCATAGGCCATCAGCCCTGTTATTATTTCTTTTTCCATAAGTAATCTGTTTGCTGCTTTTATTACGCTAAAAATAACAAAAACGGTTTACTTAACGCTTAATCTTAATGTAATAAAGCACAAAAGCTAATTTGTATCTTTGTCGCATGAAACCTGCAGAAATACACGCGAAATGGAAAGTTTTGCAACAAAAGATAGCTCAGGAGTTCGATTCTGATATCCCCGATTTAAAGGTCATGCTATTTTTAATCGGTGTGCAGGAATTGGGCAAAGGACCTGGCAAGTACAGTAAACGTCAAAAGGAGGAGCTGATGCATATCGCTACCTGCCGTTTGTTAAGTGAAATGGGATTCTATGAACTGGAAGGACTGGATCAGGATGGATGGCCACATTGGAAACTGGTAAAACCCGTCCCTTCATTTGCAATGATGGAGCAGGAGTTACTCTTAAAATCTCTGGCGATCCATTATTTTGAGGACATCTATTCTTAAAATAAGAACCCGAAAAATAAAATACAATAAAAAACCCGAAGTACTGAGTACGACGGGTTTTCGTTTTTATAGGTAGATGTAAATGTGCGTGTTATTTGCCTTGTTGTTTGGCTTGTTGTTTCAATTGATCGTTAGCAACGATAACTACTTCAACCCTACGGTTAGCAGCTCTTCCTGCGTCAGTAGTATTGTCTGCAATTGGTTCAGAGAAACCTTTTCCTACCGTGATTAAACGTGAAGAAGGAACGCCCTGAGAAACTGCATAAGCTTTAACCGCAGCAGCTCTTCTTTCAGAAAGGCTCATGTTATAAGTCTCTGTACCTTTATTATCAGTATGACCAATTACTTTAATGTCTGTTCCAGGATATTGATTGATCGAGCCAGCCAAAGATTGGATGTTTGTTTTTGCTGCAGCTGTTAAGTCAGATTTATCAAAACCAAATAGGATACCGCTATCAAATTTAACAATGATACCTTCTCCTTCACGGATTACTTCAGCATTAGGGATTGCATTTTGAATCTCAGCAGCTTGTTTGTCCATTCTTTTTCCAATAAATCCACCGGCAGTACCACCTACAGCGGCACCAATGATAGCTCCAACGGCAGTATTACCTGCTTTTTTGCCTATAATAGCACCTAGAACACCACCTGCAGCAGCACCGATACCAGCTCCTTTTTGGGTTTTAGTTAAACTATCGCAACCTTGAAATGTCATTGCACCCATGGCTAAAGCGATACTAAATGTTGCTATTTTAAATTTTGAAGTAATCATAATCTTATTATTTATTTTACTCAGAGCTTTAATCAAACCTGATGCCAATCTTATTGTTTTGTAAAATTATTGTGTCATGTGAATATTTTAACACTCAAATGTCGGTCAAAAGGTCATTTTAGCGGAGCTGCCAATCAAACACTGACTACAATTCTGTACAACTGGAAATAAGGATTTCTGTTTTATCCGGAAAAATAGGCTTCCAATTCCATCAAAGTATTTTCATTGGTGCGGAGATCTTTAATGATCAATCCTTTTTCCATGAGAATAATCCGGTCGCAAACATCTGTCACATGATTCAGGTCATGACTGGAGATCAGGGTGGTCATGTTCCGCTCCTGTTTCAATGATTTGATCAGTGCCTTTAATCTGATTTGCGTAGTCGGATCCAGGTTAGCGAAAGGCTCATCCAATACCAGTAACTCGGGCGCCTGCATCAATGCTGCGGCAATGCCTACCTTATTCTGATTGCCTTTTGAAAAATCCCGTATGTACTTCCCTTTATCCAGAATCTCTCCATTAAAAAACTCATGAAACTGCTCCAGGTAATCCATCACATGGGCAACACTCATCTTGTGCAGGCTTCCAATAAATACAAAATACTCTTCTGAAGTCAGGTAATCGATCAGATAACCTTCATCAAGGTAAGAAGCGGTATAATCTTTCCATTGGCCATCATGCGCTACCTGTTCCCCCTTAGATAAGATTTCTCCCTGATCCGGGCGAATCAGGTCAAGTAACATTCTGAATAACGTTGTTTTTCCAGCACCATTATTACCCACGATCCCAACAGTTTCGCCTGCATTAATCTGTAAATCGTTAATGTTTACAACGGTTCTGTTACCGTATGTCTTTTGTAATTTTGAAATTTCTAAAATCATGATTTCTCTCTAAAGCCCTCGGTAATCTTGTGTTTTCTCTTATTAAACTCATTTACTATAAAACCAACCCAGAATTCACGGGTTAAGCAGGCCGTTAATCCGCAAGCCCCTAATGCGATGAAGCCCCAGTATGGAGATCCCGATAAGGAGAGAGGAAGAAGTATAACATAAGGAGCTAAAAAATAGGGAAGTCCTAATACCCACTGACTGGCACCTACTCCCTGGAAATTAAATGTTGATCCTTTGCTCAGGTCCATTGATCTGTAATTTCTTGTGGCAAAATACAAGACGATCACTGTTCCTATTCCTATATTGTATAAATACGCAGCAAACTGAATCACCAGGATTTTCCAGCTGAGGAATCCATATAAGCAAGCCACTAAGGTGGTAAAAGTAGAAAAGAGGGTAAACATCAGGAACTTTGCTTTAATGAAATTTCTGAGGTTTATTTTATTGGCCATCAGCCCGTCAAAATGGGAAGACTGCCAGCCGAACATAAACTGTCCATAAATACTGATGCAATTTCCGGTCATAAATACCGACGCAAATAGCATGAGTTCCAGTTTGTCCTGATCTAACAGCTCCTTTTTATAAAACAGGAAACCATAGAACAGGAACAATAAGCTCATCGTTATGGCAGAACGGCTTCTTTTATTTCTGAGGATCAGTTTAAGCTCAAGGGCTACTAAGGTGCCGGTCTCTCCAAACCGATCCAGAAAAGGGTAGTCTGTACTTGTCTTTTTTGCTTCATTTTTACTCAGTTCCTCTACATATAGATTACGTCGGAGATACCTTGCATTTAGTTGATACATCAAGATTGCAAAAAGGGTAAACCCAAATCCGGCGAGCGGATAATTGGTCACAAATCCAAATACCTGATTGGAGATCGCAGAGATAGAGAAAACCTTAAAATATTCAAGAAGTCCCAGGGTGATGATGAGCAACAACACTAGCGGAACGATTTTCAAATTCTGAATGCTTCGTCTTTTGATATATAAAGCTGCGTAATTATTGAAAACCGTTAGGGAAAGAATACTTACCACATACATCAACGCTGTAAAAGGATCATATACATCCGATATGGCGGTTGCGCAAAAGGGCAGAAATAGAAAGAGCGGTAATACATTAAAAGCGGAAAACAGGGCCCTTGTATTTAGAAAATTTACGATTTTCTTTTTTGGGATTTTAAGGTGCAGGTAGGGGACAACACTCAGGGTTGGCAACTCCTGTAACTGCATGCGCATGAGAAAGTCGACCGCAAAATAATAAAGAATCACCCCATTGAATACGGTAAAAATATCTTTTCCGGGAAAAAACTGCGTGATAAAGACTTCCATACTAAAGCCTAAGAAAAAGGCTACGCCCAGAAGATAGGCCACAATTATCCCTATAAATATTTGAGTGGCAATGGTTCCTCCTTTGTTTTTTGAACGCCAGAAGGCCTTCCATTGATGGTCGAGAAAAGTTCCCAGCATATTAATAGTTGTATTTATTTTTCCAGTTCTGTTTCAACTTCTCTCTCAGTTTATCTTCTGCGGGATTTTTCCCAGGGTCATATAGTTTTGTGCCTGCCAGGATTTCCGGGAAATACTCCTGCTCAGAAAAATTACCTTCATAGCCATGCGCATATTGATAATCCTTCCCGTAACCGATGTTTTTCATCAGTTTGGTCGGGGCATTCCTGATGTGTAAAGGTACAGGCAGATTCCCGGTTTGTTTCACCAGGGCCTGTGCTTTATTAATTGCCTCATAAGAAGCATTGCTTTTTACGGAAGAAGCCATATAAGTTACCGCCTGAGAAAGGATAATCCTTGCCTCCGGATAACCAATTACATTCACTGCCTGGAAGCAATTGTTGGCCAGGAGCAAGGCATTTGGATTGGCATTCCCAATATCCTCAGAAGCAAGGATTAACAGCCGGCGGGCGATGAACAGCGGATCTTCTCCTCCTTCAATCATCCTTGCCAGCCAATACACTGCTGCATTGGGATCGCTTCCTCTGATCGACTTAATGAAAGCCGAAATAATATCATAGTGCTGTTCTCCTGCTTTATCATAGAGTGCCAGGTTCTGCTGGGCATGCTCCAATACATTTTCGTTTTTGAGCACGATTTTATCTCCGCCAATACCATTAACGGCAATTTCAAGTACGTTTAATAATTTTCTTGCATCCCCACCGGATAAGCGGATCAATGCCTCATGCTCTTTGATTGTGATTTTCTTTTCCTTCAGGACCACATCCTGCTTGATTGCTGTTTGCAGCAATCCGGAAAGCTCTTCTTCATCGAGAGATTTTAAAATATAGACCTGCGAGCGGGAAAGTAATGCGGAGATGACCTCGAAAGAAGGGTTTTCTGTGGTAGCACCAATTAAAGTGACCAATCCTCTTTCTACGGCCCCCAGTAAGCTGTCCTGTTGTGATTTGCTGAAACGGTGGATCTCATCAATAAAAAGAATTGGCAGTCCCATCAGGCTGTCTTTGAGCAGTGCAGCTCTGTCGATCACATCCCGTATATCTTTAACCCCGGAATTGATGGCACTAAGATTAAAAAAAGGACGGTCGAGAGTTTGCGATATGATATAGGCCAATGTCGTTTTACCTACACCGGGCGGGCCCCAAAAGATCATAGAAGGAAGCTGTCCGCTTTGAATTGCTTTACGTAATACGGCATCAGGACCTACTAAGTGCTTCTGACCAACGTATTCATCCAAATTTTTTGGACGCATACGTTCTGCTAAAGGAGGTAGGTTTTGCATATAGGTAAAGATAATACCTTAATCGCAAATCCCCTCCCTGAATGCTATTATTTTTAGCGTTTATTCTTTAGCCGGGCCTGTGGCGCCTGCAGTTTTTGGCTTTTTCTTCCAGAATTTGCGCTGCGGTTTCTTTTTGTCGTATCTTTTTTCTGCTGAGGCACTGGCCGGGGTATCGGCAGGTGCTTCTCCAAGATGTTCAGGAAGCGGCATCCTATCGATCTTTTTATCGATCAGTTTTTCAATGTTCGCAAATTTACGTTTGTCTTTATCGTTCACCAGGGTGATCGCCGTACCGGTGGTTGCTGCTCTGGCTGTCCTTCCAATCCTGTGGATATAATCTTCCGGATCGTGAGGAACATCAAAGTTGATCACCAGACTGATTCCTTCCACATCAATTCCTCTCGACAGTACATCTGTTCCGATCAGGACAGGAACCCTTTTGTTCTTGAATTCAGACAAAATCGCCTCACGTTCTTTCTGACCAAGGTCAGAATGGAAAGCTTCCGCTTTAAATCCTAATCCACGGAAAACCTTACCCAGATTTTTCACTTTTTCCTTTGTCGACGCGAAGATCAGGATACTCGGAAAATCTACATTTTTCATCAGCTCCGTTAGTAGCTTTACTTTCTGGGCATCATGAACAAGGTAGGCCTGTTGGTTAATTCCTGCTGCAGGTTTAGAGATCGCAATGCTGATTTCTTCAGGCTGCTGAAGCAATCTGCCGGCAAGGGTTCTTATCTTAGGAGGCATTGTTGCGGAAAACAATACCGTTTGTCTTTTCTCCGGAAGGAAGCTTACAATGCGCATAATGTCATCATAAAAGCCCATGTCCAGCATTCTGTCTGCTTCATCCAATACCAGGTGCTGAAGCTGATCCAGTTTCAATAAGCCCGAAGAAAGGTGAGAGATCAAACGTCCCGGAGTGGCGATAATGATATCTACTCCTTCGCGCATAGAGCGTTTTTGCTGCTCATAAGCGATGCCATCCCCACCACCATAGACCGTTAAGGAGCTGATGTTGGTGAAATAGGAAAGTGCTTCTACCTGCAAATCAATTTGCTGGGCAAGTTCCCGGGTTGGTGCTAATATCAGGGTATTATTATGACGATCCTCTGTCTGGCTGATCATGTTCATGATTGGCAACAGATAAGCGCCTGTTTTTCCCGTACCTGTTTGTGCACAGGCAATTAAATCTTTTTTATCTAGGATAAGCGGAATAGCTTCTTGCTGGATGGGCGTAGCGTTGCGAAAACCCATCGCTAATAAACCCTCTAGTAAGTCGGGGTTAAAATTAAAATCTTTGAAATCCAATATACTTCTATGTTGTTAGTATTACCCTATAAAAGTAACCTTTTATTTCATTACTTATATAATGTTTTTTACTTGCATGGGCTTGATTATTAAATTATAAGCCCATGCAGGCCTTATTTTTTCTGATCAGCGTAGCCGAATACCTTTTGTAAAAGAGGTGTTGACCTGGCGCCAAGGCTTCCCCTGATTTTAAGCTCTTCCTGAGCCACCTGGATAAACATTCCATCAATTGCTTTTTGTGCCACATAGCTGGAAAGGTCTGTCGACACTGGTTTTACAAGCGGGATTTTATTGTATTGACCCGCTGCATCTCCCCAGTATTTCACTGCACCTACTTTGTTCAGACTGGTGGTAATTACCGGTTGGAATTTTTCCATCAACTGGGAAGTCGTTACTCTTTTAAAATAGTTGGTCGCCGCATCCTGTTGTCCCAATAAAATATTGGTCACATCAGTGATGGTCATTTGTTTGATCGCAGAGACAAATATCGGCTTCGCTTCTTTTGCTGCATCTTCAGCAGCCCTGTTCAGGCTAAGAATCACATTGTCTGCCAGTGAACCCATCCCAATGCTACGCAATGTTCTTTCTACTTTTTGCGCTTCAGGAGGGAACAGAATTTTTACGGCTGCATTTCCTAAAAAGCCATCTTTTGCAGAAAGCAGGTCCGTACCTCTGGAGATGCCCATTTCCAGCGCTTCTTTTATTCCAAAGCCCATTTCTGAGGCCGTTGGTGTTCCTGTTGCGGTGGTGCTGCCTTTTGTGGTACTGGTACTGCCGGTCTTGGTTGTTACTTTTTTCAAAATCTTTTCGAACTTCGACTGGCTATGTACGGTGATGCTGCTCAAACTAATTACGCCGGTAGCGATCAAATAAATGCTAATTTTTTTCATTATGGTCTTTTGTGTCTTCAATAGTAAGCAAATCTTTGGCCAATAACTGAGAAGACTTCACTAATTTCAAAAACTCGGAACGGTAGCCCTCCGTATCTTTTCCCATTGATTGTTCCGCAAGGCTGATCACTTGTGCGAAAGAGGCATTTTGCTTAAAATCTGACTGTCTGAGCAACATGCCAAACTCTGCTACGGCGGCAGCAAATCTAAAATTGTTGCTGCTTCCCTCAAAGAGGTTTGAAGCGTCAATGACCGATTTTTGAAGCAGTTTACTGCTGTCGCCATCAGGTTGTTTATAACGTAGCTTTACCGTCAGCATTTCAGGGCTGTTGTTTTTGCTGGTATTTTTCTTGTTTTCCTGATATTTCAGTGGATCAACTGAAGGGCTAAATGAGCTTTGAACCCCAACAGGAATGATTTCGTACAAGGCAGTAACGGTATGACCCGAGCCCAGATCCCCTGCATCTTTACGGTCGTCATTAAAATCTTTATCTTGTAACAGCCTGTTTTCATATCCGATTAACCGGTAAGCCTGTACTTTGGCCGGATTAAATTCTACCTGAAGCTTCACGTCCTTTGCAATGGTAAACAGGGTACCGCCAAACTCATTCACCAATACTTTCCTGGCTTCAGTGATGTTGTCGATATACGCATAATTGCCGTTGCCTTTATCGGCTAACGTTTCCATTTTGCTGTCCTTGGTATTGCCCATTCCATAGCCAAGAACGGTTAGGAAAACACCTGATTTTCTTTTTTCTTCGATCAGTTGCTCCATATCTTTATCACTGGACGCGCCGACATTAAAGTCCCCATCTGTGGCAAGGATTACCCGGTTGTTGCCGCCTTTAATAAAATGTTGACTGGCAATTTTGTAAGCCAGTTCAATCCCTTGTCCGCCTGCAGTTGAACCGCCTGCACTCAGTTTATTTAACGCTTCTTTGATGGTGTTTTTAAGGTTTCCAGGTGTAGAAGGCAGTACAAGTCCGGAATTACCTGCATAAACCACGATGGCTACTTTATCTTTTTCGCGAAGCTGATTGGTTAAGAGTTTAAATGAAGAAATGAGCAAAGGTAATTTATTCGGCTGGGCCATAGAACCCGATACATCAATCAGAAAAACAAGATTCGATGCAGGAAGCTGCTCTGTTTTCATTTTTCTTCCCTGAAGGCCAATCTGTACGAGTTTATGTTTGTTGTTCCATGGTGCAGTGGAGATTTCGGTGATGATGTTCACCGGATCGTTTCCCTTTGGCTGAGGATAATCATAATCGAAGTAATTGATCATTTCTTCAATCCTTACCGCATCTTTAGGCGGCAATCCTCCATTGTTCAGGTAACGGCGGACATTGCTGTAGGAAGCGGCATCTACGTCAATAGAGAAGGTAGACAAAGGCGTTTGATCAGGATTATGAAAAGCATTTTCCTGGATGGCAGCATAGCTTTCTGTATTGGGCTCGGTATAGACGCTCCTGCTAATGCCATAAGCTGGGGAAGCACTGTTTTGTCCGATTGTCATCACACTGGCGGTCACCATCTTCTTTTCTGCCCGGTTTTGGTATCCCATAACCACCACCTCATTTAAGGACTGGTGGTCTGCTTCCAGTGCAATATTAATCCTGGCTTTATTCCCTACTTTTATTTTCTGCGTTTTGTATCCTACATAAGAAAATTGAAGTTCGTCGTCGTTCATTGCGATGGTATATTTACCCTGCAGGTCTGTAACTACGCCCTTTTTTGTTTTGGCGACCTGAACTTGTACTCCCGGAAGTGGCAATCCATCACTTTTATCGGTCACAATACCCTGAATTGTTTTTACAGTTGTGGCCTTAAATCCGAATAGAAATAGGACAACGAAGATGGGAAGTAATAGCTTTTTCATAATTTCCTTTTTTTAGGAATGATGTAAGCTTTAAAGAATTTCCATACCAGTATCAGAAAATATTTTTATACTTGAGCGAATTATGTCCCGGACACCCATTGAAGTTTATAAAAAATAATACCAGAATCCAGGAGCAGGACGATGCTACTTTAATTGCCCGATATAAAATCAGCGGCGATCTGGAGGTATTGGGTCAGCTGTACAATAAGTATATGCACCTGGTATTTGGGGTTTGTCTGAACTACCTGAAGGATGAAGAGCAAAGCAAAGATGCGGTAATGCAGATCTTTGAAGAGCTGGTAACCAAGCTCAAAGTTCATGAAGTACAGAACTTCAAAAGCTGGCTTCATGTCCTATCGAGGAACCATTGCTTAATGGCCATCCGTAAAAATTCCAAAAATACAACACTCTCTCTGGAAGATACTTTTGTGGAAAACACAGAATTTGTGCATCTTGATATGGATGATACAAAAGAAACGAAGCTTACCGTTATGGAAAGGTGTATGGAAACACTTTCTGAAGAACAGCGGTTAAGCGTAGATTTGTTCTATTTGCAGGAAAAGTGTTATAAAGAAGTGGCGGATATTACCGGTTATGAAATGGTAAAAGTGAAGAGTTATATCCAGAATGGAAAAAGGAACTTGAAAATTTGTATAGAAAAAAACAGCAGTGAATAACGATTGGTTAGATATAGGAGTTTTAGAAGATTATCTTGATGGTAAGCTGGATGCTAAAACCATGAACAGGGTAGAGCGTGAAGCGCTTGAAGATCCTTTCGTGGCAGAGGCACTGGCCGGACTGAGTGCGTCACCTAAGCGTTCTTTGCAATCCATCTCTTTGCTTCAGAAACAATTACAGGAAAGGATTGCCGGTCAGCAGGAGTCTAAGAAAACAAAGGTAATTACCTGGCAAAGGCTAAGCATTGCTGCTACAGCGGCAGTTATGTTTATCGCGGTAAGTATTGTTTTCTGGATGAAGGAAACGGCACACCAGAATCAGTTGGCTAAACAGCCGAAATCGGTGGATGTGACCATTGTGCCTGTTGTTCCTGAACCTGCTCCGCCTGTCGTAACAGACGGATTGGCTAAACTAAAGACGGATCCTAAAAAAGATGCCGCGGAAATTGAAAATTCGGATGTGGATCCGCGTACAGTAGAAATAGACCGGGCAGTGCGTGCTGCAAAAACCAATACTTATGCGGCGAACAGGAAAGCAAAAGTTGCGCCGGTACCCGCTGCAGATGCGGTTCCTCAATCATTGAACGAAGTTGTGGTAGTGGGCTATGCGGCGCCGGCTCAAAAAAAATCGGTAACCTATAGTTCTACAACCATTTCTGCCGCGAAAGAAACACCACTCGGGAATGCTGCGCTTGGAAAACTGATTAGTCCCCTTGTGTTGACTGGTAAAGTAACCTCAGCAAGTGACGGGCTGCCATTATCAGGCGTATCCGTGACGGTGGAGGGAACAAAACTAGCTGCGTTCACGGATGCAGAGGGAAGGTTTAGAATCCCCGCAGACAGCAATATTAAAGGTGAAAAAGTAGTCTTGAATTATATTGGCTTTAATGCAAAGGTGATCCCTGCGCAGCTGAATGAACCCATGAATATCCGTTTAGCTGAAAGTACTTCGGCCCTGGCTGAAGTTGTGATGACCGCCAATGCCGCTCAACGCAGCAAAAAGACAGCGGATTCTAATAGAATCAAGGCAGAAAATTCAGGAAACGTACTGTCGGGGAAAGTGGCAGGAGTACAAATCACTGATCATAAAGAAAGTGTTTCCCTTCCTGACGGAGGCTGGAACAAATGGGCAAGGTATATCCGAAGGAAGAGCAAATTCAACGCAGCACCTGTTCTTAACCGTCAGGTTGAACTGAGCTTTATCGTTGGAACTGATCGGAAGGCAACAGATATTAAAGTCTTAAACGGAATTGATGAGGCTTACAATGAGGAAGCAATAAGGTTAGTCCTGGATGGTCCGAAATGGAAGGTCCCAGCCAACCCAACTAATCGGGTAATCCTTAGCATGGTCTTTTAGAAAACCTTAAACATAAAAAAACGGGATCAGTTGATCCCGTTTTTTTATGTTATATTTTTGCTAACCTGGAGTCTAAAAGAACAAGTGAATCACCGCATAAACAAGTGCCGCAAGTGTTGCTGAAACAGGAATGGTTAATACCCATGCCCATAATAAACTTACCGTTACTCCCCAGCGTACCGCCGATACTCTTTTCAATAAGCCTACCCCAACAATAGATCCTGTGATCGTATGTGTAGTGGAAACCGGAATACCAAAATGTTCTGTGATCCCTAAAGTTACTGCACCTGCAGTTTCTGCAGCCACACCTTCAAAAGCATTTACTTTGGTGATTTTTGAACCCATCGTCTTAACGATTTTCCAACCACCGCTCATGGTTCCTAATGCAATCGCTGCATAACAGGAGATTGGGATCCACTCCGGCATGGCATCACCTGTTTTAAGGACGTTTGCGGCCACCATAGATACGTAGATGATTCCCATTACTTTCTGGGCATCATTACCGCCATGTGTAAAACTTAAAGCCGCAGAAGAGATCAATTGCAGTCTTTTGAACCACTTCTCCGCAACTGAAGGCCTTGCATTCTTGGAAATATGAAGGATAATAATGGATATAATCACGGAAATCACCATCCCGATCACCGGGGCGAGCACGATAAAGGCCACCACTTTGAGGATCGGGGCAAGGTTAATTGCCGACATCACTCCAGCACCAACCGTTGCTGCTTTAGCCATACCTGCACCCGCAAAACCACCAATAAGGGTGTGCGATGAACTGGAAGGGATACCAAACCACCAGGTAAATAAATTCCAGGTGATGGCCGCTAAAAGACCGGCAAGAATCACTTCAAGGGTGATGAAATTTTCCACAACCGTTTTAGCAATTGTATTGGCTACTTTATGATCCGTAAAATAAAAATATGCAGCAAAATTGAAGAGCGCTGCCCATAACACTGCCTGGAATGGGGATAATACTTTCGTTGATACAATTGTTGCAATAGAGTTTGCGGCATCATGAAAGCCATTAATATAATCGAAGGCAATTGCCAGGACAATTACAACAACCAATAAGGTAGTTACCATTTTTTGAAGGTTTAAGCGTTCTTTACCAAAATAGATTCCAACACATTTGCTGCATCTTCACATTTGTCTGTAGCCATTTCTAAGGTCTGCAGCACTTCTTTTTGTTTAATTAGTTCAATTGCGTTGGTTTCAAATTCGAACAAACGGGCGATTGCCAGGTTTGTTACATAATCAGCCTGATTTTCACCGCTGTTGATTCTTACACAAGCATCAGCGATAACGCGGATATTTTTGAAGCTTCTTAATTCTTTAATCGCTTTGTCCAAATCGGTACACATCTCTACCAAAAGTTCTGCAAGTTTGATCATTGCATCACCAATGTTAACAATGTTGTACAGTTCGATGTTGCTCGCAGAAGCATGAATATAATCTGCAATGTCATCAACCGCACTTGCCAGTGCATGGATGTCTTCCCTGTCAAAAGGAGTAATAAAATTCTTACTTAGTTCTAAGAAAATTGAATGGGTAATGTCGTCACCAACGTGCTCAAGACGCTCCACTTCTTTGATGTATTCTTTTCTTTTTTCCAGGTCAGTTGCACTTAAGGCAAGCAATAAGGCTTCAGAAATTTTCAATACATTGCTGCCTGCCTGTTCGAATAAAGGCTGGAATTTTTTGTCTCTTGGAGTGAAGAACTTAAAAATGCTATTCATCTGTTATATTATATTTTGTTTTAATTGTCAGATGAAACCCGCATGGCGCCTAGCCCATCCTACTTATAAAATATGCTACAAAAGTATGAGTGTAATGTTAAGTTAATGTTAAGTGTTAAGTTATTTTGAAAAAGCTTTGTTTCTGTTAACCAATCTTTTCGAGTGTAAAAGCAAAAGTGGTTCCGATCTGCAGGGTACTCCTTACGGAGATGATCTGTTGGTGGGCTTCCAGGATGTGTTTTACGATCGCGAGCCCTAATCCTGTACCACCTTCCTGTCTGGAACGGTGAGAGTCTATTCTGTAAAAACGCTCAAATAAGCGGGGCAAGTGTTTTTCTTCAATTCCAATCCCGTCATCAGTCACCTCCACAAGGTACTGGTCGTGCAATTCAAAGATTTTTATCGCCGTTGAACCATTTTCCCTACCATATTTTATGGAGTTTTGAATCAGATTGATCATTACCTGTCTGATCTTCTCCCGGTCGGCTTTCACATAAGCAGGGTGGGTATACTTATCCTTGAAGGAGATCTTGATCTCCTTGGTTTTTGCCTTATCTTCCAGCCCTTCCATCACCTCCTTAGCCAGAAGGACAAAGTCGAACTTCTCATAATTGATCGGAATTTCCCCGGTTTCCAATTTGGAAATCGAATCCAGGTCGTTGATCAGGTAGCTTAGCCGTTCTACATTGTTTTCTGCCTTTTTAAGGAACTTAGTCGCCATTTCGGGGTCGTCAATTAAACAATCCTGTAAAGTTTCTATATATCCCTGTATGGCAAACAGCGGTGTTTTAAACTCGTGGGAAACATTGGATAGAAATTCTCTTCTGAACTGTTCCTGCTTTTTCAGGATATCAATCTCCCGTTTTTTTGCACCTGCCCATTCTTTTACTTCATGCTCTACGTCGTTTATCGGATCGGAGCTCACATATTCTCCTAAAGCATCCTTCAGGTCTTTTCCAAGTTTTAAGTTGTGGATCAGCTTATAAATCAATACGATCTTGGAATAGATGTACTTCTCCAGGAGGTAGTAAAAAACAATAAAACTGGTAATGAAGGACACCGCAAAAGAAACCAGCATAAAATACCAGCTCTGCTGAAAGTAGAAATTCACCAGGCCAATGGAAAGGCCGACTGCAAAAGCAGCAATGAGGACGAGGACGCTTAACTTCATGAAGGCAATTTACAATTTAGATTTAAATTCAAGGTTAAATTTTTCCCTGCCATTCTTTATAAAAATGATCCAGATAAAGTAACATAAAGTCATGGCGCCCGGCAGCAATTTTTTTTCCGCTCTCTGTTTTCATTAAGTCTTTCAGCTTTAACAGCTTTTCATAAAAATGATTGATGGTAGGCGTGCTGGAATTTTTATATTCTTCCTTGCTCATGTGTAGATTAGGCGCAATCTCAGGATCATATAATACCCTGTTTTTATAGCCTCCATAAGTAAATGCCCTCGCGATACCGATGGCACCGATGGCGTCCAGGCGGTCTGCATCCTGTACAATATCCAGCTCTTTGGAATGGAAATTGATTTTCCCCAGACTAGCCTTATAGCTCAGGTTTTTAATGATCTGCTGCACATGAGTAATCAGTGAAGGCTCCAGACCAAGGCTGTTTAAAAACTCTCCCGCAATCCTCGGGCCGATTTCTTCATCCCCATTGTTGAATTTTGAATCGGCAATGTCGTGTAACAGGGCGGCAAGGGCAACGACAAGTTCATCACCTTTTTCTGTTTCATTCAGGTGTTGGGCGTTGAGAAAAACACGCTCAATATGAAACCAGTCATGCCCGGCTTCTGCGCCCGACAAGGTTTCTTTAACAAACAATATGGTTTTGTCAATAATGGAGTTCATCAGATTTTGTATTTGAAGCAAATGTATCTGAATTGATCCAAAAAAGACGCTGGTGTGGAGAATTATCCAGGGACGAGCTGTATCCTGCCAGTGAAGTCCGATGCTTTAAAATTGATGAGCTGATTCATTTGCACGTCCAGAATGACGGAAATCTGATATAGGCGTTCTACAGTTAGTTTGCTATGCCCAAGTTCAATCTTACTATAGGCATTCTGAGAAATGTGGAGCTTTGCAGCGAGGAAGTCCTGGGTTAAGGCTTTGATTTTCCTGACTTTTTTAATATTACCGGGAATGTCCCTGACGTTAATTTCGAGGCGCTCTTTCATAGGTTGGGAAGTTTAGTTTTCGTATATGCAGAAGTACATACGAAAACTAAACAGGTACGGATTTCAAAAAAAATAAAAAAATCTTTTTTTATTTGAAGCTGTTATTCTGCTTCTTTTGGCTCCGGTCTTCTAGTGCCATCGTACAACTCATATTCCAGCATACGACAGTCCAGCTTTCCGTTATAGAATTCTAATTTTCTGGTGGCTTTAAGGCCGATTTTTTTTGCAAGATCAGGGTTTCCGGTAAAGATATAGCCGAAATAACCTTTGCATTCCTGTTTCATGAAATCGCCCATTCGTTTATACGTTGCTTCCAGTTTGGAGTGTACTCCTAAACGCTCTCCGTATTCCGGATTAAATAGAACCACGCCTTTACCACCTTCGGGAACTTGTGTATCTGCAAAATCGCAAACTTCAAAAGTAATCAGTGTATCTACACCGGCTGTTTTTGCATTTTTACGGCTCACATCAACAGCATCTTCCGAAAGATCGGTCGCAATGATCTGAAGGTCTATATTTTTAATCACCTGCTCTTTCAGGATTCTTCGTTCTGCGAAAAACACTTCTTCATCATATCCAAGGATATGCATAAAGCCGTAATTCATGCGAAATAGTCCCGGTCTGCGGTTGGTAGCAATTAATGCCGCTTCAATGGCCAGGGTTCCTGAACCGCACATCGGATTCACAAAAGGAGATTTCTGATCCCACTGACTGCTCATGATGACACCGGAAGCCAGGGCTTCCAGCATTGGTGCTTTACCCGGAATTTTACGGTAGCCATGTTTTGCCAGCGTTTCTCCTGAAGTATCGATAAATATATCTGCTTCACTGTCTTTCCAGTATAAATGGACCACCGCTTTATTGGCATCAGATCCTGAATTCGGACGAATCCCTTTCTTCTCTTTAATGCGGTCAACGATTGCATCTTTTACTTTTAGATTGGCAAAAAGCGGAGTGGTAATCGTTGGGTTATCCACATTTGATGTCACCGAGAAATATCCCGAGAAATCAATCAGTTCTTCCCATTCCATATCCAGGAGCTCCCGGTACAATTCTTCCGGGTTATTGGCCTTAAAGCTCTTTAAACAATATAAAATCTGACTGGCGCACCTTAAGTTCAAATTTAACTTAATGCATTCAGTGAGGGTAATGTTCAGCTCTACCCCTGTAGGGAAATCCCTAACAATAGTGTAGCCCAGGGATTTAACCTCTTCCTGTAGATATGGCGATAGTCGCTTGTTGCAGGTTAAGATAACCTTGCTTTTTGTGTGGAAAACTTGCATAATTTATTGTGCGAAGTTATCAATAAAAATATAGAGATTTGAACTTCGTACGAGAATAAAACAGTAATTGTTATGGAAATAAAAGGAAAAGTGCATGAAATTGGTGCATTACAACAGGTGAGTGAGACTTTTAAGAAACGTGACCTGATTATAGAATATGCAGAAAACCCTACTTATCCTGAATACATCAGGTTTGAGGCTTTACAAGATAAAACAGCTTTATTTGATAGCCTAAAAACTGGTGATGATGTAGAAGTTTCATTTAACTTACGCGGTCGTCCATGGACTGACAAAGCCGGAAAAACATCTTATTTTAACAGTTTAGTGGTATGGCGTATCAACGCACTTACTCCAGGAGCTGCAGCAGCAACTCCGGCATATGCGCCACCAGCTGATTTAAATAGTGCTCCGGGCGAGGAAGATGATCTTCCTTTCTAAAGATCTTTTTTAAATAAACAAATTGACCAAACGAGGCTGTCCGATCATTTCGGACAGCCTTTATTTTTTACAAATATTTTCTCCGGAGCAGCCTGTTCAGCAAGGCTGCTTTTATTGTTAAATACCTTAAAAGGGAGGGGCTGGAAACTGCTTCGGAAGAAGAAGGAATTAAGGCCGGTTCAAGCGCGTTGCTTACCCGCCTTTAACATGCTTCTGACCGAGTTAGCACCGAGTATAGACCGAGCTTAGACCGAGGTCAGAACGAGGTACCAAAAAAGCAGTTCCAACCTTGTCTTATCCGTGTATGGCTATACAGGTTATTGAATTAATTTTAAATTGACTATACATGCAAATTTGTTATTCCTGATCGGGTTATACAAGTTTGGTTTTCCTTTGTTTTGTACTTTTTAGGCTTCCATCTTTTCTTAAGAATTCCAGATGAGTTAGATGGATTTGTGCTGACCATTATCTCCGATACTGAAAAAGTTTTAGGTCTGAGCGGAATACTTTAATGAAATCACATTACTTCAATGCCGTTTTTCCGGGTATTTGCATTAAATTGTAGCTTCTCTCCGTCAAATCCTGTGTTAAAAAGTGTTAAATAAGCATTTTTCTGTTAATCCTTATTTATTTTTGAATATCCTGTAATGAAGAAAAGAAGCCTTTGGTTAATAACCGCCTTAATGACCATAGCCTTGCTTGGTGTATTTGTAATGCAATTGTATTACATAAGGGAGGCCTATAACCTTAAATCGCAGCTTTTTGAACAGGACGTTACCCAGGCTTTAAATGCAGTTGTTAATAAAGTTCAGAAAAGATACGCTGCGAGTCATCTCAATAAAAAGGACGATCAGCTAAGAGAAGAAAGGGAGACAGAGCTTAGGGATAAAGCCCAGATACTGGTCGAGTTTAAGGAAAAGCATAAAGAAAAAGAAGAGTTAAGAAAACTGGAACAGCAGAAAAAGATCATTGCTGATCTGAATATGCAGGATAGTGTGATCCGGAACAACTATGTCCGGCCAATGATTATTACAGAAAAAGAGTTTGTATCGATGTCAACGCTGGATGATGACAAGAAATCACCCTTACAGGTGGATATGAATTTTGGAGTAGATAAATCCGGAAATGTCGTTACCGCAAATGTCAATCAGACTTATGTTCCTATTCCCGAAAAGATAGTCACCTTTAAAGTGACCGCAGACCGCCTTCCCGATAGCATCCGTTACCTGGCTTTTAACCCCTTTAGCCGTAAACCTTTGTTGATTACACTACCCCGGGTTTCTCCTGAAATGGCGGCAAAATTTAAGAGTGAAGATGAAATTGAAGCTCAGAAGTTTCAACGGGCTTTCAAAGACCTGCTCACAGATACCGTCATCATCAAAGCCAATAGCCTGAATTATCTGGAAGATGTGGCCAAGGAAATGAGGCAGGAGAACATCCCTATTAATGAAAGGGTGCAAAGGGATGTCCTGGATACGCTGATCAGGAATGAGTTGCTGAACCGCAATATTAAGCTGGAATATAATTTTTGGGTAAAACTGGCCAATAAAGATTCTGTTTTATATCGAAGGGTCTCCAATTCTTACGTGGAACAAGTTCCTGCCGATGTGCATAAAATGGCCTTATTTAGCAATGATGTTTTTCGTGATCCCGGAATGTTGTATGTGAACTTTCCCAATGAGAATTCTTTGATTCTGGGGAACCTAAGTGCTACAATGGGCTCCTCGGCGGGCTTGCTGCTAGTTCTGATCTTTATTTTTGCCTATACCATTTATGCCATCTTAAAACAAAAGAAGATCTCGGAAATGAAAACCGATTTCATCAACAATATGACCCATGAGTTTAAAACGCCCGTGGCTACGATTATGATTGCAAGTGAAGCACTTAAAGATCCGGAGATTACTGCAGATAAAAATCGGGTGAAACGGCTTGCAGGAATCATCTATGATGAAAATGTACGCCTTGGAAATCATATTGAACGTGTCCTGAGCATTGCACGACTGGAAAAGAAAGAATTGAAACTGGAGCAGACCGAATTAAATATCAACGACCTGATCCTGGTGGTGGTAGACAGTATGAGCCTGCAGCTGCAAAAGAGGGAGGCGGAGATTAAGTTGCATCTGGATGCCACACAAGACCTCATTTATGCGGATGAGCTTCACCTTTCTAATGTGATTTATAACCTGATTGACAACGCCAATAAATATAGTGCGAATGCACCTCAAATTACCCTAAGTACAAAAAATACGGGAAAGAGCCTGGTCATTGAAGTTGCCGATAATGGTATCGGGATGACTAAGGAGCAAACTAAGCGTATTTTTGATCAGTTCTATAGAGTGCCGACAGGAAATTTACATGATGTAAAAGGATTCGGGCTCGGATTGAACTATGTACAGGACATCATCGAACAAATGAATGGGGTAATTAAGGTCCATAGCGAAAAAGATAAAGGCACTGTATTTGAAATAATATTACCGCTAAACCATAACTAATGAAAAGAATTCTATTGGTAGAAGATGATCCGAATCTGGGTTTGCTTTTGCAAGACTACCTGCAACTGAAAGGTAAATTTGACGTAATCCTTTGTGTGGATGGTGAAGAGGGATTGAAGGCTTTTGGAAAGCAGGATTTTGACATGTGTATTCTGGATGTCATGATGCCTAAGAAAGATGGATTTACGCTGGGTAAGGAGATCAGGAAAATCAATCAGCACATTCCAATCATTTTTGCCACAGCCAAAGCGATGATGGAAGACAAAGCCTCAGCTTATGATCTTGGCGGCGACGATTACATTACCAAGCCTTTCCGGATTGAAGAATTGCTTTTAAGAATCAATGCTTTACTGAAAAGGGTTTCTGCAAAAGAAGGTGCAGAGGCAAGTCCGGTGGAAACACATTTCCTGATTGGTGATTATACTTTTGATTATACCACTCAGTTGATTCACTTTAAAGGACAGCAGCAAAAACTCAGCACAAAAGAAGCAGAGTTATTACAGTTGTTGTGTTTAAAGAAAAATGCAGTACTTACCCGTGAGGAAGCATTACTGAGCATCTGGCATGATGACAACTATTTTAACGGGCGCAGCATGGATGTGTTTTTAAGTAAACTAAGGAAATACCTTAGGGAAGACCCTAAGGTAGAAATCCTGAATGTTCATGGAAAAGGATATAAACTGTTGGTAAACTAAAGGCTGAAAGCCTTTAGTGCAACCTGAGCATAGTCACCCCAATTTTTTAAGGCGGATTGAATGGTTTCCATCAATCCTTTATTGTTCATTTGTTTTCCTTTTGCAGGAGCCTTTAGCTCTGCTTCTGTTACCGGCCGGTCTTTAATACTGGTCGCAAACCAGGATACATTCTCATGTGGAAGGGCTACCCCCAAAATCATTCCCGGTAATCCTCTAAATGATTCCGGACCACCGGAAACAGGGATCTTATCGGTGTAAAAAGCGACCACATAAACAGAATCGAGCACAATAGCATTAGCCCTCCTGCATTCATATCCGGCAATTTCCCGGGTTTCTTCCGTTATTTTCCAGTTGATCTTTCTGGTGCTGTCCTTTACCAGATAGATTTCTTCGTATACATTTTTCTGAGCAATAAAGCTGGATTTTGCAAGGTCTGTGAAAATGGTATTGTTCTGTGAAGAAGTCGGATCATCTCCAAAAAATCCTCTTGAAATTTCCTCTTTAATAGGGGTAAAGAGGGTTCTGTCTTTTGAAAAAGCAAGTGTGCTTTTTGAAATTTTGAATTGAGGCTGATTTTTTTTATACGCGTCAAAAGCAGTCTGCATATAGGAAGAGTTGTCTTTGTTGATGCTTTTTTTAATGAGGGCATACATATTGGTCTTCTTTTCAAATTCAATAACCCCGTCTGTGGTAAACCGTACATTCTGGGCCTGTGTAAGCGTGTATCCAAATAGGAGGAAAAGTAAAATTAGTGGCTGTTTCATGGTGCTTATGGTTTAGGGGCTGATCCGCCCATTTTATTGAAATCCCAGATCAGGGATAACATGAAATATCTTTTGATAGTGGTATAGCTGCTTTGCGTGATCCTGTTGTTGTTGGAACTGCGGTCAAAACCAACATTTTGATTGAGTAAGTCATTTGCAGAAGCAGTCAGTTTAAGGTTCTCTTCTTTGAAGAATTTTTTACTGATTGATGCATTCCAGATGAAACGCTCAAAGTCCTGATTGAAAGTCTGAGTTTTGGCCCTGTATTCGTAATCTCCATCGGTACCAATCTCTATTTTTCCGGGAAGATTGATGTAGAAGTTTGCTTCAGCTTTAGTGCCCCATCCATTGTTGCTTCGTTGTTTCTGCAAAGAAGCTTCACTGGTGTTATAAGTTGGACCTGCGGATACCGAGAGCGAGTATCCTTTCTCTTTATATTTTGATAAACTCAATTGCCCGCTGTAAGAATTGGACTTTGTGGTATTCAGTTCTTTATTGACCAGACTGTAGTTCGTGCTCCCACTGGTATTTCCATTTAGCCCGATGTTCATGTCAAAAAGTTTTATTTTCCGGCCCAGGTAGAAATAGAGACCATAATTCACCGGGGTTTTTCCAGGCAAATTGATCGATTGGGAAGTGCTTTTACCTGTTGCGTCTGTGATGATGCTGTTGGTGATCGGATTGGAGTTAAAGCCGTAATTTGCACCTATATAGATCGACTGCCCACTCATTACTTTATAAGAGTTATAGCCAATGTTGATGCCGTTATTGAAGGAAGGCCTTAGCTCGGGATTTCCCTCAACAATATTCAAAGGGTCTGTATTTACCTTTAATGGCTGCAGCTGATCTATCCCTGGTTGCCGCGTGTTTCCGTTATAATTGATCCGGAAAGAGGTCATCTGCGAAAAGTTGTATCTATAGCTCAGCTGCGGGTTCCAGTTGGTGAAATTTCTTTTATAAGTATTGTTGGTGTACTTGTTAAACTGTTCAAACTTTACATCACTGATTTTAGTGCCAAAAGTGACGACAGACTTGTCCTTTTTTAAATTGAACATCACTCCCCCCTGATTGGACAGCTGGTTGAGCTCAAAGCCGTTACTGAACTCCGCGTCCAAAACGCTGTAACTGCCATCGCCAGCCTTGTTAAAGGATTTTCTGTCCGAGACGCCTTTGTTGATGCCCAAGCCATAATTGAGGATCAGCGACAGTGCTTTGCTGAGCGGCTCGGTATAGGTCAGGTTACTGTTGAAAGCACTACTGGTACTGTTGTTTGTTTTGTATTGATCTACGGTTTCCTGGGTCGACGGATTTCCCTTTTCATCAAAGAACTGGTTGTCAGAAAATAAAAATCCGGTGCTTTTATTCTCATTAAGTGCCTGACTCAGTCTCAGAGAGAAAGTACGCCCTTTTTTCTTTAATTTTTGAGTATAAAATGCGCTGGCATTTAAAGCCCGTTGGTTCCCGTCAGTGCTGGACTTGTTATAGCTCGTATTTAACCTGGTCTGGTCATCCCTAATGCTGATCGCATCAGACTCATCGGCTTTGTTGCTGTCTTTTAAGGTCCCGTCAATGGAAACTTTCAGCGTGGAATTGGAATCAAGGTTGATCGAATAGGTTCCGTCGAGCTTTTGTCTGAACATCCTGTTGCTGAATTTCCCCTTGACCGTAGTGTTATAGGCCTCCCCCGGGATATTGTTTTGGGTTAGATTCGTATTGGTTCCATCCACATCGATCGAACCGATTTTATAATTGGTGTTAATGGTTTCTTTATCTTTATTCCATTTATTGTCAAAATGAACACCACCGCTTTTTGTCAACGGAATTCCGCGTCCATTATATCTGCCATCAAAGGAATCCAGCCCATCATCACCTCCTCCGCTATAAAACATCATACCGCCGTCCTCAGAGACTTCCATCTGAGAGCCGGCATATTTGTCGTTGTCTTCCCAGCCCAAACCCGTTTTTCCTGTATTTCCAAAGGTACCATAGGCAGAGAACTTCTTCTTGCCTTTAAAGGCATTGAACATGCCTTGTCCCTGATAGAATTTTTCGGTTCCGGCTCCCGCGTCTACTTTACCGAAATAGCCGTTCTTTTTGTCCTCTTTGAGTTGAATGTTAATTGTTTTTGTTTTTTGTCCATCATCGATTCCGGTAAAAGTTGCCTGATCGCTTTTCTTGTCGTACAACTGAACCTTATCCACCATGTCACCACGTAGGTTTTTAGTAACGAGGGTAGGGTCATCGCCAAAAAACTCTTCGCCATCAACGAGGACTTTATTTACGGCCTGTCCCTGGGCAGTGATCTTTCCGTTTTTATCTACGGTAATGCCGGGAAGCTGCTTTAACAAGTCCTCGACTTTTGAATTGGGCTGAATTTTATAGGCTGCGGCATTGAATTCTGTCGTGTCCCCTTTTATTTTTATCGCTGCGATATTGCCCTTGATGATTACGCCCTTCAGAATGGTTGCTTTCAGGGTCATGTTCATCTGGCCAAAATCACGGGTCTTCTTAGTCGAATCCAACTGGAAATCTTCTACAAAGTCTGCATAACCGGGATAACTGAGCAGCAGAATAAATTTTCCGGGAGAAAGATTGCTCAGGCTAAAAGAGCCATCGGCCGTAGCCCTGGTAAATTTAACGAGCGTAGAGTCTTTTGCTTTTAACAAGGTGATGGTGGAGTTGACCATCTTATAACTTGCGGCAGTGTCGGTTACTAAACCTTTGATTTCATACTGGTCCTGGGCAAAAGCGGAGACAGAGCTTATGAAAAGCAAGATTAATACTAGGATTTTATGTTTCATTCGGGGGGAAGGTGTTGTTTAATCTAAGGTATAACTAAGGATTTAGTAATAGTGTTAAAAATTGTTAAATTATGTTAAAGAATATTTTTTGTCGATCCTATAATAAGACAATCGTTGGAGGGATTGGTCTTAAGCTTTAGACGTAATTGCTGGAGAATGTTTCAAAATCGATCATTTTTTTGTTCTTCTATGGGAAATATTGTGTGGGGAGAACAATTTATTACCTTAGCTTTCAGGGAATATTTATGGGGATTTATACAGCGTTTTCTGATGAGGAACTGGTCGGTTTTATGAAGACCGGTGATGAGGCTGCTTTCGCAGAGCTTTATAAGCGCAACTGGGAGGGGCTATATCAATATTGTTTTAATATTCTCCCGGATGCGGATGTGGTTAAAGACGTGCTGCAGGAAGTTTTTGTCTGGTTCTGGAACCATCGTGCCGAACTGAAAATATACGCAGTGAGAAGCTACCTTTCCGTGGCCGTAAAACATAAAATGGCCAATTACATCAGAAATGAAAAAACAAGGGATACTTTTTATGAAAAGGTTAAGCTTGAAAATTTAAGCCCGGCTGTTGATGAATCAGCATTGGAGGTTAAAGAATTGATTGCATTCATCAGGGAGTTTACGACCGACCTTCCCGAAAAGTGCAGAATGGTTTTTCAGTTGAGTCGGACCGAACACCTGAGCAATAAGGAAATTGCATCCAGATTAAATATATCCGAGAAAACAGTAGAAACACACATCACTACCGCATTAAATAAACTACGCAAAAAGATGGGCAGAACCTCTGCCTGGCTGTTTTTTTTAAGTTAACCGCTTTTTAGGAATGACCCCTGTAAATATTTTTTGAGTTGGACTAAGGGGTCGGGGCCTGAGCAGTGCCTTATCAGTATATGCCGGAAATACAGAGAACAGATTTTTTTAGATTATTGGACAGAATAAGCGATTGTACCGCAACGGATGAAGAGATTGCGTTATACAATGCCTGTCTGAATGCGGTGCAATCAGAGGAGCAGTCCTGGGATGAATCCATACTTGGAAATAAAGGCAAGTTGGAGCAAGCTATTTTTAATAAAATTTCTGCAGAAATTCAGGTTCAGCCTGTGGCCCTAAACCTGTCGCTTTGGAAAAAGATCATGGCAGCGGCGACTATTGTCCTGATCTCCGGCATCAGCCTGTATTTCTATCGTCAGCATATGCCTGACTTAACCACTCCGAAAACAGAAATTGTCAACGATGTGAAACCTGGCGCTAATCAGGCCGTATTGACCCTTGCAAATGGCAAAAGGATTGTTCTGAATGCTTCTGTAAACGGAGAAATCGCGGAACAATCAGGGATCAGGATCAGGAAAACTGCAGATGGACAGTTGATTTATACACTTTCCGATTCCGGAACAGCCGCCAATAGCGGGGGCCCGGTAGCTTTCAATACGATTGAAACCCCTAAAGGAGGGCAGTACCAGATCAACCTTCCAGATGGAACGCGGGTCTGGTTAAATGCAGCCTCTTCTCTGAAATATCCGGTTCGCTTTGATCGGAAAGAACGAAAAGTAAGCCTGCAGGGAGAAGGATATTTTGAAGTGGCAAAAGATAAACATAAACCTTTTAAAGTAAACAGCGGAACCCAGGAACTGGAAGTGTTGGGAACGCATTTCAATATCAACAGCTATGCCGATGAGCCTTCCAGCAAAACGACGTTGCTGGAAGGTGCGGTGCGGCTCTTTCCGCATGGAGGTCAGGACCTGATCCTTAGCCCTGGTCAGCAGGCAGTCCTTGCCTCAGGACGCATGAAAGTGGCCATGGTGGATCCGGAAGAAGTTCTGGCATGGAAAAACGGAAATTTTGTGTTTAATGACGAAGGACTGGAAACCATCATGAGAAAGATCTCCCGATGGTATGATGTGGAGGTCAGCTATCAGCGTAAACCCGCAGACCTGACCTTTACCGGAGTAGTTTCCCGTTCCAGAAATATTTCTGCCGTATTAAATGCCCTCGATAAAACAGGGAAAGTCCATTTTAAAGTGGAAGGAAAAAAAGTGACCGTATGGTAATAAACCTATAAACCAAATCAACCAAGTATGAAGAAGAACACACCACCTTAAGTAAAGCTGCGGGTCCTTTAAAGAAAGGTCAGGAGTGCTCGTAACGCCCCTGACCAGGTCTGGGCTAAATCAATGCTTTTGTAAACATCCAATCAATTTAATTCCGCTGGTCCTCCTGATTTCTTTGAGGAACGGGAGGCCTATGCGAAAACCAAACCACCAAATGTATGAAATTTTACCATCTGTTTAGGTCCGCTAAAAGGGCCTGGCTGCCTAAACCAATTTTGCGGATTATGAGACTAACCATCATCATTATAACGGCCTGCTTCCTCCAGTTGAGCGCGGCCGGTTTCGCCCAAAGAATTACCCTTTCAGAGCAGAACGCTTCTCTGGAGAAAATCATTCAAAAGATCAGAAAACAAAGTGGCTATGACTTTCTGGTAGACAGTAAGCTGATCAAAAAGGCAAAACCTGTAAGTATAAATGTGAAAGGTGTCACGATTCAGGAAGCGCTCAATGCCTGCTTGTCTGACCAGGATCTTACTTTTACAATTGAAGATAAGATCGTTTTGCTGAATCCAAAACCCGTATCTGTAATGGATAAAATCATCAGTTACTTTACTGCAATAGATGTTAGGGGAAAGGTGCTGGATGAAACGAATCAACCGCTTCCGGGAGCAAGTGTCAGGGTTAAGGGAAATACACAGACGGCAGTGACTGATGTAAATGGAATGTTTGCCTTCAGGAATCTGGACGAAAATGCCATTTTGCAAATCTCTTATATCGGATATGTCACGCAGGAAGTCAAAGCATCTGCATCGGCAGATTTTACCATAAAACTCATTCCCCAGCCTGCTGAACTTGGCGAGGTGGTTGTGGTGGGTTTTGGTACGCAGAAAAAGGCGAACCTCATCGGATCTGTTGCTCAGGTAACGGCAAAAGAAATTAACGACAGACCGGTAAGCTCCTTATCAAACGCCTTAACGGGAATGCTTCCGGGAGTAACAATCATTCAGCGCAGTGGACAGCCAGGCTCGGCAGGAGGGAACATCCAGGTAAGGGGAGTTGGTTCCTTTGGGGCGAGTCCTGCAGCTTTGATTCTTGTTGATGGAATTCCTGTCAACTCCTTTAATGACATCGACCCGAATGATGTAGAAAATATTTCGGTGCTTAAGGACGCATCCACAGCAGCGATTTATGGCTCAAGGGCTTCAAATGGTGTCATCTTAGTGACCACCAAGAACGGCAAGGCCAACGATGGCAAAATAAAGATCGACTATAATGGTTATACAGGTACCCAAAGGGCAACTGCCTATCCTGAGTTTGTGAACTCCTGGGAATATGCAGCTCTTTTAAATGAGGCACAACCAGGTACCTATACAGAAGCACAGATTCAAAAATTCAGGGATGGTTCCGATCGGGACAATTATCCGAATGAGAATTATATCGATCAGGTTTTGAAAAAATCTACTTTCCAGACGGGGCATAACCTATCCTTTTCCAATAGCACAGAGAACACACAGTATCTATTGTCGATGGGATACCTCTATCAAAATGGAATTGTAAAGAAAAACGATTACAGCAGGTATAACCTGAGGTTCAATATGACCAATACTTTCCGGCCAAACCTGAAGCTGACCACCCGTTTGTCGGGCGCACAATACCTTGACAATCAACCTGCCCCTCCAGCTACCTTAGACTGGACAGACATGCTGACCAATATCAGCCAGGTGATCCGGGTTCCCGCAATTTATGTGAACAAACTGAGCAATGGGGACTATGGATTGGGCGTCGTAGCCAAAGGAACACCGGTTTCCTACTCGGATAATGATTCGTTTTTTAAGAGTAAGCAGACCGATTTATTGGCGAACTTACGTTTGGACTGGGAGGTCATCAAGGACCTGAAGCTGTCGGCTATCGGGGGCTATACTCAGTTCAATGACAATAGTCAACGCTTTTTGGCGAACCAAAGACTAAATAGTACCGTAAAACTAGGGCCGGGATCGCTCAGTCAGGGTAATTCACTGAATATTTATAAAACATTTCAACAGCTGGCGGAGTATAAAAAGATTTTTAGCAAACATGAGTTGGGCGTACTATTGGGACATTCTTATGAATACAATAAAAATACGTCATTCTCTGCAAATAGAACGGGGTACAACAGTAATGACCTGACAGAGCTGAACGCCGGAGATGCCAATACTCAAAAAAATGGCGGAACCGCTAATGAATTTGCACTGGATTCTTACTTCGGTCGTTTAAATTATAATTATGCCGGTAGGTATCTGGCGGAGGGTACCATCCGCTATGATGGCTCATCCCGTTTCCCTAAAAATAATAAGTACGCAGATTTTTCTGCTGTTGCTGTAGGGTGGAGGATTTCTGAAGAAGCATTTCTTAAGGATAAAATCAGCTGGTTAACTGATCTGAAACTGAAAGCTTCTATCGGGGTTCTTGGAAATCAGAACATCATCAGAAATAATAACGCTGATTATTATCCTTATCAGGGGAAATTAGATGCAGGCTCGAATTATCCTTTCGGAGGGAGCTTATCATCGGGTGTGGCTTATAATGTTTTAGTCGACCCAACGATACACTGGGAGTCAACGAGGACAAAGGATGTAGGTATGGATGCGGGATTTTTTGGTGGTAAACTGAATGTGAGTGCCACCTATTTTGACCGCTATACCTATGACATTCTGGTGAGCCCTTCTGCAAGTGTTTCTAAAGTGCTGGGTTTTGGGGTTGGCGTTCAGAATTCCGGAAAGCTGAGCAATAAAGGCTGGGAATTCACAGCCGCTTACCGGAACCAGATCGGAGAATTCTCTTATCAGATCAATACCAATTTTTCAATCATCAACAATAAGGTTATTGACCTGGGCGTAGGTAACATTACGCAACCAAATGGTCAGGTTGGAAATGGCGACAACCTATTCGTTGGCGCTCCGATGAGCATCTACTATGGTTACGTTGCGGAAGGCCTGTTTAGAGATGTCAATGACATTGCCGGTTATGCAGATCAGAAAAGTATCAATCCAAAGGTACAGCCTGGTGATATCCGTTATAAAGACATTAGCGGGCCAAATGGTGTTCCTGATGGAAAGGTAGATGCGACTTACGACAGAACCGTGTTGGGAAGTCTGATTCCTAAATATTCTTATGGCATCAATCTGACGGCAAACTATAAGAATTTCGATTTTTCTGTGCTCTTGCAGGGAGTGGCGAAGGTGAATGGTTATTTACGTGATTATGCAGGTTATGCCTTCTATCAGAATGGGAATGTGCAAAAGTGGCAAATGGAAGATCACTGGACTCCGGGCAATCCAAACCCGGATGCAAAGTATCCACGTATGGAGGTGATTTCCAATCAGGGAACGGCAAATACACTGACTTCCTCTTTCTGGATGCTGAATGGTAATTACCTGAAAGTTAGAAATGTACAGCTGGGTTATAAGTTGTCGGGCATCAGGCTGAAAAAAGCAGGAATCCAGAACGTGCGGATTTATGCTACGGCCCAGAATCCACTTGCCTTCAGTAAATATCCTATAGGATGGGATCCGGAAACGAATACCGGAGGGAGCTATTATCCGATCATGGCAAATTATACCCTGGGTCTAAATATTAATTTCTAAATCAAGAAAAAAGATGAAAACATCATTCATATATAAGTTCCTTTTACCATTGCTGATTTTATCAGGAAGTCTGAGCTCCTGTCGCAAGGAACTGGATAAAACACCATTGGATCAATTTTCAAATGAATCTTTCTGGACCAGCGAACCGAATGTAATGCTTGCCCTGGCAGGTGTTTACAGAGGGAATATCCAGATGTCTGTTAATCCGACAGGTGCAGAGTTTTCTGCCACAGACTGGTGGTCGTATCATGGTTTATTGTATACCGAATTTGCGACAGACAATGCTTACGATCGCAGGGGAGACAACTCCGGGTTCAATACGCTTACTAATGGCACTTTGACAGCGACCAACGGCTATCTCAGCAATTACTGGACGGCAAGTTATGCCAGAATTGCGCGATGTAATTATTTCCTGGAAAACATTTCCAAGGCCGCACTGGCTCCTGCATTGATGAACCGGATGGTTGCAGAAGTTCGTTTCATCAGGGCTTGCCAGTATTTTTATCTGTCTCAGTTTTTCGGCGCAGCACCGCTGGTAAAAAATACCCTGACCTTGTCGGAAGCAAATACCGTAAAGAAGGCCACGAAAACGGAAGTTCAGGATTTTGCCGAAGCAGAGTTTAAGGAGGTCGCGCCTTTATTGCCGCGGTCCGGACAACTGGCAGGATCGGAGCGGGGAAGGGCTACCAATCAGGCTTCGCTGGCTTTTCTGGGCCGTTTATATCTGGCGGAAGAAAAATGGGCATTAGCGGCGTCAACGTATAAGCAAATCATAGATTTTAATGATAATGTGATTGATCCGAACTTCGAAAGCCTGTTTAACGGAACAAATGAAACGAGTAAAGAGATCATTTTTGCTACGCAATACCAACAGGACCTGGCGCCAAATGCAATGATGCAGCACAACTATCCTGCAAAACTCGGTGGTTTTATGTTAGACTGCCCGCTGGGAAGCCTGGTAGAATCTTATGAGTTTACGGATGGCGCTCCTTTTTCTTTTACTGATCCCAGGTATAATGCGGGCAATCCTGGAGAAAACCGGGATCCCCGCTTAAAATATACGGTGCTTTATAACGGGCAACCTTTTAAAAACATCATTTATAACAGTAATCCGGATGATGCCAGTTCCCCGGATCAGCTAACGACGTCCAAACAGGGAACACGTACGGGCTTTGCGTTAAAGAAGTTCAATAGCGAAGCATTTAGTGGCGGTGATCTGCAAAACTCGGGGATTGACCTGCCGATTATCAGGTATGCAGAAGTGCTGCTTGGCTATCTGGAAGCTAAGCTGGAAAATGGGGAAGGCTCGGACCAGGCCTTGTTAGATGCCACGATCAATAAAGTAAGGGGAAGAAGCGGAGTCAATATGCCCCGTGTAACGGAGATGAATACGGTCGCACTGCGGACCATTCTACGCAGAGAACGCAGGAATGAGCTTGCACTGGAAGGAATCCGTTACTGGGACCTTTTGAGGTGGAAGACGATTGGACAGGTGCTGAACGGAGATTTTTATGGTGCCGCATTTCCCGGAGCTAAAAACCTGCGTAAAAAAGGAACTGCAACAGATCCTTATAGCCGCTGGTATGTCACATCTAAAGCTTTCCGGGTCGGAATAGATGAGCTTTGGCCTGTGCCTCAGTCGGAAGTGAGCATTAATCCGAATTTAAAATAATTTTAATGCAAAGCCCCTAAGGTGTTTTTATCTTTAGGGGCTGCTTAAACACACAAATATGAAGAAGAACCTGTTACTATTTTTTTCTATAGCAATGGCATTTACTGCCGGAGCTCAGTCGAAGAAGACAAAAGTTAAACCACCAAATGTCATTTATATCATTGCGGACGATCTGGGGTATGGCGACCTGAGCTGTTATGGTGCCACGAAAATTCAAACCCCTAACCTGGACCGCCTTGCGGCGAATGGAATTCGCTTTACAGATGGACATGCGACTTCTGCGACCTGCACGCCTTCACGTTATGCACTGATGACGGGTGAATATCCATGGCGTAAAAAAGGAACGGGTATTTTACCTGGCGATGCAGCGCTCATCATTCCTACAGATAAAACGACCTTGCCAAACCTGTTTCAGAAAGCGGGATACCAAACTGGAATCGTCGGGAAATGGCACCTGGGTATTGGAGAAACCGTAGCGAAAGATTGGAATGGAGAACTAAAACCCGGACCAAACGAAGTTGGCTTTAATTATTCTTTTATTTTTCCCGCAACTGCGGATAGAGTGCCTACCGTATTTTTGGAAAACCATAAAGTGGTTGCCCTGGAAGCGAATGATCCGATTGCAGTAGATTATGCTAAAAAAGTAGGTGATGATCCGACAGGAAAAGATCATCCTGAACTGTTAAAAATGCAGTCCTCACCGGGGCAGGGACACAACCAGACGATTGTGAACGGAATCGGCCGGATCGGTTATATGAGTGGTGGTAAAATGGCGCGCTGGGTAGACGAAGAGGTGTCGACCACTTTCCTGAGCACAGCGCAAAGCTTTATCGAGAAAAATCATCAGCAGCCTTTCTTCTTGTATTTTGCCTTAACGGAGCCACATGTGCCACGTATGCCAGCAACAAGGTTTAAAGGAAAAAGCGGATTGGGATTGCGTGGGGATGCGATCTTGCAGTTGGATTGGACGGTCGGGGAGATCATGAAACAATTGAAATTCCTTGGAATTGATAAAAATACAATGATCGTCTTTACCAGTGATAACGGTCCGGTACTGGACGATGGCTATCAGGATGAAGCAGTGACGAAACAGAATGGTCACCAGCCTGCAGGTGTGCTGCGTGGTGGTAAATATAGTGCATTGGAAGGTGGTACAAGGGTGCCTTTTATTGTGAGTTGGCCAGGACAAATCAAAGCTCAGGTATCGCCTGCATTAGTGAGTCAGATGGATTTCATTGCCTCATTTTCCAGCTTGATCGGTAGGCCTGTTCCTCAGGGAGATGCCCCGGATAGCGAAAATCTGATCCAGGCTTTTCTGGGTAAATCTGTAAAAGGAAGAACGTCATTCGTAGAACAGGGAGGCCCGCTTTCTGTGATCAAAGATGGTTGGAAATACATTAGCCCAAGCGGAGGTGCTCCTTTTATGAAGGATGTAGGTATTGAATCAGGAAACCTGCCGACAGCACAGTTGTATCACCTGACAGAAGATCTTAGCGAGAAGAACAACCTTGCCGGAAAATACCCGGAGCGGGTTAAAGAACTGTCTGAATTATTGGAGCAGATCAAACAGAAAAAATAAACGATTTTATCCTCCGGAATGCAAAGGGCTGATTTCCTCATTTAACAGAAGAAATCAGCCCTTTGCAGGACTAAGGATGTCGTTCTGCCTCAGGAGAAACCGGAAAGATCAACTCCGTTAATTTTAGATGTCTGATGTTTCTTTTTACGATTGTTTTTTAATTATGATTAGGGTTTATTAATTTGCAGCATTCTTAGTATCTTTGTAAACACCAATTTGAAGATGGTTTATTTTTAATTGATGCCTACAATATGTCTGAACAAAACCCTGCCGAGCTTGCCGCCAAATTCGTAAATTATACTTCTAAGCATATTTTTCTGACGGGAAAGGCCGGAACGGGGAAGACGACTTTTCTGCGGAACTTGATTGAATTGACACATAAAAAGGCGGTCATAGCGGCTCCTACAGGCATTGCAGCCATAAATGCTGCAGGGGTAACCATCCACTCACTCTTCCAGCTCCCTTTTGGGACGTATCTGCCTAAAGCTCCGGCAGCAGACGGAGATCATTATAACCAGCAATACAATACCCCGAAATCCATTGTCCGCCATTTAAACATGACGGCGGCTAAAAGGAAGGTGCTGACAGATATGGAATTGCTGATCATTGATGAGGTGAGTATGCTCCGCGCAGATCTTCTTGATGCCATTGATATGGTATTGCGCTATATCCGTAGAAACAATACAGCAAGTTTTGGAGGGGTACAGGTCTTGTTTATCGGCGACCTGCATCAGTTACCTCCGGTGGTGAAATCTACAGAATGGAATTTGTTGGGTCAGTTTTATAACAGTGCTTATTTCTTTGATGCGCTTGCACTGCAGAACAATCCTCCCATTTATATTGAACTGGAAAAGATCTACAGACAAGCCGATGAGGTGTTCATCAATCTGCTGAATAACCTGAGAAATAATGAGGTGACTGCCCAGGATGTCGCATTATTGGATAAATATTATAGGGCGGATTTTAAGCCTTCTATCGATGATAAATACATTACCCTTACCACACACAACAATAAAGCGGACACCTTAAACAGGCAGAGCCTGGAAGAATTGAAGTCTCCTTCTTTTTTGTATGTGGCTAAAATTGAAGATGATTTCAGTGAATATGCCTACCCTGCAGAACATATTTTGGAGCTTAAAGTCGGCGCACAGGTGATGTTTATTAAAAATGATCCTACGGGAGAACAGCGCTTCTTTAACGGAAAGATTGCAGTGGTGACCTCGCTGAGAACAGATACCATTGAGGTAGAGACGGAAGGGACAAGAGAAAAGATCATCCTGGAAAAATATACCTGGAAGAACATCAAGTACACGACGGATAAGGTAACCGGCGAAATTGAAGAGGACCTGGTTGGAACTTTTACGCAGTATCCTTTAAAGCTGGCCTGGGCAATTACGGTTCATAAAAGCCAGGGCCTGACCTTTGACCGGGCGATCATTGATATTGGAAGCGCTTTCGCGCCGGGACAGGTGTATGTGGCACTTTCCCGCTTACGGTCCCTGGATGGACTGATTTTAACTTCCCAGATCTCGGGATCAGGCATCCGCCAGGATCAGAACGTTTCTTTCTTCTCTAAGACAAAAGAAAATCAGGAGAATCTGATTGCGCAAATCAAAACGGAGAGTGATGTTTTTTTAAGGTCTTACCTGTTGCAGTGTTTTGACCTGACACCACTGGATAATTATGTGTACGAACATGTACATTCTTATACCAAAGACATTAATAAATCGGCAAAGCAGAAACATGTTAAGTGGGCCGGACAGCTGTTGAAAGACCTGACTGAGGTAAAAGTAAATGCAAGTAAGTTTTTAACTCAGATACAACGGATGTACGAGGTAAAGACGGAACAGGGAATGACGGCATTGCTGGAACGTACAGCTGCTGCGGAGAATTATTTTAATCCCTTGCTGGTCGGATTTTCCAAACGCATCTTTGAGCGCATGGAGTTGGTGAAACAGGACAAACAGGTGACTGCTTATCTCACGGAATTGTTAGAGATGGAAGCGCTGTTTTATGATCAGTTTAAGAAAATACGTAAAGCTACTGCCTTGCTGGGTGCTACGATTAATGGAAGCGAGTTTACAAAAAAAGATGTGAATGCTTTATTGAGTCAGGCAGAACGGGCGGCAGTAATGGAAAAGGTGTTTGCTGTTCCCGGTAAGCTGGACTTTACGGCCAAAAAGGCAAAGTCTACAAAAACCAAAACAGCGGTTGTTAAAGAAAAAGCACCTAAAGTAGATACCAAAGAGGTTTCTTTGGAGCTGCACAAAGAAGGAAAAACGATTGCTGAAATTGCCAGAGACCGGAAAATGGTGATTGGTACGATAGAAGGACACCTGGCGCATTATGTGGCCAAACAAGAGATTTCAGCCAAGGACATTTTAGGTTCAAAAAAGCTGGATAAAATTCTGAAAACCATCAGGGAGCTAAAGACGATGCAGATGAACCCGATCCGGGAACACCTGGGCAGAGATTATAGCTTTGGGGAAATCAAAATCGGACTGGCTGCATACCTCGCTGAGGGAGAATAATCAGACTGCTGTATCTCCCTGGAAAACCTGCGCTGCGGGGCCACATAGAAATACATTTCTGAACTGTCTGCCGTCATAATCAAACTCAATCCGCAGGTCCCCACCTAATACTTTAACGGGTGTTTTGATATGCCCTTGCTGCTGTTTGTGCTGAGCCATAGATAAGGCTACGGCAGTAACTCCTGTTCCACAGGCATAGGTCTCATCTTCAACGCCACGCTCAAAGGTGCGGACAAAAAGGTGGTCTCCCTGGTCTTCTACGAAATTTACATTGATTCCTTCAGCTTTGTAAGTGGAGTTGTTGCGGATCGCTTTGCCCTCTTTGTAAACATCCAGCGCTGCTAATCCGCTTACTTGTTGTACATAATGTGGCGACCCTGTATTCAATACATAAGCGGTTCCATCATTTCCAATATGATCAATATCAATCATTTGAAGATCAACCCAGTCGCCCTTTTCTGAAATTTTGGCATAATGAGGTCCATCAACTGCCAAAAAATTAGTTTCTGTGTCAATTATTCCCAAATATTTGGCAAAAGCGACGATACACCTGCCACCATTTCCACACATACTGCCGAGATTGCCATCTGCATTGAAATAAAGCATCTCAAAGTCGTAATCTTTATGGTTCTGCAGCAGCATCAATCCATCTGCTCCAATTCCAAAACGCCTGTTACAGAGTTGCAGGACCGTATTATTACCCGTATATTTAAAGGATTGATCACGGTTGTCTATTAAGATAAAATCGTTGCCTGCGCCCTGGTATTTGAAAAAGTGGATCTTCATAAGATGTATGTGCTTGTCATTTAACATTTTTTAACAGTATTCACGGCCTGTTACTTATGCAAATATCGTTTATATGGTATTAAATTTGAGTAATTGAAACAAAAGAATTAGTTCTTAACGAGTAAAACGAATAAATCACAATCCATGCCAGCTTTGCTTTAAGGAGTTAAGGCCTATTAGATTGCTTTTGAAACAATTAAAAAAAGAAAAAATACAAATGAAAAGAATCGGATTGATAGTGTTAGCCGCATTTATAGGTGGTGCGGCTGCGATTGGCGCTTACAAACTGTTAGAGCGCAACAACGATGGGATGACATTAGCGGAGAAACAAAATGTGCTTTTTGCTAACAATCCCGTAAAAATATCTTCTACAGGAGCGGTCGATTTTGTACAGGCCGCCTCAGTAGTATCGCCGGCAGTGGTGCACATTAAGACTTCTTATGGCAGCAGCTCCGGAAATGAAAGAGGTGGTAGCGGTTCTCCAATGGACATGTTCGAGGAATTTTTTGGTGGCGGTGGCCGTAGCAGACCCCGTATGCCAAGAGCAGCCTCAGGTTCTGGTGTGATCCTTACGCCTGATGGTTATATTGTAACGAACAACCATGTGGTGGAAAATGCAGATAAGATCGAAGTGATCCTGTCTGACCGCCGTAAGGTGATGGCAAAAGTGATTGGAAAAGACCCAAACACAGACCTTGCCCTGATCAAAGTAGAAGAGACAAATCTTCCGATCGTGAAAATGGGGAATTCAGATAATGTGCAAATCGGAGAATGGGTATTGGCTGTAGGCTTCCCCCTGGATCTTCAAACTACAGTAACTGCGGGAATTGTAAGTGCAAAAGCAAGAAGCATTGGAATTCTGGCAAGACAGCAAGGTCAGCCAACAGAGGAAGAGTATGATGAATATCGCAGAACCGGTAAGGCTCCTGAGCGTACAAATAACAGTATCGAATCTTTCATTCAGACTGATGCGGCAATCAATCCTGGAAACAGCGGTGGGGCATTAGTGAATGCAAGCGGTGAGCTGATTGGAATCAATGCAGCAATTGCATCGCAGACTGGTACGAATGAAGGTTATGGTTTTGCCATCCCGGTAAACCTGGCGAAAAAAGTGCTGGAAGATTTTAGAAAATATGGCGCGGTGAAACGTGGTTATATTGGTGTGTCTTTCAGACCGCTGGATGCAGATTATGCAGAAGAACTGAAAATTAAAGATATCAACGGATTATATGTAAGCGATGTATTGCCAAATGGTGGTGGTGCAGCTGCAGGAATCCAAAAAGGAGATATCATTAAAAAAGTAGAGGGCATCGCGATTTATGATTCTCCGGATTTGCAGGAAAAAATTGGTCGTATGAGTCCTGGTGATAAAGTACAATTGACGGTATTGAGAAACGGGGCCTTAAAAGATGTAAATGTTACCCTTAAAGGAGATGCCAGTGTGAACCTTGCGAAAGCAACGCCGGCGGCAAAATCAACGGGTACAACGATCAGCAAATTAGGCGCTGCTTTTGCACCGGCTTCTGCTCAGGTGAAGGCCAGATATGGTGCAAAGAACGGAGTAGTGGTGACCAGTGTGGAGCCAGGAAAAGTATTCGATTCTATGGACCTTCCTAAAGGTTTATTGGTAACTACGGTAAACGGTAAGCCTGTAAATAGTGCTAAAGATGTAGAGGCAGCATTGCCTACTTCAAAAAATGGAATGACGACCATCTCGGGTGTTGGCCCGAACGGAAACTATACCTTTACTTTCTAAAGAGGTATCATTTTAATTTTATTCTTAAACGGGAGACAGTTTTACTGTCTCCCGTTTTTTATTTAGAGCAGAAGGTTTTTGAATTTTCACTTGTCATCGCTCTGTAAAATTTAGAACGTTTCTAAATAGCCCAATTGTCGTTATTTTATGACAATGATTAACATATTAATTCTTTTATTAAATACTTTTGCAGGAATAGAACTAAAATACAATCAAATGGCTAGTTTCGGAAACGCTTTTTCCTCGTCTATAGGAAAAAAACTAATAATGGGTATCACCGGCCTGTTTCTTATTTCATTTCTTGCGGTTCATTGCTTTATAAATGCTTTGATCTTCGTGAATGACGGTGGTTTAACCTTCAATGTTGGGGCTCACTTTATGGCTACCAATTGGCTGATCAGGGCAATGGAAGTGGTCTTGATGGCAGGCTTACTTGCACACATTATCCAGGGTTTACGTTTGGTTTTTCAAAATCAGGCTGCACGTCCGGTGAAGTACGCGGTAAATAATGGTGCTGCAAACAGCAAGTGGTACTCCAGGTCAATGGGACTGTTAGGAACGATCTTGTTGATTTTCTTAATCGTACACTTATCTGATTTCTGGGTAGTTTCCCGTTTTACAGGAATCCCTACTGTTGATTCAGCAGGACACGAAAATCTTTTTGCAGTGATGGTGGCAAGATTTCAAACCCTTTGGGTAGTGATTTTATATATTTTGGCAATGGTTTCTCTGGCTTACCATTTATTACATGGTTTTGCTTCTGCATTCCAGACGCTGGGATGGAACCACAAAAAATACACTCCACTCATCAAAGCATTTGGTATCTGGTATTCAATTATCATTGCGATACTATTTGCAGCTATGCCTGTAGCAATTTATGCAGGTCTTATTAAATAATTTTTGAACGTATAAAGCTTAAATAAAATGGCTGAATTAAATGCAAATATACCGGAAGGCGAATTAACGGAGAAATGGACCAAATTAAGGTCTTCTATGCCATTAGTTAACCCGGCAAATAAAAGAAGCATCGAAATTATTGTAGTGGGTTCGGGATTGGCAGGTGCTTCGGCAGCGGCAACCCTGGCGGAGATGGGCTATAAAGTTAAATGTTTTTGCTTTCAGGATTCCCCGAGAAGAGCGCACTCTATCGCAGCTCAGGGCGGGATTAATGCAGCGAAAAACTATCAGAATGATGGTGACAGTACTTACCGTCTATTCTATGATACCATAAAAGGTGGTGATTACCGTGCACGTGAAGCCAACGTTCACCGTTTGGCAGAAGTAAGTGCAAATATTATAGATCAGTGTGTGGCACAAGGTGTGCCGCTGGCAAGGGAATATGGTGGTCTGTTAGACAACCGTTCTTTTGGTGGTACACAGGTTCAAAGAACTTTTTATGCTGCCGGTCAAACGGGTCAGCAATTGCTTTTAGGTGCATACAGCGCTTTGGAGCGTCAGGTAGGAATGGGTAAAGTTGAAATGTTTACCCGCCATGAAATGCTTGAAGTAGTTGTCGTAGATGGCAAAGCCCGTGGTATTATTGCCCGTAACCTGCTTACAGGTGAATTAGAGCGTCATTCAGGACATGCGGTATTGTTGTGTACTGGTGGTTATGGTAACGTATTCTATCTTTCTACAAATGCAATGGGCAGTAACGTAACTGCAGCATGGAAGGCACATAAAAAAGGTGCTTTCTTTGGTAACCCTTGCTATACGCAGATTCACCCTACCTGTATCCCGGTTTCAGGTGATCACCAGAGTAAATTAACCCTGATGTCTGAGTCATTACGTAATGACGGCAGAATCTGGGTGCCTAAAAAGAAAGACGATACGCGTAAAGCTTCAGAGATTCCTGAAGATGAAAGAGATTATTATTTAGAGCGCAGATATCCTGCTTTCGGTAACCTTGTACCACGTGATGTGGCTTCCAGAGCTGCTAAAGAGCGTTGTGATGCAGGTTATGGTGTAGGTAAATCTAAATTAGCTGTTTATCTTGATTTTAAAGCCAATACGGAGCGTTATGGCCGTATTGAAGCTAACGTACAGAATATCCATAACCCTGATAAAGAAACCTGCATGCGCTTAGGCCGTGAGGTGATTAAGGAAAAATATGGTAACCTGTTTGATATGTATGCACAGATCACGGGAGAAGATCCTTATGAACTGCCAATGCGTATTTATCCTGCGGTTCACTATACCATGGGTGGCTTATGGGTAGATTATAACTTAATGACCACCGTTCCGGGCTTATATTCCCTGGGAGAAGCAAACTTCTCTGATCACGGAGCGAACCGCTTAGGTGCTTCTGCTTTAATGCAGGGCTTAGCGGATGGTTACTTTGTAATCCCTTATACTATTGGTGCTTACTTGTCTAAAGAACTGGCCACAAAGCCAATCCCTCAGGATCACCCGGCATTTGTAGAAGCAGAAGCCAGTGCGAGGGGAATTATCGACAAATTCTTTGCGATTAAAGGAACCAAAACTGTTGATCATTTCCATAAGAAATTAGGAAAGATCATGTGGGAAAAATGCGGAATGGCACGTAATGCAAAAGGCTTAACTGAAGCGATCGCGGAAATTCAGCAATTGCGTAAAGATTTCTGGAGCGATGTTCGTGTACCGGGAGAAGCCAATGAGTTCAATCCTGAGCTGGAAAAAGCAGGTCGTGTGGCCGACTTTATCGAACTGGGAGAATTGATGTGTATCGATGCGTTGAACAGAAACGAATCTTGCGGAGGTCACTTCAGGGAAGAATATCAGACTGAAGAAGGTGAAGCCATGCGTGATGATGAAAACTATGCTTACGTTGCGGCATGGGAGTTCAAAGAGGGTGTTAAATTTGAGCTGCATAAAGAAGAGCTGAAATTTGAAAACATCAAGGTTGCACAAAGAAGTTATAAATAATAGCTAAGTACTAAAATCTCAATATCATGAGTACAGGAAATATGAATTTAACGCTGAAAATCTGGCGTCAAAAAAATACAAAAGCCAAAGGTGGTTTGGTGGATTATAAACTATCAGACATTTCTCCTGATATGTCCTTCTTAGAAATGTTTGATGTATTGAACGAAGAGCTGATTTCTAAGGGTGATGAGCCGGTTGTGTTTGATCACGACTGCAGAGAGGGGATTTGTGGTGCCTGCTCGATGTTTATCAACGGCAGACCTCACGGACCAAAGGAAGGAATTACCACCTGCCAGTTACACATGCGTTCATTTAAAGATGGAGATACCATCGTTGTGGAACCATGGAGAGCGAAGGCTTTTCCGGTAGTTAAAGATTTAACGGTAGATAGGTCTGCGTTCGACAGAGTTATTGCGGCTGGAGGCTTTATTTCTGTGAATACAGGGAACGCACAGGATGCCAACAACCTGCCTATTCCAAAAGTACAGGCCGATTCAGCATTCGAAGCTGCAGCTTGTATTGGTTGTGGTGCTTGCGTAGCTACCTGCAAGAATGCATCTGCCATGTTATTTGTTTCTGCAAAAGTATCTCAGCTGGCGCAATTGCCTCAGGGACAGCCGGAACGTTACCGCAGGGTTCAAACTATGGTGGCGCAGATGGATGCAGAAGGATTTGGAAATTGTACCAATACCGGTGCTTGTGAAGCGGAATGCCCTAAAGGAATTTCTTTAGAGAACATTGCACGTATGAATAGAGATTATTTGTCTGCAAAATTTGTATCTGAGGAAGATATTTAATAAATTTAGCTAACGAGACAAGGATATTTGACACGAAAGCCCGGCTATTTAGCTGGGCTTTCGTGCATTAGCGGGAGGTTGGGGGTATAGTCTTTAGTCTTTTTTGTCTTCTTTCTGTTTCGTTTGTAAAGCGGCTTTTGTCTTGATCAAGATCACACCGTTTGCGCCTGCTGAACCGTAAAGTGTAGTGGCCGACTCTTTTAAAACTTCAATACTTTCAATGTTGTTTGGATTGATTTCATTGATGCTGGTTTCAGGTTTCTTGCCATCTACCAGGATCAGTGGGTCTTTGCCGGTACCAAGGCCTGTAAGTTTCAGCTTTTTATCTGTGCCCTCTGTAACGTTTAACCCGATTACTTTACCTGTTCTATTGCCTGCAGGAGGATCACTTGTTAAACTAAAGCTGATCGGAATATTGTATTTCACCCGGACTGTTTTTCCATGGTAAACACCTGGAATCCACTTCGGTGAAGCCTTCAAGACCCTTACGGCTTCTTCATCCGTTCCTGCGCCAAGCTTTCTTTCTACCTTAATGTCTGCAAGGTCACCGTTTTTTTCTACGATAAAAGATAGGAATACTTTGCCTTGCACGTTTTTTTCCTGAGCCTCTGCCGGATACTTAACGGTCTTGCTTAGGTATTTATAGAATCTTTCCATTCCTCCCGGAAATCCAGGTTGTCTGTCGATGGAAACAAAGTCGTAAACTTTAACGTCATTCGGATCTGTCCGAATTTCCTCCACAGGAATGACATTCGCATTTGCCGATTCAGATTTATAGCCCATAACGGTGATTTTGCTGAGGCTCTTATAACCTTTTACCGGGCTTAATTTCAGGTTCTTTTTAGCACTGGTTGCTCCGGATAGGATAAAGGAAACAGGCAATGAGTAATTACCGTCCTGGCTGCTTTTGAAATCTCTGTAGCTCAACACGATTCTCATGACCTCGGTTTCAAATCCTGAACCAAGCTTGTTTACGACACTGATCGCTCCGATATGTCCGTCTTTAAGACTAAACTTAATCTGGCTGTTTCCCTGAAGGTCGGTATTGTAAGCTTCTGCCGGATACCTGATGCCGCGTTTAAGGTAGTTGTAAAAGCCTTCCCAGGCAGGGTCAGTTACGTTTTGTGGTTTAATAACCGCTTCCCGCTTCATATTCGACACGGCAATTTCTATAGGTGCAGATATGACGTCTTTCACAACATTCAGCGGGGTATTTAATGGGATCTCTTCTGTTACAGCAATGATGCTTTCGTTACTGCGGATAGTGGCAGACGACATCACCAATGTGATGGCAAAAAGAGGTAAAAACAATCCGTATTTTAATACGGCGGTCTTTTTTGATCTTTGTTTATGTAGCATAAATATTCTCTTTTTAATCAGTGATTTATTAAAGAAAGTATTAGTGAGGCTACTGGGAGCGATGTTAAATGCCCTGCTCAACAGGAGCAATGCATATTGCTCTTTGTCGCCCTGAAATCTGGCAGCTTCCTCATCTGCCAGGTATTCATGAATGTTTTTAATGGTATGCTTATAAAAATAAATGATGGGGTTGAACCAGGTGAAAACGGCCAGTAATTCAAAGAACAGTACGTCCAGCGTATGCCATTGACGGATGTGAATCTCTTCATGTTTGTCGATGGTTTGCACTTCCGGCAGGTTTGTATCTATTCTTTTCTTCCTGAAAAAGGAGAAGGCATTTCCAACATGTTCCTCTTGAAGCAAACGTTGTACTTTTAGTAATTTGTAGATGAAGAGAAGGGCAAAAATCAGCAGACCGGTCAGATAAATGGCTACAATCACATTTCCGGGGCTTAGTTTTTCCGGAGCATCTGATCCAACGCTAACCTGTGTCATAAGGTCATTTAGCTGATCAACACCAGTATAAATTGGGGTCGCCGCGGCCTGGTTACCAAACCATTCAAACCTTAAAAAAGGAATGGATAGAGAACATATTCCCGCCGAGATCAGATAAATCCTGTTGAGGATGAAATAAGTCTCTTTAGCTAAAAATAGTTTATAGAAGCCATAGAATAATACCAGGTATATATTGGCCTGCAGGATATAATGTGCCCAACTCATCTCGGTCTGTTTTTAATTTTGTTAATCATTTTTAAAATTTCATCTACATCGCTTAAATCAAGCTTTTCTTCCTTAACAAAAAAGGAAAACATGCTTTCCACAGAATTCTCAAAATAGTTACCTAGTAACTTTTCGGTAGCATGGCGTTTGTAGTCTTCCCTGCTGATGAGCGGAAAGTACTGATGTGATTTTCCGAATGCCTCATGTCCGATAAAACCCTTTACTTCCAGTATCCTGATAATCGTAGATACCGTATTGTAAGCCGGCTTTGGCTCCGGTAAAAAATCCATCACGTCTTTTACAAACCCCTTTTCTATTTGCCATAGAATTTGCATCAACTGTTCTTCTGCTTTTGTTAAATCTTTAATGTCCATCTTTTATTGTATTAACCGGTTTTTTTAATTGGTTTAAGGATCATAACTATTCGTCAATAGTACTATAACTAAAACCTTAGTATAAACTTAAAACTAATATTTTAGTTTTCAAAGAATTTTAATGGAAATATTTTAGTTTAAACAAAGAAACCTCTGAATTTTCAGAGGTTTCTTTGTTTAAACTGGCTTTTTTACTGCTTTGGAACCTCAGGAGTCTTTGGCAATTCTTTTCTCGGAATCTGTGCTTCACGTTCAGACGTGTGATATACAAAAGAGGCGACTATGGTTGCTGCTCTTTTTAAATCTTCTTCCGCTAAGCGGTCGAAGGTATCCTGATTGGTATGATGGGTACGGGTATTGTAATCCATTGGATCCTGGATGAACTGAAATCCGGGAATCCCCACTGCATCAAAGGCCTGGTGATCTGTTCCTCCGGTATTGCCGGCAGTAACTGTTTTTGCGCCTAAATCCTGGAAGGGGGTTAACCATTCCTGGAATATGGGGCCTGCTGCGGTATTCCCCTGTAAATAAATTCCTCTGATCGCACCGGTTCCATTATCAAGGTTATAATACGCGCTGATCTTTTTGTGATCCTTGGTCAATACCATCGTTTTGGGATCCCCAAAATGTTTGGCTACATAACCTCTGGAGCCATGTAGACCCTGTTCTTCAGAACTCCATAACGCCACCCTGATGGTCCTTTTAGGCTTAAAATTAATGGCTTTAAGAATTCTCATAGTCTCCATCATTACTGCCGCTCCGGCAGCATTATCGGTAGCCCCTGTAGCCGAATGCCAGGAATCATAATGTCCGCCAATCATCACCACTTCATCTTTTAACTTTCTATCTGTTCCGGGAATCTCTGCAATCACGTTATACCCCTGAGGATCCTGATCATAGAAGGACGTTCTGATATCGGCCTCTACTTCTACTTTCTCTCCTGCACGAAGCAAACGAAGGATATGAAGGTAGTCTTCTGCAGATATTTCCAGTTCAGGAGCAACAGGTTTTGCATCCAGTGCATAAGAGGCACCATTGCTGGTGAAGAATGTGCCGTGGTTTCCCCGGCCGTAACTAAGGAGCAGGCCCACTTGTTCTTCCAGCATAAAACTGGCCATAGCAGCGCGGATTTCTCTCATCTTCATCATTTGGGCCATCATATTGTTAGCTGCCCCGGCACGCGGGCGCTGTCCTTGTGGCTGTGGTGCTGCTTCTGCCATTTTAGCAAGCTCAGCATCAGTATATCTGACTGCATCGGCTTTATAGCTGTTTTGTAAGGGCTGTATCGTAACCTGATCAAACATCACAATTTTTCCGGCAAGTTTTCCTTTATAAGGTAAAAGGTCGGTAATCGTATCCGCTTTGATCAGGATGACCTCAGATTTTATCGCACCCTTAGTTCCCGGAGTCCATGCCTTAGGCGCACCAATCATCGCATGATAATAAGGCAGGGTAGTTGCTGCATAGTATTTGTCGATCTGCCATCCTTTACCAAATTGACCCCATGCTTCCAGGTGTACATTTTTTAGTCCCCAGGAGGTGAATTGTCTTACCGCCCAATCCTGCGCACGTTTTAATCCCGGGGAATTGGATAGGCGCGGGCCTGCAACATCAGTAATCTGAAATGCAATATCCATTACCTTCGAGTTTTCAAGGCCTTCCTGGCGTATTTTCTGTACCGCGGCCGTATTCGTCTGCTCCTGAGCAGATAAAGAGAGACTGAAGCATAGTGCTAGTCCGGTTATTGTAAGTGTTTTCATATCTATTTTTTCCTTGGAATTTTTCATTAATACCTGAATTTACAGGAAAAGATAATTGCTTGTATCTCCCTAATCATATTTTTACATCATTAGTTAAATGTTCGGGGCGATTTACAAATAGGGATCACAGCTTTCCAAACGTTCTTCATATACGTTAATTAATTACAAGCTTTTTGCTTTCTATGGTCAACAAGATCTCACCGCTTCAACCGAAGTGATCCGTTCTTCAATATCAACTATAGCTGCTTCCATTTGCCTGTTGGCTGCGATGCTCTGCATCGGCATGGTCCTGAGGCATGCTCACCTGGAGTAAGTGGCCCAGCTTTTAATCCTTTAATATGTTTATCACTTTGGTTGTTTTGTTACCAGTTTATCAGATTTTTCTCTGATAATATTAGCCAATATTTGACTGAACAAATTATTTTTACCATTGGTGGGTATCTATCTTCCCTCTTTTAGCCAGCTTATATAGCCTTTTGTATCGCTTTGCTGATAAAGCAAAATATCAGCCTCAACATAAAATTCAATAAAGTTGCCAAAACCAATAATACCTTTTGCAAGATTCTTAACAGTAATAAATTATGAAATTTAACAGGCTCTGAAAAAAGTGGCCAAAAGCTTGTAATTAGAATATATGAAAAACATTTTGGACAACTGTGAAGCAGAACTAAATAGGAAATGGCGGTACCAAGACCGCCATTTCTGACTATTAACTAAAACTAAAAAACTATTTGATGCTCTTCCTGGCGACAATAAAGTAACCGGCGACAAAGAGGATAACGGCGTAAATAAGACTGCTGTAAATCTCCTGACTAAACAGTTGATCCATATTTTTCGACTTGGTCATGGATAAAGCCAATGTCGGATGACTGTAAGGAACGAAGTAGGCATATTCCCATCCTTTGGTGGCCACAATAATTCCGGCAATAATCCCTATAAATCCAATCCCCATAGGTTTTAAAAAGTCCGACCAGATCAGGCTAATGATGAACTGTAGTGATAATATTCCCAGGGAAGAAAGGAACATCTTGAAATATATTTTTGATAGCAGGGCCACTGGGGAATACCCATTGAACGTAAAACCACTATTTAATGCCTGCAATAGATAGCCGGATAAAATGGTGAACAGTGCAAATAGGAACAAACATATAAATATCAATATCACCGCGTATAAATATTTTGCTGCGTAAATTGAAAACTTGTTGAGCGGTTGTGCAAAGAGGCTTTTCCAGGTATCGTTCTTATGTTCAATATTGTTGACCGAAAAAGCCATAAAGATCACATAAAAGGGAAGGATCAACATGCCCATCACGCCAAGGGCTCCTCCGCTAAAGTTCATCCACAACACTTGGGAGGGAAAATGCATTTTTATGATTTTATCCGCATTGCTGAGGAATCCAAAGGCAATTAGTCCGCAAATGATCAATGGAAGGACAATCGCTGCCCAAAAGGCAAGCGTCTTTCTTGATTTATAAAATTCAGATTGTAAGGATAGGAGTAATGAGCGCATGATTAATTGTTTTTAGTAATGTCAAGGAATAAATGCTCGAGATCTTTCCTAATCTGATAAATGCTGTAAACCGTAAAGCCGTGTTGTATCAGCAAGGTGTTTAACCTGCCACATTCTTCGGTGGAAATGAAAGGAAGGATGATTTTCTTTTCAGTACTGTTCAATATCTGATAGCCATTGGTGGTCAGGAATTCCTGGCCTTTGGGAATATCGTTTAGCTCTAGTTCAATCATCGGCTTGCTCAAATCATGCAATTCATTGATGGTGCCCTGGAATAGTAGTTTTCCTTTGTTAATGATGCCCACATGAGTGGCGATCCGTTCAATCTCCGCCAATAGATGGCTGGATACCAGAATCGTTTTTTGATGTTTTGTGGCAAGTTCGATCATCAGGTTCCTGATTTCGATAATCCCGTTAGGGTCAAGGCCGTTCGTCGGCTCATCGAGCAGTAACAGTTCCGGATCTGATAACAAGGCAAGGGCAATGCCCAGACGTTGTTTCATTCCCAATGAATATTTCCCTGCTTTTTTGCTGGCAGCATCTTCCAGGCCTACGAGACGAAGCATCTCTTTCGCTTTAGTCCTGTTAATGCCCAATAGCATACACCTGTTGTATAAGTTTTCCTCGCCGGAAAGGTGTGCATAGATTGCGGGTTGCTCTACCAGTGCGCCAAGGCGTTTTAAACTGGCTATGCGATTGGAGTTGATTTCCTTACCAAAAAGAAACACGGTGTCTGCCGGTGATTTTAAAAGGTTTAAAAGGATTTTTATTGAAGTGGTTTTACCGGCACCATTTGGGCCCAGAAAACCATAAATGCTTCCTTTCTCTACCTTCAGCGACAGGTCGTCAACTACTTTTTGTGTGCCAAAGTAGTAGTTTAGCCCGCGGGTTTCAATGATCAGGTCCTTCATCCCTATTTAAACGAAATGGTGCTTACTTTAGCAATCCCTTTTACTGAAGTCGTTGCTTTTGCAGCGATTTCATCGTCTTGTGAACGGGTTACGTTGTTGGCAATGGTTAATACCATCATCATGAATACAGGAACTAATAAAAGTAAGAATGGCGATACGTTTGCTAACTTTTTCATAATATTTATATTGACAGATGCAGTTTTCATAATTCGTTGCGATTTGATGAAACAAATAGAATGATAAAAAAAACGCTGCTAAAATCTTTTAGACCAAGGCCATATTATCCTAGATAAACGCCTATTTATTCTAGTTTTGCAATTGATTGGTTTATTTGCCAATTTGGTAGAAAAAAAATGCCCGTTCGTCGAAAGCCATTGCTCATAACAGCTGGAAAAATTTACTTTAGACCAATGGAGTTTTTGTCAATAACAAAGTTTAAATGAAAAATAAAGGCCCTCTGATTGTACATGTTGTTTTCTGGTCGTTAATCCTAGCCCTTATTGCCCTGAACATTATATTCGCCAAAGAAGCACAGACACTATCTTCGGTTGCAATTAGATATGGATACTCCGGCCTGATCAATATTTCAATTTTCTATATCAATTACATGCTGCTCATTCCGATGCTGATCAAAGAGCAGAAGAAATATGGATTGTATATAGGGGCAATCCTGTTGTTGATCGTGGTCATGAGTGCCATCAAAACAGTTATCGCCAGCCTGAATCCGGAAGTGATATTGGTGACATGGGAAGGAGGGAAACGTGATTATATACCTATCGGAACCTTTGGTGCCGTTTCTATATTTACATGCGGCTTTTTTGTGGTGGCCAGTTCTCTGCTCAAATTCGCTGTAGACTGGTTCAGAAATGAACGTGTTCAGCGGAACCTGGAAAGTGAAAAGAAAGAAATGGAACTGCAATTCCTGAAATCACAATTAAACCCACATTTCCTGTTCAACTCCCTGAATAACATTTATTCACTTGCTTATCAGAAATCTGATAAAACAGCAGATGCTATTCTTAAACTTTCGGAAATCATGCGCTATATGATCTACGAGAGCAATGACAGCTGGGTTTCACTAAGTAAAGAAATTGAATATGTACAGAGCTATATCGAACTTCAGAAATTAAGGTTCAGAGATGGCGCAGCTGTGGAACTTAGCCTGAACGGAGAGATCGACAACCAGCAGATTGTACCACTCATCCTCATCTCTTTTGTCGAAAATGCATTTAAACATGGGGTGGCCAACGATCCGAAAGATCCAATCAAGATCAATATCATCGCCAATCAGAAGATCCTGCATTTTAGCGTGACGAATAAAAAGAATAAACATAATAAAGATGAAGTAGGAGGAGTGGGCCTCAATAATGTAGAACGACGGTTACAATTGCTATATCCTGAAAGATATAAATTAAATATTGTAAATTCGGCTACCCATTACACCAGTGAATTAATGCTAGATTTATGACAAAGTTAAAATGTATTGCGGTCGATGATGAACCATTGGCACTTGATATTATAGAGGATTATGTGTCAAAAGTACCGTTCCTGGAGCTGGTTAAAAGAACAGAAAATGCGATTGAAGCATTACAGCTGGTACAGGCAGGAGGGATTGATCTGGTTTTTCTTGACATCCAGATGCCTGAACTTACCGGAATCCAGTTCCTGAAAATTGCTAATGGGAAATCAAACTATATCCTGACTACTGCCTATTCACAATATGCTTTGGAGAGTTATGACCTGAATGTATCGGATTACCTGTTGAAGCCGATTGCGTTCGATCGTTTTTATAAAGCGGTAGAAAAGGTGCATAACCAACAACAGAAAGCGGCGGAACCGAGCCCGGCAGCTCCACCTGCAATTACTCCATTGATGTCAGCACCGGCAGCAGTGCATCCTGTTCAGGACTTTATCTTCGTAAAAACAGAGCATAAGATTCAAAAAATACAATTGGATGATATCCTCTATATTGAAGGGCTAAAAGATTACATTTCTATCTATACCAAAGCGGAAAGGATCATTACGCTTCAGAATATGAAGAAAATGGAAGAAACGCTACCTAATGCTCAGTTCATAAGGGTGCATAAATCCTATATTATTGCCCTGGATAAGATTGAAAGTATTGAACGCAGCAGGATCAGTATCTTCGGTAAAGTCATTCCGATAGGAGATACCTACCGCGACGAATTCTTCAAACACATCGATAATAAAAATATTTAAAGCGCGCTTACTGGCCTAATTTCTTGCGAATTGCCTGTTCTGCTTCCTGGGTAACTTCCTCCGGGTTTTTGCCTGTGGAATCAATTGGTTTTAATACTGTCCAGCGGATCTTTTCGCCGAAACTGAGTGGAAAAGTACCATATTGTACCATTTTCCAGGAGTTTTCAATCGCGATAGGAACGATTAATGCATTGGGTACCTTTTTTAAAAGTGTTGCAATCCCACCTATATGAAAAGGCTTCAGGTTGCCGTCTTTGGAGCGTGTACCTTCGGGAAAAATCATCGCAGACCAGTTGTTCTCTTTCATTCTGTTACCCAGAAGGATGATCTCGCCAACGGCTTGTTTGCTGTCCTTACGGTCGATATTAGCCCCACCCCCATATTTAAGGTTGAAGGAAATGGACGGAATGCCTTTGGTCAGTTCTATTTTCGAGATAAACTTGATGTGGTGTTTTCGCAGAAACCAGATTAACCCGGGAATATCATACATGCTCTGGTGGTTGGCCACAAATATTTTGGGCTGATCAACAGGGATGTTCTGCTCATTGATAAAAGTAACCGAGCTGCCCAGGAAAATATCGCAATAGGTGAGAAAGAAATTCAGTCCATCTACTGAGGCTTTGTGTGCCTGATAACCGAACATGCGGTAACACAGCCATTGAATGGGTTGAAAAATGATTAAAGTCAGCCCAAAGAAGAGGTAAAACAGGGGACTGAAAATGTATCCGAAAAATTTATTCATAATAGCTGAAAAGGTTCGTTATAGCTGATATTCCTGAAGGATTATTTTTGTTTTTAAAATGGCGGCAACACTCATACTGTCAGTGATCTCCCCGTTTAGGACCATTTCATATGCTTCCTGAAAAGGAAGTTTGCGGAGCCGGAGCTCTTCAGTTTCCTCAGGTTCGGCAATGCCCATGCTCAGGCCTCTGGCGATGTAAATAATCGCCAGCTCATTGCTTACCGAATTGGAGAGGTGCATGCGCTGAAGCTCTACCCAGTCTGTTGCCGAAAGCCCGGTTTCTTCCTGTAGTTCCCGTTTGGCACTATCCAGGGGATCGGAACCTAAGGGGCCTCCGCCTTCCGGGATTTCCCAGCTGTAAGCTTTTAAAGGAAAGCGGTATTGTCCAACCAGCCAGGTGTTCAACTCCTCGTCTAAAGGTAAAATTCCAATGGCTAAGTTCTTGAAATGCACTTCACCATATATTCCTTTACCTCCGGATGGGTTGATCACCTGGTGTTCTGTTAGCCCAATCCAGTTGTTATCATAGATTTTTCGGCTTTCAATAGTGGTCCAGGGATTGTGTTCTTCCATGGACGCAAATATACTAAAATGACTCTTCATCGGAACGCATTTCCTGCTGATCCGGTTTTTTGCCTTTCTTAGGACTGAAGCTGGTCTTTCCGAAACGGTAAGAATAGGTTAAGCTTGCCATCGTTCCCTGCATGTAACGTCTGAAATCAACAACAGAGTTGGCCGTAGTCGTAGTCATACTCCAGCTACGGGTATTGAAGATATCACGTACGTTCAGGCTTAAAGAAGATTTTTTATTTTTAAAATCATATTTGGCGCCTGCGTCAACACCATACATGGCATTCCTTGTGCCCTGTGCCATTACCTGGCGCGCGCGGTAATCTCCTTTGATCTGTAAGGTGATGTTATAAGGAAGTACAAAGTTGTTGGTTAAGTTGGCATTCCAGGTAAATCCGGAATTGTCTACGATACCGAAGGCAGGGACGCCATCTATTTTACTTTGGTATAAGTTGGCATTGGCGGTGAAATTCCAGGCTTTAGCTACATCAAAACGACCGATTAGCTCCAATCCGCTGGAGATCTCCCTGGTTAAGTTCTGAGGAGTTGTAATGGTAATTCCATTTTGATCTGGTTCTGTTCTGATCCTTTGAATCACGTCATTGGTTTGACGGAGGTAAGCAGTAGAGATGAAAGTTATTTTTGGCCAGAATTTGCTGTAGCTTAGTTCAAAAGCATGTACATCCTCTGGTTTAAGGTTTGGATTTCCCTGACGGTAGTTTAATGGATCAGAAACATCAATAAAAGGATTGGTATCCCAGCCTCTTGGTCTGTTGACCCTTCTGCTGTAGCTCAATTGTAACTGTTGTTCTGATTTGAATTTTTGTGTCAGAAAGATGCTTGGGTATAACCTTGTATAGGCCACTTTTCCCGGAACAGCGTTGATTTGTCCATTCGATCCATACATCCCCAAACGGGTGTCAAGAGTGGCATCTTCTGCCCTTAATCCCAGCTGATAACCGAAGTTTTTAACCTGATTCTGATAGTTCGCATATAGGGCATGAACCTGGTCTTTGCTATTGAAATCATTGGTAAGCGCCAGGTTGACGTCGTAATTTCCAGTGAGGTTGTTCAATTGATCAGAAAAGGTATTGTTCTCTGCAATGCGAATCTGACTGCGGTAACCTGCTTCCAGTTTTCCGGCTTTACCGATCGGTAAGGTGTAGTCTGCCTGAATATTATAATTCCTGTTGATTCCCGTTCCGTTGTTTCTGATGATTTCCGGCAGCAGGTCAACAGCTGTGCCGTTGAGGTTGTAAATGTCTGTATTGTAGATTTGCAGGTTGTCATTGTCGCCCTCAGAGAAGCTGGCATTAAAGGTAATTTCTTCTTTCGGTTTTTTAAATTTATGACTAAAATCCAGGTTAAGGTCATAGCTGCCGCCAGATCCCAGATTGGAATTGTTCCTTCTGCTGAGCTCCAGTGGGTTTTTAAGGCTGTTTAACTGATCAATAGTCAGGAACTCATTTCTATCATTGTCTCTGATGTTAAAGCCGCCAGAGAAGCTTAAAACGTCTTTGTCGCTCAGGTAATAATCGAGGCCTGCTTTCACATTGTGTCCTTTATCTAAAGATTTGGAGTCTGTATTCTGATTGGCAAAGGCATTCGGGAAAGTTGAATTTAAATAACTGATGTTGTTGTAGCCGCCGCCAAGACGGTTTCCATACCGGTAGCTATAGTTACCATATAGGTTCACTTTACTGTTCTGAAAGCTCAAACTGGTGTTGGCGTTGTAGTTGTCCCGGTTTCCGGCGGTTAACGCAATGTTACCGTTCAGTCCCAGTTTTTTGTTCTTTTTTAATACAATGTTGATGATTCCTGACTGCCCTTCTGCATCGTATTTGGCCGAAGGATTGGTGATCAGTTCCACACTCTCAATCGAGCTCGCCGGAATGGACTGTAAGATTTGTGCCACATTGCCGCCGGCAATCAAAGAAGGCTTGCCATCAATCAGGACTTTTACTCCTGTGGAGCCCCTTAAGCTCACATTTCCGTCGATATCAGATTGTACAGAAGGGACATTCTGTAGAAGGTCGGAGGCAGAGCCGCCCTCACTCACTAAACTCTGATCTACGGAGAATACTTTCTTATCTACACCAAGTTGAATGGTGCTCTTCTGGGCAGTAATGGCCACCTCATTTAATACAGTACCTTTGGCAGTTTTCATTTTAATGGTTCCCAGGTTGATTTCTTTAACAATCGCAGAGATGGATACAGAATCGCGGACCATAGTTTGGTAACCTACATAGCTTATCTTAAAGGTAAAAACACCTTTGGGCAATCCCGCCATGGATAAATTTCCGTTCACATCGGTCTGTACCCCTTTTACCAGTGCTTTGGTCTTTCTGTCCAGGATAACTGCGGTAGCAAATGGAATGGTTTCGCTGGTTTGGGCATCTACAACCTTTGCCATAATCTTACCTTCTCCGGTAGTTTGTGCATTAAGTTTTACAGTTGTAGTACAAATGGCAAAGGTTAAAAATAGAACTTTGTATAACAGATTCTTCATTGGTGTGTTTAGGTTTTGGTGCTTTTTATATAAGAGGGACAAAGAAACATGCCTGAGGTTTAAAAAGAACAGGCGTAACTATTTTATTACAGCTAATTATGATCGAATACAGTAATATTTTTGTTAACGAAGGAATGAGTTATTCAGCCTATCGTAATTTGATAAATGAGCTGCTGCTCGCGAAAAAAACAACCGGTGAGGACGATAGCGAAGCAATGCTTCACTATACGAAAATGAATGTGCAGCGAATGAGCCGTGTCGACAAAACGGTGAAGCTCAATGCAGATCTGCTGGATTCCTTAAATGATTTAAAAGGGAAGTACCGCTTCCTGGTGATCTCCGAAGGATGGTGTGGAGATGCGGCACAGATTGTTCCCGTTTTTGATAAAATGGCCAGTAGCTTTCCAGATAAAATAAGTCTTAAATTCGTATTGAGAGATCAGAATTTGCCTTTGATTGATGCACACCTCACCAATGGTGGAAGAGCAATTCCGGTATTGCTGATCCTTGATGATGAAGGAACTGTTCTTTGCAAATGGGGTCCAAGGCCACAAATTCTACAGTCCTTATTGGCCGGTTGGAAAAAAGAAAGTACGGATATGATGCTCATCGCAGAAAGACTTCATGGATGGTATGCGAAGGATAAAACGCAAACTACTCAGCAAGAGTTGAATGCGCTGGTTCAACAGGTGTTAGTCAACGGAAACAGTTAGACCTTCCTGTTGTAAGATCTTACGGTAAACTTCCATCTCTGTAAAAGAACCTTCCAATACCGCACATTTTCCTTTGTTATGGACTTCCCAGGCAATTTTTTCGGCTTGGCTTTCCGAATAATCAAGGTACTTCATCATACAGTGAATGACATGGTCAAACGTGTTTACATCATCGTTCCATAGGATTAACCGGTGAACCGTTTTTAAGGAGGTCAGGATTTCTTCTAATGTAAAAGTTTCTTCTTTAGTTTCTGTTGACATGGTACAAAAATAAGCTAATTTCAAAATAATGTTGCAGTTAAAGTTATTTTTGCCTAAAATTTGTAATAAACCCAAATATGATGCATCGTTCAAAAATTGCCGGAATAGGCTACTATGTGCCTAAAAATGTCTATACCAATGATGATTTGTCTCGTTTTATGGATACGAATGATGCATGGATTCAGGAACGTACCGGCATAAAGGAACGCAGGTTTGCAGACCGCTTAGAGGAAACTACCACGACTATGGGGGTAGAAGCCGCGAAAATTGCGATAGAAAGAGCCGGAACAACGGCTCAGGAAATAGACTTTGTGATTTTTGCAACCCTCAGCCCTGATTATTATTTCCCGGGATGCGGCGTACTGCTGCAGCGTGAAATGAAAATGAAAGAGATTGGGGCATTAGACATCAGGAACCAATGTTCCGGGTTTGTATATGCTTTATCTGTTGCCGATCAATTTATTAAAACCGGCATGTATAAAAATATTTTGGTGGTAGGGAGTGAAAAGCACTCTTTCGCCATGGACTTTGAAACACGTAGCCGCAACGTTTCTGTTATCTTTGGTGATGGGGCAGGAGCGGTCGTTTTGCAGCCGGCGGAGAAAGAAGGACAAGGCATCATGAGTACCCATTTACATAGTGATGGGGCAGATGCTGAGATTCTGGCGATGTATTATCCGGGAGCAAGTGCCAACAAATGGCTGAAAGATAAACCTGGTTACCCTGATCAGGAGCTGGGTGGTTTATTCATGACCACAGAGCAGTTGGAAAGCGGAGCGTCCCTGCCTTACATGGATGGACCGGCGGTATTTAAAAAAGCCGTAGTGAAGTTCCCGGAAGTGATTAAAGAAGCTTTAACGGCAAATAACCTGCAGCCTGAAGATATTGATATGCTGGTGCCACACCAGGCCAATCTGAGGATCAGTCAGTATGTACAGCAATTATTGGGCTTACCCGATGATAAAGTGTTTAATAACATTCAGAAATACGGAAATACAACCGCTGCCTCTGTGCCAATTGCATTATGCGAAGCATGGGAAGCGGGTAAAATTAAAGAAGGCGACCTGGTATGCCTGGCCGCCTTTGGATCAGGTTTTACCTGGGCCAGTGCTTTAATCAGATGGTAATTATAAGATCAGCTAAAGGTTTAACTTCCTTTAGCTGATTTTGTCATTTGTGCAAACATATCCCACATCTCATTTGGAATGGCTTCCAGTCCGTTAAACTGACCGGCACCTTGTAACCATTCTCCACCATCAATGCTAATTACTTCTCCGTTGATGTAACCCGCGAAATCACTGATGAGGAAGGCCGCAAGGTTCGCCAACTCCTGGTGTTCACCTACACGTTTTAGTGGTACCCGGTTTTTAAAATCAAACTTCTCCGCCAGGTCTCCCGGCAGTAAGCGGTCCCATGCGCCTTTAGTAGGGAAAGGTCCCGGAGCAATCGCATTTGTTCGGATACCATATTTACCCCATTCTACTGCTAATGAGCGGGTCATCGCCAATACCCCTCCCTTTGCACAAGCAGAAGGAACGACATAGGCAGAGCCGGTAAACGCATAGGTAGTGACGATATTTAAAATGCTTGCGCTTTGTTTTTCTTTAATCCAGTGTTTTCCAAAAGCAAGGGTACAGTTTACCGAGCCTTTTAAGACAATGTCGATTACGGTAGAAAAGGCGTTGGCAGACAAGCGTTCTGTAGGAGATATAAAATTACCCGCGGCATTGTTGAGCAATCCATCTACTTTGCCAAATGTTTTAATGGTTTCGGCAAGGACATTTTCTACCTGCTCATATTCACGTACATCACAGGCAACGGCCAGAACCCTTCCTCCTGTTTCTTTCTCCATCTCGGCAGCTGTTTTTTCCAATACGTCGGCCTTACGACTGGTGATCACCAGGTTTGCACCCAGCTTCAGGAAATAAGTACCCATCGCTTTACCAAGACCGGTTCCTCCACCGGTAACTACGATTGTTTTTCCTTTTAAGGCGTCATCTCTTAACATTGGTTGATTGTACATGGGCTATTTCTTTTGCAGGTTATCAATAATTGTTTTTAAAATATTTCTGGTGGTTGGTGCCCACCATTGTTTCAACATGAGCGCTAGGGCTTCATCCTGATTTGCACGGGTGGCGGCAATGAGGTCTTTTCTGATGTTTAGTTTGCTCTGTTCCCAGGTATTTCTTTCCATACCCATATATTTTCTGATTCTGCGTTCCGCGGCGGTAAGGATACTCTCCGGGTTCACCAGTTCATCTACCAGGCCAACCTGTAACGCCTCTTCAGGTGTAAACAGCTTACCTTCCAATAAACTTCTTGATGCATGGGCATTGCCAATCCAGAAAGAGTAAAGGTGGAAAATGGAATTTGGAACAATGATCCCTACAGGAACTTCATTCAAGCCAATAATGGCCTTTCCTTCTGCCATAATTCTATAATCACAGGCCAAGGCAATGACGCAGCCTCCCGCCGGACTATGTCCGTTTATTGCGGCAACCAATGGTTTTCTAAAAGAAGTGATATTGGCGATAAAGTCCAGAAACAGGTGCCAGAAGGATTCTGCTTCTGCTTCCGAATAATTGTACAGTTCGATCAGGTCCAGTCCGGCAGAAAAGAAATTCTCTTTACCTGTAATGATCGCTCCTGCAATATTCTGATCTGAAGCTATGCTGTTCAACATGTCATTCAATTCAGTAATCATTTCGCGGTTCAGGGCATTAGATCTTCCGCGGTCTAAAGTAATCAGTGCTAAATGGTCTTTTATGGTGACTTTAATGGTATTCATATATATCAGTTTATTTTACTTCATAGGTATAAACAGCTCTTCCCAGACGACCCATATGATCCATTCCTTCCAATACTATCCTGTAGGTTCCGGTTTCATCGGTATTGAAGAAGCTGAATCTCGATTTTCCCTGCTCATTAGCTGGAACCTGTGGTGCCCAGTAAACCGTTGTTCTAAAATCCGGCTTGCGGTCAGGTACGGAAGGTTCATATTTAGGGCTATAGAATTCTCTTGGAATATAGAGTCCTTTAGGGTTATAAGTGGTAATACCAGGGCTAAAGGTGTTGCTGTAATTTCCTCCCCCGCGTTTGGTAGTGATGACCAGTACCCCACCCCCTCCATTAGATCCATAAATCGCTGTGTTTCCAGCGGATTTTAGGACTTCAATGGTTTCTACATCCATTACGTTGATGTTGTCCAGAAAATCAGAACCCATGCTCATTCCATCCAGTATCACTGCCATCGGGGTTCTGCCCCCATTTCGGCTAAGGTAAGCCTGACCATTCATGATCATCAGACCGGCAACACGGCCTTGTAAACATTGAGATAAGGTTACGCAGGTGCTGAGCTGTTCTGCAGTAATCACCGCATCTGCTCTTCCTGCTCCATTGAGGTTGGCAGAGTTTTTTGCCTGTTGTTTCTTTTCGGTAATCTGTACCTCTTTCAGTAAGAGTGTTTTTTCGAGCAACCCGCGTTTGTTTAGCTCATCGAAATAACTGCTGCTTTGTTGCAAATAAGCGGATAAAGCTTCGTTTACATTGATTTCTATATCTCCGCTGTTTTTGCTTTTGGTTACGATCTGTCCGGGAACGATATCCATGTGAATGTCCACCCTCTTTTTATCCTTTGCCGTTCGCGCCTGTATAATGAACTTGGTATCTTCAGGGAAAATCAGCCGATCAAAGTTAAATTTCCCCTGTGCATCAGTAAGGGTGTCCAAGGCGAAAAAGCCACCGGAAGAAGAAAATAAGGAAACCTTACTGTTTGGAGCAGGCTTTCCACTATAATTGGTAATAGTTCCACTAATGGTTTGCGATTTCTCTGCTGCAAACCGTGTGATTGGGGGTGTGTTATTGATCACATTTTTCCATAAAATTCTACGCCATCCCTGGGTTAACATCAGGTTATCCAGGTTTTGTTCCACTTCTGGACCCTCATTGATAAAATAATAATTGGGCTTTTCAATGTAGCCGATAAGGTCTGAACTGAGGAGCATAGTACTGAAAATATTGCTTTCATTTTCAGGGTCGGGTTTTACGGATGAGGTATTGGTTACGGATACCGAGAAAGAGCCTGGGTTTGGTTGGCCAAGATAACTGCTACTTAGGTTGACAGTCACATTTTCTCTCTTTGCATAGGTCGTTTTCACTGTTTCCAGTTTTGCGAGGATACGATCAGCCTGACTATGGATAAAAACAAGCCGTTCGGCAAGCGGTACATTCTCCCCGGAGAATAAAGTCAGTTGTAGGATACCTTCTGTCAGCTCCTTTTTGGAAATGGAAATGCTGCTGATCTGTTTATCTGCAGCCACTTTCGATGTGAATTGTATCGTTCCGCTATGCTGTCCCACAAGTTTCAGCTCCTTTTGATCGAGAAGGCCTTCAGATCGTATGATTTTTACGCTCAACTTCTCTTTATCGGTATTGTTTACACTTAAAATGTAACCATTTGGACGAACTACGGGCAAGCTGTAACTTTTCTCTGAGCCGTCTGAAAATTTAATCTTTGCGTTATAGGTCGCTCCGGGTTGTGGATTGAGTACAAAATTTCCCATGCCCAGGTGCTTGCTTTCAAAACGGTTAATCTCAGAACCGCTTTGATCTACAATCACTCCGCTTACCTGCTCACCTAAACCTGAAGCATTTACCGCTTTGAAGGCAATTTTGTTAGGAAGCCCCTCGACAAGGTTTCCGCTTTCAGGGAAAAATTGAACATCTACGTCTTTTGAGGTTGCTTTTATCGGGATTTCCTTCGTTATTTTCTTTTGATCGGCGAGTGTAATGGTCGCGAGTATCTTTCCTGATTTATATAATGAAGGCTGGGTATTTAAGAAACTAAGCGATACCTCACCTTGTTCATTGGTCAAAGCCTTTCCTTTAAACAGGCTCCTGAAATTCAGCAGAACCTCATAACGGACTTCATTTCCGGCATATGGCTTGTCATTTTTATCTTTAAAAACGATGTCGGCCTGTACTTTTTCTGCTGAATTCTCCTTGCTAAAAGTATAGTTCGTATTGGTAAATACCGTATTGGCCCAGGAATTACCAATTTTTATCGTTTTATCAAAGTAAAATTCCGGTCCCGCATTTCTCATCCATTGAGTATATGCCCGGATCCGGTAGTTCCCCTCTGTCAGAGAATCAGGGATTTTAAAATCACCCCAGCTTACACCTCCCCCAACGGGTAACCTCAATTGTTTTTTTAAAGAGTCTTTCTCATTGATCAGCTCTACATATAAAATTTTACTGATGTCTGAGGCTTCCAGGTTTTCAGTATTAATGATATAGGCCTTAAACCAAATGTTATCCCCAACTGCATAGTAAGGTTTATCCAGATGGAGATGCACCTTTTCCTGTGCATATGTTTTGTTAAATACCTTCATCCTTTCTAAAAGGGCCTCAAAAGGGTCTCCATCCATTCGGGATACAAAGGCCAGGCAGGTTACTGCAATCAATAAAAAAGGATAAAACAGTTTACGTTTCATAATGATGAACCTTAACAAATAATAAAGCCTCAATATACAAATATTGAGGCTTAAAGTAAATATTTACATAGTCAAATGTACTGTCTGGCGATCTGTGTTTTTTTCTTTACACTTTATTTTACTTGATAAGTATAAACTGCTCTTCCCAGACGACCCATATGATCCATTCCTTCCAATACTACCCGGTAAGTTCCGGCTTCATCTGTATTAAAAAAGCTGAAAGAAGATTTTCCCTGTTCATTTGTGGGAATCTGAGGTCCCCAGTAAACTGTGGTTCTTAAATCCGGCTTATGATCAGGAACCGAAGGTTCGTATTTTGGACTATAGAATTCCCTTGGAACATAAAATCCTTTTGGGTTATAGGAAACAATGCCGGGGGTAAAGCCACTGTTGTAATTTCCGTGGCCGCGTTTGGTGTTAATGATAATAATGCCGTCGGCACCACGAACTCCATAGATAGCCGAGTTTCCAATGGAGCTGAGGATTTCAATAGTTTCGATATCATTGACATTGACGTTGTCAAGAAAATCATATCCCATGTTGATTCCGTCCATGATGATTGTCATGGGTCTTCTTTCACTCCAGCGTTGAATGAAAGCTTTGCCATTCATGATAACCATGCGCAAAACACGACCCTGTAAGCATTGAGATAAGGTAACGCAGTTACTAAGCTGTTCTGCGGTAATCACAGCATCTGCTCTTCCTGATAGATTGGATAGGCTTCTTGTCTTTTTCTTTTCGATAATCTGTACCTCCTTCAATAACCATGTTTTTTCCAATAGTCCGCGTTTGTTTAGCTCATCAAAATAATTGCTGCTTTGCTTTAGATAAACAGATAAAGCTTCGTTTACATTGATCTCTACGTCTCCGCTGTTTTTAGTCCTGGTGATGATCTGCCCGGGAACCAGGTCCATGTGGATGTCCACTTTCCTTTTATCCTTTGCAGTTCTTGCCTGAACCACGAATCTGGTGTCTTCAGGGAAAGCAAGTTGATCAAAATTAAATCTTCCCTGGGCATCAGTAAGGGTGTCTATTGCGAAAAATTCACCTGAAGAAGAAAATAGAGAAACTTTACTTTTTGCTGCAGGCTTTCCATTATAATTGGTAATTGTTCCGCTGATGTTTTGCAGTTTTTCTGCCGGAAACTGTGTAATTGGCGGCATATTGTTGATTACATTTTTCCATAAAATCCTCCGCCATCCCTGAGTTAACATCAGGTTATCCAGGTCTTGCTCAACGTCGGGGCCCTCATTTACGAAGTAATAATTGGGTTTTTCTATATAACCCACGAGATCTGAACTGAGCAGCATGGTGCTGAAGATATTGCTTTCATTTTCAGGATCAGGTTTTACGGATGAGGTATTGGTTACTGATACGGAGAAAGCGGTCGGATTCGGTTCGCCACGATAGCTGCTGCTTAAGTTCAGCGTTACACTTTCTCTTTTCTTGTATGTTGTTTTCTCTGTTTCCAGTTTTGTCAGGATGCGGTCCGACTGACTATGTATAAAAACAAGCCGTTCAGCAAGGGGGGCATTTTCTGTTGAGAATAAAGTCAGTTGAAGGATGCCTTCATTCAGTTCTTTTTTTGAAATGGAGATGCTGGTGATTTGTTTGTCTGCATTTATCTTTGATGTGAATTGTACTGTTCCGCTTTGCAGACCTACCAGCTTTAATTCCTTTTGGTCAATCACTCTTTTAGACCTCACGATCTTTATATTCAATTTGTCCTTATCGGCATTGTTTACGCTTAATATATAGCCACTGGGATGAGCTGGAGGCAAGCTGTAATTTTTCTCTGAGCCATCAGAAAATTTAATTTTCGCAGTATAGATTGTTCCTGGTTCTGAATTAAGGATGAAATTTCCCATACCCAGGTGTTTGCTTTCAAAATGGCTAACCTCTGAACCGTTTTGATCTAGAATCACTCCACTAATCTGCTCACCCAAACCGGAAGCATTCAGGGCCTTGAAAGCGATTTTGTTAGGTAACCCCTCTACCAGGTTTCCGCTTTCCGGGAAAAACTGAACATCCACCTCTTTTGAAGTCGCCTTTATCGGGATTTCCTTGGTTATTTTCTTTTGATTACTCAGTTTAATGGTGGCAAGTATTTTTCCGGATCGATATAAAGGAGGTTGTGTATTTAAAAAATTAAGCGAGACTTCACCCTGCTGATTGGTGACTGCCTTGCCTTTAAAAAGACTTCTGGAATTCAGCTGAACCTCATAGCGCACCTCATTTCCGGTGTAGGGTTTACCACTCTTGTCTTTAAAAGTAATGTTGGCCTGTATCTTTTCTCCCGAGTTCTCCTTGCTAAAAGCATAGTTTGTATTCGTGAAAACGGTATTAGACCAGGAATTGCCAATTTTTATGATTTTATCAAAGTAAAATTCTGGTCCGGCATTCCTCATCCATTGAGTATAAGCCCGGATCCGGTAGTTTCCTTCTGTCAGAGAATCCGGTAGTTGAAAATCAGCCCAGGTAACACCTCCTTCAACGGGTAACCTCAATTGCTTTTTTAGAGAATCCTTGTCATTAATCAGCTCTACGTATAAAATTTTACTGATGTCTGAGGCTTTGAGATTTTCTGTATTGATAATATAGGCTTTAAACCAAATGTTATCTCCAACGGCATAGTAGGGCTTATCGAGGTGCAGGTGAACCTTCTCCTGAGCATATGTTTTATTATAAGTCTTCATCCTTTCTAGAAGGAGCTCAAAAGGATCCCCATCCATACGGGATACAAAAGCCAGGCAGGACCCGGTAATTAATAGAAAGAGGTAGAGCGATTTACGTTTCATAAGTTCGGAACCTTAAGTAAATAATTAAGCCTCAATATACAAATATTGAGGCTTAAAGTAAACTTAAAAGATAAGGGATGTCGAACTTAGAATTTGTTTTTCCACATCATGCTCTCGACCGGTTTCGTGGTCTTATTGCTATATTTTGCATTGTCTTTACTGTTGTACATTGTTTCAATCTCGCCTTCTACGATAAAGTAAATCAGCTGACCAATGGGCATTCCTGCATATATTCTTACTGGTTGTGCACAGGAAATTTCCAGCGTCCAGGTATTGCAAAAACCAACATCGCCTTTTCCGGCAGTCGCATGGATGTCTATACCCAGGCGGCCCGTACTCGACTTGCCCTCCAAAAAGGGAACATGTGCGTGCGTTTCTGTATATTCCAGCGTCACACCCAGGTAAAGTGTACCAGGCTGTAAAACATACCCATCTTTTGGGATTTCAAAATGTTCTATTTTATTGTGCGCTTTTGCATCAAGTATCCTATCTTTATAAGTAGCGAGGTATTTGCCTAAATGGACGTCATAAGAGTTTGTGCCCAGACATTCAGCCTTAAAAGGCTCAATAATGATGGTGCCCTTCTCTATCTCTTCCAGAATTCGTTTGTCGGAAAGTATCATTTTATCAAGTATTGGGCTAAATTATGATTAATTTAAGATACTTTTGCATAGTTTTCTAAAATAGAGATGCCCGTAGTTTTTAATAAAAATATTGACGAGAATACCATACTTGCGGTATGGAAAATCGAAGAGACTGAAGAGCAATTGCTTTCCGGCCTGCAACTGAAACAGCATGAGCTGGATTTCATTTCCTCCTTAAACAACGGGAAACGTCTGCTACACTGGCTAAGCACCCGTGTGCTGCTGAGAACCATGCTCAACACCTCTGAATATATTGATTGTCAGATGGACGAACATGGCAAACCTTTTCTCCCTAACCTTGATTACCATATTTCCCTGAGTCATTCTTATGATTATGCGGCAGTGATTATCGGAAAAGACAGGAAAGTAGGAGTAGATATAGAGCTCATCAAACATAAAATCAAAAGTATTAAGCATAAGTTTCTTTCCGATATTGAGCTTGCACAAAAGCAGATCGGCGATAACATCAATGGCTTGTATGTTTGTTGGTGTGCCAAAGAAGCGATCTATAAATGGAATGGAAGAAAAGGCCTGGAATTTAAACAGGACATGCACATCAAGCCATTTAAACTGAAAACTGAAGGAAGTCTGACTGCCCTGGTCGATTTACCTGAAGGGACCCGAGAGCTGAGTGTCAACTACTTCAAGACCAGTGATGGTTATATGTTGGGCTATGTAGTGGCTTAATTTTCAAATGATGAATAAAAAAGTAGAATTCATAGATTGGGGACTCACCGATTATCAGGAAGCCTGGGATCGGCAGGAGCTGATTTTTAATCAGACCATTGCCGTTAAAACAGATAACAGGAACAACAATACGACAACAGAAACACCAAATCATCTGGTTTTTGTAGAGCATCCACACGTTTATACACTCGGGAAAAGCGGCCATCCGGAAAACCTGTTGCTGGATGAACAAGGCCTGTTGGAAAAAGAAGCAACCTATTATAAGATCAATCGCGGCGGAGACATTACCTATCACGGCCCCGGACAGATTGTAGGTTATCCGATTCTTGACCTTGATAATTTCTTTACCGACATCCATCTTTACCTCAGGACATTGGAAGATGCGATTATCCTGACTTTGAAAGATTATGGCATTCCTTCCGGAAGATATCCGGGATTTACAGGAGTCTGGCTGGATGCAGACAATGAGAAAGCCCGTAAAATATGTGCGATGGGCGTCAGATGCAGTCGCTGGGTAACGATGCATGGTTTTGCCTTCAATGTGAATACCGATCTTAATTATTTTAAAAATATTGTTCCCTGCGGGATAGACGATAAAGATGTGACTTCTATGCAAAGGGAATTGGGGCATGCCTTGAATATGGCAGAAGTAAAAGAAGTGCTAAAGGGACACATTTCCAGTCTGTTTCATATGGACTTGTTCTGACCTCCTTAAAAAAATAGGAATAATTCCTTTGTTTTTTTGTAGTAAATATTATCTTTACTCGAAAAACAAACTACTATTATGGATTACACTTCAGAACAATCAGCGGGCATAGCAGCAATCGGTGCTGTTGGTGGGATTATTTATCTTGCTCTCGTTGTACTTATTATTGCGTCATTATGGAAAGTCTTCACGAAGGCTGGAAAACCAGGTTGGGCATCACTTATTCCTATTTACAACATTATTGTCCTTCTTGAAATCATTGGCAAACCAACCATCTGGATTCTTTGGATGTTGATTCCTTGTGTAAATATTTACTTCGGAATCTGGGCAATGAATCTGCTAAGCAAGAGTTTTGGTAAAAGTGAAGGCTTTACTGCAGGATTGATCCTGTTACCTATCGTATTCTATCCTATATTAGGATTTGGAGATGCAAGGTATTTAGGTCCAGCATCAGCAGAGGCACAACAAGGCTTTCCTGGCACCAACAATCCATTTGGAACGAACAACCCGTTTGGAACAAATGATCCGTTTAATAAACCTCCAACCACACCACAAGCTTAATTGCTGGTGTTGATGATATACCTGTTATCCGCCTGGTCTTCTTTTTTAGATCAGGCGGATAATTTTTTTCTGACCTGCCCATTTAAATACCTGACTGGTTTTGACTGCCCTGGTTGCGGTTTTCAACGGTCTTTTCTTGCATTGATGCAAGGCAATATGGAGGAAAGCTTCCATTTATACCCACCAACGGTTCCTTTGTTGATCACTTTCATAGTTGGCCTGAGCGCAAATTACCTGAGTAAAGGAAACAGCGATAAACTGATTAAAGTACTGTATTTAATTACGGGCTCCATCATCATGATCAGCTATTTCTTCAAAATTTTTTCTCCTCATACACATTCCTGAACCCGGAAGAGAAATAGGTTGTTCGTACAAATCCATAAGGAGCGCTTTCGCGTAAATGTATTTATGATCAAAATTCCTATTTTAATTCTGGCATTAATGGTATTATTGGCCTGCCAAAAAGATAGTTTTAAAATGACGACAAATACCAGCCCTACCCTGAATACCAAACCAAAAAATGAGATTTCTTATTTAGCAATCGGTGATTCTTATACGATTGGAGAAGCAGTTCCCCTGCAAGGTGGCTTTCCTTGTCAGTTGACCACAATTTTAAAAGATAATGGACTTGATGTGGGTACGCCTCATATTATTGCTAAAACCGGATGGACAACAAGTGAATTACAGGAAGCGATAAAAAAAGCAAACCTGAATGAGAAGTTTACTGTGGTTACACTGCTGATTGGCGTAAACAATCAATACCGGGGTGAATCGAAGGAAAGGTACCGTAAGGAGTTTAAGGAACTCCTACAAACAGCCCTCGGTTTTGCCAATGGAAATAAAGCAGGGGTATTTGTGGTTTCTATTCCGGATTGGGGCCTTACTCCTTACGGATTGGAAAGTGGTAGAGACATTCCCTCCGTCAGTTCAGATATTGATGCTTTTAATGCCATAAATAAAGAAGAAACACTTTCGCAGGGGCTCAGCTATACGGACATTACGCCTGGCTCCCGACTAGTGGCCTCAGATAGAGAACTGATTGCTTCTGATGGATTACATCCCTCTGCAAAAATGTATCAGGAATGGGCAGTTCAACTGGCACCCGCCTTGATTAAGGCATTGAAATAATTAGTCAGACTGAGAAGTTAAATGATTGTAATCTTTGATAACGGTGGTTAGAAAGTTAAGCTCGTTCATCCCCTGAGGAATACTGAGAGATAAATGTTCGGCCACCTTTGCAGACATGTTGTAAATCAGGTCCGCATTGGATGTTTTATAATAGGTGAGAACCACCTCATGCATGAGCTCGATATCGTGGTCAGTCAACAAGTCTGCATTCTTGAAAACAGGAGTATATTCTTCCTCCGTTGGATGAAAAGCAATGTGTTCAAGGTTGGTTCTTGGAACGGTCTTAATCAGCGTAGTTCCAGCTACCATATCGCCTATTCTTTGCTTGTTTTCTGATACGGCTACTGCTATTAAGCCACCAATCTGGGCAGTCAGTGCAAAATCGACCAATCGGAACAACCAGCGGATAAAATATTGGCCAATGCTCGCCTGAGCCCCATCGATGCTGATGACTTTGATCTTCATCAACCTTTTTCCTAAACTCTGTCCATTCATAAAGACTTCACAGATGAGGTTGTAAAAAACATAAAAGGCAGCTAGCGCAATTATAAGTACGGTAAGAACAGTCTCCGGACCTGCTAAAAGGCCGAAAACCATAACTAATATATATACTCCAAAAAAGGCAGCCAGGTCAATGAGCCTTGCAGCAATTCTCTCCCCTAATCCGGCCACCGGATAATCGATGTCTACATGCTGACTAGTGTTTACCTTAATTGTTTCCATAAGATCAAATATAATATTGATGTTCAAATTATTATTGTAAAATTGTTTTTTGTCGCTATTTTACAGAAAATTTGATCTTCATTTATGAGAGAGGCATTGTTTGTTAAACAGAATTCTGAGAAATGGAAGCGTTATGAACAAATGCGTACGGAAAATTCAGATGAACTGGCGGAGCGCTTCATTGACATTACCAATGATCTGGCTTATGCAAACACTTTTTACCCTAAATCAAAGACTACGGCTTATCTCAATGGCCTGGCGGCGGTTTTACACCAGTCTATTTATAAAAATAAAAAAGAAAACAGCAACCGGTTTATTACCTTTTGGAAGACGGAACTGCCGGTTTTGTTCTATACCTATCGCAAACAATTACTGTATTCCCTGCTGTTCTTTCTTCTTTCCGCATCAATAGGAGCCCTTTCTGCGAAGTATGATGATTCATTTGTGAGACTGATCCTTGGGGATGGTTATGTGAACATGACAAATGAAAATATCGCAAAAGGAGATCCGTTCGGCGTATATAAACGACAGGGAGAAGTGGAAATGTTCCTGATGATTGCCGCAAACAATACTTATGTGTCTCTGCTCATGTTTGTCAGTGGAATTTTCCTTTCCATTGGTCCTGTCTTTTTCATGTTAAGAAATGGAGTGATGATCGGGGCCTTTGAATATTATTTTTTTAGTAAGGGTTTAGGCGCGGAATCCGTACTGACTATCTGGATTCATGGAACATTGGAAATCTCAGCCATCATTATCGCCGGTGCTGCGGGGTTGGTTTTGGGTCACGGTCTGCTTTTTCCTAAAACATATACCCGATTTCAAGCTTTCAAAAACAGCGCTAAAGACGGAACAAAAATCGCTTTAGGGCTGGTCCCAATCATTTTGGTTGCTGCCTTCTTTGAAGGTTTCATTACCCGCCATACAGAAATGCCGCTTTTACTCAGCATCAGTATCCTGGCAGGATCCCTGTTCTTTATCATCTGGTACGTGATCCTATATCCATCAAAACTTCATAAACGCCATCAAACTATAGAAAATGCCTGAAAACCTGGAATTCAAAAAACTCAGAGAGTTCGGAGAGATCATCAACGATATGTTTTTGTTCATCAAACAGAACTTTAAAGCTTTGTTAAAAGTATTTGTCTATTTCAGTGGAATCTTCCTCCTGGGATCAATCATAGCTGGAATCTACCAACAAATAGGAATGCAAAGAGCACTCATATCCAGTGATAACCCCTTTTCCATGTTGGGGAAGATATTTAATGTTAATTATTTCCTCGTCATACTCTTCAACATGGCAAGCTACACGGCGATGAATGTTTCCATTCTGAGTTTCATAGCTGTTTATATAAGAAAGGGAAATGTTGCCCCCAGTTTAGAGGAGGTCTGGTCTTATTTTAAGTTCTATTTCTTTAGAGTGTTGGGAAGCGGGGTTTTAATCGGCCTTTTCTGTGTGCTTTGTTTTCTTTTCTTTTTGATTCCCGGATTCTATGTGATGCCCGCGATGATGCTGTTCTTTCCAATCATGGTTTATGAAAATGCCAGTTTTGGTTATTCCTTTGAACGTGCATTTAAATTGGTCAAAGGACATTGGTGGATTACTTTTGGAACGATACTGATCATTTACTTTATTACTTTGGCCAGCCAGTCAATGGCCTCTCTTCCCGCACTCGTTTTTACTTTTGTGAGTGCATTTACTGAAGGAGCGAAGGGTTTGAGTAATACGGCAATTATCATCTCTACCACTGTGCAATATGTATGTCAGGTATTTATGATTATCCCGCTTGTGGGCATTTCTATTTGTTATTTTAACCTCGTAGAACGATTGGATAGTACAGGATTAATGGACCGTATCGGTCAGATGGGTGCATCAAAAGAACCTTTCAATACCCCGGAAGAATATTAGCATGCGGAGGCTTTTTCTAATCTTTATGCTCATTACTGCCACGGTCAGTGGCTTTCCTGCTCCTTTGTTGCAAAAGCCTGTCCGGAAGCAGGTTGGGAATGACAGCAGCAAAGTGATCTTGCGTAATTTTGATGCGGAAAAGATGAAGGCGTATACGGAGCAGTCAGAATTCAGGTATAAGGAAAAGCCACCTGATCAGGATAGCTTATGGGCCCGGTTCTGGCGCTGGTTCTGGAATTGGTTCTCAGAAGTTTTAGAGAATAAGACATCCGGGACTTTTATCAAATATGGAATCATTACCGTCCTGGCAGGCTTGGTTGTATTTATCATTATTAAGGCAATGGGACTTGACCTGAAGGTATTTTCGGGCAAATCCAAAGCCCTGGAGGTTCCTTACTCGGAATCCCTGGAGAACATACATGAGATTAATTTTCGGGCAGAAATAGAAAAAGCAATTTCGGTCGGAAATTACAGATTGGCAGTCAGGCTCTTTTATTTACATTCTTTAAAAATGATGAACGATAGTCAGATGATCAACTGGCAACCGGACAAAACCAATCAGGCTTATGTAGGAGAACTTACTGATCCCGAAAAAAGAAAACAATTCGGAGAACTGACCACTCAGTTTGAATACATCTGGTATGGAGAGTTTTTCATCGATAAAGAAAGCTTTGCAGAAGTAAAGAAGGATTTTGATAGATTTAACAGGAGGGGCACATGAAAGGCATGAAATTATACCTTATCGGAACAGGTATTCTGCTCATCTTATACCTCGCCGCAGAATATTACAAGCCAAAACCTACAGATTGGCGCCCGAGTTACCTGAAAGAGGATAAAATTCCTTTTGGGTTATTCGTGTTGAATAAGGAATATCAAAGCATATTTCCGGAAACCAGAATTGAAATGTCGAGACTACCGGTCTACAATACCCTGAAGGATAAAGAAAGAAAAAACACCAACTACCTCATTGTCGCAGGCGCATTACATGTTGATGAACTGGATTATAAAGAACTCGTTAAATTCATGAAAGCAGGAAATCATGTTTTTATCGCAACTTTTGATATAGGAAGCTACCTGAAAGATACCTTGAAACTGGACATCAATTCTTCGCTGAATTACGGCAAAAAGAAAAGTGTTCCAATCAATTTTGTTAACCCCTCTGTAAAGGCGAAACAGCCCTATGTTTTTGATAAGGGGCTGGGAGACCTCTATTTTAGTAAGGTAGATACTTCCAGGGCCACAGTACTGGGAAGAAATGAAGAGGGGGCAGTTAACTTTGTCAAATATACCTTCGGCGAAGGAGCACTGTATGTCTTGCCAAATCCGCAATTGTTGAGCAATTATGCATTATTGAGCGCTGAAGGTGCGGCTTATGCGGCAAAAGCACTTTCCTACCTGCCAGTGGCGGAAACACTAATCTGGGATGAGAACAATACGAAAGGGAACCTGGGCAATGAAAGTCTGCTGAGAGTGCTTTTTAAACACGATCAGCTGCGCTGGGCTTATTACTTGTCTATGATCAGTTTAGTGATCTTTGTACTTTTTGAAATGAAACGAAGACAGAGAATCATTCCTATCATCCCTCAGCTCAGAAATTCTTCTGTAGACTTTGTAAGGGTGGTAGGTAAAGTTTATTACCAGCAACGGGATAACAGCGATATTGCCTCTAAAAAGATCAGTTACCTTCTTGAATTTATCAGAGGAACATACCGCTTAAAAACCAACGCCATAGATGAAGAACTGATGGCTGCCCTTGTCTCGAAATCAGGAGGGAATGAAAGTGATATCCGGCATTTATTTGCCACAATTGAAGAAGTCAGCAAGCCTGGAAGGGTAACTGACTATCAGTTAATTACATTGAATAAATTAATAGAAAAATTTTATAAAGAAGCCCAATAGAAATGGAAGCGGAAATGTTTAACAAAAGAACCGACCTGACACAGCTAAATGTTGCTGTGGAACAAATCAGAGAAACACTGGGTAAGATCATTGTCGGACAAAAAGATACCATAGATTTTCTGATTGCCGGATTGCTGGCCGATGGACACATCCTGTTAGAAGGCGTACCAGGTGTAGCAAAGACATTAAGCGCTAAGCTAGTGGCTAAAAGTATTGATGCTTCATTTTCGAGGATCCAGTTTACACCAGATCTGATGCCTTCAGATGTGCTGGGTACCTCAGTATTTGATCCCCGGAATTCGGCTTTTGAATATCGGAAGGGCCCTATCTTTGGGCATATCATTTTGGTGGATGAGATTAACCGTGCCCCGGCAAAAACACAATCTGCCTTATTTGAGGTGATGGAGGAACGTCAGATCACTGTTGATGGACATACTTACCTGATGGATGAACCTTTTATGGTCCTGGCTACGCAGAATCCAATTGAGCAGGAGGGAACATACCGTTTGCCGGAAGCTCAGCTGGATCGTTTCTTGTTTAAAATTGAAGTGAAATATCCAAGTCTGGAGGAAGAAACAGCCATTTTGCTCAATCAACACCAGTATCGTTTGGACGATGCCCTTAAGGCCGTGAAACCGGTACTGAGCATAGATCAGGTGAAGTCATGCCGGGCCATCATTAAAGGATTGCACGTAGAGCCCAAATTAATTGAATATGTGGCAAAGATCACCCATGAAACCAGAAGCAACAAATCGCTGTATCTGGGGGCTTCTCCACGTGCTTCCTTAGCAATGCTGAACGGTGCGAAGGCCTTCGCCGCAATGCAGGGGCGTGATTTCGTCACTCCGGAAGACATCATTAAAGTGGCGGCACCAGTGTTGGCGCATCGCATCATGCTGACGCCCGATAGGGAGATGGAAGGACTTACAACGAGCGATATTGTGGCTCAGATCATTCAGAAAATAGAAATTCCAAGATAAAAAGTAGCATATTGAAAAGCTTCATTACTAAATATTACAAAGACCTCTTCCTCCGTAAAAGACTTTTTGCCGGTGTTGGAGTCTGTGTATCCCTGTTTCTGTTTTCTTTCTTTCTGCCATGGCTTGGGGCCCTGCCTTACCTATGCTTCTGGATATTGTTGTTATTGATTGCTGCGGATCTGATTTTATTGTTTAAAACAGAAAGAGGTGTTTTCCTGCGAAGAGACCTTCCGGAGCGGTTGAGTAACGGGGATGATAATGAGCTCCTGCTCCATGTGGAGAATTTTTATTCCTTTGGCATTCATATCGGGATTATCGATGAAATCCCTTTTCAGTTTCAGAAAAGAGACCTCTGGTTTAGCAGTGCTCTAAAATCAAGAGAAAATAAAACCATCACCTATACCTTGCGTCCCACAAAAAGAGGAGAGTACCGCTTTGGACAGACGCGTGTGTATGTGCAATCCCCATTGGGCCTGATCTCCAGAAGGTATAATTTTGGAGAGGAGACCATGGTTGCCGTATATCCATCTTTTTTACAGCTGCGCAAATATGAGTTGATGGCCATTTCCAACAGGCTCAGCGAAATCGGCATTAAAAAGATCAGAAGGATTGGGCATAGCCTGGAATTTGATCAGGTGAAAAGTTATGTGCAGGGCGACGACTACCGCACCATCAACTGGAAGGCTACCGCGAGAAGAGGAGATTTAATGGTGAATTCTTTTACAGATGAAAAGGCACAGCATGTCTATTGTGTAATTGACAAATCCAGAACAATGAAAATGCCTTTTAATGGATTAAGTCTGCTTGACTATGCCATTAATGCAAGTCTTGTGCTCTCCAATGTCGCTTTGGTTAAGGAAGATAAAGCCGGGCTAATTACGATTGCTGAAAAAATAGGGAGTGTCGTTCCTGCAGAACGAAGACCTGCACAGCTGGGGAAAATAATGGAAGTGCTTTACAAAGAAAAGACGCGCTATCTGGAAACCAATATGGAGGCTTTATACCTGAGTATCCGCGGAGTCTTAAAACAACGAAGTCTGGTGGTCTTTTTTACTAATTTTGAAAGCATGTCTGCCTTAAACAGGCAACTTCCGTTTTTAAAGAAGATTGCGAAATTTCACCTCCTGCTCATTGTCTTTTTTGAAAATACCGAACTCAAAACGCTGAGTGATGAACCAGCTAAAGATGTGGAAGGAATCTACATTAAAACCATTGCGGCAAAATTTGCGCACGAGAAAAAACTCATGGTTAAAGAGCTGACTAAACATGGAATCCTGAGTATCCTTACCCCACCGGAAAAGCTGACCATCAATGTTGTTAACCGGTACCTGGCCATAAAAGCCCAGCAGAAAACCTAATAGGCTAACATTCTGGTAAGCTGATCGGGATATTGGTCGCTAAACCTCCATCGGAAGTCTCTTTATATTTAGAGTTCATATCGAGTGCCGTTTCCCACATGGTATTTACCACAGCGTCCAGACTTACTTTTGCTTTGTCTGGATTACTTTGTAAGGCAAGCTGACTTGCAGTGATCGCCTTAATTGCACCCATGGTATTTCTTTCGATGCAAGGAATCTGCACCAGACCTCCAATCGGATCACAGGTTAAGCCAAGATGATGCTCCATGGCAATTTCAGCAGCCATTAGTACCTGACGCTGTGAGCCGCCTAAACACTCGGTTAAAGCCGCCGCAGCCATCGCAGAGGATACCCCTATTTCTGCCTGACAACCACCCATAGCTGCAGAGATGGTGGCCCCTTTTTTAAAGATACTGCCTATTTCTGAAGCACAGGCAATAAACTGACTGATTTTCTCATCCGTATAGCCATCGCAAAAAGCAATGTAATATTGAAGTACGGCCGGAATTACGCCTGCTGCGCCATTGGTAGGGGCGGTCACAACGCGGCCAAATGAAGCATTTTCCTCATTTACTGCCAGGGCAAAACAACTCACCCAGTCAAGGATGTAATTAAAGCCATTTCCGCCGCTTCTAATGGCCTCAATCCAGCTTTCGTAATTGGTGTAAGTACTGTTTCCGATAAGGCGTTTGTTCAAGGCACAGGCTCTTCTTCCAACATTTAGTCCTCCGGGTAAGAATCCCGCTGTATGACAACCACGGTAAGTACAGTCTTTCATCACATTGAAGTGTTGCATAATGCCCTTTCTGGTCTCCACTTCTGTGCGCCAGGCAAGTTCATTTTCCATTACCACCTCAGAAACTTTTAATCCCGTTGTTAAGCACCAGTGTAAAAGGTCAGCAGCCTTCTCTATCGGGAAAGGAAGGTCTACCTGTTCCTTATCACTACCGCTTTCTCCTTCTTTTACCACGAAACCGCCGCCTATAGAATAATAAGTCTCAGATATCGCTTTACCTGTGTTTAAAAAGGCTTGAAAGGTCACTGCATTGGGGTGAAAAGGGAGGCTTTCAAAAAATAGAAAAACAAGGTCTTCTTCATAGTCGAAAGTGATGTTTCGCTCCGCATTCAGGTTCAGCAGGTGATAGGTTTTAATCTCTTCAATGGTAGAATCAATGGCATTCACATCGAAGGTCACCGGATCTGCACCATTCAATCCCAGTAGGATGGCTACATCAGTTCCGTGTCCTTTGCCTGTTTTAGCCAAAGAGCCATATAATAGAATCTTAATCTGATCAACCTGTGCTAACAGATTTTTTTCTTTTAATGATGCGGTAAATTGTTGAGCCGCCCGCCAGGGACCTAAAGTGTGTGAGCTTGACGGTCCAACGCCTATCTTAAAAATATCAAAAACTGAGATTTGTTCCCTATGCATATTACAAAGCTAATATAGTTTTGTGACATTTACGGCTTTTGAGGGGGATAGAAAGGAGTTAATTGAAACAAACCAGACTAAAAATCGAAAGCAATGATCTTTTTGTCCTGGAGCATCCGGTCTACAAATCTCTTGTGGTTTTTGGGACTGCCGATAGCAACCCAGGTTCCGCTGATGGTTCCGTTGGCCAGTTCCTGCTTCCCTCTGCTTAGCCTCAGTCCGGAAGTTTTGATGTCTTCTTCATACTTCTCCAAACTTTCATTCTCGTATTTCTTCACAATGCGATAGATCCTTTTGGTAAAACGCTGCTCCACCATTTCCTCAAGAAATGGAAAGGTCAGTAAAGCAAAGAGGACAACGAGGGTTACACCAGTAGCTTGTTCATAATATCCTGCGCCGATAGCCATCCCAATCGCAGCGACAATCCAGATCACACAGGCCGTGGTTAACCCTTTTACCTGATTGTCTTCTTTAAAGATTACTCCTGCACCTAAGAAGCCAATTCCTGTCACAATATTTGAAGCAATGCGGTCATGACTTGTTAATCCGATCTTGATAGATAAAATCGTGAAAAGTGTAGAGCCGAGCCCAATCATGATCATCGTCTTCAGGCCGGCCTGTTTGCTTCTGAATTCTCGCTCAGCACCAATCAGACCACATAAGAGTGTGGCAAGAAGAAATTTGTTGACTTCAGTTTGCGTGAGGAAATGATTGCTTTCTAAGATATTCTCCATAAGATTGATAAGCTCAATATAACAAAGATTCAGCGTTAATTTACAACTTGTCAATAGAAATCATAACATCGCAATCCATTGTATTTATTGTAGCTGGAGCTGTTGGGGAAATATCTTTCGTAACCAATGCCGATTTCTGTAGTTCCGCTGGTATTGGTGTAGTTGATTTTGGAAATCGTTGCGTCATGACTGGCGCCTAAGCGCAATTTTTCGCCATTTTTACTGCCCTTGAAAAGGTCGAATATCAGTGACACCACAAATGCATCAGGTCCTTCCATTCCACTGCTGCGATACCATAATCCGGTATTTAAATTTCTGTATTTAAATTGTGCGCCTAGACTCATGGAGGATGCGCCAGCCTGCTTGTGATATAAGGCAGAGGGAATGATATATGGACCTTCGTCATTGTCGTCATATGAATAGGGGCTCAACGAAATCCGGTAACTGGCATTGATGGTGGTACGAAATGGTAGTTTCGCCTGTGTTCCGCTAAAGGACTCATCGGGCTGGTTGATGTGATGAAAGGCGGCTCCAACCATAAAATTATAGAAGACGATATTGGTGCCTGCTGAGGCATCAAAATAAAATTTGCTGGATATTTCCGGGACCAGGGCGGAGGAAACACTTCCTGGTATATAGCCAAGACGCCTGTCAATCTGATCAGAGAAAACTAATTTGCTCCAATCGATATCGCGATTGGTAAAGCCGGCCTGTATCCCGAAAGAAGCAATAAAGTCGTCGCTGCCCACACTATAGGAATAAGTAGCTGAAGCATTGTTTTTAACCAGATATGCAGTACCCTCACTACTTCTGGTAAACATCAGGCCCACCCCACCGGCAAACCTTGGAATATGGAGGTCTGCGGAAGCGGTGAAGTAAGTTAAGGTTCCGCTTAGTCCCGACCATTGGTTGCGATATACCATGTTCATCCGGATATCCCCTTCAAACTGACCTGTCAGGGCCGGGTTAAGGTAAATCGGGGAACTGAAAAACTGCGAATAACTATGGTCCTGTCCGAAAGCAGCTAGCTTTAAGACGATCAGAAACGTTAGATATAAGTACTTTATGTCTATCCTCATTTTTATCTGATTAGGTGTATTGGTCCCGTACGTTTAGGTGCAGCGGCTCCATAAGTCATGCCTTTCCATTCTGATCCATTGATCATCTGGACCTCCACTTTCCAGTAATACACGCCCTGCGGCATGGGTTGTCCTTTAAAGGTCCCATCCCATCCTTCTACAGGCCGGCCTTCTTCCAGCAAACTTGTTTCCCACATCTTTTCGCCCCATTTGTCATAGACACTGAACTGCCATGATCTGATGCCAGAACCCTTGGCACTGAAAAGGCGCAACTCGTTTGTTTCACTTCCCGGAATGAAGGAGTTTGGGAGAAATAAATATCCGGGAACCCCGGTAATGCGAACGGATTTATTGGTTTCTGTAAAACAGCCTTGCTGGTTGCTTACTCTAAGGGTAACTTTATACAATCCGGTATCAAGATAGGTATGGCTTGGATTCTTTAAAGCGGAACTGGTATGGTCCCCAAAGTCCCAGCTCCATTGATCCGGAGTATTGCTGCTTTCGTCGATAAAGTTGAAGGTGTAATTCGGGATGCTGATCTGAATGCCTGGTTTTACACTGAATTGTGCTATCGGAGGACTTACAATGTGAATGAAATTGTTTTGTATCAGGCGATGGGTACAGCCCAGGCCATTCGTTGTGGTTAAGGTAACGGTATAGAAAGGTCCCTGGCCTGAATAAACATGTGAAGGTTCAAATTCGTTGGAGCTGGTACCGTCGCCAAAGTCCCAGAGTTGGGAAACAGCACCGGTACTGGTATTGATAAACTTAACCTCCATTCCCGGACAACCGGTCGTATTGTTGGCACTGAAGGCAGTTAAAGGTTGTTCCAGTACGGTGATGGTTTCGGAGGTGTTCACTACTGAACAGCCATTGGAAGCGGTTAATGTCACCGTATAGATCCCAGACCTTTCGAAGGTATGGCGCACCATTTCCGGAGCTGTTCTGGTCAGTAAGGTGGCGCCATCCCCAAAGTCATACTTAAATAGATTGGCTCCTTTGGAATTGTTATAGAAGTTTACTGTGAATGGGGCACATCCCTCTTTTTCATTAGCATTCACCACGAGTTCGGGAGTGATGGTATTCGGTGCTACTCTGATGACAAAACTTTGTTCGTTTGTTCCACATTCATTCTCTGCAATCATTTTTACAGTAAAATCCTGCGTGATCAAGGTATTATAAATGTGCTCAACGGGGGATTTATCCCTGGTGGTAAATATCGGGCTGCCATCTCCAAAATCATAGTAAAACATATTTGTTGCGCCCGGAGAGGTATTGCTGAAAGTCACTTTCATTGGAGAACAACCGGTCACCTTATCCGGGGAGAATACCGCTTTTGGTTTAGCTTTTATTAAAATAGTAGAAGTAAAAGTGTTTTCTCCGCAAGAGGTAATCGCAGTTAAAGTCACTGTATAGCTGATGTCATCTCCTGAAGGGTCAGGTAAAAATGTGACCGGAGGAGCTAAGGTTTGTGTGGAAGTTGTGCCATTCCCAAAATCCCATTTGAAGGTTGCATTGGTCAGAGAGGTAGAGGTGTTGACGAAATTTATCAATAAGGGCCCGCAACCCTCAGTTGCACTTTGTGTATAAGCAGCAGTTACATTTTGCTGGGTGCTGAAGGTATGGCTAAATTCGTCCGGAAGGCAATTCTGACTGCTGCTGGTTACGAGTTTAATCACTACAGATTGATAGCTGTTCGAAATCGTGTACCCGGGAAACGATAGTCCTTCGCCTATTTTAAGGCCATCTGCATACCAGGTATAGGTGTCATTTCCCTGAGGAAAGGGAAGGGCCTTTATATTTTGTGCGTCAATATTAAAGGGGATACATCCTTTGTCGGCACTGAAGCTGAACACAGCCTTCGCATTTGGTTTTACAGTAATCGTAACCGGGCTACTCGGATGCTGCAACGCACCGCTACATTCAATACTGCCTACAACACGCCGGAAAAAGGTGGTGATACTAAGTGGATCCGGTTGATAGTCCTGGAATTTTGCTCCCGGAAGATCAGTCCAGGTAGATCCATCAATGCTGGATTGCCATTGGTAAAGGTAATTGCTGCCGTCTGCCCCCTGTGGGAAAGTTCCTTCCAATTTTGCTGGTGTCAATCCGGAACAAATAGTCTGAGCGGCCGTGATGGTATTGTTGGTAATTGAGGGCAAGGCAATAATACGGATCACATTGCTGGGCTCCATGCAGGCACCGCTTCTGACGATCCTTCTGAAGCTCAGGGTTTCCTGAAGGCTAAAGTTTAAATCTGCACTGCGCTGATCAGGAATAATACTCCAGTCAGTTCCGTTACGGCTATTTTCCCAGGTAAAAGTATAGGCATTGTCTCCACCGGAAAGGACAATATTGGAGATATTGATGGCTTGTCCGTAGCAAACCACTGTATTTGGATTGCCAATGGTATTGACTATCGGGGGAAGGTTGCTGATGTTGAGTTCATCGGCTGTGGGATCACAGATTGCAGAGCCGGTAATCGTCCATCGGAATTTGTAGGTCCCGGGAGTAACCGCTGTAACTGTCGATTGCGGATTCGCGGGATCAGTAATCAGGGCGTTAGGATCTCCTTGTATCATGGTCCATTTGCCGCTTTCTCCGTTACTGGTATTTGGAGCATTTCCTGAAAGCTGGAAAATGGGCACGTTACATAATTGCTGGTCAGGGCCGGCAGTTGCGATACTGATTGCAGGAATGATGGTAATGGGGATTGCATCCGTTATTTTTTCGTCGCAGGCACCATTTTTCAGCACTGCCCGGTATTGGGTGTTTACGGTTAGATTACTAAAGTTTAAGACAGGAGTAGTATTGTCGATGATCAGCCAGTTGCTTCCATCGGTTGAGCTTTCCCAGCGTTGTACCGCTCCAATATGCCCGGTTAGGGTAATTTGCCCGGTATTTAGACCATAACAAACAGTAGTTCTGTCTCCTGCAAGTGTGCCTGCTATGGTTGGCGGGTTAACGGTAATGCCGACGTTTGCTACCGACGGACTACAAGTCCCTGTACCGGATATGGTCCAGCTGAAGGTATAGGTTTCTCCTGCAACGAGGCCACTGACTACTGCATTTGGAGAATGGAGATTGGAAAATGTAAGGTCTGTTTGTCCGGAAGTCAGCAACCAGGCCCCTGTTTCAGTTGACTTAGGATGATTGCCATCCAGTGTATAGGTTAATGCGTCGCAAATGCTGACATTCATTCCGGCAGTTGCGATAGTAATTGCCGGATCTACAGTAATGGTTACCGTAATTTCTTCACCGGGACATCCGGTTGCAGAGATAGGAATGATCTTATAGGTCACAGTTCCAGCCAGATCTCCGGTATTGACCAATGTTTCATTGATGGCAGTGATTGCTGTTGGTGTTGGCTGATCATGGTTTCCTGTTACCCCATTAGTGCTTGTACTCGTCCAGGTATATTTGATGCCGGGAAAACTGGGTGTTAGTGTAATTCCTGAGCGTTCTCCACTGCAAATTGCAGGTTTTGAAAGTGCTGCGGTGGCTGAAGGTTTAGGATATACGGTTACTGTAAAGGAAAATGGAATTCCTGCACAGCCATTCAGGGAGGGGGTAATTTCATAAACAACCACAGCGTTAGCGGTGCTGCTGGAATTGAGGATAACATCAAGTATTTTTCCTGATCCTGCAGGACTAAATGAACTTCCGGCATTCAGATCAATATTTTTTGCTGTCCAGCTAAAACTGCTTCCCGGCAGACTTGTACCCGCAGCCGGATCGTAAGAAAGGGGATTGCCCGAACAGATCTGCTGTACTGTATTTGTCCCTGTATTGTTAGGGAAAATCCCGATTTCGATGACATCTTCCACTTCCGCACAAAGTCCGGTAAGGTTTGTACTGACAATAAGTTTTATGGTCGCTTTGTGTAGGTCGCGTTCCTGTTGTGTCGGGATATAATTCGTGTTCAGATTGTCGGTCTGATTGGAGAACGTTCCTGCTCCCACCCACCTGCTGGCCCTGTAATTGCCATTGGTCACCACTCCGCTCAAATTTACGGATGCGTCATAGCAGATGGGATTTTTATCTGCGGTAATTTTTACAATAGGGGAAGGGTAAAAGGTAATCAGCTGTTCTTTACTAACTGATCCGCAGCTGTTTTTATGCGTGACTGTGACTTTATAGCTTCGGTACTGCTTGAATAGAATGGCTGGAAATTTACTGTTTACATTTGTACTGTTCTCAAAGCTAAAGTCTGCATTGGTTAAGGCTGTTCCGTCTGCTGCAGTTACTGCCCAGGTATAGGTGTCTGCAACATCAAGCTCGGTTCCGGAAAATAGTACTTTGGTTGGACCGCTGATCTGGTCGTCATACTTATACAAATCTGGTTTACAAAGATCAACGGTTGCCGCTAATGTGATGGTTGGCGCGCTGTCAATAATAATGATCCGTTGTGGGGGCGTTGTGCTAACTTCCCCGCAGGCGGCACTACTGATTTTTAAGGTAATCTCATAAGTCCCCTGTTTTAGAAATTTAAACGTGGGCTGCGGAATTCCATTGGTAAAAGTAACTTCTGAGGTGTTGGCATTACGATTTGATTTAGTCACCACCCAGTTGTAAGTATGATTGGGGCCGCAGCTATTGTCAAGGATGGACTTATCATGTGCCTGAATCTCAAATGGAGCGCAATGTGTATTGGGGATGCCATTGAAATCAAAATCTGGTTTGGGTGGATTTTGAATGCAAATCTGATGGGTAACAGATTCCCCGTTACATTGTCCACTGGTAACAGATTCTAATTTGATCGAATAAATCCCGGGGGCTGCAAAGAGATATTGGAAAATCGCCGATCTGGGTAAGTTGGCTGCCTTTTTAACATCGTCTACGTACCAGTTATATTTCACATCATTGTCTGCACAAATGGGATTATTGGCTTCACTTTCTCCCAGCATAGAGGTGTTTAGGAAGTTAATCGTGCTGCCGGTACAGCCTGTAGCCGGATAATTGAAACTGTTTTCGGGTTTTTTAACAACTTTGACATAGGTGGAAAGTTCTCCGCCGGTTATGCCACAAAACGGACTTACCGCGGCAATGTTTATCCCAAATACATTGTACCTTGGTCCTGTTCCTGTATTGTATACGGGCCTTCCACAAGAGGGCAAAAGGTATTCATGGCGGACATATCCGAGCTGAAGGTCACACAGGGTGTATACTTCGGGTCTGCCTTCCGAATCTCCCCAGTCGATTTGATAAGTAGTTCCCGGATAATTATTTTTAATCCCGTTCTGAGATAGATCTACCGGAAACTGAAGATATCCTCCCGGTAAACAAACAATACTTCCTCCGGTAGTGCCAAAACTATTGTTTGTGGTGTTATTGATCAGCATGTAAGCCTTTGTGCTTACTGTGCCATTTAAACTGGCCTTAACAATCAATGTGTAATGACCCAATGGAGCGGTAAAGCTTTGAATTGGCGATTCGGGGGTAAAGGCCAGATTGGCTACATTTAATTTGCTGAGTTCATTCTTGATACTGGCCGTGACTACGCTTGACGTGGTGGAAGCATTGGTAAAATCAAAGACGACATTTGCAATCCCGGGACACCGCCCAAAAGCTTCTTTTGTGGCGCCCGGACCTGCAGTTGGCAATTCCGGCGACGAACCGACCGCTGCGGAAACTTTTGTCCCAGCCTTAATCTCAAACGGGAGGGAAGGATTGGAAACAAAGGCCGGATTGGTAGACTTAACCTGAAGCCGGTAACTCGCTCCCGGAGGTGCTGTTGAGGGGATTATTCCGTTAACAAAGGTTGCGTAAAAACCATTGTAGGTTCCAATTCTATTATTGCCGCTAAAACTGCCGCTGGCGTCAGATAGATAAAGTTCAAATACATTTCCAGGCTTAAGGCAGCTGCCGTCCTGCAGTTCAAGCATAGCGGTAATACCAGAGCCGGGAGTATAGGGACCCGGATCAGCAACAGTAAGAATGATTTGAGAAAACGCCCCCGTCAACTGGCAAAAAAATACGATAATGGTTAAAAAAGCAAAGCGTTTTACCATTTCTATAAGTTTACATCTTTAATGTAATCAATATATTACGTGTTTTCTCTGTTCTTTTTGTTCTTTTTTGAGCAAAAAGAAACCGTCTACTAATTTTACTTAGGAGACGGTCTCTTTTTATTGTAATTATAGGTGGATGATATTACATCATTCCGCCCATACCACCACCACCCATTGGAGGCATACCTGCACCAGCAGGAGCATCTTCAGGATCGTCAGCCAATACCACCTCTGTTGTTAACAACATCGCTGCGATAGAAGCTGCGTTTTCTAATGCTACACGACCAACTTTAGTTGGATCGATCACACCGGCAGCAATTAAGTTCTCATATACATCAGTACGTGCATTGTAGCCAAAGTCAGCTTTACCTTCTTTAACTTTTTGTACTACGATAGAACCTTCAATACCTGCATTCTGGCAGATTTGACGTAGTGGCTCTTCGATCGCACGTTTTACAATAGCAATACCAGTAGTTTCATCATCGTTGCTACCTTTCATTCCTTCTAATGCCTCAATAGCACGGATGAAAGCAACACCACCACCGGCAACAATACCTTCTTCAACCGCAGCACGTGTTGCATGTAATGCATCGTCTACACGGTCTTTTTTCTCTTTCATTTCAACTTCAGAAGCGGCACCAACATAAAGAACTGCAACACCGCCAGCTAATTTAGCCAAACGCTCTTGTAATTTCTCTTTGTCATAATCAGATGTAGTTGTCTCGATTTGAGCTTTGATCTGGTTAACACGAGCTTTGATGTCTTCAGACTTACCTGCACCATTGATGATTGTAGTATTGTCTTTGTCAACAAGTACTTTCTCAGCAGTACCTAAATAAGTAAGGTCAGCATTCTCTAATTTATAACCTCTTTCTTCAGAAATTACAGTACCACCGGTTAAGATAGCGATGTCTTCTAACATTGCTTTTCTACGGTCACCGAAACCTGGTGCTTTAACCGCAACAACTTTCAGAGATCCACGGATCTTGTTCACTACCAATGTAGCTAATGCTTCGCCATCTAAGTCTTCAGCAATGATCAACAATGGTTTTCCTGTTTGTACTTGTTTCTCTAAAACCGGCAACAATTCTTTCATGTTACTGATTTTTTTATCGTAGATTAAGATGTAAGGGTTTTCTAATTCCGCTTCCATTTTATCCGCATTAGTTACGAAGTATGGAGACAGATAACCACGGTCAAATTGCATACCTTCTACTGTTTTTACTTCAGTTTCAGTACCTTTAGCTTCTTCTACAGTAATTACACCATCTTTACCTACTTTAGCCATTGCTTCAGCGATAAGAGAACCGATAACTTCATCATTGTTTGCTGAGATAGAAGCAACTTGTTTGATTTTGTTATTGTCTTCACCTACAGTCTGAGACTGAGACTTTAAGTTCGCAACGATTGCTGTAACTGCTTTGTCGATACCACGTTTCAAATCCATTGGATTTGCACCGGCAGCAACGTTTTTAATACCTGCAGTTACAATTGCCTGTGCCAATACAGTTGCAGTTGTAGTTCCGTCACCTGCAATATCTGCAGTTTTAGAAGCCACTTCTTTAACCATTTGAGCACCCATATTTTCAATTGGGTCTTTTAATTCAATTTCTTTAGCTACTGTAACACCATCTTTAGTGATTGCAGGTGAACCAAATTTCTTGTCAATAATTACGTTACGTCCTTTAGGACCTAGAGTTACTTTTACTGCATTGGCCAAAATATCCACACCTCTTTTCAGGGCGTCACGGGCTTCTACATTATATTTTACTTGCTTTGCCATTTTAAAATATTGTTATTAATGATTGATTGTTGTAAAGTTGAATCGGTTAATTCAACGATTAAAGAACTGCGTAAAGATCAGACTCACGCATGATAAGATATTCTTTACCTTCAAAGGTAATTTCAGTACCACCGTATTTACCGTACAAAACCTGATCGCCAGTTTTAACGCTCAATGGGATTAGATTACCTGTAGACTCGGCATATTTGCCAGGTCCTACTGCAACTACTGTTCCTTGCTGAGGTTTTTCTTTAGCTGTATCAGGAATGTAAAGACCCGAAGCTGTTTTTTCTTCGGCAGGAGCAGCTTCAATGACTACTCTATCTGCAATGGGTTTAATGTTTAAAGCCATAACTTATTGTTGTTTTAATTTTAAAATTAATGTAAAAGTATTACGTGCTCCTTGTATATCAGTTTCTATGCCAAGGGAGGCTTGCTTGCCAAATTTACACTGCATTGTCAGCTAATAGATTAGAGGAAACCATTTTTGTGTCAGAGTGGCAGAATTGTTTCCCATAAAAAAAGAGATGCCTTTTCAGGCACCCCTTTCTTACAACACTGGTTGATTTGAATTAATCCCCCCGAATTAAAATTTATCAAAGAAGAGTTTGGTCTCCACGACATCGCCTCCGATCGCTGCCGCTGCGGCAGATCTGTTCACATTATTTACATTCTGCTCATTTACAGGGTAGGTGAAACGGGTAGGAAAGCCAGAAACAGCATCCGCAGGCAAAGCTAAAACAGGAAAGTCTAACTGTCTGTGGCTAATCCATGCATCAATTCCACGGTTATAGAGCGAGAGCCACTTCTGTGTGCCTATCTTTTGTTTCCAGGTGCCCTCAGCAGTAGCAAAAGCAACTTCCGGTTGTAATAAATAGGCGTTTGCTTCGGCTGCACTGCCACCCCAGTCTAAAATGGAGGTCCTGATCGCACCATTGTAGTAGAATTCAGTGGTATTTCCAACATTAAAGGTTCTTGCCGCAGCTTCAGCCATTAAAAACTGTACCTCTGCATAGTCCAGAATGTTTCCTGGAAAATTGGTGTTGGTGGTTTTCACAGCGGTATGCGAAAAATTGCTAAAAGGGCTGTTTACTCCAGGGCTTCCCCCTGAGTATCCTCCCTTGTTGTCTTTTGTGAAATAGTAGGCCAACCGTGGGTCCTTAACATCACTCATGATTTTTATAATCGTACTTGCGGCCACAAAATCCTGCCTGCCACTTTGTATGAGATCTATCCAAACAGGATTGGTATTCGGTGTGGCAGAAACATAAGGGAACTTCGCGCTGTCATCGTTGGAATTGAATACACCACCCGCAACGGCTGATTCTGCTGCTGCTTTGGCGATAGCCGGATCTGCATCTGCAATCGTAATGGCCATTTTTAGCTTTAAGGAGTTTGCAAAGCGTTTCCATTTTGTAGGATCACCAGCATAGAAGGCATCCGCATTACCAAAACTGGCTGCTGCCGGATTTAGAGTGGTAATGTCAACATCCAGGCGTCTTAACAGCTCCTTGTAAGTGCTTAAAGCATCGTCGTATTTAGGAAAAGTATTGTCGATATTAAGTGCTTCCTTAAAGGGAATGTTGCCATAGGTCGTCAACAGGTAATACCAGCTGTAGATCTCCATGATGTCCAGAATGGCGATTTGGTTTTTACGTTGGTTTTCATCTGGTACATCGGAAGGCATTATTTTTCTGGAGGCCTCAAAATTATTTAATGCCTCCCGGTAAAAGGCATTCCATAAATTATCTGCTATATTTCTGGTTACAAAATCATACTGACTTTCATCCAGATAAGTAGTTTCCTGCCATTGTTGCTCAATTAATCTGAACACATTCCGGTTTACATTTGCGGAAGTCAGGATATCCACCAGGCCATGTTGTGCCATAGTGAACAGGGAGGAAGAGGATACCGAAGTGGGCTTCTTCGGATCGACGTTCACACTTGATAAATCTTTAGTACATGCGACCAGAAATAATACTGGAAGGATAGCTGTTATAATTTTTTTCATGATCGATCTTGTTAAAATTTAACCTTCAAGTTAAATGCGAAATTTCTAATGCTAGGGTAGGAGCCAAGCTGATAACCCTGAACATTTCCAAAGCTGATGCCATCTTCAGGATCGGCATTAGGCAGGTTTTTGTGGATGATCCATAAGTTCCTTCCAATTAATGACAAATCCACTCCTTTAATTGGTCCCATTTTCCTGACAAGCGATTGAGGGAGACCATATCCGATCACGACCTCTCTCAGCTTCACATAACTTGCATCATAAACAAAGGCTGCGGCCGGAAGTCTCCGGTATCCATAAGATCCATATTCGTCATTGGGAACCCTTACAGTATTAGGGGAGCCGTCTTCACGGACGCCTGGATTGATGAAACCTCCACCCTCGCTAATTGGCAGACGGGATTCTTTGCCAAGCTCGTTGAGTCCGGCAGTCTCCTCATACATTCCCGATGAAAGACCATAATATTGATCCAGAGAGAAGACACTGCCCCCTTTACGGATGTCAATTAAGAAACTTAAACTCAGATTTTTATATTTGAAGCTGTTGCTGATCCCGCCAATCCATTCCGGATTCATATTTCCGATCACCTCATTTGAAGTGGCCGACTGCAGGTATCTTCCGTTTGCACCAATCACCTTCTGTCCGGCGGCATTGTAAACAAAATTCCTGCCCCTGATGGTTCCATAAGGCTGATCAAGCGTAGCATTTACACTCACTCCTCCCTGGAAGTTCGCAATGGCCAGATTGGTAGACTGGTTGCCCGAATCGTCTTTAAACAGGTCCGTCACCTTATTTCTGTTACGGGTCCAGTTCAGGTTTATTCGCCATTCAAAATCTGAAGTTTTAAACGGTGTGCCATTTAAAGAGAGCTCGATCCCCTGATTGACTACAGAACCGGCGTTTAAATACTTGGCAGTATAGCCTGTGGCAACAGATACTTTTACCGGTAAAATCTGATCTACTGTTTTAGTGTGGTAGTAAGTGAAGTCAATACCAAGGCGATTGCTGAGAAAGGAGGCTTCAAGTCCTATCTCTTTACTCTTTGAGCGCTCAGGTTTTAAGTTGGGATTGTTTTTAATGGCGTCAAAAGGCGTCTTTAACTGAGGAATGGAAGCTTGTGGCCTGCCATCGAATGGTGTGGCTAAATTATAGGTATCCACCAGTGAATAAATTGGTGCATCCGAACCAACTTCCGCATAATTTGCTCTTAGCTTACCAAAAGAAAGCCATTTTTCCTCTTTCAGCAATTGTGAGAACACAAATCCGGCAGAAACAGATGGGTAAAAATAAACGTTATTTCCTTTTGGCAGTGTAGAAGAGGCATCTCTTCTGATCGTTGCATCTATAGTGTAGGTGTTTTGATAAGCGAAGGTTGCACCCGCAAATATACCTTGCACCTCTCTTTTTAAATCGAATTCTACGGCTGGTTCCATCGCACTTACAGAGTTGTTCAGGGTGTAAATGCCTGGCAGACTTAAACCTCCGTTGGTGGTTTGATAAATAGATTGGGTCCGTTGCCGGCGAATGTTTGCTCCCAATAATGCTTTAAAATTTAAATCTTTGCTGATATCCTTGTCTGCCGTGGCTAAGAAATCAATGTTAGATTCTTTATAGTCCACAAAGTACTTGGAATAAAAAGGAACATCTAAACTTCCTATGGCCTGACGTTCTTCCTGTACTTGCTTATAGGTATCCAGTGAATAACGGCCCATCAGATTTAACCAGTCGGTCGCCTTATAGTTTAAGTTTACATTGCCCAGGTAGCGGTCCCTGCTATCCGTTTCATAATTTTCATAACGTGAAAAATATGGATTATCCCAATAAGCTGCTACGGGGTTGTTAAAGGCTTTCCTGTTCCAGGATACATTTTCTTTTCCCACGTAACGGGCTTCAGTTTTACTCAGGTTTTTCAGTCTGAAGTAAGCTGCTTTCTGATCCTGTACATCCACGTTGTTTTGCCACCACTGCCTGAAGTTGGTCATTGGATTGTTTACTCCGTTGCCGTTATATCCTGTACCATATCTGCCGAGCCCGTTTACATTGGAATAATTAACATCTGCTCCGGCGGTAAGTTTATCTGTTATTTTAAAAGTAGAACCAAAGTTGAAGGTGTTTTTTTCGATGTGAGAATTCGGCAGGATACCTTTTTGATAGTCCCTGTTGTATCCGAGTTTGAACGAGCCTTTATCGTAGCTGTTGCTGAGCATGATGCTCTGATTGTTGGAAAGTGGTTTTTCAAAAAAGGTGCTTGGATCATTGGCCCCGGCTACCCATGGTTTTGCTTTTCCAAAGTTCGGGGAGGTCGGGTCAAAGGAATCCCATTGGTACACCATTAGATTTGGATCAAACTTCTGGCCATAGGAAGCATCCTCTGTTAGGGGGGTAACTAAATCCGGTATTCCGTCTCCGTTCACATCAATATTGTTGACCAGGTAGTTGGATTCATCTGTTCCATAAAAGGGACCATAACCACCACCATATTTCTTTTGATATTTCGGAAAGGTGCTTTTATCTACCACAGCGTACCCTAATCCGGTATTAAATGTAATGTTCAATCCTGATTTTCCTTTTTTGGTCGTAATGAGAATCACTCCGTTACTACCCCTGGAACCGTATAACGCAGAAGCTGCTGCTCCTTTTAATACAGTAATATTTTCTACGTCATCGGGATTGATATCCGATGCGGGATTGCCATAATCATAACCTCCAATTCCGGTTTGTTGTCCGGAGGTATTTAGATTGGTATTTGCGACAGGCACTCCATCTACCACAAACATGGCCTGATTGTCCTGGGTCATGGACTTAATCCCGCGAATTACGATGTTCGTGGAACCGCCCATGGTATTGTTCTGACGAATCTCCAAGCCGGAAACTTTACCGGACAAACTGCTGCCGAGGTTTGGAGAACGGTTTTCACTTACTGCGGTACCGTCTAAGCTTTGAGCAGCATAAGCTACCTGGTTCCTGTTCCTCTGGAGACCGAATGCGGTAACGACAACTTCTGAAAGTAGTTTTGAATCAGGGATAAGGGTTACATTGATTACGCTTAGTGATCCAAGGGGGATGATTTGACTAACAAATCCGAGGTAGGAAAATTCAACTGATGTACTGCCGGAGGGCACTTTGACACTGTACTTGCCATCGGGGCTGGTCATTGTGCCGCCTGGGGCTCCTTTAAATTTTACAGTTACGCCTGGCAATGGGAGACCATCATCTCCTTTTACATTACCAGTAAGGGTTCGATCCTGTGCCTGTGCAGATACTGCAATAAACATCCAGATGAACAAACTCAATACAAGTTTTTTCATAAACAATAAGGTTAGGGTTAGTTAATAGCAAGCCGGATAAACATGATTAGATTCATCTGGCCATGATTAAATTTAATGAATAATATATTTAATCAATGAATATTTTTATATAAAAATAGAAATTGTACGAATTATGTTCAATAATTGTTTTTTATATAAAATAATAATTATATTGCTTTAAGATTGTTTCAATAGGACCTTCTTGAGATTTACGGAGTCATTGCAGATGACAATGTTGTTTATTCTGATAAGGACAGGATTTTCGACACAAAAAAGCCTCCTGAATATATATTCAGGAGGCTTTTTTGTATTGGTGTAAAAAGCTTATTTCTTCGTGCTGTCTCCTGCTGCAGGAGTTGCTGTAGCAGGTGCCTGACCAGCAGGTGCAGTTGTTCCAAGTGGTGATGGAGTAGGGATCTTATCCAGGTGTTCCTGAATTTTAGAATCTACTGCTGAAGCAGAACCACCGGATTTTGCAATGGTAGTGATTGATAAAGTAAGCACTACGATTAATGCTAATAATACCCAAGTACCTTTTTCAAGAACGTCACCAGTACGTTGAACGCCAAACATGTTGCTGCCTGATCCGCCTGTTGCAAGGCCACCACCTTTAGGATTTTGTATCAAAACAAATAGCGCTAAGGCGATGCAGACAATGATTAATAAAATAATTAAAAAAAGCATAATAGGTTATATGGTTAAATTTTCTTTTCTATGGATTGGATAAGGTCGGCAAAGTAACGGCTTTTTTCTGGAAACTTCAAACTTAATTTTTCATAAGTCTCTATGGCCTTGTCATAAAGCATTTGCTCAATATAGATCTTTGCCAGTGTTTCAGATACAAGGTCATTATGGTCTTCTGCACTCTTTTTTGCCTTATTCTCTGTATTGATCTGCTCTGCATTCGGAGGGCTGATCTGTGGGTCATTTTTCAGGAAACTCTCTATAATGTCAGTTCCCTTGTGTGCATTCCGTAAACCGGAAGGGTTGTAGTCACTTTCTCCTGCCTCTGTAAAAGGGCTCTGAAGGTGAAAAATGTGTTCTACATATTGCTGTTGTAATTCATTTGGCGTTCCTGTCTGAACCGCAGGCTCCTTTTTAAGCGTAACATATGGCTGGAAGATCTGCTGATATTCTTTTCTTGTTTTATGTAACCACCAGAGAAAGGTATAAGGCAACTGGTCATCATCATATTTACTGATCACCACCGGCTCTTCCTTTTGCTCAGCATCCTGTATTTGTTCCAGGCCCGTGCTTGCTGCTGGTAATTCTTCTGGTGCAGGCTCCGGACTAAAATTCTCCTGGAAAGCAAAGAAGTCTGTAGATACAATGTTCTCCAGCACAAAATCATCCGCTACTTTTTCCTGATCGGAGAGACTTTCTGAAGTGGGGATGGCATCGTCTTCGGGTGTATCTATCACATAAACATCGTCAGATTCCGAAGGAACTTCATCAAGCACAGCTTCGTCCAATGTTTCCGGCTGATTACTCAGCTGATCAAAAGCCGGTGAAAAAACAATATTAAATGCGGTCTCTACCAGGTAATCTGGTTCGTAAAGAAAGTTGTGCAGCAACTGTCCATTGGTGTACAAAGCAGCAGTAGCCAGATAGCTGTTCTTTTCTGTATCTCCTGAGCTCGCCTTCGCAAGTAAAAGATGCAATGGCTGGAAATAAGGATACGATGATACCAGGTCTTGCAGCATAGGCGCATGTTCGGATCTTACCTTTTCCGGTTCCGCTAATAATACTGCCAGTTCTTGTCTAATGTCTATTTCCTGCTCCACGTCGCTAAGTTAACAATTGAAATCTCAATTCCAATCTGCAAATGCACGGTTAAAAATATCCTCTGTGAGGAAAGTAAGGACCTGGTCTATCAGGCCTTGTTCCTGAGCCTGGAAGCTTTGTCCGCTTGCCGGGAAATCTATATGTCGCTCAAAGGTTTGTTCGAAACTCATTTTTGGGTTCAGGTTATTCGTGTATTTCACGCTTACAGAGATGCTCATCCTGTTGGTTCCACTTGCTGCCACTCCGCGTTTATTCGCATCCTGCATGGTCGTTGGCCGGATGTCATAATTCGTAATGGTTCCGGAGAAAATACCATGGGCCTCATTGGTGGTCATATTCAGACTGGTCTGGTTACGAATCACGTTCCTTAAATTTTCAGTAAACTTACTGGACATATTAGGAACTACCAGTGGCGCATTGTTTTCAAAAAAGGTAACATTAACCGTTTTCATCTCTGCGGGAATAGAGGCACCATTAAACTTAATGGAACAGGAACTGAAGAGTGCAATGATTAAAAGGAAATATAATTTTTTCATTATTAACCTGCCTAGTTTAAATTGAGTTCTTTAATTTTTCTATATAAAGTGCGTTCAGAAATACCAAGTTCCTGTGCTGCAAATTTACGTTTCCCCTTGTGTTTCTTCAAGGCCTTTTTGATCAGGTCCGATTCTTTATCGATGAGTGATAGCGATTCTTCCACTTCTTCGGCTTCCTGGGTATAGTTATAATCTACCGGTGCATTTTGAACCGGCTTTTTGATGGTAAATGTAGGCTCATTAATCGTCTGGTCTACTTCCTGATAAAGCTGGTTGATGTAATGAGGATTGTCTGCAATGATATGGGAGGTGTTTCCTCCGCTTTGAATAATCTCTGCGACTAGTTTCTTGAGCTCCATCATGTCCTTTTTCATGTCAAACAGCACCTTGTAAAGAATGTCCCTTTCGGTATAATCTTCCTTATTGCTGCCATTGATGGCCATGGGCAGGTTGCTGCCACTCTCGTTTGGAATATAATTCAGCAATGCAGCAGGGGTTACATTTCGTTCTTTCTCCAATACACAGATTTGCTCTGCAATATTTTTCAGCTGTCTTACATTTCCCGGCCAGCTGTAGTTGCTGAGTAATTGAATGGCTTCCGGCTCCAGCTGAATGCCTGGACTTCTGTACTTATCACTGAAATCGGCCGAAAATTTCCGGAATAATAAATAGATGTCTTCCTTCCGTTCATGCAGCGCAGGAATGCGTAGGGGAACCGTATTTAACCGGTAATATAAATCTTCCCGGAATTTTCCCGACTTCACCCGGTTATACACATCCACATTTGTAGCGGCAATAATCCGCACATCCGTTTTTTGTACCTTGGAAGAACCTACACGTAAATATTCACCACTCTCCAGAATCCTCAGCAAACGCGCCTGAGTACCCAAAGGCAATTCTGCAACCTCATCTAAAAAGATGGTTCCGCCGTTAGCCACCTCAAAATAACCTTTGCGGGCTTCATGAGCTCCTGTAAAAGAGCCCTTTTCATGTCCGAATAATTCAGAATCTATCGTTCCTTCGGGGATTGCGCCACAGTTTACGGCGATAAAAGCACCGTGTTTACGGGTACTCATCTGATGAATGATATGAGAGAAAACTTCTTTACCACTACCGCTTTCTCCGGTAATTAAAACCGACATGTCGGTAGGTGCAACTTGTCTGGCGATATCTATTGCCCGGTTCAGCAGCGGAGAGCCACCTATGATCCCGAACCGGTTTTTAATGTCTTGTATGTCCAAAGTAATTTGTTTTTTTAATTAAACAATTTCGGGTACTTCAACTGCAATTGTTCCTAATAAAGTTGCCGATGTACAACGGTCTATATGAACATTCACATACTGACCCGCCTTAACTCCTGCTGTCGCAGGAAAAACAACCATTGCATTCTGATCATTTCTTCCACAAAGGTCCTTGTCGGATTTTTTGGAAGTACCCTCCACTAAAATCCTAACAGTTTTTCCTACGAATTGTTGTAGGCGGAACAAAGAAGTTTCCTGTTGTTTAAGTAATATTTCTGCTAACCTGCGTTTTTTTACTTCCTCCGGGACATCATCTTCCAGCTTTCTCGCTGCAAGTGTTCCTGGTCTTTCTGAATAACTAAAGGTAAATGCAAAATCATAACCTACATAATCCATCATGGTCAGCGTTTCCTGATGCTCTTCCTCTGTTTCTGTACAGAAGCCGGCAATAATATCAGATGAAATGGCACAACCTGGAATAATGCGTCTGATGGCATCAATCCTGTTGATGTACCATTCACGGGTATAAGTTCTGTTCATTAATTCCAGTACCCTGCTGCTTCCGGATTGTACGGGCAGGTGAATGTAATTACAGATGTTATCGTATTTGGCGATGGCATATAATACCTCGTCAGTAATATCTTTGGGATGTGAGGTCGAAAACCTGATTCTTAAATCAGAACTGATCAGTGCAACTTTTTCCAATAACTGGGCAAAATTAACTTCGATCTCCGCACTTTCTTCAGCATCCGGACCTTTCCACTTATAGGAATCTACATTTTGGCCTAGTAAAGTGACCTCTTTGTAGCCCTTATCGAATAAGTCCTGTGCTTCCGCCAGAATAGAATGTGGATCCCTGCTTCGTTCACGCCCTCTGGTAAAAGGAACAACGCAAAACGAACACATGTTATCGCAACCACGCATGATAGAAATAAATGCAGTAATGCCATTTCCGTTCAGCCTTACCGGGCTAATATCCGCATAAGTCTCCTCGCGTGACAATAAAACGTTGATGGCTTTATGTCCATCTTCTACCTGACTGATCAGCTGAGGAAGGTCACGGTAGGCATCAGGGCCAACCACCATATCCACTAACTTCTCTTCTTCCAGGAATTTAGATTTCAACCGTTCAGCCATACAGCCTAAAACACCAACCACCAATTTGGGATTCCTGCGTTTTTCAGCACCGAACTGAGACAGACGGTTACGTACGCGCTGTTCGGCATTTTCACGGATAGAACAAGTATTGATAAACACCACATCAGCTTCATGATAGTCTCCTGTAGTCTCAAATCCCTGATCCTTTAAGATCGAGGCCACAATCTCACTATCTGCAAAATTCATTTGACACCCGTAGCTCTCAATATATAGCTTTCGTCCATTGCGTACCTCTGGGGCATCAATCACTAAAGCTTCGCCCTGGCGCTCCTCATCGTGTGTCTTATCTGTTAGCTGTAAATCAATCATAAATGGTTAACATTTTTCTGGGCTTCAAAAATACACATTTATATTTATAAATGACAAAGTGGCAGAAGGTTTAAGCCCGAAAATAAATCTATACAGCATATAGGACCTTTTTAGTAAGTCATTGTCTTTAGAGACAAACGAAGCTAATTAATTCATATATGTTCAAAAATCTGTTCGTAAAACGCCGCGAAAACCAATATGGCTGGTTCGGTAATTATTCTTCCTGGGCGGAAGTTACGGGAAAGGCCGACGGCTATGATGCAGATGTGATTCTGGAAAGAACAAAAAACGCAATTTTAAAAGTCAAAAACGGAGAAGCTGTTTATGAAAGAGACTCCGTAGTCTTCGATAAAAAAGAATACCCTTTTCCTTTGATTACCTTCCTTTTGCGCAGTGCTGCTGTAAGTAAAAGACCAATCAATATCATTGATTTTGGAGGTTCATTGGGGAGTACCTATTACCAGGTTAAAGAATTCTTAACTCCTGAAGTCTGTGCCAGCTGGAATGTCGTAGAGCAAAAGCATTACGTGGAATGTGGAAAGTCATACTTTGAAGATGGAACATTAAAATTCTATGAAACTATAGATGGCTGCCTTGCAGAGAAAGCAATCGATCTGGTGATTTTATCGGGAAGTGTCCAGTACCTGGAAAAACCACATGATTTTTTAGAAGAACTGGCCCGCTATAATTTTAAGTTTCTGTTGTTTGATCGTACCGCTTTTCATTATGGGGAGGAAGACCGGTTAACCCTGCAAAAGGTTCCTCCTGAAATTTATCCTGCTTCTTATCCATCCTGGTTTTTTAATGAAATAAACTTCTTAAACCATTTTTCTCCGCAATATCAGATGATGGCAGAATTCACCTCCTATGTTAAAGGAGAAGAAACAATGCTGATTGATGAGATTCAATCAGGTTACGATAAAGGCTTTTACCTAATTAATATTTCAGAACATGCTTAACTTCTGTACACTATTTAACACGACTTATTTGTCACGTGGCCTGGCCATGTATCGCTCTCTTGAGCAACATTGCACAGATTTTCATCTGTATATCTTTGCTTTTGATCAACATTGCTTTGAGGCCTTGTCTAAACTGGAACTTCCCCGGGCAACTGTTGTAAGTTTGAAAGAATTTGAAAACAACGAGCTGCTGGCCCTGAAGCCGGAGCGGACTGCTCAGGAATATTGTTGGACCTGTGCTTCCTCGACGATCAAATATTGTATAGAAACCTTCCGCCTGGATCATTGCACGTATGTGGATGCGGATCTGTTGTTTTTTAAAAATCCACAGGTCTTGATCGATGAAATGGGAGAGAAGTCAGTGTTGATTACAGAACACAGATATACACCGGATTACAATCAATCGGCCACAAGTGGGATCTATTGTGTGCAGTTTATGACTTTCAAAAATACGGAAGAAGGAATGTCGGTCTTGAACTGGTGGGTAAATGCCTGTCTGGACTGGTGCTTCAACAGGTATGAGGATGGTAAGTTTGGAGATCAGAAGTATCTGGACGACTGGACGGAAAGGTTTTCCTGTGTACATGTCCTGAAACACCTTGGTGGCGGCGTGGCCCCCTGGAATGTACAGCAGTATGCCTTTAAAAATAAATCCGGCAAAGCGGTGTGTAAGGAATTATCTGAGCATCAAGATTTTGACCTGGTGTTTTTCCACTATCATGGATTCAGCTATTCTTCTAAAAGCAGTTATATGCTGACTCATAAAATTTATCGTCTGAATAGAAACCACATTAAACATATTTATAAACCCTATGTAAAAGCACTTTCCTTAGCTGAAGAACAGATCAATGCCAGCGTGGATGGCCTTGTTCCTTATGCAATTAATAATAAGCCGGAATGGGTTAACAAAATGACGGGAAGGTATGTGCTATTCTCTCTTTTGGGTTCCTATCGACATTTTTACGCTAAGTGGTCCTTACAATACAGCTTTTTCTATTAAACATTAAACCTCAAAACCGATGAAACCACCATAAGCATACCGCTTACAAAAAGCAATGAACCTCGCTTGCGAGCTCCTGAATACCATTGAAATCAATAAATATCAATGAATAATAGGCGCATGATAGCTTCATAACCGCTAAACCGAGTTTACGAGTTCTTGAGAACCATTGAAAATCAATAAAGAACACGAAAAAAACAATAATATACCAATCAAAAAAGTTAGTAATTTAGTCCCTCGCTAAAATTGCAACATGTGGGGTATTAAAAATCAGGGGGTTATATTTTTGAGAATGGGGTTGTTCAGCTTGTTTTTTTGTTTGTGGGCTTGTAAAAAAGTACCTGTAGCAGATCAGAAAATCAAGCCTCCGGTAAGGTCTTACGTGGTAACAGCAAGAATTGATAAAAAAGGAACCAATACGAATTCTGAAGGAACAGCGGTGTTAAAAGGAGCGTACGACGAAGGAACAAAATTGTTGAGCTACAAGCTGGAATATAAGGATTTGGTGCCGGAAGAAATCAGCCTTAGAAACGGGACAAAAGGTTCGAAGGGAACATTAACCGCAGTTCTTTATAAGAAATCCGGGGCAACAGTACCCTTACCATTGTCCGGTACACTTACTTTAAGTCCATTGCAGGAAAGAAACCTGCTAAAAGGATTATGGTTTGTAGCCATTAATACATTAGCTAAATCTCCTGAAATTTCAGGCATATTGACACTAAAGCAAAATTAGGAGGGTATCATGAGCAGCGAACCGATACTTAGCCCGCTTAATGAAGATTTAATACTGATCAGCGCGATCAGTAAAAAAGATAAAAAGGTATTTGAAGCCTTTTATAAAAAATATTATAAACAGTTGTTTAGTACGGCCTACCAGTATGTAGGACAGTCGGAAGCAGCAGAGGAAATTGTTCATGATTTGTTTATCACCATATGGAATAAAGCGGATCAGTTAAATATTCAGCATTCAATGAAAAGTTATTTGTTCAGGGCAATCGTAAATTCCTCACTGAACTTCATCAAGAAAGAAAAGATGAATGCAATGAAGCAATTGGCCTGGCAAAACAGTCATGAGGAACCATTGACAGCAGATGGAGAAGCTGCTGAAAAAGAAGAAACGTTGTTGAAAAACCTGGAAGAAGCACTGGTGCTATTGCCGGAAAAATGCAAGCAGGTGATGTACCTGAGCCGCTTTGGTAAACTGAAACAGCAGGAGATCGCAGATCAGATGGGGATTTCCCTGAAAACAGTAAAAAACCATTTGACTTATGGCTTTCAGAGGCTTAGAAATCATCTGGAAAAACATGGACCGGTCGTCATTCTTTTGATCCTGTTCTTAAAAATAATCATACGCTAACTCATCCCTACAATGAAAAATTTTGAAACAAACGAAGAGCTTATTTTTGGACTGATCATAGATGATCTGGACAATACCATAACTCCCGCAAACAAGGAATTGCTGAGGCAATGGAGGCAAGCTGACCCTGCCAATGAAAAAACCTATCAGGAATTTCTGAACGTTCAGGTAAACCTTGATAAATTGGTGGGACGCCTCGATATTGATGCCCAGCGCTCCTGGGAATCTCTCGATAAAAAAATAGAAAATACTCCTGCTTTGGAAGAACTTCCTCTTTTTAAAAAAGAAAAACAAAACCATTACTGGCTTAAGATTGCCGCATCATTACTGATCCTATGCTCCATCGGGTATTACTTTGTTCAGAAAAATCAGCATGTGGTCATTAGTACAGATCAACAGGCTACAGTAACTAATATTGTCCTTCCGGATGGAACAGCGGTTAAATTGAATGCGGCAACAACCATCAGTTACAATAAAAGCAACTTTAGAAGAGATCGGAAACTGGAACTGCTAAAAGGCGAGGCCTTTGTACAGGTGGCTGAGGATAAGAACGTTCAGTTTAGAGTAGACCTTGGAGAGCTGGAAGCAAAGGATATTGGAACCCGTTTTAACATCAGCAAAAATGAACATAAAATAGCGGTGATTGTTGAAGAAGGTAAAGTCGCATTGCGACACCACAGCAGCAAGAAAGAAGTGCTGCTAACAGCGGGTAAAATAGGACTTTACAATCCGGCTACCAAAGAATTGATTGCGGCCAACAATCCGGATCTTAATTATAAAGCCTGGATAGATAAAAACTTTGTATTTACTGCTGTTCCCATAGCGGAAGTCGCCAGCCAGCTGGAGAAGGCTTACAGTTCCAGAATTGACATCAGGGGTGATCAGCTCAAAAAACGTAAACTGACGGCCAGCCTGAAATATCAGACCCTGGATAGTGCACTTGCCGTGATCTCCGCTTCTTTACAATGTAAAGTGGCAAAATCCCAAAACACCTATACCTTATATGACAATTAATGAAGTTTTATAGGTGGCTTTACTGCCTTTGTATTCTTTTATTTTTTACGGGTTCCATCAGGGGATATGCCCAGACTAAAAACATCCTGGATCAGCAATTAAGCATAAACATACCTGCCGATTCCCTGATCCTGGCGTTAAATCTGCTGGAGTCAAAGGCAAAATGTAGCTTTGCCTATGACCCGGATCAATTGCGGAATAAAAAGACCGCAGCTTTTCATTTTTCTAAAACCCCATTAAGCGGAATTTTAGAGCAGTTGCTCTTTGGAACCAAACTAGGCTTTAAACTGATCGGGGCGGATATTGTAATCGCGCCGGTAAAACCAACAACAGGGACCATCCGTGGCCATGTCCGGGACGGATCAAGCGGGGAAGAACTCATAGGAGCCACACTCTATATTCCCGAGCTGGGGGTGGGGATCAATACCAATCAATATGGTTTTTATGCGATATCTGTTCCTGAAGGAGTTTATCAGGTACAAATTTCCAATACAGGCTATCAGACAAAGGAAGAAAAAATCCGTTTATATAAAGATCTTGAACTGGAAATTGAACTCCGCCAGAAAACAAACCGTCTGGAAGAAGTCGAAATTAAGCAATCGGCCATTGCACCGAACCCAATCTTGTTAAATGAACAGAATTTCGGCATTAAGCAGCTAAATAATGCCGCTTATTATGCCGGAGAGACGGATGTTGTGAAACGATTGCAAATGCAGAACGGAATCAAATCGATGTCCGAGGGCAGCTCCGGCTTATTCGTCAGAGGAGGTAATACCGATCAGAACCTGGTGATGCTGGATGAGGCGATTGTCTATAATCCTTCTCATTTATACGGTTTGGTATCTGTGTTTAATCCCGATGTGGTCAACAACGTACAGATTTACAGGGATTATATGCCGGCCAATTTTGGCGGAAGACTTTCTTCAGTGCTGGTGAACAAAATGGCGGAAGGAAACAATAAAGAGTACCATCTTAGTGGTGGCATAAACCTGATGTCGGCCCGCATGGCCGTAGAAGGGCCGATTGTAAAAGAGAAAGGCTCCTTTATCGTTGCTTTCAGAAGAAGCCTGCTGGATGTATTTCAAAATAATTTCAAGTTGTTTAGCCCCTATTCGGTCTATTACGACCTCAATGCCAAAGCCAATTACAGGCTCAATAAAAATAACAGCGTTTTCTATTCTGTCTATGCTGGTCAGGATAAATTACTGTCCGAAAATTCCTATACCAACAACTGGGGAAACCTGACTTCCACGCTGCGCTGGAACCACATTTTTAACGCAAAGATCTTTCAGAACATTTCTGTGATTTATAGCAACTATAGCAACCTGCTGGACCTGAATGCGGACACACTTTCACAAAAAACACAATGGAGTACCGGGGTGAGGGACATTACGCTGAAAGCAGATTATACCTATTACTACAGCCCGGTAAACCAGATTAAGTTTGGTGCTTCAGGAATCTATCACCTGTTTAGTCCCGGAGAAATCCGTAAATCACCGAAGGATGAGTTTAACATCTCCCGTGATAAATCTCTGGAAGCAGCATTATATTATGTGCAGCAAATCACATTAAACAAATCTTTTGAACTGAGCTATGGCCTTCGCCTGGGGCTGTTTAAAAATGTTCAGGAACGGAATAATGTCTTCGATCCCCAGGGAAACCGCATCAGTGTAAATGAAGTAAAGGTATTTGTTAACCCGGAACCCCGTTTGAACATCAGTTACCTGCCGAGTGCATCGGAACGCTTTTTCCTGACTTATAACCGCAATTACCAGTACCTCCAGCTGATCCAGAACAGCACCCTGGCATTTTCTTCATTGGAACCATGGATTCCTGCTTCAAAAACAATTAAGCCTCAGCATTCTGATTACTTTTCTATGGGCTATCGTTATTCGCCGACAAATTTCGTGCTTTCAGTGAATGCCTATTATAAATACCTGGACCATCAGCTGGATTTGATTGATCATGCGCAAATCATCAAAAACCCGGAAGTAAGAAGCCAGCTGAGAGCCGGAAAATCAAATGCCTATGGACTGGAGGTTGAACTGACCAAAACGGAAGGAAAGCTAAGTGGAACGATTGCTTACAGCTATTCCAGGGTATTCCGGAAGATCGCCGATATTAACTTCGGCAATAGGTTTGCCGCGAATTACGACATCCCGCACGAATTGAAAATAACGGCCAGGTATGACCTGACCAGACAATTGTCTTTCCAGGGATTTTTTATCTATTCTACGGGAAGACCATTGACCCTCCCTGTTGGTTACTATCAGCATGATGGTTTAAACGTGCCCATCTTTGAGGAAAGGAATACGTCCAGATTTCCTGATTTTAGTCGCCTGGATCTGTCTGCCCAATACCAGTTTCAAACCAGGTTATTTGGAAAACGACACATTTCCAGTACCATCTCCGTAGGTACGTACAACTTGTATAACCGGAAGAATCCACTGTATTATCACCTGAATTCTTCCTCATTTGAAACAAAAAAGAGTAATATTGAATACGGTTTCGGTTTTTATCCATGGATCGCTTACAGTTTTAAGATTTAGTATGAGGAACTATCTGCTGTTAATGGTACTTCTTATTCCGGGGTTGTCAGGATGTAAGAAATCTCTGGATGATCAGTTCCTCGTTCCAAAACGGCAGTATGATCTGTCGGTGGAAGGAGGGTTCAATACCCGGTTTACGACCCAGTATATCCGGCTTTCCAAGCCAGCGATGAGCCCCGATCAGGACCCAACACCCATTTCTAAAGCAGTGATTAGTATAAACGACGGGAGATCTGGTGTCGGTGGAAAATCTGATATCCTGTTTAAGGAGTCCGCGGTAAAAGGAGTCTATACCGGAACGGCTATAAATGAACCCAATTATAATGGAGCTTATACCCTGACCATCAAATACAACGATAAATCGTATACTGCCGTGGATACCTTGAGGCAGGTAGTCAATATTGTAGATGATTTCCTGCCCTTGTCAACAAAAATAGCGGCAGATGGAAAGTATAACGGAACGATTCCCAAACATACATTCGGTTATCTGAACCCTAATAAATGGATGATTTCTTATTCGGATATTCCCTTATGGAACCCCGGTAAATTTGATCAGTCCAAATACTACAGTTATACGCATGTTCTGGGCTCTCCAAATTCGCTTTATCCGCTCAATAATCTAAAAAGAACTTTTACCCTGGGCAAAGACGATTACATCACGATTTATAAGTTGTCGCTTTCTGAGCGCTATGCCAAATACCTCTATGACGTATTTATGGAAACAGACTGGAGTGGGCTTTTTTCCAGTGTTCCCGTCAATGCTACAGGGAATATATCCGGAAATGTACAGGGATATTTCTATGCAATAGATGTTGATGCCCGGAGGTACAAGGCGAGCGAGTTGTAATATGTCCTGATTTGTGGCCTTGATATTGCAGGTCATTCCCATTATCAGGAGCTTATGGCACAGGAGAAATCAGTAAAAAAGAGATGGTGGAAATGGGTTGCCGGAATTTTCGCGACCCTTCTTCTTATAGCAATTGGATCAGGACTCTATTTATATCATAAATGGAAACCCATTCTTTCCGAAAAAATAAAAAAAACAGTGGTGAATAGCTCTCAAGGCTTATATATACTCGATTTTAAAGATATTCATTTAAATGTATTGACGGGTACAGCCTCTGTAGACGAGGCGGTGCTGAACCCGGATACCATCGTGTTTTCTGCCTTGAAAAAAGTTGGACTGGCCCCGGCAAACTTGTTTCAGGTTAAAGTGAAAAAGCTACAAATCAATCATATCGGCCTGCTCAATGCTTATTTTAATAAAAAAGTTGACATCAGCAGTATAGTGCTGGATCAGCCTTCCATCAATATGATCCACTATAAGGTCCGCAAAAGAAAGGATAGCCTGAAACCGGAGCTCAGCCTGTATCAACTGTTGCCCGGAAGAATAAAATCAATTCATGTCAATGCCATCAGAATCGTAAATGCAGATTTTGATTATGTGAAAGGAGAAACCTCGAAACCTTTAAACAGAATCAGGAAACTAAACCTGAATGTTAAAGATTTGCTGATCGATTCTCTGTCACAATATGATACGACCCGTTTCTACCATACCAAAGATATTGGTTTTGAATTGACCGGATACCAGTCTAAAGACAAAATGTACCTGACTAAAGCGGATACCATTTCGGGCTCTGCAACCGGAAAAACCATACGGATTCAGGGGCTCAAAATGATCCCTTTACATCCTGATCTGGCCTTTAGCCGGATGTACAAATATGGAAAAGACCGCTATGACCTGAATTTTAGCGAGATCAGCTTTTCGGGAGTAGATTTTCTTCGCTTAAATGAAGAGGAGGTGTTTCATGCGAAAACGCTGAGGCTTGGCCCCTCCAAAGTGGGCATATTTTTAAACCGGGAGATGCCACCGGCTCCGGGCCTGGATAAAGGAGCGAACTTCCCGCACATGGCCCTGAGAAAATTAACCCTGCCGGCGACTATTGATACGGTAAAACTCGAGGATATCGATCTCGCCTACACGGAGTACAATCCCATTAGTCAGAAGAGAGGGACGGTTTATTTTCAAAACCTGAATGGAACAATACGTCACGTGACCACCGATTCCTTAAGCCTGGTTAAAAGCAACCATGCCATCGCCAATCTGAATGCGATGGTGATGAAAAAGACTAAAATTAATCTTCAGATAGATTTCAACCTGACGGATAAAAATGGGGCGTTCAGCTATTCTGGCGCTGCAGGATCCTTAGATCTGAAAGCCCTTAACCCGGTAGCTGTTCCATTAGGACTGATTGAAATTGAAAGCGGTAATATGCAGAAAGTTGATTTCAATTTTACCGCAAACCGCAATGGCTCTTCCGGAAAGGTTCATTTTTATTATACGGACCTGAAGCTGAAATTGCTCAAAGAAGGGGAGAATGGAGCAGCTCCGAAGAAAAAAGGGCTGTTATCTTTCCTGGCCAATAACCTGCTCGTGGAAGATGCAAATCCCGCTAAAGGGGCAGCAGCAAGAACAGCGAATGTTACCTTTCAACGCTCCCCGGCGGCTTCTTTTTTTAATCTGCTCTGGAAAGGGGTGTTTGTGGGGATGCGCGAAACAGCCGGCCTTGGCATGGTCCCGGTAAAAACACCGGAGGAAGGAACGGAAGCCATTAAGGAGAAGAAAAAGGAGCGCAAAGAGAAAAGTAGAGCACGAGAGGAAAAGAAGCGCGAAAAAAAAGTATCTTAGGGTATTCAGTGTAAGGCCTATGATTGAAAAATCCCGAAAAAGAAAGAAGATACTGATTTGGACAGGGGGCATTATACTAATACTGGTACTGGGCATTAGCCTGACCTCAAAGTATTTTGCCAATAAATTCAAACCCTTAATAAAAGCACAGATCAAAGAGCTGGTTTTAAGGTCTACGGACAGCCTGTACCATATTGAATTTTCTGCTATCCGGATTAATCTGCTCACTGCGAATGCTTCTTTAACGGAAGTGAAAGTAATCCCCGATACGCAGGTTTTTAAAAAGCTGACCGCCTTAAAGAAAGCACCCAATAACATCTATTATGTGGAACTGGAGAAATTGGGAATCAGAAATTTTCACCTCTTCAGGTTACTCAGACACCGTAAACTAAATATTAGTCAGCTCCGCCTGGACAATCCAAATGTGGTCATGATCAATAAACAGTTCGACTTCAATGAAGATAAACAGCCCCGGCCCAACCAAAGTCCCTACGACTATATCTCTGCCTACCTGAAAGAATTCCGCATTCATACCATCGATTTTAACAACGTCAGGTTTAAATACATCAACAATAACAAAGCAAAGCCGGAAATAGATTCCGTGAAAAATCTGAACATTAGGCTGAAAGACTACCTGATCGATCCTCATTCTGCAACAGATAAAAACCGCCTGTATTTATTGAAGGATGTGAAGATCAATTTGAACAACTATACTTTTGCTACTCCGGACAGCCTGTACCGCCTCAACCTGAATCAACTGGATTTTTCTGCCGCTTCCGGCAAACTGAACATTAAAAGTTTCAGCCTGATCCCCAGGTATGACGAGATGAGGTTTGGCCAGATCCTCGGCTATGCCAAAGACAGGTATGAGATTCAAATGAGCGACATTAGCCTGGATGGCATCAACCTGCCTTTATACATTCTTAAACAGGAACTTTTTGCCAGAGAAATGAACATCGCCAATGGGTCTGTTGCCGTATTCAACAACAACTCCCTCGCCAAAAGGAATACGGAAAAAATCGGACGGTATCCCCATCAGCTGCTGCAAAAGGTAGAAGCAAAGCTGAACATCAGTAAACTTAACCTGAGCAATGTAAATATCAGCTATTCTGAGTTTGACCGGGATAGCAGGCAGAAGGGAACGATCAGCTTTGAAAACACCTCCGGGAGCTTTAGCAATGTGACGAATACTCCTAAGTACAAATCCTTAAATCCATTTATGACGGCCAGTTTAACGAGCTATCTGATGGGAAAGGGGAAACTGGATGTTAACTTTAAATTCGACCTGAATGCCAAAGATGGCGCTTTTTCGTATTCCGGGGTTCTGGGACCCATGGAAGGCCGCTCGCTGAACCGCATCACCAGGCCATTGGGAATGGTGGAGGTGAAAAGCGGAACGGTAAAAAAACTGGAGTTTCTGATCGATGCCAACGACCGGAAGGCCAGCGGGCTGATGAAATTTCAATACAATGACCTTTCGGTAAACCTGCTGAAAAGAGAGGAGGGGGAGAGTCGTCTGGTGCGACAGGGCTGGATGTCCTTCCTTGCCAATGCCATCATCCTCAATCCCAATAATCCCGATAGCAGTGGCATCCTGATTACTGCAGCAATTCATGAAGAACGAAAAAAGAATGGTTCCTTCTTCGCTTTTATCTGGAGAAGCCTCTTACAGGGAATCAAACATAGTGTTGGCGTGACTGAGGCGAAACAGCAAAAGATCAAAACACAGATCGCCCGCTTTGGACAGATGAAGATCGATCGTGAAGCCCGGCAAGCCAGGAGAGAAAAAAGAAGGCTCCTGCGGAAAAAAGCAGAAGCCCTTAGAAAAAAATAACTATTTGTTGATGGATAACTTTTTCCCTGCAAGGTCTTCCCAACGGTAAAACTGGAAAGTCTTGTCATCGCTCATCGCCACAAACAGCCCATGCTTAAAGTCCCCGTTTAATGGGCCTGAGTAAATATCTGAACCATCACTGTTATTGGTGGAAACAGGAATGCTGGTCAGCAATACATGATCATGAGGGCCGGATTTTCCTTCGCGGTTAAAGACCTGGAAATGATTTGCCGCCTGATCGGAAACGAGGATATAACCGGTGGTAGGGGATGTCTTATAAATGCTGATCCCTTCATTGTCCTCTTTGAATCCTGTTTTTGCGAATAAGGCAAGTTCTTCATTTCCTTTGGCAGGATCTGCGTAATATTTTCTTACCCCAAACTGCTCGTCAGAATAATAGATATAACCCAACTCATTGTCTACCGCGATCGATTCAATTTCTTTCTTTCCGCTGTATTTGCCGAATTTCCTTTTCAGGCTGGCCTTCAGTTTACCTGTGCCATCGTCTTCCAGCAGGTATTGCCATAAATATCCATCAGCAGGCCCTGTTTTACGGCCTACAATGGCGTAAACCTCTCCTTTTGGCGATGTGTACAGGGCAATGCCCATCAGGTCTCTATACAGCTCTTTTTGTTCTCCTTCGAAAACCGGAATTCCTCCGTTATCAACTGGTTTCATATCCGGTAAGGAAAAGATGCGGAGCTGATGCGTCATTCTTTCCGTCGCAACGGCGATGTCTATCTTTTTGCCGCCCAGTACCAGACCATAAGCAATGTCTACATTGTTGGGCCTTTTCAATCCTTTGACAGTCTTTTCCTTGATGGTCTTCCCTTTAAGGTCGTACACATAAAGTCCGCCATTTTCGTCTTTGTCGGTGCCAATTACTAAGGATTGGGCAGGATCGGCAGGGTTTACCCAGATCGCAGGATCATCAGAGTCGAACTGTACAGGGTCTGAAGTATATAAGGGTTTTACGGCTAGAGGATCTTTCTGTACGGTAGAGCAGGAGATATTCAGCGTCAGCAATAAAGCAGAAAGGCTAAGGATTAAGTTCGGTTTATTCATTAAAAAATTCTTTATAATTAGTCAAAAATTGGTTAGTTGGTTCCAAAAGCGCCGATATAGCTTGCTGCTGCCGGAGAGGTATAGCTGATGCCGTTCATTACTAGTCCATTTACAGCATAGTGTGGCTTGATGTCTGTTTTTCCTTTACCCAATGCCGGTGATCCTGCCTGAAGGTGGAAATCCCATGCCGGAATAAAAGTCGCATTGTTTACAGGAGTAGTTAAAGGGTAATTTACAAATTTAGGATCGTTCAATCCTGCTGTTTTACCGATGATGTCATTTACACCTGCAATGATCTCCGCAGAAGGCTGAAACTGGTCTGCGGTGGCCTGGCTGTTTCCATAGTAAAGGTTATTCCCGAACAGGGATCTTTTGTCTTCTACTTTTTTGGTGTCTCTTTTAATGCCAAAACGTGTGTTCGCAAAGAGGTTGTTAAAGACTTCAACACGTACGGTTGCTTCTACCCAGATCGAGCCACCTTTAGCAGTAGGTCTGCGCCATCCGGTATTGACCATGGTATTGTTATACACCATCACATAGGCCTGAGGCGTGCGGTCGCCGGAGTTCGAAAGTTTTAAGGCATTGGTATTGGCACTGTAGATCAGGTTATAGGCCACATCTGCCACACAACCGGATTTCAGGTTAATGGCCTCGCCACCGGAAACTCCTGTTGTGTAAAATTTGTTATTGGAAAAAATGATCTTTCCCCCATCAATATAGGTGCAATCTTCCTGTAAGTTTCTAAAGATGCTATTGGTGACAACGAGTTTTCCGTTAACATTGGCAAACCAAAGTGCGGGAAGGTTTTCTCCGGCCACTCCCTTGTACAGGTTTTGCTTTACCGAGGTCGAAGCGTCTGACGTCGTTGCTCCGGCATATTCAATAATGGTATGGTCCAGCAGGAGTTCCTGACAGCTCGGTGCAGCCAGAATCCCTCCCCACAGACGGCCGAATTCTTTAGTTCTGGCACCTTCTGCTACCGTAAAACGGATGGGAAATTCTGCCGTTCCCTGCGCATAAAGATTTCCTCTTACAATGATCTCTGGTTTTGAAAGGGTATCCATGAGTACCGTAACCCCTTCTTCAATCGTTAGTGATTGTCCTTCTGGTATGATGATATCGCCCTTGATCAGCTGGGTGCTTCCTTTTTTCCAGACGCCTGATGCTGCTCCGGAAATTGTGCCATTACCGGTATCCGGATCTGCGTCACTATTTGCTTTTTTACATCCTGCAAAAAGTGCTGCGGTTAAAGTCAGGCAGATAAATAGTTGTTTTGCTTTCATGTCTTTTATAATTTATAGCGAAGACCTAATAAATAATTCTGTTTGTAATAATCGTTACGGATGAGGGTATTGCCATCAAACTCCTGAGCGGTGGTTTGTGAATTTTTCTCGTTCGTTCCTTTGATAAATAATTTCAATGGCGTGTTCAACAGGTTTCCGGCTTTAATAAATACGCTCAGGTTGTTCTTAAATTTCTTTTCTGCCGAAGCATCCATCTGGATAAAACCCTTCTGCCACAGGTCATTGTTTAAGAACTGAGAAATGGTGTTGATCCTTTCTCCGGTATAAGAGGCGGCCAGCTGGGCATCCCAGCCTTTTTTACTGTCTTTGTACAATAGGGAAACATTGGCAATATGTGCAGACTGCCCGAACAGAGGTCTGCTTTGATTGGTGCTGAGTGGTTGAAGATCTCCATTTGCATCACGTATTCTATACGTTTTAGTGGTCGTAATCCTCGAGTGGGTATAGGTGTAATTGGCTTTAACCCCGAACTCATGAAAGAACTTGATATAATCCAGTTCCAATCCATAGTTTTTTGCTGTTCCAAAATTTCCAGGCACATAATAGGTGTCTTGTCCACGGGTTGCGTCAGCCTGAAAGGTATATTCTATAGGATTTTGTATGTTCTTATAAAATGCACCTACCATGAGCTGATCTGTTCCATTGGGAAACAATTCATAACGTAAGTCAAGATTGTCGGCCAGGGCTCTTTTCAGATCAGGGTTTCCTCTTTCCTTATATTCTTCCCTGTTTCCGCCACCTGGAATCAATTCATAAAAACCAGGACGGTTTAGCGACCTGAAATACGAGGCGCGAAGCTGTTCTTTTTTGCTGAGCTTATACTTTAAGTTCATGCTCGGCAGATAGTCCGTATAAACCTGCTTTCCGGAAGGACGAAGTTCTCCTGCGGGAAATAACATGCGGTAACCCTGATCGGTATGTTCTATGCGTAAACCGCCGATCACCTCAAGATCTTTGGTATTCAGTTTAAACATCCCGTATCCTGCGCCGATTTTCTCCGAGGCATCGTAAGTCAGAGGATTGTTTACGGCTCCGGCAGGATTTTTCACGATCCATGAAATATCGCTGTAGTTGTTGAAATCTTTGCCATATTCCAGGTTCTGCGTAGCAGGAGTCAGGGTATAGTTGTTATAAAAACTACTGCGTTGTTTGTCGCGGTATAAAGCTCCCGCACTGAAATCTACATTAACTCCTGCAATGGGTATGGTATAAGTCAGGTCCAGATAACCTGCTTTATCTTCTTCCGTATTGCGTTCCCAGCGACGGGTGTATACGTCTCCGATGGATTGCACTACCGTTTTCCGTTCTGCAAAATTCTCTCTTATTCCAAGAATATTGATCGTACTCTGATCAGGAACATCGTTTTTTGCAGAAGAGTATACTGCAGACCAGTTCAATTTCAGTTGTTTAGGAATCAGCTGATGTTCCCCCTGAAGCGTCGTATTGAAAATCTGCTGTTCTGTAAAGCGGGAACGGGTTTCGTAATTTAATTTGGCGTTCCCTAAGCTCTGGTTATAACCGGAAGAAAAATCAGTCTCTTTTGAATCGCGAAGCTGAGTGCTTTGCAGGTTTACATAAGCGTTGTATAAACTTAATTTGTGTCTTGGATTAAAGATATAATCCAATTTTGCATGGGTTCCATAGCGTTGTTGCTGCTCCGAATACTGACGGTCCTCTCTGGAGGTAATGGTGGCAAAAGGATCCGTATCTACATTAGAAGAATTGTAAAAGGTGCTGTTGCTGCCACGATAAGTGTTTTGATAGCTTCCGGCAAGGAGTACACCGAGTTTGTTATCCAAAAAGCGTCTGCCGACAGATAATCCACCTACCAGACCGGGAGCAGGATGTTTTGAACTGTAATCTATGGTCCCTTTTGGAAAATCAAGCTGTGTGGCTTTATAGTCCTTCCCATTCAATTCATAGGGAGATTTGCCATTGATACCATTGGTCTTGAAACTTGCAAAACCCCTGTCCATGAACAACTGGCTATAACCTGTCGCCAGATTTACTTTCAGTTGTAATTTATCGGGTGCATCTTTCATGACCATGTTGATGGCGCCACCAACGGCATCAGCTTCCATATTGGAGTTGAGTGTTTTGTAAACTTCCAGTCTTTCCAATAATTCGGAAGGAAAAATATCCAGGGGTACATAACGGTATTTATTGTCCGGACTGGGAATTTTCACACCATTTACGAGGGTGTAATTGTACCTTTTATCCATTCCGCGAAGGATGGCATACTGTCCGTCACCGCTACTGCTTCTTTCCACAGATACACCGGATACGCGCTGAATGACATTGGCAACTGTAAGGTCTGGGGAAACTTCCATGGCCCTGCCGGAAACAACATTGACCAGTTGTGGGGATTTCTGCTCAATCCTTCTGGCTGTTTTCTCTGCTGATCCGTCATTTTTAGCAGAGATCATGACTTCATGCAGCTCGGCATCTTTTGTTTCGGATAAGAAAATTTTAACTACAGGGTTGTCTTCTTTAAGAATACTGATCTGTTGGCTGAAGGTCTTGTACATCAGGTAAGATACTTTTATGGTAAATGTTCCTGTTGGTGGATGTTTGATCACGAATGATCCATCGAGTCCGGTGAGGACCGCGCGATCTGTCTTTTCCAGAAGAACAGAAGCGCCCACCAATGCTTCCCCTGTTTTCTGGTCGTAAACATAGCCCTTCAGGCTGGTGGCCCGGGCTGCGGTAATGCTAAATAATAGGCAAAAAAGAACGGGTAATAGTGTCTTCATTTTCTTAATTAATTTGTTGTTGCTGGTTTGTGTTTGCTAACGTTGGTCAAATGTGAGTACTGGCAGATCAGCTTCGAAATTATTGCCGTGAACAAAATGTATACAGCGTTACATGAGGGATATACAAAACGCATACAGCGTGAACATGGATTGTTTAATTAATTGATAATTAGCTGTTTGTCGGTAACATAAAACGCCATTACCATTTGATTAGCGTAATGTTATGCTATTGTTAAGTGTCAGGTATTTTGAAAAAAGGGCTATAAAGTCTGAATAAAAGTGCTGAGATTTTCACCCTGTGGAAGGTTCAGTTTCTTCCTCAATCTATAGCGTGCCACGCGTAAGCTATCCTGTGAAATTCCAAAAAGTGCAGCCATATCTTTAGAGCTCAAATTCATTTTGATCAGTGCGACCAGCCGGATGTCATTTGCAGTGAGTTCGTCACAATGTGCTTTCAGGTGATCGAAAAAAGTCTGATGAATCTGTTCAAACATTCCTGTGAAATCTTTCCAGTGCTGGTCATGACTGATGCTTTGGTTGATCCGTTGCACAAGCTGCTGCAGTTGTCTCTTCTGGTCCCGCTTATCCTCTTTTACCATTTCCTCAATCTGTGACCTGAGGCTTTCCAGAAACTGGTTGCTTTGAATGATGTGGAGAGTATTGCTGGTCAGTTCTTTACTCTTTAACTCCAGCGCATCTTTGATCGCTGTTTTCTGGGTTTCGTAGAGCCTGTTGTTCTGTTCGTTTGCCTTTTGCTCATTTTTGATTTTCAGTCTTTGGCGGCTGATGGTACTTGCGGCGAGGGAAATGAGGAGCACAATAATGAGCACAGCAGCAATCACCATAATCCGGTTGGCATCTTTTTCATTTTCAAACTGAAGAATGGCATCGTCTTTTTGCTGGATCTCGAATAAAGTTTGCAGGAGGGCAAGCTGTTTATTGTTATCCTCCGTAAAAATTTTCAGAAAGATATTCCTGCCGAGCTCACTATAATGATAGGCGCTGTCGTACCTTTTCATCAGGTCGAAATTTTTGGAGAGATCCCTGTAGGCACTGCTGAGCTGGTATTGGTCGTTCATCCGCCTGGCCAGACTTTCTGCTTTTCTGGTATAACCCAACGCTTCTGTATATCGGCCGGTCTTCCGGTAAACATCCCCGATATTGTTAATGATCTCTATCTGTGCACGGTTATTCTTCAACACCGTATTGCCTTCCAGTGCCAGTGTGTAATATTTAAGTGCAGAATCTAAATGAGGCTTGTCTTCATAAATGCTCCCGATATTTTCATAGATTTTCTCAATCCCAGTCTGATCTTTCTCCTTTTTATAGACGTTTAATGCCAGTTGCTGGTATTTCATGGCATTCTGATAATCCAGGCTTTTCTCGTAGGTCTGCCCGATGAGGCCATAAGACCTGGCAATTCCTTTACGGTCTCCGGATTGCTGGTAAAGGCCCAAAGCTTCCTTAAACTTCTCCAGGCATACGCGGTACTGACGGGCATAATAATAGGTTTCCCCAATCTTGTGCAGGTTTTTTGCCAGGTTGTTCCGGTCATGCTGCTGCCGGAAAACCTGATCGGCTTTGTAGTAATAAATGATGGCCTGCGAATAGGCCGCCTGATAATAAAAGAGCTCCCCGATTTGCTGATAGCATAACGCTGCGGTAATAAAGTCTTCCTTTTTCAACGCGGCTTTTAAGGTTTGTTTGATCTTTAGAAAAGCGGTGTTCGGAGCCTTATGTATTAAGGTGTCAATGACAGGGAAATTGGGTTTGAGGTTCTCTTGTGAGAAGGTAGCAAAGGGATATAGGTTGCCGGATAACAGCAGAAAGAACAGCATCCGGAAGATTTGGCTTGGATAGACTTTTTTCACCCTTTAAAATTACAGGGCCCAGTATTAATAAATTGTTAAATCAACCGGAATGCTTAACCTTAAAAAAGGCCGCCTCTAAACGAATAGGGCGGCCTGAATATTTTCCTGATGCGGATCAAATTTATCTTAGTTCGAGAGGTCTGCAGGAACGGGTTTGTTCAACAAATGTTCATAATAAAAGCGGTAACGTTCTGCTTTATCATGCGGCGTTTTCAGACCGCCCCAGCCATGCCTTCCTCCGGGATAGATCATCAGTTCAAAATGCTTGTTCGAATCCTGTAATTTGTCGATCAGCTGGATGGTATTCTGCACATGGACATTGTCGTCCATGTCCCCATGCATGACGCGCAACAAGCCCTTATACTTGTTTACATAAGTAAGTACAGAGCCATTTTTATAGCCTTCCGGATTTTCCTGCGGGGTGTCCATGAAACGTTCTGTATAATGACTGTCGTACAATTCCCAGCTCGTTACCGGTGCACCTGCAATTCCGAAATCGAAATCATCGGCACCCATAGTTAAGGCCATGCAGGTCATATAACCACCATAACTATGTCCGGTGATTAATAATTTTTTGTTGTCTACCCAGGATTTAGCTTTTAACCACCTTGCGGCAGTGGTATAATCTTTCATCTCCCATTTGCCAAGGTTGCGGTGCATGAGTGCAACGCCTTCTTTTCCGAATTGTCCTGAAGCACGGTGATCTACGGCAATCTGAATGATGCCTTCATTTGCCCACCATTGGTTTCCTGTTCCTTTCCAGGTATTGGTTACTGTACCGGCATTGGGACCTCCGTAAATGCTCATGATGACCGGGTATTTTTTGTTCTGATCAAAGTCTGTAGGGTAGGTGATCACTGCAGGTAACTGATAGCCATCATCTGTAGGGATGGTGATCATTTCTGTTTTACCAAAGTTGTATTGGGCAAAATCAGCAGATTTACTGTCGCCAAGCTCTTTAATAACTTTACCTGTATTGTCTAATAATGTTCTTTTTTGAGGAGTAGATACGTTAGAATAGGTCGTAATAAAATACTGACCATTTGGAGAGATTTGTACCTGATGTGTATAGTCTCCGAACGTAAGTCGTTTCAGGTTTTTTCCGTTGTAGTCTACGCGATAAAAATCTTTCCGGGTAGAGGCTTCTTTACGGGCAGTAAAATAAATGACTTTATTTTTCTCATCCACATGTTCCAGATCGGTCACCTGCCATTTTCCACTGGTGATTGGGTTAATGAGTTTTCCTGCTAAAGTGTAAAGGTAAAAATGCGCCCAGCCGGTTTTGTCGCTTTTAAGGATGTAGTGTTTTTTGTCCTGAAGGTACTCAATACGGCCATCGTAATCCAGGTCTACCCAGGAAGATTGTTTTTCATCATAGATCTCTTTTTTATCTCCTGTATTTGGGTTAACGGTAAAGAATTTTAAGTTGTCCTGACCACGGTTCATCCATTGTACCATTAAGCTGCTGCCATCATAGCTCCAATAAGGCGTGCCAAAATACTGATCGTCTTTTTCGTTGAAATCAGCCCAGGTAACGGTACCTCCGGTCACAGGGACAAAACCTACCCTAACTTCCGGATTGGAGTCTCCTGCTTTAGGATAACGCGTTTTCTCGGTGTAACCATGTTGTCCTGTTGATCCGTTGATCGGGAACATCGGAACCTTAGTGTCGTCAAAACGCATAAATGCAATGCGCTTGCTATCCGGAGCCCACCAAAATGCTTTGTACTGAGTAGGGCGGCCTAAAATTTCCTCGAAATAGACCCATGAGGACCAGCCGTTGTAAATCACGTCTGTACCATCATTCGTATACCTGGTTTCTTTTCCGCTGCTGACTTCCACCGAGTACAAATCATTGTCGCGGGTAAAGGCAATGTAATTCCCATCCGGAGAAAGCGTTGGGTTCTTTTCTTCAGCTTTGGTATTGGTCAGTTGTTTTGCCGCTTCTTTTCCGTATTGTATAAAGACATCATTGCCTTTTAGAGAAACATTTACATTGCTTTTTGGAGGCCGGGTATAAGGTGTTTTTGCACCGGATTTCGGATCTACGGCATATAATTCCCGATCTCCTGGATTGGTTTCAATATAACGGTTGTCGTCGCTCCAACCCATTACCATAGGCATTGGTTTGGTAAGGGAAGCTTGATTTCCAAGGGTTTGCTGCTGATTTAACCTTTTTAACTGCGCCTGGGCAGTCAGGTTAAAGCAGAATGATGCGGCTAAACCGATAAGTATTGTTGTTTTCATTTAGTTGTATATCCTTATGTTTGTTGGTTTCGAAAAATTGGAAATTTCTGAAAATTTACGAATAGCAATCCATCTATCAAAAATGTCTAAAAGATGTTACTTTAAGTACAGGTGATTTTTTGAGAATTATTTTAGTCTGGCTAATGAGTAGTTTTTTCAATATGCTTTAAAACTTTATCTAATGTTGCTTTAATTACATCCTGTTCCTTTTTTAGCTTTTCGTTTTCTTCTTTTAAGTCCGCTATTATTTTAGACTTTTCAATCAGGTGTAGCGTTAGTTCTTCCTGATTTTTTAAGAGTTGTTTTTGTATTTCTCCCAGATTGATGCCATCAAATTCGGCAGCCTGAGCTGAGGGCATTCCAGGGAGATGCTTATTTGCTTTAATGTATTGCTCAAGTTCATGGAGTGGCTGTAACCTGTAGTCCGGTTTGAAAACGTAATCTGGCCAGTTTTGTGTCTCTACCTTTATTTCATGTGCACGGATTTTTCCGTTTACGGACAGCTTTTCTCTTGGTATGGTGGTTCCTAATCCAAGATTTCCATTGCTGGTAATTGTTAAAAGGTCGCCATCAGTCCCATAGCCCCAGGAGAATAACTTTAGTTTCCCCCTATCATTAAAAAATTGCATTACTTTAGTATCATCGGCTCTATCCAGGTAATTGACTGCAGAGCTGATTCCGCTAATGTTAATTTGTCCTACCACTTCTAATTTGGATTTCGGATCAATGGTTCCAATGCCTACATTTCCCGCTGTTGTAATGCTAAATAGGTCTACAGGACTCAATAACGAATTGTGGGGATATTTGCTGATTTTGAATACATCCCGACTGGTTCCGTCCCATCCATAAGAAATGACCGCATCTTCGGAACCGCTATGACCAAATCTAATTGATCCTCCATTAAAATTATTGCGACTAAAAATATGTAAACCGTTCAATGGATTTATACCGATTCCAGCCATTCCTTCATCGGGGAAGCTGTTGCTTTGTGCATACGTTTGTGTAGCGAGGCCTAAAATCAAGAGCGTTTTGAAGTACCTTTTCATATTGTAATTTATTTAATCATATGGTTTATGAATGTAGAATTAAAATCATAAAAAAGGCGCCCTGGTTCAAAGGCGCCTCACAAGAATTATTTACAATGTAGCTGTAAATTTACACGATCCAGTTCCATCCGAACTCGTCAGGAGCAAGTCCGTAACGGATGTCATTTAGTGTTTTTGCGATACCGGCAGAAATCGTACGTGTAGCAGGGTCCGTTAAAGTATATAACTTACCTTCATAACTGATTTCTCCAATTGGCGTTACAGTAGCGGCAGTACCTGCTGCAAATGCATCTGTTAACTGACCATTTTCGATACCTTCGATCACTTCTTTTACACTTACCCTTCTTTCTTCCACTTCAATCCCTGCTTTTTTAGCCAGTTGAATAATGGTGTCTCTTGTTACCCCATCCAAAACGGTACTTCTTATCGAAGGAGTAACCAGTTTTCCGTCGATGACAAAGATTAAGTTTGCTGTTCCTGCTTCCTCGATAAACTCATGAGAAACGGCGTCAGTCCAGATCAACTGGTCAAAACCTTCTTTTAATGCCTCGGCAAAAGGGTGTAAAGAACGGGCGTAATTTCCAGCGGTTTTAGCATAGCCAACACCACCTTCATCTGCACGTGTAAATTCAGTTTCAATTTTTACTTTTAGTGCTTTGCTGTAATACGGCCCTGTAGGAGTCGTTAATAAAGCAAAGGTATATTTATCAGATGCCCTTACACCCAGGTAAGGATCTGTAGCGAACATCACCGGGCGGATATATAAAGAATAACCATCCTGATTCGGAACCCAGTTTTTGTCAATATCAATTAATGCAGCGATTCCCTGTCTGAAAATATCTTCAGGAATTGCAGGCATCGCCATGCGTTGTGCTGATTTGTTAAAACGCTCAAAGTTTTTGTCTGCTCTGAACACACTGATGTTACCATCAGCCTGACGGTAAGCTTTCATGCCTTCAAAAATTGCCTGTCCGTAATGCAGGGCAGAAATTGCCGGGCTCATCGGAATCGGGCCGTAAGGTAATACCTGTAAATTTGTCCAGGCGCCATCTTCGTATTCGGCAATAAACATATGATCGGAAAATACCTTTCCGAAGGGAAGTTGAGAAAAGTCTGTTACTGTTAGTCTGCTCTGCTCAATTTTCTTGATGGTTATATCCAGTGTATCGTTCATTTCTATTCGTATTTCTTCCTGCAAATTTAATAAAATTGCCCTGCTTATTTCTTTTTATTTTGATTTTGAACAGTATTGTTAAGTGTCTCCTGTACACTAAGATCAGGGTTTGCTCCGATCTGTCCGGCAGCTCAAAATACTCCTTAGTGGGTATTTCCTGCCGTAATGCCTTTCTCTAAATTTGATCATCATCCTCATCCTCCATTTTAAAATTTGAAACATGAAAAAGAAAATCACTGTCTTACTCTGCTTTTTGGTCTTAAGCAGTATTGCAGTTCAGGCACAAAGCTGGCCTAAAACGATCGGAGAGTTTAATTATTACCTCGGTCACAAAACTTCAGACCTCAAGAAAGTGATGAAGAAAGGAGGCCCTTTTGTGTACGACAAGGAACTGGATGAACAGAAGGGGCCATTTTTGATGCGCTATTACGAGTATGAAGCCTATGATTTAACCTTGTATTGCCTGGAAAATAAAGTGGTTGGCCTGATCTGTAGCGAGTTGACAAAGCCAGATGCCCTTGCGATGGAAGCCTCATTGAAAAGCAATGGATATAAGCTGAACCAAAACATGCAATATATGGGCGGTTTTCCTGCCAATTATGCCAATTTATGGATAAGTGCAGATGAAACAAGGCAATGCCGGGTCGTATATAAAGGTTTTCTGGACTTCAAAGATGGCAAACCTATTATCAATATGGATAAACTTGACTTTGTCGCGATGACTTATGCAACAGACATCATTGCCCTGGCTGTTGAAAATAAAAAATAGATATGCTCAGACTAACCTTAATTGCTGTGTTGTGCTGCCTGACATTTTTGTCGTACGCACAATCTACCGAAAACATGGTCGCATGGCTAAATGAAAAAACGGATTTGACCATGGTCAATCAATGCAACCGGCTTAATTTTATGTCCTCATCAACAACTGTTGCCGCAGATGAAATGACCTTTACCTATGGGGGAGGGAAGAAGCTGCTGGTAAAATGGGCGGATGTGACAGGCATTGATGATTTGAATGAAAAGTATAAATGTGTGACCATATACTTCAATCCGGGATCTGAAAATACCTGTAACCGCGTCATCTTCGTGCAGGAGGATAAAGCCGTTCGCAGTCAATACCTGGCTTATGCAAAGGCGATAGCCCTGCATAACAAGGCGAAACTAAAATAACAATACCCCTGAAAATAATGGGAACCAGGAAAAAACTGGTTCCCATTTGATATAACCTGCCCGATATTATGCTATCTTTAAGTAGTTGATTTCTGACACTCTTATGGGTAAGCAATTAGGCATCAGTGTATTTGTTCCTCATCCGGCACTTCAATCTTATGTGCAGGAGTATAAGTACGTTGGTCCGGGCGTGATTCAGGAAGGGATCAATTCCATTGATATTTATCCGGTAGATCATACTGAAATGTCGTTCATTTTGGATGAGCAGCATTATTTTAGAGAAAAGGGCACCGATGACCTTTTCGGTTATCCGCTTTGTTTTGTAGGTATGCTAAACCAGGGACGCTGTTTTGATGTGTTCCCAAAAACCTTTGTGCAGGTGGTCTTTAAACCATATGGTGCTTATAAGTTGTTTGGTATTCCTCAACGACATTTTTCCAACCTGGCTACAGATATACAGCTCCTGTTTCCTGGGGTAGCCATTTTAATTGAACAGCTGAAAGAAGCATCCGGATCAGCGGAAAAAGTGGTTGCTATCCTGGAACGCTGGTTATTAAACCGGCTGGATACTGCTGCAAAAACTGATGTCAGCGGGATTGCTTATGCCTGTGAACAGATTCAGCAAAGCGGCGGACTGTTACGAGTCGAAGCGCTTTGTCGCCATCTGGGAATGTCTGCAACCACACTCGGCGACCAATTCAGGGAGAAGGTAGGTTTCAGTCCCAAAACCTTTAGCCGCATTGTCCGTTTTAATCACATCAATACTTTTATCAGTCAACAGACCAATGTGAACTGGCAGGAACTGGTGTATTCCCATGGTTTTTTTGATCAAAATCATTTCATCAAAGAATTCAAACACTTTTATGGATGCACGCCCTCCCAATGGCATGCCCGTCCGTCGATTTTTACTATGCAGGAATAAGGCAGGACACTATCTTGGTGTAAACAAAAAAAATTGTCGTGTTAAATACTTTGAGCTGCATTATCGTTGATGATAGTTATTTAGACAGGATAACAGTTCAGTCTGAGCTGGAAAATGTGAAGCAATTAAAATTATTAGGAAGTTTTTCCAATGCTATAGCAGCAATGGAAATGATCAGGCTAAGACAACCGGATGTTTTATTTCTCGACGTAGATATGCCTGGCGTAACCGGCCTGCAATTGTTCAATAGCGTCGACAGTTACGCACCGGCCTGCATCATCATTAGCGCTTATCCCGAATATGCAGTTCAGGGTTTTGAACTGAAAATCTTCGATTACATCTTAAAACCTCTCGATAGTCATCGTTTCCAGCTCAGCGTACAAAGACTGCTGGACTTCAGTATGCTTAAACAAAAGGCCAGTGCTTATGATGTGCTTTTTCAACAGGAAGAAATCATTTTTAAAGAGGGTTTAAATACGATGAAAATCAACAGCAACGAGATCATCTACCTGGAGGCTTTTGGTGATTACACAAAAATTGTGACGGAAAAAAAGAGATACCTGACGCTAAAGACATTGTCAGATTTTCTCGATGCGCTGCCCGAAGGCAAGTTTATGCGGATCCACAGAAGCTATGTTGTGGCTGTTCATAAGGTGCAACGCCTGAATGTTAAAAATATAGAGGTGGGTACCAGGATATTACCAATCGGTAAGTCTCATTTGAAAGCAGCCAGACAAAGGTTTAAATAAAAACGAAATGTACTCAAAAACGTTAACCTTATTCCTGCTGCTGCTGTCCTCTTCTCAGGCTTGCTCAGCAACCTTTGCTCAACAGTATCGGCGCTATAAATATCAGACCGCTGGAGCAGGAGGTGATTACAGGCTGACTTTTAAACAGGCAAAAGGCCATTTTGAGGAGGGGGATGGGCAGACGCTGAAGGCTGACCGGATCATTCGCTTACTAAATAAAGAAAATAAGGCTAAAAAACTGGAGTTGCAACAGGAAAAAACTATCCGCCAGGTGCTCATAGATGCCGCTTTCTTATTGCTGATCACCATTTTACTGGTTTACCTGAATTTTAGAAATAAACAAAAAGCCAATTTATTACTGGATAAAAAGAACCGGCAACTCGACATCCTGAATGAACAGCTGATGGCCGGAAACCGAACCAAGGCGAAGTTATTAGGAATCATTTCCCATGATCTGAGAAGCCCGGTGAGCCAGTTGTTTACCTTTATGAGGTTACAACAGAACAGGCCGGGACTGCTGACTGAAGCCTGCAAAAATCAATATCACCAAGAGTTGCTGTTGTCTTCCGCTAATTTATTGGCGACCATGGATGACCTGCTACTATGGTCGAAAAGTCAGATGGATCATTTTACCTTGTATAATGAGGACGTAGATATTTCGCATTTACTGACCGAGCTGACAAGGTTGTTGCAAGCTGAGGCGAAGGATAAAAACATAATACTGGAAATCGAAAAACCGGACTATCAGTTTGTCAATAGTGATTATAATCTGTTGTTTACCATTCTTCGGAATTTGCTGCAAAATGCAGTCAAACATGCTTTTCCTGAAACCGTGATCCTGATCCGTGCAAATGTCAATGCACTGCAGCAGCCATACATTTCCATCATTAACCGTGGCGAAATGATCCCGGAAGAAAGAATTCAGAAATTGATCAATGAGGTGGATATTAACAGCAAGTCGTCTGGCTACGGCTTGCTGATTGTTAAAGACCTAAGTGCAATGATCGGGGCCGAGTTCAACATATGTAGTACCTTAGAAGGTACTACAACGCAGGTGGTCTTTTCCTGATCTCTAAAATTTACCAGTTCCCATACCAGGTCCATCCCATTCCGCCATAGGCGGCAGACCAGGTATTTCCGTCCTTATCGTCAATAAACAGATTCAACGCTCCAGGCTGTACGGAAGTCGCGGCTACACTTGATCCTACCGGGAAAACTTTATCCCCGACAGGCCACCATCCGGCCCATTTGCCATTGGTCTGCGGACCATAGGCAGCCGTCCAGATCCTTCCATCTATGCCAACCGCAAATATGTCCAGGTGTTCGGGGCTTTGGTTTGCCACGGAAACGGTGCTGCCCGGCGTAAATGTTGCTCCCGGGATCACCGTCCAGCCTTGCCAGCCGGTAGCAGGACTCCAGCTTGCTGCGCAAGGCAGACCATCCGCATCGATCCCAAATAAGTCTAATTGATTTTCCTTACGGCTAACAGCGGTGATGGCAATGCCTGGGATGAACTTATGGTTGTTGAAATAAAACCAATCCGTCCATACATTGCCGGTATGGGCTCCCCAGCTGTTGGTGTATACGAGACCATCATTCCCGGTCACGAAAATATCAAGTATGTCTTTTGAACGTGAGGTTGCGCCAACAGGTGAACCTGCAGGGACTTTTAACTGCCCAAGTTGCCACCATCCGTTCCAGTCGCTGTTAGACTGCGGGCCAGTGGCTGCTGACCAGATATGCCCATCCTGACCTGTTGCAAATACATCTACAAGGCCAGCGTTTCTGGATATACCTGCGACCATGGTACCTAACGTAAAGACCCCATTCAAAATGGGTTGCCATGGCCGCTTGATATGTATCGGTGGCTGACCTCCGGGAGCCATTACTACGGTCGTATAAGTCCAGGCCTTACCGTCCAGGCCAACTACCAATAAACAGATTTTGTTGCTGCTATATTTAACCGCAGTCACAGGCGAATCCACACTGGCTTGCCCACCGGCAATACCAGACCAGGCGGTCCAGGTATTCACTTTCCATTCACGGCCTACAATGTTGTTTTCCCGGTTTACTTTAAATAAAGATATTCCCCCTTTGTACATAGAAAGCGCAGAAAGCACGCTTGCTGGTCCCCATTGCAGAACGGCATCCATAGTTGCCATGTAAGCTCCACCGTGACCTGTCCAGGTGGCCTGGAAAGCACCTGATGTCAGGCTATTGCCAAACTTGCCTCCCTGATAGGGAACGTCGAGCGCCAGTGTGAGGGGCGGAAATAATCTGGCCTTAGTAAATATGGACTTCAACCATCCCCATAATTTGTCGATGACATAGGCCACAATTTTACCAACAATCACACCGATACCCGCGCCAATCAGGCCTCCGATGGGGCCTCCTATTGCTGTGCCAATGGCAAGCCCGGTTTCCATTGCATATTTCTGAGCCTGTTCTTTTGCTTCAGCTACGATTTTGTCCATGAGTTGCATCAACTCACTGGTTGCTGATACAGATATGGCAACCACGAGCGTGCAAGGCCTCGGCCAGCCCACACCATAGTCTAAATTTGCAATGCTGAATGTCCGGTCTGGCCAGTCTTTGTGGTTCTTTGTATCCCAGCCGCCTTCCAGATCTGCCAGGTCTGTTTTGGTCGTATTGCCGTAGGCATCAATCATGACGCCTTGCATATAGACATGGTCACTTCCATGACTGGTAAGACCTGTCTCTTCCAGGCAGTCCAATCTGGTTACCCGCCATCGGAGTGAGGACGTGCCAAAGCCGGGCCAGTTTGCATTTAAAACTTGCTGTCCTGCCTTTTCTTCCTGACCAAATGTTTTAAAATTGGGGGAAAGGCCAGACAATTGAGCTGCTATAGACTTGGTGCTGACTAAATCGACTTTCTTAAATAAAGCCGCATTTCTAGTAGATATACCTGTAAAAGCTCCAGTCCTTTTCACTTTTTCTGCAAGTGTCTGGGTCGCAATCCGGACGTCTTCCGCCGGCATAGTTTTGTAAAAACCCGTAAAGAAATGCTCAATGGCATTGCTGGAAGCGGGCATCTTGATGCCAGGATTACTTGTGCTTAACAGCGCCCGTTGCGCTGCAAATATTACTTTGTCTGAAACATCTTCTGCGATGGACCTGTAATTGCCATCTGTGAGTTCGGTTGGAGATATTGCTCTTATCGTAGCCATATTTTTCGTTGGTTGATTAACCGAATTTAAAATATAGCCATCCTGCGGTTACAAATAATCGATGAACGGCCGGATATAATCGATAAAGGGAAAAGACAAAAAAATGGGAACCGATTTTTATGTGGTTCCCATTTTATAGTAAAGTATTTAGCTTCTGAGGTCTTTAAGTACACTTAATACCCATCCTTTTCCCCATTCTTCCATTTGTTCTTCTGTCCAGAGGAAAGGGTAGAAAATTCTTTTCTGAAAACGTGGAGGCAGGTATTTCTGCCAGTTGGTTCCACCAGTAGCGGCAATGTCAACCGGATCTCTTTCCAGATACCGCACTGCCGATTTATAATGCGAAAGCGGCCATTCTACGTTGACAAATAAATCCAGTTTCCTAAGTTCTTCCGTTAAGGCCGTCACATCTTGTCCTTCTTCTTTTACTTTGTGGTAAAGCGCGGAGAAATTACTGTCTTTCCTGTCTTTGATCAATTGTAAAAACTGAGCTGCATATTTATTGATGAACTGTTTTAAGGTAAGTGTTTCTTTCCCCGTTGCCAGTTCTGTGGCGCCTGATTTCCAGTAAATGTGTTCAAACTGTTCTTCAATAGGCGCATTGGCGAGTGCTGCTCTTTTGTCTTTGTCTACCAGGCGACCAAAATCTGTGGCACTGATCTCAATCATTCGGTACTGTCCGGATTGAAAGCCGCTTGCCGGCAGTAGCGACATCCTGAATTTCAGGAATTGCTCTTTCTCCATTCCGTTGACCATCACTTCAAAAGAAGAAACCAGCGCGCTAAAATAGGCGTTGATCCTTTTTACACGGTCTGTAAAGAAAGCGGCGGTTAAGGTTTCCCTTGCGGCGGCAATCTGGTTAAACTCATGCAGGGAAAGCTTAAAATAAAGCTCCGTGATCTGATGGTACATGATGAAAATTTCCTCATCAGGAAAGGATGTCTTTGGTGCCTGCAGGCTCAACAGGGTGTCCAGATGAATGTAATCCCAATAGGTTAAAAAATCTGCATACAGGAGGCCATCCAGATAAGCCGACATATCCTGGCCCATTGCAGTATATTTTTCCTGCAACTTATCCAGTTTGTCTTTTATTTGTGGTGTTAATTCCATGGTTTGAAAGCTAGTACAGTACCCTGAATTTTATAGTGTGCTCAATCTTTTTTAAAGATTTGAAGAGTTGCTTATCGTATTCGGCATTGATGTCGGTAATCACATATCCGATGTTCTGATTGGTCATCAGGAATTGCGCCACAATGTTGATGTCGTGTTTTGCGAAAACAGTATTGATTTTAGCCATAATTCCGGGAACATTCTTGTGAATATGGATCAGTCGGTGAGATTTATCAATCCTTGGCAATTGTAAATTCGGGAAGTTATTGCTCAGGTGTGTCGTTCCGGTATTCATAAAGTCAATCATTCGTTTCGGAATGAAGGTCAGGTTTCTCGGATTCGATTTTAAATCGTCAAAAACCACTACACCCTGTTCGGTGCAGGTGGCAATGTCAACCTTGTTCTTTGCCTGCCCGAGATAGCCCAATGTTTTTAATTTCACCGCTCTTTTCAGCTGCTCAAGTTCGATTTTTTCTCCTTCAGCAAGTAACATCATGTGTACATCTGCGACATATTTCTCCTCAAAGGAGGTTTTATGGCGAATGGAAAAACCATCTTTCTTCAATAGAGCAATGCTTTGCGGGTCTACTTCACCGATCACGAGGCATAAAATCCTGTTCTTAGGATAAGAGATGGCCCTTGGCAGGTTGTTCACATACAGGAACTCATCGAAGCTCGGGGTCACATGGTCTGCTTTTTTTACAATGCTTTCTCTGGAGATGTTTTCTGTAAAGGCATAGAACTTTTTGATGAGCCCGCTTTCTCTAAGTTGAAAATCAGAATAACCATCACCAATTCCATAAAGGTTTCCTTCCAGGTTCAGCTGCTGCATTAATTTCACCTTACCACCTTCTTCACTTAAAGGATTGGCATGGTCGTAATCTATAATTTTGCCATCGCCGGTGGTGACAAACGTATTGGCGTAAATGTTTTCTTTTTTGATGTGGTATTGGCTCACCACAGGGGTGATAAACTCTTTAAATCCACCTGAAACGATCAATACTTCATCCGCATGTTTCTTAAAGAATGCTGCATTGCGGGAGAAAGAAGCAGATACTTTTTTCTTTAACCGGGTGATCAGCTGTTTTAAATGGTCTTCTGAAGCTTCTAAAAGTTTGACCCTTTGTGCAAGGCTCTCCCCGAAAGATAACTTTCCTTCCATGGCCAGGTTGGTATAGTCTTCAATTTTCTTGAAGATGGCTTCTTTCTCAGGATGCTTTTTGAGGGAAATACGGGCCAGCTCATCCAATGCCTCTACCTGGGTAAAGGTGCTGTCGAAATCAATGATGTAAATATTCTTCTGATTCATAATTTTAAGGAAGTGGGAGCTGTTTCAGGGCCTGACAGGTTTCTGCTATGGTCTGATCCAGCGGCTTAAATGTTATTCCAATGGTCTCAATTATTTTTTTATTGCTGTATAAACTCTCGTTCAGGCTGCTTCTGGCTGCATCACTTGTTAAAGCGGCTGGTTTTCCGGTAAATAAAGCCGCAAATTTCGCGGCTCTCCAGGCAATGCCAAGCATCCATGGTTTCGCTTCTTTAGCAGGTGCTTTGACCCCAAAACCTTTGGCGATCTCTCCAAAAAAGCGTTGGTAATTGTAGTTTTCTGCACTGATGGTAAAACGCTGTTCTGTAATCGTACTGTTCATCAGGGCAATCATGCTTTTGGCCACATCCCGGACATCTACAATTCCGGTTGCGCCTTTGGTATAGAAAGACAGACCCTCTTTTACGAGTTTAAAAATCGCTCCGCTTCCCTGAAATCCGGCAGTACCACCGATGATGACTGATGGATTTACAATTACGGCTTCCAGTCCTTCAGCAATACCACGCCAGACTTCCATTTCGCCTTCATATTTGGAAATGGCATAGGAATGTGCCTTGGAATCGTATTCCCAGAAGTCTTTTTCTGTAATCAGCTGCCCTTTTTTTGCATTTCCCAAAGCGGCAACAGAACTGACATGAAGCAACCTCGCCTGGTTTTCCACGCAAAGATTCACCACATTGCTCGTTCCTTCAATATTTACTTTCAGTAATTTTGCTTTGTCTCTGGGGTCAAAAGAAATCATTGCGGCACAGTGATACACCTGGTGGATATCTTCAAATGCCGTATCCAGTGTAGAAAGGTCGTTGATGTCTGCAATCGCCCATTCTATCAGGGGATTGTCTTTTATTAAATCAGGAATCACGGAGTGCTCACGCTTTAAGGCCCTGAGCTTTGCTCCCCCTCCGGTTAGCTGATGTATTAATTCTGCTCCTAAAAATCCAGTAGCACCGGTAACCAATATCATTTCATTTTTTTTAGGATGTTCATTAAAATATGCGCTCAAAAATAGATATTTGACAGATACATTTATAGTACAATATGTCTTTATCAGATTTTTTTTCTCCGGTCAACCCTGACAAATTTGCCCCAAAACATGGATTCTATACCAGCCAGTTGGGTTTAAAGGCAGGTTTTTACACGGATAAATTTCCTGAACTGGAGGGAAATCAATATGATATTGCCATTTTTGGCGTGCTTGACGACCGTGCTGCGGTAAATAATGAAGGTTGTGCACTCGCTCCGGACTATTTCAGATCGCAATTTTATACTTTAAATGAGGGTGCTTTTAACAGCAGAATCATCGATCTCGGAAACATTAAACCTGGAGCTTCTATTTCCGATACCTATGTGGCGGTGAAGATGGTCGTGGCCGAGCTGATCCGGCTGGGCATCCTGCCGATCATTATGGGAGGTGGACAAGACCTGACCTATGCGCAATACCTGGCTTATGAAAGCCTGGATCAAAAGGTAGATCTGGTGGTGGTGGACAGTAAATTTGACCTCGATGAGGAAGATCAGGAAGGACTGGCTGCAAAATCGGATACCTATCTGAATAAAATTCTGTTGCATCAGCCCAATTACCTGTTTAACTTCAGCAATATCGGTTATCAAACCTATTTTGTAAATCAGGAAAGCCTGAAAGTAATGAATAAGCTTTACTTTGATGTTCACCGTCTGGGTGAATTTATGGATGACATTACCCTCACCGAACCGATTGTACGGAACGCGAATATGATCAGTTTTGATATTGGTGCCATCCGCTCTTCTGATGCCAGGGCTAATGCCAATGCAGGGCCAAATGGTTTTTACGGAGAACAGGCCTGCAGGATTACGCGTTATGCGGGAATGAGCGACAAGCTGACTTCCATTGGCTTTTATGAGTTTAATCCGGCATTCGACAATAACGGTCAGACAGCGATGTTGCTGGCACAAATGGTCTGGTATTTTGTTGATGGTTTTTACAACCGCAAGAAAGATTTTCCGTTGACTCCCAAATCGCAATACCTGGTGTATCGTGCGAGTTTAAACGATGGTTCAGGAGAGATGCTTTTTGTAAAGAGTAAAAAGTCCGACCGCTGGTGGATGCAGGTGCCTTACCCCTCAGGAATCACTAAAAATGAACGCTTCCATTTAGTGCCTTGCCGTTATGATGATTATACGATGGCAGTAAATGGAGAGATGCCGGATCTGTGGTGGAGGACGTACCAAAAGCTATTGTAATTTTACTTAAAATATAACGTTTAAAAGGAGATAGATGCGGTTCCCCCTTTAAACATTGCTTACATTGGCCTTAGGATGCTGATGAAGCAGGAGAAGATCCTAAACTAACATAAACTAATATTCGATGAAGCCATCATGATCTTACAGATCAAATAAAAAATGAATAACAAGATCAGGATCGCTTCATAACCATAAAAAAACAATATAAACTCATGAAAAAAACATTAATCGCTGCAATCTGCCTATTGCCTGTTGCAGCAATGTCACAAGGTAAATTTACCGTTAATGGAAAAGTAGGAACCTTAAATGCGCCGGCAAAGGCTTTTATTGCTTATCGGGTAGGCCAGAACCAGATTACCGATTCCACAGCAATTGTAGCCGGGAAATTTACGTTCTCAGGTCCGCTTAGCGGAATTGCGCAGGCACAAATCAGGATCAAACATGACAATGCGGTAGCAGATCCGGCAAAACGTGTTCCTGCAGATGTGATCAGTTTTTATCTTGAGCCTAAAGCTGTTGAACTGATTGCTCCTAAAGATTCTATAAAATATGCAACCATAAAGGGCTCTAAATTAAACGAGGAAAACGAGAAGTATAAATCGCTGACTAAAGTTGTTAATGAAAAAGGAGCTGCCTTGATGCGTGAGTATCGCAGTAAAACGGAAGAGCAGCGTAAAGACGAAGCTTATATTAAAACGGTGATGAGCCGTGATGATGAAAACCAAAAAGAACTGGAAGCCATCAATAAGACTTTCATTGAAGCCAATCCTAATTCTTATGTGAGTTTAGTCGCTTTTCGAGGTGGTTTGGGAGAGATTGATGTGAATGTAGTAGAGCCTCAGTTCAACAAATTTTCTGCTGAAGTAAGGGCAACAGATCTTGGTAAAAATATTGCCAATATGATTGCGGCTGCCAAGAAAACTCAGGTTGGCCAAATGGCGATGGACTTCACACAAAATGATGTGAATGACAAGCCGGTAAAACTATCTGATTTCAAAGGTAAATATGTATTGCTTGATTTCTGGGCGTCATGGTGTGGACCTTGTCGTCAGGAAAACCCTAACGTAGTAACGGCTTATAAAAACTTTAAAGACAAAAATTTCACCGTTCTTGGTGTTTCTTTGGACCGTCCGGGTAAAAAAGCAGATTGGTTACAGGCGATAGAAAAAGATGGGTTAACATGGACACATGTTTCTGACCTGCAATTCTGGGACAATGCCGCTGCAAAGGCTTATGGCATTCAGTCTATCCCTGCAAACTACCTGATCGATCCAACTGGTAAAATTATTGCCAAAAACATCAGAGGTGAAGAATTACAAAAGAAATTAGCAGAAATCTTAGGCGCAGGACAATCTAAATAGTCTTGTTTTCTTAGATTCAAAATTTTTATTTAAACATCATCAGGGAGCCGGTTTAGTGATGATCTGACCGTTGTACAACCCCCTGGCTAAATGGCTGAATACCTGATTTGCATAGCAAATGGGAATTCAGCCATTTTCTTTTATCCGTACCGGCCCTGTTTCAGGACGCTTCTTGATCTGCATCTCATTTGGTACAACAAGTATCCCCGCTTAGGGCAAGGTTATACCATGCTTCCAGTTGCTGTTATTTTGCTTCTTTTTTGAGAGGAGGTTGCTAGGGCCTTATAGGGTCTGTAGCCCTGTCAACCTCGATTATTGTATGCTGAAATTTAACTGTAACCTAAACGTAATTGGCAGCATGTTATACGTTTGGTATTGACTTTAATAGAAATTATTACTTATATTAGTGTTGTTGATGCTTAAAATATTAACTTTTTATTATTGAGTAATTAATCTATTAAATATGGCAAAAGCACCAAATGGGCCTCTGGGCCCCTTAAATGGAAAATTAAGCAATCTGGTTTTTTATATGTTAAATGGACAGCCAGTCGTTCGTACCATTGGCGATCCGGGTAAACCAAGCCGGAATCAGCTGGCTAACCGTCAGGCGATGTCGGTGACGATGGATATGGTACGAATGATCTCTGAGTTTACAAACGTCAGTTTTGAGCTGGAAGCAAAAGGAACGGTTAGAAACGCACATAATCTGGCTACTTCTTACATCAAAAAACATGCGATAAAAGGCGAATACCCCAATCTCTCTGTGGATTATGCGAAGGTGATCCTGAGCAACGGTACTTTACCCGGCGCAAATGACCTGAAAATTGAGAAGAACGAAAAAGGAGTTTTAGTGAGCTGGGACCCCAGCGGCTGGTACAATGATATCGTCATGATTCTGCTCTATCATCCCCTGAAAAAAACGGCGAGGCCGGTTATTAATGCGTGTCGCAGAGATGCAGGGAGCTATTTTGTGGATTTACATTCAGAACTTGTCGAAGAACCAATAGAAGCTTATATCTGCTTCAGAGCAGCCAACGGCAAGGCCATTTCCGATAGTCAATACATTGGCAACCTGAACGGAGCAGTCGAAAGTCAGGAGGAGATCGCGCAAAAGCAAAAATATGCTTTGGTAAAGCAACGTTTTGATGCTGTGGAGGCCGATTATTTAAAACAGATGGAGGATAACCGGGGGAATCCCGTCGATAGCAAAGCATTCCGAAACCTGGAAAGGGAGTATGAGGTGTTAAAGAATAAACTGGAGCATCTTCCGGGAAAGCCGGGTTAGATTTTATGGGCAAAAAAGGCTACAAAAGGATGATGATTTAATTATCCTGCTAAAGGATTATATTATTATTTTTGACAGCCGTTTATCAAAACGGTTTGAACCAAAAATAGAATATATGCGGATTCGCTTACTCTTGACTTTTGCTGTATTGTGTACAGCCTTTAATAACATTTATGCCCAGGAACTGGAAGGAAATTTAAATTTTCACGGATTCGCAGACAACAGGGAGTACGCAAGGTCGAACCGGTTTTCAGAAACCATTTTCGGATTGAGGGTTACTCCATCGGTGGGACTATTGATAGATAGTGCACATCGAATCAGGCTTGGTGTAAATGTGATGCACGAATTTGGCTCTCCGAAATTCAGCAACAAAGCGGATATCGTAGCTTACTATCAATACCTTAAGAAAAACTGGAATTTCTATATGGGCGCTTTCCCGAGAGAGGGTTTGATCTCTGATTTTCCAAGAGCAATTTTGAATGATACACTCAATTATTACCGTCCGAATGTGGAGGGGATGTTGGTAAAGTATGAAAATGAAAACTGGAAACAGGTCATCTTTATCGACTGGACCAGCAGACAAACGGCAACAGCGAGGGAGAACTTTATTTTTGGATTTTCCGGACGTTATAAGAAAGATGCGTTTTTTGTTTCTCACTATGCGATGATGCTGCATAATGCAGGTCCGGGGATCCCTATCCCTGATGATCATATTCAGGATAATGGTGCAGCAATGGTTAAAGCTGGAGTAGACCTTTCCCACAAAACATTTTTGGATTCCCTGACGATTAGTGCAGGAGGAATGATGTCCTTTGAGCGCACCCGTACCGTTGGGGGATGGCAAACGCCAAAAGGCTTAGTGGTGGACTTAAGTCTGGAGTACCATAGGTTTGGAATCACCAATTTCTTTTACAAAGGAGAAGGCCATCATTTGATCATGGGCGATAAGTTTTATACTTCTAAAACGTATAACAGAACGGACCTGACCTGGCGCCCGATTATTTATAAGAATCTGGAAGGTAAACTGGCGCTGTCTTTTCACTTTGTTGATGGGGTGATTGATAGCCAGCAGGCCTTCGGGTTAAGGTATAATCTTTTTGGAAGCAGATCGCTGAAAAGAAAATAAGGATAAAGGGAAAGCGCTAAATTTTAGCGCTTTTTTGTTGTAAAGTATTTTATTATTGTTAATACCTGGACGATCCCTGGAATAAGGTGGCAGTGGATTTTAAACTGATAGAGAAATATAAGGATTTAGGTATAGCGGACGTGATTGACGATGAGAAGTTTAATAACATTTCAGTAGTTCATCATTCGACTGTTATAGACGGATCGATTTTGACAGAAGTTGAAGCACAGGTGTTAATTAACGAGGGCCTTACTCCTAAAGGAAAGCCCTTAAATCATAGTCTAATGGTTACAGACCCTTTTAATGCATTAAAAATTTGGCATTTAAGCATAATTATAGAGGTAAATCACTAGAATCTGTTTGTTTTAAATGCATGAAAAAAATTCCTAAAAAAAAGAATATATATATATCCGCTATTGTCATATATTTAGCAGAAATAAATTAATCCCATTGCTAACGTCTCTCCGGGTAATTGAAATGTGTGCTGTGGATTAGTGTTTACCTGAATAGAGCGGTATGATATCGCCTTATGAAAACTACTTTAAATACCTGTACTTCTTTACTGACATCTCCTTTGTCACTTATAATTACTCCCCGGTCTTGAGTTGATGAGTAATAATGTCCTGAAACCTAATCCAGAATCGACCAATAAAACCAAAATGATACATAACCTATCTCGTATTGTAACTGTTGTTACTTTACTATTCTTTGCCAAAACTAGTTTTGCTCAACCAAGAGTTGTCGCTGAAAGTCCTCAAGTTTCTTCTATTGGAAGGTATTGGGATATTCCTGTAGGGGGATATACCGGAACACCGGACATTAATCTTCCCCTGTATAAACTCCAAATAGGAGGATTGGAGCTACCGATAACGATGTCTTATCATGCTTCGGGTGTTAAAGTAAAAGATGAAGCTTCCTGGGTAGGATTAGGTTGGACATTGAACGTCGGAGGGATGATTAATAAAGTCGTAAATGGAGAGGAAGATACTCAAACAGGACTCGAGTTGAGAGGGGACTTGGCATGGCATGGACCAAATCGAATCAAAGTTAATCTATCGAGAACAATGCTGAAAGGTTTTTTGTCGGCTGATAAAGATTTTCTAAGAAACATCATGTTTAGCCCATATAATAAGACAAGATACCAGTATTCAGACCTGATGGAAGGGTATAAAGATTTGGATTTTATTAATATGCGATATCTAAGCAATACAGGTTTGTATCTCTACGGCAACGATCCGTTACGAGCAACTCCAAGCTTAATTGATATCAAAGCATTTGGTAAAAATGACTTTTCTCCGGATTTATATTTATGTAATGTAAACGGAATGAGCGGTAGTTGGATGTATGGTCTGGATAATAAGCCTCATGAAATTAAGGCGAACAATTTTAAAATTGAGGGTGGACCCAGTGCATGGAAAATTACAGATGCCAAAGGCATTCAATACCATTTTAACGACTATGGAAAGACCACTAAGTTGGCAAAAACCTATTTTACCTATACTCCGGGTTATGCGTTAAGCACCAGAACGTCAATTGATAGCCTCGCTGATTCCACCTACAAGTATAATTCAAATATTTCTTCGGCGTATTTAAATAAAATGATATCTCCGACAGGTGAAGAGATAAATATCTATTATTCTAAAAAGGTGTATAGCAATTATCATACACCAACAATAATACATAACAAGGAATGGATGAGTGGTGAATTTGATCTTGGAGGACCGTTGCCTCCTGAAAGTTTACCCAATTCCTATTATAACGACGCGATCTCTGCAATGATGCAGGCGTTTCCAAAGCCTGATGATATTATCTATACTTCTACAATAGAACAAAGTAGTGTCGAGGAATTTTACCCGGATTCAATCACATCCAGAAAAGAACTTATAAAGTTTATAAAATTGCCAAGAGTGGATATTCCAAATGGAATACGATTGTCAGAAATTCAGATCTATAGTAAAACATCTCAAGGCTTAAAACTGGTTAAGCAAATCCTTTTTGATAATGATCAATATTTTGCACTAAGAGCGCCATCACTAAAAGACACAGACAAGAGATTAAAATTAGGTGGCATCGAAAACAAAGGTGCAATAAATGGGCAGGCCAGTCTGGGAGATAAGTTTAGTTTCTTATATGATAATAGTCCGCTTCCTTCCAAATCCAACTATAATGGAGGAATCAATAATATTCTTAAAGTGCCTGATCAAAGAGGGGATAATCAGGATAATTACGGGTATATTTCTTATTTAAATACCCCTTATAATGTGTATAGAGATAATATAGATGTTAAAAATAACCAGGCTGGAATCTTACAAAAGATCATTTATCCTACGGGTGGATATATGGAGTATAAATATGAATCGAATAGGTATGATACCGGAGATTTAGGAGCTGGATTAAGGGTGAAAGAAACTACCTTGAAAATGGGCGATTCTTTGTTGTTAAAACAAGAGTATTCCTATATCCACGGAACACAACTGACGTTTAATCAGTTTACTAATAAACAAGAAGCCTTCAAGGTAGTCATGGAGTACAAAGATGCACTTTCAAATATAAATGCAAGAGCAATCACCTATAATCATACCCTTTCGACCGCACCTTATCGCAGTATAAATTTAGGGGGCTATGGAAGTGACTTATTTGTTTATGCTAATATCGAGGTTTCGGAAATGGGGAGTGTAAATAAAGGGAAAACATCTTATCAATTTTCTACTTCAGATAATGATTTTAAGGAGAAAGAAGATTTAATAAGAAGTTTTTCGGTCGGTACCCCTGTACAGGATATGCCATCGACTTATCCACTTGGTAATTTTATATCATTTAACTTTCCGCAAATAAAATACTCCTCTTCTTTAGGTAATTTGCTTAAAAAGACGGTGTTTAGGTATTCAAATGATGGGTATAAGAAGGTATTAGAGGAAGAGAATAAGTATTTGACAAATGCTGAATCCAGAGGCCCTGATCAAACAACTAAAGAGAATAGCGATCTTCCGGTATATAGAAAGAGTTCTCTGGTCTGGGATCTTCGTTTTAGTAGTATGGCCCCCGATAAAAATAATCCTGGTGTTTCTGTGACAACACCGCCGCCTTTTCCAGGGGAATTTGGAGCAAGGGGGTTTTGGTCCGTAAGCAGTGTATACCTTCCGCCAATGGCACAAGGGTTTAATGATCTTATCGACGACCAAATGTTCATGCTTACAGACCCAAAGGTTACTAAGAGATATTGGTATCCTTCTCAGATTTTAATGAATAATATTTCACCGTTCTATAAGAAAATAGCACAAACAACGGTCAGGACATATGACATGAATGACGATAGTAAATTTGTTGAACAGATTAAAAAGTTTGATTATGATACAGCAGAGGATATTGATGCTAACAAAATAACCGATATCCTGAGTAAGGAAAATACTTTAGAGCATGTTTATTTGTACGCTAAAGATGCCAGGATAAATCAGTTGGATGCTAAACATATACTCAGTGAGGTTGTGGAATCATCGGTTTACAATACCTCTAATAGCATCAGGAATTTAATATCTCTTGAAAAAAATACTTATTATCCGGACCGCCCGCTCTTGTTTGAAAAGCTAAAATTGGATGTGCCAAAAAACCTGTTTAATGCTGAGTTTATCATCAACAAGTATGATGCGAATTCGAATGTTCTGGAGGTCTCCAATTCAGCAGGGGTAAAAAAAGCCTATCGTTGGAATAAGGCCAAAACTTTTCCAATAGCAGAGTGTATCAATGCCACAGAATCTGAGTTTTTTTATGAGTCTTTTGAAGATAATGGGGTGGTTAGCGATGCACATACAGGCGTTGCTTCATTCAATGGTTCGTACAATACTGCGAGCTTTTTTACCAAGCCCGAAAATGGAAGAAAATACTTAATTAGTTATTGGTATGTAAGTAATGGGGCCTGGAAGCATAGTGGGGACTTGATCTATAGTGGACAGGTTTTAACTGGAACTTTGGATGATATTAGAATTTTTCCTGAAAATAGCGGGTTGTCAACTTATACCTATGACTCTTCATTTGGAATTACTTCCAGGACTGATGAAAGGAATTATACTACATTTTATAATTATGATGAATTTGGAAGATTAAAAAATACAAAAGATCAAAACCAAAATATCATCAAGACCTATGACTATAATTATTCCACAAATCCGAATTGGGTTGATGTCGCCTGTAATTGTCTGATTGATCAAACAGGTGTGAATACAGGGCAGGTCACCAAAACGCAAAAGAATTTTAACCCTAGAAGTGGAGTCACTTACAACACTTTACGCTCGGTAACCATTACAGACAGAGAGATATGTCCATTTATTAATGCCAGGCTTACACAACTTATTTCTAAGAATGATTGTACCGAAGGAACCGGGAGCAAGGAGGAGTATACCATTCCGGCGGGGCAGTATAGTTCGCTAATATCCCAACAAGATGCGGATAGCAAGGCGTTACAAAGCATCAGCACACTTGGGCAGGCTTTCGCTAATCAAAATGGTGTTTGTACCGCTAGTTTTAAAGTAGAAAATTTTGTGAATGATAACAATAGCACGATAACGGTGAAATTTACCAATATCTCAACCTTAAAAGTTTATGAAGTGACAGCCAAAGGAGGGGGAGGAGTTAATGCTAAAAGGAACATTTCTATACCGGGTGGCAATTACAAGATAGAAATAAAAGCATTGGGAATCAGTGCTCCATTCTCTGCAATTGCATTAAATAGCGCTACTGCAAATATGGGTTATACTACCCCCGGGACGATCATAAATTATACTTTCAATAACCAGCTGATTGTTTCAGGTGTAGACTATAATATTATTCCAATAACTGAATTGCCATAGGTTGGTGAGATTCACATTACACCATATCAATATTACCAATACCATATCCGAACTCAGACAAAAGAATGCTATAAATGAAGATAAAATTAACGCTACCGGGACTTCTGCTTTTACTTGTGGTTGGACCTGTTTATGCACAACAGCCAGATATCGAAGTAAGCAGTTATACTAAACAGAAGACAATTAGTGCGTCAAGAAGTGTAACCCTTAAAACCGGTTTTCATGTTCCTGCGGGAGATACACTCCGGATCTTTATCGATGGAGGGCTTCAGCATTGTGTCGATCAGATCTTTCAGCCAAGCGCTAACCAAAACTATATATTGACCCGAACTTTCAAAGTTCCAAATGTGACTGCAGAGAATATTGGAGTTATACGCAAAACCTGCGAAGAAAATCAGGTGATCCAGTATTTCGATGGTCTCGGCAGGCCTGTTCAAATGATCAATGTTCATGGAAGTCCAACCTTTCGCGACTTGATTACGCCGGTTGCATACGATGCCTTTGGCCGGGAGGAGAAAAAATATTTACCTTACTCAGGAACACTGGCGACAAGTAACGGAAGTTATAAACCTGCCGCATTGACGGAACAAAATTCCTTTTATACAACTCCGGGAACAACAACTGGCTGGGCTGCCCCAGGTGTAACCGCCATCCCTAATGCTGCCTTTTCTAAAACAATCTTTGAAGCTTCACCTTTAAACCGGGTGCTGGAACAGGGAGCCCCAGGTGTTGCATGGCAGCCAGCGGCTACCAGAACCACTACAGGCAGAACTGCTATGCTCAGCTACGGAGCGAATAACAGCTTGACCGACTATGCCACAACAGGCCTTGCGGTAAGGTTGTATAATGCCACAACAGTTTTGGCTGAGCCCTATAAGAGGACCTTGTCCGGTACCGGTTATTACGGGGCTAATCAGCTTTATCTGACTATTAGCAAAGACGAGAATTGGACTTCCGCTGATGGAAAGGCAGGGACGGTAGAGGAGTATAAGGATAAAGAGGGACGAGTGGTATTGAAAAGGTTGTTCAATAAATCAGGAACAACAACAGAGGTGTTGTCTACTTATTATGTTTATGACGACTTTGGAAATCTCAGTTTTGTATTGCCTCCGGGGGCTAATCCGGATGCAGTAGTGGTGCCGACTCAGACTGTTTTGGATGATTTTTGCTATCAATATCGTTATGACGGCAGAAAAAGATTGATTGAAAAGAAGTTGCCCGTAAAAGGCTGGGAATTTCTATTGTACAATAAACTGGATCAAGTGGTGGCGACCCAGGATGCATTACAGAGAGCGAAGGCACCCCAGGAATATACGTTTACTAAATATGATGCATTGGGGCGGGTGGTGTTAACAGGGATATGTAGTCCCCCTGGAAGTACAGCTAATGTTTCTCAGCGTGAAGTCTTTCAGTCTGTCTTAGATAGAGAGACTGTGCTTTGGGAGGAGCGTGTTGAATCGGGTAATGGTTATAATGGACTGAGTAGCCCTAACAACAGTTTTATTACGACGATATTAACAATTAATTATTATAATGACTATTCCGTTCCAGGATTACCGGCTATTCCACCATATAACCTTTCAGGTAGTTACAGTAAGATGTTGAAGGGGCTTCCAACTGTAAGTCGTATCAATGTTCTGGGCACTAATGATATGTTATGGAATGTCCAATATTATGATGATGAAGGCCGGGTAGTGAAGACAATTCAGCAGCATTATAAGGGAGGAGAAGTTAGAGCTGATAATTATGATGAAGTAACCAATACTTACAGTTTCCCTGGAGAACTGGTGAATAGTACCAGAAAGCATTTTGTTTTAGGAGCAGAGAAACTATATGTCTATAATGAATTTGCCTATGATCATCAGGGACGAAAAACAGATACTAAACAAAAGACCGGAGATAATTCAGCAACGACTAATCCACTGGTTGTCCTGTCCAGAACTAACTATAATGAAGTCGGTCAGGTAACTAGCAAAGAACTCCATAGCACCAATGATGGAGCTGGTTTTGCTCAGAAAGTAGATTATGCTTATAATCCAAGAGGCTGGATGGAAAGAGCGTCTGCTCCTTTGTTTGCAACTGAACTGAAATATGAGAAGGACTCTGTAGGACTAATTCCGCAATATAACGGAAACATCAGTATGCAGAAATGGGGTGTAAATACCGGACTATCCAAGGCTTATACTTACACCTACGACAAATTGAACCGCTTGAGCGCTGGGGTTAGTACTGGCAATAATAACGAGCAGATCGGATATGACGTGATGGGGAATATTACGAGCCTGCAGCGTCATTCAGCAAATACCTTAATTGATCAGTTGACGTACAGTTACGCTGGAAATAAATTAAATACGGTTACCGATGAGAATACTAGCAATACGGATGTTAGTTTCCAGCTACCTGGTGCTACTTCCTATACTTATGATTTAAATGGGAATATGATTTCCCGAAGTAATGTAAGCCATGCAGGAAATAATCTGTCAGGAATTACCTATAATATATTGAATCTTCCTGCAACGGTTAATGCCAATGGAGCCTTGATTGCCTATGGTTATGATGCAAATGGGGGCAAACTAAGGAAACAGGTTACAGGCGCTGTAAATTCATTTAATGAGTATATTAGTGGTATCCAATACGAAGAAGGTGTGATGAAATTTGTGAGTACAGAAGCTGGGCGGGTTGTTCGCAATAGTGCGACAAATTACAGCTATGAGTATACGCTTAGTGATCACCTAGGAAATGGACGGTTGTATTTTGATATTAATGCTGGGGTTGCAAGAAAAATTCAGCAGACAGATTACTATCCTTTTGGGCTGGGCATACAAGGAACACTTTCTGGGATCGAGAACAAGTACCAGTATAATGGGAAAGAGAAGCAGGATCAAGAGAAGATGTATGATTACGGGGCAAGGTTCTATGATCCGGTGATTGGTAGGTGGAATGTAGTAGATCCTTTGGCGGAGAAAGATAGAAAGACAACCCCTTATGCTTATGGATTTAACAATCCGATAAACGTTGTCGACCCTGATGGTATGGAGGGGCAATGGATACCAGGCATAATTAACGGAAAATTGACTGCAATTGCAGAAAAAGGAGATAATGCACAGACATTAAAGAAGTTTTTAGGTGTTTCTCAAAAGCAAGCAGATGCAGAGTTTAAAAATATGAAAAAAGGAAAAATAACTCTTTCAGATAATATCCCTGGTGTTGCTTCTATTAATTCGGCAATTAGTGACGCTAATAAAAATCCTGATTCGTACGCGGATGGCACTCCTTGGTATTTGCCGAACCCTCAAAATTATAATTGTTATGAGTGTGCAATTTCGACATCAAAAGGAGAAACACCTAGTTTTCTTGGATCTCGTGCCCCTGAAAATGAAGATTTTAAAGATATTATGGGAGCCGATTTTAAACAGGTTACGAGTAAAACATTTGGTAAAACCATATTGAGTTTTAATGAGAAAAATTTTAACATATTTGAAGGGGCGTATGAAACACCTACTCATGCAGCAGCCTATTTAGGTACATCAAAAAATGGGACTGTATATACGTGGAGTAAAAATGGATTTACTGTAACCCCTAAAGTCCAAACAGTTGGTACTTTAGTAAAAGTGTATAATGATACATATAAGATTAGATTTTACAATCCAAAAACTAATTAAAAGAAATGAAAAAAGCAATTTATATTTTGGCGTTGATTATCGTTGTTGTTATTTCTTTTGAACTATTACAGATGGTAATAACAAATAAATATTATCACATAAATGAACTATTTTTATTGGCGACATTATTAATGTCAATGTTTTATAGAACTAGGGTAACTTGGTTCTTCGTTTTAATTATTTGTTTGTTGGGTGCATATAACTTGATGTTTATTCAACCTAAGTACAGTTCCCCTACCATTTTCAATTTTACTTATACAATGTATATACCATTGTTGAGTAAGGTTAATATGTATGTGATTAATGCGATAGCGGTACTCCCTATATTATTTTACCTTTTCACAGCTATTGTTTTTCTAACAAAACCTATCAGAAGCAAATACTGGCCTCAATCAAAAACAAATAATAATAATATAAAGGTGGAGCATCGGAATGTAACTGCCAACGAATCCAGCGAATTCTAAAAAAGTTAGGTAAGCGTGTTAGATTATGGGGCCAGGTTCTATGATCCGGTGATTGGGAGATGGAATGTTATTGATCCGTTGGCGGAAGGTATGAGAAGGTTTAGTCCTTACGTTTATTGTGGGAATAATCCGATTAGATTCGTTGATCCTGATGGAATGTTTTTTAACGAGTATGAGGTTGTTGTCCAAGGTGGCCAAGTGCAGAGCACGACTATGACTGGAACTAAGGGTGGTGATGTTACTGATTACGTAACAGTAGTAAATTTAGATGCAGCTCCACATACAAGCGGAATAACCAATTATACTGTTGACGTACAAACAGGCTACACTTCAGGTGTCGCGGCTGATGAAGGAGCAGGTAGTCAAAAACGACACCCTACTCCAGGTGTTAGACAGTTGCATGGGAGTATGCCTGTTGATGTGCAAGGATACTTCTGGTTAACCACAGGGCTTTTTGGTCGAGGGGCAGCCATTTTCAGGGGAGCAGGTGCTTTAGAGGGAGCAGCTACATTTGCTCCGGAGGCGGGAGTTAAACTTAGTCAAGCTTTATCAGAAGCTGGCGGCAGTAAATTGGTCGCAGCTTTTTTGGGATGGGGCGATAAAACTATAATAAGGAAAACAGCAGGTGACTTTACAAAAAAACAATTGTTAGAGGCTGGTTATACGAAAGAAGTATTGCACAATATTTATTCGGGTCTTGTAAAAGCAGGCGAAAAAACGCTTACAAACGGCGGCTCAGGGGCATTGAATCCGGCATCTGTCGTATGGGCCCGGCAAGTTTTAGAAATTTTAAAAACACACTTCTAATGAAAAAAATTAAAATCCAAATTCGGAATTGTAGCAATGGCTCTATGTCAATAACCAAGGAGCCAGAGGCAGTACAGGGGTTTATTAGCGAGGGCGATATAATTGATGTTGAAACTAATGAAGAAGAGGACAACATTTTAATTAATGTTGGTAAGAATGATGATGGGTCAATTTATATCCAAATATGGGATGCTCGCAATACAAACTACATAATATATCATAAAGGAAAAGATATGTTTGAAGAGTATTTATAGTAGAAAATGGTGATGTTACAAATTATATAATAATATTGTAGCATATTTATGGCAACAATATCCATTGTTATTTGTTAATTCGTCTTATTTAAATAATCTACGGTTTTTTTTAAACGATTATAACTTTATAGTAATAGTGGAGTCTGGAAATTTTAACAAGCCAGAGTTTACTATTGCCGAAAAAAACTTAGATAAAGAGATTGATGGTCGAATTAACTTTGAAAGTTTTTCTGTAGAGGATTTATGGTTCGAGACTAATAGTAGGTAAGAAAACGCATTAGGCTGTACGATTATGGGGCAAGGTTCTATGACCCGGTGATAGGCAGGTGGAATGTAGTGGATCCGCTGGCTGAGCTTGACAGAAAGACTAACCCTTATGCGTATGTATTCGATAATCCGATGAGATTTGTTGATCCGACAGGAATGAAAGGAGAGTCAACACATACAGACATGTTCGGAAACGTTTTGGCAATTTACAATGATGGCGATTTGGGTGTCTATAGACATAAAAATGCCTGGAATAAAGAAGATGTTGATAAAAAATATTATTCGATAAGTGGACCATCTGCAGGCGGACAGAAAATGGGAGAAACATGGACTCCTTTTGGTTTTGCAGATTTTGATTATTTTCAGAAGAATGGAGTAGGTAGATACGGTTCGGTAAAAGTCGCAGATAGAGCGAAGATAGATTTTAATTCTTCCTGGGCTCAGAATAGAGTTAAAGAAGTTTTAGAAGATAGTCCCTCTGCCTATCAATATTCTAAGTTGGCTGGAGGCGGTCAAACTTGGGATATTAAGGCCCATGCACCCCTTAAGAATTCGTCCTATGGTTCTTTGCTCTGGGGTAAGTTTGCATCAGCAAAGGATGCGGGGAATATTGCGGCAGGGATCGTTGCTGAGAGTTCTAATTTTCCAACAATTGGAATTGATTATGGTTTCGGCGTATACAATCAAGCTGGCAATAACGAAAAAGCCGCAGTGTTTATGGGGATAAGAGATATTTTTACCACTATAATGACACCTCAAGCTGGATTATTTCAGTTTTTAAGGACAGCGTTTACTGGAGAAGATAAGCTAACAAGAGATGGTATTAATGCCGGTAAAAAAATATTTAGATAAGTCATGAAAAATATTGCATTTATTTGTTTTTTTTCGCTGATATTTTTGTCTTGTAAAGAGGAGGCTCAGAAAATAATACATTATGAATTTGAAGGTGTAAAAGTTAGTCGGTGCGACCTCGAAAAAAGGACTTACCTTTATTACGGAGAATGTAACAATGTTCTTTCTATAAAAAAAAATGTATCTCTGATAGTTGATTGGCAATTCGATGATTATCTACAGGCTTCCCTGATTTTTCATAAAGATGGGAAGGTTCAGGTAATGAGTGGTGGTGGCGGTAAATTTAAGCAGATAAGTAGAAAGAATAAGATCTATTTTAAAGAATATGAATCGCCGGAATATAATAGAATAATGGATCAATATGCTGCTCCAAATGACCTTAATAATCTTTGCTATCTTTTTGATAACACTCAATTTGAACTCGAACAAAATAAAAAGTTTGGAAGTAAGGTTGTTATTACAAATGAATTAGAAAATGCGAAAATTTGTCGGTAAAGACTGCTCGATGAGAAGATGTACGATTATAGGGCGAGGTTTTATGATCCGGTGATAGGACGTTTTAGTACTGCTGATCCGCTTTCTGAGAAGATTCGAAGGTTTAGCCCTTACAGTTATACCTTTGGTAATCCTATCAGATTTGTAGATTCTGATGGGATGATGGCTGATGATATTGTGTTTAGAGGAACCGATAATAAGGAAATACGAATTAAAGCTGCGGGAGATCACAAATATGTTGAAATTTTGAACTATAATCTCAACTTATAAAACAAAAAGCTCCTTGCTTCAATCAGAGCAGGGAGCTTTTTTAGGATAACGATCCAGGTTTACATCAGGTCAAACCCGATATCTTCCCTGAAATATTTCCCGTCAAAATAAATGCGTGCAGCGTCTCCTGTTGCGGATTGTAAAGCATCAAACTGGTTGTCCTGAAGACTGGTTACTGCCAATACTCTTCCGCCATTGGTTTTTACCACACCACCTTCTAGATTCGTGCCTGCTTGGAATACCAGGGAGTTACGCACATTATCAATCCCCGTGATGGATTTCCCTTTTTCGTAATCTCCGGGATAGCCACCTGCAACGATCATTACCGTTGCTGCATTTTTAGGACTGATCTTTAACTTATAATCTTTTAGTTTTTTCTGTGTGGTTGCTACAAAAAGTTCAACCAGGTCATTTTCTATACGTGGGATCACGCTTTCTGTCTCAGGGTCGCCCATGCGGCAGTTATATTCAATGATCAAGGGTTCATCGCCAACTTTGAACAAGCCAAAGAAGATGAATCCGGTATAGTCAATTTTATCTTTCTTTAAGCCATTAATGGTCGGGATAATGATCTGCTGTTCTACTTTAGTCATGAACGCCTCGTCCGCAAAAGGAACCGGAGATACAGAACCCATTCCGCCCGTGTTCAGACCCGTGTCTGCCTGTCCGATCTTTTTGTAATCTTTTGCTTCCGGAAGGATCACATAGTTTTCCCCATCAGTCAGTACAAATACAGAAAGTTCTATGCCATTTAAAAATGCTTCTACTACGACTGTACTTCCCGCATTACCGAATTTACCACCCAGCATCAGTTTTAGTTCTGCCTGTGCTTCAGCAATATTATCCAGGATCAATACGCCTTTACCAGCTGCGAGTCCATCTGCTTTTAGCACGATAGGCAACGCATGTGTTTCCAGGTATTTTAAGCCTTCTTCCAGGCTCTCATTGGTGAAAGACCTTGATGCCGGAGTGGGGATGCCATGACGGGCCATAAACTGCTTGGAAAAATCTTTACTTCCTTCCAGTATCGCGCCTTCTTTTTTAGGCCCGATTACAGGAATATGAGCTAAGGCTTCATCATTGACAAAAAAGTCGTGGATGCCGTTTACCAATGGTTCTTCGGGCCCAACTACCAACAGATCGATGGCTTCTTTTAAGGCAAAAGCTTTTACCGCTTCAAAATCATTTGGGTTTAGGTTGATGTTTTTACCATAAGCACCCGTTCCACCGTTACCCGGAGCAATAAATAATTGGGAACATTCAGAAGATTGGCTCATTTTCCAGGCTAAAGCACTTTCCCTGCCGCCAGAACCTAATAGTAAGATATTCATCTATGTATGGTTTGTTGTTTGAATTGTTTTGATGGAGAACCATATCCGGTTCGTATTGGCAAATATACCGCTTTAGCTAAATTATCACAGTTTAAGTTTGAATTTAAGAGATAAAGCTATAGGAACGACCTTGTTGGTGCAAAAAAGCGGCCTGTTTTCGGAAACAGATGCCAACATTGTGTTGACATGGGACTGTCGTGGGATAGCTCTATAGATACAAAATCACGATCGGTATTACTTCATCTGAAGTTTAATTTTAGGAACTTGTAATTTTTAGTCCAACCTTTACGACTTACCCCGCAAATAAAAGAAGATGGAAAAAGTATTTATCGAAATGATAAACGAACATCGGGGGATTATCTACAAAGTCTGTAATCTGTACTGCCTGGAAAAGGAGTATAAGAAAGACCTCTTTCAGGAAATCGTACTGCAGCTTTGGAAGGCCTTTCCTTCTTTTAGAAATGAGTCGCAACGCAGCACCTGGATGTACCGGGTGGCCTTAAATACAGCGATTACCATTTTTAGAAAAGAAAGCAAGGCCCCGGAACGGAGAAGCATCTCTGATGCGGAATTTGAAATCCCTGACATGGATTCGTTTGAAGATCAACACGAACAGATGGGGCTGTTAAAACAGGCGATAAGCACTTTGACACAAATCGAAAAGGCAATTATCCTGCTTTATCTCGAAGAGAAAAGTTATGAAGAGATCAGTGAGATCATCGGAATCACGAGAACAAATGTGGGCGTGAAAATCAACAGGATAAAAATCAAGCTGGAAAAAATTATTAAATCAGATCGTTATGAACTTAGATGAATTAAAGGGAGCCTGGACAGCATATGATGATCAGCTCAAATCTACAAAGGAAATTGAAGATCAGGTGATCGCTGGCATGATCAGAAAAAGATCCATTTCTACTGTTGCCACGATAAAGAAAAGTTATTTGTATGGCATCTATTTCTGTTGCTTCTATATCCTGGCCTTTGCGCTGATCAACATAGGCGATCCTTTCGATTATACCCATGACTTTGAACAAATCCCAACTAATGCCATATTGGGGGCGCTGATTTTGATTCTTGTTGTCCTGTTGGTGGCGCGTCATACCATGAAAAAACTGGAGATCCCGGGGCAATCGTTATTAACCTATCTGGAAAATGTCATTAAGGAGTACCGTAAAACGCAGAAATTACTATTTTGGTTTGTTTGTACGATTATGTTTTCTGCTTCAGTATTGGTCCCGCTGACATTTCTATCCAGAAAGATCGCTAAATCGGGCTTATGGTTTGGCTTGATCGATACCTTTGGCTTATTGATCTTCTTAGTGGTTTTCAATGTTGTTTCTAATGTCATTGCAAAGAGAAAGGGAGTTGGAGAACGTTCCTGGTGGAGTTTTAAGGTGATCATTAAAGAATTGGAGGAGCTGAAAACCATGGCCGCTGAATTAAAGAACAGCTAAGCCCTAAATACTTTTGATAAAATGATAAAGATTGTTAAATAAAGTTGGCATACTAAAGCAAAGTACAGGATATTTTGTAATTTTAGCACCCGACAACTGCCATTCTGACTTATTGTTTGATATGGCTTGGTTGTTGTAATTTAGTCATTTTTCAATAAGTAATAAATAATAAACACAAACATAAAAGATGTTAGGATTTTTAACCAAGGTATTTGGAAGCAAATCGGAAAGAGATATTAAGGCATTACAGCCTATAGTTATCAAAATAAACGAAGAATATTCGAAGCTTTCTGTACTGAGCAATGATGAGTTGCGTAATAAAACAGTTTACTTTAAAGATGTTATTGCACAGGCTTTAACAGAGATTGACGGTAAGATCAGCGGTTTAAAAACTGAGGCAGAAGGTCAGGATTTGTCATTGGCTGCAAAAACTGCACTATATGATCAGATCGATGAGTTGATCAAGGATCGTGATAAGGAATTAGAGGTCGTATTACTGGACATTCTTCCACAGGCATTTGCGGTGGTAAAAGAAACTTCAAGACGTTTCTCTGAAAATGAAAGCCTGGAGGTGACTGCAAGTCAGCATGACAGAGATTATGCGGCACGCAGAAGCAATGTTAAAATTCAGGGTGATAAAGCCTTCTGGGCAAATACATGGGATGCTGCCGGTACTGAGGTGAAGTGGAACATGGTACATTACGATGTACAGTTGATCGGTGGTATGGTTTTACACAGTGGTAAAATTGCGGAGATGGCAACGGGTGAGGGTAAGACTTTGGTAAGTACATTACCAGCCTACCTGAATGCTTTAGCTGGAAAAGGGGTTCACATTGTAACTGTGAATGATTACCTGGCACGACGTGACTCGGAGTGGAATGGTCCTTTATTTGAATTCCACGGAATTAAGGTAGATTGTATCGATAAGCATGAGCCAAACTCTCAGGAGCGCAGGGATGCTTACCTTGCTGATATCACTTATGGTACCAACAATGAATTCGGTTTTGATTACCTGCGTGACAATATGTCGCAAACGCCGGATCAATTGGTACAACGCAAATTGCATTTCGCAATGGTGGATGAGGTCGATTCAGTTTTAATTGATGATGCCCGTACACCTTTGATCATTTCCGGTCCGGTTCCTTTTGGTGATCAGCATGAGTTTCATGAACTGAAACCAAGGATCGAAAGACTGGTTGCTGCGCAAAGAGAATATGTGACCAAAGCTTTAAATGAAGCTAAGAAAATGATTAATGATGGTAAAGCCGGAACCGAAGAGGGTGAAGGTGGTTTGGCACTTTTACGTGCACACCGTGGTTTGCCTAAAAATAAAGCGCTGATCAAGTTTTTAAGCGAGGGTAGTGTAAAACAAACCTTATTGAAAACTGAAAACCACTATATGGCGGATCAGTCGAAGAACATGCCGAAAGTAGATTCGGAATTGTTCTTCTATATCGACGAGAAAAATAACCAGGTAGAACTTACTGAAAAAGGAATTGAGCTGATCACCAAATCCGGTGAAGATGCGCATTTCTTCGTATTGCCTGATGTAGGTACAGAGATTGCTGATATTGAGAAATCTACTTTGAGCAGCGAAGAGAAAATTGCTCAGAAAGATGCGTTGATGCGTGACTATTCCATCAAAGCAGAAAGAATCCACTCGGTAAATCAGTTGTTGAAAGCGTATACTTTGTTTGAGATTGATGTGGAATACATCATCGATGAAGGAAAGATTAAAATCGTAGATGAGCAGACGGGTCGTATCATGGATGGCCGTCGTTATTCTGATGGTTTACACCAGGCGATCGAAGCAAAGGAAAATGTGAAAGTAGAAGATGCTTCACAGACTTATGCAACGGTTACCCTGCAAAACTTCTTCCGTATGTATCACAAACTTTGTGGTATGACGGGTACAGCGACTACGGAAGCTGGTGAGTTCTGGTCGATCTATAAACTGGATGTAGTGGAAATCCCTACAAACAGAGTGATTTCGAGAAAAGATCATCAGGATTACGTATACCGTACAGTTCGTGAAAAATACAATGCAGTAGCAGAAGAAATCGTGAAATTAACGGAGGCAGGCCGCCCGGTATTGGTGGGTACAACCTCAGTAGAGATTTCAGAGTTACTCAGCCGTATGCTGAAACTTCGCGGAATTAAGCACAATGTGTTAAACGCGAAAATGCACCAGAAAGAGGCAGACATTGTTGCTGAAGCTGGTCAGGCAGGACAGGTAACGATCGCGACCAACATGGCGGGTCGTGGTACGGATATTAAACTGGGTGCAGGTGTTAAAGAAGCCGGAGGTTTGGCGATTGTAGGTACAGAGCGTCATGAGTCCCGTCGCGTAGACAGACAGTTGCGTGGTCGTGCAGGTCGTCAGGGTGATCCGGGTTCATCTCAGTTCTTTGTGTCTCTTGAGGATAACTTAATGAGGTTGTTCGGTTCTGAAAGAATCTCCAACATCATGGTGAAAATGGGAATTGAAGATGGTGAAGTGATTCAGCATTCGATGATCACCAAATCTATTGAGCGTGCACAGAAGAAAGTAGAAGAAAATAACTTCGGTATCCGGAAGCGTTTATTGGAGTATGATGATGTGATGAACTCACAACGTACAGTAATCTATGCTAAACGTAAAAATGCCTTGTTTGGCGAGCGTTTAGATGTAGACATGAACAACATGACGTTTGATGTGGCGGAAGATATCGTTACGGAATATAAAGAAGAAGGAAACTATGAAGGTTTCAAACTGGAAGTGATCAAAAACTTCTCTGCTGATACTTCAATTGATGAGGCTGAATTCAGCTCCAGAAATATTCATCACCTGACGGATAAATTGTTTGAGGAAGTGACTGCATTTTATGCAAGAAAATCAGAAGCGATCATTGCGCAGGCAATGCCGGTATTGAACCAGGTATATGAAGAACGTGGTGAGCATATCGAACAGATCATCGTTCCTTTTACAGATGGTATCCGTAGCATCCAGGTTCCGGTAGGATTGAAAACTGCAATTGATAACGGTGGCCGTGAGGTGACTAAATCTTTTGAGAAAACAATTGTACTTGCCTTGATCGATGAATCATGGAAAGAGCATTTACGTGAAATGGATGAATTGAAACAATCGGTTCAGAATGCAGTTTATGAGCAGAAAGATCCATTGATCATTTATAAAATGGAAGCCTTCAACTTGTTTAAAAACATGCTGAATGCGGTGAATAAAGAAGTAGTAAGCTTCCTGTACAAAGGAGGAATTCCTGTTCAAACTGATCCAAATGATGTGCGGGAGGCGCAGGCTCACCGGCCGGCACCCAGTAGATTAAAAATGTCAAAACCGGAATTTGTAGGTTCAGAAGGAAGTATCGATGGGATGCCAATGGAGGATACCCGCGAGATTACTCCACAACAACCGATACGTAAAGAAGTTACAACAGGAAGAAACGAACCATGCCCTTGTGGAAGTGGTAAGAAATTCAAAAACTGCCATGGTGCGGGATTGTAATTTGTAATACACATATAGAATGCCGATTTTTGTAACAAAAAATTCGGCATTCTTTTTTTTAAGCCATTTCATGAAAATATTAATTACCGGTATATTTTGTTGTTTTTCTATTGCCCTGTTTGCTCAGGACAAAGGTCATGTGAATATTGTTAAAGATCCGATGATCGACAGCCTGATTGCCAAACGTATTGCTTTAAATACGAAATCTACCGCCGTAGTTGCGACGGGAAAGCCATCCACCGCCATCGTTTCCCAAATGGGATTTCGGGTGCAGGTATTCTATGGTTCCGACAGACGCAAAGTGTTTAATGAACAGGCGCGCTTCAAATCCAGCTACTCCTCACTGAATACTTATATTACTTATAAAGAACCCAATTATTATTTGCGTGTAGGTGATTTTAGAACCAGACTGGAAGCCCAGCGCCTGTTAAATGAACTGAAACCAATGTTCCCGACTTTATTTATTTTCAGGGAAAAAATCAATGCCCCTAACTTAGATTACAGCAATGACAATTAAAGATAAGATCCAAAGCCTTTCGGCCGATATATTTGATCAGGTAAGAGGTTACCGTCAGCACATTCATGCCAATCCTGAACTTTCTTTTAAGGAATTTGAAACTTCTGCTTTTATCAAAAAGCATTTGGAAGAATGGGGAATCCCTTATACCGAAATGGCAAATACCGGTGTGGTAGGCCTGATTGAAGGAGGTATTCCTTCTGATAAAATCGTTGCACTTCGTGCGGATATGGATGCCCTTCCGATCATTGAAGCAAATGAGAAACCCTATGTGTCTAAAAATGTGGGGGTGATGCATGCCTGTGGACATGATGTACACAGTTCTTCTTTATTGGGGACTGCTTATATCCTGAACAGCATGAAAGCGGATTTTGCAGGAAAGATCAAGCTGATTTTCCAGCCGGGAGAAGAAGTATTGCCAGGTGGTGCAAGTATCATGATTAAAGAGGGGGTATTAGAGAATCCTAAGCCTCAGGCGATCATCGGACAACATGTGATGCCATTGATCGATGCAGGGAAGGTTGGCTTCCGCTCGGGCATTTATATGGCTTCTACAGATGAATTATATGTGACGGTACATGGTAAAGGTGGCCATGGTGCCCAGCCTCATCAGAATATTGATCCGGTATTGATTGCGGCACATATTGTGGTTGCTTTACAACAGATCGTCAGCAGAAATGCAGATCCGCGTTTGCCTTCGGTACTTTCTTTTGGAAAGGTACAGGCCAACGGTGCGACAAACATCATTCCTAACGAAGTGAAAATGGAAGGTACTTTCAGGACACTGAATGAGGATTGGCGTAAGGAAGCGAAAAAGCTGATGAAGAAAATGGCGGAAGGTATTGCAGAGAGCATGGGCGGTAGTTGTGATTTCAATATCATGGATGGTTATCCTTATCTGATTAATGAAGAAAAACTAAGCGATAATGCCCGTTTGTATGCGGAAGATTACCTAGGTAAAGAAAATGTACTGGACCTGGACATCTGGATGGCGGCGGAAGATTTTGCTTACTATTCTCAGGTAACAGATGCTTGTTTCTACAGGTTGGGAACAGGAAATAAAGAAAAAGGAACGAGTTATTCGGTACATACGCCAAATTTTGACGTTGATGAAGATGCTTTAAAGCTGTCGACGGGCTTAATGGCTTATATCGCATTAAAACAATTGGGAAATTAGGGTGCTTCAAATAAAGAAAATAGGATTACTGGTTGTTTTTGCCCTTTGTTATTTAAAAAACTCAGGTCAGGAAATTGCCCGCTTTAATCCGGATACGATCAAGACGATCCAGCTGGATTCTGCAGTGAACATCACTGCCCAGAAATTCGGTGTGGAGACCTTCATCAATGCGATCATTACGGATAACAGCTTTTATCAGGCTTTCCGGAATATGAAAAAGTATGGTTTCATTGCTGAAAACAGAATCTTCACATATAACAAGAAAAATAAGGTAGACGGTAAGATTTACCGGAAAATCAAACACCACCCTTCCGGGCCTGTTAAAATGGAATACCTGGTTAAACAGGATACGGGAAAGGTGTATAAGAAAAATGGCAAATACCAGTTGTATACCATAGAGATGTTCGATTATATTTTTATGAATGCTTACAACTCGGAATTTGTTGCCGAAGGGCCAATGACTACAGGCAAAGGCGGAGAAAGTAACGAGAGTTATAAGAGTAAGCTAAAGACATTGATCTTTGCTCCTGGAAGACCGATCAAAGGCTTGCCTTTTATAGGAAGTAAAACCCAGATTTTTACGGCAAATATGCGTCAGTATTATGATTACAGCTATTATAGCGGCACTTATCTGGATTCTATTCCGGTGTACTGGTTTAAAGTGAAGGTGAAGCCTGACCTCAGTAACGGGACTAAGGACGGCCTGATGATCAAGGAGCTGACGACCATTTTTGATAAGCGGAATTTTGAGATTCTGGGCCGCTATGTGGACATGAAATACAGCAATATGCTGTTTGATTTTGATGTACAGATGAACATTGAAATGAGCTATTTTGAGGGGGAGAAATTACCAAGTAAAATCTCTTATCAGGGGAATTGGGATTACCCTTTTAAAAAGGAGGAAAGGGCGAGCTTTTTAATCGTTCATAAAGACTATCAAGGCGAAAAACGTTAACTTTATTTTCATGAATAAACTCAGATTCCTGATTCCGATATTAATTGTAGGGATAGTTCCTGTGAAGGCACAAGTCCTCAATGATAAACAGGTGGATAGCCTGGTGGAAAAGACACTCAAAACCTTTAATGTTCCCGGTATTGCCGTAGCCATCGTCAAAGATGGAAAGGTAATCCATTCCAAAGGGTATGGTGTGCGCTCTTTACGTACAAAGGAGGCTGTAAATGAAAACACTTTTTTTGGAATCGCTTCCAATAGCAAGGCTTTTACCGCCGCAGGATTGGGCATATTGGTGGATGAGGGAAAGCTGAAATGGGATGATAAAGTGGTGGACATCATTCCGGGATTTAAGCTATATAATCCTTATGTAACACAGGAGTTCACAGTAAGGGATTTATTAACTCATCGCAGTGGATTGGGCCTGGGTGCCGGAGACCTGATGATTTTTCCGGATTCAAACCGTGTGACTAAAGCGGAACTGATCCACAACATGCGTTACCTGAAACCTGTTTCCGGATTCAGAACGAAATTTGATTACGATAACCTGTTGTATATTGTTGCGGGAGAAGTACTGGCGAAGGTATCGGGAATGAGCTGGGAAGACTTTATAGAGACTAAAATTATGCGCCCGATCGGGATGAGTCAAAGCGCTGCTGATTATCCAAGATTGAAAGATAAAAACAATTCTATTGATGCGCATACTTCCATTGACGGGAAGTTGACGGTGATCAGCAAAGGTTTTCCGGAGATTTCGAATGCTGCGGGTGGAATCTGGTCGAACGTGACGGAGATGAGCAAATGGGCGATCATGCAGATGAATGGGGGTAAATATGGTCAGGATTTAAATACAAAGCTATTCAGTACGGAAGTTCATGAAGAAATGTGGAGCCCGCAGACGATTATTGCAGGATCTTCTTTTAGCAGCTATGGATTGGGCTGGTTTTTGAATTCAGTGAATGGGAAACTTCAGGTTTCACATACCGGAGGTTTAAGTGGGATTGTCACACAGGTGACTTTAATCCCGGAATTGAAGCTTGGGATTATTGTACTGACCAATCAGGAGAGTGGTGCCGCATTTACAGCGATCACGAATACGATAAAAGATGGTTATTTTGGAATCAAAGGAAAAGACCGGATTGCAGCTTATAAAGCGAATGTGGTAGCGAATGAGGCGGAGGATAAAAAGATCACGGATCAGACCTGGGCAGCTATTGCAACGGAAATGAAGAAGAATACGCAGAAGGTAGATCTGAGCGTTTATGAAGGTTCTTTTACCGATCCATGGTTTGGTGAGGTAACGATTAAAAATCAGGGAAATAAGCTTTTCTTCCAGTCTGTAAACTCTCCGAAACTTGGCGGACAAATGGCCTTTTATAAGGGGAATACCTTTGTGGCAAAATGGACGGACAGGAGTATGCATGCAGATGCTTTTGTAGTTTTCTCTCTTGATAAAGATGGAAAAGCTTCGGGCATAAAAATGCAGGCCGTTTCTCCTGCAACAGATTTTAGTTACGATTTCCAAGACCTTGATTTTATAAGGTCTGTTAAAAAATAAAACCGATGAAAGCTGTTAAAAAATTAAGCCTTTTGCTGGCGCCCTTTGCGCTGCTTATTTTATTTACTTCAATGAATATCAAACCTAAAAAGATTATTTTTTTTGGTGATTCTATTACCCAGATGGGGGTTGCTCCCGGTGGATATGTAGACCTGATCAGTAAAGCACTGGACCCTTCAAAATATGAGGTGATCGGCGCAGGAATTGGCGGGAATAAGGTTTATGACCTTTATTTGAGAATGGAACAGGATGTGCTGGTTAAAAAGCCAGACCTGGTGGTGATTTATATCGGTGTGAATGATGTATGGCACAAACAATCGATGCATACCGGAACGGATTACGATAAGTTTATTCTTTTTTATCAGGCATTGATCAATAAAATTCAGGCCAACGGTGCAAAGGTGGTTTTATGTACACCGGCAGTAATCGGAGAGAAAAAAAGCGGGGCAAATGAAATGGATGCTGACCTGGATAAATATTCGGGAGCGATAAGGGAGCTTGCTGTTAAAAATAAACTACCGCTATGTGACCTTAGAACGTTGTTTAAAACTTATGGGGAGCAACACAATCCGGAAGGCCTGGCTAAAGGGATATTAACGACAGATGGTGTACATTTGAACGATAAGGGAAACCAGACCCTGGCAGAAGCATTACTGCCACTGGTAAAATAAAAATGTAATCTGGCATAGATCAGGACGATCTTAATCAGGGCGATTAGAGAAAGAGAAAATAAAACTATAGATAATGATTAACCACGATACCATAACCAAAATCATGGAAACCGTCCGTATTGAGGAGGTTGTCGGTGATTTTGTGTCTTTAAAAAAACGTGGTACCAGCTTGATTGGGAATTGCCCTTTTCACAATGAGAAAACCCCCTCTTTCCACGTTTCTGTGGCCAAAGGGATTTATAAGTGTTTCGGTTGTGGTAAAGGTGGTGATTCGGTCCATTTTATTATGGACCATGAAAAGTATTCCTATCCGGAAGCTTTAAAGTTCCTCGCTCAGAAATACAATATCGAGGTTGAGGAAACGGTGCAGTCGCCCCAGAATATCGAGGCGCAGAACGCAAGAGAAAGTCTTTATATCGTTTCAGAATATGCGGCAAATTATTTTGCCAATGAAATGTGGGTAGGAGAGCAGGGCCGGGCAATCGGTTTAAGCTATTTTAAAGAACGCGGATTCAGGGAAGATATCGTTAAGAAATTCCAGCTGGGTTATTCGCCTGATGTCTGGGATGCCTTGATTCAAAGTGCGGTTGCGGCAGGACATAAAGAAGAATACCTGGAGAAAACGGGCTTGTCGATCAGAAATGATAAAGGCAAACTGTACGACAGGTTCAGAGGGCGGGTAATGTTCCCGATCCATAACTTTACCGGAAGGGTGATTGGTTTTGGCGGAAGGACCCTGAAAACGGATAAAAACGTCCCCAAATACGTTAACTCCCCTGAAAGTGACATCTACCATAAGTCGAATGTGCTTTATGGTTTATATCACGCTAAAAAGGCAATCAGAGACACGGATAACTGTTATCTGGTAGAAGGATATGCGGATGTGCTCGCGGTACATCAGGCGGGGATTGAAAATGTGGTGGCCTCTTCGGGTACTTCATTAACGACAGAGCAGATCCGTCTGATCGGTCGTTTCTCTCAGAATGTGACCATTCTTTACGATGGGGATGCTGCGGGGATCAAGGCTTCGCTACGCGGGCTGGACATGATCCTGGAGGAAGGATTGAATGTGAAGGTGGTGTTGTTTCCGGATGGACATGATCCGGATTCCTACATGCACCATGTGGGCTCAGGCGAGTTCAAAAAATATATAGAGAACAACCGGAAAGATTTTATCCTTTATAAAGCCAGTATCCTGCTGAAAGAAGCAGGTACTGATCCGATCAAAAGGGCAGGGATCATCAGGGATATCGTAGAGAGTATTGCTAAAATTCCGGACGACATTAAAGCGTCGATTTTTATCCGGGAATGCAGTGGGTTATTACAGGTAGAAGAAAGGATTTTACTCTCTGAACTCAATAAGATCAGGGTTGCTAAATTCAAGAAATCGGGTGCTGGCTCACAAGGGCAGGGCTCCTCTTCTTTTCAGCAACAGCATCAGGGGCAAAACCAATATCAGCCTTATCCTGACGGACCTCCTGATAACCTGTTTGAAAATCCGGATGCTGCTTCGGAATTTATTGAAGCGCCTGTCGCAGAAGAAAATGACCTGCTGCAGGAGCAGGAAATCGTGAGGCTTTTACTGGCTTACGGACATGAGCTGGTGAGCTGGGACAAGATCGATAACATGTATATCGGTTCTTTTATCATGCAAAACCTGGCAGATGTAAGCTTTCAGGATGAGCTCTGTAAAAAGGTCATCGATACTTACCGGGATGAGATAGAGAATGGACATTTGCCTGTGGCAAGCCAGTTTATTAACAATGAAGACCGGAAGATTGCAGAGCTTGCGATTACCCTTTCTACCTCACCTTATTCCCTGAGTGAGAACTGGTATAATAAACACAACATCTATGTTCGCGACGAAAGTATCAACCTGAAAGCGACGATTCTTGGCGGATTGTATCACTTGAAAAAAGGAAAGGTGGCAAGGATGTTAATGGACATAGCTAAAGAACTTAAAACAGAAACAGACCCTGTAAATCAGGAAATTCTGATGCAAAGATTTATCTTTATCAAGGGAGTGGAAAAAGAGATCTCCAAGTTTCTGGGGACGGTGATCTTAAAATAAATGGCATTACACAACGAGCTCGGAAAGCGTGGCGAAGGGATCGCCAGGGAATATCTGGAAGATGCAGGATACCGCATTTTAAATGTAAACTGGAAATACGCCAGGGCGGAAGTTGACGTTATAGCTGAACAGGGCGGAAAGCTGATCTTTGTAGAAGTAAAAACGCGAACTTCTATAGATTACGGACATCCGGAAGATTTTGTAGACCGGAAAAAAGAAAAGCAACTCGAGTTTGCTTCTGCGGCTTACATAGAAATGAAGAACCATCAGGGAGAGGTTCGTTTTGATATTATTGCAATTGTTTTCGAAAATAAAGACCTTTATAAAATTAATCATATTGAAGATGCATTCTGGCCAAGTTAAAAAAATCATTAACCTATCTAAGTTAGTCCTGGCGGTAGTGGTACTATCAGGCATTTCACTGATCATTTCCTGTAAAGACACCGGCTCTTCGGGCTCAAGTGTGGGATTTAAATTCCCGGAACAGGGGCAATCATTTGGCCTTGGCGATGAAGTTAAAATCGCACTGGATGTGCCTGCAGGGAAAAGCATTACCTCGGCTGCTTATACACTGGACGGGAAGCCTGTGGGATCAAAAAATAATGGCGAAGCTGTTGCGGTACCTACCGCAGGTCTTAGCTTGGGCTATAAGCTGATTACGGCAGTGATAGAAGCGGATGGGAAGAAAGATACGCTGACGATCAATATTGAGTTAAAGTCTTCGGTAAAACCAGTTCAATACACGTATAAGATCGTGAATACTTTTCCGCATGATACCTCTGCCTATACACAGGGACTGGAATATCATGGAGGAAAATTTCTGGAAAGCACAGGACAGGAGCAACATTCTACGGTAAGATGGGTAGATGTTAAATCCGGAAAGGTGTTACAGCAAACTAAAATTGACGACCAGTATTTTGGGGAAGGTTCCAGTCTGGTTGACAACAAAGTGGTGATGCTGACCTGGCAAAACCGGTTGGGGCTGGTATTCGATGCCACCTCATTTAAACAACTTTCTACTTTTCCTTATCAGTCAAGTATGGAAGGATGGGGCTTGTGCTTTGACGGAAAACAACTGATCAAATCTGATGGAACGAATAAGATCTGGTTCCTGAATAAAGACAACTATAAAGAAGAAAGTTCCATAGAGGTTTACAACAACATTGGTCCTGTAGACAAGTTAAACGAGCTGGAATATATTGATGGAAAGATTTACGCAAACGTATATACCAAAAACGTGATTGTGGTGATTGATCCTAAATCTGGTGTGATAGAACAGGAGATTGATTTTACAGGGCTTTTACCTGCAGGTTTTTATAAGGATGAAGTGGATCAGGCAAATAATGTCCTGAATGGGATTGCCTGGGATAAAGCTGGAAAAAGATTATTCGTGACCGGCAAGAAATGGCCGCATCTGTTTGAAGTAAAAATCAGTCCTAAGCAGTAGGATTTTTGTTTAGAATCGTCATACTTTGTTTGGCAAAGTATGACGATTTTTTATTTGTTATTTTTTGTCTTCTTTGGGTTCTGCAATGACACCATTGAAAGAGATGGCCTGTCTGTTGGTACTGTTTACATTAAGTACTGCATAGCCGTTTTCAGATATACTTAAAGTCATGTTTTGCACTTCTTTGGCATCCTTAGGTGCAATGTTGATGACCCAGCCTCCTTTTTTCTTTTTTGTGGTCTTATAGCTGAATTTTTTAGACTTGAATTTGATGCCGGCATCGTCCGGGTTCAGAGAGGCGGTATAAGCACGCCCGTAATAAGGCAAATAAGCCTCTACACTGTCTTTACTAATCTTCAGCTGGTATTGAGAGCCGGAAAGCTGAATCATGCCTCCTCCGCTTCCATTTTGCATTTTATTCAATACCGCACTTACGTCCGCGTTTGCCATAGGCATTGCTGAGGTAGCATTGAATACCAGATGTTGATCTGCCACCAGTCTTGCAGTGGTTTCTTTGTCTGTCTGGGCCATTGCCTGCACCGTACTGAAAACAATTAGCAGTGTGAATAATTTTTTAAATGGTTTCATATTTGTGTATTTAATTGTATTAGAACAAAATAGCGCTTAAAAGGTTTAATTCCAAGCGCTATTTTAATAAGGATTGATATGGAGATTTTATCTCCAGCTCTTATACTGATTGATCAGACCGTTCGTAGATCCGTCATGTGTCAATACCTCTTTATCATCATCCAGTTCCGGAAGGATACTTTTGGCGAGTTGCTTGCCCAGTTCTACACCCCACTGGTCAAAACTAAAGATGTTCCAGATAATGCCCTGAACAAAGATTTTATGTTCGTAGATGGCAATCAGGCTACCCAGGCTGAAAGGAGTTACTTTTTTCAAAAGAATAGAGTTCGTTGGTCTGTTTCCTTCAAATACTTTGAATGGGGCCAGTTTTTCAATTTCTTCCGCAGTTTTGCCTTCTTTTTTAAGTTCTTCGGTTACCTGTTCTTTGGTTTTTCCATTCATCAGCGCTTCTGTTTGCGCAAAGAAGTTAGACAAAAGGATAGGATGGTGATTTCCTAAAGGATTTAAGCTTTGTGCCGGAGCGATAAAATCGCATGGGATTAAGCGCGTTCCCTGGTGAATCAGCTGGTAAAAAGCATGTTGTCCGTTGGTTCCCGGCTCTCCCCAGATGATCGGGCCTGTTTCATACGTCACGTCATTTCCATTACGGTCAACATGTTTTCCGTTACTCTCCATATCTCCCTGTTGGAAATAGGCAGCAAAGCGGTGCATGTATTGGTCGTAAGGCAAGATGGCCTGAGTTTCTGCATCAAAGAAATTAATATACCAGATGCCGATTAAGGCAAGGATTACAGGAACGTTGATTTCAAATTCTGCATTTTCAAAGTGCTCATCAGCAGCATGTGCTCCTGTAAGTAATTGTTTGAAGTTGTCGTAACCAATGCTCAGGGCAATAGGAAGTCCGATGGCACTCCATAAAGAGTATCTTCCGCCTACCCAGTCCCAGAATTCGAACATGTTCTCGGTGTCGATGCCAAAAGCAGCAACATCTTTTGCATTGGTGGAAAGCGCGGCAAAATGTTTGGCTACATCTGCCTGTTTTGCGCCACTGTTCAGGAACCAATCCTTTGCGCTGTTGGCATTGGTCATGGTCTCCTGGGTGGTAAATGTTTTGGAAGCGATCAGGAATAAAGTGGTTTCCGGATCTACGTTTTTTAAAGTTTCTGCAATATGTGTTCCGTCGATATTAGAGACGAAATGCATGTTCAAATGATTTTTATAGGCTTTTAAAGCTTCGGTCACCATTACGGGGCCTAAATCAGAACCACCGATACCAATGTTGACTACATCAGTGATGGCTTTTCCGGTATAGCCTTTCCATGATCCGGAAATGATCTCTGTGCTGAATTTCTCCATTTTTGCCAGGACACGGTTTACTTCGTCCATGACATTTTTACCCTCTACGAGAACCGGGTTGTTGCCCTGGTTACGTAAAGCGGTATGTAATACCTGTCTGCCTTCGGTCTGATTGATTTTATCCCCATTAAACATGGCTTTAATCGCTTCATCCAATTTACATTCCCTCGCCAGCTGAATCAATAAAGCCATTGTGGTGTCGTTAATCCTGTTTTTTGAATAGTCCACAAGGATGTCTTCAAATAGCAGGGAGAATTTCTCAAAACGGGTTTCATCTTCGGCAAAAAGATCTTTCAGACTTTTCTCATTGATGTCAATAAAATGATCGGTAAGGTACTTGTAGGCCTCAGTTTCTGTAAAGTTTATCGTTGGTAGCATCATATTCGTGTTTTTGTAAATGTAGGGGTTTATTTTATTTGCTGAAATGTCATTATTAATATTTATCAATGGAAATGATTCTGCATTGATAATCTTATATTTAACGTAAAAATGATATTTATGAGAAGATTTTACTTTGTGTTGTTGGTCATGATTTCGTCAAACGTTCTCGCTCAAAAAGGGAATTTGAGAATAGAGGTTTCAAAAAAAGCGCTAAGCATTGAAAAAAAGGTGATCGATTGGCGCCGGGACCTTCATGAACACCCTGAATTGGGAAATGGGGAAGTCAGAACAGCAGGCATTGTAGCGAAACATCTGGAATCTCTGGGCATTGAGGTGCAGACAGGCGTAGCCAAGACGGGTGTGGTAGGGATCTTAAAAGGAGGTAAACCCGGGCCGGTTGTTGCCCTGCGTGCGGATATGGATGGGCTTCCGGTAACGGAGCGTGGGAGCCTGCCTTTTGCCTCTAAAGTAAGAACAACGTATAACGGACAGGAAGTAGGGGTGATGCATGCCTGTGGGCATGATACCCATGTGGCCATTTTAATGGGGGTAGCAGAGGTATTGGCTTCGGTCAGAAAAGACATTCCTGGAACGGTAAAATTTATATTTCAACCCGCTGAAGAAGGTGCTCCGCACGGAGAAGAAGGAGGTGCAGAGCTGATGGTAAAAGAAGGGGTATTGGAAAACCCTAAAGTGGAAGTGATCTTTGGTTTACACATCAATTCACAGACTCCTGTTGGCGACATTACCTACCGTCCGGGTGGTGTGATGGCAGCCGTAAATGATTTGAAAATTACGGTTACAGGCAGACAGGCGCATGGTGCTTATCCATGGAGCAGTGTGGATCCGGTTGTGATTTCTGCACAAATTGTGAATAACCTGCAGACCATTGTGAGCAGGAACCTGAATGTGACGGAAAACCCGGGGGTAGTTACGATTGGCGCTATCAATGGCGGAGTCCGGTCTAACATCATTCCGGAAAAGGTAGAAATGCTGGGAACGATCCGGAACTTCACGAAGGAAGATGAAGCGATGTTTATTGAAAGGGTAAAGACGATTGCCATGAAAACAGCAGAAGCAGGTGGTGGAACGGCAGAGGTTCAGATTCCTTACAGCAATCATTATCCGGTGACTTTCAATGATATTCCTTTAACAGAGAAAATGCTGCCCAGCCTGAAAGCTAGTGCAGGTGCAGACCATGTCAGGTTGAAGCCTCCGGTTACGGGTGCAGAAGATTTCTCCTTTTATCAGGAGAAGGTACCAGGCCTGTTTATTTTTCTGGGAGGAATGCCAAAGGGAGGAGATCCGCTGAAAGCGCCTTCACACCATACCCCTGATTTCTTTATCGATGAAAGTGGTTTTACGCTGGGTGTGAATGCCCTTAGTAATCTGGCACTTGATTACATGAACTTAAAGAAATAACAACACGTTTTTGATTTTGGCATCATTTTATTTGATTATATTTAATTAAAGAAATAGTACGTCACCTAGAAAACAACAACCATGTTAGAAAATTTAAATGAATTGGTAAAAGAAAGTACTCAGGAAGCGATTGTAAATAATAGTGCAATCCCTAATGAGCAGAACGAGGCTGCTATTCAGGCTGCTTCAGGTTCTATCTTTGATTCACTAAAGCAACAATTGTCATCCGGTAATATTGGAGGTCTTGTGGATGCTTTTAAAGGTGGAAACGTAGAAGGAAGTGCTGTGGTACAGGACGCTTCGTCGGGATTTGTAGACAAACTTGCGGGAATGGGGATTAATCTGGACTCAGCCAAAGCAATTGCGGCATCTGTTATTCCCGGAATTGTAAGTAAATTCATTAATAAGACAAATGATCCTAACGACAGCTCTTTTAACATTCAGGATGTGCTGACTAAAATCTCCGGTGATGATGGTAAGTTTCAATTGTCAGATTTAACAGATCTGTTCGGCGGAAATAAAGAAGGAGCCCCGGGAGAAGCAAAAGAAGGCGAGGGAGGAATTGTAGACAAGCTAAAAGGACTTTTTAATTAATACTTTCAGGTATTTTTGAAAGGCTATTTAAACATTGTTTAAATAGCCTTTTGTATTTTATATATTTGTGATTATGACAAAAGAACAAATACAGGATTTAAGGGACAGAGTAGCGTCGCTGAGGAGGCATCTTTGACGTCGAAACACGTTTAGATGAAATATATATAGAGCAGGAGCTTACCCTGCAAACTGATTTCTGGGACGATCCCAAAAAAGCGGAGAAACATCTTGCAGGAATCAATTCAAAAAAGGTCTGGACCGATGCATGGCAGGCGGTTAGTAATGAACTGGAAGACACTGAAGTCCTTTTTGATTTTTTACAGGCAGGTGATGCCACAGCTGAAGAGATGCAGGAGCAATACAATAAGTGTTTGCTCATGGTCGAAGAGCTGGAGTTAAAGAACATGCTGAGCAGTAAAGAGGATCAGTTACAGGCTGTGATGCAAATTACTGCAGGTGCGGGTGGTACGGAGAGTTGCGACTGGGCAGCAATGCTCATGCGGATGTACATCATGTGGGGAGAAAAGAACGGCTATAAAGTGACCGAACAGGATTCTCAGGAAGGGGAGGTAACGGGAATTAAATCCGTAACCCTTCAGTTTGCAGGCGATTTCTCTTATGGTTACCTGAAAGGGGAGAATGGCGTACACCGGTTGGTCCGGATTTCTCCATTTGATTCCAATGCAAGACGACATACTTCGTTTGCTTCTGTTTACGTTTATCCTTTAGTGGATGATACCATAGAGATTGAGGTAAATGCTTCAGAAATTGAGTTCGAGACCTTCCGCTCCGGTGGTGCTGGTGGACAAAATGTGAATAAAGTGGAGACTGCTGTAAGGTTGTACCACAAGCCATCAGGCATTGTGATCAAAAATCAGGAGTCGCGTTCCCAGCTACAGAATAAGGAAAATGCAATGCGCTTGTTGAAGTCGCAATTGTATGAGGCGGAAATGCGTAAGCGTATGGAAGCAACAGCGGTAATTGAAGGTTCCAAGAAGAAGATCGAATGGGGATCACAAATCAGGAACTATGTGTTACATCCATATAAGCTGGTGAAAGATTTACGGACCAATTATGAAACCTCTAATGCACAGGGTGTATTGGATGGAGAACTCAACGAATTTTTGAAAGCATATTTAATGGAATTCTAAAGATGAAATACCTTATTGCACTATTCATGACGAGTCTTATTTCAGTAGCTGGCCTTCGGGCACAGGAAAATGTACTTTTATATCCCGGAGCAATTCCGGGATCAAAACCAACACCTGTTGATTTTAAAGAGATCATTGAAAATGGAAAAGACGGAATCCTGAGGGTCAGTAAGGTTTCTCAGCCTACTTTAAGTGTCTTTTTGCCTGTAAAGGAAAAGGCAACAGGTGCGGCAGTGATCATTTGTCCGGGGGGAGGCTACGGCATTCTGGCCATTGGCCATGAAGGTTATGATGTGGCAAAGAAATTTAATGAAATTGGTGTGGCCGCCTTTGTCCTTAAATACCGCCTGCCGGATAATGCCATTATGCTCGATAAATCATTTGGTCCTTTACAGGATGCACAGCAGGCGGTTTATGAGCTGAGAAGAAATGCGTTGAAATGGAATATTAATCCGGAGAAAATCGGGGTGATGGGATTTTCTGCCGGTGGGCATCTTGCGGCAAGCCTGACGGTTCATTACGGGGATGTTAAAATAGAGAATAAAGAAAAACTGGATCTTCGTCCGGACTTTTCTGTTCTGATCTATCCGGTCATCTCTTTCAGGGAATCACCGCATACCGGTTCGGCAAAGAACCTGGCTGGGCCAAATTTAACAGAGGATCAGAAAGATTACTTCTCTAATGAGAAATATGTGAACGACCGGACACCGGTTACTTTTTTAGTGCATGCCAACGACGACCAAACCGTTCCTGTAGAGAACAGTGTTGTTTTTAACCGGGCACTGGTAAAGGCGGGGGTTAAATCTGAGATGCACCTTTATCAGGGCGGCGGACATGGTTTTGGTCTAAATAATAAAACCACTGCTGATCAGTGGTTCGATCGTCTTGTCAACTGGATGAAAGCCAATAAGGTTATTTAAAGATCGGTATTGGTCAGGATGTCCTGTAATTCCTTCAGTTCTTCTACTTTTTCTTTTGAACCCAGGTTCTCATAAGCAGAGATCAGGTTTCTGATGATTCTTCTGATGATCTCCACATTGCTGCATGGCGCATAAAAGCCGGGGAGGGGATCCAGATTTAATTGTCTCAGAAACTGATCCACATCGTGTTTACCGAAGATGGCTCCTTTATTAAAAGCGTTGATATAAAAGAGTACGCCAAATTCATGTTCTTCTCTTTTACTTTCATCAATATAGCCTAAAATGAAATGCTGCGGGAGATTGACCCCATATACGGGAATGTCCAGTTTCTGGGCAATGGTGGAATAAATGATGGCCAGGGAAATCTGGTTCCCTTTTTTACTTTCCAGGACCTGATTGATATAGGAGTTTTGCGGGTCATGGTGGTTTTTGGTATTTCCGCTAAAACCGTATACGTTATAAAATATATGATTGATGAGTTTGATCTTTTCAATAGAGCTCATTTCATATTGGAGGCCCATCCATATTTCTCTTTTGATTTCTTCAATCTGCAGGATGATTTTTTGCTCATCAAGATCGGGGTATTGATATCTGTTGACGACTAAGGCTCCCTGAAGCAGGTCGAATGCCCCGCTCTGATACCAGAGGTTAAGGTCTTCCTTAACACTTGAAAATTGAATTTTGTGGACAATGTTTTCGATTCTTTCCTGAAGCAGGGAATCCAATGACTGTTCCCAGGCGTTTTCCAAAAAATGGACCACTTCTGAACCATACTCCAGCAGGCGTTTTTCAATATGCTCATAGATTTCCGGATCTGGATCATCAAGCAATTTGACCAATGCGCTTATTTCTTTACTATTTTCCATTAAACATGCAACTTAGAATCTTATGATTGCTTATTTTTGTAGCTATGGTTTTCAATTTTATCAGTGACTATCTGAAGCATCGCTTTACCTCTAAAAGCAGACATGGCACCCACTCCCCCTTCGTATATAAGCTTACGGATGAGGTAATTTACGATTTTAACGCTAAAAGTGACTACAAAAGCATAGAGGCACAAAGAAAAAAACTTTTCAATGACGATTCTTTAATCCAGGTAACTGATCTCGGAGCCGGTTCCCATCTGAATAAGAACAGGGCTAAAAAGGTAAAACAGATTGCTAAGAATGCCTTAAAGAATCCCAGACTGGCACAGCTAATCTATCGTCTGGCAAAGGACAACGGGCCTAAAAGCATTATTGAGCTTGGAACCTGTTTAGGGATTACCAGTGCTTATCTTTCTAAAGCTTGTCCGGATGCGGATGTAATTACGATTGAAGGATGTCCCGAAACTGCGAAAGTTGCTTATCGCAATTTTCAGGAACTGGAACTGGATAATGTAGAGCTGCGGGTAGGGAATTTCGATACCTTACTTCCAGGTGTGATTGAACAGGAGCCGCGATTGGATTTTGTGTATGTTGACGGGAACCATAGAAAAGAAGCAACGATCAATTACTTTAACTGGTGTTTGCCTAAAGTGCATGAGGGCTCCTTACTGATCTTTGATGATATTTATTGGAGTGAAGGAATGAAAGAAGCCTGGGAAGAAATCAAGCGCCATCCGGAAGTAACGGTAACGGTGGATCTTTTTTGGATCGGATTGGTTTACTTCAAAAAAGGACAGGCGAAAGAGCATTTTAAGATTAAGTTCTAAAATGCTTCCGCCAGGGTAATGTAGAATCCACTTTGGCGTTTTTCATTTGTTCTCTTTTCACCGACTGCATAATCCATACGGACACTCAGTCCTTTTTCAGGATCGAAGAAATATCTTCCTCCTGCGCCAAAAGAAGGTTTGAAGCTTTTCATGGAAAAATCACCATTGTCAAAAACCTGTCCGGTTCCTGCAAAGACAACTGCTCCGAAACGGTTGTTGTAGCGGTAGCGTAATTCTGCCTGTCCTGCGAGGAGATTTCGTTCCCGGTAGCGTCCGGTATAATAGCCCCTCATCATCTCGTCGTTGCCCATCTGTGGCAACAGGTAGAATGGCGTGTTCTTTCCCTGTACACTATGGAATAAAGCGTTTACACCAAGAACGAATTTTTTAGAGAGCGGCCAGAAATTACGGACGTTTGCTTTGATCACACTTCCCGTAAAACTTTCTCCGCCCCAAAAGTCTGGTGCGTATTGGTAGGTGACCCGGCCCAGGAATCCTTTAGTCGGATAGTTGTTGGAATTTCGGGTGTCATAGCTTTGAGATATTCCTATATAAGCTACATTGCCACCACCTTTATGAATCAGGCTTTGGTCGGTTGTGAATATTCCCCCAACGACTTCATCTTTATAGTTGTAGTTTTCATAACCTATGGACAAACCGGTATAAGCATGCGGTAATAATCTTTTTTCGGCTTCGAACATCACTCTGGACTGTCGTTGTATCAGGCGGTCCAGATTGGCTTCGAGTGTTTCGTTACCCAGGCCATAGAAATTAAATGGCATTCTTTTAAACCTGAATTCAGTGATTAAATGGTAATCGTTGCCTTTAGTCCAGATGTCGCTCTTTAAAGAGAAGTTGTACTGGCCTTTGGTAGATATTGTAGCTACGCCTGAAAAATTGGAACTCCGGTTGGTGCTGTCTTTTCTATCGACATAAGTAGAGTAGAGTGCACCCAGTCCGAATTCGGCACCAATTTCCTGGGAATAGCGGAATATAGGCACCGGCATGAAACTCGCCCTGCGGGAACTGTCTGTTTTATCTGATAGGTATCTTTTGATAAATTTCTTTTGCGCTGATACGTCTGCGGCGGTAATAATAAGTATAGTGATGCAAAGCGAAATTTTCTTCATTGGCCTAAAATAGTATAAAGATTTAAATTATCCTGTTATCCGCGATCCATTAGCAAGATTGAGGCCAGTTATTCCTAACGGATTTATTTTTAAAGAATTGTTTTTAGCGCAAAGATTCTTTTTGGTAACAGTTCGGTTGTTATGATTAGTCCTTTACGATTATTTGCCTATTTTTGCGGCAACAACAAAATTTAATCAAAGATGAGTACAACAAGAGGACCTATCTCGCAATTCATGGAGAAGCATTATCTCCATTTTAATGCGGCAGCTATGATGGATGCGGCTAAAGGATACGAAACACATTTAGATGAAGGTGGTAAGATGATGATTACCCTTGCAGGTGCGATGAGTACAGCAGAGCTGGGAATCTCCTTAGCCGAAATGATCCGTCAGGATAAAGTTTCGATCATTTCCTGTACCGGTGCCAACCTGGAGGAAGATATCATGAACCTTGTTGCGCATTCACATTATAAAAGAGTACCTAATTACCGTGACCTGAGCCCTCAGGACGAGTGGGATCTTTTGGAGAACCATTACAACAGGGTTACAGATACTTGTATTCCTGAAGAAGAAGCTTTCCGCAGGTTGCAGAAGCACATTCATAAGATCTGGACAGATGCAGAAAAAGCAGGGGAACGTTATTTCCCGCATGAGTTTATGTACAAGATGTTATTGAGTGGAGATTTAGAGCAATACTACGAGATTGATCCTAAAAATTCATGGATGCTTGCAGCGGCAGAAAAAAATCTTCCGATTGTAGTACCGGGATGGGAAGATTCTACGATGGGTAATATCTTCGCTTCTTATGTGATGAAATCTGAATTGACGGCAACGACGATGAAAGGTGGAATTGAGTATATGGGTTATCTTGCAGACTGGTACATTAAAAACAGTTCAGGTAAAGGAATTGGATTCTTCCAGATTGGTGGAGGTATTGCCGGTGACTTCCCGATTTGTGTCGTACCGATGCTTTATCAGGATATGGAAATGGAGAATATTCCATTCTGGAGCTATTTCTGCCAGATCTCTGATTCTACTACTTCTTATGGTTCTTATTCAGGTGCTGTGCCTAATGAAAAAATCACCTGGGGTAAACTGGATATCAACACGCCTAAGTTCATCGTTGAATCAGATGCAACAATCGTTGCTCCACTGATCTTTTCATGGATATTAAAAATGTAAATTGAATTTACAAATATTGCCAATTTGAAGTTGGCTGTCGGGAATCAGCAATTTTTTAAAAATTGCTGATTTTCCTCGTTTAAAGCCCCAAAAACGAACTATTTAGATTGATTATAAATTGTATTTACTGTCATTTATTTGTCATTGGTAAGTTAATAAATTTTACTTTTGTGGACGTTTTGGTGAAGAACCTAAGTTCGAACATCAAATGCGGTTTACAAGTTTTTTAAAAAATAGCATAAAATACTCATTATGAGGGATATCTCATTGATCATTAGAAGAGTTTGGAAGTCAACAGTCATGTTAACGGCCCTATCTGTTTTAATCGTTTCTGCAACACAAGCGCAAGATGTAGTGGAGGGAAGAAAAATATTTAAAGATAAATGTTCTTCTTGTCACCAATTAGACCGTAACAGCACAGGTCCGGCTTTAACTGCTAAAGTTAACGAGCTGGATGAAGCATTTACCATCAAGTGGGTTAAGAACTGGAAAGCTTTAGTTGATGCCGGTGATAAGCAGGCGATCGAAGCATCTAAGTTTTCTCCGTCGGAGATGACTACGTTCCCACAGCTGACGGACGACCAAATTAAAAATGTAATCGCATATGCGAAAGCAGGCGAACCTAAGAAAGAAGCGGCAGCTGGTGCCGGTGCTGAAGCTGCATCAACCGGTGTATCTGATTTCTCTATCGCCGGTATCGTTGCTATTATATTAATATCGATTGCGGTATTAGTTATACTGGGACGTGCCATTAAAATGTTAGAGCGTTTGATTCTGCAGAGACAAGGTGTTGTTCTTGCAGAAGAAGAAAACGTTTCTCTGGCAACAGGCGTTCGCAGGTTATTCAAAAACAAGAAGTTTGTATTCTTCTTCATTCTATGTTTAGTAGTGAGCTTAGGTTCATTCGGCTGGATGGGCATGTGGAATACAGGTGTACACACTGGTTACCAACCGGTACAGCCGATTAAATTCTCTCACGAGTTGCACGCTGGTACAAACAAGATTGATTGTCAGTATTGCCATGCGGGAGCATTTAAATCTAAAAATTCAACGATACCATCTGTGAACGTTTGTATGAACTGTCACAAATCGGTACAGGCAACTGAAAAATACAACGGTGAGATTTCTCCTGAGATTCAGAAGATCTATACTGCCATTGGTTATGATCCTGCAACCTTGACTTATGACAAGACCAAGGAAAAACCAGTAGAGTGGGTACGTGTACACAACCTTCCTGACTTTGCTTACTTCAACCACTCTCAACACGTAGTAGTAGGTGAGCAGGCGATCAGAAAAGAAAAAGGTTTAAAACCTAACGAGCCGGTATGTTTCGCATGTCATGGTCCGGTTGATACGATGGAAGAAATCTATCAGTTCTCTCCGCTAACGATGAAATGGTGTATCAATTGCCATAAAGACGCTGAGGTTTCAGGTAAAGACAATGCTTTCTATACGAAAGTGATTGAAGCCCATGAGAAAATCAAGAAAGGTGAGAAAATCACACCGGCATTATTGGGTGGTTTAGAGTGTGGTAAGTGCCACTATTAATAGTAGAGTTTAATAAAAGAACGTTCGATAAACAGTAATATAGCTTAAATGGAAAGCAATAAAAAATACTGGAAAGGCTTAGAGGAGTATAAAAACACTCCCGATTTTGTTGAAAACAACAAAAACGAATTTGCTGAGCCCCTTCCAATAGAAGATGTTTTAAATGAAGCAGGGTTGAGTACGGTAACCCCGCGCCGTGACTTTTTAAAAGCTTTAGGCTTCGGCCTGGGGGCGGTAACGCTTGCAGCTTGTCAATCAGCTCCGGTTCATAAATCAATTCCTTATGTCATTAAACCTGAGGAGGTAGTTCCGGGTATCCCTAACTACTATGTTTCAAGTTTCAATGGTCAGAGTATTTTGGTGAAGACCAGAGAGGGACGTCCTATTAAAATTGATGCCAATCCAAATGCAGGAGAATTCAACTGCGGTACAGATTCACAGGCACAAGCTTCGGTTTTAGACCTTTATGATGTTTCTAAATTACAGGGTCCTGTATTAAAGGATGATGAGAAAGCAACATGGGCTAAGATTGATGAGTTTGTAAAAGGAGAGTTAAATAAGGCTCAGGCTTCAGGAAAGAAAATCCGCGTGGTTTCCTCTACTGTAAACAGTCCTTCTACAAAAAATGTAATTGCTGACTTTGCTACTGCTTATCCTAATACGAAGCATGTACAATATGATGCAGTTTCTTATACTGGTATCATCAAAGCAAATGAAAATAGCTTTGGTAAAGCGGTAGTTCCAAAATACAGATTCGATAAAGCTGACCTGATCGTAAGTTTCGGTGCAGACTTTTTAGGTACCTGGATCAGCGGTGAAGAATTTACTGCCCAGTATATTGCGAACAGAAATCACAAGTCATTAAAGGCTGGTAAAATGTCACGTCACTTCCAGTTTGAAGCTGGTATGAGTTTAACAGGTACTAACGCAGATACGCGTGTTCCTGTGAAATTATCAGAAGAGGGACCTGCATTAATTACCTTATATAATACCATTACCGGAAATACTTTAGCTGGTGGTGCTTTACCTAATAACGTAACAGCTGATAAAGCGATTAAGTTAGTAGCGAAAGAATTGTTACAAAACAAAGGGAAATCAGTAGTGGTTTCAGGTTCAAATGACGTATCTACTCAGATTCTGGTAAATGCGATCAACTCTGCAATCGGTAGCTACGGAACAACGATCGACTTAGACAATCCTTGCAAACGTTACGCAGGTAATGATGCAGAATTTGCAGAGTTCATCAATGAAATGAGCAGGGGAGAAGTTGCAGCAGTATTCTTCTTAGATACCAATCCTGGTTATGATGTGGCAAATGCGAAAGCATTCGCTGATGCTTTACAGAAAGTAGCTTTAAAAGTGTCTTTCTCTGACCGTAAGGACGAGACTTCCACTTTATGTGATGTCATTGCCGTTAACCATAACTATTTAGAGTCATGGGGTGATGCTAACGCTTACGAAGGATCTTACTCTATTGTACAGCCAACAATCAATCCGGTATTCAATACCCGTCAGGCAGAAGAGAGTTTATTGATCTGGTCTGATAATGCGGTTAAAGATTACTATCAATACGTACGCAACAACTGGGAACAAAGTATCCTTCCATTATTTGGAAAGAACTGGAAAGAAGTGTTGCAAACAGGTGTATTTACAGTTGCAGAGAAAGCAGCAGGAGCGTATAACTTCAGCTTGTCATTAGCAGCAGTGATTCCTACTATTTTAAATAACAGCAAATCTTTAGCAAAAGACATCGAGTTACAGGTTTACGAAAGTGTACCGATGCGTGATGGTAAACATGCAAACAACGCATTTTTACAGGAATTGCCTGATCCGGTTTCGAAAGTAACCTGGGACAATTACATCGCTATCGCGCCTAAGTTCGCTGAGAAATTAGGTTATAAAGAATTCGATATCGTATCTGTGAAAGCAGCAAACGGTTATACTGTTGACTTGCCTGTGTTGATTCAACCGGGACAAGCTCAGGGAACTGCTTCGATCGCTTTAGGATATGGACGTACGAAAGTTGGTAAGGCAGGAAATAACGTTGGTCAAAACGCTTTCCCTTTTGTAAGCTTTAGCAATGGTACTTCTAAATATGCTACAACGGTTCAGTTAACCGGTACTGGTCGCAGAGAAGAATTGGCGCAAACACAAACGCACCACTCTTTCGAGGGTAGAAATATCATTCGTGAAGCTACGTTTGCAGAATACAAAAAGAATCCTGCAGCTGGTTCAGGTAATGACCATGCTAAGCATAAAACCTACGATATGTGGGATAAATATGAGAAACCAGGTAACAACTGGGTTATGGCGATCGATTTGAACGCTTGTACTGGTTGCGGTTCTTGTATTGTTGCCTGTAACGTAGAGAATAACATTCCTGTTGTAGGTAAGGAAGAGGTTCGTAAGCGCAGAGAGATGCACTGGATCCGTATCGACCGTTACTACAGCTTTAATGTAGAGGGCGAAGCTCATGGAGAGAAAGCAGCACATGGCGCACATGGAAATGGCATCAATGCGGTGACTAAAGAGAAAGAAATTGCTCATTTGGACAACCTTGATAACGTATCTGTAGTTCACCAGCCGATGCTTTGTCAGCATTGTGATCACGCTCCTTGCGAAACAGTTTGTCCGGTATTGGCAACAGTACACTCATCTGATGGTTTGAACCATATGGCTTATAACCGTTGTGTAGGTACCCGTTACTGCGCGAATAACTGTCCGTATAAAGTACGTCGTTTCAACTGGTTTAACTACTGGAATGATTCACGTTTCGACAACTACCTGAACAACGAATTTACTCAGCTGGTACTTAACCCTGATGTAACTACCCGTTCAAGAGGGGTAATGGAGAAATGTTCGATGTGTATCCAACGTATCCAGGGCGGAAAACTAAAAGCTAAAATTGAGAAACGTCCATTAAAAGACGGAGATATCAAAATGGCTTGTCAGGAAGCATGTTCTGCAAATGCCATCATTTTTGGTGACGCCAATGATCCTGAATCCGAAGTATCTAAAGCATTACGTAGTGAGCGTATTTACTATGTTTTGGAAGAGATCAACGTACAGCCGGGTATAGGTTATATGACAAAAATTAGAAACACAGATACAACAGTACAAGCGTAAGCTGATATTAAAGAAAATAAATTATGTCAGGACATAAGGAATCAATATTAAGAGAACCATTAATCACCGGCAATGATATCACGTATGCAAAAATTACGAATGATATCTTAATGCCAGTTGAGAATAAGCCTAATAAGGCATGGTGGATAGGATTTATACTAGCACTTTGCGGCGCCACACTTTGGTTGGTTTCCGTAGGGTATACCTTCTGGTTTGGTATCGGTGCTTGGGGATTAAATAAAACAGTAGGATGGGCATGGGACATCACCGGATTCGTTTGGTGGGTAGGTATCGGTCACGCTGGAACACTAATCTCTGCGGTACTGTTACTCTTCCGTCAGAACTGGAGGAACTCCATTAACCGTTCAGCGGAGGCGATGACGATCTTCGCCGTAATCTGTGCGGCCACGTATGTAGTATCCCACATGGGTAGACCATGGCTGGCTTACTGGGTACTTCCACTGCCAAATCAATTCGGATCATTATGGGTTAACTTTAACTCACCCTTAGTTTGGGATATGTTTGCGATCTCTACTTACTTCTCGGTATCACTATTGTTCTGGTATACAGGTTTACTACCTGATATCGCGACGATCCGTGACCGTGCAACAGGTGTGAGACGTAAGATCTATTCTATCTTCTCTTTCGGATGGTCTGGTAACGTAAAAACCTGGCAACGTTTTGAGGCAGTGTCCTTAATCCTTGCGGGTATCTCTACACCACTGGTACTTTCGGTACACACGATTGTATCCATGGACTTTGCAACCTCGGTAATTCCGGGATGGCATACCACGATCTTCCCTCCATACTTCGTAGCAGGGGCGATTTTCTCCGGATTTGCGATGGTGTTAACCTTATTACTGGTTGCACGTAAAGTGTTAGGTCTGGAAAACTACATCACCATGTTCCACATTGAATCGATGAATAAGATCATCATTCTAACCGGATCTATCGTAGGTGTGGCTTATATCACCGAGTTTTTCATTGCCTGGTACTCAGGTTCAGAATACGAGCAATACGCTTTCATTAACCGTTCGACCGGTCCATACTGGTGGGCATACTGGATGATGATGACGTGTAACGTAATCTCTCCTCAGTTGCTTTGGTTCAAAAAGATCCGTACCAACATTCCTGCAACCTGGATTCTGTCTATTGTTGTGAACATCGGTATGTGGTTCGAACGTTTCGTAATTATCGTGACTTCATTACACCGTGATTATATCCCTTCAAGTTGGGCGATGTTCTATCCAACATGGGTAGACGTGGGTGTCTTTGTAGGATCAATCGGAGTGTTCTTTACTTTGTTCCTTTTATTCTTAAGGGTATTGCCTTCAATCGCGATTGCTGAGGTGAAACTATTACTGAAGAGTGCGAGTGAGCAATCTAAAATGGAGCAGATTAAAGAAGGTCATTTAGATAAGGAGCAAGTTGCGGAATACGTAGAGTCTCTGGAGAAATTTGATAGTGTTAAACAAGAAGAATACGCAAAAATATAACAATGAGTAATATCAAATATATTTTAGGCAGTTTTGGTGATCCTGACGAAATGATGCATGGCATCGAGAAGTTACAGGAAAATAACATTAAGATACATGATGTTTATACGCCAATGCCTATTCACGGCATCGAAGCTAAATTAGGGGTCAAAAGATCCAGGTTAGATATTCTCGCTTTCTTTTGCGGGATTACAGGAACTATGTCTGCATTTGCACTGATCTACTTAACCTCGGTGGTAGACTGGAAACATAATATAGGTGGTAAACCAGCTTTAGCACTTCCGGATTTTATTCCGATTATGTTTGAGGTGACGATCCTTTTCTGTGCATTCAGTTTGGTAGGTGCTTATTACGCTTCTACACATTTATTCCCTGGAAGAGCACCAAGAGTGATGGACTTAAGGGCAACAGACGACAGATTTATTATCGCTATTGATGCAAAAGAAAACGCGGAACATAGTAAGATAGATGGTTTATTAAAAGATGCAGGTGCTCTAGAAATTAAGCACAATGAAAGGAAGTACATTAGCTATGAATAAGAATAAAGTAGTTTTAGCCTCATTTTGTATTCTTGCCAGTGCTGTAATATTTTCAGCATGTAAGGATAAGCAGAGTACAGGTTTAGAATATGCAAGGAACATGTATGATCCGATTGCTTATAACCCGGATCAGCCAAACAAAAACTTTAAGAACGGACAGACGGCACAAACACCGCCGGCTAATACCGCTCCTGTAGGATTCGATAAATATGATTATCCGAATACTAAGGATGGTTATGAAGCAGCTGGTGCCGCTTTAGTGAATCCAGTTCCTGCTACAGAGCAAAACCTGATTTCAGGAAAGCATTACTTCACGGTATTTTGTGCTCCATGTCATGGAGAAAAAGGAGACGGACAAGGTCACCTGGTAAAAATCGAGAAGATCAGTGGTATTCCTTCTTACCATGGTGATGCGACTTCATCACGTGGTGGTAACATGAAAGACCTGAGCGCAGGAAAAATTTACCATACCATTATGTATGGTCTAAACAACATGGGTTCACATGCTTCACAACTATCTCCTGAAGAGAGATGGAAAGTCGTGATGTATGTTCAACAATTACAAAAAATACAATAGAAAAGCACAAATAAATGGGAACTCACAATTATAATTTAACTGAGCAGTTTGAGTTTACAGGTAAAGCAAAAACCTTAAGCTTTGTCGCTATTGCCGTAGGGGTATTAGCTATAGGGTACGGTTTTACGGCGAAGGAGCTTCATGAGCGTACTTTTGCCAACTTGTTACTGATGGCTTATTACTTCGCATGTGTTTGCATGTCAGGTGCATTCTTTCTTGCTGTTCAATTTGTAGCACAGGCAGGATGGTCTGCTTCTATACTACGTGTACCTCAGGCCATGGCCAAAACATTACCAATTGCGGTGGTTATTCTGATCGCAGTAATGGCAGCGGGCTTGTATACACATAACTTATATCATCACTGGAATGCTCCGGGATTAACGGATATAAATAGTCCTAACTATGATAAATTAATCGACGGTAAGTCGGCTTTCCTTAACGTACCTTTCTTTATGGCACGTCAGGTGATCTTCTTAGGTGTGTATTGCATCTTTGCGGTACTTCTTGCTAAGTTATCGACAAATGAGGATTTAACCGGAGGATTAAATTCTTACAGAAAAAGCTTTAAATATTCTTGTATATTTTTAGTAATCTACGGTTTCACCACACCAATCTTTGCTTTTGATACGATCATGTCATTAGAGGCACACTGGTTCTCTACTATGTTTGGCTGGTATAACTTCGCCGCGATGTGGGTAAGCAGTTTAGCAACGATTGCCATCATCATTATCCTGTTGAGAAAAGCAGGTTACATGAGCTGGGTGAACAATAGTCACTTACACAACCTTGGACAGTTTATCTTCGGTTTCTCTATTTTCTGGACTTATGTATGGTTTGCTCAGTTTATGCTGATCTATTATGCAAACATGCCGGAAGAGACTGTATACTTCTACAAAAGGTTCGATCACTACGAATTTTGGTTCTATCTTAACCTGATCCTGAATTTCTTAGCTCCGGTATTGTTATTAATGGACAGAGATAATAAAAGACAGGAAAACATCATGCTAACGGTGTGTATCATCGTATTGTGTGGACACTGGGTTGATTATTACCAAATGATTATGCCTGGAACGGTTGAAGAACACCATGCTTTTGGTTTTATTGAGATCGGAACAGCCGTAGGTTTTGTAGGATTGTTTACCTTTACCGTTTTAAGAGCACTAAGTAAACAACCTTTGATCGCCAAGAACCATCCGTTCTTACAGGAAAGTTTGAATCATCACTTGTAATAGGTGATCTTAATACAGTAAATAAAATAATAGTATAATAGAAGTACAGCGTTACTACTTTTAAGGAAATGAGTTTAAGAAAATTTATAAGTAACAAAACAATAGCGGCACTAGCAGTGATTCTAACTGCATTTGCAAGCACAAGCGCATTTGCACAAGCTGCCGGCGCTGCCGCTGAGACCGTCGCCAAACCTGTTGATATGGGTCCGGTTTATAAAACGGTTATATTTTATACCATGGCATTTCTATTGCTTTGCTTATTCATAGCAATCATTGGAAAAGCGTTAAAGGTATATGAATTGACCCGTGAGGCTCAAGACAAACCGAAAGGCATCAACTGGAATGCAGTAAACGGAACATTGTTCGCGTTATTCCTTATTGTAGGTTTATACGGTGTATACTGGGAATATACGGTTCATGGAAACATGATCCTTCCGGAAGCAGCATCAGAGCATGGTAAGAAGATTGACCAGATGTTTAACATCACGTTGATCATCACGACTATCGTGTTTGTCGCGACGCACATCATCCTGTTCGCTTTTGCTTATTTCTATAAAAACACCGGAAAAAGAAAAGCGTATTACTATCCACATAATAATGCTTTAGAGCGTATCTGGACAATTGTTCCGGCATTAGTTCTAACGGTATTGGTATTGATGGGTTTCCTTACCTGGAGATCAATTTTCTATAAGATCGAAGATCCTAATAACAAGCCTATAAGCATTGAGATCACTTCATCTCAGTTTTCATGGGCAATCCGTTATCCGGGAGCTGATGGGATTGTAGGGGTAAAAAACTACAAATTGATCAATGGTGTTAACCAGTTGGGTATTGATTTTAAAGACAAAAATACTTTAGATGACCAGACTGCTGATGAGATGGTAATTCCTGTGAACAAACCTGTTCGTTTGATTTTAACGAGTAAAGATGTATTGCACAGTTTTTACATGCCTCACTTCAGAATTCAATTGAATACAGTACCGGGTATGACTTCTTACTTTGAGTTTACGCCAACCATCACTACTGAAGAGATGAAAGCGAAAACCAATGATCCTAAGTTTGCTTACTTATTCTTATGTGCTAAGATTTGTGGTGAAGGTCACTACAAAATGCAGAAAGAAGTAAGGGTTGTTTCACAGGCAGAATATGAGGCTTGGGTTAAAAAACAGGGAACTTATTTGACTGACGATTTGAGAAAAGAGTTTGGCCTGCCAGTAACTGCAGCACCTGCACCAGCTGCAGCTAAGCCAGCAGATAGTGTAGCAAAAGATACTTCTGCCGTTAAAACAAATCAATTAGCTTTAAAAAAATAATAATACTGGAATAGCACATTATGTCAACTATATCATTACACGATACACATAACCACGATAGCCATGATGATCATGGGCATCACAAAGAGACCTTCTTAACGAAGTATGTCTTTAGTCAGGATCACAAAATGATCGCTAAGCAGTTCCTGATAACAGGTATTATTATGGCTGTTATTGCGATGGGCTTGTCTATCCTCTTCCGTTTGCAACTGGCATGGCCGGATACAAACTTCCCTATCCTGGAAACATTCCTTGGAACATGGGCAGAAGGCGGACGTATCAAACCGGATTTTTATCTGGCATTGGTGACGATACATGGTACCATCATGGTATTCTTTGTATTGACAGCTGGTCTGAGTGGTACATTCAGTAACTTATTAATTCCTCTTCAGATAGGGGCAAGGGATATGGCTTCGCCATTCCTGAACATGTTATCATACTGGTTCTTCTTTGGAGCTTGTGTGGTGATGATGAGCTCTTTCTTTATTCAAACAGGTCCGGCAAGTGCGGGATGGACGGTATATCCTCCATTGTCTGCTTTACCAACTGCGATTAAAGGTTCTGCATTGGGTATGACTTTATGGTTGATCAGTATGATCATGTTTGTTGCTTCCTCTTTAATGGGTGGTATCAACTATGTGAGTACCGTATTAAACATGCGTACTAAAGGAATGGACCTTTGGAAAATGCCATTGACGATCTGGGCATTCTTCCTAACTGCGATCTTAGGTATCTTATCTTTCCCTGTACTTGTTGCGGGGGTGGTACTCTTAATCTTTGACCGTAGTTTCGGAACAAGTTTCTACCTTTCTGATATTGTTATGGGTACTCAGGTATTGCCTAATGAAGGTGGTTCCCCAATCCTATGGCAACATTTATTCTGGTTCCTTGGTCACCCGGAGGTATATATTGTAATTATGCCTGCATTGGGTATCTCTTCTGAGGTAATTTCAGTAAACTCAAGAAAACCTATCTTCGGTTACCATGCGATGATTTATTCACTGATCGGTATTACCGTGTTATCATTTATCGTTTGGGGTCACCACATGTTTGTGACGGGTATGAACCCGTTATTGGGTGGGGTATTTATGATTACCACATTGATTATTGCGGTTCCTTCAGCAGTTAAGACTTTCAACTACCTGGCTACATTATGGAGAGGTAATATCAAGTTTACGCCGGCAATGTTATTTGCTATCGGATTGGTATCTTTCTTCATCTCTGGTGGTTTGACCGGTATCTTCTTAGGTAATGCGTCCCTGGATATCAACTTACATGATACTTATTTTGTTGTTGCCCACTTCCACCTGGTAATGGGTTCTGCTGCGATCTTCGGTATGCTTGCAGGTGTATATCACTGGTACCCTAAAATGTTCGGTAGAATGATGAGCAGCAAACTGGGATACCTTCACTTCTGGTTGACCTTTATCTCTGCTTACCTGGTATTCTTTCCGCTTCACTTCTTAGGTTTAGATGGTGTACCTCGTCGTTACTATGCATTCACTGAGTTTGAGTTTATGCAGAAATGGTTAACAGTTAACGTATTCGTTACCTGGGCCGCTATTATCGGTGCATTGGCACAGGTAGCGTTCTTATGGAACTTCTTCTATAACATTTTCAGAGGTAAAAAAGCGCCTCAGAATCCTTGGGAGTCTAATACTTTAGAGTGGACTACACCAGTAGAACATTTACATGGTAACTGGCCTGGAGAAATCCCAACAGTATACCGTTGGCCATATGACTACAGTAAACCAGGTTCAGAAGCGGATTTTATTCCTCAGACTGTACCTTTCTCTCAGACGATGTCTTCAAACATGCCTCATGATTTTGAAGGTAACACTGAATCTGAGCGTATACAAAGAGAGTGGGAAGCTAAAAATGTTCCTTCACCAGAAAAGTTAGACTAATACATCGTATTCTATAATACACAATGGGGTATCTGCAGTAGGTAAATACTTACAACAGATGCCCCATTTTTCTTAAACACATACCATGGTTCCTAAATCTGAAAAGAGATTTATCAGGCTAAACCTCATCACCATCATTGTCACCCTATTGCTGATTCTGGCAGGGGGAATCGTACGTAGTACGGGTTCAGGGATGGGCTGTCCGGATTGGCCGAAATGTTTCGATCAGTATGTTCCGCCAACTTCAGCATCGCAGTTACCTGCAGACTACAAAGAAAAGTATGTAGCGGAGCGGGTTGCGAAAAATGAACGTTTCGCAAAAACGCTGGAAAAAATGGGAAAAGCGCACCTTGCGGATAGTATCAGACATGATGAGTCTATCTTAACACCTGAGACTTTTAATGTTGCCAAAACATGGACGGAATATTTGAACCGTTTGATGGGCGCGATTACAGGATTTCTGTTGGTTGGATTAGTGGTTTATTCTTTTGCTTATCGTAAAGCCGCAAAAAGAATTCTTGTATTGAGTATTCTAAATGTGATTATTGTAGGTTTTCAGGCCTGGTTGGGTTCTATCGTTGTCTCGACAAACCTGATGCCCTGGATTGTAACGGTACACATGTTATTGGCATTGGTGATCCTGGCAATTTTGGTATATACCTATAACTACGCTCTGCAAATGCAGAAACAGACGACAGTGATTATGTCGAATATTGTTTGGCTGAAGGTATTGGTATTGGGCTCTGTCGCATTGAGTACCCTGCAGATTGTTTTGGGGACGGAAGTAAGAGAAGCGATAGATGCGATTGCAAAAGGGATGATGTACAATGACCGGGGCAGCTGGGTGAGTAAAGTAGGGGAGACCTTTTCTTATCACCGTGATGTAGCCGTATTGGTACTGATCATGAACCTCGTGATCTATAAGATCGTAAAAGACAAGTTTAATGGAAAAGCAACAGCTTTACGCGTTGGTAATGCAATTGCCATAGTTTTGATCATCCAGCTCGTAACAGGCTTATTATTGTCTAACTTTGCACTGCCTCCATATGCTCAGGCATTACACATATTGTTCTCTACGGTGTTATTTACATTACAATATTATCTGTACCTGTTGGTGTACAGAACAGACACTTACAATCAGTAGTATTAATTATATATAAATTGAAACAGTTTTTAGCAGATTTCTCTAAGCTCATTAAATTCAGATTAACTTTTCTGGTTGTATTTTCCGCATCAGTTACCTTTTTAATAGGCTCTAAAGTACCGATTAACGGAGTTAGTCCGGATATCAACTGGATGAACTGGTTGATCTTAATTATCGGTGGTTTCTTAGTCACCTCTGCGGCAAATTGCTTCAATGAGGTGATTGAAGTTGACCTGGATAAATTGATGACCAGAACTAAGGACCGTCCAATGCCTGCGGGGCACATGACTACAGGACAAGGTTTGGTATCAGGTCTCGTAATGGGAATGCTTGGCACCTGGCTACTTGGAAAACTAAATATCGAAACGGGCTTACTTTCTGTATTCTCGATTTTCTTATACGCATTTGCCTACACGCCATTGAAACGGAAGTCTCCGATCGCAGCCATTGTTGGTGCGATTCCAGGTGCATTACCTCCACTAATCGGTTATGTAGCTGCACACGGGAAAATAGATCAGATTGCGGTGATTCTTTTTCTGATTCAATTTGTTTGGCAGTTGCCACATTTCTGGGCAATCGCATGGGTATTGGACGACGATTATAAAAAGGCTGGATTCCGACTTTTGCCGACGACAAAAAGAGATAAGACGAGTGCGTTTATTACCTTTTTCAGTACGTTGGTGCTGATTCCGGTAAGTTTAATGCCTACCTTTTACGGTTTCGGTGGATATTATATTGCAGGGGTATCCCTCCTTGCCGGGCTCGTATTTGCGTGGCTGGCGTTTAAAATGTGGATGAATATGGACGTAGCAAGTGCTAAGAAAGTGATGTTTTGCTCTTTCTTTTACCTGCCACTCGTTCAATTGGTTTTATTGTTTGATTTTATAGCTTAATAATTTAAATATGGTACATACGTTAAAAGAGCAGGATGTAAAATATGGTGAGGAGGTAAACACGAAGCCTAAGAAGTTTATTCTTTGGTTGTTTGTAGTTTCTTCGACGATCATGTTTGGGGGCTTTACAAGCTTTTACATCGTATTCGCAGCATCAAAAGGTAAAGGTCATGGATTGGTACTTCCAGACGCCTTTATGTACAGTTCATTAATTCTGATTGGCAGCAGCGTCTGTCTCTTCCTTGCCGCAAAAGCATTGAAAGCAGGAAATGTCGGATCTCAGAAAATCCTGTTGTGGGGAACTATGGTTCTGGCTGTGGTTTTTGGTTACCTTCAAGTAGATGCCTGGAGTGCTTTATACCATACCGGAGCGACTTTAGTGAATAACAACGCCGCAATATCTTTAATTTATATTGTTTCTGGATTTCACTTATTGCACATTTTTGGAGGACTTTGTTTTATCTTGAATTGTTTATTTGGTGCTTATGGTAAAATACCAGCGGCAAAAGCTAAATACAGGATGGAAATCGCCTCTATATTTTGGCATTTTATAGATATATTATGGATATATCTGTATGTTTTTTTACTTTTGAACAGTTAGATTTGTTAACAAACTATTACAATTTATAAAATGAATTCATTATCACAATTAGATCAGGTAAAAACTACTCCTTGGAGCGGCGGTCGCTCACCGTGGTCGGTAGAGTACGGTAAAATAATGATGTGGTTTTTCTTGCTTTCTGATGCATTCACATTCTCTTCATTATTGGTTTATTATGGAGCTCAACGTTTCACTAAATTAACCTGGCCAGATCCGGATTTGGTTTTCCAATCAATTCCATTGATAACTGATCACGGTGCGCCATTGGTGTTTGTGGGTATCATGACTTTTATTTTGATCATGAGCTCTGTGACCATGGTACTTGCAGTGGAAGCGGGACACAGACGTTCTAAGAGAGAAGTTATCTGGTGGATGGTTGCAACAATCATTGGTGGATTCATGTTCCTTGGTTGTCAGGCTTTAGAGTGGACACACTTATTCCATGAAGGATTCGGTTGGGGAAAAATTCCTCCAATGGAGACATTAAAACACTTGTTTACAGGTGAGGTTTCTACCGTTTCTGCACAACAGTTTTCAAATCTGTTCTTTACGATTACAGGATTTCACGGATTTCACGTATTTAGTGGGGTAATTATCAATATCATCATCCTATGTATGACCATTAATGGTACGTTCGAAAAACGCGGACATTACCTGATGGTGGAGAAAGTTGGTTTATACTGGCACTTCGTAGACCTTGTATGGGTATTTGTATTTACATTCTTCTATTTAGTTTAATCATTCAATAAAAAATATTATGTCAGAGCACGCACATACAGAAGAGCATGGACACGGCGAACATGCCGGCTTAACCAAGAAAAAAATATGGCAGGTATTTGGTATCCTTTTACTGATCACAGTAATTGAGTTTATCATCGCCCTTGTGATATTGCCAAAAGGTTTAATGAGCCATGGTGTTGGTAATTTCTTATATATCGCACTTACTTTATTAAAAGCATTTTATATTGTAGCTTATTTCATGCACTTAAAGTATGAGAAACTGGGTTTACAATTGTCATTAACTGTCTCGTTTATTTTTATTCTTTATTTCATAACATTAATGCTGATTGAAGGCGGTTACCTGCATCTTCACATGCCCCTTGTTTAATGAAGAGTTCCCAAATAAAAAAAATATTAATCCTGGTCACCATTTTAGCGGTACCAGGATTTTTGTATTATTTGCTACAGGATAAAGGTAAGAACCGTTATAAACCCTTACCTTTTTTCGGCCCTAAAGAAGTAGCGAAAACCTTTCATTCGGTTCGCGGAAAGCAGATTCCAGATACGATTTATCATCTGGTACCTGATTTTAAATTAGTAAACCAGCAGGCGGATTCCGTTAACTGGAAAAGCTATGAAGGAAAGATATTGGTCCTGAACCTTTTTTACACCACGGGAAACACCTATGCGGTTAATTTTGCAAATAAAGCGATGAAAGCTTTTGAGGCGACTTATGCGCATAACAAGACGGTTAATTTCGTTGGTTTAAGCATTGATCCTTCCAGGGATACACCTAAAGTATTGTCTGATTATGCAGTAGTTCTAGGTGCTAAAGCCGGCAAATGGGACTTGCTAACTGGTGATAGTACGACAATTTATAGTCTGATCAATAAAGGACTGTTTATTGATGCACACCGGGAGCTGCAGAACGGAGAACAGAAGTTTGTATATAGCAATATGTTTGTATTGCTGGATCCTCAGCGTCGCATCCGTGGATATTATGAAGCAACCAGTCAGGAGGCTTTATCTAAACTGGACGACGAGATCAAGGTTTTGATCACTGAAGAATTAAGAAATAATAAAGACGGGAGATAAACCTCCCATAATACCTGAATAAGATGAATGATAAGTTTTTTTTACGTTTAGTATGGATCGTTACAGCTGTGGTGCTGACTGTTGTTATCGCTTTAAAATTAGTTCCGCCACCGACTACTAAGCCATCTTTCATTTATCTTTTGCCTCATATTATCGGGGGTATCAATGCCACTTGCTCCGTGTTATTGATCATCTCGCTGATCTTTATCCGCAAAGGGAATATTCAAGCCCATAAGATCACGAATATTATCACTTTTATCTTGTCCGCTATCTTTTTAGTCTTTTATATCTTGTTTCATCTGTATGAAAAGGATACGAAGTTTGGGGATATTGACCATAATGGGATCTTATCTGTAGCGGAACTTGCTGCAGTAGGGAGCACAAGATATATCTATTTCTTCATTTTGGCCACGCATATCATCCTGGCAGTAGTTGTATTGCCGTTAATCCTGGTAAGCTTCTACAGGGGCTTAAATATGCAGGTAGCGCTTCATAAAAAGATTGTTCGCTGGTCTTATCCGGTTTGGCTATATGTAGCGGTAACGGGGGTTGTGGTTTACTTAATGATTTCTCCTTACTATAATTTCTAGTTACACATTTCCTTTATTTTATTTAGGCTGATTTTTTTAGTTTTCGGTAAAAACATTGTTGGAATAATGGCTTTGGTCCATTTAAGTTAATAATATTTTATTTTTTCATCAATAATTCCTTCTTAAACCATATTTTAGAGCTATTAACGTAATAATTTCGATTTAATTCAAATTATTCTAATTGGTTAGGAGTGTGATGAGTGTCAGCAAATCGATAGATGTAATTTCAGGGAGTGATCTACTCTTGCTTATTGAGGATAACAATAAGGATGCATTCACTGATTTTTATTCTCATAATTTCAGGAAATTAATTCTGGTTTCGGACAAGTATGTTCAGAGCATTCCTGCTGCAGAGGAGATCGTACAGGATGTTTTTCTGAAGATCTGGGAGGAAAAAGAATTGCTATCGACAATTAAATCCATTAAAGCTTATCTCTATCGCAGTGTGGTAAATTCTTCTATCAATTTTGTGAATCGCCAAAAGAATATTGAGAAACATCACTTAAAGATTGCAGATCACATTACTCCTGATGATGCAGAGCTACATGATGAAGAAAACGAAATGATCGTTCTGCTGTACCATGAAATAGAGTTGCTTCCAGAAAAATGCCAACAGGTTTTTAAGCTAAGTAGAATAGAGGGCTTGAAATACCGGGATATCGCTTCCCAACTAAGGATTTCTGAAAAGACGGTCGAAAATCATATGGGAAATGCACTCAAGATCCTAAGAAGCCGTGTTTCTAAGGCTGCAGAAAGTAGCCCTGTCAGGAAGAAATTTAAATATTTCTACCTTCTCGCTATGTATTTATACTAAGGCAATCGTCCCTCAGGGGATATTTAATAAATATTATTTTTTTATTCATATATGACTAGGGGTTTTTAGTCACCCGTTTGTCTTATATACAAACCTAACCGAATTGCAAGACAAACTAACCTTTCAGGATATGATCCTGAAACATTTCAACGAACCAGAAAATGAGATTTTAGCGGCAGAGGTAAATCATTTGAGGACCTTATCTGAGGAGAATGAAGTTTATTTTCAACAGACTAAAAGAATATGGGATAATGCTGCCGAAACAAAACGGTTGCAGGGTCTTGACATTCAAAAGTCGGTGCGTAATTTCAGGTTGCGTCTGGATGAGGCGACTTATGTGGAGCCTAAACGAATTTTCGGCTGGAGTAAAGTCGCGGCAGCGGCAGTTCTCGTGCTGACCGTTGGTTTCTGGATTTATAGCGAAAAAACTGCGGTAAATTATATTGTTAAAAGGACCGGCACTGAAATTGATTCCGTATTGTTGAATGATGGATCAAAAATTTTCCTGGCTGCAAACAGCGCAGTAAGTTATCCTGAAGAATTTTCTAAAGAAGAACGCCCATTGAATTTGTTAACGGGAAAAGCTTTTTTCGTTGTTGCTAAAGATTCAAAACGTCCATTTGAAGTTTCTATTGGTAATTCTACCGTAAAAGTTCTCGGAACTTCATTTAATATCAAATATTCTGAAAACAGTATTGACTTATCTGTAAAAACAGGAAAGGTAATGTTTACCCCAAATGAAAAAAGTAAATCTTCCATTTTGGAAGCAGGTCAGGGGCTTAATTATCAGTATGTGGAAAATACATTACGGATGAATAAGGACAACAATGCTGCAGCCTGGTTTACAAAGGAATTGCGCTTTGTGGATATGCCCCTTGATGAGGTTTGCAAACAATTGAGCGCGTATTATGGAGTGCATATCGAACTGCATGACAGGAAACTTACCCTAAAGAAATTCAACGCTAATTTTAAGAATACGAGTCTGGAGGAAGCTTTAACCGCGCTGAAGGAGACTTATCCGATCACCATTAAGAAAGACAATAGAACCATTATCATTAAAAGCTTATAATCAACTCAATTAAACCAATAAACTATTCATTTATGGAGAAAAACTACCAAAGAAAATTGCGGAGACTAAAGTATGGCCTTAAGGCTTTGCTATTCTTCACTTTTTTTTGTTTTTCGTTAGCGAAAGCTGATGAATTGCAAAAGAATGCAATTAAGACAGAGAGATTAGATATTTATCTACAGACAATAGAAAACGCCTATCAGGTAAGTTTTGTATATGATGCTACTCAGATTAATAAAGAAATGAGTATCGATGTGCCTGTTAAATTAATTTCTATTAAAACAGACCTGGAACCATTAAAGGTGAAAGGGATCAATTACAATATCGTTGGCAAGCAAGTGATTTTGAAAAAGGTAATCGAAATAAAGCCGAACAGAGATCTTGTTGTTAAAGGACAAGTTAAAGCAAAAAAAGATTCTGATCCATTACCAGGTGTAAGTGTTAGGGAAAAAGGTGTTTCCAACGGGGTTTCAACTAATGGAAATGGGGAGTTCCAGATCAGGGTTAAAGACGGTGCAGTTTTAGTTTTCAGTGCTATTGGTTATAAAACGCAGGAAGTGACTGTCGGCTCAAGAACTACTATTAATGTAACGCTTGAAGAGGATATCAGCCAGCTTAAAGAAGTAACCATTTCCACAGGTTACCAGAACATTAATAAAAAGTTATTTACCGGAGCTGCAACTACTATAAAAGGTGCTGATATAAAGCAGGATGGTATTACTGATGTGAGCAGAATGCTGGAAGGACGTGTTGCCGGTGTTTCTGTGCAAAACGTATCAGGTACTTTTGGTGCGGCACCAAAAATCAGAGTCCGTGGAGCAACTTCGATTACGGGAGAAAATAAGCCGTTATGGGTTGTGGATGGTGTAATTTTGGAAGACGTAATTAATATTTCAAATGAGCAGCTGTCTACCGGAGACCCAAGTACTTTAATTGGTTCTTCCGTAGCTGGTATTAATGCGGATGATATCGAAAGCTTCAACATTTTGAAGGATGCGGCTGCAACAGCACAGTATGGTGCCCGTGCGATGAATGGAGTGGTGGTAATCACCACTAAAAAGGGAAGAATCGGAAAGCCTCTGATCAGCTATACTGGTAATTTTTCTACTTTCCTTAAGCCAACATACAACAGTTATAACATTATGAATTCTGCGGACCAGATGTCTATATATGGTGAATTGGATCGCAAAGGTTGGTTAAATCATGCCAGTACTTCCCGTAGCTCAGATGGCGGTGTATTTACAAAAATGTATCAGCTCATCAATACTTATGATGAGACGAATGGTGCTTTTGGCCTTGCCAATACACAGGAGGCAAAAGAAGGATTTTTAACAAGGTATGCCAGAGCAAATACAAACTGGTTTGATGAGCTTTTCAAAAATTCATTGATGCAGGAACATTCTGTTAGTATTTCTACGGGATCTGAAGCTTCACAGATCTATTTCTCGACGAGTTTCTTAAATGATAATGGTTGGGCAAAGGGAAATGGTGTACAAAGATATACTGCTAACCTGAACGCGAATTTTGTTCTTTCAGATAAATTATCTGTAAATGTGATTACAACGGGGGCGATTCGTGATCAGAATGCTCCAGGTACAGTTGGTCGGGTAAGTAATCCGGTAGAGGGAAAATATTCAAGAGATTTCGATATTAACCCTTTCAGTTATGCCTTGAACACCAGCAGAACGATGACTGCCTATGATGTAAACGGTAAAAGGGAATCTTTTACGAGGAACTTTGCACCATTTAACATCTTAAATGAGCTAGAAAATAATACATTGGACCTGAGCATGCTTGATTTCAAACTGCAGGGGGGACTAACCTTCAAATTCTCTAAAGATTTTAAATATGATGGTCTTGCCTCACTTCGTTATGTAAAAACGGGCCAGGAACACAAAGTACGTGAGAATGCAAATATGGCAATGGCTTATCGTGCGAACGGAGACTCGTTTATACAGGATAATAACCGTTTTCTCTACAGAGACCCACTGAATACCGCTGCACAGCCAACTGTAGTACTTCCTTATGGAGGTTTTTATAATACTAACGATGATTTCTTAAAGGCTTACTTAGTGAGAAACTCATTGGAATACAACAAAACAATTGATGATACCCATATTTTTAACGTTTATGGTGCTCAGGAGATGCGCATGGCCAATCGTCAAAACAGAACAAATATCGGTTATGGTTATCAATACGATAAGGGCGGGGTTCCATTTGTTGATCCACGCATTCTGAGCCAGGCGATTCAGAATAACCTGAATTATTACAGTATGACAAATCAGTATGACAGATTTGCTGCATTCGTAGTGAGAGGCGCTTATTCCTATAAAGGAAAATATGCCTTTAATGCCACTGGCCGGTACGATGGATCTAACCTTATGGGAGATTCTCCAACTGCAAGATGGCTGCCTACCTGGAATGTTTCGGGATCATGGAACATCGATACAGAGGAGTTCATGCAAAAACAAACGCTTATAGACAGGTTAACATTACGTGCAACCTACGGTTTGACAGCTAGTTTAGGATCTGCTACGAATTCGAGTTTAATCTTAAAAAATGGAAGCACACTGCGTCCATACTCTTCGGAGGTTGAATCGGTGATGAATCTGATCGCATTGAAAAATGGAGATCTGACCTGGGAAAAACAATATGAAACTAATATTGGAGTAGATGTTGGCTTTTTGAAGGAAAGATTAACACTGACAGTTGATTTATACAACAGAAATGGATTTGATTTGATCAGTCCAATTCGGACTTCCGGTATTGGTGGTCAACCTGATAAAAGCATCAACTATGCGGATATGAAATCGAAAGGGATCGAAGTTGCCTTGGGAGCTCAGGTTGTCAATGAGAAAGACTGGGGATGGAGAAGTAGCTTCAACTTCGGATACAACTACAATAAGGTTACGAAATTACGAGGCGACAGAAATATTTTTGAGCTGGTAAGTTCTGATGGAGGGCCAAAGGAAGGTTTCCCTTACAGAGGATTGTATTCCGTTGAGTTTAAAGGATTGGGTAATGCAGATGGTGTTCCGGAATTTCTGAATGAAAAAGGAGAGGTGAGCAGAATTGTTGATTTGCGGAGTGACCAGATACAATATCTTAAATATGAGGGCGCAATAGACCCTAAATTAACCGGGGGTTTTTACAATCAGTTCCGTTATAAGAACTTCAGCCTATCTGGGTTATTTACTTTCTCTGCCGGAAATAAAGTGAGACTGAACCCAATATTCAATGCTTCTTACTCTGATCTGGATGCTACACCATTGGAATTTAAAGATCGCTGGACCTTACCTGGTGATGAAAATAAAACCAATGTGCCGTCGATACTTGACAGAGAAGCTTTTAATAAATTAAGACAAGATGGTGCATATCCTTATAATACTTACAACTATTCTTCAGTGCGCGTAGCAGATGGCGGATTTATCAGATTGAAGCAAATTTCATTAACTTACAATATGCCTGCTTCTGTTCTTAAATCTATTGGTGCAGGAAGTGCGTCGATTAGTTTAGTTGGTAACAATTTCTGGCTAATCTATTCAGACAAAAAACTGAATGGACAAGATCCTGAATTTTTCTCTTCAGGAGGGGTTGCTTTGCCAATTCCTAAGCAATATACGATGTCCTTGAAAATTGGCTTTTAATTAAATCAGAACGGAAATGAAAAAGAATAATATATATATAATTCTATCAGTAATATTTGCGGCAACGACGTTAGCCGGCTGCAAAAAATTTTTAGAGCACCAGCCAGATAATAGGACGACCTTAAATTCACCAGAAAAAGTTGCAGAATTATTAGTTGCTGCCTATCCAAGGGCTAACTATATCCCCTTTACAGAGGCAATGTCAGATAATGTGGAAGACAAAGGTTCAGCTGAAAATGATCTTTTTAATAGCCGTCCATGGAATTATACCGATCAGAACGACCGAACTTATGATACGCCTAACTTCTATTGGAATGGCTGTTATACGGCGATTGCAGCTGCAAATCATGCTCTGGATGCGATCAATAAGGCCGCAGATCAAGCACCATATTCTGCCAGCAAGGGAGAGGCACTTGTAGCTCGTGCTTACAGTCATTTTATGTTGGTTACCTTGTTTGCAAAACCTTATGACGCAGCCACAGCGGCATCTGATCCGGGTATTCCTTATGTAACCGAACCGGAAGAGAAGCCAGAAGGCAATTATGAACGTAAGACAGTTGCTTATGTATACGAAATGATCGATAAAGATCTTAAAGAAGGCCTTCCTTTAATTAAGGATAACAGCTATCGGATACCTAAATATCATTTTACCAAAGCTGCAGCTAATGCATTCGCTACCCGTTTTTACTTGTTCAAAAAGGATTATCCAAATGTAATCAAATATGCAAACGATGCGTTTCCAACTGCAGCTATAGCCGCAAACCTTAGACCAATTAATACAACTTATCTGGGATTTGGAAATAATTTCTATGATATCCAGGCATTTTATACAAAATCGGAAGATCCGGGAAATTTACTACTTGCTGAGGCGAATACCATATGGGGAAGAGATTATTACAGATACAGATATGGATTGGGAAACAGATTGAGGGGAGAAGTATTAGGCTCTTTAAATCCGCTCGGTGTAGAGCTTTACAGAGTGGTCTTTGGTGCGCAGCCTGAGGCCTATAACGTGCCAAAATTCAGAGAGCATTTCGTTAAAGAAAGTATCAACGCTAATACTGGAGATGCGTATAATATGATTCCACTATTCTCCACTGAGGAAGTCTTGTTTAATAGAGCAGAGGCAAATGTGATGCAAGGTAACTTCCCTGATGCGATTGCCGATCTGAATGTTTATTTATCTAAACGGATCCGGGCGTATAGTCCTATCACTCATATTTTTACCTTGGATAAAGCTAAAGCTTTTTATACAGGCAAGTCTTCGGAGGCAGCTTTAATCGAGTCTATTCTTGACTATAAAAGACAAGAGTATATTCATGAGGGGGTACGTTGGTTAGACTTACTTAGACATAAAAGAGGAGTTACTCACACTTCTTTTGACGGGAAAACAGTGAACGTTTATCCTGCAACTGATCCGCGGAGGATACTGCAGTTGCCGAAAGAAGCAATTGCTTTGGGACTTAGTGCTAATGCTCGTTAATTGTTTTGATTAAATGAAAAATATTATGAAAAATATAAAGAAAATAGCCTTTTGTTTAGGCTTGGTTTTGCTCATAGGCTCCTGCAAGAAGAGTGAGGATTTGAGTAAGGCTGTTGTTGGGTTAGGTGGTGATAAATGGGAGAAAGGGACAATTGATAAATATATTGCAGACAACTTTACAGGACCATATAATATTGAAGTAAAATATAAATGGGATCGTTCGGAATTTAATCTTACGAAGGACATTGTTCCTATTAAAGAAGAAATGGTTATTCCTGCGATGGATGCAGTAAAAAGGATTTGGATTGAACCATATGTGGATATTGCGGGTGAAACTTTTATTAAAAAATATTCGCATAAACAATTTGTTCTGGCGGGTAGTGCGGAATACAATTCCAACGGAACGATCACTTTAGGAACCGCAGAAGGTGGTCGTAAAGTCGTGTTGTTTGTATTGAATCAGTTTGATAAAAATAATGCTCCTGAAATTAAAAGGATGTTGAAAACCATCCACCATGAGTACGGACACATCCTCAATCAGAACATTATGTTTACTCCAGACTATGCCAAAATAACCCCTGCGGATTATACGGCTACCTGGTTTAATTTCACAGATGACGTTGCCTATCCTTTAGGATTTATAACCAGTTATGCCAGAGCAGCGCCAGGAGAAGATTTTGTAGAAATGGTTGCTGTAATGCTGACCAATGGTAAACTAGGTTATGAGGCTATTGTAAGGGCTCAAACAGTAGCAGCACAGGCAAAACTTAGAGCTAAAGAAGCTATCGTAGTGAATTATTACAAACAATCATGGGGTATTGACTTCTATCGTTTGAGAGACAGAACGCAATATGCCATAAATAACTACTCTACACCTGCTCTTTTGACTACTTATCTTGGTTTTAATAAGCCGTTTACAAATATTAATATCAATCCGGCGAATACTCCGGGCATGTCTGCTGATTATATTGCAGCTGTGGAAGCAGTTAAAGCGCGGTTCATTTCAGACTTAGGTGGATCAGATGTTTTAGATGATATTTCCTTGCATTTTGGAGGAATAGCCGGAACAAGTGCTACAAAAGCAGTCCTGAGACTGACAACTCATGATGGTGCGGGTGGACCATATCTTTCAGATTTTGTTTTTAATGTTACGACTAACGCAACGACCGGACGGATCGCTTTCACAACAATGGATACTCCTTTGCCAACCAGCAACGCCGGGTTTTATGCTCCTTATGTTACAGCATTAACAAATTATTTTGTCAATACGGCATTTAATTCTGGAAATTTTTATAGCGCTGATAAAAAGACAGAGTATGGTGGGCTTACAAAGGTAGCTAACAGCAGCTCATTCACATTTGGCTTAGTTAATTAACAAGGATTAAAGAAAGAAAATTATGAAAAGATATATATATGGCTTGCTACTATTAATAGCCTTTGCGGGGTGTAGCAAAAGTGAATTTGAGCCTAAATTGGGGAACCCCGATGAACGCTTAAGCGAACAGTCCAAGGCTTATCAGGCGCAATTAACCGGCGCTGCGTTTGGCTGGAAAGGGTTTTTGGCGACAAATGGAGAAGAGGTATACACCTTTACGCTGAAGTTTGATGATAAAAACAGAACGACTATGACGGCAGATATTAATGCTGCGACCGTTGCAGCTAAAGAAAGTTCTTATCGGTTAAAATCTATGCAAAGGCCAACGCTTTTATTTGACACCTATTCTTATTTGCATGTCCTTCAAGATCCTGATCCTGGGGTTAGCGGTGGGGGAGCTGGGCAGGGCAGGCTTTCAGATTTTGAGTTTGCTTTTGTATCTGCTTCTGCAGATACTATAAAACTTGAAGGTACATTTAATAAAAGTCAATTGCTCCTGGTGCGTTCCAAATCTCAGGCCGAAACAGATCAGACATTAGCTGCAGCAACTGCTGTTGCTTCAACAATAAACAAAATCAGAACTTATTTTAAGAGACTTGCTTTTGATGGTGTTGAATATGAAGTCAATATTGATGCCTCTTCTAAGAGCTTTGCTGTAACAAGTTTTACCGGCGGTGTACCTACTGTACAAAGTTCATTGTATTATGTAGATGGCTTGAACATGGTATTTCTAAAACCGATTGTTTTAGGAAGCACCACATTGGCCGGTCTTTCTGGCATTAGTTATGATGCCGCAGGCAGCGTGGTGAACGCTACAGCAGGCGGTAAACCAGCAGTGATCAAGGAAGCCATTGCTCCAATCTCTTATAATAAAAGCGTAGCAGCCACTTTCGCCAGTTTTGTAGGTAAACAATGGAGATCGACCAATGCATTTACTAAAGATGGAGTTGCTGATTATCTGGGTGTTAAATCTATTCCTGGTTATCAGTTCTTTATTTATTGGGCGAATACAAACGCTTTAGGTGCGCCTAACAGAGATCTTATTGGTTTTGTTCGTGCTAATATCGATTACTATGGTGGATTTACATTACCTAAACCAGAAGTGAACAATGGTATTATGAAGTATGTTCAGGTTGGAAATACGGCTGGTATAAACGGAGCTCCATATAACGTTGCTCCAAATAATACAAAAGCTGCAAGTACGATGGCTAACCTTAAATTACCAGACGGTTTTTACGTGATACAACCGAGAGCCGGAGTTTACGATTTTGTCAGCGTGGCTGATGCCAGGATTTGGATTCAGTTCCAGTAAGGAGTTATATAAATAATTTCTAACGCTCCCCCCCCTCTAGTTAAGGCCGGCAGACTTAGGTTTTCCGGCCTTTTTTATGTGATATTTTTTACAATACCACATCGCATATCTCTAATCTTCTTTCCTTATATTTGCAGGATGAAAAAGATAGCTTTTGTCTTCCTTTTTATGGTGTTATTGGTTACTTCCAATATGCCATCTGCCAGTGCCCAGTGTGCCATGTGTACCGTTAGTGCTGAGCAAAGTGTAAAAAATGGAAATACACAAGGAAAAGGGCTGAATACAGGCATTATCTACCTGTTGGCCATTCCTTATCTGTTAATTACGGGGATGGGGATTTTGTGGTATGTAAAGTTCCGTAAGAAAAATACGGACCAGGTATTTAATATCTCGGAATAAGTTTCAATTCACCCTTCCTGCTTCTTCGCGGGTTTTTGACAGATATGGAAAGAACATCTAAGTTGTATGCACTTGTGCATGGGAAATGCCCACAGTGTCGCAGGGGCGATATCTTTACCGGAAGTCTCTATGGGTTTAACCTACAGCGAACGAACACCGTTTGCAGTCATTGTGCATTTCGCTTTGAGATCGAACCGGGTTATTTTTATGCGGCGATGTATGTTAGCTATGCGATGAACTGTGCAGAGATGATCTCTCTCGGTGTCGCTGCTTATATCCTATCGGGAGGTTGGCTGGAATTTGAATCTTTTTGGTTATACATCACTGTCATCTTTTCAGGATGTTTAATTTTGGCCCCTTTTAACTATCGCTATTCCCGTGTGATTTTATTACATTGGCTAACACCAAAAGTTAAGTATAACGCCTATTACGATAAGCCATGATTAAATCAGAAACACTCGCTTTTATAACCGACGTAGCTCAAAATAATACCCGCGAATGGTTTGCGGAAAATAAAGCCAGATACGAAACTGCAAAGGATGATGTATTGGCTTTTGTGGATCAGCTCATCCCTAAACTTGCTGCTTCGGACCCTGAATTTTCTATAGATACACCGGCAAAAAAATGTTTACTTCGCATTTACAGGGATGTGCGGTTTAGTAAGAACAAAGATCCCTACAAAAACAATTACGGAATTTCGTTTAACGTGAAGGGAAAAGGAATCCCTGATCCAGGTTATTATCTTCACATCCAGCCCGGACAATGCTTTTTTGGTGCAGGCTTCTGGATGCCCGAAGCTCCTGTCCTTAAAAAGATCAGAGAAGAGATTGATTACAATACTTCCGAATTTTTGGACATCATTAATGCTAAAAGCTTCAAAAATACGTTTACCCTGAGTCAGGATGATAAACTGAAAAACGCCCCTAAAGGATATGAAGTTGATCATCCTCAGATAGAACTTTTAAAATTAAAAAGCTTTATTGCTGTTTGTCCTTTAAAAGATGAAGACTTTTTGAAACCCGGAATTGTTGACCAGTTGAAAATTGCTTTTGAAAGTGTCTATCCCTTTATATTATTTTTGAGAAATGCCGTAGCGCAATAGTTATGATGAAAAAAACCGCTTTATTTTTATTTGCCGGATTACTGGCAACCGCCTTCAGTGCCTGTGTTGTTTTGTCTCCAAAAAAGTATAAGGCTTTACTGGCAAAACAGGATTCGTTGAGTTCCGGGCTGGAGCAGGCACACCTTAAAGGAGAATACCTGGAAGGGTTGATTGCGAGATTGAAAAAGGACACAACAGGTTTAAGCGCGACTTTAAACGACCTGAGAGGAAAGTATTCTGAAATGGATGGAAACTATGCCAAGCTAAAGGATAATAGCTCTACGGAGATTAGTAAGCTTTCTCAGGACCTTAAAAAGAGAGAGCAACGGTTAAAAGAAGTAGAAGAGGTCTTGCGTAAGCGGGATGAGGCCACCAATCAGTTGAAGGAAAAGCTACAGCAGGCCTTGCTTGGTTTTACCAAGAGTGGCTTGACGGTAGAAATAAAAAATGGAAAAGTATATGTATCCCTTATGGATAAGCTGCTATTTCCTTCTGGTAGTATCATTATCGACGAAAAAGGAAAGCTGGCACTTGCCCAGTTAGCGGGTGTTTTGAAGGAACAACCTGAAATCAATATTGCGGTAGAAGGGCATACAGATTCACAGAAGATTACCAACCTTGGACAGATTAAAGACAATTGGGACCTGAGTGTGTTGAGATCGACTTCAGTAGTTCGATACCTGACAGAGGTGACCAAAGTAGAAGGTGTACGTATGACTGCAACGGGTAAAGGCGAATTTCAACCTCTGGCACCAAATACAGGTGCTGATGGCAGAAGCAAAAACAGAAGAATCGAAATTGTGCTTTCGCCTAAACTGGATGAATTGTACAATTTGATCAAACAATAATTTTTATAGTATCAAAAAGGCGTTCTGATATTTTTCAGAACGCCTTTTTTTGTCTTATATCAGCGATTAAAAAGGGCTGTTGAAGTCTTTAAAAGCAGGAAGCACCTGGTCTTTATCAGAAAGGATAAACTCATTTTCAGGAATAACTTTACTCCATTGAATGTTCAGGTCCGCATCGTTCCAGATCACTCCGATTTCTGAGTCTTTATCGTAGTAGTTGCTTACTTTATAGGTGAAAATGGTTTCATCTTCCAGTGTTAAAAAACCATGTACAAATCCTGGTGGAACCCAAAGCTGTCTGTGGTTTTCTCCGCTAAGTTCAATATCGTAGTGACTGCCATAGGTCGGAGATCCTTTTCTAACATCAACGACTACGTCCATCACTTTCCCTTGGATCACTCTGACCAGTTTGCCCTGATCAAAGGGGGCTTTTTGTGCATGTAAGCCTCGTAAGGCTCCTTTCTGTGAAAAAGATTGATTGTCCTGAACGAAGTTGACATTGATGCCTGCCTCTGCCAGTGTTTTCGCATTGAAACTTTCGTAAAAATAGCCGCGGTTGTCTTTCCACACTTTCGGCTCTATGATCAGTAGGCCTTCAATGGGTGTTTTTATAATATTCATATTAGGGATTAGATTACGTATTCCATTAGCGTGCGAAAGGAAACCACCTGGTTTTCAAAATTCGCCGCAACTTCAGCCTGAAAGGCTGGAGCATAAATTTCCTGATAATCCAGGTAATCCGCCATGTTTTCCACTGCATATTGGGCACAATAGGTAACCCCTTCATTTGGAGAATCCACTACTTTAAGCAGACGATGGGAAATAAATTTTCCCGTAGACATTACAGTTGGAATGTGGGACTCCTGCATCCACTGCAACCAACGGTCGGCAGCGGCATCTTCAATTATTGAAGTAACATTGTATAATAACATAGGGCAAAGATAGGAACTATGTACCAATAATATCTCCACGAAGTTTCCTAAAACGCTTACGTGCTTCAGTTGTATACATGCTGCCGGGATAATCATTGATCAGCTTCTGGTACAATACTTTTGCCTGCTCATTGTCTTTTAGATTGGTCTCATAAAGTCCTGCAAGCGTAAACAAAGCATCATCGGCCCATATGCTTGTATGTTGTTTCTCCGTTAGCTCCTTCAAAACAATGATCGCCTGACTGATTTCATTATTTTTGATTAAAATTTTTGATTTTGCCATTAGGATATCATCGAGCAAACTATTGTTCGGGAAAGCGATCGGGATGCTATCGAGCTTTACCATTGCTTTCGCCGGAAAATTTCTGAACTGAAGCATTTCTGCATCAGCATACATTTTTAACGCACTGCTGTCTGTAGCCGATTGAAGGTTGTCAGAAATCAGAAGACTGAGGTTCAGGGCATCATTTGCAATCAGTTGTGAAGTTGATGCCTTCAGGATGTCTGCCTGTGATTTCGCATAGGTAAAATTCCCCTGATAAAAGGAAAGCCTTGCCGACCGGTATCTGGCCTCGTTTCCGATAGCCTGATTTTCAAATTGTTTCGCTACTTGTTCATAGAGCAGAATGGCTTCCCAGGGTTGTTGTGTTAAAATGTAAATATCCCCAAGATCAAGCTTTAGTTGTCCGGTTTCTGCGTTGGGAAGACCAGGGATTTTAAGCGCCTCTTCCAATCCTTTTTCGGCTTTTTCAAGGTCATTCAGATAATAAGCCTGAAGGTTTACCCATTTTTTTAATGCGAAAACTGTTTGTGGCGTTTTGCCATATTCATCCAGGATGGATTGGTAAGCTGCCGCCAGTTCAGTAATGGCATTTTTTTCAAATTTTCCGGTAATTACCAATTGGTATTTAGCGTTGACGAGCTCCACCTTTGCCGGTAGATAATACTCATTTTCTTTTCCTTTTAATAACAGATACTCATAAGCTTTGATGGCTACCGGGTAGGCCTGGTTGCTCAGAAAAGTATTGGCAGCCTGATATAGGATTCCACCATCATCCTTAATCCGTTTGTCCTGTGCAATCAGTTGCCTCAATGCCATTTCATACTCCTGCTGTTGCAGGTATTGCCAGATTAATAATTTGGTGTAGATCTCAGTTTGTGGCTCCTTTTGAATCTTTTTTAGCAATGCAGACTGTAAAAGCTGGTAATCGGAATTGTCTTCAAAGACCGTAGACAATACACTTTCTGCCTGGGGAAGTAGTTGAGGCATTTCAGGAAGTGCATTCAGGTATTCCTGAATCAGCATGTTTTTGTCCTTTTTATAGCGGTAAATACTTAGCAATTCAAAAGTGAAAGGCTTATTGTCGTTCATGAGCTTTCGCCCCTGTAAAAAAGTGGTGATGGCCAGGTCATACGCCTGGAAATTATAGAAGTTATTGGCCAACTCGCGGATCTTATACTCTTCCGCAGGAAGGTTGTTAATGGCTTGAAGGTATTGTTTGTTCGCTTCGTCTATCTGTCCTTTTTCCTGATAAAAACGGCCAAGGGCGATGCTATACGTTGGTTTCTTCGGGTTCTGTCTGATCAGTTTTTTTACCAGTTTCTCTGCTTCCTCAAATTTTTTAATCTTTAATAGCGAAGTGAAATATAATTCAAAGTAAGTGTCGCTGTTTGTTTTATTAAAGAGCTTTTCCAATAATATGGACGCTTCCTGAAACTGCCCCTGTTGATAATATTGATAAGCAAGTGCATCATCCACACTCTCCTGAGCAGAAGAATACAAAGCAGAGAGGCAAAAAGAAATGATTAAAACTAATTTTTTCATTACAGTACAATTGTTTTTCAGCGGTTATGAAGCTATCTTAAGCATGTTCATTACTTTTTGTAGGCGGTATACTTATGATGGTTTCATTGGGTTAAAGTGTGCAGGGACCTAAAATTAACGATTTAAAGGTTAATTTATGTGTTAAGTGCACAAGATTAATACATGCCGGTATTTTAAATGTTACTCATTTATATTCCCATACCACAAAAAAGTAATTATATTCAACATCATACGCCAGAGGTAAGGAGTATAAAAGTAACAATATTGGTGTATAGCCTTTTTAGAAAGGTAGCGTTGTGTAGCTTTGTAGGCTATTAAATAATATGATTGTATATAAAAGATACTTTTTCCTGTTTTTAATATCTCTTGCTTTTGCCTGTCAGCAGAAGGAGGGGGAAGCACGTCTTATTCCTCTCGATGATTTTTTTAAATCTCAGGATAAGATTTACTATCGTGTGTCTCCTGATGGATTGAATATCTCTTACCTTAAACTGGAAGACTCAGGCCTGAATCTTTATATTGAAGATATTGCTACCGGAAAGGCGAGGAAAATTACCCATCTGAAAGACAAAAATGTTATTTTTTATTTCTGGGTAAGCAACAACGACCTGATCTATTATAAAGAGATCGATGCGGCAAAACGTCGTTCAGATATTTTTATCATCAATAAAGAAGGGATCAATGAAAGGCAATTGAGCAGGAATGAGCAAGGGAAAATGAGGGTTTTAGAAGATCAATTGATTGATGATAAGTTCTTGTTGGTTTCTTCCAATAAAAGAGATTCTACTGTTTTTGATGTTTACCGACTAAATGTAAGAAATGGTGCCATGGAGATGGCGGCTAAAAACCCCGGGAATATTACGGATTGGAAAACGGATTCAGAAGGAAAACTAAGGCTGGCGGTAAGTACAGATGGTGCGACGACCACAATGTTATACCGGGCGCAGGAAGGACAAGTGTTCAAGCCCATCATGACCAATAATTTCATCACTACCTTTAAACCTGTCGCCTTTAAGCATGACCGTCCTAATATTATTTATGCCATTTCCAGTGTAAACAGAGATAAAAGCGCATTGGTCGAAGTAGATTGTAACACGGGGAAAGAGTTGAAAGTGCTTTTCGGAAATGATACCCTAAATATTACGGAAGCTCAGTATTCGAGAAAAAAGCAAAAGATGTCTTTTCTGACCTACGAAACCTGGAAGAAAGAAAAACATTACCTGGACGATTCTATAAAGATTATATATGATGACCTGGACCGTCTGCTGCCTAAAACGGAGACGCAAATTCTGTCCCGTGATAAGGCAGAAAATGTATTTGTCATCAGGACCTTTACCGACAGAAACCCAGGTTCCTATTATCTTTATTTTGCTGACAAAAGAAAACTCCGGAAATTAAGTGATTTTAATTCCGCAATTCGGGAAGGGGAGATGAGTGAAATGAAAGCGGTTAGCTTTCAGTCGAAAGACGGCACTAAAATTAACGGCTATCTCACACTTCCTTTACATTTTAAAGCAGTTAACCTGCCGGTTGTTGTACTGCCGCATGACGGTCCTGTAAGCCGGGATTTATGGGGATATAATGCAGAGGTTCAGTTTTTGGCCAATAGGGGATATGCTGTATTTCAGATTAACTATCGTGGCTCTTCAGGATATGGCAAGACTTTTATGTCTGCCGGATTTAAAGAATGGGGAGGGAAGATCCAGGATGATATCAATGATGGAGTAAGCTGGCTCATTGAAAAAAAGATTGCGGATCCGAAAAGAATAGGAATCTATGGAACGGGATTTGGCGGCAATGTTGCTTTGAACAGCTCTTATCTGAGCCCTGGAATTTATGCTTGTGCTGCCTCTAACTCTGGTGTAATTAACTTATTTGCTTATTTAAAATCTATTCCGCCTTATTTTAAAACCAGTCTTCAGCTATATTATGGTATTGTCGGAAATCCACTAACGGATGCGGACCAGATGCGGAAATCTTCGCCGTTATTCCAGACCGATAGAATCAATATTCCCGTATTCATTTGTCAGAATGTAAAGGATCAAAATACCAATGCAGGCGAATCCTTGCAATTTGTGAAAAACCTTAAAAAGAGAAATGTGAACGTAACCTATCTGGAAAATGAAGGCATCGTATTCCCTGCTAAAAATCAGGAAAGCAGGCATCAGTTCTATACTACTCTGGAACAATTTCTAGAGACTAATCTTAAAAACAGGTAAATTCGGATCTCATGATCTCAGAGAAAAAAACAGGCTATCGTAAGAATTTTTCCTTAATCCTTACTTTCATCGTATTGATGTCTGTATTGTTTTGTCTGTCTTTATATCTGGCCTATAATTTTAGCAAGAAATTCATTGAAAACGAATTTGTATCAGAGAAGGTCAACGTGCTGGAGCAAAGCATTAAACCATATAATGATTTCTTTCAAAAGAAACTACCCGAGGTGTCTTATTATAACGGATATCTGGATTCTGCCACGGCTTCCAGCTTTGTGGATACGGTATTACTGGAATATCCTTTTGTTTCCAAAGTTGTGTTTTATGATTCTGAGGTAAAGAATACACCTGTAAGCGATGGATTAAATACCGGGAAATTTTCTTTTGGGCCGAAAAATATCTATCAGTTTGGAAGTTTGATCCCACAGGATTCCGTGCTGTTGTTTTCCAGAGAGAATACCAGGAATTTTATTGTAGGAGATGATTTTAACGGATTGGCGTTGAAACTGGCTTCTTATATTGAAAGTCTGGACACCACCAAGGTGCCTGATCAGGATGAGCTGTTCAGCAATTTCAGTAATGTCCGCTCCAATAAGATCACCTATCTCAATATTCCGCGGATGGAGGAACTTAAGGCCTATAAAAGAATGTTAAGGAATGTACTGGATCCGCAGCCTGTTTACCAGCAGGACATGATGTGTTTCCACCTGGACCCCTATAAGATTAAGATCATTAATTCCCGGCCCCTCCTGTATCAGTTTATCAAGATACAGCCTCTGACTTATGATCCTTTAGATACTTCTCAAGCCTATCTGAGCACAGAGATTACTCTTCCAGGGCCTTTTTCTGATTATAAACTTTATTTTATCTCTTCAAAATCATTTGTAGATAAGGAAATCCTCAGTTATTTTTTACCCATTGCATTAGCGATTCTTGTGTTTTACGGGATTGTAGTGCTGGTTGCATTTCTGATTTACAGGAACCTGAATATCAATCAACGGATGTTTAAATTGCAATATGATTTTGTGAATAACCTGACGCATGAGTTTAAGACCCCCGTCAGTGTCATCAAGATCGCTGGAAATAACATAAAAAGCGCTACAGTTCTTACCGATAGGGAGCTGAAACTATATGGAAAGATACTGGATGAAGAGGCGGATAAGCTAAATGGGCTAATGAATAAATTGCTGGCGTTCACTCAGATTGAAAATAAAGCCATTCAATTAAACAGAGACGAGATCTACATAGAAGATTTTATCGAGAGCACCGTGGAATCCCATTGCCTGAAGCATCCTGACTTTGATTTCACCTATGAGGTGAGTGGTTTCAATACTTTTGTGACCGATCCTGTTCTCCTGGGTAGCCTCTTTGACAACCTGGCCGAGAATGCTTATAAATATTCACCACCGGAAAGAAAAAAGTTACACATCAGTGCCCGCTTAATCAAAGGCCGGGTGGTGTTCCGGTTTACGGATCATGGGATCGGAATCCCATCCTCCGAAATTAATAATATCTTTAAAAAGTTTTTCCGCATCCAGAATCAATACAACCAGAATGGAAGCGTTGGGCTTGGCTTGGCTTTCTGTAAGGAACTCGTTAACTTTATGAAGGGCGAGATTACTGTGAAGAGCAGGGTGAATAAAGGAACAGAATTTAAAATTGTACTACCATATAATGATTAGAAAGTATGTCTAAGGAAATTAAAATATTAATAGTTGAAGACGATGAGAACTTAAGGTTTCTAGTAGTACATCGCTTAAAAGCAGAAGGATACGAGATCATTGAAGCCGGAGACGGAGATGCTGCGGAAAAATTGATCCTTAGTGAAAAACCGGATATCGTATTGCTGGATTGGATGCTGCCTGGTAAACAAGGTTCAGAAGTTTGCGAAGAAGTAAGAAAACAGGGCTTTGAAAATCTGATTATCATGATGACTGCAAAAGCGCAGGATATCGATAAGATTGATGCTTATAACTTTGGGGTTTCCGACTATGTGACCAAACCCTTCAATATGGATGTATTGGTGGCGATGCTCGAGAATAAAGTGAAATTCCTGTTAAACAACGATCGTTCAGAGATTCATCGTTTTGGCAATATGGAACACCATCCTAATATCCATACCTTATTCAGGAATGAAAAGAAAATTGAACTGACCATTCTGGAAAACAGAATCTTGCTTTATTTTCTCAGGAACCCTAATAAAGTGATCAACAGGGATGCGTTGATGCTGGAAGTGTGGGGATATAACTCAGATGTAAATACCAGAACGCTGGACATGCACATCGTACGCCTGCGTAAAAAGATAGAACTTAATCCGGATAATCCTCAGCTATTGCAAACGGTTAGAGGGGTTGGATATCGCTTTAATCCTGCTTAAAACCTAATGCTTGCTAATAACAGGAGCAGGTATTGTAAAATCATTATGCCATCTAAGAAGAAGAAATAGTAATATTCATTCTTTCGGATATCGGACTTAAATATGAGCCATCCTGTCAGCAGGATGGTGATGGTTAGAGCAATGACATCCAGATTGACCGCTTGACTGAACAATAGCAATAGAACGAGGTAGCCTAAAAGTAGAAACTGACAGAAAATATAGGCCTTCTTTTCGCCGAACATTACCGGGATCATTTTCAGCTCATACAACTTGTCCTGAAAGAGGTCCCGGATATCAAAAGGAATCGTGATTGCCGCAATGAATAAAAAACGTTTGCCTACAAGCAGTAAAGTCTCGCCTGTAGAGATATTGATTGGGTAACTGTGTTCTACCTCCACTATAGGTAATAAAACGCAGCTGATGGCCCATACAATCGCAACCAGGAAAAGTTTGATGCCCGGTATATTCCTTAATCCGATCTTTTCATGGTTTAAGGTCAGAAAGGGGATGCTGTAGCTAACCGCCATTGCCCCCGTAAAGAGCATCAACAGCTTCCCTTCTATGCTCAGATATAGCAAGCCCAGTGGAATCAGGCAGAGTGCGGAGATCAGCGTGATGGAAATGATCAGCCGGTGATGCGAAAAAATCCAACGCACCCTGACGTAAGGAGAGTTGCCAGGATCTTTAGGATGAGACATCAGCATACTGAAATTATAGATGGCTAATGTTCCAAAAAATAAGACCGCAAGAATGTTCTTGTTCGGCGGCACCTGTAATAAATGGTAGGTCAGAAGCCCCTGAGCAACGGCACCGATCGCAATGAATAAATTGCTGAATAGTAGAAAATCAAGGCTGGAAAATAGTATTCTTTTTACCATGTCCGGGGAAAGATTAGCTAAGCGCGTTTCAATTCAAATATCGTTATTTCAGGTAAAATTCCAACTCTTCCCGGATAGCCGAGAAATCCATAGCCAACATTTACATAAAGTTGCTGATTTTTTTCCTGATATAAGCCTGCCCATTCTTTATAAATGTACTGTACCGGGCTCCATTGAAAATCTTCGGTTCTTACGCCGAACTGCATTCCATGGGTATGTCCGCTAAACATCGCGTCTATCTGTGAATATTTAGGCAGCACCTCTGCCCTCCAGTGGGATGGATCGTGAGAAAGTAATAATTTTACAGGAAGGTCGTCTGTATCTTTGGTGGCCAGGTCCATTCTTCCATATTTTGGAAAACGTCCCGTTCCCCAGTTTTCAATACCCAGGATTCCGATCTCCTCTCCATTTATTTTTAATCTGCGGTGTTCGTTCATCAGGAGATCCCAGCCCATTAACTGATGCGTTTTGATGACATCCTGCAGATTCTTAGCCTTTGCAGCAGATGGGCCTTTGCCGAAGTGATACTCTCCATAATCATGATTTCCAAGAACAGAGTAAACGCCTAACGGGGCCTTTACTTTGCTGAAAATATCCTGATAGTCCCGCATTTCAGTAGCCATGTCGTTCACAATATCTCCGGTAAAGAAGATCAGGTCCGGTTTTTCGGCAAGCAACATTTCTACGCCACCGAGAACGGCTCTGGGATTATAGAAGCTTCCCGAATGGATATCTGAGATCTGACCCAGCTTCATCCCTTCAAAGGATGCAGGCAGATTGGGTAGGATTAGAGTCCGGCGTTTTACTTTATAATCGTATGCTCCTTTGGCAATGCCCCAGGTTAAAGACGTCAGGGGAATGGCAGCAGTAATCAGTCCCGCTTTAACCAGGAATGAGGAACGGCTGATCGGCTCGCCCGGTAAGGGCTGAGTAATGGTTTCCGGCATAGTTGGGTCAGCCAATGGACCGGATGAGGGTTTTACTGATCTGGAAAGTTTAATGATGAACCTTCTCAGATCGTCGACTATCAGGAAAGGAAGCATGACCAGTTTACAGGCAACCGTTAAAAAGTAAGCCACCAGGATTACTGATTTCATACTTAGGAACAGATTGGCATAGAAAGAGGTGAACACACCGATCACCAGCAAAGTCGTATATCCCCACCAGATGACGGTAAATAACTTTCTTGTTTGCGGTTTCCAGTTTTTGAATACACTCAGAATGGCACGATAGCAATAATAGTCGAATGCCAACAGTAAAACAGATAAAAATATAAAGACGGGTAATCGGCCCATTCGCAGGTTTTAAAGGTTATTATTAATTATATTTTTGAGGTCTCAGATTTTCTATCTGAAATCAAGGTCATCTTCTTCATCCGGTCCGGCACTGAACAAGCTATCGAACATATCTGAGAAGCCGAAGCCACTTTCCAGATATTTCTTGTTTAGCTGTGAATATTCTGCCAGTCCATGGAGCACGAATTCCATCATCAGTAAAGTCTGGTTGGCACTTAGTTTGGGATGAAACTGTTTTACCAATTCATTCAGTCCTTCCACCTGCATCAGCTCTTTTTTATACGCAGCTAAAGTCAGGCGGTCAGAAAGGTCCAGTGTATTTCCTTCTGTAAACCATTCCGTAACAATTAGATATGGATTTGCAGATTTGCTCTTTTTTGCTTTTTCAGGATCCGGGAAATAGCGGTTAAACAGCGATTTGATCGCTTTTCCGATTAAGGTATGCGCTACTTTTGCCGGGCCTTCCAGCTCTCCCTCATAAACCAATTCAATCTTGCCCGTAATTGCCGGAACAATACCTACCAGGTCTGACAGCCTTACAAAGGTGTTTTTCTCCCTGTTTACCAGCATTCTTCGTTCCGCTGAACTGATTAGGTTTTCATAAGCAGAAATAGTTAACCTTGCGGAAACCCCGGATTTTTGGTCTATGAATTCACTTTGACGTGCCTCAAATGCCACTTGCTCCACAAGGTCTTTTACCAATCCATCGGATTCGATATATGCCTTTTGCTCTTCGCTGATCTTTGCTTCCTGGAAAGTGATCTTTCTGGAAATGGCAATTGTTTTAGGGTAATGGGTCAGGATCTGACTTTCTATCCTGTCTTTTAATGGCGTCACAATAGAGCCCCTGTTGGTATAATCCTCAGGATTTGCGGTGAATACAAATTGTACATCCAATGGCAGACGAAGCTTAAACCCTCTGATCTGGATGTCTTTTTCCTGAAGCATATTGAACAAGGCAACCTGGATGCGTGCCTGCAGATCGGGAAGTTCATTGATCACGAAGATGCTGCGGTGAGCCCTTGGGATCAACCCGAAGTGAATTACCCTTTCATCGTTATAGGTTAATTTCAGTGTGGCTGCTTTTATCGGATCTACATCGCCAATCAAATCTGCAACTGTTACATCAGGTGTAGCCAGTTTCTCTGTATAGCGCTCGCTACGGTGCTGCCAGCTGATTGGGGTCTCATCTCCATGAATCAGAATCTCATGTTTTGCATACCAGGAGATGGGGTTCAAGGGATCATCAAAGATTTCACTTCCGGCAACATAAGGAATGTATTCGTCCAGAAGGTTGACCATCAAACGGGCAATTCGTGTTTTTGCCTGTCCTCTTAAGCCCAGAAGTAAAATGTTATGTCTCGAGAGGATGGCGGTTTGAAGCTCAGGGATAACAGTTTCATCGTATCCTAGGATACCTTCAAAACCTGCTTCATTACTTTGAAGCTGTGTGATCAGGTTTTTACGAAGTTCGTCCTTTACGGCCAGTGATTTATAGTTGGAAGCTTTGAGCTGTCCGAGTGTTTTTATAGTGATGTGATCCATGTTGTATCGTCGTGTTGAGCTGTTCTATCGAACCGTTTTTCTTCTGTTCTTAATGTAATCTTCAAAAATATACTCTCCGAGGCCTGTGAGAGAACTGTAGAAAGCCCTTCCGCCGTTAATCTGCGTAAACTCCCGTACGAATTGCTGCAGATAGGGGTCCTGTGCAATCATAAAAGTGGTGATTGGGATGTTCAGTCGCTTACATTGTGCCGCCATGTTCAGCGTTTTATTGATTACTTTCCGGTCGAGCCCCATGCTATTTTTATAATAACGTCCGTTTTCCTTCAGACAGGTAGGTTTGCCGTCGGTAATCATAAAGATTTGCTTATTGTGTGTTTTTCTGCGCCGCAACAGATCAGCTGCCAGTTCCAGTCCGGCAAAAGTATTGGTATGGTAAGGGCCTACCTGTAAATAAGGAAGGTCTTTTACCGTAATCGGCCAGGCATCGTTTCCAAACACCACAATGTCCAGTGTATCTTTTGGATAACGGGTTTTGATCAGCTCTGCAAGGGCCATTGCAACCTTTTTAGCAGGAGTGATCCGATCTTCTCCGTACAGAATCATAGAGTGGGAGATGTCAATCATCAGTACAGTAGAGGTGAGTGTTTTATAATCCTTTTCTTCTACTTCCAGGTCTCTTTCGGTGAGGGTAAAGTTTCCGATACCATGGTTGATCTGTGCATTGTGAATGGAGGCAGTCATATCAATCTGGTCGAGACTATCTCCAAAAGTATACTCTCTTCTATCGGCGTTCTTCTCCTCTCCGATGCCGGAGATATTGCTATTGTGATTTCCTTTGCCAGCTTTCTTGAGTTTCCCAAAGATTTCTTCCAATGCAGACTGCCGGATGGTTTGTTCTGTCTTGGCGGTAATGTTCATATCGCCATTGGCAGGATTTTCCTTGAGGTAGCCTTTATCTTTTAAATCCTCGATAAAGTCGCCCATCCCGTAATCGTTATTCGTAAACTTGTATTGCTTGTCCAATTCATTCATCCATGCCAGGGTTTCTCCCGCATCACCGGCAGTGTAATTGAGCAGTTGGGTGAATAGCTTTAGCAATTCATCAAAACCGCCTTTTGGCAAGTCATCTGGTTGAAAATTAGAAAAATGGAAACCTCTCATGTGTTTATATATAAACGGAATATCGAAGGTAAAAGTTTGAGGTATTAGTAATGTTATCCAGTTGTAAAAATACCTTCCTATATTTAGCGTGATAACCAGGACATTTTTAGCAGCATCAGGAGGAATATCCAGGCAATTAAGTGTGTCTATTGCTATTTTAAACTACATCAATCAAATTTGAAATCAGATCAATCAATATGAAGAAATTAATTTTAATCCTGTTTATAGGATTTGGTCTTAGCGGAAAGGCCCAGCAAACTGCAGATCAGCAAGCGATACTTGCTGTATTAGAGCAACAACGTCTCGCCTGGAATGAGGGAAACCTGGAAAAATTCATGGAAGGCTATTGGAAGAATGACAGTTTGCTTTTTGTAGGAAAGAGCGGCCCCACTTATGGATGGCAGCAAACGCTGGATAATTATAAGAAAGGGTACCCCGACAAAAGTGCAATGGGTACCCTGACCTTTAGTATCAAGAAAGTAGAACTCTTATCAAAAGATGCTGCATCTGTATTGGGTGGCTGGCATCTGAAAAGAGAAAAAGACGAACCGCAGGGATACTTCACCTTAATCCTGAGAAAAATCAAAGGACTCTGGGTAGTGGTATCCGACCACAGCAGTTAACTTATTTGGGAGAGCCGTTTGCTAAGGCTCTCTCTGCTCTTTTTATGGCTAAGCGCTCTCTGTATTTTGCATAAGGGGCTTTAAAAGCCATTTTCAATACGCTGTCCAAACCTCCTTTTATCGCAAGGTTAAATACACTTTGTGCTTTCCTGGTGATAGAAGCATCCCAGGCCCTTAAGCTTAAGGAGAAAGAACCATCCAGGTATTTCATCCAGTGCCACATACCGGTAGGCATGAAAAGGGTATCCCCATGTTCCAAGAACACTTCGTATCCTTCCACACCTTTTAAAGCCGGGAATTTTTCGAAATCAGGGTTCGCTACATCATAATCCTCTAAAGCATAAGTTGCGTTTGGAATGCAATACAATCTTTTTTTCCATTTGTTATCGAAAAGGATGATGTGTTTTCTTCCTCCAAAATGGGTATGGAAAAGGTGAGGTAAATCTATATCGTAGTGTAAAAAGGTAACAGAATTCGATCCTCCAAAGAACATCGCTGGCATGCTTTCAATGAAACCGCCCATCAGGTCTTTAGGTAGGGTGATGTCCTTAATCAGATCAGGAACATGTTTGAACAGGTTGAAGAAAAATATACGCAGTTCAGTAGGTTCTCTTTTGATCAGGTCCAGGTAATCGCCAAAACGCATCGTGGCAACGGAAGAGTTGATCGGCTTTGATGGGTCAGCTTTTGAGTTGTCCATCAGGCTCACATTGATGTCGCCGCCAATTTCTTTTAAATAATCCGTCGTCCATTTCTCTCTGGCAGGCCATGATTTAGTCAGCCCTTTAATAATTAAAGGACGTCTGGGATCTAAATAATTCTTTTTGAAATCTTCAGGACTAATGTTCTCAACGGTATCTACCGGCTTCAGTATAAAGCTCATAATTATCAAGGTTAAAGAACAAAAGTGTAAATTAAAATTTAAACTTGTTCATCCAGAATTAATTATTTTTTACCAATTCGGGACGCCGAACGTTCTATTTATCTGGGTTTCTGACTCGCAAGCGCCTTATTTGCCCTTCTAATTGCCAGTCCTTCCTTCCATGTCATGTACTTTTCCCGGAAATTAGCCTTCATAAAATCGTCGAACTTGCGCTGGATCGTCAGGTTGTATAAGCTTTTTGCTTTTACCAGTAAAGATTTATCCCATGCCCTTAAGCTGATAGAGAAAGAGCCATCCAGGTATTTCATCCAATGCCAGTATCCCGTAGGCATAAATAAGGTGTCTCCGTGATCGAGGAAAGCCTCGATTCCTTTAACGCCGCGCAACGCAGGGAATTTATTGAAATCTGGCTTTTCGACATCGTAATCTTCTAAAGCATAGGTGGCATAAGGAATCTGATATAAACGATCTTTCCATTTGTTCTCGAACAAGATGACGTGTTTTCGACCGTTGAAATGGGTATGGAAGATATGAGCAAGGTCGATGTCGTAATGTAAAAAGGTGACAGAACCCTTGCCGCCAAAAAACATATTCGGATAGCTGTCCAGGAAGCCTCCCATTAATTCTTTGGGCGCATGGTAGTCGTCCAGTAATCCAGGTGCTTGCTTAATGGGATCGAAAAGGAAAATCCGCAGGTCTGTAGGCGTGTTTTTGATGAGCTCAATGTAGTCGGCAAATTTCATCTCCGCAGCGGAAGCATTAATGGGCTTCGAAGGATCTGCCTTCGAGCTGTCGTATAATGGGACAGTTCTGTCGCCTACAACAGTTTTCATATAGTCCAGGTTCCACTTCTCGTAAGCAGGCCAGTTTTTGGACATGTTTTTAATGATGAGCGGACGACGGGTATTCAGGTAGTTTTTCTCGAAATCTGCTTTGGAGATATCGTTTATAATGTCAATTGGAGTAAGTTCAAAGTTCATCTGTTTATTTTTTATTGTTCAGATGGGCACGCATGATCGAAATCAATCCCCCTTTGATAGATCATGAAACATGCTCAGGTCATGTTAATTTATTGTTAAAGTCAAAATTAATGAAAATGTAAAATGAGCGATTGGGGAGGGAGGAAAAATTGAAATCTTCTGACAAATGGAAAAAGTTAATCCTGTTCTCAGGCTCAAATGTTTTGAAGGGAAAACATTTGCAGGCCTTCGAAAAGGAACAACTTTTTCTGTAGCATGGCGGACATAGCAGGGTGGACATAGCAGGAGGCCGATGTAACAGGGGCATGGAAAATTGGGTGCATAAAAAAGGGCAACTCATTTTGAGATGCCCCCTGGATATTTCCCTTGCCCCTATTCCTGTTTATAATATTTTATTGCTGGATTTTTAGTTTGGCATTAATACGGAATTTATGACATGGATGACACCATTTTTTTGATGCACATTCGCAATCGTTACAGTAGCCATGCCACCTTTTTCATCTTTTAATACCAGTTTGCTGCCTTCCATCCAGGCCCATAGTTTGCCACCGCTTACGGTAGTTAATTCTGCTTTGCCATTGCCGGCTTTGATGGCCTTTGCAATTTCTTTGCTGGTCATTTTTCCGGCGACGACATGATAGGTCAGGATTTTGGTAAGCAGGGCTTTGTTTTCTGGTTTTAATACCGTTTCTACTGTTCCTGCAGGTAGTTTACTGAAAGCTTCATTGGTAGGAGCGAAAACAGTGAATGGTCCTGCTGATTTTAAAGTTTCTACCAGGCCTGCGGCTTTTACTGCTGCAACCAGTGTGGTATGGTCTTTAGAGTTTACGGCATTGTCTACAATGTCTTTATCGGCATACATTGCTGCGCCGCCGACCATTGGATTTTTTTGTGCCTGTGTGTTGAATGCCAAAGCTACTAAGGCAATTACGGTTAGAAAGGTTCTTTTCATAGTGGTAGTTTTCATATGGGCAGATACGAAGAAATCTTTAGGCCGGATTTAAGGGATGGCATAATAAATGGGAATAATAATTTATATGCTATTAATCTTTTTGACGTTTTAATGGTCATAAGGTTGTTCATCAAATCGTCCACTTATGAAAACACCAGTAAAGGTTCTTTATTCATTTGCATTACTTTTCCTCGTTACAGTATTGTTTTCTTCTTTTAGAGAGAAACCCGCGTTTCCTTATCAGAAGGCCGGTCTTACCGAACGTCAGGCTGCGGCACATTTGCTGAGCAGGTTTACCTATGGCAGTAAGGACGGAGATGTGGATGCAGTGGTTAAAATGGGACTGGAAAAGTGGTTCCGTCAACAATTGGATGGAGATCTTTCCGATGATTCCTTGAACCTGATGCTGAGCCGGTTTGATGACATTAACCTGAGCAATACGGAGGTGGAGAATAAATACCCAAGGCCAAACCGGGTGCTGAAGCTGGCAATTGCCGATGGGTCTATCCACAAAGATTCGGTAGACAAGGGAGATCGCAAAGCATATAGGGAGCAGATTCGCAGCTATATGGAAAAGAAGGGGTTTAAACCGGAACAGGAATTATACAGACAATTTATTAATCAGAAGATATTAAGAGCAGCTTATTCACGTAATCAGCTGAGGGAGCTGCTGACCGACTTTTGGTTCAACCACTTTAATGTTTCTTTAACCAAGAATCAATGCGCTTCCTTTATTCCCGCTTACGAACGTGATGTGATCAGACCGAATGTGGCAGGTAAGTTTGAGCATTTATTACTGGCTACAGCCAAATCTCCGGCCATGCTGGTTTATCTGGACAATTTTACGAGTACCGGACAGCCGGTTGTTTTGGAGAATAATGGGGAGCCGCAGATGAATGGAGCAGGGAAGCCAGTAAAAAGAAGGGTTCCTCCGAAGCGCAAACAGGGCGGGCTAAATGAAAACTATGCAAGGGAAGTAATGGAACTGCATACACTGGGAGTAGATGGTGGATACACACAGTCGGACGTTACCCAGGCGGCAAGGGTATTGACCGGATGGACCTTAGCCCCAATGGGCGAAGAAGGATATGGCGCTGCAATGCAAAAGATCATCGATAATGTGGGAGCAGAGAACCTGAAGAAACGTGGTTTTGTGAGGGAAGGTGATTTTCTGTTCGTTCCAAACAGACATGATAATGAAGAGAAGACCGTTTTGGGTAAGCATTTTGCAGCAGGTGGGGGATATGATGAAGGGCTGACTTTACTGAATATGCTGGCCCGGCACCCATCTACAGCTCAGTTTATTTCTAAAAAGATAGCCACCAGGTTTGTGAATGATAATCCGGCACAAACGCTGATAGATAAGATGGCAAAGACTTTTACGAAGACGGATGGGGATATTCGGCAGGTAATGATGACAATGGTTTCATCTGCCGAATTCTGGAGCCCGGCATCGCTCCGGGAAAAAACAAAATCTCCCTTTGAATTGGCCATCAGTGCCGTCCGTAGTCTGGATGCCGACATTACACAACCTTATCAGTTGTTTAACTGGATCAATAAAATGGGACAGAAAATGTATTACTATCAGGCCCCTACAGGATTTCCGGATAAAGGGCAATATTGGATCAATACGGGTGCATTGCTGAATAGAATGAACTTCGGATTGGCGCTTGCAGCACAACGGATTCCGGGAGTGAAGATCAACCTTTCTGCATTGAACAACCATCATGAGCCTGAAAGCGCGGAAGCAGCCCTGCTTACTTATAGTAAGATGATCATGCCGGAAAGGAATCTGACTGAGACCGTAAAGCGGTTGAAGCCGATGTTAAATGATCCTTCGCTGTCGACTAAGGTGGCCAATGCGGCGGACAAAAATGCAGCTCAGCAGGAACAGACAATGATGGGAGAGAATAGCGTTCCCCTAAAAACCGCTGCAAATAATGCAGCCAATAACAATGCAATGCTGGCGCAAGTAGTGGGGGTAATTATCGGTTCTCCGGAATTTCAACGTAAATAAAACTTAAATCATGACTTCAAGAAGAGGATTTATCAAAGCAGGTGGACTCGCATTATTCGGAATAGGAATGGGCGGAATTCCCGCCTTTCTGGCCGAAGCGGTTGCAGGCACAAAACCCTTAGGTCTGTTTAACAGAAAGAAAATATTGGTGTGCATCTTTCAAAGGGGCGCAATGGATGGTTTGATGGCGGTAACGCCATTTACCGATGAGTACCTGAAAGCAGCAAGACCAAACTTGTTTATGAGCGCTGCTAAGGGAGGAAAAAATGTGCCACTGATCGATCTGGATGGCCGCTTTGGTCTGCACCCCTCTATGTCGGCCTTTGAACAGGTGTTCAGGGATAAAAGGATGGGCATTGTGCACGGCATCGGATCACCCAATAATACCCGTTCCCATTTTGATGCGCAGGATTACATGGAATCTGGAACCCCGTTTAAAAAAGGAACGGACAGCGGCTGGTTAAACAGGGCTGTGGGATTGCTGGGGCATGATGGCGCAACACCGTTCCAGGGGGTAAGCTTAACCTCTTCTTTGCCAAGGTCATTCTATGGGGAGCATCCGGCAGTAGCCATTAGCAATTTGCAGGATTTCAACATTCAGTTGAGGGGAAATGTTAAGGGGGCCAATATGGCGGCTAAGAGTTTTGAGGACCTCTATGACCAGACTTCCTCCGGACTGTTGAAAGATACCGGCAAGGAGAGCTTTGAAGCGATTAAGATGCTTCAGAAAACAGATACTAAGAATTATAAACCTTCAAATAATGCCCTGTATCCAAATACAGCATTGGGAAATTCCCTGAAACAGATCGCACAGCTGATTAAAATGAACGTTGGAATGGAAGTCGCCTTTGCCGAATCCGGAGGTTGGGATACCCATTTTAACCAGGGAACAGATACCGGGATTTTTGCAAGAAATGTAAATGACCTCAGCAATAGTATTATGGCTTTCTGGACAGATATGGGCACTTTACAAGATGATGTAACCGTAATGACCATGACCGAATTCGGGCGTACCGTGAAGCAGAACGGTACCGGTGGAACGGATCATGGACGGGCCTCCTGTAATTTCATTTTAGGGAATGGCGTGAGCGGAGGGTTGGTACATGGCAATGTGCAGCCGATGGCAGTGGAAAATCTGGAGGATGGCAGAGACCTGGCCGTGACCACAGATTTTAGAAGCGTATTCAGTGAGGTGGCAGACAAGCATTTAAACCTTAATAATGATAAAGTGCTGTTTCCGGAATGGGATGGAAGTAAAATCGGCGTAATGAAGTAAGAGTTTAACTTTTTATCATTATTTTGCCCTTCATTATTCCGCGTTCGGGATCCTGCTTTATGGCTTTTAGAGATTCCTGAATATGACCATTATTTTTTATGAAAAGAGAACTTTTGTATTTGTTTTTTATGTTGGCCGTTACAGCCTGCAATCAGAAAAGCGACAAGAAAGGATTGGCAGGTGTTGCTGCAGATTCCGTCGCTGGTGTGGACCACTCAAACCATACTGACTCTGCTTGTTGTAATTCCAACCTGCCTAAACGATATGGAGCGGTTACCGGAATAGAAACGATTGCCGGAGCGGAGAAGGAAGGTCTTGCTTCGCATCAGGGAATGAAATTTATTCCTGCAGGTTCTTTCAGAATGGGGGCTGCAGATAAAGAAGGCAGAAGAGATGAATATCCTGCCCATGACGTAAAGATGGATGGTTTCTGGATTGATGAAACTGAAGTAACCAATGCCCAGTTTGCAGCTTTTGTAAAGGCTACGCGTTATGTGACACAGGCAGAGCAGAAACCAGATTGGGAAGAAATAAAAAAACAATTGCCTCCGGGGACTCCAAAACCTTCGGAAGAACAATTGCAACCTGCCTCACTTACTTTTAGTCCGCCAAAAGGGAGAGTCGACATTAACGATGTTTCACAATGGTGGAGCTGGACGCCCGGAGCAAGCTGGAAGCATCCCCAGGGACCTAAAAGCAATATTAAAGGGAAAGAAAATCTTCCTGTAACCCAGGTTTCCTGGATCGATGCCACTGCTTATGCGAAATGGGCAGGAAAACGTCTGCCTACAGAAGCGGAGTGGGAATATGCGGCAAGAGGCGGGCTCAGAGAAAAGAAATACCCATGGGGAGATGAAGACCTCGCTTCAGGTAAGGTTAAAGCCAATACCTGGCAGGGAGAGTTTCCTTATTCAGATAAAAAGACAGATGGTTATTCAAGTGTTGCTCCCGTGAAGTCATTTGCCGCAAACGGATACGGCTTATACGATATGGCAGGAAATGTATGGGAATGGACTGCCGACTGGTACCGCGAAGATTACTATCAGGGCCTGAAAGGGCCGACTGTAAACCCTACAGGGCCAAAGGACAGCTATGATGCTGCAGAACCTGGGATTCCTAAGAAAGTGATACGGGGAGGCTCATTTATGTGTCATTCTTCTTATTGCAAAGGGTATCGCGTAACTTCCAAGATGAAGTCTTCTATGGATACAGGACTGGAGAATACCGGCTTCCGGTGTGTTTCCAAATGATATTCTTTATCCAGTCCTGATGAGCTGCCTACCTAAGGCAGCTTATTGAAATCTATTGCAGGATGTGTTTTTCCTGTTGATTTCCTATGAAATGGAGTCTTAATGGGGGTGAAATCATTGAAGAATCCGCAATTTTTTAAATAGAAAGAGGTTTGGTCAGATCCTCCGGTATAATCTTTTCGGTAATTGATTCTTGCGGTCGCATCGGCAGTAAATGTCGCATCGGTAACTTCATGCCATTTTCCCGCTGCATCTACAGCCCATTGGTTTTTATAATCGCCCCGGCGGGACTGATCCCCTGTTACCGGTGAAAAGTTTTCAAGGAAGGAATAAATTCCTTTTAGGTAAACCGCCGATTGCGGGCGCTCAAAGCTGGCTACCAATTGCCAGTCGCCCTTTTCCAGATCTTTGAAATAAGCCGTATAAACCGTAGTTTTCTTAGCTGGATTTGGCTTGGCATGAGTTAAAAAAGCATAACTCTTGCCCGCTTTCCATGGATAGATCATATAGCTTTGTCCGCCGGAACCTTCATTGCCAAATTCACCTGTCCTGGTTTTGCTTCCTTTTTTTAGCAGGATCACCTTCATGCTATCGGGAATAGACTTCGGATCGTCCGTAGAAAAAGGGCTCCAGATGGAAAAAAGTACCCTGCGTTCTGTAGGGGAATTCGCCTGCATTCCAAAATATCCGCCACTAAATCCATTGGCCATATAATAGGTACCTAGTTTATCCTCTCCTTCAGGGACCATGATTTCATTATAAAACCATTCTACTTTGTTTTCCGCTGCTGCGGGAATCGTATAGTTTAGATGGACAGATGGGCCTCTTCTTCCCCAGTGGAAATAACTGCCTTCATTGTTCTTTACGTACACTGCTCCATTGTCCAGGGCGCTTCCGCTCACCAGCAGATCGGATACTTCGGCAAATACCTGTCCGGTTTTACTCAGCCCCCTTAACTCTACTTTTACATATCCTGGTGCTGTTATTTTAACATTGCCCAGTTTTACAACTGCAGCGCCCAGGTTGTTTACTTCTTTAGTCAGCGTTGTTCCCGCTACTGTCAGGCTGATTTTGCTGTTTCCTTCGGGAACGCTCAACCGGAGTGACAATTCTGCATCTCCCGCAGCTTCAGTACGAAAGTAAATGGCAATTACATCAGAGGCATCGCTCCAATTGCTCAGGCCCTCATTTTTTATTCTTGCATGGCCATTCTTTTCCACATAACCGTTGCCCCCCAGGGGGATGGTGATCGTGGCCGGCTCGGTTTCAGCCCTGCTTCCGGCGAAAGATGCCGGAAGGAGCAGCAGCTGAAAAGCAAGAAGGAAAAAGGTTAATTTTCTCATGTTCATTTGTGTGTTTGTGGTTGTTTTGTTGATTGTTTGATGAAATTAGGAAAAGGAGAGGCAAAACAAGGATCAAAATTCAGTCAAACGTTTGCGTTGAAGATTTGGACAAAATATAATTACGTTAGATAGCGCAATACAATTTAAACACACAAATGAAAAAGCTTTTTACATCACTATCATTATTATTGGCCTCATCAGCAGTAATGAGCCAGCAATTACCTGCTGAGCTACAGACTCCTGAGGTGGTTTCAGTGAACCGGATGCCGATGAGGGCCTCAGCTTTTGCTTACGAAAGCAAAACGATGGCTGCAAAACGGGAGAAGGAGAAATCCGAATACTTTATGACCCTCAATGGCCAGTGGAGGTTTAACTGGGTTCAGGACCCGCGTAAACGCCCGGAAGAATTCTATAAAACAACTTTTGACGATACGAAATGGGATAACTTTAAAGTTCCCGCCAATTGGGAAACCAATGGCTATGGTTTACCGATTTATGTAAACCAACCTTATGAATTTGCAGGACGCAAAAATACAGGTTCAAGAATGAACCCTCCTTTTGATATTCCTGAAGATAACAATCCGGTAGGTTCCTACAGGAAGAAATTCAACCTTCCTCAGAACTGGGATGGCCGTCAGGTATTTATTCACCTTGGCGCAGTAAAATCCGCCTTTTTTATCTGGGTAAACGGGAAGAAAGTTGGCTATAGCGAAGACAGTAAACTCGCCGCGGAATTTGACATCACCAAATATGTAAAAGCAGGTGAGAACCTTGTTGCTTTACAGGTTTACCGTTGGAGTGATGGCAGCTACCTCGAATGTCAGGACATGTGGAGAATCTCAGGAATTGAGCGTGATGTATACCTGTATGCTACCCCAAAACTCGATGTAAGGGATTTCAAAGCCATTGCTACACTCGATAAATCCTACAAAAACGGATTACTGTCATTAGATGCCGAAATTAATAGCTACAGAATCGACAGGAAGACCAACCATAGCAAGCCAGATACGTTTGCCGTAGAACTGGAACTGATTGATCCTAAAGGGAAATCTGTTTATAAGGATGAAACAAAAGGAGTAAAAACAGTCCTCGGCAATTATAAAAGTAAGGTGAAGTTCAATACAGAAGTTGGAGACGTAGCAGCATGGACTGCAGAAACTCCGAATTTGTACACGCTTTTCATCACCTTGAAAAATAAAAAAGGAGAAGTGATCGAAGTTATTCCTCAGCGAATTGGTTTCCGAACCATCGAACTTGTGAACAATAATTTCCTCGTTAACGGAAAACGTGTGTTCTTTAAAGGCGTGAACCGTCATGAGCACAATGCTACCCAGGGGCATACGCTAACCAGAGCAGACATGCGTAAAGACATGGAAATGATGAAAAAGCTGAATGTAAACTCCGTAAGGCATTCTCATTATCCTCCTGATCCCTACTGGATGGAGCTTTGCGATGAGTATGGTTTATACGTAATCGATGAAGCCAACATTGAATCTCATGGCCGTTATTATGATCTCGATTATACTTTTGGAAATGATAAGCAATGGAGAATTCCTCATCTGGAGCGGATTCAGAGAATGTATGAACGCGATAAAAACCACTCCTCAGTAGTGACCTGGTCTTTAGGAAACGAAGCAGGTAACGGAAGGAATTTTTATGAAGCTTATGATTGGCTGAAGGCAAATGACATTCGCCCGGTACAATATGAACGTGCAGAGGAAGACTACAATACGGATATGATTGTTCCTCAGTATCCTGATCCAAACTGGTTGAAAGAATATGCGAACAGCAAGCCCGACCGCCCACTGATCATGAGTGAGTTTGCCCACATTATGGGAAATAGTCTGGGTAACTTTAAAGAATACTGGGATGTGATCGAGAGTCAGCCAAACCTGCAGGGTGGTTACATCTGGGAATGGATTGACCAGGCAATTGATACGGTAAAAAATGGGAAACGCATCAATGCTTATGGCGGAGATTTTCCTTTAAGCGGACCTGTTAACGAGGATTTCAGCGACAATAACTTTAGCGTAAAGGGTGTGGTAACGAACCATCGTGGCATGACGCCGATGGCGGTAGAGGTGAAGAAGATTTACCAGTACATCAAAACGAAATACGAAGGCAATAATACTATAAAAATCAACAACTCTTATTTCTTTAAGGGGCTGGACAATGTGAAATTAAACTGGGAACTTTTAGAAAACGGTAAGATCGTAGAAAAAGGAACGCAGAACCTTCCAGTGATTGAAGCCAGAACAGAAAAAGAGCTGAGCCTGGCCATTAAAACTAAAGCGAAAGCCGGTGCAGAGTATTTTCTGAATGTATATTACGACCTGAAAGTAGCGGAACCTTTCCTTCCTGCGGGATATACCATTTCTACAGAACAATTTGTATGGAGTGGGGCACCAAAAGCATCGGCCTTTGCTGCTGCCAATGGAAAATTAACTATGGAAAAACCTTCTGGAAAAGCAGTAGTTAAAGGAAGCGATTTTTCTGTAGCCTTTGATCTGGAAAAAGGACTGATGACAGGATATACTCTAAAAGGCAGTCAGTTGTTGTCTGAAGGCCCTCAACCTGGATTCTGGCGCGCATCAACAGATAACGATATCGGTGCAGGATTTAACAGTAGCCTGAGGAAATGGAGAAACGCGTATTCGGAAGGAAAACTAATTTCTGCAGATGTACAGGCCGCAGCTTCAGGCGAAGTGATTGCGACCTTTAAAAAGGAACTGATCAACGGAGAAGCAACGGTGGAACAAACGTTTACCATCAGACCTGATGGCATAGTGAAAGTAGACAACCGTTTTACAGCCATTAAAGGGAAATACCCATTGATGCAGCGCATCGGAAATGATTTACAATTAAACGCAGCATTGAGTAAAATCAATTTCTATGGACGTGGACCGGGCGAAAACTATTGGGACCGTAAAACCGCATCTTTTGTAGGTTTATACAACCAGACGATAGATGAGCAATACTTTCCTTATGCGCGTCCTCAGGAGAGTGGGAACAAAACTGATGTTCGCTGGGTGAATTTTACCGACAAAAAAGGTAAAGGATTGAGCTTTGGAATGGCAGATAGTTTGTTGAGCTTTTCTGCGCTTCCATATAGCCTGGATGATCTTGATCCTGAAGTGGAGAAAAAGCAATACCACTCCGGTGAGCTTATAAAAAGAGATCGGATTTACATGCACCTGGATCTGGTTCAAAGTGGTTTACAAGGAATGGATAGCTGGGGTGCCATGCCATTAAAAGAATACAGAGTGCCTTTTGCAGCACATCAGTATTCGTATTGGATCAAGCCAATTAAATAAGATACATTGATATTATAAAAAACAGGGCTTTTGGATCATCATCCGAAAGCCCTGTTTTTGTTTTTAACCATTTGTTTTATAGATGGTTGAGAAATACTGCGCAAACGTTTGCGCCCGGGAAGCCGAAGCGGAGTCCGGTTTCGCTTATAACAGCATTCCTGCTACTGCCATTACCAATGCAATGATCAATGCCGGAGTAAAACCCTTGATTTCAAAATCATCAAAAAACTTATCTGCCAATTTGATCATGATGGCAGTAACGACCAAATGAACAACAAAGGAGATCAGACCGAGTGTGACTACATTCATTGGGAACCTGAGGAACATGCCTAGCGTTGCATTCAGTAAACCAATCACCAGGGCTACCAGAATGGCCGTACCGTAATTTTTAATTTTAACGCTTGGCAATACATAAGTCATTCCCAAAAGGATTCCTGCATTGACGAGTAAGGTGATAATAAAGTTCATGTCGTTTTTTTAAGTTTTGTACGGGTCAAAAATCAATCCAGAAATTGCTTTGAGGGTGGGTGTATGTAAATAAAATTAATTAACTTTAATTTGTAGCGGATATTATTTATCTTACGTTTAGTATGTTATACTAAATTAATTATAGATCTTATGAAAAACATCCCGCTATTATCATTTTTTATTCTAATAATTTTCTCTTCCTGTCAACCGAAAGTGATGACTACAAAAGAACTTACCGCCGCAGAGTCCTTTATGCCCATGCAAATTGGAAATTCCTGGAAAATGGGAGAACACACTTATACCGAGATTCAGGATACCCTGAGGATTGACAATAAGTTGTATTATAAATTCTATTCTTTAGTTGGCGGAGATGCCACAGATATCAAATATCTGAGAATGGATGAAAATAATGAATTGCTGGAATCTTATCCGGATCAGCCTAAGAAGGTGTATACCCATGCAAAATTCAACGCAAAAGTAAACGACGAGTTTTATACCCTTGGCGATAAATCGCAGAACGATTATAAAGTCAAAGTGACAGAAAAGACCGATAAGAAGATGACTTTTGAGTTCGATATGGTGTATCATCCTAACTTAAAAGGAAATACACATAAAGTGAGTTATATCAAAGGTTCAGGCCTGGATGAAGACTGGAAAAGCATTAAGATTGACGGCAAGGTGATTAAGTAACCTTTGCCGTTCTTAAATATTTAGAGAAGCGTAAGGGGAAAAATCTTTTTAGCCAGACCCCTTTCACTTCTTTGCCTCCGATATAAACCTCTTCCTTACGAAGTCTGATCGCATTGACAATCAGCTTTGCACATTCCTCAGCAGGCATGCCGTTTTCCTGTGCGCTGTCCATCGTTCCCTGTGGCACTCCGTTGGAAGTTAAAGCATTCAGGGTAACCTTTGTTTTGATGAAACCCGGACAAACCATCGTGATGTGGATGCCCTGGTCAAAAAGCTCAGACCGTACAGAATCAAAATATCCATGTAGGGCATGTTTAGAGGCCGCGTAAGCAGAGCGAAGCTTTGTGCCGAACTTCCCGACCAGACTACTGATACAAACGACCTGACCACCGCCATTTGTGATCATTAGCGGCAATACGGCTTTACTCAAGACTACGGTACCCCAGAAGTTCACATTCATCAGGCGTTGTTCTACCGCCAGCTCTGTTTCCAGGGCAAGGCTCCGCTGACTAATTCCTCCACTATTGATCAGCAGGTCAACTTTACCAAAGATGCGGATGGCTTCTTCTGCTTTGTCTGCCAATGCTGCGGTATTTTCAAGATCTAAAGACAGTACATGAACGTTGATTTTGTTTTTACATCCGTTCTTCACCCTAAACAGTTCATCACGGTTACGCGAAGAGATAATCAGTCTGGCACCCAGCTGACTATAGGCATATACCAATGCTTCTCCGATGCCGGATGATGCTCCGGTGATCCAAACAACTTTATCTTTCATTATATGATCATTAATGGTGGTCTTCTGGTATCAGAAACAATTCAGAGGCAATATGGTCTGCAAAAAGTTTCCCGTCCAGAGTCAAAGTTAGGTGTTCCTTTTCATTCATCAGCCATTTCCGTTCTATAAAAGGTTGGATGCTTTTAAGGGTGTCATGGAGGAATACCTTGCCAAAGTCGGCTTCAATTTTATTTAAACTACTTCCCCACATGGTTCTCAGGGAAGTCATCATATATTCATTGAAACGGTCGTAAAGATCCAGCGTTTCAATGGTTTCCGGTAAGCGGCCCTCCCTGATGTCGCTCAGATAGGCTGCGTTATTTGCGATGTTCAGGTAGCGTGTTTCTCCGTCAAAGCCATGGGCAGAGGGGCCGATGCCAATATAAGGAATGCCGCGCCAGTAATTCGTATTATGAACGGCGTATTTGCCTGGCTTACTGTAATTCGAAATCTCGTAATGTTCAAAGCCTGCTTTTTCAAGCCGCTCAATTAAAGAGATGAACTGGTCTGCACTTTGTTCGTCATTTACCGGCACCTGTTTCCCTCTTTTTATGGCATGGGCGAGGGCTGTCCTCGGTTCTACCGTTAAAGAATAGGCGGAGATGTGCGGTGTTTCAAATTCAATGGCTTTATTAATATTGCTCAGCCATTTCTGGTCGGTGAGCATAGGGTAGCCATAGATCAGATCGATACTTAAATTCTCAAATCCTGCATCCTGACTTCTTTTGATACAATTTTCCGCTTCGCCGGAATTGTGTGCCCGGTTCATCCAGATCAGGTCTTCATCAAAAAAGGACTGGATGCCGATGCTGAAGCGGTTCACAGGCAGTTGCCTTAATTCTTTGATCTTCTTTCCATCCAGATCGTCCGGATTGGCTTCAATCGTGATCTCTGCATCTGACGAGACGGAAAAATGTTTAGTTATGGTATTGAAGATCTTTTCAAATGCTGCAGCAGGCAATACAGAAGGTGTTCCTCCACCAAAGTAAATACTGCCTACCTGATGGTCTGCAATTCTATCTTTTTTCCTGATGATTTCTGTGCAAATGGCCTCCGTCATTTCATCAACATACTTTAGAGAAGTGCTGAAATGGAAATCGCAATACGTGCAGGCTTTTTTGCAGAATGGAATGTGGATGTAGATACCGGACATAATACAAAAGTAAGGTATAAAGAATTAGCAAGCGGAAAGTATGCCACAAAAAGATGCAAAAATAGCATCTGTAATGATCAAATTAGATGTAGTGGATAGGATGGTTAGCGCTTAATATTTGTTTACACATAAAGCTGGATCATAAATGATGTCTTTAAGAAATATTTTTGCTGTTTATGTCTGTTATTCAACCGACATAGACGCTGGATTTCAAATATGACGGAGTATAGCCAAATGTACCAAATATCATTTATATTTATTTTTTTAAACCATAACACACAACATGAAATTTAATTATTTAAAGTTTGGAACAACCGCTTTTATCTGGTTGTTAGGAACAGCACTGGTATCTGCTCAGCAACTCGCCGATCAGTCCAAAATTGAACTCAAAGATCTTTCTTTGTTTAAAGTTCCCGGGCATACCTGGACACTTGCCGAAGGCGTTACGGGCAGTTTGAACGATGTAAACGTCTTAAACACGGTAAACGGGACAGGAATTCTGGTAAATGTACCTACAAAGAAAGACCATGGAGCCGATCTTTTAACCGTGGCCGAACATGGTGACCTGATTCTGGAGTTAGATTATTTGCTTGCAAAAGGAGCAAATTCGGGAATTTATCTTCAGGGGATTTATGAAGTTCAATTAGAAGATTCATGGGGCATATTGAATCCAACATCTGCGAACAATGGTGGAATTTACCAGCGTTGGGACGATTCAAAACCAGAAGGTCAGAAAGGGTATCAGGGATATGCACCACGACAAAACGCGAGTAAAGCGCCCGGCTTATGGCAGCATATTAAAATTGCGTTCCAGGCACCCCGTTTCGATGGTTCCGGAAACAAGACCGCTAATGCAAGAATGTTAAGCGTAGAATTAAATGGTGTACTTATCCATGATAATATCGAATTATTTGGACCTACAAGAGGAGCAAATGATAAAGAAAAAGCTTTAGGTGCTTTACGTTTGCAGGGAGATCATGGTGCGGTCGCTTTCAGAAATATCAAAACTTCAAAATTGCCTGCCGGAATGTTAAACGGCGGACAAAGAGGAGGGAGCGATACGGATCCCATTTATATTGATGTAGCCAATACGCCAAACATTCGCAGTTTTGTTGATGTTCCCGGTGGTCCTAAAGTAGTTCATGCGATTTCTGTAGGTAGTCCTGCTCAGGTTCACTATAGCTATGACTTAGACAATGGCGCATTGCTTCAGGCATGGCATGGTGAGTTTATTGAGGCTACTCCAATGTGGCATGACAGAGGTAACGGTACCTCAAGACCCCGTGGAAGTGTAACTGCCTTCACTAAAAAGCCGGTTCCTGCTTTAGCCAAACTTAACGATGCTCAGGGAACATGGTTAACCGATACCACCGGTACTGGATTTAAAACCAAAGGTTATACATTAGACACTCAGGATCGTCCTACATTTAATTACAACATGTATGGTACCAGGATTTCAGATGCGATCAAAGCACTTGATAATGGACAGGGATTAAGCAGAGAGATTATTCTTGAAACTCCTGTTGATCATATTTATGCCTTAATAGCTGATGCCTCAGACCTCTTAGAAATTTCCAAAGGACTTTACCTTGCAGAGGGACAATCTTTCTATTTAAAATTTGACGACACGAAGGACAAACCTGTGATCAGAGAGGTTGATGGCAGAAAGCAACTTGTTGTTCTGGTTCGCGGAAAGTTAAATTATTCTATTTTATTTTAAAAAGAGGTTAGGTCATGAAGTGCATTTTTAAAACGCTGGCAACGCTGGCTTTAGGTTTTAGTTTTATAACAGTGTTTGCTCAGGAAACACCAAAAGAAGAAGATTTTTTCAAAATAAACAGGGTAAAGATTCCTGAAGGACCAATTTTAGAGGTTGGTGGATTGGTTACTTTACCAAATGGAGATCTTGGGATCTCCACCAGAAGAGGAGAGGTTTACATCGTCGAAAATCCAACAAGTAAAAATCCTTATTTCCGAAAATTTGCCTCGGGTTTACATGAGGTATTAGGACTTGCCTACAAAGATGGGGCATTATATTGTGCGCAACGGGGTGAACTGACTAAACTGATCGATAAAAATCAGGATGGTAAAGCCGATGTTTATGAAACGGTCTATGCCTGGCCATTAAGTGGGCACTATCATGAATATAGTTTCGGGCCAAAAATTGCTAAAGACGGTACTTTCTTTGTTACCGGTAACGTCGCATTTGGCGATGAAGAATGGTGGCGTGCAGAAAGCCGTGTACCGATGCGTGGCTGGACAATGAACATTACTGAAGATGGAAAAATGCAGCCCTGGGCAACAGGTCAACGTTCTCCGGCAGGTCTGAACGTCATTGATGGTCAACTGTATTATACAGATAATCAGGGCGACTGGTTTGGCTCCGGTGGGCTCTGGAAAGTAGAAAAAGGAGATTTCTTAGGCCACCCGGCAGGATTAACATGGACTGGCAGATCTGATTCCCCGGTCAAACTCACGGAAGAATATTTTAATTCAAAAATGGATGGAAGAAGATCAAGAAATGCCGAAGGAAGAGCAGTTAAGCCTGAAAACAGAGTGAATGAAAATTTCAAGATGTTGTGGGAAATGAAAAAGGACTTTCCTGAATTAAGATTACCATCTGTATGGCTTCCTCACGGTGTCCTTGGGATCTCGAACTCAGAACCTGTCAAAATTCCTGAGGGAACTTTTGGTCCTTTTGCAGGTCAGGTTCTTGTTGGTGATCAGGGGATGAGTCTCATTTCAAGGGTATTTCTTGAAACTGTAAACGGGGTAGAGCAGGGTGCTGCATTCCTGTTCAGAGCCGGATTCCGTTCAGGTGTACTAAGAATGGCCTGGGCTAATGATGGGTCCTTGTTTGTTGGAGAAACGAACCGCGGCTGGGGATCTGCAGGTGATGCAAATGAAGGTCTGGAACGTTTGGTTTACAACAATAAAATGCCTTTTGAGATGAAAGCGGTAAGGGCAATGCCTGATGGTTTTGAAATCGAATTTACCAAACCGGTTGATTTAAAATCAGCGGAAGATTTAGCCTCATACCATATTGAAAGTTACCTGTATAAATATCATGCGGTTTATGGCTCCCCTCCGGTAAATAAAGAAAATTTAAAAATTAAAGGTGTTAAAGTTTCGGCTGATGGTTTAAGAGCAAGACTTATTGTTGAAAATCTTCGTCAGTATTATATCCATACCATTGCGCTTGAAGGTGTCCGGGCACAGGAAAATTTTTATTCCTTAATTCATCCGGTTGCTTACTATACTTTAAACAGCATTCCAAACGGGGAGAAATTATCCATGAATGGTGTGAGCACCAGAAATTCTGCAAACGCTCCTGTTGTTAATGCTATTCCTGTAAAATCCGGTGCAAAAAAGCCGAAAGCAGGTGTTAAAACAATTGCGAAGAAGCCTGTAGAGAGTGCAGTGAAAACAGCTGCGGCGCCAAGCTATGCTCAGGTTAAAGGTTTATTAACCAGTTATACCTGTACTGCTTGTCATAATCCTACAAAAAAGCAAATCGGACCTGCATTTGCAGAGATTGCAAAGCGCAATTACACTGCAGAAAAAATGTTTTCCCTGATCCGCAATCCTCAGCCTCAAAACTGGCCGGGCTATGCAACAGAAATGCCGCCAATGCCTCAGGTTACTAAAGAAGACGCGATTAAAATAGCCAACTGGATCAATTCTTTGAATAAATAAAGAGATGAATAAAAGACATTCATTTTTCTATGCTATAAATTCCAGGCTCAAATCCGTTGTGTACCTGAGCCTGGTAATTTTATGTGCTGTGGATGCTTATGGACAGGAAAAAGAAAAGTCCTGGACGGAGTTGAAACAAAACTATGAGTTTCCGGCATGGTATACCGAAGCCCGTTTTGGAATCTGGCTGCATTGGGGAGGACAGTCCCAACCTGACAACGGAGGCGGTTGGTATGCCCGGCACATGTATATGCAGGATGTAGGTGGTCAGACTTTCGGGAAAGATGCCTATCCCGATCACCTGAAACAATATGGTCATCCTTCCAAATCAGGTTACAAAGAAGTACTTCAATCCTGGAAGGCTGAAAAATTAAATCCTGATGCTTTGATGAAGTATTTCAAAGAAATGGGGGCTAAATATTTTATGATTTTAGCCGTTCATCATGATCATTTTGACGATTTCAATTCGACGTATCAAAAATGGAATTCAGTAAATATTGGGCCTAAACGGGACATTGTTGGCGATTTTAGAAAATCTGCACGAAAATACAACATGCCTTTTGGGGTAAGTTCTCACGATGACCGTTATCTGAGCTGGTGGCTTCCTGCTTTTGGTTCAGATAGCTCAGGTCCGCTGAAAGGCGTTCCTTATGATGGAAATCTGACTAAGGAAGATGGAAAAGGATTATGGTGGGATGGGCTTGATCCGGCAGACTTGTATGGAATGCCACCTGCCAAAAGAACCCCCGAATGGATCTCGGATATGAAAAAAACATGGGTGTTGCGTCACAAAGAACTGGTGACCAAATACGATGTGGATATGCTTTGGTATGATGGTTACGGTTTCCCTTACGGTGAGCCTGGAAAAGAAGTTTGCCGCACTTTATTCGAAAACAGCTTAAAGAAAAACGGCAAAATTATGGCTGTTGCAGCTGGTAAAATTTCTGATGATGATGCTATCGTAAAAGATATTGAATGCGGCACCTCAAACGACATCAATCCAAAACCCTGGCAGGGAATTATTACTACCAGTAGTGGATGGTTCTACAAAAAGGATCGGGAAATGGTTCATAACGCCCGGACGATTATTGAAATGATGGCAGATGTGAATAGCAAGAATGGGAATTTATTGCTCAATGTAGAGCTTTTACCTACTGGGAGCCTTTCCGCTGATGAAAAGGCGATTCTCGACGAAGTTGGAGCCTGGGTAAATAAAAACAGTGCTGCCATTTATGCCAGTAAACCCTGGAAAGTATATGGCGATAATTTGAATTCGATTTTAAAACGCGCCACCAATATTGCCAATGCCGATCTGGAAGCGTTGAAAAAACAAGCTGAATCGGAGCAGTTTAATCAGCGGACAGTTAAAAGCCCGCCCTATGGAAATGACGAAGTCAGATTTACCACTAAAGGCAACATTTTGTATGTTTTTGTGTTGAACCCAATCGAAGGAGAGATCGGACTTCCGGCATTAGGTTTGAAATCGCAACAATTGCCCGGGAAAATCAAGTCGGTAAAGATGATGGATGGCAAAAGGATTACCTTTAGACAAACAGATGAAAAATTGACGTTCAGCATTCCTGCTGTCCGTCCATCTAAATATGCCGCGGTTTTTGAAGTAAAAGGCGCGTTGTAAGACCAGATGGTGATTCATTGCTAAACGACCGCCAAGTATTTAATATTTAGCGGTCGTTTAGGTTTCTGGCTTACTTAGATGCCACAGAAGAGGGCTTCCTGCTTACCAGGTAGTTCAGAAAAGTATCTATATCTGCTTCATTGTTATAGAAACTAATTGCCAGGCTAATGACCCCATGAGCTGCCCTTGCGATAATATGCTGCGCGCTTAGTTCCGCTTTGGTAATCCCCGGTGCCTTTATGTTAAAAATCCCAGACCGGTGTTCTTCTGCAAAATCTGAAACCAGGATAAGCTGATGTTCCTTACATTTTAGGACAAAGTAGCTGCCAAGTTCTTTTACCCTCGCGCTAATCGCCTCTGTTCCCATTTCAGAAAAACGCTTTAACATAAACCGAAACATCAGAATATTGAGGTAGGGTGTCTTCCCTAATTCATAGGCACTTGCATCCTCATTTATCAAAATATCTGAAGCATTTGCCGGATACCCTGGATATTTAACATTGAAAAAGCCAATAAAGGGCTTTCTTATGGAAGATAATAACGCTTTACGGACATACATTCCTCCGATGCCAAATCCCGCTGACAGCCATTTATAGGCATGAAACATTAAAATGTCAATCCCGCAAGCTTGAATGTCAATAGGAAGCACGCCAAAGGATTGGGTAGCATCGACAATAAATAAAATTCCCCGTTCTTTACAGATGGCACCCAGCTTTTGCAGGTCTTGTCTGAAACCCGTCCGGTACATCACATCACTGCTGATCAGGATTTTTGTATCCGCTGTAATGGCTGCTTCTACATCCGCGAGATGAATCTTCCCCTGTTCATCAGAATCCACATAGTCTATCTCAAATCCCTGATGTAGCCAGGGAAGAAAACTATTGGGAAAATCGTCCTTAAAAGTAAGAATCCTATGGTCATTTGGAAAGGTGTAAGCCATGATATTCATGGCCATCGTAGTACTGGTGATAAAAGCAGTTTCTTCAGTACTGACACCGAGATAGCCTGCAAGTTCTGCTCTTGTGGCTTCGACTTCCCGATCCCATTGTTCGCAAATATCTCCTCCCCAAAGGCCGAGTTCCGTTAATAATCTGTTGGTTTCCTGAATTAAGCCGGTTGTTACCGGGCCACCACTATGTGTTTGTAAATAAATCCGCTCTTTAAAAATTGGGTATTCTTCCCTTACGCTATTCCAGTCTGTCATTCTTAATAAATTTATATTTGTCAACTATACCGGCGTATATTTTGCCATCCAAATATTGGCATTTCCACACTGCGGATCATTTACCTGATGTTTTAACAGGCTAAAATGGTGTGCTGTTAAAGACCTTTGGTATTCTTCAGTACTCAATGAACCATGAAATAGCTTTTCTCCGCCAATTTGTCCCCAGGCCTCGCCATGTATTGTACCGGAAGTAAACAGTAAAATCCCGCCGGGATTGAGGTGCTTTTCGAAAATGCCAAACATGGCCGGTTGATCTTCCGCAGGTAAATGAAAAAAACTATGCCAGGCAATAATCGCATCGAATTTTTTATTTAAGGAGAGCTCCCGCATATCTGCCTGGATAAATGGTGTGGAAGGGAAATTTTTCTTTGCTATGGAGAGTATCTTGGAACTGGCATCCAGACCAGTAATGTTTAATTTCCGGCTTAGGAAATAACCTAAAATAGGAATCCCTGTTCCGCAACCAAGATCTAAAATACAGGAATCATCATTCAGGTGTGCAATAACTTCATCCAGGTATTTTTTTTCCATTAAACCTTGATCCCGGTTTTCGGAAAACCAGTCCGCTACTTGATTATAAACCTCAAAGACATTTTTACGAACATCTTTTTCCATAACTATAATTTCAAAGATTCAGACAAATGTAGTCATAGATCAATCATCATCATCGCCTTAAATTGGGTAATCGTCCTATATATCATCATTCTTTATAGAATTTTGATCGTAAAGCTATGCTTTTGAAGAGGAAGGGTTTTATTTTTATCTATTTAATGCTACTTTTGAAATTCACAAAATTTTATTTGGTTAGGCAGATAAATCAATTATGACACAGATAATTGACAGAATTTTTTGTGCAAATAATTAAATCTGTTTTTTAAAGTTCAATTGATAGCGGGGGCGAAAATGTTGACTTACAGTTTACTCTCAGATTTAGAATTAACTGCACTCCTTAGAGAGGGGGATGCTGCCGCGTATACGGTGGTTTATAACCGTTATTTTAACGAATTGTACATCCATGCCTATAGCAGATTGAGAGATAAAGAAGAAGCACAGGACGTGATCCATGAACTATTTGCTTCGATTTGGAATAAGCGGGCAGACCTGGTCTTAAAGTCGAGCTTACCGGCCTATCTCTATACAGCAGTACGGAACAGGATTCTTGATGTGATTGCGCATCAGCAGGTAGAATCCAGGTATGTAAGCTCTTTACAGCATTTTCTGGAAGAAGGATATTGTGTGACTGATCATCAGGTTCGGGAGCGGCAGCTTGCTGCGCTGATTGAAAAAGGGATTTCAGAACTGCCTCCCAAAATGAGGGAGGTTTTTGAGCTGAGCAGAAAACAGGCCATGAGCCATAAGGAGATTGCGGAACAATTAAACCTATCGGAGCAGACGGTGAGGACGCAGGTTAAAAACGCATTGAGAATTTTGCGTTTAAAACTTGGATTGGTGCTTTTTCTGAGTATGTAATGTTATTGTTAAAAAAATATTAATTTCTTCTACCCCATCCCCCCATCTTTTCCCGTCTATCATTTAAAGGGGTTATTCCTTTTCAACCTATGCAAAATAAAGAAGCGAAAGCATTACTGGCCAAATACAAACAAGGAAACTGCTCGGAAGAGGAGATCGCCTTGCTGGAAAGCTGGTATCTTGATTATAAAGACGAAATGTCTGATTTAAGCCCTGAAGATTTAATCGCGGCAAAGGCCGGGGTCTGGGCGGGCTTACCCGTACATCAGCGCGAGCGGAAAACGATCCGCTTATGGCCGCAGATTGCTGCTGCGGCTTCCATTATCCTATGTGTTGCAGTGGGCTGGTGGTTCTTCCAAATGAATCAGAAGGTAAAACCATTGACCAGTAAAGAGATGGCTGCAAAGATATTGCCAGGAGGAAATAAGGCCGTCCTGACTTTAGCTGATGGATCTGAAATTTCCCTTACCGATGTGGCAAATGGAAAACTGGCCAGTCAGCAGGGGATCATCATCACCAAAAACAAAGATGGTCAGCTGGAGTATCGGATTGATCCTGCTTCAGGAGATCTGACGAAAGAACAGCGGTTCAATACCATCAGTACACCTGCAGGAGGTCAATACGAGATTATCCTGCCCGATGGAACGAAGGTCTGGCTAAATGCGGAATCTTCTTTAAAATACCCAACTGTTTTTGCGGGTCAGGAACGAAAAGTAATCCTGAAAGGAGAAGGATATTTTGAAGTCACACACGATCGGTCCAGACCATTTAAAGTGGAGTCAAATGATCAGATCGTAGAAGTACTGGGGACTCATTTTAACATCAGCGCCTATGAAAATGACGGGCATGTCAAAACCACCTTACTTACCGGTAAGGTAAAAGTGAAAACTCAGCACAGCAACGCTTCTTCGATACTTAAACCCGGCGAACAGTCCGTACTGGAAAATAATTCCTTAAAAGTAACAGAAGTGGTGACAGAAGATGTGGTTGCCTGGAAGAACAATTCTTTTGTTTTTAACAATGAAAAACTAGGGAGCATTATGCGAAAAATAGCCAGGTGGTATGATGTCGAAGTGATCTGTCCGCCAGAACTCGCCGAATCGGTTTATGTAGGTTCAGCATCAAGAGATAAAAGCCTCGGCTGGATGCTTAATAAACTGGAATTAATCGGAACAGTTCATTTTAAAGTAGAGGGAAGGAGGGTTACCGTGATGCCATAAATTTCTACTTTCCACACCCTTTTCCGGAACAATAATTAGAGCCAGGAGCGGTTGCAACGCCCCTGGTCTGTGTACTCTTTTTGGAGTAATTGTTCGGGTCAGGATGTTAAATAAATCGACTTATAAACATTGGAACCTAAACCCAAACCAAACAAATGTATGAATTTTTACAGGACATTTAAATATGACGAATCCCGTCCTATTTATGCCAGGATACTATTGAAATTGAAGCTAACTTTTATAATCTTGACCACTGTAATTCTGCAGGTTAGCGCAACCGGCTATGCCCAGATTACACTTAAAGAAAAAGATGCTCCACTGGGGCAGATCATACAAAAGATAAGAAGGCAGACTGGTTATGACTTCTTTTATAATGCAGGAATGCTCCTCAAAGCAAAGCCTGTTACCCTTAACGTGGCCAATGCTACGGTACCGGAGGTCCTTGATCTTTGTTTTAAAGATCAGCCCTTCACTTATAGGATTGAACAGAAAACAATTGTGATCCAGTACATAGAACCACGTGTGCTGCAGACCAGCGCAATGGTCGTTTCGGGAAGGGTCCTGGATGAAATGGATCGGCCTATTCCCGGTGCATCGATCAGAATTAAGAATGCTCCCGCAGGAAGAAATACCGTCAGTAATGGAAATGGGGAGTTTAAGATCGTTGTTCCCTCGGATAAAAGTATCCTGGTCTTTTCTTTTGTAGGCTATAAGACACAGGAAATTAAGCTTAAACCAGACCAGGCACCATTGCTGATCCGGATGGAAATTGCAGAGAACAACATGAAAGATGTGGTCATTACCGGTACAGGGATTACCAGGAACAAGAATACTTTCACTGGTGCTACAGCCACCTTTTCCGGTGAACAGCTGAAGGCTGTGGGCAATCAGAACATTATTCAGGGCCTCAGGGCTTTAGATCCTTCTTTTATTCAGTTGGAAAATAACAAGTTCGGCTCCAACCCCAATGTCCTTCCAAACCTGGAAATCCGCGGTAAAACAAGTATTTCCTCCACACTCCAGGATCAGTTTGCCTCAGACCCAAATCAGCCATTATTTATCTTAGACGGATTTGAAACTTCCCTGAGGACGATCGTGGATCTGAACATGAACAGGGTGGCGTCCGTCGTCATTCTGAAGGATGCAGCTTCCACTGCGATGTACGGCTCAAAAGCCTCAAATGGAGTCGTGGTTATTGAAACAGTGAAGCCAAGACCGGGGCAAATGCGCATCAACTACAATTCAGACCTAAATGTGGAAATCCCGGATTTAACGGGTTATAACATGATGAACGCAGAGGAAAAGCTTCAGTTTGAACGTTTGTCAGGAAGATATATCTATTATCTGGGAGCTGAAAGCTCGCCGCATTTTCAGTTGGATTTAGACTCTATGTATGCTGAACGACTGGCAGAAGTCAAACGGGGAGTAAATACTTACTGGCTGAATGAACCGGTACGTACAGGATTTTCTCAACGCCATTCCTTCTATGCAGATGGGGGAGACCAGGCACTGCGTTATGGCGTAGGGTTGACCTATAAAAAAACAACAGGGGCAATGAAAGGTTCCGGTAGAGAGGATTGGGCAGGAAACGTAGACCTGACCTACCGCAAGGGAAGATTCAATATTTCGAATCAGATATATATTAATGGTTATACCGGACAGGAATCTCCTTATGGGTCCTTTGCTGATTTTGTCAATGCAAATCCATATTACAGAAAGAGCAATGCGAAGTACCTGGAGCAAAGTCAAGACAATATCGGAAGAACTTATCAGGTGAGTAATCCTTTGTATAATGCAGGGCTGAACAATGTAAACAGCACAAAAAACTTTGCAATTCAGAATAACCTTCAGCTGAACGTGGACCTGACCCGGGAACTGATGTTGCGGGGAGCAGTTCAAGTGCAGAAAGCCATCACTACCAACCTGAATTTTCTTTCCCCTTTGCATACGAGCTTTGACGACAGCAGTATTTTCGAGCGGGGCTCTTACAAAAACAGCAGGACAGATAACTTCAGCTATAATGCTAACCTGATGTTAACCTATGGAAAGGTCTTTGCAGGAAGCCATGCTTTAACAGCCAATCTACGGGCCGATATCAGGGAGAATGACAATCAGAATTTAAGCTTTCAAGCGGTAGGTTTCCCCTCTTCAAGTAATGGCAACCCTAGTTTTGCCTATAGCTATAAACCGGATTCAAGACCTGCCTCAGTGGTAGGTAAAACCCGTACAAATTCTATTCTTGCCTCAGCCAATTATGCTTACAAAGCGCGCTACCTGGCAGATGTGTCTTTCAGGTATGATGGATCAACAGCCTTTGGTTCCAACAAAAAATATTCTCCTTACTATAGCGGAGGTCTGGGCTGGAACATTCATAATGAAAGCTTTATGAAGCCGGTTACCTGGATTAATACTTTTCGGTTGATTGCCAATGTCGGAATCACCGGGAATCAGAATTTTGCCAGCACTTCTTCTATTTCTACCTATGGTTACGATTCTTATATCAATATATATGGTCAGGGAGTAACCTTAAATTCTTTAGGGAACCCCAACCTGAAATGGCAGAACTCTGTACAAACCAATATTGGAACGGACCTGGTCATGTTCGGTAATAAGCTCAGTTTTAACGTCAATGCTTATCAGAAAAGAACAGATCCATTGGTGGTGGCCATTGATCTTCCATCTTCTACCGGAATCAGCTCCTTCCCGATTAATGCAGGCCTCTTGAATACCCGAGGGCTGGAAGCGACCGTAAAGTTCTCTCCTGTTTACAAACCTGATCAGCGTGTGGTCTGGACCCTGGGTTATACCGGCTCTATCTATAAAAGTAAATATGACGGCTTCAATAATCAGCTCGCTTCTTTGAATACCAAACAGCTGACCAATAAAACTTTGCAACGCTTTAAAGATGGGTATAGTCCTGATGACATCTGGGCGGTTCCTTCCCTGGGCATTGACCCGACCACAGGGATGGAAATGTTCCTCAGAAAAGATGGCCAGTCTACCTTCAGGTATGATGCCGGTGATATCGTTCGGGTGGGGAATGCACAACCGACCATTGAAGGGGTATTCAGCAGTAACCTGAGCTATAAAGGCTTTACTTTCGGGATGAACATCCGCTACATCCTGGGCCGTGATATTTTTAATACCGCCTTATATGAAAAGGTGGAGAACATCTCCGCTCAGGGACTGGCGAATAATCAGGACCGACGCGCACTTTACGATCGTTGGAAACAACCCGGTGATGTGACACAATTCAAATCAATTGCTTTGACCACCAAACAGGAAATGTCTTCCCGCTTTGTCCAGAAAGAAAATATGCTGAGTGCCGAGTCTGTAAACTTTGGTTACAACTTCCTTCAGAATAAATGGTTAAAGCAGGTTGGACTGTCCTCCCTTCGCCTCAACGCTTATATGAACGATATTTTTCGAATCTCCAGCGTAAAAAGAGAACGGGGAATAGAATATCCCTTTGCAAGGTCTGTTTCCTTTAGTTTAAATGCCACTTTTTAATTATGATTATGAAAAGATTAGCTAAAAATATATGTATCGTCATCGGCTTAAGCTCGCTTATGCTGTTGGGCTCCTGTAAAAAGTGGCTTGACGTACAGCCTGAAGATAAGTTCACCGAGAAGCAGATTTTTGCGACACCCCAGGGAATTTCTGATGCCCTGAACGGGATCTATCTGGACATGGGTAAAACCAAGCTTTACGGTGCAACCCTAACGAGTACTATCCTGGATATATTTGCCCAGCGTTATAATGTGAGTACGCTTCACAACCTCACAAAATACCAATCCTATACCTATGATGATAAAGATGTAAAGGCGAGGCTGGACAACATCTGGACCAACGCCTATATCAATGTCGTCAATGCAAATAAATTCATTAAAAACCTGGATGTCTATCCCGGAGTGCTCGATCCCCAGACCGATTCTTTGTTCCGGGGAGAAGCCTATGCCTTAAGGGCTTTTCTGCAATTTGATCTTTTGCGGATGTACGGCCCGGTTTATAGCACTGCGGATTCTTTGAAAACTGCGATTCCTTATTATACAGAAGCCGGAACCGAAGTCAACCCGATTCTGCCTGCAAATGAGGTGATGCAGAAAGTTGTCACAGATCTTAAAAAAGCAGAAAGTTTGTTGCTTTCGGATCCGATCAGAACAAAGGGAGTGGTAAGGTCGTCTGACAAAGATTACCTGACTTACCGCAACTATCGCATCAATTATTTCGCAGTTAAAGGTCTTCAGGCCCGCGTATATCTGTATCGGGGAGATAAAATTTCAGCTGCTGCTGCGGCCAAAGAAGTGATCAGCAATACGACAAAATTTCCATGGATTACTTCCGGGAATATCCTGTCTGATAAATCAAATCCTGACCGGGTATTCTCTACTGAGATTCTTTTTGGCCTGCAAAGCTTAGACTTGTACGACAACTACAGGGCTTATTTTGCACCTGATTTGCAGGATAAAGAAGTACTTGCTCCCCTGGACAGTCGTTTAAAAAGTACGTTCGAAAGTAATGAAAATGACTACCGCTATAATCCCAACTGGATACTGACGGGGATAGGAGGAAAGGGCTACAAGACGTTTTTTAAGTATGCGGATATCAATGATAAAAAATTGATCTATCGCCTTACGGTTCCCCTGATCAGGATAAGTGAAGTCTATTATATTGCCGCAGAAAGCGAACAAAATGTCGCTTACCTGAATACCGTACGGAACAATAGGGGCTTACTGAATCTGCCGGGAACAGCAACACTGACTACAGAGCTGCAGAAAGAATATCAAAAGGAATTCTTTGGTGAAGGCCAGCTTTGGTATTATTATAAGAGAAGAAATCTCAGTCCTATTCCAAATCCTTTAGTGGCGAGCGGAAATATCACCATGAACGCGACTAAATACGTGTTCCCTTTACCACTGTCCGAACTCACTCCCCGATAATTTAATCCAGACCATTATGAAAAAATATATATACATCGTTATTGCACTGGTAGCTATAGGAAGCCTGTTCAGTGCATGTAAGAAAGATCTGAAAACCTTTGAGGGAGAAACAGGGATTTACTTTTTACCATCTGTCTTCATCTGGGAAAAAAAGGCCGCTGGAGACAGTACAGTGATTTCCTTCTCCTATGCTAAAAGTACGTTGAAGGACTCTGTTATTCAGATTCCGGTAATGATCTCCGGGCCAACTTCAACAAAAGACAGAGACTTTAAGCTGACCATAGATCCGCTATCTACCGCAATTCCTGATACACATTATAAGATCCTGAATGAAAAATTTACGATCCCTGCAAATGGGCAAGCTGCCATTGTCAGTATCATGCTGCATCGTACCGCAGATATGTTAACCAGGGATTATGTAATGATCCTGAACCTGGAAAGTAATGAGAATTTTAAAACGACGATGAGGGATCGCGTTCTGGATGCAGCAACGGGTAAAAAGATCAGTTACATCAGGTACAAAATCCGCCTCAATGATATTTTAAAAAAACCAGCGGCCTGGCTTGATTCCTACCTGGGCCCATTTAGCCGGAAGAAACTATTCCTAATGGCAGAGACGGCAGAGATTAAAAACATAGGGGACCTTGATAATACCATGCTGACCTCTATCTCTAAAGTGGTGTTCTATGGTACTTTCATGCAGCGTTACCTGAACGAAATGAAAGCCTCAGGAAAAACCATTTATGAAGAGGATGGAAAAGAAATGAGAATGGGAGATGCAGTTCAGTAATTCCTTAAACTAAAATTTAGATCAAAAGATGTTAAACTATAGATATTTTAAACAGGCATTACTCTTTGTAATGCTGTTTGTCAGCTTTTCCTGTAGAAAGGACCTCGGTAATTACAATTATGAAGAGATCAACTCAGTTGATTTTGGAGGAATAGATAAGACCTATAATGCGATGCTGGGTGAAAGATTTAAGATCAGCCCGGTGCTCAAATTTACGAAAGATGAGAGCAATGATGAACAGGCCTATTCCTATCAATGGCTCGCCATGCGAAGAGGAGAGGCATTGAATTCAGAAATCAGAAAAGAGCTGGCAACGACGCGTAACCTGGATGTGGTGGTCAAAATTCCTTCGGGTAATTATGATGTGTACTATATCGTAACCGATAAAAAGACGGGAGTTGCCTACCGGACAACTTTCAGGTTAACGGTACAGACCAGTATCTATGAAGGCTGGATGGTCCTGAATGATGTAAATGGAGCAGCCAGGCTGGACATGATTTCGAAGATTAATAACATTTATACTCCTGTAACTGATGTCCTGGGCTCAACCGGGTCAGAATTGTCTTTAAAAGGTAAACCCCTGGATGTTCATTGTTATCCTTATAACTTCAGTACCTATGGTATTTATCTTTCTACAGATAAAGGAACCAATAGGATCGATCCGGAGACCTTTAAATGGAAGAATACCTTCAATATTAAATATGAGATGGTCGCTAATGTTCCTGACGATTTTCACGCCGATTTTATGGCTTCGACAGAGCATCCTAATGGAGCTGGCACTTCCTACATGTTCTCTGCCGGAAATGTCTATTATTATTATTACATATATCAGATCAATTATGGGGTACCCATTAATCTGGTTAAAGAAGAATCGGTTCCATTTAATGCTGCGCCATTTATTGCCAGATCACTCTCCAGTTCAACCCTGATAGCCAACGCGGTGCTGTTTGATGTGAATAAAAGGAGGTTTGTAAGACACCTCAATAATGAGTCTACCTGTACAACGATGCCTACGATGGACAACGCATTGTTTGATTATAATAATGTTGGAAAAGACCTGATTTATATGGACTATTCTCCTTTTAATGGAGGAGACGTATTTGCCATACTTAAAGGGGGAGATGGTAAGGTTTATCTCGCCCGATTTAACCTGGTTACCGCGATCCAGACGTATTATGCGGAAATTACAGGAGCGGAAATCGGTAATGCAGACAAATTTACTGTTAATCCAATATATGGTTATCTGTTTTACAGTGTGGGAGGCAAGGTATATGAATATGATATGTCTTTAAAGACCAGTAAGCTGATGCTGGATAAAGGAGCAGAAAAAATCAGTCTGATTAAGTTTCAAAAATTTGTAAACGGAGGAAGTTCCCGTCCTTATTACGAAAGCAGAAAGAATCAATTGATGGTTTGTTCTTATGATCCCGCATTACCCGCGGAGCGTAATGGCAAAATGGAACTTTACGTTGTCCCTTCCCTAAATGGCGACCTGACCCTGGGAGAAAGTTATTCCGGCTTTGGTAAAATCGTTAGCGTCAGCTATAGGGAACGTTAGGCCATAACCGCATTTATACATACAAATCTAAAATTTATAAACAATGAACATAAAAACAATAATTAGCGCAGCAATCCTGTCGCTATTCATCACTGCGTCATCGGCGCAAATGCCGGTTGAAGTAAACGGGCTGCTAAAAAAAGAAAGAATAACACCGGTTAAGCTGTTTAAAGTAACAGAGGGTAAAATGGTAGAAATTGCCAATACGCTGCCGGAAGAGAAAGGTAAATTCGGATTCATTTTTTATCCCGAATACGAGGGCTTATATGTGATCGGAACCGGAACTGCAGTCGCGCCGAACGACAATTATAAGTTTTATTTTAAGGGTGGGGAGCAATTGTCACTTTCCATTCTGGATTCCAGTTATGTACTTACCGGGAAACTGAATTCTAAAGAAAATGTATTGCTGACTCAATGGCATGACTTTGTTTTTCCCCTGGAGCATAAGGCCGTTAATTTTTCGAAAGTGCAGAGTACCTTTGTCGATTTTTTCCCTCAGCTGGAAGATATCGCTGCAAAATCTAAATCTTTTTTAAAAGGAAAGACCACCGGAAATGCAAAGTTTGACCAGCGGATGAAAGCCTATGTGACTTTTGATATGGCTTTTTATGCGGCTAATTTCCTCCAGACACCACGTACGGCACATCCTTCAATGGAAGAATGGAGCCCTTACTACAGCACACTTAAGGCGCAGGATTTTGCAACAAATGCAGGCTTATTGTACAGCAATCCATGGGGCAGACGTATGCTTTCTTCATTGATCTCGATCAACTTGAGACAGCAAAAGGGGAAATTTGAAGGAGGTCTGGCAGGCCTCAAAAATGCCCTGGCCTGTTTGCCGAATGATACTTTAAAGGGAGATGTGGTATTGGATCAAGCGGAGCGTCTTATTAGCCATAGCGAATATAAGGAACTGATCGATGCTTATGGCAAATATGTGATCACCAAAAGTCAGAAGAAAAGAAACATGGATATCCTGGCGCCTTTGGCTTTATTAAAGCCTGGTGATGCTGCGTTTAAATTCTCCTATCCTGATAAAGAAGGGAAAACAGTGACAATGGATGATTTGAAAGGAAAAGTAGTTTTGGTAGACGTCTGGGCCACCTGGTGTGGGCCATGTAAGGCAGAAATTCCTCATTTGAAAAAGCTGGAGGAGGAAATGAAAGGCACTGATGTTGCTATTGTCAGCATCTCCGTAGATGTAGCGAAGGATAAAGATAAATGGCTTAAAATGATCGCTGATGATCATTTGGGAGGTACTCAGCTATTTGCCTCAGGTTGGGGGGATCTTGCTCAATATTATAAGATCACCGGAATTCCGCGCTTTATGGTCTTCGACAGACAAGGTAAAATTGTGACGGTTGATGCGCCAAGACCTTCCGGTCCGGAGCTCAAAGCTTTACTGGAAAAAACATTGGCAAAATAGTTTTTACAAAGTATTCTGCTTTGTAATCGATTGTTTTTAATGGCTGGCCTGACCTGGGCCAGCCCATTTATCATCTTAAATTTCTATGAACAATAAATATAAATTATGCCTCCTCTTCATGTTGTTGGCATTGTTGCCGGATCAGTATGTCCGGGCCCAACAACAAATGGCTTCAACATCGGGACTGAAGGCCAAAATTCCTTTTGAAATGGACAATGGTGCAATTATCCTGAGGGTTAAGATTAATGGAAGTCAGCGGCCGTTGAAATTATTGTTTGATACCGGCGCAGACGGGATGGCGCTGAGTCAGGATTTGGCAGATGCTATTGGTTTAAAGGTGTCGAGAACACAAAAGGCATCGGTGGTAGGGGGGAACATGGAGATCTCTGTTTCGGAGGGAAACGTGGTACACCTGGATTCCTTTGACTTGCCTAACCAAAGCATCGCGATCTTTAAAGAGTTGCATAAAGGAACGGACGGAATCATTGGTAATATCATTACCAGAAGCTATGTTACGAAGGTGGACTTTGATAAAAAGGAGCTCTCTTTATATGATTTTGAAGGTTATCAGTATGAACAGAAAGGAACTGTGGTTCCGATCACCAGCCCTGACGGATTGTTCATTATTCCCGGCACCTTAAGTATTGCCGGGGGGCAGGCACATCAGGCAGAATTTGTGTTTGATACAGGAGCTGGCTATAGCGTGATTTGTTTTCGTCAATTCGTAAAAAAGAACAGGTTGCTGGTTAGCGGATTTAAACCGGAATATCATGGGAGTACCAGCAGTATGGGGATGACGACACCGACTTTTACAGGTAAAGCAGCCTCTTTTTCTTTCTCAAATATGCCGGTGATTAAAGAAATACCGGTTACGCTAATGGCTGGAGGTGGACAAAGCGAAGACTGGAATCCCGGATTTGACGGTTCCATAGGCCTAAGGTTAATCAGCAGGTATAACTTTACCATCAATCTGAAGAAAAAGGAAATCCAGCTTGTTGCAAATAAAAGCTATGATTATCCCCATGATTTTGCAATTGGGGGATATCTTTTTGGTTTTGATAATGAGGGAACGCTGATGGTACAAGGACTAACCGATAAGGAAAACCCTGCCTTGAACCTTAAACAAGGAGCCCGGCTGAAATCTTTGAATGGGCTGTCCGCTTCGCAGTTGTTAAAAGACAGAAAACAGCTGGACAAACTTCTGGCCATGCCATCGGGTACAAACTATATGATCGAATCTGTTCTTAACGGACAGACGTTTAAAGATACCATCGCGAAATAAATATAGTTTTCAAAGACACTTTAATGGATTTAATGATGAAAATATCTAAAATATGCGGATTGTTATTGCTGCTCATAGTGAGCATCCGGCTAAATGCTCAGGAAAGCCAGTTTGTGAAAACGAACTCTCTGGAGGAACTATTTACAAAAGCAAAAAAAGAACATAAATTGGTGTTCATCGATAGTTATTTTGTCGGATGTCATCCCTGTAAAGAAATGGACGATGAAGTCTTTCCGCTTTCGGCCGTCATGAAATTAATGAAGGAGAACTTTGTGAGTGTGAAAATTGATTTTATGGCGGAGGAACTGGGGAAAATATTACAATTAAAATATGCCGTTACGGGTTTTCCGACTTTCCTGATTTTAAATGAGAAAGGACAACTGATCTCCAGATTTTCCGGATATCAGGAAGCAGATGTATTTCAGAAATTACTGGGAGAATCTATCCTGAAATCTAAAAAAGAAACGGTGTTAGCTGGATTTAGCCCTTCAATTCAGGTAGCTCAGCCTGATTTTTATACGGCCATGTTCAAAGCGCGTCAACCGATGAAAGCAGAGGTCGTTGCTGCTTATCTGGACCAAACTAAGGACGCATTGGCGGAGCCTGCCGCGATCCCGTTTTTAGCCATCAGAAGCGTCAATAAAAAATGGGACGACTATTTCCTTAAAAACTATGCGTTGTTCGAAGAGAAGTACAGTAAAGAGCTGATTTGGGGGAAACGGACGGCCATTATGAATGTGAGATTGAAAGCACTGGGCAATACCCGGAATGATGACCATTTTAATGCTTTTCTGACAGAGGTCAGGCCATTTTTTTCTGAAAAAGACTGGGCCTATGCAAAGGTCGACATGGCCGAAGCCTATTATTACAATATCCATAAGGACCATAAATCATTTTTCAGGTATGCTGCGGAGAATTACAATGATGATGACAATAAAATTCGTTACCTGTCCATGTATTTGACCGGCCCTGCAGTTGATGCTGAGGAAAAAGAATTGTTTGTAAAATGGATGAAAAAGGTAGTCAATATGGATGCTTCTTATTCCGTTCTTGCTGTTGCTGTCAGGCTGATGTTGGAACAAAATGATAAAGAGGCGGCGAAAAAGTACGCAGAATGGGGATTGATAAAAGCCAGACTGTTAAAGAAAGACGGCACTTATTTTCAGCATGCGCTTTAACGGGTTTTCCGTTCGTGACAGGTTCGGGAGAACGGCGGGACAGCTGTCGATTCCTAAAAAGGCTATACACAAAAACAGTGTATGGAACTAACAGAAACAGAATTTATCATTTCAAAAAACAGGGGTAAAGGTCAGCCCT
>NZ_FNGY01000009.1 GCF_900103665.1 Pedobacter steynii
AAAAAACAGGTTAAATGGAAAGAGCCCGGTGGAATACCGAGCTCTCGTACAAAAAACTTAATTTTGAATCTGTCCAACTTTTTGGGGTCACACCAATTCTTTCTTTTCTATTTCACCAACACCGTTTTCGTGTTTGCAGCAATTCCAGCCTCTAAAGAGGTCATTTCTGTTTTCAGAGCAGCAAATTTCTCTGTATCCAGGATTGAGTTTCTATTTTTAACAATGATATGTTGATTTGCAGTACCCGCCAATTTCAAATCTGAATTGTCTTTGGTCACCGTATACAAGCTATTGATGGTACCTTTTACACTTGCAGTAGCATTATCCTGTAAGAACACCTGCAATACTTCCAGGTTAAAGTTCCCTACGGTGGCTACTCTCGCACCTTGAGAAGCATCGATTCTTTGTAAGTCAGTCACAAAAACAGTTACATACAATGTTTCTGAGGCGGTAGAGTTGATAAATAAGGTATACCCTTTTTGTTTAAAAGAAGTCTTGTTTTGATCAAATTCACTGTCTACAGTAATGTCTTGTTTTGATTTTTGAACCAGCGTCAGTTTTACATTTCCGGTAACTACAATTTTGTTAAATGCGGTTAGCGGGGCCAACATTCCTGAAGGATTCTTATCTGCTGCAACAGCAAGGCTGGTAAATGCAGAAGTAGATAAAACAATGGCTGTTAATGTTAGTGCGAGTAATGATTTGAATGAGGTTTTCATAATATTTTGTTTTTAAATGATTTCTTAAGGTTTTGTAGATAAGACGTGTCCATTTCAGAAACGTTTCACTCATTTTCAGCGTTTTAGACCACAATGTTTGAATACCCGACCAAACGGTGTTTTTTTTCGACGAACGGGCAGAAAAAAAATCGGTTAATTCTGCTATTTTATTTGAAAGAAGTTCAATTTGCTGTATGTTTAAAGATTTTTAAATGCTTACCCTCCCTTTGTTTTAACCTTTAGCTAATGTTACGAGTAGATAGTTCTAAACCCTGCAAAATTGTATACTCTTTATGTAAGCATGAGTTTTTCGGCTATTTGATAGAACCCCATATCGTTCAATTGAACCCACAGGGTGATTTTTCATTGACCTACCAGCGGATATTTTCACATACTGCAACTGAATTCGCGAGGCATCTGACCGAAAAAGACCTGAAGCTTATTAAGATCCTCGATGAAACCGAACAGGATTTCATCATTAAGAAGTTCCATAAAAAGCCCATCCGCCCTGTAGAGTTCTTTAGTAAGTTTTTCAATGAGAAGTTTTACGAAAGTGTACGTCCGAAAATTGAGAAGAAACTTTCTGAGGTATTAGAGCTGATCAAAGTTGATGGAGCGCTTTACCTGATGGATAGCGATGGCTGGCCTGCGGAGCGCAAAATTGAAATTGCTGCAGAACCGGCGACTGTTTTATTTCACTTCAGGCGAAATGCCATGGAAACCCGATACTTTCCAACGATAAAATATCAGGGAATGCGAATAGACTTCATGTTTAAGGAAGCCCAGGTGGTGAGCAACCAGCCGGCATGGCTCCTGTTAAATGACATGCTCTATTTCTTTGAACAGGATATCGAAGGTAAAAAGTTAATGCCTTTCCTGAATAAGCGATACATCACCATTCCTAAAGCAACTGAAGGTGCTTATTTTGAAAAATTTGTCGCTCCACTGATCGAAAAATACCATGTATACGCAGAAGGTTTTGAGATTAAGACAGAAAAACATGACCCCAGCCCGGTGATCAAGGTAATTTATGTGGATTCGGGTGTTTCACAACTCCAATTGTATTTCAAATATGACACCCATGCTTTTGCTATGGGGACTGAAAAAAAGATTACGGTCCATTTAGAGAAGGAAGAGGACAATTACATCTTCACCCGAATCAAAAGAGATACCGCATGGGAGAAACAAAAGTTTAATGTATTAACCAGTCTTGGCTTAAAGAAGGTTAGTCCGATATTCCATAATCTGGAAATTCCGCCAGTGCGGGATGAAGATCAGTCTTATGCCATCATCAATTGGGTTAATGAGCATATTGAGCAATTAAAAGAGAATGGTTTTGAGATTGAGCAGCATCAGGGCACTAAAAAATTCCTTTTTGCCAGCAATAAAATAGATTTTGAAATCAAAGAAGACAACGATTGGTTTGACATCAACGCCATCGTTTATTTTGGGTCACACCCCATTCCTTTTATCGCCCTAAAACAACATATCCTCCATAAAAGGAGAGAATTTACCTTACCTGATGGTTCTATTGCCATTATTCCTGAAAAATGGTTTACCCAATACGGCAGTTTATTTAGCCTCTCCGATGGCGGGAAGGCTTTAAAGTTAAAGAAACACCATATCGGACTGATCAATGAGCTTGCAGAAGACGGCATTGCCAATGTAACTTTAAGTCGTAAGCTGGAAAGGCTCAATGATTTTGAGAACATTGCCGATACCCAAATGCCAGTACACTTCAAAGGAGACCTGCGCAGCTACCAGAAAGCAGGTTACAATTGGTTCAGCTTTCTCAGAGAGTACAACTTTGGCGGATGTCTGGCGGACGACATGGGTTTGGGTAAAACCATTCAAACCCTGGCCATGCTTCAGAAAATCAAGGAAGAGGATGAGCAAAACGCCACAAAAAGCACTTCCCTGATTGTAATGCCAACCTCCTTAATCTATAACTGGTTAAATGAGGCCAGGAAATTTACCCCAAAACTGAAGATCCATGCGCATACCGGAAGCTCAAGAAATAAAGACATCAGTCAGTTTGCGAAATACGACATCATCATTACCACTTATGGCATTACCAGAGTAGATATTGACCTGCTTAAAGATTACTATTTCAATTACATCATTCTGGATGAGAGCCAGAATATTAAAAACCCTTCTTCCAAATCATTTAAGGCAGTAAGGGTGCTTAAATCCAGACATAAGCTCGTATTGAGCGGTACGCCTGTAGAAAATTCAGTAAGCGATCTATGGACACAGCTCACCTTCTTAAATCCGGGACTACTGGGCACACAGGCCTTTTTTAACGAAGAATATGTACAGGCCATAGAGAAACGGAAAGATGAAGAAAAAGCGCGTAAGCTGCAGGCCATCATCAAGCCTTTTGTATTACGGAGAACCAAGGAGCAGGTGGCTTCAGAACTCCCTGCAAAAACAGAACAGGTCTTTTACTGCGACATGAGTGAAGATCAGGCCGCCTATTACGAAAAAACAAAATCGGCCTACAGGAATGACCTGTTGAGCAGTATGGATGATGGAACCTATGCAAAAAAACAAGTCCAGCTTTTACAGGGATTAACGGCATTGAGACAACTCGCCAATCATCCGGTGATGATCGATGAACATTATACTTCTGATTCCGGAAAGTTTGAAAACGTGATCCATACCCTCGATAATGTATTAAAAGGCGGGCATAAGGTGCTGATATTCTCTCAGTTTGTGAAACACCTGAACATCTTTAAGCAGTATTTTGAACAGGAGTCCATTCCTTTCTCTTACTTAGACGGGGCGACAAAGAACCGGGGCGAGATTGTAGCAGAATTTCAGGAAAATACCGAACTGAAAGTCTTCCTGATTTCCATTAAAGCAGGTGGTGTTGGGTTGAACCTGACTCAGGCCGACTATGTATTTATACTTGATCCATGGTGGAATCCTGCAGTAGAACAGCAAGCTATTGACCGGACCCATAGAATCGGACAGGAAAAGAAAGTTTTCATCTATAAATTCATTGCAAAAGATACTGTAGAAGAGAAAATACTGGCCTTACAGAACCGCAAGAAAAGACTGGCCAGCTCGTTGATTACAACAGAGGAAAGCTTCTTTAAGTCGCTCAGCAAGGAAGATATCCGGGAGATCCTGAATTAGGTGGTCAGCATGGTATAATATTCATCACGACTGATCATCACTGCGCCCAGGCTCATCAAATGATCATTGGGCAGCTGACAGTCGATCAACTTAAATTCATTGGTCTGGCAAAGCCAGATCAATGCTGTTTTCGAAGCATTGCTGACCAGGCTGAACATGCTTTCCCCGCAAAAGACTTCATCAACCTGAACACCATATAGTCCGCCACACAATACGCCATCCTTCCAGACTTCTACGCTCTTGGCGTAACCATATTCATGTAAGGCGATATAGGCTTCCTGCATTTCTGAAGTGATCCAGGTTCCGGGCTGATCTTTCCTGCCCACCATTGCACAATTTCGGATGACCTCCGGAAAGGCCTGATTACAGGTGACTTCAAAAACCTGGTCTTTTAAAACCTTTGCCATACTCTTGCTGATTTTTATCTGATCAGGATAGATCACACAGCGTTCATGAGGAGAATACCAACAAATAGGATCGTCTTCACTAAACCAGGGAAAGATGCCGTGATGGTAGGCCAAAAGCAACCTATTGATACTTAAATCACCCCCTACAGCCAATAATCCATCTTCCTCAGCCAATGCCGGATCAGGAAAACTGATCTCCTTTTCGTCTAGTCTAAAAACCATATGCAATAATAAAACAATACCTTTAATGTAACTAATCCTTCTTTAGGTCATCTTAATTAAAAATACAATATGAATTTAATAGGCAACATTATCTGGATCGTTTTTGGGGGTATATTCATCTTTTTCGAATATATAATCGGAGGTCTGATTTTATGCTTAACGATCATCGGCATCCCTTTTGGGCTGCAATGTTTTAAATTTGCCATTGTTGGCCTCGCGCCATTTGGTGTAAAAATTACAGATACTTCCTCCAATACCGGATGCCTTTCTACGATCATGAACATCATCTGGATTGTTTTCGGTGGGTTCTGGATTGCATTAACCCATTTTTTCCTTGGCCTTCTTTTCTGTATTACCATTATTGGAATCCCTTTTGGCAGACAGCATTTTAAGCTGATGAACCTGGCCTTTACGCCTTTCGGGAAATCGATCAGTTAAAAACCAATCAATCCGATCTTCTTTGAATGCGCAATAGCTTCCTTGCTATGGTTAAACAGGCAGGTTTTGATTCCTTTGGCCTCAATTTTAGCCAGGATTTCCAAGGTGGCCGCCGTCTTTGATTTACGGATATTTCTGATATAAACGGCTTCGATATTCTGAGGGTATTTTTCCGCAATTGTGGCATAGATGAAGGGATCTTTCTGAGAATTATCTCCGAAAAAGACAAATTTCTGATTCGGAAAGACATCCAGAATCCTCCTTACCCGCAGCAGTTTTCCTTCATGTCCGGTTTTACCCGTCTTCAGCAGACCAGTCCAGCTTTTAATCTGGTTGAGCAGGAATGCGCCTTCGGGCAAACCATTAAAACGGAAGGTTTCTACCAGGTAATCGTACAGATTCCATTCACTACTGGAAACATAGAAAAAAGGATTGGGCTGTTCCGTATCGGTATGCGATAAGGCAAGTAAGCCATAATGTTTTTTTGTATCGAGAAAAGTTTTCCTTGTTCTTGGATTCTTAATGAAGAGCTCTCTGAGCCTTCTTCCGATCCTTGCAGAATGAGAGATCATCACGGTATCGTCGATGTCTGAGATGAAGGCATACTGGGTAATGTGAGGCACATAGACCTTTCCTTCTGCCACTGCAAGTACGGCATTATCTTCTCCTAAAGCCTCAACCCTTACCCCGTGCCATCCGGCAGGAACATTTTCTATTGCTTCCCATTCAAATTTAAAAAAACCATCATATGCTGTTTTTTGATGAACAACCTGTCCCTTAAAGTTCAGCCGGACGCTAACATAGGGTGCCGGCCTGACACGAAACAACCTTAACAGATGGACGATGTTGACGAATAGATTGTCGCTATAAACCTGCCTGGTCTTTGCCTTAAAATCAAATACATGTCCGTAAAGCACCAGATTGTGCGTATGCCCATAACCATGATATACCTTAACACTGGTGGATTTATTCATTGTTCTTTAAAACAGAGTTAGGGGAAAGTTGTTTGTGATATTAAAGATTATACATGGGAAAGCGCAGTGAAAGCCCGAAATTACTATTTATAGTAAATCCGGGTTCTGGAAATAACGAAATAGATTTTGCCGAAGCAATACGTACTTATTTTGAATCAAAAAATACAGACTTTGAGATTTATGAGCTGTTTAAAGGCTGCAGCTTAGCTAAATTAAGGTCGGTCATCATACAAGCAAAGGCCGATCGGGTGGTGGCTGTAGGAGGAGACGGAACCTTAAAACTGGTAGCGGAATGCCTGGAAGGGACAGATACCCCTATTGGCATTATTCCTGCAGGATCTGCCAACGGGATGGCCAAAGAACTCGGCATCCCATTGGAAGTAGATGCAGCCCTGGAACTTGTGGTCAATGGCCAGCCAAAAAAGATCCATGCGGTAAAAGTAAATGGAGAGCTTTGCATCCACCTCGCCGACATTGGTTTTAACGCTTATATTGTCAAGAAGTTCGATGACCTCCCCCAACGGGGCATGTGGGGTTATACTAAAGCAGCCTGGAAAGCCCTTTGGAATCACAGTAAAATGGACGTAGAGATCAAAATCAAGGATAAAACCATTCGCACCCAGGCTGCAATGGTGGTGATCGCCAATGCAACGATGTATGGTACAGGTGTAAAGATTAATCCTGATGGGAACCTGACTGACGACCTTTTTGAGGTGATTCTGGTGAAAGAATACTCGGTAATGGAAATCTTAAAAATCAGATTTACAGATCTGCCTTTTAATCCGGAGAAAATTGAGACCTTTTCTACCCGGGATTTAAAGATCAAAACAAAGCGCAAGGTTCATTTCCAGGTAGACGGAGAATATATGGGAAAGGTAAACCGTGTAGAAGCCAGTATTCTTCCTGCCGCAATCACCGTAATTATTTAGCGACAGTATTGAGCGATCAGCTCATCTGCCAGGCTTGAGCCCATGTTCTTTACAAACAGGAAGTCTTCACAGGCACCTTGCAGGTCTTTCTGTTTCAGCTTGCGTTTACCATCATTGATTCGCTCTTTTAAATAGGCCTCATCGTAACCCAGTTCGGCTTTTAAGCGCAAGATTCTCGCCTCTTCTTCCGGTTTGTATTTAACGGAATCTTTGTTTTTATAGAAATTCAGGACGGCATTCGTCATCCCTTCACTGGATTTATAATTGGCAATGGCAAGCTGAATATCTTCCTTACTTTTAAGGTCGCAACCATAACCGGAGAGGTTAAAAACCATCGGTGCAATCAGGACCAGCGTAGAATCGTGCCCTGCAGGAACATTCCATTTGCCACTGCTCAGACGGATCAGCCTCAATGCCTCATCGTCCAGGTCCGTTCCGATCCCTTTACGGACCACAGAATAGTAAACCTCTCCTTTTTTATTGAGCTTAAATCCGATGTTTACGACCCCCTCAATGCAATTCTGCAGGGAGTATGGAGGATACACCTTATTAGACGCAACAAATGCCTCCAACCCTCCTTTTAACTGAGGCTGTGCCTGTACGGTAAATCCGGCGAGAAGAAATAGTGCTAAAAGAAATCTGCCCATGCACTAATTTACGCATTTTTAAATCAATGCGGATTTAAAAGTATGTTTTAATATTGGGGCAGGATCAGGGGAATTGCCCAGAAAGGCTGCTTTTTTCGAGTACTGACATACTCCGGGATAATCGCCTTTAAAGGCATAGATATTAAAAATCAGTTGAAAATGCAGGTGTGGCGGCCAGAAACCGTTCTCTTCCGGAATGCCAAAACGGGCGAAAGCTTTGCCCATTGGGATGTGCTGGCCTTCCTCCAGTCCGGTCAGGGAATCCAGGCTCAGGTGTCCATATAAAGCATGGAAAATCTGTCCGTTGAGGTTATATTTCAGGATAATAGTTGCCCCATAGTCCCCATACTGGTCATTGAATTTAAAACTATGAACTACCGCATCATGAAAATTGTACACCGGCGTTCCTGCAGGACCCCAGATGTCGATCCCGAGGTGTAAACGACGTGGTTCTTCGGCAGTATCAAAATGATGACTCCGGGCATAGATTGTCCGGTGTTCATCATAACCACCTATCCCATAGCGGGCATGATGAGCATTAAGCTCATCTGCTACCCAGGTGCTAAAAGTAGTGGTATCTTCCAGGATTTCCGGGGTGATGGCGGTGTTATTCGCGGTCAGATCAAAGGTATAGAGCTGATCCGATTCCGGATCAAAGTCTACCACTTTTCCAATTGCTACGCCTTCCAGATTTAACTGTGTTTCCCTTTGTCCTGCTACCTGCATTGTATAAAAAGATTATTCCGCTTCTTCGTCTGTCTCTTTGCGTTCCTTAGAAATTTTGTCGAACAACTTATCCATGTGTTCTACATATTCATTGGTATCATCAAGGAAGAAGGTTAAGGTAGGTACTACCCTTGCCTGATGGCGGATTCTTGCACCTAGTTTATACCTGATCTCACTGGAATGAGAATTTACTTCTGCCACAGATAAAGTGGTATTGTTGGTGTTTAAAAAGCTTAAATAAACCTTTGCTACTGCCAAATCCGGAGAAACACGGACTTTGGTAATGGTGACAAGGGTATTTGGTAAATATGCTGCTCCTTCACGTTGAAATATAGCTGCTAATTCCTCTTGCAGGACTCCGGCAAATTTCTGCTGACGTTTACTTTCCATAATTATTCCAATCTTAAATATTAATATAACAGCTTATCATAAGGATAGCGCTCGGTATGTAAAGCGACAACTTTATCGTACAATAATTGCTTAAATTCTTCTAAATTCTCTTTGTGTATCGCAGAGATGAATAAGGCAGGCGCATTCTCATTGGCCATCCAGCTGCGTTGAAACTCTTCAAGTGTAAGCGTGGTCTTTTCTTCATCTTCTGAATCTACTTCCGGGCTCACATATGCATCGATCTTATTGAACACCATTACGATAGGCTTATCTCTGGCGCCAAGCTCTTTCAACGTTTCATTGACCACATTGATCTGATCTTCAAAATTGGCATGTGAAACGTCTACAACATGGAGCAGGATATCTGCTTCACGTACTTCATCAAGGGTAGATTTAAAGCATTCTACCAGGTGGTGAGGTAGTTTTCTAATAAACCCTACGGTATCTGATAAAAGAAAAGGCAGATTTTCGATTACGACTTTGCGTACTGTCGTATCTAATGTTGCGAAAAGTTTATTCTCTGCAAACACTTCAGATTTCGACAGCATGTTCATGATCGTCGACTTACCTACGTTGGTATAGCCCACCAAAGCCACGCGGATCAGTTCCGCCCGGTTTTTACGTTGTGTCTCGTTCTGCTTATCGATCAGTTTCAGGCGGCTCTTCAGCAAAGAGATTTTTTCGAGAATCATCCTTCTGTCACTCTCAATCTGAGTTTCCCCCGGACCTCTCATCCCGATACCACCTTTTTGGCGCTCCAGGTGGGTCCATAAACGGGTTAACCGCGGCAGCAGGTATTGTAGCTGAGCCAGCTCCACCTGCGTTTTCGCCTGTGCAGTTTGTGCCCTTCCGGCGAAAATATCAAGGATCAGGTTGCTCCTGTCCAGGACTTTTACCTGAAGTTCGCGTTCCACATTTCTAAGTTGTGATGGTGACAATTCATCATCAAAAACAACCATATCTATCTCTTCCGACTTTACGTAAGCCGCTATTTCTTCTAATTTCCCTGTACCTACGAAGGTAGCACGGTCTGGTTTCAGCATTTTCTGCGTAAACGAACGGTCTACCACACCACCGGCAGTATCTACCAGGAATGCCAGTTCATCCAAAAACTCTTTGGTTTCTTCCTGGGTTTCTCCTGGTCTAATTACGCCAACCAGAACAGCACGTTCGGGTTTAAGCGCGGTATCATAATATTTCTGTTTTCCCATGTAAAGTACAAAGATACAAAAGTTATACCGAGATCAGCTGACTGACAAAGTCGGTCATGGATGCGCCCGGGTTTTCGGTTTTCATAAAGTTCTCCCCGATCAGGAAACCATCAAATCCTGCAGCACGCAGCTCATTAATGGTCTGAGGATTGCTGATGGCACTTTCGGAGATCTTCAGGAAGTCGTCCGGAATCTCATCTACCAGGTCAAAAGAGGTTTGAATGTTCACAGAGAAATCGGCAAGGTTGCGGTTGTTCACCCCAATGGCATCCAGTTCAGGAATAACACTTCTTTGCAATTCTTCGAGGTTATGAACCTCCAATAACACGTTTAAACCAAGACTTTTAGCAAACACTGCCAGGTCTTCGATCTCATCAGGAGTCAGGATTGCTGCGATGAGCAAGATGATATCTGCACCTAATGCTTTGGCTTCCAGGATCTGGTATTCATCGATCATGAAATCTTTTCTTAAGATCGGAATCTGATTGGCTGCTCTTGCGGCCAGCAGGTCATTGGTATGTCCGCCGAAAAAATCCACATCCGTTAGCACCGATAAAGCAGAAGCACCTGCAGCTGCATATGCCGTAGTTACCTCTTCGACAGTCACTTTGTCATTAATGATGCCTTTTGAAGGAGAACGTCGTTTAAATTCGGCGATGATCCCGGTACGCTGATCGTCCAGTAAAAAGTCTTCAAAGGAGTAAGGAACGCGGTTGAAATGTAATGCTGCTTCCAATTGTTTGATAGAAACATTCGCTTTAGCGAAGTCCACTTCTTCTCTTTTGCGCAGTACGATTTTATCTAAAATATTCATAATTAATGTTCTAACCAGTTTTTCATCATTTGTTTACCATGTTCCGTAAGGACGCTTTCCGGGTGAAACTGAACACCTCTGACATTGAACTCGTTGTGTCTGAGGGCCATAATTTCGTTGTCTTTATCAATTGCAGTTACGGTAAGGCATTCCGGTAATCCTTCATTGCTGACTACCCAGGAATGGTAACGTCCTACATTAATCGTTTCCGGGCAATCTTTAAACATCACTTCTTCTTTATCCAGAACTGTAATGGGTGTTGCAATTCCATGCATCGGGCGACCTAAATTTAGTAAAGTTCCACCAAATGCTTCTGCAATTGCCTGTTGCCCTAAACAAACACCAAAGATACTTTTAGTGGGCGCATATTTTTTGATCACTTCCAATAGTAATCCCGCTTCTTCCGGAATTCCGGGGCCCGGAGAAAGGATGATCTGATCGTATTGATCTACATCTGCTAAGTCGAACTTATCGTTACGCCATACTTCCACATCTCTACCCAGTTCATTGATTAAATGCACTAAATTATAGGTGAATGAATCGTAATTGTCGATTACCAGTACTTTCTTCTGCATGTTCGTATGATTTGTCATGTTATATTCCTGTAGCCATTTCTATTGCCCGGCGAAGGGCTGCAATTTTATTATTTACTTCATTCATCTCATTTTCCGGGATGGAATCTGCCACGATACCAGCACCTGCCCTGTAATGCAGTTGGTTGTTTTTACTCATAAAGGTCCGGATCATGATGGCATGGTTAAATTTATCATCGAAGCCCATGTAACCAATGGCTCCGGCATAGAAGTTACGTCCTAATCCTTCGTACTCATCGATCAGTTGCATCGCCCTGTATTTCGGTGCGCCACTCAATGTTCCGGCAGGATAGGTATCTGCTACCACCTTAAAAGCAGAAGTATTCTTTTGAAGATTTCCGCTTACTTTGGAAACCAGGTGGATGAGGTGTGAATAGTATTGTACTTCTTTGAAGGACTTTACTTCTACCCCACTGCAATGTCTGCTCAGGTCATTTCTTGCCAGGTCTACCAGCATGACATGTTCTGCACTTTCTTTAGGATCCTGCTCTAATTTTCTGGCCAGTTCTGCATCTTCTTCGTCGTTTCCGGTTCTTTTGAAGGTTCCGGCAATCGGGAAAATATTGGCCACATTATCTTTGATGGTGATCTGTGCTTCCGGCGAGGAGCCGAACAACTTGAAGCTTCCATAATCGAAATAGAACAGGTATGGAGAAGGGTTGATGGAACGCAGGCAACGGTATACATTAAATTCGTCCCCTAAGAAACCTTGTTTAAATGCTCTGGATGGAACAATCTGAAAAACATCACCCCGCAGGATATGCGTTTTCATCTTGTCGACAATATCCATAAAGCCCTGATCTGTCAGGTTTGAATGTTCTTCCCCCGTGGTTTTAAAACTATATTCCGGGAAGTTTTTATTCTGAACCAGGTATTCCATTTTGGTCAGATCCTCGTCTTCATCTTCGTTAAAGGTGTTTTTGAAGAGGGTTATTTCATTTTTGAAGTGATCAATGGCAATGATGTACCGGTAAATATGGTATTGCATCACCGGAATTTCTTCGTCCTTTGGGCATTCCGCTTTGAAAGTAATGTCTTCAAATTTAGGGACGGCATTCCAGGTAAAATATCCGAACAGACCGTTGGAGATATAGCGGGTATCTTCTACTACTCCCGGCTGAAACTGCTCCTTGAAGGCATCAATTTCTTCGGTCAGCACAAAATTCTCTTTTTCACTTTTCTTTCCATCAGGAAAATAGGAAGACAAGATGCCATTGTTGAGCATAATTCCTGCAACAGGCTCTGCACAGACGTAGCTGACAGAGTTTTCCCGGCTGTGGTAGTCGGAACTTTCCAATAAAATGGTATTTGGGAACACATCTCTTAACCTCAGATAGATGCTCACCGGAGTAGTGGTATCGGCAAGGCGCTTCTTGTAAGTGGTATTAATTATATAGTTCTTCATCTTAATTCTTGGTTTTCATTTGCATTGCTTCCCATTTTTTCAGGAGCAATCAGTATATATTCATTTCTTCGTTCATTGTCAGGCTTTCTTTCTCAGCAAGCTTTTGGTTCATTTTCAGGCGCCAGGCCAGGTATGCTTTCGATTTTTCATCTGTCTCTATTTAATTTTCGGTGTTCACTACTTACGTTCAAAGGTCCTCAAGTGCTTTTAAATCCGGTTTAGCGGCTATGAAGCAGTCTTTTATCAAGTTTTTGTAAGCCCTATGCTTACGGTGGTTTCATTTCCTCTTCAAAAAAATTATACAACAAAAAACCCGACGTGTGGTTACGTCGGGTTAAAGTGTGGTTTGGTTTAGGTTGATAAACTATAAGGTACACGAAGCTACGACGAAACTCTTTTCAGAATTACTGCGCCATTGCCAAGTATGTATATTGTTAATCATGAGCAACAAAAATATAAATAAATCTTACAACACCAAATTAAATTGTGAAATTTTATGATACTCCCCAGAACGTCCTTGCCGGATCAGCCTTGATCATTGCGATAATTGCAGCAACAATCATGATTAATCCAAGACCAAAATAAAGGGCAATAGTGCGGTGTTTGCCTGCTGGCTCAACAATTCGCTTCGATCTTGCGTTTCCAACAGTGATTAAAATGGCTGCAAAAATCATCATTGAAATGTGCTCCATTTTCCAGTATCTGATTCCCGCTTCGACTAAAGGGCTCATGAAATATAATATCAAGCCAAATAAAATTTGGACATGGGTAAAGATCAATGTAAAAACATTCAATTTCCTGTTTCCTTCTGTATATGGCTTTTTACCCAACCATCCTGTCAATGCCTGAACGATTGCCAATACCAATAAAATTAAAACCAGGTAACGCCATCCTGAATGCGCACTTCTCAAAATCTGATAGAAATTCATAACTATGTTTTTCTTTCAAACTTAACTAATAAATTACTTGATTATAAAAAAGAGAAAATAGTAATGTTTATTTAAAACCATTCTAAATGGAGCTGAGCACCTTGTTTTCAGTAAAAAACATGTTATAAAGCCCTGTAGTTGTTTTTTTATGATAGATTTAGGGAACTAATCTAAATTTTTATGAAGAAAATTCTACTCTCGCTTGCGTTGGTCTTTTCTGGTACTTTTTTATTTGCACAGCAAACCTATCCTGTAAACGGCTCTTACGACATCAGGCAGGGAATGTATGCGTTCACCAATGCAAATATTGTAGTTAATGCCAACCAGACCATCTCCAACGGAACCTTACTAATTAAAGGACAGACCATCCAATCTGTAGGCACAGGAACAGCCATACCGAAGGGTTATGTGGTGATCGACCTGAAAGGCAAATACATTTATCCCTCGCTCGTGGATGCTTTTACGGCTTACGGGGTAGCAGAAGGCAGTCGCCAGGGAACAGGCGGACCACGCCAGTCGATTTTTATCTCTACCAAAAAAGGGGCTTATGGCTGGAATGAAGCCATTCGTCCGGAAACGCATGTCAACACCATATTTGCCATCGATGCTAAAAAAGCAGATGAATTGCGTAAAGCAGGTTTTGGCAGTGTGAATGTGGTCAACAGGGATGGCATCTCCCGGGGCACCTCTTCGGCGGTGACTTTAAGTGACGAACGGGAAAATGGCATTATGCTAAAACCGGAAGCTTCCGCCAATTATTCCTTCAATAAAGGGACTTCACAAAATGACTACCCGACCTCATTGATGGGATCCATCGCGCTCCTGCGTCAGACCTATTATGATGCGCAATGGTATGGCAAACAGAAAGAAGAGTACAACATCTCCCTGGAAGAGTTTAACAAGCAACAAAATCTACCTCAGATCTTTGAGGCGGATGGCTGGCAAAATATCCTGCGCGCCGATAAAATTGGGAAAGAGTTTGGCAAACAGTATATCATCAAATCAAATGGAGATGAATACCAGAGAATTGAGGCCGTAAAAGGTACCGGGGCCAGTCTGATTATTCCCATCAACTTTATAAAAGCCTACGATGTGGCTGATCCTGCAGATGCAAGAGATGTGACGCTTGCACAAATGAAAGGCTGGGAAATGGCTCCTGCCAATCCGGGAGTGCTGGAAAAAGCAGGGATCCGATTTTCTTTAACGGCACACGGCCTCGATAAACCAGCTGATTTCTGGACCAATATCCGTTCGGCAATAGACAATGGATTGAGTCAGAAGCAAGCTTTACTGGCCGTTACAGAGGTTCCTGCAGCAATGATCGGGATTTCCGACAAGGTGGGTACGATTGAAAAAGGCAAACTCGCCAACTTCATCATTACTTCCGACAGCTTATTTAAAAAGAGCAACCTTGTGCTGGAGAACTGGGTACAGGGAAAACGCTTTATCACTTATCAGAAAGACGAAAAAGATACGGCATCAAAGGCTCCTGCTAAAAAGGAAGAACCAGTACAAAAACTGGCAACAGGCACGCTGATTTATCCATTTACAGCTTTCGGCAATGCCAGTCCTTTAAAACAAGAGACCGTATTGTTGAAAAACGCGACTGTTTGGACCAATGAAAAAGAGGGCATTTTGCAGAATGCAGATGTTTTACTGGAAAACGGAAAGATCAAATCGGTAGGTAAAAACCTAAGTGCAGGCAATGCAAAGGTGATTGACGCGACGGGAAAACACATCACTCCCGGTCTGATCGATGAACATTCCCATATTGCCGGAACAGGCGGCATTAATGAAGGTGCCCAATCTTCCTCCGCAGAAGTACGGATTGCAGACATTATCAATTCTGAAGATGTTAATATCTACCGTCAGCTTGCAGGTGGGGTCACCACTTCACAGATCCTTCACGGCTCTGCAAACCCTGTAGGCGGACAGGCGCAACTGATCAAACTCCGCTGGGGGAAACTTCCGGAAGAGCTAAAGTTTGCCGGTTCTGATGGTTTTATCAAGTTTGCACTTGGTGAAAACGTAAAGCAAAGTAATTTTGGTTCCGGAGCACGCTTTCCGGTGACAAGGATGGGAGTAGAACAATCTTTTGTAGATCAGTTTACCCGTGCAAAAGAATACAAAGCGGCAATGGCTGTTAAAGGAAGCACCGTACGCCGTGATCTGGAACTGGATGCGATTGTAGAAATTCTGGACAACAAACGTTTCATCACCTGTCACTCTTATGTGCAGTCCGAGATCAATATGCTGATGAATGTGGCCGATAGTCTTGGCTTTAAGATCAACACTTTCACCCATATTCTGGAAGGTTACAAAGTGGCGGATAAAATGAAAGCACGTGGCATCAATGCTTCTACCTTCTCTGATTGGTGGGCTTATAAAATGGAGGTTGCAGAAGCCATTCCTTACAATGGAAAGATTATGCACAATGTTGGGATCACGACTGCTTTCAATTCAGATGATGCAGAAATGGCCCGCAGGTTAAACCAGGAAGCAGGAAAAGCCGTGTTATACGGTGGCGTTCCTGAAGAAGATGCCTTGAAATTCGTGACTTTAAACCCGGCAAAAATGCTGCACATCGACAATAAAGTAGGCAGTATCAAAGCAGGTAAAGATGCGGATGTGGTGATCTGGTCGGCACACCCATTGTCTATTTATGCCAAGGCAGAGCAAACATTTGTAGATGGCATCTCTTACTGGGACATCAGTCGTGATGAACAGGTAAGAAAAGCGCAAAACACAGAACGCGAAAGGCTCATCAAAAAAATGCAGGACAGCAAAAGTAAAGGCGGTAAAACACAACGCCCGGTTGCAGAAAGCCCTCGCATGTACCATTGCGAAACAGTAGAAGATTATTCTATGGAACTAAACGAATCAGAAAGGACACATACTCATGAATAAATATTTTTTAACCTTGTTCCTTACCGCCGCAACAGCCGTTTCCGGTTTTGCACAGGCCAACATCTCTCCTGCCCCCGCACAAAGTAAGCTGACCTATGTATTGGGCGCTAAATTACACCTGGGCAATGGTACCGTTATTGAAAATGGATATCTGATCTTTGATAAAGGCAAGATCACGGGCATTGGAGATGCAACGGTAGTCCGCCTGGATATGTCAAAAGGCGAATTGATCCAGGCCAATGGCAAACATGTTTATCCTGGCTTTATTGCTCCTGTAACGAATTTAGGTCTGGCGGAGTTTGAATCGGTAAAAGCATCGCTCGATTTTTCTGAGATCGGCAACCTGAACCCTCATATCCGCTCCATCATCGCTTACAATACGGATTCTAAGGTTCCGGCAACGTTGAGGAGTAATGGTGTGCTGATGGCACAGGTTACCCCACAGGGCGGGACCGTTTCGGGAAGCTCCTCAGTGGTACAGCTAGATGCCTGGAACTGGGAAGATGCGGCGATCAAAAAAGATGACGCCATGCACATGAGCTGGCCGGTAACGCCAAAGATCAGGCCTGGCTTTGGAAACCGTCCTCCTACACTTACTCCTGAATTGCTAAAAGAAAGAACACAAAACTCCATCAATGAGCTGGACCAGCTTTTCTCTGAAGCCAAAGCCTATGCGGAAACCGCTAAACCAGCAGTGACAAACGCCCGCCTTGCAGCCATGAAAAACCTGTTTAATGGCGGTCAGAAGTTGTTCATCAATGTAGATGGCCAGAAGGACATTATTGCGGCTGTCAATTTTGCAAAGAAATACCAGATTACCCCGGTAATCGTGGGTGGAGATGAGGCTTATCTGGCGATTGATTTTCTAAAACAAAACAATGTTTCTGTGGTAGTAAAACAGCCTCATGCACTTCCCAATGTGACAGATGACGATGTGAATATGCCTTACAAGAATGCCGCAGTATTGGTAAATGCCGGATTGAATGTAGTGATCAGTATTGATGGCTACTGGCAGCAAAGAAACCTTCCTTTTATGGCAGGAACAGTTGCTGCATGGGGCCTTGATCCTGAAAAAGCATTACAAACCATTACCCTGAATACCGCTAAAGTTCTGGGCATAGACAAGACTACAGGCAGCTTAGAAACAGGGAAGGATGCAACTTTCTTTATCTCCTCCGGAGATGCTTTAGACATGAGGTCTAATCATGTTGAAAAGGCATTTATTCAGGGAAGAGACATCAATCTGGACAATCTGCACAAACAACTGGACAAGAAATTCAGTGATAAATACAATGCACAGAAGCAATAGTTAATCATTTTATCTTTTCTGCCCCATAGCGGGATGGAGCAAACAGGCTGTCTTTTTTAAGATGGCCTGTTTTGTTTTTGCTAAAGTTTTGTTTCGCTAAATGTCTGTTTTACTTTTGCTAAATGCCTGTCTCCGTATCATTTCTTAATACAAGCATAGTTTTCTACTAACATCCCGGCTTTACTTTCGTCTCGGAAAATTTACCTAAAAACTTATTTAATGATGAGACATCTACTGTGCACCGTCCTGTTATTTTTCTGCTGTTCTTTATTTAAAAACGAATTAGCAGCCCAAACAACACTAGCCTCCATCTCCGGAGTCATTACGGACAACCAAAACAAACCCATTCCCGGCGTATCCGTTAAAGTAAGGAATGAGTCAACCGGTTTTACCACCAGTACTACCACTAACAACCAGGGTAATTATACTTTTAAGGAGCTTCCATTAGGATCACCTTATACCATCACCGCTGCTTATGTAGGATTTGGACAACAACAAAGAACCGGTTATTCCCTTAACCAGGGTGATGCCGTTAAATTGAATATCCTGATGACAGATGCCGCGGAGAATCTCTCGGTAGTAGAGATTGTGGGTTCAGGAATGAAAAATAAAACAGAGACTCTTGGCGCTGCAACCACGATTTCCGCAAGAGATATCACCAGACTTCCGGTTAACGGACGTAATTTCAACTCTCTATCAGACCTTTCTCCTTTAGCGGGAAGAGGTGGAAATATATCCGGACAACTGGGCTCCTCCACCAATTTCACCATTGATGGGATGACTGCAAAGAACCCTACTTCCGCAGGCGCAACAACCAGCAGAAGCGGAGCACCTTATTCGATCTCTATAGAGGCAGTCCGTGAATTTAAAGTAGTGACCAATCAATATGATGTTACTCAGGGCCGTAGTGGTGGTGGAACCATCAGTGCGGTAACAAAATCAGGTACCAATACCGTAAGCGGAAGTGCCTTTACTTATGGCCGCGCAGACTGGTTGGTTAGCCCGAATGAGATCAGTGGTAAAAAGCGGACTTCCGATTTCTCTACTTACCAATACGGATTCTCATTAGGTGGCCCGATCATCAAAGACAAACTGCATTTTTTTGTGGCCTGGGATCACCAGAAAGATTCGCGTCCGCTTAATATCGTCAACATTCAAACAAGTGCAGATGAAGACAACTGGGGTATTACCCAACCTACCCTGGATAAATATGTGGACATTGCACGCCGTGTATATGGTGTTGCGAATACCCCACAGTTTGGTGCTTTCAATAAAAAAAGAGGCTCAGATGCAGGATTTGCACGTTTAGACTGGCAGATCAATGAGAAAAACCTACTAACCATCAGAGACAACTACACCAATGACAGAAATCCATTGGGTTTAATGGACAATGTTAAAGTTACGCTATTTGAATCCTATGGCAATGACAAGAATGTGGACAACAGTTTCCTGGCCACCTTGCGTACTTCGATCAATCCGCGTCTGACCAATGAGCTGAAAGCACAGCATCTTTACACGTACCAGCTGAGCAGTCCGGGAGATCAGCTTCCTTCGTCAAATATCCCAAGAGCTGTGGTAGATAAAGTGGTTTCCGGCCCGTTGACCACCAGCGTTCAACTAGGCGGACATCGTTTCGCTCAGGAAGGTTTTACAAACAATGTCTTCCAACTCGTAGATAACATTTACTACAATACAGACAAAATAAAATACACCTTTGGGGCAGACCTGATGTACACCCGTGCGCATTCCGTTTACGGTAGTGAACTAAATGGCCGTTTTTGGTTTACAGAGGCTAACGGCGCTTCTTCTTTAAAGAACTTCGAGGATAAAAAGCCTTACCGTTATACCAGAGAAGTTCCACTCGTTGCAGATCCAAGTGTTACCCAGGGAATCTTTAGTGCTGCACTATACGCACAGGCACAGGCAAAACTGGCTCCCGGGCTGGATATGATTGCCGGGATCCGGGGAGATTATACTTCTTATCCGACAGTCGCTTTTAACCAACTGGTTTTCGATGAGCTTGGCATGCGTACCGATCATTCTTTATCTACTTTTCAAATCCAGCCACGTGTACAGTTTAACTGGGATGTAAACGAAAATCATAAAGATTTCATTCGTCTGGGAGCCGGTATTTTTGGTTCAGACATCAACAACTACATGACGATTAACAATGCCGTATTTGACGGAAATCACCTTGCTTCAATCGACGTAACGGGTGCAAATGTGCCTACTCCAGATTTCCCTGCTTATCGCGCAAATCCTTCCAGTGCTCCGGGAATGGACCTGTTGGCCAATCCGGCAAACAAGCTGTTGACGATCAACACCAATGCTCCTGATGCACGCGTACCGGTGGTTTACAAAGCCAATATTTCCTATAGCCACTTTATCACAGAGCGGTTAAAAGTAGGCATCTCCGGATACATGACTTTAGGTCGTCATAATTACATGTATACAGACAGAAATATGGTGAAAGATCCTTATTTCCGATTGGCCAATGAGGGGAACCGTGGTGTTTATGTCCCGCCAATGGGTTCGGATGCAACTCCAAACTGGTTAAATGGAAGAATCAGCAATAAACTTGGCCGTGTACTGGAACTAAACAGTAAAGGAAGGGTAAATCAATTTGCGATGGTAATTGATGCTTCTTACCGCTATTTAAAAGACGGAGAGATCTCCTTCAGCTATACACTTAATGATGCCAGAGACAACACTTCTTACAACGGTAATGTCGCCAATACCGCAACGCTATCTTTACCGGTTGTAGACGATCCAAGAGACCTGAGCAGAATGTCTTATTCGGACAACCAATTCCGTCATAAGATCGTTTTTTACGGCTCTCTACCTACCTTTGCGGGAATTAGCGTAGGTGTTCGTTATTCAGGAATCGGTGGTACCCGTTACAGCTTATTATCGGGCATCAATACAAACGGGGATTTTGTTCCAACGAATGATCTGGCCTTTGTATTTGACAGGAATAATCCTGATGTCCCTCAAAATGTCCGTACAGGTCTGCAGACTATTCTTGACAACCCCGCAATCAGTCAGAGTACAAAAGATTATATCTTAAAGTATGAAGGGAAAGTAGCAGAAAGAAACGGTGGGATCAATAAATTCTATGGTATTTTTGATTTGAGGATCACGAAGAAATTCAGGATTCACAAGAACCACAGTATAGAATTATCGGGAGACCTTTTCAATGTGGCCAATTTACTGAATAAAAAATGGGGTGTAAATGAGAGCATGGGCGTACAGAGTTTATACACCTCAGGAGCTACGAAATTCGATGTGGTAAAGAACCAGTATCTATATAATCCAAACCTTAAAACAGGTGCTGTTATTGCCAGTGGCAGTCCTTATCAGGGACAAATCGGACTTCGTTATGGATTCTAGTTCATTTGTAAGTTCAAACTAGTAACCATTAAACTATAATTTGAAAGCCGTTAATCTATTGATTAGCGGCTTTTGTTTTAGGTTGCAGAAAGGTTGTAAAGATTTTGTTTTTTAATACAAGAGGCGCTAAAAAGAGAGTGACCTCATCCAAGGTCACTCTTTTTTAACTAACTTATTATTCATAAAAAAACTGGCTGTTGGGGAAGGAGTCGAACCTTCAAGGGGTAGTTAGCTATAGTTCAAAAAATCAATTTGTGGTCAACCCATAAACTACGTTTATCCATTTATCCCCGCCACCGAGACAAGGAGGTGTGTCTGCCAATTTCACCACCCAACATTATGTGAAAGTACTACGTCTGAGTTTTAAGCTTTAAGTTGTTTATTTCTAAATGCACCTTAACTTAGAGCTGAAAAACTTATCACTCAAAAACTCATTGCTGTAGGGGAAGGAGTCGAACCTTCAAGGAGTAGTTAGCCCTTACGGGTTTTCCATATTCTCCACCACCGAGACAAGGAGGTGCGTCTGCCAATTTCACCACCCTACAGAGTATAAGCAAATTTTAAAGAACTATTTTTTGTTACTTGCTTGATACAAATGTAACAACAACCCCAATACGTTACAAATATTTTAATCATATTATTTTATTTTTATCATATTTATAATTATATTTGAATATCGTTAACAAATATCAAAATCATGCTTAAAAAAGAAAGCCAAAATTTAGAAATTGATAACCTGGATATTGACATTTTAAAACAGTTGATGCAGGATGCTACGAAACCCTATACAGAAATCGCTAAAGATCTGATCGTTTCGGGCGGAACGATCCACGTAAGAATGAAAAAACTTCAGGAAATGGGCATTATTAAAGGTTCCCATTTGATCATTGATGCGCAAAAAGCAGGTTATGACATCTGCGCCTTCTTAGGGATCTACCTCGAAAAAGGAATTCAGTATAAAGATGCCGTAGCGCAACTGAGTAAGATTAAAGAAGTAGTAGAACTTCATTATACCACTGGTTCCTATAGTATGTTTGCCAAAATCATCTGTAGAGATACCAATCATTTAAGACATGTCCTAAATGAAGAGATCCAGGCTGTTGAAGGCATTCAGCGCACGGAAACCCTGATCTCACTCGAAGAAAGCATCAGAAGACAGATTGAATTGTGATTCAATCTGTTTTTCTATAAAAATTTGCTTTTCATTTAAATTTAATGATACCTTTGCAGTAATTCCTTATTATTCATCGTTTTAAAACAAAGGAATCATGACTGAACATTTCCACATATCGCCCCTTTCGCACGCTGCCTGATTCAGGCGGACGTCATCACATTTACTTCTTAGTATCGTGTAATCAGCTGTCTGGCTATTTGGGTCAGTATTGCAATTTCGTCTGCCACATTTTCAAGGTCCTGCTGCGAGCTCAATAAGGGTATATCCCCCATCGGAGGATGAATTGATTCAATTCAACTACTATTATATTTTTTTGAGTACAGTCCAATGGACAATTATGAACAATCGTTCGATGTCTTGCAGTACAGATTAAAATCTGCAAGAAGGAAGAAACGATTACAAAAAAAGGATTTCGATAAGCAATTAATTCAGATCATTAAAAAGGAAAGACTTCTTTGGCAAAAGAGACGCGATTTACCGATGATTCCGCTTGAAAACCCCTATCAGAAAGGATGGAAACGTCACTTTGTGGTCCGGGAGGACATCAAAAGATCGTCTTCAGCCGGCTTTTTCACTACACTTTTAGAAAAGATCAATACGGTGCAACACCATCCGGATAAATCCTTCAAGGTAAAGAAGAGAAGAAGAGGTTCCCGCAAAAGAAGCAAAGGGCCTGAGGTTAAAAGACAGTTTTTGCAGGAATTTTCGGAATGGCACTGGAACCATCACAGCTTAAAGCTGACGGAACTGGAGAAAGTGCATTTTCATTTATACGAAAAGACAAGCAAGGATGGAAAACAGAAATGTTTTGTTTACCGCTTTAATGAGCCCTGGCGCTATGTACTACAAGTAAAGCCACATATCATCACTGAAGTAAAAATGGTGGATGGCCTCCTGGAACAAGAAATTCAACTGCTGGATAATTACATCACAAACCATTATTTGCAGTGCAGAATGAACAAGTTAATCGGAAGAGGGTACTCATATGGCTGGGGGCAAGAAGTAAAACCCCGCTATCGATTTCCAACGCAAAACCGCACATTATCCGCCCTTTTGGAGGAATGCGCCAATGATAAACAACAACAATATTAAACGCGATGAGCATTTTAAAAACAAAAGAACTAAGTAAAATAGGTTATATAAATGATAAAGCAAGAAGTTTAGTGATCAATACGATCTCTAAAAACTTCAAGCATCATACTAAAAACCAGGTTATAGAATTATTAATAAATATTAAAAACACCCCTGAAAATTATGTAGAAGACGAGCATCTCGGCAAAATTGCCGAAACATTTATGGATAAGGTAAAGGAAGTTAATTTCCAATCTTATCAGCTGTTACAGGAAAGCGGAATGCTAAAGACTTATGGCAGCAAGGAGATCGAGCATGGTGCAAAGAAACAAATGGAACTGGCGATGTCTCTTCCTGTTGTTACCCAAGGTGCTTTAATGCCAGATGCACATAGCGGTTACGGGTTACCCATTGGAGGTGTCCTGGCTACGGATAACGCGGTTATTCCTTATGCGGTTGGCGTAGATATTGGCTGCAGAATGGCCCTGAGCATTATAGATGAAGGTGATAGTTTTTTTAAACGTTATAGTCACCAGATGAAAGTGGCTTTAAAAGAACTCACTCATTTTGGAATGGAGGGCTCATTAGACATCCAGCCACAGCACGACATCCTTGACAGCCCTGTTTTTAAAGAAACAGAACTGCTGAAGAAACTTCATGGCAAAGCGTTCAGACAATTAGGCACCTCTGGCAGCGGTAATCACTTTGTTGAATTCGGCGAAATAGAGCTCTATGAGCACAATACGCTAGGCTTGCCGGCAAAGAAGTACATGGCCTTACTTACGCATTCAGGAAGCCGCAGTTTAGGGGCTAATGTAGCCATGCATTATACCAAAATTGCCATGGATACCTGCAGGTTGCCAAAAGAAGCGAAGAGTCTGGCCTGGCTGGATATGAATACAGAGGCCGGTCAGGAATATTGGTTAAGTATGAACCTTGCAGGTGATTATGCCAGGGCTTGTCATGATGTGATTCACTCCAGTCTGTTGAAATCTTTAGGCCTACAGGCTTTGGCAAAAGTGGAAAACCATCATAATTTCGCCTGGAAAGACAAGTTAGCTGATGGAAAGGAGGTCATTGTACATCGAAAAGGTGCTACTCCTGCACATCAGGGAGAGCTGGGAATTATTCCAGGAAGCATGGCAACCGCAGCCTATCTCGTAATGGGTAAAGGGGTTGAAAACTCGTTACATTCTGCAGCGCATGGTGCCGGAAGGGCCATGAGCAGGCAAAAAGCGAAGAACAATACGACAGCCTCCGCTTTGAAGAAAATGCTGGCCACTGCCGGCGTGACCTTAATTGGCGGAAGCGTGGAGGAGAATCCATTGGCCTATAAAGACATCGACAGGGTAATGCATGCCCAGAAAGACCTGATAGCTGTACATGGAAAGTTCTTTCCTAAGATCGTTCGGATGAACAGAGATTAATAAATACTTTAGACCGTATGCATGAAGCTGTATACGGTCTTCTTTTTAAGCCAGCGTGCTAAAACTAGTTTGATTTTCGCTGTTTTTAATTCTTGCAAGCATGGTTTTTGAATCTTCAAACATATATTTTTCGTTGTATTTATCCAATCCATCCATTAGCGCCAGATATTCATTAATGGCCTCCCCATCCTGTTTATAGACCGGATCCTTAGTTTCGGTCAGATAAGCGTATAAACGGTGCTCATATTCATTAGTTTCAGGTTCGGATAATTTGTGCTCCTGATGTATACCCGCCATATATTGTCTAAAACGATCATCAGAGTTGACCGAAAATAGCTTCTGGAACTCTTCCCATGCTTCCTCCATCGCTTTATCCACTTCTTCCGTCTTCTCCTTCATAAAACCCTGAAAACGATCATAACGCCTGCCCAGCTCTTCCGCAGATTCGTTCATTTGATTTGAAAAATCTCTTACGGCCTGCTCCATCTCTCCCTGAAGCTTTTTAAGTTTTCTGGTTGACATTCTTTCAAACCGTGCGATCGCTGTTTTTAAATCTTCGATGGACTTTCTTAATTTGTCAATATATCTTCGGATATCGGCTTTCAACTCCATATAACTCTCTATCACCTGTTCCTTTCTTTTCTCAAACTCATCAATAGCCCGGTTAATTGCATCAACAGTATCTTCTGTCCGCTTTTTGAAACCCGCTTCTTTGTTGAGGTCTTCAATTTTATGGACGTTAGTGTTTACCCACTGAAGGACTGTGGCATCCATCCAGGTACCTAAACCGGGATGAACCATGGCTTCTTTCATTTTAGCAATAAAATCATTTGCAGTGACCGGATTATTGAACCTTAATTTTTTCATGTTGTCTTTCTGCATACTCAACGCTTCAATAGCCAACGCAGCAGCCAAACTATGTAGTGGATGTCCCGGATCGTCTTTAGCTAATTGTGAGTGAGAAGGATTTGAACTCAGAATCTTATAACTCTGAATATTCTGACCAACGACTATTCCCTTCTCCATTACCTCCAAACAACTTACAATCACTTTCTTTATGACATTCATCAATGCATTATAAAGACTGTCGATAATTTTTTGGACGAACAGAATAACGAGCCCTAATAAAGGGCTCTTCTTTTTGATCTCTATTAGTATCGTAATTGCAATGCTTCGAACTTCTATAAACGTTTTATAATACTCCAGAATTTCTGTCTTTGCTTTGCCTGTTTCCGCACCCTGCTTATCCATTTCCTTTTGATTAAGCTTAATATCTGTCAGCCATGCAATGATTAGCATATCCACTAATGTCAATGCAGCCTTGGCATAATCGTTAAGCCCGCTCTCCATCATTAAATTCTTAAGACTGATCTCCTTTTGCTCAAAGAGTTTTTTTGCCGCATCAGCTAAACTATGGACCGTATCAGCACTTGAAAAGAAACCTGAAACAACCGGTAAAGCACTAATGTAAGCCTCTCCATTCAGCGTAAGCCCCAGGTCTGTGGCGACTCTGATCCCAATTGTAGTAGTATTACGAAAATAAGCGTTGTAGATCCGTTTTTGAGTCGGATACTTTTTATTAAACTCAGGATCTGTGCTGGTGCTTTTAAAAACAAACATTCCCCGATAGCTTACCCTCAGGTGCTCTAGCCGTACTAACTCGCCTTTTCCTGCAAAAAAATCTGCTACATCAGGCCAAATATCCGATTCAGTAGATTTTTTAGCCGGAAAGTCGCTGATAAAATTGCCAAGATCCTGACGTTTTTCAACTTTTTCGACTTTATATCCTTTTTGCCTAAAATTAGCCGGTTCTACCCAGGGATATACCGATATGCCTAGCTTAATCAGGCTGATTTCAGCAAAGTTTGTATGCGCAAAATAATCTTCGAGCACATGGAAAGCATTACCAATGTTAATTAAGCCTCTATTTTTTTCATATTCACTAGTTCCGGATTTATACTTAGCAACTCCCTTATTCAATTCCTTTTCTATATAGGAAAGGGCGGTAGGAACACCGACTCCTTTCTTCGCATATTTACCTGCTCCCAGAGAATTTGATATCGGGCAAAAATCTGTTTCCTGATCTCCCTCGGTATTTCTTATAATTCCCTGCAATCCCATTTGCTCTCCCAAAGGCACATCAACAGCCTCAGGATTTTGTCCTGGACTGGGACAACAGAAAATATCGTTATTAATTTCGTCAAAGGCACGCGCATACAATGGATTGTCTATATGCTGTTCAGGGGCATACACACCCAATTCTTCTTTAGTAAAACCACCAAAATTCTTAACAAACACGACATAATCAGCCGCCAATTGCGCCGCCTTTAGCCCCATGCTAACTGCTATTTTTTCCAGTTTTTCTGTAATCGGATTTTTTGCAGGCTTAGCAGGATCGGTTAAGCCCTGCCCGGGCCCTCCCATTGGCTCAGGCATTTCTCCTATGAATTCCTGAACCGTGTGATGGGCAGCAAGCACCTCGATGATCAATGTCCAGCTTTCTCTATTTGGCTTTACCGGGTCTAGAAACTTAAGGCCTCTAAAGTTTTCTATTTTGCTCAGAATATCGGGAGGGTACATTGCAGTTGAAGGAGTGATACATTGACTCATGTCACGCATATAATTTCCGAGATATAAGAAACTAAGCTGTTTTGCTGTCAAAATGCCCTGCTGTTTTTTATCTTCAGGTGAGAAAACTTGTTTTTCCAGATCAAAATGTCCGTACTCTTTCATTTCGGCATTTACCTTTCCAGCCTTAAAATACTCCCTTTCGTTGCTCTTATAATCTTTTTCAAAACGCCCCATCACCTTACTAATCTCTTCATTCAAATCTGAGAGATCAAGCTTCAAAGTTTCACTATCTCCATTCACTGTGGCTATAGCATATTCAATATCCTTGTCTTCAAGAATATTAAAATTGGTAAAATAATAGGCAAAAACCTGACCTTCATCATGAATTGCGTCCCCCTTTTGACTGGAATACTCATTGCGAAGAATATCATCCAAAAAATGGCCATATTCTTCAAGAAGCCCCTGCAATAAATAGGAATTTGCTGTTTTATCTCCTTTTTTTGCCTTGATTACTGTTGATTTGTTGATCTCTATAACCCGATCTTTCCAAACATATGCGGCGATAAATCCACTGGCATTTACGAGCCTCAATTTAGGATTGAGCTTATCTTTCTTCTTTTCACTAAAGTCCTTATAAAGCTGCTCATATGCTTTCAAGGGAATATCCTTGTCAAAAAAGACTTCTAATAACATACTAAATGTTGATTGAGCAACTTCTTCAGCTAATTTTTCTACCTGCTTATAGGCATAATCACTCTCAATGCTAATATCCTCAACCTCAACGACTTCCTCTGGTCTTTTTTTACTACTGCTACTCGGTTCCAAAATGCAAGCAGTAACACAGCCTGCACTTTGAATCATTGCACCTCCAGCAGTTTTTGCCTGCACAAAAGTAAGTGGCTTGTTGTTGAGTCGAACACCTGGTACAAATTCAGCAGGAGCATCCATTCCCCCTTGATTTTTAAGTATTTGAGAACCCATGGTAGCTATTGGCTTACCATTCAGGGTCGCTAAATTACAGGGTACTTTTACAATCAAGCCATCTGTAGTTGGGTCTGTTAAAATCGCGACTATCTTAGACATAATTTAAGGTTTTATTTCCGCATGATCATCTGTGTATTCATATACAATACTTGTCATAAATGATGGTTTCCTTTCACCAGAAGGCTCTCTTTGATATTTAATCTCAATATTTGTTAAGTTTTCCTGCTTCAACCGCGGATCTGGTTGACAAGCTTCCATTCGGGGATTACCAACTGAAGAGTATACTTTCGCATAGGCCCAGCTCCTTCTGGCATTAAACACCGGCTTATGGTTTTCCTTCATTAATTCATTAATTTCATCCGGCATCATGTCATCGCTTATGATGACTCCATTTATCCGAACATATTTCGCTCCGGGTATTGAAGATCCGTAAGAATCCGGAGCATCTTTCTTTTGCTCATGCTCTTCTTTTGAATCCTCTCCCATCATAATCTGTATGCTAATGGGAACAGTTGTAGAACTCGCATTTGTAGCTTCCGCTTCCGTAGCGCTTACTCCCCCTTTAAATCTTTTCGTAAGCATTACAAACACAGGTACATCCTGATAGAACAATCCCCCCATATTATCATCTTTATAGTTTCCCCCTATTATTCGTTTTAAATTAGAAATCGAATCATGTAGCAGAATCTGTTTTCCATTATAATACAACTTGCAATAATCAATTTCGAAGCGATGTTTTTCCTTCGCCCAAAGCTTTTGAAGTTCAGCCTGGGCTGGTCTTTTAGTTACCCCTTCCTTTTTACCTTTTTCCTCTTTTTTACTTTGCCCATTGCAGGCTGTAAAGCAAAAAACGAGTAAGCAAAAAGAGAATATCTTGACATTTTTCATTTTCAGCAGATTCATTTTTTATTTTCTAAGGTTTAATTTCATCATTCTATATAAGATCAAAAAATCCCGATCAAATACGTTTATTTGCTTTTAATCGATCTCATAACCTACGCTCAAAGCTTAAGCCAGAAAAACAATATTTATTTTTAATTCTATCCTTCATGTTTTCTGATAAAACACGGCTCTTAATCATAATTCAAGGTTTTACTTCTCCATGGTCATCAGTATATTCATATACGATGCTTGTCATAAATGATGGTTTCCTTTCACCGTCAGGCTCCCTTTGGTATTTGATCTCAATACTCGTTAGGTTTTCCTGTTTCAAACGCGGATCTGGTTGGCAAGCTTCCATTCGGGGATTACCGCCAGAAGAGTATACTTTTGCATAAGCCCAACTTCTTCTTGCATTAAATACGGGCTTGTGGTTTTCCCTCATTAGCTCGTTTATCTCGTCAGGCATCATATCACTGCTAATAATAACTCCATTTATCCGAACATACTTCGCTCCAGGTATTGAAAATCCGTAAGAATCCGGAGTATCTTTTTTTTGTTCATACTCATCTTTCGTCACATCTCCCATCATAATCTGTATACTCGTAGGGACAGTCGTATAGCTTGCATTTGTAGCTTCCGCCTCTGCAATGCTCACGCCTCCTTTATATCTTCTAACAGCTAATACAAAAACTGGCACATCCTGGTAATACAACCGCCCTTTACGTTCCTTATAATTAAGCCCTATTATTCGTTTTAAATTAGAAATCGAATCATGCAACAGAATCTGTTTTCCATTATAGTACAACTTGCAATAATCAATCTCCAGGCGATGTTTTTCCTTCATCCAAAGCTTTTGGAGCTCAGCCTGGTCTGGCACCTTAGCTATCCCCTCTTTTTTACTTTGTCCACTGCAGGCCATAAAACAAAAAAACAAGACCGCACAAAAGATCATTTTAATGCCAACCTGCCATCCTTGCCTCGTTCTCATATTGATACGCGATTGAAATTCATTTCTGATCATTAAGGCAATTGCAGTTTATTCTGACTTCCCTCTATTTCTGTCAGCGGGCTTTTAACCACAGCAGTTGATCCGGCAGTAGCACTGAATTCTACGTCAGCAGAAACGGATACATTCTTAGCATAAGACTCATATGCATTAGTAGCCACCTCTCTAATGTTTTCAGCCCTAAGCTCGATGTCTGTTTTAGCCGTCTGCTTGAAAAACCCTTCCTTAGCGTGATAGGTAATATTTGTACCCGCGGTGGCTGTAATGGTTTCGGAGGCCTCCATAACAATATTTTTACTCCTTAGCGTTATCGTTTCCGGAGCGGTAATCAGGATACTGCTTTCTTTGGTATCCAGCAAAATTGTATTCCCTGAGGGATCTTTAACGGTAAGGCTTGTTCCTCCATCCTGGTCGTTAAACTCTATATGGTGACCTGATTTTGTGAAAATACTTTTCAGGTGGTTATCTACTTGTGGATTACTATCCGCATTATTTTGATGGTAAACGCTTCCTATGACAATTGGTCTGGCCACATTTCCTTCTTCAAAAGCCACCAATACCTGATCCCCTTTTTCAGGAATAAACACAAAACCACGGTTTTTACTTACGGCATCACTACTTCCTGCGTCAGGCGTGACCACACGTAACCATTCTGTCGTATCATTAGTCAGGCATTTCCACTTGAATTTCACCTTGATTCTGCCTTGTCCCTGTGGATCCGCATTGTCCTGCACATCTGCCAGCTGCATATCAGGGCTTGGCTTTACATAATGTTTTACAGGCAGGCGTTCTGTAGTAGAAACCACCCCTTCAAAATTGTTTTTATAACGTCCGGTACCGTCAATGGTATGTACTACACGTGTGATTAAGAACTTACCAAGGCTATCCGTAACGAAGTCCAGCACTTCCCGTATGCTCATGGTAATTTCGGCAATTTTACCAATCCCAACTTCCGGATTATCTCCAGCGGCCGAAATGCGCAATAAATTGCTGATGCTGGCTTTTTCTTCGTTCTCCACATGATCTTTCAGCTCTGAGTTACTGTCTACACGAATTAAGCTAGGCTGGTTAAAGGTTTTGCTATAGACTGTATTGGAAGCGTTCACTGCATGAATTAAATCATCAGACCCCTGATCTGCAGCGCCTTTACTTTCACTCTGCAACATCTCGTTTTTGCGGGGGTTATAGGCAAATCTGTTGTTCTTTATCGGAGCGACTTCCATTGCATACTGTAAAGTATGAAGGTTACGTCCATAAAAGAGGGATATTTCTTCCTGTTCATCAGGTTTTCCAAAATTGAGATTTTCTCCATCATAGAAAAACCATTCATGGTATTCGGCAGACAAGCGGTTCAGAAATTCAAAATCGCTCTCTCTGTATTGGATCACATAATCGATTGGAGATTTTCGGGCTGCATTAACTACAATCTTCAAATCATTTGCAGGAGTATCTTTGGTAGCGAGGGTCACTATCGCATTTAGGTTTTTTCCGAGATAAGACCCTAAATCAGGTCCCCTGTCTATCAGAATTCCCGGACTATATCCACTAACCACCAGAATCCCGTGATAACCATGGGTCTGGGCAAGTTCTACTTTAGTTACGATACCAGTAAAAGTTTGTAGTTTATCGATAGCATAACCGAAAGAGGCAGAAAGGCTTTTGCCGATAAATTCCCTGCTTTTTTCCAGGGTCACCATTCCTGGTGCACCATTCTCGTCGTGATTGAACTTTAACTCGAAGTAATGGTGTGTATTGAATTGCTGTTCCAAAGTAAAAGAGGCAAAATGAGAGATCTGTTTATCCTCAATATTGATCTCCGTAATCAGTTTGTTTTCCATTAGGCAAGAAGGTTAATATTTGGCTTAGTTATTTATGTTGAAGATCAGGCGTTATCGTTCAACAATTACCCTAAACGGAATATACCCTATATTTTACAAATGGTATAAATTTTACCACAAAATAATTAATAAGACATAAAAAATATTTATTAACTAATAAAAATAACCTAAACCATAATGAACAGAATTGGAGTAGTTATATCGTTGTGTTGTATTGCTTTGCGGATTCTTCCAGCCTTCTGCTGATTCTGGATGCCAGGTTTCTCGGCCCCAGGACTTTCATACATTCTCCAAACCCTAATATCTCCCGTTCCAGCTCAAAGTTTAAGACCACATCGATCCGAATGACGATCCCCTCATGATCCTCTTTCAGTAAGACCTGACTGTGGTGCAGCGGCTTGGTCAGAATATAAGGCGCATGTTGTTTATTTATCCTTAGAATTACTTTATGTGCCCGGTCCTTCTCAGATTTGGTCACCCCGAGTAAGTCCTCAAAATAGCGATCAAAATCAACCCCTTTATATTCTATAAAGGGTTCTTTAGTTAATTCCTGAAATTCCAGGATCCGGTCGAGCGCCAGTGTAATCAGAATCCTTCCCTTCTTTGGTTTTACAATCAGAAACCATCGGTTCCGATATTCCTTTAACAAATAAGGAAAGTAAATCATCTGCTGCGCCTTCAATGCCTTAAAGGATTTGTATTCGATCAGTAAGGGTACCTTATTCAGAATGGCACTGTACAGGGGAGTGATGAACTTTAGGCCACGTAGTTGCTTATTACTTTCGAACTGGATACAGTTTCTACTTTGGTTGGTAGATTTATACAGGTTGTTTTCCAGCTTGGCGATCATATCACTCATTTCATCAAAATAACTAAAGCCGTTAAATTGCTTCAGCACACCAACGATTTCCTTCATCTTTTCAATATCGTTGTTATTGATCGGAGCTTTTGTAATGCTGTAATTAGGATCACTATAGGCATAATACTTTCGGTCGGTAACGACGATAGGTGCCTTATAGCCCAGCTTATCGCTCCTCATAATTTGAATATCCGACTGAACTGTCCTTTTGCTTACTCCCGAACTGATTCCTTCATATTCGAACAGCACCGCAGCAACCTTTTCAATCAGGTCGTCAAGGCTCCATTTCCGGAACCTGTTTTTTAAACATTCATCAATGGTTTTGTAACGTATGAGGGCTAGTTTATTGATCGACATCTGAAATTTCCTTTTTATAAAAGTAAGAAAAGCAATTGACTACGCAATAGAGCTGCGCATCTTAAAGTATCTCAGGATTATTTTGGCGCTAAAACAAAATTATCACTTTGATTACCAGCAAGATAAAACAAATGCATATTATAAAAAACAACTGCGCAATTGTGCTGCGTTATGTCCCATGCACCTTTGTAATGTCGATCACAACGACAAGTTCTTTGAATCATATCAGTACGTAAGTACTTAAAAATATTCCCGAAAGGGAATGGCAGTACTATATCATTAACGTCCGCAGTTGCGGGTTTCTGTATGGCCCCAAAGTATGAAACGATTGTGTTTTCATATCCTGGCGAATTAGGATAATAGATTGTCAATATCATGTATGTGACGTGGGTTCGAATCCCACTCCCGGTTTTCCGGGATAACTCAGGGGTCAGAGTAATACAAATTGCAGGTTCGAATCCTGCTTCCGACCAAAATTGGAATAGCAAAACGGTAATGCAATGGACTTAGGATCCGTGATGAAGAAGAGGAACTTCACAAATCCTCGTCATTAAGCATTGGAGAAAAACATTCCGCTTTATTCCTGATCATAAGGAGATCGGGACTAAGGCAATCCAAAAGAGACTTTGAAAGTCCGTAACGGTAAAGAAGAATGTTGATTGCCAAATATGCCAGCCCTTGCGAACCGCATCTGAAAAGGACGGTTTGAATTGCGCAGCGCATCTTTAAAGATCAAAATATTCCTGCCAAACGGAACTTCCGTATCATTTGGATGAATGTTTTTCAAAAATGCTTGTTAAAAAAGAATAGAAAAAGCTACCGGAAGAATGGTCAAAGAGCGCACCATTCTTCCTCATGTCAGGAATAAATAAATATTAAACCAACCAAAATTTAAAATATATGAAAAGAGTAACCATTAACACCAACTCTGTGGGGTTGGTTTACAAAAACAGAGAATTTAAAAGAATATTAACAGCAGGAAACTACTGGTTAGGATTTGGAGAAACCATAGAAGTTTACGATCAGTCTAAAACTTTTATCGCTTCTACAGAGCTGGACGTCCTGTTACAAAATAAAGATTTCGCGAATCTGGTTCACCTGGTAGAAGTGAAGGACAACACCTTGGTTTTAGTATACCAAAACGGGAACTTCAAACAGGTGTTGACTGCAGGAAGATATGCCTTTTGGATCGGATTAAACAAGTATACGTTCCTGAATGCAGACCTGAATAAATATGAAATCACGGAAAGCATTGATAAAAGCACTTTATTGAAGTCTTTGATGCAGCCTTATGTCAGATCGTTCAGAATTGAGAGCTACGAAGCCGCTTTGATGATGGTTGACGGAAAGTTTGAACGCGTATTGGAAGTAGGGAACTACATCTGGTGGAACAACAGTACGCTGATCCAGGTGTTAAAAACTGACCTGAGACAACTGAACATGGAAATCGCCGGACAGGAGATTTTAACCAAGGACAAAGCACAGTTGAGAATCAACTTCACTGTTCAATACAAAGTAACAGATGCGATTAAAGCTTTGTTGGAAAACAAAGAATTTGAGAAACAACTGTACGTATTGATCCAGTTGGCTCTGAGGGAATTCATTGGAAGGTTAACCTTTGATGAGCTCATGGAAAGCAAGGAAAAGATTGCGCAGCATGTATTAATCAGCTCCGCAGCAAATGCAGCGCTTCTGGGTGTTGAATTAATCAACTGTGGCCTGAAGGACATTATATTACCAGGTGATATCAAAGAAATCATGAATCAGGTGCTGATTGCTGAAAAAAGAGCACAGGCCAACCTGATCACAAGAAGAGAGGAAACCGCCTCGACCAGAAGCTTGCTAAATACGGCAAAACTGATGGAAGATAACGCCATGTTATATAAATTGAAAGAAATGGAATATGTAGAGAAGATTGCAGAAAAGATCAATACGATCAGCTTATCCGGAAGCGGACAAATGATCGATCAATTGAAGCAAATCTTCGTTAAATAATTAGAAAAATGAAACCATCACAGGCATACCATTTACAAATAAGAATAAATGATACGCTTATGATGGCTTCATGACTACTAAAAAAGTTATACCAATGAAAACAACAATCGTAAATAAACTAAGTGCAATAGAGAAAGCGCACGATATAAAAATACTCTTCTCTTGCGAATCAGGCAGTCGGGGATGGCAGTTCCCTTCGATGGACAGTGACTTTGATGTACGGTTTATCTATGTAAAACCTGTTCATTACTACCTGTCGATAACGGAAAGAGCAGATCACCTGAGCTTCCCTATAAACGACGAGCTGGACATCTATGGATGGGACCTGCGAAAAGTTTTGCAGCTGTTAAAAAAATCCAACACCACTCCTTTTGAGTGGCTTCAATCTCCGGTTGTTTATGGAGAAGACGGAAATTTCAAAGCCCTGTTATGGGATTTATGCCATGGTTATTTCAGTCAGCGGACAAATGCACACCATTACCTGGGCATCGCCAAAGGCGCAATGGATACCGTCGTGAATGAGGATGAGATAAAAATAAAGAAACTGTTTTATGTACTTCGCCCTCTGCTTTCTGCAAAATGGTGTTTAGAAAAGAATCAAATCGCTCCAATGGAAATAGGCCCTTTAATGGGTCTGCTTCCAAAACATTTACAAACATTGGTCAGCGAGCTGATCGTATTTAAGGCTACCGGAAAAGAAGCAACGATGATAAAAATACCTGCGCCGTTAAAGAATTTTATAGATGAGGAATTTATAAATTGTACCGAAGCGGCTAAAGACCTGCCTAAAAATCAATTTGATATAGCAGGACTGGACCAGTTCTTTATAAAAACAATAAACGGATATGACGATACAAGAGATAAAGGATAAAGGCTTATTGCTTTTTGAATGTGTTAGCGGAAGCCGGTCTTATGGATTAGACACGGTAACATCTGATACTGACCTTAAAGGCGTTTATTACCTTCCAAAATCCGAATTTTATGGATTGACTTACACTCCGCAGATCAGCAATGAAAGCAATGATGAAGTGTATTACGAGTTGGGCAGGTATGTAGAATTGTTGATAAAAAACAACCCTAATATGCTGGAAATGCTGGCCTCTCCGGAAGAAATGGTCTTGTACAAACATCCGGTAATGGACAACCTGAATACATCGATGTTTTTATCGAAACTATGCAAGGATACTTTTGCCGGTTATGCCATCACTCAGATCCGGAAAGCGAAAGGATTGAAGAAGAAAATCGTCAATCCGCTGCCCAAAGAAAGGGCAACGGTGTTAGACTTCTGCTTTATATTGGAAGGTTATCAGGCTCTTGCCCTCCGGGATTGGTTAAAAGCGAAAGGATACCGACAGGAACAATGCGGGCTGATCAATATCCCGCATTCCAGAGGTTTATTTGCTTTATTTTATGATCAGAAAGGAAAGCTGGGCTATAAAGGAATCGCAACAAATGTGTTGGCAAATGAGCTTTCTTTATCTTCCGTTCCTAAAGGAGAAAAAGAAGTGGCCTACCTCCAGTTTAACCAGGACAGCTATTCCAGCTATTGCAAAGAATACCGGGAATACTGGGATTGGGTAGATAAAAGGAATGAGGAGCGCTACCTCAACAATCTGGAACACGGCAAGGATTACGATGCAAAAAACATGATGCACACCATCCGTTTGCTTCAGGTAGCCGAGGAGCTCCTACGCACAGCAGAGCTTAGGATAAAGCGGCCTAACAGAGCGGAATTGCTCTCGATAAAGTCGGGTCATTATGCTTATGATGACCTGCAAAAGATGGCTGAGGAACTGATCGTACAGATAGACCTGGCTTACAAAAAAAGTGATTTGCCGGAATCTCCGGATGAGGAGGCGCTCGAAAGAGTGCTCATCGCCATGAGAACGGAATTATACCATTAGAAATTGAACAATGAACAATATATTGAATGGAGATGACCTGATTAAAAGAGGTTATGCTCCCGGAAAAATACTCGGCCTTGCATTAAGCCTGATAGAAAATAGATTTGAAGAATTAAGCAAAGAAGAACTAATCGATCTATTGGTTGAAGTGAAAGCGAAACCAGAACATTTTATGGACCACGATGTCCTGGAAGAACTGGCCACAGCTATCATTGAAGCGGCTTCTGCACCGGCAGATGACACGATCAACCTGTCAGAACAAGCGGCAGCTTACACGATATACGGAGCTGATCAAATAGAAGAAGGCGCAAGAAAACAAATGAACATTGCGATGAGGCTACCGGTGAGTGTTGCCGGAGCATTAATGCCCGATGCACATCAAGGATATGGTTTGCCGATAGGAGGCGTTTTAGCGACGCGTAATGCAATTATACCTTACGGGGTGGGTGTTGACATTGGTTGCAGAATGGCGCTATCTGTATTCGATATTTCAGAAAGCCATTTCCATGCGCATGAAGCTCAATTCAAAAGAGAACTGATTGCACATACCAAATTTGGGGCAGGGCATGGTTTTCATGGACGATATAAAGCAGACCATAAGGTTCTCGATCGGGCAGAATTTAACCTTACACCAATGATCAAAAACCTGCACGACAAAGCTTATTCCCAATTGGGAACCTCTGGTGGTGGAAATCACTTTGTGGAATGGGGAATTATCGAGTTTGAGAAAGACGACGAGGCCTTAACCATCCCTAAAGGAAAATATCTCGCTTTGCTGACGCATTCAGGTTCACGCGGATTTGGGGCAACGGTAGCCGGATATTATACCAAACTGGCTAAGGAATTGTGTAAACTTCCACAAGAAGCAGCAAACCTGGCTTACCTGGATATGAATTCTGAAGCCGGACAAGAATATTGGCTGGCGATGAACCTTGCCGGAGATTATGCTTCCGCCTGTCATGAGGTGATCCATAAAAAACTGACTAAGGCCATTGGCGCAGAAGTCCTGGCTACGGTAGAAAACCACCATAACTTTGCCTGGAAAGAGGTCTGGAACGGAGAAGAAGTGATTGTTCACCGTAAAGGAGCGACTCCTGCAGGTAAGGGCGTGATGGGAATTATTCCGGGCTCTATGACTGCTCCTGGTTTCCTGGTCAGAGGAAAAGGTGAAACTGCCGCTATTAACTCTGCCTCTCATGGTGCAGGAAGATTAATGAGCCGGACAAAAGCCATTAAAAACATCTCCAAAGATCAAATGAGGGCAATTTTAAAAGAACATGAAGTCACCTTAATCGGAGCTGGGTTAGATGAGGCTCCAATGGCTTATAAAGACATCAACCTTGTGATGGACGCACAAAGAGAGCTCGTGGATGTGGTGGCCAGGTTCAGTCCGAAGATCGTCCGCATGGCCGATGATGGAAGCCGCGAGGATTAAACAAAAAAGGTTCGAAATGTGAGTTTCGAACCTTTTTTGTTTATCGTGCGTTATTTAAACTTATTTTTCAATGCTGCCAGCTTCAGTTGCAAATCCCCTTCTGGTTGCGCTTTTTCTTTTCGCTCCGGTTTATGTATAGGTTTCGGTTTAGCTGCTGATGGTTTGCTGAACGTCTTTGGCTTTTCTACTGGTTTTCCCGTGTTTTTTGTCTTAGGCCTCGCTTCTCCTGTTTTCATGGATAAGGAAATGCGCTTGCGTGCCACATCTACTTCCATTACGGTTACTTCCACCTTTTGGTGCACTTTTACCACATCGTTAGGGTTGGCGATAAAACGATCAGACATCTGACTGGTATGTACCAGACCATCCTGATGAACACCTATATCCACAAAAGCGCCGAAATTGGTAATGTTAGTTACAATTCCAGGAAGTTTCATGCCGATCTTCAAATCTGAAACTTCATTCACCCCATCCGTGAAGCTAAATGCTTCGAATTGCTCACGGGGGTCTCTTCCTGGTTTCGCCAGTTCACTCATGATGTCATTTAGTGTCGGTAAACCGATCTCTTCACTCACATATTGCTGTAATTTGATCTGTTTTCTCAACTCTGTATCTTTCACCAGCTGAGCAACTGTACAATTTAAATCTCTGGCCATTTTATTCACCAATGCATAACGCTCCGGGTGAACACCACTTGCATCCAGCACATGCTCTGCATTTCTGATCCTAAGGAATCCCGCAGCTTGTTCAAATGCTTTATCACCTAAACGGGGAACCTTTTTCAAGCTTTCTCTGTTTTTAAACGCCCCATTTTCGTTTCTATAGGTCACGATGTTTTGCGCCAATTGAGGTCCAAGACCGGAAACATACGCCAATACTTGCTTCGAAGCGGTATTTAACTCCACTCCTACTGCATTTACGCAGCTCATTACGGTATCATCCAGAGATTGTTGTAATTTACTTTGGTCTACATCGTGCTGGTATTGTCCGACGCCAATAGATTTAGGATCGATCTTCACCAGTTCTGCCAATGGATCCATTAACCTTCTGCCGATGGAAACTGCGCCACGAACCGTAATATCCTGAGTTGGAAACTCTTCTCTTGCCACATCTGAAGCAGAATAGATAGAGGCTCCGTTTTCATTTACCATCACCACTGTGATTTCCGGAAGTTGAAGTCCGCGGATAAACACTTCTGTTTCTCTTCCTGCGGTACCATTACCGATGGCAATGGCTTCTACTTCATGCTTTTTACAAAGCTCAATAATTTTATCTGCGGCGTTCTTCACATTTCCTTGTCCGGTATGTGGATAGATCGCTGTATTCTCTAGTAACTTACCTTGCCTGTCCAAACATACCACTTTACATCCGGTACGGAATCCAGGGTCAATAGCCAGGACATTTTTTTGCCCCATCGGTGCGGCCAGCAAGAGTTGTCTGGCATTTTCAGCAAATACACGGATGGCTTCTTCATCTGCTTTATCTTTAGATAAAGAGCGGATTTCGGTTTCCATTGCCGGCCCTAACAATCTTTTATAACAATCCTGTATCGCAAGTTTCACCTGTTTGCTGCCTGGGGAATTCCCTTTCACAAACTGCTCTTCCAAAATTGTGATCGCACCTTCTTCTTCCGGCATGGTCTCCAGTTTTAAGATAGATTCGTTTTCTCCTCTTCTCATCGCAAGAACACGGTGTGATGGCGCTGCTTTCAGGGGTTCTTCCCATTCAAAATAGTCTTTATACTTGATTCCTTCTTCCTCTTTACCTTTCAGGACTGAAGATTTGAAAGATGCTTTCTGCTGGAAATACTTTCGCATTGAGGTTCTCACTTCCACACTCTCGTTCACAATCTCCGCGATGATGTCCCTTGCCCCGGCTAAGGCTTCTTCTGTAGAGTTTACCCCCAGCTCCGCATTCAGAAAAGCTTCGGCTGCGGAATCAGGATCGCCTTTCCCTTGTTCCAGGATCAGCAACGCCAAAGGCTCCAGACCTTTTTTTCTGGCTTCAGAAGCTCTGGTTTTACGCTTAGGCTTATAAGGAAGATAAATATCTTCGATTGTCGCGATGTTTGTAGCCTCATTGATCTGAGCCTCCAGTTCAGGCGTCAACTTATCCAGTGCCGCTAAAGCTTTCAGGATTGCCTCTCTGCGTTTGTCCAGCTCACGAAGCTGTTGAAACCTGTCGCGGACTGCCGCCACCTGCACTTCATCCAGGCTACCCGTCATTTCTTTACGATAACGCGAGATAAAAGGAACTGTTGCTCCTTCATCTAACAATTCAATAGTCGCAATAACCTGCTTTTCAGCCACCGCAAGTTCGGCAGCAATTATTTTAGAATGGTGACTCATTTAAAGATCTTTTGGTATTCTAACGTACAATTGGGGCCAAAATTAATTCTAACAATTGACATCCTCAAATAAATAAAATGTTAATGAATTGTTGCGCCCTGGTTAGGATAAATAAAAAAAAATCCCGCTGGTTTTTTGCCAACGGGATCATATAACAGGATATATTAAATAGCTTATTTTGCTACGTACATTACTTCTTTAACTGCTTTAATCACTTTTTCAGCATTAGGTAAGCTAGCTGCAATCAGTGTTGGTGCATATGGAAGTGGAACATCAGCACAAGTGATGCGCAATACCGGAGCATCTAAATAGTCAAAAGCATTCTTTTGAACATTAAATGCAATCTCAGAAGAGATAGAAGCCAATGGCCATGCCTCTTCAACGATCACCAAACGGTTTGTTTTCTTCACAGACTCAATGATGGTTGGATAATCGATAGGACGTACGGTACGTAAATCGATTACTTCTACACTGATTCCTTCTTTAGTCAACTCTTCTACAGCCGGGTTTACCACACGGGTTAACATTTTACCGAAAGTAACGATGGTTACATCAGTACCTTCTTTAACCACGTTAGCTTTACCGATCGGCAGGTAATATTCTTCTTCAGGAACTTCTCCTTTATCGCCATACATTACTTCCGATTCCATGAAAATTACCGGATCCGGATCAAGGATAGCTTGTTTTAACAGACCTTTAGCTTCATAAGGAGTAGATGGAACCACTACCTTTAAGCCCGGGCAGTTTGCATACCAGTTCTCAAAGTTCTGAGAGTGCTGAGCACCTAGCTGACCTGCATTTCCGGTTGGGCCACGAAATACGATCGGAATAGGGAACTGTCCGCCACTCATTGATAACATTTTGGCTGCGCCGTTAATAATCTGATCAATAGCAACCAACGAGAAATTGAAAGTCATAAATTCTATGACCGGAATCAATCCATTCATTGCTGCGCCAATACCAATACCGGTAAAGCCCAATTCGGCAATTGGAGTATCAATTACGCGTTTGTCACCAAACTCGTCTAACATACCCTGACTTACCTTATAAGCACCATTGTATTGCGCTACTTCTTCACCCATCAGAAATACGTTCTCATTTTTACGCATTTCTTCACTTAGGGCTTCACGTAACGCTTCTCTAAATTGAATTTCTCTCATTGTATATTCAAATATTAACTGTCGGCAAATATAACTATTGTAACTTAATTATAAAGTAGTGTTTTAATTACACTTTGTTTTCTATGGATTCCCCGAAATGAATGATGTTTCCGTTGTTGTCTAAAATCGAGAACTGACGCATTCCCCAGGGCATTTCTGCAAGCTTTCCATTAGGGTGAATCACGCCCAGAGGCTCATATAGTTGATATAATTGCTCAACTTTATTTACATTGATATAACAACCGGTGTGCTTTGGAATGTCCGGATCTGTTGTTGGCCAGAAGTGCAAAGCGATGTCATCTTTACTGAAAATCAGGTATCCATCCCATTCGGAATGAAAAGTAAAGTCCAGTTTTCCGGTGTAAAAGGCGATGGTTTCCGCTGAATTTACCGAGGCTAGAATAGGGACTGCAGAAACTAACATAGGCATCATTTTAATTATTTTCCACAAAGGGTCAGGTAAGGGCAATACATGCAATTATCGGCTACCGTCGTATGGGTAAAGGGAACATCAGGATTGAACAATTCTTCCAGTTTTTGCTGGAGCAGGGTTTTAAAACTCCCCTTCATTTCGTCCAGCTGTTCTGCCTGTAAAAGTACTCTTTTCCGGTTTTCCTTCAAATAGAACAAGGTTCCCTCCTCGCGCATTTTACGAATGATATAGAGGTTGGGCTCTACTCCGGTAATGCCTTTTGCCTGCTCATAAACGTAGGTATAAAACAAGGTCTGCACCAATGCTTTGTTCTGCTTATTACTCTCACTATCAAAGAGCTCTTCAATGGAGGAGAAGCCAATTTCATCCCTTCCGGTTTTATAGTCGACAATTCTGGTTACCCCATTGCGCTGATCAACGCGATCGATGATTCCAAACAAGGTTAATGACCGCTCCTCTCCCTGCACCTTAATTGGGAAAGGAATCACATAATCCTCATCATTTTCCAGTTCCACTAAGGTAAAAGGAGCTTGATTTTCATCGTGATCCAGGATAACATTCGCATATTCTGCAACAATAGCCAGCATGACCTGCTGCATTCCGTTGTGTTCAAGAATCTTTTCTTCCTCCTTAAACATCACAAAAGCGAAAGCGCGTTTACACAATTCGTCGAGATTTTTTCTATTCTCTACGATCCGTTCTTTAGTGATGTATGGGCTTTCGGCCTGGAGTTTCTGATAAAAGCGTTCCAGCACAAGGTGGAGGGTAGAACCAATACTATTGGCTTCGAGATTTTCTGCCAGCTCTTCCGGCTCTTCTATTTTAGCGATGTATTTGTAGAAAAACTGCACCGGGCAGTTCAGGTAGGTCGTGAGTCTGGTGGCGGAGAGTTTAGCAGAAGGGCCTTCCTGTCCATCCAGATAGAGGTTTAATCTTCGGAGGACTTCGCCTTCCTTTTTAATGTCGACGTTTACCTTAGATTCAATGGCAACGGATTGCGACTGGTCAAAATATTTAAAGGTATAACCACTTTCAAATTCCAGCTGACGGAGGAAACGGCTCGGTTCTCCGGTATTGTTATCATCCCCCTGTCCGTTGTAAACCAGGCTAACTTTCTTTGAACGCTGCAATAAACGGTAAAACATATAAGCAGAAATGGCATCCTGATTTTCAATTACCGGTAAGCCGTAAGCCCTTCGGATGCTATCGGGAATAAAGCTTGGTGAAACATTTACCTGTGGCAGGATTCCTTCGTTTACCCCGAGCACATATACATGTTCGAAATCCAGACTCCTGCTTTCCAGTAATCCCATCACCTGTACACCCTGTAAAGGCTCTCCACTTAAAGGCACTGCAATGCCCTGCACTGCTTTTTGCATGAGCGAAAGCACAAAAGAAAGGGGTAGCTGGGCCGCGTAATCTTCCAATGTATCATGTAACCGGTTTAACTCTTTTAAGGTGGCAGCAAACAAATCGGCTTCGGTTTGTTTTAAAGTTTTATCCTCCAATTGGCGCTCCAGGATCAATCTGAAGACCTTTTGCAGGTTATTTATCGCTGCTAAGCCTTTATGTACTTTTGTAAAAAACAAAGTAGACAGTTCATCATTATGCAAGCCGAGTACGGGAACCTCTATCAATTGTTCTTTTAAAATTTCCTGCTGTACCAGATCTCTCTGTTCGGCAGACACCCCTGTTAATGGATGCGATAGAAAAGCTTCTACCTCTCTATAATATACCGTATCCTTTTTACCTTCGATCAGTTGTGCCTGAATACTCAGCCAAAGATCCGCCAGGCCAAAAATGGAGGTCGCCAGCAAGGGATATCCCATCGTAACGTTGAGGTCAATGTTAGAAATGCCTTCTGCATGCTGATACTGGGTAGGGATAGTCTGTAACACTGGCAATAATAAACTTTCGTCAGCAAGGATCAGTGCAATTTTCCCCGCATTGTCTGCCGCCTCGAGTAAAGGATAGTCCTGCAGCAATTCCTGTTGAAGGATTTTTGCCTGTGCCGTTTGTCCCTGTGTTTTATAGACATTAATTTCTTTCTGATGACTCCTGATCAGGTCTTTACTGGCACCCAATGCATTTGGAAGACCTAACTTTTGAATATTTTTTCTCAGGAATAATCCGGCTTCCTGGGTTTCATCCTGGAGGTAATAATTGTCGGCATCAAAGTAGAATAAGGCTTTTTCATCTTTATTCCATCGCTTAAAGATGACGGCCTCGGCATTACTAAGGGCATTGAAACCGGCAAAAACCAGTTTTCCTTCACTGAAGTCGTTAATAAAGGTTGGCCGATCCGCATTTCCTTCCGCCAGCTGACGATAGATATAAGCCATTGTCGTATATCCCTTTTCCCTCAAAGCATGATGAAAACTCCGGTATAACTTTGGCATGCGTCGCCACATGCGAATAAACTGTTCCTGATGGTTCTGCTGTTTCCCCGAGGAGAAAGAAGACCAGAACTGCTCCAAAAACTGTTGTTGTTCGGGTGTGAGGTGCTGAAATTCCTTTTCGATTACAGCAATGTCTTCCAGTTCCTGAAATAACTGATCTGCATTGACAAGGTCGTTGTCAATTTGCGAAAAATCACTCAGAATGATTCTGGCAATGGGATAAAACACATCCGGATTCAGCGCCTTTCCTCCCTCCTCTGCCAGCAATTTATTGTATTGCTGCAGCAAGGTGAAAAACTGGGTGAATCCATCGGCTACCTGCAAATGAGTAGAAAGGGCAAAAAACTCCTGGATTGTGAAAAATGAGGGGCTCCAAAAAGGCTTTCCAATGGAATCTGCGAGATGATTCTGTAGGTAAGGAACGGGGCGTTTATTGTTAAAAACCACTGCTGCATGGTGCAAATCTCCGCCAAGGCGCGTGACCAAATCTTCTGCTACTTCTTTTAAAAATGCACTCATCTTTACACTAATTTTAGTTCCGCACTATGCGCATAAAACAGATAGGTCTGTACTTTCTGATAGCCCATGGCGAGCAACAAATCCCGATAACCATACACCTGTTTGATGTGGGCATCGCTTTCTTTATGGGTAAACTTATAGTCGATCACCACGACCTCTTTCCCTGAGATCAGGACTTTATCGGGGCGGTACATTTTCCCACGGATGTCGATAATACTTTTTTCGTTAATGGTTTCGTTGCTTGTTCCGAGTAAGGCCTGCAAATCTTTGTGTTCCAAAACATTCACTGCCTGCTTTCTCAATGCGGGAAGTTCTTCGGCTTTAAAAACACCTTCATTCAGCATCGTATTCAGCACTTCATCCACTTCTGCAGCATTCGCCGAAAGAGCCAAGACCTCATGTAAGATACTTCCCTCTCTTCCTGCATTGGTACCGGTCAGCATTTCCAGCTCCCTCCGCTTCAATTTATTATTGAAGACCTCACTGAGTCGCCCTGATGTGGGATATTCCAGCAGGTTGATCAACTCTGGACGCTCTTCTTTGGAAGCCGATGAAACTGTTTTTTTAACAACCGGTTCGTCGACGATAAAGTTTCCGTCCTCATTTAACTGCTCTTGTAAAGTCATGGCCATCAAATCGCCAATGGTGCTGATGGTATCTGTTTTTTTCCCAAGACAGGTAATGTACAGGTATTCTTTTGTTCTTGTCGTGGCGACATATAACATGTTTAGCGCATCCATATTGTTGTACAACAATTCCTCATAATAGGGAATCGCTACGGCCGACTGTCCCAGTTCCTTATTATATTTCAAAGGGATACTCTGCAACTGGTGGTAAGGTGTATTTTCTGTGGGCACCCAAAAAATGCTGTTGGGCTTGCCATTAATTTCCCAATTACAGAACGGCACCATGACCACTTTAAAGGCAAGTCCTTTAGATTTATGGATGGTAATCACCTGCACGGCATCTGTATTTTCTGAAGAAGGCAGCGTTTTCCTGCGCCCTTCTTCTTCCCAATAAGTAAGAAAAGAGGTAATTCCTTTTTCTCCCTGCCGGGCAAAGTTTCCGGCCAAATCTCTTAATGCAAATAAATAAGGCATATGAGCAGCATGGCTTGCCCGACTTAATCCATAAGCACGGATCAGCTTTTCCAATAATTCAGGTAATGGCTGCTGCATCCAGCTTTTCCAGTTTTCACAAAGCTCCGGTGGTAAAATATCAGACAGCTCTTCCAGTCCTTTAATTTTCAGGTTAAACAATTGCTCTGGCTGTACTTTTTGCACTTTTAGCTGTGCATACAGGCTAATGCAATTGGCTTTATATAGGGCTGTATTATTTGGAAGCCCTGCCATCACCATCAGGGTATTGATCAGAATTTTTACCGCAGTATTGTTTTCTATCAGTAAAGCCTCTCCTGAAATCACATTGATGTTGTTCTCCATCAATGCGTCCACTACAGCGATTGCTTCTGAGTTTGAACGCACCAATACACAGGCATCACCTGCTTTATACCGTTGCTCTTTTATGATGAGGCGGGTTAGCGTTGCCACCATTCTTCTCAACGCTTCCGACTTAAAACCGGTTCTTCCAAGACTTGCACCATCTGCATCGGTTTTTAAAACCGAAAAGTCGATACTTCCTCCGGAAGCCGTTTTTGGGGTGAGCTTTTGAGCAACTTCAGCATATACATCGGTGATGATGTGACCAAGCCCCCTTTCCGCCCACCAATCGGCGAGTTTTTGATTGGCAGATTGCTCTTCTATGGTATCATTCAGCTTTCCCTGCATCAATATCGGCAGTGCCTTAAAGAGCATGTTGTTAAACAGAATGATATTTTCGGTGCTTCTATAGTTTTCTTCGAGATTTGCAGAGGTCACATAACTTTCGCCAATGTCTCTTTTCGCCTGCTGGTGAAGGATATTCCAATCGCCATTACGCCAGCGATAGATGGATTGTTTTACATCGCCTACGATCAAATGATCAATCAGTTTACCATTGGCTTCTGCCATGGCATTCTTTAACAGGGGTTTAAAGTTCCCCCATTGATTAGAAGAGGTGTCCTGAAATTCGTCAAACAGAAAATGGCGGTACCTGCTTCCTGTTTTTTCCCAGATAAAGGCTGGATTATCATCATCCTCACCGGTAATTCCTTTCAGGAGATTCTGAGCATCACTAATCAACAGGTTGCCACTTTCCTGCCTGTAAGTTTTCAGTAAGACGGCCATTTCCTGCATCAAACGCAGGTAATATAAGTTTTTATTAAAAGCCTGGGCCAGGATATACTCCGGCAAACCGGAAATATAACGTTGATGTAGTTGATCCAGTAATGGGTTAAGGCTGGAATATAAAGAATCGTCTGATCCTGCTTTAAACCACTCTTCCGGCTCATTGATCAGCTTTGCTATGTTTTCAATTTTTGAAAAATCACCATCTGCAATCTTTGAAATGGAAAGCAAAGGAGAGCGTGATTTTCCCTTCAGCTGATCAGTGCTGATATTGGCTGATTCAAACAGGCTCATGGCACGTAAGGCTTTCTCTTTGAGGTCGCTTTCAAATAAAGTAATCTGCTGCCGGGTAGATTTACTGTACGCTCCAAACATGACATTTAAGTCATTGTGCTCGATGAGCTCCTGAATTGCATTGTCGAAAGGCTGGTAACGCTCTTTAAATATTTCTCCGGCCAGGTCGATCAGCTCATTCCTGTAATTCCAGCTGATGTTATTGCTGATCCTGTCCATGGCCAGGTCAATGATCCACTGAAGCAGGTTCGGGTTGCTGTCCATCTGTTCATCGAGCTTATCGGCAAGTTCGTTTTTTACCTTTTCAAAGTTCATTTCCAGTGCATAACCGGAATCCAAACCCAGTTCAAAGGCAAAACCTCTGATTACCTTTTGCACAAATCCGTCGATGGTGCTGACAGAAAAACGGCTGTAATCGTGTAATATTTTTTTATAAATCCTTTCTGATTTTTCCTGTAAGCCGGTTTTGTTTAAGTCAGGATGTGCCTTTAGGACTAAAGTTCTGTAATCTTCGACCTCTTCCTGCCCTAATGCAAAGCCTTTAAGCACTTCCATAATCCTGGTTTTCATCTCTTCAGTCGCCTTATTGGTGAAGGTTACCGCCAGAATTTCCCTGTACTTGGTTTCTCCAGACAATAGTAAGGTCAAATAATGTGCTGTAAGACTGAATGTTTTACCGGATCCTGCGGAGGCTTGTAATATTTTTAGAGGCTGTTGCGGCATTAGGTAAAGCTAAAATATTCTGCTGAGGTTTTCACAAAATAGTAGACGACTTAATTAGTAGACTAATTTTATAATCTGATTACATAAAGATCTGAATAGTTTCTTACTTTTGGTTTTAGCGATGTGATCTTGAGTTGCAGGGATTATGGTTTAGCTTTTCAGACGATAAAAAATCAATCCTAAAATACCTGAAGGCAGAGCTAGTAAATGATAAAACAAATGACAATGAAAAGAATAGCTTTAATACTTTTTGCTTTTGTAGCCATTTCGACGAGTGGCTTTGCTCAGGCGGCAAAAGAAGCCGTAAAGATTTACAACCCTTCTGCGAATGCACAGGCAGATATCGATGCCGCTGTGTCTAAGGCCAAAAAAGAAGGTAAACATGTATTTATACAAGTAGGCGGAAACTGGTGTTCCTGGTGTATTGCTTTCCATAATCTGGTAGATAGCACTCCAGAGCTTAAAACTGTCCTTAATGACAATTACGAAACAGTATTGGTTAACTACAGTAAAGAGAATAAAAATGAAGCAGTATTGGCGAAATTAAACTACCCGGGACGCTTTGGTTTTCCGGTATTCCTGATCCTTGATGGAAACGGAAAATTATTACACACGCAAAACTCAGCTTATCTTGAAGAAGGCAAAGGGCATAGTGTTAAAAAAGTAACTGAATTCCTTAAAAACTGGAATGCTGCAGCGCTAAAGCCTGAAAATAATAAATAGATCTTTTGAAAAACGATCCTGCTGATGTGATCAATAGGGTTACATCAGCAGGATTTTTTTATTCTCCGTCGCCGTATTTAAAAGCGGCATTTATGGTTACCGGCAATTTCCCGCTAGGAACGAATTGGTTTTTAATCACCGAAGATGCTGCACGCTGCATAAAATCTTCCTTCTGATAGGCTACAATCAGCCCCTTGCTATTTTCAAGTCCTGATAAGGCGCTAATGTTGTAAGGGTTGGCAAACAAAGCGAACACCGCATTTTTATCAGACATATCTTTAATGAACATTTTTAAATCTGCACTTAGTACCATTCCATTTCCTGGACGGTTTCTCATATCATGAATCCCCACAATCACCTGGTCGAAACCAGAGATCTCTCTTAACACTTTCGCAATCGAGTTTGCATTGGCATCTTTATCCAGGGTATAAAAGATTGAATTCTTATAATAAGTGCCCAGGTCCTTCTGAAAAGTCGTTACGTTAGCTGTACCAATGCTGATGATAATCGTTCTTTTTTCTGCAGACAATGTTTTCAGGTATTGTTTCCCCCTTAAAACAGTCATAGAAGCATCTGCCAATTGTTGTAACAAGGTTAAACTCTCCGCTCTGTTCACTTCGGCGAGAACGTTCTGCTCATTTATAGTATCCTTTACATTTAGTCCGGCCCAATACTTTGCAGTAAGGATCTTCTTTACACTTTCGTCTATTCGGTCCATGCTGATCCTTCCTGATCTTACTGCTTTACGGACCAGCTTAATGGCACGGGCACTATTTTCCGAAAGCTCCAGAATGTCATTCCCCGCAATGATGCCCATCACATCAGCTTCGCCATCTTTAAAGTATTTTACCACGCCTTTCATTCCCATCGCATCGGAAATCACAAGGCCTTTAAAGCCCAGTTCTTCTTTTAAAATTCCGGTCACAATTGGTTTAGATAAGGTAGAAGGCATATTGGGCGTATTGTCCAATGCCGGAATGTTCATATGTGCAATCATGACCCCAGCAGCTCCTTCTTTAATGAGCTCCCTAAAGGGATAGATCTCAAGGCTGTCCAAACGTGCTTTGGTAAAGGGCAATTTTGGAAGGTCATAATGTGAATCTACATCGGTATCTCCATGTCCTGGAAAATGCTTTAAACTCACCAAAAGACCACCGTCCTGCATTCCTTTCATATAAGCTGAAGCTTTGGTGGTTACGTTATATTTATTCTCACCAAATGACCTGAAATTGATCACTGGATTTTTTGGATTGTTGTTGACATCTACATCCGGGGCAAGATTCATGTGCATCCCTATTCGTTTGTAGTCTTTCGCGACTTCCAATCCCATCTTATAGATCAGTTCTTTATCCTGAACAGCCCCCAATGCCATCTGGTAAGGATAGGAAACCGTACTATCCAAACGCATCCCCAAACCCCATTCTCCATCGGAGGTGATGAGTAAAGGAACACGTGCGAGCGATTGATATTGATTGGTTAACACTGCCTGTCTGCCGGGACCACCCTGAAAGAAGACCAATCCACCAATTTTTTCCTTTTTGATCACTCTTCCTATAGAGTCTTCATAGGCTTTACCCATATCAGTATGTGCCCTTACAAAAAACATTTGCGCAATCTTCTGACGCTTATTTAGCTTGTTAAATACAGAGTCCACCCATTGGTTGGGGCCCGCCAGAGTTTCCAAGTATGTTTTTTTCTGTGCCTGAACTGAAGACAGTCCACTGAATAAAAGAAGAAAAAGGGCTGTTGAATGGTTAAATTTCATTGAGGTGTAGTCGGTTAAATCTCAAAGTTAAACAAAAAGCATTCAGATAAAAGGAGGTCTGATGTAACAAAAGCGGGGAGAAATAAGGTTAAAAAAAGAATCCCGGCCCTATTTAAAGGTACCGGGATCTGCTTTCCATAGGTAAATGGAATTAAAAAGTATAGCCTAATGACAAGGCAAAGCCTTTATTTTTCAGTTTATCCTGATTGATGTCGTCATTAAATGTTTTCTGGAAGTCCATTGTATATCTTCCGTTCACGTTGATGTTAGGGGTAATGGCGTAACCTAATCCCACGACACCACCAGCGATGGATTTTTTATAGTCTTTTTTATTGGTAAAGCTATCTCCTGCCTGTTCGCCATTCACTTTAAATGATGACTCCTGAGAAAGTAAAAATGATGCCTGAGGGCCAACAAAAACAGTTAGTTCGGGAGTGGGTCTGTATCCGACCAAAATTGGTACGTCCAGATATCCAACTTTGGAATCAAATTCAGAGGTCGTATTTCCAAAAGTTTCTTTCACTTTACCCCCTTTTTGGGAATAGATCACCTCCGGCAGGAAAGCAAAACCACCGCCTAAAGGTAGATCAGCATAAACACCTGCCTGAAATCCAACTTTAGAATCGGTGGAATAACTTTGATCCCCAATGGAGATCTTTCCCATGTTCATTAAATTTGCACCGGCCTTAATACCAAATCTCATTTGATCGTTTGCAGCAGATTGTGATGTTTGTGCTTTTGACTGGAAGGCCAGACTACTCATAGTCAGACCCAATCCTATAATGAATAATTTTTTCATAATTGTCGATTTTAATAAGTTTAAAATTCGGGGTGGGTATTGTAATAACCATGCCAAAAAAGGCTGTCAACCATGTATTCCACAAAGCAAGATGAAAACAAATACACTGACATACAGACAATTAAAGTCAAAAAGCAAATTCAGCTACGAGGAAAAAAGAGGTATTTTAAATTGTCCCAAATCCAACACATAATGTGCTGCGGATCAGGAAACCGGAAACTTGAAGAAGCAAAATTCTGTCTACAAAAAAAGAGGGCACCTGTTAAAGTACCCTCTTCGATATATTTTCCTCTAGGGTTAGAATTTCACACCTACACCTACAGAGAATACCTGGTTTTTGTATTCAGGAGTTTGTTTCGTTCCGTCTTCATTGTTTTTCTGGAAATCAAGGGCATAACGGCCATGAATATCAAATTTATCATTGAGGTCATATCTAAATCCAATTACCCCACCAACAAGGCTTTTTTTAAATTTATCCGAATCTTCATTGAACTCATTTTCTATAACAGTACCAAAACGGTTATCAAATTTATTCTTGGTAGAAGTTAAAAATGAAACCTGAGGCCCTACAACCAGATTCAATCCACTACCCCCTAGATTAATAGTTGCCAGAATTGGAATATCAATGAAGTGAGTAGTTTGGGTATATTCTCCCAAAGAAGTCTGCGCTTTATACCCTTTGGTCGAATACAATAGTTCCGGAGTAAATGCAAGTCCTTTGATCAGGTTGATGTCTAAAGTAACACCGGCATTAAAACCAGGATTTACTTTAGTGCTATAATTGTTGTTTCCATCTCCCTTAATGATGTTAGGAAGGTTCAAACCTGCTTTAACCCCTAACCTGATGGGGCTTTGTGCATTGGCTGCACCAGCAACGAATAGGCCTATAGCCAAAATAATGATCTTTTTCATGTTGTGTTGTTTTATCTCAGGGTGTTAGAAAGAAATGTGCCAAGATTTATATTTTCACTACTGCATATCATCATAATCTGGCTATAGATTCATTTAAAGCGAATTAGCATTCGGATATTTCCTATATTTCTTATCGATGGCTTCAACGCGTCTCCTCTAACTATTGTATCGAATTTGATACAAACCAGATTAAGATCTAGGGGATGCGGTCGGAAAACGGGGGAAATTAATAATTGACATTTTCGATTCCCCTTCTTTTAGTTTCAATAACGATTGTTTATACTTACGTATAATTACGATTAGTGTTATAAATCATTAAATTTTTTCAGATGTCGGAATTTTCAGCCGAAGTAATCGGTACCATGGTCATGATTCTTTTAGGAAACGGTGTAGTTGCCAATGTCGTTTTAACAGGAACAAAAGGGAATAACGGAGGCTGGATTGTCGTCACAACGGCATGGGCATTGGCCGTATTTGTAGGCGTAGTCATTGCCGGGCCATATAGTGGAGCTCACCTTAACCCGGCTGTTTCCATCAGCATGGCCCTTATCGAAAAACTAAGCTGGACAAAAGTACCCGTTTACATTCTGGCACAGTTTATTGGTGCTTTTTTAGGTTCCTTTCTCGTTTGGCTCACCTACAAAGACCACTATAAGCTGACCGAAGATCAAGGTGCCAAACGTGCTACATTCTGCACAGCTCCGGCCATTAGAAACACCTGGTCTAATCTCGTTAGTGAAATCATAGGAACTTTCATATTGATCTTTGTGATCTTTCATTTTACCGATGCCTCTATGGGCATTAGCAAAACGCCAGTAGGTTTAGGCTCTCTCGGAGCGCTACCGGTAGCCTTGCTCGTTTGGGTCATTGGCTTGTCGCTCGGAGGTACGACAGGATATGCCATTAATCCGGCAAGGGATCTGGGCCCAAGAATTATGCACGCCATTTTACCCATTCATGGGAAAGGAGATAACGACTGGGGCTACGCATGGATTCCCGTTGTTGGCCCGTTGACCGGCGCATTGCTCGCATTTACGTTAAACTTGTTAATAAAAATATAGATATTCAAACGGCCCGTTCAGCATATGTTATGAACGGGCCGTTTGAAGTATAACACTTATATAAATTTCTTTTAAGGAGTTTTTGCTAAAGGAGTAGCGAGAAGTTCTTCCAGTTTTTTATCCAGATCTTCTCCTCTCAGGTTTCTACCAATAATCACACCGTTAGGATCGATCAGTACGTTTGAAGGAATGGCCCTGACCCCGTACAACTTCGCGGCTGAACTATTCCAGAAAGCAAGGTCAGAAACATGTGTCCAGCTCAAGTTGTCGTCTTTAATTCCTCTCAACCAAGCTTCTTTATCCTTATCGAGAGATACCGCAAAGATCTCAAATCCTTTATCATGATATTTTTGATATGCTTTTACCAGGTTTGGATTTTCCCTTCTGCAAGGTCCACACCAGGATGCCCAGAAATCAAGCAATAAATATTTTCCAAAATGATCCGATAGTTTAGTTGATTTTTCTTCCGGTGTTAATCCTTCAAAATCAGGAGCCTTATTTCCAATGCCAACACTGGTTAATACATTTACCAGGTCTTTCAGGACCGCAACATAGGGCGTATTAGACAATTTAGGATCCAACAACTGTAAATTCTGTCTGATCTCTTCTGGAGTCAATCTATAAGAGAAATCCCGGTAAAAAACATAAGCTGCAACTAAAGAGCTTGGGTTTTCTTTAATAAATGCGTCTATTTTAACCTCTTTTTGCTTTTTGTAGCTGGCAAATAAATCATTAGAAGCAGATCCGGTCACCACTGAATTTCTATAATAACCTTCCGGATCCAGGGAAACATCTACTTTTCCTTTTTCTAAAAAAACATACAGTGGACTCTCTTCCTTATCTATAGTTAAACCATACAACTCCGGTAATTTAAGTGTCTTTTTAAATTTGAAAGTCCCATCCTTCAGCTCTGCAGAATCCAATGTAAAAAACATCTTGTTATCGAATTTCTGCAGATAGACCTTCCCTGAGTTCTGTCCTTTAACAGTTCCTGAAATTTCTACATTACTTTTCTCCTGTGCGTGAACCGCTGCGCTGCTCAAGAGCAACGATAGCGCAGCTATAGTTAGTGTTTTCATCCTATATCAGTTGATTTAATCCAGGCTTTTTATTTCCACAAGCCTTAAGGTAAAACAAAGATAAACAAATAAACTACTAATTCCATAGACATTAATCCAAAAACCAACCCTTCTTTCATAACTCTTTCATTTTACATTGATTTTCAAATACTTACCATTAATTAAAGCTACCTTACGTCAGGTAAGGGCGATGATGCCCGAAATCATGATGACCACTCCATTGGAACAAATTTTTAATAAACTCATTGACAGCTTCATAGAAAACAAGGTTGGCATAGCAGAACATTTTTTAAGCGAAGATCTTGCTGCTCATTTGAAAAACAACTTAACGCAACTCTACAAAGAAAACCTTCTTTTGTCTGCCGGAACAGGAAATGATGCACTGGTAGTTCATGATAAACTATTTAGAAGTGACCGGATATACTGGCTTGACCGGAAGCATAATAATCAACATGAAAATGATTTTTTCGATTTGATGGACCGCTTTGTAAGCCACCTGAACAGCACCTGCTATACAGGCATCACCGGCTACGAGTTTCACTATACACTATATGAAAAAGGAAGCTTTTATAAAAAGCACCTCGACCAGTTTCGCAGCAATGGAAGCAGACAATATTCAATGGTCATGTATCTAAACACAGATTGGAAAATAAATGACGGTGGCGAGCTCTGTATCCATCACCTGAACAATCTTCAAAACATCAGTCCATTGAATGGAAAAAGTGTATTCTTCAAAAGCAGTGAGCTGGCTCATGAAGTTTTACTCACAAACAAACCGAGATTGAGTATCACAGGCTGGCTAAAGGTCATGTAATGAGGGGAGTAAAGGCGTTTTATCAATCTTGATTTTAAAGGAGAATAAATTAACCTAACTTTAATTGAAATTCGCTCAATTTATGTTAAAAAGAAAGCTCTCTTTAATTGAAGGTACGATGTACGCCAACGGCTTCGGAGTCGTTAACGTTGTGTCTGGCATCAGAATCAAAGGAAACATTCCCGAAAAAGCCTTATACGATGCACTCTCAAAAGTTCAGAAAAGACATCCTTTGCTTAGGGTGACCGTTGCAAAAGAAGACAATGGCACTCCTTTTTTTGTGGAACAAAAAAACATCTCTGAAATACCTGTACGCGTGGTTAGGCGACAGAGTAATGAGGATTGGGAAAAAGAATCGATCGCAGAATGCCTCAGTCCTTTTGTCTTAAAGGATCAACCACTCGCAAGGCTGGTTTGGATAAAATCAGACGAGATATCAGATTTGATTTTCGTTTGCCACCATTGCATTTGTGATGGCAAATCTGTTTTGAACATGATGGACGAAACACTCCGTTTATTAGCGCAGCCAAACTTGGATATTGGCACTTATAACTCTTTCGCTTCTGTTGAAGACTTTATTCCTGATGCCATTAAACACAATAAAGCCAATATTATAAAAGTTCAAGTCTTTGCTAAATTGGTAAAACTCAGCTTAAATATTTTGTGTTTAAAAAAAGAAATTAAAAGAGATCAGCCCTATTTCTTGCACTGGAAAATAAGCAGAGAAGAATCAGCCATCATCTTGAACAGTTGTAAGGCGACACAGATTTCCATTCATTCCGCGCTATCTGTTGCCTTTTTAAAAGCCCATCAACAGATCAAACAGCTTAAATCATACTCCAGACTTTACTGTGCCGTAGACATGCGGAAATTTCTTCCCGAAGTCAAAGAAGACATGTTTTTCGCCTTTCCCGCAATGATAGGCTTAAGCTTAAAAGCCCATAAAACCAACGACCTTTGGGCTCAGGCAAGGACGTTTAAGGAAAAACTTCAGCAGGAGATCAACAAGATAGACGTCAATAAAATCTTCATGTATAGCAACCGACTCCTGCAGACCCTTCCCAAAATGACCAAATATGCAAAAGCAGAAAGGGGAGCCCATGATTTTACATTCTCCAATATGGGAAAAGTCAGCATCAAAGAAAATTACGGTATCCTTGAAGTAGAAGCCTTACACTCTCCTTCCACCATGTTCCCTTTTGGTAATCCGAGCACGCTATTTACCACGACATTCAGAGGAGAAATAGGTTTTATATTTACCTCAGATGAAGCCTTCATACCAAAAGAAGATGCCATGACACTCAAACAAAATGCCATGCAATTGTTAATAAGTTCGACTAAAGCGACTCCTTGTTAAAAAAACATCATTCTCCCTGTCGTAAATTCCCCTTCATTTTGTCGTTTCTCCCTATCGCATTTTCAGAAAAGCCCCGCTAATTTTACATCATTCAATTAAACAGAACCATTCAATTAAAATTAAGCAAAATGAATACAACAAATCAGGTCAATATTACAATAGAAGCTATTGTAAACGCAGCAGTAGAAACGGTTTGGAACGCATGGACTTCTCCGGAACATATTGTAAAATGGAACAACGCTTCTGAAGACTGGCATACCCCGAGAGTAGAAAACGATCTACGTACAGGCGGGAAATTCCTATCAAGGATGGAAGCTAAAGATGGTAGCTTCGGCTTTGACTTTGCCGGAGTTTACGATGAGGTAAAAACCAACGAGCTTATTGCTTATACCCTTGGAGATGATAGAAAAGTTAGTATAACTTTTACCGGAAATGGCAACACTACAAAAATAACCGAAACCTTTGAAGCTGAAAGCACAAATCCGATAGAAATGCAAAAAGGTGGCTGGCAAGCAATCTTAGACAACTTCAAAAAATATGCAGAATCATTGGCAGGCTAACCAAAAGTCTTTTCATTCATTGATAAAAAACAAGGCGGGCGTCTAATACATTTTAGACCCCGCTTTGTGCTGTATTTGATAATCATAGCTAGTGAAACTGAGCAGTTTCCGTACTATCTTTCATGGCCATGGTAGAAGCGGTTCCTTGCTGAACGGTACTCTGAACGCAATCAAAATATCCGGTTCCCACGAAAGTCTGATGTTTTACGGCTTTAAAACCATGTTCCTGCAATGCAAACTCCCTTTGCTGCAATTTAGAGAAACCAGCCATACCACTTTGTTTGTACGATTGAGACAATTCAAACATAGAGGTATTCAATGCATGAAAACCAGCCAGCGTAATGAACTGAAACTTATAACCCAAAGCCGCCAAATCTTCCCGGAATGTTTCCATCTCTCGTTCTGTCAGGTGTTTACTCCAATTGAAGGAAGGAGAGCAATTGTAAGCAAGAAGCTTCCCTGGATAAGCCGCATGAATCGCTTCGGCAAACGCTTTTGCTATTGCCAGATCGGGCTGCGAAGTCTCCATCCAGATCATATCCGCATAAGGAGCGTAAGACAAACCACGTGAAATACACTGTTCCAATCCATTCTTTACAGTGTAAAATCCTTCATTAGTTCGCTCACCAGTAATAAATTCCTGATCTCTTACATCGATATCCGAAGTAATCAAATTCGCAGCTTCTGCATCTGTCCGTGCAATAATGATCGTGGAAACATTCATCACATCAGCTGCCAGCCTTGCTGCAATTAATTTATTAACAGCTTCTTGCGTGGGAACCAATACTTTTCCGCCCAAATGCCCGCATTTTTTCGCAGAAGACAGCTGATCTTCAAAATGAACACCTGATGCTCCGCCTTCGATCATTGCTTTCATCAACTCAAATGCATTTAAATTGCCCCCAAAACCAGCCTCAGCATCCGCTACAATGGGCGCCATCCAATCTTTCGAGTTATCTCCATTTACGGAATCAATTTGTTCACAACGCAATAAAGCATTGTTAATCCTTTTCACCACATCAGGTACAGAATTCACTGGATACAGAGATTGATCAGGATACATCGTTCCTGAGGAATTGGCATCAGCAGCGACCTGCCATCCACTTAGGTAAATCGCATCTAATCCTGCGGCTACTTCCTGCACAGCCTGGTTTCCAGTCAGGGCACCCAAAGCGGCAACATACGTCTGCGCTTTCAGTTTTTCCCATAATTTCTCTGCCCCGTTTTTGGCCAAAGTATATTCAATTTCTACTTTACTACGCAATTTCAAAACTTCTTCTGCGCTATAAGGCCGATTGATCCCTTCCCATCTCGGGTTGGTTTGCCATTCGGCAAATAATCGGGTTGCTCTATGATCTGTTCCCATTGTGGTTCGTTTTTAGGTTAACATTTACATTATTTTTTTATATGGTTATCGTTTTTTCATCAGTCACCAAAAGAGAAGCCATACTTTCCGGCTCCAGGGCTTCTTCACAGACTTTCTTCTCATCATTAGAAAGGATGAGTTCATAGCCTGGCAGGGTAAGAAAGTCAACCCATTTATTCTGAACAATCAATTTATTGAAAATACAGATCGCCTGAACGTATTGACCTTCCTGGTAAGCTTTGCTCCCTACCGTGCTCCTGATTTGTTCAATCTCATCATCTCGCATATCTTCATACAGACTATGGTTAATGATTCTGCCATCTTCTAAACTGGCTTTATTGTGTAACCATTGCCAAACCTGTGTGCGGCAAATCTCTGCTGTAGCAGCATCTTCCATCAGGTTATAAATGGCTGCAGCACCATTTCCACGAAGCCAGTTTTCGAGATACAAAATCCCTACATTGATGTTCTGTCTTAGTCCTTCTTCAGTGATTGTTCCCTCGGGTAATTGTAACAATTCATCCGCTGTACAAATAAAATCTTCCCGTTTTACATGTAGCTGATTTGGTGTTTGCATACCGGCATCAAATATTTCCTTAGCAATGGCAACCAATCCCGGATGTGCAACCCAGGTACCATCATGTCCATCGGTTACTTCGCGCAATTTGTCTGCTTTTACTTTTTCCATAGCAGCCTCATTAGCGGCCTCATTGTTTTTGATCGGTATTTGCGCCGCCATCCCGCCGATGGCATGTGCGCCCCGGTTATGACAGGTTTTTATTACCAGTTGGGTGTATGCCCGCATAAAAGGAACAGTCATATTTACCTGAGAACGGTCTGGAAAAACATATCCGGGAATATTTCTGAACTTTTTAATGAAGGAGAAAATATAGTCCCAGCGTCCACAATTCATACCAGCAGAATGGTCTTTCAATTCGAACAATATTTCATTCAGTTGAAATGGAGCAAGAATGGTCTCTACCAGTACTGTTGCCTTAATGCTTCCATAAGCCACGCCGCAATATTCCTGTGCGAAAACAAATACATCATTCCAAAGTCTGGCTTCTCTATGACTTTCTAATTTTGGCAAATAGAAGTATGGACCCGTTCCTTTTTGCAAGAGTGTTTTGGCATTATGAAAAAAGTAAAGTCCAAAATCAAGCAAGCTCCCACTGATGGGTTCTCCATTAATTTCAATATGTTTTTCCTCCAGGTGCCAGCCTCTGGGACGAACAAATAAAGTAGCTGTCTGCTCATTTAACTTATATTCCTTACCGTTATCCAGATTGATAAAACTAATAGAACGGTTAACGGCATCCCGCAGGTTAACCTGACCGCCAATGATATTCTCCCAGTTTGGGGAGTTGCTGTCTTCAAGATCCGCCATAAAAACATTAGCGCCAGAGTTCATCGCATTGATGATCATTTTCCGGTCAACGGGCCCGGTAATCTCCACCCGACGGTCCTGAATATCTTCGGGTACCGGGGCGATCTGCCATTCGCTGCTCCGGATCTCTGCCGTTTCCGGAAGAAAACGAGGTTTCCATCCGGCATCAATTTTTTGCTGCACTACTTCTCTCTCCTTTAGTAAGGCTTTGCGGTGCACATTAAAATGGAGGTGCAATGCCTTAATAAACTGCAGTGCATCATCCCCAAGTATTTCCTGGTAAGCTTCCTGGAACGGAGCTTTAATGGTCATGCCCTCCGGGGCAGGATTCCATTTGCTGGGGTGGTTCATAATTGATGTCATGGTTGTAAGTTTCATGCAAGATACGGATTATTCTCAATTAGCGAAATATTCGCTAATATTTTTTTTTTCGTTAAATAGGTTCTTTTTCCTATTTTAGCCATATGATAACCGATAATGATAGCGTACGCCTGATTTTAGGCCTGAAAGTAAAAGCTTTACGCCAGGAAAAAGGACTCTCTTACCAACAACTTGCAGAGAAAACAGGCATGTCTCTCTCCTATGTTCACGACATTGAGACTGGAAAAAAGTTCCCAAAGGCAGATAAAATACTCTCGCTGGCAAAAATCTTAGGCGTTGATTATGATTATCTCGTGTCGTTAAGGGCCAGCAAAAAACTCCAGCCGATTATCGACCTGATCAATTCTGACTTTATCAATGCAGTGCCCTGGGAGCATTTCGGACTAACCCCTGCTTCTCTTTTAGATCTTTTTTCCAATACGCCTGATAAAGTAACGGCTTTCATCAGCACCCTGCTTAAAATCTCCAGAAGCTATCAGCTATCAAAAGAAAACTTCTATAACGCCGCCCTTCGTTCCTACCAGGACCTTCATGACAATTATTTTGAAGATCTTGAAGATGCCGTAAGGAACTTCAGAGTCGAATATCAATGGGAAGAAGACCTCAAAATAGAAATCCCCCTACTGGAAGCCATTTTAAATAAAATGGACATCCAGGTAAACCGCAAGCGGATGAACACCATGGATGCTTTACAGGGATTGCGCTCATTTTACGCTAAAGCCAGCAAAACATTTTACATCAACAAAGGCATGAGCCCTGCTCAGGAGAAATTTCTACTGGCCCGGGAAATCGCATTTCAATACCTAAACATCACTGAGAGACCTTATGAAACCATTATTCAGCACAGCGATTCCTTTGACATGATGCTTAACAACTTCAAGGCTTCCTATTTTGGGGTAGCATTGCTGATGCAGGAAGAAAAATTCGTGGAGGATGTAAAACACATCATGATGCAAACAAAATGGGATGATAAAGCATGGATTAACCTATGGATACAATATGATGTCACCCCCGAAATGCTGGTACAGCGACTGACCAATATTTTGCCAAAACATTTCAGCATCGATCAGCTTTTCTTTTTGCGCATATCAGGCGAGATAAAAAAAGATGAATTTGAAATCACCAAAGAATTACACCTTTCTCAGCTACACAATCCTCATGCGAATGCCACTCATGAGCACTATTGTCGCCGATGGGTTTCTATCAATTCCCTGAAACATACAGCGAACCTGGTTGCAGCCAAAAAGTACAAACACCCCATTGTTGAAGCACAAATATCCCAATACTGGCAGACACATAACCGTTATCTATGTATTTCCATTTCAAAACCGACAGGAAAAGGGAATGAAATGATCAGTGTGACGCTCGGATTATTGATAGATCAGAAGCTCCTTCAGGCGATGTCATTTGTAAATGATGCCGCTATTCCCGTAAAGACAGTACACACCACCTGCGAACGCTGCGGAATTATGGATTGCCTGGAAAGAGCAGCCCCACCAACTGAAATCCTGAGAGAACAAAAACAGGAAAAGATCAATAATGCATTAAAACAACTTCAATAATAAAGAATGAACCTTTATAAAACCATCTTGTTCTTCTTTCTGACCCTCGCTATAACTCCAGTCGTAAATGCCCAAAACAAGGTAATATTTAAAGAAAATTTCAGAAAAAATGACCTCCGGAAAAATTGGCTGAGCTTAAATGGGGACTGGAATGTTAAAGATTCAGGCATCCAGGGAAACAAAGATGCAAACTGGGCTATCCTACTCTGCAACAAGCCTCTTTCTGAAAATTACATCCTTACGTTCTCTTCGTTGGCGGAACCAGGAACCTATTTATTTGAAGTCATGCTCAATCTGAATCAAAATAAATTCCTGGGCATTTTGCTAAATCAGTTTGAGAACAGGGTCTCCATTGAGGATCGTGGCCTATTTGCCAATCTAGATATGACAGGAAGTTTCATTCACAGTGTTGGCCATATTGGCACCATGCCTAAAGTAGAAAGACCTAAAGAACACACCTGGCAGGACTGGAAAATACAAAGAGCCGGAAATGAATTCTTTATATGGATCAACAACCAAGCAATTACTTCATTTAGAGATGCTACGGGCTTTGTGAAGCCAAAAGGGCAATTTGGTTTTGCGATAAACGGCAAGGCTTCTATTAGACACGTAAAACTGATAAAAACAAAAGGAGAAAGCTCAGTCCCTCCTAAAGATTTCAAAGGAAAACCACGGATCAAGCCCTTCTTTGTTTTTGAATAGCATTCATTTTTATCGGCATCTTTGTGCCATAAGTGAGGCTTCTCCATAACCATTCTATCGGTCCGTAAAGAAACCTGTTCATCCAAAAGTTACTAAAGAATACCTGAAAAACATACAACCCAATGGCCAAAAAGAAACCGGCAACGGGGCTGATTTTGCCATAGAGCCCCAATCCAAAGCTATAAAAAAGCAGGACACAAATCACAGATTGCAGGATGTAATTCGTAGCCGCCATGCGTCCTACTGCAGCAAATGGCGCTAGAATTCGCTGTCCTGATGCTTTTTGCAACAACAAAAGTACCGCACAAACATAAAAGATTCCCAGCGCTGAACCTCCGATATAACTGCCTAAAAATTGCATGATGTTATAGACTGCACTATCGTGTGGCATTCCAAGACAAACCAATCCTGCAAGCGCTACAGGTAAGCCAATAGTCAGACTAACTAAAAATATGGTCCTGATTTTCGCCAAATGCTCCGGAAGTTGATTGAAAATCTCCTGCTAGCCGGCATAAGTTCCAAATAAAAACATCGCCATACCAAATGAAATAACTATGAACAAGACCGATCAGTAGCAGGATGAGCAAACGCCTGATAAACAATCGAACCGGCCGTTGTTCTTTCTTTTCTGCGCGGGCGATAAAAATCATAAATCCTAGTCCGAACAGAAAGGAAAACATGGAAATAAATTTCCCTTCGCCTACAAAATTAATCAGCATGACCATCAGCTGATCGGTCCAGTCTGGCCAGGCATCCATCGGATCCGTATACAGTGCAGGAAAAGAAAATAGCCCCATATTCACTATTAAAATACCGAATAAGGCGATTCCGCGTATGATATCCAGTTCAGCAATTCTCTTTGTTATTTGCATGAACCAAATGTAAAAAGAGCCTGAAAGTGGCCAATTGACATTTGTCAAAAAAGTAAGATTAACCCCGAATACGGCTTAAAGTTTCCTTTGTGATGCCCAGATAAGAAGCAATATAACCCAACTGAACCCTCTGAATGATGTAAGGATATTTTTTAATCAGCAAGGCATAACGCTCCTTCGCATCATTAAACTGCAGGCTATACAACCTTTCTTCGAGCCAGATGGCATAGGCCTCAACACTTAGCAACCACATTTTTTCAACCTCCGGAAATTGCTGACGAAGCTGAAAAAGATCATTAAAGCTGATCAGCTCCATCACCGCATCTTCTAATATTTCAAAAGTTTCATAAGCAGGAACACCACGCGTTGCACTTTCCAGAGAAAAAACGGGATCTCCATCGAAGCAGAAAGAAGTGGTCACCTCTTTTCCGTCCCTGAGGTAATACCCCCTGGCAATGCCGCTGATCATGAAATAACAATAACGACAAGCCGTTCCGGGCTCTCTGAGGTGCTCCCCTTTTTTAAAAGCTTTCTTTCTTGCGAAGGCTGAATACGCTCTTCTCAGCGCTGAATTTTTTAAGGATTTTAGGAGTAAGTCCCTAATTTGTTCTTCCTGATCCATATTCAAAATAAGTGGATTGTGTGCCAATTTAAGAGATGAAAAACAAAAAAGGCTTTAAACATAATGTTTAAAGCCTTTTTGTCGCGTTTTGCTTAAATCTGCGGAGAGAGAGGGATTCGAACCCTCGATACCCTTTTGAGGTATACACACTTTCCAGGCGTGCTCCTTCAACCACTCGGACACCTCTCCTTTTTGCGGATTGCAAAAGTAGAAAAAAAATTGAATGCTACAGCATTTTAATCAATAACTGTAATTTTTAACATATTGGTCTTTCCTTTTCTTTCCATTGGAATGGCCGCCGTGTTGATAATTACATCACCTTTCTTGATCATTTTATGCTTTTTAAGCAGATTATTCACGTCCTGAATGGTTTCATCAGTACTTTCAAATTTATCGTAATAGAAGCCCTGAACACCCCATAGTAAACTCACTGTGTTTAACAGTGCAAGGTTACTGGTGAAAATATAAGTCAGCGCCTTAGGCCTGTGGCTGGAGATCTCAAAAGCAGTATAACCACTTAAAGTCATCGACACAATACCCACTGCATTCGTTTGTTTTGACAAGAAGCAGGCAGTATCACAAATCGCATCACTCAGGAAGCTCTCAGACTTAGGTTTAAGGAACTTTTCCGGGTGGAATGGATAATTGTTTACCTCGATGTTCTGGATGATTTTCTGCATCGTTTCTATCACAATCAGTGGGAATTCACCTACTGAAGTTTCACCACTTAGCATCACTGCATCTGCTCCGTCAAGCACTGAATTGGCCACGTCATTCACCTCAGCACGTGTTGGCCTAGGCGTAGTGATCATACTTTCCAGCATTTGGGTTGCAATAATTACCGGTTTAGAAGCCGCCCGACATTTCTGAACGATCATTTTTTGCAACAATGGAACTTCTTCCATCGGCATTTCAACTCCAAGGTCACCACGGGCAACCATAATTCCGTCTGATACCGCAATGATTTCATCAATATTAGCAATTGCCTCAGGTTTTTCGATTTTAGCGATTACACGGGCAGTTTTACCTCTTTGTCTGATGATATCTTTCAGTTCTACAATGTCTTCAGCGTTACGAACAAAAGAAAGTCCGATCCATTCTACATCGTTTTCAAGAACAAACTCTAAATTTTTACGGTCTTCAACAGTAAGTGAAGGGATGGAAACCTTAGTATTTGGAAGGTTTACCCCTTTTCTTGAAGTCAGAATACCACCATGAACAATCTCACAAACCACTTCGTCAACAAGGTTAGTTTCGATCACGCGCATCTGCAGTTTACCATCATCCAAAAGGATAATTTCGCCTGCTTTTACGTCCTTAGGAAAGGTGTCATAAGTGATGTAAATACGCTCTTCATTACCGATACATTCTTTGGTCGTGATGACCGTCCTATTTCCGTTAACTAAATGAATACCACCATCTTTCACCATTCCAATCCTAATCTTAGGACCTTGTAAATCAGCAAGAATACCTACGTTATAATTGTGTTTTTTATTAAGACTGCGGATGGTATCCAGGACCTCCTGGTGATCTGCCTGAGAACCGTGTGAAAAATTTAATCTGCACACGTCCAGTCCGGCGTTAAACATACTAAATAAAACTTCTGGTTTAGCTGAAGCAGGACCGAGCGTCGCTACGATTTTTGTTCTAGAATGAAATGGTTTCATTTTGGTTATTTAAAATTTATATGTACCAACAAAATGAAGGTTTTGATGTCAAAAACCAATGTTGGCCTGGTTATTAATATTTTTTTTCTGATGTTGTAAAATCAAATATAGTGTATTTAATACACCTTCAATATAAAATTTACATTACCAAATTCTCACGGGACCTCAATTTACGCGGATCTATCTGCGCAGCAACCTGAATATCAGCCAGTTTATTCAATCCTGCAAGAATAAAATTAAGGTCTTCTTTGTCAATATACTGATGAATAATCATAAAAAAATCGACCTTATTCATTTCAGGAATTAAAAATCCTTCGGCATTTCTGTTGTTGATGATATAATATTCAATTTCACCTTGTTCAACAAAAAAATAATACTTGGAAAAAGCCAGCGGGTTCTCATCAATATTGAAGTAAACCTCGTGATCATCAATCTTTTCGAAATCAAAATTCAAGCTGGTATTGACCTTGTGACAAAGCACATAATCCTTCAAAGAGGCCGTAATAGCGATTAAAACGAAGTCAAGATCTAAGGATAGTTTTAAATAAGTTTTGTTCAAAACACGCTTTTTTAGGGAAATACAAAATTATAAAACTAATTTTACATTGATGTTCAAAATAAAAACATTAAAATTGGAAGAGAAATAAAAACATTTGAAATGTGTAAATATTTATTTTTCTTTGCACTGAATTATTTAACCATTAAATTATAAACATTATGTCTGATATTGCTTCAAGAGTTAAGGCTATTATCGTTGAAAAATTAGGTGTGGATGAAAACGAAGTTACACCAGAGGCTTCTTTCACTAACGACTTGGGTGCGGATTCTTTAGATACAGTAGAACTTATTATGGAGTTCGAAAAAGAATTCAATGTAGCGATTCCTGATGATCAGGCTGAAACTATTGGTACTGTTGGTCAAGCAATTGCTTACTTAGAGAAAAACGTTAAGTAAAAATACGGTCTCCGTATAATCCGTATAAATGGAATTAAAAAGAGTAGTAGTTACAGGGTTGGGTGCGCTCACTCCAATTGGCAATACGATCCCGGAGTTCTGGGATGGTTTGCTGAATGGCGTGAGCGGCGCTGGCCCTATTACAGGTTTTGACACATCAAAGTTCAAGACGAAGTTTGCATGTGAGCTTAAAAACTTCAATCCTGAAGATTTTTTGGACAAAAAAGAAGCCCGCAAGTTAGATCCATTTGTTCAATACGCTTTAGTAGCAACAGATGAAGCTGTAAAGGATGGTAATTTTGATTTTTCTCAACTTGACACCAACCGTATAGGCGTTATCTGGGGTTCTGGTATTGGCGGTTTTAAAACATTTCAGGATGAAATGAAGAACTTCTTTTTAGGCGATGGTACTCCTCGTATAAATCCGTTCTTTATTCCTAAAGTAATCATTGACATCGTCCCTGGCCATATCTCCATAAAATATGGTTTACGTGGACCCAATTTCGCTACCGTTTCTGCTTGTGCTTCTTCCACCAATGCCATGATTGACGCTTACAACTATATTCGCTTGAATATGTGTGATGTCATCATTAGCGGAGGTTCTGAAGCCATCATCAACGAAGCGGGAATCGGAGGATTTAATGCCATGCATGCCCTTTCGACCAGAAATGATGATCCAAAAACTGCCTCCAGGCCGTTTGACAAAGACAGAGATGGATTTGTTGCCGGTGAGGGTGCAGGAACGATTATCCTGGAAGAACTGGAACATGCGAAAAAACGTGGTGCTAAGATTTATGCCGAGTTAGTAGGCGGCGGAATGAGTGCAGATGCCAACCATATTACCGCGCCCCATCCGCAAGGACTAGGTGCAAAAATGGTGATGACAAATGCCTTGAATGATGCAGGTTTAACTACCGGAGACATTGACTACATCAACGTCCACGGTACTTCTACCCCACTTGGAGACATCTCTGAGAGCAGGGCAATTGTCGATTTGTTCGGCGAAGATGCCTACAAATTAAACATCAGTTCGACAAAATCAATGACAGGCCATTTACTTGGTGCTGCAGGTGCTATTGAAGCGATTGCTGCAATTCTTGCCGTAAAAAACGACATAGTGCCACCAACAATAAATCACTTTACTGATGACCCTGAATTTGATCCTAAATTGAACTTCACGTTCAACAAGGCGCAAAAAAGAACCATTCGTGCTGCTCAAAGCAACACTTTTGGCTTCGGCGGTCATAATGCATCTGTGATATTCAAAAAGTACGAAGAATAAGAATTAGTTTCTGTATAAGGAGACTAATTTGGTTAGTCTCCTATAATTTTTGTAACAATTAATGCCATTATTCGACCTGTATAAGCTTTATTTTTCAACAGATAAGGTCTTTATAAAAAAGCTAAAAAACATTTTAGGCTTTGTTCCTGGAAATACTGTTTTATACAAAATGGCATTCAGGCACAGATCTGTGGCAAAAGTTCTGAAGAACGGAAGCAGAAGCAGCAATGAACGTCTTGAATTCCTCGGGGATGCCATTCTGGGCTCTGTAATTGCCGAATTATTGTTTAAGAGTTATCCCTATAAAGAAGAAGGTTTTCTAACGGAAATGCGTTCCAAAATTGTAAACAGGGTAAATTTAAACCAGCTGGCCCGAAAGATGGGCTTCGACCAGTTGATGGTTTTTGACCAGAAAGCGGTAAACATCCAAACCAAACATCATTCGATGCTTGGCGATGCGTTTGAAGCATTAATAGGGGCAGTATATCTGGACAAAGGGTATAATTTCACCAAAGATTTCCTCCTTAAAAGAATCATTAAGCCTTATATCGATATCCATACACTGGAACTTACTGAAACCAATTTCAAAAGTAAGCTGATCGAATGGTGTCAGCGCCAGGGGAAAGACATTTCCTTTGACATGGTGCAAAATAGTGAAGGCGAAAGCGCTAAGCTATTCACGATCAGTGCTGTTGTGGAAGGAGAAAGCTATGGATTAGGCCGCGATTACAATAAAAAGAACGCGGAGAAACTTGCAGCTGAAAAAGCCTGTGAAGCGTTGTCCATTTAAACTTCTTATTTTTTTCCCAACGTATCCGTGTATTTCTTATAGGAATCTTTAATGTATTTTATGGCGTCGTACTCCGCCCAATTTCTGGATTTTTCATAATCAGGCCGGTAATCCAACATAAACTTTTCGAGATCTTTACCTTTCAGGTCTACTGTATTCTGAATCAGATATTCATTAAAAAAGCCATCTACCTGCGATTGCTTGATCTCATTGTCATAGTATCGGCCAAACCTTCTTGCATTTCCAGGCGTACGACCAAATAACTCGTAAAAAGCCGTTAATGGCTGGAAGAAATAGGCCAGTACCGGAGGTTTTCCCTGATAAAAGGAACCGCTTCTTTTAAAATCTCTTTTGACATCATTCAGTTCCTGCTTTTTTGTTTGCCCCTTAATATTAACCTCTCTCAACGTCGTCCCCCTCGATAAATACACCGATACATCTGCCGTGGTGAAAACACCCACTTCTTCATCAGAAAACTCGCTTCTTACCACTAAAAGACTATCTCCTACGACTGCTCTGATCTGAAATAACCCCAAATCGCTGGTAGACACGGTAAATCCATTTCGCTTATTGGTGACCTGAGCAAACTGTATCCGGTTATTTGTTCCGCGTTCTTTTACAACCCCTCTAAGTAAAAACTCCTTTTGGGAGAAGGCAGCGGGCGTAAAAGAGAAGAAAAACACACCGAATGCCAATGTGATGAGATGATGAGGCTTCATTATATATAGATTTTTTGTAAACTTAACCAATGTTTCCCAATCAAATAAGTTAAAAAAAGTTAAAACGACCAGGGGAACTGTGTTTTTTACAACAAAGTAAAACTGAAAAAGTTACTCCTTTTTTCTAATTCCCGGCTAAATGTGGCATTAAAAAAACAAAGCCGGCCACGTTCTGTACATCATTAAGCAACATAGGTTTAATCATTTTAACAATAAATTATATCTTTGCACATGATAAAATCAATGACAGGCTTTGGTCTGGCCTCTACTGATCATGAAAACATCAAGTTTGCAGTAGAGATTAAGTCTTTAAACAGCAAGTTTTTAGAACTCAATCTAAAACTTCCAAGGGCTTTCTCCGAAAAGGAGCTGTTATTACGCAACGTATGCAGCAAAGAAATCGAACGCGGTAAAGTCAGCGTTTCTATAAATATTGACCGCGGTGAGGAAAACCTCAAAGGAGCAACCATCAATGCCGCCTTATTGAGTAAATACTATAAGCAACTTGAAGCGATTAATGTTGATTTAGGTGCCAACTCTACGAACCTTTTGCAAGCCGTATTAACTTTTCCTGAGGTTATCAGCTACCAGGAAGAAGAGATCAATGAAAATGATTGGGATATTTTATACAGCACTTTCAATAAAGCATTGGAAAACTTCAACCAGTTCAGACATACAGAAGGAAATGTTTTAAAAACAGATCTGGAACTGAGAATTAAAAACATACTTCAGTTTTTTGCTCAGATAGAAGTACTGGAGCCCCTGAGGATCCCTCAGATCAGGACAAGACTAAATCAGTTTCTGGAAGAAAATGTAGGGAAAATAAATGTAGATCAAAACCGACTAGAGCAGGAATTGATCTATTACATTGATAAATTAGACATTACCGAAGAAAAAACACGTCTGAAAAGTCATTGTGATTATTTCACAGAAACTTTAAAGAGCAAAGATGCCAACGGTAAAAAACTCGGTTTCATCTCTCAGGAGATTGGCAGAGAAATCAATACTATGGGTGCTAAAGCAAATGATGCACAGATACAACAATTGGTAGTAGGGATGAAAGAAGAGCTGGAAAAAATTAAGGAACAACTATTAAACGTTTTATAAGTACGCATGACACAAGGTAAACTCATTATATTTTCTGCCCCTTCAGGAGCAGGTAAAACCACCATCGTGAAACATCTGCTTAAGAAATTTCCGACATTAAGCTTCTCCATTTCAGCCACCACCCGTGAATCTAGAGGTGATGAAGAACATGAGAAAGACTATTATTTTATTTCAAAAGAAGACTTTCTTCACAAAGTAGCCCATCAGGAATTTGTGGAATTTGAAGAAGTATACAACGGCACCTTTTATGGAACCTTAAGGTCTGAGATTGAAAGGATCTGGAATACAGGCAAACATGTTATTTTTGATATTGATGTAGAAGGCGGTTTACGTCTGAAACGTAAATATGAAGACGATGCACTGGCTATATTCGTTCAGCCACCCTCTTTAGAGGTCCTGAAGGAACGTTTAACCGGAAGGGGAACTGACAGCAACGAAAAACTTCAGGAACGCTTTATAAAGGCAGAAAAAGAGTTAAACTATGCAGAGAAGTTTGACGTGATCCTTAAAAATTTCGAATTGGAAACTGCCTGCAAAGAAGCAGAACAACTGGTTGGAGATTTTATCAATAACAAGTAAAATGAAAACAGGGTTATTCTTTGGTTCGTTCAACCCCATCCATATCGGCCACCTGGTGATTGCCAACTATATGGCTGGCTTTACCGGGCTTAAAGAAGTATGGCTGGTGGTTTCACCGCATAACCCACTGAAGAATAAAAACGGACTGACCAATATGTACGACAGGTTGGAAATGGCAAAACTGGCCACAGAAACCTCCGATCATATCAAAGTAAGTGATATAGAATTTGGCCTGCCTCAGCCCTCTTATACCGTAGATACTTTAGCTTTTCTGCAGGAAAAGTACCCTGGAAAGGAATTTGTTCTGATCATGGGCGCCGACAACCTGTCTTCATTGAAAAAATGGAAGAATTATGAGATTCTGCTCAAAAACTACCAGATCTACGTTTACCCCAGGCCAGGTGTTGACCTGAGCGAATGGGAAAATCATCCGGCAATCACTATTACAGAAACACCACAAATGGACATTTCTTCCACCTTTATCCGCAAAGCGTTAAAGGAAGGAAGAAATGTTCAATATTTTGTGCCGGATAAAGTCCTGGCTTTTATGGACAATAAAAACATGTACCGCTAAGAAGGCCTGTAAAGCAGGAATATAGCTGGTTTTTTATGCAGGTCAATCCGCTCTTTTCTCCAAAGCGCTACAGATTGTGTCTTGATATATTCTTCTTCTGCGTTGATATTACAAGCCACACAAAGCATAGCTTGAGGAGAACAATTCTTTAATACGTCTTCCAGTAAATGATTGTTTCTGAAAGGTGTTTCTATAAATAACTGTGTTTGTTTTTTTGCCAAAGATTGTTGCTCCAGTTCTTTGATACGCTTTCCACGCTCCACCTTGTCGATAGGTAAATAACCATGGAAAGTAAAACTCTGCCCATTGAATCCTGACGCCATTAATGCCAGTAAAATCGAACTTGGTCCAACCAATGGAACCACTTTGATCCCTCTTCTATGTGCTTCTGCCACTATTTCCGCACCAGGATCTGCTACTCCCGGACATCCGGCTTCGCTCATTAATCCCACATCTTTACCCGCATTCAGCTCTTTAAAATACGGAGCCAATGAAGCATTACGCTGATGTTTACCATAATCATGGATCAGCAGTTCGCTCTGCGGCAACTTCAGCCCGGCTTCTTTCAAAAACTTTCTGGCTGTTTTTTCATTCTCAACGATATAGGTATCTATTGCATTGATGGTGTCGCCTAAAAAGGGTGTAAAAGATTTCTGAGCAGCATTTTCTGCCAGAGGAACGGGAATAAGGAATAAAGTGCCTTTTTGCATAAATTTTGTTTTGTTTACAAAAGAAGAAAATAATTTCCTGGAAAGAGCAACTCAACACATTTAATATTCCATCAGAACCAGAATAAAACACTTAAACCAAAAAGTTTTAAATTATTTTTTCGTAAATTACCTATTCGCCAACAGATTAAATATCGGCATATACCGCTCTTAAACCAATATAATTATGCAAGATCGCATAATCGTAATGTAATATTCCTAAAGCAGTTTAAACTTTTCTCATTCTTTGGAACTCAAATTGTTATATAAAAAGCGTTAGGTAAATTAAACACACACAAATGAAAAATTTAATCAAATTACCGGCAATTGTGCTGGGGCTCATGCTCCTGATGACCGGAACTGCGCAGCGCGTTATGGCACAAGACGACGACGTTTCGCTCCAATCTTTTTATGACGAGCTTTCCCCTTATGGCACCTGGATTCAGGATCCTCAATACGGATACGTATGGAGACCAGATGTAGAACAGGACGATTTCAGACCTTATTATAGCAACGGACGATGGGCAATGACAGAATACGGCAATACCTGGGTATCCAATTACGATTGGGGATGGGCTCCTTTCCACTATGGAAGATGGGTCTATAACCGCTACAGACAATGGATATGGATTCCTGATACCGTTTGGGGACCTGCATGGGTAAGCTGGAGAAGTGGTGGTGGCTATTATGGATGGGCGCCAATGGGACCAAGTATCAACATAAATATCAATTTCGGAATTCCGGACAACTGGTGGGTGTTTATTCCTCAACGTAATATCTATTATGATAGTTTCCCAAGGTATTATTCCCGTAGAAATGTGACCATTATTCACAATACAACGATCATCAATAATACCTACGAAAGAAACAGACGTACTTATTATACAGGACCAAGAGTTGACGATGTAAGACGTGCAACCAGAAGCGATGTTCAGATTTACAATGTAAACAGAACCAGCAGATCCGGTAGAACAGAGCTCAGAGGTAATGACCTGAACATTTATAATCCAAGAAGCTCCAGGGCCGACAGGGGAAGTGTACAGGGACCAAGAGATGCGGTTCGTGGTGACGCGAATCTGACCAGGCCCAACGGCTCTGTAGCAGTAGACCGTAGTTCAAGATCAGACCGTGGCACGACTACAGGAACAGGTAGAAATACCTTCGGAGATCGTGGTGAAAGACCAGACCGCGGAACAACCGATCGTAGAAATCCAGCGAATAACAACCGTGCGGAAAGGACAAATAACCGTTCTGAAGGGATAGTTAACCCATCAAGGGATAACAATCCGTCAAGAGAGAACAATACAGGAAACAGAACTGAAGGAAGGGCAAGCAGAGAAAACAACAGATTTGGAAATCCGGCCGACAGGAATACAGAGGTAATGCCGGTAAGACCTGACCGAAGCAGCTCCAGAGAAAGTCGCCAGGAAAGAACGCAACCAACACCTCAGGCACAGCCAAGTCCTCAACCGATGCCAGCGCAACCACAGCAAAGGCCTCAACGTGAAGAGAGAAGAGCAGAACCTCAGTATAGACAAGAGCGTCCTCAACCTCAGCCACAACCTCAAAGGATGGAAAGACAAGAGCGCTCACAGCCTCAGCCTCAGGCCCAGCCACAGAGAATGGAAAGGCAGGAACGACAGAGCGCACCTCCGGCCCGTTCTGAAGGCAGAGGTAGCGGAGAAAGCAGAGGCAACGGATCCGAAAACGGAAGATCTTCAAGAGCAGGAAGAGGTTAATTCCCAGCTCAGTTATAAAAAACCGGCCATCTGATGGCCGGTTTTTCTTTTTAGCCCTCTTTTATATATTATAATTATCTTTGCAGCCTCATCAAGCACAACAGGCTTAATTCTTTATGATTCACCCAGAAATAGAAAAACGAAAAACATTCGCTATTATCAGTCACCCCGATGCAGGTAAAACTACACTTACAGAAAAGTTTTTACTCTTTGGAGGAGCAATAAATACGGCCGGAGCGGTTAAACGTAACAAGGCCAGCCAAAGCAATACTTCCGATTTTATGGAAATTGAGAAGCAGCGTGGAATCTCCGTAGCTACTTCTGTAATGGGCTTTGAATACAACGGCAAACGCATCAACATATTGGATACTCCTGGCCACAAGGATTTTGCTGAAGATACCTACCGTACTTTATCTGCAGTAGACAGCGTAATTCTGGTGGTCGACTGTGTGAAGGGAGTCGAAGAGCAGACCGAAAAATTAATGGCAGTCTGCAGAATGCGAAATACCCCGGTAATTATCTTTATCAATAAGATGGACAGGGAAGGAAAAGATGCTTTTGACCTGCTTGACGAGATCGAAAGCAAACTGAGCATCAGCCTTTGTCCGCTTTCCTGGCCAATAGGCCAGGGACATACTTTTAAAGGAGTATACAGCATTTACAACAAACATCTCAACCTTTTTGAGGCCGATAAAACAAAAATCAGCGCCCCTGTAATTGAGGTCAGTGATCTGAATGACCCGAATCTGAGCAATTTCTTAAAGCCAAAAGAACTCGATGGACTAAAATCTGACCTGGAACTGGTAGACGGTGTATATGGACAGATTGATAAAAGCATGTATATCGAAGGATTACTTGCTCCTGTATTTTTTGGAAGTGCCATCAATAACTTCGGGATTAAAGAACTGTTAGATACCTTCGTCCAAATCGCACCAAGCCCAAAAAGCAGAGAAGCAGAACAGCGCGAAGTATTGGTAAATGAGAAGAATTTTACCGGATTTGTATTTAAAATCCATGCCAACTTAGATCCTAAACACCGCGACCGCATCGCCTTTTTGAGAATCTGCTCCGGTAAATTTGAGCGTAATAAATTCTATTTCCATACCCGTCAGAATAAAAAACTGAAATTCTCCAATCCAATGGATTTCATGGCCAACGAAAAAAGTATCGTTGAAGAAGCCTGGCCTGGAGATGTGGTCGGATTATATGATAGTGGAAACTTTAAAATCGGCGATACACTTACAGAAGGAGAACAGTTGCAATTTAAAGGCATTCCGAGCTTCTCTCCTGAAATATTTAAAGAAGTAGAGAACAGAGATCCACTTCGCACGAAACAGCTGGAAAAAGGCATACAACAGCTCACAGAAGAAGGTGTTGCTCAATTGTTCACGGCCCAACCAGGTAACCGTAAAATTATTGGTGCAGTAGGTGAACTTCAATTTGAAGTAATTGCATTCCGCCTGGAGCATGAATACGGTGCAAAAGCACATTTCCGTACCTTAAGCTATGGCAGGTCTAACTGGGTAACCTCAACAGATAAAAAGAAATTAGAAGAGTTCCTGAAACGAAAACAACAACATATTGGGGAAGATAAAGATGGTAATCCGGTGTTCCTTGCCGATAACGACTTCATGATCAATATGACCATGCGTGATTATCCGGACATTCAGTTCCACAAAACTTCTGAATTTAAATAAAAAAAGGCTGCCAGATGATTTTATCTGGCAGCCTTTTTCATTACCTAAGTTTCTTTATTTCAATTTGCTCAATGCTGCTTTTATTCTTGGAATCATTTTCTGAATATCGCTCAGAGAACATCCGCCAACCGATGCACGGAACCAGGCAACAGATTCGTCTGTTCCAAAAGCAGAGAATGGAACCAGGGCTGTTTGTGCTTCTTTAATCAAGTAAAAATTAACATCTGCACTGTTCTTCAACAAATCTCCCGAAGGCGTAGTCTTACCGATATAATCGATCTTAAGCGTCAGGTAAATCGCTCCCATAGGAACCACTGCGTCTACTGCAAAGCCTTCCGCTTTTAATGCCTGAAAACCATTGTACAGCGTATCCAAACTTTCCTGAACCTGCATTTTAAAGGCATTCAAAAACTGATCTACCAGTTCATTATTTCCAAAATATTTGGCGACAGCCACCTGTTCGGCTTTAGGTGCCCAGGCTCCGATATGTCCCAATAAAGATTTCATCTTACCTACAACCTTTTCAGGTCCGAATGCCCATCCTACACGTACTCCTGTAGCAGATAAACATTTAGAAATCCCATCAATATAGATCACATAATCTTTCAGTTCCGGACGTAAACTTACCGGGTTAATGTGCTCTTTTCCAAATGTCAGTAAAGAGTAGATCTGATCATACATGATGTATAATGGTTTCTCATCCACTCCCCTGCATTCATTCTCTTCGATCACCAAATCACAGATTTCTTCCAGTTGCTCCTGGCTGAACATTGTTCCTGTAGGGTTCAAAGGAGAACACAAGGCCAATAACGTTGCCCCTTTCAAATAAGGCTTTAGCTGTGCTCCCGTTGGCATAAAATTATTCTCCACAGTCGTTTCTACCGCAATTCCTTTAGCAGAAGAAAGGTGACAATAGTGGTTGTTATTCCATGATGGTGCAGGGTAGATCACCTTATCTCCGGGATCTACCAGGGCCAGATACGTTGCATAGATTAGCGGACGTGAACCACCAGCTACCAAAATATCCTGTGTGGTATAAGAAAGCGCGTATCTGCTTTTCAAAACTTCTACCACCGTCTCACGTAAAGCTAAAATACCGTCTGCAGGAGGGTAATTGGTATGGTTATGATGATAAGCATCAATAATTTCATCCCTCAATTCTGCCGGAATAGGAAAAATTGAAGGATCAAAATCACCGATGGTCAGATTGGCAATCTCTGCACCCTTTCGCTTCAGTTCATTTACTTCGTTTCCAATTTTAATGATTTCCGAGCCGATAAGCGTGTTTGCTAATACTGATACATTCATTTTTTTGATTTTTATTTATTAATGGATTAAGCCAGCAATTTTTCAATTGCATCGGTAGTTTTCTCAAATTTAAACTGCGAAAGAATTTCTTGCATCATCCCTTCAATCTCCGGATTACATAGATTTCCAATACTGCCCTCATGCGTATGATTCACCTTAGTTGAAGGAGAAAAAGTACCGTTCTCTATCGTTTCACCAACAATTTTATAGGCCTCTCTAAAAGGAATCCCCTTTAAAGCAAGCTCATTCACTACTTCAACGCTAAACAAGTAAGCATATTTCTTATCTGCAAGAATATCATCTTTGATCCTGATGTGCTGCAACATATAAGTTGTCATTTCCAGGCATTCATTCAACGATGTGATCGCAGGGAAAAGGTTTTCTTTCAGCAACTGCAAGTCACGATGATAGCCGGAAGGTAAGTTAGTGGTCATCATCGCAATTTCATTCGGCAAAGCCTGAATTTTGTTGCACCTGGAACGGATGAGTTCAAAAACATCAGGATTCTTTTTATGCGGCATGATGCTCGAGCCGGTTGTCAGTTCATCCGGAAAGCTGATAAATCCAAAGTTCTGATTGATAAACAGGCAAACATCCATCGCCATTTTGGCTAAAGAAGCAGCAACCGAAGACATCGCCTGTCCAAGGATACGCTCTGTTTTACCCCTGCCCATCTGTGCATAAACTACATTATAATTTAAGTTTTCAAAACCCAGTAATTGAGTAGTCATCGTTCTGTTTAAAGGGAAAGAAGAGCCATAGCCAGCTGCCGAACCCAAAGGATTCTTATTACAAATCTTATAGGCGGCGAGCATCAGTTCCATATCATCCACAAGGCTCTCTGCATAAGCACCGAACCACAGTCCAAAAGAAGAAGGCATCGCAATCTGAAGGTGCGTATACCCCGGAAGTAATTTATCTTTATGTGTATTGCTCAGCTCGATCAGTTGTGTAAAAAGAGCCGTTGTATTTCCAACCATTTCTTCAATGCAACTTCTGAAATAAAGTTTCAGATCTACCAGAACCTGGTCATTACGGGAGCGTCCGCTATGGATTTTTTTACCGGCATCACCAATGCGCTGTGTCAATAACCATTCTACCTGTGAGTGTACGTCTTCTACCGTATCCTCAATAGTAAATTTTCCGGCTTCAATATCCGCATAAATATTTTTGAGTTCTTTTTGAATCGAAACCAGTTCTTCAGCGGTTAACAATCCAATACTTTCCAGCATTTCTACATGGGCTAAAGAGCCTAAAACATCAAAAGCTGCCATTTGCAAATCCAGCTCCCTGTCTTTGCCTACGGTAAAAGTTTCTATATCTTTATTTACGTCTACGTTTTTTTGCCAAATCTTCATTTATCAATCTATTGTTTAGGCCCTTTAAGGGTTAGAGGTATTTTGCAAAAATACAATAATTACGATAGAATGAAGGATAAACCAGCAAGAGCTTAAACGCAATTATGTTGCATAATATTCTTGTTATATTCAAAATATATTCAACTAAATCAATATTTTAGCAAAAAATCCACAAACTTATATATGAATAGCATCAGATATTCGCTCTTGCTCTTGCTTTTACCGCTTGTAGTAAGCGTTCATGCCCAGCAAAAACCAGCATTGAGCTGGAACGATGTTTCCAAATGGAACTTCATCAGAGGCAACACCTATGCCCTCTCGCCCAACGGGCAATGGCTGTCCTGGGCAAAAGGTCCTACCGAAGGTGATCTTCAAACGGTGATCCGCAAAGTCTCCGACACCACAAACTTTAGTTATCCAATCGGAGCAAACCCAAGTACAGTCGTCTATGCTAAAGATTCTAAATATCTGGCATTTAAAGTCTCGGCTAAAGAATCGGAAGTAAAAGCGGCAAAAAAAACCATGAAACCACTCTATGATCAATTGGTGCTGCTCTCTTTACCCGGAAATCAGAAAGTCACTTTTGAAAAAGTAAAAACATTCAGTTTCTCCGGCGAATCCTCAGAATGGCTGGCGATACAGTTTACGGCTTCGGAAAGTACCTCTAAAGACAAAGATGCGGCAAAAGGAACCGATCTTTTGTTATACCAGTTGAGCACTAAAAAAAGCTATAACCTGGGAAATGTAGCAGAATATGCCTTCAATAAGGCAGGAAACATTCTTGCATATACCATCGATGCAAACGGACAGAATGGGAACGGAATTTTTATCAGAGATATGAAAACCGGCCTGATTACCTCCCTTGAAAACGACAAAGCGAATTATAAAAGCATCAACTGGAATGAAAACGGAGACGCTTTTGCCTTGCTAAAATCCAATAAAAACGAGCAGTATAAAGAAGATGTCTTTACCGTAATCGGGATCAATAAGATTGCCGGAGAACAAAGCAATAAAGTTTCCTACACTGGTATTGGCCTGAAAAATTTCCCGAAAAACATGGGAATCAGTGGAAACGGAACCCCTTACTGGTCTGAAGACCAGAGTAGCCTGTTCTTTGGAATCAATATCCAGGAAAAGAAAGCCGACAGCACCTCAAAAGACAAAGGAAAACCTCAGGTAAAAACGGATAGCCTCGCAAAAGGAAAACCAGAAGGAAAACAAAAAGCGAAAGCAGACGCAAAACCTGCAGCTAAAGCCGATATAGAAAAACCGGATATGATCATCTGGAACTGGCAGGACAAACGCCTTCAATCTGCACAGCAAACTCAGGAAATGAGAGACAAAAACTATACTTTCCTAAGTTCTTATCGCATCGCAGATCAAAAATTCAGTCAGCTGGCCGACAGCAATTTAAAAAATGTCGTTGTCGCCCCACAAAATCTATATGCCATTGGTTACGACAATTCCAGCTATGAATTGATGGGTAACCTTGACGGGCAGAACTATACTGACATTTACCTGATCAACTTAAAAACAGGAACGAAGAAACGTATTTTCGAGAAATTTTACACCACAGGAAGAGGCTCACTCAGCTTTGCTCCAAACGGCAAATGGGCAAGTTTCAACAAAGATGGTGCATTTTATAGCATCAACCTGGAAACCTTACAACAATACAACCTGACAGAAAAAATTAAGGCTTCTTTTGTAGATGAGCAAGACGACCATAATACCATCAAGCCATCCACACCAAATTTTGGCTGGTCATCAGACTCTAAATACGCCCTCATTAAAGACAATTATGACCTTTGGCGCATCAGCGCAGACGGTAAAAATGTAACCGCCCTTTCCGACAATTGGAAAAGCAAAAAACAAGAGGTACAGTCAAAATTCTCCATTTACCCTAAGGATAAAGGAACAGATCTGAGCAAAGATCAATATTTCACCATCTTTAATTCCGGCACTAAAAAAGCAGGAATTGCGGTGTTGGAGGCAGGAAAAACAAGTATCAGGCCTTTATTTATGGACGACAATGCATATGGCGCCTTCCAGAAAGCAAGTGACGGTAATGTGTTCATTTATGCCAAACAGAACAATGAAAAATCACCGGAAATTTATGCCAGCACAACGACAAACCTGGCCAACCCTAAACAAATCACTAAAAACACCCCTGATCAGGAAAAATATGCCTGGTCTACAGGTGTAAAGCTGATCAACTATGTCAGCGCAAACGGAGATTCCCTTCAGGCAGCGTTATACCTTCCTGCAAATTATCAGGAAGGAAAAAGCTATCCTACGATCACCTATATCTATGAACGCCTGACCGATGAGCTGAATTTCTATTCCATGCCTGGGTTCCCTGGCGGAGGATTTAACAAATCTGTCTACACCAGCAATGGTTATGCGGTATTGATGCCTGATATTAAATACAAGCTGAATGATCCTGGAATGTCTGCTGTAGCCTGCGTTGTTCCTGCAGTAAAAGCAGCCATTGCGACAGGAATCGTAGACGAAAAACGTGTGGCCATTCACGGGCACTCCTGGGGAGGATATCAAACCTCTTTCCTGATCACGCAAACCAATATTTTTAAAGCCGCGGCAGCAGGTGCACCATTGACCAATATGATCAGTATGTACAGCCTGATCTACTGGAACAGCGGAGGCACCAATCAGGCCATCTTTGAATCCAGCCAGGGTAGGTTAACACCTGGTTACTGGGATAACTGGGACGCCTTTGCCCGTAACTCACCTGTCTACCATATCAAAAAAGTACAGACACCATTGTTGCTATTACACAATGATAAAGACGGTGCAGTGGATTATACACAGGGTATTGAATACTACAACGGCCTGAGAAGACTGAATAAACCAGTCGTAATGATCACTTACCGTGGAGAAAACCACGGGATTGCCAAATTACCCAACCGTAAGGACTATGCGGTCCGGATGATGGAATATTTCGATTACATGCTAAAAGATAAGCCCGCACCGGAATGGTGGTCAAAAGGAGTTAACCGTTTAGATATGGAAAAACACCTGGAAGCAAGAGCCTTTGAAAAAGCAGAAGAACAATAAAAAAAGCGGCTGATCCTAAATGCAATGCCCCCAAAAAGTTAGACACTTTCTGGGGGCATTTTTAGATTAAGATCTTATTTTCCGTTAATTACAGGCTTTAACATTTCGATATAGAGTTGAATTCCTTCTTCGATTTCATTTACAAAAACATATTCATCTGCCATATGAGATCGTGCAGAATCTCCAGGGCCTACTTTTAAAGATGGAATACTCAATAAAGCCTGATCTGAAGTCGTAGGAGAACCATAAGTAGTCCTGCCTAAAGCAATTCCTGACTGTACCAGCGCATGTGCTTTATCAATAGAAGAAGGCTTCAAACGGACAGAACGTGGCGTTACTTCGCAATCTACATTGGTCCGGATAATCTTTAAAACTTCCTCATTGGTATACGCGTCCGTTACCCGAACATCTACCGTAAAATTACAAGTGGCCGGAACTACATTATGCTGGGAACCCGCATTGATAATCGTCACCGACATTTTCAAAGGACCAAACATTTCCGAAACCTTAGAAAAACGATAATTGCGGAACCATTCTATATCTTTCAGCGCCTTATAAATCGCATTGTCCCCTTCTTCGCGTGCTGCATGACCTGCTTTTCCGGTAGAAACACAGTCTAAAACCAATAAACCGCGCTCTGCGATGGCCAGGTTCATTAAAGTTGGCTCTCCAACAATCGCAAATTCCAGTTCACCAAGATCAGGAAGCACACATTCCAGGCCGTTATTCCCAGAGATTTCCTCTTCTGCCGTAGTAGCCAGACAAATGTTATAACTTAATCCTTCCTGCTCATAGAAGTAAAGAAAGGTCGCTATAAGCGAAACGAGACATCCTCCCGCATCATTACTCCCCAATCCATACAATTTACCATCTTCAATAGTTGGCGCGTAAGGATCACGTGTATAGCCCGAATTTGGCTTTACCGTATCGTGATGCGAATTTAAAAGCATTGTTGGTTTTTTCGGATCAAAATGCGCGTTGTAAGCCCAGATGTTGTTGAGCTTACGATGGGTCTTTATATTACGTTGCTGCAAAAACTGTTCAATCACATCAGCGGTTTTGTCCTCTTCTTTACTAAAGGAAGAGATGCTAATCAGTTGTTTCAACAGTTCCAAACTATCTTTTTGCAGTTGTTCTATCATAATTTTTTTATTCTTTGGTATATAAAGCACCGGCTTTTGTTGCCGATAGCTTGATGCCTTTGATGAGGGAGGAACTGAATCCATTATGCTCCATCTCATTTAATCCGGCAATGGTACAGCCTTTCGGCGAAGTTACTTTATCTATTTCCTGTTCCGGATGGGATTGCATCTGCAACAACAGATCCGCGGCCCCTTTGGCGGTCTGAACGGCCATTTTTAAGGCTTCATCTGCATGAAAACCAATCTCTACCCCACCTTGTGAAGCCGCCCTGATGGCGCGTAAGAAAAAGGCAATTCCACAGGCACATAAAGCCGTTGCTGAAGTCATCAGGTCTTCGTTGATCTTCACTACTGATCCTACAGTTTCAAACATTCTCGTCACCTCTTCCATATATTCAGAAGAAGCATTATCTGTGGCAATACAGGTCATAGACTGGCCAATAGCTATCGCCGTATTGGGCATCGCCCTGATCACCTGTGCCTCTGCTCCCAGTTTATTTCTGATGTCTGCACAGCTGACACCGGAAGCAACAGAAATGAAAAGATGTTTGTTGAGGTCTACAACCGGACGAATCTGATCCAGCAACTGATTCAGCTGCTGTGGCAATACGGCAAGAACAACGATATCTGCAGCGGCAACAACCGCAGCATTATCATGACTCACACCAAAGCCTTGTTCAGCAAAGGGGCTCAAATTGGCAATATTTCTTCTGGTCAGACTAATCTGTCCGGGCAAAGCATAATTCGCTTTAACTAATCCCTTGGCTAAAGAAATGCCAATATTTCCGCTTCCTAAAATGGCGATGTTGCCTTTAAACTGTTTCATCTTCTATATGGTTTGGTTGTGATTGATCGGGTGGTATTCAAAGGTAATTAAATGATGAGTCTTGTTCCAAAACCCTGCTCATTAATTTGTGGCAGTTCATCTGCTTTACCAATATATACGGCAGAAACGCCGCTTTTTATCGCTTCAAAGGCATTGTGCAGTTTAGGGATCATGCCTCCGGAAACTACGCCTTCCTGCTTCAGTCCTTCAAATTCCGCCATCCGGATTTCAGGAACAAGAGAATTGTCATCTTCCACATCCCGCATCACTCCTCTTTTCTCAAAGCAATAGACCAGTACGGTCTCATATAATGAAGACATGGCCACTGCTACCGCTGAAGCAATGGTATCTGCATTGGTATTTAAAAGCTGACTGTCGCCATCGTGGGTAATCGCACACAAAACCGGTGTTAATCCCGCACGAAGCAGACTGTCCAACGTAACTGAAGAAACTGAAGCCTCATCCAGATCCCCTACAAAACCATAGTCAATCTCCTTTACAGGGCGTTTAACCGCTTTGATGATGTTCCCGTCGGCACCGGTTAAGCCAATCGCATTACAGCCTTTCGCCTGTAACTGAGCGACCATGTTTTTATTGATTAAACCGGCATAAACCATCGTGACGATTCTCAGCGTTTCAATATCAGTAATCCGGCGTCCATCCACCATTTTAGCTTCAACACCAAGAGAGACGCCCAGTTCTGTCGCAATCTTTCCACCGCCATGAATTAAAATCTTATCTCCCGGAAGGGCTGTAAAATCCAGTAAAAACTGGTGTAGCTTCTCCGAATTGTCAATTACATTGCCGCCGATCTTAATTACACTTAGTCTCTTCATTCTCTAAATTTCTTCAAAAAGTTCCTCAGGAACTTCGGATATAACAAAAAAGGATGCTGGCTTTAATCCGGCATCCTGTAATTTATAAATTCTCAAGTACATCTTTCAGCACTGCCTGCGCAGCCCATAACCGGTTTCCCGCTTCCTGTATCACCAGTGAGTTTGGTCCGTCGAGGACTTCTGATGACAACTCCAGGTCGCGCCTAACTGGCAGACAATGCATTACTTTCGCATCATTGGTTGCCTTTAGCCGTTCATTAGTCAGCATCCAGCCTTCGGGATAAGTGAGTACTTTTCCATACTCCTTATAGCTGGACCAGTTTTTCACATAGATATAATCCGCATCTTTCAATGCTTCGTCGATATTATGACTGATGTTTGCTCCCGGGGTAAAATCCTCGTTCAGTTCATAACCCTTAGGTTGTACAATGGTAAAATCAAGCATTCCTTCTGCCTGTGCCCTGCACATCCATTCGGAAAAGGAATTGGGTACTGCTTGCGGTAATGCTTTAATATGCGGTGCCCAGGCCAATACAACCTTAGGTTTTGCAGCTCCTTTCCAGGTTTCCTTAATCGTTACCAAGTCTGCCAGACTTTGCAAAGGGTGGCGTGTGGCACTTTCCAGACTTACAACAGGAACACCACAATACTGGATAAACTTATTAAAGAAATCTTCGTTATAATCCTCATCCCTGCTGAGCAGCTTGGGAAAAGAACGTAAGCCCAATACATCACAATATTGTCCCATCACAGCTGCAGCCTCTCGGATATGCTCCACAGTAGTGCCGTTCATGACCACACCGTCCTGAGTTTCCAATGCCCAGCCTTCTTTGTCCATGTTCATCACCATCACATTCATTCCCAAATTCAATGCTGCTTTTTGGGTGCTCAGGCGGGTGCGCAAACTTGGATTAAGAAAAACCAAACCCAGGGTTTTGTTCTTGCCCAGGTCCTGATGTGCATAAGGGCTTTCTTTTAAGGCCAATGCGGCGGCTACCAATTGGCTGATGTCTTCAACATCATTTACTGAAGTGAACTGTTTCATCTTTGATTTAGCGCAATTTTAAACTGATTTAAAAATTGATCTGCCTGATCTTTGGTTAAATTTAAAGCAGGCAAAAGTCTGATTACATTCGGCTTGGCCTCTCCTGTAAAGATATGGTGCTTAAACAGCAGGTCTTTTTTTACGTTCGACAAGCTTTCCGGAAGTTCAATTCCGATCATTAAGCCTCGTCCCCTCACTTCTGTTACCCCCTCAATTTTCTTCAACTCAGTGATCAGGTAAGTACCAATTTCTGCTGCATTTTTCATCAGCTGATCCTGGTCCATAATTTCCAATACCGCCAATGCTGCTGCACAAGCCAGGTGATTTCCACCAAAGGTGGTACCCAGCATGCCATGCCATGGTTTAAATTTAGGAGAGATCGAGATTCCTGCTACCGGAAAACCATTTCCCATTCCTTTTGCCATCGTATAAACATCTGCATCAACACCGGCTTCATCGTGAGAATAGAACTTACCAGTTCTTCCATAACCACACTGCACACTGTCGGCAATGTAAAGCGCATTGTACTGATCACAAAGCGAGCGGATTTTCTGAAGGAAAGGAACAGATGCTTCTTTAATTCCACCCACACCCTGAATTCCTTCAATAATTACTGCCGTAACTTCATTTCCGAAGGACGCAAAAGCCTGCTCCAATGCAGCCTCATCGTTATGAGGCAGAAACACGATGTTGTCGGTTTCATTAACCGGGGCAATAATTTTAGGGTTATCTGTTGCAGAAACGGCGAGGGAAGTCCTGCCATGAAAAGCGCCTTTGAAAGCGATTACTTTTTTTCTTCCATTATAGAAAGAAGCCAGTTTTAATGCATTTTCATTGGCCTCAGCGCCTGAATTGCACAGGAACAACTGATAATCCGGTTTGCCAGATACTTTACCCAATTTTTCTGCCAGTTCTACCTGCAAAGGAATCTTCACAGAGTTAGAATAGAAACCTACTTTATTCAATTGATCGGTTACACGTTTCACATAGTGAGGATGGGTATGGCCGATAGAGATCACTGCATGACCACCATACAGGTCTAAATATTCTTGTCCTTCGGCATCCCAAACGGTGCTGCCGGCGGCTTTAACGATTTCTATATTGTTTAACGGATATACGTCGAATAAGTTCATTTTTTTAGAGATTGAATTGTTGATTAAAAGGTTAAAAACGGTTTCCGAACAATTTCGGGACAGCAAATGGATTAAAATCCTGCTGCTTTAAGCGCCAGGCCTTGCCGCTCTTCCAGTCCAAAAATCAAATTCATGTTTTGTACCGCTTGTCCGCTTGCCCCTTTTAACAAATTATCAATGATGCTCACTACAAAAAGTTTATTGCCATGCTTCTCCACATGTACCAATCCTTTATTCGTGTTCACCACCTGTTTCAAATCTATATTCTTTTTACTCACATGAGTAAAAGGATGTGCTGCATAATAATCCTCGTATAAGGTCTGTGCTTCTTCAGCAGTCAGGTCGCTTTCCACATACATGGCAGCAAGAATTCCTCTCGTAAAGTCTCCTCGTTGCGGAATAAAGTTCAGGACCTCATCAAAGTTCGCATCCAGTTGCAGTAAGGTCTCTCCAATCTCATTCAGGTGCTGATGCTCAAAAGCCTTATATACCGAAAGGTTGTTGTTGCGCCAGCTAAAATGAGAAGTTGCGGCCAGACTCTGACCTGCTCCCGTAGAACCAGTCGTTGCATTGATGTGTACTTCATTTTTTAGCAAACCTTTTGCGGCCAGGGGCAACAACCCCAATTGGATGCAGGTTGCAAAACAACCCGGGTTGGCAATAAAATTCGCCGTTTTAATACGTTCACGGTTCAACTCAGGCAGACCATATACCCAGTCTTCCCCAGCTGCTGCCTTTAACCTGAAATCCTGGCTCAGGTCAATGATTTTTATGCCTGCTGCAATGGGATTGGCTGCTAAGAACTTCTTCGCATCACCATGCCCTACGCACAAGAACAAGACCTCAATGTCATCAGACAGTTCTCCGGTAAAACGCAGATCTGTATCTCCCAGAAGGTCCGTGTGAACATCAGAGATCAGGTTGCCCGTATTGCTGTTGCTATGTACAAAAGCAATATCTACCGAAGGATGGTTGATCAGCAATCGAAGCATTTCTCCACCGGTATATCCGGCACCGCCAATGATTCCTGCTTTAATCTTCATTGCCGTTCACTTTGTGCCAGATCATTACCTGGTTGCCAAAAATCTTAGAGAAGCCTTTCACATCTTCACCACTCCATGCATTGTTCATCTCGCCGTAACTGCCAAATTTATTGCTCATCAGGTCGTGTGCAGACTCGATACCAATGATCTGGAAACGGTAAGGCAACAATTCTACAAATACCTTTCCGCTAACGGTTTTCTGGGTATCCGCTAAAAATGACTCAATGTTGCGCATGATTGGATCATGAAACTGACCTTCATGCAGCCAGTTGCCATAAAAAGAAGCCAGTTGCTCTTTCCAGGAAAGCTGCCATTTGGTTAAAGTATGTTTTTCTAAAGTATGGTGTGCTTTGATGATCACCATCGGTGCCGCAGCTTCAAAGCCTACACGTCCTTTAATTCCGATAATGGTATCTCCAACATGGATGTCTCTTCCGATGCCATAAGGCTGTGCAATCGCCTGCAATTTCTGAATGGCCGCTACCGGAGCCAACGTCTCTCCGTCGATACCTGTCAGTTCACCTTTTTCAAAAGTCAGTTCCAGTTTGCGTGGCTCAGTTACAGACACCTGTGTTGGCCATGCTTCTTCCGGCAAGGTTTCATTAGAAGTTAAAGTTTCTTTTCCTCCTACTGAAGTACCCCATAAACCTTTATTAATCGAATATCTTGCTTTTTCAGCACTATATTCTACACCATGTGCAGCTAAATATTCTATTTCCGCTTCGCGGGATAATTTCAAATCTCTGATTGGCGTGATAATCTCTACATTAGGGATGATGATGTTAAAAATCATATCAAAACGTACCTGATCGTTTCCCGCACCGGTACTTCCATGTGCCACATAATCCGCACCAATATTCTTCACATAATTGGCAATCGCCGTAGCCTGGCTTACACGTTCTGCACTCACAGAAAGTGGGTAAGTTGCATTTTTCAATACATTACCAAACACCAGATATTTAATACAGCCATCATAATAATTGGCAGTTTCATCCACTACCGCATGAGAAGCTACTCCTAAGGCATAAGCACGTTTCTCGATCTCCTGAAGCTCTTCCTCAGAAAAACCACCGGTATTAACGATCACAGAATGTACTTCCAGTCCACGGTCCTGGGCCAAATAAATACAACAAAACGAAGTATCTAAACCTCCGCTAAAAGCTAAAACAACTTTTTTCTTCATCTTAAAATAACAGCTATTTAAATAAAAATGTAAACAATAATAACAGGGTTTTTAATCCCCCCTTACCCGAAGGCTTAGGCTTTAACACCAATCTTTGTTTGATGCGCATAAAACGCTCATACAACTTTGGTTTCTTCTCCAGTTCTTCTGCAAATTTCTTGGCGACATCGTGCTTCTGTGTTGCAGGATCATACAGCATTGCTGTACACATGCAATTTTTCCGCTCTTTCATCGTCAGGATTTCAAAGTTCACACAACTCTGACAGCCTTTCCAAAAATCTTCATCCTGGGTAAGTTCTGAATACGTAACCGGCTCATAGCCAAGATCAGAATTGATCTTCATCACCGCCAGACCAGTGGTCAGACCAAAGATTTTAGCCTTTGGGTATTTCTGTCTGGAAAGTTCGAAGATTTTTTCTTTGATGGCATGTGCCAGTCCCGCCTTTCGGAACTTCGGACTAACGATGAGGCCTGAGTTGGCCACAAACTGTCCATGACTCCAGGTTTCGATATAACAGAAACCTGCCCAGGTTCCATCCTTATGGAAAGCAATAACTGACTTTCCATCGGAAATTTTACCTGCAACATACTCCGGAGAGCGTTTAGCGATACCTGTACCACGTGCTTTCGCCGATTCGGCCATTTCTTCGCAGATTTCTTCTGCAAAGACACGATGTTCAGGAAGTGCAACCTGCACTATAAAATCGTTTATATTCATTAATAGGTTAACGAAAAAATAAATGTTCTGATTAATTGTTTTTTAAGAGGCAATCCTCTAAGGAAATGTGCTGAGTTGCTGCTCAGTGATTACTCAAATCCGTGGCGTGTAATTTTGCCGATTAGTGGTTACAAAAAATACGGGTCGCAAGCGTTCAATAAACAGACTTTCGGAAGCAATATTCTTTGCTTCTAAAATAGAAAGTTTATGTGTGATTTGCTTGATCATTTTCTGTAGCTAATAATTCTTTAAAATAGTTGAGCCGCAAAGGTTTAAATAAATATTGAGTTGTGCAATATGTTTTTTGTTTTTTTACATTATTTGGTGAAAAATTGTTCAAAAAAAAACCTGCTGTTTACACAGCAGGTTTTCCGGTTATTTCTTTTCCTCGACCTTGAGGTCGACTGCAACCCTGGTCTGGTCCATAAAGAGACTCAGTTTCTTCGGTTTAGCATTCGCGGGAACCTTAAAGGTCCACTCTGCCTCAGAGGTCGTTTCTGGTGCAGGATTCGAAGATCCGTTGCCATTTGTCGCCGCAACAGCAGTATTATTATCCAACTGTAACCTTGCGTCAGAGTAATTAATAGAGAAAAATGCCTCTTTACCTACTGTACTTTTATTCGTTACCGTCAGCTTTATGGTCACTTCCATTCCGTCGGCTTTTCCATCGGCATCCTGTAGTGCAACCGCTTTACTTTCCAGAATTTTAACCAGCGCTTCACTCTTTTTGCCTAAAAGCGCAGAATCCGGAACTGCAGTAATGATATAACTTAAAGGCTCATTTCCTACAGGAGCAGGTGTAGTCGCTGCAGGAGGTGCTGTGGTTTGAGTCACTGCAGTGCTATCGGTAGCTTCTCCTGTTTTTTTGTCTTTGTTCTTGCAAGAGGCAAAACTAAGCATGCCTAATGCTACAATTGATAATCTTAAAAATTGCTTGTTCATGGTTTGGATATTTTAATTCAAAAATAGGTTTCACCTTAAAAAATAACGGCACAAGATATTAAGTCTTCATTAATTTTTCACCTGAGAAAACACGTAAAAAAACCCAAAACATAATACTTTACACACTAAATTACAGCACATTACCGACCAAACCTGAAATAATGCGACAATAATCCGGGGCTACCCTTGATCATTTCCGGAATGATGTCCATTCCAATCACCGAAAAAGTAATTCCATTACCTCCAAATCCCAATACGAAGTAAGAATTTGGAAATTTCGGATGTGCCCCGATATAAGGAAGTCCGTCTTTTGTTTCGCCAAAAGTCCCACACCAGCAGAAATCCTCGATAAAACTGAGTTCAGGCAAAACCTTTTTAACGGTTTTTACCAGCTTATCCTTTTTACGCCCCAGCAACGCGTCCCTCCGCAAAGCATTTCTAAAGTTTTCATCTTCTCCTCCTACCAGCAATCTGCCATCGGCAGTCGTTCTCATGTAGAGATATGGGGCATCCGTATTCCAGAACAGCGTGCTTGAAATTGATGGAGATAAAGCGTTATTCTTCTCACTCACCATTGCATAAGTACTCTTCAGGGCGACAATCTTCTCCGGAAGCATCGCCTGAGTTTCATATCCTGTACAGTAGACTATTTTTCCGGCAGTGATCACTGCTCCTGTTGCCGTCTCCGCCAGGACTTTATCTTTCTCATACTTCACTTTTTTCAATTCCGTCTTATCAAAAACACGAAGCCCTTTTTTGGCATTATAATGAAGCAGGTCATGGGCCAGACAAAAAGCATCTACACTGCCCCCATCTGTAGACAAGATGCCTCCCTCAGTCAATAGCCCATATTTTGCTTTAATTTCTTTTTTTTCCAGCCACTGCACTTCAAATCCGGCGAGTTTCCGGGCCTCAAACTCATTTTTAAGCCATTTAACATCTTTCGATCTGCTGGCAAAATAAAGGGAATCCTTCTGCTCAAAACCGCAGGGAGAATCAATCTCCTTAACCAGTTGCTGCAACCGCTCAATCGAATCCCTACAGGCCTTATAGCTGGCAATAGCACCTTGTGTTCCGATCATCTCCATCAATTCATGCAAAGGCACATCGATCTCATACTGCAGCATCGAAGTCGTAGCAGAACTGCTTCCATGCGCGACTTCCCGTTTGTCAATCAGCACTGTATCGTAACCTTTCTCTATAAATGAATGGGCCATCAACGCCCCTGTTATTCCACTACCCACAATAAGGATATCACAGGTCAGATGGTCTCTAAGTGAAGGGTAAGTATGCAGCAATCCATTTTTAACCAGCCAGAACGGCTCATTTGAGCGAATATCCATAAAAGGGGTTTAAGTGTACAAGTACCTCCAATAACAACATTTTTACCCATCTGTTTTAATCATGAACAGATTTCAATTCTATATATTTACCATTTAACGAATCCTCCGGTGAGGAAAACATTTCCATTCCTATGAGAAAGTACTTCTTTATCTGTTTCATGGTCCTCAGCACACCCGTTTTATCACAGGACCTCCAAACGGCAAGGGCATTGCTGGATACGCTGACCTCAAAAGCAATGTGGGGCCGGGGATATACCAAAAATGGGATGAGCAAGGCCGCAGATTTTATCAGTACCTCATTTAAAGCTTACGGATTAACTCCGATGGATGGGGAAACGTTTAAACAACCCTTCTCCTATCCTGCCAATACCTTTCCCGGTAAGATGAACCTGCGCATCAATGGAAAGACTTTAGTTCCCGGAAAAGATTTCATCGTGATGCCAGAAAGCAAGGGACAGGAAGGGCAAGGTAAATTATTTCAAAAAGACAGCGTCACTTTTATCAACCCGGAAAAACGGATCATCCTCGTTCTGAAAGATAAGCTGACCTGGTCCGTGGCACCGGAGCAAGCGGATTACACCGGCATAGAAGTCCTCAAAACTGCGATATCAGACCAGCCCGAAACCATAGAACTAAGTATAGAAAATCAATTTAACCCCGAATTTCAGGCAGCTAATATCTGTGGAATGGTGAAAGGAACCTCAAAACCAGATTCTATCCTAGTACTCAGTGCCCATTACGACCACCTCGGTGGGATGGGCTCCGATGTTTACTTCCCCGGAGCCAACGACAATGCCAGCGGCATCTCCTTTTTAATGACTCTGGCTCAGCATTATGCCCGCCATCCTCAACCTTACAGCATTGCCTTTATTTGCTTTGCCGGAGAGGAGAACGGCCTTGCAGGATCAAAATACTTCGTCGAACATCCTCTCCTGGATCTCGGAAAGATCAAATTCCTGACCAATGTGGATATGGTAGGCACCGGAGAAACAGGCATAACCGTTGTTAACGCGAGCATCCACAGCAAAGAATTCGCATTACTCCAGCAACTCAACGATAAAAATAAATACCTTGTTAAAATAAATCCAAGAGGCAAAGCAGCCAACAGCGATCATTATTTTTTCACAGAAAAGGGAGTTCCGGCATTCTTTATTTATACCCAGGGGGGCATCAGTGCCTATCATGATGTGAATGATCTTGCTAAAACGCTGCCCTTCACCGAATATAAAGACCTTTTCAGCTTGTTTCTCGACTTTTATAAAGAGCTCATGAAATAAGGGAGAGGTTCAATACGAAAGTGCCGAGAAAAACCAGATAGAAAAAGATTTCGTAAGTCAAGGTAATTCCTAACTAAAACGCCTACCTATGAAAAATCTTGACTTACGGGGATACCGCTTGCCGAAACTTCTTTTGGTCCTCCTCCTCCTCAGCAGCACCATCGGCTCCTGCAAAAAAGACAGAAATAATAACCCAGACCCGGAAGACCCTTTATCTGGCCCCGATCAGGAGTTCTATGCTTTATCTAATAACAATCTTCTAAAATTTAACGCGAAGGATGTCAGTAAATCCATTTCTGCCGTCTCGATCTCCGGATTACCGGGAACTGAAAAAATACTAAGTATTGATTTTCGTCCTGCGACAGGAGAATTATATGGAGTCAGCAATGCCAGCAAACTATATGTTATCCGACTAAACGGTGCTGCAAGAGCAATTGGAACTGGATTCAATCCGGCACTTACCGGTACGATAGCCAGCATAGACTTTAACCCAACCGTAGACCGGATCAGGTTAATAACCAATACCGGACAAAATTTAAGAATACATCCCGAAACAGGTGCCGTAGCAGCAACTGATGGAAACATCAATGGAGTAAGTAATGCAATAATCTCTGGTGCCGCTTATACCAATAGTAAAGCTGGTGCATCATCAACAACCCTCTTCGATATTGACATCAGTACCAAAAAACTCTATAAACAAGACCCTCCAAACGATGGAAAACTAATCGCGGTTGGCAGCCTTGGTGTAGAAATCGGCAGCAGCAGTAGCTTCGACATCTCTCCGGATAACGGCAAAGCCCTTGCGGCAGGCACAATAAACGGCCTTTCCAGCATCTATACTATCAGTCTGGAAACAGGAAAAGCAACCCTGGCAGGAAAATTTCCAATGTCGACCCCAATCGAAGGAATTGCCATCCCTACAGATCCGGTAGCCTATGCCGTAGACAACGCCAACAACTTTTTAACCTTTAACCCAATGAGCCCCGCCACTGTAATCGCTAAACCAATTACTGGTCTCGCCGCATCAGAAAGCATAATAGGAATTGATTTCAGACCTGCAAACGGGCAAATCTACGCACTGGGAAGCCTAAGCCGTTTATATACGATCAATACTGCAACAGGAGCCCTGACACCAGTCGGCGCAGGAACTTTAACCACAGCCCTTCTTGGCAGTAGCTTTGGATTTGATTTCAACCCTACAGTAGACCGCATCCGTATCGTCAGCAATACCGGCCAGAACCTAAGACTGCATCCTGAAACAGGTGCTGTAGTATCTGTAGATGGAATTCTGAAACCAGGAAGCCCTGCGATAAGTGCAGCTGCCTACACGAATAATTTTATGGGCGCTACAGAAACAATTCTATTTGACATAGACCATGCAACAGATAAGCTTTACAAACAAACACCTCCAAATGATGGCACTTTAGTGGAAGTCGGAAGCCTCGGTATAAATGCCGAAAGCACAAATGGGTTCGACATTGGAAGTGCTTCAGGAACAGCCTACGCAATCCTTACAGTTGGCGGTGTCAATAAAATATATGCCATCAACCTAACCTCCGGGGTCGCCACTGCTATCGGCGACTTCTCCAAAACAGTCACCGCGATGACCGTTGGATTAGGGCTATAATACATTTTCACCTGCTTATGACCAAAGCCATAACCTGCAAAGGATATGGCTTTTTAGGTATAAATCTTTTAACAAGATTATTTCTTTAAACCAATTTGCCTTAATTTCGTTTATTCATATAACAAGTAACAAAGACAAATTATGTTCGATAAACTAATGGCCGCACAACAAAAGGCCGATGAAATAAAAAAAAGATTAGATACAGTATCGGTATTTGCTGAGGTAGAAGGTGGTGCAATCCGTATTACGGCTACTGCAAACAAAGCGATCACCGCTATCGAGATTGACGAAGAATTCTACAAACAAGCAGACAAAGAAGAAATAGAAGAGCTCCTGCTTACTGCCATCAACAAAGCCCTTGCTCAGGCAGACATCGTTTCTGCAACAGAAATGCAGGCTGCAACAAAAGACATGTTAGGTGGTCTTGGCGGAATGTTCGGTCAATAGTTTTTAACCTTAATTTTCATCATCATGAAGTATACCTATTATGGACAATCCTGCTTCCTCTTAGAAGCAGAAGGTAAAAAGTTTCTTTTCGATCCTTTTATCACTCCAAATACACTTGCCAAACATATCGATATCAGCACCATAGAGGCTGATTATATTCTGGTGAGCCATGGTCATGGTGATCATGTTGCCGATCTGATAACGATCGCAAAACAAACCAATGCATTGGTAATTGCCATGCCAGAGGTTACTCATTGGGCAGAAACACAAGGTGTAAAAAATCTGCACCCTATGAATTATGGTCCTCATAAGTTCGATTTTGGAAAACTAAGAATGGTATGGGCAGCCCATTCCAGCTCTATGCCTGATGGAAGCTATGGCGGAAACCCTGCCGGCTTCGTTCTCGAAACTGCTGGAAAGTCTGTTTACTTTGCAGGAGATACTTCATTAACGATCGAAATGAAACTCCTTGCAGAACTTTACAACCTGGACTATGCCATTCTTCCTATCGGTGGAAATTATACCATGGACATAGACGATGCCTTGATTGCTACCAAATATTTTGACTGCAATAAAGTAATCGGGGTACATTACAATACCTTCCCTGTCATAGAAATCGACACCAAAGAAGCTGTTGCCAAGTTCGAAAGAGAAAACAAAACCTTATTACTCCCTGCAATCGGAGAAACAATCGAATTATAAATAAAGAGCCTTAAAATAACTTGAAATAAAGCAAGTAACCCTGCCCTTTAGAAAACTTGCAAGGAGGAGCAGGATTTAAAAAAAAAGCATACATGCTAAGAGATTCCTAGGAAATTTTGCCCTCCTTCAGGGCAAAAGATTCCAGAATCGAGTAGTATGTATGCTTTTTTAAGTAAAAAGTAAAATAAGGAAGGAGGAAGGAAAAAAGATCCCGAAGCCTAGTGTGCTTCCAACCAATTAACGCCTTCACCAATCTCCACTTCTATAGGTACCGTCGTCTTGATCGCTGTTTTCATCCGATGTGAAATGATCTTTTTCATCGCCTCAACCTCCGTCTTTAACACATCGAACACAAGCTCATCATGCACCTGCATTGTCATTTTCGATTGCAGCCCCTGATCCTGAATATCCTTATGAATATTAATCATCGCCACCTTAATCATATCCGCAGCTGAACCTTGTATCGGCGCATTAATTGCATTTCGTTCTGCAAAACCACGTACCGTCTGATTCGCAGAATTAATATCCCTTAAATACCTTCTTCTTCCCAAAATTGTCTCTACAAAGCCGTTCTCACGGGCAAAGTTCATCGTATCAGACATATATCGTTTAATCCCCGGATATTGCGTAAAATACTGCTCTATAATCTCCGCAGCTTCTTTTCTTGGAATTCCCAGGTTCTGAGAAAGACCAAAAGCAGACTGACCATAAATGATCCCAAAGTTTACCGCTTTTGCATTCCTTCTTTGGTCAGACGTTACTTCTTCAATGGTAATTCCATAAACCCTGGCAGCGGTTGCAGTATGAATATCGATCCCTTTATTAAAAGCATCCAGCATATTCTCTTCCTTACTAATGTCAGCAATGATCCGAAGCTCTATCTGAGAATAATCCGCAGAAAGCAACACATGGTTTTCATCTCTTGGAATAAAGGCCTTACGCACCTCTCTCCCGCGATCGCTACGAATAGGAATGTTTTGCAGGTTCGGGTTATTAGAGCTCAACCGGCCAGTCGCTGCGACCGCCTGATTATAGCTGGTATGTACCCTTCCCGTCTTAGGGTTCACCAGTAAAGGAAGTGCATCCACATAGGTCGATTTCAGTTTCTGTAGCTGGCGGAAATCCAGGATATCCTGTACAATGTCACTTTTATGCGCCAATGCCAGCAAGACATCCTCTCCGGTCTGGTACTGCCCGGTCTTGGTTTTCTTTGCCTTGGGATCCAGTTGAAGTTTATCAAACAGCACTTCTCCCAATTGCTTTGGCGAAGCCAGGTTAAAAGTGACCCCACATTTATCATAAACGTTTTGTTCAAACTTTCTGATGTCTGTTTCCAGCTCTTTAGAATAGTTGATTAACGTCTCTACATCAATTTTAACACCTTCTTTTTCAATATCTGCGAGAACATAAACCAACGGATTTTCTACATCCCTTGCCAGTTCTTCGGCATTCAGCTCTTTTAGCATTGGCCTGAAAACATTTGCCAGCTGTAAGGTTACATCCGCATCTTCTGCGGCATAATCTACCACATGTTCTACCGGAACATCCCTCATATTTCCCTGGTTCTTTCCTTTTGGCCCGATCAGTTTGGTAATGGAAACCGGAGTATATCCCAAATAGTTTTCAGACAACACATCCATATTGTGTCTGGTATCAGGATCGATCAGGTAGTGCGCAAGCATGGTATCAAATAATTTCCCTTTCACAGAGATGCCATACCATTTCAGGATCAGGATGTCGTATTTGATATTCTGACCGATCTTGGCAATATTTTCATTCTCCAACACCGCCCTGAACTCTTCCAGAATTGGTTGTACTTCAGCGATGTCGGCCGACAAAGGAATATAATATCCTTCTCCAGGTTTTGTACTAAAAGACAATCCCACCAATTCGGCAAGGTTGGCATCAGTACCTGTCGTTTCTGTATCTACACAAATGCTCTCCTGCTGCGCTAAATGTGCAATGAGCGATTTACGAAGCTCAGCAGTATCCACCAGACGATAGTCATGTGTTGTGTTTTCCAATGTTTTGGAGGGTACAGACTCTTCAAAAGATGGAGGAGCCACAAACGTAGCTGTCTTTCCCACTGGCTCCGCTACGGCATTACCAAAAAGATCGATTTGCTGAGATCCTGTCCCTTTAGTTTCATTTACACTGAATCCTTCTCCAAAAACACGTTTACCAATCGTTCTGAATTCCAGTTCCGCAAATAATGGTTCCAGTAATTCCCTGCTTGGTTCTTCCAGGATCAGGGTATCCGGATTAAATTCTACCGGAACATCCAAAATGATTGTCGCCAGTTTTTTGGAGATCATTCCCTGTTCGGCAAAGTTTTCTACATTTTCTTTTTGTTTCCCTTTTAGTTCATGAGAATTGGCAATGATATTTTCCATCGAGCCATATTGCTTGATCAGTGACTTCGCCGTTTTTTCTCCGATTCCTGGAATTCCAGGAATATTGTCGACTGCATCTCCCCATAAACCAAGGATGTCAATCACCTGAAGTACATTTTCAATCTCCCATTTCGCAAGCACTTCTGCAACGCCCAGGATTTCCATTTCATTGCCCATCCTGGCAGGCTTATAAATAAAGATATTTTCCGATACCAACTGTGCAAAATCCTTATCAGGCGTCATACAATATACTTGAAAGCCTTGTTTTTCGCCCTCTTTGGCCAATGTTCCAATGATGTCATCAGCTTCAAATCCATCTTTAGTGATGACCGGAATATTAAAGCCCTCGATCAGCCTGAAGACATAAGGTAAGGCTGCGGAAAGGTCTTCCGGCATTGCCTGTCTGTGGGCTTTATAAGCTTCAAAATCAGTATGTCTTTCTGTCGGTGCTTCTGTATCAAAAACCACCGCAATGTGACTTGGTTTTTCTTTTTTAAGCACTTCCATTAAAGTGTTTGCAAAACCCATCACAGCCGATGTGTTGATGCCTGTGGAAGTAAATCTAGGGTTTTTACTTAATGCAAAATGCGCCCTGTAGATGAGCGCCATGCCGTCAAGAAGAAAAAGTTTTTTCATCGGTATATATTGTTTTTTGTGTTCTATTTTAAATTACCTCAGGGTACTGACGCGTCTTTCCTCAGATTCCCGCGGCGAACCAAGGGACTTAATGAAGATTTGAGGCCGCAACCAATGGCTTCGGATAAAGGTACTAATACTTAAATAATTGTTTGTCATTATCCATAACAACAACAAATAATTTCCGTTATTTGAGCATGATGAGTGCCATAAAAACATTTAAGCTGGTCCTGCTGCTGCTGATCGCCGCAATTGGGGTAAAAGCACAGGACATTGTGGTGATTTCGCCGGGAAATTTCCTTAGGGGAACCATACAGGCAACAGACTATGCCAGCGTAATCCTGACTAAAGATGATGAATCTGTTGTACAATATAAGGCAACCGATATTCAGGAATTTGTGTGGAATGGGGAGACGTATGTCAGCAAGCCTATCGTCATCAAAAAGAAAATGGAGCACCGCTTCTTTAAAATACTGGAACAGGGAGCTGTTAACTTATATGCTATTGGCGGGAGTACCGGCGTAGACATTCCGGAACCTAAAAGACGCCGTATTACGCCAAGTATTGGTATCGGAGCCGGAAGCGGCGGGTTTGGAGGAGTTGGTGTTGGTGGCGGAATCAGCATTGGCGGAGGTCGCAACCGTCAGGAAGCACCTGTCAGAAGGGTAATGCCTACTGCATTTTTCTTAGAGAAAGTCGGTACCGGACCCATGTCAGAACTCCCTGTAGAAGGCGGAAACTCAGAAGGAAAAAACCAGCATATCAAAGATATCCTGTTGCAAAAGCTAACGAATGATGAAGACCTTGCGGAAAGAATAAAGGCCACAGAAAGCTTCGATGGAAAACTAATCAGGGCCTTTGTTACCGCTTATAATGCCGTACATAAATAACACGGCTTTAAATTTATTTGCTGATACAACCTTCAATATGGTCATTCACCATGCCTGTGGCTTGCATATGCGCATAGCAGATGGTTGTTCCGAAAAACTTAAACCCTCGTTTTTTCATGTCTTTACTGATCGCATCTGAAATTTCCGTACGGGCAGGCACTTCTCCCAGAGAAGTCCGGGTATTTACGATTGGCTTCCTATCGGGAATAAAGCCCCAGATATAATCAGAAAAAGAGCCAAACTCCTTTTGTATCGCGATGAAAAGCCGGGCATTATTAATGGCAGCCTTCACTTTCAGGCGGTTTCTGATGATCCCCGTATCGTTCATTAAACGTTCTTCGTCAGCGGCTGTAAAAGCGGCTACTTTCTCTACGTCAAAATCAGCAAAAGCAGTTCTGTATCCCTCCCTTCTTCTGAGGATGGTAATCCAGCTGAGTCCGGCCTGGGCCCCCTCAAGAATCAGGAATTCAAATAAGATCTTGTCATCATAGACTGGCTTTCCCCATTCTTCATCATGGTATTTTATGTATTGCGGATCTGTGCCGCACCATCCGCATCTGATTACCTCTTCCATCACCTTAAAGACTAAGTTCGTCCCAATATTCTACTGCTCTTCTATAATGAGGAATCACAATCGAACCACCCACCAGGTTGGCGATCATAAAAACTTCATTGATCTCGGCATTGCTCACTCCTTCATGAAAACATTTTTCCAGGTGATACTTAATGCAATCGTCGCAACGCAAAACCATAGAGGCCACCAGTCCGAGCATTTCTTTGGTCTTCACATTCAGGGCACCCTCAGCATAAGTGGTGGTATCCAAAGCGAAGAAGCGCTTGATATTGGTATTCGAGGTCTCCATGATCCTATCGTTCATTTTGGTCCGATAGTCGTTAAATTCTTCTACTAATTTGCCCATATTAAAATTGTAAGTAAGTACTGTTTATGCAATTCGTCTGCTCCGCTTATAACTCCAGCAAAGGATCCCAGAGCAGCGTCCTAAAGTTCTGCACTTTATCATTTTTTACCGCAATTCCCTCGGCTTCCAGCAATTCCTGCATCAGCTCCGGTGTTTTGAAATGGAATTTCCCGGTGAGTAATCCGCTACTGTTTACTACCCTGTGGGCAGGAATAGGCGGATGTGCGGCTCCGGCATTGCTCATCGCATAGCCCACCATGCGGGCAGAGCCTCCGGCACCTAAACTTTTGGCAATGGCACCATAGGAAGAGACTCTTCCCTTAGGAATCAGCCTTACCAATTCAAAAACCTGGTCATAAAATGATTGTTCCATATGATGATCCTTTTGTAGGTTAATTATTCAAAAGAGAACTGAATATAATTGATGTTTTTGTCGTGTTTAAGGTAAATCCGCTCATAATGTGTTTTAATTTTTAAAACGTCATCATAGAATTCGGAAGTATACAGATGGTCCGTTTTTTTATGGCAGATTAAATTCAGTTCTGCTACTTTCTCTACTGTATAAGCGTATAAACCATCATTATCCGTTTTCAGGTTGACCTTTCCACCCGGCTTTAAAAAGGTTTTATACATATCCAGAAAGCGGTCGTAAGTCAGTCTTTTCTTTTCTCTGCTGTCCTGTGGCTGAGGATCCGGGAAAGTAATCCAGATTTCGTCGACTTCTTCTTTTCCAAAGTATTCTGCAATGTCTTCAATCTGAATTCTTAGAAAAGCCAGGTTGTTTATATTTTCATCTACTCCGGTTCTTGCTCCTCTCCAGATGCGGTTTCCTTTTAAATCGATCCCTATAAAGTTCTTTTCCGGAAAAAACTTAGCCATATTTACGGAGTATTCTCCTTTACCACAAGCCAGTTCCAATACGATTGGTGCCTCATTTTTAAAATGCTCAGAAGCCCATTTGCCTTGCAGAACCTTGCCTTCCTCCATCTGGTATACATTGGAAAAAGTATCTATCTCTGCAAATTTTCTTAATTTATCTTTACCCACTACTAAAATATTTTTATGCAAAAATACAATTAAATCAGTCTCTTAAAGATGATGCTAACTATTTCGTATTTTTGCAGGCATAATAGATTCTCTAAGTGGAAAAGAACGCAAAAATATATGTAGCCGGTCACCGAGGTATGGTAGGTTCGGCAATTTACCGGAAGCTGATTAAAGAAGGATACACCAATTTGCTAACCAGAGCATCTTCTGAGCTTGATTTACGCAATCAGCAGGCCGTAACGGATTTCTTTGAAGCCGAAAAGCCGGAATACGTGTTTTTAGCGGCGGCAAAGGTAGGAGGCATTGTCGCCAACAATACTTACCGGGCTGATTTTCTGTTTGAAAACCTTTCTATCCAAAACAATGTCATCCACCAGTCTTATAAAACCGGAGTCAAAAAACTGATGTTTTTAGGCTCCAGCTGTATTTATCCTAAGCTCGCTCCTCAGCCATTAAAAGAAGAATACCTGCTTACCGGATTGCTGGAAGAGACCAATGAGCCTTATGCCATTGCAAAAATTTCAGGAATTAAAATGTGTGATGCCTACAGGGCTCAATACAACTGCAATTTCATTTCGGTGATGCCGACCAATTTATACGGCTATAACGACAATTACCACCCGCAAAATTCACATGTTTTACCGGCACTGATCCGCAGGTTTCATGAAGCTAAAGAAAACGGATTGGCGGAGGTGAGCATCTGGGGTTCCGGATCTCCACTAAGGGAATTTCTTTTTGCAGATGACCTTGCAGAAGCCTGTTACTTCCTGATGCAAAACTTTAATGAAGGTGGCTTCCTGAATATCGGGACCGGGCATGACCTTAGCATAAAAGATCTGGCATTGTTGGTTAAAAAAATAGTTGGCTTTGAAGGCGCCCTGACTTTCGACAGCAGCAAGCCTGACGGCACACCAAGGAAGCTAATGGATGTTTCCAAGCTACATGATTTGGGCTGGAAGCACCAAATAGAACTGGAAGAAGGCATTCAGCTTGCCTATCAGGATTTCCTAAGTAAACAACAGGAAAATAGCCCTCTGTAGCGCAATGGTTATATAAAATAAAAAAAATCCCTTCAACATGTTTGAAGGGATTTTTTATTTTAAGTTGTTGTTCCTGGTTCAGGCCCACCACCGCCACCACCGGATCCGTCTCCATGTGCTGATAGATGCCATCTTCTCCAATAAACCCTCCGGGGCAATAATGTTTATACTGACCTTCAGGACAATCCCTTTCTGTTACTCCAGGATCTCCGCCCAATACCTTTTTCAGGTCCTTTCGGGATAACAATTGTTTTTCATTAAAATTTTCTTTTTTCATGGTTGCAATTTAGCTAGTTGATAATTAGTTGATTATCACACAATTGATCTTATTTTATAAACTAAAAAGATACAATCTTCTTTGGCACAGCATAATATTTTTGTGACATAAACCTTAAAACTATCATAGTTTAAATTGATACATTTGGAGAAGTAAATAAACTTTACCTATATGACCTTAGTTCAACTGGAATACATCGTCGCAGTAGATACCTACAGAAGCTTCGTTGGTGCCGCAGAAAAGTGTTTTGTAACCCAACCCACCTTAAGCATGCAGGTACAGAAACTGGAAGAAATGCTGAATGTAAAAATCTTTGACCGCAGCAAACAACCTGTAATTCCTACTGAGATTGGTGCCCAGGTTATTGAACAGGCCAGAATGGTCCTCCAGGAAAGTCAAAAAATAAAAGAGATCATCAGCAGTCAGCAACAGGATGTCGTAGGAGAACTAAAAGTAGGCATTATCCCTACCGTAGCTCCTTACCTCCTTCCAAGAGTCATCTCCGGAATGATGGAAAAATTTCCTGACCTCAAGTTACTGATCTGGGAATACACCACAGAAGACATTATCCATCACCTGAAAACAGGGGTTTTAGATTGCGGCATATTGGCCACCCCCCTTGCCGACAATAACATCACGGAGCTTCCCCTGTATTACGAGAATTTTGTGACCTATATCAGTAAAAACAGTAAGCTCTTTAAAAAGAAAACGATAGACGCCAACGACCTGGAAGATGAAAATATCTGGTTGTTAAATGAAGGACACTGTATGCGCTCACAGGTATTAAACATCTGCCGTTCCACAAAAGACAACCGTCTCCAGGGCCTTACTTATAACACAGGAAGTGTGGAAACGCTGATCCGGATGGTAGATGTAAACAATGGGGCTACACTTTTACCAGAATTGGCTTTGGCAGAACTGACCAACAAGCAACTGAGTAAAGTCCGTTATTTCAGATCCCCTGAGCCTGTTCGCGAAATCAGCCTGATCACCCATAAGAACTTTATTAAGAAAAGGATGCTCAATGCATTAAAAGAAGAGATCCTGGCCATTATTCCAAAGACGATGAAGCAGAAGAAGAGAAAAGATGTGGTAGGCCTTTAAACCATAGAAAAACCATTAAACAAATAAAGCCTGTGAGTTCATCACAGGCTTTATTTGTTTAATATTGCTTAGTTATGCTTTTTTGAAGCGTTCAGCAACAGCATCCCAGTTTACTACATTCCAGAAAGCTGAAATATAATCAGGGCGTCTGTTTTGATATTTTAAGTAGTAAGCATGTTCCCATACGTCCATACCCAATACCGGAGTACCTTTTACTTCAGCGATGTCCATTAATGGATTGTCTTGGTTTGGCGTAGAAGTAACCGCTAATTTATTATCAGCAGTAACGATTAACCAGGCCCATCCTGAACCAAAACGGGTTGCACCAGCTTCAGCAAATTTAGTTTTGAAGTCTGCAAAAGATCCAAAAGCAGCATTAATTGCTTCTGCTAATTCTCCTTTAGGCTCGCCACCTTTGTTTGGTGCAAGAACTTCCCAGAATAAAGAGTGATTATAGTGACCACCACCATTGTTTCTTACAGCTGCAGGAAACTTAGAGATGTTTTTAACAATTTCTTCGATGCTTTGGCTAGCTTCCGCTTTGCCTTCTAAAGCTTTATTTAAGTTGGTAACGTATGCCTGGTGATGTTTACCGTGGTGGATTTCCATGGTAAGTTTATCAATATGCGGTTCTAGTGCGTCTGTTGCGTAAGGTAACGCAGGTAATTCAAAAGCCATATTATTTTATTTTAAGGTTAAAACTTATTTCTAACACAAAGATAACATTCAAACGTTAATTTTTGTTCAATACTTTGTCAAGTTTAGCCTCTTTTATTCGCAAAAAAACGCGTCATCAGGGCTCCGCACTCTGTTGCCAATATCCCTCCGATCAGTTCGGTTTTTGGATGAAGCAACTGGCTGTTCTTCGAGGTAAAACCTCTTTTCGGTTCGGTGGCACCATATACCAACCGACCGATTTGTGTCCAGTAACTGGCTCCTGCACACATCACGCAGGGCTCGATGGTCACATACAAAGTGCAATCTTTTAAATATTTCCCGCCCAAAGTTTGAGAAGCTGCTGTAAAGGCCTGCATCTCGGCATGGGCAGTCACATCGTTCAATTGTTCTGTCAGGTTATGTCCGCGGCCAACGATCCGGCCTTTGCACACCACAATTGCCCCTATCGGAATCTCTTCCGAATCATAGGCTTTTTGTGCTTCCTGTAACGCCAGTCGCATGTAATGCTCGTCTTCCGCTACCGGACTATTTTCTTCTGAAAAATTATAATAACTCATCTAACACAATTTACTGCCGTTTGGCACAGTACCATTTAAAGCCGTTAATACAATATCTCCGTTTTCATCTGCAAAACCCGTCACCAGGAATTCAGACATGAATTTTCCAATTTGTTTTTTAGGAAAGTTGACCACACCCACAATCTGTTTTCCTACCAGTTCTTCTTTCGAATAGTGCTTTGTGATCTGAGCACTGCTCATTCTCACACCAAAATCACCGAAATCTACTTTCACTTTATAAGCGGGCTTTCTTGCTTCCGGAAAATCGAAGACCTCCAGGATCGTCCCTGCACGAAGCTCGACCTTCTCAAAATCATTCCAGTTAATTTCTTCCATGCGCTAAAAATACAACTTATCAGCAAAATTCCATGTTTTATCCAGGATCAGTTTATCCAAGGTCAGTCCTTAAATTAAAATCCACGCGATGGATCAATAACCTTTATCCTTCCGGGATGCTCCAGGCTTTTTAAGCTAAGAAATGAGTAGGAAAAACGAGTGTGTTTTAACTAAATTTGACCAGGCAGATTTTAAATGATGTGGTACGATAAATTAAATTTTTACAGCAGGGAAGCCGGATTGAATGTGATACCCGAAAGTGATTTCTTTTCCAGGTCACTTAGCGAAGAAGAGATCAGGCTCTTTCCACACCTCCTCGAACTGCATCCTGATTTTCAGGATCCGGCACAATTTCCTGTTCCTGCAGCACTTCATTTGCCCGCAGATTTGGCCCAACTCCTGACTTTTTCAAACGGAGGGGCAGTCCTCAACGGAGAAAGAGAATTTGGTTATTTTTCCCTGCAAGAGATCCGTTATTACTATTTTGCTTATGGATTTCCGAAGTATCTGCCCGATTTTTTACCCATTGCATTTAACGGTGGTGGAATATTTTATGCTTACGACTTTCGCAATGAAGGGACTTTACCCATTGTCGCAGTAGCCTCGGGCAACCTTTCTGAGGAAGATACTGTTGTACTTGGATTTTCCCTGGCCGAGGTCTTATCGAACCCGCATAATATTGAAGAGGATCTCGATCAGCTTTATCCAATTCGGAAGCTCAGTGACACAGAAAAAGCCCTTGTAAGACTTCGCCAGGAACTGAAAACACTGAATGAAGATAAAAACAACGGAAAAGTCGATCTTAAAACTTTCCTGCAGACCAAAAAGCGGATTGAAGCAGAAATGAAAGCACTTTAAGGTTTTCGCCTTACTGATTACCTATTCGGTTTCAGTGAATAATTTCATTACATCAGACTGGTGTTGCAAATTTTAGGGTTAAGCCATCATTGAAGATCTCCTGCAATTGGTCCTCTTCCTAAATCAATGCGGTTTATACCTGCTGTTTTTAATTATGCCAATTGGTCTTGAGAAATTCGGCTATGCCGAATGTATAACAAATTCAGGATCGGACAAACAAGGTAGAAACTGCCTTCTATAAATCAGTCCGATACTCCGCTCTATTCTGAATAATGATCCTCCCGCTGATAAAAATATTCCAGCAAAATTCTGATTTAAGTCGTACTCAGGAATTGGGAATCTCTTAATTTTCTCTATTTTTGATCATTGCCACTTTCTCCTGGAATAACCTACAGTTTAGTCCTTCTACAACCATTAATACCATGATGAAATGATCCCTCTTAAAGAAATCTCTTACTTTGCCCTGGCGGCGCTGGTACTGGTGATCAGTCCAGGTCCAAATATGATTTATTTGATCTCCCGTTCGATCACACAAGGTCGGAAATCAGGGTTAATCTCTCTCGCCGGGATCATGTGTGGTTTTCTTTTTCACATCATTCTTGTCTCTTTCGGGCTTACTGCCGTTCTTTTCGCGGTTCCTTTTGTTTATTCGACGATTAAGACTCTGGGTGTATTCTACCTGTTGTATCTCGCTTACCAGGCGGTTAAGCCCAATGGCAAGGGCCTGTTTGAAACCAGGACAGACCTCAGCAATGATAAACCGGGCAAATTATTCAAAATCGGCGTACTCACCACAGTACTGAATCCTAAGGTCGCGGTCTTCTATTTGTCTTTCTTTCCCTATTTCATCAAACCGGAATACGGATCTGTTTTTCTTCAAAGCTTGCAATTGGGGATTACGCAGGTAAGCATCAGCTTTACGGTCAACTTTCTGATTGTTTTAACCGCCGCTCAGGTTTCTTTATTTTTCGCTAAAAATCCGACCTGGGTAAAAATCCAGAAATGGTTTATGGCCAGTGTGCTGCTGATGCTGGCCTTAAAGATGGCAGTCAGCAAGGAAAAGTAAAAAGAACATTGTTTTTTCTAACTTTGCAGCATGATTGATGTAATACTTAAAAAAGGAAAAGAAAAGGCTGCAATGCTACACCATCCCTGGATCTTTTCAGGAGCAATTGATAAAATTAAGGGTAAGCCATTAAATGGTGAAATCGTTAAGGTTTGTTCAGCAAGTGCTGAATTTCTTGCCTACGGGTATTACAACGACCAATCAAGGGTCGCTTTGAGGTTAATGGAATGGGAGGAAAGCAAAACCATCGATAAGGAATGGTATCAGGAGAAACTCCGCAATGCCATTGCTTCGAGAAAACATCTGCTCAATGCAGACACCAACACCTGCAGACTCGTTTTTAGTGAGGCTGATTTTCTTCCCGGTCTGATTGTAGATCAATATGCTGACTTCCTTTCCCTGCAAATATTAAGTGCCGGAATAGAAAATGTAAAAGAAGAAATCATTGACCTCTTAAAAGAAGAATTAAACCCCAGAGGGATCTTCGATAAAAGTGATGCCGGAGCCCGCAAACATGAGAACCTGGAAGCAACACAAGGCTTGCTTTGGGGAGAAACACCTCCGGAATTTATTGAAGTAAGAGAAAACGGGATTGCGTACCACATCAACATCGCTGATGGTCAGAAATCGGGTTTTTACTGTGATCAACGTGATAACCGCGAGATCCTTGCCGCTTATTCCAAAGATAAAAACGTATTGGATTGCTTCTGTTACAGCGGTGGATTTACTTTAAACAGCCTGAAACATGGTGCAGCACATGTAACCAGTGTAGACAGCTCAGCGCTTGCCATAGAAACTTTAGCACATAACCTGGAACTGAACGGTTTTGATCCAACTCAGCAACTCAGCATCCAGTCTGACGTAAATAAACAATTGCGTGTATTTAAGGAAGAAGGAAAGAAATTTGATATCGTGGTCTTAGACCCACCTAAATATGCACCATCCCGTTCGGCTTTAGACAGGGCTGCAAGAGCTTATAAAGACCTGAACAGGCTTGGCATGCTTTTACTGGAAAAAGGCGGCATATTGGCTACCTACTCCTGCTCCGGTGCTGTAGATATGGAAACTTTCAAGCAAATCATTGCATGGGCTGCTTTAGATGCCGGCAAAGAAGTACAGATCATCAAACAATTCCATCAACCTGAAGATCATCCGGTAAGGCTTTCTTTCCCTGAGGGAGAATACCTTAAAGGTTTATTGTTAAGAGTCCTCTAGTCCTTAGGTTCTTCTGAACCCGAAGGCAATTGATCATATTCCCCTTTCAGCGCATAATAGCCGAAAATCACCAGGCCTGCGCTGATTGGGATAAAAATGAATAAAATGATCCCCCATTGCAAGGCCGTATTTGTCTTTTGTACCCCTTCAGCAGCCAGGCCCACTTTCTCGTAAGCCTGCAAAAACATAAAGATAACGGAGGCCGGTCCGAGTATCATCCAAAGTAGTCCTAATCCTTTTTTCAATCCGTTCATAGTTTTTCTTTATTTAGGCTTCTGTTTCGACTGGTTTTTTATTAGAAAGGTAAATTGCTCCGATCACAAAGCTCAGGCTGGCAATTCCAATGGGATACCACAACCCGGATAAAGGTGTTGATCCCGAGTAACTGGCGATCAATGTGGCAATAAAAGGAACGAGCCCGCCGAATACCCCATTTCCGACATGATAAGGCAAAGACATCGAAGTATACCTGATTTTTGTAGGGAATAACTCTACCAAAAATGCAGCTATTGGTCCATAGACCATCGTCACCAATAAGATCTGAAAGAAAACCAGGGCTACAAACTTCCAGAATACCGCCGTGGACAGTTGCTTATCTTTAAGCTGATCCGGCTGAACAGCGGCAGCCTTGCTCTTTTCTTTAAATTCAATATGGGATTGGATCTTTTGATAAGAAGCGCCCGATAACAGGGTCACCCTGGCACTGGTAGAGATTAAACTATCGGCAGTTCCTTCAATGAGTGTCCGTGTAACCACAGGGTCAGAAACAGACTGAATGTCCTGTTGCGTTACTTTAGTAAAGTCTGTATCGTCCAGAAAGACCTGATAAATTGGCCGGTAGAAAATAATCCCCAGCAGCATTCCGGTAAGCATAATCCATTTCCGCCCCACTTTATCACTCCAGGAACCAAAGACGACAAAAAATGGGGTGGCAAAGGCAATCCCCCAGAGCAGAATATACCTGGAATCATTAAAATCAACCTTACAGGTATTTTCTATAAAGGATTGCGCATAAAACTGACCGGTATACCAGATGACCCCCTGGCCCATTGTTGCACCAAAAAGCGCGAGCAGTACCATTTTAAAATTCGCTTTGTTATTGAAGCTTTCCTTTAAAGGGTTTTTCGACACCTTTCCTTCTGTTTTCAATTTCGTAAACATAGGAGATTCGTGCATTTTCAACCGGATATAAATGGAAACACCCACCAGCAAGATGGAGAGCAGGAAAGGAATTCTCCAGCCCCAATCTGCGAAGCCAGAAGCTCCGATCAGGTTTTTAGTCAATACAATGATTCCTAAAGAGAGAAATAGCCCCCCGGTGGCCGTTGTTTGAATCCAACTGGTGAAAAATCCCCTTTTATTTGCAGGGGCATGTTCCGCCACATAGGTTGCAGCTCCACCATACTCTCCTCCAAGGGCCAATCCCTGTACCAGACGCAAGATCAGCACCAGGATGGGCGCTGCATAACCAATACTGGAATAAGAAGGGATGAGGCCGATTAAAAAGGTAGAACCACCCATTAGGACCAGCGTCAGTAAGAAAGTGTATTTACGACCGATTAAATCGCCCAGGCGGCCAAATACCAATGCTCCAAAAGGCCTGACAATAAATCCTGCGGCGAAAATCGCTAAGGTGTTGATGAGTGCCGATGCTCCGGCATCTGCAGGAAAAAGCTGGGCCCCGATAATACTGGCCAGACTGCCAAAAATATAGAAATCATACCATTCAATCAGTGTCCCCAGAGAAGAGGCACCAATGACTTTGAAAATACTGTTTTTTTGTAGTTCCTGGCTCATACGTTAAAGGAATATTTGGCTTCAAAAATAAATCTACCATTTATTCCGAATTATCCCTCAGAACTTTATCAAAAAAAGAAAATAACCAGCAATCTTTCAGGAGAAAACAGGAAATTTAAAAGCATTATTTACAAAAAGAGGGCTTTCGTTCCTGAAAATGTATGCCCACATAGAGAAATAGAATAAAAAAGCCGGGAAAAGATATTTTTGGGGATTCAAACAATTAGTCCCTTTTGTTTGTAAATTGAAACAAAACATCAACCCAATTAACATGCTCATTGCACAACACATCAAACTCAGCAGAATCCTGATCAATACCTGGCAGGTCGATTTAATTATGATCGTTTCCTGCAGCATTACCTATTTTGCCAGAGAATTTTTAATTACCCATAACCTGGACATTCCGGCAATCATTCCAAGTGTCCTGGGCACTGCAATTGCATTTTTTATTGGTTTTAATAACAACCAGGCTTACGACAGATGGTGGGAAGCCCGCAAAATCTGGGGAATGCTCGTCAATGATTCCCGTTCCTGGGCCAGAAGCCTGATCAATTATGTAGATGAACATGAAGACTCGAAACCACTGATCAAAAAAATGATCTGCAGACATATCGCTTTTTTATATACACTGAAAGGCTCATTACGTAATTACGATGATAACATTTATAGCAAATACCTGACCGCAGAGGAGCTTCAGGAAATCCAGCAGCACAGCAATATGCACAACGCAATTCTGAATATCCAGTCGCGCGATTTGCAGATGCTGTCCAAAAAGGGATATATTGATGGCTTCCGCTTTATGGAACTCAATGAGTTACTGGTCAACTTTTCTAACCAGATGGGCATGTCAGAACGGATCAAGAACACCATATTCCCAACCACTTATACCTATCTTACCAAGGTCTTTATCTGGCTGTTTGTCGTATCCATTACGCTGGTGATCAGTTCATACGTAGAATATTGGTCGATTTTTATCGGCTGGTTGCTTGGATTTGTCTTTGTCTCCACGCAAATTAACGGAATGGGGTTGATTAATCCTTTTGAGAACAACTCTGCCTCCATTCCCTTAAACCAGATCACCAGGACCATAGAGATCAACCTGCTGGAAATGCTGGGAGAAACCAACATTCCCGAACCGGTAAAACCCATTAATGATGAGTATGTCCTGTAAAGGACTACTCCTCTTCTCTGAAGTATACTTTATAATAATTCATTGACTTATCATCATCGAACCCTTTTTCAATGAGTTCCTTATCACCATGAATATAGATGTGGAAATTTTTATCCAGTTTTAAAACGCTTTTATACACCTTTGCCTGCTTTTTTACCGCAGCACCGGAAATGTCAAAGGTATCCGCAATCGGGGTATCAAACTCTTCCTCAAAGTTCTTTTTATAACTTTTGAAAGACTCAATTCCTTCGGCATTGCCGATCACTTCATTTGAAAATTCTTCCAGATCGAAACTCTCCTTCTCCTTGAAGTACTTCATTGACTTGTTCAGCAAATCAATCTTATCTGCTTTAGAGATGTCAAATTCCTGATCCAGCTTTTCGGTCACAAAGTTTTTATATACCCCAAGCACGCTGCTGGTCTGGTTAAAGTTGTCATTTCGGATCTTTAGCTTCAAAAATTCATCTTTCCAATACACTGCTTCCGCACTTCTGTTGGTCTGATCAATAACTGCTACACGATAACCTTCTTCCTTATCGGTATTAAAGATCAAACATCCTTTGTCCAGTTTATTGATGTTGATGGCATCCTGTTCATAACCAAGTCCAAAACCACCTTCTTCAGGATATACCTTCAGGAAGGATTCTTTGGTTTCCGATTTAAAGATCCCGATAGCGTCATGAAGTTCCCCCTCAATCTGCACATTTTCAAAATAAGCAAGGTATAATTCTCCGGGTTTGATCTTTGGGTGTCCGGAAACATCATACAGGTATTTGGCCATTTCTATACTGTTTTCATGAAAGGTCATGCCATCTTCAAAAATCCTCGCGGCAAAATGATAAACTTCATTCAGGTTCAGGTCATTATTAGGATGAAAAAAGCGGTACACTTCATTCACTTTAGCATAGGGGCCCAGAAAATACTGCTGTAATAAATTACTCAGCATATTGTCCTTTATCGGAATAGATTTTTCAGACAATACATAGAATTCATCCTGAGATTTGTTCCCAATACGGTGTATAGATAGTTCGGCCAGAGAGGCCTCAAAAAAAGAAATCATACGGTATTTTTACTTGTTTTCGTGTGGAGTATTTCTAAGTTCAACATGTTTTTTGCCTTTTTTCATTTTCAGGTTCAGCATTTCTACCAATACCGAGAATGCCATTGCAAAATAGATATAGCCTTTAGGAATATGCTGGTCTAAACCTTCGGCCAACAGGGAAACTCCAATTAGTAATAAGAAAGATAAAGCCAACATTTTAACTGTTGGGTGCTTGTTTACAAAATCGCTGATTGCAGATGCCGCTACCAGCATAATTCCGACAGCGATGACTACCGCTGCAATCATGATCTCGATATGATCAGCCATTCCGACAGCGGTGATGACAGAGTCAAGAGAGAATACGATATCAAGGATCAGGATCTGGATGATAATTCCGATGAAAGAATGAACCTTCCCTTTTATACCAGCCTCTTCGTCGCCTTCCAGCTTCTGATGAATTTCATGTGTACTTTTATAGATCAGAAATAAACCACCAATAATCAGGATCAGGTCTCTTCCGGAGATGGCCAGTTTGTCCAGCCATTCCGCATTACTGATTCCGATCCAGTCGCCCACATTAAATAAGGGAGCGGTCAGTTTCATCACCCAGGTAAGCGATAACAGCAACAATACCCTGGTAATCATGGCCAGGCCTAATCCTACCTTCCGGGCTTTAGCCTGTTGTTCCAGGGGAAGTTTTCCTGCAAGGATTGATATAAAAACGATATTATCAATTCCTAAAACAATCTCTAATACCGTTAAGGTAAAGAGGGAGATCCAAGCTTCAGGGCTACTTAAAAGTTCCATTTTCTAAAAATAAATCAAGTCGCTAAGATATAAAAAAAGCTTGCTGAATTTATCAACAAGCTTTTTCCTAATGGTATTTTTATCAGAATAATTGGTTCTTTTAGTTAAAGGTTACCGAGCCGTAATCTGTTTTAATGTTGATCTTAGACGCTCCTCCATTTCCAATTTTACCACTATATTGTTTCTTATTGTCTTCGTCCTGGACAGTCCTGTATACTGCCGGTCCGGGCTTAAATTTACCATATTCCGTTTTCAGGTCAAAATCGGCATGATAGCCAGTCCCGAAGCCCAGGGCAACCCCTGCATAATCGGCATCAATACTCAGGTTCCTGCACCCTGCCCCTACATTATCGATGTTCAGTTTGTTATAGGAAAGTTTGAAACTTCCATCACCTTTCAGGCTTCCCAGCTTTACATTAGCATATTCCGCTTTTAGGTTTAGCTTATTCACCGAGGAAATAGAAATGTTGTTGTATTGCTGTTTAACGTTGGCATTTCCATTGATCGTTCCCAGGGTTACATTGGCATATTGCACATCCAGCTCCAGGTTATCGACAGAACCGATAGTCAAACCACTTCCATACTGTTGCTTAACGGTTGCATTTCCCCTGATTTTTTGAATGTTAACCCCGACATACTGGGCGTTAAGGTCCAGGGTACCTACTGTACCAATTGTTAGCCCTGAGCCATACTGTTGTTTAATGGTAGCGACATTAACTTCTTCGACATCTGCTTTGCCGTATTGAACTGAAATGTAATTGTTATTGCTGTTCAGGTTGCCGGCAGTGAAGTTTCCATATTGAACCTTCGCATATAGCGGTCCTGAGAAATTACCCATCGTCATATTTCCATATTGGGTACTCATGGATAAGCAATTTGATGTGGGCATATAAACCACATAATTCACTTTAACTTCTCTTTTCCAAACGATTTTTCCATTCCGGACACGGCTGCCATAATTGCCATCGCGGTTTCCCATATTGGTTTTAAAAGAAATCAGGTCTCCGGTTTTTCCAGCCTCAATCGTTGTCTCATCCAATAAACGCTGTGCTTCACCATTCTGACTGCTATAGGCTTTAATCTCTACATCAACCCGCACTTCTCTTTTATCCCATATTTTGATCAGCACATCTCCATATTTGTTGCTCAGGTTCAATTTATCACTGGCGCCCATAGCAAAGGATTTAGAGAAAGTCTTTGTCCTTACCGGATCGCTCTGATCATCCTGAACGCCTTCCTGAGCCCCATCCAAAGGAACCGGAAGTGGTTCCGGAGATATTGGTGCCGTTTGCAGATCTATCCTTAAAGGAGTCAGTATTGCAAGTTTAACTCCCTTGTTTCCTTCCCATCCGTTAGATTGTGCCTGAGCGAAATTTGTAGCCAGTACCAGGCTCATCACCCCCCAAATTAACTTTTTCATATCTGATTTTCCTCTTTGATTTGATTTACTTCATTGATGATAGACAGCTGCTGGTTAATCACCTGCAACTGAAGTTCCAGATTTTTGACCATTGCTTTAACCACGACTTTCTGATTTGGACTATTTTGCAACTCTTTTTTTAGCTGCTCGTAATCGCCGTCCAGCTTGTTTAGATCTGCACTAAAATTCGCATACAAAGCCGGGTTCTTTTTGGCATAGGCCTGCAAACTGTCTTTTTTCTCCTCAATCAGACTGGCAAATTTCAGCTCCTTCTTTCCGTATGCCGGGTTAATGTCTGCAATTTCCAGCTCTTTATTGTTCTGACTACGATAAGTATAGATAAAAGTAAGTCCCATGATCAGGATCAAGGACGCAGCTATACCTAACCACAATGGCATTACCGATTTTTTTTTTATTTTTTCTTTGTCTAATGCGGCGTCTATCCTGCCCCATAGCTGATCTGATGGTGTTTTAAAATCAAACTCCTTCTTGTGTTCTTTAATGTACTCTTCAATACCCTTATTGTTCATCTTTATACTCCTCTCGTTACTAATAAGCTATTTAATTTAATTTTTGCACGCATATACTGGGTGCGGGAAGTACTCTCTGAGATTTTCAAAATATGAGAAATCTCTTCATGATCGTACCCCTCAAAAAGATACAGCGTCAATACTACTCTATACCGGTCGGGAAGCTGTGTGATGGCTTCTCTGATCTCTTCCACTTTCCATTGCAGGTCCTCCTCGTCATTTTCCATTTCCTGCGCCACATCGACTTCTTCGATATTTACAAACTCCACTTTACGCTTGCGGAGGTAATTGATGGATTTATTGATCACAATCTGCTTTAACCAAAGGCCAAAGGTCGTATCCCCTCTAAAATTTTCTATCCGCGTAAATGCGTCCAGAAATGCTTCCTGTAAAACATCTTCTGCCTCATCATCAAAGTTGACAATCCTCAGCGCCACGTTATACATAGCCTTAGCATACAATTTGTAAATTTCAAATTGTGCTTTCCGGCTTCCCTGCCGGCACTCGTTTACGAGTGTGATGTGTTTATCGATGTATACAGTTTCCAATGTTTTCCAGTTCGCTATAAATGACAATTGATTTTCTGAAACGTTGCATCAGGAGCAAAAATTTTTTCAATATCTGCAGATAAATTCACAATACGTCCTTGATAACAATATAAAGGCCGTTTTTTCCTGAAGATTATGCGCCAATAGCATGCCCTCCCCGATTAGAGCTCCCTATCTGGGTTGTTGTTGGGTAACACAGTGGATCATCCCGCCATTGGCATATAAATTCCTGACGTCGATACCTACAACTTCCCTGTTTGGATATAGTTTCTGAATGATGGCATTGGCAACCGCGTCATTGGGATCTTTATAATTCGGTACCAGGACCACATTATTGGCGATGTAATAATTGACGTAGGAACCTGGATAGTCCAGCTTTTTACCGTAAGCAGTAGTCACATTTTCCTGAGTCAGGGGCAGTTTGACAAAATTGTATTTTTTCTTGTTTTTATTTGTCGACCTAAACAGCTTATTGATGTCGTTCTGAGCAACCTGCCACTCTAAAAGATCATCGGGGCTCATCGTCACAATTGTATTTTTATCGGCGAACCGGGCAAAACCATCAATGTGCATATCGGTAATCTCCAGGCCAGCCTTACCTTCCAGCCAGATAAAATTGGTTACGCCATAATATTTCGTGAAAATCTCCTCTGCTTTTGCCTGGCTCATTCCGGGATTTCGGTTCTTATTCAGGATGGCACTTTTGGTGGCCATCAGCGTTCCGTTTCCATCAACTTCTACTGCTCCTCCTTCGTTGATCATGACCTCATTTAAATCCACATACTTTCTATTTTGATCACTGGCAATTCGACCGGGTATCTCATCGCAGTTTTCAAATTCTGCTTTTTTACCCCATCCATTGAAGCCCCAATCCTCGATCACCAGATTTCCCTTAGCGTCTCTTGCATAAATCGGCCCGTTATCACGTACCCAGACATCATCCGTCTTATACACTTTGAAATCGATATTTTTCAGAGAGATCTTATCCTCTTCCAGCATTTCCCTCACCCGATCTTCTTCCTCTTCATCATAAACGATAATATGGACCTTTTCTCCTTCAGAAAGGGCATCTGTCATCGCAATCCAGGCATCATCCAGTCTGTCCCGGTAGGCTTCACCATACTGATACTGATGTGGCCATTGCAGCCAGGTTCCCTCGTGTGGCATGCCTTCTTCCGGCATGGTATATAATACCTGAGCAGACTTCCTGTCTGCAGCATGCTCCTTTGCTACAACCGCCCCGCCTTCTGCTCTTTTCGCTCCTGAATAACAAAAAGCAATAAAAAAAGGCAATACATATAATGATTTCATAACCTGGGAATTAAGTAAATTTCAGAAAAGCACAGAACGGAATTACTAAACCCGCCTTAGTAAAAATACTTAAAAATGATGAACAACAACATGCTGATATAAAAAGCATTACAGGTCACACCACCAGGAATTCCAAGGCCATTTTAAAACAAAAGCCGCCTGACCCACAAAAGCCATAAAGGCCAGGATGCCAGTTACATATTTTCAATATCCTCAGCTAAATTCACTACGGGTGAAAATATCCGGTTCAAAATCAATATTTTTGCTACTTAATACTTTTAATAATGTTAAGAACAACTACTTGCGGAGCTCTAACTATTGAGAATTTAGGCGAAAATGTAATCTTGTGCGGCTGGGTACAAAAATCCAGGGATTTAGGAGGAATGACTTTCATTGACATCCGCGACAGATACGGAATCACCCAATTGGTTTTCAATATGGACGACAACCGGGAATTATGCGAGGCAGCACGTAGCCTGGGCAGGGAATTTGTAATTAAAGCCAGCGGACTAGTCGTAGAACGCTCTAACAAAAACCTGAAAATGCCTACAGGTGAAGTAGAGCTCAAAATCACTGCATTGGAAATACTAAACGCAGCGAAATTACCTCCATTCATGATTGATGATGAAACTGATGGTGGTGATGATTTGCGGATGAAATACCGTTACCTGGATTTACGTAGAAATCCGGTGCGCAATAACATGGTTTTACGCCATAAAATGGCCCAGGCGGTTCGTCGTTATTTGGATAACCTGGACTTTATTGAAGTAGAAACCCCGGTACTGATCAAATCTACACCAGAAGGTGCAAGGGATTTTGTGGTACCAAGCAGAATGAACGAAGGACAGTTTTATGCCCTTCCTCAATCCCCGCAAACTTTTAAACAATTGTTGATGGTATCTGGCTTTGACCGTTATTTTCAGATTGTAAAATGTTTCAGAGATGAGGATTTACGTGCAGACAGACAGCCGGAATTCACGCAGATAGACTGTGAAATGTCTTTTATCGAACAGGAAGACATCTTAACTACATTTGAAGGCCTGATCCGTACGTTATTCAAGGACATCAAAGGTTTTGACCTTCCGGAAGTACCAAGAATGCAGTATTCAGATGCCATGCGCTTTTATGGCTCCGATAAACCGGATACCCGTTTCGACATGCGCTTTGTGGAGCTGACGGAACTGGTTAAAGGAAAAGATTTCCCTGTATTTGACAATGCGGAGCTGGTGATCGGCATCAATGCCACAGGATGTGCATCTTATACACGTAAGCAACTGGACGAACTGACAGACTTTATCAAACGCCCGCAAATCGGTGCAACAGGATTGATCTACATGAGACATAACGAAGATGGCTCATTAAAATCATCTGTAGATAAGTTCTATAATGAAGAAGAATTACAAAAATGGTCTGTAGCCCTGAATACCCAACCGGGAGATTTAGTGCTGATCATGGCTGGAATACAAGATAAAGTACGCAAACAATTAAGCGAACTGCGCCTGGAAATGGGTACACGCTTAGGTTTACGTGATAAAAATAAATACAGTGCACTTTGGGTACTTGACTTCCCGCTATTGGAATGGGATGAAGAATCAGCCCGTTACCATGCGATGCACCATCCATTTACTTCTCCAAAACCAGAGGACATCGCCTTATTGGATACCAAACCGGGTGAGGTAAGGGCAAATGCGTATGACATGGTGGTAAACGGTACAGAAATCGGTGGTGGTTCTATCCGGATCCATGACAGAACGTTACAGGCGCTGATGTTTAAACATTTAGGATTCTCGGCTGAAGAAGCGCAAAAACAATTTGGCTTCCTGATGGATGCCTTTGAATTTGGTGCACCTCCACATGGTGGAATTGCCTTCGGATTTGACAGGTTATGCTCTATTTTCGCAGGATTGGATAGTATCCGTGATGTGATTGCTTTCCCTAAAAACAACTCAGGAAGAGATGTTATGATTGATAGCCCTTCTACTATTGACGATAAGCAAATGAACGAACTAAAAATAAAATCAACGGTTTAATATCCTGTTGACACATTTATTAAAATGTTCATTTATAAAAAAAAGGAAGCTTTAAGGCTTCCTTTTTTTGTTAATAGGTCTCGCTATCCGGCGGAATGCCGTAATCCACGTATGCAGGATCTGTTTCTTTATTTTTCTTTGTCTTGCTGAACCAGGATTTTACAGAGTTGAATATCGCCGATAAATGCTCTGCATCCAGCGACTTTCCTACCTTACCTGAGGCCAAACCTACCAGTGCCTTAGTTACGAGTCCTGAGCCCTTAAAAAAGGTGCTGTTCATCACCAAAGGAAGGATCAGTGACATGACTTTACTGCTGATATTAAACTTATCGTCTATTTTAAGAAAGGCAGAAGGGGTGGCATATTTTTTAATAAATCCCCCTATGGTAAACTGATGAAGATATTTTTTAGAATCGCCAACCAGCGCATCTCCTTTAAAGCGATATTCCGCTTTAAGTAAACGCACCTGCTGATGAAGGTCTTCCAGGTTATTGATGTTATACTTTCTGCTCATCTTCCTCTTCCTTATCTGCTAATTTATTAAAATAGCGTCTGATTGTAAAGTTAATTATCGCCTTTTCGATATACTTTTCTTTCATAAAATAAACGATCATCGCCAAAAGGATATAGATCAAAGCAACACAGCCAAAGCCTCTCGTATAGCTACCCAGAACATCTGATAAAAACAGTGCTAAAGTAAAAGTACCAAACAAGAAAGCCAGCAGAAAACAAATGGCAACGGTGGCATTTGTCACCATGTCTGCAAACATCTTGGAACCTCGCTCTACCAGGTATAGCCGGGTGTATTCCAGCCGGGTATTGACATAACCTTTTGCGTCCTCTACCAGGTCCTCCAGATCTTTTTCTTTATTTTCCTGCATTATCTTTGGTTTTAGGGGTAATTTATGCGTGCTCTATATCATCAGCAAACTCTTCCTCTGTCTGATGAAGTTTACTTTTTACAGAAGTCACCACTTTATCTTTCAGGTTCGCCAGGTTATTGATTTCATCTGCCGCTTTGTCTTTAATTGCGTCACCAAGATCTTTTAACGACTGGCTCAACTTATCTCTTGTTTCACTTCCTTTTTCCGGAGCAAACAGTAATCCCAATGCCGCACCTGCAGCTAAACCGGCCAATAGCCCAATTAATACTTTTGAATTATCATTCATGACATTTAAATTTTGTGTTTAATATTTCCTTTATTGACTCTGGAATATACTGATTATAACGATTCCTGCTCAGAAATTGTTTTAATTCTTTCCAATCTTTCGGAGGCCATTGCGCTGGTTTCATATATTTTGATCAGCAATATGAAGTACGACAATAACAGCGGACCGAAGACCAGACCCAATATTCCGAATAAGGGTATACCAATAACTACGCCAATTACCGTAATAATGGGGTGAATATTGCCAACTTTTTTCGCAATCATAAAACGAAGAACGTTATCAATATTGATAATCACCACAAATCCGAAAATCAACATGGCCCATGCACCAAAGCTATTGCCATTGGCCATTTGAAGCAGCGCAGCCGGAACAAAGACAACCGGAGGGCCCAATACCGGCACAAAAGAGATAAAGGTGGTCATTACGCCCCAGAATAAAGGGTCAGAGTAACCAAGTACGTAGAATGACAAACTGACCAATGAACCCTGCACCACGCAGATCAATCCCTGTCCCAAAACATTTGCGTAAGTCGTATTTCGCATTTCTTCTGCAAAGCGGTAAGCATTTTGTTCGCGAAACGGGGCATATTTTAACAACGAACGCTCGAATGTTTCGTTTTCTATCAACATGAAATACAGCAGGAAATACATGATCAGCAGTCCTAAGACGATGTTAAATGCACCGGAGATCAAAGAAGGGAACAGTTCTGTAGCCCAGGTTCCTGCTTTCTTCAAACCATCTTCCACCAGGCTCTGGAAATCACTGCCCACCGGAACAAGGTGTTTTACTTTGAAAATCAGGTTCTTAAAATAGATATGATCGCTCTGCAGCTCCGCGATCTTTTCAATCACCATGGTGCTCACCGCATAAAAAGGAAGGATAATCACCAGTACCGAGACAAACAAAAGTAGAAGAGCGGAAAGACGTTTATTCCATTTCCGCTCTTCTACCAGGTATAGAAATGCCGGCCGCAGAATTGTATACAACACCAGGGTTCCAAGGATAGCGCTAAAGATCCCCTGTAAAGAATAAGCAATTAAACACCCCAGAACAATGATGATCAACAGGGTAATGTTATTCCTTTGTTTGTAGTTAAATAATGACATGGACGTTTAGGTTTCCAGATTGATCGCCCTCATTTTATTATACAGCGTCTTCCTGTCAATATTCAGGATTTTTGCCGCTTTGGTTTTATTAAAATTAACTTCTCTCAGGACTTTTAAGATGGCTTCATATTCAGCCTCTAAAGCTGCATTTTTCAAGTCTCTCGGCTTCTCTGTCCGCGAAATGGAGCTTTCCATCGCAGAAGCTTTTGCATAAGTAGAGATCTCTAAAGGAAGTGCCTTTAGTTGAATTTCCTGCGTTTCGGTAAGCAATGTTGCCCTTCTAACCACATTTTTTAATTCCCGAACGTTTCCCGGCCAGTTGTAGGTTAAGAAACACTCTTCCACTTCTTCAGAGAAACTCTGCACATTCCGGTTCAATTCCTGGTTTGCCACTTCTAAAAATGTATTGGCAAAGACCATAATGTCACGTCCACGCTGACTCAATGGCGGAAGGGCAATAGAAAACTCATTGAAGCGATGGTATAAATCTTCCCTAAACCTGCCTTTTTGAATGGCATTTGTCAGGTTTTCATTGGTTGCAACGATAATCCTTACATCCAGATCGATCTCTTTTGTACTTCCGATTCTTTTGATTTTACGTTCTTGTACGGTTCTGAGTAAGGCCGCCTGAATTTCATAAGAAAGGTTTCCTACTTCATCCAGAAAGAGGGTACCGCCATTTGCCATTTCAAAATGGCCGATTTTAGTATAAAGAGCTCCGGTAAAAGATCCTTTTTCATGTCCGAAAAATTCACTTCCTGCCAGTTCCTTGGTTAAAGAACCACAGTCCATCGCCACAAAAGGATTGTTTTTTCTTGGGCTGTTCAAGTGAATCGCCATGGCAACCGATTCTTTTCCTGTTCCGCTTTCGCCGGTCAGGATCACACTGTAGGCCGTTGGTGCAACCAGTTGAATCTGTTTCAACAACTCTTTAGAAGCGGCGCTTTGTCCGGCAACAAAATTATCCGTTTGGTTATAAATCTGCTTGCTCCCTTTTTGTTTTGGTGCTTCAGCAGGGGTTTCCACTCTATTTTCATTTAAGGCCGTTTGTGTATCAATCGCCTTATTGATGGTATTTAAGATTTCATCCGGATACAGCGGCTTGGTAATATAGTCGTATGCACCCAGTTTGATGAGTTCTACAGCCAGCTTAATATCAGAATACCCGGTGATGATAATCACGCCGGTGCTTGGATAACTTTCCTTAATCTTGATCAGCATCTCCTTCCCATCGGTATCTTCCAAACGATAGTCACACAACACGAGGTCGTAACTTTCCTTTGCCAGATATTCCATCGCGGAAACACCGCTTGTAGCTGTTGAGACACTAAATGAATTTCGGGTTAAAAACTTAGATAGTAATAAACCAATGTTTATTTCATCATCAACAATTAATATTTTTCTCATAGGGAAATAAAATAGTTTACTGCATAATAATAGATAAATATAAATACATTTTTTAGTATGGGAAATATTTTCTACACTTTTAAATCCACCGACCTATAAAAAGGTCAGTTTATCGACTATAGCAAAAGCCCATCGAAATGCGTCCAATGGGCTTTAAATACGTGATAGACAAGGTTTATTTACCTAAAAATGCGGGTTTCCTTTTTTCTAAAAAAGCAGTAGTACCTTCTATAAAATCATTTGTATCAAAACACTTACCAAATTCTTTGATTTCGGCTTCAAAACCGTCTTCATCAAAAAGAAGTGATGCGTTTACAGCGCGGATTGCACTTGCGACTGCCAACGGTGCGCGCAATTTTATCTTTGCCAGAATTTCTTCCACTTTAGACAAAAGTTCTGCTGCAGGAACTACATAATTGACCAGTCCGATTTTTTCTGCATGTGCTGCAGTGATCATATCCGCAGTGGTGATCATTTCAATCGCTCTTCCTTTTCCAACCAGCTGTGTCAGTCTTTGTGTACCGCCATAACCAGGTATCAGACCAAGGGAAACCTCAGGCAATCCGAGTCTGGCATTCTCTGATGCCACACGGATATGACAGGCCATAGCCAGCTCTAATCCTCCACCCAAAGCAAAACCATTGATCGCTGCAATCACTGGCTTCGGACAGTTCTCTATGGCATCAAACACCGTATGCTGTCCCTTTCTGGCCAGGTCTTCTCCCTGTTCGCTGCGATAAGCCGCAAACTCCGAGATATCTGCTCCGGCAACGAAGGCTTTCTCTCCCGCCCCGGTCAATAACACCGCGCGAACCTCTTCCGTCTGACCGGCAAAGGCAATCACCTCTGCCAATTCCGTTAATGTTTCTTTATTTAAAGCATTTAGCTTTTGCTCCCTGTTGATGGTTACATAAAGCACCTGCGCTCTTATTTCTGATAAGATATTCTGATATGCCATAATCTAAAAGTTTCTGTTTTCGACCACCCAGCCTTTGATATAATTTACGATCGTTTCCATGGTGGTTCCCGGCGCAAACAATTCCCCTACACCGATCTCTTTGAGTTTCTTCATGTCATTTTCCGGAATAATTCCACCACCGGTAAGCAATACATCTTTGACCTCTTTCTGCCTCATGATTTCCACTATTTTAGGAAAGACAGTCATGTGTGCTCCGGATAGGATCGAGACACCTATGGCATCAACATCTTCCTGTAAGGCTGTGTTTACCACCATCTCCGGGGTCTGACGTAATCCGGTATAGATCACTTCCATCCCGGCATCTCTCAGAGAGGTTGCAATTACTTTAGCCCCTCTGTCGTGCCCATCCAATCCAACTTTAGCCACTAAAACCCTAATGGGCCTGTTTAATGTCTTGCTCATAAAATATACGAATAGTAGGCTGTAAATGTAAGTAAATTAGCGCTTTTATGTTAACTTTGAAGACTAAATTTACAGTTTTTATGAGTGAGGAAAGATCATTGAACTTTATTGAGGAGATCATTGAGAACGATTTAAGCAGCGGAAAATATGAAACGTTAATTACCCGTTTCCCGCCTGAACCCAATGGATATTTGCACATCGGACATGCGAAGGCAATATGCCTGAACTTTGGTCTGACCAAGAAATATGGTGGCTATACAAACCTGAGGTTTGATGACACCAACCCGATAACGGAAAAAACCGAATATGTAGACAGTCAGCAGCAAGACATTAAATGGCTTGGGTTTGAATGGAAAAATGAGCTTTATACCTCAGATTACTTTGATACTTTATACGATTTCGCAGTAAAACTGATCGAAAAAGGCCTTGCTTATATAGACGACAGCAGTGCTGAAGAAATTGCAGCATTGAAAGGTACGCCTACGGAGGCAGGGACAGACAGTCCATACCGTTCCCGCAGCATTGCCGAAAACCTGGACCTTTTTGCCCGCATGAAAGCAGGCGAATTTGCAGATGGCGCCCGTATTTTAAGAGCAAAAGCGGATATGTCCAGTCCGAATATGATCATGCGTGATCCGATTATTTATCGCATCAAACATGCAGAACATCACCGTACAGGCAACAAATGGTGCATCTATCCGATGTATGATTTTGCACATGGACAAAGTGATAGCATTGAAACCATTACCCATTCCATCTGTACCCTGGAATATGTATCTCACCGGGAGTTGTACGACTGGTTTATAGAACACCTGGACATCTTCCCATCTAAACAATACGAATTTGCCCGTCTAAACCTTTCTTATACCGTAATGAGTAAAAGAAAATTACTGCAACTGGTAAATGAAGGTGTGGTTAGCGGCTGGGATGACCCACGCATGCCTACCATCAGCGGATTGAGAAGAAGAGGATATACTCCTGAAAGTATCCGTGAGTTCTGTGAAAGAATCGGGATTGCCAAAAGAGAAAATCTGATCGAGCTGAGTTTACTGGAATTCTGTGTTCGCGAACACCTGAACAAAACAGCAAACAGGGTAATGGCGGTATTAGACCCGATAAAGCTGGTGATTACCAATTATCCTGAAGGACAGGAAGAAGTACTTCATGGAGAAAACAATCCGGAAGCAGAAGATAAAGGCGGCATCAGGGAGATTCCTTTCAGCAATGAATTGTGGATTGAACGTGAGGATTTTATGGAAGAGCCTGCAAAAAAATGGTTCAGACTGGCTCCGGGAGCAACCGTAAGACTCAAACATGCTTATATTGTAAAATGTGAAGATTTCCGTAAGGATGCAGAAGGAAATGTAACTGAAGTACATTGTACTTACATCCCTGAATCTAAAAGCGGCGAAGATACCAGCGGTATTAACGTGAAAGGAACGATACATTGGGTAAGCACTAAACATGCAAAAAGCGCAGAAATCAGGACTTACGATCGTTTGTTTACCGTAGAATCTCCGGATTCTGAAGAAGGGGATTTTAAAGATTACCTGAACCCAAACAGTGTTGATGTCATTAAACAAGCTTATATAGAGCCTTATCTGGCAAATGCTGATATCGATTCAAGATATCAGTTTATTAGAAAAGGATACTATTGTGTAGATAAGGATTCAACTCCTGAACACCTGGTATTTAACCGTACCGTTGGCTTAAAAGATGCCTGGACTAAAGGAAATAAGTAATTTTATTCTATAAAGCCGGATATAAACGAAAAGCCGGATCAGCGTTATGTTGATCCGGCTTTTTATATTTTATTTCGCTTGCTTTTCTGTTTAAAATGTCTTATCCTTCAATTGATCAGCCATTGATCAGCAATAGGGGGTTGATTGATCCCTGACAGATCCTGCGGTCCTATAAATGGTCTTTTATAAATCAACCGCCGGTTCCAAAAACAGTAAGGCAATTCGCAGTCAACCGAAACGCAAGGTTACAGATATTTCGTATACAAATTATATAAGATCAGCTGATCTGTCGGCGTCAGTACCGGAGTAATATCCGTTTGTACAAAATGGATTTTAAAGGCAACAATTGCAGAAGTAGGATTACTTACATCGTAACCGATCACCCTTAATGCCAGCTCTGCATTAAAATCTACGGGTGGCATTTTCAGCACATCGTCATACCATAAACCAAAGCCCTTTTTGGCCAGAACTTTCCATGGGAAATTTAAAGGATCTATTTTTCGCCTTGGTGCAATGTCTGAATGGCCTATAAAATTGGCGGTAGGGATGTTGTATCGCTTTTTCAGCGCTCCAAGTAACTCTACCAAACTTCTCAGCTGGGCATCAGCAAAAGGTTCTTTTCCATTGTTATCCAGCTCAATCCCTATAGAAGAAGAATTCAGGTCGGCATCGTTGCCCCATTTCCCAACACCTGCATGGTTTGCCCTCAGGTAGTCGTTTACCATCTGAACCACCTTACCATCTCTTCCCACGACATAATGTGCACTCACTCCTGCCTTCTTGTTGATAAAAGTTTTTACCGTTTGATTCAAAGAATCCTGGGCCGTATGGTGAATAATGACAAAATTAGGACGGCGGATGCCAAAGTTGACCGAACCAATCCAGGATTGCTGTTCGGGGGTTAAGGTCGCGACAGTTTGATTGGCCGGAGGAGTGGCCTTTACCGTTTCTGCAAAGCCATTTGCCTGATCCTTATATATTTTATTCGTTGCGGCGTACTTATTCGAGGAACATGCGGCCAGCAGGAACATAGAGAAAATAAATAAGCTGTTCCGGATAAATTTATGCTGTTGTATCATAATAGAAGTATAGAAGCGGTGAAATTACTATTTTTTACTAATTTAGTTGCCATCTTATTAGGAGATCAACCAAAGGAGAGCGACGAAAATGCCTGCATTTGACGTAGCTTTGCATCGATAAAAAAACAAAAATTCAATATGAAAAACTTAAGCAAGTTAACGCTTATTATTGCCGGATGTGCCCTGGTTACAGGAATTTCTTCTTGTAGCAACCCCAATGGAAACACGAATACTACTGCTAAAGATACCAGTTCAGGTGAAGATAGTTTGCAACATTATGTAAATGACCGGATCGCGATTTACGAAAAGGTGAAACTGAGTACCAACCTGAATGAATTATCTGCCAATGAACGTAAGATTTTACCTTTATTGATCCAGGCCGCCCAAATTATGGATGAGCTTTTCTGGAAACAGGCATATCCACAGCGCGACAGCTTATTAAGTACCATAAAAGATGAAAAAACAAAAGCTTTTGTATGGATCAATTACGGACCATGGGATCGCTTAAACGGAGATAAACCATTTATATCGGGCATTGGTGCTAAACCGGATGCCGCCAGCTTCTACCCTGCCGGAATGACCAAAGCTGAATTGGAGAAATCAGATGTAAAAGATAAACTAGGTCAGTATTCCGTGGTGAAAAAAGACAGCACCGGAAAACTGAGCTCCGTTCCTTACCATATTTTGTATGCTTCAGAATTACAAAATGCATCAGCCTTGCTTAAACAGGCGGCATTACTTGCCGAAGATGCAGGATTCAAAAAATACCTGACCCTACGCGCAGACGCCCTGGTTTCTGATGATTATACGGCCAGTGACTATGCCTGGCTGGATATGAAAACCAATAACCTGGACATTATTATCGGCCCGATTGAGAATTATGAAGACAAATTGTTCAATGCCAGGGCTTCTTATGAGGCTTATGTATTGGTAAAGGATAAAGTATGGAGCAAACGCCTTGCAAAATATGTAAGCATGTTGCCTCAACTACAGGAAGGACTACCCGTAGATGCTAAATACAAAAAAGAAAAACCGGGAACAGACTCAGAGTTAAATGCCTACGATGTCGTTTATTATGCCGGAGATTGTAATGCAGGATCAAAAACCATCGCTGTAAACCTACCTAATGATGAGATCATTCAGCAAAAGAAAGGAACCAGACGCTCCCAGTTAAAAAATGCCATGAAGGCAAAGTTTGACAAGATTCTTGTTCCAATTGCAAAAGAACTGATCGATAAAGAGCAGCAACAATACATTAATTTCGACGCTTTCTTTTCCAACGTGATGTTCCATGAAGTTGCACACGGTTTAGGAATCAAAAAAACAATTACCGGAAAAGGCTTTGTAAAGGAAGCTTTGCAGGAGCAATATTCGTGGTTAGAAGAAGGTAAAGCAGATGTGTTGGGCTTATATATGGTTACCGGATTGCTTAAAAAAGGCGAACTGGAAGGTGATATCAAAACCTTTTACACCACTTACATGGCTGGAATCCTTCGTTCAGTAAGATTTGGTGCAGCGAGTGCACATGGGAAAGCAAATATGCAATGTTTCAACTTCTTTAAGGAGAACGGAGCATTCATCCGCAATGAAAATGGCACGTATAAAGTAGATTTCGCTAAATTTGAAACGGCAATGAACAAGTTAAGCAAACTGATCATTACGCTTCAGGGTAACGGTGATAAAGCCGCAGTAGAGAAAACACAAAAAGAGAAAGCAGTAATTACTGCAGAACTTCAAAAAGATTTAGACCGTCTGACTCAAAAGGGCATTCCTGTGGATGTCATCTTTGAACAGGGCGTAGATGTTCTTGGCGTGAAATAAACCCATTAAAATTCCTGAAAGAGGGCTTCAGTGTTGCGAATTACACTGAAGCCCTTTTCTTTTATCCGCCCTCTTCAACCAATTTATTTACAATAAAATCAATTAATTGTAACGTTTGAGTTTTGTTCCTGTCTTATCTATAGCAGCACCAGGAACCCTCTGATTTTCAGACAGCCCTAACTTTTCTTCATTAATATGGAGTGTGATTTTACGCTATAGGGATTTTCATGTGCTTTTTTTAAACAGACCAGAACTCATGAAAACATTTTACTTAAACCTATTTTTTCTTTTTATCGGCTCAGGAATAGCTTTAGCACAGGATACTGAGGTTCAGGCTACCGTTATAGGAGCAGTTACCGATGAACAAAAAAAACCGTTGGACTATGCCACAGTTGCCTTGTTTAACCAGGCAGATTCCTCCCTTGTGAAGTCAGCCATTACAGACGCTTCCGGAAAATTTCAGTTTCTGCAAATCAAACCTGGAAATTATTATGTAAAGTCATCCCTGATGGGTTATTCTACGTCAAAAAGCAACCTTTTTAAAATAGATGCCAAAAACCTTCATATCACGCTCCGGGACCTCCGTTTAAATTCAGGGAAGACCTCAGCGAGGTTAAAATCACCGCTACAAAGCCTTTATTTGAGCGAAAAACAGACAAACTGATCATGAATGTAGAGAACAGCAGCTTAATGACAGGAAGCAACGCTCTGGAAGTTCTCCAAAAGGCTCCGGGTGTCACTGTAGATCAGAATGACAACATCTCTATGCAAGGTAAACAGGGGATAATGATTCAGATCGATGGAAAGCAAACTTATATGAGCAACGCGGATGTCAGCAACCTGCTGAGAAGCATGCAAAGTTCGCAAATAGAAAGTATTGAACTGATTACCAACCCATCTGCAAAATATGAAGCTTCAGGAAATTCGGGCATCATCAATATTAAAACCAGGAAAAGTAAAAATGGGGGAACCAATGGAAGCCTTTCCGGAACCTTAGGCTATGGTCAAAATCTGAATGAAAATGCCAGTTTAAACTTAAACCACCGTTCGGAAAAGGTAAATCTTTTTGGAAACTATAATTTCGGAGGAACCAAAAGGAACCAGGATATGACCATCGACCGTATTTCCGGAAAGGAGGGTGCTCCAAAAACCTATTTTGCACAATCATCGACCGATCTGCGGAAGAATGACAGTCATAATTTTAAGGCTGGAATGGATATTTTCCTGAATAAAAACAATACACTGGGGGTTTTATTCAGTGGTTATGCCAATACCTCGGATGACCTGATGGACAATAATACCTGGATTGGGCGCTCTTTCAGTCAGCCTGATTCTGCGGTACTCGCCAAAAACGTCATTCACAGCAATTATCAGAATTATGCTTATAACCTGAATTACAAATCTGTCCTGGATACCTCCGGACAGGAAATTACTGCGGATCTGGATTATTCACGTTACCACTCCGGCGACGATGCCAATTATGTCAACCGATTTATATACGCCGATGGGGCAGAACTTAAGCCAACCAGTTTTCTGAGGAACCAAAGTCCTTCAAGGATTAACATTAAAGCGGTTAAAGTGGATTATACACTCCCCCTCAATAAGACCCTGAAACTGGAAACCGGAATTAAAAGCAGCTCGGTAGAAACGGACAATAATTTTATCGCGGAAGAGCTGAAAGGCAGTGAATGGAAAAATGATCCGCTCCGCAGCAATCAGTTCATCTATGACGAGAACGTGAATGCAGCCTATTTTAACCTGAGCAAACAATTTAAATCCACCAGTGTTCAATTGGGATTAAGAGCAGAACAGACCAATTCCAAAGGGAATTCCATTACAGAAAATAAGGTTACCAAAAGATCATATCTGGACTTTTTTCCCAGTATATTCGTCAATCAAACGCTGACTAAAGACCAGACAATCGGTATATCTTACAGCAGAAGAATAGACCGTCCAAGCTATGACGCCCTGAACCCATTTATCTATTACCTTGACCAGTATACTTATAACCAGGGAAATCCCTTCCTTAACCCTCAGTATACCCACAATTTTGAAGCAAATTACACGCTTAAACGTTATGCTCTTAGCCTGAATTATAGTGTAGTGAAAGATGTCATTACGGAAGTACTCTTGCCCAATGAAGAAAAAAAGGCGTTGTTCCAGACCAATGCCAACCTTGCCAGGAACATTGTTTACGGAGCGAATTTCAATATGCCCATTGGCCTGTTTAAATGGTGGCAAACCAATAACAACCTCAATCTGTTCCATTTGAAATTTAGTACTCCGGATCTGGCAGGGAAACCCTTAAATACCTCCAAAAGCTCTTTTGTCATTAAATCACAGCATACTTTTATCATCAATCCGGATCTGAATGCAGAACTGAGTGTGAGGTATGAATCTCCATTGGAATACGGAACCTTATCGATTGGAGAACGTCATGGCATTGACATTGGCATGAGCAAGTCATTGATGGATAAGAAAATCAATATTAAACTTGCTTTAAGTGATGTTTTTAATACCCAGGTTACGCGCTTAGGCAGTACCTATCCGGGACTCAGCTACAAGCTTCACCAGAAAAATGAAACCCGTGTGGCGAGAATCACCTTGTCCTACAAATTTGGCAAGAATGAGCTTAAACCCGCAAGGAAAAGGGCTACCGGAGTAGAAGAAGAAAAAGGTAGAATGAAGAATTAAAGGTTTCTAGATTCCCAGGTGTTTGTTGATGATGTTCTCCAGCTCCTGGATGTCAAATGGTTTCGATAAATAGCCATCAGCTCCCGCCTGTTCGGCCAATGACTTTACATCGTTGTTGGCCGTAAAATAAATCACAGGAATGCCTTTTAAAGTCGGATTTCCTTTCAGCTCCCTGGTGGCATCAATTCCTCCGACATCGGGCAACCAATTGTCCATAAAAATGATATCCGGCATATAGGCCATCACCTGATCTACAATCTGATTAGAAGTGGATGATGTTTTAATCTCAAATCCTGCATCTTCCAGGATAATCGTGCATAACTCTAATATGTCAGCGTTATCATCAAATACAAAAACCTTTTTTGAGTTCCCCATTTATTTTTTTATAATCTAGCGCAGTAAATTTATAAATTCTGCAACATCTTCTATGCGCAAAATGCGATCTATTTCAACGTGTTTCTTTGCCTGTTCAGGCATGTAAGCAACTTGTGCGGAGTCCGGATCCTGAATAACCGCCTTTCCAGCCCATGCTTTCACTGTTTTCAGCCCTTTTACACCATCGGCGTTTGAACCGGAAAGCAACAGGCAGACCAGTTTATTTTTATAGGCTTCCGCAGCAGTTTGAAAGGTAACGTCTATTGCCGGCCTGGAATAATTTACTTTTTCAGAGTAATCCAAAGAAAAGGTACGGTCCATTTCGATCAAAAGATGATAATCTGAAGGCGCAATATATATTGTTCCTGCAACAATTTTTTCCTTCTCATCTGCTTCTTTTACAATGAGCTTGGTCCGGGAAGACAGCAGATCAGGCAATAGCGAATCTGCACCATGCTTTCGGTGGATCACAATGATTATTGGAAAAGGAAGATCAGGACGAATCTCCGGAAGGACTTTTAACAGTACATCCAGGCTTCCCGCAGAACCTCCTATAATAAATGCGTCACAGGTGCTCATCAGCTAACTTTCCTCCATATTTTATGAGCAGGCAGTCGTTTATATTTCTTGTTGACCGGCGAAAAGTCTATCGTTTCCTTTGTTCCCAAGGCCAGATAGCCCAGATCTTCCAGACTTTCGTCGAATAATTCCAGTACATTGTTCTGAAGGTCCCGGTCAAAATAAATCAGAACGTTCCGGCAAAGGATCAGCTGAAATTCATTAAAGGAATGATCCGAAACCAGGTTGTGTGTAGAGAATATGATTTTGCGCCTCAGCTCATCGTCAAACTTTGCAAGGGAATAATTCGCACTGTAATACCCGGAGAAATCCATTGTTCCGCCGGCAGCAATATAGTTTTCGGAATATTGTTTCATCTGCCCCAATGCAAACATTCCCTGAGCAGCCTTTTCCAGGACTGAGGGATTTAAATCTGTCGCATAGATCAGTGATTTATGCAGGAGGTTCAGTTCCTTTAAAACGATGGAAATGGAATACGCTTCTTCCCCGGTCGAACAGCCCGCAAGCCAGATTCTGATAAAAGGATAAGTTCCAAGCTTCGGAAGAACGGTTTCTCTCAATGTTTTAAAGAACTGAGGATCGCGAAACATTTCGGTCACGTTTACCGTGATCTGTTCTACAAAACGCTTAAAATAGGCAGGATCGTTGTTCACCTTATATCGAAATTCGGCAAAACTAAGGGCCTTATCCAGGGAATAAAGCCTGATGATCCTTCTTTTTAATGATGCTCTGGAATATCCGGTAAAGTCGTAACCATATTGTTCCAGAAGATCGGAAAGCAGGATTTCGACTTGTTCATCATTCACAACAGGTAATTCCAAATTTCGTTAGATATACTGGGTGAGTAACCGGGTTAATTCCTCTACATTTATTGGCTTAGAGACATAGCCAACTGCACCTGCATTGATACAGCGCTCTCTATCGCCCACCATGGCCTGTGCCGTCACGGCGATCACCGGAATGTCTTTCAGTTCAGGATGGTCATTCATTTCTGCCATCGCCTGATATCCGTCCATTCCCGGCATCATCATGTCCATCAGCACCACTGCGATACCTTTCTCTTTTTTCAAAAGATCAAGGCCTTCTTCACCTCCGGTTGCAGAGACACATTTATATCCTTTTGACTTTAATACAGCTGACAGGGCAAAAATGTTCCTGTTATCGTCGTCTACTATTAGTATTTTATTATCGGCCATATATTTCAAAATACGGTGAATATTCTATTTAAATTTTATCGTAAAGCCAAACCCTGAGCAAAGAAATCAACTGGTCGATGTCTACGGGCTTAGAGATATAATCGGAGGCTCCTGCTACAATACATTTCTCCCGGTCTCCCATCATTGCTTTGGCTGTAACAGCTAAAACAGGCAAATGTTTGTAAGCACTGATCTTTCTGATTTCCCTTGTGCTCTCGTATCCGTCCATCTCCGGCATCATCATGTCCATGAGCACAATATCTACCAATGGGTTTTCTTTGAGGATCTGGAGGGCTTCTTTTCCATCTGTAGCGGCCAGCACTTTCATTTTATGTTGCTCGAGAGCTTTGGTGAGCGAAAAGATATTCCGGACATCATCATCGGCAATCAGTACTGTTTTATTGTTCAGCACTTCATACAGGCCGCCAAGCCGGTCGGATATTGGTTTTTTAGCCTTTCCTTCCGTCTGTTTTTCCTCTACCAGATGTAGAAAAAGCCCTGCTTCATCCAGAATTCTCTGATAAGAATGTGCGGTTTTTACGACAATAGAGTCGGCATATTGTTTGATTCTGATTTCTTCCCCTTTAGAAAGGTTTTTACCGGTAAAAATGATGATAGGCAGGTTTTCCAGTCCTTCGCTCTTTTTGATCGTTTCCAAAGTTTCATAAGCATTCTTATCCGGAATGCCCATGTCCAGAATGACACAGTCTACTTCCTTTTTATGGAGTGCGCCGATGCTTTGTCCGACATTATTGACCACTTCTGTCTGAATGTTATAATTGCTTAAAAAGTAACTCAATGCCTCCGCATGTTGTTTGTTTTCTTCCACAATCAGCACTTTTTTCGGGGAACGGCTCAAGGCGTCTTCCAGTTTCTGAAAGATATTCTTCATCTGCTCCAGTGCAACTGGCTTATTGATAAAATCAACCGCCCCTTTCAGGAGGCTTTCTTTCTTTACTTCCAGCGAAGACATGATGTGTACCGGAATAGGTTTCGTTGCCGGATTAGACTTTAATTCTTCCATCACCTGCCAACCGTCTTTAATGGGCAACTGAATGTCTAATAGTATGGCCAAAGGTTTGTATAAGTTGGCCAGCTCAATACCTGCATCCCCTCTTACGGCTACAATTCCTTTATAATTTCTTTTTCTGGTGAAACTTAAAAGCGTTTTGGCAAAATTGGTATCATCTTCAATGATCAGAATCACCTTATCTCCCGGTTGAATGTCATGCCTGTCGTCTTCAATTTCCTGAGGAATCTTATCGACAGTAAATCTTTCTTCCTTCGCTTCCACGACGGCTTCGATATAAGGTGCCGGGCTGACCAGCTCTTCCTCCAGGACATTTTTGATGGCATCCACCTGTTTTACAGGTAAAGTAAGGGTAAACTCACTTCCTACATGCTCCTTGCTGCTCAGTTCAATCTCACCGCCCAATAGCTTGGCCAGCTCCCTGCTGATAGACAAGCCCAGACCTGTACCACCAAAATTGCGACGGGTAGAGCCATCTGCCTGCTGGAAAGCCTCGAAGATTAACCCCTGTTTATCTGCAGGAATACCAATTCCGGTATCCGTAACCTTAAAGAGCATGAACTTACTGGAATCGTCTTTTTTAATGGTCAAACTTACCTTTCCCTGGCTGGTGAACTTAATCGCATTGGAAAGCAGATTTTTCAACACCTGCTCAAGGCGCATTTTATCGGTATGGATGTTTGGCAGGTTTTCTGCTATTTCCACCATCAACTGCAGCTTCTTATGCTCGGCCACTGGTGCAAAAAGCGACCGCATGTCGGTAGAAACTTCCCTCATACTAACTTCTGCAAACTCGAGTTTCATTTTACCAGCCTCTATCTTGGAAAGGTCAAGGATTTCATCGATCAATGCCAATAATCCCTGGCCGGAGCTCTGAATCACTTCCGCATATTCAATGTATTCTTCATCCAGATCTTTATTATCTGACATCAGCTTAGAAAGCAACAGGATCGAATTTAAAGGTGTTCTCAGCTCATGAGACATATTGGCCAAAAATTCGGATTTGTATTTTGTACTCTGTTGCAGCTGCTCAGCCTTATGCTGAATGTCCATATTTCTTTCCTGGATCAGCTGGTTCTTCTCTTCCAGCAGGCTGGTCCGTTCTTCCAGCTCCTGATTGCTTTGCAAGAGCTCTTCCTGCTGTACCCTTAATTCTTCTTCAGAAGTCTGAATCTTTTGAGTTTGCGCTTCCAGTTCTGCATTCAGTCCTTCCAGTTCCGTGTGTTGTGCCTGTAATTCCTCTGCCTGTGCCTGGGTTTCTTCCAGAAATTCCTGTAGTTTTTTCCGGTTTTGGGAAACATGGATAGCGATTCCGATATTGACAGAAATGTTGTGCAGAAATTCAAGTTGCAAAGGACTAAAGGTATTCAAAGAGCCTAACTCTATTACGCCGACCACTTGCTCATTGCGAAATACGGGTACGGCAACCACGTTCTTTGGCCTGGTATTCCCGGCGGCATAACTGATCGTCAGCTCTTCATCAGGAATGTCGTTGATCAGGATCTGTTTTGCAGATTTCCAGGCCTGTCCGGCGAGGCCTTCTCCCTCTTTCAGCAGTTTTTTCTTCTCCCGATTCAACAGCGCATAACCCGCAATCAGCTCCAGCCGGGTTTCCTCTTCCAACAAGTAGAAGGCAGCTACATGGCTTCGCGTATGCGCAACAATGCTTTCTAAAATATCATTTGCAAGTTCAGGAACACTCTTTTCACCCACCATCTGATCGTTCAGGCTTGCAATTCCTGATTGCAACCATTCTTTATCCTCCAGCAAAGCGAAAGAATATTGCAGAGATTCTGCCATGGAATTCAGCGAAACGGCTACTTTTCCAAGGTCATCTTTCTGATCCTGATCCAGTCTGACGTGGTAATCTCCTTTTGAAATCTGTGCGGCAAGATCACGGATCATCTTCACTCTCCGTTCAATTTCCTTATTGATCTCTTTCAGCTCATCTTCCAGTTTCAGTCTTTCATTGAAGTCGGTAGAAACCCTGCGGTAAAAGAAAATGGTAATCAGAATGGCCAATAGCGCAGCAATGGCAATGAGGATTGGGGTATAACCAGCCAGTTTATTCAAATCGGAAGTACGGTCTTCCAGCAGTCGCTTTTCTTCCGTTTCCATGCTTTTGATCACTGCACGGGCACTGTCCATATAGGTTTTACCATTAAGCAGTTCTGCTACGGTGACGTTTCCTCCCCGTTTTTTGATCGCAATGGTATTTTCCAGGATTTTCATGCGCTCATTAATGAGCGCATTTAGCCTCGTTATCTTTTTTTGCTGAACAGGATTATCCCGGGTCAGGCTGCCCACATTTTCCAGCAGCGACACGGAGCGTTCTGTGGCTCCGTTATAAGGGTCTAAAAAAACCTGATCACCTGTTAAGAGGAATCCGCGTTGCCCCGTTTCTGCATCTTTCAGCGTGGAAATCACCTCTTCTAAGCCATTGATGACTTCATTGCTATGCTGCACCATTTCTGAGCTCCTGATCAGACTTCTGATGCTATTGTAAGAAGCCAGCGAGCTGATAAACAGTAAGAGCAGCGACAGCCCTAATCCAACGCGCAGGTTTCCTTTTAAAGATTTTTGCTTATTTTGCATACTAAGGTTTTGTAGTTTTAATCCGTCTCGGAGGTAGACTGTAATGGAATACTAAAATAAAATTCTGATCCTTCCCCAGGGATACTCTGCACCCCTACTTCACCATTGTGTCTTCTGATAATTTCGGCGGAGATATAAAGTCCGATCCCCAATCCCTGGAAGTGGATGGCCGTTTCTTCTACCCTATAGAATTTTTCAAATACATTCTTTTGCTGATCGGCATTGATGCCAATTCCAAAATCTTTAACACCAACATAGATGTGCTCTCCACGTTCTTCCACTTTGATATGGATCTCACTTGTTCCCGGAGAATACTTGATCGCATTGGTTAAAAAATTAATAATTACCTGCTCGATTCGCATCTCATCAGCACAGATCTCCCTTTTGGCTGTTCCGGTTTTAATAATTTTAAATTCAGGGTTTGACTGATGAATGATGTCTGTGACACTATCCAGCAGAGCGTCCATCATAAATGGCTGTTTATTGAATTTCAGCTTGCCACTTTCGATCTTTGAGATATCGAGTAGATCTGTAATCAGCTCATTGAGCTTTTCCAGTTGTATCTGGGCTTTCAGCAAATGCTTTTTTAAGGTCGGAACATCGCCTTTATCAATACTTCTTTCGAGTAATTGGACATATCCTTTAACGCTGGTTAACGGGGTTTTCAGTTCATGACTGGCGATACTGATAAATTCGTCCTTTTTCCGCTCTGCCTGTTTCCGAAACTCAATCTCATCCAGCAATGCTTTCTGAATCTCAATCAGTTTCCGGCTTTGTTCATATATGCGATAAAAGGTTTTCACTTTTAAGAGCAGAATGTCCATATCAACGGGCTTGGTAATATAATCAAGTCCGCCGGAGGAATACCCTTTGGTAATAAATTTATTCTCCGTATTGGCGGCAGAAAGAAAGATGATGGCTGTTTCCCTGGCTTTACTATAGCCGGAAATGGCCTCAGCTACCTCAAATCCGTCCATACCTGGCATCTGTACATCAAGAATGATCAGTACATATTCATTTTTAAGAACTTTTTTTAAGGCCTCTTCTCCTGATGATGCGGTATCTACTTCAAAATTATTTTTCTCCAGAACCTTTTTTAATGAGATCAGGTTCTCGGGGGTATCATCTACAATTAGTATCATTATTAAAAATAAATAAGGCTGCTGAATCTCTCAGTTGCCAATGCATAATTGTGCAATAGTTTAATGCTAAAGTTATACAAGTTTGAAGAATAAAAGATGTTTAGACTTCCTTTATATCAAAAAACTTGCAAATAGCTTGCAGGTTCTCTTCAAATTAAACGCACAGGGAGGTATTATATGATGAGCGCCCCGTCCTCATGTCCGTTTTATTTGAAAACAGGAAATTAAAGCTGGCTTGAATTAAAAGTATCCCCTTGTTTGATGTCTCCGGTCTCAAAACCTTTCTTAAACCAGAACATTCTTTGAGCGGAGGTTCCATGCGTAAATGCATCGGGAACGACTTCACCTTGAGCTTGTTTCTGCAATTTATCGTCACCGATTGCATTTGCAGCAGTGAGTGCTTCATCGATATCACCTTCCTCAAGCCTAAAGTCCTTTAAATTCTGTGCATGATTTGCCCAAAGTCCGGCAAAGAAATCTGCCTGCAGCTCCAATTTAACTGATAAACGGTTGTATTCTTTTTCGCTGAGCTGAGCCCTCATGCGCTGCATTTTTTCTGAAATCCCCAGCAGGTTCTGGACATGGTGTCCAACCTCATGTGCAATGACATAGGCCTGTGCAAAATCTCCGGCAGCACCAAAGCGGTTTTGTAAATCCTGATAGAAGCTCAGGTCGATATATACTTTATGATCCCCGGGACAATAAAAAGGGCCTACTGCAGCACTTGCATTTCCACAGGCAGAAGAGACACTATTTGTAAAAAGCCTCATTACCGGCTTCTCATAGGTTTTGCCCATTTCAGCAAACTGCTGTTCCCAAACCAGGTTGGTGGATTCTAACACCCCATTTACGAACTTCCCTTCTTTATCTGTAGGGTCGCCCTTTTTTATTTCTGTTTGGCCGACATCGCCCAAAGGCAACTGACTCACCAAACCTGTTAAGTCCTGCCCGAAGAAAAGGCCAACGATTACCACAAGGATACCTATTCCTCCTCCTATTACCCCACCACTGGGCTTCCCTCTCCCATCTTCAATATTTCCACTTCCTTTACCGAACCACTGCATATAAATTTCGTTTAAATTGGTTTACAAAAATCTGGGACAATTGTTATACCAATTTAAACGAAAAACACCGGATTATTCAAAAGCGGTTACCGCATTTTTTATTCTCCGGATCGTTTCTTCTGCTCCAAGTGCGACTGCAATGTCAAATACACCAGGTCCGAATTTACCACCAACCAACATAATTCTAAAAGGCAGCATTAGCTCTCCAGCTTTAAAATTATGCGTTGCAGCCAGTTCCTTGAACTTTTCTTCCAACGCTGTAGCCGGTAGTCCATCTGAAATCAGGCTGGTATAAGCGTTGAAAAATTCCGCTTTTTCGGCCGTCCATTTTGGTTTTACAGCAGGCAAATCATATTCCTGAGGTGCAATAAAAAAATAAGCACTCTGTGGAATAAAGTCGGTTAACAGGTGACAACGATCTTTAATCAGGTCAATGACCTTCTCCAGATAGTCATCTTCGCTAATCTCCGTTCCCTGGGCAGCAAAAGCATCTTTTACAATTGGCAACAGCGTTTTTGCATCCGCATTTTTAATCCACTCATGGTTGTACCATTTGGCTTTCTCAAAGTCAAACTTAGCACCGGCTTTACTGATTCGTTCTACGGAGAACTTTTCTATCAGATCGGCCATAGAGAAAATCTCCTGATCCGTTCCATCATTCCAACCCAGCATGGCCAGTAAGTTCACGAAAGCTTCCGGCATAAAGCCCAGCTCTTTAAATCCTTTGGTCAGGTCGCCGGTTTTAGGATCAGTCCAGTTTTGCGCGTACACAGGGAAACCAAGACGGTCTCCGTCACGTTTACTTAACTTTCCATTTCCATCTGGTTTCAGGATTAAAGGTAAATGTACCCATTGAGGCATCACATCTTCCCAGCCCAGGTATCTCCAAAGCAAAATATGTATAGGTGCAGATGGCAACCATTCCTCACCTCTGAAGATGTGACTGATTTCCATTGCTTTATCATCGGCAACAACAGCAAGGTGGTAAGTAGGCATTCCATCCGCTTTTAATAAAACTTTATCGTCGACCAGGTTGGTGTCAAAACTAACATGTCCTCTGATCAGATCCGTAAAAGAAACCGTTTCGTTTGCAGGCATTTTTATGCGCACTACATGAGGTGTATTTTCTGCTAAAAGCGCAGTCACTTCTGCCTCCGTTAAAGTCAGCGAGTTTCTCATTTCCCCACGTGTAGACAATCCATAAGTGAAATTAGGAATCTCCTTACGTTTGACATCCAGTTCTTCCGGCGTATCGAAAGCATAATAAGCATAACCATCAGCAATCAGCTGGTCTGCATATTGTTTGTAAGTGGCCTTACGCTCGCTCTGGCGATATGGCTCAAAGGGGCCTCCTGTCTGCGGACTTTCATCCGGCGACATGCCACACCATTTCAGACAAGAAACAATATATTCTTCTGCACCTTCTACAAAGCGCGTCTGATCGGTATCTTCTACCCTAAGGATGAAGGTTCCATTGTGTTTCTTAGCAAACAAATAATTAAACAAAGCGGTACGTACACCACCCAAATGCAACCCGCCTGTTGGGCTGGGGGCAAATCTTACTCTTACTTTCTTTTCCATAATTACGATCTGCAAAGATATATTTTTTACCGCGTTACCTTTCTATTCATCAATTTTTGAATGCTATTTTGTAATTTGCCCGGATAACTTATGAATCCATACGAAAAAAAACGCCGCTGGAAATTCTTCTTATTGTTCTTTGCCATCGTAATTGGCACGGCATCTGTTTTGTATAGCGACTTTTTCGTAAAAAAGATGGAACGGGAAGAGCGGATGCAATTCCAGTTATATGTAAAGGTAACGGAGAAAACAATGGCCATGTACGATGATGAGAATACAACAGACCTCATCGACCTGATCCGAACCAATACTAAACTCCCGATCATGATTATTGGTGCCGAAGGAAATATTCTGACCTATCAGGGTCTGGATTCTACGAAAACCAATTATGGCCTTCAAAAAAAGGATGGCCTAACCTATGATCCCGCATATTTTGTCAGAGAGCTGAAGATTATGAAGGAGCAACATCCTCCTACACCAATTATTGGTCTTGACGGCAGCAGGTGGTATATTTATTATAAAGATTCGCCGACCTTAACTCAGCTTCGCTATTTTCCCTATATACAATTAGGCGTGATCGGGTTGTTCTTACTCACTGCTTATGTGGCTTTCAGCTCGGCAAGAAAAGCCGAACAGGACCAGGTATGGGTCGGGATGGCCAAAGAAACTGCCCATCAGCTGGGCACGCCAATTTCTTCGCTCATGGCCTGGGTGGAATTAATGAAATCACGCTTTAATGCAGAAGATGACCCCCTGATTGCCGAAATGGAGAACGACATCAAACGACTGGAGGTCATCACAGACCGCTTTTCTAAAATTGGCTCTAAACCCATGGTAGAGGATCATGTGGTGTACACCGTCATCTATAATTTTGTAGAATACTTTAAACTACGCACCTCGGATAAGATTATTTTTACCATCACCGGAGATGAGCAGGTACGGGCCTTGCTAAATGTTCCGCTTTTCGACTGGGTAATAGAAAATCTTTTGAAAAATGCAGCAAATGCAATTGAGAATGAAGGGTCGATCATCATCAATATCATTGAAAACCTAACCAAAGAAGAGGTTTTTATTGATGTGACAGACACCGGAAGAGGTATTGCCCGATCAAAGTTCGATGCCGTATTCCAGCCTGGATACACCACAAGAAAGCGCGGCTGGGGTTTAGGACTCTCGCTTACCAAAAGGATTATCGAAAACTATCATAACGGACAGATTTTTGTCAAAGATTCCGAGATGGAAAAAGGGACAACTTTCCGAATCATCTTAAAAAGCAGCATTACTTATGAACCGACCTCAAACACATGAGTATCCCGCATGGGCGGAAACTTACATTAGTAAAATTTCAGGAGATGATATCCTTGGAATATTGGAAAAGCAGGCCACAGAATTCCCTGACTTCCTCAATGACCTCGTCGAAAAAGCAGACTACGCTTATGCTCCTGGTAAATGGACTGTCAAAGAAATGGCAGGACATATTATTGATACAGAGCGGATTCTGGTTTACCGCTTAACTTGTTTCGCCCGAAGTGAACAGCATGCTTTACCTGGTTTTGAGGAAGATGATTATGTAGCCAATGCACATTTTTCTGACCGCAGCCTGCTGAGTTTCTCGGAAGAGTTTTCCTTGCTTAGGAAATCGAACATGTATCTTTTTAAGTCGCTAAATGAGCATGAACTGGACCGCAGCGGAACGGCCTCAGAGCGTCAGATTTCGGTAAGGGCTTTATTATTTGTAATTGCAGGTCACCTGATGCACCATACCCTGATTCTTAAAGAAAGGTATCTATAATGTGGTTTTCAACATTTACCGCGGCGCAACTAAACAACCGGCCAAAAAACCATCTTGGCGGTTTACTGGACATTCAATTTACAGAAGTTGGTGAAGATTTTTTAACGGCTACCATGCCCGTGGACGAACGGACCCACCAACCGGCAGGGATTCTTCATGGAGGGGCCTCTGTAGTCCTCGCAGAAACGCTGGGAAGCATCGCATCTTATATGTGTGTCGATCCTGAAAAATACATGGCTGTAGGCCTGGAGATTAACGCCAACCATTTGAGGCCTGTCAAAAGCGGCCTGGTTACCGGAATTTGTAAACCCCTGCATATCGGGGCAAAGACCCATGTTTGGGAAATTAAGATCTATAATGACAAGGGAAAAATGAATTGCATTAGCCGTTTAACGGTTGCTGTAATTCCAAAACCTCAGGGATAAGGCCGGAAATTTTCCGGCTTTTTCTTTTTTACGGTTATTTTTTTCTCCATCTACCTTTTTTATATTTTGGCCATAAAAGCCTCTTAACTGCTTGATTATCCCTATTTTTAATCTCCGATTCATATCTTTTGTGTTTTTTTTCAGGAAGGCTGTAACCTGATTGATTTTCATGTGGTCATAGCTTACAGAACATCAGTTCAAATAAACAGATCATTAACAATTAAATTGAAAATAAAATGGGACCAGAAGTAATCGTACCGGTAACAATGTTTGTATGTACTACTGCATTAGTGTTCGGCCTCAGGTACATGTCCAACAAAGAAAAGATGGCGATGATTGAACGTGGTTTAGAGCCAAACGCTGCCAGGATAAGTGCACCAAAACCTTTCGTCAGCTTAAAGTTCGGATTGCTACTTGTAGGGTTGGGATTAGGTTTGCTGATTGCACTCTTCACCGTAAGGGCAACAGGTTTAGATGAAGAAGAAGGAGTAGCGGTTTATTTCGGCTTCCTGAGTATCTGCGGAGGGTTAGGGTTGATCCTTTCCTATGTAGTAGAGAAAAACTGGTTGGATAAACAAAAAGACCTCAACTAATTACCTTTCTCCTAACCTACTAACCTCTCTAAAAAAAGACGCGCGTCTTAAAAAAATATATGCAGCACAAGCAATCGGATATCGATTTAATTACTGAAGTCCTGTCAGGCAATACCTCGGTGTACTCCGAACTGGTAAAACGTCATCAGCGCTTTGTATTTACATTGGCGATGCGTTTCTCCAAAAACAGAGAAGATGCGGAAGAGATTGCACAGGATTGTTTCATTAAAGCTTATCGCGCTCTTGGAACCTATAAACAAACTGCCAAATTTTCTACCTGGCTGTATACCATTACCTATACCACCTCCATGAGCTTTTTGCGTAAAAAGCGGGTGGATGTTCAATCTATTGATGAAGCCGACAGTATCATTCAACTGGAAAATCACATTTCTGATTTCAATGCAGACATCGTTGAAAAAAAATCAGGATATGTATATCTAAATCAGGCAATAGCCTTATTATCTGCCGATGATGCCAGTATCATTACCCTGTTTTATCAGGGGGAACAAAGTCTGGAAGAAATCGGCAAAGCATTAAAGATGGAAAGTAATACAGTGAAAGTAAAATTACACAGGGCCAGGATCAGGTTAAAAGAGAAATTACAATATTTGTTAAAAGATGAAGTAAAGGAGTTATTATGATAACGATGGAAGAAGAAATCTGGGATTATATAGACGGAAACAGCAGCCCTGAACAGGCCCTGTCCGTACAGGCTAAAATAGCCAGTGATCCTGCTTATGGTTCCTTATACGAGGAGCTTCTTGCAATTAACGGTCAAATGAACGAATTGGAGCTCGAAGAGCCTTCTATGTCTTTCAGCCGAAATGTGATGGAACAGGTAAAGCTGGAGATTGCGCCCGTATCGATGAAAACAAAGGTGGATACACGGATTATTTATAGCATTGCCGCATTTTTCATCTGCTTCATATTGGCTATACTAGGCTACATACTGAGCAATAGCACTTTCGATTTCACAGATATAAAATTCAATATGGGCTTCCAGATGGAGCATATTGACTTCGGAAAATATGTAACTCCTACCTCTATAAAAATATTCCTCTTTGTAGACCTTTTACTGGCTTTGGCATTCGTTGACAGTTACCTTAGGCGCAGAAGAGCATAAGCTGAAAAACCTTCAAATGAAAGAGGCCCGGTAGAAAATTACCGGGCCTCTTTTTATATTTTATTCGTTTCTATTTAACAGTTACAGGGAGCTCAACTATCGTTTTATCCCAGGCTATCACCAGATTAGCGCCTTCAGGCTGAGGCGTAAAAGTCATAGATAATGTTTCTACCGGTTGTGGTAAAGCTTTCACCGGAACCTCAACCCTCACTACGTCTTTTGCGTCATTATAGGTATAAGCGCCCCAACGATCGGTTTGTTTATTTACAATGATTACCCATTTGTCTTTTTCCGGAATGGCATATAAACTATAAGTTCCTGCCTTGATCTTCTTGCCTCCAATCAGTACATTTTTGAAGAATCTGATTTCAGTGCATTCATTAGCTCCTAAGCGCCAAACCTTTCCATATTGCTCCAGTACGCCAAAAATTTCACGCCCTTTTCTGCTGGGTCTGGAATAAACGACCTTAATCGAAGGACTGGAGTCATCTTTTACTTTTGTCGCATTTAAGGGATAGTAAACGATGTCGGCCGGACTTGAATCTAGTGCAGGAAGTTTCATATCCTGTGCCTGAGCAAAGGCAGAAAACAATACAAAAGCAGCGATAAGGCTTAATTTTCTCATCAGTATATAATTTGATTTTTTTCGATCGTTTTATGGATTTTCAATGGTTCTCAAGAGCTCGTAAACTCGGTTTATCGGTTATGAAGCTATCACAAGCAATGTATTTCTGTTTGTAAACAGTCTGCTTATGACGGTTTCATTGAAAAAGATTTATACGATAACCAGGAACTAGTACTCGCGACCTTTAACGATCGCATTCAAGAAAATAGCACCGAAAATAAATCCGATAATACCTCCTAAAACAGACCATAGAAAGCCACCTGATATTATTGCTGCAGTCAAAATGCCGAAAACCAGGCCTAAAACGTAATAAACCCAATCAAAACTGTTGTTATCTTCTTGTTTAGTCATCTTTTTAATACTTAGGCCTCAAAGATATTGATTTATTTCAAAATAGGAAGTACCTCTACCTTAACAAATCAGGAACAGTGACGAGCTGGTACCCTTTTGCCTTTAGATATCGGATCAATTGCTCCAGGCGGTGATAAAACTTATCTGTTCTTTTTACATCTGTCCCTACGTGGGTCAGTAAGATAAAACCGTTTAAGGAAGACTTCTGCTCACGATCAAGGATAGACTGATAAATTTCTTCGCTCCCCAGATAACGCAGCCCCATTTCCGGCCAGGTATAATCGGCATTGCTTCGAGTTCCCGGAGTATAATTGATCAATGTCAGCCCCATTTCCTTTGTCCAGTTGCTTATGGCCTGGTTGTGCCACTCGTATGGTGGTAAAAAGAATTTGGCCTGAGCCTTAGAAATGCCGAATTTGTCCATCGCGGCATAATTATCCTTCAGGTCCTCTTCAAATGTTGCCTGATCGATTAACAGATGGTTTCGATCTTTCCAGTCGCAATACAATAAATGTTCATTGGAATGAGGCCCAAGGTAATGCTGTCGTTGCCGCAGGCGTTTAATCCCTTGGCTAAACCTGGGGTTGTTATAGAAAATTCCGGTAAAAAAGAAGGACCCTTTTACTTTGTTTTTTTCTAAAACGGTAGTGATTTGTTCCAGACCATCTGCAAATTCATGTCCTGTAAACACCAGTGCCAATTGTTTTTTTGCGCGATCCCCTCTAATGATGGCACCTTGATCTCTTTCAAATTGAGGATGGGGAGGCTGTGTCCGCTGGTCGTAGGCAGCCAACAGATAAACCAGTGAAGCCGTACCGTCCATTGTCGGTTCATTGGTGCTGTAATCGCCAAAATCATCATGATAAACGACCAGATCCGACTGAAATCCGGCATATTCATCCGGTTGGTACAGCTTAATTCCGATCAGGTTTCTATAGATGCTTCCATAGACAGGTCCGTCAACCAATCCACCGTCAAGGGGATATCCCTTTAGATGGCTGAGGGCGGAATGCGGGTCTGCCGGGGTATCTCCCCAGCCTGGCAGGCCATACACCATGGATGTCCCCCATGGGTTACAGCCAAACAACCAATCAAAATTTGCCTGGGCAAGTTCCTCATAAGTTTCATCTCCAGTCAGGTTAAAATATAAATAACTCTGTATAGCAAAGGCGGTGGTCAGGTTGTTTGAACACCAGATAAAGGGAATTCCTCTATAAAAAGCATTATTCTTCGCTTTGTTCCAGACCCGCTCCAATCCTTCTTTATAATACCCGCTCAGTACATTTTTTTGTGCCGGACTTCCCTTTATCGTTTCATAATGTCCAAAATTATGAAAGGGATACCATTGGTAATGCCTTGCGGTATCTGCACCCATCCAGGGACTTACTTTTTCTTTTTCGGAATATTCAATCGCCTGCCTGCCGTATTGTTGTTCTGCCGTCTGCTGATAAAGGCTGGCTGCGGCAAGTTCCATATCATCCGCCCAATTGTCTTCTTCGTAAAAATAGGGCGCTCTGTTTGGCGCCGTCTGCTGTACTCCTGGCTTTTTTACACCTAAAAGGTAGGCAGATCTCGATTTATCGAGTAGCAACTTCGCATATTGCCGATCTTTCTGATGAAAAAGTTTGCTTCCCAGCGCAAATGCGCTACTGAATTTCCCTGCAACAGAGGCCAGTCCGTTAGATCGGTTTTTAAATTTCCCCAGTCCCTGGGGTGCTCCTGTTGCAAAATAGACCGGTCTTTCGTTTCCCTTCCCATAAGAGACTTCGTCTTTATTTGGTAAACGCAGTCCCTTGTGGTCCCTGTCGTCCGCAATTTGATGAAACAACCAATCTTTTTTAGGGTGCATTTTAAGTAACCAGTCCAGACCCCATTTTGCTTCATCCAATACATCAGCCTGTCCGTTTCTTCCATCCAAACCATTCGCCTGATGCCCGTCTTCGAAAACGGCAGGAAAATCACGGTATGCTGCCAGCAGGTGATAGGTCGCATTCGCGGAAGTGCTGGCGTACTGCAAATAGTCTGAGGCATCATGCCAGCCCCCACTTGCATCTATATGGGTACTGTCTGGCATAGGTCCATACATCGTATAACCATCAGTCGTATGACAACTGTCTTTCAGGTAAGGGTTAAAACCACTTCTTTGCTGACGCAGGTATCGTAAGGCAAAATCAGCAGTATGGCGATAAACTTGTTCGTTAATGATCACTTCCGGAGAATAAACATCGCCTATGCGAATGAGGTAATGACCCGCCTTTTTAAATTCGCTGAAATCCAGGCGACAGGAATTCTTAAACGGTCCGTAGCCCCCAAAGCATTTCAGCTTATTGGAAGTATAAACTATTTCCTTACGCTCTTTGTCTATAATTTGAAAACCTTCAGGAACTGCTGCTGTTTTACTAACCCATACCGCTACCTTTTTCGATTCCTGCTGATACCCTATAAGATTTATTCTGATCCATGTTTCATTTTCCTGCAGCACCTCAATTTTATGAGATGAAAGCAGAATAAGTGTAATAAAACAGCAAAAGAACCATAATAACACCTGATTTTTCATGAAGATTGTTTTTAATTTAATTGATTTAAAAATACATAATCTGTCAGCATTTGGTAAATAATTTAAGAATATTTCAGGGAACAAGCACAACTAATCAATCGATTGATTAATTTTATCGCGTCAAATTTAAGAATGGAAAAAATAGATAAAAAGGCAAATATTCTGGAAGCGGCTGAAAGGCTGTTTACGGAACTGGGTTACGAAGGGACTTCTACCCGTCAGATCGCAAAGGAATCAGGGGCAAACATGTCAATGATCAATTATTACTTTGGGTCGAAAGAAGGCGTTTTTATGGAAATCATGTCACAAAGAATCATTGATTTTACCAACCAACTTACCAGTATTAGTCAGGATAAGCTCTCGGGAATGGAGAAATTATTGAAAGTGATTGAGGGTTATGCCAAACGTATCCTATGCAACCATGGCCTTCATAAAATGATGCACCGGGAACTGTCCCTTTCTCAACGCCCTGAAATGTTTTTAAAAGTCAAAAATACGATGGCTAATAACCTTGTGGTTATTGAACAAATTATCAATGATGGTATTGAGGATGGCAGTTTCAGACCTGTAGATGTACGAATGCTGATTGCCACCCTGATGGGAACGATCAGCCATGTCGCCATTTCCCCATCAAAGATCACTTATGGAACCAGTCTGGACATCAATAATCCGGAAGACAGAGATCTCATCACGATTCGTCTGATCGCCCATTTGAACGACCTTCTTACGATGTATTTAACACCCCAAAAATGATAAGTAGAATTAAATTAAGTGCCATAGCATTGCTCCTGCCGGGAATGCTATACGCTCAAAGCACAAAAAACCTGAGCTTGGCCGAAGCCATACAGCTTGGCGTTGAGAACAGCAAGAACCTGAAGCGTTCGCAAAATAAGATCGACGAATCTGTTGCCAAGTTAAATATGGCTAAAGACAATGCGCTCCCAACGGCAGAAGCTTCGTTTCTTTACAACCATGCTGAGATTCCGACCAACCAGCTAAGTATCGGAGGCGCAGATCCAATACATCTCCCAAACCGTGCAGATGCATTTATAGGAACCCTTGGCGTTAAAGAATTGATCTATGGTGGCGGAAAATTAAGGTATGCGGAGGAATCTACCCGATTGCTTACTGAAGTTGCGCGTCTGGATGCAGATAAGGACAAAGAAGAGATCAGCTACGCGGTGATCAATACTTATTATTCCTTGTTTAAGGTTCTTCAAAGCAAAAAGGTGGTTGCACAAAACCTGGAATCTATTGCCAGTCAGTTGAAACAGGCAGAAAGGTTTTTCAGCCAGGGCATCGTGACAAAAAATGATGTATTGAGGTTCCAGCTACAGCAGGCTAACGTTTCCTTAACGGAAATGGAGATTGAAAACAACAGAAAGATCCTCAATTACAACCTGGATATTCTCTTAGGCATTAATGAAGATACTGAGGTCCTTCCTGCAGATCCTGCTGACAACCTTAAAACGGTGGGCACACTGACCAGCTATATGGACATTGCATTCGCCAATCGTCAGGAGATGAAACAGTTTGACATCAGAAATAAAGTTGCAGATGTAAACATCAAATCGGTAAAAGCGAATACTTTACCTACCGTAGGTCTGGGAGCTGATTTATATTACATCAACCCGAGCGGAAAATTTATCCCGCCAAGCAGTCAGTTTATTGTTCCAATGACGCTTTCGGCAAATGTTTCCTGGAATATCGGTACACTGTGGACCAATAAACATAAGATTACTGATGCAAGGATTCAACAAAAAGATGTTGAAATTCAAAAAGATATCTTTTCCGATCAGGTAAAGACAGAGATCAACAGAAATTATCAAAATTATCAGCTGGCAATCAATAAGATTAAGGTCCTCGAAACCTCTATTGCACAGGCAACGGAGAACGACAAATTACTGGCTTCCAAATACAAAAACAACGTGGCTTCGGCAATCGACAGGATCGATGCAGAGACCCTGTTATACCAGGCAAAGATCAATCTTGAGCTTGCAAAAGCGGATGCCGGACTTGCCTATTATACCCTATTAAAATCCACAGGAAAAATTTCCCAATAAAAACCTTAAGACAAACTCCAATGACAACTGAAAAGAAAAAAAAGAATATAGTAATCCCCATCATATTAGCGGTATTAATCGTAATCGGGGCAGTATTTGGCATCAAAGAATACATCTATTACAGCAAACACGTAGACACTGATGATGCGCAGATTGACGGAGACATCAGCCCTGTGGTAGCACGTGTTGGTGGATATGTTAAGGACATCAATTTTGAAGAAAACACCCTTGTAAATGCAGGAGACGTACTTGTTAAGCTGGACGACAGCGATTATAAAGTAAAATTAGAACAAGCTCAGGCAGGGCAATTGGGTGCAAGTGCCGGTGTTGGGGTTTCACAATCACAAATTGCCGCTACTGCAGCAAATACCAGTACCGCTAAAGCCAACATCGAGGCAGCAAGAGTAAAACTCTCACTGGCCCAAAAGGACTATGTGCGTTATGCCAACCTGGTAAAAGACGGATCGATTACACAACAACAATTCGATCAGGCAAAAGCGCAAAAAGAATCTGCTGAGGCTGCTTTCGCTGCCGCAAATGATCAATACACAGCCGCAGTGAAACAAGTTGGAACAACTCAATCTCAATTGGCAGTAAGCCATAATGGGGTTACTCAACGCCAGTCGGATGTAGATTTTGCCAAATTGCAATTGTCTTATACGGACATCAAAGCGCCTTCAACAGGAATTGTGTCTAAAAAGAATGTTCAAAAAGGCCAGCTTGTTCAGGCTGGTCAGTCGTTGTTTTCTATTGTTAACGACAACAGTATTTATGTCACGGCCAATTTTAAAGAAACTCAGCTAGAAGATATCAATCCGGGATTAAAAGTTAAAATAGAGATAGATGCCTATCCAAAAGCAGATGTTCAGGGTGAAGTCTACAATTTCGCTCCGATTACAGGCGCAAAAGGATCTCTTCTTCCTCCCGATAATGCTACAGGTAACTTTGTGAAAGTAGTTCAACGCGTTCCGGTAAAAATTAAGATCACCAATGCACCAAAAGATGTTCTGGCCAAGTTACGTCCGGGAATGAGTGTTAAGGTTTCCGTTTCTATAAAAGACTAAAAAAAATGGCCGAGAAAGGTTTAAAAAAATGGGTTATCACGTTTACGGTGATCACAGCCTCCTTATTGGAGCTGATTGATACCACCATTGTAAACGTTGCTATACCCCAAATACAAGGTAACTTAGGCGCAACCCTGGAGGATGTGGCCTGGTTATCTACCGGTTATGCGGTTGCCAACGTAATTATACTGCCCATGTCGGGCTGGCTGGGCAGTCGTTTCGGACGAAAAAATTATTTCCTTTTTTCCATCATTCTGTTTACTATAGCCTCATTTCTCTGTGGAAATGCGACAAACCTGGAAGAGCTGATCGCCTTCAGAATCCTGCAAGGACTCGCCGGAGGTGGATTAATCTCAACTGCACAGGCCATCTTAATCGAAACCTGGCCGCGTGAGGATGTGGGTATTGCTACCGCCTTATTTGGACTCGGTGCCGTTGTTGGTCCTACTGTTGGTCCAACGATTGGAGGTTATCTTCTGGAAATCAGTTCCTGGCCATGGATCTTTTACGTAAATATTCCGATAGGGATTCTCGCAGCCTACTGTACCTACGCCTTTGTCAGGGAAACGCCAAAAGATGGAAAAGGAATGCCGGTAGACTGGTGGGGTATCGTTTTGCTGGCCTTAGCAGTGGGCAGTTTACAAACGGTACTGGAAAAAGGAGAAAGTGAAGATTGGTTCTCCACACCATACATCACGGCACTTGCTGTGACTTCAGTGCTGGGGGTACTGCTGTTTATCTGGAGAGAACTGAGTACAGACCATCCCATTGTGAATTTTAAGATCATGCGCCACCGGAGTTTTTCTGTGGGGATGTTCACCTCCTTCATTCTGGGCTTCGGTTTATACGGATCGGTATTCGTATTCCCAATCTTTTGTCAGAATTTATTAGGTTTTTCTGCTCTTCAAACGGGAGAATTACTCTTCCCTGGAGGTCTGTGTACGATTGTAATGATGCCTTTTATCGGAATTATGCTGAAGAAAAATGTCCCGGCACAGTTTATGGCCACCATCGGGATGTTCCTCTTCTTCGTCTTCTGTTCTATGCTGAGTAAGTCGACCTTACAATCAGGAACCGGAGATTTCTTCCTGCCACTGGTGATCAGAGGAGTTGGTATGGCTTTACTGTTTGTACCATTAACAACCCTGGCTATCCAGGACCTTAAAGGTGCAGAGATCGGACAAGGATCGGGCCTGAACAACATGATGAGACAATTGGGAGGTTCCTTCGGTATCGCTGCTTTAACGACCCTTATCCATGTTCGTCAGGGCTTTCACCGCAGTAATTTGCTGGTTAATGTGAATGAATACAATCCGGCATTTACGGATAGGTTCAATGGCTTTATCCATAATTTCATGGCAAAAGGATACAATTACCTGGATGCTAAAGTTCTGGCCACCAAAGCCATCGAAGGTACGGTAACGAAACAAAGCTTATTATTGACTTATAGTGATGCTTACTGGGTAGCAGGATTGGTCCTGTTGTGTTCAATTCCGCTGCTATATTTACAGAAATTTAAGAAAAATGTCGCCATTCCGGCTGACGTACATTAATCAAAACGGGCGTTAAGATTAATCTTAACGCCCGTTTTACCCAAAAAAATAACAATTAATTTTACTTCATTTATGGCCCCTGGGGCCTTAAAATCCGCACATACTTTTAAAAGGATTTGTTTAACCTCTATGAATCTAAGTTACAGATTCCTGCGAAAAATATCAAATTAATTAATTGAGTCTTTTCGCAGTTTTTTGGATCATTTTTGGTACTTTAAGCGCGAAAAAATGATCTAAAAAAAATGATGCAGAAACAACGCGCAAAAGGTCAGAGAGAATCTGTTTTTAACAATGAAGTTGTATCCAGATTTGAACTTTATAACAGCCTTTTCCTTACCCTACCCTTCTACAAAGTAAAAGATACCGGAACCCTACTTCCACTCTTCATTAAATATTGTGAAGACGGTGTCAAGAACCACGAAACGCCAGCAGGAATCATCAATGCATTTTTTGAAAAGTACACTCAAAATAATTCTAAAAAAGACATTATAGACTTACTTTTCCGCTTCATTCAATATATAGAACGTCAGGTCGTATTGTTTGATGCTGTTGAAGATGCCTCCTTCAATAAACTAAATGCAGATGAAGAACACAGTGCTTTACTGGTTTATCTGAAGAAGGGGATCGACAACAAAGCCCTGAACGAAAAAATAGAAAAGCTGATCGACGAGTTTTCCTTACGGTTGGTCTTAACTGCTCACCCGACCCAGTTTTACCCGGGAAGTGTGCTGTCGATCATTACCGACCTGACCTCGGCGATTAAAACCAACGACATCTCTACCATCAATCAATTGCTGCAACAGCTGGGAAAAACGCCTTTTTTCAATAAAAAATCGCCAACCCCTGTGGATGAAGCATTGAGTCTGGCCTGGTATCTTGAGAATGTGTTTTATTTTGCCGCCGCAAACATTCAATCGGAAATCGACCAAAGCTTAAATGACTATAACCTGGAGTCCAAAAAGATCATAGAACTTGGCTTCTGGCCGGGTGGAGATCGCGACGGAAATCCAAATGTGCATACAGATTCGACCATTCAAGTGTCTAAAATGCTCCGTCAGATTCTCTTCAGGTGTTATTACAGGGATTTCAGAAATCTAAAACGCCGCATTACCTTCAGAGGAGTAGAAGACAATATTTCTCTTATTCATGATGTCCTGTACAAAAATGCCTTTGACCCCAACATTGAAACCGAAAATATTGCAGATTTCTTAATCGAAAATCTAAATAAAATAAAAACGACCCTTGTAGAAGACCATGATGGCCTGTTCTCCGACCTCGTTTCAGACCTGATCCGTAAAGTAGAGCTTTATGGCAGTCATTTCGCCTCTCTGGACATCAGACAAGACAGCAGGGTACTAAGAGATGTTCATGCTTATTGCAGGAATAACAAACCAATCAGCGCTTTATATCCTGAAAACTACGATACCCTTAGCGAAGAACAAAAGATCAAAGCTTTGATCTTTAAAAGCGCAAAGGTAAATTATACGGAACAACCGGATTCTTTAACACAGGATACCCTGGAAACCATTGCCGAGATCAAACAGATCCAGCAAAGCAACGGAGAAATGGCCTGCCACAGGTTCATTATCAGCAATTGTCAGCAGGCAAGCGATATCTTACAACTGATGGAGCTTTTTCTATGGAACGGCTGGACAGAAGATAATCTAACGGTAGATTTCGTGCCTCTTTTTGAAACAGTTCATGATCTTGCCGATGCTGCAGAAATTATGGAAACCTTATACAGCCATCCTTTCTATAAAAAGCACCTGGCCTATAGAGGAGGAAAACAGCACATCATGCTGGGTTTCTCTGACAGCACCAAAGATGGTGGTTATTTGATGGCCAACTGGTCGATTTTTAACGCCAAAGTAGCCCTTACCGCTACTGCAGATAAACACAACATCCAACTGGCATTTTTTGATGGCAGAGGAGGCCCTCCATCAAGAGGAGGAGGTAAAACTCATCGCTTCTATGCTTCTATGGGTAAAGAAATTGCCAATAAGAACATTCAGCTGACCATTCAGGGGCAAACCATCAGCTCTCAGTATGGTTCCATCGACAGTGCAGAATTCAATATAGAGCAATTAATCAATGCCGGGATCTCTGCGGGAATGAAAGAGAAACACAATGTTTTATTGGATTCCTTACATAAAAACTTATTGGATGAAATGGCTACCGACAGCTACGAATCTTATGTGTCTTTACGTAAACATCCTCTATTCCTGAGCTATCTGGAGAAATTCTCCCCTTTAACGCTGCTTTCAAAAATTACCATCAGTAGCAGACCGGTAAAAAGAAATTCAGGAGGGTCGTTAAAACTGGAAGACCTCAGGGCAATCAGCTTTGTGACTGCATGGAGTCAGTTAAAACAGAACATTCCGGGCTTCTATGGGATAGGTACGGCATTGAAAAATCAGGAAAACCAAGGAAACTGGGATAAAGTAGTTAAGACTTATCAGGAGTCAGGATATTTTAAAACCATTATCGACAACTGTATGATGTCTATGAGCAAGGCTGATTTCTCTATTACAGCCCATTTTGCGAATGACAAAGAATATGGTGCTTTCTGGAAAATGCTTTACGACGAGTTTGAGCTATCTAAGGCACTCTTATTAAAGCTGTCCGGACATGAGACCTTAATGGAAAATTACCCCGTTGAGAAGCGCTCTATTTCGGTTAGAGAGAAGATCGTCCTTCCATTGGTGCTCATCCAGCATTATGCATTAGAACAGCTTCAAAGTGAAATTACAGAAGAAGAACAACAATCTCTGGAAAAACTATCCATCAGAACGGTCTATGGCATCGTAAATGCGGGTAGGAATCTCGCTTAAACTTATAAAAAAATGGAACTACTCTTTTCATCCCCGAATCTTTGCTGAAGGGCAAATATTCGAATGTCTTCAAAGGGTAGTTCTTTTTTTATAAAAATCCTGCTCCATCGGTTGGGGTGCTAGATAAAGGCAAGGTGGCGATCTAAACCGTCGGGTTAGTTTGCACAATCCAGATATGAAGCTGATTTGCTTTTTGAGATGGTCATTATGTATCAAATCTTCCGGGTAAGCATCCTGCAGGGAACTTCATTTCATAAAAAAAGAAGCGTTCTATGAAAAGGCCTAGAAAATTTTGGGCTTCTTCAGCGCAAAAGGTTTCAGCCTTTGAATAGTAATGCTTCTTTTTTAAGTAAGACCTACATTATTCAGGTCCTAAAGCGGAATATTAGTAAATGACTTTACCTGCAGAAGTAACGATAGAGGCGATACGCACGGCATCAAATACTCTTTCTTCTGTTGCTCCCAGAGCAAGGATAGATTTCTCATGTGCATTTACACACATTTCGCAGCCGTTAACCGCTGAAACAGCAATACTCATCAACTCAAAGAACTCTTTCCCTGTTACAGGACTGCTCATGATTTGCATGCGTACACGGGCAGGGATTTGCGTATATTTCTCTTTTCCTGTAAAATGACGGAAACGATAAAACACATTGTTTAAGGCCAATAGTGAGGCACATCCTACTGCTTCAGCAACCTCTTCTGCGGTTGCTTCTTTCGTTACAGCCAGTTTCTCAAAGAAATCAGTAAGGACTTTATTGTTATTGTTTACAGCGATGCTTAAAGCGATCAGGGCACATTCTTTATCTGTCAGGTGTCCTGAAGTAAAAGTGCTGCTAAAATTTAGCTTTAAATCGCGTACATATCTTGAATTTCCCTTTTCTAAAAGGATCAGGCTTTCATTTCTATAATCAGCATCAAGGCCTACAACAGCTAGTAATTCCTGGATGGTTTCTGTCACTTCACTCATGATATTCAAATTTTTAGGGTAAAAGAAATCCCTGCAAAAATGCATTTTACAGGGATTCTCATTATTTGGAACAGTAAATTATACAGTTAAAGTCTCCTGACCTTTTTCCCAGTTACAAGGACAAAGTTCGTCAGTTTGCAAAGCATCAAGTACTCTGATTACTTCTTTAACGTTACGGCCAACGCTTAAATCATTTACACTAGCCCAACGAACGATACCTTGAGGATCGATGATGAAAGTAGCACGGTAAGCGATTTTTTCATTTGGCTCTAAAATATCTAAAGCTTCAGCTAAAGATTTAGAAGTATCTGCTAACATTGGGAATTTCAAACCACGTAAATCATCATGATTGTTTCTCCAGGCAGCGTGAACAAACTCAGAATCCGTAGATGCACCGATTAAGGTAGTATCACGGTCACGGAATTCGCCATAGTTGTTGTTAAATTCAGCAATTTCTGTAGGGCAAACGAAAGTAAAATCTTTTGGCCACCAGAACATACAAGTCCATTGGTTGTTATCGTTGATTAAAGAATCTGAAGTTAAAGTTTCGAATTCTTTACCTTTTTCTATGCTTACTACAGCTGTTTTCGAGAATGATGGAAATTGTTGACCTATATTTATCATAATATTTTTTTTTCGTTGCACAAAGGTAAGGCTATATCCCCTCAAATGCAACCAAATTTAAGAGATAACAGATACTTAATACTGATAGACATATAGATAAAAACTATAGTTATATCTTTGACATTTAGTTTCCCTCTATTTACTTTTTCAATGTCGTTTCAAACAGTTTAAAGATCCTTTTATACTCATCTGTCCAGCTCGATGGCTCAACAAAACCGTGGTCTTCAACTGGGTAAACGGCCAGCTCCCAGTTATTTTTCCCCAATTCTATCAGTCTTTGGGAAAGTCTTACGATATCCTGGAAGTGCACATTTACGTCTACCATGCCATGGCACATCAGTAAATCCCCCTTTAAACCATTAGCAAAATAGATCGGCGAACTGCGTTTATAAGCCAGCTCATCATTATAAGGTTCATTTAAAATATTTGAAGTATAGCCGTGGTTGTAATGTGCCCAGTCCGTAACCGACCTCAGCGCCCCTCCACTCGCAAAAACCTCCGGTTCGTTGAATAAGGCCATCAAGGTAATGAAACCGCCGTAGGAGCCGCCATATAAGCCCACATGCTTAGGATCTACATTGTACTTCTCTATCAACATTTTCACCCCATCGACCTGATCTGTCAGGTCTTTTCCTCCCATATGTCTGTAAATCCCTGTGCGGTGATCTCTTCCATATCCGGAACTTGCCGTATAATCGATGTCAATCACCGTGTATCCATTATCTGCCAGCAAGTTATTAAACATGTATTCCCTGGAATACTGACTCCACCAATAGTGCACATTTTGTAAATATCCGGCCCCATGTACAAATACAACTGCAGGGCGATTTGGATGCGGCTTTGATGTAGGGTAGACTCTGGCATAGACATCCGCGCCATACCGGTTCTTGAAAGAAACCAGATCTGGCTCCCTCCACTGATAAGAATTGAACTCCTTAGAAGAAGAATTTGTCACCTGCACAGCCTTTGCTCCTGGTTTATTGGCTTGCAGGTACAACTCCCAGGGCTTGTTCATATACGAATAGTTAATGGCCAGCCATTTTTCATCGGGTGAAAGCGTCACTTCGTTTCCACCTTTCAAACTCGTGAGCTGTATCAGATTCCCTCCGTTTACGTCAAGTTTGTAAAAATGGGTAATTCCAGGATGCGTTTTATTGCCACTGATATAAAATGTCTTTTTGTCTTTGGAAAGTTGTAGTTTTTGCACCTCCCATTTACCGGAAGTCAGCTGTTTCTTTTCTCCTGTTGTGATATTGGCCAGGTAAACGTGGCTATATCCGCTGGCTTCACTTTGAAAATAAAAGCGGTTTTGATCTACCCATCCGATATTTCTTGGTCCGATGCCAGGCCCGCCAATCCAGGCTTCATCTCTTTGGCGGTCTATGATGCTGAGGTTACCTGTTGCCGCATCCAGTTTAAGAATCCAAAGGTCCTTATTGTCCAGCGCATCGGCAACCAGGATTGCCGCACTTCCTGATTCATTCCAGAAAGGACCACTTAGGTTTACCTGTCGGTCTTCATTCTTTTTCTTACGTTCTTCCAGTTGTTTAGGATAGTCCTTTACGTAGTCCGGAAGGTCTTTTATTCCAGGAATTTGCTCCGTATGCACGCTATATACCGTATCCCGTTGCTGATCGTAAATAAAGCTTTCATAAGTCGGTATGGGTTCCCCGACTTTAGTCCGTCCGGCAATATCTTCCGTATATCCGGAGGAAGTTACATAATTGGGAACGATGGTATTTGTTCCACCTGAAGGGGGAGTGATCAATTTATAACTTACATACCTCGCATCCGGACTGATTACCAGTCCCGTCAAAAACTTTTCTCCAAGATATAGTGCCCTTAAAGGTTTCTCTTTTGGAGAATCGTTAACCTTATCAAAGATTCCTTTGGCTGGGTTATTTTCTTTATTTTTCTTTTTTATAATGTCAAACAGATTTGTCTGATCTTCTTTTAACCAGTTACCCTGTACCAAAAGTTTCTTTTTATCCGCAGCTGCGCCTGGTTTTCCTTTCACAAAATTCGTCACCTGACGAATTTCACTGCTGTTCAGGTCCAGTAGAAAGAGGTTTTCGCCACGTTGAAAAACCACATTCCCATTTTTAAGAAAACCGGCGTTGCTTTCTCTTTCCATCGTACGGGTTAGACGCTGCTCTTTCTTTGTTTTTAAGTTGTAGAGGTAGATGTCTCCTTCTTTTTCGGCAATTCCCCTGCTGCCATTGTCGGCATACATATAACTCATCCCAATTGAGGACTCTTTAAGTTTTTCGCTGGCCTTCTCTATTTTTCCTGAAGAGACATTTACCTGATATCCTTCATTTTTCTCTTTATTTTCAGGATTCCAGTCAAAGAATACTGTTTTGCTATCGGCAGCCCAACGAAAATTGGAAGGAGCTACCCCAAGCCACTTCTGATCCCGCATGATCTTTTCAACGGTAAGAGGGGCAACTTGCTGTGCCTGTGCAGCAGTGCCTAAAAGCAGAAATAATGCAATTGATTTTTTCATTTAGTTTGTTTTTGAGGCCAGGCCTCCTTTTTTACTGGACACGTTTACCGTAAATTTTGTTCCTCCTTTTACAATCCAGCGGACTGTGACATAGCCATTTCCGGGAATGTTATCGACTTTCACATTTGCGACATCTCTTTTTTGCTCTGTGCTGATATTCAAATCTCTGTTCTCTACGATCATACCTGCAACCACATTTCCTCCGGTTAAAGATACGACATCCGGGACTTCAATATTATTTTTGATATCCTGACTGGAATGGGTAGGAATCATCCGCTCATTGGCGACCACCGCAGTGACCTGCGAAAGACCTCCGCCAAGCTCCTTCACTTCCAACTCTGTGACCTTTAATTTTGGCGTATGGTAAGCATGATACACGCTGAATGCCATATTCCTGTGGGCATCACTTTCCAGTAAAAAGCCCGGATGTAACCGTGTGTAGGTCTTTTTGAAACCACCAATTTCGATATCTCCATATTGAGGGTGTTTGAAAGGATGCCAGTCTACAAAAGCATCCTTCATCAGCAGGTCTTTATCAAAGGTATATTGCTGTGCCTGAGCTTTGTCATAATCCCCTTCTGTTTTGTTGTAAAGCGAATAATTTGTCCAGAGTTCATTGGAGAAAGTATAAATCCCACGACCGCCATAAAACCAATCCAGCTCTCCTCCAAATACAGAATACATGTCCTTATACACAACCAGATAGCGATATCCCGGAAGCAATTCCTCTCCTTTCTTTCCGAGTGCATCATACACCCTGGCATCAAGCGCATTATAGGTATCTGCATCCTCTATTGCCCCTGGTCCTCTCAGGATCATTCCTCCGTTATTGTGATAGGATTGTGCGGCCGCTATATTAGGATGTTTCATGGCAAATTCTGCTACGGCACGGTTTTCAGGGATAGAAAAAGGGTATTTATAAGCACCCGACTGCACATAATTTGACTGCCAGTTCCAACCCCAGTCGCGATTTGGGTCATAAAACCCCTCTCCGTCCTCATTCACCAGTCCGTCGCCGTCGTTATCAGTTCCTTCCTGCCCCAGCAATTCGTATTCACCCTGTTCATCTGCCCCAACCAGGATCATCCTGCGGGGATCTGCAACATCAGCTCTAAACCGTCCGTTTACATTTTTTCTGCGCATCATCACAATGTGGCCATCGCCGTCGAGGTCATCAAATCCATCCTCATTTACCGAACCATCACGATCATTATCGATCGGCAACAATCCTGACCTTGGAGAATGGGCTGTATTTGCTTTATGAATAAAGCTATCCCTTGCATCCGGATTGATGGTTGGTGCAATATAAAAGGTCTTTTCTGTCAGCAAAGCCTTCACCGCGGGGTTTCCCTGCTGGAACATTTCCGCCAGATACCAGGCCGTATAAAGGGCAAATTCTGCCCCCTGAATCTCATTGGAATGAATGTTCCCATCAATATACATCGCCGGTTTTTGATCCGGGTTTCCGGATTTATGGTCTGTAATTGTCATCACCCATAGGTCTTTTCCTTCAAAGGACTTCCCCATTGAGCCCAGCTTTACCAGATCGGGATGCGCTTGCGCCAATTTTTTGCAGAGGTCTGTTAAAGCGGTATAATCGTAATATCTGTTCCAGCTAATCGGAACTTTAGGGTTCGACGGGCTACCTACCGCAGCAATAATATTTTCTGGTTTTTGAGCTTTTACCAAAGTGCTGCAAATCATTCCTGCAGCCATCAGCATTATATATTTCATCTTCATGACCTGCAAATTAGAGGGATACGTCAATCATCTTACTTCCCGAAGAAGGGCTTCCTGCTTCGATACTTATTTTACCGGAACCTTTAATGAGCCAGCTCAGTTCTGTAAACCCCTTGCCCGGAATAGCCTCCAGTAATTGGCTCTTCCTGCCAGACAGAACAACCTGACCGGTACCCGTATTTATTTTTAGTGCAATTTTTTTAAGGAAATAGCTCTTTTCCCCAATTTTGGTTAACGTAGGTAAAATGCCCGTATTGACCACTTTTACAGAAACGCGGCTTAATCCCCCCTCCATCTTCTCGGTTTTAAGGCCAATCAGATCAACCTGAGGTGCCATCGCCGCAAGAGACAGCAAAAAGTCTGTATGTTTCTTTACTATCCCTTCTACCAGCTGATAGGGAGGATTTGTCAAGACAAAAGGATCAAGCCCTCCTACTTCTACCGTTTGTCCGGGGAAATCAGGATGGTTTAGCACTTTCCATTCTGTAAACGTGTTGGTAATGCCCTTACTCTTTGCCCAGCGCAGGTATTCTGCCGTAGGATCGTCAATCGTAAATGCTTTTTGTTTCGCTGCGCTATCTGGTTTTGCTTTAGGCAACCACCATCCCGGAGTACTAAAACTCAACCTGCCATAATGAAAGTAAGCCCATTGGGAAAAATCACCACTTTCCGCAGCAGTTTTAGGCGCATCTTTAACCCCAATAATTTTATTGTATTTTTCAGAAACCAATGTATTTACTTTCGCATCAGATTCAGACCAACTGCTAATGATCCTTTTTGACAATCCTGCCGGATTAACCTGTACCGGCCATGAAAGGTTATTTTGAGGACCAAAAGTAACCACAGCATATACATTAAAGGCATCATAGAGGAAATCAAACAAAGCACGGTTTTCCAATTCGGAGACCGCAAATTCGCCTGCTCCCGGAATAAAATTCTTATAATTATAACTGGAATTTCTATTAAAATGTACACCCTCGCCTCCATCTTCATTAAAAGCCCCATCTTTATCATTATCCAGTCCTTCCTGCATTAAAAGGTATTGTCCGGTCTCCCCCTTTGCGGCATCCGCAGGAATCAGCGCACGTGGATCTTCAGGATTGAGCCGAAAAGTGCCTGTAGGATCTGCGATTCGCATCCAGCTGATCTTTCCGTCACCATTAAGGTCATCAAATCCATCTTCTCCGCTTTTACCATCCCGGTCTCTGTCTATCACCCTGGCATTTCCACTTCGTCCGTACTTTACTTTCGCAAAATATTGTTCCGTTGCGTCGGGGCTCATATTTGGGAAGACATAAAACGTCTGTTTATTCAAAAGATTTTTAACGCTATCTGTGCCCGAAGCAGCCAACAACTGTTCTGCAAAGCCTATTGCCAGCTCTACGCCCAGCAAATGAGTTCCCTCAACACCTCCAACCACCGCAATAGCGGGCTTCTGTTCTACTTTTCCGGTTCCAATGGTCATCATCCATACCTCTTTTCCCGAAATGGTCTTCGTTAGAGATCTGGATTTAACCAGCGCAGGATATGTTTTAGAAAGCGCTGTAATTCTTTGCGCCAGGCGGTCGTTACTGCTGTAATCTGCCTGCGCAAAAGCCATCTGCTGGCCGGCAAACAAGAGCAGAAACCCATTTAAAAGGTAAAGTTTCTTCATGCTGAGGTTTAGGTTATCCCCTGCAATTTATAGAAAAAAGAAATCACATAAACCAAAGCACAATAAGGTTTTATAAATGTTACAAGGCTTCCCTGATGCCCATAGCGCATTTACCTGACCACTCTCCCTTTTGAATCGACGTTTACATTAAAAGGATTCAGATATTCATAGACCAATACCGCAAATTCTCTTCGGGTAATGTTACGTGATGGCTCAAATTCTGTCTTAAATCCATACGTGGTCTTCCATTTCTTTTTCACCTCAGTCAGTGTATTTTCCGGGGACTTATTCCCGATTTTACTAACGAGATCCAAGGTGGAAGAGATCGTCATTTGTGATCCTTTATAATCTTCAAACCAGATCTGGGCTTTATAGAAGTATTCTTTTATTGGTTCTTTGATCTCCTCAGTACTCACCTCCCTGTTTGGCACAAATGTCAGCAGCCCTGAAGAAATGGCTCCTTTTAAAAAGCCTGATAAGCCAATAAACTGAACAGCCTTCCAGTTACTGTCTGCAGCCACCACATCTTCGAATGGCAGGATAGAAAGCCGATAACTGATCAATTCCCCCTGAATCTTTTTCAGGTTAGACTGCGAAGTCTTCAAGTCAAAAAAAGCCGCATACGCGGCCGTAGCGCCCGCCGATTGTCCCGCAGCAATACTTTGCTGATCAGGGTTTAACACGACCAGGTTTTCCTGCCCAGGAATCAGTAAATTATATAATGGAAGGACATTTGAGCTGGAATTGTCAACGGAAAATCCAGAAGAAATGCTTGTTCTGTACAAATTATCCTTATAGTCCAGCGCTTTCCATTGTTTTTCCTTCATTTTAGGCAACAAGAGCGCTTCGTTAACTTTCCCGGAAGCATCGGCATGAACCAGTACCGCTGCCCTGATCGTCCGTCCGTCACTCAACTGGATGCTCCAGCCACCTCCTGCTCTTTTCAGTTTTGACCACTCCCTGGCCCTGATAATCGTCAGGTTTTTGGTGCTGTCGGCCCAGGTTTTAATGACCGCATTGGCACTGGTCTGGTCAATGTAGACCTTACTCGTATCCTTGATTCCCTTCGCTTTTCTCATTCTTTTCAGAAATTCAGCTTCCAGGCCGGAGGAGAGGTTTTTATCCAGGGGATGAACTTCACTCATTTCAAAGTTTTGATTTTCCATCAACAAAATGGTCTTCACTCCTGATACCGCAGACTGAAAACCCGCACCTAAGGCATTATTCCCATTTCCAATCACCAAAACGCCCGTTTTAACCTTCTGTCCATATCCGAACTGCACCGTTAAAACAAGTATAAAAACAACAAACCATTCTTTTTTCATCCGTCTATTTCTATTTTTCAATCCCAAAAACAGCAGAAGTTTCTGAGGCTTTCATTAATCTATAATTTTTTAGATGCCGGGAAAGCTTTCTTATAGCATTAGATCGTTTCATTTTGTATCTTTAAATAAACCTAAAGCCTTTCTATGATACAAACGATCCATTCCGTTTTTAAAGCTCAGCAAGCGCATAAATATACACTTAGAAATAGTAATGCCACACAACGAATAAATAAATTAAGTGCATTAAAAAGCAGCATAGAGAAGCATGAAAAGGACATTTATACGGCCTTACAGAGCGACTTGCGCAAAAGTGAGTTTGAATCTGCAGTAACGGAAGTCATTTTTATCTATAGCGAGATTGACTTCGCCATAAAAAACCTAAGCAGCTGGATGAAGCCTCAGAAGGTGGGGAAAACCATTACAGGCTTAATGGCAACCAACAGAATTTATTACGAACCAAAGGGGCTTTGTCTGATTATTTCCCCATGGAATTACCCCTTTCAGCTCATGATGGCCCCCTTGATCTCTGCTATTGCAGCCGGGAACTGTGCCATTCTTAAACCTTCAGAATTAAGCTCAGAAACCAGTTCCATTATTTGCAGGATTATTGACGACTGTTTCAGCGAGGAGGAGATTTGTTGTTTTGAGGGCGATGCATCACTCTCTACGATTCTTTTGAGCCTCCCCTTTGACCATATCTTTTTTACCGGCAGCACCGCCATCGGCAAGGTTGTGATGGAAGCTGCAGCAAAAAATCTGAGCTCCGTTACCCTCGAACTGGGCGGAAAGTCGCCCACCATCATTGATGATACTGCTGATCTGGAACAGGCTGCCGCGAAGATCGCCTGGGGGAAGCTGACCAATGCAGGTCAAACCTGTATTGCGCCCGATTATATCTTAATTCCAGCAGCCAGACAGGATTCTTTCGTTGAACACTATAAAAATGCCGTTACCCGGATGTTTTTTCTCACAGATGGGGAACTTGATCTATCGAGTTATGCAAAGATCATCAATAAAAAACATTTTGAAAGGATTGAAGGCCTGATTCAGGATGCGTTAAGCAAAGGAGCCTCTATTCCTTTTGGCGGTAAGAAAAAAGCTTCCATTCAAACCATATACCCAGCAGTACTCACCGGACTTTCAGCCGATTCTGAGATCATGAAAGAAGAAATTTTCGGTCCCGTATTGCCCATCGTCACCTACCAGACAATAGAAGAAGCAATTGAACTGGTGAACAGGATGAGCAAGCCTTTAGCACTTTACATCTTCAGTAAGAACAAAAAGAATATCCATCAGATCATAAAAAACACGAGTGCCGGAGGAACCTGCGTAAACGATGTGCTCATCCACATCAGCAATCCAAAATTACCTTTTGGTGGCGTAAATGCAAGTGGAATGGGAAGCTGTCACGGGCAATTTGGATTCAAAACCTTTTCTCACGAAAGAGCCGTTGTGTTTCAATCCAGCCTGGACATGAGCAAGTTAATTTATCCCCCTTATGAGAAGAAAGGCTGGGTATTAAAATGGCTGAGAAAATTGATGTAAGCAATTGGTCTTCTTAACCAATTCTCACCGAAGTCATCGTTAATGATCCTCCTACCGCTTTATCGTTAAAAAGAGAAACGGCCTCCTGCTCCTTTTTTAGCCCCAATGTATACATCAGGGGCAGATAATGTTCCGGCGTTGGAATCGCCAGCATTGCTTCTTTTCCTAGAGTCTCGTAAGCCATTAAAGGCTGATGCAGGTTATTTAAGATCAGTGATTTAAATTTATCATTGATTTCCAATGCCCAGTCATAACCGCCCCCATTGATCATCTCCCAGCTCATCATCCTAAGATTATGGACCATATTTCCACTCCCAAGGATCAATACTCCTTTTCTTCTCAGGTCATAAAGCTCCTTTGCAAGGTCATAGTGATACCTCGCATCTTTTGTATAATCTATGCTCAGCTGAAGTACAGGAATATTGGCCTCAGGATACATATGCCTTACGACCGTCCATGCGCCATGATCCAGACCCCAATCGTGGTCTAAACCTACATCAGCACTATGGATTAGTTTTTTCGTTTCCAATGCCAATTCAACATTTCCGGGCGCCGGGTATTCCACATCAAATAAAGCTTTTGGAAAACCGCCGAAATCATGGATAGTTTTCGGAAAATCCATTGCCGTAATGTGTGTGCCCCTGGTAAACCAGTGTGCAGAGACCACAATAACTGCGGTAGGAACCGGAATATCTTTGGCCATTGCCGCCCATTGCGCACTGAATTCATTGTCTTCTATTCCATTCATAGGTGAACCATGACCAATAAATAAAACCGGCATCAAATGGTCCTGAAAGGGCAAATTCCGGCTAAATGTCCTGAATTGAGTTAAGTTTGACATGAGAATTGGCTGCATTAAAGTTAAGGTTTGGGTATTTCTAAACGCGACCGCTTAGCCCCGCCCAAACCTTATTTAAGATGGGAATTGATTATTTTGCCTGGGTAAATTCAAGATTCAAGGAAATTTTAATGTCTTTTCCTACACCCATACCTGTTGGATCAAATTTGATGTTATAGTCCAAACGGTTAATCGTTGTATTTGCAGAAAATCCGGCTTTGGTATTTCCCTGCTGATCTTTGGTCGTTCCACCAAAAACAACATTAAATTTCACCTCTTTAGTTACATCGCGAATGGTCAGCTTTCCGTTGAGCTCATAGTTATTTCCTTTCCCTTTTTTGAAAGAAGTGCTTTCAAAAGTCATTTTTGGATACTTTTCAGCATTGAAGAAATCGTCTGTTTTCAAATGGTTATCACGAGGTTCTACACGAGTATCGACACTGTTTACGTCAACTGTAAAATTAATTTTAGCATCTGTTAAGTCTGCTTTGGCCGCTTCTACAGCTCCATCAAATTTATTGAATGAACCGTCTACAAAAGAGATTCCCATGTGTCTTACGGAGAAATTCACGAAAGAGTGCATTGGATCAACCGTCCATTTGGTTTGTGCGAAAGACGCAACGCTGATTGAAATCGCAACCAGGAATAAAAATACCTTTTTCATAATTTTATTTGTTAATGATTTACAAATCTATAACGAATAAGACCGCCGATTGTTGATGTATGATAAGAAATATGCACCAACGCCTATTTCAATACATTGAAGAAGTTAAACTCAACTCTTGCCAGGTACATGTTCTTCGTATACCTGTTCGCCATGTTCCCTGCCACCTCAAAACGATACCCCAGGTCAATTCGGGTCCTGCTATTGAGCACCACCTGAACTGCTGGTGCAAGATCCAGGTACGAGTGTCCATTTTCAGGATTGGTTTTACCCAACACCTCGAAATACAGATTCAGATTTGGCTGGTTATAGTTCTTGTAAACAAAAGGCAACATCAGGTAGCCCGAAGACAGGCTGTAACCCAGCATCTGATCCGGTTTCGGCATCCCTGTCAGCTGTTTGCTATCGCGCTCAAAGGCCTTTGAATAGCTCAATGTTGCCGATAAAGCCAGTTTATGCAATAACTGAGTAAAGATCAGACCTCCCTGCAAACCACTGTTATCCCCTTCAAGATTGATGTCTTCGGTATAGGTTGGCCTGCTGCTACTGCTGATCCGGGCAAATGCTGCTGCCCTGAAATGACTTTTCACATCATCAACAGACAAAAAACGATATTTGCCATATAAACTTGCACCCTCGGCCTTATAGCTTCCATCCATATCTGAGAAAAAACCCTGCACGTGGATCATCAGGTTTTTATTGAAGCCGATCATCATCTCCGGGATAGTTCTTGTTGCAAATTTAGGGTTAAATACCCCTTCGTTTGTCAACCTGATTCCAATCGATTTTGCGGGCATATTGCTGGCCGGTTCTGAGAACACATAGAGCTCCTGCGACTGCGCAGTAGTCCCCATAGCGATGGCTATGGGGATCAATAATAATTTAAGCAACCTCATAAAAACCTTAAATGCTCAGGTGATAAATGCGGGTTTTCTTACCGTTTACCAGTCCTGAACCATCGGCATAAGAAGCAGATTTAACCTGTGCAGCCTTTTTCTTAAAGGAAGACCCGGAGATAAAGTTTTTGTCTACCACACTCGCTTTTACGGCACCGTTTAACGTCTGATTTTTCGCGTTTAAAAACTGGTAAACATTAGTTCCCGCTACTGCAAGGCCCTGATCGTCTACTTTAGTATTGTTAAAATTGAACACTGCAGTCAGATTCCCAATGGAAAATCCAGCATCTTCCACTTTCTTCCTGATCTGGTCGATATTTACGGCTTTATCTTTCTTAAACGTGATTGCAAATAGGTTTTTGTTTAAATCTGGTGTTATTGCGCCAATAAAGTCAAGGGTTTTTAAAGACTTTTCTGTGGCCTGCGAGCACATAGAACAAGTTAAACCTGTTACCTGAAGTTCTGCAGAAGATATTTGTTGTGCAGAGACTTTGCCTGCAAATAAAACAATGGATATGATGATTAAATTTTTGATCGTATTCATGAGGATATAATTTATGTTTTTGTTAGACATCCGACGCAATAATGCATGCGTCAAAACCATCACAGAAAATTCCTGCAACGGTAAATAAATTATTCCTGGTTTAATTTCTGAAAACGCAGTTAAAAGCGTGGAGGGAAAGCACCGATGAAAGCGGCGGCGCCTTATTTTCGGCCTTACTGAACAGGTTTGGTAAGATGATGTGAAGTGCCTCTGAAATCAGCGGTCCTAAAAATAGCTTCAGGCTAAAATCCTTAGGTACTGCAACTTTAAATCCCGCTTCATGGCTATCTTTAACTTTAGCCTCCACAGTGGTATTTTTACAGCAACTGCTGCTTTTCTTCATTTTTTCGGCCCCCTTACAAGCACCACATTTCGCGGTTTCCGTAAAACGGACAGAAGAAAGCTTCCCTCCACAAAAGTGCATATTCAGTGCAATCCCGATGATACTCATCAGGTAAAATGCACATAAGCCCAGTGTAAGTTTTTGTCGCAGTTTCATCTTTTCACAAAAATAAGCATAATTGTATGATAAAACGACTCGTCCTTTTAATAAAGCAGATTTACCTTAACTTAGCCCTAAATATCATTAAATAATGAAGAGATTTTATACCCTGATCCTTTGTTTATGCTTTAGTGTAACCTTTGCAGCAAAGCCAAAACATCAATATGTAAGGATAAAAACAGACCTGGGAGAGTGCATTGTGATGCTCTATAACGAGACCCCATTGCATCGGGACAACTTCCTGAAACTCACAAAAGAACGAATTTACAACGGGACCCTGTTTCACCGGGTGATCAAGGACTTCATGATCCAGGGAGGCGATCCTGATTCCAAAAATGCAAAACCTGGTACAGAGTTGGGAAACGGGACTGTAGGTTATACCGTTCCGGCAGAGTTTCGCGACAGTCTTTTTCATAAAAAGGGAGTCCTCGCAGCAGCCAGAGATAATAATCCTGAAAAAGCATCCAGTGGAAGTCAGTTCTACCTTGTTCAGGGGAAAAAATTCACAGACGAACAACTTGATAACGTAGAAACCAACCGGTTAAAATCTAAAATTCCGGCCTATCAGCGGGAGGTTTACAAAACCCTCGGCGGAACTCCTCACCTGGATAGAACGTATACCGTTTACGGAGAAGTTGTTCAGGGTATTGAGCTAATCGACAAGATTGCAGAACTGGCTAAAGATGCGAATGACCGTCCGCTTAACGACATCAGCATGACCGTTACCACCTTAAAACGCCGCGAAGCAAAAAGATTGGAGAAAGAACTCCGGAATGCCACGGCAAACACGAATCTTTTGGAAAACGCCATCAGCCAATAAATAAACACAAATGAAAATCATATCCTATAACGTCAATGGCATACGCTCTGCGACGACAAAAAATTTTATCGGTTGGTTGCAAGCTACCGATGCCGACCTGGTTTGCCTGCAGGAAGTTAAAGCCCTGCCTTCACAGATTCCAGAAATTATCGGCTTAATTGAACAACTTGGTTATCACCATTACTGGTTCCCTGCAGAGAAAAAGGGATATAGTGGCGTGGCTATTTTTAGCAAAATAAAACCCAATCATGTAGAATATGGTTGTGGCGAAGAATGGATCGACAAGGAAGGCCGGGTTTTAAGGGCTGATTTTGACACTTTCTCCTTAATGAGCTTATACATGCCATCCGGATCGAGTGGAGACGAGAGACAGGTTAAAAAGTATGAATGTATGCGTTTTTTTGACACCTACATCGCTGATCTTCGTACACAAATTCCCAACCTGATCATTTCCGGTGATTATAACATTTGCCATACGGCGATGGATATTCACAATCCAAAATCAAATGCCAATTCTTCAGGCTTTCTTCCTGAAGAAAGAGAATGGATGGAATTGTTCCTCAATAACGGTTTTATTGACACTTTCCGACACTTTAATAAAGACCCTCATCATTATACCTGGTGGAGTTTCAGGGCAAATTCAAGAGCAAAGAACCTGGGCTGGCGCATTGATTATCATTTGGCAAGTCAGCCGATGCTGGAACGCCTAAAAAATGTAAGCATTCTTGCTGATGCGGTCCATTCCGATCACTGTCCTATTTTATTAGAGCTAAATCCCTAAGTTATGTCCTCACTTTTAATCACCCATATCGGAACCCTTGCCGGGCTTCATCCAAAGGAAACGCTCCTGCTTAAAGGAAAAGAGATGGCCAACCTGCCTCAGCTTCAGAATGCCTGGATCTTGTGTAAAGACGGCCTGATTGAAGACTTTGGAACGATGGACCAATTGCCGGAACAGCTCCCAAATGAACTGGAAAGTATTTCTGCCAAAGGTGGTTTTGTATTCCCTTCCTGGTGTGATTCCCATAGTCATATTGTCTTTGCCGCTCCGCGGGAGGAAGAGTTTGTAATGAAAATTGCAGGTAAAAGCTATGAGGAGATTGCTGCTGCCGGTGGTGGGATCCTAAATTCTGCAGGGAAACTTCAAAAAGCCACAGAAGAAGAATTGTTTGAAAGTGCTGCTCTGCGGTTAAACGATATGATCAAACAGGGAACAGGTGCCCTGGAGATCAAAAGTGGATATGGCCTTTCCCTGGAAAGCGAATTAAAAATGTTGCGGGTAATCCGAAGATTAAGAGAAAGTTTCCCTATTCCTATTAAGGCTTCATTTTTAGCTGCACATGCTTTTCCATTAGCCTATAAAAATGATCATGCTGGTTACATCTCCCTCATTATCGACAAAATGCTGCCACAGATCGCAGCAGAGGGGCTGGCAGATTACATGGATGCCTTCTGTGAACAAGGTTTTTTCTCTGTAGAAGAGACCGATCAATTGCTGAGCGCCGCAGCAAAATACGGATTACGTCCTAAAATACATGCAAACCAGCTCTCAGTGTCTGGTGGAGTCCAGATTGGTGTAAAACATCAGGCAGTCTCTGTAGACCACCTGGAAGCAACAGATGAGGCTGCAATTGCAGCGCTAGCTGGCGGCCAAACCATAGCAACATTATTGCCATCCTGTTCTTTCTACCTGGGCATTCCTTTTGCAAATGCCAGGGCACTGATCCAATCCGACGTTCCTGTCGCCTTAGCCACGGATTACAACCCGGGCTCCACCCCTTCCGGAAATATGAATTTTGTAGTTTCCCTTGGCTGTATCAAATTAAAAATGTTACCCGAAGAAGCGATCAATGCCTGTACCTTAAATGGAGCGGCAGCAATGCAGTTAAGCGAACAAAGCGGAAGTATTGCAAAGGGGAAACTGGCAAACCTGTTTATTACCAGGTCAATGTCTTCTCTCGCCTACCTGCCTTACAGCTTCGGTCAATCACAAATTGAAACCATTATCTTAAACGGCAAAGTTCAATAATGGAAGGACTGAAAATATACGGAAAAGAGGACATCATGGCCCTGACAGGCCCACGTGAGGGAGAAACCAAGCTCGGTGAGCGGGTGCAGGTCATTTCTTCACTGGACCAGTTAAAGGCCTCCACAGCCCGCTTTGTATTACTGGGAATTCCCGAAGACATTGGCGTTAGGGCAAATCAGGGGATTGGAGGAGCTGCCACAGCCTGGATCCCAGCGCTTAGAGCTTTACTAAATACACAGAGCACCTCTTTTTTAGCCGGCCCGGAATTATTAATTCTCGGGCATTTCCATTTTCAGGAACCTCTGGAACCTGACATTAAAGCCCTGGAGGCTGCAGTTGTTCAAATCGATGAGCAGGTATACCCGGTCATACGAGAGATCATTGAGGCGGGTAAGGTTCCCATTATCATTGGAGGAGGGCATAACAATGCTTATCCCATCATCAAAGGTCTTTCACTTGCGCTTCAAAAGCCCATTGATGTGTTGAATATCGATGCACATGCTGATTTGAGACCTACAAATGGCAGACATAGTGGAAATGGGTTCAGTTATGCAATTAAAAATGGCTTTCTTAAGAAATATGCCATTTTTGGACTCCATCAAAATTACAACAACACTGGGATCCTTGAGCAAATCAGCGAAAATCCAAATATCGATGCCCTCTTTTTCGATGACTTGTTAAAAAATAATCAGCCGGTTGTAGAACAGCTTCAGCCACTGTTGAAAAACTTAGCAAACGAAATTGGATTAGAAATTGATCTTGACTGCATAGAAAACCTCTTATCCAGCGCATTTACGCCCTCAGGATTCAATATTAATGACATCCGCAGGATAATCCTCGGTACGGAGAAGAAACTCGCTTATATGCACATTTGTGAAGGTGCAGTCCTTCTTCATGACGGAAGACAGAGTATAGGAACTGCAAAGGCGATTGCCTACCTCGTTACCGATTTCATCAAGGCACAAAAGTAAAAAGGGGGCTGTCCCAGACAGGCCCCCTATTGCAAAACTCCCCATATTAATATTTTAAAACTTTAATTTCTGTTCTGCGGTTGGCCTCATGTTCTCCAGGGCTACATTTAATGCCATTCGCACACCGGTTCAGCAATTGTTTTTCTCCATATCCTTTAGCCACCAATCGACTGCGATCGATTCCTTTGGCAAGAAGGTAGTTTACAGCAGATGCCGCCCTTCTTTGAGAAAGCTTTTCATTGTAGTCGTCCTTTCCCCTGCTGTCTGTATGAGAAGATAGCTCGATCCTCAGGCTTGGATTTTTAGCCATAATGTTAACCAGATGATCAAGAATAGGCGCGGCATCTGGCCGGATATTGGATTTATCGAAATCGTAATGAATATTTTTAAGGACAAAGGTTGCTCCAACACTGATATCACTTAATCCGAGTTTCAGCACCACATACAGTGTTTTACTACGATCCAACCCTTTAGTAGATACCAGCTCCGTCTGAGAGAACTTTCCTGCTTCGGTGGCCACGACCGTATATTCAGATTCCTGCTCCAACTGGTAAGTAAACATAGCCTGCCCATCAGAGACCTGTCCCTGGCTTTCATTGCTAAAAGTATTGCTGAGGACCGTGCTGATTCCTGGGAGCTTGCTATTGTCATTTGACCTGATTGTCTCTCCAATAAGCGTAAACCGGAGGTCATTAAGAAAAATTTCCTTGTAGATCACAGCCGCATCGGTTTCAAAATCTGTTCGTTTTATCCCCACAGGATCAGCAACAACTCCATTCTTCTCTGCGGTAATCAAATAGCCCGATTTTATCGCTGATTTAACCCGTTCTGCCTCCCCGTTCACATTGCTATTGGAAACATATGCTTTCCCATTTCCCGAAATTTTCACCTTTACGCCACTTAATACCAGACCAGTCTGTTTATCTTTAACCACCACTTGGATGTCTTTTGAAATGGCCACAGGCACAACTATGACTGGCATTAACGGAAGTTTTTTGGGCTTCGCCCCGAGCTTTATTTTAATTCCTGCGGCAACATTCAATGCTTTTACATTGGTCTCACATGGACAGGGCCTGGACTCATAGAATTGATTGATATTGGTAATGATTCCATTCCTAACGATCAATACGTCTTTGGGGCCAAGAGGATTCGTTGGCTTATAATTCATCACCTGAAATTTGCTGGAATCTCCCCCAAACCGTTTTCCAAAAGTACTGAGATAATCTGTCTGTAAAAACAGTCCAATATGATCACTGAGCTGATAAGTAACCCTGAAACCACCCAGCCCCATCCAGGCCTTGGTCTTATTTTTTTCATTATTGGTATAATAGTCGTCGAACATTTTAACCGGGGCAGCGCCGGGAGCATCGACATAAATGGATTGCACATATTCAGGAAACTGTTGGAAGAGCAGGCCGGTTCTCAGAAAAGCTTCCAGCTCAACTTTCTTCCCCAGAGTCGCCTTATAAATTGGCCCTATGCTTATTCCAAAGTGCTTAAACACAGGTTCATTGAGGTAATTCGTGGCCAGATATCCGTTTGCAAAAGAAATCGATTCAAATTTCCGGCTTTCGTGTTTCAGAGAACGGACATCCAGGCCAATTCCCCATTGATTTCCATTGAAGAGCTGATCAATTGCCAGCCCATAAAAATAGCCATTTTTGGCCCGTCCGACATCATTTCTGTAGTCTTTTAACGGCGCGCTCAATCCGCCGAAGAGCGAAAATTGTAATTGTCCGGTGGAATTAATGAGAGAAGGGTCTGTAGGTACCTGTGCCAGAGAAAAGCTGGTAAAAAGTGCGGAGATGAGGGTAAGGATGATCTTTTTCATAGTCGTTAATTTAAATTTCAACTAAAGTCTGAAGATAAATCACCCATGCCCTAGGGCTTGCCAGCCTATGGTCTGCAAATTTGCTTTATGTTACAGGAAAGACATATGTTCTATTTGGTGTAATGCATTTGTCCAGCCTGACGTCATGTTCATTTATATCATCAATCACATTTAGTTCATCAAAAAAAGACAGGCCAATCTTCTGCGTGGATATCCCCTGCAGAAACCTGTCATAAAACCCCTTTCCATAACCGATACGGTATCCATTCTTATCAAATGCCAATAAGGGCACAATCACCATATCCACCTCCCCTGTATGAATTTTAGCCTTTTGGGGCTCCAAAATCTGGTAATCACTCATTTCAAGATCTTCCAGTCCGTCATAGTAATGGTGGGTCATTAACGCAGTATCAAAATCAGCTTTTGGAACGATGATCTTAACCTCTGGATGGTGTATTTTCAGCCAGTCGATCATTAGAAAAGTATCCGGTTCTTTCTTCTGTTTAATGGGTAGAAATATATGGACAATTTTCACGCTGGAAAGGTCCAGCAAGGCAAACTGTTCAACGAGTTTCACACTAAGTGTATGCACTTTTTCGGGCGACAATGACTGTCGTTGCTGCTGTGCTGATTTTCTGATTTCTGATTTGTTCATTGCTTTACACTTTATGTTCAGGCTGAAGAAATGATCCTAAGAGGAATGCGGAAGGGCGGTTGATGGCGCATAAATGTAGGCAATCCGGCGATCCTGATGATCAGGAGCCAAGGTAAAAAAAAGCGGGTAAAAAAAGATGGCTTCGGGAACCACTCCGAAGCCACAATCAACCTAAACCTAAAACTAAACTATGAAAATTCTTATTTTACTCTTTCTATATAGTCACCTGTACGGGTATCAACTTTAACCTTGTCGCCTTGGTTGATAAACATTGGGACTTTTATTTCCACTCCTGTTTCCACAGTAGCGTATTTTAATGCATTTGTAGAGGTATCGCCTTTTACAGCGGGCTCTGTATAAGTAATCTCCAGTTCTACATGTGAAGGTATCTGTGCCATAATCGGCTCTTCACTTTCGAATGCGATGATTACATTCATTCCTTCTTTTAAGAATTTAACACTTTCGCCGAACAATGTTCTTGGAATGTTAAACTGCTCGAAGGAACTGATGTCCATTACTACCAAAAAATCGCCATCTTCGTATAAATACTGGTAATCATTGGTCTCAACACGACAAATTGTTACTTCCTCATCAGTGCGAAACCTATATTCTACCAGTTTCCCGGTTTTAATGTTTCGCATTTTTGCCTGGTAAAAAGCTCTCAGGTTTCCAGGAGTCCGGTGTAGAAATTCTTCCACTTGAATTAATTCTCCGTTAAACCGAAGGATATTCCCACTTTTTACGTCCGATGCTTTTGCCATTTTATTTGAAATTGCGTCTAACCATTTTGACCCTTTTTCGTGCCGCAAAGGTAAAGACTATTTTTCGATTACACAATAGTAAATTAAAAAAATATTTTATTCCTTGAATTTCTTCGTTTAAACGGCATTCAAGGCCGATGACAAATATAAAAAATCGTTATTTATAATCCGTGATCTGGATCAAATGTTGACAAAACGAATACTCAACTTCCTGATTTGACCCTACGATGACTAATCTTTTATCCGTAAAATTGTCAATTAAGTCCAAATACCAGCGTACTCCCTGTTGATCGAGATTAGAAGTTGGTTCGTCTAATAATAGAATTGGGGTGTCTGCACAGAAAGCCAGTGCCAGTTTGGTACGCTGTTTCATTCCTGAAGAGAAGTATTTTAAAGCCTTATCCTGCGATTTCTCCAGTCCCAGCAACTCCAACACCGCAGCTTTGCTCATGTCCCTGTACAGGTTCTTAAATTTGAAATGGAAATCTATTGTCTCTTCCAGCGTAAATTCTTCTATCAAATCCAGGTAAGGAGCCGCAAAACTCAGGTGCTTGTAGATATCATCCACAGCGATGTTTTTTTCACCCTGGTAGCTTATTTCTCCTTCCGAAGGGGATAAACTACCAAGGATTAAACTCAATAAGGTCGATTTTCCGGAGCCATTGGGGCCCAGGATCGCATATTTACCAGGAGTATGGAATTCGTAATCAAAATTTCGAAAAATCCACTCCTGATTAAACCTTCTTCCGGCCTTATTTAAGTTGATCTTCATGAAATTCCAGGTTAACTTCCTGAACCGAAGCCTTTCATTACACCCCTGTTAGAATTTCTAATGAAATCAACAATTTCATCACGGATTTCTGTTGGTGCAAACTCTGCTTCAATCATATCCAGTGCTTTGGTTACATTGTTATGCTTCACAAACAAAACTCTGTAGATCTCCTGAATTTCATTAATCTTCTCAGAAGAGAAGCCTCTTCTTCTCAATCCAACTGAATTGATTCCCGCATAGGAAAGTGGTTCACGAGCCGCTTTTACATACGGAGGAACATCTTTTCTTACCAATGAACCACCGGTTACGAAGGCATGGGATCCAACTTTTACGAATTGATGAATGGCAACTAAACCCGCCAGAACCACATAATTTCCAATCGTAATGTGTCCAGCAAGGGTTGTACTATTGGAAAAAATGCAATAATCACCTACTTCACAATCATGTGCAATATGAGAATAAGCCTGGATCAGGCAGTTACTGCCAATCACTGTCTTCCATTTATCTTTAGTTCCTCTGTTGATCGTTACACACTCTCTGATCGTCGTGTTATCGCCGATCTCTGCAGTGGTTACTTCCCCTGCAAATTTCAAGTCCTGGGGAACGCCTGAGATCACTGATCCAGGGAAAACCCGGCAGTTTTTACCAATCCTGGCGCCATCCATGATGACCACATTTGACCCGATCCAGGTCCCTTCACCAATTTCTACATCCTTGTGTATCACTGCAAAAGGCTCAATTACTACATTATCGGCAATTTTTGCCTGCGGATGTATATACGCTAAGGGTTGTATCATGATACGGTTTCGCTTTCTTTAACTTTTACAATTTGGGCCATCATCTCTGCTTCCACAACAACTTTTCCTCCTACCATTCCCACACCTTTCATTTGTGCAATGCCTCTTCTGATTGGCTCCATCAAGTCACATCTGAAAACGATGGTGTCACCAGGTAATACCTGCGCTCTAAAGCGTACGTTATCTATTTTTAAGAATAAGGTCAGGTAATTTCTTGGATCAGAAACGGTACTTAAAACTAAGATTCCGCCGGTCTGGGCCATGGCTTCAATCTGAATCACTCCAGGAAAAACCGGGGCACCAGGGAAATGACCCTTGAAGAATTCCTCATTCATAGTTACATTTTTAACTCCTACAACATGCGTTTTAGACAGTTCTAAGATCTTATCAATGAACAGGAATGGTTGTCGGTGTGGCAGGATATCCATAATCTGTACCACATCATAAAGTGGCTTTACGGATGGGTCATAAACATGCTGCACCTTTTTATTTTTTTCTTTTTTTATCGCCGCTTTAATCTTTTTAGCAAAAGCAACGTTTGCGGCATGCCCTGGGCGGGCAGCCATAATATGTCCTTTTAAGTGAACCCCTACCAAGGCAAGGTCACCGATCATATCTAATAATTTATGTCTGGCAGGCTCATTCTGATACCGCAGCTCCATATTATTTAAAATTCCCTGAGGAGCAACCTCCATAGCCGTCCGGTTAAAGATCTTAGCCAGGTGGTCCAGTTCTTCCTTAGTTACCTCTTTATCAACGATTACGATGGCATTATTCAAATCACCACCTTTAATCAGGTTATTTTGAAGCTGATATTCCAGTTCATGAAGGAAACAGAAGGTTCTGCAGGAAGCAATTTCCTTTTTAAACTCTGCAATACTTGAAATTCCTGCATGCTGGCTTCCCAATACCGGTGAATTATAATCGATCATACAGGTAAACCTGTAATCATCTAAAGGCATAGCCACAATCTCCACCTTTCGGTCAGGCTCAGTATAGGTGATATTGTGAGGGATCTGAAAATATTCCCTGTCTACCTCCTGTGGCTGTACACCCACACTTTCCAGTGCTTCCAGAAACAACATGGCACTACCGTCCATAATTGGTGTTTCAGGCCCATCAAGCTTCATTAATACATTGTCCAGATCCATGCCCACCAATGAAGCCATTACGTGCTCCACAGTACTGATGCTGGCTCCGTTCTGAGAAATAGTTGTTCCTCTTGCAGTATCTGTAACATTGTCACAATCAGCGTCAACAATCGGACTTCCCGGCAAATCGGTTCTTTGAAATTTAAATCCGTGATTTTCTGGTGCCGGACAAAAAGTAAGCGTCACATTCGCCCCGGTATGAAGGCCTACACCCTGCACTGAGACTTCGCTTTTTATAGTTTTTTGCTTAACATTCATTATTTTGCTATTGTGCTGTTTTGTTCAATTATTGCTTTTAGTTCCGAGATCGTCTGCTCTAATGTTGCAATCCGTTTCTCAACAGTTGGTAATTGTTTAAATATCACTGAGGCACGCATCCAGTCTCTTAAAGGTTGAGCAGGGCTGCCATGCCATTGTTTATTTTCTATCGTTGTATTAAAGTTTATTCCTGCCTGCGCACCGATCTGCGTACCTTTTGCAAGGCTAAGGTGACCGGCAATACCAACCTGTCCACCCACTACAGAGTTTTCCCCAAGCCTCGTGCTTCCGGAAATTCCCGTCTGTGCAGCAACAACGGTGTGTGCGCCAACATCCACATTATGGGCGATCTGAATCAGATTATCCAGCTTAACGCCTTTTCTGATAAAGGTAGAACCCATTGTAGCCCTGTCTATTGTCGTATTCGCTCCAATTTCCACATCATCCTCAATCACTACATTTCCAATTTGTGCGATTTTCGAATAAGTACCATCTGGCTGTGGCGCAAAACCAAAGCCATCGCTGCCAATTACCGTATTGGAATGGACGTTTACATTGTCACCCATCACCGTTCTGTTGTAAATTTTTACACCAGGAAAAACAAGGCAATTGTTTCCAATCTCACTATCGGCGCCAATAAATACCTGCGACTGGATCTTAGTTCCGTCGCCAATTACCACATTTTCACAAATATAGCTAAAGGCACCTATAAATACATTTTTGCCGATTTTTGCCGAAGGATGGATAAAACTGGGTTGCTCAATTCCGGACTGAATGTTCATTTGATTCACTACCTCATTGTACTTTTCCAACAAAACAGAAAATGCACTGTACGGATCTGCAACTTTAATTAAGGTGCTTTCGACGGCTTGCGCGGGGAAAAAGTCGTTCCCGACAATAACGATTGAAGCTTTTGTTGAATATAAATAGCTTTCATATTTTCGATTAGACAGAAAACATAAAGACCCGGCAGTCCCGTTTTCTATCTTAGAAAGTTCTGTTACTTTAGCGTTTTCATCGCCTTCAATGGTGCCATCTATAAATTCGCTTATCTGCTTGGCAGTAAATTGCATCGTACAAAGTTAAGTGTTAAATTGATATGAACAAATAAACCTATTTAGGTTATCATCCAATCATTAGATCTATGTAGAATCTAAAAACGGGATTAAAAGTTAATTATTTTGTTAAAAAATGCTAAATTATTCGGGGATAGCATAGTATGTGCTTGGTTACGGTCTTATCTAAGGATTCTAAGTTAGATAAATCTGATGCTTTTGCAATATCAATAGTGGTATTGTTTTTTAGTAAAATATTAATATTCCCACTTCCAGCGTTGTATGCTCTATTTTCAATGACGTCGGTAAAAACAAAATAAGAGACCTCATGTTCATTAAGTTTCATCAAATCAGCGGTATTCTCCCTGATCCTTTGAAGCCTGTCCAAATCAGGTGCCTCTGAGCTGATCTCTACTTTATAAAGGTTTCTACGGATAAACATCTGACAAAGTTGCGCAAGTATGCGGTCAGAATGATCTGCCCAAACTTTAACCGAGGCAAAAATATCCTGGTCATCCAGCTTGGAAAACTGTGCCAAATGAATTTCGGAACTAAAGAACTCCTCCTCTTTGACTTCATTTCTCAGGAAATGCTGCAAGGCAGGAGTCGCAAAAAGGATTTCTCCATGCCCGGAAAGCTCTTTCGCACGCTCCAGAATTTTAACCAGCAGGTATTCTCCGGCAACAACCGTTTTATGCAGGTAAACCTGCCAGTACATCAACCTTCTGGCAATCAGAAAATTTTCAATGGAATAAATGCCCTTCTCTTCGATCACCAGCTGATCATCCAGAACATTAAACATTTTAATGATTCTGTCGAAACTGATCACTCCTTCGCTTACACCGGTAAAGAAACTATCGCGATTCAGGTAATCCATCCGGTCCAGGTCAAGTTGTCCTGAAACCAGTTGCGGAAGGAACTTTTTAGGATAATCGCCCTTAAAAATATTAATAGCTTCCGTTAGACGCCCGCCAAACTCGACATTTAGCTTCTGCATCATCAGCATAGAAATGTCCTCATGCTTGATCCCGTTAACCAGTGTATGCTCCAATGCATGTGAAAAAGGGCCATGTCCGATGTCATGTAAAAGAATGGCAATAGTGGCAGCCTCTTCTTCTTCTTTGCTAATCGGGTGACCTTTACTTCTAAGGACTTCAATGGCCAGACTCATTAAATGCATTGCACCCAGGGCATGATGAAACCTGGTGTGTAACGCGCCTGGATATACCAGATGAGTCATCCCCAATTGCTTTATATACCTTAGCCTCTGAAAATAAGGATGTGAGATCAGGTCAAATACTAATTCAGAGGGGATATTAATGAAGCCATATACCGGATCATTTATGATTTTCTTTTTGTTCAATCCTTAAAAATAAATTATACGGTACAAAAATTGCTATTTTTATCCATACTAAGAAAGGGAACTTTCTTTTTTGAAAGATTAATTTATTTTATACAAATAACATAATGCAGGAAACCAAAATTTTATGGGCCGACGATGAGATTAACTTATTAAAACCACATATATTACTACTGAACGAAAAAGGCTATCATGTGACCACCTTCACAAATGGTAATGATGCGCTGGAAGCCTTTGGTAAAGAGCATTTTGACCTGGTATTTCTGGATGAGAACATGCCTGGTCTAACCGGTCTGGAAACCCTTACTGCGATCAAAAATATCCGGAATGATGTCCCTGTAGTCCTGATCACTAAAAGTGAAGAAGAGAACTTAATGGAGGATGCTATTGGTTCTAAAATTGACGATTATCTGATTAAACCAGTGAACCCAAAACAGGTTTTACTGACCATTAAAAAGATCATTGATAATAAACGCTTAGTCAGCGAAAAGACATCTATGGCCTATCAGCAAGATTTTCGCCGTTTAGGGATGACCTTAAACGACAAACTAAGCTATGAGGAATGGGTGGAAGTCTATAAAAAACTTGTTTTCTGGGAGCTGGAGCTGGAGAAATTGGATGATCCGCAAATGCACGAAATCCTTACCATGCAGAAATCTGAAGCCAATACACAGTTTTCCAAATTCATTGAAGACAATTATCTCGGCTGGGTAAATGGAAAAGAAAAGGCACCTCTGCTTTCTAATGAACTCCTGAAGAAAAAAGCATTCCCGCTCATCAATGGCAACAATACTCCGGTATTTTTTATCCTGATCGATAATTTGCGGTATGACCAGTGGCGGATTATAAACCCGCTGATCACAGAACATTTCCGTCTGGACGAAGAAGACACTTATTCCAGTATCCTTCCTACAGCCACCCAATATGCAAGAAATGCCATATTTTCAGGTTTAATGCCTTTGGAAATGGAAAAACGCTTCCCGGGACTATGGCAGAATGATGACGATGAAGGTGGGAAAAACATGCATGAAGGGACGTTCCTCGCAGACCAGATTAAAAGAAGCCTGCGTAAAGATTGTAAATTCAGCTACAATAAGATCCTGACCTATGATGACGGAAAAGCGCTGAATGATCAAATTAACAACTTGCTCCAAAACGATTTTAACGCGATTGTATATAATTTTGTCGACATGCTTTCTCATGCCAGGACAGATATGCAAATGATTCGTGAGCTGGCCAATGACGACGCAGCTTACCGTTCCTTAACACTTTCCTGGTTTGAACACTCTCCGCTAATGGAGCTGCTGAAAAAGATTTCCCAGAAGAAAGTGAAACTCGTGATTACCACGGACCACGGAACCATCAGGGTAAAACATCCGAGCAAAGTGATTGGCGACAGGAATACCAATACCAATCTGCGCTACAAACAAGGCAGAAATCTAAATTATAATGCCAAAGAGGTATTTTTAATCAAAAACCCTCATGAAGCGCAATTGCCTAAGATCAATATCAGCTCGAACTATATCTTTGCAAAAGAAGACCGTTATTTTGTATATCAAAACAACTATAACCAGTTCGTGAATTATTATAATGAGACTTTCCAGCATGGAGGCATCTCCCTGGAAGAAATGATCATTCCTGTGGCGACCTATAGCTCCAGATAAATAAATGACATCAGATGGAACCCGGGTCTGCAGATGCTGGTTCCATCTTTTTTTAAACTATAAAATAACTATAACTCTCTGATGAAACTTGAGGTTAATCATTTAGCGGACCTGGATCAGGCTGCTATAGATGTGCTGGCATTTGCCCCGGACGAGCGCATCTTTATTTTTGAAGGCGAGATGGGCGCAGGGAAAACCACCTTCATTAAGGCACTCGGCAAGGCCCTTGGCGTAAAAGAAGTCGTGTCCAGTCCAACCTTTTCTATTGTAAATGAGTATGAAGGAAGGGAAAAGAACATTTATCATTTTGACTTTTACAGAATAAAAAATCTTCAGGAGGCTTATGATATTGGCTATGAAGAATACTTTTATTCGGACCATATCTGCCTGATCGAATGGCCGGAAAGAATCCAGGAACTCCTGCCGGATCATTACCTGAAAATAGAAATTACAGTCTCCGGAGAAAATGAAAGAGTACTGTCAATTTCTAAAATATAAATTCCAAATGTACTTATTTTCAGGTATTTTGCTTAATTTCAGTCCAAATATTGATAAATAAAATGGCTACAGGATTACGTGAAGGAATGGCCTCAATTGCTCAAAAAGGGCTGATACAGCCTAAAGAGACTTTGTCAGAAACCAATAAAAAAAACAACAGTCTTTACATTGGCATTCCGAAAGAGATTTCCTTTCAGGAGAATAGAATTGCATTGACACCTTTATCTGTGGCCTTGTTGATCAACAATGGCCACAGGGTGATTATTGAAAGTGGAGCCGGTGTTGGAGCGAATTTCTCCGACAATGACTACAGCGAACAGGGAGCAACAATTTCATTCCATAAAAAAGATGTTTTTGAAGCAGATATCCTTGTTAAGATTGCCCCTCCAACATTGGAGGAGATTGCGATGATGCACAAAGGGCAAACATTGATCTCTGCCCTTCAAATGGGAGGCCTCAAAGAAAATTACCTTAAAGCACTCCTGAATAAAAAAATTAATGCACTATGTTTTGAGAACCTTCGTGATGAAGGAGGAATTTTAAGCGTTGTCCGTGCGATGAGTGAAATTGTCGGCGCAACGTCAATTTTCATCGCCGCCGAATATTTAAGCACTGCTACCGGAGGGAAGGGACTGATGCTTGGCGGCTTCACCGGAGTACCTCCAACCGAAATTGTCATTTTAGGGGCCGGAACGGTCGGAGAATACGCCGCGCGTACGGCATTATCTCTGGGTGCGGAAGTAAAAGTGTTCGATAGCTCTATCTATCGCCTTAGAAGGCTTCAAAACAACTTAGGGAGCAGGGTGTTCACTTCGGTCATGCAACCTATCGTTTTAGGCAAGGCAATTACCACTTGCGACGTCGTGATCGGCGCAATTCGCGCAACTCATGGCAGAAGCCCATGTATTGTCATGGAAGAGACCGTCACCAGGATGAAACCCAACTCGGTGGTGATTGATGTCAGCATTGACCAGGGCGGATGCTTTGAAACTTCTGAAGTGACCAATCACAGTAACCCTGTTTTCAGAAAACATGAGGTGATCCATTACTGCGTACCAAACATTGCTTCGAGGGTTCCCCGAACAGCATCTTATGCATTGACCAATATTTTTGCGCCGATCCTGCTGGACATCGGAGATATGGGTGGGCTAATGGGCGTGGTCTGGAATAAGCCCGGAATCCGGGAAGCGTTATACATCTATCAGGGACACCTCACGAATAAAGATCTGGCCAACATGTTTAGTCTTCCTTACAAGGATATAGAGCTGCTGGTCGTTTCTAATCAATAAATAAGAATGATAAAATTCCTGTCCCTTATTTTTCTTGGTCTCTCTTTTTTTTCTCTTTCCGCACAGGATAAAAAAAAATCGCCGGCTCCGATCAAAGTAATCAGCAATTATGAAGCTTACCTGAATTCTTGTCAGGAGGATCCGAAGAACAGACTTGTGGAACTTAAAAAAGAGATTCCAGATCTTGTTTTAGACATTCGGTATGCAGGCACGAATAATTTCATGAAACTGGCGGTTTATAAACAAGCCAGGGCTTTTGCCAGAAAACCTGTCAGCGATCAGTTAAAGCGCATCCAAAAGGAACTTCGCAAAAAGGGCTATGGCTTAAAAATTTACGACAGCTACCGCCCTTATACCGCAACAAAAACCTTATACATTAAAGCTTCCAACAAGAATTTTGTGGCCAATCCCAAACAGGGATCCAGACACAACAGGGGCTGTGCAGTAGACCTTAGCCTCATTTACCTGAAGACAGGCAAAGATCTTCCCATGCCAACTCCATATGATAGTTTTTCCGAGAAAGCCGCTGCTGCTTACACCGATCTGCCCGAACCGGTTAAGAAAAACAGAGACCTGTTAATCCGGGTCATGGAAGCACATGGCTTTAAGGTACTTCACAATGAATGGTGGCACTTCGACTTCAGGACCTGGGAAAATTATGCTTTAATGGACATTCCGTTCGAAAAATTATAGCTTTCCGTAATGCTTATGTTTTAGCTTCGCGTGGCCTCCCTTAATTTCCAGGAGAAAAAGATGGCTATACTCCTGCTCGGTGATCTCTTTTATAGGCGATACTGCGCCGAACGCCGCGATAATGCCCAATATTCTATTGGAATGACTGCAAATCACCACATTTTGTCCCTTGTAGTTATTTAAAATCGTATCCACCAGGGCTGTATTCTCCTTTGAATTATAGAATTTTAAATCCAGATTCCTTTGTGTCGCCAGCGGTGTCAATGTTCCCCTGGTTCTTTTGTAATCCGTACTGAATAGTGCATCAATCTTCTTTCCTTTAAGGTATTTAACAAGTACTTCTGCCCGTTCTTTCCCTTCAGCACTTAGTTCCGGATCTTTTTCTTTCGGATCTGTGAGGTCCTTTTCTCCATGTCTTACAATCCAGATGCGGGTAGTCTCTTGTGCCTGAACACTTTGTATTGTGATTAAAATCAGGAAAATAAATAAAATGCGTTTCATAATGCTAAAATTAACTGGTTAATATTTTCTTCGGTATGCCAACTGCTTAAAACCACCCTATTGACGGGCTCACTCTTTGGATCCGGATAAGGAAAGGAAGAAATCAGGATACTATGTGCTAAAAGTCTTTCAAAGCTCTTTCCGTCGGGATGATAAAAAACCGGAAATCCAGGCACATACTGCCAGTCCGGGGTGATTTGGGAGGCAAATCTGGCGGATAATTCCAATAACTTTTCCAGTTCCTGGCGATAGAGATCTTCCGCCTGCATAAAAGCATATAATCCAGCGGCAGCAGGAGGTGAAGCACCTAAAAATTCATTACTGGTTTTTAGCTGCCTGATGACCTTCTCTGATCCTAGTATAATCCCTGCGTCCAGGCCAAGTGCCTTTGCCATCGATGCAACCACAATAACTTCCACCTCAGCTGTTTTCGGAATCTGATCAAAAATACCCTTTCCTCCATCTAAAATGCCTATCCCATGAGAATCATCTATGATTAAAATGACGCTTTTTCCCGGAAGAATCTCTTTAATAAAAGAAAAATCATAGTGCTCCGGAAAGAGGTTATTTAAGGAATTACTAATCAGCACCCAATCTTTCTGATCGCTGGTATTGATCTTTTCCAAGCTCTTTCTGGCCCATTCAGAGAAGTTCCCTTCAGTTGTCGGCTTTTGCCCGGCCCAAAGTGCCGGGTGCGTTTGTGGCGCATATAACAGCCCTTCTGATCGACAAAAGAATTTAACCGTCAACTGAGCAGCGAGGTACCCACTAGAGGCAATGAGTGCCGAGGCTGCTCCAAATTGCGCTGCGGCATAACATTCAGCTTCATCATATAAGCCCAGTTGAATATTGTTGTTTCTACTCGTTCCATTATTCAGCCCGAATTTAGTGATCCCATCGAGGTAAAACGCTAAAAACGAGGCATGTTGCGGGATCCCAAGATAAGCCGTTCCTCCAAAATACAAATATTGCCGTTCTTCCAGCGTGATACTGGAAGAGAAAGGCATTTTCAGGTTAAAATTTTTCATGTATCCCCGTTATAATCCTTCCTATTTCATTTCTAATTACACTTACAGGGAGCACAAAATTATTATTCATAAAAGAATAAATATATACTTTACCCTTCTTAGTCAGCACATATCCGCTTTGATTATGAACGTTAGACAGTGTGCCCGTCTTTCCGAAAACATAAGGCATTTCCGTTTTAGGATAGGCGTTCTTTAAAGTTCCTGATTTCCCACCAGCAGGCAACATCTTAAAAAGCAGATTCTGGTCATTTACTTCTTTGTAAATCAAATCTAAAACCATAACCATATCTCTGGGGGTAAACAAATTCATCCTCGATAGTCCGGAACCATCCACCCATATTGCTGAATCCGGCAAAGCCGACAGGTAAGTCTTCAATACATGTTTAATCGTCTTTTCTGTGCTGAGTTCATTGCCCAGCTCATTGGAACACACCAATAACAGCTGTTCTGCAATAAAGTTATCACTGGGTTGTAACATCTCTCTTAACAAAGCATCAGTACCCACGTTATAATAGGTTTTGGCGTCCTCTGGCATTGCCATCTGAACTACACCAACAGGTTTATGCAAGGTATCGGAGAGTAAAGCCAGGGTCGTTGCAATGCTTAACCGATAAGGAATCTCCTGTGAAAATCCTTCAGGAGGTTTTCCCATAGGATGAGTAAAGCGGTTCTCTATCAGGTTCCTTTGGATTTTAAAGGGTTGGCTTGAGCTGCTACTATCTGTGATTAAGCAATCCTTAAATCCTTTGGGCTGGATTTGCAGTGCTCCATTACGCATTTTAACACTCAGCAGATTGTCCATGATGGGAAATTCATTGATCTCTGCCTGATAATAATCGTTATAATCGTCCCATGACCATCCTTTACCGTAAAAAAGACCCGTATACCTTCCTGGAGCAAAGAAAATCTTCCGGGTTGTTGCCTTCAAAAAATCCAGTGCATGCCCGGACTTCAGCCTGCTTTGGAGAAAAGAAGGATCCCCCGTTCCCCAGAAGATCAAAGAATCATTCCTTTCCACATAACGAAGGGAAGGCACAGAATCTCCAAGCATTTTTAAGGCCGCATAAAAAGTAAAAAGCTTTGTGTTTGATGCCGGAACGAAGTATCCGTTTCCATCTTTTTCAAAGACCTGCTTACCATTAGCCGGATCATACAGGACAAAACCAACAGCATTTTCTTTCAGAATTTTCGACTGCTTAAAGTTGTGGTTGAGGCTGGAAGAAAGTCGTTTTTCAATAGAGCAGGCGCCCAATAAGAGGGTACTGACCAGTAAGGAAACAAGAACAGTCCCTTTATTAAAAATATAAATTTTGTTTTTATCCTTAACCATATCCATACTGAGCACTAATTTATTAAATTAGTTCAATGAAACCGCCGACAACCGCTATTAAATTGACCAGCTTAAAGACCTTTTTGGCCTTAATGGCTTTGATCTTTATGATGGAGGCCGGTTATGCCCAGGTTTTCGAGTTTAGCGGCAACCGTAAAAAAGATGTGGTTAACTTTTCATTGATCAAGAATCTGATCATTATTCCAGTATACATCAATGAAAAAGGCCCATTTAATTTCATTCTGGATACCGGAGTTGGCCCGATGATCATATCCGATCCGGGACTCGCAGACAGCCTGAAGATTAAAGACCTTCGGACGATAAAAATAGCCGGGCTGGGAAAGGGCAATGAAATTGAAGCTTTTGTTTCCAGGTCCATTTCCGCAAGAGTAGGTAAAGCTTTTATTGATCAGATCCCAACAGCCATCCTTAAGGAAGACCTGTTCAGGTTATCGAGCTATGTTGGCATGCCCATTCACGGTTTACTAGGATATCACTTTTTCAAAAGCTTCATTGTAGATGTAAAATACTCCTCCAAAAGACTTATTTTCTTTATCCCCGGACTGAACAGAAAGATCAAAGGCGAACGGGTTCCTTTAGAGCTCATCAATGACAAGCCTTATGCAATGATCAATATTGAGTCTTCAGAATTGGGAAGCCTCCCGATTAAGGTACTGATAGACAATGGCGCCAGTCATGCCATCTCCTTAGAAATGCTGAATGAAAAACCATTTCCTGTCCCTTCTGCCTCCATTCCGGCAAACCTGGGAATAGGGCTTGGCGGACCTATCAGCGGAAATATTGGGCGGATAGCCTCTCTAAAAATCGGAGAATTCAATCTGAAGAAAGTCCTCAGCTCTTTTCCGAAATATGATGAAGTAGCAGGAAAAATTCTCATGAAGGACCGGAATGGAAACCTTGGAGCAGATGTCCTGAGTCGCTTCGACATTGTTTTTGACTATGCCGACAACAGCATGTATTTAAAGCGCAACAGCAATTTTAGGCGCCCTTTTGAGCATGATATGGCTGGAATGGAAGTCTACGCAGACGGCCCTGGCATTGATCACTATTTCATCAGCAGAATTGAACCCGGCTCTCCGGCAGAAAACAGTGGTTTTGAGCCGGAAGATGAAATTGTTTATATCAATTTTGTCCCTGCAACCAGTTATACCCTTACTGAAATCAATAGAATTTTAAGGGCTGGAGATGGAAAAACGGTCATCATCACCGTATTGAGGCAGGAGAAACTCTACATTAAATTGTTAAAACTTAAACAAAGAATATAAACTCTTCCGATTCTTATAACTTTGTCTTCCAGTAACTAATCCGATACCATTATTTTTTTTGCATGTCTAAAAAGTTCATTTTTATCCTGGCAATTGCTTTCAGCTTTTGCCTCAGTTGTAATTCCGTATCCAGGGAAGAGCAACGAAAAAGTACCCGAACATTGTCTTTTGAACCGATTAAAGGCATAAAATATTATGAAGTAAAGCGTCGTTTCAGTACAGGCTTGTCTTTTAATGAAATGGGCTTTCAGCAGGAACCATCCTGGATTATCCAGTTTCATTCCAGTGATTCCATTCTGGCTTACAGTCCGCAAAAACTAAAAATGCAGGGCTTCCATCTCCACTACGACCATGGGGACGTTTATAATTTTGCCAAAGAGTGGTTTCGGATCAAAAAGATCAGCAAGGATAGCTTACTCATGCAACGCCTTCAGGTTACAAAAAAAGAAATTGCGAAAGACATCCGTTCAGATGTAAACATCACTTACTATTCAAAGGATTACATTGAAAAGACCCTTAAAACTACAGCACAGCAATTGCAAAAACCAACCCGCGCAGACAGCATTTATATCCGCCAGCTCTCTGAGCGGTCTAACCGGAACCCAGACAACCGGGACAGCGCTTTTGCAGGCCGGCAGCCGGTCTCTTTTACTTCGCTGAGCGATATGATCAGCGTAGAGAAACTAAATACCGTAGACAAGCTAAACGGAAAGACAGAGGCCTATGACTACCTCTTTCCGAGGTACAGCATCAATATCACAAAAGCTTATCAGGATTTTGGTTATGATTTTTCCGTGATCGTTGATGCGAGCGGAAAAATGTACCTGGGCACCTTCCGCTCTCCCCTTCCGGAAAACTACGAACCCCGCAAAAAAACACTCGAAGCCATCATAAATGTCTACCTCCAAAATCTTTTAAAAGTGAGCCCCGGAAAGACGCTTGGGATACCACATTCCAGCGAAATTAACCTCTCTGTTTCAGGCAGAAAGGCCACAAAATAACCGTTCACAAATTTATATTTACCAAAAAATGAAGCATTTGTATATTATTAAAAATATTCCGTATCTTGCACACTTAATTTATTAATAAATAATACAATGCAAGAAGGAACAGTAAAATTTTTTAATGTAACTAAAGGTTTCGGATTCATCATTCCAGCTAACGGAGATAGCGAAATTTTTGTACATTCAACAGGCCTTATCGATGAAATTCGTGAAAACGACAAAGTTGAATACGATGTTGAAAGCGGTAAAAAAGGGTTGAATGCGATTAATGTTAAAGTAATCTAGATTATTAAAAACATAATTGTACAGCATCGCGGACAACCGCGATGCTTTTTTTGTTTAAAAGGGCTTATTTTCTGGATTTAATGGTCTCGAACAACAACTCCGGTTCATTGGTCGTAATAAATTCCACCTGGTTGTCCAGGAGCCAGTTCATGTCTTCGACCGTATTCACCGTCCAGGCATTGAGTGTCAGGCCCATTTCTTTGGATTTAGCAAACCAATCCCCCTTCTTGTACACAGAAAAGTGGTAGTCTGCACCATAAAAACCGTCTTGTTTCATTTTTTCAAGAGAAGCATCCCCATTCAGGTAGGCCACATTGGCCTTTGGCTGTAATACGAGTACCTCTTTCAGGATGTCATAGCTGAAGCTGATATAATCGACCCAATGATCCGCTTTCAATGTTTTCACCAGTTCTACACTACGTTTTGTCATCTGCAAATCTCGTTCAACACTGATTTTAGAAGGCTTTAGCTCCAGGATCAATTTCGTGCGCTTTTGCTTCATACCTTCCCGTAAATAGGCCTCCAACGTAGGAATCTGCTCTCCGTTAGTCATCTTTTTTTCGAGTAACTGGCTATAAGTAGAGCCTGCGATGGACATTCCCAGAAAATCCGGATCATGGTTGATCACCAAAATGCTATCGGAAGTCATGTGGACATCAAATTCAGATCCGTAACAACCCAATCTTACCGCTTCTTTCAGTGAGGCAATCGAATTTTCAGGCAACCCTTTTTTCTTCCAGGCTCCCCGGTGTGCGATCACTTTATTTTTATTCCAGGTTTCCATAGTCTTATTTGTTAATTCGCTGGTAGAAAGTATGGCGATCATTGCAATGGCCAGAATGGAGTTTGTCATGATTGTAATTTTTAAGATTTCATACAAAAAACGCCATACCTGCGTTAATTTAATGCTATTATATCGTTATTTTTATCAAAACCCATATTCATTCTTTACCTTTAAGACTCTTTGGCTTTCTAATGAACAACAATTACGAGCTTTTAATTTCAAAAGTGAATGAATTTACGCAAAAGTTTTACCTCAATAAACTCTTGCGTGGTAGTATTTATGCGGCCGCTGTATTGCTGGCCTTATATCTATTTATTTTTCTGTTTGTTTATTATACTCATCCTGGGATCACCGTTAAAACGGTTCTTTTCTTTTCCTCTCTGGCCGCCTCCCTGTATATCGTTGGATGCTGGATTGTTGTTCCTGCGCTTTCCTATTTTAAGCTTGGAAAGAACCTCAGCATTGAACAGGCCGCTACCCTGATCGGGAATCATTTTTTCAATGTTAAGGATAAGCTGTTAAACACCCTTCAGCTGAAGGCGCTTGCAGACAAAAGCCCGGAAAGCAATATGCTCATCATGGCTGGAATAGACCAGAAGATCCAGGAATTAAAGCCAATTCCTTTTACCAGTGCCATCCGCCTGGATGAAAACAAAAAGTACCTGAAATATTTTCTGGCTCCTTTATCTGTGATCGTCCTTATCGCCATTATTGCCCCGGCGATTTTAAAGGAAGGAACCAATGGTTTTGTGCAGTACAACAAGGAAATCCTCCCTAAAGCCCCCTTCAATTTCGAACTGCAAAACGGGTCTTTACTTCGGTCCCAGGGAGATGACCTGACTTTAAAGCTAAAAATCACCGGAAATGAAATTCCTCAGGAGGTATATGTTTCCGATGGGCTGAATACCTATAAATTAGAAAAAGAAAACAGCAGCAGGTTTCAGTACACTTTTAAGAACCTTCAGAAAAACAAAGAAATCCGTTTTTCCGCGGGAGGATTTAGTTCTGTTCCCTATCTCATTGAAGTGAAACCGCGTCCTTCCGTCATCGGCATGAGCGCCAGTTTACATTATCCTGCCTATCTTGGAAAGAAGAATGAGCTGATTGCAAATGCAGGTGACCTCCTCATACCTGAAGGAACAGCGGTGACATGGTCCTTAAACACGGAAAACAGTGACCAACTCATCTTTATTTTAGGTCAGCAATCGCAGGTCCTCTCCTCCCAAAATAACACTTTTCAGTTTAGCAGTACGATCCATAAAAATACAGATTACAGCGTCAGCCCAAAAAACAAATTTATCAGCAGCAGAGACTCCCTGATTCATCAGATCGGTGTGATTGCAGACGAATATCCCAATATTTCCCTTACTGAAGCGGCCGACTCATTGAGCAGCAAAGCCCTTTATTTCTCGGGGAACATCTCAGATGACCATGGCTTTACTGCTTTAAAATTCACCTATACTGTTTCTGATAATGGAAAAGTCAAAAGTAGGGTCAGTAAATCCATTCCGGTAAAAAAAGCACAACAGGAGAATGCTTTTTTCTTCTTTTGGGACCTCAGTCAGGCTGGCGTAAAACCGGGTCAGCAATTGGAATATTACTTTGAAGTTTCTGATAATGACGGCGTAAATGGCCCAAAAACAACTAAATCCGCCATTAAAACCTATGAGCTTCCTTCTCCGCAACAAGTGGCTGAAAAGATCAATCAGGGTAGCCAGGCTTTAAAACAAAAAATGGAAAAGGCCATTAAACTGGCTGGCAACGTGGAAAAGGAAAGCAAAAAGCTTGGCGAGACCTTACTGGATAAAAAACAGCTGAATTTTGACGATAAGAAACAAATCCAACAGCTTCTCGACAAGCAGAAGCAGCTGGAAGATGCCGTTAAAGAGATCAAGCAGCTGAATGAAAAAAATAGCTTTGAGAAAGAGGAGAATAACACGCTCAAAGAGGAGCTGATGGAAAAGCAGAAAAAAATAGACGAACTGTTTAACAATGTTCTGGACGAAAAGACAAAGGCTTTGCTGGAAAAATTGCAAAACTTAATGGACCAGAACAACAAAGACCAGACACAGAATGAGCTTTCCAAGATGCAAATGGATAACAAATCGCTGAAAAATGAGCTCGACCGCATCCTTGAACTCTATAAACAACTGGAGTTTGAGCAAAACCTTCAAAACAATATAGATCGCTTAAATGAGCTGTCTAAAGCACAGAAAGAGCTTTCAAAACAAAGCAAGGATAAGAATAGTCCGGTAAATGAGTTGAAAAAACAACAGGAAGAGCAGCGTTCCGCATTTGAAGAGATCAGGAAAGAACTCGACAAAATAAAGGAAAAAAACGAGCAGCTGGAACGGCCTAATCCTTTCCAAAATCCGGAAAAGGAAGCTAAAGATGTCCAGCAACAGCAAAAGGACAGCAAAGAAAACCTGGAGAAAAACAATCGCCAGAAAGCTGCAGAAAATCAGCAAAAAGCTGCCGAGCAAATGGAGGAAATGGCAAAAAAGATGAGCGATATGCAACAGGAATCAGAGGAAATGGAAAATAACCTCAATGCTCAGGAACTACGTCAATTGCTCGAAAACCTTTTAAAAACCTCCTTTGATCAGGAAAAAGTAATGCTTGACCTGAAAAAGATCAGTAGCAATGACCCGCTTTATACTTACAATGTACAACAGCAAAGGAGCATAAAAGACAATATGAAAACCATTGCTGACAGCTTGTTCTCGCTCAGCAAAAGGGTGCCACAGATTGAAAGTACGGTAAGTGAAGAGGTTCAGAAAATCAATTTCAATATGGATAAAAGTCTGGAGAACCTTGGAGAAAGGAATACTTCGGCTGCCAATAAGAACCAGCAATACACCATGACTTCCATCAATAACCTGTCGCTGATGCTAAATGAAGCGTTGGAACAGCTGCAGAAGATGAAGAAAAATTCAAGCGGAAGCGGAAAAGGGAAGAAACAAAGCATGAAGCAATTGCAGCAAATGCAGCAGCAACTGAACAACAACATGCAAAAAGCCCGGGATCAAATGCAAAAAAACGGAAACAAGGGTACGGTGCCAAAAGGGCAAATGAGCGAGGAGTTTGCAAAAATGGCTCAACAGCAGCAAATGATCAGAGAGGCTTTACAAAAGATCAACCGGGAAGAGAATAAGGACGGAAAAGGTGGCCTGGGGAACCTCAATCAAATGATAAAAGACATGCAGTCGACAGAGACGGAATTGGTAAATAAGCGCCTGGAACAGGAGACCATGAACCGGCAAAAAGAGCTATTGACGAAATTACTGGACGCAGATCAGGCGCAAAGGGAGCAGGATCAGGATTCAAAAAGAGAAAGTAAAGCCGGAAAGGACCTAACCCCATCCTATCAGCAAATGCTGGATAAGTTCAAAAAACTCCAGCAAAATGAGACGGAATGGATCCAGAAATTACCGCCAAGCCTGAACTACTATTATAAAAATAAAATTGCGGAATATTTTAAATTGCTAAATTCGGCCCAATAATTCCAGAAACATGAGTAAACCAGCAATCCATTTTTTCACCGAAGACCTTAGTTATACCCTTAAAAAGAAGACCCTTCTTAAGGCCTGGATCAAGTCAGTGATTGAAGAAGAAGGATATGTTTTACAGGAGTTGAACTTTATCTTGTGCTCAGACGAATATTTACTGCGTATAAACCAACAATACCTCAATCATGACACTTACACCGACGTCATTACTTTTGATAACTCAGAAGCGCTTAAAATGATTGTTGGAGATATTTTCATCAGTCTGGAGCGGATTCAGGAAAATGCCAAAGAATTCAAGCATACTATTGCCGACGAACTGTGCCGCGTAATGGCACATGGCACCCTACACTTGCTGGGCTATAAAGACAAAGGCAAAGCGGCAAAAACGCTGATGACAGAGAAAGAAGATTATTACCTGGCTAAGTTAAAAAGCCTGCCGGAATAACTCCCCTGCACCTATTCGCTTTATTACACGGAACGTTTCATTTTTTTACCATGATCTGTTGATAGGACAATAGCGCCAGTTCGTCTAAGTTAAAAGCCTGATGGTCTAATGACTGGGATAATTTGAAACGTTTTTCTAAAAACGACGTCTTATAGTTAAATCTTTCATTCAAAACCGGATATCATGAAAACTGCAATAAAAAAAATTATGATTGTCGCTGTAGCGATAGTCATCCTTACAGGAACAAAATTCGGAAAAAAATCTGCCGAAAGAACAGCGACTGTGGTACATTCCGTTAGATAATATACATTGTATATCCCCTATTAATCAATTACGCTGCGCTTAATTCTTGGTTAGGCAGGCCGTAAAACTAAAAGCATAGTTTTCAACCCTGATGGCGTCTGTTTAACCTAAATAGCACAAGTTAGACCTCCCGACATCCAATTCAGCTCCTCTCCCGTTATAACAGTAAACAGGTTTCATCTCACTTAATTATTTGCGATGTCCTTCGGGTATATCAATGGTCGTGTTATGGTTGTTTCCTCAACAAAATACCTACATGTTCAATAGGCTCAACTATATACCAAAGAATTATTGCTTACTTTTGCAATAATTTCTTATCTAAAATATCGTTAAACACAGACTTTGAGCACACTAATTGCAGCCGAAAACTTAGGCCATGCTTACCATGACGAATGGCTATTTAAAAATTTAACCCTGGGGATCCAACCCGGACAACGCGTAGCGTTGGTTGGTATAAATGGTGCAGGAAAAAGCACCTTATTGAAATTACTTGCAGAAAGGTTTTCTCCATTAGAAGGCAAAATCGTAAAGAACAAATCTGTTAAAATTGGATTCCTGGATCAGGAGCCCTCATTTCCGGATGGTTATTCGATAAGCGATTTTATCTTTTCTCTTGAAAACAAGCAGCAACAGCTGATCAAAGAGTATGAGGAGCTGATTGAAGATCCTAATCCGGATGAGAAAACATTGAATCGTTTGTATGAAGAACTCAGCGAACACAATGCCTGGGAATATGAACACGAAATAAAAACGATTCTAAGCCGCATGGGGATCAATCATCTTCAGCAAAAGATCTCTACCCTATCCGGCGGACAGAAGAAGCGTCTGGCGCTTGCTAAACTGCTGATAGAGGACCCTGAAATCTATGTATTAGATGAGCCAACCAATCACCTGGACATCGATACCATCGAATGGCTGGAAAAGCTCCTTACTTCTGGCAATAAAACTATATTATTAGTTACACACGACCGGTACTTCCTGGACAATGTCTGCAATACCATCGTTGAGCTGGACAGAGGAAAGATCTACAACTATAATGGCAATTATGCATACTTCCTGGAGAAGAAATCTGAGCGGGAAGCAGCAGACGAAAGCACCTTTCAGAAGAATAAAAACCTCCTGAAAAAGGAATTGGAATGGATGAGAAGAATGCCTGCCGCCCGGACCACCAAATCCCAGTCTAGAATTGATGCCTTCTATGACTTAGAGAGCAAAACCAAGCAAAGATCTGACAATCAAAGCGTTACTTTAAATGTTAAAATGGCACGTCAGGGAAATAAAATATTAGAGCTGGATCATATCGGACAATCTTTTGATGATAAAAAGATCATTGATGACTTCTCTTATACTTTTAAACGTGCAGATAGAATAGGCCTGGCTGGTAAAAACGGAACAGGAAAATCTACTTTACTTAATATCATTACCGGTTTCTTAACTCCTGAAAAAGGAAAAGTAAGCACAGGTGAGACGACCGTATATGGTTATTATAAACAAGGTGGTCTGGCATTCAACGAGAAAGAAAGAGTAATTGATATTGTTAAGTCTGATGCCGAATATATTAAAATGGCAGATGGCCAAACCATTTCCGCATCTCAATTATTAACCTTATTCCTCTTCCCTCCCAAGAAGCAACATGGCATGGTAGAGAAATTAAGTGGAGGTGAAAAAAAGAGATTACATCTCATGAAAGTTTTGATGCAAAATCCTAATTTCTTAATTCTGGATGAGCCGACAAATGATCTTGATATTGATACCTTAAATGTTCTGGAAGAATTTCTGGAAAATTTCCCGGGCGTATTAATCCTGGTTTCTCACGATAGGTATTTACTGGACAAAATGAGTGAGCAATTATTTATTATGGAAGGAAATGGTGACGTTGCGATCTATAATGGAAACTATTCCGAGTACCGAATTAGTTTAGAAACTCAAAAAGAAAAAAGTGCTGTAAAAGCGAAAGAAGTTCCCGTTCAAAATACACAAAGCCCTGCTAAAAAATTAAGCTTTAAAGAGCAAAAAGAACTGGAAGATTCGGAAACAAAGATTTCGGAATTGGAATCAGAAATCCAGGATCTGTCTACTTCTTTGCTGACCATTGATAGCGCAAATTATTTAGGTATTCAGGAAGTATCGAAAAAGATTGAAGTACTAAATGAAGAGCTAGAAAGGGTAACCGAACGTTGGTTGGAATTATCTGAAAAATAGCACCGCGTTTTTGAAAGCTGCCAGAGATGATAAAGTCATAAAAATCACCTCCGCTCTGGCAGCTTTTAATAAAGTAGAATGAATATTCAAAACGCTAGTCCAGCCTCCGCTCTCAAAACTAAAAGCATCTCCCTCTCCTCTTTTCTAAAGTATAGAAAGTAAAATTAATATAGATGAAGGAATGAAACTTAAAAAAACCATCATTCCTCCGCTGATAAATTCAGAAGAACAAAAACATCTTTTTAATACAAGAAAGATGATGCTAAAATGTAAGAACAGTATAAAAGCTGATGTCATTTAAAATCCATTAGCCATCCTGTTCAAAAAACACTTAATCACAATTCGCTTTGATGTGTACCATTGGAGCACAAATTGCATAAGGATTAACCTGGATAAGCTATCAATCTATCTGGATTCATGAAAGTTCAATTATAGAGCGTTCTGAACAGGTTAGAAAAACTAAACACTCCTTTTTGCATTGTAGCGACAGCGGTTGATATTAGACCAGGGAAAAGAAAAAGATACAACGATGGTTCCAGGAATTTTGGCTCATCAAGATAATAGAATAACAGAACGGTTTTTTAAACGTTCAATTGAAATAAAACAACAAATTAAAAGGGGCTCAAATTAGCACTTCTCCCCTATTAATTGATTAAATTTGAATATTGTTCCACGTGAAACAATCGGATTTAACAGAGCCGATGTATTGCGTTCCACGTGGAACATAAATATAAGAGATATAAAAAACACAGGTAATGTTTAAAGAATATGATGTTATAGTTGTCGGTGCAGGCCATGCCGGATGTGAAGCTGCTGCTGCTGCTGCAAATCTGGGATCCTCGGTTTTGTTGATCACCATGAACATGGAAACCATTGCACAGATGAGTTGCAACCCTGCCATGGGTGGTGTAGCAAAAGGTCAGATTGTAAGAGAAATTGATGCGATGGGCGGATACTCCGGAATCATTAGCGACAAAACTACTTTACAATTCAGGATGCTCAACCTATCTAAGGGACCAGCAATGTGGAGCCCGAGAGCGCAAAACGACAGGAAAAGATTTGCAGAAGAATGGAGACTTGCATTGGAACGTACACCAAATGTCGACTTCTGGCAAGATATGGTAAGTAGCCTTGTGATCAAAAACAATACTGTGGTTGGCGTCAAAACCTCCCTGGGGATTGAGATCAAAAGCAAGTCTGTTGTCCTCACGAATGGTACGTTTCTGAATGGCTTAATCCATATCGGAGAGAAAAAATTTGGAGGAGGCAGAACAGCAGAAAGAGCTGCGACAGGAATTACAGAACAACTGACTGAACTCGGTTTCGAAGCGGGCAGAATGAAAACCGGTACCCCACCCCGCGTAGACGGAAGGTCCCTGAATTATTCCTTAATGGAAGAGCAATGGGGTGATGAAAATCCAGGACGTTTCTCTTATACCAATGTAGCTCGCCCAACAGAACAAAGATGTTGCTGGATTACCTATACCAATTCGGAAGTTCATGAAACGCTGAAAGAAGGATTTGAAAAATCTCCTATGTTCACCGGAAGGATTAAAGGACTGGGACCAAGATATTGTCCTTCTATCGAAGATAAGATCAACCGTTTTGCCGAACGCGAAAGGCACCAGATTTTCGTAGAACCTGAAGGATGGAATACCTGCGAGATCTATGTAAATGGTTTCTCGACCTCCCTTCCTGAAGATGTTCAGTACAGGGCATTAACTCAGATCCCGGGATTCGAGAATGCAAAAATGTTCCGCCCTGGATATGCCATAGAATACGATTATTTTCCACCTACCCAGCTTGGATTAACCCTGGAAACCAAATTAATCAGCAACCTGTTCTTTGCAGGCCAGATAAATGGAACAACGGGATACGAAGAGGCTGCTAGTCAGGGATTTATAGCTGGAATCAACGCCCATCAGAAGGTAAACGAACTCCATGAACTGATCATGAAACGTTCAGAATCTTATATTGGGGTATTAATAGACGACCTGGTAACCAAAGGAACTGAAGAACCTTATCGCATGTTCACTTCAAGAGCAGAACACAGATTATTGCTTCGTCAGGACAATGCAGATATCCGTCTCTCCCCTATCGGCCACGAGTTAGGTCTGATTAGTGATGAGCGATTGGACATTGTAAAACAAAAGGTAGCAAACTCTGATGCTATTGTGGCCTTTGCAAAAAAGCAGGGTATTGAAATGACAGAGGCGAACCAGAAGCTGGAAGAATTGGGTACAAGTACGCTGACTCAAAATGTAAAAATATTCAGCTTACTAAGTCGCCCTCAGGTCGGCATTGAAGACATCAGGGAAATCAGCCAAAGCTTCAGAACCTACCTTAGCCCTTATGATCAGGAAACAGTAGAACAGGCAGAGATCAAAATTAAATACGAAAGCTATTTCGAGAAAGAACAGGAGATTGTAAATAAAATGCAGAAGATGGAAGATAAAGACATCAATCCAAATTTTGATTATTCTCAATTGGTATCTTTATCAAAGGAAGCAAGAGAGAAGTTGCTGAAGATCAAGCCCAGAACTTTAGGTCAGGCATCCCGAATTTCAGGTGTTTCTCCTTCTGATATCTCCGTTTTAATGGTTCATATCAGCAAGTAAAATATAACACACTGAAAATGAGTCAGTTAAATTGATTTTTTAATCGCTTTAACCTGACTCATTTAAATGAGATATAAGAGAGTTTTAAAAATTTTTAATGCTATTCATTAAAAAGAGTAATAAATTAAACACAACGCATATAAATGGCCAAAAATAGCAATGTATCCAACTTCCGGCTTTTTGCATCCCTCCTACTGCTAACTTCGCTGATTTATAGCTGTGCAAGCATCCAGCAACCCCAGGGAGGACCTCGTGATACGACTCCACCAAAGGTTTTAAAAATGGAACCAAAAAATTTGACAACAAATTTTAAGGCTAAAAAAATCATTATAGAGTTCGACGAATATTTTAAGCTTCAGAACGAATTTAAAGAATTTTCGATTTCTCCGGAACTGAAAATTGCTCCAACGCTGAAACCAAAAAAGAAAACCCTGGAAATATCCTTCACAGACAGCCTGGAAAAAAATACAACTTACACGCTGAACTTTGGTAAAGCCATTGCCGATATCAACGAAAGCAATGAGCTTAAAAATTTTTCCTATGTGTTCTCAACCGGTCCGAAATTAGACTCCCTTAGCATCAAAGGTAAAATCACCAACTCCTCCACAGGAGAACCCGAAATTGAAGCTGTCGCATTTATTCTCCCTATAGAAAGAGATACGATCTTCGGAAAAGCCAAACCTTCTATTTATACGCTTACGGATAGCAGTGGCAATTACAGTCTCAACAATTTAAGAGAAGGCACCTACCGAATCTATGCTTTGAAAGAAAAAGGAGGCGACAAAATCTATCAGCAAAATACAGATGAAATCGGATTTGTAAAAGATTCCATCGTATTAAAGCACAATCTCGACACAGTAAATATGCGTGTTTTTAAGGAAGATGCCAAGGTCTTCAGAATCCTTGACCGCCGTATAAATGCCGATGGAAGCATTAGTTTTGCGCTCAATCAAAAGCTAAAAAAACCAGAAGTTACGATCGTTGAACCGGCGGCATTAGACGCTACAAAGTTTGCAAAATTCAGCAAAAACAATGACTCCCTGAAAATATGGCTAACGGATCTCTCTTTCGATTCCACTAAAGTGAGCCTCAAATCGGAGGGTAAATTACTCCAGTCATCGACACTTACCAGAGGAAAAAAGGAGACCTACAACAGGACATTATCTGCTTCCGACAATCTCGAAGACCGTACTTTAAATCCAAACAAATCACTGAAACTTACCTTCAATTTTCCGATCATCAGTGCTGATGCGAGCAAAATTACTTTACTGGAAGACTCTGTAGAAAGGACAAATTTTACACTGGTTAAAGACAGTTCAGACTTTTTATCTTACTATATAAAATATCCATGGCGTATAAAAAAGCCTTACCAAATGAAGTTTGGTGCCGGTGCATTTACAGCCATATTTAATACAAAAAACAAAGAGTTTCCAAAAGATTTTAAGCTCGGAAGTAAGGACGATTATGGCAGTCTGATTGTCAAAATCATTCCTCCGGAAAAGAACAAAAGCTATATTGTTGAAATTATCGACGGCAACAAAAATCCGGTAAATACCATGGTCATTACCAAAGATACAACCGCAAAGTTTGCCAATTATAAGGCTGGCAAATACTTTATAAGGATCACCTACGACAACAACAAAAATGGAAAATGGGATACCGGAAATGTGGCAGAAGGCCGTCAGCCGGAGAAAATTTGGAATGAACCAAAGGAACTCTCTATAAGAGCCCTTTGGGAAAGAAATGAAACAATTACTATTCCTAAAGAATAAGTCTTGTTATCTGAACCAGTCAGCATACATGATATAATTGTCTGGTAATTTATTTAATAAAGCCCGTTGCTCTTCAGTAATGGGCTTTATTTTTTTAGCAGGAGTTCCGGCATAAATATAGCCGCTTTCACACTGCGTATTCTCCAATACGACCGCACCTGCAGCGATGATACAATAAGATTCAACTACTGCATTATCCATAATAATAGCCCCCATTCCCACTAAAATATGGTCTTTAAGGATACAGCCATGAACGATGGCATTATGTCCTACAGAGACCCTATTTCCAATCACAGTGGCTGCTTTTAAATAGGTGGCATGAATCACTGCACCATCCTGAATATTGCTGTCGTCACCAATAGTAATGCTGTTTACATCACCCCTGATCACAGCATTAAACCAAACGGAGCAATTTTTTCCCATCACTACATCGCCAACGATAGTAGCATTTTGGGCAATAAAACAATTTTCATCCCAAATGGGATGTTTATCTTTAACTGGTAATATTACTGGCATAATCTAAAAAATTGTATCTGTTAACTGTTCTGAATGCTTAGGATAATCGGTAGTAAAATGCAATCCCCTACTCTCTTTTCTGGCCTTGGCCGACTTGATTACGATGTATGCAACCTGGATTACATTCCGCAATTCACAGAGTTTTACAGAAACTTTATTGGCTTTATAAAAATCTTCCGTCTCCTCATGTAGCAAAAATAAGCGTCTCATCGCCCGGTCTAATCTGAAATCAGAGCGTACAATTCCAACATAATCACTCATCAATTTCTGCGTTTCTCTCAGGTTATGCGTTACCAAAATATCCTCATCTGTCTGTGTTACTCCGTTAGCATCCCAGTCCGGAATGTGCTCAGGAATCACACTATTTTTAAAAGCAACTATCGCATCTTCATAAATACGGTGTGCAAAAACAGGCGCTTCAAGCAAAGAATTTGAAGCCAAACGATTGGCGCCATGTAAACCTGTTGAAGAACATTCTCCGCAAGCATATAGATTTTTTATGGAAGATCTTCCATATTCGTCTACCAAAATTCCGCCACACATATAATGAGCTGCAGGCGTAACCGGTATTAAATCCTTAGTCATGTCTATACCTATAGATAGACACTTGGCATAAATGTTCGGGAAATGAGCTAAAATATCACTCTTTTTACGATTGGTAATGTCCAGATAAACGAAGTCTTCTCCCGATTTTTTCATCTCAGAATCTATCGCTCTCGCTACAATATCCCGGGGTGCAAGCGAACCGCGCTTGTCATATTCGTACATAAATTCATCTCCGTTTTTCCTTCTCAGGACTCCTCCGAAACCTCTGACTGCTTCCGAAATCAGGAAGGCCGGATACTCCCCGGGGTTGTATAAAGCGGTCGGATGGAATTGAATAAATTCCATGTTCCTCACTTTTCCTTTAGCACGGTACACCATCGCCATTCCGTCGCCTGTAGCAATTACAGGGTTTGTTGTGCTGCTATACACATGTCCTGCGCCACCCGAGGCCATGATAGTCACATTAGCTAAGATCTTTTCCACATCGTTAAGCTCTGTGTTAAAGGCATATATACCGTAACAGTGGATATCTTCCGAACTCTTATCCACATGCTCCCCCAAATGATGCTGAGTAATCAACTCCAAACAGAAGTAATGTGTTAATATCTCTATGTTTTCATTCTCATGAATCTGTTTTAATAACACACTCTCAATCTCATAACCAGTGACATCTTTATAGTGTAAAACGCGGTGTTCTGAGTGCCCTCCTTCTTTCGCCAGGTCATAAACGCCGGTCTGATCTTTGTCAAAATTAATCCCGTAATCAATGATTTCCTGGATCCTTTGAGGCCCTTCTTTTACCACAATTTCTACTATCTCTCTGTCACACAGCCCATCTCCTGCAATTAATGTATCTTCGATATGTTTTTCAAACGAATCATCTTTATCCACAACGACAGCTACACCGCCTTGCGCATATTTTGTATTTGACTCATCCTCGTTTGATTTTGTAACAATTAATACCTTACCATGCTGAGCTGCTTTTAATGCAAAGCTTAAACCCGCTATACCCGACCCTATTACTAAAAAATCTACTTTTCTCATTGAATTAAAGCTATTTCCGTTACTTTGTTAACAACGTTGATATAATTGTTAATTTCTTGTCTAAACATTTAGAACAAATAATTTTGAATGTTTAAATCTAAGCTAAAAAGGCAATTTGCCACAATATTTTAAGTTATTTTTGAGCAACTTTGCATAGTTTATTAACTTTTTACACACACATTAAGAATAAACATATTGGTATGGATAAGTTTTGGACTGAAAAAATATCTAGCTGTAAATCAGCTGGTTTTTATCATAAAAAAGTCACCCAAATGTTAATAACTTATGAATAACTCAAATAATCGACTAAAAAAAAGTTTTTTACAAACGTTATTAACACACTAATAAACAATAGAAATCTATTTATATTAAATAATTATAATTTATTGAACTGTTGAAAATGGATACCTTAGAGGAATTAAATCGAAAAGGTTTTGTGGATGAAAAGATCGATCCGACACTTGATCTTTTCCTGGAAATCGAAAAATTAAAAAAGGAAAAAAACGCAATTATACTTGCGCACTACTACCAAGACCCTGATATTCAGGATATTGCAGATTATATTGGGGATAGTTTAGGACTGTCACAGGAAGCTGCAAGAACTGATGCTGAGGTGATTGTGTTTGCTGGAGTACATTTTATGGCAGAGACGGCGAAAATTCTTTCTCCTGACAAAAAAGTACTGCTTCCGGACCTGAAAGCTGGGTGTTCACTGGCCGATAGTTGTCCGCCACATTTGTTCAGGAAATTCAAAGAAAAATATCCTGATCATGTAGTGATCACCTATGTGAATTGTACTGCTGAACTGAAGGCTTTGAGCGACATAGTTTGTACCTCTACAAATGCGGTACAGATCGTAGAAAGTCTTCCAAAGGATACCAAGATTATTTTTGGTCCTGATAAAAATTTAGGCGCCTGGGTGGCTAAAAAAACGGGTAGAGATTTGGTACTTTGGAATGGCGCATGTATGGTTCATGAGATTTTTTCGAGAGAAAAGATTACAAAATTGAAAGAACGTCATCCAAATGCGAAGTTTATTGCTCATCCGGAATGTGAAGAGGCAGTGTTGCAAATGGCAGATTACATTGGATCGACGACTGGATTGTTGAAATATAGCACCAACAGCGATGCACAGGAATTCATTGTGGCTACTGAAAGTGGAATTATTCACCAGATGGAGAAGGCAAATCCAACGAAAACCTTTATTCCTGCACCACCTAATAATAGTTGTGCATGTAATGAATGTCCATATATGAAAAGAAATACACTGGAAAAACTGTATTTATGTTTGAAAAATGGATCTCCGGAAGTGACTGTTCCTGCTGATATTATTGTTCAGGCAAGAAAACCAATTGAAAGAATGCTGGAAATTTCAGCTGCACTAGGTTTATAATCTTTCCGTATGGATGCCAGCTCCTCCTGGCAGCTAAAATGAGAAGGAAAAATATAAAAGAATTAAAAGGTAACAAGAGAGAAGATTATGTTTGAGAATAAAGAGCGTACCGATATTGCGGAACTTGGAGAGTTTGGTCTGATAAAACATCTGACAGAAGGTTTCAAAATCAGGCACGAAAGTAGTATTAAAGGAGTTGGAGACGATGCTGCAGTCTTGAATTTTAAAGATAAAGAGGTGCTGATTTCTACAGATTTATTGTTGGAAGGCATCCATTTTGACCTGGCTTATGTGCCTTTAATGCATTTAGGCTTTAAGGCTGTCCAGGTAAATTTAAGTGACATCTATGCCATGAACGGTATTGCTACTCAGATCACCGTTTCTATAGGCATTTCAAGTAAATTTCCTCTCGAAGCTGTAGAAGAAATTTATAAAGGAATTGACCTGGCCTGCAATAAATTTAACATCGACCTGATTGGGGGAGATACTTCTACAAGTAAACAAGGATTGGTAATTAGTGTAACCAGTATTGGTTATGCAGAAAAGAAAGACGTTGTTTACAGAAATGGTGCGCAGGAAGGTGATCTTTTATGTGTTTCAGGTGATTTGGGAGGTGCATATGTCGGACTACAGATTTTAGAAAGAGAAAAACAGATATTTTTAGAAAACCCTAATATTCAGCCAGATCTGGAAGGAAAGGATTATATCATCGAGCGTCAGCTGAAGCCGGAAGGCAGAAGGGATATTGTTGATTTACTTGCTCAGATGGAAATTGTTCCGACTTCGATGATTGATGTTTCGGATGGTTTGGCTTCTGAAATTATGCACATTTGTCAGCAGTCTGAAAAAGGCTGTACGATTTATGAGGAGAAAATTCCAATCGATCCTATGACTTACGAGACCGCCCGTGAGCTGGGCTTAGATCCAACAGTTTGTGCTTTAAATGGTGGTGAAGATTATGAATTGCTATTTACCATCAAACAAGACGATTATACTAAATTGAAAAATGATGTGGATATTAGTATTATAGGTCACATTACAGATAAAAATTCCGGTTGTAAAATGATTTCCAAATCCAGTGTTGTTCATGAATTGAAAGCGCAGGGATGGAACGCTTTTAAACTATAGGCTGTCCTCTTCAGCCAGTAAAGGATCTAAAAATTTGGTGTCAATCTGCTTAGTTGCTTTGGCACCTAATTTTTTGATCTTTTCAGAAGTACTGGACAGGTTTCCGGTTCCGGTAGAAAGCTTATTTAAAGCTTTGTCATAGGCATCCTGGCTTTGCCTGATATTCCTTCCAATGCTTTCCATATCGGTTAAAAATCCGACAAACTTATCATACATACTTCCACTTAAACGTGCAATTTCCAGGACATTTCTGTTTTGTCTTTCCTGTTTCCAGATACTGGCAATGGTTCTTAAAGTAGCCAGTAAAGTAGACGGGCTCACAATAACTACTTTTCTATCCCAGGCATAATTGAAAAGTTCTGCATCCTGCTGAACAGCAATACCAAAAGAAGATTCGATAGGAATGAAAAGCAATACAAAATCCGGGGAATTGATTTCGTTCAGATCATGATAATTTTTCCCGGAAAGCCCCTGAATGTGGTTTTTGATAGATAGGATATGCTGTTTAATATAGGTATCTCTTTCTTCATCAGTCTCCGCAGCAACAAGTCTCTCATAAGCAACCAAAGAGACCTTAGCATCAACGATCACATGTTTATCATCCGGAAGGTCAATAATTACATCCGGCTGCATCCTGCCCCCCTCTGAAGAGCTTAGACTGGTTTGTATCCGGTATTCCCTGTCCTTAATTAAACCGGAGCGTTCCAGTACACGTTCGAGGATGACCTCCCCCCAGTTGCCTTGTTTTTTGGAATCTCCTTTAAGCGCCTTAGTCAGGTTATTTGCATCTTCCTGAATCTGTTTGCTTTGGTCCATCAATTGGGAAATTACGCCTTTCAGGATGTTGCGTTCGTCAGATTCAGACTTGTAAACTTTGTCTACCTTTTCTTCAAAAGCTTTGATGTTTTCTTTTAATGGATTTAAGATGATATCCAGATTGGTTTTGTTCTGCTCCGTAAATTTGGCTGTTTTGTCGTCCAGAACTTTATTTGCAATGTTTTCAAATTCCAGTTTAAAGCGCTGTTGCAGTTCCGCAATATATTTCTCCTGTTCTGCCTGTTTTTCTCTTTGAGCATTTAGGGTTTCTTCGGATTTGATAACTCTGCTGCGTTCAAAAAGGAAATTACTGCGAAGATCATTCAGCTCATCTTCCAGGCGTAATTTTTCTTCTTTCAGCCAGTTTAAAGATTTTTGATGTTCTGCTTCCTTTAAATCCAATAGCGCAATGTGGTTATCATTTGCTGCCGGCTTTTTTAAATACAAGACAACTAGTGTTACTAATATTATGATCAATAATATAATTATCGCTGCTTCCATACTAATATTTTTATCAAAAGTCTAAAAATAAAAATGATCTTGCAAGAAGAGATCGTAAATAATACAGATTTTATAGAAAGGGGAGGATGAGATTGGCCGCATCTTCGCCTGTTTGTGTGCCCATGGCGATACCCATACCATTGCATCTTACAGCACAAAAAATACCAGGACGGATGGATTTTACTATGGGATAGATGTCATGACCGAAAGCCATAATACCACTCCAGGTTTGTTCAATTTCAAAAGGGGTATCCGGTAAAATGACTTCTTTTAATAATGTTTTCAGTGCATTCTGGATCAGTTGTGTACTTCCAAAAACCGCAGTTTCTTCAGCTTTAATATCGAGGTTACGACCGCCGCCAAGCAGGATTCTCTGGTCTATATTTCTAAAATAATAGTAACCTTTATCGTAGTGGAAAGTCCCTTTTATTTTTAAATCCGGGATTGGTTGCGTCAGGATAACCTGACCGCGGCCGGGAACAACATCCAAATCGGGAACGAGAGTTTTTATAAAAGCATTGGTACTCAGGAGTACCTGTCTGGCTTTAAAATTTCCATGGTTACTGCGCAGTACCTGGTAGTTTTCTTCCTCCTGAAGTTCTTCTACCTCACAGTTGTTGTAGATCATTACACCCGCTGCGGTCGCCTTTAGAATCAAGGCTTTCATCATTTTGCCGGTATCTATTTGTGCTTCCAGTTCATTTTCAATCAATAACCCGGTGTCATGGAAACCAAAACCCTGAATTTTTCTACTTGCTGTTTTGAAAACATTTTCCTGGCCAACAATGTCTTTAATGAGTTCATTAAAGTGGCTGATTTTAGCTACACAAAGTTCGGCTAGCTGATAATCTGCCTTCCTAAATAATTCATATCCACCGTAATTATGATAAGAAATTGACTCATCTCCAAGTAATTTTCTAAGTTTTAAAAGCCCCTTCCAGCGTCTTTCTATCAATTGATAAAGTAAGGCTGTTCCCCCGCTTTTCTCCTGTTCCATCAATTCTGAGATGCTTCCAAAACAGGCAAAGCCTGCGTTCTTTGTACTGGCGCCAGAAGGGAGGAATCCCCTTTCAAGGATGGCTACACTTGATTTTGGATTTTTAGATTTTATTGCAATTGCCGCATTTAAACCAACAATTCCACTACCAACGATGATCACATCATAGGTAAAGAAATGCTGTTGTTCCCAATAAGATATAGCCATTTTCATAATTTAAATTTATCATTATTTTTTTTGGTCAGGCAAATTAGGCGCGCTTTTTGATTTGAATAGTTTGAAAAACATACACTACGGAAATGGGAACTTATTTATTTTTAATAGTCCCGATATTACTTATTAGCATGTTCGTGCAATGGAAGTTTAGAAATAAGTTTTCAAAGTATACTGAAATGCACTTGAGTTCGGGATTTTCAGGAAAAGAAGTGGCGGAAAAGATGCTGCACGACAACGGTATCTACGATGTGAGGGTGATGAGTACTGATGGTCAGCTCTCTGATCATTACAATCCGGAAGATAAAACTGTGAATTTAAGTACAGATGTTTACCATGGAAGAAGTGTTGCTGCAGCTGCTGTTGCCGCACATGAGTGTGGACATGCGGTTCAGCAGTCCAAATCTTACCATTGGTTGCAGCTGAGGACAAATATGGTACCTGTGGTTAGTATTTCCTCGACTTTATTACAATGGGTATTAATTATCGGGGTATTGCTGATTGGGTTTACAGGGAATCCTGCCGTATTGAGCATTGGCGTGGCCGGTCTCGCCTTACTTACCTTATTTAGTATAATTGCCTTGCCGGTTGAGTTTGATGCCAGCAGAAGGGCGCTGATCTGGTTAAGAAACAACAATGGAGTAATGCATACAGTAGAAGAAAACAAACAGGCCAAGGATGCACTATGGTGGGCGGCAATGACCTATGTAGTTGCTGCTTTAGGCTCGCTGGCCAATCTGATCTATTATGCTTCTATGTTATTCGGAAGAAATAAATACTAGTTGAGCCTGTAAGGCACAATCAGGTTAAATTCTGGAATATCTACTGTAAAATCGGTACTGTCTATCATACGGTGCATCAGGTAATTTCCACTCATTGCTCCCATATCTGTACTCAAATGACATCCGGAAACATAAGTATGGCTTCCGCCTGGTTCCATTACAGGTTGAAGACCTACTACTCCCTCTCCTTCTACTTCTCTCTCTGTACCGTTGGAATCAAAAATAAACCACTGACGTCTCATCAGTTGTATAGAATAATCTGATAAATTCTCAATAGTAATGCGGTAAGCAAACATAAAATGCTCATTAGCAGGATTAGAATATTCATCCTGATACATGGTTTCGACTGAAATTTTGATCCCTTGTGTGATTGCTGTTACCATTTTATAACTTTATTTAAGAAATGTTTTTCAAAAATCAAGCCATTTCCCCATCGGGATAAATATGCTGATATTTGTCTGCCACTTCGTCTAATATACTGTGAATAATTTCAATGTTATCTTCTTTTACCAATAACATTCTATAGTGTTTAAAATCAGGAAGGCCTTTAAAGTAATTTGCATAATGGCGTCTCATTTCAAATACACCTACTTTAGGTCCTTTCCAGGCAATTGATTTCTCAAAATGCGTCCGGCATACGGTAACACGTTCTTCTACGGTTGGTCCTGCCAGGATTTCACCGGTATTGAAAAAGTGTCTGATCTCTCTAAATATCCATGGATAGCCAATCGCAGCTCTTCCAATCATTATCCCATCTACTTCGTATTCTAAACGCCAATCTGCTGCTTTTTGAATACTATCTACATCCCCGTTGCCGAAAATAGGAATTTTTATTCTTGGATTTCTTTTGATTTCGCGAATTAAGGTCCAGTCTGCAGCCCCTTTATACAATTGGGCGCGGGTTCTGCCATGAATGGTCAATGCCTGAATTCCTATATCCTGTAAACGTTCGGCTACTTCTTCGACATTTTTAGTGGTATCGTCCCAACCCAACCGGGTTTTAACGGTAACCGGTAAATGCGTTGCTTTAACCACCGCTTCGGTCATCTTTACCATTTTGTCGATATCCTGTAACAGTGCTGAACCTGCACCTCTGCAAGCCACATTTTTAACCGGGCAGCCATAATTGATGTCCATCAGATCAGGACCAGCCATCGTAGCTATTTCTGTAGCTTCACGCATGTGGTCGATTTCACTCCCAAAGATCTGAATACCTATCGGACGTTCATATTCAAAAATATCCAGTTTAGCCCTGCTTTTTGCCGCATCCCGGATTAATCCTTCCGAAGAGATAAACTCGGTGTACATCATATCTACCCCACTTTGTTTACAAACAAAACGGAACGGGGGATCACTTACATCTTCCATCGGTGCAAGCAATAAAGGGAACGCTCCCAGATCAATATTTCCTATCTTTACAGACATTTTTCTATCTTCAAACCAAAATTCAAAGGACAAAGGTACAAATATTACAAATAATGAATTTGAGAGAAAACGAAAGCGCCGAAAAAAGTCCTTACTTACAATTACTTAGCCTGGTTATGTATGCGACTGCAGGAGTACTTATCAGTTTGATACTTACCGTTCTGGCTTTTTATGTTATGTATGGTGAATTTATGAATTACAGCTGGTTAGAGGCTGCTAATCCAAAGTTTGTAACTGTTAACCGGGTGGTGATTTCTTTACAGCAAATGGGATTATTCCTGGTTCCCGCTTTATTTTTGGCCCTGGGAGAAGGAAAAAAAATGAATGTTTTTTATGACTTCAAGACCACAAAAGCAACATTCTTATTGATAATTATTGCATTGATGGCGGTTTCTATGCCGTTAATGGAATTTAGCATGCAGCTTAACCAGAAAATGGTATTGCCTGGATTCCTTAAATCTATAGAAGAATGGATGAAAAGTAAGGAAGATGCGGCAATGGTGACTACTGAAGCGCTTCTAAAAATGGATCATATTGGGACCTATTTGCTCAATCTCATTTTGATTGGCATTTTACCTGCTGTTTGTGAAGAATTGATGTTCAGGGGAGCCATACAACGTACGTTGGGAAGGATATTTAGCAATCCTCACGTTGCCATCTGGCTTTCTGCATTTGTCTTTAGTGCCATACATCTTCAGTTTTATGGGTTTTTACCCCGCTTTTTATTGGGTGCAGGTTTTGGGTACATTTATTTCTGGACTAAGAGCCTTTGGTATACCATCTTTGCTCACTTTTTAAATAATGCTTATGCCGTAACCGCAGCATGGTATATGCAAAAAAACAATATACCTTTGTCGGAGTCAGATAAAACAGCCCATTTTCAATGGTATGGTTATGTCATTAGTGTGATTTTAACCGTTTTACTATTCAAATATTTTAAAGATAAAACATCAAAAGCCGATGGAGAGCAATTGGATAAAGGTATTTAGCACTGAAGATGCTTATACTGCAGAAATCCTGAAACAAGGATTAATTGAGAGTGATATAGCAGCGGTGGTAATGAACCAACGGGACTCTTCTTATCAAACTTTTGGAATAGTTCATATTTTAGTACATCCTGACAATTTAGATAAAGCGGAAGCTTATATCAGGGAAAATAATATTGCATAAAAACACCTTACTTCCATGAAGACCAGAGCAATTACCGCTTTCTTTTTTACTATTGTGATGTTAGGCTCCATGTTTCTGGGACCTTATGTCTTTTCTATATTTTACCTGTTGCTGAGTCTTGGTGCTTTGCTGGAGTTCTTTAAGTTAATTAAAACAGCCGGAATCCGGCCACACCGGAATATTGCATTGATTGCTGCAACATTGATCTTTCTAATGACGGCGGGATATCATTTTTTACAATTTGAAACTAAATTTCTATTGCTTTTAGTTCCGCTGATCTTTTCCGTATTTATCAGTGAATTGTATAAGAAGGAGACGATCCCATTTGCAAATATCTCTTATACTTTTGCAGGATTTATGTATGTAACGGTTCCTTTTTGTTTCTTTTATTCCCTTGGGTTTATCGGACATGCTGCCGAATATAGCTTTCATTTGCCGCTCTCCTTTATGCTGATGCTTTGGGCCAATGATACCGGAGCTTATCTTTTTGGTTCCAAGTTTGGAAAGACCCGCCTGTTTGAGCGTCATTCTCCTAAAAAATCATGGGAAGGCTTTTTTGGAGGGATGTTTACCAGCCTGATCGTTGCTTATGTGTTGTCTTTGTTTTTTACAGAACTGTCCGTATGGACATGGGGAGGAATGGCCATCCTGATTTCCAGTTTTGGTACATTAGGAGATCTGGTAGAATCGATGCTTAAACGGAGCCTGAATGCAAAAGATTCCGGAAATATTTTACCGGGACATGGAGGCTTTCTTGACCGCTTCGATGGCCTGTTAATCGCTGCGCCTGTAGTGTACGCTTATCTGTATCTGATTTTGTATTAGGGAATTGAGAAGAAAAATAATATAATTATTATCAGATTTCTGGTATAATTGCATTATGGATGGTGGGGATACTATCGCTTTATTGATAGAAGATAATTTTTTTAGGGAAAACAGGGAAAATAGCGTAACTGTATTTAGTCAGCTTTACCGCCATTATTTTAAAAGACTGTTTATGACCGCTTTAAAGGTCGTAAGAGATGAGTATCTCGCGGAGGAAGTGATTCAGGATGTTTTTTTAAGGCTATGGGAAAATGAAGATAAATTTCATTTAATCAGTGAATTTGAAAAATACCTGTACCGTTCTGTAGCGAATGAATCCCTGAATAAACTAAGAAATCAAAAGACACAGAGCAAACATTATGATCACCTGTCAAAGGCATCCAGGTCTGACTTCGTAGAAAATTTTCTGGAAGAAGAAGAACTGAAAATGAAGATTGCTAAGGCGGTTGAAACGCTGCCCTCACAATGTAAAACGGTATTTAAAATGAGCCGGTATCAGGGAATGAAGTACCGGAAAATTGCAGAGGAGCTGAATATTTCAGAAAAAACCGTGGAAGGGCATATGGTGAAAGCCCTTAAAATTCTAAGAAACCATCTTTTGGGATTAATTCTGCTGGTCAGTTACCTCAATTGGGTTTTCGGAAATTAGTAAATTTCTTATGAAACCTAAAAAATCTGTAACTTAAAGTCGTGTTGGTGCTCTAAAATTAAGCTATAATTTATGTTTTCAGATAAAAGAATACTCCTGGCAGCCATCTTGTCCAGCATTTACTTTGTCATTCTTTTTACCGGAGTGCCGGGGATGCTCAATTCTAATTTAGTTAATGGTGTATTGGAACTTTTTACTATTCCAATGATCGTTTTACAGGGAAGCATACTGGCTTCTGTCTGTTATCGTCTGATCAGGAAAAAAAGCATAAACTCCTTGCAGACCATTGTTTCAGGTGTGCTTTCCTTGGGTGTTATCCTTTCCTTTTTCTTTATTTCCTAGAATTAACCTGGAGGTTTATACCCTTGCTTCTGATAAATTTAAAAAAAGATTTATTTGAAGCAAGGGTATTTTATTTTAGCCGTGTCTATGTCTAAAAAAAGGCATGGAACATCAAGATCATTATTTTCTTATTACAAACGCTTTAAGTAACCCTGAAAATTTCTCTTTACAGGAAGAATTGAAAGACTGGAGAGCATTGGATGAGCGTAATGAAGAGGAATACCAGGGCATAAAAAAGATCTGGGAGCAGTCTTCAGGTATCGACGAGGCCTATAGTGGAAGAGCGATAGAAGATGCTGTATCAGCCTTTACTGCAAGGTTGGAAGCTAAAATATCAGAAGAGAAACCAAAGGTTAAAGTTTTTGGACTGTGGTGGAAATCTGCCGCAGCTGTACTGGCCTTTGCAATCCTCGGTTTGTGGACCTATAAATCTCTTCAGACAGAGGTTTACACCTTTAAGAGTACATTAGGGCAAAGAGACTCGCTCATGCTCGCAGATGGCTCTAAAGTCTATCTAAATAAAAACACTCAAATAAAATATTCCTCACAGTTTAGTAAAGATAACAGGGAATTTTTCCTGATGAAAGGAGAGGCTTTCTTCAATATTACTAAAGACGCCGCCCATCCTTTCAAGGTATTCGTCAATAAATCCAAAATCCAGGTATTGGGAACCACTTTTAATATCCAGAATATAGACAGCACAATTGCAGTTGAGGTTAAAACAGGAAAAGTGAGCTTTGAAAGCCGCGAGAATGCGAAAAGCCATATCCTGGAAAAAGATATGGGAATCCGGTATGATCAAAAAACAGGGGTGATAAAGAAATACATAGATCTGGACAGACAGACCAATTCCAACTGGCTATACAAAGAACTCAACTTTGTAGATGCAACTCTACCCGAAGTTTGTGCGCTTATAGAAACGCAATATGATGTTAAAATCACCATCAAAGGGAAAATATCCAATATCAGGAAGTTGAATGCAAATTTCAGAAATGACCCGCTGAAGGATGTGCTTGATGCTTTAAAAATAACCTACAAAATCAGCATAGAACACCACGACAATCAAATCATAATCAAGCAATAAAAGAATCAATTAACCAACCTAAATTTTAAATTATGACTAAAAACTTCTACAAAAGAAGAAGGGGATGGAATGGAATCAGCTGGCTGTTAGCCATGTTGATTTTACTCAATTCATCACCAGTTTTTGCCTTTATAGAGATGCAGTTGAAGATGGAAACATTGGAATTTCTGCTCAAAAGACTCGAAAAGCAATACAAAGTTAACTTTGTTTACGATGCCTCAGAAGTAAATAAAAATGTAAAAGTTGACGTAAATACCGAACATAAGTCAATCGACCAGGCATTGAAACAACTGGAGCCAAGTGGCATTGCTTATTATATTACAGGAAAGAAAGTAATTCTTAGTAAACTGGTGAAGGCAGCAGCCGTGATGCCAAAAATTCAGCAGGTTACGGTTAAAGGAACAGTAAAGCTAAAATTGGGAAACAGCAGTTCAGAAGCCGTAGCCGGAATCAATATTCAAGAGAAAGGCACTAAAAACGGGGTTTCTACAAATGGAAACGGTGAATTTAGCATCAATGTTAAAGAAGGTGCCGTTCTGGTCTTCTCTTACATTGGTTATAAAACTGAAGAAGCTCAGGTAAGTGCAGGGAAAAATTCATTTAACATTGTCCTGGAAGAAGACCAGAACAAGCTGAATGAAGTGGTCGTTACCGGTTATCAGACCATCAATAAAAAGCTATTTACAGGATCTGCGACCAGCATTAAAGGAACAGATGTAAAGCAGGATGGCGTAATCGATGTGACCAGAATGCTGGAAGGTAAAGTAGCCGGGGTTTCCGTGCAGAACGTATCGGGAACATTTGGTTCAGCACCAAAAATCAGGGTTCGTGGAGCAACGTCTATTTCCGGAGAAAATAAACCACTTTTCGTGGTGGATGGAGTGGTATTGGAGGATGTAGTCAATATTTCCAATGACCAGTTGTCTAGCGGAGATGCTTCTACGCTGATTGGTTCTTCTCTGGCCGGAATCAATGCCGATGATATAGAAACCTTCAATATCTTAAAAGATGCTTCTGCAACAGCTTTATATGGTGCAAGAGCGATGAACGGCGTAGTGGTGATCACGACTAAAAAAGGACGTGTCGGGAAAGCCGTAGTTTCTTATACCGGAAACTTCTCCACCTTTTTAAAGCCGACTTATGATACTTATAACATCATGAACTCCGCCGATCAGATGTCTGTGAACTCTGAGATTGCCCGTAAAGGCGGATTGGGAATCAGTAGTGCTAATAATGCAGATGGAGGCGTGTATACCAAAATGTGGAAGATGATCAAGGGTTATGATAAAACATCAGGCCAGTTTGGTTTACAGAATACGACAGAGGCCAGGGAAGCATATTTGCAGCAATTCGTTGGCGCGAATACAGATTGGTTTGATATTTTATTTAAAAATTCTCTTGTTCAGGAACACTCTGTCAGCATTTCTTCGGGAACGGAAAAGGCAAGAAACTACTTCTCTTCAGGGTTTTATAATGATAATGGCTGGTCGATTGCAGATAAAGTAAAGCGCTATACGATGAACTTGCGTAATGATTATGTCTTGTCTGACAAAGTCACTTTAGGCATCGTTGCAACCGGTTCACTCAGACAGCAAAATGCACCGGGAACGCTGGGAAGGACGAGCAATGTGGTAGAGGGAAAATATACGAGATCGTTTGATATTAACCCTTTCAGTTATGCTTTAAATACAAGCAGGGCATTAACTGCTTATGATGAGAATGGCGAACTTGACTTCTTTCCAAAGAACTTTGCCCCTTTTAACATCATTCAGGAACAGGATAACAATTCTATCCGGCTGGATCTGCTGGACATGAAACTGCAGGCCGAACTGGGATATAAAATTGCAAAAGATTTGAATTTTAAAACCCTGGGCGCTTTACGTTACGTGAAAACTACCCGCGAACACCGGGTTACCGAGTACTCAAATATGGCAAATGCTTATCGCTTTGCACCAACAAACACAATCAGAAACAGGAACGACTTTTTATATAAAGACCCGAGCCGTCCGGAAGACATCGACAAGCAGATTGTATTGCCTCAGGGAGGTTTCTATAACCGTAATGATGATAACCTGATTAATTTTTATGTCAGAAATCAGCTGGATTGGAAAAAGGAAATCAATAAAAAACACCTCATCAGTGCTTTAGCCGGACAGGAAATTAAGTTTACGGACCGTAAGAACAGTTTTAGCAACGGGTATGGTTATCAGTATGATAAAGGGGGAGTTCCATTTATTGATTACCGCATTATCAAACAAACACTGGAAGGAAACTTCAACTATTATGGAATGAATGAGTTGTACGACAGGTACGCTTCCTTTTTTGTCAACGGAACTTATTCTTACGATGGAAAATATGTTTTCAGTGCGACAGGACGTTATGACGGATCCAACAGACTGGGTGAATCTGCGGTGGCAAGGTGGCTGCCTACCTGGACAACAAGTGCGGCATGGAATGCAGATCAGGAAGAATTTATTAAGAAAATTCCACAGATTTCCTATTTGAAATTAAGAGGAGGTTATGGATTAACAGCAAGCATGGGAAGTGCGACAAACTCTTCTGTGGTATTACAGAACGGGTCTGCGCTACGCCCTGTATTGTCGGAAGTAGAGCCTAGAATCGTGATCAGTGATTTAGAAAATTCAGAGTTGACCTGGGAAAAGCAATACGAGGCGAATGTGGGCGTTGATCTGGGATTATTTGGAGATAGGATCAACCTGAGTGTGGATTATTATAACAGAAAAGGGTTTGATCTGATCAGTGCTATCCGTACCTCTGGAATTGGTGGTGAAACGACCAAATTAGCCAATTATGCAGATATGAATTCTCATGGGGTGGAGATCACTTTGGGAGGCCCTGTCTTGAAAAAAGGAGATTTCAACTGGAGAACGAACCTGACCTTTGGCTTCAATAAAAACAAAATCGTTAACCTGAAAAGTACTCCGCGAATTTACGATCTGATTGTTCCGGAAGGTGGACCTAAGCTTGGTGGCGCGGTAAGAGGCCTGTACTCCATTGATTTTAAGGCACTGGATGCGATAGGTGTACCTACATTTGTGAATGAGAACGGAGAGGTTAACAATAGCGTTTATGTACAAAGTGCAAACACGGATTACCTGAAGTATGAAGGCTCTGTGGATCCAACGATTACAGGTGGTATCATGAATAATTTCAGCTATAAAGGATTAACACTAAATGTATTCGTTTCTTATCAGGCAGGAAATAAAATCCGTCTGAACAATGCGTTTTCAAGTGGCTATTCAGACGATGATGCCTTGCCGAGAGAATTCCTGAACAGGTGGACACTTCCATTGGATCAGAACGCAACAAACGTGCCTTCTATTGCCGATTATCTGACAAGAAACGCACTGAATGGCAAATACCCTTATACGGCTTATAACTATTCGACAGACCGTGTAGTAGACGGTTCATTTGTCCGCTTAAAAACGGTTTCCTTAGCTTATAATCTTCCTTCGAAATGGATCAAATCTGTAGGAGGTAATAACTTGTCGCTATCCCTGGTAGGGAATAACCTCTGGCTGATTTATGCAGATAAGAAATTAAAAGGACAGGATCCGGAGTTCTTTACTTCAGGCGGAGTGGCAATGCCGGTTCCGAAACAAATCACGCTATCCTTAAAAGTTGGTATTTAACCCATATTAAATCGCATTACAATGAAAAAATATAATATATATCTTATTCTTTCTGTGATTTTCATTTTCACAGGATGTAAAAAATACCTGGAACATGTGCCAGATCAGCGTACCACATTAAATACGCCGGAGAAAGTTTCAGAGTTATTGGTTACGGCTTATCCAAGAGCAAACCTGTTCTTGCTGAGTGAATCTATGTCTGATAACCCAATAGACAACAGCATTTCAGGGGCCTCAAATAATATCAATATTGGCGGGTATTTCTGGACCGATCCGGAAGATATCTCTCAGGATTCTCCGAATTATTACTGGGGCGCATGTTATTCTGCAATTGCAGCAGCAAATCAAGCGCTTGATGCTTGTGATAAAGCTAAAAATCCGGAAGCTTATAGAACTCAAAGAGGAGAAGCACTGGTGGCGAGGGCTTATGCGCATTTTATGTTGGTGAGTTATTATTCAAAAGCATATGATCCGGCAACTTCGGGTTCAGATCCTGGAATTCCTTATGTTACGGAACCAGAAAAAGTAGTCTTGAAAAATTACGAACGTAAAACGGTTGCTTACGTTTATGAACAGATTGAGAAAGACCTTAAAGAAGGTTTGCCGATGATTTCTGATGCTTACACAGCTCCTGCTTATCACTTTACAAAAAGGGCTGCACATGCGTTTGCATCTAGGTTTTACCTGAATATGAGAGCGTATGATAAGGTCATCACTGAAGCCAATGAGGCCTTTCCTTCAAATGATTTTGCAACCAATGTAAGGCCATGGTTTTCGTATGCAAGTTTAGATGCTACTGAAACAAGGATTCAGTTTACTGCGGCCACGAATCCGGGAAATTTATTGATCGGAGAGACCGTTTCCAGGATTGCAAATAACTATTACAATACGCGTTATTCGATGTCTCAGGTAAAATTAAATAATGTAACTGCCCCTGTGGGCCTTTCTTTCTCTGCCTTGAGAAAGTATTCTACCAGCAGTACGTTTTACTTCGTGAATAAATTTTATGCGCATTTTGTCCGTACTACGATCAATGCAACGACGGGAACTTATTATGCAATGGTGCCTTTACTGACGACTGAGGAAGTATTGATGAACAGGGCTGAGGCATATGTCATGAAAGGGAATTATACTGCGGCTTTGGAAGACATGAATACGATGGTTAGCGTGCGTGTAAATGGCTATAGTCCTGGAACACATAACCTGACTGAAGCCAAAATAAAGAATTATTATCTGGCCAGTACAACCGATACACAGCAGGCGTATTTAAAAGCAGTACTGGATATCAAGCGTGCAGAATTTGTTCATGAGGGCATCCGTTGGCTGGATCTTAAACGATTAAACATTCCTGTAACACATATCGATCTTGATGGCACTGTAAGAGAGTTACCAGCAAGCGATCCAAGAAGGCTGTTCCAATTGCCGCCTGAAGTAACCTTGTCCGGTGTGGCTTTAAACCCACGTTAATCTATTAACTAATTTGTAATGAAGAAATTAAATATATTATTGACTGCCGGTATGATGTTAACCGCGTTGTCTTGTAAAAAATCTGAAAACCTGGACCGGAAAATTGTTGGCCTGGGGGGAGATAAATGGAAACAGGATGTCTTAGACAGCTGGCTTGCTGATACCTTTACGAAACCTTTTAATATTGAGGTAAAATACCGTTGGGATGGCTCTGAGCAAAGCGATATTTCTAAAACCTTAGTTCCACCCAGGGCAGAGAAAGTTCAGCCGACAATGGAAATTGTAAAGGCAGGATGGATTGATGTGTATACGGCTGAAGCAGGAATGGATTTTATCAAGCAGTTCGCGCCAAGACAGTATTTGCTGGTAGGAAGTTTGCAATATAATGCTGGTGGAACAGTTACACTTGGAGAAGCTGAAGGAGGAAACAAGGTGACTTTGTTTAACATCAACAACTTTGTGAAAACAGACCGTAACATCATTAAACCGGTATTAAAAACCATTCATCATGAGTTTACGCATATTTTAAACCAAACGGTGAGCTATGCAAAGGAATTTGAACGGATTACCCCTAGTGGTTATACTGCCGACTGGAACAATACCACACTGGCAAGTGCAAATGCAGCCGGGTTTATTACACAGTACTCGCAGGCTGCTCCGGGAGAAGATTATGCGGAAATGACTTCTGTGATGCTGACGGATGGAAAAGCAGCATACGATGCCAAAGTAAACAGTATTGTATTGCCTAAAATAGATTCCATTCCTGATCCTGCAAATCCGCCTTTTATCATTCAAAGGGAAATGCCTAATGCAACAGCGCAGGCGGCGATCCGTAAAAAGGAACAAAGTGTAATTACTTATTTTAAACAGGCTTTTTCAATTGACTTCGCGAGGTTGAGAAATCGTACAAATTATGCGCTTGCCGAAAATGCGCCAACAAACCTGGCAACGCTATTCGGTAACGCCAGACAATTTACATCGCTGAGTGTTGAACCAGATAAAGCCGATGGAGTTTCTGCCAGCTTTCAGACTACCTGGGCTACGGCAAAAGCTGGAGTTGCAGCGATATCAAGCACAAGCAGGGTATTGAACAGTTTTGTGCTTTTCTTTTATCCTAAGGCAGGAGAATTGGTGCTGAGGGTAAATTATACGAGTGGAACTACAGCAACATTAGCTCATTTTGTCTATAAAGTAGCCTATGATGCGAATCGCAACATGACCCTGACCTATGTGAGAAGAGATGCGAATGGAACAACGCTGGCCCCCGGAATCATCGCTTTAACAAATTATCTGACCACAGGTAGTTTCGGAGTCAGCTGGCGTTATGATGCTGATTTTCTGGAATATGGACAATTGACTAAAACTTCAGATGCCAATTCCTTCTTCTCCGGAAGCTTAGGAGTAACGAAATATTAATGGCTGATTAATAAAAAAAACAGATATGAAAAGATTCTTATTATACATAGTTCTATTGGCTGCGGGATTCATTTCCGGGTGTAAGAAGGACGAAAACCCGATTTTTGATGCCCCTGATACCAGACTGGCCGCTACACTTTCGGAGCATCAGGCAGAACTTGTCGCTGCAGAAAACGGTTGGAAAGCAACCATCTATCCTAAGTTAGGGAAAGGCTTTTCCTTTTACATTAAATTTGATGCAGATGGAAAGGTAAAAATGCTCTCGGATTTTAATGCTTCCACAGCGGTAACATTTCAGGAAAGTACTTACCGCTTAAAGGCATTACAATTTCCAACGCTGATGTTTGATACTTATAACTACATCCATCTGCCTTCAGATCCAAATGGCAGTGTAAACGGAGGAACCAATGGCAAAGGGCTGACCTCTGATTTTGAATTCGCTTTTATTGAAAAAGTTGGTGATACGCTTAAAATGTCGGGTATCGTAAATGCTAACCCAATGTTTATGGTGAAGGCTACCGCTGCAGAAGCAACAGCATTTAATGCTGGCGGAATTAAAACGATGATGGATGCAAATACCGCTTTTTTGTCGGTAAATAAATTCCCTTACCTGGTTTCCGGAGTAGATATGAAAGTTTCTGTGACCATGGATGTAGCATCAAAAAAGCTGACGTTAAGCTATATTGATGAAAAGGGCGCAAGCAAGGTATCGAGCGCAGCTTTCGCTTTTGCATTGAACGGGATTTCTTTAAGTGTGCCCTTAACTTATGGGACGACAACGATAAAAGACCTGTTTTGGGATACTGATGCCAAGCAGTATTATGTCAATGTGGGTGGAAAGCGGAGTAACGTGCTGAATGCAACTGTTCCTGTATTGCCTTTAGCTCCTTTGTTTGGTCCTTTAAAAGATTATTCTCAGATCGAATATAATGTGGCTACCGTAACAGCAGGCCTGTCTTCGGACTTTAATAACAAGTTGGTCGCGGCGAGAGCGGCAATGCCGGGAGGAAGAATTTTAGATAAAGCGACGTTAAAATTGAATATTGACAATACGATGTCCCTAACGTATACCTACCGCAACGCAGCAGGTTCAACACTTTTGAGCGTAATGACTTACAGCTTCACTAAAGATACAAACGGGGAGTATAGCTTTACTTATCTGACCACAGATGGGAACGGGGCAACGGTAGGACCGGCACTTACGCCAATAACCAATTACTTCAGTAGTAGTAAATTTAAACTGGACTGGGTGGCAAATCCAGCCTCAGGAGGAGCCTATGGTGGATTGTATAGCACAACGGACAATGCTTCCTTCTTCTACGGAAACCTGATTAAATAACCATCCGGTAAAGAAAAGAAGTCTTTTCAAATTGAAAAAAACAAAATAAAAAGACGGAGCTGTCCCATTTCGAGACAGCTCCGTCTTTTTATCGGATTTAACTTTAGGTTAACCCCGGTCCGGGATGAATCTGACCATCGCTTAAACTCAATCCATATGAACTACAGGCTAAGTCCATAGTGAGTCCACGTTTATGCGTAAAAACGTGGACTCATCGTGGACTCACTGTGGACTTAAAGTGGACTCAGTGTGAAGACATATCGGGTCAATACTACACTAAATATAGACGTTGTAATTTAGGTTTAGAAGGAAGAAAGATAAGGCTTAATTGAAGATTTATGCTTCATGAACCGCATATGTGCCGCAAATAAATATACGTATTTGGAATAATTTTTTCTAAAATCCGTCTTTATTTTCTTTTTAAAGGCTGTAGTAAATATTCCAGGCCATTTAATTTGATTTCATATAAAGTTGCGAGCATTTCTCCAAGCTTTCCAGGAGGAAAGCCCTTATTATGAAACCAGATCAGATAGGACTCGGGAAGGTCACAGATGATCCGGCCTTTATACTTGCCAAAAGGCATTTGCATGGTAACCAGATCATTTAGTATTTGAGGATTCATCATCGTTAGTTATTTACTTTGGCCACCATACCCAACATCTCTACTGCTTCGTCTACGGTATTCAGATTTTCAAAAGCAATGCGCAAAGAGTTCTTTACTTCTTTCAGGTTGCAGATCCGTGGGTGCATTTGTGCAAAGTGTAAAATTTGATTGAACATCGTAGAATCAAAAAATGCAGATTGCTTATCTGCAATAAAATAACCCCTTAATACCCCCTTCTTGAAGCTCAGTTTTTCGAAAGCTAATTTTCTCGCTACCCATTGTAAGCGCAATACATTGAGCATTGTTTTTACTGGCTTGGGAATTGGTCCGAAACGATCTTTTAACGCAGTTTCAAAGGCTTTCAATTGCGTTTCATTTTCCAGCTTGGACAGTTCTGTATAAAGATTATATCTTTCCGTAATGTTGGTGACGTAATCATCGGGGATGAAAAGTTCCAGATCGGTGTCTACCTGAGTGAAAGTAACAAAAGGCCGGGTAGGTTCATTTTTGAACAAATCCTTGAATTCGTCTTCTTTCAGCTCCTGAATGGCTTCGTCCAGAATTTTATGATACATCTCGAAACCTATTTCGGCAATGAAGCCACTTTGCTCGGCTCCTAAGAGGTTCCCACTCCCCCGGATGTCTAAATCCCTCATCGCGATGTTAAAGCCGCTCCCAAGGTCTGAAAACTCTTCTATCGCACTCAACCTTTTTCTGGCTTCAGAAGTAAGGGTGGATAGCGGAGGGCTTAGCAGATAACAGAAAGCCTTTTTATTGGATCGTCCTACCCTGCCACGCATTTGGTGCAGATCGCTCAGACCGAACATGTGGGCATGGTTGATGATGATCGTATTGGCATTTGGAATGTCCAGTCCTGCCTCAATAATCGTGGTAGCCACAAGGACATCTTTTTCCCCATTGATGAAGTTCAGCATGACATCTTCCAGCGCATCTCCGTCAAGTTGTCCATGAGCGATGCCGATGCGTGCTTTGGGAACCAATCTTTGTATTAATCCGCCCAGCTGAGGCAAATCATTTACGCGGTTATGGATAAAAAAGACCTGTCCGCCCCTGTCCAGCTCAAATTGCACCGCTTCCTGGATCAGTTTATCATTAAATACATGAAGTTCGGTATTTACAGCCTGTCTGTTTGGCGGCGGTGTACTCATGATGGAAAGATCCCTTGCGCCCATCAGCGAGAAGTGTAAAGTTCTCGGAATCGGGGTTGCTGTTAAGGTTAGTGTATCCACATTTGCCCTCAATACCCTCAGTTTCTCTTTAGAGGTGACGCCGAATTTTTGTTCCTCATCAATGATCATGATTCCCAGGTCCTTGAATTTAACATCTTTACTCAGGAGGCGATGTGTGCCAATAATGATGTCAACCTTCCCTTCAGCAAGTAAGGCAAGCGTATCTTTGATCTGTTTATTGGTCTTAAATCTGTTGATATAATCGACATTGCAGGGAAACTCTTTTAAACGTGCTGAAAAAGTTTTAAAGTGCTGTAAGGCAAGAATCGTGGTTGGCACGAGAATCGCCGCTTGCTTTCCATTCGCAACCGCTTTAAATGCGGCCCTGATGGCAATCTCTGTTTTTCCGAAGCCAACGTCTCCACAAACGAGCCTGTCCATCGGATGAGGGGCCTCCATGTCTCTTTTGACATCCATGGTTGCTTTTTCCTGATCCGGGGTGTCTTCATAAATGAAAGAGGCTTCGAGCTCTGTTTCCAGATAGCCATCAGGATCAAATGCGGTTCCTACCTGGGTTTTCCGTAAAGCATAAAGCTTAATCAGGTCCCGGGCGATGTCTTTAACTTTTTTTTTAGTAGTTTTCTTCAGCTTGTCCCAGGCTTCAGTCCCCAGTTTATTCATTTTTGGTGGGGTTCCCTCCTTTCCGCTATACTTTGCGATGCGGTTCAGAGAGTTAATATTTACGTATAAAAGGTCGTTATCTGCATAAACAAGACGGATCATTTCCTGAGTTTTGCCATTCACTTCTACCTTTTCCAGACCGGCATATTTTCCGATTCCATGATCAATATGGGTTACAAAATCTCCAGGCTTGAGGTCTCTTAGTTCCTTTAAAGTAATCGCCTGGCTTCGCTGGTACCCCCTTTTCAGTTTGTACTTATAAAAACGGTCGAAAATCTGATGATCCGTATAAAAAGCCACCTGTTGTTGTGCATCCAGAAAACCTTCTCTCAGCGGGATGTTGACCGGAGTAAATTTTGCTGTTTTATCGATATCCTCGAGAATGGCATACAATCGCTCGGTTTGTTTTGCTGAGGAACTGAAAATGTAATTGTGGATGCCCTGTTTCTCATTTTCTTTTAAGTTGTGAATGAGCAGGTTAAAATCTTTGTTAAATGAGGGCTGAGGCTTGGTTTCAAAAGAAAAGACATGATCCGTTTTGTAGAAAAACTGTTTTCCAAATTCTACAAGTACAAAGTCATGCACCATATCTGCCAGCATTTTTTCATCTGTAAAGGCAAATTTTGGGTCTATCCAATCCTGGTTTTCCTGTTTTTCTTTTGCCGGAAGTGCCCTCCAAAGTTCCAGGGCCTTTTTATAGCCGGCTTTGACGATGTCGAAACTGGATTCTACATCTTTAAACCAAAGCTGGGTATCCTTTTCGATATAATCCAACAGGTTGATATTGCTTTCTGTCAGGTATTTTGATTGTACATTAGGGATGATGGTCAGGTTTTTTACATCTTCAACAGAAAGCTGGCTTTCAATTTCGAAGGTGCGGATACTCTCTACAATATCCCCAAAAAATTCTATCCGGTATGGGAGGTCATGGGAGAAAGAGAAAATATCGACGATTCCGCCCCTGATAGAAAACTGACCGGGTTCGTACACAAATTCCGTACGTTCAAAGGCGTAATCGATCAGGAATTCATTGATGAAATCAATTCCGAGCTTTGCATTAAGACCAATTTCCAGGGTGTTCTTTTCCAAGACACTCCTGTTGATGACCTTCTCTGCCAGGGCCTCCGGATAGGTGACCACAATCTTTCCGTATTCTGAATTGTGATTCAGTTCATTCAGGACTTCTGCTCTTGCGAGAACATTGGCCGTGTCTACCTGTGTAAATTCAAAGGCTTTCCGGAAGGAAGAAGGGAAAAGTAAGACCTCTTTGTCGAGTATACTTTCCAGATCGGCCATAAAATAGGAAGCCTCTTCCCGATCCGGGAGAATAAATAATTGAGGTTTGTGTAACAGGAAATAAGTAGCTATGGCAATTGTTGCATCAGCAGAACCAACTAAACCTTTTAGCTGAAGTTTATTACCTTTGCCAGCGTTAAGGGCTTTTGCTAATGCGACAATGCGCTCATCTGTTTTGTAGTTGTTAATCAGGTCGCGGATGTTCACTATGCAAAGGTAAGATTTATGATGAGCATAAATGTAACAAAGTACCTATTAATCAATCTAAAATAAAAAAGGATATTGGAACCGGGGTGGTTCAGGATAGAACAAAGCCTATTAGATGAAAATGCTAAACCGTATACCTGTTGAATTGATCTTTTGGATCACAGCCCTGGTATTGCTGGCAGCTGCAGCGCCGGTAAAACATGGGCATATTCATCACTTTACGCTTTGTCCACTGGCAAATATGGGGTTTGACTGGTGTCCGGGATGCGGAATCGGAAGAGCAATCACACAACTGTTCCATGGAAACATCAGGGAAAGCCTGGAACAACATTGGTTCGGAATTCCGGCGCTGATGATCATTGGTCATCGAATAATAGAACTGGTTAACAGAATAATAATTAATAACAGAAAATTAAAATATAAGGAGAAAAGATATGTTTGATTCACCATTTATGTCATTGCCGGGTATCACACCCCAGGAATATTCGTACTTGCAGACTGCAACTACTGGATTTAGTGAACAACAGTTGAGGGGATTTTTAATGATTTATGGAAGTAAAAGAAGAAATCCGGATGATATGGTATTGTACTGTATACTAGGTTTTTTTGTTCCTGGATTGCCTCGTTTCCTTGTTAATCAAATTGGAATGGGTGTTTTGTATTTCTTTACCGTAGGTTTATGTTTTATAGGAACGATCATCGATTTGATCAACCACAAAACCCTGGCTTTCGAGTACAACCAGCGAATGGTTTTTGAGAGCCTGCAAATGGTAAAGATGGGAAACCTTCAATAGAGATATTTTTATAGAAAAGCCGGTGCAAATGTTTGTACCGGCTTTTTTTGCGAATTCAGGTCAGATTTATTATAATTTTAATTTCTGTCGTCCAAATCGTAAATTTACAACTTATGAGGTTATCCGTTTTAATAAAACATCTGGAAGCGTTCGCTCCGCTGAACTATCAGGAAGATTATGATAATTCAGGTTTGCTGATCGGCGAGCCGGAAATGGAGGTTCATGCTGCGCTGGTTGCATTGGATTGCACAGAGGCGATTGTAGATGAGGCCATCGAACAGAATTGCAATTTGATCATCACACATCACCCGATCGTCTTTAAAGGACTGAAGAAGATTACCGGAAAGACCTATGTAGAACGGGTCGTGCTTAAAGCCATAAAAAATAACATCGCGTTGTATGCGATTCATACCAATCTGGATCATGTACAGCATGGAGTTAATGGGGTAATTGCAAAAAGATTGGGCCTTAAAAATGCAAAAATACTTAGCCCAAAGCGCGCTTTACTAAAGAAGCTGGTTACTTTTTGTCCTGTTGCCCAGGCGGAGGAGCTTAGAAATGCGTTGTTTGCTGCGGGAGCCGGTAGTATTGGAAATTATAGTGAGTGCAGTTTTAACGCAAACGGAACGGGTACTTTTAATGGAAATGAAGATACTGATCCTTATGTAGGAGAACGAGGATTGCGGCATCATGAGCAGGAAATCAGGATAGAAACCATATTTACAGTTCAGGATGAAAGAAAAATTTTGCTGGCCTTACTGGAAAACCATCCTTATGAAGAGGTGGCTTACGACATTTATCCCCTGGAAAATAAACTGGACACTGTGGGTGCAGGAATGATTGGCTGGCTGGAAGAAGGAATAGAAGGGCGTGCATTTCTTAACCTGTTGAAAGACAGAATGGATGCGGTGGTGATCAGACATACCAGGTTGCTGCCAAAAAAAATCCGGAAGGTTGCTGTTTGTGGAGGATCTGGAAGCTTTTTACTCAAAGAAGCAATTGCTGCGGGAGCCGATGCCTTTGTTACGGCAGATTTTAAATACCATGAGTTTTTTGATGCAGATGAAAAATTAGTCATTGCAGATATCGGACACTTTGAAAGTGAACAATTTACATCTGATTTGTTGATAGATATTATTCAAGAAAAATTTCCTAACTTTGCAATCCGTTTAACGGAGCATAACACAAACCCCATAAATTATTTCATTTAATGGAACAAACTGTAGAGCAAAAGCTAAAAGCTTTATACGAATTACAAACCCTGCATACTAAGATCGATAAAATACGTCAAATCCGTGGTGAATTACCAATGGAAGTAGCCGATTTAGAGGACGAAGTTGCTGGCCTGGAAACACGTATACAAAAATTCAAAGGCGAATTGGATGATACTGAAGATGCCATTGTAACACGTAAAAATATGATCAAAGAAGCTCAGAACTTGATCAAAAAATATGAGACCCAGTTAAAAGATGTTAAAAACAACCGTGAGTACGATGCCTTAACTAAAGAGGTGGAGATACAAACGCTTGAAATCCAGGTTTGCGAGAAGAAAATCAGAGAGTTTGGTTTTGATATTGTGACTAAAAATGAGGTTTATGAAAAAGCACTTGCCGATTTAGAATCAAGAAGAAAAGATCTTGATATCAAAAGAGGAGAGTTGCAAACCATTACTTCTGAAACGGAAAAAGAAGAGCAGGCATTGGCTAAAAAATCTGAAAAAGCAGAAACATTAATCGAAGAAAGGCTTTTAACGGCTTACAATAGATTAAGAGGAAATGCAAATAACGGATTGGCAGTTGTAACGATTGATCGTGATTCATGTTCTGGATGTTTCAACCAGATCCCACCTCAACGTCAGCTTGACATTCGTCAACGTAAAAAAATCATTGTTTGCGAGCACTGTGGAAGAATCCTTGTGGATGAGGCCCTTACACTGGAAGTTGTTCCTGCATAACAAAATGAGCTTATATAGAAAGAGGCCGGGATTTTTATCCGGCCTTTTTTTATGCCTGTTTTTTTCATTCTTTAAAACATACTTAGGTAACTTGCGTTATGTTTTTTTAATCATTGATCAGACCGATTGGATACCCTATGCCTAAAAGAAATTTTTCTTATACCAAATATGTTTTTCTCGCGCTCTTTTTGACCTGCCCCTTTTCACTTTTTGCCAATTTTGACTTCAATGCGAATTGCCTGAGGGCTTATCAGAATATTTTCGAGTTAAAGTTGACTACAGCAAAGGCGCTGATCGCAAATGAAAAGAAAGTAAACCCTGATAATTCGATTATTCCATTGCTGGAAAATTACATCGATTATTTTCATCTGCTGACTACAGAAAGTAAGACTGACTTTGATAAATTAAAGGAAAATAAGTCAAAACGCCTGGATCAGGTTGAAGGAGATGATAAAAGCTCTCCGTATTATTTGTATGCACAGGCTGAAATCAATTTGCAATGGGCCTTGATCAGGGGACGTTACGGAGAGTATTTTACGGCCGCAAGAGAGATAAAAAAAGCAAACGGCCTGTTGCAGGACAACGTAAAGAAATTCCCGGGGTTCCATCTAAATTCTAAAGGACTGGGTGTGATTAATGCTTTCCTGGGAAATTTGCCAGATGGAATGCTTAAAAGTACATTGGCTACATTTGGAATTAAGGGCAATCTGCAAACCGGGATGAATATGCTGGATAATCTGGCAGAAAACCTTCCTAAGTCGACCTACGAGCCTTTTTATGAAGAGGTGATCTTTTATTATGTGTTTGTTTTGAATGACATTGCCCATAGTCCCAGTGCTTACCAGAAAACGATGAAATATACCGGGAGAATTGCAGATAGCAGTTTGCTAAAAGCATATCTGCAAGCCTCCGTTTGTACAAAAACCGGACATAACGCAGAAGCGATCCAGATTTTATTAAACAGACCTTCCGGAAGTTATTATGAGTCCTTCCCCTATCTGGACCTTTTACTGGGGAAAGCAATGCTTAATAAATTGGATTACTCGGCAACTACTTATTTTAACCGGTTTTTACAGCATAATAAGGGCGTAAATTACATTAAAGATGCGAACCTGTACTTGTCGTGGTCTTCCTTGTTAAAAGGCGATACAGGGGCTTATTCTGCGTTCGTAGCCAAAGTGAAAACTACGGGCTATACCTATCAGGAAAAAGACAAGCAGGCTTTGAACGAGGCCAATTCTCCTGTGCCGGATGTGTCGCTGTTAAAGGCGCGTCTTTTATTCGATGGAGGCTATTACAGTAAAGGGCTGGAAGTCTTGTCAGACAAGAAGGAATCCGATTATACAGCAGGACGGAACAAGGCGGAGTATTACTATCGTTTGGGCAGGATAAATGATGAATTAGGAAAAGATGAGCATGCGTTATCCAACTATCAGCTTGCCATAAATGCGGGCAAAACGTTGAAATATTATTTTGCAGCAAACTCCGCTTTACACATGGGAAAGATTTATGAGCGGCAGAAAAACTATTCCAAAGCTAAAGCGAGTTTCAATACAGCCATCCAAATGAAAAATCATGAGTATGAAAGCAGTATTGAGACTCAGGCTAAAGCAGGATTGAATCGTATAAAATAGTTAGTTCCCTTTTTTTTCATTTTTATTCAGGCTCAGATCTGCGGCTGCAGCGCCTGCAGCAAGAGCGCCGATTCCTACGCCGTTCATTGCTTTGCCATATCCGGTTGTTTCCGAATAATAGAAGATATTGCCAGGCTTACGCTCCATAACTGTCATTACTTTTGGATTTGCACCTGTTTTGACTAAATTGGAAATATAAAAATCCTGACGTAAAGAGAAGTTCTGTTGTTTATTTTCCTTTTGCGTATACAGGGTTAAATAGCTTTTGAAATTCAGAGGGCTGTTTTGTGAATTAAAGCTCGCTTCTTTGCCCCATACACCTGGCTGACCAGCAAGAGGAATGTAAGACCGTTGATATAAGGTGTCGGAAATGGCTTTATAGTCTATCTGAGCTAATTTTAACGGGATCTTTGTAATGCGGGATCTTGGAGGAATGAAACTGATTTCTTCCGGTAAAGTTGCAGCACCCGAAATTTTTGCGTCATAATCAGTCGTCTCCAGGCCATTGATCAACTCAAAACCTCCAAGGGAGCTTCCAGACAGTTCAGCGTTAAACGTAATTTGTTTTCCTGAATAACTGGTTGCCCTGTCTCCCTTTATCAATGCTGACTTTTGCCAGTTCACATATAGGGGTTCATTCAGTTTGTTGTAAAGTTCAATGCTGATTGGGGCATTCACGCCATGAAAATTGTAGGTAATGGCAAGTGTATCGTTCTCAAACTTGAACTCTCCTGTAGCCTCATTTTTGATGGTGTTTGAACTTTCTAAGGTGCTTACATAGTATCTGGAGCAGGAACTGAACGATACTATTGCAGTTAAAAACAGAAATAATTTTCTCATAGCGTTATTGATTTGATTTGTGTGCTAATCAAATTTAACGAAAAACAAACGCGTTTCTATCTTTTTACTGAAAATAATTTAAGTTAAAAGCGGTAAACAAAAGCATTGATGTGCATTCCCGCCCCCACTGATGCAAATACAGCATAATCTCCTTTATTAATCTGATACCCGTTTACATTTCCTTTCCAAACCAGGTCAAGTAAGGTTGGTACGGTTGCAACAGAGCTGTTTCCGAGCCAGCAAATAGACATCGGCACCAGGTTATCAGGAACAGCGTCTATATCGTATAGTTTGAAAAGACGCTTCATGATGGCATGGTCCATTTTTCCATTTGCCTGGTGAATGAAGACGATTTTGATGTCTTTTATATCTATTTCTGCTTTATCAATCGCTTTTTTAACCACCTGAGGGACATTTGTAACCGCAAATTCATAGAGCTTACGTCCATTCATTTTCAGATACATATTGCCATTGGTTTCCGCAGGGTTATTGCTCTTCCCCATCGTCAGCAATGATCCAAAATTAATTGCATAAGTTTGCGTTTTGTGGGCAATGATTCCTAAGTCCTTTTCTGAGGTCTGAGCTTCAAAAATTACTGCAGCAGCACCATCTGAAAAGATCATCGTGTCCCTGTCGTGAGGGTCTGTGATTCTTGAAAGGGTTTCTGCTCCAATGACCATGACCCTTGATGCATCCCCACTTTGAATCAGATAATTGGCCTGAATAGCGCCTTGTACCCAGCCCGGGCATCCAAATATAAGATCGTACGCAACGCAGTCCGGATTCTGAATCTGAAGCATTTGTTTTACTTTGGCCGCGAGAGAAGGCAGGATATCCATCCTATTGCTACCGAGTTTGACATCCCCAAAATTGTGGCAGAATATGATGTGATCAAGGCTTTCTTTGTCTATTCCTGCATGATCAACCGCGCGTTGTGCTGCAATAACTGCCATGTCGCTGCTGGTTGAGTGATCATCAATATACCGTCTTTCTTTGATCTCTGTGATCTCTGAAAATTTATTGATAATTTCATGAATGTCCTTGTCAAGGACTACTCCATTGTCGTAAAATGTTGAGTTTAAAAAGGCGTCACCTGAGATGATATTTTCTGGAATATAACTGCCAGTACCTATAATAACTGAATGTATGTTTCTTTTTTCGCCCATTTTGAACCGTATACTGATTTGGTGTACAGTATAAAATTAGGATTAATTAATTGAAAAATAAAACGATTAAGAGAAATCGTCGATTAAAAATACAAATAATTCTTTAGGTCCGTGTGCTCCGAGTACCAGTGTTTTTTCAATATCAGCTGTTCTGCTGGGTCCTGTGATCGTGCTGATCATGGAAGGGAGTTGATCTCCGTATTTGTTTTTGATGAGTTTAAAAGCATCCTTTAGATCGAGGACGAGTTGTCCTGTTCTTGCAATTACAATGTGATGGTGTGGGAAGATACTGAGTCTTCTTCCGGCTGCATTTTCGTTAGAAACCATTATGGAGCCATTCCGGGCAATCAATGCTTCACAAAGCGTGATTCCTACTTCTGCAAGTTCAAAGTCTTTGTCCGTCTGATAAAAAGGGAATTCGTATTCAGATAAGAGTCGTTGTAATTCTGGCTCCCAGCAATAGATTTTTCTCCAGTTGAATTTTTCTGCCAGTTGTAATATGTTTTCAATGAATTCCATTCCATTTTCGCAATAAATGAAATTACCGGAAACGGCAGTAAGCTCTTCTGCGAACATAATTTCTGGCATTTCATCGCTTTTTGGATATAGCGGGGTATCTTCCAGATTTGGATAGGGATTGTCGCGCTTTTCTAAAAGGGCTTTCCTTATCTTTTTTAGCATTAATTCTTTAGAAGATCTGTTTTCTTGCATAAAAAAAAAGGATGAGCAGTCCACCTACGAATAAGTGGACTGCTCATCAAAAATGAGTTTAAGATTCTGTTTGAGCAGGGCTGGTCGGGGCAGCAATATCAGTTGCTTCACCAATACCATTGTGTAATAACCCTTCGGCAGCAGGTTTTTGATCACCTGTTCCATTTACAAATTCGTCGTAAGTGGTGCGGTTATCAAAAGGGCGTTTGCCTAAAATCTCTTCCAGATCGGCCTGGAATAAGATCTCTTTTTCCAATAGTTTCTGAGCTAATTTTTCTAAACCATCTCTTTTATCGGTTAAGAGTTGTTTCGTCCTGATGTAAACTTCTTCTACCAGTTTACGCACCTCTATATCGATCAGTTCTGATGTTTTTTCAGAATAAGGCTTATTGAAATTGTATTCATTCTGAGGATCATGGAAAGATACATTACCGATGGTACTGTTCATTCCATAAATCGTTACCATTGCATAAGAAAGCTTGGTAATGCGCTCTAAATCATTCTGAGCACCAGTTGAGATTTTACCAAAAACGATGTCTTCAGCAACTCTTCCACCCATAGTCATACACATCCCGTCTGTTAACTGCTCTGTAGTGTATAAGAATTGTTCTTTAGGAAGGTACTGAGCGTATCCTAATGCAGCAACGCCACGAGGAACAATGGATACTTTTACCAAAGGATCTGCATGTTCAAGGAACCAGCCTGCGATGGCATGACCCGCTTCATGGTAAGCAACTATTCTTTTCTCTTCCGGAGAGATGATTTTATTTTTCTTTTCTAATCCACCGATCACGCGGTCAATTGCATCCTGAAAATCCTGCATATCTACAGATTCCTTATTGCGTCTTGCTGCAATTAAAGCGGCTTCGTTACAAACGTTGGCGATTTCGGCACCAGCAAAACCAGGAGTTTGTGCAGACAGCTTTTTAGCGTCTACTACTTCATCCGTTTTGATTGGTTTCAAATGGACTTTGAAGATCTGTTCACGACCCACCAAATCCGGCTTGTCAATAGAGATCTGTCTGTCAAAACGACCAGGTCTAAGCAATGCAGAGTCCAATACGTCAGGACGGTTTGTTGCGGCAAGAATGATGATTCCTGAATCTGTACCAAATCCATCCATCTCCACCAATAGCTGATTCAGCGTGTTTTCGCGCTCATCATTTCCACCCATCATGCTATTTTTTCCTCTGGCACGGCCAATCGCATCTACCTCATCGATAAAGATGATACATGGTGCTTTATCTTTGGCTTGCTTAAACAAATCACGTACACGTGATGCACCTACTCCAACAAACATCTCCACGAAGTCTGAACCGGATAAGGAGAAGAAAGGAACCTGAGCTTCACCGGCAACCGCTTTTGCCAATAAGGTTTTTCCGGTACCTGGTGAACCAACTAATAGCGCTCCTTTAGGGATTTTACCTCCCAGATTGGTGTATTTTTTTGGGTTTTTAAGGAAATCGACGATTTCCATTACTTCCTGTTTAGCTTCTTCCAGTCCTGCGACATCATTAAAGGTCACGTTTACCTGACTCTCTTTATCAAAAAGGGTTGCTTTAGATTTTCCAATATTGAAGATCTGACCACCACCACCACCGGCGCCACCGCCCATGCGGCGCATGATGAAGATCCAGAATCCGATAAATAACAATACCGGGATAATTACGGTAAAGAACCAGGAGTTGAATGTACTTTGTCTGGTTTCTTTTTCTGCAAGAATCTGCTGATCCGGAGGCAGGTTTTTCTGAGACTCCCTCAATTGAGTATCTAAGGCATCCATGGAACCTGAGGTGAAATATACAGCTGGCCCGTTAGCAGTACCAAAGTTATTCTTGCTGATGTATTTTTTATACTTCTCCGTGTTGAGTCTGTCCTTTTTAATATAGACCTCTACCTTTACCAGATCTTCATGCTTATAGGCGACCAGTTTTTCAACATCACCAGGTAAAAGCATTTGAGTTTCGAAAGTACGGTAAGTAACGTCTTTAGTTGTATCAGCGCTAAATAAGAATTGCAATAAAATCAAACCTAAAATAATAGCCGCATAAACCCAAAAGATATTGAATTTAGACCCTTTTTGAGGTTTCTTTGGGATATTCGGGATTCTCTTAATTAATTTAGGTTTTGTATTTGGGTTCTCTTTCATCTTGAGTCAAAAATGTTTTGTGTAAATGATTAGGCGCTTTTATAGCTTGTCGACTGGGCATCCCCCCATAGGTCTTCAATTCCGTAAAAGTCTCGCTTTTCAGTTTTAAATATGTGAACTACAATATCGAAATAATCCAGGATGATCCACTCTGCGCTTTCGAGCCCTTCTTTTCTCCATGGATTGGTTTGGGTGCTTTTATAGATTTCATCTTCTACACTATCGGCAATAGCCTTTACCTGTGTGGTCGAATCTGCGTTGCAGATGATAAAGAAATCAGAAACAGAACTGTTAAGTTCCCTTAGGTCTAAACGCACAATATCATTCCCTTTTTTTTCCTGTATGCCATGAACGGCTATCTCTGAGAGGTATGTAGAAAGGTTTACAATTTTCTTTTTTACCATTAAAATGTTTTAGTTTTGATAAACAAATATACAATCAACACTTGCAAAATAACACTTTTTCAACATTATTTGTTGGTCAAAATCTTATCAAATTATTAGAGGTTGATTCTACCAATAACTTTTTAAAAGTGTTGGTGTCAAATTCCGAGCCATTAACCGAAGGAACTGTTATTATGGCAGATAAACAATTCGCAGGGAGAGGGCAGCAGAACAATGTATGGCATGCTGAGCCGGGATTGAACCTGACTTTTAGCATTTATCTGAAGCCATCTTTCCTTCCGGTGTCGAGACAATTCCTTCTTAATATGGCTGTGAGCATTGGTATTCGAAATGCGCTGGGACTTTTTGTAAAGGATGGGGCCAGGATTAAATGGCCAAATGATATTTATTATGGGGATCAAAAGATGGGAGGAGTATTGATTGAAAATATCCTGTCGGGAGCGACCTATAAGGCAAGTATCATCGGTATTGGTATCAATGTTAATCAGGTTCATTTTGACCCGAAACAGCTAAAAAAGGCCACTTCTCTGAGAGAAATTTTACAACAGGATGTTAATTTAATTGAGCTATTAGCAGAAATTTGCAGTCATATTGAAAAGCAATACCTTCAGTTGAAGTCTGGGAACTATAGTCAATTGATGGAAGACTATGTCAATGGACTGTATAAATTTAACGAACCTGCAGCATACCGCCAAAATGGCGAGGTTATTGAAGGAAGGATCATTGAAGTTACACAATCCGGTTTATTGGGTGTCCTGACAAACGGAACGTTGAAGCATTATAATTTTAAAGAAATAGAGTTTTTAAACCATACACCATGAAAAAAATCAGTCTGATACTGGCATTTGTATTATTTGCGGTAATCGGGGCTTCTGCCCAGATCGAAAAACCCGTAACCTGGTCTTATCTTGCCAAAAAAATAAGTAAAACAGAAGCGATAATTTACCTGAAAGCGAATATGGAAGAGGGATGGCACATCTATTCTCAGAATTTGAAGCCCGGGGGACCAAATAAAACGGTTTTTTCTTTTGCTTCATCAAAAGACTATAGCCCTGTAGGAAAAACGACGGAGCCAAAAGCGACAACTTATTTTGATGAGAACTTTAAAATGAACGTAAGTTATTTCGGGGATAAGGTGATCTTTCAACAAAAAGTGAAGCTGAATAAAGCTACAGCGACGGTGAAAGGAACGGTTGAGTTTATGGTATGTAATGATAAACAGTGTTTACCTCCTGATGAGGTCAGCTTTAGCATTCCTGTAAAGTAGAAACCAGGCATTTAGCCGGTAAAAGAGCGACAGGAAATCCCTGTCGCTCTTTTTTTATAGGTAATCAATCAAAGAGTTATCGGGTTAGCGTAAAAATATCCTGCCGGGGCCTGTATTCAAGGACTTAAATAAAAAATAATAACTAATTTCACGCCCTTATCACAAAGGCGATTGATTCGCTGCAGCGGCATTCGATTGAAAATATTAGGAAGCACTGCGGTATGATCACCTTTAAAACACAATACACACAGATGAAAAAAGGACTTTTAATGTTGGGATTTTTGTTGTTGTTTACAACAGCTTTTTTCTCGCATAGCTTTGCGTCAGTGCAAAAGCCGGATTCGGCCGCAACTGAAGAAGAACTGGTTTTTACAGAAGTCGGTTCTGCTCAGGATAGTGCCGCGAACAATATTGTAAAGGATACCGTAAAAAAAGCAACTACAGTCGATAAAACGGTAGAAAAGCAGCAGCCTCTGGCGGCTTCCGGAACGTCAGAAAAAGATAAAACGCTTTGGGAAACATTTATTGCCGGTCTTTTAGGAGGCTTTATTGCTTTTCTGATGCCATGTATCTTTCCAATGGTGCCGTTAACGGTCAGTTATTTTACCAAGAGAGCAGGTAGCCGACAGAAAGGAATCGGGCAGGCCTTCATTTATGGTGTTTCTATCATTGTGATCTACGTGGCTTTCGGCCTTTTAATAACCGCTATTTTTGGCTCTGCCAAATTAAATGAACTCAGTGCCAGTGGTTGGTTTAATTTCTTCTTTTTTCTGTTACTGGTCATTTTTGCGATTTCCTTTTTCGGAGCTTTTGAAATCACGTTGCCGAGTTCCTTTGTAAATAAGATCGATCAAAAGGCCGACGACAGCAAGGGACTTGGGGGCATCTTTTTCATGGCGGCTTCTTTGGCCCTGGTTTCTTTTTCCTGTACAGGCCCCATCATTGGGACTTTATTAGTTCAGGCGAGCTCTAAGGGGGAATATCTTGCTCCGGCAATCGGGATGTTTGGCTTTGCTTTGGCCCTGGCGCTTCCTTTTACCTTATCAGCGATATTTCCCGGCTTTTTAAGTGCAATGCCTAAATCGGGCGGATGGTTAAATAGCGTAAAGGTTTGTTTGGGCTTCCTTGAGCTTGCATTGGCTTTAAAGTTCCTTTCAGCTGCCGATCTGGTTTGGCATTGGGAGTGGTTCGACAGGGAGATTTTTCTGGCATTATGGATCATTATTTTCATCCTGATGGGGGTTTATATTCTTGGGAAGATTAAATTTTCCCACGATAGTGACGTTCCTTATGTCTCTGTTCCAAGATTGTTTTTTGCGATCCTCTCTCTGTCTTTCGCTGTTTATCTTGTTCCGGGATTATGGGGTGCTCCGGTAAATATTCTTAGTGGAATTGCACCACCCATGAATACTCAGGATTTTATTTTAAACGGTAACGGGGCTTCAGTTTCGGGCAGCCCTTCGGGATTTCCTGCAACGGTAAAGTATAGTGAAACATTAAAACCACCTGTTGGATTCCATTCGTTCTTTGATCTGGATGAGGGCCTTGCTTATGCTAAGCAGGTAAACAAACCGGTGCTGATTGATTTTACAGGGCATGCCTGTGTAAATTGTCGTAAGATGGAAGATAAGGTCTGGATTGATAAAGAGGTGGGCAGATTGATTAAAGAAGAATATGTGTTGATTCAGCTTTATGTGGATGAACGTAATATAAAAATGCCTAAAGAGAAAGTTCATTATTCAGAAGTACTAAGGACAACTACAGATGACCTGGGAAGATGGAATGGTGATTTTCAAGCAACAAAATATGTGTCAAATTCTCAACCTTTTTATGTATTGGCAGGGCACGACCTGAATCCGCTTGTGAAACCACAAGGGGCAATTTTTGATGCAAAGGAATATGCTGCATATTTACAAAGTGGTTTAGATAAATTTAAAAATGCTGGAAAACCAAATGAATAAGATTAAAAATATAGGAGTACTAACTTCCGGAGGTGACGCTCCGGGAATGAATGCTGCCATTAGGGCAGTGGTTAGAGCGGGAATCTATTATGATTTGAAAGTTACAGGTATACTGAGAGGATACGAAGGCTTGATTCATGGCGATTTCATTGAAATGGACCGAAAATCTGTCGCAAATATTATTCAGCGAGGTGGTACCATCTTAAAAACTGCCAGAAGTGATGCTTTCCGTACAAAGGAGGGCAGGGCAGAAGCACATCGTCAGTTGGTAAATCAGGGTATAGATGCGCTGATTGTGATTGGTGGAGATGGAACTTTTACCGGAGCTCATTTGCTGACTACAGAATTTGATTACCCCGTAGTTGGATTGCCTGGAACAATTGACAATGACCTTGAAGGAACCGATTTTACCATAGGTTATGATACGGCCATTAATACCGTAATTAATGCTGTAGATAAGATCCGGGATACGGCGGAGTCGCATGACCGCTTATTTATTGTAGAGGTGATGGGGCGTGACTCCGGACTGATTGCTTTGAGAAGCGGAATTGGTGTTGGAGCAGAAGCGATCATGATCCCTGAAGCAAATATGGGAGTAGATGGACTGGTGACAAGGCTAGAGTCAGGACGTAAGGATAAATCATCAAAGATTATCATCGTAGCAGAGGGAGATGAAGTTGGGGGTGCATTTAATGTAGGAGAAGTTCTGAAAGAGAAATTCCCTCATTATGACATCCGGGTATCTGTATTAGGACATATCCAACGTGGAGGAAAACCAAGTTGTATGGACCGGGTATTGGCTAGCCGCCTTGGTGTTACTGCGGTGGAGGGCCTGATCGCGGGTCAGTCGGGCGTAATGGTTGGACAAAAAAACCGTGAAATTCTTTTTACTCCTTTTGATCATGCAATTAAACATATTGACGCGAAAGAAATCACACCAGCCTGGTTGAAGCTGGTAGAAATACTTTCCTTATAAAGGTAAAAGAGAAAGGCCCTGAAATTTCAGGGCCTTTCTCTTTTTATTCAATGATTACTGCTGTTCCTGTTGCTGCAACCATGAGCATGCTGCCACCACTTCCTACGGTTTCATAGTCTAAGTCTACTCCAATGATCGCATTCGCGCCCATTGCAGCCGCATATTGCTGCATTTCATTTATTGCTGTATTTTTTCCTTCTCTTAAGACTTGTTCGTAAGAACCAGACCTCCCGCCAACGATATCTCTGATACCGGCGAAAAGATCTTTAAAAATATTGGCGCCAATTATGGTTTCGCCGCTTACAAGGCCAATGTATTTGACTACTTTTTTGCCTTCTATAGAATTTGTTGTTGTAATTAGCATATCGTTTTATTTTTGTTATTTGATGCCCGTTACGTGTAAATGTTACAATTCCGGACCTACTAATTTGTCCAAAACCTGCTGCCAGTTGTCTACGCGTTCGTAATCCGTCAGCAAAAGATTATGAGGGGAGCTGAACAACAGTTTCCTGCCTTTAAAGCCGATAAAGTTTTTTGCCCTGTCATCTATCATTACGTCAACATCTACGATCTTATCCCCGCAAAACATGATGTTCTGCCAGGTGATGAAAGGGAAGTGGTCGGCAAGCCAATCCATTTTGTCTTCGAGTGAATTTCTAAACTCTGTTGCCGCAGAGACGATGTAAACGTCGTGGTGTTGTTGTAATTTACGGACAGCTTCGACACTTCCTTCGATAAGGGGGAGGTCCCGGAAAAAGCCTTTTTCATTGATATAGTCGAACCATTTATGGTTGGCATGTTCAGGGACATGATGATAAATTTCGTTTCCTGGCTCAGGGATAAGGTCCAAGGGAACGCCGTAATCCCGGTGGTATAATTTGATAAATTTGCTTAGGGGATCGGCCAGGACTTCGTCCATATCTATTGCTATTCTCATAATGGTATCGGTTTTGGTCAAATATCTCCAATTGGCCTAAGACTTATGTTAACTGAATTTAAAATTATTGCATCTTGCTAATCATTAGTATTTTACTTACTTTTGCAACCCCGCAAGCATAAAGCTCCGGGAACTATGTTGAATACATAAACTATAAAAAGAAATGGCAACTAAAATCAGATTGCAAAGATTCGGTAAAAAAGGAAAACCTTTTTTCCACGTAGTGGTAGCGGATTCCCGTTCACCAAGAGATGGTAAATTCATTGAGCGTTTAGGTTCTTATAACCCAAACACCAATCCTGCAACCATCGAAATCAATTTCGAAAAAACATTAGACTGGGTTAACAAAGGTGCTGAGCCTACGGATACTTGTCGTGCTATCCTTTCTTACAAAGGTGTTTTATACAAAAAACACTTAGAAGGTGGTGTTAAAAAAGGTGCTTTAACAGCAGAACAGGCAGATGCTAAATTTGCAGAGTGGTTAGGTGCTAAAGACGGTCAGATCGAAGGTAAAAAAGATGGCTTAACTAAGTCTAAAGACGAAGTTAGAAAAGCGGCATTAGCTGCTGAAGCTAAGAAAAATGCAGATCGTGCAGCTGCTTTAGCAATCAAAAATGCTCCTGTAGCAGAAGAGGTTGTTGAAGAAGAAGTAGTAGCGGAAGAAGCAACTGAGGAAACTCCGGTAGCTGAGGAAACTGCTGCAACTGAAGAAGCTCCTGCAGCTGAAGAGAACAAAGAAGAACAAGCATAATATTTTTGTTATTCTGAAGAATAGCGAAGAATCTTCCCTGGGAATGTATTCTTCGCTATTTTCGTTTAACACGAATTGGTTTTGAAGGATTGAGATATTAAGGAATACGATTATGAAGATTGAAGAAGCATTTTATATTGGTTACATCACCAAGACTAAGGGATTAAAAGGAGAGGTTCAGCTATTTTTTGAATATGATGAGCCTGAGCTATTGGAACTGGACGTTGTTTTTGCTGATTTTAATGGAAAAATGGTGCCTTACTTTGTCTCGACTTATAAGCTACATACCAACAATACCGGCAATTTTTATTTTGATGACGTAGACCATATCGATAAAGCACAGCCTTTATTAAGAAAAAAGATCTATTTGCCGCTCACAAAAATGCCAGACCGCTCCAATGATGAATTTCACTATGAGGACCTGAAAGGCTATCTGGTTTCGGATGAAAATCACGGAGAGCTTGGCGAAATCCTGGAAGTAAATGAATATCCTCAGCAGTTCGTGGCAACGGTATCTTACCGGGATAAAGAAATCATGTTCCCCTTGAACGATGATATGATTGTGGAGATCGATGAAGAAGAAAGCATCTTAAGAGTTCATCTTCCTGATGGCCTGATCGATCTTTACCTCGAAAATTAAATTATCTTTGTCCTATGCGTTTTGACATCATATCCGTTTTACCTGATTTACTTGAAAGTCCATTTGCCCATTCTATCTTGCAGCGTGCGCAAAAAAAAGGAATTGCAGAAATTATTGTGCATAACCTGAGGGATTATTCAACAAACAAACAAAAAAGCGTTGATGATTATCCCTATGGTGGCGGGAGTGGGATGGTGATGTCTATTCCTCCTTTTGCCCGTTGTATTGAGCAGTTGAAAACTGAGCGGGAATATGATGAAGTGATTTTTATGAGTCCTGATGGCGTTACCTTTAACCAGACCATTGCTAATGAATTGTCAGGAAAGGGAAATGTGATCATTCTATGTGGCCATTACAAGGGCATAGACCAGCGTATAAGGGACTTGTTTGTGACTAGAGAGATTTCTATTGGGGATTATGTTTTATCCGGAGGAGAGCTTCCTGCAGCCGTTCTCGTTGACGCTATTGTGCGGTTGATTCCCGGAGTCCTGAATGATGAAACTTCGGCTTTATCAGATAGTTTTCAGGGGGAGTTGCTGGATGCGCCTGTATACACCCGTCCGGCCGATTGGAATGGACATAAAGTCCCCGATGTGCTGTTAAGTGGCCATGAGTTGAAAATCAATGAATGGCGCCATGAGCAGGCTTTATTGAGAACGCAACAACGGAGGCCTGACTTGTTGGAAGATTAGCTCTTGCCGCTGAGTAAGCCAATAATTCTATCCTTATCTTTTATTTGTTCCTTTAGTGCTGCAGACATTTCTTTGCAGTTTTTGAGGTTATTCTTTAAATCACTGTATTCATTCCTGGATTCTGCGGTAAGGCTGGTGCCTGTTTCTGTTTTATAGGACCTTGCTTCCGTCTCAAAGAATGTGGAAGGCGGTACTTCTAAAATTTTAGCCATCAGCTTAATGTCCCGATATTTAATGGATTCATTAATCAGACTAAGCTTCAGTCCATCAAAAGTTTTATCCATTTGATTGACAAGCCAGGTAAAAGGTCTTTTCTTTTCAAGAAGGATTTCATCAACAACGGCTTTTATATCCATAAAAATTTAGGTGTATTTTTTATTTTCACTAAAATAATCAGTATATTAGTTCTAAAAAATTATGTACTATTTGTCATAATTTTGATAAACATACACATTTAATAATATTTTTCATAAAAGGTTATGACTGAAGACCCTAAAAAGTACAAAATCAATGATTATTTGAATCAGCTCAATGTTAAAGAGTACCGGATGGCGGTACAAATCATTCCCAAAATTTTGGGAGTTTCCCTAAATACTTTTCATAATTATCGGAATATTTTATGGAATAGCACTCAGGATATTCCCTATGAAAAAGTCGTGATGTTTGAGCAGCTTTTTGAAATGAGGTCTGGTGAGCTAATTAACAATGCGATCTCCGTAAAAAAATTAAAAGATTTATTTCAATCCGAGTCCCCGGTTCTGGGAGAGGGAAAGGAGCAGGCCTGTTAAGACGGAATTTTAATTTAATAATATTCTTAAAGTGAGTAAAAGTGTATTAATTGGAAATAAATTATGTATATATAATGCTTATGTATATAATTGTATTATGAATATTATTTTGTAAGAAATATTTTGTATTGTATGTCAACAAAAGACCATTTGTAAACGAAAATTGCAAACCCAGTTAAAATTATGGAAGAACCAAGGAAGTACAAGATTGAAGAAGAGATGAATAAATTGAACCTTAAAAACTATAAGGCAGCCAGCAGAGTGATTCCGAAACACCTAAAGATCGCTTTTAATACTTTTCACAACTATCGTAAGCTTCCTGCTGACGGAAAAGCTGATATTCCGTATGCAACAGTGAGGTTATTGGAAGGTGTATTTGGAATGAAGCCCGGTGAACTCGCAAATTATCCCATAGAATTGAAAAGTCTTGACACCTTGATTAGTGAAGAAGCTTGTCATCAGGAAGAAGATCAAAAATAAAACAGAAAAATACAGGTCCCCAATCTAAAGATAAAATAAATTTGGCTTGAAAAACGCCTTTTCCGTGGCCCTGATTGTGGAAATGTTAAAGAATGTGGAAAAAAATAAAAAACGCTTTCATTTATAAAATAATTTTCCTAATATTGCAGTCCGATTTTAAACAACAAAAAGTCGGCTTAATAGCTTAAAATCATGGATTTAGTAAAATTTGTTGAAGAGCAGGTAATCGCAAAAAATGAGTTTCCTGCATTCAAATCAGGAGATACAGTGAGTGTTCACTATAAAATTCGCGAAGGTAATAAAGAACGTATTCAAATTTACCAAGGTGTAGTATTACAACGTAATAGTGTAGGTGCTAATGAAACGTTTACTGTTCGTAAAATGTCTAATGGTGTTGGTGTGGAACGTATATTCCCTATCAATTCGCCTAATATCGCTAAAATAGAGGTTAATAGCCACGGTAAAGTTCGCAGAGCGAAACTTTTCTACCTACGTGAACTAACTGGTAAAGCAGCTCGTATCAAATCTAAAAGAGTTTAATCTCTTTAGAAAAAGCATAATGGCCTTCCCGATGATATCGGGGAGGTTTTTTTGTTGGTGTATTTTCGTAGAATTAATAGCGAAAAATTGTCCGTATGGTGGATGTTAAATGTTCTCTGGCTTGAGTACCTTTGGAGATCTGTAAGAACTAAAAAACCATATATTCAATGAAAGACCTGTTAAAAAAATTCGAAGAGAAAAGACCCGAGATTGTTTTTGAGTGGAAAGATAAAGAATCAGAAGCCGAAGGCTGGGTCGTAATCAATTCTCTCCGTGGCGGGGCAGCGGGTGGTGGGACCCGTATGCGTAAAGGGCTTGATAAAAGAGAAGTCGAATCTTTGGCAAAAACAATGGAAGTGAAATTTACAGTTTCAGGCCCCCCTATAGGAGGTGCTAAATCGGGAATTAACTTCGATCCTGCAGACCCAAGAAAAAAAGAAGTTCTGGATAGATGGTATAAAGCGGTAATGCCTTTGTTAAAAAGTTATTATGGTACCGGAGGTGATTTGAATATTGATGAAATCCATGAAGTGATACCTATCACCGAAAATTATGGACTTTGGCACCCTCAGGAGGGTGTGATCAATGGGCATTACCAGGCCAGGGAAAATGAAAGGATTCATCAGATTGGCCAGTTGCGCTATGGGGTATCTAAGGTTTTAGAGGACCTGAATTATACGCCTGATATCAAAAGAAAATATAAAGTCGCTGATATGATCACCGGATATGGTGTCGCAGAGTCTATCAGGCATTTTTATCACATCTGGGGAGGTGAGATTGCCGGAAAAAAAGCAATTATTCAAGGTTGGGGTAATGTTGCCGCAGCGGCAGGTTATTATCTCGCTCAGCATGGTGTCAAAATTGTCGGAATCATTGACCGCGTTGGTGGATTAATTAAAAAAGAAGGATTTACACTAGCCGAAATTGTTGATTTGTTTAACAAAAGAGAAGGAAATACATTGGTGTCTCCAGACCTTATCCCATTTGAACAAGCCAGCAAAGAAGTTTGGAACATCGGAGCTGAAATATTTGTGCCAGCTGCAGCTTCCCGTCTTGTTCAGCAGGCGGAAGTAGATCAGATGATCTCCGGTGGCCTGGAGGTAATTGCCTGCGGTGCAAACGTTCCCTTTGCAGATAAAGAGATCTTCTTTGGAAGTATAATGGAGCATGCGGATAGTCATGTTGCCGTAATCCCGGATTTTATTTCCAACTGTGGAATGGCGAGAGTTTTTGCCTATCTGATGCAGAGAAATGTAGAAATGAGTGATGATGCGATCTTTACAGATGCTTCCAATATCATCTACAATGCCATGGTAAATATTCATAAACAATCTGCAGCAAAGAAAGAATTGTCTAAAACTGCATTTGAAATTGCTTTAAAACAACTGATATAAGATGGATAGTCCGTTTTTTGAGCAGATATTCTGGGGAAACACGATTAAGAATTATTGTCTTTTTGCAGGAATCCTTCTATTTGGTGTATTATTCAAGAAAATCATATCACGCCTGCTAAGTCTGCTGTTATTTCGCTTGTTTAAGAAATTTGCCTCTGCAGTTAAGGATGATACTTTTGTTGGCCTGTTGCTACAACCGATTGCTTTCTTCATTAGTCTCTGTTCCTACTATTTGGCTATTAACCAGCTAAGGCAGCCCTTAGATCTGGTGTTATTCGGATATGCTAAGCAGATAGAAAAAACGAAAGAAACAGTACATGTCACCCTTGGGCAGGCGATAGATAAGGTCTTTCTCTTTCTTATTATCCTTTCCGTTTTTTGGATTATATTGAGAATTATTGATTTTATTGCCCATGTCCTGAAGTTTAAAGCCTCTCTTACGGCCGACCGTGCAGACGATCAGCTCGTTCCTTTTTTGAAGGAACTGGCAAAGACTATTATTTGTTTCTTTGGCTTTTTTGTATTGCTCGGTTATGTTTTCGAAATCAATGTCTTAACACTCATTACAGGTTTAGGGATTGGTGGTATTGCGATTGCCCTGGCTGCGAAAGAAAGTCTCGAAAATCTGATCGGCTCTTTTACTATTTTCCTTGACAAGCCTTTTACGGTAGGAGATGTGGTTAAGGTAGATGGAGTAGAAGGCACTATTGATAAGGTTGGTTTTAGAAGTACGAGGCTGATTAGTCCCGATAAAACAACCATTGTTATACCCAACAGGGCAATGATTGATGGGGTGCTGGAAAATGTAACCAGAAGAGATTTTCGCAGGGTAAATTTCTTCATTGGCATCACTTATGAAACGCCAGCTACTGCTATAAAAGAGATCGTAACCGCTATTAGTACATTATTAACGGAACATCCTGAAACAACAGATGGTTTTGCTGTTTTTGACAACTTTGGCGATTCGGCTTTAAATATCCAGGTCGTATACCTGGTGGTACAAATGCCACATAGTGAGTTTATCAGGGTCAAAGAAGAGATTAATTTTCAATTGATCAGGATTGTTCAGGAGCATGGCTCTGACTTTGCCTATCCAACACAGCGTGTCGTAGGAGAAGAGCCTCCTGCTGCAGCTGCTACAAGTGTAGGTTAAATGAAATTCTGAATTAAAAAAGACCGCAATTCTTTTCATCCCCGAATCTTTGCTGAAGGGCAAATCTTCGAATGTCTTCAAAGAACAGCGGTCTTTTTTTTAATGCTGCTCCATTCCTGTAAAGCGCCCTGTACAGCCTATAAGGATGTGACAGCCAATTGCAAAGCGTGTTATATGTCGGGCCCTAACTCCTCATTTGTTAAGTCTAAGCTACCGGAATGGTTTTGTCCGCTGGGTCATGGAACTTAATTTCCTCAAAAAAGAGGCGTTCTATGAAAAAGCCTAGAAAATTTTGCGCCCTTCCGCGCAAAAGATTTCAGCCTTTGAATAGTAATGCTCTTTTTTAGGAGCACTTAACCCTTAATTTCCAAGATCAACGAATCAATAAAGCACAAAAAAGCCGGTGTCTCTTAGAAACACCGGCTTTTTAAATATGATCTTGCTTAGCTTAATTCCGCCAAGACGGTAATTCCGCCTTTTACGACCTGATCTAGTTCAAGGTTAACCTTAGTGCCCAAAGGCAAAAAGATATCTACTCTGGAGCCAAATTTAATGAAGCCAAACTCTTTGTTTTGTTGTACTACGTCACCTTCTTTTACATACCATACAATACGTCTGGCAAGAGCGCCTGCAATTTGTCTGAACAATACAGGGGTCCCATTTGCATGTTCTACAACTACTGTTGTCCTTTCGTTCTCAGTAGAGGATTTTGGATTCCATGCTGCAAGGTATTTACCAGGATGGTATTTGAAAAACTTTACCACTCCTGAAATCGGATTTCTGTTGATGTGCACATTAACGGGCGACATGAATATTGAAACCTGGATTCTTTTGTCTTTAAAATATTCTCCTTCTACCGTCTCTTCAATCACCACAACTTTACCATCTGCAGGGCAAATTACTTTATTGTCTGCCGTAGTGAACTGTCTGCTTGGGTTTCTGAAAAACTGTAAAACGATGAGCATTAAAACAGCTGAAAAAATATAAACAAACCATCTTAACCACGTTATATCGGCAAATCTATAGTCAATAATAGCATTCAATATAAAGATGAAAAGTAATGATATTGCGATGGTGGTGTAACCTTCTTTATGTATCGTCATTGTTGATTAGGGTATTTGTTTCTTTTCTGCAAAAGTGAGAAAAAATTATAACATTAAGGTAAAGGGGACGCAACAGTTTTAGCCTTATAGATATGGTTGAGGTTTCTGCCTAGTCCGTTATAATCTAAACCATAGCCGACAACAAACTCATTTGCAACTTCAAAGCCGACATATTCCAACTCTTCTATGGGTGCTTTTAGGGCTTCTGGCTTTAGGAGGAGCGAACAAACCTTGACAGATGCGGGTTGTTGTTTATAAACTTCCTTCAGGATGTATGCTAATGTAAAACCAGTATCAACAATATCTTCAACAAGAATGATATCTCTGTCTTTCAGGTTGCCAGGGAGACCAAATGCTTCTTTAATTTCTCCGGTACTTTGGGTGTCTTTATAAGAGGAAACCCTGATAAAGGCCATTTCACAAGGTAATGTAATCTCTTTTACGAGGTCAGCCATAAATAAGAAACTCCCATTTAAGACCCCAATAAAAACGGGACACCTGTTTTCGTAATCCACATTGATCTGAATTCCTATCAATCGGGTTCGTTTTGCAATGTTGTCGTTTTCGAGTAGTATGTCGAATTCCTTGTCTTCAATTTTTATCGTGTTCATATTCGTTTATACTAACAACTAAGGGTTCTCTTTTGATTGTTCCAGTTGCTTTTCTAATTCTTTTTCTTTCCTTCGCAGCTCTCTTCGTTCCTGTCTGAGTTGTTTTTTTGTTTTTTGAAGGCTATCTGTTTTTACAGCAGGTCTGGAAGCGGTGTCCTTTTTAGACCCTCCACCAAAGATGCGGTCAAACAGACTTTTTGATTCGTCATGTGTTTCTATCGCCGGTAGCGGATCTTCGTTATCAAACGCCGTTGTATCCACCGTAGTAGAGTCTGGCAACAGATATTGTCTAAGGCCGGCTCTCAATTGGACATTGTAAAAACCATAGCCGCTGCTGTCGGATGGCGTCAGGCCACGTTTGGCCATAATGTTTCCGATGTACTTGAAATAAGGGTACAGATAGTCTTTCAGACCTCCGTCTCCTCTGAATTTATAAAGCGCAATTTTTGGTCTGGGAACGATGTTGGCCAGGAAAATTCCTTCACCAATGTTAAGGTCTGAAGGTCTTTTTCCAAAATAATATCTTGTGGCTTCACCGATTCCGTAAATATTTTGTCCCATTTCTATGATGTTGAAATAGACTTCCAACATTCTGTTTTTGCTAATCAGGCGATTGTTTTCAATCAACCATACAATGAGAATTTCTTCGGCTTTTCTGGCCAGTGTTTTCTGTCTGCTGAGGAAGACATTTTTTACCAGTTGCATAGAGATGGTACTTCCGCCCCGTACAAATTTCTTTTCTTTGAAATTTACGGCGAAAGATTTACGGATAGACTCCTGTACAAATCCTTTGTGGCTGAAGAAGGAAGGATCTTCGGAAGTTAATATCGCATTTTTGAAATTGCTGGAAACGCCTGATAATGGGGTGAAATTTGGGTTTGAAGGGCCAATCATGATATCACGCATTGGTTTCCCACGTTCATAGGGCGTATACACAAAATCTTTATTGATCTTTTGAAGGTTTGTTTTTCCCCATTGAAGAATTTTGAAATTAGTTGGGGTTAAGCCTGAATTGAAGCGGACGCTGTCCGGAATAGCGCTATCCAGATAAAAGTTAAGGTCATATTTTACTTTTCCACTTACTTTTAAGCCGTCCAGAGATTCAAATAAGCCCTGTGGGAAGGCATTTAATACCTCCTGGGCATCTTGCTCCGGTGCCATAATCTTAACCTCGTAAATTTTGTTCGGAGATAAGGTGTATTTTAGGTAAGGATGAAGTATTGCTTTTTTCAGGAATACGGTAGATGAGCTATCAAGAGCAACATAATTGGGACCAATAAGCATGTCCGCCTCAATTTTTGCGTCGGAAACGACAATGTCATTCGATGCTATTTTCGGATGGTTAACCAGAAGGTTTTTAACAGACCAGGATCCCTTTATCTTGAAATCATCGCCGCTATAGTCTGCACTTTTCATTTCGGTTCTAACGGTATCAAAGCTGAATTTAGCTTTGAGCTTATTTTCAAGGTATGGAAGCTCTATCTTTTTATTGTCGGCAAAGAGCATGACATCTAATTGTTTTTTGCCGGGTTTAACCGTTCCGTTGATGTGCCATGTTGCGGCATTGTCATTCACCAGAATTGTTGATAGTAAATCTCCGTCGTTGATCGTTGCGGTGGTAGTTAAGAACTTCAGCTTTGCCGTGTCATTGTCATTGACCTGAAGCATCAGGTTTTTTATTTCCATGTTGTCAGGAATCTTGTATAGAACCTGGTTCAACAGATTATGCGCGAGATCTGCGAGATCTGATTTGGTTTTCTTTTCTGTGTTTTTCTTTTTCCGTTTCAGAAAAAAGTCCAGGTTACTTAAAGAATCTTTGAATACAACATTCAGTGTTCCCTTATTCAGAATAATTTCAGAGAGTTTGACATTTCCGAAGATCAGGGGGAAAAGTTTCACCCCGACGGTAAAATCATCAATGGTAGATAGGGTATCGCGGTCTTTTGGGACTACAGAAATGTTTTTCATGTGGACGGTACTCAGTCCACTGAATCCCGATTCCCCGATTTTAATGTCGAGACCATAGTCTTTGTCGGCTTTAGCAATTGCTTTGGCCATCATTGTTTTTAATAACGCTTCTCTTTTGCTATAGGCTATAGAGCCAAGAACAACGGATAGCAATAGAAAAACCCCTAACACCCACGCGCCAATTTTCAGGTATTTTTTAGGGATGTTAATTTTTGGAAGATGCATGCTGTAAAATAGATAATAATTGCTAAACGTTAAACGCAAATGTTTATTTCGTGTTAAAATTACACTTAAAAAGCCTAAAGTCAATTAATTGTGGCCGTCTTTTGTTATTTTTGGCTAATGATAATTAGTCCAGAACAAGTTCTAGCCGCTCTGAGAAATGTTGAAGACCCTGATCTTAAAAAAGATCTGGTGACTTTGAACATGATCAAGGATTTGAAAATAGAAGATAAGAACGTGAGTTTTACCTTAGAACTCACGACTCCGGCCTGCCCGATGAAAGATATGCTGAAAAATGCATGTTTTAATGCTGTGAAGCATTTCGTAAGTCAGGAAGCCGAAATAGAAATCAATATTACTTCCAGGGTAACCAAACCTATGGACATCAACCAACTGAAAGATATTCGTAATATTTTGCTGGTTTCTTCAGGAAAAGGTGGTGTAGGAAAGTCAACTGTAGCAAGTAATCTCGCCATTGCCCTGGCTGCCGATGGCGCAAAAGTAGGCCTGATCGACGCAGACATCTATGGGCCTTCTGTTCCAACGATGTTTGATCTTGTAGGGGCTAAGCCGAGTGCCAGAGAAACTGCAGATGGAAAAACGCTGATCCTTCCTATTGAAAAGTATGGGATTAAGCTTTTGTCTTTAGGCTTTTTTGCAGATCCGGATCAGCCTGTACCCTGGCGCGGACCAATGGCTTCCAATGCGGTCAAACAATTGTTCAATGATGCCGACTGGGGAGAATTGGACTATCTGATTGTAGATCTTCCTCCGGGAACAGGAGACATTCACATCACCATCACCCAGAGTTTCCCGATCGCTGGTGCTGTAATTGTAACGACACCTCAACAGGTAGCACTCGCGGATACCAGGAAAGGATTGGCAATGTTTAAAATGCCAAGTATTAATATTCCTGTATTAGGAGTAATTGAGAATATGGCTTATTTTACACCAGAGGAATTGCCTGAGAATAAATACTATATTTTTGGCAAAGACGGTGGCAAGGAACTGGCGAAGTCATTTGAGGTACCTTTCTTAGGTGAAATCCCAATCGTTCAGGGAATTACTGAAGCGGGTGATAAAGGTGCACCAATTGCGTTGAATAAAGAAAGCAAGATATCCGCTTCTTTTGCAGAGATTGCCGGAAAGGTCGCACAACAAGTGGCAATTAATAACTCGCTGAGTGTTAATTGCTAAAAAATTACTATTTTTATACTTTAAAAAATTACCAAAATGGATTTAACACAACAAGTAGAGCAGGCATTAGAAACGATCAGACCATATTTAATCGCTGATGGTGGAGATGTTGCAATAGAAGAGATTACGGCGGATAATGTAGTTAAATTGAAATTATTAGGAAACTGCGGGTCTTGCAAAATGAGCTTTATGACTATGAAAGCTGGGATTGAGCAGGCAATTATGAAGGCTGTTCCACAGATTACTTCAGTCGTTGCCATTAACCTTGCGGAGCCGGTATAATTGTTTTAACACTATTTAACTAGCCGTTTTAATTAATACCGCTATTTTTGTATATGAAGTATTCACTCACCTTATTATTGCTTCTTTTGATTTCTTCTGCGTTTGCACAGCAAACCACGGGGAGTAAGAAGTTGATTCAGTTTACTGGTATCATTACCGATGTAGACAGTAATACTGTGGTGCCTTATGTAACGGTTACCAATTTGACGAATAAAGGGCAACGGTATGCCGCCAACTATAAAGGATATTTTTCCTTTATTGCCCATCCTGGTGATACCATCCTTTATACGGCTGTAGGATACAGGGATTTACTCCTGCCTATCCCTACTCAGATCGATGACAGTAAATATACAGCAATGGTGAAGTTAAAGTCAGAGATTGTGAACCTGCCTACCGTTAGGGTATACCCCTGGGCTACTGTAGAAGAGTTTACACGGGATTTCATGGCGATGAAAATTGCCGATGATGATTTTTCTATCGCCATCAGAAACGTATCTCAGGAAAGTATTTCGGGATTGATTCAAACCCTTCCGAGGGATGCAGGGGAGATTTCGGGAATTAATTTCAGACTAAATCACGACCGGGCCTTAAATAAGAATATGGTGCAAACCAACCCGCTTTTAAACCCATTTGCATGGGGTAAGTTGATGCAATCCATATTCAAAGGAGATAAAAGCAGGAGCGAAGGGAATTAACGCCTTCTGCTCTGCTGTGGGAAACGCATTTTATAATCCACTTTTACATTTCCTTTAGAAATCGCGTCCAGTTTGCTTTTCAGCATTCTTTTCCGCAATAAGCTTAAAGTTTCCGTAAATAGTTTACCCTGAATATGATCATATTCGTGTTGGATCACGCGGGCTAATATGCCGTTAATTTTTTCTTCATGTAGCTCCCAGTTTTCATCATAATATCTGATGAGGATATTGGGTTTACGAAATACGTCTTCTCTGATATCGGGAATACTCAGACATCCTTCATTGAAAGCCCAGGGTTCACCTGTTTCTTCCAGGATTTCTGCATTGATGAAAGCACTTTTGAAGCCTTTCTTCTCCTCTTCATCTACGCCGGTATCTACAATGAACAACCGGATCGGTAATCCAATCTGAGGGGCAGCTAAACCAATTCCATGAGCATTATACATGGTTTCGAACATGTTACTGATTAATTGTTTTAAATCCGGATAGCCCTGCTCAATAGGAGCACAAACCTTTTTCAATACCGGATCGCCATATGCTACAATAGGTAATTTCATAGTGCAAAAATACAAATATTACCCTAAAGGGTAAAAGGTTAAGGACGTAAGATTACTTTCATCTAATATTTCATTGGCAATATTGGCCATATCAGCGGTTGTTACTGCCTGAATTTTATTAAATACAGTTTGGAGGTCGTCAATTTTGTCGTAGTCTATCAGGCTTTTAGCCATGGATATGATCAGTCCGATCCTATTTTCTTCGCCCAGAGCGATCTGTCCAATAAATTTATTCTTAGCTTTTTGAAGTTGAACCTCTGTTAGCGGATGATCTTTAATCTTTTTAAACTCTTTGAAGATCAAGGATAGTGCTTTGTCCACTTTTTCCTGATCTGTACCGAAATATAAAGTAAAAATACCCGTATCGCTCAGGGGGCTATAGCCGGTTTCAATCGTATAAGCGATTCCATGTTTCTCCCGGATCTGCAGATTCAAAATAGAGCTCATTCCGGTGCCACCCAACAGGTTATTGAGCAATAGCAACCCTGTTTTATAGGGATGGTGCAAAGAATAAGCCTGAGCGCCTAACATGGCATGCGCCTGCATGATCGGTTTCTGGAAAGAATGGGTGACTACAGGAGCCTTTTCTGGTGCAATCCTTGAGTTTTTGTGTAGGTTCTCCGGTATTTCAGAATAATATTTAGCCCCGATCTTAATGACTTTATTCAAGGAATAGTTCCCTAAAACGGCGATAATGATTTTGTCCGTATGGTAATTTTCCGCAATGAAATCATAAATGTCTTTCTTCTCGATTTTACTGACACTTTCTGCGCTCCCAAGGATATTTCTACCCAGCGAATGACCAGAAAAAACAAGGTCCTCAAAATCATCATATATCGCTTCTTCCGGTTGGTCAAGGTAGGAGGTAATCTCATCAAGAATTACACTCTTTTCCTTCTCCATTTCGTCTTCTGGAAAGGTCGAATGAAAGACAATATCGTGAAACAATTCCAATGTCCTGTCCAGATATGGGTTCAGGAAAGAAGCGTGAATGCAGGTATACTCCTTAGTCGTATAGGCATTAAGGTCTGCGCCAACACTCTCCAGTCTGTTTAAAATCTGGTTGGTATTTCTTTTTTCTGTGCGTTTAAAGATCAGGTGCTCAATAAAATGAGCCAGACCGGATTTTTCTTCCTGTTCATCTCTGGACCCGCTATTTACAATAATGCAGGCATGAGAGATTGCGGATGCAGAAGGGACATGAAGTAATCGGATGCCATTCGGCAAGGTGTGAACATTGTATTCCATCAGGGAGCAAAGATACGCAAGAAATAAACTTCTGTAGGATAATATTTGGTCTCCATCAGGGTGTTTTAGAAGCTTATTTAACTACTGCATACTTAAACGTATAAAAACCGGTCTCATTATAATCCTCTTCATCAAAATAATAGCTTATAATTTCCAGTTTAATATGTTTTCCTGAAGCAGTTTTAACAATAATGACTTTACCTGGAATAGGACTGAGCGCATGGGTTGCCATGTCATAATTGTACCATCCGTTGCCCGATCCGGTTGGGATGGCACTGCTGCTTTGGCTGTCTTTTTTATATCCGTTTTCCGGAGCTTTAATTACTTTATCAAAGGTTGTATTACTTAAAATCTGCGCAGAAACGTTTTGTTTGCTGTTGATTTTAATCGCCGTATTGTTAAATGCCAGGTCCCATTTTTCTGTCTCTTTGACAATTTTTCCAGCCTCCAGGCTATAGAATGTCGTTTTCGACTTGGCATCAAGATTTTTCTCTGTCTTTGGACCTTGAGCTATGGTGTTGAGGCCGGCAAAAAGAAAAGCCGACATTATGGATAGGGTATAGATAGCTTGTTTCATGTAAGTTTTTTTACAAAGAAACAAACTATCTGGAACTATTCTAAATAACTGATGGATTTATTTTTCTTCTAAAAGTCAGCACTTGATCCTCCGCCTCCAAAACTTCCTCCGCCCATCCGGCTTCCTTCAGGAGCCGCAGCAGGACCAGAAAAGGTTTCGCCGACAATAAGAGACTCTACTCTAATCTTATCCATTAGCTGATCATCATCAAATTCTTCATAGGTAAAGCCTTTCTTTGGTGTTTTTAGGTAATGGATTACTCCATAAGATATGGCCAGTAATGCTGCTCCAACGAGTGATAAAGCACCTTCAATAGGCATGATATGGTAATAATTCCTAAAGGTAAATGCTGCTGCAGCAATCAGGATTAAGCCTGAACGTAGTAAAATCACGTCTTTTCGTTTGAGACCTAAGGCGATATATACAAACGGAATGACTATAGTCCAGGTCCAGAAGAACCAGCCGAGTGGAATTCCTTCTCCTTCCTGCAAAGGTTGACTGATCGTGCTTCCCATTTCTTTGACTACGAAATAATTGCCTGCTGCATAGCCGATTAAAAGACAGAAGACCTGCACCGCTGTAAGGCAATTTTCATAGTCTTTATGTTTCTTCCAGGAAACACAAAGAAAATAAACTCCGGCAGAGACCAGGATGATCAGAAAAGGAAGAATCGCTGCGGCATAGAAGCCAAATATTTCCCGGCTAAAGAACAGGAAGAAAATTAGGGAAAGAAAGGATACAACAGCCATTAACATATCAGCGAAACGCAAGGCAAAATAGCCCGCCAGTACCAAAGTGAAGCCAAAAAGGTAACTTTCAAAAGGACCAGATAGGCCGTTACGCAGTACGATGGTAAGGTAGCCAATAAAAGCAGAAACAATTAAGCCTGCGGCTGTCCACATTAATGAATCGTCTACACCGGATCTGAAATGATGCATCCGTTGAACGATTAATTCCAGCGCGATATAACTGATGATACCTAAAAATAGCCAGTAACCCGGGGAAGTAATCAGGTTATTTATACTGCTCAGAATGAGACTGAGCAGTCCTCCTGCAAAACTGGTAATGATCAGGGTCAGGATAAAAAGGCCGGTCCTAATGAAAATATTGGGCATGTAAAAGCCGACCGGATACTTTTCTTCGATGTGTTTTAATTCCTCGGCAGTAATGTCCCCTAAGCGTTGCGCTCTTTTTAGCTGGTTCTGTAAGTCTAAATTCTTCAGCCAGGTTTTGTTGTAAATGATCATGAGGCTTTAATTTGCTTGTTTAAATAAATCAACAGACGGATCAGCGCAATGGCAGAGCCAATAAAATAAAAACAACAGAAGTATAATGCTTCGGTATCACCGATGGTGATGAAGCCTCTGACCACCAATGTACTAATGGCGATATAACTATACAGGACTACCAGCAGCAGAAAGTAGAACGCTTTGTGCTTCATTGCATCAGTATAAAGATAATAGGCCAGTGCGAAGAGCACAAAAAGCCATATAAATGAAAAGGAAGCATTATAATGATTAAAGTAGCCAAACAATAAAGAGATAAACGAAATATGGATTCCGAAATGCAGGTAACTAAATCTGAAATGCTTTTTGAAATTGAAATATTCGGTCAGCTGCCCAGCCAGTAATAGGATTGAACCCAGGATCAGGTAAGTATAAATCACCGTTTCATTGTCAAAATTCCCACTGGAAAGTACTTGAGCAGGCGTAACCGATACCCCCATCCATATGGCGAGGTTGGCAATTCCCATACTGAGAATTCCAAGGTGGTCAAATTCATAGGCTACAAAAAATAAAAGCAGCATCGGAATGAAGGTCGCCATCCCATAATTGGTGCCGAAAACAGTATACTGAAACTGCAGATAGCCAACAAATGTTAAAAAGCTAAGGCAACCGAGGAGCAGCAGGTAGTCAAAAAGGGAATTTGGAGATTTTACCTTTTCCCTGCTAAACGGGGGCCGATGTTTAAGACAGTAAGTGAAACAACCAATGCTGATTGCTGCGATGATGGCCAGAATCGCCTGATGGCCAATCGTATCAATGTTCTTATAGATGAGAATGCCTAATCCGGTACTCAATAGCATTACGCCCAGATATAATAAGGTTTTTAGTTCCCAGTGCAAAGAAAACAGAGGATTTTGCCTCCTCAGCCGTATATTTTCAATAGATGTGGCTGAAATAAAGTCTTCTTCTTTTAGTTTATCGTAATGCTCCGCATTCATAGGGTAAGGAAATGTTTAATCATAGGATATTCAAGTATACGCAAAGATTTTGTTTCCTCGCCATCAAGGCTGAAATTGGAAGCTGAACTGTCAATTTGACAAGAATGTTGAATTGGAATAGCCATTGATAGGATCGTTATGTACTTAAAAATGAGTTAACATATGAGCATAGAAGAAAAAGGAACCATTTCCATTCACACGGAGAATATTTTCCCGATCATCAAAAAATTCCTGTATTCAGACAATGAGATTTTCCTGCGCGAGCTGGTTTCCAATGCCGTTGATGCGGTACAAAAGATTAAACGTCTTGCCGCATTGGGACAATACAACGGAGAGCTGGGTAACCCATTGGTAGAAGTTGCTGTTGATGCAGAAAAAAAGACCATTACCATTACAGATAATGGTTTGGGTATGACTGCTGAGGAGATCAAAAAATACATCAATCAGGTGGCTTTCTCCGGAGCAAGTGAGTTTGTAGAGAAGTTTAAGGATGCTAAAGATGCCAATGAAATCATCGGTAAATTTGGTTTAGGCTTCTATTCTGCATTTATGGTAGCGGACCTGGTAGAAATCCAGACCCTTTCTTATCAGGATGGTGCCGAGCCTGCCCGTTGGGTATGTGATGGCAGTACTGAATTTGAAATCAGCGCAGGTAACAGAACGACCAGAGGTACTGAAATTACCCTGCACATCAATGCGGAATCAGAAGAATTTCTAAGTAAAAACAAGCTGGAAGAGATTCTGGACAAATATGGTAAGTTCTTGCCGGTACCGATTAAATTTGGAACAAAGACCGAACAAATTGCAGATGGTGAAGACGAAGAAGGAAAGCCAAAAACCGTAGCTGTTGAAGTCGACAATATCATCAATACCACAAACCCGATTTGGACAAAAGCACCTGCAGATTTGTCAGACGAAGACTACCTTGCGTTTTATAAACAACTATATCCTTTCTCGGAAGATCCTTTATTCTGGATTCACCTGAATGTTGATTATCCTTTTAACTTAACAGGAGTATTATACTTCCCTAAAGTGAAGAACGATTTTGACATGCAACGCAATAAAATCAAGTTGTTCTCCCGTCAGGTATTTATTACAGATGAAGTAAAAGATATCGTTCCGGAGTTCCTGATGTTGTTACATGGCGTAATTGACTCACCGGATATCCCATTGAACGTTTCCAGAAGTTTCCTTCAGGCAGATAGTAACGTTAAAAAAATCAACAGTTACATCACTAAAAAAGTAGCGGATAAATTACACGAGCTCTTTAACAAAGACCGTAAGGCTTATGAAGAGAAATGGAGTGATATCGGTTTATTCGTGAAATATGGTCTGGTAAGCGAAGATAAGTTTTATGATAAAGCGAAAGATTTTGCCTTATTGACCAATACAAAAAACGAACACTTCACTTTAGGTGAATATCATGACAAAGTAAAGGACTTCCAGACCGATAAAAATGGACAGGTGGTTTACATTTACTCGAATGATCCTGCAAAACAGGATAGTTTTATTCAGTCGGCCAATAAAAAAGATTACGATGTCTTATTAATGAACTCGCCTATTGACAATCATTTTATCAATCATTTAGAGAACAAACTGGAAAAAACACAATTGAAACGTGTAGACTCCAGCGTGGCAGATAAATTGATTGAAAAAGATGATGCCGTAGAATCTGTGCTTACAGAGGAGCAGTCGAAAAAGGTTACAGAAATCTTTACAAAGGCAATTACCAAACCTGGAATGCAGGTAGAAGTGGTTGGATTAAACCCGGAAGAATTACCGGTTACGGTAACTATGGATGAGTTTATGCGACGCATGAAAGACATGGCCCAGATGGGTGGTGGTATGGGCTTCTACGGCAGCATGCCTGATAATTATAAGGTAGCCATCAATGGAAATCATAAACTGATCGGAAAGATCCTTTTAACAGACAATGAAGAGGAACAAAGCCTGCTTGCAAAACAAGCCGTGGATTTGGCTTTATTGGCGCAAGGAATGCTAACGGGAGCGGAACTAACTGCTTTTGTAAGTAGAAGTGTAAATTTGATCTAAGGATTTCCTTTTTCCTGAAAAGCCCGTTGCATTGTTGTGCAACGGGCTTTTTTGTGGAATTTTTATTCTTAAATCTGCGGACTTGAAAAATATTTTAGGTTGACTGTAGCGTTTTTAAAGAACGCTACGTTTTAGGAGAAAAATGGTTAACGGCCAATAACTAAACGATTTATACATCTTATTAATTTTAATTATGGAAATTTCAAACAATCTTAAAAATATATCTAAGGCTTTTATTGCTGCAGTTACGATCTCAGTTGCATTATCTGCCTGTTCTAAAAGGAACGATCCACAATCAGTTCCTGCTACGGTGGTGTCTGTTGTAAATGCAAGTCCAAACGTTAAGGAATTAGATTTTATTATTGGAGGTCAAAGATGGAATACAGATCCTTTTAAGTTCGGTACAACGCTTGACTATGTTGGTTTCTATCCGGGCGCATTCAGGATTGGGATCGTTGAAAGAGGGAAGAACACCTACTTGTTGTCAAAAGATCTGGTTTACCAGGCAAGCAAGTACTACTCTACTTTTTTAATAGATACAGGAACTAACAGATCCTTTTTAACGGTTATTGATAATTTGGATAGTCCTGCAACTTCTACAAAAGCAAGGGTACGGTTTCTTAATCTGAGCCCTGATGCATCTCCGTTAATCCTTGCGGTTAAGGGAGGAACAACCGATTTGTTTACCAACAAAGCATATAAAGCAGTTTCTGCATTTACTGAGGTCGAGGCAGGCGATAACGTTGCTTTCGAGATTAAGGATAATGCGACAAAAGCGGTACTCACTACTGTGCCGGGAACTAAGCTTGAACAAGGTAAGTATTACACCATTTATGCCAAAGGATATAAAGACAAGTCAGATACGGATCCACTGAAATTTGGAGCCAATATCTATATCGCTAAAAATAAATAGATACCCCCCAGGTCGGTTTCTTCTGAAACCGGCTTTTTTTAATCTTTGAATAATGGAAATGATTAAATTTACATTTCCTCTGTTAAATGGTGTGTTAGAATATGCTGAGGTTGAGGTTCTTTTTCAATCTCTTTGTTTTAGTCATACAGAGATGGTAAACTTAAATAATCCTTAATGGTGTTAAAAAAGAATGCTCAAATTTGAGGACGTTTTAGCGGGGTGTTTGAAAAATGACAACAAATGTAAAGAGGTGGTTTATAAATCATTTTATGGCTATCTAATGGGCGTTATTTTGAGATACGTGACCGACAAAAATGATGCTCAGGAATTGATTAACGATAGTTTTATTAAGGTTTTTAAAAGCATAGGACAGTTTGGCTTTCCAAAGGACAAGGCAGATTTACAGAAAGCATTTAAGGGCTGGATTGCCAAAATCTCTTCACGCACTGCGATCGATTTCCTCAGAAGCAGGCGAACCTACCTGTATGTGGATGATATGGAGGATTTGCAGCAGCCACTTACGGAGTTAAATGCCGTTTCTCAACTCAATGTGCAAGATATTATGAAGTTGTTGGGTCAATTACCGGAAACCCATAAGTTGATTTTTAATATGTATGAAATTGAAGGTTTCTCGCATGATGAAATCTCCAAATTATTGAATATCCCTGAGAGCTCAAGCCGGGTTTACCTGACCAGAGCAAAGAATAAATTGAGAACGCTTTATTCAAAATCATTGATTAGTTCTTATGAGTCCAACTAAATTAAACAATATAGATTACGCATTTAATAGCTGCTTGATCCAGATAAATATAAAGAAATAAGAATGAAACCTAATGAACATATAAAATTGCCTGAAGACGAGTTCATCGCTCATATCAGGGAGAGTTTAATGGCTCATGAGGAGGAGTATGATCCGGGGGCATGGGAAGATTTTATAAAAGAAGAACCGAAAAAAAGAGGTTTGATTTTCTGGTTGGCTGGCCTGAGCAGTGCTGCGGCAGTCCTGTTGATTGGATTTGGCTTGTTCTTTACGCTAAATAAAAAAGAGCTGCCTAAAAATCAGGAGGTTGCTAAAACAAAAACGCTTGAAAAAGAATCGGCAACGCCCCAGGTAACGGATATAGTCTCTGCTGTTCCTTCCGGACAAAAACAAGGAACACTAATTTCAGTTACAAAAAACAAGCGTACTTTGGGGGCCGATGACATAAAGGCCGGGCAAGTCGCCATAAATCTGAACACGAATGAGCCACATTCTGCAATAGCTGAGGTGGGGGCAAATCAGTCTGGTGTAAAACCTGGTTCTAAATCAGAGCAGATTATTCCTCAGGAACAGGTTGTCGTTCAGGTTCCTGCTGTAGAAAAAAAACAGAGTTTCGAGGATTTCTTAATTGACGAAACCAAACAAAATCGAACCGCCAATACGGGTAAACCGACCACCAAAAGGGAAAGTAAATGGGAGATGGGACTTGTTGTCGCACCTTCATTTGGAAATAGTAAGAAGTTAAATATGGGGTATGGCGTAAGTATGGGCTACGCGCTGTCGGATAAGGTATCCATTAGTTCGGGTATTTCCTATAATGAAATGGGTGCATCCAGGACCATCGAAAATCCGCCCAATACAGCAATGAAGAGTATGAGTTTTGGTGGCGATGTAGCCAACGACAGCAAAGAACTGAAAGCGGTAAACGCACAGCTACGAGGGATAGATATTCCACTTGAGCTGAAGTATCATTTAAGTAAAAGATTGTATGCCAATGTTGGTGTTTCTGCTTTTGCTGTTATTGATCAGAAACAGCAGAATACTTTTATTGAAAGCAAAGTTGCACCACAGGCATATGAGGCAGGGAGCGGAGACGCCAAAGCGATGGTACTGAATAGAACTGTTTCTGAGGAAGCACCAAAAGAAGAAATTAAAAACGATCCTTATTTAGGTTTTTATAACTTCTCTGTGGGGTATAGACAGAAGATTTCAAAAGGAAAAGCATTCTCCGTTGAGCCATTTATAAAATTACCAATGAAGGAGCTTAAACAGGAAAACCTGTACCTTATTGGCACAGGTGTGAGGTTAAAATTTGATTTTTAGGATTAGTACCGGCGTTAATCCTGTTGTTCCTCTTTCAGCGCTCCGATAAGCGATTCTATTTCCTTTGCATATTTGCCATAATATTGATTTAGCCAGATGATGGCAAAGAAATGAATCACAATACAGATGCTCAATATGGTCAATCCAAATACCACATAGAAATAGCCGGGCTCGTTGACAATCCCTTTCATAAAATACTCATAGTTGAAATTAACGAGGATTATTGCTCCAAAAGCCAGAAAAATAATCAGGAGCATGTAATTGAACATTTTATAAAGTTCGATGTTTAACTTTAGGTCATAATTTAATTCATACAAGCTGTCTTTCGTGGTTAAGGAAGATTGTCCGATCTTTTTATAAAGGCCATAAAACCGAATCAGGAAATACAGGGTGGTGATGACAAAAAGAATATAAGTGCAATTAAAAGAAACTCTTAATGCGGGGATGAGGTTAAAATAACCGGGTATAAAGACACTCACCAATAAAGCCACGACCTGGAATATCGCTTCTCCTCTCATGTTTTTCCTGAATTTATCCAGTGGCATCTGGGCTTTCTTTAAGCTTTCAATTGTGTTTGGTACTTCAATCGGTTGCTCCGGTTCTTTGTTCCATGCTGATTTTATATCGTCAAAATTCATAACCTTGTTTTTTTATAAGTTCTTTTAGTTTATTCTTTGCCCTGTTGAGCTTTACTCTTGCATTTCCTTCAGTAATCCCCAGGTTGTTCCCAATCTCTTTATGGGAATAATTCTCCAGGAAATAAAACATCAATGCTTTCTCTATTTTGTCCAGTTTTTGGAGTGCTTTATAAAAGTGAGCCAGTTGTATTTCTTTCGTTTCTGCTTCGTTCGATGGAATCTCTATTTCCTCAGCGAGGATATTCGCATAGACATCCTGCTTGCGTTTGTCTTTCTTGAAAAATACGATGGCGGTATTCAACGCAACTCTGTACATCCAGCTGGAAAACTTACTTTGATGGTTAAAGGAATCGTAAGATTTCCACAGCTGACAGATGATTTCCTGGAAAAGATCTTTCTGGTCATCTTCATCGTCCATGTACATTCTGGAGATCTTATGAATGATTCCTTTATGGGTTTCTATTTCCCCAAGAAACACTTTCTCCTTTGTTTTCAAAGCTTAATTCATTACTGGTTTAACGGTATATCCCTGCGCTTTTAAAAGCGCCAATACACCTTTTTTACCAGGTAGGTGTGCGGCACCTACAGCAAAGAAAGAAGCTTGTTTTTTCATCATTTCCGGCATTTGTTTCACCCAGTTTGTATTTCTTGTATCCAGCATCCACTTATTGGTTTCTTTGTCGTTGAACTTCTTATTGTTCATTTCTTCTGCCACCTTGCTGATGTTTTCTTCCTTGTAGGCCTTAACAGCAGCGTTAAACATTGTTTTGTAATCATCAAACATGTGAATGTGTTTGACCATTACAGCGTCCGGATAGGCTGTTTGCAAGTATGCCATTTGGGCTTTTGTCGTTTCCAATGCTCCTGTGGCTATATTTTTCTGTTTGGCTAATTTAATAAATTCCAGTTCATATGATTTTGTTGTGGCACAAGCTAAGGTTTTTGAAATTGCGATGGAATAGACTGTGGACAGGCTATATTGGTCCATAGCTTTTAAAGGGATTTTTGCTTTTAATTTCAGAACAGAGTCTACGAGGGAGTATTGACTCGAATTCAGGGTTTTGCTCAATAACGTTCCCGGTACAGCTGCTTTTTGCATGTCCGCCATTTCATTTGGGTCATTGTAATCAATTTCTAGAATAAGTTTTTCTGTTTTATCAAAAGCACGGGTTGCTTTTTCAGGCATTCTGAAATCATTTTCACAGATCATATGAATTGTTCCGTAGATGTAAGAAGGCTTTGTTAAGCCTTTTCCGCTTACTTCCCATAGTAAGGAGTTTTCCAAAGGGGTGTTTTGTGCTATAGTTTTAGTAGTAAAGATGCTGCTTAAGGTAATGGCGGTGATGGTGAATATTGTTCTCATGGTTTGTTGGTTTTGATTTTTATACTCAATTAGTAGCCGCTTTTTGGATTCGTTACAAGCTTTTTTTATTTTTTTCTTAAAAGCCGCTATTTATCCTTTTTCCTTACATTTTAGCACGCTTTTTCCGATATTGTTGCAACAATGATACTTTTAAAGACAACCAGGCCTGATCTAAAGAATTATATTTGCCGGACCTCAGCTCAACTGAGGTTTTTGTGATTAATTAATAAAGCTGATCTGAAAAATGAAATTAAAAAACGGAATCCCATCAATGATCTTAATTTGCGGAATGCTGCTGGTTACTGATAAAACGGTAATGGGCCAGAATACGAATCCATTTATGGAAGAGTACAATACTCCATATGGAGTTCCTCCATTTAACAAAATAACAATCCCTGATTTTGTGCCTGCTTTTCAGGAAGGAATGAAGCAGCAGCAGCAAGCTGTTATGGCAATTTACAGGCAACGTTCTGTCCCTACTTTTCAGAACACCATAGTGGGCCTGGAAGAAAGCGGAAAATTACTCAGTAAAGTCAGCACCGTGTTTTTCAACCTAAGTTCTGCCAATACTTCTCCTGAGCTTGAAGCCATATCGAAACAAATGGCACCGGAGCTCTCCAAACATAGTGACGACATTTACCTGAACGCCGATTTATTTAAACGAGTGAAGGCGGTATACGATAAGCGGGAGGGGCTAAAGCTGAATATAGAACAAAAACGTTTGCTGGATAAGACCTATAAAGGCTTTGTTCGTAGCGGAGCCAACCTTAATGCAGCACAACAGGTAAAAATGAGAGCAATCAATAAAGAGTTTTCTCTGCTTACTTTAAATTTCGGACAGCACCTTCTGGCGGAGGTCAACAATTTTGAGTTGCTGATTGACCAGCAAGCCGACCTTGCAGGACTTCCGGAATCGGTAAAATCGGCTGCGGCCCAGTCTGCCAAACAAGCTGGGAAAGAAGGAAAATGGCGGTTCACTTTGCATACACCGAGTGTAATGCCCTTTTTACAATATTCGGAGAACCGTGCATTGAGAGAAAAGATGTATAATGCCTATATCAACAGGGGCAATAATAACGACGCGAACGATAATAAAAAAATCATTTCAAGGATGGTTGCTTTACGTGCTGAAAAAGCCGGATTATTGGGCTATAACAGCCATGCAGACTTTGTTTTGGAGGAAAGCATGGCAAAATCTCCGAGAGAGGCTTACGGCCTGTTAAATGGCCTCTGGGATGCTGCTTTGCCGGTGGCCAGGCAGGAAGCCACAGACATGCAGAAAATGATGGACAAAGAGGGCAAAAATGAAACACTGGAAGCCTGGGACTGGTCTCATTATGCAGATAAAGTGCGTAAAGAGAGATACAATTATGACGCAGAAGAACTAAGGCCATATTTCAAGCTGGACAATGTAAGGGAAGGATTTTTCAAAGTAGCGAATAAGTTATATGGAATTACTTTTACCGCGTTGACTGATGTCCCGGTCTATCACAAGGACGTAACCGCTTATCAGGTGAAAGAAGCTGATGGAACCCATATTGGGGTTATTTATATGGACTTCTTTACCCGCAGTTCTAAGCGTGGTGGGGCATGGATGACTTCTTATGCGACCCAATCTTATAAAGAGGGAAAGCGCGTCCCTCCTGTTGTTTCTATTGTTTGCAACTTTTCAGGCCCGAATGGAGAGGAGCCAGCTTTATTTACAGCAGATGAAGTAACCACATTTTACCATGAAATGGGACATGCCCTCCACGGTTTATTGTCTAATGTAAAATACAGAAGCCTTGCCGGTACTTCAGTTCCCCGTGATTTTGTGGAGTTACCTTCGCAGGTGATGGAGCACTTTGCATTTGAGCCAGAGGTGCTTCAGTTTTATGCGAAACACTATAAAACTGGTGCAATTGTACCTCAGGAGCTGATTACAAAGATGAAAAATGCAGGGAAGTTCAATCAGGGCTTTGAAACTGTAGAATATCTTGCTGCTTCTTTACTTGATATGGGCTTTCATACGATCCCTGCTGGCAAAGAAATAGACGCGCTAAAATTCGAAACGGCAGAAATGAATAAGTATGGACTGATCAGACAAATTGCTCCCCGTTACAGAAGTACCTATTTTCAACACATCTTTGCTTCCGGTTATTCGGCCGGATATTATAGCTATATCTGGTCAGCCGTATTGGATAGTGACGCCTTTGCCGCCTTCAAAGAAAGCGGAAATATCTTTGATCCGGAGGTTGCTAAATCCTTCCGTAAGAATGTACTTGAAAAAGGAGGTACCATTGAGCCAATGGACCTTTACAAGGCTTTTAGAGGTAAAGAGCCTGATATGAAACATTTATTGAAAGACAGAGGGCTAAACAAAGCCCTTTAACCGAATCCTTAAAAAGGATGCTAACTGATCCTTTTTTAATGGATAAGAAATAGTAGGAATAATAAAAAGGGAATACCTGGAAAGGTATCCCCTTTTTTTATGAGCTGTATTATTTGCTAATGCCTTCCAATGCGAAAAGGAAGGAATAGTTTAAAGCAACGTCTTTCAGGTAATCAAAGCGTCCCGAAGCTCCGCCATGGCCGAAATCCATATTTGTTTTAAGCAACAGGACATTTTTATCCGTCTTGGCTGCCCTTAGTTTAGCCACCCATTTTGCCGGCTCGAAATACTGAACCTGACTGTCGTGAAGGCCTGTTGTAACCAACATGTTCGGATAAGCTTTCTTTTCTATGTTCTCATATGGAGAATAGCTCTTCATATAATCATAAGCCACTTTTTGTTTAGGGTTTCCCCATTCATCAAACTCATTTGTTGTCAGTGGAATGCTTTCATCCAACATGGTATTGATTACGTCCACAAATGGAACCTGTGCAATAATACCATGCCACATGTCAGGAGCAAGATTGATAATTGCACCCATCAAAAGCCCGCCTGCACTTCCACCCTGTGCATATAAATGCTCCTTTGCTGTAAATTTCTCATCGATCAGGTATTTCCCACAATCAATAAAGTCAGTGAAGGTGTTCATCTTCTTCATGAGCTTTCCGTCTTCATACCATTGGCGACCCATTTCCTGTCCGCCTCGGATGTGTGCAATTGCATAAACAAAACCGCGGTCTAAAAGACTTAACCTGCTGCTGTTGAAAGCCGGATCAGTACTGGAGCCATAAGAGCCGTATGCATAAAGCAATAGTGGTGCTTTTCCATCCTTTTTAAGCCCTTTTTTATAGACCAATGAGATCGGAACTTTAGTCCCGTCTTTTGCTGTCGCGTATAATCTTTCTGAAGTATAGTCGTCCTTATTATATCCGCCAACAACTTCCTGTTGTTTCATCAGTTTTTTTGCCTTTGTATCCATGTTATAGTCGTACGTAGAGGACGGGGTAGTCAGTGAAGTATACACATAACGAAGTGTCTTGCTGTCATAGTCAGGATTAGCCCCAACCATAGCAGTGTAAGTCGGTTCTTCAAAGGCGATGTTATGCTCAGGACCGCCTGTTGTACGAACACGAAGCTGGGTAAGTCCGTTTTTACGTTCGGTAATTACAATATGGGTTTTAAATTCCTCTACGCCTTCAAGTAAAACATCTTTACGGTGAGGAATCACTTCTTTCCAGTTTTCTCTGCCGGTTTTATCCAAAGGGCATTCCATCAGACGGAAATTCTTGGCATTCCAGTTGGTCAGGATCAGGAATTTATCATCCAAAGGAATTGCTTCATATAACATGTCCTTTTGTCTTGGCTGAAAAGATTTAAAAGGTTGGTCCGGTGTGCTGGCATCCAGCATTTTAATTTCATTGGAAAGTGTAGCCTGAGAATAAATGAAAATGTATTTTCCGGATTTTGATTTCCCAACACCGATATAATTAGACTTGTCTTTCTCCTCATATACCGTCACATCCTGTTTTGCATCGCTGTTTAGCTGGTGTTTCTTTATTTTTTCACTCAGGAGTGTTACTTCATTCTTGGAAGTATAGAAGATCGTTTTATTGTCCATTGCCCAAACCGGATCGCCCTGGGTATTGGAAATTGCATCTTTAACCACTTCTCCGGTTTCCAGATTTTTAATGTGAATTACATATTGACGCCTGGAGACTTTATCTACCCCAAAAGCCATCATCTTATTGTCTGGACTAACGGAGAAACCAGAGGCCTGATAATAAGGTAAGCCTTTCGCCTCCGCGTCCATATCTAATAATATTTCTTCTTTGGCATCCAGTGTGCCCTTTTTCCGGCAGTATTTGGCGTATTGTTTTCCTTCTTCATTTCGGGTATAGTAGTAATATCCGTTTTTGAAAACCGGAACAGATTCATCTTTTTCCTTGATTCTGCCTTTGAGTTCTTTGAACAAATCTGCCTGAAGCGTTTTTGTTCCACTCATCATGGTGTCCAGGTATTTGTTTTCTGCGGTCAGGTAATCCACGACTTTAGTACTGTCTTTTCCTTTTTTGAAATAGTCAATCATCCAGTAGTAGTTGTCTGTTACCGTATCCCCATGCAGGGTTCTGACGAAAGGTTTTATCTCTGCGACAGGTGCCGCTGCATCTGGCCATTTATAGGTTTCCATTTTGTTTTCTTTGTTTGTACAGGACAAAGCTACACCGAGTAGCAGTAATCCGGGGATAGTTTTTTTTATCATACGCTGGTCAAGGTAATAAGTTGTTGTTCTGCAAATTAGAATTTATTCTTTAATTTGCATCGGCTCCTGTGTAAAAATTTTATCGAAATGAGAAAGATGTTCAAAAAGAGTAATGTAGTTAACGGAGTGTTCGTGATTTTGATGCTGGTTGTTCTTTTTGTTCCTTCAGCGAAAGCAATCATGATTCAGGGATTAATGGAAATAGGACTTTTTAAACCGGATACCACAGCAGAAACAAAAGGGCTGCTGCCTGCAAATGGCTTGGCTGGTATTCGCTTTAAGAATGCGTCAGGAACGGTACTCGACCTTGGCGATTTAAAAGGTAAAGTGGTGTTTTTAAACTTCTGGGCCACCTGGTGCCCTCCCTGTTTGGCCGAAATGCCTTCTGTAAACAAACTATACAAACAATTTAAAGACGACAAAGAAGTTGTTTTTATTCTCGTAGATGCCGATAGCGACTTTGGTAAGGCCCAAAAATATATGGACAGGAAAGGATATCAGCTCCCTGTTTTCGCCACGGCAAGCAGCATTCCTGAAAGTCTTTTTTCCGGTGCATTGCCCACAACCATCGTTTTTGATAAGGAGGGGCGCGTTTCTTACCATGAATCCGGGGCTGCAAACTATGCGAATACCAGATTCATCGAATTCATTAAGAAATTAAAGGGGAATTGATTTAACATTTTTTAACTTTAAAATGGCAGAGATCAACCCGCTACGTTATATCTTTGCATTAGGAATTGAGTGATTTTGCTTTTAGTTAAATCCTCGAAAAATGAACCGAGCTTAATCTTAGCTAAATATGGCATAGATTATGTAAGATCCATCTGACAAATAAAATAAAAATATATACAGATGAAACGGAATTTGATTATTGTCGCAAGTTGCATCGCAGGTCTGGTTTACTCGACGGTTGGTTATGCACAAAATCCAGGACTGGCAGAAGACCAGAATCCAAGATATCAGGAAAGCAGGGCTAAATATATAGAATTAGCGGATTCTTTGAACCGTAATCAGGGCAGCACTGTCCAGAATACCTATAAAGCGTACGACTGGTACACGGCGAGGGAAGAGCGCAGGGCTTTACGCAGACAAAGGAATTATGAAAATAGCTGGTATAATCCTTACTATTATGGTAATTCTTATTATTCTCCAATCGGTCTCTCTCTGGGCTTTGGCTATAGCAACTATGGCTACGGTAACTATGGTTATGGTAATTGGGGACATCACGGGCGCTGGAACCGCTGGTAAACAACAACATTAGAAATTTATATTTAGAAATATGCAGTTTAAAAAAATAATAGCAATTGCAGCTATTGCAGTTTCTGGGATGATGGTCATCAGCTCATGCTCCAGACAAGTTACACGTGTAAATACAGATGAATCGATTGACATCAGTGGAAACTGGAACAATACAGATTCAAGGCTGGTAGCTCAGGAAATGACCCAAACGATTCTGGGCGGAAAATGGTTGCCTAACCATTTGGAAGGCAAACAAGGAAAGAAACCAGTGGTTGTTGTTGGTGCGGTAAACAATAAAAGCCATGAGCATATCGATGCCGAGACTTTTGTTAAAGACGTAGAACAATCTTTTATCCAAAGTGATCGCGTGAGATTGGTGCAGGGTGGCAAAAAAAGAGAAGAATTACGTGCAGAAAAAGCAGATCAGCAAGACAATTCTTCCGTATCTACGATGAAGAAATTCGGATTGGAGAATGGAGCTGATTATATCCTTCAGGGTTCCATCAACTCTATTGTAGATTCACACAAAAGAAAAAAGGTCGTTTATTATCAGGTAAACCTGGAACTGACCAATATTCAAACCAATGAAGTGGTTTGGATAGGAGACAAAAAAATTGCTAAATACGTTAAAAATTAGTCTGGTTTTACAGACTAAATGTAATATGGTTAATATTAGTAAGCATACTTTTAGAGCATCACTTCTTTTGGGGTTGATGCTCTTTCTTTTTAGCTGTTCCAGCTATAATGACATGGTTGGGCCATATTACAAACAGGTTTCCAGCGGCAATTATCCGGAAGCAATTAAAGAGCTGGATAAAAACAGCCTACTGAAAAAGCCAAGAAACAAACTGCTTTTCCTGATGGAGAAGGGTAAAACGAGTCACCTTGTCGGGGATTACGAAAACAGTAACCGTTTCTTTAATGAGGCAGACCAGCTCCTGGAAAATGGAATGGGGGGGGCAATGGATGCGGTAGTAGGTACGCTTGTGAATCCGATGACACAGGTTTATAAAGGAGAAGACTTTGAGAAGTTTATGATCCATTATTATAAAGCCTTAAACTACGTTTACCTGAACCGTACAGAAGATGCAATCGTGGAAGCAAGAAGGATTACATTGCAGTCGCAGGAGCAGGGAGAGAAATTTAATGATAAGGAAAGCCGTTATTCTAAAGATGCCTTCTCCTTAATGCTTCAGGGATTAATCTATGAGCACGATGGAGATGTAAACAATGCTTTTATCGCTTACCGGAATGCTGCGGAAGTTTACCTGAACAGCAAAGACCAGACTTATTACGGAACCCAGATGCCGGAAGGCTTAAAGAAAGATGTGCTCAGAACAGCCGATGGAATGGGATTTGTGTCGGAGCTTCAAAGGTTTGAAGGGTTATTTAACCTTAAATATACCAGAGAAAAAGCACCCGAAGGCGGAGCGCTGATCTTTTTCTGGGAAAATGGACTGGCACCTGTTAAACAGCAGGAAGAGTTTTTCTTTTCCTTGGTTAAAGGCAGCGATGGCGGTTTGTTTTTCACAAATGTAGGGGGAACGATCATCGTTCCGTTCAACAATAGTTATGGCAATAGGAACGACTTTAATGCGAGTTCCATTCAAAGTTTGAGGGCAACCTATCCAAAATATGTTGCACGTGCTCCTTTCTACAACAATGCTACCTTAAGTAATGGTATAAATACAGTAAATTTTGAGAAAGCAGAAGACATCAATGAACTGGCTTTTAAGACACTTGATCAACGTTTTCTGAAAGAGATGAGTAAAGTATTAACACGTCTGGCGGTAAAAAAAGCTGCGGAGTATGTGCTGAGAGAGAGTGCTAAAGGAACCGGAAAGAATGGAAAAGACAACTCTCTTTTGGAAGGACTTGGCTTAGGGATGCAGTTGTATAGCCTGATCTCTGAAAAGGCGGATACCAGAAACTGGCAATCTTTACCGGCAAATATCAGTTATACCCGGATTCCACTCCAAAAAGGGAACAATACCATCACGCTTAACCTAAGGGGAGCGAATGGCAGTAATGAAACGAAAACAATAGAAGTTGTGGGCACAGGAAAATTACAGTTTTATAACTATTCAACTTTACGGTAGCCCCGGCTCAAATCAATAAACCACACAATAAATAAATATGCAAGAACCTTTTGACATTCAGATAGGAGACATTAATTACGCTGTTTTTCCGGAAGGAAACGACGTTTACGTAATTTTTAAAGAAGGTAAAGAATATACCCACATTCAAAAAGACACAGACCTTCAATGGCTGAAACTAGATCCTGAAACCGCCCTTCCTTTGTTTGAAGTGGATGAAGAGATCAACAACATTGGCCGCGAAATCTTAGCATTCCAACCTGAAGAAGAAGACGAAGCGGAAAGCGAAGAAGAGGAAGAAGAATAGACCTCAGGATGCCCAGCTATCGCGGTCCAGGCTGCGGTAGTGAATGGCTTCTGCCAAGTGTTCCGGTTCAATGTCTTCGCATGCTGCCAGGTCAGCAATCGTTCTCGCCACCTTTAAGATCCGGTCGTATGCCCTCGCTGATAAGCCCAGTTTCTCCATGGCTTTTTTGATCAGTTCCTGTCCTTCCACATTGATATTACAAATCTTACGAACCATTTTGGGGCTCATCTGAGCGTTGCAGTATACATCCGTTTTCCCCTGAAAGCGATGGGCCTGAATGGCTCTGGCCGCAATAACCCGCTCCCTGATCAAGGCACTTTTTTCTGTGGCAACAGGAGACGAGAGCTCAGTAAAGTGAACAGGGGTGACTTCTACATGCAGGTCTATCCTGTCCAGCAGCGGACCGGAAACCTTGCTCAGGTATTTCTGGACCATACCTGGCCCGCAGATACATGCTTTTTCAGGATGGTTATAAAAACCACAGGGACAGGGATTCATGGAGGCGATGAGCATGAAACTTGCCGGATAGACCACGCTCATCCTGGCTCTGGAGATCACGATATTCCGGTCTTCCAGCGGTTGGCGCATGACTTCAAGTACGCTTCTTTTAAATTCAGGAAGTTCATCCAGAAAAAGCACCCCATTGTGGGCCAGGGAGATTTCTCCCGGTTGGGGGTGGGCACCACCGCCAACCAGTGCCATGTCTGAAATCGTATGGTGCGGACAGCGATAGGGCCGCGCTGTCATGAGCGAATCTATGGCATTGAGCTTTCCTGCTACCGAATGTATTTTAGTCGTTTCCAGCGCCTCCTGTAAGCTGAGTGGAGGTAGTATGGTAGGGAGTCTCTTTGCCAGCATTGTTTTTCCTGCTCCCGGCGGACCAATTAAAATCAGGTTATGTCCGCCTGCTGCGGCAATTTCCAGCGCACGCTTAATGTTCTCCTGCCCTTTCACATCAGAAAAATCAAATTCATAGCTATCCTGATGCTGCAGAAAAGTATCGGTTGAATTGACGAATACCCGTTCCGGTTTTTCCTTGCCATTAAAGAAAGCAACCACTTCACCGAGGTTAGACATCCCGTATACCAGGAGTTCGGCCACGATGGCCGCTTCCCTGGAATTGTCTTTGGGCAGGATAAAGCCTTTAAATCCTGCGGCTTTTGCCTGGATTGCTATGGGCAGGGCCCCTTTGATGGGTTGTAATCCTCCGTCTAAGGAGAGTTCACCCATAATGAAATAATCGGCAGTTTCAGTGCTTTCGATCTGACCTGATGCGGCAAGAATGGCAATGGCAATCGGAAGATCATAAGCTGATCCTTCTTTCCTGATGTCTGCCGGAGCAAGGTTAATCACAATCTTTTGTCTGGGCATTTTTAGTCCGGCAGACTGGATCGCACTTTCTATTCTGCGGAGGCTTTCTTTAATCGCATTGTCCGGAAGGCCAACGATATGGTATTTATTTCCTCCGCCAATACTGACTTCAATTGTGATCGTTAGGGCATCAACGCCAAAAACAGCGCTTCCATAAGTTTTTACCAGCATATACAGATTGGGTTTTGCCTAATCTATACGCAAAAACAATATGGAGGTAGTTTTTTGGCAAATAAAAAGCCCGGCTTGGAGGGCCGGGCTGATATCGTATCTTAAAAAATAGCTTACATTCTTCCCTGAGGCATTTTAGGCATGTTTTTCATCATTTTTGCTGCTGCTGCGGGATTAGAGAACTGCTTCATTACTTTACGCATGTCTTCAAACTGTTTGATCAGTTTAGTAACGTCCTCAATTTTATTTCCTGAACCGTTGGCAATCCTTGCACGTCTGCTTTGCTGAATGCTGTCCGGGTTTTCACGCTCGTACTTGGTCATAGACTGAATGATGGCTTCTACATTTTTGAAAGCATCATCTTCTATCTCCACATTTTTCATCATTTTGCTCACGCCGGGAATCATGCCCATCAGGTCTTTCATGTTACCCATTTTCTTGATCTGCTGAATCTGGCTATAGAAATCGTTGAAATCAAACTTGTTCTTACGGATTTTCTTTTGAAGTTCTGCCGCTTCTTTCTCATCAAACTGCTGTTGTGCACGTTCAACAAGGGAAACCACATCACCCATACCCAAAATACGTGAAGCCATCCTTTCAGGATAGAACACATCCAGGGCTTCCATTTTCTCACCGGTACCGATAAATTTGATCGGTTTATTGACCACTGATTTGATCGATAAGGCCGCACCACCACGGGTATCACCATCCAGTTTGGTTAAAACCACCCCGGTAAAGTCTAACCTGTCGTTGAATGCTTTTGCTGTATTAACCGCATCCTGTCCGGTCATGGCATCAACAACAAACAGGATTTCGTGCGGTTTAGTATGTTCTTTTACGGCGGCGATCTCGTTCATCATCTCCTCGTCTATCGCTAAACGACCGGCCGTATCTATAATAATTACATTGTTGTGCTGTTTCTTCCCTTCAGCAATACCCTCCATTGCAATCGCTACCGGATCTTTAGAGCCGATATTTGCATAAACAGGAACCCCGATCTGCTCTCCCAGGATCTGCAACTGGTCTATCGCTGCCGGGCGGTATACGTCGCCTGCCACCAACAGCGGTTTCTTACCTTTACTTTTCAGATAATTGGCCAGTTTTCCTGTGAAAGTTGTTTTACCGGCACCATTCAGTCCGGCAATCAGTATGATGGTTGGGTTTGTTTTCAGGTCTAACTCTGTTACTTCACCACCCATTAAGGCGGTCAGCTCATCGTTCATTACTTTGGTCAGCAACTGACCTGGAGAAACAGCCGTAAGTACATTTAAGCCCAGCGCTTTTTCTTTCACGTCATCGGTGAAGCTTTTCGCTGTTTTGTAATTTACGTCGGCATCCAATAAAGCCTTACGGATTTCTTTCATGGTCTCGGCCACGTTGATCTCTGTAATACTGCCTTGTCCTTTTAAAACTTTAAATGCACGGTCTAGTTTATCCTGTAAATTTTCAAACATTTTCTTTAATGCTTAGTGTTCAATTTTTTGTAAAAGCCAAAGTTATTAAATTTGGCCGAATCAGATGGGAATATTTGTAAAGTATTAGCGTGGGAAGACAAACATCACGCCCAGTGCAAGTGTCTGACTCCCTTGTATACTGGGGTCGGTATCTTTGTCCATAAGCCCTATGCCACTTAAAGACACATTCATGAGTCTGTTCAGCTTCGACGTAAGTGTAACATCGAGCCGATGGTCTATGTGAATCAGTGGCCTGTCGTAAGGAATAAACATCTGATACCTTGCTTTCAAAGTGGTGTTCGTAAAGATTTCTTTTTCAAAGTTACTCACGATCTGGAAAGCGAGTTCATTTCTGAATGTCTTACCAGAGTCGACCCCAAATTTGGGATTCTTATCTATAAAGATGCTTTTATCTAATACAAAAGTCTGTCTGGCGGTCCCGGTACCAATTCTTGTAGAAAAATACTTGTTAGGCTTATATTCAAAACCCATTGACTCCGTCAGATAACCCGGGGCCATAAATCTGGAAATAAGATCGGCCTTTTCCACTCCCGCTGTGGTGGTGTATTTATAACCTTTATCAAATTGAGACTCAAAGTTTACTGACGCAAAGAAATACCAGTTTTTGGACATCTGTATCGCCGCTTTATTATCCCAGAAGATCCTGTCCCTGGTTTTTTTCTGCAGTTGATCTTTATTTTTTATTTTCCCATATTCCAGGATTACCTCACTCACATAACTGTAGTTTTCCTTGCTGTATTCTGCTTTATAATTCACCAAACCGCCTACTGCAAGGGAATTTACCCCACCACCTTTCCAATTATTAGAAAAGGTTGCCTGGTTCACATTGATCCCTATCGCGGTCTTTGTTTTCCAGTAATTTACTTTCGCATCCACAACGATGGGCGAAAGAGCTACGGGTTTAAAAATTAAAACTCCAGTTCTGGAAGGTAGCGGACTACGCTTTAGTTTGATCTCCAGACCTTTGGTGTCAATTGGAATGGTGTCTACTTCCTGAGCAGATAAGGTATTTATGGATGCTATAAAAACCAATAAGAAGCTGGCATAAAAAATCTTCATTCCTACAAAGAAAAACAAAAATGTTGCTTATTAAAAGTTTAATAGCAAACTAATTGCAGAATGACAGGGAATTAGGTGTTTTGGGAGCGGTATCTGAGCCAGGAAAAGACCTTTCTATGTGATAAATAACTCAGGTTACGCTCGTTGGCATAAGCTTCTCTTTCAAAGCGGATATTAAAATAAGCGAGGTAATGGTTTTTGAAACGAATCAGGTTAATCAGATAATTCAGTACATACAGCAGATAAAAAGGAAGGATGAGCAGCTCCAGCTGTTGGCGAAGGTGTATGCGCTCATGATTAACCAGTGTTTTATTTGTTTTTTGATGTTTGTTCTGTAAAATGATAAAAGGGTAGAGGGCCATGGCATTGGCAGACAACCCGGGATATATCAAAAAGAACGACCTCAAAACTTTTCAATCGTTAATTTAGGCAGGGGTTGCAACCTGAAGGCCGCGGGATTTCGTTTATAACTGGCATAGCTGTTTCTCACAAAAACAACAAAGGCATAATCAGATGCGGTCAATGCAAACTGATAGGTGGGCCGGTATTGCTGCATAAAATCTTCTGCCTCGAAATCGCCGATGTGTAACGTTCTTTTCACGTAATCGGGCTTAAACCTGTAGTCGATGATGGCCTCTTTATAATCCCTTTCCAGGATTTTCTGCAAATGTCTGGCATTTTTGCCATCTCTGCTCAGCAGGTTGTAAATTGCGTCTATACCCAATCCTACGCCGCCCATTCCAAGGTTGAGCAGGTCTTTTGCTTTTCCTTTATCCAGGGCATACTTATATTCTTTCAGGGATTTCTCATGACGTTCTCTTGGGGTATATTTATCGCCGATAATGGCCACTTCCCTCAGGTTGATTCCAAGTGACTTCAATTGAAAATACACCGCTTTCTGACCTTTGTAAACGATCGTATCCAGTGCGTAGCCCTGCAACACGGCAAATAAGGTATCTCCAACAGCAGCTTTTATCGCAAATTCTCCTTTCGGGGTGTTGTAAATCCCCTCATCATTGGTAGAATTGTAGATATACACCTTTGCGAGGCGGAGTTTGGATTCCTTATCTACGACAAACCCCTGCACACCGGAACTCTGTGCTACAATTTTAAGGCTCAAAAAAGAAAACAGTAAGAGTAAACCTAAATACTTCATCAGAACACAAAATTACGAGATATCTATATCAGCAGATTAAATATTAACATTATTTAACTAAGACCAGTTTCTGCCCGATTTTGATGCCCTCTTCGGTAAGGCTATTCAGCGTTTTTATGTCCTCTATGCTGATGTTGAACCGTTTGGAAAGGTTATAAAGCGTGTCTCCCTTTTGTACGGTATAGACCTTTTCTGCTAGTGTGGCAGGCATAACCGTTCCAATGACCGCTGTTTTTACAGGAGCTGAAGTATCTGCTGGTGTAGTGATCACCTGTTTTGAAGGTGGCGTGGCTACAGGAGTGAATTTTTTCTTTTCCTGAGGGATGTTGGCATTGATCTCTGTAAAGATTTTGTCCTCTCTCTTTAGTTTTTCTTTTTCTGATTCCGACTGGTCATACTGATACAACTGGTATTTTTCGATCATACTGATCAGCATGGCCGGATATCTTGGATTAGTCGCATAGCCTGCCTGTTTCAACCCATTTGCCCAGTTCTTATAATCGTTCTTATCCAGTTCGAATAAAAAGCTGTAACGTTTTCTTTTGAGAAACTCGGAATGGTCTTTATAGGATTCACGGGCATCTTTATATACCCGGAAGCAATCGTTGGTATTGTCGTCATCTTTGTAATAGGCTTTTCCTTTCCATTCTGACGTACATTTAATCCCGAAATGGTTATTGGCATATTTTGCCAGGCTGCTGTTCCCGCTTCCGGATTCAATAATACCTTGTGCCAGGGTGATACTCGCAGGAATCCCATAGGTATTCATCTCTTCAATGGCTACTGCTTTAAAGGTTTCAATGTAGTTTAAAGTGGTATAAGAAGGGATATTTGGATTTGCTTTGTTGGCAGCTTTCTCTATTTCCTTATTGTTCCGGCTGTATTTTTTTGTCTTACAGGCGAAGAACATTGGGAGGATCAGGGCAAGGAGGAGGATTCTTTTGTTCATTAGAGTCTTATTTTTTGTCCGGGTTTCAGGTTTACATGCTTCAATCCGTTTTTGTTCATAATGGCCTTGGTGGTGGTATGGTTCCGTTTTGCAATTTTACTTAAATTATCGCCTGCTTTTACGGTATATTTTTTCCCTGAAGCACTGCTTCTGGTTTTTTTTCTCGTTCTGACGGAGACGGCCACAGCCGGTTCTACGTAATCGTCTGGTCTTTCATCGTACTGATACAGTTCATATTTTTTGACCAGTCCAACAATCTGTGAAGCCCAGGAGCGGCTTCTGGCATAACCGCCACGTTGTATTCCCCGGGCCCAGCCCCGGTAGTCATACTGGTCATATTTTTCAAATAAAGGACTAAAAGTTGCCCTGCTTTTGAGAAACTCAATAAAATGGTCGTAAGATTCATCTACGGTAGGATAGTCTCTGTAAGAGGAACGGATTTCCGTATTTGAATTGGGGCCTTTCACCCCAAAATGATTGTTCATATAACGGGCGATTTTACTCTGACCCGCTGCAGATTCATGAATGGCTACTGCCAGGATAATGCTTGCCGGGATCTGATGTTCCCGCATGAGTTCCTGCGCATGTGTCAGTCGTTCAGCAATATAATCTTCCGTACTTTGTGCCCGGGCAGCAAGACTTAGAAAAGTGATGCTGAGCCAAACCCACAATAGTTTTTTAATCATATTCTATTTTTTTCTGATGATAAACAAGCCGTCCCGGACGGGAAGAATCATTTTTTCTACACGGTTGTCTGCCGCAATTTTATCATTAAATGTAGTAATATTTTTAGTGTCTTTATCGGGATTGGCATTGAGGACCTTACCGCTCCATAGTACGTTGTCTACGATAATTAGCCCTCCAGACCTCACCCTGTCGAAAATAAGGTCGTAATAAGTCCCATTGTTTTTTTTATCCGCATCAATAAAAACCAGGTCAAAAGTTTCCTGAAGTTCATGGACGGTTTTGGTGGCATCACCCAGGATATACCTGATTTTTGTTGCATCCGGAGAATCCGCAAAATTACGGCGGACCATCTCTTCCAGTTCCTCGTTGATGTCCAGGGTATAAATGATTCCACTTTCCTTGAGTCCTTCGGCCAGGCAGATCGTTGCATAACCGGTAAAGGTGCCGATTTCCAGGATCCTGTCCGGGCTGATCATTTTGCTGAGCATGCTCAGTACCCTGCCCTGATAGTGGCCGGAAAGCATTCTTGGCATCAATACTTTCAGATTGGTTTCCCGGTCTATTTTTTGGAGTAATTCGCTTTCAGGTTCGCAGTAATTGAGCAGCAACTGCTGCATATCTTCATTAATCAGGCTCATAATTGTTTTTTAAGCATCCTTATTGTTGTTCTATAAACGGGGCTGTTCCATAAAATATTGCAGAATGATGGTTGCTGCAATGGCATCTACCCGGTCTTTGTTCTGACGGTCCTGTTTTTTGAGGCCACTCTGCATGATGGCCTGATGGGCCAGTTTGGAGGTAAAGCGCTCATCGATCCAAAACTGAGGGATGTCGGGGAAGTTTCTTCTTAAAATTTTCGAAAAACCTTTCACATGTTGTGCGGAATCTGAGGGAGAGCCATCCATTTGTTTCGGATCTCCGATCACGAAGGCTTCTACCTGTTCGGTTAAAAAGTATTTTTTCAGGTATTCAATGATGTCTTTGGGGTGTATGGTATCCAGTCCTGTGGCAATAATTTGCAAAGGGTCTGTAACGGCAATTCCGATCCGCTTGGTTCCATAATCAAAAGCTAGAATTCTAGGCATAAATGCAAATATGCAAATCAATAATCTAAAAAATTGTTATTTTGCACCAAATGCAATTTAAAGACATCATCGGGCAGGAACAGATTAAAGCGCAACTGGTACAAACAGTTGCCGAAAACAGGGTGAGTCATGCTCAGTTGTTTTTATCGAGTGAAGGGAGTGGCGCTTTACCTATGGCGATTGCCTATGCGCAATACATTAACTGTCTTGATAAGCAGGGTGATGATAGTTGTGGTGTTTGTTCTTCCTGTCGGAAGTACGAACGGTATATACACCCCGACCTGCATTTTTCCTATCCTTTCTTCGCTTCCAAGGATGCCCGGATCGCCGTTGATGTCTTGGACGAATGGCGGAACATGCTGCTGGAAGATGCTTATTTTGACATGGACATCTGGCGTTCCAAGCTGAGTGCCGACAACAAACAGGCCAATATCAACATCGCCGAATGTCATGATATTATAAAAAAATTAAGCTACAAAGCTTTTGAAGCAGAGACGAAGGTCCTCATCATGTGGCTTCCTGAATATCTGGATAAAGAGGGAAATGCATTATTAAAAATTATTGAAGAACCGCCTAAAAATACGCTGTTCTTATTGGTGGCCAATAATCAGGAACAGATTTTATCTACACTCCTTTCCCGCACCCAAATTGTTAAAATTCCCAAGCTTCCTCATGCTACGATCGAGCAGTACCTGATGGAAAAACATGGTATGCAGGAAGATCAGGCCACAGAATATAGCTTTCTGGCGGATGGAAACCTGATCGAAGCCAAACTGTTGGTGGCCAATACCCAAAACGAAAATGCTGATAAGTTTGCCGAGTGGTTAAGGATGGGCTATGGCAACCGTGTACTCGACCTGACGGTCTTTGTAGATCAGGCGGCAGGCTGGGGAAGAGAAAATCAAAAGAATTTTTTAAAATACGGAATTAACTTTTTAAGAGAATGCAGCCTCTTACTGAGCGGTGCCGAAGAACTGGTGAAACTGCCTGCAAGAACATTAGACACGGCAAAAAAGCTGAGTAACCATGTCCTTGATCTGGGGATGGCAGAGGCCATTATTCAGGAGTTGGAACGGGCACATTACCACATCGAAAGAAACGCAAACCCAAAAATTCTGTTTTTAGATGTATCTTTACAATTGGTAAAAATAATTAAGTTTAAAACGTTCCCGAAAGGGACTCAATATATATACAATTAACTATGGGATGTGGAAGTTGTTCTACAGGTGGCGGTTGCGCCCCCTCGGGCTGCAAAAGTAATGGCTCATGCCTTACCGGAGGTTGTCAGAAATTAGAAGTTTACGATTGGCTGTCGAATTTAGACATGCCCTCAAATTATATACCTTTTCAAGTAGTAGAAGTTAAATTTAAAGGCGCCAGGAAGGAATTCTTCCTGAACAATGAGAATATTTATCTTGAAATTGGAGAGTTGGTGGCTGTAGAAGGGCCTACCGGAGGTTATGATGTTGGTCATATTTCCCTGACGGGAGAATTGGTCCGCATGCAGATGAAGCGTCGGAAAACCCCTATCGATCAGGTTACCCGTAAGATTTACAGAAAGGCTACAGAAGCTGATGTAGAGAAGTGGAAGATTGCTAAAGGGCTGGAATGGGAAACCATGCATAAAGCCAGAACACTGGCCTTAGATCTGCGCTTATCGATGAAAATCAGTGATGTGGATTATCAGGGTGATAAAACCAAAGCCACTTTCTTTTATACTGCTGAAGGTCGTGTTGATTTTCGTGAACTCATCAAGAAGATGGCAGAAACTTTCCGGATCAGGATTGAAATGCGTCAGATTGGAATGAGACAGGAAGCAGGAAGGCTTGGAGGAATCGGCTCTTGTGGTCGTGAACTTTGCTGTTCTACCTGGTTAACGAACTTCAAGACGGTTTCTACTGCAGCAGCAAGATATCAGAACTTATCGCTGAATACGTTGAAGCTCGCCGGACAGTGCGGAAAGCTGAAATGTTGTTTAAACTATGAGCTGGATACCTACCTGGACGCGTTAAAAGACATTCCTGACCGTGTAGAGAACCTGCAAACGGAAATCGGCGTTGCCCGTCATCAGAAAACCGACATCTTTAAGAAACTAATGTGGTTCAGTTATCCGAATATGGAAGACTGGATTCCTTTAAAAGTGGACCGTGTAAAAGAAATCATGGCCATGAATAAAAAAGGTTTAAAACCAAATAACCTGAAGGAAGAAGCGGTAGAACTGGTGAGTACTACGGTAATCGAGAAAACTCCGGATTATGAAAATGTGGTTGGACAGGACAGTTTAACACGTTTGGACGATAAGCCCAGAAATAAAGGAAACCGCAATAATAACAATAAACCTGCCGGCAATCGTAATGGAGAGCCAAGGAATAATAACAATGCGAACAGGACGGAAAGACCGGCTAAACCGGGACAACAGGGAAGGACGCGTACAGAGGGTAATAAGAATCCCGCTGGTGCTGCTCCCGGAGCTAAGGCACAACCTAAAGGCCAGCCTGCTGCTACCGATGTTCAGCCTAAAGCACCGAATCCTGCAGCAGCAGCTCCGGCAGATGGTACTGCACCAAAGCCGAGCAGAAACAACAGGAACAGAAATAATAACCGTAGAAAAAAACCAACGGATAAGCCTAAAAATGAATAATTTAAAAGCATTTCTATTGCTTGCAGCTGGCATCACAATCACTTTTTTTAGTGGTTGTGATGCCAATAATATCATTGACAATAACATTTCTATGCCCTCCAGAAACTGGAGTTATGTCAATAAGGTAAAAGCTGTTGTAGAGATCACGGAGCCTGCTAAATCCTATAATATTTACTTTAAACTACGCCATACTGCCGATTACGGCTACTCCAATATTTTCGTCTTGTTTCATTTACGGGAACCAGGACAAAAAAGGGAAAGCAGACGTTATGAGTACCGCCTGGCGCAGCCTGACGGACAATGGAATGGCGCTGGTTCAGGAAACCTGTACACCTATACTTTGCCGCTTTTAACCAATTATAAGTTCCCTAAAGCTGGAAAATACGAGTTGGAAATCGAGCAGAATATGCGCGATAACCCGCTTAAAGAAATTAGCGATGCCGGAATTAAGGTTTCTGCAATAGCTCCGTAATCGGTTTAAACCGCAATCTCCCCCAAATAGGCACTATGTGATTGTCTGGTCCTGTCTGCAGAAACGAAAGCAATATAGACTTCATAGCTGGAGCCCAGATCTATCCGGGGTTTATGCAAAGCAGTTTCTGCCTTGTTCCGGCGGCTGTCTTATGTCGGTTTTTACAGGATTTTAGAAAGAGATATTAAGAAAATAAAGGAAGGATTACAGGTAAGGAAGCAGGCGTTCCAGGGCCATACCTCTGGAGCCTTTCAGCAAAATCAGCTGGTCGCTTAATGATTCCTTTTCAAGGAAGGCCTTTGCCTCGTCTGGAGTAAGGAAAAAATGACCTCTATGTTGTTCTTTGGCGGCATAGAAATCTTTTCCGATAAAAATAAGCGTTTCCACGTTTGTTTTTTCCGCTTCAGAGATCACCTGGCGATGTTGTTCCCGCGATTCTTTTCCCAACTCAAACATATCGCCGATAATGGCCACTTTGTGGCTGGCACTAAGGCTGTTTATATTGGCCAGTGCTGCAGTCATACTGCTTGGATTGGCATTGTAAAAATCGCAAATGACTGTGTTTCTGTCTGTTTTGGTAAGTTGTGAGCGGTTGTTTTTGGGTTGATAACCAGATAAGCCGGTGTTGATCTGTTCCGGGCTAAGGTTAAAAAACTCACCGAGACCTATCGCAGCGAGGATATTTTCGAAATTGTAAGAGCCGGTCAGGTTTGTTGTGGTTTGATGGTTGCCGTCCTTGTCTGTCCAGCTAAGTTCCAGAAAAGGGTCGGTTTTTAGCAGCGATCCAGATACCGTATTTCCTGATCCGGTGCCGTAATAAATCACTTTATCTAAGCCTGCAACAGCAGTCATTTCCATTAGGTAGAGATTGTTCCGGTTGACGAATGCAGTTCCATGATGATTTTTGAGATAAGTATACAGCTCTGCCTTTCCTTTTTTAACTCCTTCAAAGCCTCCAAAACCGTCTAAATGAGCCATGCCGATGTTGGTGATCAATCCATGGGTGGGTTGTGCGATACCGCAAAGGAATTCAATTTCCTTTTGGTGGTTCGCGCCCATCTCAATGACTGCAATTTCGATTTCGTTGTCAATAGAAAGCAGGGAAAGCGGAACGCCGATATGGTTGTTCAGATTGCCTTTGGTGGCAAATGTTTTGTATTTTTCTGAAAGTACTGCATTGACCAGCTCCTTGGTCGTCGTTTTTCCATTGCTTCCCGTTAGTCCGATTACAGGAATGTTCATCAGGGAACGGTGATGTCTGGCGAGGTCCTGTAAGGCAGTTAATACATCCGGAACAAGGATACAGCGGTCGTCATTTAAATAATCAGGATTGTCAATGATGGCATAAGCTGCCCCATTGCTTAAAGCCTGCGCAGCAAAGGCATTCGCATCAAAATTTTCTCCCTTGAGTGCAAAGAAAAGACAGTCTTTGGTAATGCTCCTTGTATCGGTGCATATCGTACGATAATTTAAGAAATGTTGATACAGGGAATCGATGGCTGACATATACATAAATCTAAATGATACGGTAAAATTACACTATGAAAGAGAAACAAAAAATATTCTTTAGTATTTTGGAGTCTTAATCGCCGAATATGAAATATTTTTTGCTTTCGTTTTTATGCTTGTTTTTTGTTGGAAAGTCCGTTGAAGCACAGATAAAGTCGCCTGACGAGTTTTTAGGCTATAGTTTAGGAAGTCGTTTTACGCCTCATCATAAAGTGCTGGAATATTTTAAATATATCGGAGGGGCAAATAAAAACGTCAAAATTCAGAAATATGGGAAGACTTATGAGGGCAGAGAGCTGTTGGTAGCGATTATTTCCGCCAAGGAAAACCTGGATAACCTGGAAACGATCAGGAAGAACAATGTCAGCATGAGCAATGCAGAAAAGGTGTTTCCTAAATCCAGGCAGCCTGCGGTGCTCTGGTTGAGTTATAATGTGCACGGAAATGAAGCGAGTTCTACGGAAACGGCCCTGAAAATGTTATACACGTTGACCGATAGTAAAACCCTGAACATCCAAAACTGGTTAAAAAATACAGTAGTGATCATTGACCCATGCTTAAATCCGGATGGGAGAGAACGCTACGTGAACTTCTTTTCGGCAACAACAGGTTTTCAGCCAAATTCAAATCCAATGTCCAGGGAACATGCTGAGCCATGGCCAGGCGGACGATCCAATCATTATTATTTTGACCTGAACAGAGACTGGGCCTGGCAATCTCAGGTAGAAACCCAGCAGCGTCTGGTTTTATACCATGAATGGATGCCTGAAGTACATGTTGATTTTCACGAACAAAGCTATAACGAACCGTATTATTTTGCACCTGCCGCCGAGCCGATCCATCAGGACATCACGCCATGGCAAAGGAATTTCCAAATCACGGTAGGAAAGAACAATGCAAAGTATTTTGATCAGAACGGATGGCAGTATTTTACAAAAGAACAATTCGACTTATTATATCCTTCTTACGGAGATACTTACCCTTTATATAACGGAGCGATCGGCATGACTTATGAACAGGGAGGCATTGGTGCGGGCTTGTCTGTCGTAACCCTTGACGGGGATACACTGACCTTAAAAGACCGGATTGACCATCATTTTACCAGCGGCATGGCCACACTGGAAACGGTTTCCCTGCACGCGGAGAAGCTGGTTGAGGAGTTTAAGAAGTATTTTGAAAACAGTATTACCTCCCCTCCGGGGCTTTATAAAACTTATGTGATTAAGGCACAGAATAAAAGCCGGCTGAAACGAATGATCAGCCTTTTGAAGAAGAATGGAATTGAGTTTGCCTTTGGATTGGATAAAACTTTAAGTGGTTATAGTTTTGAAACACAGAAGACGGAAAGTTTCAGGGTAGAACGGAATGATTTGGTGGTGAACCTTCAACAGGCGAAAGCAGTGCTGGCCAATGTGTTACTGGAGCCGCAAACCTCGGTAAGCGATTCCAATACTTATGACATTACTGCATGGGCATTGCCTTATGCTTATGGCCTTCCGGCTTATGCAACTACGGAATCAATTAAAGGGAAATATCCGGGAATGGAAGAGGTTAAGGCGGTTTTTCCGGTTGTGGCCAAGCCTTATGCCTGGATTTTCCCATGGAATTCTATCGAGGATGCGCAGGTACTGATTGCATTACAAAAGGAGAATGTAAAAGTGAGAATTGCAGAAGAAGCATTTTCCCTCGGCAGCCGTAATTTTGCTGTTGGCTCTTTATTGGTTTACAGAACAGAGAATGAGCGTGGAATTCCTGACCTGCAGGCTAAAATTCTCGGAATAGAGAAAAGGCTTAAAATGTCCTTCTATCCGGCTTCGGGTGGTTTCGTGGATAAAGGGAAAGATTTTGGTTCTTCTGCCTACCGCGTACTAAATACGCCAAAGGTGGCGGTGGTTTCAGGGCCGGAAAGCTCTTCCCAAAGTGTAGGTGAGATCTGGCACTTTTTTGAGCAGGAACTCAATTATCCTGTTAGTTTAATTGATGCTAAAAATATGGGCAACCTTGATATTAATAAGGTAAATGTGTTAATCGTTCCGGATGGCTCTTATGGAGATGAAGTTGCCGGTAAACTGGAAGACTGGTTAAAGGTTGGCGGTAAAGTAATTCTTTTTGAAGATGCAATTCTGAATGTGAATGAGGCAAAGCCTTTCGAGATTAAAAGGAAAGAATTTCCAAAAGAAGAGCTTGGTGGAACGAATTCCAGTGAATATGCAAAAAGGAAACAGGGTGATTTATCAGAAGCCATCCCAGGTGCCATCTTTAAAGTTCATTTAGACCATAGTCACCCACTTGCTGCTGGCTTGGGAAGCTATTATTATGCCTTAAAAACGGATGATAAGATTTATGAGAATCTGAGCCGGGGATGGAATGTAGGTGTTTTGAAAACAGGGAGTTATGTGGCAGGTGTGGCAGGCAAGAATGTAGTTAAAAAGCTGAGTTCCGGAATGGTCTTTGGCGTACAATCCATAGGAAAAGGAGCCGTTGTTTACCTGGGTAGTGATGTGCTCTTCCGCTCATTCTGGGAGAACGGGAAACAACTTTTTCTGAACGCCTTGTTTCTTATTGATTAACTAATTGTTGTGCTACTGAGTTAATATTTAAATTTATTCTATAATTTAGGTAGAATTTAATTACTCAAATTTGTTACGAAACAACCAGAAACTTTATAAAATTCTATAATAACCTATGATTTGACTTCATTTCGGAATAATCAGGAGGTGGAGGTGGCTGGTGCCGGAATTATCTTTCGCTGTCTTTTTTGAGGTTTGGTTTTGACGCTTCGGCGTGTTGTCATACCAGTGTCAAGTCGCTGTCTGTGCGGGGTATGAAATTATGCTCGCATATCAAAAATGCTATATTTGGGCATTAATTAACCTAAATTTTATAATTCTTTATGAAAAAACTTGTACAAAGTTTGTTCATTTTTATGCTTTTTGCAGCTTCTGCAATAGCACAGGAAAGAACGATCAGTGGGTCAGTTACAGACAAAGAAGATGGTCAGCCACTTCCTGGAGTAACTGTACGGATTAAAGGTGCACAGGGAGGCACACAAACAGGAGGAGATGGAAAATTTTCTTTAAAAGTAACTTCAGCTGCAACCGGCTTAGAATTTTCTTACCTTGGGTACTTAACTCAAACGGTTTCAGCTACTTCTAACGTAATCAATATTTTGTTGGTTGCAGATTCTAAACTGCTTAGTGAAGTCGTGGTAACAGGAATGGGTATCTCGCGTGAGAAAAAAGCATTGGGATATAGCGTTCAGACTTTAAAAAGCGATGATTTGACAAAGGCATCCAATCCAAGTATGGTTGGGTCTTTGCAAGGAAAGTTATCTGGTGTGGAGATCAGGCCTTCAAGTGGTATGCCGGGCGCTTCAGCAAATATAACGATTCGTGGTGCAAGGTCATTTACCGGTAACAACAGTCCTTTATATGTAATCGACGGAATGCCAGTAGCTTCTCAGTCTGATTTCTCTACCGGAAACAGTGTAACCGGAGCTGACGTTGCTAACCGTTCAGTTGATATCGATCCAAATGAGATTGAAAGCATGACCGTGTTAAAGGGTCAGGCGGCTTCTGCATTATATGGTATCCGCGCTTCGAATGGTGTAATTGTGATCACTACTAAAAGCGGTAAGGGATTAGCCAAGGGAAAACCGGTGATTTCGTTCTCTTCTAACTTTGCGGTAGATAGAATTTCACGCAAACCGGAATTGCAGAACACATACGCACAAGGAAACGGCTCATTGAAGGTTCCGATAGCTTTCGTTCCAAATGGATCTTCTTCATGGGGACCAAGAATAGATGAGTTGCCTAATGATCCGGGTTTTGGCGGTAACACGAATAACACCTATACTAACGGTGGGGCTCAAAAACACCCTGGCCAATATTATGTGCCTCAGAGAGCTCAGGCAGGACTAGATCCATGGACCAATCCTGCTGTTTATGACAACATTGGTGAGTTTTTTGATCTTGGAAAAACCTTTGGTAACTCATTGAATGTAAGTCAGGCAACGGAAACCGGCAATTTCTCCATAGGTATTGGAAATACTCACCAGAAAGGAATTATTCCTAATACCGGATTGGACAGGTACAATGCCAAAGTTGCTGCGGAAACGAATTTAAGTAAAGCATGGAAAGCTGGATTTTCAGCCAACTATATCCAATCGGAAATTGATAAAACTACCGCGGGTAATGATGCCGTTTTGTTATCAGTTTTCGGTTCTCCTGCCAACTACGATCTGAAAGGAATTCCTTCAACTTTTCCTACTGATCCTTACAAACAGACCAGTTATCGCGCGATAAGCTTCAATAACCCATATTGGGCAATGCAAAACAACGTTTTCAATGAAAGAACAAATCGTTTCTTCGGAAATGGTTACGTTGTTTTCAGTCCGGAAGTGAACTGGGGAAGAGATTCTAAGTTCGTCGTGAAATATCAGGCTGGAGCAGATGCTTATTCTACCCATTTCCAGGATATCTTTGAATTTGGTAGTAAAGGTGCTGCCGGAAGTATTCGTAACTACGGTACAACTGTTGCTACTTATAACTCTTTGTTGACGGCTAATTACAGTGTTAAATTAAATGATGATTTTGATTTAAAAGTGTTGTTAGGTAATGAAATCAATCATGAGAACAACAAAAAATATGATGAAAATGGCTATGAATTCAATTTTGGTGGTTGGAAACATATTGACAATACAAAATCAAGAAATGCAACTGAATCTCAAAATCAATACAGAACAGTAGGTTTCTTCTCTAATATTGACCTTGCCTACAAAAACATGTTGTTCCTGAGCTTAACCGGTAGAAATGATATTGTTTCGAGTATGCCAAGAGGCAACCGTTCATTCTACTATCCTTCAGTATCCCTTGGATTTGTTGCGACTGAATTAGAAGGTCTAAAAGACAACAACATCCTTTCTTTCTTGAAAATCAGGGCTTCATACGCTGAAGTTGGACAAGCAGGAACTTATTTGAGAGATTACTACACTACACCAACTTATGGTGGTGGATTCTGGACTCCAGGGTTACCTCCGGTTGTATTTCCTTTGGATGGTGTTGTTGCTTATACGCCAAACACCACCTTATATGATCCAAAACTTAAGCCTCAGAATACGATCTCTAAAGAAGTAGGTGTGGAAACACGTCTTTTCAACAATTTGCTAAGTCTTGATTATACCTTCTCGAGACAAGATGTAAAAGATCAGATTTTCCCTGTTCCTTTGGCAGGTTCTACCGGAGCAGCACAGATCGTAATGAACGGTGGTAAAATCCATACTAACGCGCATGAGATTTCCCTAAGCATCAATCCTGTTAAAACAAAGAATTCAAACCTTACGGTTGGTTTTAACTTTACCAAGATCGACAACTATGTGGACGAATTGGCGCCAGGTGTAGAAAGTATCTTCCTGGGCGGTTTCACTACGCCACAGGTTCGTGCAGGTGTTGGAAGCAAGTTCCCTGTAATTTATGGTGGTACATTTGCGAGAGACGCAAAGGGAAACATCCTTGTTGATGAAAGAAAAAATATTGGTGCAAATCCAAATGACAACTATGGTATGCCTATGACAGGTAAACCAGGAGTGATCGGAAATGTTGCACCTGATTTCCTTTTAGGTGGTAATGCGGCTTTCAGTTATAAGAGATTCTCTATCGCCACAACTTTTGAATGGAAAAACGGAGGATCAATGTATTCAGGAAGTAATGGTTTGATGAATGGCTATGGAAGAACCAAAGTTACTGAAGATCGTACCACTCCTTTTGTTTATCCTGGTGTAAAAGCTGATGGAACACCTAATGATATCGTTAGAGGTGGAGCTTCAGATCCAACTGCTTACGAATCTTTGTATTCTAAATCATTAGGAAACATTGATGAAGCCTTTATTTATGATGCTTCCTTTGTAAAAATGAGAGAATTGGTTCTTGGTTACAAACTTCCAAAATTCAACAACCTTAACCTGAGTGTTTCTGCATTTGCACGTAACATCTTAATCTGGTCTAAACTTCCAAATTTTGATCCGGAGTCTTCTCAGGGAAATACAAATATGGGCGGAGCATTTGAGCGTTTCTCAATGCCTCAGACCTCTAGTTTTGGTTTAGGTTTGAACCTTACATTTTAATTAGTAATTATATGATTTTTGATAATATAAAAAAAACCGGATTGAGCCTGATTATGGCTACAGTGGTGTTGTCTTCCTGCTCAGAGAAGGTGATGGACGAAATCAATCAGAATAAAAATAACCCGAATGATGTTGCAGCGCGTTTCCTGATCCCTCAGGTAATTACTGCAAGTGCATTTAGTGTAACAGGTAGCGACTATGCCTTTTATGCAAGTGTTTACATGGAAAGCCAGGCTGGTGTAAATGGTCAGATGTTTAATGCGGAGATGAGGAATTCAGAGCCTTATTCGGCAACGACTTACAACAATTCATGGAATTCTACTTATACCAATCTTTTAAACCTTAAAGCAGTTCTGACTAAATGCGCTGTTGGCGGTTCTGAAGCCGGTAACTTTCAAACTTTAGGTGTAGCGCAGATTCTTACGGCTTATAATCTTGCGATTCAAACGGATTTAATGGGAGATATTCCATGGACCGAATTCGGATCTCCAGGTGTGATTTTCCAGCCGAAAATAGATAAGCAGGAAGCAATTTATAAAGAGATCATGAATTTCCTTGATGAGGCGATTGTAAACCTTGGAAAACCAACAACATTCGCTCCATTAGGCAGCAATGACCTGTTGTATAAAGGAGATAGCAATTCGTGGATTAAGTTCGCTTATGGATTGAAAGCCCGTTACAAAATGCGTCTGTCCTTAAAAGCACCAAAATATCAGGAAGTTATTGATGATTTGAACAAGTCATTTACTAAAGCTGACGAACAGGCTGCATATAAATTTAATGGAACGACTTCCTTTAATCCTTTCTTTCGTCTGAACAGAGACAGACAAGGTGTTTTAGCCTCAAGTAAAAGTTTACACGATAAATTAGTGGCGAGAAATGATCCTCGTGATGCTAAATATTTCGCGGTAAATCCAAGCAATGGAAAAAAAGAACTTGAATTTGCTCCGAATGGTAGCCCGGTGGATATCCTTGGACGTTATGGCATTTCAGGTTTACTAAGCGCTACAGCTCCGGTTCACCTGTTTAGCTTCCACGAGCTTCAGTTTCTTAAAGCAGAAGCTTATGCAAGGTTATCAAATATTCCGGCAGCAGAAACGGCTTTAAAAACAGGAATTGCTGCGGCTTTTGTAAAGGTTGGCCTGACAGCAACAGCGGCAGATACTTATTACACTGCAAGTGTTAAACCGTTGTTTGATGCAAACCCAACAAAGGAGATTGTACTTCAAAAGTACCTTTCTTTCTATGAAGATGAGGCCGTAGAAAGCTATAGTGACTATCGTAGATTAAGAGCGATGGGCAATAAAGATTTTATCCCTCTGGCTAATACTTCAGATTTCCCTTTACGTTTTACTTATGGTAACAGTGATGTAACCACGAACAATAATGTGAAAGAGGCCTATGGTGATGGTCGGTATGTAAATACAGAGAATGTATGGTGGGCCGGTGGTACACGATAGTTAACGCTTTGTAATTAAAATAAAGAAGGCTTTCTCATCACATGAGAAAGCCTTCTTTATTTTACGGTCAAAAATGAATTATTTATTGCCTGTCCATGGGCTTAATAAATCCGGGTTTTCAATTTTATTTATAGGGATAGTTATCCTTCCAGAGACTTTCCGTTTAGGGCTAAGTCTGACTCTCATTGCAGATGTGTTACCTGTTGGGCAAAAACACGTTTTCTATAGGTCCAGGTGCACATTATGTGATTTTTAAATACTAATCTGACAAATTTCAGATGAGCGTGTTCTGATAACTCTCTGACGATTAGTGGCTAGTGGTTTTTGTGTAATCGGACATGAAAAAGGATAGAAAAAGCAAATATTTATTGTGCTTATGACAGAAAATGACACAATAATGTTTTTTTATGAAAAAATATTAAAAATGTTGTATACCTTAGACTTACTATTAACTAACCTAAATTTATTATTTTATGAAAAAACTTTTACAAAGTTTGTTCATTCTCGTGTTTGTGGCAGGAGCTGCGATGGCACAAGAAAGAACAGTTACTGGAAAGGTTACTGCGAAGGACGACGGAAATCCACTTCCTGGCGTAACGGTGAAAATCAAAAATGTACGGGCAGGAACACAGACCGCGTCCGATGGGCGATTTTCTTTACAAGTACCTTCAGGTACGACCACACTTGAATTTTCTTATCTGGGCTATGTTTCCAAATCAGTAACTCTTGGTTCTGCTTCGGTTTTGAATGTCGTTCTGGATGCAGACAATGAAACCCTTACAGAGGTCGTTGTGACCGCTTTGGGTATTAAGCGCGAATCAAAAGCACTGGGCTATTCTGCGACTACCATTAAAGCCGCAGATTTAACTGCAGGACGTTCAGGAAACGTGGTGAACTCTCTTGCAGGTAAAGTGGCGGGTGTGAAGATTTTATCTTCAGGAGGTGCTGTAGGTGCTGCTTCGAACATTAATATTCGTCAGGCAACTACATTTACCGGATCTAATCAGCCGATTTTTGTTGTTGATGGTATTCCTATCGATAATGAAAGTAACATGGGAAACAGTATGTCGGTAAATACCGGCTCGACCAGGTCTAACAGAGCGATTGACTTAAATCAGGATGATATCGAGTCGATCAGTATCCTTAAAGGACCATCAGCTGCTATGCTATATGGTTCGAGAGCCGCTGCCGGTGCCGTAATCATTACGACTAAGAAAGGTGCAAAAGGACAAACAGGGCGTGTAGATATTTCTTCTAACTACAACATTATCAACAATAACAGGTATGCTGATTATCAGAATACATTTGCTCAGGGTAATGCAGGAAACTTTAATCCATTTTCTAACAACTCATGGGGACCAAAAATTGTAGGTCAGGAAGTAACAAATTACCTTGGAAATAAAGAAATCCTTACTGCATATCCGGACAACGTTAAAAATCTATTCAAGCAAGGGTATAACCTGCAGAATAACGTGACTTTTTCTGGTGGTACTGATAAGAGTACTTATTACTTTTCTTATGGTAACTATGGCGAAAAAGGTTATCTGGATAACAACAACCTGTACAAAAATAACTTTACGTTTAATGGAACATCTGAGCTAAACAATAAAGTAACAGCTTCCGTTTCTGCACAGTATATCCATTCGAATTCCTTGAATACTCAGGTTGCCAATCAAAGGGCCAATCCTTTGTTTGATGCCATTAGCTGGCCTAGAAATTACAATCCGGATAATTATCCATTTGAAAGACCAGACGGTTCAAACTTTACACCTTCTTCACAGGTGCCTAATCCTAATTATACTTATTGGAATTCTGCAGGAACAGATAATCCGTTATGGAGTATTAAGAACAACACGTTCAAGCAGGAAATCAACAGGGTGATTGGAAACATTGGCCTTGATTACAAAATCGTTGATTGGTTAAGCGCAAGTTATAAAATCGGTGTGGATAGCTGGACAAACGTATCCAAGCTGATCAATGCCAAAGGAACCAACAATAACCAATCGGCAAACAGAGCCGGATCAATCATTGACAATACAACCAACAGAACAGAGATCAGTTCTTATTTAAACTTAACCGCTGTAAAAAAACTAACCGAAGAAATTGGTTTACGCGTGTTATTGGGTAATGAGATCAACTACAGAAACCTGAACCAAAACCAGATTCGTGGTAATGGAATCCAGGATCCTAAAAACTTTAACATTGCGAATACTTTAACTTATGTGCCTTTTAACAACATCAGTGAGCAGTCGCTGATCGGTTTTTACGCAGATATAAGTTTGGATTATAAGCAATTTGCTTATTTGACATTCACTGGTAGAAATGATATTTCATCTACTTTCTCTCCGGATAAAAACTCTTACTTCTATCCTTCGGTAAATGCGAGTTTTATCGTTTCTGAAGCTTTCCCTTCCATTAAGGAAAATGGCATTATCAGCTTTGCTAAAATAAGAGGTAACATCGCTAAATTAGGACGTGAAGCTACTAACTACAGTACTGCAACTTATTTCGGTACTGCAGGTCCTTCTGATGGTTTCGGACCTGTGATGGTTTTCCCTTTTAACAACGTAAACGGACAAACCTATAATGACGGTGCAGGTAACAAAAATCTGGGACCTGAATTTACCACAAACAGAGAGCTTGGTTTGGAAATGAAATTCCTTAAAAACAGAATCGGCCTCGATTTCTCTTATTACAATACGAAAAGTACTGACGTCATCTTTAGCGTTCCTAAAGCCCCTTCAAGTGGACTTGGTTCTGTGATTTCCAACGCAGGTAAATTACAGACCAGCGGTATTGAGGTCTTACTTACTGGTACTCCTGTTCAAAGCAGAGACTGGAACTGGGACATTTCTTTGAACTGGACAAGAGGAAGAAGTAAAGTAATTCAGCTTGCTCCCGGAGTTCCTTTTATTGGAAACGGAGGTTTTACCAATCCTCAGGGACGAATTGTTGAGGGATTACAATATGGTACTTTATTCGGTCAGGTATATAACAAGATCAATGGTAAAGATGTGGTTGATGCGAACGGACGTTTAACCGGATTCAATCCACAGCTTCAGGTAATTGGTGATCCGAATCCGGAATGGACTGCCGGTCTTTCCAATACGGTGAGTTACAAAGGATTCTCTTTGTCTGCATATCTTGATATCAGATATGGCGGAGATGTATATTCGAGAACGGTAACGGATTTCAGACGCTTCGGTGTAGCCGAAGAAACTGCTAACCGTGACAGGCTATATGTACACAATGCGGTAAAAGCTGATGGAACACCAAATAATACACTAATTACTGCGGAGCAATATTATGCTGATTTATATTCTGCAGCCGCTCAGGAATATGCTGTTTTTGACGGATCATGGATCAGGTTAAGAGAAGCCGCAATCAATTATAAAATTCCAGGAAGTGCGTTCAAAGGAGCTCCATTTATCAAAGGAATCAATGTAGGAATCAATGGACGTAATTTATTCCTTTACGCACCGAACATGCCTCATATTGATCCGGAAAACAACTTGCTTGGTGTAAGTAATGGTTTGGGTATTGAGTATAACGGACAACCGCAGACAAGAAGCTTCGGTGCATCCGTTAAAGTGACATTTTAATACTGGTTTTTTAATTTAAGATGATATGAAAAAATATATAAGTAAAGCGGTGGTGTTGGCCCTGATGGGTTGCGTTACACTTAGCTCATGCAAGAAATTCACAGATATTAATACAGATCCAAATCAGCTGGTTGATGCTGATGCAAGTTTGGTGTTGCCTGCTGCATTAGGGAATGTTGGATTTATAATGGGATCTGATATTCACAGATATACCTCATTATACGTGCAGCAGTTTGCTGCTCAGGGAACTTTGAGTGCGCAGCCAAGACAATATGATTTGTATAATGTATTAGAAGGAGATATCAATAATACCTGGGCTTCAACATTTTCAGGGACACTTCCGGATTTGCAAAAAGTAATTGCTAAAACAGACGGTGTAAGTCCATGGTATGCAGGTGTGGCCAAAATAATGAAGGCTTATGTTTATGCAATTAATGCAGATGCTTATGGCGATCTTCCATTTACAGAAGCTACAAAATTCGAAGACAATTTAACACCTAAATTCGATCCTTCTTCCGTAATTTATGATAAGGCTTTTGCCTTAATTGATGAAGGAATTGCAAATGTTAAAGCTGCTGCTTCTACTCAGGCTCCAGGTGCTGATGATTTCATCTACTCTGGTTCCATGGAGAAATGGGAGCGTTTTGCAAATGCCTTAAAGTTGAGAATGTATATTCATTACTTTAGCACAGGTGCTACGGCGGCGGATATGCTGAAAGCAAAAACGGCAATTGATGCGTTGATCGCAGGCAACAGGCTGATGAGAAACAATGGCGATAGTTTTCAGTTTCGTTTCCTGGCTCAGGCCAACCAAACGAATCCAATTCACCAGTTTGAAGGTTCAAGACCAAATCAGTTTTTCCCAAGCAAAACTTTGGTCGATTTAATGAATGGAAAAGGTGATGGCAGAAGATCTGCATTCTTTACACTTCAGGGGGGCGTTTTCAAAGGGGCAATAAATGGGGATCCGACAGAAAGTACAGCTTTTTCAAGGATGCACACCTACCTTCGCGGGAAGGTGGCGGGTGCTACTTATGCTGGTGAGGCACCAACCCGTATGTTGACCTTTGCTGAGCAAAACCTGATTTTAGCAGAATACTTTGTTCGGACACAAGGAGGAAATAACCTGGTTACGGCTGATACTTATTTTAAAGCAGCGATTTCGGCTTCTTTTGATGCAGCTAAAGAATTTTCTGATGCGACTGAAGCAGCGGCAGTGACCGGATCCCTGGCGGCTTACCTTGCAACTAGCGGAACTTTACTTCCGGGAACAGCACTTCAGCAGGTGATTGAAGAAAAATTTGTGTCTAATTACGGGGTGGCAGTTGAGCCTTGGTCTGATTGGAGAAGAACTGGATTTCCAGTGCTAATCCCGGTTTCACCTGCAACTGCGTTACCTAGAATATTGCCTTATTCGTTTACAGAGAGAAGTTATAACCCTAATGTTCCGGCAAGACCATCTGTATTTACTAAAACAGTATTCTGGGATAAATAATTTCACACATCAAATTTTAAGAAATGAAAAGAATCACATATATTATATTTGCCTTAACCATGGTTCTGGCATCTTGTAAAAAAGATCCGAAACAGCCTGAGACACTTGATGCTCCGGCAACGATCATATTTAATGACAACATCGACTTAGTCTCAAAGAGTTTTCCTACAGGAACTCCGAAAGGAAATGGAGAAGTTGCACTTAAGATCAGCACAAGTGATAACGTAAAACAACTGAAATTTGTCACCAGATTATCGGGAGTTGATTATGCACAAGGGACGGTTACTGTTCCTGCCGGTGGTGTTTACAATTTTTCAAAACTGGTTAAAGATCTTCGTGGTCCAACCGATCCGGTGCTTCCTGCGGGAACGTCAAGTAGTGTTGCCGTTACATTGATCGTAGAGGGGATTTTAGCTGATGGAAGTTCAGTAAAAAGAGTCTTTACGGTGACCGTTACCAATCCATAAGAATTTAAATTACCTCCAAATAAAAAGGCTGCAATTTTGCAGCCTTTTTATTTGGATTCAGGTTTCTGAAAATTAGATATATTCTAAAACTACATGCTTATGGTCAACAGATAGCTTTGCTGTTTTGCCAATGATTAAGGCCCTGTTGTCATCGATATGACCAACCGGGAAGTTGAAACATACAGGATAGCCATATTCTTTTACCAGATCCAGAATTAACTGTTCCGGACTTGATCCGAATGGAATGTCCTCAGGTTGGACGCCAGTAAAAGCACCAACAATTAAGCCCTTTAACCGGGACAATTTACCACTGCGTTTTAGCATCCACATCATTCGGTCTATTGCATATTCCTGTTCACCAACATCTTCCAGAAACAGAATCTTATCGGTGTAGTCTATTGCCGAAGCGGAGCCTTCTGCCGCCACCAATAGGGTCAGATTTCCTCCTGTAACGATGCCTTCTGCATCCCCTTCCAGATTTTTAAACCCGCTTTCATATTCGTAGGAAAGCGGCTCTCCGAATAATGCTTTTCTTAACGATTCCAGTGATTCGGGAGAAGCCTCTTCAAATGTTTTAGGCATCTGCCCATGAATACTTTGGGTATTCAGTTCTGCTAAAAGATGAGAAAGCAGAATGGTGATGTCACTGAAGCCAATGAGCCATTTGGGATTTTCTTTAAAACGGTTAAAATCAAGCTTGTCAATGATTCTAATGGTGCCATATCCTCCTCTGGAGGCAATAATGGCCCTAATATCCGGATCATCCAAAAAGGTTTGAAGGTCTTTTGTTCGCTGTGCGTCGCTTCCGGCAAATTGATGGTGTTGGGCATAAACATTTTCTCCCAGGACAACTTCCAGTCCCCATTGCTCCAGAATCGCAATGGCGCTATTGATCTCTCCTGGTAATTTCTTTGCTGGGGAAACGATTGCAATTTTGTCTCCTTTTTTTAAATGGGCTGGCTGTTTAATCATGGGTAAAACACTTATATTTGACAAAATAATAAAAATAGTTTTGGATAATAGTAAAATAAAGAGATATACGGTTACGGCCGCTTTGCCTTATACCAACGGACCGGTGCATATTGGACACTTAGCGGGTGTTTATCTGCCTGCGGATACCTATGTAAGGTACCTGCGTTCGAATAAGAGAGATGTGAAATTTATCTGCGGATCTGATGAAAATGGTGTGCCGATTACCCTTAAAGCTAAAAGGGAAGGGGTGACTCCTCAGGTGATTGTCGATAAATACCATAAAATCATCGGTGATTCTTTCAAAGAATTTGGAGTTTCCTTCGACATTTATCACCGGACTTCTTCTTTAATGCATCATCAGACTGCTTCAGACTTTTTTGAAAACCTTTATGACAAGGGGGTATTTACGGAAGAAGTGACAGAGCAGTATTATGATGAAAAAGCACAAACATTCCTGGCCGACAGGTACATTACCGGAACATGTCCGAAGTGTGGAAATGAAAATGCTTATGGCGATCAGTGCGAGAATTGTGGAAGTACCTTAAATGCAACCGATCTGATCAATCCTAAGTCCACACTTTCAGGAGAAAAGCCGGTAAGGAAAGAAACTAAAAATTGGTTTTTACCGCTGGATAAATATGAAGATCAGCTTAGAGCATATATAGAAAGTCATAAAGAATGGCGTCCTAATGTTTATGGGCAATGCCAGTCCTGGTTGAATGCTGGATTACAGCCACGTGCGATGACCAGGGACCTGGATTGGGGAGTAAAAGTTCCTGTAAAGGATGCGGAAGGTAAAGTGTTATACGTTTGGTTCGATGCACCTATCGGTTATATTTCTGCGACAAAGGAATTGTTTGAGTATGCCCGTCTGGATGTCTGGAATCCTAAGGCTGAGGAATATTATATCAATAAAACGGGATTAGTAAAGGGAAACTGGGAAGATTATTGGAAGGATGAAGAAACAAAACTGGTTCATTTCATTGGTAAAGACAATATTGTTTTCCATTGTGTGATTTTTCCGGCAATGTTAATGGCGCATGGCGACTATACTTTAGCCGATAATGTACCTGCGAATGAGTTCCTGAATTTGGAGGGCCAGAAAATATCCACTTCTAAGAACTGGGCAGTCTGGTTAAATGAATATTTGCTGGAGTTTAAAGATAAACAGGATGTTTTACGTTATGTTTTAACGGCTACAGCTCCTGAGACTAAGGATAACGATTTTACCTGGAAAGATTTTCAGGCAAGAAATAACAATGAGCTGGTTGCGATACTTGGTAATTTTATTAACAGGGTGACGGTTTTAACACATAAATATTTTGGTGGTAAGGTGCCAATGCGCATGGAGGTTACTCCGGTTGATCAGGACGTTTTGGATGAACTTGCGGCCTTCCCTGCAAAAATCAGTGCATCAATAGAAAATTATCGTTTCAGAGAGGCATTGTCTGAGGTGATGAATGTTGCCCGTATGGGGAATAAATACCTTGCGGAAACGGAGCCTTGGAAAGTGATTAAGACAGATGAGGATCGGGTTCGAACGATTTTAAACATCAGTTTGCAGATTGCTGCAAATATTGAGGTGCTGATTGAGCCGTTTTTGCCTTTTACTGCGGATAAATTAATGAGGATGCTGAATTATGGCGGTCATCAGTGGGAAGATGCGGGAAGGTCCGACTTACTTCACCGTGGTCATCAGCTAAATGAGCCAGAATTGTTATTCGAAAAGATTGAGGATGAACAAGTACAGGCGCAGATTGATAAGTTAAATCAAAGTAAGGCAGATAATACGGTCAATAATGCTGTGGTTGCCCCTGCTAAGGAAGACATTCAATTTGAACAATTTGGTGCGATCGATATTCGTGTAGCTACCATTATTGCTGCTGAAAAGGTAGAGAAGACAAAGAAATTGTTGAAATTAACCCTCGATACCGGAATAGATGAACGGACTGTTGTATCTGGTATCGCTGAGTATTTTAAGCCGGAAGAGGTTGTAGGTCAGCAGGTAAGTGTGATTGTGAACCTTGCTCCGAGAGAAATTAAAGGAATTTTATCACAAGGAATGATATTAATGTCTGAAAATTCAGAAGGAAAACTTACTTTTGTGGCTCCTATACAAAACCATAGTAATGGCAGCGTAATTAAATAGGTATTGGTCCCGTAGTTCAACGGATAGAATAGAAGTTTCCTAAACTTTAGATATGAGTTCGATTCTCGTCGGGACCACACTTTAAATCATCTTAAATGGCTTTCCTATTGCAGGAAAGCCATTTTGCATTTATAATATTTTGACCCCGTTTATTTTAGTGGGTATGATTTCCTTGTTGCAAGGCCAAATGCACAGCATATTTTTTCTATATTAAAAATCTAAATCTGAATCATGGAATATATTCTGGGAATGGACATTGGAACGGGGAGCACAAAGGGAGTTGCGCTTGACCTGAATTATGAACCAATTGATTCGGTTCAGCATTATTATGCCTCTGATTCACCAATGGCAGGGTATAGTGAACAAGAACCTGAAGTAATTTGGGCCGCTTTTAAGAAGTGTATAGCGGAGATCATAGATCGAATGGGATCCAGTCCTGTTGCGATTGGATTAAGCAGTGCGATGCATAGCTTAATCAGCGTCGATGAGGATTGTATTCCTCTTGCTCCTATGATGACATGGGCAGACTCGCGTAGCTCCGGCATTGCGAGACGAATCAGGGCATCTGAACAGGGAATAAACATTTATAAGCGTACCGGAACGCCAATTCACGCGATGTCTCCGCTCTGTAAGATTGTCTGGCTGCGCGAACATCAGCCGGAACTATTTGATCGTGCGTATAAGTTTATCTCTATCAAGGAATATATCTGGTATCAGTTATTTAAAGAATTTAAAATTGATCATTCAATTGCTTCGTGTACCGGATTATTTGATGTAGAACAGTTGAACTGGAGTGAGAATGCTTTGCTAATGGCGGGCATTACTGAAGATCGTTTATCTGTACCGGTTGATACAAGCTATAGCAGGAAGGATGTTTCCGGAATAATATTTGTTATCGGTGCCAGCGATGGTTGTCTGGCAAATCTGGGAAGTGATGCAGTTGCAGCTGGGGTTGCAGCACTTACAATTGGAACCAGCGGGGCGATACGGATTTCGAGCAGAAAACCAATCGTTAACGAACAGGCCATGACTTTCAGTTATCTATTGGATGAGCAGACCTATATTTGTGGAGGGCCGGTAAACAATGGTGGGATTGCCCTGCAGTGGTTTCTTAAAAATGCGCTGGGTAAAGAAGAATTGATTGCTGATGATTATACTTCATTCTTTGAAAGAGCAAGCGCTACAACAGCAGGAAGCAAGGGGCTGATCTTTCTTCCTTACCTGACTGGTGAACGCGCGCCGATATGGGATTCCGAAAGCTGTGGTACTTTTTTTGGCCTTCGGCTCCATCATCGTCAGGAGCATTTTTCACGGGCTGTTCTTGAAGGCATTTGTTATGCGCTTAATGAAGTGCTTCAGGCGGTGGAACAATATGCTGAAGAGATCAAACAAATCAATGTGAGCGGCGGATTTGTTCAGTCCAGAATATGGATGGAAATATTGGCAGACATCACCGGGAAAGAAATTGTCCTCCTGCAAACAGAAGACGCTTCTGCCGTTGGTGCTGCTTATCTGGCCATAAAGGCGATGGGGTTACATCAAGACTATCCATCCTACATAAAAGAGAGACAAAGGATCGAGCCAAATCTGAAGAATCATGAGCTGTACCGAAAGATCTTTAAGATATATCAGCAGCTGTATCCAAATCTTAAAGAGAGCATGTGTCAGCTAGATCGCCTGCATACTTAGCCATTAACACCAGTCAGAAGAATGCTATGAGGAAGTATCTACTCCGGGGAACCGGTATCATGGGTGTTTTATTTAAAATAGTTCTAAATAGAAATAGGGGGAAATCCTGAGTTATGATAATTCTATATAGTAAGAGCACATTAAACTGCTTAGACGAAAAGAAAGGAATAAAAGCAGATGGTATAATTATACTCCCCCTTAATACTATAAACTAGAACCTGGCAGGTCATATCTGTCAGGTTTCCCCTCAACTAAATGAGGCTTATTTCTAAATCTATTAGTACTTAAAAGCAATGAAAATTAAAACATTTTTTGTTACAGGAATCCGCTATGCCTTTATATTTCATCGATGTTGTTTAAAAAAATAAATGCCTGCTTTAGGCGCGTCAATTGTAACGGCACTTCTGAAAGCTGCCGCTGCAAAAGAAAAAAAATCCGCAACCCTAATTTCTTAAATGATCCTCAATATATGAAAGCAACACTGTCCTTTTTATGTTTGTTTATTTGTTCTCTATATATTCATGCCCAGCCTCACCGTATTACCGGCCGACTGGTAGATGAAAAAGAAAAACCGGTTGGCTATGCCGGGATTTATCTTTTTAAATCTCCGGATTCATTAAAGGTGACGACCGCAATGACTGATTCCCTGGGATATTTTCAGCTAAACGGAGTTCCCAAAGGAAGCTACAAAGTTAAGATCAATTATGTTGGATACCTGAGCTATACCAGTCATGTATTGGACCTAAGCGGACCGCATCAGGTACTTTCTTTAGGGAGCATTAAGCTGTTAGAAGACAGTCGCCTTCTTCATACAGTAGAAATTGCTGCTTCCAGACCATTGCTCGAGCAGCGACTGGATAGAATGGTGATGAATGTAGAAAACAGTGTTCTTAGCCAGGGAAGTACTGCTTTGGAATTGTTATCAAAAGCACCCGGTGTAACTATCGATGACAGTGGGGAAATTAGTTTGAAAGGCAGGCCCGGAACTACGGTTATGATCAATGGAAAACTGACCTATTTGTCGGGAAGCCAGCTGGCGAATCTGCTTCGTGGAACAGCATCTAACACAGTGTCCAGAATAGAAATCATGGCAAATCCTTCCGCACGCTATGATGCTGCGGGTAAGGGAGGAATCATCAATATCCTGCTTAAGAAAAATGTAAAAACGGGATTGAATGGAAATGTTTCTGTTAATGGGGGAGCTGGAAGAGGAGCCCGTCTTGGCGGAGGGACTGATCTCAATTACCGAACGGAGAAAATCAATGTGTTTGGGAATTACAATTACTTTTTCCAGAATTTAAAAGGAAATACCAATACCGACCGAACATTCTTTACCGACCAGTCGGCAACACAGATGCCTTCGCGCGTTTCCCGGCAGGAAACGGTGGAAACTGCAAAATTACGGTCCCAGAATTTTCGTGCCGGCATGGATGTATTTATCAATGAGAAGAATACTTTGGGCTTTCTGATCAATGGTGGGGTAGGAAAATATCCTTCTCTTCAGAAGACAAAAAACATGTTATACAATGGTGCCGGGAATGAACAGTTGTGGGATAGCAGAACGCTTACAGAAGGAAAGGAAAGATGGGAGGATATGCTTTACAATGTGAACTATCTGCACCGTTTTGATGATAAGGGGCATGAACTTACCCTGGATATGGATTACGTGAGCCATTTCTCTAAAATGGATCAGCAGTTAGATACCCGGTATATGGATCCATCAGGGGCAACAATTCGGGTACCTGGCTCACGTCGGGGAGATCTTCCTTCCAGCAATGACATCTACGTGGCTAAACTGGATTACACCTTGCCATTGGGAGGCTCAGGGAAGTTGGAGAGCGGTTGGAAAGGCAGCTATGTACAAACGGAGAACAACCTGAAATATGATACCTTAAAGAATGAAATTTATCTGCGGGATGCCGGGACCAGTAATCACTTTAAATATAAAGAGCAAATCCAGGCAGGCTATGTTAACCTGAAGTATGCTTTTGGGAAATTCAGCTTTCAGGTCGGTCTGAGAGGTGAGTATACTTTCACGAGAGGACATCAGATTACCACGGATTCTTTAGTCACGCGGGAATATTTTAAAGTGTTTCCCAGTGTCTTCCTGAATCAGGAACTTAATGAAAATCATAAACTACAGATTGGTTACAGCAAAAGGATTGAACGTCCCAGTTATTGGGATCTGAACCCTTTTCGAATATATGTTGACCCTTTTAGCTACGAAGAAGGAAATCCTTATCTGCAGCCAGCGATTGTGAACTCCTTCGAGCTGGGATATAGCTTTAAATCGAAGTATCATGCTAACCTGACCTATAGTCGGAGTAATGATGTGATTAGTAACATTGTGGGTGGTTTTGGAGCACAGAATATGACTTTTTTGAAACCCGAAAATCTGGCCACCTTTGTTAACTATGGATTGAGCATTACCGGTTCAACTGATTTTACCACCTGGTGGACAGGAACGCAGTTTGCCAATCTGTTCCGCAATGAATTTACAGTAAACGATAAAGGGCTTAGAACGGCTTTGAAAGGAAACAGTTTCACTTTTGATTCACAAAATTCTTTTAAAATAGGGCAAGGCTGGAAAGCTGAACTTAATGGTTTGTACCGTTCTAAAGCATTATCTGGTATTTTTAGCACCAAGGGCTACTATATGGTTTCTGTAGGGGCGAAAAAGGAATTGATCGAGGGAAAGGCAAGCCTTAACCTGATGGTTAATGATATTTTTAAGAGTGCTCGATATCAGCACTCTGCCAATTATGGAGGGATTAAGACGTACAGCTATGAACGTCCGGATAGCCGCTCAGTAATTCTTTCCTTCTCTTATCGTTTTGGCTCAGGCCCTTCCGCGGAGAAAGCACGCAGCACGGGAAGTCAGGAGCTTAAGGACCGAATAAAATAAAATGACGGGAGGGCTAGTTGATGAAAGAGTAGCAGTGCTTCTTCTCGCCCTCCAGTTTTTGCTTCCCGAGGAGGCCACAGCGATGAAATCTATTTAAACAAAGTTGGACCGTGGCGATGCTGATTTTTACACCCGTTCTTTTAAGGGTCATCCAAAGCTCTTCGGTATTGATCACTACCTGTTTAGTATAGAGAAATTCGAGTAATAGGCGATCAAATGGAGTTAAATAAGATCCTTTCGCATTTTCCGCTCTTAAAAATAACTCGGCTAATTTATCGGCGTTGCAGTCACTTTGATCGACATTTATCTCTTCTTCCGGTAAATCTAATTGTTCATTCTTCATATTCAATCCAGCTCTTATATACTATTATCATAAGTTCTGCTTTTCCCCTACATTATTTAGAATAAATTTAAATAATTTATTGAAATGAAAAATGGAATAAGGATAGATACTGTTATGAATAATAAATGGATTCGACAATATGGTCGTAAGATCGTTTTAGGAAATCAGGTGCTTCTACTGAATATGTTGCTTAAAGAAGGCCAAAATCGTTCCTGAGGTTTATCACCAGGGCTGGTGGCATATCCATCAGCACGTGGTTCTCTATGATCAGAAGTTTATCTTTTTTGAGGGGGTAATAGGCAAGGAGGTATTTCTGTCCTTTCCTGAGGCAGATCTTTTTGCTGATTTGATGTCCGTCGGATGCAGTATATAGTACCTGGGTATATTTATCCTGAGCAGAGGTGTTGCTGAGCATCATATTGCCGGAAAGCTGGATATTGATGTCATTATCTATTTGACTTCGCATGCTTACTTTGCTGTTTGTTCCTAGTTTCATCAACAGGCCCTGGAATTCTTTTTCTAAGAAAGGTTGGGAGCTGTCAGATTGAAAGACCATTTGCTGATTGGAATGAAGCGTTTGCTTTTGAGAGAAAAACAAGAGTGTGCTGATCAATAATAAACCCGCAGCCACGGATCCCCATAACGTATGCATTTTATATTTATGGAAACGGTCCTGTTTTTGATTTTTTCCTTGAATCTGCGACCAGATACGGGAGTCAGAACCATCTTCGATTCCAATTTCGGGAAGATCATCATCTTCATCTGCACCCTCAAGCCACTGCTCATAAGCTAACCACTCTTCTTTAGAAGCGTCGCCTGATAAGCATTTTTTTAGTGTTTCCGGGTTCATAATTATGGGTTGTTGTTATAATATTATCATGACAAGGGCTTGTCCCCTATGTGTTTAGATCATTTAACTGATCGGATATTGTTCCAGCCCTTTGCGTATAAATTTTAAGGCTTTAGTGAGTTGATTTTCTACTGTTTTCTCAGAAATCAGGAGGTTCAAAGCAATTTCACGATTGTTGAGTCCTTCATTACGGCTGAGTTCGTAAACGGCTTTGCAGCGTTGAGGAAGCAAGTCAACCAGTTTGTCAATTTCGGCTCTTAAAAAAGTATATAATATTTGCTCTTCGGTATGGGAGTCGGAGTTGTTCTGCCTGCTTAGCAATTCATCCATTTTCTTAGTCTTTCGGATTTCATCACTATAGCTTCGTGCAATCCGGAAACGGATCGCACGGACGAGGTAGTTTTCTACCGTTTCCTCTTCCAATAGAATCTTATCTTTTCGTTGCCAGATGGAAGTGAAAACTTCCTGCACAAGTCCTTCAGCACGGTAAACATCCCCAAGGTATTTATAGGCCAATTGATATAATTTCTTCCAATAGGTTTGGTAAAGATGAAAGAATGAGGTTTCATCAATTTTGATCTGTCCTTTTGAATTAGATGTAGGTTGTCCTGACACGATTTACGTTGATTAAGCGGCAAAGTTAACATAATTTAGAATGATTAAAGATTAGATGAAAAAGAATCGGATGTAATACCGTCCTGATATCGATCATTTTGTCCGATATCGACCATATTTTATTTTTATTAAATCGTTATTGTGTTGATTATTTAGTCTTGTCCTTTATCTTCTGCTAAAATATACACAATGGACAAAAATATCGAACAGCAGGTTTTATCATAAAAGAAGAAAAAAACAGTGCTTTTTATGCTTTTGGGAGTGGTCCTGCTGGTCGTTGTTATTTTTGTCATAGTCTGGTACCTACCCTTCGTCAATCAGAAATTACTCCATTTTTTTGACTAACCTCCAGCTTATACCCATAAAAAAAATATATTTCAAAATCCTTTGGTAAAAAATCAATTCTTCCTGCACTTGTATTGGTAAACCCATATAACCGCCGGAATGAAATACGATGCTTATGCCATTGAAGACTTTTTAACTGAAGAAAGCTTTGTTAATTATTGCCTGGGAACTCAGCAGGAAGATGTTTTGTTCTGGAAAAATATCCTGAAGGAGCAACCTGAGCTGGAAGAAAGAATCCATAAAGCAAAAACGCTTTTCTTTTTACTCGCTGTCAAGATCGACCCCCGGGAAAAACAACAGGAGCTAAACAAGCTTAAGCTGGCAATAGAAGGTACGGAACAGCAAGTCGAGCTCCTGGAAGAAGTGCCGGTAAGGCGTCTCATGAGTCGCAGTTCCTGGATATCTATTGCAGCCACAATTCTGCTTTGCATTGGTGTTTATTCCTTATTCAACAAAAAGGAATATGGGAATCAAATTCAGCCATATGCTGCGGGTGCTAAAAGTATGCTCCTAAAGACGGCTTACAATGAAAGAAAGACCCTTATCCTCGGTGATGGAACTAAAGTAACCATCAATGGATCAACAGAACTAAAACTGGATGATCATTATAATCAGGAAAAGAGAGTTCTCTGGCTAAATGGAGAAGCTTATTTTGAGGTTGCTCAAGATAAAGAAAAGCCTTTTATTGTCATTTCCGGTACAACAACGACAACCGCCTTAGGAACGTCCTTCAAAATCAATAATTACAACAACCGGGCACATACATTAGTCATGCTCAATTCCGGAAAAGTCAGTGTCGGCTCCCTGGTGAATGAGAAAGTCGTAGACCATTTACAACTTGTTCCGGGTGAACAGGTAGAGGTTACATCCGATAGATTTGCCAAATCAACCTTTAACCTGGAGGAGATCGACAATTGGAAAAACCGTAAACTGGTGTTCTCGATGGCTTCTTTAAAAGAGATCAAATCAGTCTTAAAAGAAATCTACGGTATAGAAGTACGGAGTAGAAACCAACCGAAGAAACCAATTGCTTTTACCGGAACATTCGTCAATGAAGGGCTTAGCGAGGTACTTAAAGCCATAGGATTTTCTAACCATTTTACTTACACCATAAAAGATGATATCGTAACCCTGGATTTCGAAAAAAAATAACAAACCAACTAACCAAACCAACCAAACCAGTATGAAAAAAAACTTACCCCCCTATTATTTTTTTTATGGGCTTCTGCTAAAAACCTGTTTATGCTTTATTTTAATTATTTCCTTATCCGGGTATGCACAATCAAAGGATAAGCGATATTCTTTTAATTGGAAAAATACGACGGTCCTCAGTGCTTTTAAGCAAATTGAAGGTGAAGCAGGAGTTCATTTTTCTTACAATCCACTGGACTTAAATGTTAACACCCGGATTGACCTAAAGATTGAAAAACAAAAGATTGATGAAATCCTGAATGCAATTTCTAAAAAAGTAAGCATTAAATACCAGATTAATGGGCAGACCATTATGATTCAGTCTTACCGGCCGGTTCCAGAGATTAGTATTGTTTTTACCTTAACAGGGAGAGTGACTGATGAAAAGAAAGTCAGTATTCCCGGTGTTGTTGTTGTCAATACGAAGAACAACAAAACAGTGACAACCAACGCCGATGGCACATTCTCTATCCCTGCAGATCATGGTGATGTGATTCGTTTTAGGATGTTGGGCTTTCAGGAAACAGCAATTGTAGCAAACGAGCAGCAGAAAAGTGTGACGATTGTGCTAAAAGAAGCGACGACAGAATTACAAGAGGCAGTGGTGACTGCCTTAGGAATTAAAAGGGAGCAAAAATCTTTAGGATATGCCGTGTCTGAAGTAGATGGAAAGGGCCTAAAAAAAGCCAGAGAGATTAATGTCATTAACTCTTTAGCGGGGAAAGTTCCCGGATTGATCATTACCGGAACAGCAGGAGGCCCTGCAGGTTCTTCCCGCGTCATTATTCGTGGAAGCACAACCGTGACCGGTAATAACCAACCCTTGTATGTTGTAGATGGGGTTCCGATAGACAATTCCAATTACGGAGGAACGGGTTCAGGGCAATATGCTGCTGGTTTGGACCTGGGTGATGCGATATCTGCCATCAATCCGGATGACGTAGATAAGATCAGTGTCCTTAAAGGAGCCTCAGCTTCGGCGCTATATGGTGCCAGAGCGGCCAATGGGGTGATTCTGATCACAACAAAAAAAGGGGTTGGGTCAAAAGATTTGGGAATTGAATTTAACAATACATCATCTGTTGAAAGCCAGCTGACCAGCTACGACGGCTATCAATCGCTATATGGTCAGGGAACCAAGCAGCAGCTGAACACACTTGCCATACAGGATTATAATACGTTAACAAAGAATTTTGGTGCCAGGATCGATCCCGACCTAATGGTGATCACCGGAACGGGTGAACGTAAGCCCTATGCCTATGTAAAAAATAATATCGATGGTTTTTTCAGAACAGGTTCAACGTTTAACAATACGCTTTCGTTTACAAATGCCTCTGACGTTTCTTCCTTCCGTTTCTCGGCATCCAATCTGACGAATAAGGACATCATTCCTGCCAGTGGAATGCATAGAAACTCCTTCACCTTTAATGGAAGCTCTAAATTCGGATCTAAGATTACCCTGGAAGCAAGGGCCTTTTATATGAATGAAAAGGTCGACAACAGGCCTTCTCTGGCCGACGATCCTGCAAATATTGGAAATAGCTTTCTCTCCCTCGCAAATACAGTGGATCAGGCCCGGTTTAAGAATGAATATAGAAATGCCGATGGAAGCTATTTAGATTGGAACAACGGAAACCAATACCGCCTGAATCCTTATTGGGTGATCAATGAAATGAAAAATAAAACGACCAAGGATCGTTTGATGGGAACATTGCAACTCAACTATAGTATTTTAAGCTGGTTAAATCTTCAGGGAAGAGCATCTGCAGATCAGACGGACCTTGACTTTGAAAAGTTTAGCCCAAGATCTACGCCAGGCGCACTTACCGGAACGCTGGATCAAACTAAAAGAAAGTTGAAAACCATCGAGGCCGACTTATTGCTTTCTGCTGAAAGACAGGTCACTCCTTCCTTAAATTTATCAGCCCGTCTGGGGAGTAGCATTACCAGAAGCAGAGCAGATGGAAGTATCCTCCAGTTTACAAATCAAACGGTATTGGATGTGGTGAGTCCTACCAGTTATACTTCTCAGTCGGTACAGCCTACAGCGTATAGAAAATCGTTCAATTCCGTATATGGAATCATCGCCGCTGGTTATAAAGGCTATCTGTATGTGGATGCTACGCTTCGGCAGGATGCTTATTCTACTCTTGCTTTAGGTAAAAACAGCAAGCTTTACCCTTCATTAAGCGGAAGTTTTGTCTTCACAGAAGCACTCAAAATGGATAAAAGGATTTTATCATTCGGTAAAATCAGGGCATCCATCGCACAGGTGGCATCAGATACCGATCCTTACCTGACGGATGCTTATTATGCCACAAGTCCTTTGCCTTTTAAAGGACAGACTATCGGAGGAATTTCTACAAGTATAAAACCAAATAAAGACCTGAAACCGACTACGACACGTTCTTATGAGTTCGGAACAGAACTTAAATTCTTTGGTCAGCGATTGGGGCTTGACCTTACCTATTACAATTCAAAATCAAAAGATCAGCTGAATATTGTACCCGTTCCCCCTTCTTCAGGATATAGAAATGAGATCAAAAATGCCGGGGTGATCTCAAATGAAGGAATAGAGATTGCACTGAGTGGCACACCGATCAGCAGCAAGGACTTTACCTGGGATCTAAACTTCAGCTTTGCCAGAAATGTCAATAAAGTTGAGTCATTAGCACCGGGAACGCCTTTCTTAAGTCTATCTGATGCGCGTTGGATGGGCGTATCTGTAGTCGCACAGCCAGGCGCTTCTTATGGTGCAATTTTAGCCTTTGATTATCAAAAAGATCCTCAGGGAAATATTATTCTTAATCCGATAGACCTTCAACCCTTGTTAAGTCCTACCAGACAGATTATAGGTAAAGGAATCTTTGACTGGACGGGAGGATTGAGCAGTACGTTCCGGTACAAGAACTTTAGTCTGGGAACGATTTTCGACTTGAAATTCGGAGCAGACTTACTCTCGCTGACCAATTATTCTGCTGCCGGTGCCGGAAGTTTGAAAACAACACTGGGAGGAAGAGCCGAGTGGATCAAATCTGAAGAAGATCGTCAGGCGGCAGGAAAAACCATTCAGGAATGGACAGCATCAGGCATGGTCAGAGGGTTCGTGCCAGTCGGTGTCGTGCAAACAGGCACCAATGCGGATGGAAGTCCTGTATATAGCCAAAATACGAAGGCAATGGACCCTTCGGTGTATTGGGGAAGAATTCTCGATGTTTCGAATTCTGTAGCCAGACCTTTTATTTATGATGCTTCTTATGTCAAAATCAGGGAGATCACTTTGAATTACCGCCTTCCTTCAACGCTGACCTCCAGATGGGGAGTGAAAGATGTTCAGGTGGGATTAGTAAGCAGAAATCCATTCATTCTTTATAAGAATGTGCCCAATGTCGATCCTGATTCCAACTACAATAATGGAAATGGACAAGGTATTGAATATGGTTCCCTGCCCGGTAGACGAAGCTTTGGCCTTAATTTAAATTTTAGATTTTAACAGGTAAGTATTTAAATAAGATGACAATGAAAAAGATTTTAAAGACATACCTCCTCAGTTTATTAACCATTGCAATGGCGTTTAGCGCCTGCAAAAAATTTGGGGATACAAATATTGATCCGACCAGGTCCTCTAATCTGGATCCTTCGGTACAGCTCTCTTTAATTCAGCTCCGGTTTTCCGGTGATCTGAACGTGAATGAGAGAACGACTTTTATGATGACTATGCCATTGGTTCAACACATCGCAGGACCATATAGCAACCGTTGGGGAGGGATTTATTTCCGGGATCCCAATATTATGGGGGTACTCTGGGAAGATTCCTATGGAACTGATCTCGTAAATGTAGTAGATGCAGTAAAAAGAACGACAAATGTCCCGGATAAAACAAACCTGAACGCCATTTGCCGCATCATGAAGGTATACAACTTTGCCAGGATGACTGATTTATATGGTGATCTTCCTTATAGTGAAGCTGGTCTCGGAACAAAAGCCAAATTTGATACTCAGGAGGAAATATATACTAGTTTTTTCCAGGAGCTAAAAGCGGCAAGGGCACAACTTGATGGCGCGAAGGATATCGTAAAAGGGGATTTATTTTATGGTGGAGACATCAATGCCTGGAAGAAATTTGCCAGCTCTCTGCATTTGCGCCTCGCCATGCGTCTGGTGAAGCGCGACCCTGCAAAAGCACAGGCCGAAGCTCAGCAAGCTTATAATGAAGGGGTGTTTACCAGCAATGGGGATGTTTGTAAGTTAGATCATGAAGATGTTCAGAATCCTTATGAGGATGGGAAAGGTAATATCCGTGGAAATGCTGTTTCGGCTTCCTTCTTTAATGGGGGAGGTGTTCCGGGGCGTTTCACAACCCCTTTTCTCGATCAGCTTCGGGTAACCAACGATCCCAGAATGAAATATATGGTGAAATATTATGTGGATATTCCCGGTGGAAACCCATTAAGCCGGATTGACCTTACAGAACCTCTGGTTGAAAAAGTAGGCTATGTTGGCGTGATTCCCGGACGTTATATCTGGGATGGCTTTTTATCGAACGTTATTGTTGATATTCCCGGAAAAGGGGCTTATACTGCCGTGAATAATGACCAGAAGGCCCAGCCGGCAAATTTCCTGCTCCGCTTCAATGCTCCCTTTTTACACCTCACCTATTCGGAGGTGGAGCTGTTGCTTGCAGAAGCTACTGTTCGGTTTGGCGCATCATTTGGCGGAACTGCCGCCAGCCATTATGAAAAAGGACTGACCGCTGCTTTTCAGCAATTGAGCTTTTTCCCTGGAGGGCCGACGGTACCAGCGAACGAAATCAATACTTTCATTCAGGGAAATCAATTGATTCCGGGCAGAGAGATAGAGACCATCAATAAACAACTCTGGATTACTTTATTCTTAAACGGACCTGAGGCCTATGCCAACTGGAGAAGATCTGGTTTTCCCAATTTAATCCCTGCAGTAGGAGATTCTGAAACAGGAGAGAGCCTGACGATTCCGAGGAGATTTGAATATCCTTTCACGGAAGAGGAGCAAAATAAGGAAAACTTCCAAAAAGTTTTACCGGCACTGGGTGGCGTAGATAGCTGGACCAAACGAGTTTGGTGGGATAAAGAGTAACGTATAAAAGAGAATTATGAAACCTATAAAATTGTTTTTTCAGCTGATCTGCCTTTCGCTGATACTTACTGGTTGTAGTAAGACTCCGGTAAAGGCCGCTGAACCGGAAATTAAAAAAGAAGATCCTAAAAAAGAGGAATCTGGCCGCTTTAAAGTGGTGGGCTATATGTTCGCTGGAGGTGATTTACTGGCGGAATCTGCCAAGATTGACCTGAGTAAAATTACTCATTTAAACATCGCGTTTATTAACCCGGATGCTTTGGGTGTTTTTGCTCCTGTAGCGGGATTAACAGAATTGGTAAAGAAAGCACACCTGCAGCAGGTGAAGGTGATTGCTGCTATCGCCGGTGGTGATCCGCCACAGTATCTTAAAGAACTGCTCAAGCCGGACAAAAGGAAAATATTGGTAGACGGATTAATGCAATTGACGCGAACCTATAACCTGGACGGAATAGATGTGGACCTGGAGGGTGATTTTGTAAATGAACATTACGAAGCCTTTGTAACCGATTTATCTGCCGCGCTTAAAAAGGAAAGTAAACTGATGACTGCTGCGGTGGCGACCTGGAACTCTGCGGCCTATTCTGATAAAGCCCTGGCTTTACTGGACCTGATCAATATCATGTCTTATGACCAGACCGGTCCATGGAGAAAGGATAAACCGGGCCCTCATTCCACCTATGAGGCTGCAGAAATTGATTTTAACCATTGGAACGTGTTAAGAGGCATTCCCGCAGAAAGACTCGTTCTGGGGCTCCCTTTTTACGCCTATGGGTTTGGAGCTGATATTCCGGAAAGCCTGACTTATGGAGATATCGTACAAAGGTATCCGGGAGCCGAAAAGGTTGACCTCTGGGAATTGCCTGGTAAAGGAACGTTTTATTACAACGGCTGGCCTACCATAAAGAAAAAACTTTCCTATGCCTTACAAAAGAAAGCCGGGGGAGTGATGATCTGGCAGCTTTTAGGAGATGCCGGCGGAGAGCATTCTTTGCTGAAGGCGATTCATGGGGATATTAAAAATTAATAAGATTTAAATACATATGATGAATTCATCATTAAAGACATATGACATGGGAAATATAAAATACTTATTGCTTTCCTTCTTTTTGCTTGCCTGCTTAGCCGGATGTAAAAAAGGAAAGGAAGCCGATTACGATGATAATTTTCATCCCAGGATTATAGACAATAGCGGGGTTTTTACCAGCCCAAGCAGAATCATATTCCAGGGGCAGTCTGCCATATATTCAGGTTTGGCCTTCTCTCCAAAACCAATCGAGAAAACCAGGATTTCCTGGAAGCTGAACAATAAGGAAGTATCTACGGATACGGCCTTTACTTTTACTCCTGAAGCAGGAGGAGAGTATGAAATTAAAGTAGAGGCAACCTATAATGGACAGACCTCCACCCGGATTTCAAAGGTGCTGGTTAGCCCGTCGACGTATACCCCGAAAGCTTTTACAAATGTAGCCGTAGCTTACCTGACAGAAAATGCGACGGCTGCAAGTGTAGATTATACAACGGTAACGCATATCGTGTATACAGGAGCAAGGGTAACACCTACCGGAGCTGTTGATTTCTCGAAAGGCAACCAGGCCCAGAATCTTGATGAACAGGTGGCCCGGGCGCACATTAATAAAGTGCCATTGTTATTAGGGGTAACAGGAACCTTATCAGGAGTAGATGGCTGGTCGCTTTATAATAATGCTGATTTTGGTGCTGTGATCAGTGATCCGGGGAAAAGAGCTGCATTGGCAACGACCGTAGCTCAATATGTCACGGACCACAAAATAGATGGCGTAGATATCCTCATGACGGATCTTGGAAATGACGATGGGGCAGTGACGACCAAAAGCATGCAGTCTATAGGGCCCTTTTTAACACTGCTTCGCGCAGCGCTGCCTACACAAATATTAACGGTTTCTGTGACGACCAATTATTTGCATTGGGATTATCCGGTAGCAGATTTCAGCAAAGCAAACTGGGTAAATGTGCATGCCTATGAAGATGGTGCCCATGTTGGCCCGAATGCGCCGCTAGGTCAGCCTTCTGGTTTTGATTTTATGGTTGCAGGAGCTGATATCTGGAAAAATAAAATGCCTAAAGATAAATTAGTCATCGGGATTCCTGCATTTGGATTACGTTTCAATGAGATCAATGCTGCAGGAAATAACCTCGGTTGGGGCTCTTATGATTATATGCCTTTTAAAGAGATTATGGCGGCAGATCCCAATGCTTACAATAAAGAAAAAGCAGAGATCAAATTTGGCGTATATTACAATGGCATTCCTTTGGTGGATAAAAAAGCGGCTTACATTAAAGCGAATGGGTTTAAAGGTGCTTACCTCTATGCTGGCGATTATGATGTAAAGGGCGCAAATTCCTTAATGGGTGCAATTTATAAAACACTACACTAAGGATGACCACCATACCATTGAAAGAAGATTCCGTACCACGTCTGGTCGCGATTGACGCCTTGAGAGCAGGAGTAATGGTGCTCATGATCTTTGTGAATGACCTCTGGACATTAACGGGAATTCCGTCATGGCTGGAGCATGCGCCTGCAGATGCAAATTATATGGGACTTGCCGATGTGGTATTTCCTGCGTTTTTATTCATCGTTGGCTTATCTGTGCCATATGCGATTCAAAGCAGACAAAAAAAAGGAGACGATAACCTGCAGCTGTTTTTTCACATCTCTTCCCGAACGGTTGCCCTGTTGGTCATGGGATTTTTTCATGTGAACATGGAGAGTTATAGTGATACTGCAAGTCTGAGCAAACCAATCTGGCAGATTTTGGTAACCATTGGCTTCTTCCTGGTCTGGTTGGATTATACTTCCTATAAACCAGCTTTAAGCAAAGCCTTGAAAGCAATAGGTATCCTATTGTTAATTGGGATGGCAATTTTGTTTGAAAGTGATAACTCTTCCGGAATTATGGCAATGAAAGTACAATGGTGGGGCATCTTAGGCCTGATTGGGTGGGCTTATTTTATTTCCAGCTGTGTGTTCCTATTTTCGGGGGGAAAGCTGGTGCTACAGATTGCAGCATTTGTATTTTTCCTGTTTTTTAGTGCTGCCAATAATTTAGGCTGGCTGGAATTTCTTTCCGGAGTACGTCCATACGTTTGGATTGCCGGAGATGGAGCTATGCCCGCCTTGCCTCTTGCCGGAGTTATCACCGCTTTACTTTATCGGCGATTTGGAAGCAAAAGCTCCAGGTTCTGGGTCAGTGTCATTGCATTTAGTGTGTTGTTACTACTGTTTGGATATTTGACCAACCCAATCTGGGGAATCTCAAAAATCAGGGCTACACCATCCTGGACAAGTATCTGTGCCGGAATCACCGCGCTTACTTTTGCTCTGATCGTTTACCTCACGGAGATCTTGAACCAACGGAACTGGTATTTGCCAATTAAGGCTGCGGGAACGAGTACATTGACCTGTTATCTTTTGCCTTATATTCATTATGCCCTCCTCACCCTGTTTAGTATCCCTCAATTGCCGGCTTTCCTACGAACAGGAGGAATTGGTTTGGTTAAGTCGTTGGTGTATGCGCTGATGATTGTGATAATTACCGGGCTATTGGAAAAGAGAAAGATCCGATTGAAAATTTAATTAAAAGAAAGGCCAGATAAAGAGAAGATTTTCACGCAAAGCGCTGATGGCACTATGGAGGGTATTGTAAACCGTTCTTTCTGTCAACAGCGTTTTGTGTGCAATATCTTTAAAGGACAGGCATTCAAAATAACGCATCAGAATAATCTCCTTCTGTCTTGGCGTTAACTTGGCAAGGGCATACTTTAATCTCTTTTTAAGGTACTCATCTTCCTGACTGGCGATTAAGATCGATTCATAAGATTTTACACTGAGCATCTCTTCACTGACTTCTTCCAGAGGCAGTTTGAGGTCAGGGTCGTTGCTGAATGATTTTTGATACGTCTTATAAATGATCCGCTTATAGATCGTAAAAACATACTGTTGAATGTTCCCTACATTGGCCAGTTTATCCCGGATTGCCCAAAGTTCTATAAACAGATTCTGAATACTTTCTTTAATCAACTCCGGATCCCGGTACAAGGATAGGCCAAAGCGGTATAAATCATCATAAAAAAGGTTGAAGCAGGTATACAGTCCTTGTTTTTCCCCTTCCACTAATAGCTTCCAGTTCTTTATGATACTGCGGCGATGATCATCCATACATGAGTAGTGCTTTATCTGGAAAGGCTGGTTTGAATTAGACGAAAATAAGAAAAAAAATAAGATATATTTGCCTTATGTCATCACATCATATCGTTAGAGAAAAACAGGAGCCAGCGCTGTATATCCATCATTTAGGCGCTTTCAATGAAGAATATCTGGGGCAATTGCTGGAATGGAGCCCAACCTTAATTGTCAATTCCTCTCTTTATGAGAAATTGATCAGTCTCGGTTTAAAAGTCGACATTGTGGTCAATGCGACTGGTCAGGATTTCTTTCAGGAGAATACGAAGATTATTCGGGCTTCTACAAATGAACTCGATGCGGTACTTGATTACCTGATTGCAGAGAAATACCCTGCTGTTAATGTCATTGATGCAAAGAGTAACCTGAGAGAATTGGGAAGTTATATCTCGGAAATTAATATCGTCGTGTTTACTGAAACGGAAAAAGCATACGCCATCAAGTCAGGATTTAGCATTTGGAAACCTAAAGGCAGCATCTTTCACATAGAAGTGGTCTCTTATTTTGAAACAAGTAACCTGAAACAAGATGAAAATGGTGATTTTAGTGTAATTAATGACGGCTTTGTAACGTTTAACTTTACAACACCTTATTTGTTTATCAGTGAAAAGCTATGATACAGCTTAGAAAAGGAAAAGAAAAGGACCTTCCGGTGATTCAGGAAATTGCCCGTTTAACCTGGGGGCCTGCTTACGGTGCAATTACCAGCCAGGAGCAGATCGATTACATGTTGGAAAAGATGTATAATAAAGGGATTTTACTGGAGCAGCTTTTAGAGGGATATGTATTCCTGATTGCTGAAATCAATACCAAAGACGTCGGTTTTGCATCTTACTCTGTTACAGATCCTATCAATAAAATCTATAAGTTACACAAACTTTATGTTTTGCCCGAATGCCATGGGAAAGGTGTAGGGAAATTTCTGATCAACGAAGTTCTGGATAAAATAAAGGCAGAAGGTGGCTTACGATTAGAGTTGAATGTTAACCGGGAAAACAGGGCTAAAGACTTTTATGAAAGCGCAGGCTTTATCATAAAAGAAACCGTTAACGTTGATATCGGTAACGGTTTCTTTATGAATGATTATGTCATGCAAAAGATCATCTAAGGCTTAATGCCCTCTGATCGGATCTTTAGGTCTTGTTACATTTGGATATTTATAAGTCTTCATTTCTTCCTGAAGTTGTTGAACGGTACGCTCTAACTGAGGGTCTCTTCCTTCCAACAGGTCTTTTGGCGTTTGTTCCACAAAGATGTCAGGAGCGACACCTTCATTTTCAATGATCCATTTTCCATTGGTATCATAAATTCCAAAGTTTGGAGAAGTGATGCTTCCGCCGTCAATCAGACTTGGATAACCACTGATGCCTACCAGGATGCCCATAGTGGTACGACCAACAAGTTTACCTAGTCCTTTGTTTTTAAACATATAAGGCATCATATCACCTCCTGAACCTGCATTCTCATTGATCAGCATTGCTTTTGGACCGAAAATTCCATTACCTGGAGTGGTAAAGCTTTTGCCGTCTCTGATGGCCCAGTAACTAATTAACTCACGGCTTAACAGGTCGATTACATAATCTGCAACCCAACCACCACCATTGTTTCTTTCGTCCATCAGAAGGGCCTTTTTGTCCATCTGAGAGAAGTAATAACGGTTGAAATAGGAATAACCATCAGGACCGGTATTTGGCATGTATACATAAGCAATTTGTCCGTTGCTCAGTTTATCTACCCTTTTACGGTTGTTCTCTACCCAGTCCATTTTTCGCAACTCCATCTCCTGACCTACATTGACTGGTACTACGACCACTTCTCTCGCACCTTCAAGGCTTGGTTTGCTGTTGATCTTTATGGCAACCTGTTTACCTGCTTTAAAATCAAAGAAGCTATAGATCGATGTTTTTGCCGTTAAAGGAACTCCTTCAATGGCAACAATGTAATCACCTTCCTTAATGTTTAATCCAGGTTCTGCAAGCGGAGCTTTAAAACTCGGGTTCCAGTCCAGACGGGTAAAGATTTTACCAATCTTATAAAAACCATTGTTCACTTCATAGTCTGCACCTAGCATACCCACACCAACTGCAGGAGCATTGGGTTCGTCGCCTGGATAGATATAGTTGTGCCCAACTACCATTTCGCCCATCATTTCATTAAACAAATACGAAAGGTCAGAACGGTGGTTCACGTAGGGTAAGAATTTTTCGTACTTCACCTTCATTGCTGGCCAGTCTGCACCATGCATGTTTTCTACATAGAACAGGTCTTTTTCCATTTTCCAGACCTCGTTAAACATTTGTTTCCACTCCGCGGCCGGATCAACCAGTACCTTAATCCCATCCAGTTTTACCTTGCCACTCTCTGATGTTGCCGGTTTTTTTGCTGCATCCACGATGTAATAATTACCTCTTGAACTGTACATCATAGATTTTCCATCCGCACTGACACTTAGGTTGTTCACTCCGCTGGCTAAATTGGTTGTTTCCATTTTTTTCAGGTCAAGGGTCCCAAGTTCACCATTTCTGAAATAAAGAAGTTGTCCCTCCACATTTCCATCCAAAGCCTGAATACTACCCGCTGGAATAGGTAATGCAATCACCCGTGTACTTAAATCAGCAAGGTCTATCTCGATAGATTTTTTTTCAGGAACAGCGGGTTTCTCTTTGCTTTTGTCCTCTTTCCCTTTTTTATCCTTTTTTGATTCTTCTGTTTTCTTAGCTGGCTGTTCGTCAGGCTTTACACTTTCTTCATCACTTTCTGTTTTATATAAGGAAGGTGTTTTTTTAGAAAGGATTAAGGCATAAGCATTGTAATTTACCGGACGTTGGTAGGCTGACATGTGCAGGCCACTATTGGTCAATCCTACATCTGTACTTGCGGTAAAAAACAGGTATTTGCCATCACGGCTAAAACTTGGCGCGTTTACATTGCTCATTCCATCTGTAACCTGGGTATGGCTCGCCTTATCTACATTGTAAAGGAAGGCCGCACTTACTGCATTTGGAAGTGTAGCCACATAAGAAATCCATTTGGAATCCGGAGACCAGGCAGGTTGTAGCGCGCTATAGCTTCTGCCAGGACTTGAACCGTCCTTATCGGCTTTCACCAAAACTGGTTTCCTGTCATTAATGTCAATGTAAAAAAGATTCAGGTGGGTATCACCATAGACAAGTTTCTTACTATCCGGCGACCAGATCGGTTGGTAATAGAAAGGCATGTTCCCTAAAGAAATATAGATTGGTGCTTCTTTCGTTACCTGATTCAACAGCACCAATTGATAGCTGCCATTCTTATCGGAAAGGTAAGAGATATATTTCCCGTCGGGCGACCAGGAAGGGAATTTCTCGTAGCTACCCGGAGAGTTGGAAATGTTTCTTGCATCTCCTTTTTCTTTGGGTACAGAAAAGATTTCCCCGCGACTTTCAAACAAGGCCCTTACTCCTGTAGGAGAAATCTCCGTGCCACCGATAGCGCCGGCCATGTCAATATAATGAGGACGTTTATAAGGTGCGTCGGCCTGAATGCTAATAGAAATTGATTTCACTTTACCATTCGCTGTTTCCAGCAGATGAGCTTTTCCCCCTTGTTCAAAAGCCAATGCTCCCTGACCAGCAGTTAATGTTTTAATGTCATAATCCTTGAAATCGGTCAGCTTCTCTGTTTTTTTGCTGGAAACATCATAACTGAACAAGTTCATGGTAAGGTCTCTGTCTGAGAGGAAATAAACCTTGTTTCCCAGCCACTGTGGCTTCACATTGTTCGAGCCCGGACCAGGAATAATTTCTGTATGGTTTGTTTTAGTATCAAAGATCCAGATTTGAGGCATCCCTCCGCCGCGATAGCGCTTAAAGGCAACCCGGGCGCGTTCTGTCGGATCCGTATTTTTGATATATGCCCAATAACGTCCGTCTGGGGAAGGGCTTCCCTGAACGGCTTCAGGCATTGGCAAAGGCTGTTCTCCTGTGCCATCCAGATTCACCTTGTGGAGCCTTGGACTTAATGCAAAGTGAAAATCGCGAGTCGAGGTGAAGTACAGTTGATCGTTTCCAATCCAGCCTCTAAGGAGGTCCTCATTCGGATGAAAGGTGACTCTTTTTGGTGCTCCACCTTCGATAGGAATGACATATACATCTGTGTTCCCATCGTAATTCCCGGTAAATGCAATCTGCTTTCCATCAGGAGAAAAAAGAGGATTTTGCTCTACTGCAGGATTTACAGTCAATCTTCTCGGGTTACTTCCGTCTTTTCCGGAGATCCAGATATCACCACCGTATACAAAGGCCAGGTGATTGGCACTTACAGCCGGACTGCGGATTAACAATGTTTCTTGTTGTGCCGCTGCAGTAAAAGCGACACTCATGGTCATGCAGACTGATAATGCGGTGGCTGCAAGAAAGGTTAGTTTGTTCGGTTTAATAAAACTCATAAAGGGGCGGTATATGATAATTAATTACTCAATTTTGGGATTCTTGTAGGGGTATCAATGCCTTTTATAATGCTGATTGCACTCTTGGCGATTCCTTTTATGGTAGAGAGGATGTTATCTGAATCCAGAGTTTCGTATTCGTCTTTTACCGTATGATAGAATTTATCGCTGTCGATCTGATCAGTGCTGATCGTATGTGCAGGAACACCTAGTGCTGCTAAGGTTGCATTGTCGCTTCTATAGAAAAGGTTTTGTTGCGGATAGGGATCCGGATGGAAAGTGAATTCCGTGCCTTCCAGATTTTTCTGAAGAATCTTACCAAAGTCAGATTTATCAAATCCGGTAATAAAAGCGGTATTCTTACCAAACTTGCTGTCCTTTCCAATCATTTCAATATTGAACATCGCAACTACTTCATCAGGGTTCAGCTTTTGAGAAAAATGTTTTGCACCGAAGCCACCGATTTCTTCTGCGGTAAAGGCCACAAAGATTAAAGTACGCTCATTGTTGTTTAACTTTTTGTAATATTTTGCCAGTGCGATCATTGCCGTTGTTCCGGATGCATCATCATCGGCGCCATTGGCGATACTGTCCTGACCATCGCTTTTGATGATTCCCAGATGGTCATAATGGCCTGAAAAAACAACCAGTTCTTTGGCTTTTGATTTCCCGGGAATAACGCCGGCAACGTTAAATAAGGAAAGCTTTTCCAGTTTGCTCTTTACCTCTACTTTAAAATCATTGGTAACTGTTTCTTCTCCCATGACCAATACCAATGCTGCGGAAGGTTCATTTATTTTCTTTTCATCCAGGTCGGTGCCACCGGCCAGGTAATCCCTGACACGGTTAAACGACTCGGCAAATTTGGGATCTACCAATATCAATTGCTTTTTGTTCTCTTTGCTTAGGGATCTGATCTGGCCCATAAGAGGTTTTTCAGGATCAAGCTTTGCCCATCCGGCACTGCTTGCCTTATCAAATACCAGACTTTCCACTGTATTTCCGTAAACGAGAACATTGGATGCAGCGATTTCTTTACCATCAATGGTTACCTTAGTGCTGATCGGTTTTAGTTTTTGCTGAAAGAACGACTGTCTGAAAGTCTTTCCTTCAAATGGCTTTAAGCCAATGCTTTTAAACTCTGCCTCGATGAAACTGGCCGCTTTGTCGATCCCCGGAGAGAAGGTTGCCCGTCCTTGCATCTCGTCGCTGCTTAGTGTTTTGATCAGGCGGTCTACATAAGGTTTGGTAATGATTTTATCAATATCCTGTGCCCATGTCTGTTGAGCAAGGAACAATGCGAATAGTGTGTAAATTGTTTTTTTCATCAGTATATAATTTGATTTTTTTCGATCGTTTTATTGGTTTTCAATGGTTCTCAAGAGCTCGTAAACTCGGTTTATTGGTTATGAGGTTATCATAAGCATATGCTAATTGCTGCATGTCAGCGGTATGCTTATGATGATTTCATTTGTATAGTATTATTGCGTTTAGCCCTAAAGGTAACCATCAGGAGGCTAAGTTCCGAGCCTCTTTTTTTAACCTGTTACAGGTCAGTCCGGTCTTTGTTATTCTTCTTCCGAAGGGGGATGAGTGAGCTGTCTTTTTCTTTTCGTGATTTCTGTCGCGACCCGGGTATCATGAACCCCATCTACGACTGCCATCTCATAATCTTTATCCTTGTCCGACTCATGAACCTGGCTGCTTTCCTGGTTTTGAACGGAATGGTCATAAGGGCCGCTGCTGCTCATTAGTTTTACGAAAACAGGAAGACATTCAAAAAAGATAAACAGCAAACCAATAAAAGTCACTGCCAGTGAGGTATTCAGATCTCTTGTTCCATCGGTATTGAAGCTCAGTTGTCCGAGGGCCCAGTTGCGGTCTGCAAAGCCGGCAATGCTGGTCAGGCTGTCGAGTTGTTTCCCGGTATACAGTTTTTCCGTCATGAGTCCATCAAACTGCTTTCTTCCGTCTACAAATTTCTCCAGGGCCCTGACGTCTGCTGTTAAAGTATCCAGATTCTGTTCTCTTTGCTTCAGCTCTGCTTCCTTTCGTTTCGCATAAGGACCATAGCCCATTACACCCGATGTTTCTGTGGTTTTATTGCCAAAGATCTCAAAGTTTAACTTCTGACGGTCGGTTTTTATGGCGCTTGCCAGGGAATCTCTTTCTGCTTTTACCCCATTCAGTTTGTCCATCTCAATCTTATACTTATTCCCAAATGCGGCATTCAGTGTATCTATCTTTGAGCGCTGGTTATTGAGGTAACTCACTTTGAGTCGCTCTTTGATCTCTTTGTCAAAGATTTTCAATTCCAATGGGCGGGAGATGACGATCCCGATCATGATGGCCAGTAATATTCTGGGTGTTGCCTGCAGGATTTGCTTATTGGTACTGGAGCTTTTGTTGATGCTGGATACGATATAGCGGTCCATATTAAAGATCGCGAGCCCCCAGATCAGGCCGAAAAATACGGCAAAAAGAACAGCGGCTGTATCTCCTTTAAAAACGAAATACATGGCGTAACCTCCTGATAGTGCAGCAAATAATCCGGTAAAGAAAATGGTAGCACCTATTCCAATATACTTATTGTGCTCAGTCGGGTGTTTTTCAAGTGTAGAAATGTGCGCCCCGGAGCAAAACCAAAAGAAGCGGGATATCGTGTTCATGATGCAGAAGTCAATTTAAATATAGAATACTATTAAACGCCCGAGCCTGCCAGTTGTTACAGTAATCCACTTGAAATGATTCGATTATCTTCATCTTAATGTGATTTTGTGGTTTTTTTACCTTTAATAATTTCGGCATTGCTTATCTTTGAAAAAAGCAAAACATATGATAAAGGAAATAACCGTTCAGGAATTAAAAGCAAAAATCGATAACAAGGAAGATTTCCAACTGATTGATGTGAGAGAAACTTTCGAATATGAAACATCGAATCTTGATGGTCTGAACATCCCTTTAGGTGGAATCCTGATTGAAGCAGATCAGATTTCTCAGGATAAACCCGTGATTGTACAATGCAGAAGTGGCAAAAGAAGTGCAGCAGCAATCATGCAATTAGAGCAAATGCTGGGATTTACCAACTTGTACAACCTTAAAGGTGGAATCCTTGCATGGCAGGAAGCGTTTGACCCTAACATGCCTGTTTACTAAGACATGGGAAAGAAAATTGCATTAAACGTTTTTTACAACCTTGGTCTGATTGTATCCATCTTCGGAGCAGTATGGGCTTTTAACAATACAAAGTATCTTGTAATCGTCCTTTTTGTGGCTACAGCCGCATTCTTTCTTTACCTGAAACTGCAACTCATCAAAGAGATGCGCAGCGCACTTAAGAAGAAGCAAAAAGATTTGGGTTAATCCCTTCGAGGCCCAGGCCAGGCAGGTCTTTCAATTGATATTTCCCCGCAATGATTTGCGGGGCATCAAAAGGATTGTTTTTTGTCAGCCAGGGGCCATCCAGATCCGCCCAGTCGCAAAGCGGGGCGAGGGCTATTCCGGCTTGTGTGGCACAGGACGTTTCGCTCATGCAGCCGATCAGTACTTTCATTCCGAAAGACCGTGCCTTTTTGATCATTTGATGCCCTTCATACATCCCTGTACTCTTCATCAGCTTAATATTTATTCCATGGTAGGCTCCTTTCAGGGCATCCATATCACTCAGCCGCTGTACCGCTTCATCTGCCAGAATCGGAATCGGGCTCCGGCCTGTCAGCCATGCATTTCCTTCCAGGTTGGCTTTGTCCATTGGCTGTTCAATCAATACAACTCCCTGATCATGCAGCCAGTAAATCATGTCTATGGCCTGCTTCCTGTCTGTCCAGCCTTGATTGGCATCTACATATAGCGGCACATTGCTTATTGCCCTGATGGTATTGATCAGTTCTTTATCATTATCTCTTCCCAGTTTTACCTTCAATACCTTAAAGTCTTTGGCCTCGGTTACCTTTTCTTTAATGATATCCAGACGATCGATCCCGATGGTATAAGAGGTTACGGGCATCTTTAACGGATTTGCACCATAGATTTCGTAGCAGGGTTTTTCCAATATTTTTCCGCTCAGGTCATTTAGCGCGATATCTATTGCTGCTTTTATGGCAGGTTGCCCTTTTTCAATGTCGTCCAGATAAGTAATGATCTCTTCAAAATTGAAGGGATATACAAATCTTTTCCAGTCTACCTTCTTTAAAAAGGACTGAGCGCTGGCCACACTTTCCCCCATGTAGGGAACCATAGATGCCTCACCATATCCATCCTTACCCTCATAATTCAGTTTCAACAGCATAATCGGTGTGCTGGTCCTTGAAAATTTAGCGATAGCAAAAGGGTGCTTTAATTCCAGATTATAAGAGGTGTAGGTTGCCTGCATATGAATGTACTAATAGTAATATCAAAGTTAAAAAATCGGTGCTTCAGCGAATGTAAAAATAATATACTTAATATTGTGCCCTGTATGAATAGCACAATATACCAGCCTTTTAAAAACTTCGATTTCAAATATAAAAATTGCTTCCTGAGTGGGGATACCTTCAAATCTCCGGTGGAGGAAATCAATATCTTACCCGCCTGGCTTTTGGAAGTTGCCAACTTTAGCGGTGAGGAACAGATTAAATTGCTGGATGAAAGTGTGCGGTCGTACAATACCTTAAAAGTACCTTGTAATACGGAAGTCTTTACTCATTTTATCCAGCCTCTGGAAGAGAAAATTGCCAGTGCTTTTTCTAAAGGTTACGATGCTGTTTCTCAATTGGAAGAGGAAGACCTGTTTAAATGGATCGGTAAATTCATGTATAGCCTGATCTATGTAGAGATGAATGCTGCGGTACGTTTGCAGCAAATCAGTTCAGATGGCGTAAATATGTCGCAGGGGCTGATGCATAAATTCGGGAACCTGAATACCATGATTCAGAGCATTTACCTGGATGTAGTATATGAAGATTTCAAACCATGGTCTATTGTGGTGGTTCCTCTGGAAGAACAGGATACTGCTTTTAGCTTCCGTGATGAGATCAATACCTTAACATTTTCCATGAAACTGAAGAATTTCGGCATCATTGCCTGTCTTCAGGACAACGGGACGAACAAAAAATTCCATCAGGAAATCTTAGATCAGATCGGAAAATCAGCCCTTTCTCCTCAGCAATTCGAAGAAATTTGTGCCAGATTCTACTATTCCGCATATTTATTCAACAGGCTCCCTGAATACGCAATTATGCCGGTTGAGGGTTCCATATATATAGATGCGATGCCGCTGAGAGGAACATTGAACAAAGCATTGTTTGACCACTGGCAACATAAAACATATGCCCAGGTATTACAGGATTTCTGGAAACCATGGGGGCATACGTTATTTGAGATCATTAAAGATCCGACGAATCCGATCAGTTACTTTGTGCCGGCTTCTTTACCCGTTACCCAATAGCCTGGTAATAAAGTTCGGAATGATATTTGGAACAAGGAGGACGGTGATGATCATTCCGGTTAATGCACCAAAAAAATGGGCGTCATGGTTGATGTTATCCTGAGCTCTTTTCGACATCTGCCAGCAATAAGCCAGGTATAGCAATCCAAACAACCAGGCCCAGATTGGAATTGGCAAAGGAAAGATGATCATCTTTGACATGGGATCGAACAGGATAAAGCTGAACAACACTGCACTGATTGCGCCGGAAGCACCGAGACTATTGTACCACATGTCATCTTTATGCTTAATGACCGAAGGAATGTCACTTAGAATCAAGCCCAGGAAATAAAGCAGTCCAAATTGCCATGAGCCGATGAGCGCTTCCAGTCTGAAGGCAAAGAAATAGAAAGTCATCATGTTAAAGATCAAGTGCATCCAGTCCGCATGGATCAGGCCACTGGTGATTAACGTATATACTTTATGTTTTCTGGATACACTATAGGGATGAAGCATGAATTTTCCAAATAACCCATGGTCGTGGAAAGCATAAATGCTGGTAATAATCGTAAAAACAAAAATCAGGGAGGCTACCGGGGTATTATTGATGTAATCCATTGTTATTTTAAGGTTAAGTGTTGTTCTTTTAGCAATCTGCCAATAGGGTAACGGGTATGTGTTTTTTCATTATAGCTGGAATTTTTATAAATGAAATCCAGTTGCGCTTCCGCATCTTTTGCCATTTCCGGCTTTGCTGCTTTTTCTTTTTCCAGTTTTTCCCGCAGGGCTGGGTCTTTTTTTAAGAGCTCTGCCGCAGTATCTTCAAAAACATAAGCCGAGAAATGTTCTTTCATTCCCAGTATGGCATCAAAGAAGTTCCAGTTAAAGAAAGAGTCAACAGCTTGTGGCTCCAGCGTCTCTACAATATACCGGTTTGTAGCCTGGTTTACATAGACGATATAATCACCTGCATAGCAGGGAAGATTTTGGAGTGTTGGATTTACTTTCACGGCAGTATGCAGATAATGTCCCTCAAAAGGACGTGTTGCCGTTTTATAATCATTGATGTAATACATTTCTACCGGAATAACGGCATCTCTGCTCAGTTGTTGTACTTTCACCTGATTGAGTTTTAACAGCGCTACTACTTTAGTCCAGGCCTGGGGAATGAGGTACGCGATGGGCTTGCTGACCGTTAAAGCAGGTTCGAAAGTATTCCAGTATTTAATTTCTTTAGTATAAGGTTCATTTCTGTCGTAATATAACCTGTCGAGACCGCTCACTTCACTTGGTTTTTGCTTGGCGGCATAACCTTTAAACATCAGGGGTGTCGACTCTTTTTTGTTGAGTTTCCAGTCTATGGCAAAATTCTGCTGTAAGGCGACTGCTTCATCTGCTTTTTTCTTGTTTTCTCCAATCAGTTTTGCATCTCTGACCACCACATCGATATAGGTTTGCAGGAGCTTATAAGTGGCGTCTACTCTTTTATCAAAAGATTTCAGCATATGGGTCTCAGGCATAAAACCGATGGTATTGTGTAAAGCAGCATATCCGGTAGAGTAGCGTGGTGATTCCATAAAGCCCGTGATTCCCTGATCGGGGGTTTCTCCAATGGAGTTCACGTAGGGGATCATTTCATATCCTTTTTTTTCCATCTCCTGATATAGGGAAGGAACTAAGGTTTGTGTGAGGTAGGTTGAAAGAAGCGGTTGCAGTTTGTCTTTATGGGTGGGAATCAAGGTCATGGTATATTGATAGTCTGCGCCATTGCTGGTATGGGTATCTACAAATATTTCCGGTTGCCAGGTGTTAAAAATCTCCTGGAAGGACTGCGAATTTTTAGAATCGGTTTTAATGAAATCCCTGTTCAGGTCGTAATTTTTACTATTCCCCCTGAATCCATAAGCAATCGGACCATTCTGATTTGCCCTTGAAGTGCTACCGCGGTTAAAGCTGCCATCTATATTATATATAGGAATAATGCAGATCACCACATTTTTTGGCAATTTGTTTTCTTTGAGCAGATCGCGTGCTAGCATCATACTCGCATCAATTCCTTCAGGCTCTCCCGGATGGATCCCATTATTAATCAGCAAAATTCTTTTATTGCTTTTTCTGATGGCCACAGGGTCAAACACTTTGTCTTTGGACAATACCAGCAGGTGTAAAGGCTGACCAAAATCTGTAGGGCCATAAGTAATCAGTTTGGCCTGGGGATAGGTTTTTGCCAATGATTGATAATGATGAATCACTTCAGTGTAAGTGGCCGTTTCTTTTTTATTGCTGTGCTCGAAAGGTGTTTGTTGTGCCAAAGCCCCCGTCGTGGTTAAAAGAAATAAGATGAAAAATAAACGGCCCATGGATTTCCTGGTAATAAGGTTAGAAAATAGTTTTGTGAAAAAGTCCGATACTGCCAAACTGGTACCTCAGTCCGACAGAGAAATAAGTATAGACATCAGGCATACCGTTTTTAAAACTTCTTGAGGATTCGTCATAGCCATCCAAACCTTCTCCAATAGTAAGGTTACTTTGGTAATTGAAATTTAAGATATAGCGGGTATACCCTGAACGGTCCGGAAAATAAAAGTTGATGCCCACATTCAGCGGGAAAAGCAAATTTGTGGATTTTTCCTTTCCCGGCCATATTTTGTCGGGTGCAGGAGGGTCTGTTACCGGAAGATCCGGATCAACAGGCTCTTTCCGAACCCTGTTCACATCGTTCATAACCAGCCCGAATCCTGTTCCGATGTAAAGCCCTTTTATGCTATTGCTGAATTCCCCTTTTTGATAGTCAATTAAAGCACCCAAAGCTATTTTCCCATTGATTGTAAAAGCTTTGTAGGAATTGATAAATTCACGGTGATTGGGGTCTGTTTTTCTATTGCCCCCATTGATCTCGCCCATTTGTCCTTCTATTCCTGCACTGATAAAGGGTGTAAAATAGTAGTCTACAAGACCGTATCCTGCCAGACCAAAGGAATGTTTTTTCAAATCGGCGAAAGATTGTGTGAGTCCAAAACCGCCCCCGGCGCTTATTTTATAGAAGTTTGATTGTGCAGCGGCATTAATATAGAATAGAAGTGACAGGCATGCGGTGAAAATTGTTTTCAAATTATTTAGCTTTGTTTTTTTAAAGACTATGCTAAATTATCAAAATAAAAACAATTCCCTTCAAAACCGATTTGCAAAGTATGTGCAGATTGATACACAATCAGATCCGGCGTCTGCAACGATCCCTTCCACAGAGAAGCAAAAGAACCTGGGAAAAGTTCTTGTCGCGGAATTATTGGAAATGGGTGTTTCCGACGCCCATCTTGACGAATTTGGTTACGTGTATGCCACTATTCCTTCCAATACAGAGAAAAATGTTCCCGTGATTTGCTTTTGCTCGCACATGGACACTTCTCCTGATTGCAGTGGAACGAATGTAAAACCGATCATCCATGCCAATTATCAGGGGCAGGATCTGGTGCTTCCTGATGATGAAAGCATCATTTTAAAGATGTCTGAACATCCTGATCTAAAAGACCAGATTGGAAATGACATTATTACTGCCAGCGGAACAACACTTCTTGGTGCAGATAATAAGGCCGGATTGGCGGAGATCATGGAGGCTGCTGCTTTTTTTATGCAGAACCCGGGTTTCAAACACGGAACAGTTAAAATCTTATTTACCCCGGACGAAGAAATCGGCAGAGGAGTAGATAAAGCAGACCTTAAAAAGCTGGGTGCTGATTTCGCTTATACCATTGATGGGGAAACCTTAGGTTCTATTGAAGACGAAACTTTTTCGGCAGATGGGGCAGTACTAACGATAAATGGTGTAAGTACACATCCTGGATTTGCAAAAGGAAAAATGGAAAGCGCAATTAAGATCTTGTCTGACGTGATCAGTGCTTTGCCTTCAGATTGCCTTTCTCCTGAATCAACAGAGTTGAAGGAAGGGTTTATCCATCCGGTAACCATTTCAGGAAGTGTGGAGCAGGCACAGGCCCGCTTTATCCTGCGTGCTTTTGATGATGAACAGTTGGAAGCGAATGGAGAATTGTTGGATGCTACAGTGAGAAATATCATTGAAGATTTTCCAAATTCTACTTACGAGTTGAAGATTACAGAGCAGTACCGCAATATGAAAAAGGTGCTTGATGAATACCCGCAGGTGATTGAGTATGGTGTTGAAGCGATAAAGAGAGCCGGAATTACCCCAAAGAGACAAAGTATCCGCGGAGGAACAGATGGTTCACGTCTTTCCTTTATGGGCTTGCCTTGTCCTAATATTTTTGCCGGGGAACATGCTTTCCATGGTAAACAGGAATGGGCTTCTGTTCAGGATATGGAAAAAGCAGTCGAAACGATTATTAATATTTCTGCCATCTGGGAAGAGAAAGCATAATTAACAGATCGCTAAATGAAGAAGGCCTGGTTTTTTACCAGGCCTTTTTATATTTTAAAAGGTTAACCTAGCGAGGTACTGATCCTGACCATCTTCGAAGATAATCTCGGTTGTCCATCCGCTGTCTTTTGCGAGATCTGTCAAAGTTTTCTGATCTACATAAATCCATTTGAACCAATTTCCTTTGATGCTTTTATATTCATACCTGAAGCTCACTTCTCCAAAATATCCGTTAGAAGGAAAAGGGATTTCCTGATATAGATAAGAAAGATCTGAGCTGTCGAATACCAGTTGTCCGCCTGGATTAAGCAGACTTTTTACGTGTTTAAGAAAGGCTTTTAATCCCGGTATGGAGCCTGTCAGGCCTATTCCGTTCATCATGAAAAGAAGGGTGTCGTATTTTTGGTCCTTATACTTAAGGATGTCTCCTTCGATCGCTTGTTTCAGTCCACGTTGTTTCATGATCTGGACGGCAGGAGCGGAAATGTCCATTCCTGTAACATTAAGACCCCGCTGCTGAAGTATGAGTGCGTGGCTGCCTACACCGGCACCTACATCCAGCACTTTGCCTTTGCAAAGATCCAGGGCTTTCAGCTCCAGTTCCGGCATTTCGGATTCATTTCTGAAATAAATGTCGACCGGCATTTCCTCCGGTTCATCGTAAGAATTATGCACCCACAGGGTTTCTGCGGGTGGTTTAGTATATTGATCTTTTAATGCTTCACCAAAAACGTCCATCCGGCAAAGATAAAAAAACCTTTAATGGTTAGAGTTCAAATTCCTGATGATATTCGGGAATAGCTACGTTGTGGAACCCTTTATCGTTAAGATGTCCGGCAAATATCTGCTGTACTTTATATTCTCCATGAACAAGAAAAATGCGCTTTATCTGGTTTGGATCCTGTCCGGAAAGAAACTGCAGTAAATCTTCATAATCACCATGTGCACTCATTGATCTGATCGAACGGACATCGGCAACGACTTCATATTCCTGTCCAAAAAGCCATACTTTAGGCTGTCCTGCAAGTAGCTTGCCGGCCAATGACCTGGGCTCTGCATAACCAACCATTAAAATGGTGTTTTTCTGATCGCTGATGTTGTTGCGGATATGGTGTTTTACCCTGCCTCCTTCTGCCATTCCTGAAGAGGAAATGATGACACATGGGCGGGGGTCACTATTTAATGCTTTAGATTCTTCTACGCTTTCAATAAACTTTAAACCTTTAAAGCCAAAGATATCCTTATCTACTTTCATCACTTCTTTTACACCGTTGTTGTAGACTTCAGGATGACTCCTCAGCACCTCTGTTGCCTGAAGGGAGAGTGGACTGTCTACGTAATACTGTACATCAGGAAGGATGTTTTTCAGTTCCATCGCATTTAGTGCATACAGCAATTCCTGGGTACGGCCGACACTAAAAGCAGGAATGATCACCTTTCCTTTTTTTATAATGCAGGTTTGATGAATGATCTCCTTAAGGGTATTTTCAATGGGCTCCAAATCCTGATGAAGAGAATCTCCATAGGTGGATTCCATAATGACATAATCTGCCTGTGGAAAGGACTGAGGGCTTTTTAGCAATAAGTCTCCATACCTTCCCACATCCCCGCTGAAGGTCAGGTTAGTAGTTTTTCCTTCTTCGCTGATCTTTAAATGAACTGCAGCACTGCCGACAATATGGCCTGCATCGGTCAGGTTTAAGGTCACATTGGCATCGATCTGAAAGTCCTCATTGTAGTTGACTACTTTAATCTGGCTCAGCGTTTGGATCACGTCCTTTTCCGTATAAAGAGGGAATTCGGGGCTTTCGTCCTGGCGCTTTTTTCTATTCGCATATTCTGCATCCTGAGTTTGAATCTTTGCGGAGTCCATCATCAGGATTCTTGCCAGGTCCATGGTGGCCGGCGTGCAGTAGATATTTCCTTTAAAACCTTCAGCTACCAGCCTGGGTAGTAAACCACAATGATCGATATGTGCATGGGACAGGACGAAGTAACTGACCAGGGAGGGATCGAATCCAAACGATTCGTTGAGGTCATCGGTCAGATCACCCATTCCCTGAAATAGTCCGCAGTCTAATAAGATTTGAGTATTGTTTTTTAAAGTGATCAGGTGTTTACTACCTGTAACGGCACGTGCCGCCCCATGAAATGCGATCTTCATTAATTCTCTTAAGCTCTAACTTTAGCAATGGTATCTTTAACATGACCTGCGGCATCTACCAGTTTTTCTTTGGAAGAATCTAATAAATCACAAAACCAATCGGATACTTTATCTTTCATTTCTCCATCTTTATCTGATGCTAATATTAATGCGATGGCAGCTCCAAGGGCAGCTCCTGCCAATAAACCTGCAATGATTTTGGTTTCCTTTTTCATATTAATGTGTTTTTTGGTTGAATGATGGATCAGGAACAATATACGCCCAATCGTTTCATATAATTCTTTTTTTTTATCAATTAGTTAACAAAGACGATGCCGAATAGTTTGTGGTTCTCCGTAAATTGCAGGGAGATGTTTTAAATTAGGTAAAATGTTCAGGATCCTTTCTTATGCCAATATTTTATTCGCCATCGCTTACCTGTTGATGTTTCTTTTAAATGGAAGTAACGTGGTGATCTTTGGGATTTTGGTTGTAGTGGTTTTCAACGTTATTGTGGTTAAAAATATACAGGAGGGATGGGGAAAACCAGGATTGATCTATTATGTACTGGGCTTAGGCTGCCTGGGTTTTGCCGCGTTTCTTTCGGTTGGGCTGATTCATATTGTCCGTTCTTCTATAGCTTATCATTACTTCTCCAATACGCTAAATTATATGGTGCTGACAACATTATTTGTGCTCTGCATCGTCATCCACTTTGTGTTCCTGTGTCTTTATCGGAAGAAAGAATAATTTTTTGGCCATTTTCTACGGCGATATCAGTATGGTAATCTGAGCCGGTTGTAAAGTAAGGCTGTCCTGTAATTGTGATCCGGAATGTCCGGTCATCAGATCTTCAAAATTATTCTTGTGACTTGCTCCCTGATAGCGGCTGTCAGCTTTTTTATTTAAAATTTTGTTTAGGCTGGAGATTGGGTAGGAGCAGGTTCTGATTAAGGAGCAGTCAAGGTCGGATAAGGCACGAATCAAGCGCGTTGCTTACCCGCCTTTAACACGCTTCTGACCGAGTTAGCACCGAGTATAGACCGAGGTTAGAGCGTGTTCAGACCTAGCTTAGGTAAAAGCTGTCTTATCCGTGTATGGCTATACAGGTTATTGAATTAATTTTAAATTGACTATACATGCAAATTTGTTATTCCTGATCGGGTTATACAAGTTTG
>NZ_FNGY01000019.1 GCF_900103665.1 Pedobacter steynii
TCAAAAACATTGAATTCTTCCTTTTCAGACTTACTCAACTATATGCTTAAAATCGGAAAAACATATTACTGCTCCACAACATTTGGCATTGATCCGAAAATTTGAATATTTCGGCGGGTCGGTAAAACGAAAAAGCCTGCTATCGTGTGATTTGCAGGCTTTTCAATGTTTTGATCTAAGATTTGCGGACCGGACGGGACTCGAACCCGCGACCTCCGCCGTGACAGGGCGGCATTCTAACCAGCTGAACTACCGGTCCGTGTTTCCCTCTCGGGTGGCCTTTTATAGTAGCGCCTCTACTTATTAAAAATAAAAGCACTCTTCTGAGTGCTTTTGCGGACCGGACGGGACTCGAACCCGCGACCTCCGCCGTGACAGGGCGGCATTCTAACCAGCTGAACTACCGGTCCGTTGTTCCCTTTCGGGATTGCAAATATAGAGCCTTTATTTATATTCACAAACTATTTTTTAAAATAATCGTAAGTCCTTATGCTACAGAACCTTCTTTCATTTTCTCTGCGTTTTCAGCAAACTGTAATGCATCAATCAGCTCCTGAACACCACCATCCATCACGCCACTTAGGTTATAAAGTGTCAATCCGATACGGTGATCTGTTACCCTACCTTGTGGATAATTGTAAGTTCTGATCTTTGCAGAGCGGTCACCGGTAGAAACCATAGTCTTACGTCTTGCCGCAATGTCTCCATTTTTCTTCTGCAATTCGATATCATATAACTTACTACGTAGCATCTCCATCGCAATCACCCTGTTTCCTAGCTGAGAGCGCTCCTGCTGACATACAACCACAATACCCGAAGGTCTGTGTGTCAACTGAACTTTCGTCTCCACCTTGTTCACATTCTGACCACCGGCACCACCCGAACGGGAAGTCTGTAAGTCAATATCTGCAGGGTTCACATAAAGGTCAATCTCTTCCGCTTCCGGTAATACCGCTACTGAAGCTGCCGAAGTATGTACACGTCCCTGAGTTTCGGTATCCGGCACACGTTGTACACGGTGAACACCTGATTCATATTTCAATTGTCCGTAAACATCTTCTCCGCTCACCTTCAGGATCACCTCTTTGTAACCACCGGCGGTACCTTCAGTCACATCAACAGTTTCTACCTTCCAGCCTTTTTGCTCAAAGAAACGGCTGTACATACGGTATAAATCGCCGGCAAATAAAGCTGCCTCGTCACCACCAGTACCACCTCTGATCTCAAACACTGCATTTTTAGCATCCTCAGGATCTACCGGAATCAGCATCAAACGCACCTTTTCTTCCAGCTCGTCCTGTTGCTTCAACAGCAGGTCAAGTTCTTCTTTAGCCATCTCGCGCATCTCAGCGTCCTTCTCGGTTGCCAGGATCTCCTTATTTGCGTCGATATTGCTCATTACATTCTTGTAGATCTTATATTCATCTACAATCTTGCCTAAATCTTTGTACTCTTTATTTAAAGCCGCAAAACGCTTCATATCCTGCATCGTATCAGGATTACTCAACTGCTCTTCTACATCTTCCCAGCGCAGCTTAATTGCTTCTAATTTCTCTAACATATTCTTTTTTCAGAAAATTAAAACTTGTTGCCTTTTCAATTAAAATCCGTCCTGCGGAGATCTATCCTGGCAATTGATTTATTTGGGCAGCAAAAATACGGCTTTTTCAGTTAATGATACTAAAAATTTATTCGTTGCCGGATTCTTTTCCCCCGTTCATTACTTTTCGAAATAGTTCAGTGTTAAATCTTTGCCGTCAAATACTGCATAAGAACTAAAATTAATCCATTCCCCGATGTTTATATACCTGCTTTTATCGGTCAGCTGAATATCCAAAGGCAGGTGACGATGTCCAAAAATAAAATAATCAAAATGCGCTTTTTGCAATTGTTCCTTCGCATAAACAGCCAGCCATTCATTTTCTACACCATTAAAAACCTCTTCAGTGCTATGTGCTAACCGGCTGTTGCCCGACCACCAGTTCGCAATTCCCAATCCAATTCTCGGAGGAACGAGTGCAAACAACCACTGACATACCGGATTTCTAAAAATCTTCCGCAGCACTTTATATTTTTGATCTCCCGGACCAAGCCCATCTCCATGATGAAGATAAAACCGCTTGCCGGCTCTCTCTATTACCAACTCATCACTGATGATCTCAATACCCATCTCTTTTGTGAAATAGTCATTTACCCACATATCGTGGTTCCCCTTGAAAAAATAAATTTTTATTCCCGCATCGCTCATCATCCCCAGTTTACCCTGCAAACGAACAAAGCCTTTTGGAACAACCTCGCGGTATTCAAACCAGAAATCAAAAATATCACCCATCAAAAAAAGCTCACTGCAAGTGCTTTCTATGGCATTTAACCAGCGAATGATCCGATCTTCGCGCTTCCTGCTTTCGGAATGGCTCGGAGAGCCCAGGTGGAAATCAGAAGCAAAATATATGTTTTTTGTCATCAGTATGAACAAAGATAAGTAAAAAAATTATCCGAGTTTTGTCAGAAGTTCTACCAATTATCTAGAATATATCTAAACTACCGCTGTTATTAAAACAAAAGTTCGTAAATTCGCCAAAAATTTAAACACATGATTTCTACTGATATAGCCATTATTGGCGCCGGACCCGTTGGTTTATTTGCAATTTTTGAAGCAGGACTCCTTAAAATGCGTTGTCATCTGATCGATTACTTACCCCAGGTAGGTGGTCAATTGTCGGAAATATATCCTAAGAAACCTATTTATGATATTCCAGGATACCCAACAGTATTGGCTCAGGAGCTCATAGACAATCTGATGGAACAGGGAAAACCTTTCCACCCAGGCTTCACTTTAGGAGAAAGAATCGAAGGTTTAGAGAAACGTGGGGAAGGTGATTTTGTATTGACTACCAATATGGGTACCATCATAGAATCAAAAGTGGTTGTTATTGCCGGTGGATTGGGATGTTTCGAACCTCGTAAACCAGCAGTAGCAGGATTAGAACAATTTGAAAACGGAAGAGGTGTCAACTATATGATCCTTGATCCTGAACAATACCGCGGACAAAAAATGGTAATCGCAGGTGGTGGTGACTCTGCCTTAGACTGGACCATCTTCCTGGCTGACATCGTTGACGAACTGACATTGGTTCACCGCAGCGAAAGTTTCCGTGGTGCTCCGGACTCTGTAAATAAAGTAATGGCTTTGGCAGAAAGCGGAAAAATCAATCTGGTATTAAACAGCAACCTAAGCTCCGTAACCGGAAACGGGAAACTGGAAAATGTAGAATTGGTACACAACCGCAGCCTGGAGAAAAGCAATATCGCTGCAGATCATTTAATTCCTCTATTTGGTTTAAGCCCTAAATTAGGCCCGATCGAACAATGGAACCTAAACATCAACAAAAGTGCAATTGAAGTAAATACTGATGATTATTCAACGAATATCCCGGGTATCTACGCTATTGGCGATATCAATACTTACACGAATAAATTAAAACTAATTCTTTGCGGTTTCCATGAAGCAGCCTTGATGAGCCATAGTGCATATCAATACATGAACCCGGGAATTAAATATACCATGAAATATACTACCGTTAACGGCGTATCAGAATTTTAAGCATGGAAGAAAATAACATTACCCTGCACGTAGAAAATCCGGACGGTAGCAGAACGACACTTGAGGCCCCTGTAGATATGGGCCTCAGCTTAATGGAATACTTAAAAGCATGTGAATATGACATCCTTGCCACCTGTGGTGGGATGGCACTTTGTGCAACCTGCTGTGTAGATGTCCTGGAAGGTGAAGACAAATTAAAAGAAATGAGCGATGACGAATATGCCATGCTCGATACTTTGCCAGATTTGCTTCCAAACTCCAGACTGGCCTGCCAGCTACAGCTAAACCACGAAATGGATGGCCTTGTGGTTAAACTTCATGGCGTAAACTAATTACTAATTTTCTATAGGAGCAGCCGCAATTGTCTTGATTGGGCTGCCTATAGTTTTATATTCGCCCTCCCCTTTCAATATTGCCAGCATCTTGGCACTACTGTTTAAAACAGCTTTTGCTGCCGTCAATTCCTTATCATATTGAAACGCCTGGATCACTTTCCCTTTTTCATAATAATAACGGCTCACAATCTGTGTTTCCAGCACTTTTTTGATCTCTGATTTAAAAGTAATCAGATCCGTTTTCTTCGCCCCCAGCATCTTCGCTTTCAGGTCCTCCAGATCGGCCTTTACCGCAGGAAGTTTATTTTCTTTTTCCGCTTCAGCACGCAGGTCTGACAAGAGTCGCTCGGTACTGGAAGTATAAGAATAATCTTTCCCTTCCAGTGAATTTACAAAAGCAGCATAATCCTGATCCGTTAGCCGGAAACTGGCAGCCGGAGCAATGGTTTTATTGTTCTTTTTATAGCTGTTCGCATAATCAAAAAATAAGCTTTTATTCAATAAGGAGATGGTAATCGGACTAAACTTCGAGGCCTCCACCACAACATCGGGAAACACCCCATTTCCATCATATACATTTCTGCCCATTTTGGTACTGAATCTCGCCATTACCGAATCTGCCACCTTAGGTGTCTTTCCATTTGCATCTTTATGGGCATAATCCAGCGCCTGGATGCACCTTCCTGAAGGCGTAAAGTATTTAGCCACGGTTACTTTAACCAGGCTGTTATAGGGCAGATTAAAGGTTTGTTGTACCAGACCTTTCCCATAACTCCGCTGACCGACAATAATCGCCCTGTCGAGGTCCTGTAAAGCACCTGCAACAATTTCTGAAGCAGAGGCTGAAGAACCTCCAACCAGGATCACCAATGGAATCTGAGGAAGAATAGGCTCGGCCTGAGTTTTATAGGTAATCGTCTTCTGTGGATTCCGGCCTTTCTGAGTTACAACCAGAACGTCTTTATTCACAAAGAGGTTTACAATCTTTACCGCCTCCTGCAAAATTCCACCACCATTATACCTTAAATCAATGATTAAACCTTTTGGCTGCTGTTTGTTTAAATTCAACGCCGCCTCTTTTACCTCCTGGGCCGCATTTTCCAGAAACTTATCCAGACGGATATAGCCAATCTGATCGTCAGTCATCCCGGAATAAGGGACATTAGGCTGTTTAATTTCATCCCTGGTGATGCTTTTGGTAATCACCGAACCATTTCTGATCAACAACAACTCAGCTGTAGAACCTTTTGGCCCTCTCAACAACTGGCTCACCTGTGCCCGCTCTTTTCCTTTCACCTCCACATTATTGATTTTCAGGACCTGATCGCCTGGCTTCAGGTCCTGCTTATCTGCAGGGTAACCTTCAGAAACCTCATTCACGAACAATTTGCCCTCAATAAAAAGCGTGGTTGCGCCTATACCCCCGTATTGAGTACTGACATATTTTAGTTTATAGTCTTCAATCTCAGACTCTGGAATATATTCTGTGTAAGGGTCAAGTTTTTCCAACATGGCATCAATGCTGCTGCGCATCAGATCTGATGGATTGGTTTCCTCGACATAATTGATATTCACTTCCTTATATAGAGAAGCGAAAATATCCAGGTTCTTGGAAACCTGAAACAAATCCTCCTTAAAAGACCAGCTTAAAGAAGCAAAAACAATAAGGGAGAAGGCTGCGGCAAGTTTGTAGTTTTTCATTTTACCCATCTGTTGAAAGGTAAATTTACAAAAAAGCCTTGTAACTCAATAGGCTAATGAAGATTTATAGCCTGTTGCCATCAGGATCAGCCAAAGCCTTCTCGATGGTAAACTCAATATACTTACGGTCCCTTTTCACTAAGTCCATCAATCGCTCCACCAACTGGTCCTCTTGTCCGGGAACAAAAGAAATTTCTACGCTTGCCAAATCACGATATTTTCTAAGAAATTTGATTTTAACCTTTTTCCAGGTCTCAGGAGTAAGTGAAAAACTTGCCATAATATATACTTTGACGCAAAAATAGGAAAATAACTAATAGGACGTGCGCATTAAAATAAAGACGCCAAATAAAAACGCCTCCGGAGTCCGGAGGCGTTTTTATTTTAAAGGAACAGCTATCGGTTAGCCGTATTGTCTATAAACGTCCGGTTCGTAGCCGTAGTCCCTCCAACGGTAATATCGCCACGCAATGTCAAAGTATAAGTATTCGATTTAGTGAAAGAAACTTCCGTTCTGGTGTACACATTGGTATTACTGTTAGGATAACGCAATAGCAGGTCATAAACACCCTGAGGTATTTTCACAAAAGTCCCTCCCGATTTATAAGGCAGATTGCTGGCAATGGTCAGCTCTGCTTTGCTCGTCCTGTTCTGAATGATCAGATCTACAGGATTTGCATTCGGAGAAGTATGAACAAGCCTGACATAAGCTGCTGAAGAATCGACTGCAGGAAGTACATCCTCCAGCATAAAGGCATCACTGGTCTTTGCTACCGTATTATAGAAACCACAGAGGTACAAAGAATAATTCTTGCCCTCCACCAGGGTTGTACTGAGTTTATTGATCACAAGTTTAGGGTCCGCAGCGGCATTAGATGGACGGGTAGCCTTCAGGTCATAAGCCCCACCGGGTAATATTGCATAAGCATTCGTGGCAGGATAAACCGCAGCATAGGCCAATCCGGTTGTTCCACTCTCTGCACCTGTTGTAGACACCGCAGCAGTCACCTTGGTGTCGTTGGCATAATAATTAACCACAGGACTATTGATTGCAAAATTAAAGAACTTCACCGAGGCGCCACTGGCAGGTCCGTCAATCGTCTGGATATCGGTCTTGTCGCAGGAATATATGATGGTCGACAGCAGAAGTACTGCTGATAATAAAAGTTTTCTTTTCATATGATTAAGGTAAAGTAATCCACATTTCTTTGGTATGATAGTCTGTTGTCAGTCCACCGATTTTATCCAACGCCTCTCTGTTCCAGATGTACTCGGAATTGTAGCGCGGACGAATGCGATAAACCAGTTTACCGGCATTATCCGGATATAAACTTGAAGGAGGGTTAAATCCAGCAAAAACCTGTGCCCCGGTTGCAGCATCAAGATCTTTATAATGATACCTTCGTAAGTCCATCCATTGCTCTAAATGCCCATAGCCCCATTGCGCAATATACTTCTGAAGCATGATATTGGTCAGCGTCAGATCATTTGACGAAACAGGAATAACCAGGGTAGAAGCCATATAAGCGGCTTTTTCTGTAGCAGAAATCTGGAGAGGCACTTGTCCATCATCTGAATTTCTTGCATTTACAAAATCGAAATGCGCAGAGATTCCCTTTGTATAGGCATCTAAAGCTGTTGCCTTATCTCCTTTTTTAAAGGCTGCTTCCGCCTTTACAAACTGAAGTTGAGAATAAGTGAACAATGGCAATTTCGACTTGGCGGAGAAGATATACCTTGAGGGTTTCCTCAAAGAAAGATCCAATGTTGGATAGCCCCAAAAATTCTGTGGTTGCTGATTAGCAGTTAGCGCCCCTACACCAAGCGCAATGTCCAAACCTCTGTACTGACCATCTGGTGATGGGGACAACATTCTGCTCATCCTTGGATCGACTAGGCCCGGGTATTGTGTTCCGTTCATTAAACCAAGAATAAATTTAGTCTGACGGTAATTGGTTAAATTATCCCTGTTACTTGCATAAAAATTAATATCATCATTGGCCGTTCCGGTATATGCAAGCAACGGTTGCTCGGCATCACTTGCACCGATTGAAGCATCTACCGCCGCAATCACATCATCAGGCTTATATAAGCCAGTTTTATTGGAGAAATGATTCAATGCCATCGCCTTTAGGCCATTGGCAAATTTGATCCACAGGTCTGTCTTTCCCTTGTAAATGATATCTGTTTTCGCAAGGTATTTATTATCAACTGCTCCATCCGTTCTTTTCAGATTCGCAATGGCGAGGTCTAGCAAACGAAAGGATTCCTGATAAGCAAATTCCTGCGTATCATAGTCAAACGCGGTTCTTCCCTCAAATGCCTGCTTAATTGGAATTTCCCCATGAATATCGGTTAGTGCCAACCAGCCCCAGGCTTTTAAGATCTGTCCTACACCAAGCAAATCCCAGCGCTCCTGCTTTTCGGCAATCGAGTTCATATTTACAAGATTCTGCCCAAGACTCCAATAGACATCCCGAAACAGCTGACCCGCATTATCTGAAGCCGGATCATAACCTTGCCTGTCCCAGGTATTGGCTGTCGTAATGATCGTCCAGTTTTGAGTATAACGCCCGATAAAACGGGAATCATAAGTTGGTGAAGTGACCATCCAGTGAAGCATTGGAGCGAGGTATAAATTTGCTTCCACCACCTGAGGTGCATTTGGATTATCATTTACGTCCAGGAACTTCTTGCAACCACCCAAGGTTACCATTCCGGCCATGATCAATAGTATATATATTTTTTTCATCTTTAATTACCTTTAAAAGCCAACCTTAATACCAAAATTAAATCCTTTCGGAATCGGGAAATTTCCATAATCAATTCCCTGTGAGCCAGAGCCCCCTACTGCGGCAGTATTCCCATTCACAACAGGATCAAGCCCCGTATAATTCGTAATCAGGAACAGATCGGTACCCGTAAAAAACACACTTGCATTCTTTATGAATCCCTGTTTCTTCAGGAACGACGCAGGCAACCGGTATTGAAGTGTAACGTCCTTTAACCTGATCCAGTTGATGTCCTTTTCAATAAACAACTCCTCACTCATCTCGGTATAATACAGGTTCTGATAGAATGGAGTAATACTGATATTATTACGTGTAGGATTCGCGCTGTTTTCCAGACCGTCTCTCATTACACCCTGAACAATTCTCGGTTGCAATCGATCCAGCGTCATCGGCGACAATCCCAATTGGGTCAGTAAACTTTGCGTTGCATTCAGGATGTCTCCCCCTTTTCTAATGTCCAGTAAGAATGACAAAGAGAAATCCTTATACCTGAAAGTATTTGTGATGCCTAAAGAAAAATCAGGCTGACGGTCATAGCCCCCTTCAATAAAAGTCGTAGACCTTACCGGTAAACCGCTCGCAGGGTTAATCAGGATTTCTCCCTGGTTATTACGCAGATAAAAAAGACCGGTCAATGTACGCGTAGAGAACCCTTTAGTCACCCCGTTCCTGACATTCCCGTATAACCAGCTATCTGATACGTAAGATTCCGGAAGAGAGTTCGGCAATGCCAACACCTTTCCTCTGGTCATATCAAAATTAGTCATGATGTCCCAGCTAAAGCTGTTGGTCTTAACAGGTGTTCCCCTTAAACTGATTTCCAATCCCTGGTTTCTGGTTTTAGCACCATTAAGGTTAAACAAAATATATCCGGTAGCATAACTTCCCCTAACATCATTTACAATCTGATCTGTGGTCTGTTTACGATAAACGGTCACATCAAGACCTAGCCTGTCTTTGAAAAATGCGAGTTCTGTTCCCAACTCATAAGAACTTGCAAACTCAGGAACAAGTCCGGGATTAGGCCCTGTAAAACCGTATCCATATCCCCCGCCTACCGTGGTTTTACTTTCCAATGCAGGAACATAAGCATAAGGCCTTGCATCTTTACCAACATTGGCAAAAGCGGCCCTCAACTTACCTGAGGTAAATATTTTACTCAGGCTGTTTTTAAACGCCGGAACCTCAGTAAATACAAAACTTCCAGACACGGATGGATAAAAGAAGGAATTCGCGCCCACAGGAATCGTAGATGTCCAGTCATTTCTTCCGGTTAAAGTAAGGTATAGGTAATCTTTATAGCCTAATGTGGTCCGGGCAAACAAACTGAAAACACGTTGCCTGGCGTCAGAGGATTTTGCATTTCTTAAAGTAGTAGCGGTATTGTTGATGGAGATAAAATTGGGATCAAGAAAGTTCTCTCCATACTGGCTTTCAGTTTTGGAACTCAATGCTTTTATGGCATTACCAAATGTAGCATCAATCGTAATGTCCTTCGTGATGTGCTGCCTGGTTAAGTTAATTAGCGTTTGAGAGTTGATGTTTCTGGTATTGTCGTTGGCAACATCCATAATTCCTCCCTTAAGAAAACCTCTTTTACTTTCAGGATGACTTAAAAGCAATGCGTTATTATTATAAGCATCTATTCCAACATTTGTTTTGATGTTCATCCATTTTACCGGCGTGATGGTAAAGCCTAAATTGGAAATGATCCGGTTATTTTTTGTAGTAGACTTATTTTTATTCACATTGAAATAAGGATTTTCAATTTCCAGCGTTTGATCGCCTCCATTAAGCAATCTTCTTCTGGTTCCGGATGCCGTCAGATAATCCTTTGCATTGTCGTCTTGTGGCCAAACCAATAAGCCAATCAATGGACCTCCATCTCCTTTAAATGCCTGATTATTGGTCGCATAGGAATAGTTCATCGACAAATCCACATCTAGCCACTTATTGATCTTCCCACCGGTTGAACCCGTTAAAGTGAACCGGTTATAATCTGAACCCGGAACAACTCCCTGCTGATCTGTGTAGGAAGTAGATACACGATAATTAACGGCATCAGAACCGCCTTCAACAGACAGATTATGTTTTTGGGTAAATGCAGTCTTAAAAAATCCATCCACATTGTCATAGAACTTGGTTCCATCTGCATATCTCGGCCCAAAATATTTTAACCTGTCACTAACAGGTCCCCCAAAAGAACCCAGATCAAATTCCTTCTGCAGCTCAGGAACGGTAGTTGTTTTCTCTGTGCGGAAGCTGTTGTTGTAATTGATGGCACCAAGACCTGCCTTCCCTCTTTTTGTGGTGATGACAATAGCGCCGTTTGCCGCATCAATACCATACAAAGCCGCCGCCTCAGGCCCTTTCAACACGACCAGGGTCTCTATATCCTCCGGATTGATATCCGCAGCTCTATTGGTAAAATCGACACCCCTGTTGGCAAAAGAAGTCGTAGAACTGTTCTCTGAATAAAAGGCAGAAGTGTTTAAGGTTTTATTATCAATAGGTAGCCCATCGACAACAAATAAAGGCTGATTGCTTCCACTAATAGAGCTGATCCCACGAATAGTAATCGAGGAAGAAGCCCCGGGTACACCAGAAGAACTGGTTACTTCGACCCCTGCAACACGTCCCTGAAGTGCATTAATGAAATTCTCTCTTTGTGTTTCTGCAATCGCCGCGCCGCTCACCTGCTGTTGAGCTGTACCGATAGACCGCTTCGATGCCTTTTGCCCTAATGCAGTAACCACAATTTCATTGAGCGACTGTGCGTCATCCAATAAAACGATGTTCATCACCGCACCGGTCACGAGCTTACTCTGCGTGATCATGCCGATATAAGAAAAGGCAAGCACATCTCCGCTGTTTACCTTAATGCTGAAAACCCCGTTTACGGAAGTTTGAGTCACAGCAGTGGTTGCTTTGGACTTAACAGAAACTCCCGGAACGGGCAACCCGTCAGCAGACTTGACTGTTCCTGTAACTGTAATTTGCTGCGCAAACGTTTGCGTAACAAAGACAGAAAGGCCCATAAAAAGTAATAGTAGTTTTCTTTTCATAAAAGCTTATTTGGTTAGAATTTTAATTTGGATTGTTGGTTCCCCCTGAATTAAACACGCAATTAAACGCAAAATAAGTCAGCATATTAGTAAATATCACAAATGTTTTTCATTGTTTACAGAAATATATATACAATGTCACGATTTTGTTACTACAATTACCGCACAAACACGCATAAACCCGCACCAGTGGTTTTCCTTTTTTTTACTACTTTAGTTCAAAAAAAACCAGATGTTAAAAAAAGAAAGGCACGACTCCATTATGCGACAGATCAATCTGCACAATCGTGTACTGACCTCTGATTTAGTGCAATTGTTAAGTGTTTCAGAAGATACCATTCGCCGCGATCTGCAGGAACTTGCAGAACGTGACCAGCTTTATAAGGTTCATGGGGGTGCCCTTTCCAAATCCTACCAATCTTCTTTTGACGACAGTACCGTATACGCCAAAGAAGCCAAAATCATTATCGCAAAGAAGGCAATTACGTTGATAAAGGACGGGATGGTCATTCTAACCGGAGGAGGGACGACCATTATTGAGATGGTAAAACAACTCCCTGAAAACTTACATGCCACCTTTTTTACCATTAGCCCCTTTGTAGCAATCGAGTTGGCCAATTACCCAAGGGTGGAAGTGATCCTTATCGGAGGCTTGTTTTCTAAAAACTCACAGGTCACTTATGGCGGCCATGTCATCAATCAGTTGTCGGAAATCAGTCCGGACCTTTGCCTGTTGGGAACAAGCGCACTTCATCCAAATGATGGCCTTACGGATACCGATTGGGAAATCAATCAATTAAAAAAAACAATGCTCAATTGTTCAAAAAAGACGGCCGTATTGTGCATCTCCGAGAAATTAAACATTTCGTTAAGACTCAAAGTCGCCCCGATAACGAATATTCAATACCTGATTACAGAACTGCCAACTACCGACCCTCAGCTGGACGATTATCAAATAAAAAGCCTTCAAATCCTATAAACTCCAGATATTTTAAACAAAACAACCCTCCTGAATTTAGTTCAGGAAGGTTGTTTTGTTCATCCTAAAAATCGGTCTAAAATGCCGGATCAGCAGGAACGTTTAGATTCCCACCATCTCTTTCCACAAAAGGATAAGGGAAGAAGTTTCTTTTACGGTCTGTGAGCGGTTTGGCAAACCTCCTCATATCTTCGATTTTTAAACCAGAAAGATAAAGCTCAATACAGCGGTGTTTATAAATTAAGGCCAATAGATCGTCTTGAGAATAAGTTCCGGTTAATTCGGGCAAAGCTGCTCCCAATCCAAAAACATCGAGTGCTGCAGTCTTCGTCACCACTTTATTCAACTCAATTAAAGCATTCCCCGGATCAGGCTGGCGCGCAAGCGCCTCTGCTTTAATCAGGATCATTTCTCCCGGCAGATATACCGGAATAACAGCAGCCGTAGCATTACCAAAACCATTTAAACTAATCAATGGTGCTTTGGATGCAAACAGGATGTGAAAAGGAACGCGCTTATCATTGACATCAGGCACATCAGTTCCTTTTAAGCCCAAAGTTGCATTTAAGGGTTGAAATACGTTATTCGTAGAAGTTGCAATGTCGTAAATTGGGTTTGGCGCATTCCCGTCAAAACCGAAATAAGACTTTACATTCAGGTCTACACTACCTGCCGAAGTCAAGGCAAGCGGATAGTTTTCCGAAAAGAGGGCATAACGCGCCTTTAAAGCGTAAAGCGTATTTTTGATGTCAATCCCTTTAGGAATATTGGCTAAAAATGCACTGCTGACCGGATTTGCTGTAATGACCGACAATGCATTATCGATCACAGAAATCGCCTTTATAAAACCATCTTTCCTGCTCACAAAGGGAACCTGCTGACCGATTCCATTGGGTACCTGCTGCCAATATTGAGATAAATTACCAATAGCTAAAGCTTTAAAGATACTGGAATAGGCAATCAATCCGGAAGCATAGGATTTGTCGGCCAGGTTTGCGGCATTATTGATCACATTGTCTGCATCAAAAATAATCTTACTCGAATTCGCCCATAAATTGGTCAAGATCGAATTGGTGCCATCTACTTTAGCCCCGCCGGTAAACAATTGCAATTCAGGAATATTCCCTGCATTGGAAAGAAAAAGCTCATTGGTCACAAAACCATTTGCCGTAATGGAACTAAAAAATACGCCCGGACGTCCTACGGAATAGACTCTTTGTAAACCAACAGCCACACCCGTCAGTCCTTTTGCTGATTTCAACACATCGGCAGCCAATGCCCCATTGGGATCTTTAAAATCTTGCTTACAAGAAGTAGCCGTCATGAACAACATCAGGACGAGCGCCGTTTTTAGCGAATAAAATTTTTCTATATAATTTTTCATGTCTGATCTTTTTAAAATTAAAACTTAACCTGTACGCCTAGGGTAAAACTACGTGGAATCGGCACTGAACCGAAGTCAATGTTACGAAGGATGGTCGACTGCCCTCCGGAATTTAACTCCGGATCATACCCTTTATATTTGTCCCATGAAACAAGATTCCTACCACTTAGGTTGATAGTTAAGTCGTTGATAAATTTCACTTTACCTACATTATAACTAAGGGCAACTTCCCGTAATTTAACAAAAGAACCATTGTCTATCCGCCATTCTTCAGTCGCATATACACCGGCAACATAACCTCTTGGCAACAATCCCATCTGTTCCTGTTCTGCAACTTTACCATTTCCAACTCCCTGACGTGTCCGCCAATCTGCATTCCAGACATCGGAGCCCTGAACAGCGTCCAGCTGGACATGAAGGCTCAGTTTTTTATAGGTAAAATCATTTACGAACGACATGGTATAATCCGGATTCGGATTACCGATCACTTTTCGCAAGGTCGTTCCCGTAGGCATACCATTCGCATCCCGTTGAGGGATATAAGTGGTCGCTGAGCTTTGAATTCCAGCCTCTAACTGAGGGATCCCTGCTGCATTTGTCAGCAAACTTCCATCTTGATTTCTGGCGAAGAAAGTACCGTAAAAAACACCGATAGGCTGTCCGTCAATAATGGCAACCGGCGCTCCTGGATTAGTAGAGATCAGCCTCAATCCACCTGTACCCACTGCCTTATTTCTATTTCTGTTGAATATAAAAGTGGTATTCCATTTAAAATTTTCTCCGGAAACAGGCATCCCGGTCAGCATTAACTCTATACCCTTGTTCTCCAATGCCCCGTTATTGTCCAATAAACTGGAGTAACCAATCGTAGGTGAAATCACCACAGGAATTAACAAGTCTTTAACTTTCTTGTTGTACCAGTTAAAAGTAAGTCCCAAACGGTTGTTGAAAAAGGCCATATCCGTTCCGATTTCCGATTCCCGCTGGCGCTCAGGTTTTACATTTTCATTAGCCAGCGTCGCGCTGGATACAAAGGCACCCTGTTGCAATAGCGGATTAGAAGCATATTCATTAAAACGGTCATACGCACCAATTCCGGTTAAATTGCCCGATTCTCCATAAGCAGCCCTTACTTTGAAAGCGGTCCACCATTCCGATACCCCCAGGTTTTTCCAGTAATCGGCAGAGGAAAGCACATAACTGACATTCGCTTTCAGATATTCCTGCGTTCTATGTTTCACACCAAATACAGACGATTGATCCACTCTTAGCGCTCCTGTTACAAACAAATGATCTCTGTATTTGAAATTTTGCTGTAAATAAGCACCCATAATGGTGAATTCAGATCTGCGGTCACTGTTGGGAAGAACCGTACTTGCGGCATTTACCGTTTCAATGAAAGGAGCCAAACCACGGCCATTCAGTAAAGAATACAGATCTTTCTGGTATTGAAAAGATCCCCCAAGCTGTGTGGTAGACAACAAGCCTTCAGCAATCTTTGAATCATAAGTAAAGTTCAATTCGTTGTTAAACATCGTGGTGGTCGCATTGGCTGCACTGGCATAACCATTCAATGCCGGAGTTTGTGCAGCTCCTCCTCCATAAAAGCCTGTACTCACATTATAGGCAAAAGGTGGAATGAGCGTCGTTCCGTTCTGAATGGTATTGTCAACACCCATGGTATAATCAATGGTTAGATTTTTTACCGGAGTCAGCTTTAAGCCAGTATTGGCCATAATGCGGTTCGTGAACTGTCGTTGCTTGATGTCCTCAATCACAGATACGGGGTTTACCCTACCCCGCTCACCAACAGATTTCAGATTCCCAAAAACATCTCTGGTAAAAAGGTCATGAAAGTTCCCGATAATGGTAACCGAGTTCATAGGAGAGAAAAATGAATTTCCATCCGGTTTCTCGTCTGCATCACTATGTACATAGTTAAATCCTACGGTCAATTTCGCCCAGTCAGCGATCTTCTGATCTACATTTGCACGGAAATTATACCGCTTAAAATTAGTATTCTTAATGATCCCCTGATTTGAAAAATAACCTGCGGAAGTGTAGAACTTAGTGTTGTCATTTCCTCCTGATAAGGAAACCGCATTATCGGTTCCCAATGCAGATTGGAAAATATAGTCCTGATAGTTATACCTCGTTACATTAGTGATCTCTTTTGACAGCGCCGGAGGATCGCCTACCAATTGGATCACATCCTGAGTAGCAGCATCCACAGAGCCACCAAATTTAGTTGGCGACTGGTTTACTTCTATTTGCTTACGCAACTTACTGGAAGTAATACTGGAAGAAAAACTTAGTACCGGAGTACCGCTCTTACCTCGCTTGGTAAAAATCTGTACCACCCCCGAATTTGCTCTGGAGCCATAAATGGCAGCAGCAGCAGCACCATTTAAAACCTCAATCCGCTCAATATCATTGGGATTGATATCGACCATTCTGTTCTGACCGATGCTGCCCACAAAATTTCCGTTTTGCCCGACAGCACTTCCGGAATTGTTACCCCCATCATAATTTGCAGAGGTATTCGTCACACGGGTGGTCGAATTGTTCACGATCACACCATCAATAATGTACAATGGCTCTGAAGAGGAATTGATGGAACTTACGCCACGCAATCTTACCGACATTCCACCTGCAGGATCTCCGGAATTCTGACTAATCTGCGCTCCGGCTGTTTTTCCCTGTAAAGAGGAAAGTACATTTCCACTCGGGGCTTTGTTCAGGTCATCTCCTTTAACGGTGCTGACGTAACTTCCCATCTGCTTCCTCGTTGTTCCCTGTGAAGTTCCGGTCACGATCACTTCATCAAGGCCAATGTTGTCGGTCGCCAGTTCTCCATTGATCACAAGCTCAGTTTTTTCCCCGAAGGTGATGCTCTTTTGTTGTGAACGATAGCCTATGGAAGAAAAACCAACCTGATAGGTTCCTGCCGGAAGGTCTGCAGCGAAGCTAAATTTTCCATCTCCATTCGTCGCAGCTGCGAATTTCGTGTTTTGTATCTTGACAACCACGCCGGGAATCCCCTGACCCGAAGGTCCTTCTGTTACCTTGCCGGTTAAAACGTACCGCTTGTTCTGCGCATATGCAACCTGGCTAAACAGGATTAGAAAAATTGGTAACCAGAAAGCCAACAGGTTTCTGGAGAAACCAAAAACGTAAAGTTTTTTCATAAAATTTGGTTTAGTTTACATAAATATAGGTTTTACCCCTCTTATTTAAACAAACAACCAAATATGTTACCTCAAAAAACTATTCCGGTAAGCAAATTTTACCCATGGTAATGGAAGGTACCCCTTCCCGGTTTCCGAAGTTAGTTTTCTCACCTACAAGTGTTTCATTGGCCAGCACAGCAAAAAGTACCGCCTCTTTTGCATCCGGATTAATGTCGAGATCATCTGTGGTATAAAATGCTGCATTTGGCAAACCGTTCTTCAATGCCGCCACCAATAAAGGGTTGTGCATTCCTCCGCCACTCATGAATATAGAAGGCGTCTCTGCTTTACCGAAACATTTCTCTACCGCAGCCACGATCACTGTTGCAGAAAAACGACATAAGGTGGCCAGAATAGCTTCGTTCCGCAATCCTTTCGTCCCGGACCTTTCCTGAGCCTGCTCCAGGTAAGGAAGATTGAACAGCTCGGGGCCTGTTGTTTTTGGAAAATCTGCATTTAGAAATTCTGCCTGCATCAACGCAGCCAATAAGTCCTTATTAACTTCCCCGGCACTCGCAATTGCGGCATTTTCATCGAAATACAATCCTTCATAGTGCTTTTGAATGAACTGATCCATCAAGGTATTCCCTGGTCCTACATCCGTAGAAAACACTTTTGAAGCATCATTATCTGCCGGCAGATAGGTGAAATTGGCAATCCCTCCGATATTTAACATAATCCGGTCTTCTCCTTTTTTTGAGAACAATAAATAATCACCATAAACGGCCAAAGGAGCACCTTCTCCACCCGCAGCGATGTGTTTTTGCCTGAAATCACTAATGGTGATGATTCCGGTCTTAACCGCAATATGATCTCCATCTCCAATTTGAAGGGTAGCATTCGGATAGTCCGTCAGACCATGCAATGATGCCGGAGCATGGAAAATCGTTTGCCCATGACTGGCGATAACATCCACTTCTTCGGGCTTTCTTCCCCAACTGCTCAAGGCTTCCAAAATCATCCCTGCATGGAGCAGGCCAATCTTTTCATTCATCAGACACACCATTTGCAAATCTGCATCTCTCCTGGAAAAAATAGATTTCACTTCTGCCTTTAAAGCATTTTCATAAGGAATCGTGCTAAACTCCAGCACCCTGACCTTCGTTTCCGCTCCACTGCCCTGGATGGCGCAAAGCGCGATATCCAGACCGTCTAATGATGTTCCTGACATTAACCCTATGATCAGGCGTTCCTGCTTTTCCAGCATTTGAAATATTTTCTTCCAGTTTGAATTCATATCTGCAATTGATGAGCTTAACACTATAAACAAAAGTAAACAATCCCGACAACCAATGGCCATTTGCAACAAAAAACAAGAATGCGGACCGATTTCGTAAAAAATTAGTCCAAATCATCGTAAAAACTACCAAATTCACAAAAAAGACCAGTCCAAATTATCGATTTTAAACAAAAAACCGCTTCGGGTTAAAAAACTTTGATTAAGTCAATAGAGTCACTATATTTACTGCTCCGTACAAAATTTAAGAACAATTAAATGGCAAGATTAAATCTTCTGGAAGAAACGCGCTTTGAAAAACTGCCCGTTTCTGTCTTTGAAAATCCTAAAGCAGCATCTTTAAGTGTTGCTCACCGCATCGGGGACCTTATTAAAGAAAAACAAAAGAACAATTCCAAGGCTGTCTTAGGCCTAGCTACCGGAGCTACACCAATAGCGGTGTACGCGGAATTAGTTAGAATGCATAAGGAAGAAGGTTTGAGCTTTAAAAACGTAATCACGTTCAATCTCGACGAGTACTACCCTATGCAGCCAGACGCTGCACAGAGCTATGTATCTTTCATGAATGATCACTTATTTGATCATATCGATATTGACAAAAACAATGTTAACATTCCTGATGGAACATTAAAACTGGAAGATATTCCTGCTTTTTGTCTGGCTTACGAAAAGAAAATCACCGACGTTGGCGGATTGGACATTCAGATTCTGGGTATTGGTCGTACCGGTCACATTGGTTTCAATGAGCCGGGATCAGCACCAAATTCCGGAACACGTTTAGTAACCCTGGATGACCTGACCAGAAGAGATGCAGCCAGAGACTTTGGTGGTAAATCTTTTGTTCCTACAAAAGCCATTACCATGGGTATCGGTACCATTTTCAAAGCCCGTGAGATCATCCTGATGGCATGGAACAAGAAAAAAGCGTCCATCATCAAAAAAGCAGTAGAAGGCGAAATCTCAAGTGAAGTTCCGGCTACTTACTTACAATTATCCGATCATGTAGAGTTTATTTTAGATCAGGATGCAGCTTCTCAACTTACCCGTTTTGATACACCATGGTTGGTAAAAGACTGTGTATGGGATGATGTCCTTACAAGAAAAGCAGTAATCTGGCTGGCAAACACGCTCAGCAAACCGATCCTTAAACTTACTGAAGACGACTTCAATAACAATGGCATGGCTCAGCTGGCTGTTGAAAAAGGACCCGTATATAACATCAACATTCATATTTTCAATAAACTACAACACACCATCACCGGATGGCCGGGAGGTAAACCTAACGCAGATGATTCTCAAAGACCTGAGCGTGCGGAACCTGCTAAAAAACGTGTAGTGCTCTTCTCTCCACACCCTGATGATGATGTAATCTCTATGGGTGGTACTTTTATCCGCCTGGTAGATCAGAAACATGATGTACATGTCGCTTATCAGACTTCCGGAAATACAGCAGTATGGGATGATGACGCCCTTCGTTTCGTAGAATTCAATATTGACTTCTCTGAAAAAATGGGAATGGGTCAACAGGGAATGAAAGACCTGTACCAGAACATGCGTAAGTTCATCGAAAAGAAACAACCTAACCAGGTAGATACTCCGGAGATCCAATCCGTAAAAGGACTGATCAGAAAAGGAGAAGCAATTGCAGGTGCGAGGTATTGTGGATTAGAAGATGATCATATCCACTTCATGGCGCTTCCTTTCTATGAAAGTGGTAAAAATCAAAAAAATCCGGTTACGGAGAAAGATATCGAACAGACCATGGAGCTTTTACAAAAAATCAAACCAGAGCAGGTATTTGCTGCCGGAGATTTTGAAGATCCACATGGCACACACATCGTATGTTTTAACATCATCTTAGCAGCCTTGCAAAGATTGGCAAAAACAGAAAGCTGGGTGAAAGATTGCTGGTTATGGTTATACCGTGGTGCATGGTTGGAGTTTGAGACCTATGAGATCGAAATGGCAGTTCCATTGAGCCCGCAGGAAGTAGAACGCAAGAAATTCGCGATCTTCAAACACCAGTCGCAAAAAGACCGCGCCGTATTCCCTGGTGATGACGCCAGAGAATTCTGGAAAAGAGCTGAAGACAGAAACAGAGAAACTGCCCAGGCTTATGACAACCTGGGATTAGCAGAATATGAGGCGATGGAAGCCTTTGTTCGTTACAAGTTTTAAATTATATTTATAGCCGCTACTGTTCAACCAGTAGCGGCTTTTTTGTTTTAAAACCATTGATATGACCTCTTCTCCAAGCCTGCAGGATGCCCCTGCCAGATTACTATCGCTAGATTTTTTTAGAGGCGCAACCGTTGCAGCCATGATCCTGGTGAACAATCCCGGAGACTGGGGGAATATATATGCACCTTTAGAACACGCCAACTGGAACGGATGTACACCAACAGACCTGATCTTTCCATTTTTCCTGTTCATCGTAGGGGTTTCCATTGCTTATGCTATGGGCAGCAAGAAAACAGATCCGGCAACACATCAAAAGACAATTTTTAAAGCCGTAAAAAGAGCGCTGACTTTATTTGCACTGGGCTTATTCCTCTCCTTATTTCCAAAGGTATTTACCGACCCGATCGCTGCGTTCCAACACGTCCGCATCCCGGGCGTCTTACAACGGATTGCGATCGTTTTCCTCATCTCTTCCATCCTTTTTCTGAAGAACTCTGAAAAAAATATCTTTAGAATCATGATCATTCTCCTGGCCGGATACTGGGCAATCATGACCTTTATTCCTGTTCCGGGTGTGGGATATGCCAACCTGGAGAAAGAAACAAATTTAGGTGCATGGATAGACCGTGGCCTGCTTACCGAAGCACACCTCTGGAAATCTTCAAAAACATGGGATCCTGAAGGATTGCTGAGCACCATTCCGGCAATTGCGACGGGCTTATTTGGCGTCCTGGCAGGCATTTACCTGAAACGTAAAGACCTGGATGCCCCAACCAAAATAGCCTGGTTATTTTCTGTGGGATGCCTTGCTGTGGCGCTCGGATTGGTTTGGGACTTACAGTTCCCCATCAACAAACAATTATGGACCAGCTCTTTTGTATTGTATACGGGCGGACTGGCAACCGTAATTCTGGCCCTATGTTACTGGATCATAGACATCCAGCAGTACAACCGGTTCACCAAACCATTTGTCGTTTATGGCGTCAATGCCATTACTGTATTTTTCCTTTCCGGCTTAATCCCACGCATCCTGCACATGATTAAGCTCGATCAACCCGATGGAAGCCAGATTGATCTTCAGGCCTGGTTATATTCAGGATTTACGGCCAGCTTCTCGCCAGTCAATGCTTCTCTGGCCTGGGCAGTTACTTTTATCCTTTTCTGGCTCGTGATTCTTTGGGTGATGTATATCAAAAAAATCATTATAAAAGTTTAATTTAGCAAAACTTATTATCTATCCATCCTGAAGCCAGCAATATTATACCGCTCATACACAGCAATGTGTCTGCTCATAACGGCTTCTTATCCATAAAAAAACAAACAATTACCAATGAAAAAGAACCTTCACATTCTGGCCATAGGACTTGTTGCTCATCTGGCTGTTTACAGTCCGGGTTACGCGCAAAAGAAACCTGTTGCCACAAAAAAAACAACAACCGTTCAAAAAAACGACGGCAATGTCATTCCAAATGACCCCAATGTAAAAATAGGAAAGCTTGCCAATGGGCTGACTTATTACATCCGAAAAAATACGGAGCCTAAAAAAAGAGCGGAGCTCTACCTGGCTACCCGGATTGGCTCCTTAATGGAGAATGACGACCAGCAGGGACTGGCGCATTTTACGGAACACATGGCCTTTAATGGTTCTAAAGATTTTCCAAAGAACGAAATGATCAATTACCTGCAAAGAGCAGGAGTACGTTTCGGTGCCGACCTGAATGCCTATACCGGTTTCAACCAAACGGTCTACCAATTGCCTATCCCTACAGATAGTGTAGCAGTATTCAAATCCGGATTTAAAATCCTGGCCAACTGGGCAGGAAAAATCATCATGGAGGGTGAAGAAATTGACAAAGAACGTGGGGTAATTATCGAAGAAGACCGTCAGCGTGGAAAAAATGCACAGGAAAGAATGAGCAAGCAATTGCTGCCATTGCTCCTGAAAGGTTCCCGCTATGAAAACCGCATTCCAATTGGAAAAATTGACTTGCTTAAAACCTTTAAACATGATAAGATCAGGGATTTCTACAAAGACTGGTACAGACCGAACCTGCAGGCAGTTATTGCAGTAGGTGATTTTGATGTCAATGAAGTAGAACAATTGATCAAGCAGAATTTCTCTGAACTGACAAACCCTGCAAATCCAAGACCACGTTTGGCCTATGATCTTCCTGACAATAAGGAACCACTGGTTAAAGTCATTACAGATCCTGAGCAACCTTACAATGTAGCAATGGTGATCTATAAACAACGTGGTGGGGTAACTAAAACAACCGCTGATTTCAGGAAAAGCCTGGCGTATTCTATGATCAACAGCATGCTGAGTGCCAGATTCCAGGAAATTCTTCAAAAAGGAAATGCACCGTTCCTATTTGCTCAAACTAGTTTTGGTCCTTACCAGGGGGGCTTGGTATCCAACATAAACGCTTTTCAAACCACGGTAGTTTCAAGCACCGGTGCGACCTTGGAAAAAGCCCTGACCGCAGGTCTTGCTGAAAATGAACGCATAAGTAAATTCGGATTCCTGCAGTCAGAACTTGATGTCGTAAAGAAAAATATCGCTGCCGGTAATGAGCAACGTTTGAAAGAAAAAGATAAAACACCTTCTTCCAGCTTTGTACAGAAATACCTGAACAACTTCCTGGAAGGAAGCAGCATCGCATCGACAGAATATGCTTACGAATTAACGAACAAAACTTTGTTGCAAATTACACTTGCAGAAGTGAATGCCCTGGCAAAAACGCTGATCACCAAAGAAAACCGCATCATCGTGGTTCAGGCGCCGGAAAAAGATAAAGCAACACTTCCTACAGATGCCCAGTTACTCACTGCCTTAAAAAATTCAGGCAATGGCGTGACCGCTTATGTAGACAATTCCGTAAACAAGCCCCTGTTGGAGAAAAAACCTGTCGCAGGTAAAATCCTTGCCGAAAAGAAAGTTGAGGTCATAGGCGCCACCGAATTGACGCTCAGCAATGGAATAAAAGTAATATTAAAGCCTACTGATTTCAAGAATGATCAGATTATTTTCAACTCTTTCTCTAAAGGGGGTACCTCTTTAGCCGGAAATGACGATTATCAATCTGCAGAAATGGTAAGCCTGATCAGCCAAAGCGGGGTTGGAGAATTTAATCCTTCACAACTCAACAAACTGCTTGCCGGAAATACAGGAAGTGCCGGTTCTTACGTAAGCGAACTTTATCAGGGTTTTAGCGGTAGCGCAGCACCTAAAGATCTGGAAACTGCCTTCCAATTGGTTTATGCTTATGCAACCAACCCTAGAAAAGATGTAGACATCTTTAACAAAAACATCAGCGATTACAAAGTGGTACTGGCCAACAAAAATGCCAATCCTTCCAGCGTATTTGCAGATACGGTTCAGGCAGTACTTGCTTCCTACAATAAACGCGGAATGCCAACCAGCTTAGCTGACCTGGATAAAATCTCCCTGGACAAAGCATTCACGTTCTATAAAGACAGATTTGCAGACCTTGGTGAACAAACCTTTGTCTTCGTTGGTAATTTTGAGGTCGACAAGCTAAAGCCATTGATTGAGACTTATATTGCCAGCCTTCCTACCGCCAATAAAAAACAAAATTTTGTAGACAACGGGGTCAATCCTCCGGTAGGAAAGATCAGCAAAACAGTATACAAAGGACTGGAAGATAAAGCAGCGGTAGAACTATACCTGCATGGCGATTACGACTACACTCCGGAAAACAATATACAGCTGGAAGCACTTAAAGCAGCCCTGGAAATCAAAATCCTGGAACGCCTGCGTGAGAAAGAAAGCGGTGTTTACAGTCCTAATGTTGGCCTGAGCGTGAACAAAGACCCTAAAGCACATTACTATTTCACGATCTCCTTTAGCTGTGCAACAGCAAACGTAGAAAAACTGATTGCTGCAGCTTTAGACGAGGTAGAGAAAATTAAAGGCAGCGGAGCAACACCTGACGACATCAAAAAGTTTAAATCTGAAGAACAACGTCAGATGGAGCTTAGCCTGAGAAACAACAACTACTGGTTAAGCTACATCAGCAGCCGCCTGAAAAACGGCGAAGACCTTGGCTTGTTTTTACAGGAAAAACAAATGATAGAAAAAGTGACCGTAGAAAGTACTAAAGCAACTGCGGAAAAATACCTGAACGAAGACAATTATATTCGTTTCGTATTGGTGCCACAGAAATAAAAAAGGAGCCCTTTTAATAGAAAAGGCCTGATGAGTAATAGATCATCAGGCCTTTTTTTGTACATACTAAAATTTTATTCCTCATGGCTGGCCAGCTCTTTCGTCTGAATCCCTACCGGACCACTGGGATCACTCTCGTTCTTCAAACGGTCCAATGCCGTCACCAGGTAGTTATATCTTTTCCCTTTTTCGGTTGTCGTATCTAAAAAGAAAGTAAAGTCTTCAAAACTGATCTTTAAAATGTTCCTCGCATCCAGGACATCGATCTTTTCGCCTTCATTAAAACGGTAAACCACATAGCCCGATGCTGTCTCTCCATCACTCGCTACAAATGGTTTCTCCCACTTTAGATGTACACCATCATTTTTAGATTCTGCGCTCAGCTGCTGAGGCTTATTAGGCACCACATCATCCAGCCAGGGCATTTGAGGTGGAAGGGCCGGATATTTATACAAATCATTTCTCAGGGAATCACCCGCAGCACGGGCTACGGTAGAAAAAGACTTTGAACTGAAAAACACACTTCCCTGAACCCGGTTATTATCCCGGATGTACCTGATCTGTGAAGGAAGCTGATTTGGCAGTCGCCATGCCGCTTCTCCCCTCTGGTTCATCAGATAAGCAGCCTGTCCAATATAAAGGTGCCTTCCATAGGCATTGTTTCCCCACCAGTCTACCAAAGTGCCAAAAGGAGCAACCTTGCGCGTAAAGCTGAAATAAATCTGCGGATTGATGTAATCTACCCATCCTTCTTTTACCCATTTTCTGGAATCGGCAAAGAGCTCATGGTAATTGGAAAGTCCTCTCGTTGCAGAACCCTGACTGTCCTCATTGTCGTTTTTCCAGATCCCGAAAGGGCTGATCCCAAACTTCACATATTTCTTATGGTGATGAATACTGTCATCCAGCTGTTTGATCAATAAATCGACATTATTCCTTCGCCAGTCGTTGATATCGGTAAAGCCATTCGAATATTTACTAAATGTAGCTTCGTCATTGATCCGCTGACCTGCAATCTTATAAGGGTAGAAGTAATCATCAAAGTGGATTCCATCCACATCATAACCTTTTACCACATCCAGGATCACCTGAATAATATAGTCCCTTACTTCAGGAATTCCGGGATCGAACTGTTTCTTTCCACCGTAAGTAAAAAACCAATCGGGGCGTTTTCTCGTCATATGGTCAGGACTCACCACAGTATTCACACTCATCGTTGCGCGATAAGGGTTAAACCAGGCATGTAATTCCATCCCTCTTTGATGGGCTTCTTTAATCGCAAATGCTAAAGGATCATAACCCGGTCCCGGGGATACCCCCTGCCTGCCCATCAGCCACTGGCTCCATGGTTCTCTCGATTTCGCATAAAAAGCATCCGCTGCGGGCCTTACCTGCAGCAAAATCGCATTCATACCATTTGCTTTATGCATTTCCAGAATGCCAATCAGTTCCTGTTTTTGCTGGTCCGGACTCAGTCCGGGTTTGGATGGCCAGTCAATATTCGCTACAGTCGCTACCCAGACCCCGCGAAACTCTCTTTTTGGAGCAATTTTTGATGTACTCTGAGCGTAAAGGATCGTAGGAGTTATTATGATTAGGGATAATAGCGCATAGATAGTGGTTTTAAACATCTTATGTAGTTTGTGCTTTATTTAAATAAGTTTCATTTGTGGTCATCAGCATACACTAATATCTGAGACCCTAGCAAGTAAACGATTTTTTTTAAGGTCTCATACAAATAGGGCTTTTTTTTTACTATTTCCTATATTTTTATACTATGTTCGCGTTTTAAACACATTTAGAGAAGAATTTAAGAAATGTCAGACCAGAATGAGATGGTGAATAAGGGAGACCGCAATAAGATTTATTTCCTGATTGTGGTTATACTTGCGCTCCTTGGCACAAATGCTTACCTGTACTTTAAAGACAGACATCAAAGTCAACGCTTTGTTACGGTGAATACCGAAAAGGACAGGTTAAAACTTGAAGTAGAAAAAATTGAAGCAGAACTTGATAAAGTAAATGCGATCAACCTCACCCTAAGTGAAAAGCTTCAGGAGGAACAAAAACTCGCAAGGGCGAAAATTTCGGAATTGAAGCTTGCCCTTCAAAACGGGAAACTGACGCAGGGCGACCTCCTGGTTGCGCAGAAAGAAGTCAAAGAACTCCGGGAATTTGTAAAGAACTATAGTGAGGAAATTACCCGTCTCGAGAAGGAAAATACCTCACTCAGAACGGAAAGAGACAGCTTAAAGGAATTCGCATACACCGCCAATCAGAAAGCCCAGGACCTGGAGAAAAAAAACACCGCATTAAAGGAAAAAGTTAAAACCGGTGCAGCCCTGAAAGCAGGTAATGTGCAGGTGATCGCTTATAAAGTTAAAAACAGCGGTAAGAATGTCGAAGTGACCCGTGCCAGTACCGCAAAAAAGTTAAGCGTATCCTTTACTATAGTTCCCAATCAACTTGCTCAAAAAGATTACCATAAGGTTTATTTACGGGTGTTTGACCCCGCTGGGAATCTGATTGCCGACGGAGAAAACATGTTTGAAGCAGATGGAGAACAGATGCAATACAGCTCTTCTACTTCCATCTCTTATAATGACGACAATACTTCCTATACCATGGACTGGGTAAACCCTAATCCTTTTATCAAGGGCATTTACTCCATTATTTTATACACCGATGGTTTCACTATGGGGAGAGCTACGATTTCCTTAAGATAAAGGGAAACTCAGATAAAAGGTAGTTCCTATCTCTGCAAAAGATTTAAAGGACACTGTTCCCCCGGCATTCTCTACTGCCTGTTTTACAAACGCAAGCCCTAACCCCGTTCCAGACGATTTAGTCGTGAAATTAGGGACGAAGATCTTATCCTGCTGATCAGGATCAATTCCCTTACCATTGTCTTCTACCTCCACAAATACGTTTTCCTCATCGTTCATCAGGTTGATTTTAATCACACACCTGGATTCCGGATCCGCAGCCTCAATGGCATTTTTAAGGAGGTTATTAAAGGTTCGCAGCAGCTGATCTTTATCTCCAAGCACGATTACTTCAACCGTCGTATGGTTAAAGATATAGATCTCTACATTTTGTGTATTGGTAAAAACATCCCTTGCCTGTTGAATAATCGGCAGTAAGGTCAGTTTTTCCAGTTTGGTATCGGGCATTTTCGCAAAATTCGAGAACTCAGAAGCAATCGATGCCAGACTATCGATCTGCTCTATAAATGATTTATTAAAACGTTCAAATTTCTTCTCAAAATTAGGGTCCTGTTCTCTCCAGGATTTCTCCAGCAACTGCACCCCAAGCTTCAGCGGGGTCAAAGGATTTTTGATCTCATGTGCCACCTGTTTCGCCATCTCCCGCCAGGCAATCTCCCGCTCTGAACGGGCAAGCTTACTGGCACTTTCTTCCAGTGCAGCAATCATTTTATTGTACTCTTTGATCAAAGAGCCGATCTCATCATGCCGGGACCATTGAATAGGCTGATTTTTCTGCCCCAGCTTAGTCTTTCTGATGCTATCCTGAATAAAGGTAAGCGGACTCGTGATCTGATTGGCCAGAAATACCGCCAGGATTCCTATCGCCACAAAGACCAGTGCATAAATGTTAATCAGCGTATTGATATAAAGCCCTATTTTACGTTGGTAATCCGCTTCATTGGCATAATAAGGCAACCCGATATAAGCAACCGTCTCATTCATTGAGTTCCGGATCGGTGCATAAGCAGAGGAATAGGTAAAACCACCAATCCGCTCATTAGGGTCGATATATTCAGACCGCTGCATCTGGCTGAGGTAAATGTAAGCGTCAGCCCCCATTTTACGCCCTATGATCCCAAAATCATAAATCCTGGGCAAAGAAGTATACAAAAGATTTCCCTGTACATCAAAGAGGTTTAGATAGGCTGCATTGATATCCGCAAACTGATTGAAATCGCGGATAGACTCATCATTGCTTTTTGGAACACCGGAATTAAAAATACTTTTCTCATAAGAAAGCTGCACTTTTCTTATCTTCTCCTGGATAAAATCTTCCTGTTGCCTGCGGTACTCATCCCTGATGTAGAAATAGGTAGTCCAGCCCACAATCAATAAGGTCGCCACTACAGAAAGGACAATAGAAAACTGAATCCTGGTCTTATAGAGAATCTTATTCGCATTAATCATCAGGGAACGGTTGATGTTAAACCAGCCTCCCCAACTCTCATCAATATTCCTCAACACCCAGATCAGGGAGTATAAAGTGACCGAAAAAATGATAAAGACCAGAAAGAAGAAAGACAACGTAGCCAGACGCACCACATAAGATACCTTTTCCTTGCTCACCACGATCATTTTAGAAGCAATTGGCATATACACCAGATGCGTATATCCGAGGCTGTCTGTGATGATCTGAGGCTTTTTAGGCTCTGCCCGGAACTCTGACCCGGAAAGCTTATAGGTATATTTCCCGGATTGATTGGCCAGTCTGCCATAATTGTAAAAGGCAAAGGAATAATTGCTGTAATCCTCCTCACTTTTATTCTTGCGGTCGATCAGGATATCCGGAAGCTGACTGTTGTAATTGTATTGCTGGGATTTAAGCTCAATTACCAGCGTACCCAAAATATGGTTGTCCTGAAAAATAGGAATAATTCCAAAGTAATTCTGATAACCAAACGTATCATTCAGGCGGTAAAAGAAATTAGATTCAGAAGCTTTTACTGAACCAGACTGCACGAGTTTCTTATAATAGCTCAAAGGCACCCCCTGCCCATTGATCGACGAATCCAGGTTATTGTATTCGTAAAGGTTGTATTCAAACTTAGAGAGGTATCCGCCAAGGAACTGTTTATTGATGTGCCTTTGTAGAATATCAGACCTTCGTAATGCCGGTTGCTTGAAATAATCAGCCACAAAACTATCCGTATAAATACCAACCTCAAGGCTTTCAATAGAACTGATGATTTTTGGATCATCCGTGGATTCCAGCTTCTGAGCAATGGTATACCGTTTAAGCTTCTCCTTGGAATCAATAAATTTCAGGTATTTTATGGACGACATAAAAGCCAGACAAAAGAATATTGCCGTAAATACCCCGATAGAAAAGCGGTTGTTCTTTACGTATACATTCCAGCCCACAATAAAAATAAAGAAAGCATATACGATAAAGAAGATGCTGAACGTAGTGGCCAGTCTGTAGATCAGATAACCGGCAAAAACCATTAAAAACAAGATCAGACGCTCTCTGTTCGTCACATTCAGTGGCCGGGTCTGCTCCAGAAAAATAATGATGATCAGGTAAATATTAAACCAGACCAGACACAGAATAACGATGCTGATCCAGCTAATCCAGCCCAGATTGATGATATTGGTTATGTCAAAATTGATTTTAGAGTTGATAATGAGCCCCAGAAAGATCTGGTCACTTACAAAAGCCATTAAGCCAAAGATGACGATCAAAACAAAATAAAGCAGCAATCCCGCCACTTTACTCCGGATCAGCCAGGAAGGCAGCAGGTATTGATCCCGGTGTTTGTACACAAAATAAATCAGCCAGGTCAGCGCCATGACATTGAGCAGAAAATCTCCTAAAGAGGGCAAAAGGAAACTTTCCCCATAAATGGTCGGACTGAATATCAACAGGTTAAACTGATGATTAAACCAGCCGTACTCCAGATCAGTTACCCTTAACGTGACGAAGAACAGGGCCAAAAGAAAGGTTGCGGGAATCAGGTTTCCTCTTTTTGCCAGCCATACGCAGAAAGAATTGAAGAATAAACAAAAACTAAAGATCCCGATTGCCCAAAGCCAAACTTCGATAGCAGCATAGATACTTTTGGAATACCCTTGTTTCAGCTTAACCTCAAACAATAAGGTCCCGTCAAACTTATTAATGCCATACACCTCCGTATCGGTAAAAGAAGCAAGAGATAAAGCGTTGGAAGGCGACAGGTACGGAGAGATGTCATTGTTTAGAAACTGATTCTGAATCCCATACTGGCTTTTCACTTCGATCAGAAACACCAGTGCATAGTTGCCCTTGGTTTTCCGGATCACCTCATACCAGCCGTTGGGAAGCTGCAAAAAAGAAGAGCCCTCCCTGATCCCATCCAGACCGGTTGGAAATGCCGTAAAAGAACTCCAAAACTTCAGCTCGGAGTTCTCGTAAGTCAGCAGGTTAATCCCGATATTCCGATAGAAATTGATAAAATCAAGTCCGTATTTTTCATTCAGGTGGAACTGTTTCGCCTGCTCAATCCGTTGTGAATCCGAAAGAAAGTCATAAACAATATCTTCCTTTTGATGCAGGCGTTCCTGAAGTTCAGCAGCTTCGTGGGTAAGTAAGTCTTTTTTACTGATCGTGTTTTTTAAAGATAGGGCCGTACCAATACAGCAGGCCCCCAGTATCAATAATAAAAATCTGATTTTACCCGCGATGCTCACGTTAATATTAAGCTGTAGTAGTTGCGGAAGTAGTTGCAGAACTGGTTGGAATTGCCCTGTTCACCTTTTTTACAAGGCCTTGTAAGACATTCCCGGGACCAACCTCAACAAATTCAGCAGCGCCATCAGCAATCATACTTTCAATCGTTTGTGTCCATTTCACCGCTCCGGTTAACTGTGTAATCAGGTTGGCTTTAATTTTAGCAGGGTCTGTATTCGGCGTCGGATCTACATTCTGATAGATCGGGCATACCGGAGAAAGAACCGTTACATTTTCAATGGCTTCCTGTAGCTCTACTCTCGCAGGCTCCATTAACGGAGAATGGAAAGCACCACCTACATTTAGCTTCAAGGCACGTTTTGCTCCGGCCTCTGTTAATTTCTGACAAGCGATGTCTACTCCTTCAATGCTTCCGGAGATCACAATTTGCCCCGGACAATTGTAGTTTGCCGCCACAACAACTTCGTCAATCTCTGCGCAGATTTGTTCTACCACTTCATCGGCAAGGCCTAAAATAGCCGCCATGGTAGAAGGCTGCAATTCGCAGGCTTTCTGCATCGCATTTGCTCTGGCAATCACCAGTCTTAAACCATCCTCAAATGATAGTGCAGATGCCGCTACCAGTGCAGAGAATTCTCCTAAAGAGTGACCTGCCACCATATCCGGCTTAAAGTTATCACCCAATGTTTTAGCCAGGATCACCGAATGAAGGAAAATAGCCGGTTGAGTCACCTTGGTTTCTTTCAGCTCCTCATCAGTTCCGGAGAACATGATGTCACTGATGCGGAAACCAATGATCTCATTTGCTTTTTCAAACAGTTCTTTAGCGACTTCATTTTCGTACAATTCTTTACCCATGCCCGAAAACTGAGCGCCTTGTCCTGGAAATATATATGCTTTCATTTTTATACTTAGTATGATTGGTTAGTGTAAGTTGGCAGTGATTAACCTCAAAAACTCTGCCCTAGTTTTATCTTTTGCAAATTCTCCTGTAAATGCAGAGGTGGTCGTCACAGAATTTTGCTTCTGAATTCCGCGCATGGCCATGCATAAGTGCTTACACTCAATCACAACGGCTACTCCTGCAGGATTTAAAGTTTCCTGAATACAATCTCTGATTTCATTTGTTAAACGCTCCTGTACCTGCAACCGACGGGCGAAAGCATCTACAATTCTCGGGATTTTGCTCAGTCCAACAATATGACCGTTTGGAATATAGGCCACATGTGCTTTACCAAAAAATGGCAGCATATGGTGTTCGCACATAGAGAAAACCTCGATGTCCTTCACCACCACCATTTGGCTGTAGTCTTCTTTAAACATTGCTCCTTTAAGGATCGCTGCCGGATCAAGGTCGTAACCATGGGTAAGGTATTGTAATGCCTTAGCCACTCGCTCAGGCGTTTTGATCAGCCCCTCACGGGAAGGATCTTCACCCAGTTGAGTTAAGATATCGGAATAATGATTGGCTACGGAAGCAATCTTACCTTCGTTATAACGGTCTATTTTGATATAGCCGTTCTCTGTTTCATCTGGATGATCTGTATGATTATTATTCATTTCTAAAGGTTATTAACCGAAGTACTCCACAAAGTTGTTTTCAGTTTCGTAAATTTTAATGCAATGAAGTTTGGCACCCGACTCTTCGATAAAGGGCAGCAATTCATCCCATATGGCAATCGCTAAATTTTCTGTTGAGGCCAGTTTACCTTTCATGAAGTCAACATCAAGATTCAGGTTCCTGTGGTCAATTTTATCCACCACATAAGTATTGGTCACATCTTTCAACCACTTCAGGTCTACAAGAAATCCTGTTTCAGGGTTGATTTCTCCCTTAACAGTCACATACAACTGATAGTTGTGCCCATGCCAATTTGGATTGGCACATTTTCCGTAAACTTCTGTGTTTTTATCTTCAGACCAATCGGGTCTTGACAATTTATGTGCAGCGTTAAATGATGCTTTTCTGGTTATGTATATCATTCTCTGTTATATTGTTGACAAATATACGCAGAAAGCTTAAAGTAGAAAGGTTTAATATCTAACTTAGACTTTATGAAGATACTTTTAGTAGCGGCAACAAGTGCAGAAATATCCATATTAACGGAACATTTTCGATTGGCGGAAGCCGAATTCATGCAAACAGAAAAGTTCGACATCCTTGTCACAGGGGTAGGAATGACCGCCACCGCCTTTGCCCTGGGTAAACACCTGACCGAGCACTACAACCTTGTACTGAATCTGGGGATTGCAGGTAGTTTTGATCCCGGTATTCCCCTCGGAACTGTATTAAACGTGACCACAGACGAACTTTCAGAACTCGGCGCAGAAAATAAAGGCGCATTTCTTTCCATCGAGGAGCTTGGTTTTGGAAAGAGCAGCCATCAGGCGCACAACAACCTGCTTCACTCCGATCTGTCCGAATTGAGAAAAGTAAAAGGAATCACTGTAAATACCGTTCACGGAACATTGCAAAGCATTAACGAGATCAAAAAAAGGCTCAACCCTGTTACAGAAAGCATGGAAGGTGCCGCGGTACTTTACTGCTGTGAAAAAGAAGGAATTCCATGTTTGCAGATCCGCAGCATCTCGAATTATGTAGAACCCCGGAATAAAGACAGCTGGAAAATCGGCCTGGCCATTAAAAATCTAAATGAATGGGCCATCAGATTTTTGACAAATACCTAACCAAGTCATTTTGGATAGTCCGTACATTTGAAACCGACAAAATAGAGAAAAATGACCTTAAGCCTTGGATTTTCCCCCTGCCCGAATGATACCTTTATCTTTGATGCCCTTATTCATCATAAAATCGATACCGAAGGATTAGATTTCAACGTATCATTCGACGATGTGGAAACCCTCAATCAAAAGGCAATTAAAGGAGAACTGGACATTACCAAATTAAGTTTCCATGCTTTTGCTTACGTGTATGAACAATACGCTTTATTGGATGCCGGTAGTGCCTTAGGCTTCGGTGTCGGACCTTTATTAATTTCCAAAAACGAATGCCTGGCCAATCATCCGGACAACTTAAATAAAGACCTGAGGGTTGGAATACCAGGAAAATATACCACAGCCAACTTCCTGTTAGGCATTGCCTTTCCCCATTTAGTCCAAAAGCAGGAAATGGTTTTCTCAGAGATTGAGCAGGCGGTTATTGACAACCGCATAGACCTTGGCCTGATTATCCATGAAAACCGCTTTACTTATATGGACAAAGGGTTGCACAAGGTGATGGACCTGGGCAATTACTGGGAACAGTTAACCGGATGTGCCATCCCTCTGGGCGGCATTGTGATCAACAGAAATCTGGACCAGGAGACCAAAGAAAAGGTAAACAGGATCTTGCGTAAGTCGGTGGAATATGCTTTTGCCCATCCGAAATCAGGAATTGAGTTTATCAAACAACATTCCCAGGAAATGAGTGAAGAGGTCATGTACAAACACATTGAACTCTATGTCAACAAATATTCCATTGACCTGGGGCCGGAAGGCCGGAAAGCAATCGATGTATTATTTACAATGGCACAGGAGAAAGGATTGATTCAACCGATTCAAAAAGACCTTTACCTGGTCCCTTAAAAGCCTTAATTACAAGGCCCGTCCGGAATTTCTTTAGTAATCTTCAAGAGTTTTGTCACCACCAGCGTGGAATCAAAATCTGCAGACACCATCAGGCTGTCGGATTTGATCACATGACATTCTACTTCGATATATACCGGCTCGTAAGGTTTTTCAAAATTGAAATTGCTGTAAGCGAGTTCCAGTGTCTTGGCACTATCGGCCACCCAGTATTCGTTTCCCTCCTCGCAATCTGTAAAAGATTTCATCTCAGGACCATAGGTATATAGCCCCTTAATTACCCGGCTTGTACGTTTTTCAACAGATACAGGTTTGGTATTACAGGCTACGATGACAACAGCCAATAAAATCAACAGGGGTAATGGTTTTATAGATATATTCATGATGTTAGAGATCTTGATTTAAATGGTCTATTTTCTTCACGCTCAGATTAGATGACAAAGCTGATGCCATAAAAGAAAATACCGTTACTGTTAAAAATACTAATAAAAAATCCATCCATTTTAAGCCAATCGGATAGCCATTGGTGAGGATCGGATTGTCTTGCGCCATTTTGACAAAGCCGAATTCCTGTTGAAGCAGACAGAAAACCAGTCCGGCGATCAGACCCAATATACATCCTGTCATGGTGATCATCATCCCTTCCAGCAGAAAGATCCTTTTGATCAGGCTCTTACCTGCCCCAAGGCTACTTAAAACGGCAATATCTTTCAATTTATCAATCACCAGCATCGTCAATGAACCGATGATATTAAAGATAGCAATAATTAAAACAAAAGTCAGGATGATATAAACGGCCCATTTTTCGGAACCCAATATATTGTGTAGTGCTGTATTTTGTTCAATCCGGTCTTTCACCAGGAAACCTTCCCCGATTTCTTTTTCCACGCTGGATTTAAACTTATCCGCATTGACGCCCTTATTTAAAAGGATTTCTATGGAGGAGACTTTCTGCGGCTCTTCCAATAACTTCCTCGCAAATGCCAAAGGCACTACCGCCACATTGTCAAAATCCTGCTGCACTTCAAAAACCCCTGAAACAGGAATGGAGAGCACCGTAAAATCATCGCCCGGATTTAAAGAGCTCGTTGACCTTCCCTTTTTTGGAGAATACACCTGTAAAGGAAGAAAAGGATCTGTGGTATTCACCATCAGAAAATTCTGAATGGCAGAACCAATCACAGCAAAATGGCCGCTGGGGTTATCCAATATAAAATGACCGTCGATAATGGTGCTATCCAGGCTTTTATTTTTTAAATAATCAGGGCTTACCCCTTTGATCAGCCCTACAGACTGTTTATCGTTATATCGGAGCAGCGCATTTTCTGAAAGGACTTCCACATAAGAGTAAATACCTTCTGCTTTCTTCAACTGGTTAAAATAAACGGTATTGGGCTCAAAAGTTTTCCCTTTTACCGGCATGATGACCAGCTGTGGGGTCATGGTATTGAACATTTTCAAAACCAGGTCTTCCAAACCGTTAAAGGCCGACAATATGATGATCAATGCAGCACTTCCCACAAACACCCCTACCACAGAAATTGCGGAGATGATGTTAATCGCATTGGTAGATTTCTTTGCAAAAAGATACCTGCGGGCTATGTAAAAGGCTGTATTCAAATCTATTCAGGTAATTAAGACTGTAAAAAAGGATTGTGTTGTTTTTCGAAACCGATGGTCGTAGACTGGCCATGTCCCGGATAAACGGTGCAATCATCAGGCAATATAAACAAGTTATTCCTTATGCTATTGATCAATTGCGAATGATTTCCACCAGGAAGGTCTGTACGGCCGATACTGGTATAGAAAAGCACATCTCCACCGATCAGGAAATTATCTGCTGCTGCATAGAAACACAAATGGGCAGGGGAATGACCAGGTGCAAAGATCAGTTCCAGCTGACTGTGTCCGAATTTAACCGTTCCAGTCTCTCCAAGGAAGACTTCCGGCTCCGGAGAAAGCTCATAATGGAAACCCATCTGAGGTGCATATCCGGGAACAGCCTGCAGGATTTGCAGCTCTCCGGCATGAAACTGAGGCTTCAGGCTCCAGTTGTCAAAAACAAACTTATTTCCCAGAACATGGTCAATATGGCAATGTGTATTTAAAAGCAACACCGGTTTCAGTTTATTGTCTTTGATGAAACGAACCAATTGATTTTGCTCCTCAGCATCATACATTCCAGGATCAATAATCACACATTCTGAGGTTTCATCGAACAATACATAGGTATTTTCACGGTATGGATTAAAAGCAAACTGCTGAATACTGATCATAAAATTTAAATATTAAAAGGTATTAATTTTTCCATTTGAAGGTATTGATCATTCGGTCAATGTCCTTTTTTATAAAAGTGACCACTGGCTGAATCGAGTCATATTGCGGCCGTTCATTAAAATACAAAGCGCCACGAAAATAATGCTTCACACTATCTGTCAAAAAGAACTGTACCGAGGAAGCCGTATTTCCTTCTATGGCATAATATATTCCATATACTTTCTTCTCCGGGTAACTGATCAGCTTCTGATCGATCGCGTTGGCCTTCACGGTATGTTTAAAAGCAAATGTCCTGGCATCTTCTACCAGTCCTTCATACTCCTTTTTCGAGGAAACATCGTAATAGGTCAGGTGTAGCCGTGCGTTAAACTGAGGAAAGGAAAGGTTGTTCCAGCAAGGCTGAGTATCTTTACTACTGTCCGGGTTTAAACTCGCATATACCGGGTAATCGAAAGAAAAAGCACATCCCCCGTCATAATTTTTGTAGGCCTTCTTTGGAAAATCAATGTGAAAATACCCCCTTGGTTTTGGTGCATAGTCATTGCTATGACAAGCAGAGAAAGCCAATATGATGGCAAAAAGGCAAACTGGAAGGTATTTTTTCATATTAAGAATTCCAAATATACCAGGAACGTTCTGCCTGAAGATATAACATTTCTAATCCATTTTTAATGGCTGCACCGCGGGCACTGGCCTCGGCCAGAAATTTTGTCACATCAGGATTGTACACCAGGTCATAGGCCAGGTGACGGTCCGATACAAATTCATAAGGGATTTCCGGATAAGTATCCGGATTCGGCGACATGCCCAATGGCGTGGTGTTCACCAACAAGGTATGTTCCTTAAGGATTTGTTCAGTTACCTCTTCATACAAAATACTGCTGTCTGTAGGCTTCCTTGTCACAATCAGGAAAGAAATCCCCAGCTTATTCAACACATATTTAATGGCTTTTGCCGCGCCTCCATCTCCGAAAATCAGGGCTTTGGTATGGTGTTCCTTCAGAAAAGGCTTCAAAGATTCTTCAAATCCATAAGCATCAGTATTGTATCCTTTGAATATTGCTTTTCCGTTTTCTCTACGGATATCGATGCAATTGACTGCTCCGATTTTTGCCGCAGCATCATCGAGGTCTTTTACATACGCCAAAACACTTACTTTATAGGGAATGGTGACATTTATCCCGTAAATCTCTTCATCAGAAGAGATCAGGTCAGGGAAAATTTCAATATTATCTATCGGATACAGCTCATATTGACAATTGTCAATATGTTCCTGTACGAATTTCTCTGTAAAGTGCTTCTTTGAAAAGGAATGTGATAATGGGTAACCAATTAAGCCGTATTTCTTCATTTGTATAAATGTACGATTACAATTTATCCAAATTTAAAAAATGATCAAAAGTATCACCTCTTAAACCCAAACGGATGGTTTCCAAAGGAATCGTTTCCGCCGGTGCGATATTTCCAAGGTTTACATTTGCTCCTAAAAGCTTGATAAACCATACCTGTTGTTCCTTTTGCGGAGCTTCCCAGATGATGGTTTCTTCGGGGATTTGTGTCAGAATCTCATCTACTAATCCCTCTCTCACCTCTCCTGAACCTCTGTAAATGCCTACATTTCCACCTTCCCGGGCTTCGGCAATTACTTTCCATGAACCGGCTTCAATTTCCGCATTCATCAATTTGATCCATTTGTAAGGAGCGAAAATCTTAGCTGCATCTTTAGATCCAACTTCCGAAATTACCGTTACCTGCGTGGATAATTTCCTGATGAACTCGCATTTAAGGTCGTGTTCAATCGTAATAGAGCCATCGGAAACTTCAGCATACTCCATATTGAACTGATCCAGCACTCTTCGGTAATCGTCAAACTGATTACGGATGGCAAATGCTTCGAATAATGTCCCTCCAAAATAGGTAGGAATTCCTGCATCTCTGTAAATCGCCAGCTTTTCTTTTAGATTAGGGGTAACAAATGAGGTTGCCCAGCCAAGTTTTACGATATCAGTATGTACTCCGGCAACCTCTATAAAATCTTCGGTTTGCCTTAAGCTTAGTCCTTTATCCATGACCATTGTAATGCCTTTACTTCTTGGCTTTACTGATCTTTCGGGTATATTATTTAATGGGTAGTTCATATTGCTCACAAAGGTGGAAAAAAAACGGACAGTTTTTATCAGCTATTTCTAATAAAAAATGGTACAATTATTTAACATAACGGTTAATTACTTCTATTATTGAGCCGTTGTCCTGCAATTGTGGTAAATATTCAAATAAAATGTAATGCTTATCCGGATCGGTCACCAATGCGGTTTCCAGATAGGCGAGCGCATCGTTCTTTTCTCCCAAAGCAAACAGGTAAGCCACCATACGGTAATACAGCTCTGCGGCATCCGGATTGTTCTTGATTCCATCTAAAATGGTCTCCGAAGCTTCCAGCAACCTCCCTTGCTCATACAATACCGTAGAAAAATCCAACCAGGCTTCTATATCCACCGGATTAAATTCCAGCACTTTATAATAAGCTTCAATAGATTGTTCTATCTGTCCGAGTTTATAATAGGCATCCGCCATAGCGAACCAGAAATCCGGATTTTCCCCATCAAGCTCTAAAGCTTTACGGTAAAAATGAAGCGATTCAAAATAGCGTTCTTCAAAATTCAGCGTCACACCGATCCCAAACCAGGCATCAGCCATCTTATGGTCCATCTTCACCGATTTCTTATAATACGCACGGGCTTCGTCCATATGCTCCAGCTTTTCATAGCATTCCCCGATTGCACAATACGTATCTGCATTAGGTGGTTCATACTCAAAAGTCTGTTTATAGACCTCAATAGCCTCGGCATAACGGTCCAGTTGAACCAATGCATTTCCTTTATTGTAATAAGCGGAAGCAAAGTTATCCTTAATCAGAATGGCATAATCATAGGCATCAATCGCTTTTTCAAAGAGATCGAGCTTATGGTAAGAATTGGCCAGGTTATACCATGCGGCATAAGAATAAGGATCGTTGTCGATATATTCCTGGTAAAACTGAATACTTTCCTCCTGTTTGTCTAAGATATCATAACAAAATGCCAGCTCATATAAGCCGTCTTTGTTTTCCATATTCTGCTCCAGACTTTGCTTGATATAAACGATGGCCTGTTCATAATCGAGCATATTCTGATAGACATAAGCAATCTGTAACAGAATCTCATCTGTAGTTTCCGCGAAACCCAAAGCGATCTGAAAATTATCCAGTGCTTCCGAATAACGTTCCAGACTGTTATAGATATTTCCGCGTAAAATATAGATCTCTGCTTCTGAAGCCTCCAGCATCTCGGCCTTTTGCAAAGCGAGAAATGCCCTTTCCGTCTGGTCGGTCACAAAGAACAATTGCGCCTGTTTTACCAGGAAGACCGCCGCATAAGGGTGTTGGTTTAGGGCGTACTCAATTACCTGAAGTGCCTTGACAGGATCACTCTTGTCAATGTAATAATCAATAATATTTTCAAAAGCCTGGGCATCAAAAAAGTATTGATCCTCGTTACGTATCATCTCCTCGTAACGTTCTACCGAACGTTGCGCGTCATCACTAAAATCAAATAAAAACTCCTCTTCCATGTCGCGAATAATTAAAGAACAGATCCCATATTTTTAAAACACAATATAAGTTTACAACATTTATGAATAGCATAAACGAAATAATTTTCAACATACACACACCCGCGCCCCTAAATGACTGATAATATTAATTTTAGCAAAAGCGTCGGGAGAAATTAGCTGACTTATTTTTTTGCATAGAGATAATGATCTGAATTATAATGCAAAATAACATAACTTTAATTGAAAACCAGTAAAATTCAAGTCATGAAAAAATATAGCGGTCTGACTTTCTTCCTATTGATCTTCTTTTTTAGTGCCGCTGCGCAGGAAAACAAGGCCGAAGAAGCACTTATTAAACAATGCATAAATCAACTTTTTGAAGGAATGAAAAAGGGAGATAGCAGCCTTACGCACACCTCGTTCTCCGATCAATGTATCATGCAGACCATTGCGACGCCTAAAAATGAAGCCCCGATCGTAAAAACCACCAGCCTTAGTGATTTCCTTAGATTTATTGGAAGTCCACATAAAGAACGCTTTGATGAGCGGATTGTATTTACCAAAATCCTGATTGATGGCCATCTTGCCAGCGTATGGACGGATTATAAGTTTTATGTAGATGATCAATTTAGCCACTGTGGCGTAAATTCATTCCAGCTTTTCAAAGGTAAGGATGGCTGGAAAGTGATTTACATTATAGATACCCGCAGAAAAGAAAATTGCGGAGCTTAAGGTGACATTCCTTCCATTATTTTTTGTTGATTTGTAATATTACATGACAGCTCTTGCTAGCATTATTATCATTAAAAAACCAAATATTAATGAAAACAAACATCAGTTCCGTTTTAAAAAACTTAGGGATTCAGGAATTAAATCCTGCGTACAGCACAGGTAATCACTGGGCTGCTTCATCAAATGCAAAAACTATAGACAGCTATTCTCCGGTTGACGGAAAAAAGATCGCCAGTGTACAGGTCGCTACTGCAGATGACTATGAAACCGTAATGAAAAAAGCGGAAGAGGCATTTGTTTTCTGGCGTGGCTTACCAGCACCAAAGCGTGGCGATATTGTACGTCAGTTTGGCGATGCTTTAAGAGAAAGTAAAGAAGACCTGGGGACCTTAGTATCGTATGAAATGGGTAAAAGTTTACAGGAAGGATTTGGTGAAGTACAGGAAATGATCGACATCTGCGATTTTGCAGTAGGACTTTCCCGTCAGCTTTACGGTTTAACCATGCATTCTGAACGGCCAAACCACCGCATGTATGAGCAATGGCATCCGATGGGTATTGTTGGTATCATCTCTGCATTCAACTTCCCTGTAGCTGTTTGGGCATGGAATACTGCTTTGGCATGGGTATGCGGTAATGTGTGTGTATGGAAACCATCTTCAAAAACGCCTTTATGTGCCGTTGCCTGTCAGCACATCATTGCAAAAGTATTAAAGGCCAATGACCTGCCTGAAGGCATTAGCAGCTTATTGATTGGAAATGCAGTTGGCGATATGATGAATAACGACAAACGTATTCCTTTGGTTTCCTTCACCGGATCTACCAGAATTGGCCGCATGGTATCTACAGCAGTTGCCGGCAGATTCGGAAGAAGCATTCTGGAATTAGGTGGAAACAACGCCATCATTATCTCGAAAGATGCAGATTTAGACATGTCTATTATCGGAGCGGTATTTGGAGCAGTGGGAACAGCAGGACAACGTTGTACCTCTACCCGCCGTCTGATTATCCATGAAGATATTTACGAAGACTTCAAAAATAAACTGGTAAAAGCTTATGGCCAGTTAAGAATAGGCGATCCTTTGGATCAGCACAACCATGTAGGTCCGCTAATTGACGTTTATGCAGCGGATATGTATACTGACGCCATCGAAAAAGGTAAAAAAGAAGGTGCCCGCTTTGTGGTAGAGGGTGGTGTACTTAGTGGTGATCAATACAGTTCAGGTTGTTATGTAAAACCTTGCGTAGCCGAAGTAGAAAATCATTTTGATATTGTACAGGAAGAAACCTTTGCTCCGATCTTGTACCTGATCAAATATAAAACGCTGGACGAAGCGATAGCTTTACAAAATGGTGTTCCTCAGGGACTATCATCGGCCATCATGACGCTGAACCTGAGAGAAGCAGAACAGTTCTTATCAGCAGCAGGATCTGACTGCGGAATCGCCAATGTTAATATCGGAACTTCAGGTGCCGAAATTGGTGGCGCTTTTGGTGGTGAGAAAGAAACCGGTGGTGGCAGGGAAAGTGGTTCTGATGCCTGGAAAGGCTATATGCGCAGACAAACGAACACCATCAATTACGCAAATACACTTCCTTTAGCACAGGGAATTAAGTTTGATCTGTAAACGACAAAAATAGAGTTAAAACAAAAAGTCCTGACTGTGTCAGGACTTTTTGTTTATAAGCATACTTATGGTGTGCCTGCCCTACACGGATAACCCGTTCACAGGACTTTTTTATCAAATGGGATTAAAATTTCACCTATACTAATTTACGCATAAATTAGATTTATCAGTGTACAATTTTTATTAACAAATTCACAATTTATTGTTATCGACAAAGCTCCTGTTATGACATAATCCATATGCGCAAAACCAATGATGATTTTTTGACACAGAACTCCCCTTGCGGAATTGAATTTTAATTCGTCAACAATGAAATATGACAATGCGGAGTTATATTTTGAGTAATTATCCGCCTGGCTTTCCAGGAAGGTGCTCTAGTTTCTTTTTCAACACCTCGTATTCTCTTTCCAGATTCCGGAAGGCTTTGCTATCGACGGGATTCCCCCGATTGTCTGTTATTTGCTGCAAATAGTCGGCTTTCACAACATCAAAACGCTGTTTTACCGAGGCGTATTTCTCTTTCTGCTCCCGCTCTTCCTTGCTTTCCATCTCTCCGTTCAGGTTGCCGATGTATTGACTATCTGAAATCGCCTTGCCGTTGGCTGCTCTGAAGCAGATATAAGCTTCTATTGGTTCTTCGACAAGCTCCTGATGTAAGTCCACAAAATAGCTCCCTGCATCTCTGCGACAGGCATTAATAATGGGCGTCGCCATTTTTTTCAGGGGGTGATAAAGCAGGATCATGACGATATCATTGTGACGATCCCTGGAATCCCAGCTCACTAAAACCCCTTTTTCGTTCTTCTCAATTTTCAGGTCATTTGCACCAGGCAAAGTACCATTGCTTAGGATCACCTTCGCATAATCCACAGAGAGATTGGGATATTCCCCTTTAACCGCGTGTTTTTTAATGTAAGAAGTAGCCAGGTTGTGCGTATTTCTAACCGTTCCTTTTACTTCCAGCTCAAAGCTGACATTTGTAAACTCAGAGATTGTTCGTACCATATCCATCGTCACGGACATTGCCTGACGGTTAGCCAGCTGGTTCCTGCTTGGTTTACCTGGATCGCCAATAGTGCGAACTACCGGTTGTCCATTCAGTATATAGAAAACCAGGTTGCTCAATTTTCCATTTAAGGCGCCCAGAGGGCCATTTGGTGCTTTTGCCATATTCAATAGATTAATTACTAAACAATAAGAAGTTAATATTTTCAATATTAACAATACCAATATAAGCAATAAGTTTCATTAAAGCCAATATCAAGCTGATATCATGTTACCGATTACTTTTAGGTTGCGACTAAATTTCAGCTTAGAATAATCGGGATTGACAGGGCTATAGACCCTATAGGGCCCTAGCAACCTACTATCAATAAAGAAGCAAAATAGCAGCAGTTGGAAGCCTGGCGTAAGCTATACCTAAGGAAAGGCATTACTTCATGCATGCCCGCTACGGATATTCGGCATTGTATCTCTTATTTATAGCGCTGAAGAAAGAAGCTACAGTATCAAAAATGACATTTGTAGTTCATAGAGACATGTTGATTCTGTTAACTTTACATAGATCAATAAAAACAGACATGGTAAAGAAATACGGACTTTTTGGTTTATTTATGGCCTTTTCTCTCTTCTGCAACGCTCAGCTTAATCTCCAACCCGGGAAATGGAAGGGAACTTTGCAGCGACAAGACGGGCACCATATCCCTTTTGAACTGGAAATCGAAAAACAAGGCAGAAAGCATGTCTTTTATATCATCAATGATACGGAGCGCATGAAAACAGAAGACGTTATCGTATCTAAGGATTCTATTTTGATCAAAATGCCGGTATTTGAATCCTCGTTCAGGGTTAAGGTCATCAGCAAAGACAGTTTAAATGGCGTCTGGATTAAAGGGGGCTCAACAAAGGATCTTGTGATGCCTTTTTACGCAGTAAGCGGGGTAAGCCGTTTTCCTAAAAAAGCCCCGGGAAACCTCCAGCAGGTAGCTGGTAAATGGAAAATGGAATTCACCAGGGCTGACCAGACGAAAAGACCGGCCATCGGCGAGTTTAGTCAGCAAGGGCAACAGATTAGAGGTTCCGTGTTGACTCCTGCCGGAGACTACCGCTACCTTGTCGGAACCCTCGCAGCAGATTCAATGTTCCTTTCTACATTTGACGGTGTACATGCCCTTTTCTTCGCTGCCAAAATTACTTCTGGAGAACTTAAAGGCAATTATTACAGCAGTGCATCAGTACCAGAATCTTTTGTAGCAGTGAAAGATGCAAACGTAACCTTAGATCCCCCGGTTACCACCCTGAAAGAGGGTTCCAGTGGATTTCTGGATTTCAGTTTTAAAGATCTGGAAGGAAATATGGTATCCCTCAAAGACAAAAGGTTTAAAGATAAGGTGGTTATTCTACAGCTGATGGGATCATGGTGCCCCAACTGTATGGATGAAATGGCGTTTCTAAGTGCCTATTACCGTAAAAATAAGCACAGGGGCATCGAGATCATTGCAATGGCTTACGAGCTGAGTACAGATGAAGCCCGCTCAAGAAAAAGTCTGAAGAAGTTCCAGCAGCAATTTAAGGTAGAATACCCAATGTTGATTACCGGGGTAACGGTGAGCGATCCCCAGCGCACGGAAAAAACATTGCCTCAGCTGACGCAGATTAAAGTCTTTCCAACGACTATTTTTTTAGATAAAACGGGAAAAGTAAGTAAGATCAATACTTCATTTTATGGTCCGGGAACAGGAACCTACCACACGGAATATAAACAGGAGTTTGAGAAGACCATCACTAAGCTTTTAGAATAACACCACCCAATAAAAAAGCGGCAGGATTTGAAGTGAACCCCAAAAGTTGGACAAAAACTTTTGGGGTTTATCATTTATGGCAAAACACACATTTGAGGAGAAGCTCGATATAGTTTCTCA
>NZ_FNGY01000033.1 GCF_900103665.1 Pedobacter steynii
TCAATCAAAGCAGTAAAGGATTGTGCAAAGGCCGGCTTATCCAGCTCCCCTTCAAACACAAATGCGCCCATCACATTGTAAGCCAGATCTCCACCTTCAAACTGGCTCAGCAACCATAAACGTCGCTGGGATGACGACAAGACATAATTTGAAAGAAGAGGTGTATTCTCAATAGCCAGATTACCAGAAATCTGATTTAAAAAAGAAATAATCTCTGTTTTATGGCGCCTAATCAGGGTGATTACATCTTCAGGCAATTCTTCCGTCTGATAGTTCACGTCTAAATCAGCACCAGAAACTGAAAGCTCTATATTTTTATATTTTAAATCCTTGAGTAAGTCCTTTATCATCATATTTTAATTGTTTTCACCTGACCAGTGTTCTTCTTTTCAAGGAGGAACTTAATCTCGTCAATGTCCAGTGCCATTTTTTTAATTGTCGGATGTTCGAAAAAAACCTTCAAAGTCAAGTTGACATTCAGCTCCTGAGAGATTTTCTTTAATAAAACCATTGCCTTTAAAGAATCACCACCTAACTCGAAAAAGTTGTCTTCAATCCCGATCTGTTTAATGCCAAAGAATTTTTCATAGATATACAGCAACTTCTTTTCTGTATCCGTCTCTGCTGCGACAAACGCAGTGGAGATATCCGGCCGGTTCTGAGCCGGAACAGCCAAACCGGATTCCATTCCCTCCATTTTCAGGTCCTGTCTTTCATTGAAGATTTGCTCAAAATCACTTGTGGAGATGATTTGAACCGGAAGGCGGATTCCAATAGCGGAGGCTAAAATCTGGACGGCATCTTTTGGGCTAATCCCCGTCTTCAGCGCACTTGCCTGATCTCCGGGACTTAAATGGCGGGTGGCATGAATGGCCATTCCAATTTCCTGCATTGCAGTCCACTCAATACTCAGCACTGGAAAATCAAAGCGATCTGCCTCCGCAACGGCATCCTGATAAAGGTTAGAAGCCACGTATGCAACCTGACCAAAAGGAGCTAAAGAGGCTGATATAGAGGAACAATTGACAAAAAAGTCAAGCTTCTTATTTCTAAATATGGAGACTAGAACCTGAGTACCCCATAATTTAGGAGCACATATCTTCTGGTCATCAGCGTGGCTACGATTTAAGATTACGCCCGCATAATCTCCCATTCCGGCAGTGTGTATCACCCCATTTATGGAGCCTAACAGCTGTTCTGCCTTTTCAATTTCCAATGCCATGGTATTAAAATCAGTAACATCAGATGGAATGTAGATGACTTTTGCTCCTTTTTTTTCTAATGTCCGTATAAGATCTGTCCGTGGTTCCCCGCGCCCGGTTAGAATCAGATTCGATTGAAATTCATCCACTAGATAATTCGAAAACACGGAACTCATTCCGCCATTTGCACCTGTAATCAAATAGGTGCCTTTGATTCGAAATACAGGGCGATCGACCGGCTCAACACTAATCTTTTCAAATCCTTTCAGGTATCTGTATTTTCCCCTGATGGCGACTTCTGTATTATCCGAGGGATAAACCAGTTCAGAAAACAGACTTTTCAACGATGCCTCAGAATAATCGACCACATCGATTGCGCTGCAGGTAATATTCAGAAATTCCGATGGGATCACTTTAACCGCTCCCAGTGAAGGAGCTTTTGCAGGGCAAATCATTTCATTGCCAGTAACACTATACCAGCCATTGGCCACGACATCAAGTTGCAGCGGGGTAGAACCAAATAATGAGGTGAATTTTCTAACAATTTCCAGCAAACTCTCATAACCAGCTTTCTGATAGAAATTGATATTCTCACTTGTTGCAACCAAACTGTCGTTGCGGTCCACATTCAAAAAATGAACAATATTTGAAGGAATTAATCCATCATCCTTCAAGGCAGCAAACAACATTTCATAATGATGATGAACAGCAGGATTAATGGCGTAAACATCAAGGCCCCTTTTCTCAAAGCCAGCCCCAATGGAGACCGTTACACAGGTTGCATGTTGCGCAATAAAATTATCCCTGATCTTATTTGTCAAGTCAGGATGATCGGAAAACAGCACTACCGTTTTATTTTTGAGGTCCGGAAGACCTTTCGGCAACCTTATCGATTGTTTCCATTGAGGTCTGAAAAACCAATCATTAACTTTGGCGCTTCTTTTATGGACATAATTGTTCTGCTTTAAAAACAACTCAAAAGGATTCACCTCTGTTGGGTAGGCGATCGGTTCAAACGAATAGGTAGGTAATGAAATCCGTTTTCTGCGCTCCCCTGTATGGTAAGCAGACCAGTCTGGCACAATGCCATGCGACCATAACTGACCCAGGCACTTGGCCAGCTGCGCTTCATCATTGTCATTTTCCTTAAAATGCCTGATGGAATTTAAACTGACC
>NZ_FNGY01000032.1 GCF_900103665.1 Pedobacter steynii
TTCTGACTTGAAAAAATAGCTTTGGTTTTCATGTACTTTGAAACGGTACTATCTTACCTCGCTACGCTATAAATGACATCTCTTTAATGAACTTTTCGAATCTCCTCGCGGTTCTTCTTTTATGTTGCAATCTGTATTCCTCTGTTTCTTCCAGGTCTTAATGTTCCTGGTTTCTTTTCGGTATTCCGATCGTTTCAGTCTTTTTGTTTTTGTTACTAAACTCCGTTTGGTAACCCCCGTTTTTGTTGGGACTGCAAAGGTAGAAATCTTTTTGGTATTGTCAAGCTTTTTCTCAAACTTTTTTACTTTGTCTTATTTGGTGATTAAACCGGTCAAAACAACTTCTGACTTATCTCTACTGCAATCTTTCAAATCCTTCTCTCTGTATCAATCTCACTTTCTCTTCCTCCGAAGCGGGATGCAAAAGTAGGATTATTTTTGCTCCCTGCAAACTTTATTTACATAAAATTGTATTTATCTTAACATAAGGCCAAATATTTGCGACAATCTCTTCTGTGATTAAAGCCCAACACACTAATCCTTAGTTACATTGACAAACCAATCTAAGGAAACAGGAATTCGGTTTTATTTTCACAATGCTTCCCCAAACACATGAATTAATCTTAAAAATAACTAAATCCATATCTCATTAGCCCTGGCATAGGAAACAGGTAACATCGTTTTCTTCTTATTTCTGAAATGAAAAAGAACAAATGAACTTCCTTTCCTGCCCCCTATTAAACAAAAATCAAGAAAACCTAAGGAAGAATGAAAGTCGAAACTCTTGTTAGCAACGCGACCAGCTATCCTATCTTCGCTCAAGCTGTTATTCATTTTCCAGTTGCTTCAACGCAAATACAGCTTCCTCATTCTCGCGATCTAATATAATCGCCATCTTATAACTTGCGATTGCAGATGTTCTTTCATTTATCTTTCTATATACCTCTGCTCTCAGATAATAGGTATAAGATGAATGGGGATACTTTTCTATCAATTATTGGTAAGTTTCAATGCTTCCCCAGGTTTATCGATTCCTATAAGAAACTGAATCGCCTGATTCCATTCTTTTTCCGAAAACTTCCTTTCATTATAATATTTTCTTAATTCCGGACGATTCCTTAAAAAATAGAAACAAGACAAATTCTCTTTCCATTCTGGATTTTCTCTAATTGCCTTCAGAATAGTATTTACTACAGCTTGTTCCTTTCCCCCCAACAACAGCCCCATAATTAGCTTACTATAAATTCCAGTCCAGCCTTCTACCAATTTTCGGGCTTCATTAAAGAGCATAAGTTCTTTTATCCTTTCCCCATCTTTCAAAAGTTTGATCGCTTGATTTAATTTTATACGTCCATAGTGAAAATTCAAAAGGCATTGCAAATCGAAAAGTGGCTGCTTAGCATTATCGACTCTTAAATCGATTTGATTGTACCATTCCTGGCGCATCCCTTTTACCGCTAAAGCTGCAAATTGTTTTCCTGTAATTTGTCCCCTGGCATTCTGCCTGCCCAAATACTTTTTAACAGACGTTCTGCCAAAGTTCCTTTACTATGCTCATACTTTGTGGCCATGGAAGATAGTACGGCCTCCGCCAATTGATTTCCTAACGCCACATCATTCTTACCAATTAAATGTGAAGAATAACCTTTCCGAAATTTCAACGCTGAACCCGTATAAGCATAGACATTTCCGGTGGAGTCAATACCAGCAATCTGTCTGAAATTCGCATCTACATCAGCCTCTCTCGTATACTCAATAGCCTCTTTAATAGACTTACCTTTTTTTAATTCCGAGAAACCATTTATTGCGTAGCTGGGATTTGTTTCCGAGATCACAGAAAAAGCACCCAATCCTGGCTGGACATAAACAGTAGAATTACCGACATAGGTATTATTTGTAGCCACAGCTATTCCCCATTCCTGAGCGATGGGGTCATATGCTACAATGGAAAGGGTTGAATTAATATTACGGCTAAGCAGTACGCCAGGAAGATTTTGAGCAGAACAGCATACAACAACAAGCTAAAAGATCGCGAACAACACTATTTTCTTACACATAAGTTTGGCTTTAAAATAAAGACAAGGCACTATAAAAAATGATTTGACACGCCTCAAGCTCTAAATATTGTCAATAGTCGGTAAAGGAATACAATGAATGCATTCATCATGTGGGACCATCGATCAGCAACCGGGCTTTTTAGATTCGGGAAGTAGATTGTATAATGACCTGATCCTGGTGCCAAATCCAGAGATAAAAACCCAACAAACTTATAGCGGCCGGTAAGGAATAAATGCTAAATGAAAGCAATGATTTCAAAAATCTATAAACGAATCCAGAAATAAAAAAGCTTGTAAACAAGAAAAGCCTGTAGTTTTCACTACAGGCTTTCTTTTAAGATTTGGCACCGACCTACTCTCCCACGTGTTACCGCAGTACCATCGGCTCTGGTGGGCTTGACTTCTCTGTTCGGAATGGGAAGAGGTAG
>NZ_FNGY01000007.1 GCF_900103665.1 Pedobacter steynii
GACTTCAGGATCACCTGATCTCCCGTACAGAACGTCAGGTTCCCTTCAGTAACCTCAACATCAGCTGCGCCGGGAATCAGGTTTACGGTAACCACTTTTCCTGCAGAAGCAGGACTTGGACAACCGTTTTCTGTCACTACAACCGTATAGGTTCCGCTGGTATTGGCCGTATAACTTTGCGATGTGGCACCGTCGATGATAATTCCGTTTTTATACCACTGGTTACCTGCAGTTTTATTGGACTTCAGGACTACCTGATCACCTGTACAGAACGTCAGGTTCCCTTCAGTAACCTCAACATCAGCTGCGTCGGGAATCAGGTTTACGGTAACCACCTTTCCTGCAGAGGCAGGACTTGGGCAACCGTTTTCTGTTACCACCACTGTATAGGTTCCACTGGTATTGGCCGTATAACTTTGCAATGTGGCACCGTCGATGATAATTCCGTTTTTATACCACTGGTTACCTGCAGTTTTATTGGACTTCAGGATCACCTGATCTCCCGTACAGAACGTCAGGTTCCCTTCAGTAACCTCAACATCAGCTGCGCCGGGAATCAGGTTTACGGTAACCACCTTTCCTGCAGAGGCAGGACTTGGACAACCGTTTTCGGTTACCACCACAGTATAGGTTCCACTGGTATTGGCCGTATAACTTTGCAATGTGGCACCATCGATGATAATGCCGTTTTTATACCACTGGTTACCTGCAGTTTTATTGGATTTAAGGACTACCTGATCACCCGTACAGAACGTCAGGTTCCCTTCAGTAACCTCAACATCAGCTGCGCCGGGAATCAGGTTTACGGTAACCACCTTTCCTGCGGAAGCAGGACTTGGGCAACCGTTTTCGGTTACCATCACCGTATAGGTTCCGCTGGTATTGGCTGTATAACTTTGCGATGTGGCACCATCGATGATAACACCGTTTTTATACCACTGGTTACCTGTAGTTTTATTGGACTTCAGGATCACCTGATCTCCCGTACAGAACGTCAGGTTCCCTTCAGTAACCTCAACATCAGCTGCGCCGGGAATTAAGTTTACGGTAACCACTTTTCCTGCAGAAGCAGGACTTGGGCAACCGTTTTCGGTTACCACCACTGTATAGGTTCCGCTGGTATTGGCCGTATAACTTTGCAATGTGGCACCGTCGATGATAACGCCGTTTTTATACCACTGGTTACCTGCAGTTTTATTGGACTTCAGAATCACCTGATCACCCGTACAGAACGTCAGGTTGCCTTCGGTAACCTCAACATCAGCTGCGCCAGGAACAGGGTTGACAAACACTTCAATTTCTTCGGATATTGCTGAACAACCGTTTAGATTTTTTACGACAACGCTATATAGTCCTGGATCAGAAACTATTAATATCTGTTTATCTTCTCCAGCCATAGGAGAACCGTCCCGGTACCATTGGTTACCTGCAGAAAAACTGGATGTCAACTTCACAGATTTCCCAGCACAAAAAGTAGTGCTTCCTTCGATCGTGACTTCCGGCTGTGGTTGCTCAGGAAATACATCAATCAGTATTGCATCAGAGGGTAAACTTTCACAACCCTCAATATTTTTCACAACTATATGATAACTTCCCTTTTCAGATACCTGATAAATTTTTTGGATCGCACCTGCGATAATAACTCCATCTTTATACCATTGAAACGCCTTTACAGCGGCAGGGGGATTATAGGTTAGCGTGACAGAAGTACCAACACAAAATCCGTTTGATGAGGGAAGTACCACTGGTTTTCCTGGCAGTTTAACTACTGTTAAAACCGATGTAGAAGATACTGAAGAACACCCTAGCTCAGAAGTAACGATCACCCTTAATTGTTTACCACTGGAAGCTAACGGCACATTACTTAACGTAACCGATGCTGTATTAACCCCGCTAACACCTGTGGCACCAGCAGCAAAGTCCTCCCATCCTCCACCCTTACCATCATTAAACTGCCATTTATAAGTGAGACCTGTCTCTGCTGAGGTTACAGTGAAGACCGCATTTTTATCTTCACAAACAGAAACATGACTTAGTGGTTGAAGAACCGGAGGTTGATTTACATTGATAATATAAGTCGTTGTTTCTGTTTCGTTACCCACCGTCCCTACCGTAAAAGAGCCAGATGCAGTTGGCCTGCCGTTAACGGTTAAAACTGTGTTGCCCGAGGTAAAGACAAAATCTAAACCAGCTACACTACCGCTAAGTGACACCTGCCCGCCTGCCATTCCGTTATATACAATAGCAGTAATATCTGTATTAACACAGATCTCCTGAACAGCAACATTACTATGCATAATATTATTACAACCATTTACAGAGGGAACAGCAGCACATTCGGCCGCGCTGGAAACCGGCATTTGAGTAAACTCTGTGTTTGTCGCATCCGGATCTGTAAGATCCGCCGGGCGCATGATATTGGCCTCTACGCGAAAAGGAGGTGCAGACATTGCAGCTCCGATTGTCCCGGTAATGGTATAGGTGATTTCGCAGCCATTTTTTAAGTTTAAGGAGGAACTATAATTGTTTCCGTTTATACTTTGACCTCCTTCAGTAGCACAGCTGCTTGCCGAAAGTATGGCGCTGGCAATTTGAAATCCAGCGGGAGCGAGAAATTGAAATTTGGCTCCTATTACATCACTTGGCCCGTCATTTTTCACTTTTACAATATAACTGAGCGCTTTTCCGGTAGTAAGATGACTCCCTACAGGGTTGATACTTACAATCTTCAAATCTGCGACTTTAATATTGACATTCAGTTCCGCCGCCTCTTCATTACTTAAGATATAAGCATAAGTATCCATAGACTTCTCGTTCCCGAAGCTATAGCTTCCCTTGCCATCATTTCCGGAGGTAGTAACTAATAAGTCCGGGCTATAAGTACCCCACTTATGTCCAAGAGTCCTACTGGAGGCTCCTTCAATATTGTTCACCTTTGGACTGGAGCCCTCACCGGCCATCCCATCTGAAACGTCACTATCATCCCAGTATACGCGATCACTGTAAACACTTTCGTCAAGAGAAGTATCATTTACCACGTAAGGCCATTGATTTTCCGCCAGTTCTATAATAATCCCCTTGGGATTGATCTCCATATCTATAAAAGGAAAATGCACCTCTGCCGAGGATAGCCTCACCTTAATTTTAGGGATGAGTAACCCGGGGCTAACCAAATGATCATCACCATCCAAGCCCCTCCATTCAATACGGTTCTCTCCCTGAACGGCGAGACCTGCAATTACTTTATCACGCCCCGGGCTGGCAATAGGGATAGTAATCCGATAGGTTCCGGGAACATTTGCAGTAAATGTAATGATCCCACCCTTTTGACCTGCCTGATTTGGGGTAGCTGCTTCAGAACCATTAAATCTAACATTTGTGACGATGGGAACTATAGCAGTGTTTTTAAGCCAGGTGCTCGTTACCGTTGTCGATGGTGTTTTGGACCACAATACCACCGGAGCCGAAGAAGGCAAATCATCCGAGGGCGGTTGATAAAAAAGCTTGTGAGTAACTAAATTTTTGATTTCATCATCCGCAATACGCGGGTCATGGACACCATCCTTAATTACCTGAGCGTTGGTAGTATTTAAACTCTTGTAAATGGGACTTCCATCTTCTTTTATAAATCCCTTATTGTTGGAAAAGAAAGTAAATGCAAATCCGTTATTTCCATTATTTTTCACACGATAAACCCTGCCGTCTTTGGTCAGCACATAGTTCATTCCATGATAAGCACGATTTTCGTCAGCTAAAGTATTATATAGCTTCAGGTTTAATAAATTCGTATATACCCTACCTTTTCTCCAAATGGTTCGACCTGGGTCTTCCACGGAGATATCCCAGGCAGCTATCACAACGGCATTATCGTCTTCAGTTGTCCAATTGCCATCGGCCAGGTTATTTGTCGGCTCAGGATTATCGGTACTGGTTTCAGATCCCGGTGGAAGAAATTCGACTTTCCAGATTCCTTCTTCGTTGTTTACCGAGACAAAAGAAGGAGTATATTTATTTGCATCATTTTTACCAAAATGGCGGGGTCCATTCAGCTCTCTGAGACGGTCCGGTATTCGTCTGCTATAAGCGCTAATTATAGTCTTAACCCCACTTGGGGAAGTTACCCAAATTTGTCCATCACCTGTTCCCTGAGCACTGGAAGCAACCGAAATGAATTCATTTGCTTTCGCATAAACGTAGTGAGTGCCAAGCGTTTTAAAAGGAAAGGAAACAGAGGAGCCAGTAGCCGCAGCTGCATTGTTTGAATACAAAAAGGCCCTATTTCCCTTTACTCCTGCCGGATATAAATCCTTGCTTCCCTCCGCATACACCGCCGAAAAATTAACCAACAAACAAAATATAAACAGAAAGTGTAATTTCTTAGGTATAGATAGGAGAATACGTCGGAGCACTTTTAGCATAATATTGATTATACAGGCTTACTCTACTTTAAGAACACCAATTCGATGGGACAGATCCGACTCAATGAATATTTTTCTCTCAAGATGATCAGCCCCCCAGCAAATTTTCTTAAAGATTAACTGTATTTATTACCACCAAATTACTCAGAATTTTGATCATTTCATTAAATAATACCATAAAAGTGAAAACTTTTTAATAAAAATCAGACCAATAAAACGAAAACATTGAAAATAGCGCTAATAACCCAAAAAACAGTATATTAAAAAACACCACAAAACCAACAGGAATAAAAAACAAATCACATAGGGAACATTAGTAGAATTAATTCCCCACATTGGGGTCACCTATACCTATAAAAATATAAATTCATTGTTATGCCAACAATAATAAACACTACAAAAACCACAAAATCAATGGAGGAAAACACACCTTACGATCAGACAAAGGTGAATCACAAAGAAACATTTGAAAAAATAAAATCACAATAGTACATTAAAACAACTTAATGAAACACATATTAACATATTAAGAAACAAAGTAGCAATCAAAAATTAAAAGAAATTTATTTAAGAATGCTAATCGCGGCAAAAAAGGCTATACAAACAGCATAAACACGGGTGTGAAATCAAAATTAAGAAAATGATAAGATGTGATTAAGAGGAACGGCTAATCCTCCGTCCAATAATCAGAAATTTTGTCTCTTGAAAGAAAATAACCAAGACATAAACCAAAAGAAAACACCGCAATCCAAAAGTAGCGGTCAAAATTATAATTGACAGGATCACCGGAAAAGAGCGCAATAAGGAAAGTAGAAAGAAACATACTGCATACAGCAATTATACATCCAGCAATATAAAGTGCTATTTTTTTCATCAGAGAGCAAAATGAGTATATAAAAGCGTACAATGATATAAAACTACCACATGAAGTATGTACAAATATATCCATAAGTAATTACACTAAATTTACAAGATATTATTGCAATTACAAATTGTATTATTTTTCCTGATGTTCGGACCTCCGGTCTACTTCAGAACCGTCTTCCGAGGTTCCGGATTTCCAATAGGAATAAGCATAAAACTCTTCCCTTGTCCAGAAGGCTTCATTACGCAGAAACTGCCTGACCGCTTTCACCGTTTTGAATTCCGCAGCCACATAAGCAAACTTCCGGATCTCCATTGCCTCAGGTAAATCCGCCTGACGAACAGCATCAGAAAGAAAAGTCCCCTCTCCCGCTAAAGGATTGTGGATCCATTTCAGCTGAACCTTTGATTTTGTTTTCAAGTCCTGCTCATCAGCTTCGCTTTCCACTTCGATATAAGCTACCCCTTCCGCATCTTCGGGCAAGTCTTCCAGAATTGCACCCAATACCGGAATCGCTGTAGCATCCCCCACCAACAGATACCAATCTGCTTTCGGATATAATTCGGTCTCTTTTGCCCTCATCGTTACACCCAGAGCTGCCCCTGGCTCAGCATGCATCGCCCATGCAGAAGCAGGTCCATTATCGCCATGGGCAACAAAATCAATGATCATTTCATTTTTCTCCACATCTATTCCCCGATGGGTATATGTTCGGATTGCCGGACGAACTTCTACAGGTGGCATATCCCATCTTTCTGCTTCAAAATCCCAATTCGGATAATGTATTTCATTTAAACCTGCAGGGGGAATGTAAATTTTATTGTTCACTCCTACTGTAGCTATACTGAACTTATAAACATCATCTCCTGTAAGCCTGATTCTAATATAATGAGGGGTAATGTATTCCCTGCTTTTTAGGTAAAGCGTTGCCGTAACAAATTGCGCAGCTATATTTTCTTTCTTTTCCATAGTGGCAAATAATAGATTATTTAGAAAGATTACAAATAATAAGTGGTAATGTTACATGGAATGACCTTAAGATTACATTTTCCCAAAATTGTGACGAAGATCATTTTTTGGACTTTATCATAAATCTATATTTGAGTTTAATTTATTCTTACTCGATGGATGTCGACGACGAAGGGGTTGTTCCGGGAAGTTCAACCCCTTACTATTTCAAGCCTTAGCGATAAAATTTTCTGATCAAACCGGGCAATACAATCAACAATAAGAATTACACCCTAAAGCTATTGCCTAAATAGTTAGGAATTTCGTAGTGAAAATGAAGGAATTCTGAAGAAACCGCTTTTGATCTAAAACCTTCCGGAGAAAGAAAAGCCCATCGCCCTATCCTGATAAGCAGGCATCAGATTGAAATTGCTTTGCTTTCTCCCCATGATCAGTCTTTTCAGCTGAGGATACACCAGATAACCGAGTTTTGCGGACAGGATTCCTACCCCGGCACCCGCCACCACATCACTTACCCAATGTTTGTTGTTGTAAAGCCTGAAGATACCGGTCGTCGTTGCAACTCCATATCCTACATAACCAATCCATGGTGATACGTCTTTATATTCCTGTTTCAGAAATTCTGCCGAGGCGAAAGAAGTTGCGGTATGTCCTGAAGGAAACGAGTCGTAACTGCTGCCATCGGGACGAAGCCGATGTGATTGTTTTTTGGCGATGGATACAGCGGCAGTCATAATTCCCATCGTAACGACATAATTCCCTGTTGCATCAAGTAAACTATGTCTACCTTTTACACCGGCCAGGTTTAATCCATAAACAGCCAGTGCAGGCACATAACGCATAAAATCATCAGCACTTTTGGAGAATAACGGGTGATCTTCCTGAAGTTCATCCCGTGTGGTACGGTCCAGATCTCTGATAAAGTTATCGCCCTTGGCCATGAGTCCGTATCCAATAAATACGGTTGGTATAATAAAAGGTGCAATGCGAAAAGTATTTTTCTTTGCTAAGGAGTCGACCTGCTGTGCCATGGTCAGAAAAGGAAAACACAGGATTAGTAAAAGGGCACACTTCAATCTCACCATCATTATAAAATTCTAAATCAAAACTACACCCCAATTTTGTAGGAAATCAGAAGTTATACTTTGCAGATGGCAATCAAACATTCGCCTGACAATCATACTGAGGGTTCAAAATGCAATAAAATTCTGAGAACTACAAAAATGCGACAGAATCAGGGCTTAATCCGGCACCAAAATTAGGCTCTTCTGATTGGAAATGTGACAACTGGCGGAACGATTGTTTTAAGAAAAAAGCGCCAGAAGCTAAAGAAATGGCATTATAAATGTGTTATCTCCATTAAAACTGAAAAATAACATCATATGACTAATTTAGAAATCGGTATTGAACGCTTACTGAACAGATTAATTGACAGCCTCCCCTCTTTTATCAGTGCGATCCTTGTTTTAGTAATCGGCATCTGGCTAATTAAATTCTTCCTTCGTTTTTTAACGAACCGTTTAAACAAGGGCAAAATTGACAGCTCACTTACCAACTTCCTGCTTAGCATCTTAAAGGCCATCCTTTATATCCTTTTATTGCTTACCGTAACCTCGACACTTGGGATTCCAAACACTTCTTTTGTTGCCGTTCTTGGTGCTGCAGGTTTGGCGATCGGTCTGGCACTGCAGGGAAGCCTTTCCAATTTTGCAGGTGGCGTATTGATCCTGCTTTTTAAGCCTTTTAAAATAGGTCATTTTATTTCTTCCAGCAATGGCGTAGAAGGAACTGTTCAAAAGATAGACATCCTGTACACTACGCTGAGGGCGAAAAATGGAACCACACTGTATGCTCCAAACGGGCCTTTAGCAAATGCAGTCATCAATAATGTTTCTGATAATGAGAACAGAATGGCGGAGTATGTAATTGGCATATCCTACAATTCAGATATCGATGTGGCCAGAAATGTGATTTTAAAAACTTTGGCTGCTGACCCTCTTGTGCTCAAAGAACCTGCACCCGTGGTACTCGTTAGCGCCTTGGGTGATAATGCGGTAAACTTAACCACCCGTGCCTGGTCTGCAAATGGAGATTTCTGGCCAACTTATCATAGAAACTATCAATTGATCAAACAGGAACTGGATAAAAACAATATTGGCATTCCTTATCCTCAACGTGAGATCCATGTGATTTCAGATGCTCCGGCGCCACCCGTGCTTGGCGCAGAATAATGATCTAAAGAGCCGCAAATTGCGGCTCTTTTCAGTTAAACAGCAGCTTACCGATTTTGAGTCAATCATCATCAATTTGACAAATCATTGTTCCTGATCCCACGCTTATTTTTCTTCAATTCGCCTTTTAAGCCGCCAAAGTTATAATTCAAATTCAGGCTGAATGACCTGAAATAACTTTGGGAATAATCGGTCTGATAAAACTGAGGACCTTCGGTAACCGTTTTATTCGTTCTGAATTTTGTAAATGGGTTATTGGTACCTGCCCCGAACGACAACTTATCTTTGACCAGCGTTTTGCTGACATTAAAAGAAGCGCTAACCACTCCGTTCGTTGTCCCCTGAAAACCTGTTGGATTTCGACTTTCCAGGAATAAATTCGCATTGGTACGCCAACCACCTTCAAAATTATAACCAGAGGATAAGTTGAAAGACCAGGTAAACAGCTCTGTCTCCATTTTCTGCCCCATGGCCTCGCCGCTCATCCAGAAATAGATCGCACGCCCATTTAGGCTTAGGTCCAGGCGACTGGTTAAAGGATAGCGGAGATAGATAAAACTGCTGAGTCCGGTCAGTTTTCCGGAATTATCATAAGTCTTTCTTGTAATGTTGCTGACCGGATCAAAAGTGCTCACTGGCAGATCTGCCTCATTTAAAAAGGAGTAATCCATTCCGGCGTTAAAGGTTAGCTTTTTGGAACTGTTATAGCCAAGAGATATCGAGTTGACCACTACAGGACGCAAATCCGGGTTCCCCGTTGTTTCAAAATCAGGGTTTATGCGGTTTACAAAAGGATTGAGCCTGTTTATCCCCGGTCTTTTCATTCTTTGGGAAAATCCGGCATTTATGCCATTTCCACCTTTTAGCGTCTTACTGATTGTTATCGTTGGAAATACATTCGTGTAATTTTGTTTTACATTAGTTGTATTTTTGAGGAAATCAGCATCAATCAAGGTATGCTCCAAACGAAGGCCCGCCTGAAGGTTCCAGCTTTTCCAATTCAACTGGTAAGAATTATAGGCCGATAAAACTTGTTGTCTATAGGATAAATGATCGCTGTTTTGTGGATCATCATCTACCTTAAAATCCGCATTGTTATTTCTAAAAATCCCTTTGGCCCCCATTTCTACCGTCAGATTTTTATGAGGATAAACGTAGTCCAGCTGTACCGTATTTTCTTTTGCATCATCATTTTGTTCCTGTCTGTAATCCCGGTTCGGGTAATTCAGCACATTGGAGATCAGTGCTGCTGTGGAAGGCTCGTTTTTATTATTTTGATAACTATAAGAGAGGGTAAGCATCCGGTTCTTATCCGCTTTAAAGCCCAATTGATAGTCAGCGGAAAAGTCCAGTCCTCCACTGTTAACCCTTGTTCGTTCAGCAAGGTCATATCCTTGCAGGATTGCTCCTGCACCAATTAGTTTTGAATGTAAAAAGCCATTATTTTCGGAATGGTTTCCGTTGGTATTAAACCTTGCTGAAACCAGGTTCAGTGTATCTATTTCGTAACTCAATTCTGTTCCTAAATAACCTGTTCTTCCCTCCGGGTTGCGGCTTCGCTGCTGGAATAAATCTGTTGGGTTTGTTCCATAGGTTTGCCTGAATCCTGTACTTACCAATTCAGGGCTATGGTTTAAGTTCCCTCCCGTGAGGGCCGACATTCCCCATTTATCCTTTTTGAAAGTAAATGAGCTTCCCGCACCCGTGCTTACATCGGGTAAACGCGCATTTAAATTAAGTGTCCCGTTCCATTCATTATTTAACTTTTTGATGGTAACGATGTTAATGATTCCGGCTAGTCCTTCGGCATCGTATTTTGAAGGGGGAGTTGTCATGACCTCGATGCGCTGAACCGTTGATGCCGGGATACTTTTTAAAATGGATTTCAGGTCTCTGGCAAACATGCCGGATGGCTTTCCGTTTAGAAAAATCCTGAAATCAGGGCTACCTTTTAACAACAGGTTTTGATCGCCGTCCAATGAAACATAAGGGATTTTGCGCATCATATCCAGCAGCTGGTTATTTTTGCTATCAGGATCTGCCTGCACATCGTAAATGATTGTTCCTGCTTTCTGTTTGATGATGGGGCGGGCGGCAATAATGGAAACCTCCTTTAACCCATTTTCCTGTGGCTGAAGGTACAGGGTATCCCGTTCTTTTGCGGGTAATTGTAAGCCCGCATAGCCAAGCGCAGATAAAGTCAGGTGATACTGCTCCGGTTTAAGGTCAGTAAATAGAAATGATCCATTATTCAGGGTCAGCATGGTTTTTAAGATGGCCCCATCTTTTGTTTTCAGTCGGACCGTGACATAGCTCAATGGTAATTTCGTTACCTGATCGGCCACTATACCTGAGATCGCTCTGTGGCTCACAGTTGTTTGTCCACTTGCATAAGCAGCCAGAAAGAGCAAGTTGCAGATTAATATTCGGGTTACATTTTTTATAGACATGGTATCTGGATTATAGGTTTTCAATATTTAAGGGCATAGCTCCGCCTAAGCGCTATTTTTATAGCGCTCAAAAGCTATTAATCGGCAGTAATAAAAATGAGCTTAGGAGCCGCCGGAATGCGGCCCATCCGGGTATTAGGAGGTTTTTCGGGTGATGATGTGATTGAGAATCAAACTGATTCCCCCGAACAGGAAGATCATCGATAAAAAGCTGGTCGACTTTGCCATTCCGTAATCACTGAGCACAGAACCCATGATCATTCCTATGGCAACACCTACAGAAAGCATCCCATATTTCAGGGTCAGGAAATTGGAATGTTTGACAGAATTAAAAGGCGAGACCTCTACCCCTCTGTCCAGCATCGCCATTCGCTCCCGGTGCCTTGTCATTAAATACACATATATGATTCCAAAAATTGCTGCGAAAGCGCCTATAGACACAATAACATCTCTTACTACTTCATCCATGATCGTCGTTTTAAATTGTTGATATATGCCATAGGAGCGAAATACCAGGTTGTTGGTTACAAAAAAAATTAAATAAAAATATATGATATTATTTGTAACCAGGTTAGCAATATTTTGCTCTTATGAGAGAATGGACCATACAGAAGATCAGATATATGTTGACAGGGTAAAGAACGGTGACACCGCTTCCTATTCATTTCTTCTGAATAAGTACAAGAATATGGCCTATACCATTGCGCTCAAAATTACCGGAAATGCGGAAGAGGCCGAGGATGCTGTGCAAGAGGGCTTTATTAAAGCGTATCAGGCCATCCATAGCTTTAAAGGAAGCTCAAAGTTTTCTACCTGGTTGTATACAATCGTTTACAGAACCGCCATTCTCCTGATCAAGGACAAAAGAATAAAAACGTCCTCTATTGATGATGAAAACTATCCTCATGATGTTACCGACGGATCTGTTCCTCAGCTGGATCAGTTACACTCGGATGAGCAGGCAAAATATGTAAGACAGGCCATTGAGAAGCTCCCAAAAACGGAGGCATTGCTGGTTACTTTGTATTACATTAATGAAAGTACCATTAAGGAAGTTTGTGAGATCACTGGATTGTCCATCCCGAACGTGAAAATCCAGTTGTTCAGAGCCAGAAAAAGACTGGAACGTGAATTGAAGTTTCTACTATAACAAGAAAGGGTTTAGAAAATGGCAGCAAAGAAAAAAGAAAGACTAAAAATGCTACTTCAGAAAGTGGAGCCGGATGCTCCTGCCCCTGATTTTATGGAGCAGGTCATGAAAGAGATTTCAACAGATGCAAGTGCGGACATTCCCATCAATGTCGCCTTGCAGGATTTGCTGAAGCAGCATGGAATGGCCAGCTTATCTACTGATTTTACGGAACAGGTGATGGATAGAATTGAGGCATTACCGGTAAAAAAGCAAGATCAGCCCATCATTAGCAAAAGAGCAGGGTTTGCCATTGCAGCTTCTTTTCTCTTGTTTTCATTGCTGCTGTTCTTATTCACAGGAAATACAGCTACACCCTCCACAAGCCCAAATGTTTATCATTTGATCGGCCAGTTTAGTAAGGTATCACAGCAACTTCAGATCAATGGCAGCCCTTCTCTTTACCTGATCGTTGTCGTTATGCTTGGTATTCTTTTAGGTTTGGATTATTATTTGAAATATTTTCAGCAACAGCAGAAAGCTTAGCCCTTTTCCTATATTCTTTTGGACTGTCTCCTTTTTGCTTCCTGAAATATTTATTCAAATGACTTTCATCGGTAAAGCCAAACTCATAGGCAATCTCATTGATCCTTTTATCACTGAACTGCAGGCGATGTTCGATCAGTTTGATCTTGTAATTGGTGATGTACTGCTGCATGGTTTCATCCGCATGTTTTTTAAAATACCTGCCGAGGTAAGCATTTGAAATGCCGAAATTACTGCTGATCTGCGCTGCCTTTAGCTTCTCCGGCTCATAGATATTCGTCTGGATATATTGCAGGATGTCCATTGCTTTTTCTTCATTTCTCATATTGACCTGCTCTGGTAAGTACTTCGCAATGTTACGTGCAACAACAATAATCAAGGTGTTAATCAGTTGCTGGATGAGTTCCTTATTGTAGAGGTCTTTATTGAGGAATTCCTGCTCTATGGCAGTGACCATTGCGCTCACCAATACTTTATCGGCTTTGTTTTTAAGGATACAACCCGGCCGGTGATTGGCATTATGCAGGATATATTCCAATCGTTTTACATTTTCGGCCAGGAGGCTATTGTTCCTGATATAGATGTCATTGAAACGGAGAAAGAAAAATTCTGTAGTGGTCTCCACATCTAAAGAATGAGCATCCTCCGGCGTGATTAAAAAAAGATTTCCCGGACGGTACAGAAAGTTATTCTTATTAATGGTTTGTTGACCTGTACCCGAAATGACATAAATCAATTCAAAGAAGCTGTGCTGGTGGTCATGCTTCAGACATTCCCTAATTTTTTTAAAAGTAATCGAGAAGGGCTCATGTAGGTTTTCCTTAATCATGTAACAAAAATACCAAATTACAGAAAACATATACCGTTTTAGCGGAACAAATCTGGTATAATTTTGTGTTACCATAAAAAAGAAAATAAAATGAAAGCAATAGTATTAAAAGAACCAGGAACTGCAGATCAACTGATGATCTCAGAAATATCAATCCCCCTTATCAGGGACGAAGAAGTTTTGGTTGAAGTAAAAGTGATTGGTATCAATCCTATTGACATCAAAACCAGAAAAGGAAAAGGCCGATATGAAAGACTCAAAGCCGAAAATCCAATCATTCTAGGTTGGGACATCTCTGGCGTAGTGAAAGCATCAAAATCTGATTTGTTTAAAGCAGGTGATGAAGTTTTCGGCATGGTTGATTTCTCAGAACATGGACATGGAAAAGCTTATGCGGAATATGTAGCCGCTCAGGCTGCCCATTTATCTTTGAAACCAAAAAACATCAGTCACCAGGAAGCTGCAGGAGCAACTCTAGCTGCACTTACCGCCTGGCAGGCTATTGTAAAAGCCGGAGTAAAAAAAGGCGACAGGGTCCTGATTCATGCTGCTGCCGGTGGTGTAGGTCATTTTGCGGTACAAATGGCCAAACATCTGGGGGCTTTTGTTGCCGGGACTTCCTCAGAAAAAAACAAAGATTTCGTGTTGTCGCTTGGTGCAGATCAGCACATCGATTATGCAGCCAATCCATTTGAAACACAAGTAAAAGACATTGATTTTGTACTGGATAGCATGGGTACTGATCATATTGACCGATCTCTGGAGATCATGAATTCCGGTGGCACACTCATCAGCATTCCGAGCGGATTAAATGCTGGTGTGGAAGAAAAATCCAGGGTCAAAGGAGTGAATGGCTACGCCACATCTGTTCAGTCCAGTGGGGAAGACATGAAAACCATCGCCGGATTACTGGAAAAAGGAATTGTTAAATCACATATTTCCGGAAGTTATCCTTTTGATCAGATGGCTGCTGCCCATCATCAGATGGAGAGCGGAAGGACCGTTGGGAAAATCGTGGTTACGCTGCCTTAGTCTGAAATTGCACTACAAAAAAGGGTCTGTACCCTTAGATACAGACCCTTTTTCGTTATTATTCAATTTGCTGTTATGCTTCGTATTTCTTAAAGATCGAAGTAGCAGTATGACCACCAAAACCAAAGGTATTGTTCATCACATAATTTACCTTTTTAGCGATCGACTGACCTAAGACGATGTTTAATCCTTCAGGGATTGCTTCGTCCAGGGTCACTGTATTTGTAGTACCCGGAATCATATCGTGTTTTGCAGCAAGAATACTGATCACACTTTCCAGCGCACCTGCAGCACCAAGTAAATGGCCTGTCATAGATTTTGTGCCGCTGATTGCCACCTGCGAATCTTTAAATACGGCTTTAATTCCTTTAAGTTCACTTAAATCACCGAGACCGGTTGAAGTTGCATGTGCGTTGATATAATCAATTTGTTCCGGTTGAATTCCAGCATCGGCCAATGCCTTTTTCATTCCCTGGATTGCACCTAATCCTTCCGGATGCGTACCCGTTAAGTGGTATGCATCGGCAGCCATTCCACCTCCAACCATTTCACCATAGATGGTTGCGCCTCTTTTTATGGCATGTTCGTATTCTTCTAAAACTAAGGCCGCAGCACCTTCCGCGATGACAAAACCATCTCTGTCTTTATCGAAAGGACGTGAAGCGTGTTCTGCATTATCATTATTTTTTGACAAGGCCTGAGCAGCATTAAATCCACCTACTGAAGAATCAGTAATTGCAGCTTCAGAACCACCGGCAATCATCACATTTGCTTTTCCCAATCTGATGGTATCAAAAGCACTGATAATTGCGGTATTGGAAGAAGCACAGGCAGAAACCGTACAGTAGTTAGGTCCATGCAGCTGATTGCGGATCGAGATCACACCAGCAGCGATATCTACAATCATTTTAGGAATAAAATATGGGTTGAATCTAGGGGTGCCGTCACCGAGGTGATATTCTTTCAGCTGTTGTTCAAAAGTACCAATTCCTCCATTTCCTGTTGCCCAGATCACACCTACTTCATAACGGTCTTCTTCTTCCATGGTGGAGAAATCAAGGCCCGAATCTTTAATGGCCTGGTCACTTGCTGCAATGGCAAACTGGGTAAAAACGTCATATTTCCTGACTTCTTTTTTTTCCAGGTAATCTTCTGCATTAAAGTCTTTGACTTCACAGGCAAAATGAGTTTTAAATTTGGTAGAATCAAATTTGGTAATTGGTCCTACTCCACTTTTACCTGCAAGGATATTCTTCCACAATTCATCTACAGAATTTCCTAATGGACTAATAACTCCCATTCCGGTTACGACTACTCTTTTCATCCTATTTTATTTGTTTTATATAATATTGTTGTTGGCAAAACTGCCCTTTATATCAATTTATTTTCTTTTTTCTGTGCGCAAAAGGTTACTATACCCCCTGGCGATAATTCTGGTACGTGCTTCATTCCAAACTTCGCACTGCACATTGGCAATCTGGTTCCCCTTTTTGATCATGGTGGTTTCCGCAATGATCATGTCGCCCTCTTTAGCAGAGGCAAAATAATCAATGGCCAGATTTACCGTCACATAATAATGCGGTTCATCGTAACCAAATAAGGTGGCGCCAATGGCATCATCAATGATCGCAGCCGTCATCCCCCCATGAAGAATTCCCATCGGATTGGTCATTTCGTTCCTGATGGTATATTTCAAAATTAGCTTTCCTTTTTCCACCAGCAAGATCACCGGCTTCAACCAATTGAACAATGGAGAAGGTGAAGTGGTCATTTCGTTGCCGATGTTCTGCGTAAAAAATTCTGAGGGTGTAAGCATATTAACTGTTAAGATTCATTTGGATTGGAAATTCGTTCGATCAGTTCCCCGATCACCGAAACAATACCATCCATCAGGCTATTGTTATGGGTTACTTTAGACATCATCATTCCGCCTTCAATGAGCGCAATAATCGTTGTTGCCGTCTCACTACTATTGGTATCCGGCCTAAACACATGGGTAGCCATCCCGTTTTCAATCAATGTGGCCAGGCTATTCATCCAGCTCATAATTCCTGCTGCTGCTTTTTCCCTCAACACCTCACTGGTATCATCGGCTTCCACACCAGTATTCATCAGTGGACATCCCCCTTCCGGAAATGGAGTCTGCTCAAAGCTATGATAAACCTGAGCATGGGCAAGCAATTTCTCCTTATAGCCATCAAACTGGCCTACTTTTGCCTGGATCAATTGCTGGACCTGTGACAAGTTGTAATCAAAGGCGGCAATTGCTACGGCTTCTTTGTTTTCAAAATTACCGTAAATGCTTCCTTTACTGAGTTTGGTTGCCTCGATAAGATCAGACAATGCCGTACCTGCATATCCCTGTTTATTGAAGATTCCTGAAGTAGATTCTACAATATACTGACGGGTACTTTCTGATTTTGCTACAAATTCCACGGCACAAATATACCGATCGGTATTTGAAAAAAACAAATTAAATCAGACAATCCGGGAAGAAAAGGTTAATAAACCGAATCACTCTTCTCAAAATGAGGGTTTTCAGCCTCTGTTACTACCGGGTTTAGTTCTTTGTCTATCGCCGTATATTGCGCCAATGCCTGCGGATGCAAAGCCAGAATTCCATTTACCTGGTCTTCTTTTCCAAGTGCAAGAAGTTCATTCAACATTTTAACATCTTCCACGTTCAGCGTATTGTTTTCAAACTTAGCGGTCCAGTGGTTGATGAAATTGGACACCCTTTTGGTTTCCATTTCAGTGGTGATCGGGCTGAGGCTCTTTTTCAATTCATCAGCTTCGTAACGTTTTAGGTCATACGATGGGTTAAAAGCTTTGAAAAAAGGCATATTATCCCTTGATAATTTTCTAAATGAAAAGAAGAGATAAGGCAGGATGACAATAGCAATCAGGATAAAAGCGCCAATGGTGAGGTTGTTCATAGAATATAAATCGTCTTATGCAGGCAAAAGTAATAGAAAAATGAAGAATAAGAAATTGTATTCCCGATGTCATTTATTAAAATCAGGAGAAAACAGATTACATTTCCATTTAGTTTTGTGGATATGAGGTGTACTTATCAACTGTTAACCGTCCTGCTTTTCTTATCTGGTTTCCAGGCACATTCCCAGATCCGGCTCATCGTTTTAGACCAGTACAACCTAAAAAAGGGAGATACGCTGCAGGCGAGCTTATCGAGCCATGTCCACCTGGAATCGGAATCTGCTCCACGCTCTACGACTACCCTATCCACCGATATTCATCTGTTTCAGAAATCAAAGAAAATAGACTTAAATCCATTTATTTCCGCAGATCATACCTTATTAAAGTATAAGCCTGAATTAACTGGTGTTGCATTCTTAGAGATTTCACAACGCAGTTTTGGCGCATATTCAAAAGAAGAATATCTCGCAAACCTTAAAGAACAAGGATTAGTTCCCATTGCAAAACAACTGGAGTCTATCCTCAATGGAAAAGATCAGGTAAAGGATACGGCAATCTTTTACACCAAATCGCTCATCTCTTTAGATAAAAACAAGCCATTTTCAAAAGAGCCCATCACCAATGATCATGAAATTACCCTGAAAAGTAATCCCGCCGGGGCTAGCTATGGGGATCAGCTCAGTGCATTGCTTACCCTTCGTGGCAAGCCTCTACCCAATGCGCCGGTTGTGCTCTATGTGAAAGCAAAATCCGGAAACATCATCAGTGAACTGCTCAGTTCAGATGCGGATGGAATGCTCAATATAAAGCTGGATATCGAAGGTATTTATTTTCTGCAACACCTGTTTATCGCTAATGTAAGCACCAATAATGAGGTCAGCAGTTTATGGACTACCTTTAGTTTTGAATTCCTGAATACCGTGCATAAACGCGACACTTATGCGGAGTTTGGATTTTAAGATTCCGTTTTTTTGACGCGGATGAGCGGTACAAGGTGAACAATTATATACTAATGAAAAAATTAGGTTATTTTTGATAAAAAAAAACATGACGCTGCTTTCCATTCAGGATACCCCATTTGTTGTAAAATTAAGTTTCGACAAATATATTGAGGCCATGGAACAGGACCCATCTGAAAGTCAGAAGGCCCTGTTGGAAGAAGTCGCCTTACATCCTGAACTCCGTAGAGGAATTACAGAATTGGCAGGAATTGAACCTCATTTGGAGCTGATGTCACATTTATTGGCAGATTTTTTCCCGAAGGGCTTGACTCATAATGAAATCAAAGCACTCAGCATCCCTTATACAAATACGATTTTTAACCATACAGAACGGTTTAAAGCAATTTTAACAGCGGCAGGTGACTCTTTTAAAATGGACATCAGGGGTTTTGGCGAGCACCAGTTTTATGTATTCAGCTGCTGTCTGATTTTAAATCAATTCTACGGAACGCAACTGGATTTTGGTAAGCCCCTGTTTTACGATATTCCCATGCAAAATGGCGTTGCCAAACATTACAGGATTATGTACAATGGCGATTATTTAGAAGTAGAACCTAATCCGAATGCTCCAAAACTTAGTCCGGAGGAGATCGATCTGCTGATCAATAACTTTGACGACCTGGAACTATGGAAAGAAAAGTTCCCTTCTAAAAGCTGGACCCTTAAAGGTTTTGCCCTGATGACCTTGTTTGATGCCACTACTGAAAATGCGGTATCGATCTTCAAAGAGAAGTTATTGAAACTGAATGCGAATGATTTTCAGACCAGCATTGAATCTATATTTCAATCGATATACCGGACTCCCGACTTACAGGTAGGGATTACACTCTACCATTCGGAAGAGCATACTTTTGGGATCACCACACTTGGCCAACCCATTAAAAGCTTTATTCTGCCCGATGTTCAGCAAAGAGCGGATCAGGAGGTGCTCTGTGCTGATTCTTATCGCCGGCTGGTAAAAGAAAAACGGAGTTATGTGGTTTCAGATGCCTCAAGACTTCAGGAATACGATCCGGAGAATGTTTTACTGAACCGCTTTTTGTCACAGGATATTAAGAGCTTAATATTGGCACCAATCGTCAGGAATGACATATTGTTAGGCGTTCTTGAAGTAGTTTCCCCCAGGGCTAATGACTTTAACAGCATCAATGTAAACAAGTTAGACGAGGTCATTCCTTTTTTAACCGATACCATTGAACGGCTCATTTCAGAACTCAGGGACCGGGTTCAGGTAGTCATTCAGGAAAAGTTCACCACCATTCACTCCAGTGTTTACTGGAAATTCCGTGCAGAAGCGCAACGGCTAATTTATAACCGGCAGTTGGGTTTGGGCTCAGGAACTACTGAAATCATTTTCCCGGAGGTTTACCCCTTATATGGGCAGATCGACATTAAAGGCTCTTCAGAAGCACGAAATCAAAGTATTCAACAGGATTTCAGCACTCAACTACACCGCATATTTGCTATTCTGGAGCAAATGAATGACGCTTCTGAAAATCTGGATCAGGAAAAGAAAATGGTCATCGGATATTTAAAAGCACTTTCTTTACCTCTCCTGGCAAGTACGGAACAAGAAATCAGCAATTATATTGAAAGCAGAATTCATTCTCTTTTTCATGAAGTAAAGGATCCGGTTACCTCTGCTTTGATCGATGATTATTTTAAGTGTACCAACGAGAAAACAGGAAGTTTTCACATCAGCAGAAGGCGGTATGAAAATACGGTTTCGATCATCAATGATGAAGTGGCGAAAATTCTGGATCAGGAACAGCTTCATGCACAGAAAATATTCCCTCATTATTATGAACGTTTTAAGACAGATGGAGTAGAACACAACCTGTATATCGGTGCTTCCATCTCTCCAAAAAGGAGCTTTGACTTTACAAAACTTCATGAACTGCGTCAGTGGCAACTACGGACTTTAGTGAAAATGGAAATTGCCCATCATCGCTTAAAACCACATTTACCTTACCCACTGGCGGTCACCACACTCCTGCTTAGCTATCACTCTGCCATCACCATTCGCTTTAGAATGGATGAAAAAAGATTTGATGTAGATGGGAGTTACAATGCCAGGTTTGAAATTGCCAAGAAACGAATAGATAAAGCCAACATTAAAAATACGGCGGAAAGGATTACAGAGGCTGATAAGGTCACGATCGTCTACACCAATGATGCGGAATATGAAGAATACCTGAGCCATATGAAAACTTTGAGTGCAGAAAATCTGTTGGCAACAGAAATAGAACATTTAGAAGTGGAGGATCTTGTAGGCCTTTCCGGTTTGAAAGCCCTTCGCGTTAAGATTATACACACAGCGTCATAAATTAAAATTTACAGCTTTAGGAAGTGGATAAATAAGCTGAATCGTTACCTTTAATTATGATGGAACCTACTACTATAAAAGCCCTGCTTCTCGATATAGGTGGTGTGCTGCTCACCAATGGCTGGGATAGTGCTTCCCGGAAACTGGCAGCGGAACATTTTTCTATTGACTTAAAGGAATTGAATGACCGTCACCGCATCATTTTTGAGGCTTATGAATCAGGGAAAATGACCCTGGATGAATACCTGAACCTCCTGATATTTTGCAGGGAACGTGATTTTAGTATTGCACAATTTAAGGACTTCATGTATGGTCAATCACAGCCCTATCCGGAAATGATTGCACTGATCAAGCAGTTAAAACAAAAATATGGTCTGCAGATCATCGCAGTGAACAACGAAGGCCGGGAATTAAATGAATACAGGGTAAACCAATTTGATCTGAAAAGCATTTTTGACATCTTCTCTTCTTCCTGTTTTGTGCATACCCGTAAACCAGATAGAGATTTTTATACCCTCGCCCTTGACCTGGCACAAGTCAAAAAAGAAGAAGTCATTTATGTGGACGACAGGCCCGTCTTCATTCAGGCCGCAGCGCTGTTGGGGATTCCGGGAATTCAGCATAACAACGTTGAAATGACCAAACTGGCTTTCGCCGAATACGGATTAAAGGTATAGACTTAAGGTTTCAGGTATTTGCAGGGAACATTTTCAGGATGATAATCGATACCATAGGACTGTTTGAGTAATCTGGTAACTATTTCTGATTGCGTACGCTCATTTCTATGCATTTGAGGCAACAGCCCCATCATGGCATAACTGATTGGGTTGACCGCAGGAATCAGGGTTTCCCAATCGTAACCTTTACCCCAGATCAGTCCGGGAAGCGTTATTTTAAGGTCTGCTCCCTTTCTCATTAAGTAATCCAACAGGGCTTCCGATTGATGGCCATTTTGATTTACCGTATGAAAAACCGGTGTTTGTCCGCCGAAACCGTTTTCATCGATGCCTGCTTTTACATCGACATTCATTCCATGTTTTAGTAAGACCTCTGCAGTTGCACCATGGTTAAATTCAGCGCAGATGTGTAATAAGGAAGCTTCAAATAAAGGTGTATAAGCACAACGAAGGTTGTATTTTCTATGAATTAATCCCGGATCGTTTTTAAGCTCCTGTTCAAGGACAGTTGCATCGTCCAGCAATACCGCTAAAAGTGCTGTGTCTTCAAATTGAAGTCCATAATCTACAAATACTTTCACGATGGATTTAAATGCAGGACTTCTGGTGTACTCACTCGTCAATTCATAGATCAAAGGTTCATTATTGAACGATGAATTGGGATCAAGCCCATTCGCAAAAGCTGCGCTGATTCCTGCAATATCATGGACTTCTATGAGGTTGGCAAATTCCTGTAAATCTTTCATGGCAATCCCTTTAAAAACCGCGTTTTAACATTGTCATTTATCCGTTAATTTACGATAATTTCCCTGGAATTGTATTTTTAATTTTGAGGTTTCACATCAGGCAAGTACATTTGGTAAATATTTACGTAAACACTTACCTATATGAAGCAAAACATCATCAATGAACTGGGCGCTTTAGCTATTGGAAGCCGCATGAGGAGGCTTCACGATGCTTTATCCAGAGATGCATCCAAAATATATGAGGAGTATGAATTACAATTCGACATCAAATACTTTCCTATTTTCTACCTGATCAGCAGGAGGAAACAGATCGGAATTATGGACATTGCAGAAGAACTGAGCCTCACCCATCCTGCCATTATTCACCTCGCAAAAGAGTTGGAGAAGAAAAGATATATTGAATCCATTGCTGCCCCCGAAGATCAGCGGAAACGGATGCTGCGCCTCTCCGCAAAAGGTAAAAAAAGCCTTCCTTCTTTTGAAAAGGTCTGGGAAAAGATTGGCCAGTTGAACCAGCAGCTTTTTGAACAACAACATCAGTTGCTTCAAACGCTCGATGCCATAGAGCAAACCTTAGACGAAAAATCATATTACAGAAGATTTCAAGACACATTAAAATAATGAATACAAATGAATATCAGGTCCAAGATCAGGTAATGCTGCTTGACCGCCCAATCTGGAACGCGCTAAACAGCAAACATGCAGGTTTCGCTCTGGGCAACGAATACGCAAAAAGATACCCTTCTCATATCCTTCCTTTTGTAGGTTTTGACCTGGATTCGGAGCAACCATTGGAACAACTGAAACCATGGATGAAACCTGATGAAATTGCTTATGCGATTGGTGATCTTCCAAACATCCCTGATTCCTGGCAATTGTTAAATCAGCTGGATTGCGTGCAGATGTTTTGTCCGGAGCTGAGCACGACTACCTTAGATGAGTCTGTAGAGATCATTACCCTAAAAGAAGAAGACCGGGCAGAAATGTTCGAGCTCATTACCAGTGTACAGCCTGGGTATTTTGCCAAAGACACTCCCCTTCTCGGGCATTATAACGGCATCCGTGTGAATGGAAAACTCATCTCCATGTCGGGCGAAAGACTGGGTCTGGATGCTTTCACAGAACTAAGTGCCGTATGTACCCATCCCGATTTTACGGGTAAAGGTTTAGCCTATCAATTGGTTTTAAAGACCTGTCTGGATATGTTTCAACGTGGTACAAAACCTTTTTTACATGTGCTAAACAGCAATACCAGGGCCATCAATTTATACGAACGACTCGGTTTTGTAAAAAGAAAAGACATCGCCTTTAATCAGCTTAAATCATTATAAATCTTAAAAAGCCCCCCTTTTTTCTACATGATGATTAATTTTCTTCCTAAGCGGAGCAGGGAATTCACCTGTTTCCGCTTAGAAGAAGATTTACAACCTCCCATTTATAAATTAAATGTCTGATAAAATCAGTAGATTTAGTCTCAGATGGAAGTAATGATCAAAGAAATAGCCGTTTATGCCGCACAATTCATCGAGTTGCTGGCTGTTGTCGTCATCCTCTTCTCCTCCATAAAGGCGATTGTCCATTATTTGAAAGACATCAGTAAAAAATCAACCGGATTTTTACCACATATCAGTATCCGGTTGAATTTGGGAAAATCTCTTGCCATTGCACTGGAGCTTCTTTTGGGTGCAGATATCTTAAAAACTGCCATTGCCCCCGGATGGAACGAAATTGGGCAACTGGCCGCCATTGCAACTTTGCGGACCGCTTTGAACTACTTCCTGGAAAGGGAATTAAAAAATTCTGACCCTAAAGGAGAATAGTTAAGGTTATTTTGGGGCCAGGAACAAACCGTCCACAATAAATAATTTCACTCCATTTTCGGAGATCGAACGATGAGAACTCAATTCATCTGAAACCTGATAGGACATTCCTTTTGTCAGCCTATGCTGCGTTCCATCAGAAAGCTCGCTGATCATTTCGCCTTCGATACAATAGATGATGTGTCCTTTTGTACACCAATGGTCCGCTTTATAGTCTTTTGAGTATTCTACTACCCTGATCCGCAGATCACCATAACTGATTGTTTTCCAATAAGCAGTTCCGGTTTCCCCCTGATGTTCGGTAACTGGTACGTTTTCCCAATCTGTATTTTGAAAGGGGATATTTCCTGAGTTCATCGTATTTATGGTTTAATTGGTGATATGATAGGTAATCATGTCTTTCACAGCGGTAAAGCCCAGCTTTACATAGACATACTCTCCTGCTTTTGAAGCATGTAGAACACAAAGCTCTTTTTTATCATTAACGCATTCCTGAAGCAAATGCAAAGTGAGCTTTTTGGCCAATCCTTTTCCCCTAGCCTCCGGTAAGGTTCCGATCATATGTAAACCGGCATGGCCCTGTTCATCATAAAAGATCAGGCCACATGCCGCGGCCTGGTTTTCATGATGGGCAATGAAAAGCCTCACCTTGTCCTTCCTGTTGATCAATGAAGCGACCACATCAGGACCTACATCGTAATTAAATGACTGCGCAGCAATAGCAGCAAATAAACCTGCCTGATTCTCGTCCTCTACCTCTTCAAAATGAATTGCTGATAAAGCTTCATCGTTAAACACCGTGGCCGACAGGTCGATCATCATTCCCAATTGTTTCATACGCGGGATAAATCCTGCAGCAGACAATGGCTCCTGATAACGATCTGCAAGTGATTCAGTAAAGGTGATCATATTGGGAAGGTTCCCAGCCTGGATCTGAATGGCTAGTTTTTCAAATACCGAAGGTTCCGCATCCTGCTCCATTCCGAGATTGAATATCCTTTTGGGCCAGTCTGAGCCTTTAACCAGAATTGCTTTAAAATCAGTTGTCGTTAAAAGTGTGTTCGATTGATGACCAACAAAGTCCCAAAACTCAAACATGTTATTGATCACGATCCATTCTGCCTGGTCCATATTTTCTTTTGCGCTCATAAAGCTGAATATCCTTTTCTAATTATTTTACAATATACCAATCCATCCACTTTTTAATCCACCCTACCCGCTCTTTAATAAATTTAGGTCCGAAGAAGAAATTGGACCAGTCTTCAAAATGATCATAATGGAATTTGAAGTAAAAGATCCACCATGCGAATCCGAAATAGGGAATTGCGTTGATTTCTGCCTCCGATAGTGGCCTGACCTTCCGATAGCTTTCGATGAACACCTGGAACGCCCGGTCTGCCTCTTCCTGTGTCATTCTATGGAAGAGCACCTGCAAGAAATAATGTGCATAAAAGGAAGCCAGATCATTTACTAAATATCCTTTTCCCGCAAAATCAAAATCGAAGAAGGTGATGTTTCCATCTTCCTGAAAATGAAAATTCTTAGGTAAGAAATCATAATGGCAATATCCATATCCAAATGAAGGAAGGTCCATTTGCTCTATTTTCTTAAAAACCAGGCTTACTGCTTGCTCGAGGTAGGCATATTCTTCATCAAGCCCCTTAAATGCTGGTTTAATCGTTTCCATGGGTAAGGTCAGCATAGAATTAAGGTTAAACTCATCTCTTGGATAATGAAGTTCCAGATTGGCCGTAAGCTGATGGATTTTTGCCATTTCCGTTCCAAGTCCTGTCAGTTGTTCATCGGACATCTCTGAAACCACCTCACCATAGGCATAAGAAAACAAGACCCCATACCGTGTTCCTTCCGCAGCATTAAAAGCCTGAATTTCTTTTCCTTCCAGGTCTTTAATCGGATGAGCTACTTTAGCGCCCCCTTGTTGTAAAATGTTCAGCAGTTCCAGCTCTCCTTTGATCCCGGCTAATTTCCGGTGTGCATCCCTGTAAATTTTAAGAATGAATTTGTTTTCCGGGTTTTCTAAAATATAGGTATCACTCACATTGTGAATGAGCAGGCGACAGCTCATTTCATGGAATCCGTATTTTTGTGCTATCACATCTTTTAAAGCCTTAGCGGAAAGCAGAGAATACTGCGTGGGGAAGATATTCATACCCCGCAATTTACGTAAAACCTTGAATGAGCACAACAAAAAACTCCGGTTGTACCTGTAAAAAAATACGGTACAACCGGAGTTGGAAATCGAAGTTTATGCCTTCTCTTCTTCTTCCTGAACAGTTATTGCAGGAGGCATTAACTGGTAAATAATTGGTGTAACAATTCTGGATAATAACGTCGAACTGATCAATCCCCCAATCAATACAATGGCCAGCGGTGCCACCAAAGGATTGGTCGATATGGCAATTGGAATCAGCCCTCCAATGGCGGTAAGTGAGGTCAGTACAATTGGCAAAAACCTGACTTCACCTGCTTCCCGGATCGCTTCCTGTAAACCTTTTCCCTGTTGTCTCAGCTGATTGGTGAAATCCACCAGCAAAATGGTATTCTTGACCTCAATTCCGGCCAATGCAATCAGACCGATAATCGCCACAAAAGACAGTGAATTACCGGTGAGCCATAATGCTACCGCAGCACCCACTACCCCCAAAGGAATTACAGACAATACAATCAGCGTACTTTTAAAGGTTTTAAACAATAGGATCAACACGGCAATAAATAAAAAGACCGTCACCAATATGATGCTCATAAAACCACCAAAAGAATTGTTCCTGGATTCGACCTCACCTCCCATTTCATAGCTATAACCAGCAGGGAGTTTCAGTTTATTCATTTTCAGGACTACTTCATCGATCACCCGGTTCACCAAAAAGCCTTCCTGTACATGTGCCTGTACCGATACCACCCGTTTCTTCTCCTGGTGGTTAATCACGGCTGGCGAGGCATCCAGTTTCAACGTTGCAATCTGGTTCATGGGAATCGCGTTGCCCTGTACACTGTTGACATACAGGTTTCTGAAAGCATCCATTCCCGGCCTGCCTTCCTTGGTCCTTGTGAGCAATACTCCATAACCATTTTTATTGTCGTTATTATAGAACGTTCCCATGCTCAGCCCGGTTACTGCCAATCTCGCCGTTTGGTCTATATTTAAGGTCGGGACACCTAACAACTGGGCTTTTTCCTTATTCAATACCACCCTGATGTCACTTTTGAGCAGCGCTACCGGATTATTGATATACATACTTCCCGGAACTTCATGTAGCAGCTTTTCGACCTGGATGGACAATGTGCGTAAAGAATCCAGGTTATCCCCGAACAACCTGATTTCAACCGGTGCAATTACTGGTGGCCCCTGCTGAAAATTCTTCACTTCGATCTTCGCACCGGGATAATGTGCCCAGTGAAGCTGTAATTTCTGAATCAGCGCCAGCTTTTTATCCGGCGAAGTCTCGTCGTCCAACTGGACAAACAGCTGTGCAAAATCGCTCCTGTCATTTTCCGGGATTTCATTATAATAAATACGCGGATTTCCCTTTCCTATATTGGAAGAAAAATACCGGACCTCGGGTTGCTGTTTCAATTCTTTCTCGATTGCACGGGTAATGCTATCCGTATAAGAAAGGTTAGATTGGTTGGGTGTGGTAATGTTCAACAGAAACTGTGGCTTCTCTGAAGCAGGGAACAGGCTAAAGCCGATCACCTTAAACAGCATAATGGACCCCGCAAACAATGCCACCGCAACCGCCATCGTAAATAAAGGTCTTCGAAGTGCTTTTTCCAACAAAAGTGCATAACTTCCATGAATCAGCTTTTTCAGACCACGCATCAGGAAATTTCCTTCCGGATTTCCCAGGTGATTCTGCAAGAGACGGCTCGATAAGAAAGGGATGATGGTTAAAGAAACCAGCATGGAAGCCATTACACAAAAGATCACCGCTAATGGTAAAGACCGGATAAAATCTCCCGAGCCTTCCGGTAAAAATACCAGTGGCATAAAGGCGATGACCAGGGTAATTGTACAACCGACTACGGCCAGTCCGATTTGTTTTGTGGCCTTTAACGTGGCCTCCATCCGGCTATGCCCTTCCAGCATCCAGCGTTCAATATTTTCCACCACCACAATGCTATCGTCCACCAGTAAGCCCAGGGCTACCACCAATCCGACGATACTCAGCTGATTGAGGTTAAATCCAAAAAGCTGGAGCAATACAATCCCTATGGCCAGAGAAAGTGGAATGGAGATCATCACGATCACCGCAGGTCTGATCCCTAAAGGAAGTAAGGTCACTGCCACCAGCATGATGGCGATCATAAAATCAAAGCCTAAGCCCGAAAGGCGCCTGTTTACATTGTTGGCCTGATCAAAATTCTGAACCAGATCAATGTTGGCAGGTAAGGTCTTTTTGAAGTTTTCCAGTACCGGAAGGTAGAGTTTTTGTGTTTTACTGATGTTTTCCCCTTCTTTCTGCGCAGCGGTCACAAATAAACAACGGTGGCCGTTTAACCTGGTAATGTGTTTTTCTTCTTCATAACCATAATATACCCTGGCTACATTTTTCAAGATGATGTTTTTCCCGCCCGCAGCGTAAACGACGGTGTTCTGAACAGCATCCAGCGTTCTGTATTCGTTGGTTACGATATTGAAGGTCTGGTGGGCAGCATCGATACTTCCTCCCGGAATGCTGGCCATTTCGCTACGGAGACTATTGGTGATCGCGCTCAGCGGCAGATTCATTTGTGCCATCTTTTCAAGATCCAGTTCTATGCGCACCTGTTGTCTGGGCAGGCCAAAAATGGATACCTTTTTTAATGCACTCACCTTTTCCAGTTCATCCTGGAGCTTTTCTGCAAAATACTGCATCCGGTTCCTTGGCGCATTTTCTGAAACCAGGGCTACCTGTAGGACATTTACATCTGATGGCTGCTGCTTTTGAACTTCTATGCTATAAATATCTGCAGGCAATTCAGGTCTTTTGCTGTTCACTTCCCTTACAATTTCCTGGTACTTCGCTTCTACATTGCTGCTGTATTTATATTCGACCCTTAACACCGCCACTCCGTTAGAGATATTGGTGCGGATCCTTTTGATGTCGTCTAAACCGGAAATCGTCTTTTCAAGCGGGGTAACTACCCTATCCTCAATGTCTCTCGGGCTTGTGCCAGGATATACAATAATGACAGAGAAAAAAGGCGCATGCATTTCCGGATCTTCCGAACGGGGCATGCTGAACATGGTTGTGACGCCCAATACGATGATCATGAGAAAGATCACCAGGGTAAACTGGCTGTTCTTTACCGCGTAATCTGATATTTTCATTTTTTCTCCTTTAATGGTGAATGGATAGTGATCGCACTCTGATCCGTCAAATACGCTGATCCGGAGACAATTAAACCTTTTGCTTCCTGCAGACCATCGCTAATGGTAACCGTATGGTCTTCAATTCCGGCAATCGTTACTTTTACTTTTTTTGCGGTCTTATCATCATTGGTGATAAACACATACCCCGTATTGCCATCTCCATCCAGCAAAGCTTCATAAGGTATTTTCCAAACCCCTTTATGTTCCGTTTTTCCGGAAGGACTGATGATGGCTTTTCCAAACATCCCTGAGGCAATTTGTGGTTTCTTGCCTGTTAAGGTGATGTGTGCAGTGAAAGTACCTGTAGCAGGATCAACACCTTCCGATTTGCGACTGAGGAAACCTTCCATAAATTGTCCAGGCAATGCAGCTGTTTCCACCTTTGCCGGATCGTTCAATTTCAACAGTGCCCATTCCTGATCACTGATGCCTACCTTCAATAACCATTTTCCGGATTGGGCACCATTGGTTTGTAATACGGCAGTTCCGGGAGAAACCTGTTGCCCCGCATCGGCCAGTTTTTTCAGGATATAACCGTCCTGTGAAGCATGGATTTCAGAATACCTTCTGTTAAAAGCAACGAGGTTTACCTGTTGTTCGGCCAGCTGAAGAGCTGTTTTGCTGTTTTGCAACTGCTCCAATGTAGCGACACTATCGGCATACAGGTTTTTAGTGCGCTGATAATCACGCTTCGCTTTTTCCTGATTCAGCTGCACCTGCTGCACCTGTGCATTGATTTCAGTCAGGTTTAAGGTGGCCAGCAGCTGACCTTTCCTTACTGCATCTCCTTCTTTAACGAGCACACGATTGATAATACCACCTGTTTTGAAGGATAACATCACTTCATCGTCGGTGGTAAACTCTCCCGATACCGTAACCGGGGCATTGCTATGTTCCTGATTCAGCAGCATCACCTGAACCGGAATATTGTCTTTGACGGTTGTTTTCTGTTCAACCGGTTTTGAGCTATTGCAGGCATAATAAAGTGGCGTGCACAACAATAGGGCTGCATAATGAATGGCTTTCATGTATATGAGTTTTAATGAGGGTTATGGATTGGATAGCTGGCCTGGTCGCGTTCCAGTTGAGCAAGTGTAATCTGTAAATCTGCCTGGGTCTCCGCCATGCGCAACCGGGAACTGGTGAGTTGATCCTGGGCATCTATCAATTCGAGGTACAACAACTGACCTGCGTTGTAGGCTTTAAGCTGGTCCTTATAATATTTTGTGGCCAATGTTAAACCTGCAATCGCACTGTTACATGCGGCTTTGGCCGAATTGTAATTGTTATACGTCTGAAGAAGCTGTAACCGGAGTGATTGTTCTGCTTCGTCTAGTCTGGCCTGGGTGACTTTGAGTCCGGATTGTGCCTGTGCCGCACGGAATTTATTTTTACCACCGGTAAAGATGTCCCACTGCAGGTTTACTCCCCAAAGGTAATATCTCGTTTTATCGTTGATCTTGAAATCTGTTCCCTGAGAACCCAGGTCCAGAAAAGTGCTCAATTTAGGAATGATATTGGAACGTTGCAATTTATAGTCAAGGCTATTTACCGCTTTCAAAGCCTGTAATTGTTTGAGCTCCTCGCGACCGGAAATACCGGTTAGCGTATCTGGCTCAGCAATGACCGTCGTGATAGCAGTTGTTATGATGGAATCTTTTAAAGGGCGGTTGAGTAAAAAGTTAAAATAGGCTTTTGCATTTCCCACATTCCGCTGCGCATTGATCAATGCGGCGTTGGTCTTTTGCTGTTCTGTTTGTGCACGCAGCAATGCGGTTCCGTTTCTGACTCCATTTTTAAGGAGACTGGCATTGACGCGGATATTTTCGGCAATGAGTACCAGCGCGCTTTGATAAGCCTCAACTCCCTGTAAGGCCTGATAGTAATGGTAGTACGCCGTTTTGATGTCTTTTACTAAAGTTCTTTTATAAACGTTCAAGGCCGCCTGCTGACTGCTGATGAGTTGTTGTTTGATCTCTTTGTTGTAGCGGATCTCGGCATTGATCAGGGAAAGAGAAGTCCTCAGTTTCACATCATAAAAATTATCAGGGTTCAGTAAGAACGACTGATTGGGAAGCTGAGGAAATTTGTTGGAAGCCGTTAATTCGTTCAGTGCCGCATACACCGGATTAACCAGGTCTCCTACCGGTACATCAATCGTACGGCCCCCATCTGCTTTTGTATAACTGCCCAACATGCTTACCGTTGGCATATACATAGCTTTTGCTTCTTTCAAAGCAAACATTGCCCTTTCGAGATCGAATTGCTGTTGCTTGAGCCCCTGGTTTTGGGCAAAGGCAAAACTAATGTAATCGTCCAGCGGCCGGTTTTCTTCCTGAGCTGCCGCAGGCCTCCACAAAGCCAACACACAGGCAATGAAGACGATGGATGTTTTAATAAATGATGTGTACATAGTGAACAGTGTTTAGTGTTGGTGCAAAAAATTTTGATTTGAGGATCAGGTTTAATTAATTATAAATGATGTATACATAATAAACAGTGTTTAGTCATTGGGTAAAAAAAACCTAGACTACAATAGAGTCCAGATATTCTTCTACCGCTTTAAATAATACGGGCTTAATTGATTCTTCCTCAATTGCCATAACTTTTAATCTGCAACGGAGGTTAAGTGAGACCAGTCCATGCATCATAGACCAAACCTGCAAGCCGGCTTGGACTGGGTCTTTAAAAATTAACAGCCCATTTTTCATGCATTCTTCCAGACAATCAGCCAGACAGTTAAAGGTCGCCACTCCATTGTCTTTATGGAGGTCTTCATCTACGTTCATTGGTGCACGAATGATAAACATCAGATCGTACAATTCAGGATTCTCCAGTGCGAAAGAGACATAGGCCTTTCCTAATTGCTCCAGTCGCTCTATGGGATTTTTGCTTATTGCTTTTGTCTTAAAGGTTTCCAGTAGTTGCAAAAAAGCCTGAGCTTGTACTTCATACAACAATTCGTCTTTATCTTTGTAATATAAATAGATGGTCCCTGGGCTGTATTCAATGGAATCTGCAATATTGCGGATCGAAGTTTTTGCATAACCATCTTCCAGGAACATTTTCATGGCCGCTGTGGTGATCATCTTCTTCATCTCCCCTTTTTCACGTTCTTTTCTTTCTGAGATTCCCATGGTTTTATATTAACACCGCAAATATACTGAATGGTGTTCAGTAAATCCAAATGAATTCGGAAAAAGATGAGTTTGCAACCTGCCTATTCCTAAATAGACCTTACAAAGGGCTCTAATAGGCTCCTGTAACGCTCCGAGAAGGCTCCTTACCTGAAAGGTTATTGAGAGGTAATTGGAAGGTTATTGAAAGGTTGAAATAACCTTTGAACTACTTCGAACAACTTCCGGATTACCTTCCAATTACCTTCCAACCTAAGAGCGTAATAGGAGCGTATTAGGAGACATCCAGGCGCCTATAAGAACTGCCTTATAAATTGTCGGATCCATGACCATTTTTATATAAAAAACAGCATTTATCTAAATAAAATTACCTTAAAAACACAATTACAAGCATTATGTAAACTTTAGAGAAAAATAAATACCTAAAAGGTGCCTCAATACAATTCAATTACCATATATTCGACATAGATCAATTTAAACAGATGACATAGACAAAAAAATCTTAATTATTTAACCCAACGAGCCTCGCGGTCGTAAACTGGTAATTTATAATGCGAGAGTAAGTGTGGCGCCAAATCCCTACATTCGTAGTCCAAAAGCCTCTTAGGTGGGGCTGGTGCTTGCTTATATTTTTGTATTATAACCGTTTCGAAAGAAATGGCGAAGCTGATACTTCAATTCATTTTGAAGTTGAGGCGGGCTTACCAGTGCCTCGACCACAAATATAGAAAGCAAGTCACCAGCCCCTTCTACGGGCTTGACTCCTATTCCATAAGGCTCGATTTAATTTCTTAAATCATGAGCAATAAAGACAACCTCCGTTACAACCATCTTACCAAAGAACAAATTTCTAACCCTCACCTATTCCTGGAATACTTTTGCAGGTGCGACATCGACATTGAAGGCCTCCGAATCGAATTCTTCCATATGATCCGTTCTGCATGTTCTTCCAAAAAATATGGCAACCCAGAGGATTATTTTCATTATCACCGATGCCTGCTTCAATTCTTAGAAGTGGCACATATCTTCTTTAGAAGAGGGAAGAAATTCTCTATTGCAGCGGACCTTATCGTATGTACACCTTGCACAACAGATCTTTCTAAATATTACCACAGCCTCATCAACTGCCATTTCAGGAACCTCTCTCATGAGGAAATCAGAAATACCAATTGTTTCTTTACAGATTTCTTTGGTTACAAATCACTCGACGACTGGCGCTGGATGTTGAGCCGGATTGTAGAATATGCTTACCGTACTACAACCATTGATGAAGTGATTGAAGATGGAGCTGAGATGGTCATCATCAGAGAATATATCGAAAAACTGATTGAAGTGATTTACCTGATTGACAATACCCAGTCGGTCATTTACCTACAAAGCACCGCATCAATAAATTAATGGTTATTCCACGTAATGACTCATCGCTAATTTATTCTACTCTTTTTCTTATCCCGAACTCACAATAATACGAACTATGGATAGCGGTAATGAATGGATGAGGACCAGTTTAGGACATAAAGAAAACAAAACAATAATTTTATTAATAAAATTACCATATATTATAATTATTTGTAAATTACAAATAAAAACGATATGGGAAAAATTAAATTAAAAGACTCTACAATCGTACTTAACAGAGACGAGATGAGAAAAGTCTCTGGAGGCATTACTGCTGCTACTGTTTGCCAGAATTGGTTGAAGTCAAACTATGAAACTTGCTTCAATTGTTGCCTCACGGCATTCGTGTATGAAATAGAACATTGTGATGCTCTTTGTTAAGTAGGCTAGATATTAGATTTTATAATAATTGACTCAATAGTAGGTTTTGTTTTTAAAAAAACTATGCTTTATCTTTTTATTATAAAATCTAATAATCTTAATTTTAAGATAAAAAAAATTAATATATGAAAATTTCAGCTGGATTGTTTTTTTTATTTATGCCGGTTTTGTTAAATGCACAATCCGTCCATTTTAATATTCAGGGAACAGTTAAGAATTTAGGAGACGCTAAATATGCTTACTTAGCAACCCCTCATGATGGTAAGATATTTATTAAAGCTCCAATAGTTAATAATGTTTTTTCATTCATAGGAACCGATAGTCTTGATCGCCTATATAGTCCAACATGTATATTTATCGATGAAAAAGATAACATTACTAAAGACGAGTTGAAATCAAAAATAGATCAGGGTGTTTGGATTTTGGGCCGTGAAGGAAGGCTAAAAAGAATTATATTGGAGGACCTGAAATTCAGTATTGAGGATCAGGAAAAAATGAATGCTGCAGAAATCATCAGTGGAGGGGTAATGACTAAACAGTTTGAGGAGAAAACTTTATGTGTACGGGCAAAAAATCGAAGTTTGATAACTTTTATTAAGAAATACCCTGATTCTCCTGTGAGCTTGATTGCAGTTCAGGAGGTTGCCAAATTTTGGGAGCTTTCCATAAAAGACAGAGTAGAAAATATGTGGGGCTCTCCTATGGAATTATATGCTTTACTTTCAAAGGAATTAAAAGCCAGTAAGCAGGGAATAGCTGTAAAAGAGCGGATAGATGAGAGCGATAGACCATAAATTATTTATGAAGACTCACAGAACCAGCTCAAACAGCAAGAACTGTGTAATCTGCTCCGGATTAAAATTATTATCCGAAACAAAAAGCAATGTCGGGTGTCCGTTAGGCAATTGGGGGCCTAATGTCGCTCCTTCGATATTGTCAACCGGAAAACTCAACTTTGAAAAATCCAGCAATAGTTTTTTCCTGATAGGTATAGCTTCCGATCCTCCCCTGTCGGTATACTGCATAAGATCTGTTGCTCCCTGAAAATCTGCCAGATATACCATTACGGTAAGCCGCTTGGTTTCTTTAGACCAACTCCTTTCTGTGAATAAGAACTGCCGGTCATTCACATTCAGGATATCCGTAATCCCGTATCCTTTTTCACTTTTATAAAAATACTGCGCTGTATTGACTCCTGAGGCTACGTCAAACTGATAAACACGTTGAAAAGCAGGTAATTTATCTTCATAAAGTGGCCCCTCCATACTGGCATACAGTATTTTTCCGTCTCCTGAAAATGTAAGCCCTTCCAGTACCTCATTATTTTGTGGTCCCGATTCCATCGTACTCATTTTCAATGACTCCGGCAATATAAAATTCTGAATAATTTTTCCCTTCCTTGAAATGAGCTGTATCGACGGATCAATTAATGTCGCACTGCCCGATTTTATATTTCGATCACCTTCACTGCTCCAGACAAGCCTCCCGGATACAGGCGAATAGCGGATTGCTTCGGGATCCGGTACGCCTTTTCTTTGAACAGGCAACTTTTGGGTCCCGGTAAGCATTACCGTATCAATCCCGTTCGCTGTTAGTTTAATCTTTGCGGTATAAAAGCGTGCAGGATTAATAGCAGAACGGTCATCGCTGATTAAATAGTATACCTGATGTACAGGATCGTAATCAATCCCCGACAATCCGCCTACGGTAGTCTGCCGGTACTGTAATCCATAAGGCAATTCGCAACTCCCTAAATAGTTAAAATGGCTGGTAGTTTTCAGTTTTATTTCAGCCGCAGCCTTGTACGTTCCACAGGAAACTGAAAAAGAAATTAATCCAACACCTAACAATGAAGAAAAAAGCTTCTGCATACCAGTTTTTCTTTGCAAGGTCGCTTTTTTGTTTGAAGAATAGAATAATATATCAACAGATCCACCATTACCAATAAAAGGCACAAAAGCACTGTAAAAAAAAGTGGTTTTCAGCTTATTATTCCTAAAAGTTTTAAAGGAGCTTTAGACATATGGAATTACAAGCCTTGAAAACATCAAAAGTCGACTTAAAATTCTCAGGATTCATTTCCAGCAATACCAGCGTAAAAATCGATTTTAATATTTCACCGGGTTCCAGAGCTCCCGGATATTTTGCTGCAATCTGGCAGGGTGCTTTAGTCCAATCCTTCAATGCGGCGATACAGATTCATCAGATCAAAATGCATCAGCCATCCGGCACGCTAAATTTCAATAGCCTACAATTGGGCAAACAAGACTATATCATTGCATTCGGGTTAAATTCAACTATGGAAAACTTCATTTGCAGGACGCTTTACATTCCTGCTACACCCAGCCTTTTTCAAACACTATTCAGCATATCAAACCATATCATCCCCCTCAATCCGAAAGATAGCCCCTTAACTGATCAAAACATGAACCTCTTCATGCCAGGAAATTTCAATTATCATTCGATGCAATATTTAGGTTAAAAAGATACGCTCTCCCCATATCTCAGCTACTTTAAAAAGGCTTCCCCTGGCCTTTTTAAAAGTAGCATTTCCAGATAAAATTGAAAATTAATTTCCTTAAACATAATAATAATGTTAATTTTAATTAAACCCTAAAATCATCTTTATGACGCTTAAAACAACCATGATTGGACTGGCCCTGACGGCTGGTATGATCACTGCATGTCAGAACAAATCTGTTGACACTGCCCGGGAAAAAATTTCAACCCCTTCAGACGATTCCCTGAGCATACAGGAAGCAAAAAACTATGTGGCCAATTATGCACAAAGAGCCGGAACAGTGCGCTCCGATGGCAAGAACCTGCCGGATACCCGTGCAGTATGGTTCGATATTGAAAGGCTTAAAAACCTGGTTAAAAAGATTGAGGCCGAAGGCGGGGACGGAATCCGGTTCTACTTTGCTACTTACGACAGTACCTACAATGCACAAAGCAAAACCCATGTCCCGATTAAAGAATACTGGAACCACAACACGCTGATTATGGTTTCTACTAAAGACAGCCTGGGTTATCACCGGGATTATTACAATGATAAGATCAACAGTAAAGCTGCGAATGGCATGATTCTATCCACCACGCCGGAAAACCGTGGCGAGATGTGCCCTCCTCCTGCAAATTGTCAGGATATCGGTGCCACACTAATTTCTGATACCATTCCTCAAAAAAAATGACCCTCTATTTTACCGTCAATACCGTAATAGAATTCTTTTGCCTCCTTATTGCATGCCTTTGCCTCTATAAAGACAGGGATCCAATATGGAGGCTCTGTATCCTTTACCTGCTTTTTACCTGTGCTACAGAAGTTTCTGCCATTCACATCAGGAAAGTTTTAAATCAGTCGAACCTGCCTTTATATAATGTGTTTCTATTGATAGAATGCGGCTTTATCAGTACTTTTTTCTATTATCTGTATAAGAGATACGTTAATAAAACCAAATGGCTAATGGTCTGGCTTAGTGTTTTTACCCTTTTGTTTTTTGGAGAATTGATGAACAACCATTTCTTAAGCTTCACCTTTAAAACAGCTTCTGTATTGTCGTTGGTTTTTGTATTGGCCAGTCTGTATTTTTATTACCTCATCCTGAAAGACGAAAAATTTGAGCGGCTATACAATTACGCCCCTTTCTGGTGGGTCAATGGAACGCTAATCTTCTATTTCGGAAGTACTTCGACAAATATTTTCTTTGATTACCTGATTCAGGACAAGATTTCCAATTTTGCCCATTCTATCAGGTACATTATTTTCAATATACTTAATGTATTGCTATATTGCTGTTGGTCTTACGCTTTCTTATGCAAATATCTTCAAAGGAAGTCTTCTTCCTCATTAGCCTGATTACCATCATATTCCTGATTGCCCCGCTTTTTATGATTGCGTACGTAAGCCTGTATAACCGCCGTAAGAAGAAACACAATGAGGAAACCGAATCACTAAAAAAAGCATTTGAAAATGAACTCCTCAGGTCTCAGATGGAGGTGCAGGAACAAACCCTGAAAACTGTGGCCTCCGACCTTCATGACAACATCGGACAATTGCTCGGTCTGACCATTATTACCCTAAGCTCCATCAATATCAACGATCCCGCAAAGGCGAAGGAGAAAATTGCGGCAGCTGAAGATCTGGCCAAAAGGTCGGTAAAGGAGCTCCGTGCGCTCTCCCGATTATTAGATGGAGAAGAACTCATCAGCAGGGGTTTGATCGGTGCGATTGCATTTGAGCTGGATTGGCTGGAGAAATCTCAGCTATTCAAAATCCGTTACCACAGTTCCGTAAAAACATTACCGGCAAAGGCCGGAAAAGAGACGATTATCTTCCGCTTATTTCAGGAAACCCTCCATAATATTATCCGGCATGCAAAAGCTTTGGAAATAATTATTAACTTGGAATTTATAAATGACCTGTTAATTTTATCAATTGCTGATGACGGAATTGGATTTAACTTTACTGAAATCAAGAAACTGCATAAAGGCATGGGCCTGCAGAATATACAAAAAAGAGTAGCTATGATAGGCGGAACAGTATCCTTTGATACTGCGCCTGGAACCGGAACAAAAACCACCATCACCATTCCCTATTAAATAGCCCTTTTTAAAGACCCATGGACCAAAAAAGCATCCCTATAGCCATCATTGATGACCATACCTTATTTCGCCAGGGTCTAATCAGCCTGTTGTCAGAATTCCCCGAAGTGAACATTGTGTTTGATGCGGCCAACGGAGCAGAGATGAAGGAAAAAATAGACCTTCATCCCCTTCCGGAAGTGATATTGATGGACATCAGCATGCCTGTATTGGATGGGTATGAAGCAACTTCATGGTTAAAGCAACAATACCCGGACATCAAAATCCTGGCATTAAGCATGTTTGAAGAAGATAAACCAATTATAAAAATGCTTAAAAGCGGAGCAGGTGGTTACCTGCTCAAAGAATCTAAGACCAGCGATCTGGTTAATGCCGTTAAAATCATCAATCAACAAGGTTATTATTTAAACGACCTTGTTTCGGGGAAACTCCTGAGAAGCATTCAAAACGAGCACCTTTCCAATCCGCTATCCACCCAGCTAAGTGCCAACGAGATGAAATTCCTCCAGCTCTGCTGCTCCGAGCTCACCTATAAAGAAATCGCGGATCAGATGAACCTAAGTCCACATACCATCGACAATTACAGACAGGAGCTGTTTCAAAAATTCGACCTGAAGTCCAGAACAGGCCTGGTCTTATTCGCCATAAAACAGGAGCTCATTGATTTATCACAGTGTTAGGGCTGCACCGTTACTGACATGCCGCTGTTCCCTCAGCAATACAGAAATCGGCAAAACGAACTTCCTCGTCCCTTAACCGCACCGCATTATTTAAGCTACGGTATATCCCCCATTTTGGCCGGCAAAACGACGCTCCTGTGCGCCATAAATCCATATTCGTATTGTTATAAGCCAGCAGTACGGTACCATCGCTTATTTTTTTAACAGAAATATCATATTTACCATTGCTTCCAAAGGTGATTTTCTCCACGACCTCCACCCAGTTTCCCCGGAATAGCGACAGATTGGCGAGCTTCACCTTTGTGGTCGTTCCTGAAGAATTAACATGTATCAGCTCCATTTTATCGGTATTACTGGCCCCATAACGGGCGCAAAGGGTAATCAGAGGAATGGAATCATCTCCATCTACTGCTTTAATCTGGTGCAGATGGGTAAAGCTGGAAGAAGCCTGAAAACCTGCATCCAGTTTAAATTTCCAGCGATAGGTCACCGTCTCGCCATTGGTTGCTTTAAGATGGTCCGGAGATGCGTTATAGGTTTTTATTTCCGTACGCTGGCGGTCAAAATTCTGACAACGGTCGTTATCCTGGCTCACATGTGCCGAGAAAACGAATACATTCGTGTTTAAACTACTGTCAAATATTTCTGCAATGTGGTCCTGAGCATGAACACAATCCGGGACTTCACAGGCATTCCCTCCCAAAACACTATTGATCAGGTTGTAGGTTCCACCCGGGCCATCGGCCTTCAGACTTACCCCCGGAACCATCACTTCAGCAACCAGATCAGATTTCTTAAGAGACAGCTCATTTAATCCGGCATTACCCGTAATTCCTTTTTCGCAAGCGCTAAATGCCAGTCCGGCAAACAGGGCAATTAAAAACTTTTTATTCATAGGATGATTTTATTTGGTTAATTTATATAAATTTTGCAATTTTATTTTAAAACCACAACACTTAAACGTAATTCGTTTTTCTCAATGGTTTATCCGGTCATAAAAAATGAATAAAAATGAACATCAATAAAGTCATTTGTTCAGTTGTTTTTGACTAATTTAACCTTGCGTTTAAAATAAAAAGGTTTTTTAGAGAAATCAGGAATATTATACCGGGGGGTTTAATAGTGATGCCTTGCAGGTCCATACCTGCAGGGCGTTTTTTTGGGTCCGTTAAGGACAACTCCATTCCGGAAGAATTGCAACAGGATCATCCTTCGATTATAACAGTTAACCGGAATGTCCCGGAAACCTGTCAAAAATACACCAGGAATGTATTTTGGCATAAAAAGGCGTACTTGGTACGTTCATGGGACGTTCCGGTTAACTGTCGTGATCGAACAGGGAACGAAGGAAGAAGAATTGGATCAAATGAGACCCTTTGAATTATTTTTCTTTTTGCTTATCAAAAATGAGTTCTTTTAACGGAACCTCATAGAAATCATCTTCCTCGTAGCTAAGCTTTAACACACCCTCTGCATTAATGCTTAGTTTTTTTGAGCACATCGCATTGCAGTCCTCAATCATTAAAGGGAAATATAGCTTGCGTTGTTTGTCGAAGCCAATAACTGAACCGCAAAAGTAACTCTTAAACAGGTATTGCTCATTTTCCGCGGTTTCAAATTCGCTCCCCTGCTGTAAATTGAAGAGGTTGGTGCGGTAATAAGTAGATTTCAATGGAACGTCCAACTCACCATGACCGTTTGCCATATGGTTACTCGCGTTGTTGTCTTTTTCCCATTTGACCTCATAGTTAATCACATGATAGGGATCTTTATCTTTTTCAGAAGGGTGATAGATGCGGGGAGATTTCAGTGCCATCCCCTCTAAGAAGGATAAAATATCCCCCTTTCCTTTCAGCGCTTTTTTATTGACAAGCTCCCCCTCCAGGCAGTCCTCACATTTCCAGGAATGATGTCCTGCAAAGTCCAGGGTGTAATGTTCCAGACTATTTAAATCGATGAGTTGAAAATCAATAAATTTTTCCGTTATAGCCGTCCCCATAAACTCCTTGTCGTAAGTAAGGCTCGCGTACTTTCTGCCAGCAACCGTCACCTCATTGATATTTGAATCAATCACGCAATAAGTAGACTCTTCTTCCAAAATCAGCGCTTTACTGATCACCCTGACTTCTTTATCCCCGGTCAGCCGGACCTTGGCCGCATAAAGCTGTAACTTTTCTTCCGAAGAGAAATAAAGATTTTTAGATGCTTTTTTATCCGCAAACTCCTGAAACAACACAAAATAAATCCCTGTTGAATCCTTGGAAAGCCTGATATAGAAAGGATAGATATGATGGGATTTTAGCAGCATTCTGACCAGTGCCGACTGGTCTCCTTCTGCTGTGGGCGCATTGGCCACAGAAGCAACATCGGTTTTAAGATCCGGTGTTTTCTTTTTAGCAGCATCGGTAGTGCAGGCAGCAACAAACAAGAGGATCAATAAATTGCAGCCTATAACCGCTTGCTTAATTTTCATTAGTATAATCATTTAAGTTCCCTGTCTGTAAAAGTATATTTAAGCAAGAATACTAAAAAACGATTATACTAATGTAATTTCCTTTCCCTGCTTTCAGGCTTCATTCTTATTTCCAAAATCGATTGGCTTTTTATCGCTGAAGTCCCAGAACGCAGGTTTCTTATTTGGTTTCAGGAGCAGATAAGCACCCAGTCCGATTAGGACCAATGCACTGGTAAATCTGGACAGGTCAAAGAAGGCAATGTCTTTTAAAGTATAAATCCCGCCGATGATCACCAGTACCAGCCAACCGGAAACCTTAAAATCTTTACGGTAACCAATCAGCAAACCTATCCCAAGCATTACGGTATGCCAGGAAAGAATCCAGTGTGGCAGGTTAAGGCCCAGATTATCGAGCATTAAGAGCAATCCAAGAGCGGTGACAATCACACCTGCAATAATATGACGATTAAATTTGTTGTTGTTATTAGTTAAGGTTTCCATGATTTTTTTTTCTTCAAAACTACCGCGTATATCAAGGCAGAGCAATGCCTGGAGGGCCATATGGCCGAATAGCATCGGTAAAAGGAATAAAAATATCGGTAGAAAATTTGGCCGGAGTCGCTTAGACTTTAATTCTTTCGATGACGGGGGCATTATTGGCGGTATTTGTTCCGGTCAGTTCCACATACTTTACGTTTGGCAACCAGAATGAACCACCTTCAATCCTTAAAAAGATCTTGTCCAGCTCAATTTTCTTGTTGTTTACCGTCACATACACATGAAACTTATGGTCATCTTTTGATTCCATCAGGTACATCGGGATTTTTTTATGAGAAACAAAACGAAGTTCAAACTGGTCCTTACCGATTTCTTTGGCCTGAATACCGTAGGCAAATTTTCTTTGGATATAATTCAGGTCTTTCTTCTCTCCTTTTTCACTATAACGCAGCCAATAAACGAGAATAGGCTCTTTCCTGTTCACCTGACCATTTGCTTCTACGTTAAGTTCGCAAATGATGGTATTGGTATTGGGATCTCTCTGCAGGTAAAACAATTGGTTTTTTATTCCTTTTGGTGTGGGAAATTTCAAAGGAGAAGGATCACTCTTATCAGCAGTCTGAGCAACAGCAGCAGCACATGTACCGAATAACACCAACATCACTACCAGTCTGCCGATTACTTGAATATGTTTCATAAAAGCGATTATTAAGATATCATGCAAAGCTAGATATTTCAAAAAAAAAGTTATCCAGCCGATTGTCAAAAAAAAAGCTAATTCGTCTTTTTATAATTGATAACCGCATAGGCATTCAGCACGACTGCAAATAGCGTAATGATCCCAAACTGCGGCCATATGTCTCTCCATCCACTCCCCTTGAGGATTACCATCCGCATCACCTCAATGAGGTAACTGACCGGATTAAATCTCGAGACCAGCTTCGCCCAATCCGGCATACTATCGATGGAAGTGAACAAGCCACCCATCAAAATAAAGACCATCATGAAAAAGAACATGATAAACATCGCCTGTTGCTGTGTATCACAGAAAGTAGAAATGAGCAGCCCGAAGCCCAGGATCGCCAAAAGGTAAACAGCTAAAAAACCATAGAGCACAAGGAGACTTCCTATCGGGATAATGCCATAGATCAGCCAGGCCACCAACAGTCCCAGACTAAAGACGATGTTTCCCAATACCCAGAAAGGGATGAGTTTTCCGAGGATAAAATGATGTTTTTTAATGGGTGTTACATTGATTTGTTCGATCGTACCAAACTCCTTCTCTTTCACGATATTCAAAGCAGAGAGAAAGCCTCCAATCATCGTGACCAGAATGGCCAGAATTCCCGGAACCATATAAAACCGGTATTCCATCAGCGGATTATACCAGTTGGAAGCGATGATTTCTATGACCGGCCCCGGATTAAAGCGCCCCGGAGGAAGCAGTTCTATTCGAATTTCTTCATTAAAATTTTTGATGATGCTGGTCAGGTAGGCTCCCCCAAGGTTTGCCTTTACCCCGTTGATCGCATTTACCGCGATAAACAATTGTTGTTGGTCTTCCCGGATAAGATTGCGTTCAAAGCCCTCAGGGATCTCCAAAATCAAATCTGCCTCATCTGATTCAATCTTCTTTAATTCTTCCTTAAACGAAGCCCCATAGCCTCTGAGCTTAAAATATCCGGAGGCAGTGACCTTCGCAACCAATTTTTGTGCATAACCGGAATGGTCATGGTCTACCACAGACAGGTTGATGTTCTTCACTTCATAATTTGCCGCCAGGGGAAGGATCAGCAATTGCATCACCGGCATCACCCCGATCAGGAGCAAAATGGCCCGGTTGCGGAAAATCTGTCTGAATTCTTTTTGAAGCAGGAATCTGATCGTTCTCATGACAGTCGGATTTTAAAACTTTTTAAACTGATCACCAGTAAAACGACCGTGATGCCGGCCAGGATTAGCGTTTCCTTCCAGATGGCCTCAAATCCAAGCCCTTTGATCATGATTGATTTCACGATGATGTAAAACCATTTCGCCGGAACGACGTTTGAAAACAGCTGTAACGGGTAAGGCATATTTTCTATGGGAAACATAAAACCGCTAAACAGCACAGTAGGCAACAACATGCCCATCAGAGAAATCAGCATCGCCACCTGTTGAGAATCGGTTTTCACGGAAATGAAAATCCCTACAGTGAGGCAGGTGATGATAAACAGGACGCTTTCCCCAAAGAGCAGCAGCACGCTTCCGTTCACAGGAAGCTCCAGCACAAAGACACTCAGCAAAAGAATGGAAGCGACATTCACCAAAGAAAGGATCAGATAAGGAACCGTTTTGGAAATGATCACCAAAATCGGCTTGAAAGGAGAAACCAGCAATACTTCCATCGTCCCGGTTTCTTTTTCCTTCACGATAGAAATGGCCGTCATCATCACACAGACCAACATTAAGACCAACGCCATTACCCCTGGAACAAAATTAGGTGCTCCTTTGAGTTGTGGATTGTACAGCATCCGGACTTCCGGAACAATCCGGTACGGCAGCACCAGGCTTTTGCTCCGTGTACTTTGGTAATCCATGACAATAGCTGACAGGTAATTACTCAGCATATTTGCCGTATTGGGATCGGAAGCATCCGCAATCACCTGAACCTGTGCATGATGTTCATGAAGGAGTCCCGAATTGAACCCTGCCGGAAAGACAATGGCCATTTTGATTTCCCCTTGTCTGAAGACCGCTTCCATTTGCTGCTCATTCATCACGGACCTTTCTACCTCAAAATACCTGCTCGCTTCGATTTTAGCGATGAGTTCCTGTGAGGCCGGATCTTTTGCCTGGTCAAAGACAATGAGTTTGGAATTCTTCACCTCATTGGTCAGCGCGAAACCAAAGATCAGGATCTGCGCCACCGGCATTCCAAATAAGATGAGCAAGGTTTTTCTGTCCCTCATCACATGGAAAAATTCCTTTCTTACAAAATTTACAAACTGTTTCATGAGTTCCAGGTTTTAATCGCCTCGTTTGGCCCCTCTGGCCAGCTGGTAAAAAACTTCATCCATTGTGCCTGCCTTAAATTGGGTTTTGAGCTTTGAAGGGCTATCCAGTGCAGCAATCCTTCCGTCAACCATGATAGAGATCCGGTCGCAATATTCTGCTTCGTCCATATAATGCGTCGTTACAAAAATGGTAATCCCTTTTGCTGAAGCCTCGTAGATCAGGTCCCAGAACTGTCTTCGCGTCACTGGGTCTACCCCTCCGGTAGGTTCATCAAGAAACACAATCTTTGGCTCATGCAGCACCGCTACTGAGAAAGAAAGCTTTTGCTTCCAGCCCAGAGGCAAGCTCCCAACCAGTTTCTTCGTTTCTTTTTCCAGTCCTAACTGCTCAACCAATGCTTCACCTTTTTCTTTGATCTCCCTGTTGGTCAACCCATATATACCGGCAAAGAAACTGATGTTCTCCGATACGGTCAGGTCTTCATACAAAGAGAATTTCTGACTCATATAACCAATGTTTCTTTTGATCTGCTCCGCTTGTTTATACACCTCAAAGCCTGCAATTTCCGCCGTTCCGGAAGAAGGAATAGAAAGCCCGCAGAGCATCCGCATGGCCGTTGTTTTCCCAGCACCATTTGCCCCCAGAAAACCAAATATCTCCCCTTTCTGCACCTCAAAGCTGATTTCATTCACCGCAATGAAGTCGCCGAAGCGCTTGCTGAGCCGATCTGTTTTTATGACGATTTCCTTCATTTCATCAGGATTTCAATAGTTTGATAAAACAATCCTCGATACTGGCCTCTACCGCTTTCATTTCGATCTCAGATAAGCCCTCTTTCCTGAGATAAGCTTCCAGCGGAGCAGCTTCAAAAGCATTTTTGAAAGCAACATGGGCATATTCCCCAAAAGCATAGCAATCCAATACCTCCGGATACTTCCTAAGTGATTTCAGGAGCAGGTACATTTGATTTGATTTGACTGCGTACAGTTGCTCAGGATAGTTCTTTACCATATTTTCGGCCGTATCAACAGATAAGATTTTGCCATATTGAATGAGCGCAATCCGGTCGCAGAGCGATGCTTCGTCCATGTAAGGCGTGGATACGATGATGGTAATCCCCTGCATTTTCAGCTTTTTGAGCATCTCCCAGAACTCTTTTCTCGATACCGGGTCTACGCCTGTGGTCGGTTCATCTAAGAACAAGACCCTTGGTCTATGGATCAATGCACAGCATAAGGCCAGCTTTTGTTTCATTCCGCCGGAAAGTTTTCCGGCCCTGCGGTCTTTAAAAGGCTCGATCTGGATATAAATATCTTTGATCAATTCGTAATTTTCGGCAACCGTAGTATCGAAAACCGTCGCAAAAAAGTTCAGGTTCTCCGCTACGGTAAGGTCCGGATACAGCGAAAACTTCCCCGGCATATAACCTGCAATTTTCCGGATCTCCCGATACTCATGTCTAACCTCAAAACCTTCCACCCAGGCCTCGCCCTGCTCTGCGAGCAACAGGGTGGTCAGGATCCTGAAAATGCTCGTCTTACCCGCACCATCAGGGCCGATCAATCCGAACAACTCTCCTTTATTGACGTGGAAGGAAACCTCATCTACCGCCACCTGCTTTTCTTTACCGTAGGTTTTGGTGATTTTACGTAGCTCAATGGCATATAAACTTTCCATGGCTTTGCTTATAAACCAACCTCGGCATACATGCCTATTTTCAGATAACCATCGTTTTTCAGTCTGATCTTAGCCGCGTAAACCAGGTTGGCCCGCTCTTCTTTGGTCTGGATGGTTTTAGGGGTAAATTCAGCCCTGGCACTGATCCATTCGATGACGCCTTCGTAGGTTTTATACTGACCGTCACTTGCATCAACCAACACTTTAACTACCTGCCCTAATTTTATCGACGACAATTGATTAACAGTAAAATAAGCCCGTAAAACTATCGTAGAAAGGTCAGCGATTTTATACAAAGGTTTTCCTGCGACAGCCATTTCTCCGGCCTCCACATACTTGGTCAGCACGGTCCCCTTTACCCCGTTAATCAGGTTAGTTTTTGCGAGCTGATCGTTCAGTTGTTCGATCTGGGCAGTTAGTGGCAAGGCTTCTTTATTCAGACCGCTGGAGCTGATTCCCAGACTGGATTCCTGTGCGGCGATCTGTTTCCTGATGATCGCCACCTGTGCATTGGCATCGTCGAGCTGCTTTGGGGTAGCCGCATCGGCCTTTACCAGATTACTTAACCGGTCCTGTTCTCTAAGCGCTTGTTTTAACTGCTCCCGATAAGCGGCCAGCTGTGCCGGGATATCGGGTTTTCTTCCCAATACCGCATTGATCTGCGCCTGCAACTGCTTTTTCTTCAGGTAAAGCTGGAGGCTGTCTATGTGTCCAACCGTATCCCCAACCTCCAATAGCTGACCTTCTTCTAAAACCAGGCTATTGATCCGCCCTGTTGCTTCCGCCGAAACGATCGTTTCCCTTCCTTCAAAAGTACCAGAGGCATCAGAAACGGCCTTTTTTCCATTACAGGAAACCAATAGAAGGAAACCTGCAGATGCTAATAAAAATGTTTTCATGATTCTGTTTAAAAATTAGTTTCCTGTAGTTGTTTGCTGATTATATTGGGCAAGGAGCAATTGAACCTCGTGAAGGATCTTATTTTGCCTGGCCTGATCCTCCGCATTGACCTCCCTCAGGTAATCATTGCTATTGATGATGCCGTTCGTAAGCTGCGCATAAAAGGTCTTCTTGGTCCTTGTCCTCAGTTCAATAATTTCATCGTCTGCAGACAGGAGTTCCCTTAATTTACTGAGTTCTGCGTCCTGCTGTTTCAGGGTAAAATTCGTATTCAAAAGAAAGGTTTCTTTTTGCAGATCTATGCTTTTACGGTTAAGCTCAAGGATGGCTTTTTCTCCTTTCCTGGTATATAGGCCAGCTAAAGACCAACTTAATCTAATACCACCTATCGCATAGGGCTCCAATTCATTATTCAACATATTTAATGCCGGCCGGCCAAAGCCTCCCTGAAAGAACAGGTTGAACCTGGGCAGGTTTTTAGCGCGGATGATTTTCTCCTGAACATCCATGTTCCTGCGTTGTAAATCGTACAGCTGCAATTCGGGCCGCAGAACAGTCAGGGCTTCCACAACCGGCTTCGGTTTGAGGTAATTTGTGCGTTCGTCCAACCTCCTGTTGACGAACAGACCAAGCACATCTGCATAGCCTTTCAGTGTAAACTTCAACTCCGTACTACGCTGTTTTACTTTGAGCAACTCTGCCTGTAGAATGTCCAGACTGCTCTTTAAGGCGACCCCGTTTTGAATGGCCGCTGCTGTCTTGTTGATGCCCAGCTGAATGTCTCTTTTCAGCAGCTCGTTTTGCTGAATCTGTTCCTTCAACACCAGGATTCCAAAGAACAACTGATTGATGCGTTCTTTCAGCTTGTACAGCTCTACTTCTACCTTCTGGGCCTCTATCCCCGAACCTGATTTCAGGGACTCCTGCTGCTGCCTGATCATGCCACCATCAAAGAGCAATTGCGTCGCCTCTCCGTATAGCTTATACTGATCTTTACTCATCTGAGGGATGTTCATTCCGGGGATATGAATCGGGATCGTGGTGACCTCTGATTGATACGTCGCCTGCCCGCCGATGTTCAATTGAGGGAGGTACCCTTTCGCTGCATTTCCAACAGACCAGGCTTCCGTTTTAGCGATCAGTTCCAGCTGTTTTAGCAAGGGATAATGCTGCCTGGCTAAACTATAGCTCTCCTCAACAGAAAGAGAAGCCGGCTCCTGACCATATACACAATTACATAATATAAACAAACATAAAGAACTGAATATGTGTCTCATAATATTAATTTATTAATTTGTTTTAATCATTTGACTAACGCTATATTAAAAAATTTTAGATGCTTTTCAGCATCGCATCAATCCAGATCGGGATCATCTTTTTACGCTCATCCATAAGGGCATCAAACTCCGCTTTACTCTTTTCTCCGATGATCCTCAGGAGCGGACTTGCCACAAAAGGAAAGACGGTAAGCCCGAAAATATTCATTAAAAAATGTACCGGATCTACCTTCTTTTTAGTCGTCGCTTCAAGTTGTTTATAGAAGTTAGATTGCAGCAAAATCTCCTTCGCTCCCATGTTCGCTTCCAGCCTTGCCGGGTTCGCTCTGATCTCACTTAATATAAATAACGGGAGGTCAGTATTGACTTTCAACAGGTCAATATAATGGCTGGCCAGCTGGCTTATTTTTTCCGTCAATGAACTGTTCACATCATTCAGAATGTCCCTCACTCCCAACAGAAATTTCTGAAGGCTTTCCATCATCACCAGGTCAAACAGCTTCTCTTTGCTCCTGAAATAGTAGTTGAGTAAAGCCAGGTTAATTCCTGCTTCCTCCGCAATATCTCTGGTCCGTGTAGCCGCAAATCCTTTCTGCGTAAACACTTTTGCCGCCGCCTCTTTAATCTTCTCTTCTGTAGAGCTATCTGCTGTTTCCAGCTTTTCTGTTTTTGCCATATGGTGATTTCCGCTTTATATCTTGATACAGGATATCCTGATACAAAGATATATAATTATTTATTTGATTTAATCAAATGATTAAAAATTAAGATACGATGAGATGTGTATTCCACAAAAAAGGCCATTAGAAACGATCTAATAGCCTTTTTAAGAAACAACTTCCGGATCATTCTACTGATTAGCAGGATCCATATATAGCGCGGAATAAGGGAACACTCCTTCTTCCTGCTTAAAAATCAAATTTAACCCTTGCCCGAATGCCCCAGCCGGAGACCTCCGGATTATTCAGGTAGCTGAATCTCTTCACTGCATCGACCCGGAGCACTTTAAAGATGTTTCCGACACCAACACTGCCTTCCATATAAGGATCTCTATTCAGGGAATTGGTAACCGGCACACCATTTTCATTTCGTACAAATTGCATAATACCACTGTTCAATGCCGGATTGTTTTCCTGGCGTAAGCCACCATACAACACCTTAAACGAGGCAACCTCTCTCAATTTCAGCTTTTTAAGCAAAGGAATTTTATTGAAAAAGAAACCATTAAAGTTCTGATCGATATTGATACTCGCATAATGATCACTTACAAATTCCATGAAATTCATCAGGTTGTAAGAATTCAGCTGGTAAGCATAGGTCTGATTTGCCCTGTGAATGGCCAATAATGGAAAAGGAACCTTCCCTACAATATAGGCACCTTCCACCGTCACATCCGCATAACCAAGCTGTGAAAGGTAAAAACGCTTATCTACACTTCCCATAAAGTTATGATAGTTGTATTCTCCTCCCAATACTCCTTTTATACCAGCAGTATAGCGGAAATTAAAGACCGGAAAACGGTCGATAATGGGTACCCTGTATATTTTTCCCTGATAAAATTTCTCATGTGGTGCGTACCGCAGGCCTAAGCTGACCTCAGAGGTACTGATCTGGTTGGTCCGGCCCAGAATCCCATTGTCAGGATAATTACTGAAATAAAGGGATCCTGCGGGCGTCTGCTGCCATTTCCTCAGGCCCAGTGTATAAGAGAAGTGATTTTCAAACTCATGCACATAGTCAAGCCTGTAAAAATCATTGTAAAGCATCATATTGTTCTCTCCTCTTTTGAAAGAAAGCAGGAAATTGTCTTCCTGTACAAACTGCAACTCCTGTCCCGGAATCTTCGTATCCCTTTGAAAACTGGCCCTGAGGTAGTTTTGCGGGAAGGCATAGATCGATTTGTTGTTCAGAGAATAAGTTCCACTCAGGAAATATTTCCATTTATCGTCCTTGAATCCATAAGCGGCATAGGTTTCAAAATAATAACGCTTGCTTAATGAAGGCGTTGTTCTTCCTCCCAAACGAAGACGGAAACCTTCTACCCCGTTAAAGCTATAAAAGGTATTGACAGGCCCCATTTCAAAAGGACCAAAATCTTTATAACCCGCAAAGAATAAGGTCACTACATCCATCGTCCTTTTAAAGGAAGGTATCGATTGCAGCGTATCCAGATTACCATAGACCTTCATATTGCCGGCACTCAGGGGCTCAGGGCGGTTGTTTGCCCAGAACTGTTCTGACCTTTTATCGGCATCGGGAACGACCACCAATTGTCCGGCGCCCCGATAGGCCGTATCCGGACGTGGGTTATTGATCTTATAATCTTTAAAGGTGACCGTTCTTTCTCCCGTAAAGCCGCTTCCGGCTTTCTTGCTCAGGCCAAAATCAACAATCAGGTTACTTTTGCTCAAATGATAACGATCATCCGGATTCTTCTCAAAATCCAGCTTAGCCTCCAATGCCCGGACAAAATTCAGGTTGATGTTCTTATTTACCGTAAGAAAGGCATTCTGTACTGCGTAGTTTCCGTCCAATGTAATGTAAAGCTTTCCTTCAAACAGGAGATCAGTGTTGTTTCTCGGCGTAAAAGCAAGCTCCACCAGCTGTGGATTGTGGTTTTTAATGGTATCGGTAATAAAGAACTTATAGAAAGAAGGTGCGCCGTCCGAAATAGGGCTGAGCAATTGGTTACTCACCACAGATATATTGTTATCATAGATGTCAATATCCTGATACATCCTGTCGAAATAAGTGCTTAATCCCTGATTGTCGATAAAACGCTCATCAAAGTTTACTCTTTTATCTGCAATAACGATTGTCTTTGTCTTCTCAGGGTTCTTTTTGAAATAGTTGTTGCTCAGTTTTTCCTGCTGAAATACGGGAAGCACATTCTTTCCCCCTATTTTTGTAGAATCCTGCTCCTGAAACAGGAACTGGTAATTGCGGAACATGCGTTTGTTTCTAAACTTATCAGAAAGATTACTCAAAGAGAACATCATCCGCTCATATTTCTGATATTCGACAAAGTCGTAATGCTCCATTCTGTTTTTTGCCTTATTGGCAATCACTTTCCTGATCAGCTCTACCGCCGGGTTTTCTTTATTCCGGTAACGCGGCTTTTTTCCGGCCGTAATCACCACTTCATTCATCAGCATTGCTTCCGGCTGCAATTGTACATTCAGGACCTGAGCCGTGCCTACTTTGATGACTTTAGTGGTCGGCTTATACCCTACATAACTAAATTTCAAGGTGGTATAATCTCCGTTGAGGCTGATATTGAATTTTCCATCCGCATCCGTTCTTCCCCCAAGGGTACTTCCGGTAATCGAATAGGAAACATAAGGCAGGGTTTCTTTAGTACTCGCATCGGTAACCGTACCACTCACCCTGGTTTGCTGTGCAAAAACACTGCCCGTACCGCCCAGTGTCAGGAAGAGGATAAAGATGCGGATCCATTTGTTAAAGTATTGTCTCATAAACCGATCCTTATTTCCTGAACAAATGAGAAGGTCCACAAACAAGAACATTCCTTCCCTCTTTTGGAGAAGGGTTATTGCGGCTTAGCGTAATGGTATGAACCACTACCGACTGTTGATATGATATGTACACGATTCCGGTTAACTTAGTTAATACTGAACAGATTAAGTTGTAGAGCGTGGCCAAAGATAAAGCTAACATCTGACTTCCTATACTGTTTTGGTCAGTATGAAGGTCAATGTTAGATGTTATGACATCTAAATGAAAATTCTAAGAAATATCCGGGTTATTTCGCGATCCAGGCCTCTGGGTTGAGTTTGTTCTGACCACGCATAATTTCGAAATGGAGTACCGGTCCGTCTTCTTTTGAAGCCACAACACCTAAACTCTGTTTCGTTTCGACCTTGTCGCCTTTCGCAACACTTACCGTTTTCAGGTTTTGATAGATCGTAAAATATTCTCCATGCTGAACCGCAACGATATAAGTCCCATACAATTCACGAACAAACAACACTTTCCCTTCAAATACCGCTTTCACTGAAGCACCATTTTCGGTCAGGATATTAATCCCATCGTTGTTATAAGTTGCGCGGCCTTCGGTATGTGCCCCAAAACGCTCCAGAATAGAATACTGACCAACAGGCCATGGCAAACGCCCCCTGTTGTTTTCAAAGCCCGCAGAAAGCTTCGCCGCTTCAGGTGAAGCGGTCAGGTAACTGCTGTTGCTTTTTTCTTTGGCCACAGGGACAGGGCGACCTTCGGCAACTGCTTTCTGGGCAGCAAGCCGCTCTTCTTCCTCGGCTTTTTTCCTCGCAAGTTCTATCTCTTTCTGAATGGCATTCCTGATTGCCCGGTCAATATCCGCCTGCTTTCTTTTTCTGGCGGCAAGGTCTTGCTTAAATTGCTTTTCCTGCTTACTGATCTGGTTTAACATCACCGACTGCTCAGATTTGTTTTTACTCAGCTTCACCTTTTCCTGCTCCTGCTCGGATAAAAGACTGCTCTTTGCCTTTAAGTTCTTGTCCAGCACACCGATTCTATATTCTATATTCTTTTGCGTACCCTGAAGATAATCTGCTTGTTTCTTTCGGTATTGACCAAACTGCTGCAGGTATTTAATTCTTTTATAGGCCTGATTGAACCCTTCGGAACCAAATACAAACATCATTTTATCATAGGAGTTCCTGTTTCGCTGTGCAAAGCGGATCATCCCGGCATATTCTTTTTTAAGCTGCCCCAACTGACCTTTCAGGGTACGTACTTCGTTGCTGTTTTCATGAATCTGATTGTCCAGATTTTTCACTTCAGAATTGATGATTGAAATTTTATTCTGCATCAGCCTGATCTTTGCATTTACCGTGCGGATCTGGCCCATTGTTAGTCTTTTACTACTGGAAGTCTCATTCAGATTTTTCTGCAGCAATTCAATTTCCCGCTGTATGGCTTCCTTATTCCTTTTTAACTCTGCACTGGTTTGTGCAAAAACAAGGGTTGTAAATGAGGTAAATATGATGACTAAGAATAGTTTTTGAAGCTTCATTATCTAAATAAGTATCTGAATAAAATCGCCCTTTTTGGACGTTAAATTTATCATTGCGATTCTAAAACTATTGAAAACAAGGCTTAAATGCAAATTGTGAAGCAAATGAATCTAAAATATCACATTCTACGCCTCTGAAAAACCAGCCTGACATCGAAGCAGAAGCTCGGATCCTTTACCATTTTCAGCATAGGTTTTGATCACCTGGTTTCTTTTGAACAAGAACCGTTTCATGTATGCTTTGAGAAACAAATAATCCGCTATTCTTCCAAAAATCCAGCATGGAGAGACATAGGTAAAGACATCTGTCATCACCGTTTGCTGCCCGTTATATCTAAAAATATGTTCGTGTTTAAATGATTTAAATGCACCTTTCTGCATTTCGTCCACAAAGAAATCGGGTGCATGGAGTGCTGTGATCTGAGCGGTCAGCTGTTGAACCAGCCCAAAATGACGTGCCTGCCATGTCACCTGTTCTCCCAGCAGGATTAATCCGGAAAACCGTCCTCCTACTACCTTTTCTTCTGTATCTGCTGTCGAGATCTGGTGCAGATCGATACTCCTTGATAAATCAAACACCAGATTAATATCTGCATTGATGTACGTTTCTAACCGGATTTCAGGCATTTACTTTACAATAGATTTCAGTATCCAGGAATTGACCTTTATAATAAAAATCCTGCTTAAAATGGGCTTCTTTTACATATCCACTTTTAAGCAGCACACGTGCAGAAGCCCGATTTCCGGGATCGATGACCGCACTAATGGAATGTAAACCAACGGCATTGAACCCAAAATCAGTCACCAACGACAGCGCTTCAGCTGCAATTCCCCGCCCCCAGAAGTCCGGATCCATTAAATAGCCAACCTCGGCTCTGAAATTCGACGCGTCAATTTTCCAATATCCGATATGGCCAATATAGCATTCCGGCTTTTCTTTTAAAGTGATGACCCAACCCAGGCTTTCATGTTTCAGAAAATTCTCATGAATTTCAGTGATCAATGCTTCAATATCCGCTATAATTTTCGGTTTTGGCCTCGGGATATATTTCATTACCGAATCATTACTCCGGATTTTAAACAGTGCGGGCGCATCAAGCAGCGTTTGTTCGCGCAATAAAAGTCTTTCCGATTCCAGAACCGGTAGCTTGTCGAAATGAAATTTTAGGATATCCTGTTCCATTTTTAGGTATTCAATTACGGCTCCAATATAGAAGTTTTCTTTCATTTCATTATCCAGGGATTTTATTCTATACTTGTGCCATAGAATTAATAGCGTTTCAATGCCCTGAAACGCTATCTTTGTAAAAAAAACTTCCGGGCAATGATTGAATTAAGAAATATAACGAAGAAGTTTTATCAGAAAACAAAAGCGATCACTGCCCTTTCGGATGTCACCTTAACTGTACCTGAAGGCAAGATTTTCGGTGTTATTGGTGCCTCAGGCGCAGGAAAAAGCACACTGATCCGCTGTGTAAACCTGCTCGAAAAACCGACCTCCGGGGAGGTGATCGTAGACGGACAAAACCTGATAAACCTTTCCTCAAAAGAACTCGCAAAAGCAAGAAGACACATCGGAATGATCTTCCAGCATTTCAACCTGCTCTCTTCCAGAACTGTTTTTGAGAACGTAGCCTTTTCTTTGGAACTGGACCATACGCCAAAACAGGAGATCCAAAAAAGGGTTTCAGACCTACTCTCTTTAGTTGGTCTGGATGAAAAACACCATGATTATCCGGTCAACTTATCAGGCGGCCAGAAACAACGTGTTGCCATTGCCAGAACCCTGGCCAGCAACCCTAAAGTTTTACTCTGCGACGAAGCCACAAGTGCATTAGACCCTGCCACAACAAAGTCAATTCTTGCTTTATTAAAAGACATTAATAAAAGACTAAACATCACCATTTTACTGATTACCCATGAAATGGATGTGGTAAAAGACATTTGTGATGAGGTTGCAGTGATCAGTGAAGGTCAGCTGATTGAACAGGGTGCAGTGAGCGAAATATTTTCACATCCCAAAACAGCATTGGCAAAAGAGTTTATTGCCTCTTCTTTAAACCTGGAAATCCCGGTTGATTATAAAGAACGCCTCGTGGCGGCACCCGCAGCAGATAAGCGCCCGCTCTTGAAGCTGGAATTTACCGGTCAGTCTGTAGACGATCCCGTATTGTCGGAAGTAGCAAGGCTTTTTCAGATCGACAGCAATGTGATCAGCGCAAGAATGGACTACGCCGGCGGCGTTAAATTCGGGGTCATGCTCATTGAAGTCTTCGGAACACAGGAAAACAGTCTGCGGGCTATTGAATTTTATCAAAACAAAAATATTAAAGTAGAAGTCTTAGGTTATGTCTGATTCAATGATTTTACTCCTTGCAAAAGGAGCCTGGGAAACCATCGTCATGACCTTTGTTTCCGGTTTTTTTGGTTTCTTAATAGGATTACCAACTGGCGTATTGCTCTACCTGACCAGGAAAGGACAGGTTTTGGAACATCGAACATTAAACAACGTTATTTCGGTGATCGTTAACATCTTCCGTTCCATTCCATTCATCATCCTGATCGTCTGGATGATCCCTTTCACCAGAGCATTGGTGGGCACTTCTATTGGTGTGGAAGCAGCAATCGTTCCTTTAAGTATCGGCGCTGCCCCTTTTATTGCCAGATTAATAGAAAACAGCCTGATAGAAGTTCCGGGAGGATTAGTAGAGGCCGCAAGGGCGATGGGGGCAACTCCCTTCCAGATCGTATATAAAGTATTGTTACCCGAAGCACTTCCTTCCATCATTAACAGCGCATCCGTTACCTTAATCACCCTCGTCGGTTATTCGGCTATGGGAGGTGCAGTCGGTGCAGGCGGACTGGGCCAGATCGGTTACCAATATGGATATGTTGGCTATGATGTGTTCGTGATGAACACCGTACTGATCCTATTGATCATGCTGGTTTTTTTAATCCAGTTTCTGGGAGATTTCATCGCCAAAAAAGTAGACCACAGATAAGCATCACCTTAAATATTTTAATCACATGAATACAAAAATCAAATTCCTAGCCACATTAGCCCTTCTTAGCAGTTCAGCTTTATTGTTCAGCTGTGGTGGCGGAGCAAAAAAGGATGATCCTAACCACATTAAGGTAGGTGTAGAATCAGGACCGGAATATGACCTTGCCGAAGCAGCAAAAAAAGTAGCAAAAGAAAAATATGGACTGGAAGTGGAACTCGTTCAGTTTAACGATTATGTGATGCCGAATGAAGCCCTTCATCAAAAGGACATTGATGCAAACGTTTTTCAGAACAAGCCTTATCTTGATGTTCAGACCAAACAACGTGGTTATAAATTTGCCATCGTTGGAAATACTTTTGTTTATCCGCTTGCAGGATATTCTAAAAAGATCAAATCACTGACAGAACTTAAAGACGAAAGCACGATCATCATTCCTAATGATGCCACCAATGGTGGAAGATCATTGCTACTATTGCAGAAATTCGGACTTTTAAAACTTAAAGACGGTGTTGGCCTCTTGCCTACTGTTGCCGACATTACCGATAACCCTAAAAAGCTTAAAATACTGGAATTGGAAGCGCCACAATTGCCAAGAGCATTGGATGATCAGAATGTGACCATCGCTGTGATCAACAACACCTTTGCGGCTCCAGTCGGACTAAGTCCGGAGAAAGACGGCTTGTTCGTAGAAGACAAAGACTCTCCATATGTAAATTCAATTGTTTCAAGAGAAGACAACAAGACCGCAGAAAAAGTATTGAAATTTGTGAAAGCTTATCAATCGGCAGAAGTGGAAGCTGCAGCATTGAAAGCCTTTAAAGGCGGCGCAATCAAAGGCTGGTAGCCTTCACTGAGACGCCAATTCTGCGCTCATTTTCCTTTATTTTGTACCGTAAAGGACGGTCTGACAAATCGTCCTTTACGGTACTCCATAAAAAATTGAAAAAAAACTAATCGCTATATAAAGCTTTTTGAAGGCAGTTCATTGTTATTGCGCTGCCGTAGTTACCTCCATTACATTGGTATAATTAAATAAATTGCCATCATTAATTGTACGTGAGACAGCCCTTACATAATACAACGTATTCGGTTTTAATTTCTCAATGATGAACTCATAGCTTTTTGCTTCAATTGCCGCATCACCATCTGTTTCGGTATTGATTAATACACGACCATTATTCGAAGCATCCAGGTTGTAATAATTATTAACATCCACCGATGTGGTAAGGCCGGCAACGGCACCAACTCTTGCGATTTTTTGAACATTACCTGTACTCCGCTTTGCATTTACCCTAATTGTAATGGATGTAGCTGTTTTAGAAATTACCTCACAGCTGAGGGTAAGATAGGGCTGCACTTTTAAATCCTGTTTCGTATTGCCGTTAATATTTAAATCAAAAATTGTATCCTTTACAAAGAAAGGCCCTTCTGCAAATAACTTGTACTTGCCATTAAATATAAAACTATTGGCATAGCTTCCATCAGCATTAACAGAGGAGCTGATGGGTTGCGGAATAAGCCCAGTGTATCCTAGCTGATAAAGTCTGATTTTAGCTCCATTTAAGGTTTGCTGAGGTACATTTTTGCCCGTAGCTGCATCTACAATATTTCCGGATACACTGGCATTGGGTGCTTCATAATTATCTTTTTTGCATCCAGACCATATGGTGGCTACAAATAAGAACATTATATATATGATTTGCTTTTTCATCTTCTAATAAAAATTTAATTAATATAACGGGTTTTGGATATAAGTTGGATTTCCCTGTGGGACAGGCTCATAATACAACTTCTCCGGGAAGGTTCTCGTGTTTTTAGGAGCAGCAGCTATTTCAAATGTGTATTTCAAATCATTGGTATTTGCAGCTGTTCCCCACATGGCCCAGGGATATAAAGCATGAAATTGTGTGTTGTTTAGAACCATAGCTGCGATTCGCCATCTGCGAAGGTCCCATATTCTATGGTTTTCGAAAGCCAGTTCTACCTTTCTTTCATGTCTTATTTTATCTAAACTAATGACGTCCACCTGTGCGATACCAGCTCTGTCTCTGATTAAGTTAATGGCAGCTTTTGCTTCATTTTGGAGATTCAATTCAAAAGCTGATTCTGCATAATTCAACAATACTTCAGCATACCTGAAAACCATCCATGGCGTTGTGGAAAGCCCATAATCGACCCGGTTAGCCGGATTCATAAATTTTTTAATGTAAAAACCTGTTTTTGTCGGATCGCTGGTGGTCAGCGGCCCGTCTTTACCCACCTTTTTAAAGCTAGCCTCCTTAGTTGGGTAGCCCTCCGTTAATTGCTCAGAAGTATATTTCACACCTCCATCAATCACCCCCCGTCTGATTTCCACGATACCACCTTGCCAGGCGTCGAATGGTGTAATTATAGTTGCAAACATCCTTGGATCCTTATTTTTAAATAAATCACCAGGTCTATTGTAAACAATCGCATTGCCTGAAGCATCTTTTATTTTTAATGTGCCCGGGCTGCCATCAATATATTCAAACTCCTCTATCATCTCCAGAGTTGGGTTGGTTACACAACCATAATCAACTTTAAAGCTTTGCGGCGCATTGTAAAAATCGAAACTATGCCCCTTATCAGGTGCAAGGTATGTTTTTGTAAAAATGGCTTCCGAATTCCCCGCCGTTAAAAACATCTTTTGAAAATTTGCAGCTTTATCGGAGTCCGCATTATACAAAGAAAATTCATGTGAATCTATGATGCTCTTTGCCGCGCTCATTGCTTTCTGCCAATAACTATTCGCCAAATTTGCAGGAATACCGACTAAGCCGTTAATTTGCAGCGTAGCATATTTAGCACTCGAAGCCGCATAAAGCATTGCCCTGCATTTTAAGGCCAGTGCTGCATATTTGGTAATGCGATAGGCATTTGCAGCACTATTCTTTTCAGGAAGATCCGTGATGGCTTCGTCCAGTTCCCTGGCAATAAAATCATAAATTTCTTGTTCTTTTGCCCGCGCCAGACCCAATTTTGTAGCATCATCGCCAGGTGTAAATTGTTGTACCTTTGTTACCAATGGTACGCCACCATATCTCTTCACTAAACTGAAATAGTCAAAGGCACGAATAAATCTACCCTCAGCGATAAGACGTTTCCTTACCCCATCCGACAATGCTGCCGGTGCTGTTGGAACTTTTTCAATAAAATCATTTACACGTCTGATTTTCACATAAGCTCCGGTGTTCGGATCAGTCCAGTTAAGACCATACCAATTTCCGATAACCAAATCATTTTGTGCACCCCAGGAATATGACCGCACCGCTTCATCGGTCGTTGTAGAAGTAAATCCGGCTTCTGAATCTACAATATAGTCCAGATCTTCTACCTGCATATCGTTATACAAAGTAGCGGTTAAAGCCTCTATTCCGGTTAAAGATCCATAGGCAACATTTTCAGAAACAAGGTTTCGGGGTTCCCTGTTCAAATCCTTTTTACAAGATGGGATGCCTGTTAACAATGCAAAAAACAGGCTATATAATAATACTTTTTTCATTTTGTCTTGTTTAATAAATTACAACCCAATATTAATACCCATTGTCCATACCTTCTGTTGTGGGTAATACTTTCCAGCTCCCCCACCGGCAATTTCAGGATCCAGGTACTTTACCTTACTGATGGTGAGGGTATTTTGCCCGGCTATAAATACTCTTGTGTTTTTTATCCCGATCTTATGTGTCAGGGTTTTACTTAAAGTATAGCCAACTTCAAAATTCTTAAGCCTGACATAAGTTGCGTCTCTAAGCCAAAATGTCGAATTAAGTTTATTGTTAGCAGTTCCGTCCACAATCGTAGATGGGAATTCACCTGGAATCCATTTGCTGTTAGGATCATAGATATCTTCTCTGTGCCAGCGGTTTGTCAAAAATGAAAACGCACTGGCATTATTAGAAAAAGGATAAGTTAAATCACCAACTATATTAAAATTAAAGTTAGTAGCACCCTGAAACAATAATGATAAATCAAAACCTTTATAGCTCAATCCTAAATTCAGACCGTAAAAGATTTCAGGGACACTTCCACGTCCGATAATGGTTTGGTCTTCTCCGTCAATAATACCATCACCATTGATATCCTGATAACGAATATCACCTGGCAAAAGGGTTTTGTTACCACTGCCATCTTGTTGCGGAGCCTTATTAATTTCTTCCTGTGATTGGAATTGCCCCGTTGCCACATAACCTCTATATAAATTATTCCATCGGTTGCTATTGTTATTAAGCCAATTTGCCAATGCACTGGTATTGGGTGCTCTTTCTAAATAACCGTTTTTTGTGCGCGTAAAGGAGAAATTAGGCGAAATGGTATAGCTCCAGTCGCCAACCTTGTTTTTGTGGGTTAATACAAGCTCAAATCCCCTTGTATTATCAGAATTCAGATTTTCTTGTGGTAAGCTCGCACCAAAAGTATTTGGAAGACTTAGCATCCGTGTAGCCAATAAACCCGTTCTTTTGCGATAAAACACGTCAATTTCGGCACTTAAAAGCCCCTTCCATAAGGATAAATCAAAGCCAATATTGGTCGTTGTAGATTTAAACCAGGTAAGTAAAGGATTTGTCAGCCCATTACTGCTTAAACCTAAAATCGGATCAGTACCAAAGATATAAGTTCCATCAGGGTTAGGGTATCTGTAGCCATTTAAATACTGAAAAGGTTTAATGTAATTAGCAGCCCCCGAATCATTACCTCCGTCATCGCCCACTTTACCCCAGGATACACGTAACTTTAAGTTATCAATAGCGGATATACTTTTCATAAAACCTTCTTCACTAATGCGCCATCCGGCAGATAGATTAGGAAAAAAACCAAAGCGTTTATCGGGTTGAAACTTATAGGTACCGTCGTATCTAAAACCAAATTCGAACAGATATTTCCCTGAATAATTGTAGTTTAACTTTCCAACGTACCCTAATCTGGCTATTTCTGCTGAAGAACCATCACTTTTTTGATTTTTCCCTGTGCCGGCAAATAACTCATCAATACCATCTATCAGAAATTCCCGGTAGGCGTTAAAATTAGATGAATTGTTTTGCTGGCTTTCGAATAAGCCCAGAGCGGTAATGGCATGTTTTCCAAATTTTTTATCGTAGTTTAAAGAAACCTGAAAAAGCGGGGCATTAATTTCCAATGTAGACTGTGTTAATCTGCTTGGATCATTCCCGGTATAGTCTGCATTATACATCTGATTTTCAGCATCATAAGAATAGAGGAAGTATTTTTTCAAATAGTTTTTATTATTTTCATTTGTATTTTGGTACGAGAATAATGCTTTAGCCTTTAAACCGTCGACATTAGGTATTTCATAGGTTAAATTAGCGATGGCCGAAAAGTACTTTTTCCTATAGGTATCATAACCAGAAAAATCTTTATTCATCAGCAATATCGTCTGCCCGGTTTCGTAGTTTGACTTAGAAAAATAGTCAGGATTATTATTGGCATAGATCGCATTTGTAGGAAACTGTTTTGAAATTCCGCTCATCAAAATGGCGGCAGATACCCCCGGGTAATCACGATCTTCTAAAAAGCCGCTAAGGTTTAAGCCGGCAGTTAAGCCTTTTCCAATTTTCGCCTCTACATTACTTCTAAAGTTATATCGCTTTACTTTGGTGTCATCACTTTTCCACATCCCACTCTGGTTTAAATAACCCAGGCTAAAGAAATACTTAACATCCTCATTTCCGCCATCTATATTCAGATTATGCTGCAATTGCGGTGTATTGCGTCGAATAGCGGCATCAAACCAATCAGTACCCGGTAACGTTCCGTTTTTATACTGCGCTACCTGCTCTTTTGTAAATGGTAATGATAAGGTTGTGGAAGGGTTATTCTTTTTAATCCAGGCATTTACGGCAGCTTCGTTTCGTAATTCTGCAAATTCTGCTGCATTAACAAATTTCGGATACCTGGTATTAGATTGAATGCCATAGTAAGTACTGTAATTGATTCGGGTTTTACCAATTGCACCTTTTTTGGTGGTGATTAATACGACACCATTGGCTGCACGAACACCATAAACTGCTGCCGATGCATCTTTTAAAATCGTAAAGCTTTCAATTTCGTTCGCATCGATTTTAGAGAAATTGTCTGAAGGAACTCCGTCTACAATAATCAGGGCATTACCAAACCCCCGAATATCTATACCACTGCCATCGTATCCTGGTTCGCCGGTACGTTGAGTTGCCCTAAGTCCGGCTAAACGGCCAACCAGCGCGTTGCTCAAATTAGCCACCGGAGATTTCACCAAATCCTTACCTTCCACAGTCGATACAGAACCGGTTACAGAAACTTTCTTTTGCACTCCATAGCCCACAACAACCATTTGTTCTAAAGTGGAGATCGCTTCATTCATGACTACGGTCATAAACCTTCCATCTGCTTTTCTCTCCTGATTGGAAAAACCTACAATTGAAAAGAGCAATATGGAAGAATTGTCTCTCACTTCAATAGTAAACTCCCCCATATTATTTGTGGATGTCCCCTTCGCAGTACCCTTTTCTTTTATTGAAACATTGGGAATTGGCTCACCTTTTCCATCTTTTACGACACCCTTTATGGTGATATCCTGATGATGATTTACCTCCTCCGGAACCTCCTTCCGATGATGCCTATCAATTTGGTTAATGACAATCGTATGGTCTTCTATGGTATAAGAACCATGCTCAGTTCGAAGGATGGCTTGCATGACCTCGTCCAAAGTTGCGTTCTTAAATGCAACATCGATCCTTTTTTCATCGTTAATTTTACGATCCGCATAGAAGACATTATATCCTGTCTGGCGGGTAACTTCTTCAAAGACCTGTTCGACTCTGACATTTTTCATTACAAAATTCACCTTTTGGGCCAGACTTGAGCCACTGACCTGCATCAGGGTGAGTATAAGTATTAGTGTTGTTAACTTCATCACTAATAGGATTTTTCGCAGCCGCATTCGTAAGCCAGCTACGTTGTTTAAAACATATAAATTCATAGATTTGCATGGTTTGGGTTATACAAGGAATTGTCACAGATTTTTACGCCGATCTTAAGTCGGCGAGGGTAGCTCAAACTATGGGCATGGAAGTGTCAGAAGCTTTCATGCCTTTTTATTTGGCCCCTTTTACGTTCAGATCAACATCATAGTTTTTTTTTCATGTTTCTAAGGTTTGGTTAATATTAAATTTTTAAGGTTTAGTTTATATTCAGGATTATTTAGTCAAATAATTAAGTTTACCTGGTCACGATCACGCTTCTTCCTTCCACTTTAAAGTTTGCTTCGCCCGTTAGTGCGATACGCTTTAACACTTTTTCAAAGTTGTCAGCTTTGCTCAGCGTACCACTGAACGTTTGCTGTTTTGCCGCTTCATTCTCGTACACGATATCGACGTCATACCATCTGCCTACTTTTCGTAACAGACTTTCCAGCTTCTCCCTTCTGCATCTAAATTTACCGTCCTTCCAGGCGACGGCCAGGGAAGGGTCAACCTCCTTAACCTCCAATCGGTTGGTATGGCCGGTCATTACAGATTGCTGGCTGGGCTTTAAGAATACGCCGTTCACTTTGATACTTCCTTCGACCAATGTAGTTTTAGTATCCTGCTCGTCCTGATAAGAATTGATGTTAAAGTGTGTCCCTAAAACAGTGACCTGCTGGCCCGCGCTCTCTACCACAAAGGGGTGCGCTTTATCTTTTGTAACCTCAAAATAAGCTTCGCCCAGCAGCTTAACCCTCCGCTCTCCATTTACCATAAGCGCAGGAAGATAGGTTAAACTTGAAGCGGCATTGAGCCAAACACGTGTTCCATCAGATAAACGAACCTGATATGTTCCGCCACGTGGCGTGGTAATGGTTAGTAATTTTGTACCATTAAGTGCGCTGACCGGACTACCATCATTATATTTAACCTGAGAAGCGTCCATTACAAGCCCGCTTTGTACGTCACTAAGCCTTATTTTTTTACCATCGGCAAAGCTGAGTATAGCCACATTTTTACCGGGTTTAATTTCCCTCGCTGATAAAGTGGTAATAACCTGGTCTTTTTTAAGATTAGCCGGTGTTTTAAAGAAATAAACAGCAAAGCCAATTAATGCAATTATCGCTGCTACTCCGGCTACCCATTTTTGCAGCTTTCTTACCGGAGATATTGTGTTAGTCCTTCTGAGCTCATTTTTCACCTTCTGTAATGCCAAATCTGAATTATAGACTTTAAATGAAAGATTTGCCGCATTTAAGTTCTTCTCGTCGCATATTCTTTCGAAAACATTCCGGTTTTCCTGGTCTTCTTCAATCCAGGCCAAAAGTAACTGAAGTCTCTGCTCCGTCAGCTGCGCCACGAGGTAGTCTGAAATCAGATCTGATACTTGTAATGAATTATTAATTTCTTCCTTCCTCATCTGTTGCATCAACTGGTTTTAGGGCTGATTAAACCATAACAGGAAGGTTTCGATTTTATCTAAAAGAATTAAAAATATTTTTTCAGAACTGAGCTAAGGTAAGACCAAGACACAATATCGCTATATTCAGGTCTTCATTGGAGAGTTGTCTGCGCAGAAGGAGGAGTCCTCTCATTTTTTGATTATTAACAGTGCTGATACTGACGTTTAATTTTTCTGCGATTTCCTTTGGCGTTTTGTTCTCACGAAAGGTCATTGAAATCACTTTCCTGCACTGCTCCGGCAAGGCATCCACCGCAAAAAACAACTTCCTGACTACTTCGGCCTGAATTATTGATTCTAGTACGGTAGCGTCCGATTGCACTCCCCCATGAATTAAAGAATCCTGATATTTAGTACGCACTTTCATTTTCTCCAGCTCATTGAAACAGGAATTGCGTACGCAGACATACAGAAAAGACCGCAGATTTTGCAGCGTTTTGAAGCTCTGATGATGATGCCATAGTGCAATTAATGCATCCTGGGCCACATCTTCTGCCTTATTGATATCCCCCAATATATTTTGGGCGAAATAACAAAGTGAATTGTAAAAACGCTTAAAAATCTGGTCGTAACAAGACCTCTCACCGGATTCAAAGAGCCGGAAGAGTTCGTCATCAGAAAGCGGATGGTGAGCAGTCATTTATACTGGGTGATACCTGATTTAAATTAATGCAATGATCAGCTAAAGTAGAAAAATAATTAGATTTAGCAATCGATTGCCTGATAATTGTTATCTCCGTGTTCCATAATCATTAAAAATCAGGAAACGGTGAATTTAATCTTAGCGATCTCAGAGATAAGTCTCTAAATAACAGATACACAAGTTTTAGCAGCACCTGGTCAGATGACCAGCATAAAATATGATTTGGAACTCATTCCAGTCATCGGTATTCCCCAAAAATTGCAACTATCCCCAGATCCTCTTTAAAAGCGTTTTGCACTACGCAAAAAAACCGCTTACTTTTTCCCTGCAGTAGCGCTGAAAATAAATCACAATGTTTAATTAAACTAAACATTAAAACATATATATTTAACATTTCAAGAAAGCAGCAGGACAACATCTAGATTTGAGGTCGACATGAAAAGTTGTTTTGTTTGCTGTAAATGAAGAAAAATCAAGTATAAACCACAAAGAACAACACAAATGAAAAAATCAATTATTTCTTTTTGCCTGCTTTGCATCAGCATAAGTTTACAGGCGCAGGTAAAGAATGTTAAACACGTCGTACTGATTGGCTGTGATGGTTTCGGGGCCTATGCTGTTCCTGACGCTAAAATGCCAAATCTGAAAAAGCTGATGGAGACCGGTGCATCCAGCCTGAAAGCAAGATCTGTCCTCCCCTCTTCAAGTGCCGTAAACTGGGCTTCCATGCTGATGGGTGCCGGACCAACCGAGCATGGTTATACCGAATGGGGAAGTAAAACTCCCGAAATCCCTTCTGCCACCACCACAAAATACGGCTTGTTTCCTTCTATTTTCAGCGTGATCAGAGACCAGAAGCCAAATGCTAAAACCGCAGTGATTTACAGCTGGCCGGGAATTGGCCCCTTAGTAGAGAAGGATGCCATCAGTATTGTAGTTCCCGGAAATGATAAAGACGATTTCTGTGCAGATACCGCTGCAACGATCATTAAAAGAGACAAACCATACTTTACTTTCCTGCACCTGGATGAGCCAGATCATACCGGTCATGAGATTGGTCACCGGACGCCTGCCTATTATGAGCAATTGCAAAAGGTAGATGCAAGGATTGGAAAAATTGTACAGGCCGTAAAAGATGCGGGCATAGAAAAAGAAACGATCATCATTGTATCGGCCGATCATGGCGGTACAGGAAAAGGCCATGGAGGCAAATCGCTGGATGAGGTGCAGATCCCATGGGTGATCAATGGGCCCGGCATCAAGAAAAATCATCAGATCAAAGATGTGATCATCACTTATGATACCGCAGCGACCATTGCCTGGATTCTCGGACTAAAAACACCACAAAGCTGGCGCGGAAAGGCTGTTGCAGACAGCTTCAGCAAATAAAATTATAGTAAAAGGAGCAAAATTGCTCCTTTTTTTATTTCCGGATATACCGATCCAAAGACCAGCTGTCATAAGGAATGAACTGAATCAGTAACGCAAAAAAGGCGAGGTGAATCAATTGGGATGGAATCGCCTCCCAGTTTTCTACCATTGCAGTTCCCAAAATCAGGATCAGCATGATCCAGCCTCCGGCAAGTAAGGCCTGCTTTGTAAATAAGCCGAGCAATAACAACAACCCAACTGTAAATTCGGCAATGGGCAAGGCATAACTAAAGGGAAGCACCAATACCTTAGGCAGCATTGATTTCTCGAAGCTCCCCAACATCCAGTTGCTAAAGGCAGCAAGCTTAGGGAGCCTGACCAGGCCATGTCCAAACATGCTGGCAGCAACGCCTAGTCTCAATAATAAAAAAGTGGTAGTATTCATTTGTTTATCTTTTTGAATAAATTTGACATCACAAAATTGAAGAGAATAAACAAGTAACTATTGTACAATCATTGGATTGATTTGTAAGTTTACAGGAATGGAAATAAAGAATTTACATCAGCCATTTGAGCTGCAATACCTGGAATTGACCAGTTATTCGGCCAGGGAACATAAGAACACCTTTTTTGAAATGGTATTTATCCTCGATGGAAAGGGAATACAAAGCATCAACAGTCATCAATTACCCTATAGTGCCAATAAGTTATTCTTAATCTTTCCTCAGGATACACATGGCTTTGAAATTCATTCCCCCACCCGTTTCTTTTTTATCCGTTTTAATGAAAGCTATTTAAAAAGCCTGAACAAAGAATGGATTCAAAAACTTGAATTCCTGTTTCATAGCCACAACCACTTGCCAGGCTGTATTTTAAACAACATTTCCGATAAGCCCTTAATCAGGGCAATCGTAGAGTCATTAATCAGAGAACAGCAAGATCCCCGGTCACATGATGCAGAAGTCATCAAACAACTCATCAATACCGTCATCACCCTTGCAGCAAGGAACCTGAGTATGGATACCCATGCTTCCCTAAAGGAAGTACCGATAAATTATCCGATTCCGTTATTGAATTACATCCATCAGCACATCTACCTTCCGGAACAGTTGAGGGCAGCAAATATGGCGGCTCATTTTAACATCTCTCCCAGCTATATCAGCGAATACTTTAAAAGCAAAACCGGAGAAAGCCTGCAACAATACATTTCGGGATACCGGTTAAAGCTCATTGAAACCCGTCTCCGTTTTACTGATATGCAGATCAATGACATTGTCTTCGAATTCGGCTTTACAGATGCCAGCCACCTAAACAGGGTATTCAAAAAGCATACGGGACTGAATCCTTCGGAATATAAAAAAATGAACCATTATAAATCAGAAACAGCCCCTTAGACACTACCAATCCTGCTGGAATACCAATATCTGCTTGTTTTTCCATGCCACTACTTGTTTCTTATTTTTTCAATCCGCTCCCTCAGGATCTTGTTATAATCAAGATCGGTTTCCCTCAATACATAAATGACCGTCCCATATTCCCTGGCGAATTTATTGCGGACCTCCCCTGCCTTCACAAAACCTGGGGGAATATCTTTATCATTTTCCTTTTCTTTAACCGCAATGATATGTTTGATCTTTTTATCCAGTTGAAACCAGTTTACATAATCTGTACTAAAAGAAACCGCATTGATCTGCTTAAAATCTGAATAATAATTAATTGCCCCCGCCTCTCCATAGTTATTACAGATGACCAGCGTATGTTCCGGATCCGGAAAGCTCCGATAGATTGAATCTACCTGATGTGCAAGCTCTTTCCAGCCCAGCATATCGGCAAAATCCTGGGGAAGGTCATGCTGCAAACCATCTTCCCACCTCAATAGCCCGACTTTTTTAAAGATCTCAGATTTTGCCACGATCTGCTGAGGCTTCAGCACCGGGTAAGCAAACCTAAAGGTCAGGAGATACACCAAAACCGGTAAAAGCAGGACTACAATTTTCAGATAGCGCTTCCAGCCATTGTCTAAGATTAGCCCGAGATAAACTGACCCAAAAGCCACCAATACCGGATACAAACCGGCCGCATAATAACCTTTAGACCTGAACCAGGTAAACAATGCAAGCGTAAACATAAAGCTCAGCGCCACCCAACTGTGGTTCCGGAAAGGTCTATGCCTGATGATCCCTACAAATGCTGCAACCAGGATGAAAAGAATTCCGATGTAATACAGCAACTGTTCTTTTAGAAAGTCAAACCTGTTGATCTTATCGAGTTGGGTTGCACTTAATTCTTTCATATGCCTGACTACCGGGAAATCATTTTGGTATTGCCAGATCAGATTGGGTGTAACGATCAGAAGCGCCATTAATGCCCCATAATAGAGATGCTTACTTCTAAAAATCACACGCTGACTGGAGATCGCTAAAGCGGGAGTTAATCCGGCCAGTAAAAACACAATGCTGTATTTGTTCAGGAATCCAATGGCAAATGCGAGCGCCACAACATAAATAAACCAGGATTTCCCGGTATGGAGATATTTCAACAGAAAGAAATAAACAGCAGTCCAGCTCAGGATATCGAAAGCATTAGGCTGAAAAAGCAAGTCGAGCCTGGCAATGGCACAAGCCAGTAAAGCAACTGCCGACAGCACCCTGGCATACAGTCCTCCATTCAGCTCTTCCACGATCTTCCAGGTAAAAATCAGCGTTGCCGCCCCTATTGATGCAGAAATCAGGCGAACCCAAAAGACACCACCTCCCAACAGCATGATCAGATAAGCGAAAACAGAACTCAATGGTGGAACAGACTGAAAGCCCCAGGCCATATGCCTGGCCTGATCTAAATGCAGGTATTCATCCCGATGCAATTCATAAACAGGATTGATCAGTATAAATGGCAGTGCCAGTTTCAATAGCACAAAAAAAGAAAGACACCATAAAGGCAAGTTTTTAACTTTCGTCATCTGGCATTTGACCTATCTTTATTAAAGATATTACAGTTTTACCAGAAAAAACTATGCGCGGATAGATTTTAAACCTGTGGCCTCTGCTCTAAAAAGTCGGCATAGAAATCAGGTACCGCACTATTCCTGATCCCTTCAATAGTTTCAGCAATTGGGTACGATACTTTACGAATAACAGGAATGATCCCTTCCAGGCCTTCCTCTTCTATCCGATCCGATATATTTAGCTGCAGATAACAGGCCTTACGGTCAGTTTCTTTGGACCGGCCTACAGAACCGGCATTCATCATTAACTTATTCTTAAAGGCTGCATCTCCCGGTAAGTACCGGATAAAGGAAAGGTGGGTATGTCCGGAGACCATCACATCTGCAGCCTGATCGTCCAGCATTTTCGTCAATGCCTTTTCCTCATGCTGTTCATAGATATATTCTTCATTGCTTTCCGCACTTCCATGAACGAGCAAAATCGAAACCGGTCCAAATGCCAGCCTGATCGTTGCCGGCAAACCTGCCAGAAATTCTTTGTTGGCTGCAGTAAGGGTTGATTTGGTATGGTTAATGGTATTTAATCTGGCCTCTTGCTCCTCCTTACTATGTTTACTCAATGAAAACACAGGATGGTCAAAGGCAATCCGCTCATCGTGATTTCCCATAAGGGTTGGAATTGCCCGGCTCCGGATCAATGCCGTGACCTCATTATTCCAGGGTGCTCCGTCGGTTAAATCTCCCAGGCAATAAATTGCATCTGCCTGAAACAAATCGATATCATCCAGGACCGCTTTCAGCGCTGGCAGATTCCCATGAATATCACTAATAACCGCTATTTTCATTGTTTATTCCTAATCTTATGTACAAACCGGCCTAATTCCACTTATGCTCGCAAAGCTACATTTTATGGCCATTTTAGGCGACAAAATATAGCTTTGCTACAAGATTACTACAGAATTCAGGCTTATCTTTCGGGAAAAGAATTCAATTTTTGATTTCTTAACCGTTTACAGGAAAACCGGAGTTTCGGAAGGAAATACAAGCAAGGGGAGCTTTAGGTGTCCGGCCATTTTTTTGGTCCGGCTACCTTCAAATATACGCTGCATGAAATGATGCCTGCGGTGAACCATCGCCAGCAAATCAATAGCCACATGCTCGGTAAGCCAGTTTAAACCCTCATCCACGCTCATATCTTTAACATGACGATAGTAAATCTTCGGATAGTTGACCTTACAGGTCACTTCGTTTAAAAAGGCATCGATCTTATCCTGATGAACATCGGAGTTAAAACCAACCGGAGTAACGTGAACAATCAGGATTTCTGCATTAAAGGGCCGCGCAAAAGCACTAAGGGAATGGATCAGTGCAATATCTGCTTCGCTGAGGTCAGTGGCAAATGCAATCTTTTTTATTCCCTTGAATTCTGCTCCAGGTGGCACCAGCAGGATTGGAAAGTCCGCATGATCCATCAGCTCTCTGCTGCTGCTCCCCAGAAAAAACCGGCTTAATGCCCCTGCTCCGGAAGTCCCCATCACTACCAAACCAGCCTTTTCCTTCTTCAATTGCTGCTTCACCACTTCTCTTAAAGTTCCAATTTCCGCAGCATAATGAACAGGGTGCTGCTCATTGGCAGCAGGAACAAGGGGGCCATTCTTGGTTTGCAGCTCGACTGATAACTTCCCTAAGTTCTCGTTTCCCTCCTTTTGAAGCGTTGAATAATCCATTAAAGGCCAGGCCACCTGTTGCCCCATCGCTGCTTCCACAGGCAGCATAATGGCATAACATAACTTCAGATCTGCTTTTATACCTTTTCCAAGTTGAAAAGCATAATGTGCAGCATTGTTTGCTGCAGGAGAAAAATCGGTTGGGATCAGCATCGTTTTCATCGGAATATGTTTTAATTATGAAACATAAAGATCCGCATTAAAGTAATATAAAAGAATGATTATCATCACTTTAAATCCTAACCGCCTGCATATTTGACATAAAAAAATCCCGTTTCTACTCCACAAAAAGAGAAGTAAAAACGGGATCATGATGCGTAACTAATCCGCGTTAAAACACGGGTTCTGCTTCCACCTGAAAATCTTCGTCCCTCAGGTAAACGACTTCCATACTTTTTTCGTAGTTCGTCGACTTTTTGGAGAAGAAATCATGTTGCGTAGTATCTACGTTTAAGCCATTCAGGACGATAGAATTCACTGCTTTTACTTCAAATAATTCTTCAAAACCTAAATTCATCATGGCCTTATTTGCATTGTAACGCACATATTCTTTTACATCCGCAGTAAGGCCCACTTCTGTATATAACTCATCTGTATACTTTAATTCATTTTCATAAAGTTCCATCAGTAGTTTCACGAGCTCTTCCTTGCTTTTCTCCGGGTTAGGAAGTTTTTTGTACACATCCTGGGCCAGTAAACCTACAAAAACACCATGAATAGATTCGTCAGCCACGATTTTTTTGATGATGTCTGCGCTCGCTACCATCTGCCCTTGTCCGGCCAGCCATAAAGGCATGAAGAAACCGCTATAAAAAAGGAAGGATTCTAATAATACCGAAGCCGCCAGTCCCATAAACAGCGTTTCATCGCTCACTTTATTGGCATCGAGATTTCTGTAGAATTTATCTATCGTTGCTGCTTTAAACTGCAACAGCTTATTGCTTTCCACCCATTCAAACAATTCGTTGATCTCGGCAGTACTGTTTACCGTGGTAAAGATCGTAGAATACGACTTGGCATGAATGGCTTCCATCATACACATAAAGGAAAGCACTGCTTTATTTTGCAGGCCATCGATATGGTCCAGCAACTTCGGCATCCCGGTATGACTTTGCAGGGTATCCAGTAAGGTTAAACCGCCCAGGGCTCTTTTATAGGCCTGCTGAATTTCCGGACTTAAAGACTTCCAGCTGTCGATATCTTTAGAAGGAATGTATTCGGTATCTACCCAAAACTGACGCAGGTTCTGTTCCCAAAACATGCCGGCATAATCATTCTCAGGGGTATTCCAGTTTACTGCTTTATATTGATTCATAGCTAAATTTAATAAGGTAATTGATCTTCCTGCGGACTACACCGAGCAGGATACACATTCATCAATGGAAGCTTTCCGCGTCCGGGTATAGTACAAGGATTTAAGTCCCATTTTATGCGCATAGATATAATACTTCGCAATATCGCGGGTACTGTCTTTTGTATTGGTATGTAAAATGGTAGAAATCCCCTGATCTACGTGTTTCTGAATCACAGAAATCAACCTCAACACATTCTTCTGATCCATATCATAGGCGGATTTATAGAAGAAATAATTGTCGTTATCCAGGTAAGGCATCGGATAATAAGTGGTACTATCGCCATACTCTCTCACCTCGATCACATCGACCACCGGCATCACCGAAGCAGTGGCATTCATGATATAAGAAGTAGACTGGTTAGGTGCAATGGCAAGCCTGTAGGCATGATACAGACCATGTGCTTTCACCTCATTCATCAACGTGGTCCAGTCGGCCACCGTAGGAATTTCCATCCCCTCAAATAAAGCGGCGATTTTATCATTTACCGGCGCAATGTCCTTAGTCAGGTATTGCGCAAAGTAGTTTCCATTGGCATATTCTGATTCTCCAAAACCTACAAAGGTTTCTTTTCGCTCCCTGGCAATCTCCATAGAACTCTGAATAGAGTAGAAATTGACCATCATAAAGAAAACATTACAGAAATCAAGCGCTTCCTTGCTTTCATACATGATGAAATTCTTGGTCAGGAAACCATGTAAGTTCATGGCCCCAAGCCCCACACTGTGCAATTCTTTATTTGCTTTCTGCACAGAAGGTACCATTGCAATATTGGTGATGTCAGAAACAATGGTCAGGGAACGCATGGCCGTAGAAACGGCTTCTTTAACCCTCTTATTCTCCATTACGGTAGCAATATTGAGTGAGCCCAGGTTACAGGAAATCCCATAACGGATCTGGTCCTCTTTTCCATAGATCTCAATATCAGAAACCTCAGACACCTGCATGATCTCTGTACAAAGGTTGGAGAACTTAATGTTTCCAATTCCTTTTAGCGCATGACCTTTATTCGCATTGCCTTTAAAGAACAGGTAAGGATAACCACTCTCTTTTTGGGTTTGCGCAATTTTCACCATCAGGTGACGTGCATTGATTTTCTTTTTCTTTACTAAAGGATTGGTAACGAGCTCCTCATACATCTCGTTCATATCCAACTCATCCAGATATTTGCCATACTGCTTATATACGGTATGTGGATAGAACAAATAACAAGCTTCATCCTTTTCTGCAAGCTCCATAAATTTATCCGGAACGATCACGCCGATCGACAGGGATTTAATCCTTACTTTCTCATCTACGTTGATCTTTTTGCAATCCAGGAACTCTTCAATATCCGTATGGAAGATGTTCAGGTAAACTGCTCCCGCTCCCGGACGTTGCCCCAGCTGGTTGGCATAAGAGAAGGTATCTTCCAGAATTTTCATAATCGGCAATACCCCTCCTGCGCGTCCTTCCACATCTTTAATAGACTCTCCTCTTGCGCGGACTTTAGAGATGTTAAAGGAAACACCGCCACCGATCGAGGAAAGCTTCATTGCCGAATCTATCGCATAACCGATACCGTTCAGGTTATCCCCGATCTCATCAAGGAAACAGGAAACGAGTTCTCCGGAACGCTTTTTACCGGAGTTCAGGAAAGTAGGTGTGGCAGGCTGATATTCCTGATTGATCAGCATTTCTGCATATTGTTTGGCCTGAGCAACATCCCCACGTCCAAGGAACAGGGAAACTGCCACCACACGGTCTTCATAACGCTCCAGGAATTTCTCCCCGCTATCGTCTCTCAAAGCATAACTCTGGAAGAACTTAAAGGCGCTCATGAAAGATTGGAACCTGAATTTCTTCGCATAAACCAGGTCATATACTTCTTCCATCTGCTCAAAGCTATACCACTGATAAAAATCGATGTAGTATTCCTGCTCAATCAGGTAATCAATCTTCTCTTTTAACGTATAAAAGAAAACCGTGTTTTTGTTTACGTAGTCCAGGAAATAAGAACGAACGGCTTCTTTATCTTTGTGGAGGCTGAATTCGTCGTCCTTTTTAACCATGATCTCATTGTTCAACAAGATCCATTTTTTAGTTACCATATCTTTAGCCTTCTATATTTTCTATAAATTTTTGAATGTCCTCTCCGGTACCGGAAAGCTCAAACTGCAGGAGAACCGGCAGTTTAAAAAGTGCAGAGATTTTTTTTGCTGCCAGCGCATAATTAGGGCCCCAGTTTTTATTTCCACTGGAAGAAATTGATTTGATCGAACTGCTGTTTTCTTCTAAAAAACGCATGGTCGAAACCGGTACTTCCCCAAAACCGGTCGTATAGGTAATCAGGTGTCCTTCCTCCATCGGTAAAGAGACCTGGTCAATCTTTTGAATCTTCCAGTCCCGGTGCAGCTTTAGCCGGTTCACAAAACGCTCCACATTGCCGGTCTTGCTATCGTAATAAATCCAGGTCATGAGGCAGGCAATAAAATCAATTTTAAACTGCTGCCAATGCAGACAACTCCTCCGGCTTAAAACCAATCACTCTGGAAAGCTCCTGCTCCTGTTCCAACAGGATCACCGTAGGTACAGAACGTACCCTGAATTGCATCGCCAGTTCCGGCTGATTAAAAGGATTGATGGTTTCATAAACCACCCCTTTTCTGTCCAGATATTCAGAGACCATATTACATGGGCTGCAATCGTCTTTTTCGAATTTGATTATTCTTTTAGTATTCATTTCGTAGGAATTAATGTTATTTCAAGCCCCCTGATGAGGTTTTATCGGAGTTCAAAAATGCAAAATATTGTTTAGATCAATTCTAAACGTTATCAACACCGGTGGAAAACTGTGGATAATTTATGACAGATACTTTACCGAAAAAACAGCTAAAATGAGTACACTCAATACAGGATGTTTTGTAAGCGGTTAGTATAAAGATTATTGAAAAAAAAAGCAGTAACATCGGGCGAATCCGAAGCTTTGCTCCTCATGATTTTTCTTAGTCTGTTTCTTCCAGATAGATCTCGTGGACTAAAAATTTTATCTTTTCCATTTTCTCCAAAAGATCTTCCACATCTTCAGAAAGAATGTGGTGGATGAGATCCCCTGTTTCCGGCATCTCAGAATTGGGAATCAATTCAAAAGCCTCGATGGAGCCTCTCAGATTCAGGTTGACAAGCTTGATATAATTCACGCCATTAGCGATCCAGTCTTTAAGAATAATGGCATCAAACTCTACATATCCTGCGATGGTTTCCTTTTTCATGGGGTAAATCTACGCATAATATCAGTTTTTTTGAGCAGACTGCCATAGGGTTGTCAGTTTCCCCAAATAGCTTAGCCTAACAAAACAACTAAAAATGGAAAAATTAGATTTAACAAAAGCGTATAAAGCCTATTATACCGCTACCCATCAGCCAGAGCTGATTGACATTCCCGCGGCCTCCTTTTTATCCATCACGGGAACCGGAGATCCTTCCGGCCAGCAGTATGCGGAGAAGTTACAAGCACTGTATTCGGTAGCTTATGCGGTTAAGTTTGCGTTTAAAGCCTTAGACAAAGATTTTACCGTAGCAAAACTGGAAGGTCTGTGGAGCTTTGACGAAAACAAATATGCGCATTTGAGCATGACAGAAGCCTCAGTTAAAGTCCCCAGATCAGAATGGAATTACAGAACGATGATCCGGATGCCGGAATTTGTGACCGCCGAACAGGTAGACATTGCCATTCAACTGGTGCTAAATAAAAAGCAAATATTGCTCGTTAGGGAAATCACGCTCTTCCAAATGACGGAAGGAAAATCGGTACAAATGCTCCATACCGGCCCTTTTGCCAATGAACCGGAAACATTGCAAATAATGATGGAATTCATACAATTGCATGGATTGAAGAAAAACGGACTCCATCATGAGATCTACCTTTCTGATTTTCGAAAAACAGCACCTGAAAAGTTGAGGACCATTTTAAGGGAGCCGGTTAAGTAAGCCATTTATTGACGCATCAGGGCGCTACAATTGTAAACAGATAAACTGCAAAAATGACCAGTAACACCACTCCCTGCAGGATATTTGTCCGCCCTGTGGCGAGTGAAAGCATGATGGTAAACTGAGAAAGCAACAACAACACTGTTGACTTCATGTCAATTCCCAGCGTGATCGTCATTCCGGTAACCATGGAAACGATCGCGACTGCGGGAATCGTCAGCCCGATACTGGCTAATGCCGAACCCAATGCAAGGTTAAGGCTCGTCTGTAAACGGTTTTTTCTGGCCGCCCTGTAAGCTGCCAGTCCTTCCGGAAGTAATACCACCGCGGCGATGATTACGCCTACCAAAGATTTTGGAGCTCCTGCTTTCAATACTGCATTTTCAATATCCGGCGCCAATGCTTTTGCGAGTAGAACGACCACACCCAGACAAACCAATAGCAATAAAGTACTCAGCAGAGCCACCTTTTTACCCGGAGGATCGGCATGTACATCTTCATTTCCATCTGCTTCAGGAGGAAGAAAGAAATCGCGGTGCCTCACTGCCTGTACCAACACAAAAGTTCCATATAAAACCAAAGAAATAACGGCCACAAACCCCAACTGAACGGGGCTATATTCCGGCCCTTGTATGCTGGTCGTATAGTTAGGCAGGATTAAGGTCAATACCATAATCGCAGTTAGCGTAACTAAAGCCGCACTTACCCCCTGTAAACTAAAAACCTGCTCTTTAAATCTTGCACCTCCCACCAACAAACACATGCCGATAATCCCCGTCAGGATGATCATTACTGCTGCCAGCACCGTATCACGGGCAAGGGCCGCAGTTTCCGGACCGCCGGTGAGCATCAGCGAGACAATTAAGGCAACTTCAATCACCGTAATTGCCAGCGCCAGCAATAAGGTACCATAAGGCTCACCTACCTGATGTGCCACCACTTCCGCATGGTGAACAGCAGCCAATACGCCCCCAATCAAAGCCACTGCAAGAACGATAGCATAAAGGTTACCCAGATCAAGGGACATACCAAAATAGGCTACCCAGGCTAAAATGGGTGCAGCAATGGTCCAGAGTGGAAGAGGTAGCTTTTGTTTCATAGAAGAATATATTAATTTACAACGGTTAAACCTAGTTATAGTTTTAAATAATCTAAAAAAGGGGGTATTTATACCCATTTATTCATTCGGGTATTTACGCGCACAAGCAATCAGATCAGGACCTGTAATTTAGTATTATAAAAAAACGCCCATTTAAAAATGTTATCACCAACAGTTCATACTACAACAGGCAGCCTAAATTTTCGAATCCTCAGTGAGGGTTTATTTCAACCGGTACTTCAGCTTAGTCTGACAAAAAGCGGCAACGGTTGTCTTTCAGGAACAGCAACGCTGATTTTAAAAGAATTAGGCAGGGAGTCGAACCTTAGCTTCAAGATCCATGGAAATTATAAAACCCTGCATTCCTCAGGAATATTGATCAATCTTAAAGCAGATACCTTTGCAGATAAAGACAATGATGAGCTGTTCAGTCTTGAAATGGAAATGAATAAAGAATGGAGTACAGGTATTGCAAATTATCAGTATCAGGCGAAATCTGTAAAAATAATCAGGAATGCGACCGTATCCAGTGTCCTCTTTATCAGGACAGAATTCAAAGCTCAGGATTATTCGTTCTCTTTCCACTAATCCTCCCGAATACACTAGTACTTTATATTTTTAAACTACCTGGCTTCCCCCTTGACAGGTAGTTTTTTTGTGGTTGTAAGTCTCTGGCAGGGTAAAAAAACCAGATCAAATTCAGCTTCGGAACATGGAAATACCCTGTTTTACCTATACACGCTCTAACCAGGCTCTATACACGCTCTATACTCGGTGGAGACCCGCTTGAAAGCCTGTTAAAGGCGGGTAAGCAACGCGTAAAAACCGGGGTTAAAACAAGAGATTCTGCAAGCAGATATCACCATGCCCTGACGAGTCAGGAATGACATCAAAACATTAGATACATTCCTCTCCTAAAGACAAAAATATGCTATATGATTTTTAAATTTCTTTTCTGATCTTAGCATATGCAGCTATCACCAGAGACCACACCTCAAACACTTCAACAATCCTATTTTGATGGCGACGGTGAAATGGCGGCGCTTACCCGTTCCTACGATTGGTCTAACACCGTGTTGGGTCCTCCGGAACATTGGTCTCAAAGCCTGCTAACAACAGTCAGCATTATGCTAAAATCCCGCTTTCCTATGTTTTTATGGTGGGGAACCGAATTGATCCAGTTTTATAATGATGCTTATCGCCCAAGTCTGGGCAATGAGGGCAAACATCCAAAAGCACTGGGCCAGTATGGCGAAGAATGCTGGCCGGAGATCTGGCCGGTCATTAAACCTTTAATCGATCAGGTCCTTTCCGGTGGAGCATCTACCTGGAGCGAGGACCAGCTCATTCCTATTTATCGCAACAACCGTCTGGAGGATGTTTACTGGACTTTTAGCTACAGTAAAGTTAATGATGGCCCCGGTAAACCCGGCGGCGTTCTGGTGATCTGTTCGGAAACTACCGAAAAGGTGAATACTTTGCATAAAATGGAGAAGACCGTCACTGAGCTTGCAGAAAGTGAATCCAGGTTGAGATACATGTTAGCCGATGCGCCGGTAGCGATCGCGCTATTTTCCGGAAAAGAACTTTTGATTGAAGCGGCCAACAAAAAGATCCTGGAAGTTTGGGGCAAGACCGAAGAGGTGATCGGAAAACCGCTCCATCTTGCGATCCCCGAATTAAAAGAGCAGCCATTCCTTCAGATCCTGAACGAAGTATTCACCACAGGAAAACCATTTTACGGAAATGAAGTCAAAGCCTTCCTGGAGCAAAACCATAAACTGGAAGAGGTCTATTCTAATTTTGTATATCAACCCTTAAAAAATGCAGATGGGGAAACGACCGGAATTGTGCTCGTGGCCAATATCATCACGGAACAGGTCGTTACCAGAAAAAAAGTAGAACAGGCAGAAGAAATGCTGCGCTTATCTATCGAGGCAGCTAATGTGGGCACCTGGTATATGGATGTAAACACAAGAGATTTTATTGCCTCTTCCAGGATGAAGGAGTTGTATGGATATTATCCTCATGAAGAAGTTTCTTACGATGCGGTGATCAATCAGATTCCTGAAGAATACAGAAACAAGGTCAGGCTTGCAGTAGAACAGGCAATTGCAAGTGGGGAAAGTTATAGCATTGAGCATCCCGTTACCGGATATCATGACCAGACACAGAGATGGGTCAGGGCGCTGGGAAAACTATATCCCAAAACTGCTGGTCATACGGCTCATTTTTCAGGTTTGACACTGGACATCACCGAGCAAAAGCGCGATGAAATGCGCAAAAACGACTTTATAGGCATGGTTAGTCATGAGCTGAAAACACCGCTGACTTCCCTGAACGGTTACTTGCAGCTCCTGATCGCGAGAACGAAGAAAACGGAAGATACTTTCATTTCTACTTCTTTGGAAAAGGCTCATGTACAGGTAAAAAAGATGAGTACGATGATCAACGGCTTCCTGAATATCTCCCGCCTGGAATCAGGAAAGATCCACCTGGACATGGAGGTTTTCGATCTGGACCAGCTGATCATGGAAATTATTGAAGAGACAAAACCCACCTTACAACACCAGACCCTGACTTTGTCCCCATGTATTCCGGTCAGTATTTATGCAGACCGGGAAAAGATCGGGTCTGTCATTTCCAATTTATTAAGCAATGCCATCAAGTATTCGCCTAAAGGCAAAAAAATCGAGGTCAGCGCTCAGGTTTCCGAAGGTATCGTGGAAGTAAGTGTAAAAGATGAAGGAATGGGGATTAAACCACAGGCCATTGAGAAGCTGTTTGAACGTTTCTACAGGGTAGAAACCAAGCACACACAAAATATTTCAGGTTTTGGAATCGGCCTGTACCTTTGTGCCGAGATTTTGCTGCATCATGGCGGCAAAATATGGGTGGAGAGTGAAATCGGTGTAGGCTCAACTTTTTACTTTAGTCTTCCGCTGGCCCCTTAATCCACTCTCCTGCCCTTATTAAATTATGGATTTACTTTAAATTCCACACGACGGTTTAAAGTTTTACCCTCTTCCGTGGTATTCGGTGTAACCGGTTTTGTAGCACCAAAGCCTTTGATCAACAGGTTTCCACCATTAATACCAGCGTTTACCAGGTAAGATTTCACAGAGTTTGCCCTATCCACAGATAAAGACATGTTGTGCTCCGGTGTACCTTCAGCAGAAGAATGACCATTTAGGGTCAGCTTTACTCCTGGTTCTTTTTTCATTTCTCTTACCACCTGATCCAGAATTTCAAATGAAGCGGTTTTCAGAACGTCGGAGTTAAACTCAAACTGGACATTGCTGAAATTAAAGCTTGCTTTTTCTTCAGGAACCGGAGCAGCTTTCTCTTCTACAGGCGGTTTTTCAGGTTGTTTTTCTACTACGGGAGGAGCTTTTGTCTCTACCGGAGGTGTAGGCTTTGCGACTAATTTCTTCGTTTTACAAGCCTGCATCGAAAGGGTCAATAGCCCTATCGCGACGATCAGTGTACGGGTTCTTAGGATTTTCATTTATGTTTTTGTGTTTGTTAAAAATAGAAATTTTTATCAGATGATTAAACATTAAAACGGATTAGTTACGAGAATAGTGTCAGCCGCAATAAAAGGCATTCAATGCTGAGTGGCCAAATTCTTTGAACGCCCTCTAAGAATTCCTGTCGAAATGCCGAAACGGAGATAGGCATATTTATTCTTGTAATAGATGTTATAGGGATCTTCTCCATAGTAACCTGCAGCAGCCATGAGAAAGACATTGTCCATAAAAGGAAAGCTGTAATGAAAGGAGGCTTCCACATTTAATCTTTTTTTAATTGCCCCAAAGGGATATGCTGTCATCTTGTTCAGGGCATAACTTACGCCTGTATTCAAGCGCCAAACCTCTTTTAAGGGATGGTAACCGCGCAAAGAAAAATTGTAGATCAACCTGGTAAACCCGTAATCATCGTTAAGGATATGTTCATAATGAAACCATTTGTGCCATTCAAATGCGATTTCATGATTTAAAGTCATGTCGAGATGATCGTTTATTGCAGGGATGGTATTGCCGATGTTATAGCTGATCAGGAGGGCATTGGTGCTGAAATTTCCGGTCTTGGTGTTCACACTGCCATCCGGATTTAATGCTCCGTCGTCTTGTCCGTTAGAATGGTGCTGAAACCTCAATGTGGCGTATTGATAATCCGCCACCCGGCGGTTTAGGCGAAAATAAAAAATTCCGCCAAGCCGGAAACTGGGGGTCCTGACACCTGAAGACTGCTCTGCCCTGACACGTACCATAAAATCAGGCTGCACGGCAAAAGCGACAGGCAATTCAGGGCTCGCCAGTAACATATAAGTAGAAGTTAACCTTCCGTTGATGATGTATTTATCAGGCGCCCCAATCTCCCCTTTCGGGGCCATGTAGGAAAGATCAGAGTTTTCTTTATACAGCTGGATAAAATTGACATTGGCTTGCGGTCTGGGTTGTGCAATAGCCATAGCTGTACTTAACCTATAAATCAGCGTCAGCAAACACCCGATTTTCATGACAGATTTTTATAGACATTAACGTATTCAGGTACCTAAAGGTTTTCCTGTTTTAATTAAAAGGCTTCTTTTCAAAGAAATCACCCGATGAAAAGAAGCCTGTTATCTAACCAACTATCGCTTTATTGCTTCCGGATTCAGCTCTGTAAACACAGCCGCTTCCGCTCTGCTTTTTTTCTTCAGGGAGAACGCATCAAACAGTTCGCCTGAAGTCTTATAGGCTTCAAATTTAAGATCTTGTCCGTTTACACGAATGATCTGAAACAATTGCGTGTTTTCCAAAGAAACATTCATCCATTTAGCGCCGTCCACTTTATACATTTTCGGGCCTGCTACAGAAACCAGATATACGGGGCCACCGGCCTCTCTTCCGGAAAGCCCACGTGGCAGATTTTGTCCGCGGCTATAGGTATGGTCATGCCCCTGAAGCACCAGGTCTACATGATAGCGGTCAAACAAGGGTTTGAACCGTTCTCTGAATTCTTTATTGTCCCTGCTCTTGGCGGTAGAAAAAATAGGATGATGGAAAGTGATCACCGTCCATAGGTTCCGGTTTTCCTGCAACACCTTCTCCAGCCATTCGTACTGAACTTTTGCAGAAGACTCATCAAGGATGATCATTTGCGAATCCAGTGAGATCACCCTCATGCCCTGATAATCTATATAATAAACAGATTCTTTCAAGCCTTCCGGCCCATTATCCGGCAGGGTATACTGCGCTCCCCAATGCGGATCAAGCGTCAATACCTTTTTTTCATCCCTAAAATATTCGTGGTTCCCCGGGGAAGGAAGGCTTGGAATCATGCCATTGATAAATCCACCTCCATAATGCCACTCTCCCCATTCCTTATCATTATTGGAACGATTGATCAGGTCTCCGGTATGAATGATAAAACGGGCGTCCGGCTGATGGGAAAAAGCTTTACGGATTACTCTTGACCATTTCGACCTGATGTCATTCTGGGCATCTCCAAGATAGATAAAAGAAAAGGGGGCCGCCTTTTCGGAAGCCGTCGTAAACTGAAACCATTCGCTCCAGGATTCCCCCGCACCTACCCGGTAAGCATATACCGTATTGGGTTTCAAGTTTTGAAAGGTCAGGTGGTGGTAATTGGCAGTAAGATATGCACCACCTCTTAAAGGACGCGTTTCTGCATCATAACTGGCAATTTCGGTCTCCAATGCCGGACTGGAATCTTCTGCTTTGATCTGCGCTTTAGCAGCGGTGACCGTAGTATCTGTCCTCCAGGTTACGGTTTGACTATTTGAGGGGTTTGCCGTCCAGGTCAGGATTACACGGTCAGGATATGGAAGTGGCGCATAATCCTGCGCTGTTGCCTGAAAAACTGCACCCATTAACAATAGGAAGAACAGTTGTATTTTATTTTGTACCATTTGTAGCGAATAGAATTTGAAAGAATTGAGTTTATAAAGCATTGGGTTTATAAAGCATTGTTGGGTTTATTTTAAATACCACATCAGGGTATATTCCTGATCTGCGCCAAATACGCCAATGGCTTTTTGGTAATTTGCGTTGTTCTTTGCACTCTCAGAATCGGGAAAGACATAACGTTTGGGAATGCCCCGGCCTGCCGCCAATGGCCCAGTCACAAATGCAGGAAACCCGGTACGGCGTTGGTCAAACCAGCCCTCAGCCCCTTTAAACAACATGGCCAACCATTTTTGGGTCATCACTTGCTCCAGCGTACCATCATATTTTACGATGTTCTGATCATAATAACCAGAGCTCAATGCGGTAGCTTCCACACCGTAAGTCCCCATAGATTCTTTAATCCCTTTATAATACATCGACGAGGCAGACTCACCCGGAACGGTGATTTTGCCCTGCTGCATGGCTTCCGCCAGGATAAAACACAATTCGGTATAAGTGATGAGGCTTGCTTTCAATGCAGGATTACTTGTCCCGCCGTTTTTCCTGAAAAAAGAAGCAGAGAAAACAGACTGATGATCCTCCCCTCCATTGTAAGCCGAAGGTGCATCAATCGCATGTGGAACGCCCACATATTTATTGAAATCAACAGTAGATCCCACCGTACTTTTTACCGGCTCGATCCAAATGCCCAGACGTGGGTCCTTGCGGACAATCAGGCGATCCACCAGCTCCTTACTTGCTTTGGTTTTCAGGTAGTCAAAATCGATCATTGCCAGCGGACCTCCCGGCCAGCTATAGGCGGCAAGGTTCCCCAGGTAGGCGATTTCGGCATTATCAGCAGAACTTTCAAACACCGGAAAACCAGTTTTATCGTTCAGGATCTGTTGCATTTCAGTAAATGCAGGAGCATAAGCCTTAGCAATGCGCAACAACATCCTCAACCGCAGCGTATTGGCAAATTTCCGCCATTGCAAAGCTTTCCCTTTGTACAATACATCGCCTTTGGCATTGATTTCGGTAGTCACACCCTTCAATAGCTCATTCGCTTCGGCCAGCTCTTTTAACAGGTCAGGATAGATATTTTGCTGACGGTCGTATTCGGGATAAATGATATTTTCTTCCTTTGACTTTAATGCCTGAGTATAAGGAATGTCACCGTAAAGGTCACTGAGATAGGCAAAATTAAAGGCCTTCATGATTTTCCCTATGGCGATGTATTGGTTTTCATTTCTCAATGCTGCAGTTTCCATAAAGGTCTTGTTGACGGCCAGACGCTGATAAACATCATCCCAGCCCACTGGTCCCCAGGCAAAAAGGTCGTAACCCGTATTGCGGACCAGGGAAAGGTATCGCCCTGCAGATGCCGGACGTCTCGAAACCGCATTTTCCTGATAGGCATAGGCGGTAGACAACAAAACATCCGACATTAAAAATTCTGTATTCGTGATTTCCGGTGAATTCGGATTCGTATTGATCTCTTTAAAATCCTTGGTACAGGAGCTGAATATCATCAGTCCTGCCAACAGTACCGGGATCGGGTTATAGTTAAATTTCATCTTTCTTACTATTAAAAATTACCAGTTAATTTAAGGCCATAAGAACGTGTTCCGGGTAAAGTCCAATGGCCTACCCCCTGTTTAAAGCCGTCGCTGATGCTCATCGTTGTCTCAGGATCATAGCCCAAACCATTCTTCGTCCAGGTATACAGGTTTCTGCCAATGAGAGAAACCGAGAGTTTACTCAATGGAAGTTTCTTCAGCAGCTTATGGTTAAACACATAGGTCAGTGAAGCCTCACGAAGTTTGACGAAAGTTGCGGAATACGTTAAGCGCTCATAGTACTTATTATAGGTATTGTCGTAATAATCCGAAGCTGCAATGATCACGTTGTTCTCTTTATAGCTTCCATCCCCATTGGCGATGTATCCCGGAATGATCATCCCGTCGTTTCGTTTAATGCCCTGAGAATCTGTCCATGGCAGACCACCCGTTTGTGCATCCCTGCCGGTAATCGTATTGTCTGTCAACCCTGCAGTGAGCAAACTTTTCACGACATAAGAATAAAAATCACCTCCTTTTCTCCAGTCGACCAGCACATTGAGGCTTAGGTTTTTATAGGTAAACGTATTGTTTAGCCCTACCGTAAAATCAGGATTGTAATTCCCCACCTTCACATATTCGGCGGTATTTCTGATGTAATGTCCGTTTTTATCGAGCAATGCGGCTCCGGCATAGGCACCATCCTTGATTTTGGTATAACTAGGGGTATAAAAATCCCCGATTTTTGTTCCTTCTTTAATCAGGTAACGGATGTTATCGCCATCGGCGCTTCCCATAGAATACTCCGGAAGCCCATCCATCAGCGCAATCACTTTGTTCTCATTTTTGCTGAAGTTGGCATTGATTTCCCATTTCAGTGCTCCGTTGAGCGGAGTTGCATTTAATCCGATTTCCCATCCGCTATTCTGGATGTTACCCGCGTTGATCAACCTGTTCGATGCGCCTGAGGCAATGGTTGTTGGAATATTGATGATCTGATTCCTCTTGTTCGTTTTATACCAGGTCAGCTCAATTCCGAAACGGTTAGAGAAAAAACGCAGGTCTGTCCCAAACTCATAAGAGGTGGCAATTTCTGGTTTAAGGAAGTTGTTCTTCAGGTTGAATTCTATCGTTGCCCTTTTTACATCTCCCCAATCCTGATTAAAAGGAATGGTATTGTACAACTGGTAAGGATCCGTATCGCTACCTACCTGTGCCCAGTTGGCACGCAATTTTGCATAAGAAAGAACGCCAGACTTCAGCTTAAAAATATCCGTAAGGATGGCACTCATTGAAACGGAAGGATAGAAATAGGAATTGTTCTTTTCAGGCAGCGTACTCGACCAGTCGTTTCGTCCGCTGACATCCATAAAGACCATATCCCTGAAAGAAAGCTGTCCCAATCCATAAACACTATTGATCCTTTTGCGGGAATTGTACTGGGAATTACCGATCGTTCCTGCCTGGGCATTGCTAATGTTATACACCCCCGGAATACTCAGGCTTTCCGTTCTTTGTGCCGTACTGCGGCCAGTCTGGTTCATTTGGTTCGCTCCCGCGGAGAGGCCCAGAAACCAGTCGGAATTGATGTTTTTCTTATAGCTCAGGAGTATATCCGTATTCTGTTCTTTAAAATAGCTGTTGTCTACGGTATAAGCGCCGAACTTGAAACGCTTTGAGCTGAAAGGTCTTTTATTTTCATGCATTTCATTGTAAGTGTCCAGACTCGTCCTCAACATCAGGCTTAATTCTTTACTGAGGTCAACCGAAAGTTGCAGGTTTCCGGTCAGCCGGTCCCTGTCGTAAGCATTCAGGTGTTCGTAAGCTACGAAATAAGGATTATCAGAATCGTCGACAGAAAACTGTTCCGTACCTTTCCTTCCGGGTTTCCAATAATTCTCCAGGTCCTTAAGGTTTATATTTGCAGGCATAGAATAAACCAGCTGTGTTACGCTCTCCCGATAGGCCGCAGGGCGATTGTCGCTCTTATTTTTCACATAACCGATATTGGTACTGATCTTTACCTTTGGATGTAAAATATAGGTCGCGGCAAGATTGAGGTTATTCCGGCTGAGGTCTGTATTGGGAACAATCCCCTTATTCTCCAGATTGGTAAAAGACAATCTGTAATTCCCATTGTCGTTCTTTCCGGTGATGGCGATATTATTGGTATAGGTGGAGCCTGTCCTGAAAAAATCTCTCGCATTGTCTTTATGCGATACCCAATCTGTAGGTACAGCTTTTCCGGCTGCATCCAATGGACTATTCCATTGCAGGTGTTTTGTTCCTGCATCTAAACGCGGTCCCCATGAAGCCATAGAAACGCCCGGATCATCGGTATATTCACCTCCGCCAAACTGGCTTTGAAAATGTGGAAATAACCAGGCCTGATCGTACATCGCATTGGAATTCACACTGATTCCTAATCCTTTTTTCTGACTTGAACCACTTTTGGTGGTGATGAGGACTACCCCACTTCCTGCGCGGCTTCCATATAATGCGGCCGCACTTGCCCCTTTCAGAACGGTCACACTTTCAATATCATCAGGGCTTAAATCGGCTACCGGACTTCCATAATCCACAGAAGACCTTCCGGTGGTGGATGGTGTGCGAAGGGAACGCGCAACAGGAACCCCGTCTACTACGAACAACGGTTGGTTATCAGTAGCAATAGAGGATTGGCCTCTGATCGTAATCATTGCACTGGATCCGGGATCGGAGCCTGTACTCACCACATTTACACCGGCAATTTTTCCGGCCAGGGAATTGATCACATTGACTTCCTTCACGGTATTTACGTCAGAGCCTTTTACCACGGCAATGGAATAGCCTAAAGCTTTTTCTGAACGTTTGATTCCCAGTGCGGTAACCACCACCTCTGCAAGTCCGGTTTCATCAGGAATTAAACTTACATCGATCACATTGTTTTCCGCAATCGCTTGTTCCCTGCTCTGATAGCCCATCATTTTGAAGCGCAACCTGTTGCTTTTATCCGTTACATCCAGACGGTAATGCCCGCTCAAATCAGTAACCGTTCCATTATTGGTATTGGTTTCCTGCACACTCACGCCGGGCATAGCCAGTCCTTTTTCATCGGTAACTTTACCACTGATGCGAACTGCTTTTTTGATGATCACCTGTTTGTTCAGGGAAACATAGGTTAGCTGTAAGGGTTTGAATACCCTGTTTAACAAAACACTTAACAACTCGTTTTCCGCTTTCAGCTGATGAACCTCTTTGTTTAAAAAGGGCGCGGCATTGGTATAGACAAAAGTAATTTCGGTCTTCTTTTCTACAGCTTTCAGGAATTCAGCCAAAGTACCGTGTTTAAAATTCAGGCTGATGCGGTCCGTCAGGACCTGAGCCTTTAGTGGTGTTGCCTGGCCTGTAACAAGCATCAGGGAAACAATTGCGTAAACGAGAACAAAAAAACGCATTACTTTAAAAATTAATTGATTAGTCACTGCTGACTTTTTCATAAATTTGTTTGTTTTAATCATTGTGGGTTAAAATAAATTTTAAGATTACCGGCCACAGATGCGTCAACATCTGTGGCCTTCTTTTTTAGTATCGTGTCTAGCTACATTTACCTCCTTTTATAAAAACTGTTTGTCCTTTAATCGTATATTGAATACCAAGGGTGATTTCTAAAGTGGCCATCACTTCTGCCAAGCTGATGTTTCCGAATTTTGCGGTTAGTTTACAGCCTTTGAAAAGGTGGCTGGTACGAATGTTTACCTTATATTTTCGCTCCATGATTTCGAAAACAGACTCCAGTGGCATCTGATTGAAAATCATCCGGCCATCTATCCAGGCATTCGCTTCGCCCGTTTCCGCTACATGCTCCATTGACAACTGGTTTTTCAACTGGGAATAAACCGCTTTCTGATTTGGAAGAAGATAAAGTAACGCTGTGCCCTTCCCCTCTTTGGAAACCGCTACTTTACCAGTCATCACTGTCACCTCTGTCTTTCTTTCCGGCCAGGCATTGACATTAAAACTTGTTCCAAGTACGGTGGTTCTGATCTGCTGACTTTGAACGATGAAAGGATGTGCGGGATCACGTCTGACCTTAAAGAAAGCCTCTCCGTTCAGGCGTACCGTCCTTGTTAAAGATGCCTTCATATTTTTGGGAAAACTCAGGCTACTGCCCGAATTGAGCCAGATTTCAGAACTGTCCGGTAACACGATGGCCAGCACTTTTCCTGCTTCTGCTTTTTTGGTAAGCCAAACGATACTTTCTTTTTGTACCGCAGGACTAATGGTCCGGTACTGATAGAATGCGATGAATATGGCCAGCCCGGTAACAACTGCGGCAATGGCCAGCCAGGGAAATATTTTCTTTTTTACGGCAGTCTGAGGAAGCTCGGATATGGCCTCGCTGATTCCTTTAAAGCTTTCTTTCCATTCTTCGTCCGCCGGCATTTCGGCTGTCGCCAGCCAGATCCAACGGGCCTGATCCAACTGCTGCTGGTGAAGTGGATCTTTGGTAAGCCATTCCCTAACCATCGTTGCGGTAGGCTCTTGCGTTTCATCCGATAAATGTGCTATTACTAGTTTCCAGGTTTCCTGATCCATGCCTATGCTTTATGCTAACAAGACAAGATAAAGTAGCCTCACTACGGGCCGCAGGACGTTAAGTTTCCGTTAACAAATCGTTACCTGAATTCTGCTTCGTTTTTCATGATCCTTTCCTTTAGGAATTGAAATCCTTTACTGAGGTGATCTTCAACCGTTCTGACAGAAATATCCAGCAATGCTCCGATTTCTTTATAACTAAGTCCATCGATCCGGTACATATAAAAGATCAATCTTCTTCTTTCCGGCATCTGGCCGATCAATTGATACAGCATTTTATTCCGGTCTTTTTCCTGATAATATTGCGCAGGGTCTGGATTTTGATCAGCCAGCTCAGGGACCAGCTCATCATCAAGGTCTAAAAAAGGGGATTTAATTCGCTTATGATAATTCAGGCTTGCATTTTTTACCGCACGAAACAGATAAGGCTTTTCATCAATGATCAGCAAACGCTTCTTCCAAATGGCAATAAAAACATCGTTTAACAGCAGTTGCGCGTCTTCTACATCGCCAACAAGATAGATGGCATACCTTTTTAAGGTGGGAAACATCCGCCGGTAAAGCTCCTCAAATGTTTTCAAATCAAGATCATGCGCATGACCTTCAGAAGCGGCTGTGATTTTGGACCCCATAAATATGGCCCAAAACTAGAGATGAAAAATGACGGCCACATTAAGGAAGTGTTAAATCACATTTCCGGCAAACATTCTCTAAACTTATTATTGCCGGCTGCCATGCATTCCATAACGATCTACTTAGGATACATAAAGCGCTCAGCGGCCTTGATCGCTTTATGGTACAAGAAACCCTCAGCTCCCCTAATCACTGCAAAAAAACAGTTAAACCGCTTTTTAAAAAACCAGTTGATTCAATAAAAAAAAGCTGTACTGTTCTTACTGCCTGTTGAAGGAATTTAATGTGGCTGTTTTCCAACGGATATACCCCAGCTTATCGCACTGCGCAGCAACTTCAATGATGGCATGTTCCGGAACGTCGTTCACAATCTTCCATCGAATGGTATACTTGCTATTGTAACTAAGGTAAATCACCACATCTTCAAAGAGTGGCTCCATATGGTCTAAATCTTTTAAGTGTTCGTCCTGAAGTTCCTTTGCCAGACGGCTCAGTCTTTCATTCATCACTTTAGCTAAAGGCGCTGCCGGTTTAACATCCGGTTCTATAATTGGGACTACGGTTATGGTCATATCGCTGGTTCAATCTGGGATCATATCTACAATTACCGACAAATCATAAATCATGCCTATAATTTAAAATACTACAAATATTAGCAAACATAACTAATCTAAACAACTTAAAAAAGCGCTGCTAAAGTTTTTCGGATCGATTTACTTTTCCAGGTATGAAATAACCCTCCGGTAAAAACCAAAGAAACATATTTTTACACATTAAGGCAAATTAAAATAAAAATAAGATAATATATCAGATCGTTTATTTTAAAACAAATTAAGATCTGATATTTGCATTAATAAATAATCGCAAACAAAAACAAAACCTATGATGAAGAAAACAATCCTTACCAGCCTGGTCCTGGCGGCCACGTTAGGTACAGCATCCGCACAATTTAAATTAAACAGCAAAGCAATTGGTGCTGTTGGAAAAGGCGTTAAAGCAGCCACTTTCGGTGATGCAGAGGCAGCGAAACTCGCTAAAGAAGCTGTTGACTGGATGGATGAACACAATACTGTTGCCGGTCCAAATGATCCTTATACCATCAGACTGAACAAAATTTTCGATAAACATAAAAATGAAGACGGGCTAAGTCTGAATTACAAAGTATATAAAGTAGTTGACATCAACGCTTTTGCCTGTGCTGATGGAAGTGTACGCGTTTTTTCTGCTTTAATGGATAAGATGACAGATCAGGAATTGCTGGCCATTATTGGCCACGAAATAGGTCATGTTAAAAATCACGACAGTCGTGATGCCATGCGTGCAGCCTATAAGCGTGCCGCAATTTCTGATGCAGCCTCTTCTCAATCAGGAGCGGTAAACACCTTAACTCAAAGTCAGCTTGGCGATATGGCAAATGCCATACTGGAATCCAGCTACAGCCGTAAACAGGAATCAGAAGCAGATAATTTTGGTTATGACTTTCTTAAAAAACACAATTATGATGTAATGGCGATGGCCAGTGCATTCAAAAAGCTACAGGCTTTAGGCAGTGGTGATAAGAAAAGCACCATGCAAAAGATGATGAGCTCACATCCTGATAGCGGTGCCCGTGCAGAAGAAGTAGAGAAAAAAGCTAAAAAAGACGGCCTGTCAAAAGGAAAATAAATGCGAATGGTATAAAATGAAAGAGCAGCAATCGAAATTGCTGCTCTTTTTTTATGTAATACATGATGATTTATAAGAAGCTATTTATCGAGCCTGTTTCTATTGATCAGGTCTGTTTATTATACCTTATTTATTAGGTCTGATAAATCCCATTGAAAATGCACTTCCTGTTCCCAGCAATGCTCCGGCAGCCACATCCGTAGGATAATGTACGCCCAAATACAAACGCGAGAAGCCTACTGAACCTGCCCATAAATAAGCCGGGGCAATCACATACCATTTAGGATAAGCATGAGATAAGGCCGTAGCTGTAGTAAACGCTGTAGAAGTATGTCCTGATGGAAAAGAATAATGTGAAGGCTGATAAACCGCATTGATCTTAACCAGTCCGTTAAAAGGTCTCGGCCGTTTAATGACCTTTTTCAGAAAAAGCGTTGCGAGTACATTTACTGCAGAAGCACTCGCTACATATAGCGCATTTTGGCGCATTTCCTTATCATTCGTGATCACACCGCCAGCCAATAGCGCTACCGGAACGCCTATATTCACGACATCGTTGTGCTTGGACAAGAACATAAAAAAGCCTGTTTTTTGCTCAGTTCTGTGTTCAGAAAGGTTAATCAGAATCTTATCATCCAGCCGCTGCATTGCGTTCTGTCCGAAAACATGGGCAGGCAAGGCAAACGATAAACTCAACTGAAATAGTAATATATACTTAATAAATACGATTCTTCTGGTTCTCATGCCGTAAATTTACGTTTTATTTTATTTAAACCTACCTTGCTTCAAAACTAGAAAATGATTCCGAGAGGTAAATTAGACATTCCATTTTCCGATATTTTTGCAGGCATCAGGTACTGTTTTTCGGGTTACTTTTTTCCAAAAGATGATCAACACAGCGCTGTAAAAGCGGGTAATCAACTGATCACCCTTTCTGTCAGAACAGGTCTGGACCTGACGCTTAGCGCTTTAAATTTCCCTCCGGGAACTGAAATTCTGGTCAGCGATATCAATATTCCGGATATGTTTAACATCATTGCGGCTCATCAGCTCCGGGCCATCCCCATCTCCCTAAACAAATACACCCTCGGGATTGATGCGGAACAAATCGCTGCAGCAATTACCCCTGCCACCAAAGCGATCCTGATCGCACACCTGTTCGGTGGCATTACGGAATTGAACCAGATCGTGGAAATTGCAAAAGAAAACCAGCTGATCCTCATCGAAGATTGTGCACAGGCTTTCCAGGGCACTTCCCGGGATGTGAGTTACTATGGACATCCGGAATCAGGTGTTTTGATGTTTAGCTTTGGAATGATCAAAACCAATACCGCCATCACCGGAGCAATCCTGCAGCTCAACGATCCCGACCTCTATGCCAGGGTAGCTGCCCTGAACGAGAGTTTGCCAAAACAGCAAATCAAACCCTATTTCAAAAAGCTTTTCAAGGCCATGTTGATCAGCTTGCTTAGCAGCAGAACAGGGTATACTCTTTTTTACAAAATCGTAATGGCCAGAGGAAAAGATTTTGACCAGGTACTCTCCTCTTTTACCAGGGGATTTCCGGGAAATGATCCTTTAAAAAAAATCAGGTACAGGCCATGCGGGCCAAATCAACGTTTGCTGGAACGCAGGTTAAAGACCTTTAAAATAGCAGATGTCCTTTTAAGGAAAAAACTTTTTACGGACATCATGAGCGCCCTTCCTGCCGACATCCAAATCGGGCATCTGAACCAAAAAAGCACCAATTGGGTGATTCCGATCCAATGTCAGCATCCGGAAGAAATGATCAGACACCTGCGTGCAAATGGTTACGATGCCACCTCAAAAGCGTCCAGCCTCATCAGGCTTCCGAGCTTAGCAGCAACGGTAGAGAAAACAGATGAGCTTTCTTTAGCACGACTGGTTTACCTCCCGATGGATATTTCTATGAGCCTTCCCGAACGCATTCAATTAGGCGCGTTAATTAAAGAAAAACTTCCTTAGCTCCCGCAATGAAATTTGAGCGCTGCGTGATGAAAACGCAGCGCTGTTCTATGAAAATCTGATTTTATTAAAATCTGGTGTATAGCGCGAGCTGAACCGCATGGTTCATCGAATTTTGACGTAATCCTTTTACCGCCTGATTTAAATAACCGACTTCAAGGTCCATCTTCTTGCTGAAACGGTAACCCGCTGCCAGATAGGCCCTGTTCTGGTCAAAAACAGAACCGTTCAGCTTTCCTTTATTTTGTACATTGAAGAAAAGTTCGTTCTGTAATGCTGCAAACGGTCCCTTATCAAAATCCTGCTTTCCTTTTTCCAGTGGAAGGATCATTCTGAAGAAATACCTGAAACGTTGTGCAAATAAATCCGAACCGGCATTTTGTTCCATAAAGCGCTGTTCCAGACGTAGCCTGTGGCTCACATTGACCGTACTGATTTTATGTTTATAAATGTATTGTTGCCAGATTCTGTGCTCTGTAAGCGTATTATTTCTAGTACCAATCATATCCTGACCTGAAAAAGTCTCATTGAGCAAATAACCAAGGGTCACATCACTTTTATCATTGATAAAATAGGTAAGCCCGGGTCTGAACATGAAATTTCTCAATAGAGAAAACTGATCCGAAGACCTCAATTGAACATCGAGGTGAGTCCCCCATTTTTTACTGATTTTAGTATTGTTCATTAGAAACAGCCAGCCGGTACTTTGATGTTGAGTCTGGGCAATGGCCAGCTGACTTAAACTGCATAGCATAGTCAGCAAAAAAAGGGAAATGCGCATGATCTGATAATTTATTCCTGTGTTTGCCCAAAATAACAACATTATTTTGAAGATTTAAATTCCTGACAAAAATTCAACGCTGTTATTCAGCAGAAATAAAAGGACATTGCCAGTTATTATACCTATTTTGGTAAAAAAACATGGGTGTAAAAAAGCATTTATTAGATGCTCAGGCGAAGCTGCCAGGGGGTACAATTGTGAAAGGGCCGGTAACAACTTCTGATGATAAAACGTATCATTTTAAAAGTCAGGCGGGTGGTTCAGACTTTTACCTTTATCTCATGAGAGATGACAATGGCTGGTATGAATCCGGAGGAAATGAGGCCGAACATCCGCAGGAGGTTGTGGATCAGGTCGGCACACAGATTGATGAATTTTTAAGTAAAAATGGATAAAATACAAAAGGGCCGGCATTCACATACCGGCCCTTTTGCTTTAATAAATATTGCTTAATCTAAAACCAACTGACTAAGTGCTGCTTTAGTAAAGCCTTTTAATTCGCTGGTGCGGTCTTCTCTGATTTTCTTTACCCAGTTTGGATCTGCAAGTAACGGCCTTCCTACGGCCACGAGGTCAAAATCTCCCCTGTCCATACGGCGCATCAATTCTTCCAATGAGCTTGGCTCAGAACTTTCACCTGCAAAAGCGCCCAAAAATTCACCGTTCAGTCCGACAGAACCTACTGTAATCGTTGCTTTTCCAGTCACCTTTTTTGCCCATCCGGCAAAGTTCAGGTCAGAACCTTGAAACTCAGGTTCCCAGAAACGGCGTTGTGAAGCATGGAAAATATCTACCCCTGCGTCAGCCAATGGGTTTAACCAGGCTTCCAGTTCTTCAGGAGTTTTCGCCATCTGATTGGTATAATCTGCAGGTTTCCATTGTGATAAACGAAGGATTACCGCAAAATCTTCCCCTACCTGTCTGCGCACTTCTTTGACCACTTCGATCGCAAAACGACTACGCTCCGGCAAAGTTTTACCTCCGTAACCGTCTGTACGTAAATTGGTACCTTCCCAAAAGAACTGGTCGATCAGGTAACCATGGGCACCATGAATCTCAACGGTATCAAATCCCAGACGTTTGGCATCTGCTGCTGCGCGGCCATAGGCAAGAATCGCTTCAGTAATGTCCTTTTCGGTCATGGTATTTCCATTGTTAAAACCAGGTCTGTTCAGTCCAGACGGTCCTTCAAAAGGTGCAGATGGCACCCATCCTGAATGATGGTTGTCCATGATTCCCATATGCCAGATCTGAGGACCCATTTCTCCTCCTGCTGCATGAACCCCTTTAATCACGTTCTGCCAGCCATCTAATGCAGCTGTTCCATGAAAATGAGGAATATTCGCATCATTGGAAGAGGCAATTCTATCAATCACCGTTCCTTCAGAAAGAATCAGACCCACTTCACCTTCCGCCCTTTTCTGATAGTAAGTCGCTACATCAGCAGTCGGGATTCCGTTTGGAGAGAATGACCGCGTCATCGGAGCCATTACAATTCTGTTTTTTATATTTAATGATTTCAGACTAAAAGGTCTGAATAAACTGTCAGTATTCATATATTATTTATTTAAATATCAGATTGGATAATTTTACTTAATTCATCAAAAGCGATGTCATTACGCTTATAATAGGTCCACTGCCCTACCCTGGTAGAAGTGACCAGACCTGCGCGCTGGAGAATAGATAAGTACTCAGAAACGGTAGATTGGGTCAATCCTGCTTTTCTTTGAATCTCCCCTACACAGACGCCAAGTTCAAAGCCCGATACATGCGCCTGCTCCGGAAAGCTGGCTTCAGGGTCCTTTAACCATTGGAGAATCTCCAGTCTGGTCTTGTTGGAAAGTGCTTTAAATATTTCTAATTGTTTCATGACACAAAGATATATCGACTTTTTCCGATATTCCAATTTATCAGGAAGAGATGACGCTCCGATGATAATATCGGAGATTCCCGATATACCAATAAACATCTGAACGGATTGTCTTATATTAGCCCGCAGAACCCATTTTAGAAATTTAATCAAGATATAAAATGACCCATCCTTTCGCACATCCCCGGTATTTTCTTTCTGCGCTTGCCCTGATGTCCATCAGCCTCTGGACAAATGCACAGCATAAAACGCCAAAATCATTCGCTCCCGATTCCGGAGCCATAAAAAGTATCAATGAACACAGTTTCGCACAGCACATCCGCGTTTTAGCTTCCGATGAGTTTAAAGGCCGTAAGCCTTTTACGATCGGGGAAACAAAAACCATCAATTACCTGAAAACGGAGTTTGAAAAATTAGGTTTAAAGCCAGGGAATGGTCAAAGCTTTTTCCAGGAAGTACCGATGGTGGATATTAAATCCAATCCTGAAGAGCAGCTCATCATCAAAGGAAAAAACGGATCCGTTACCGCCAGTTATCTGACCGGCTTTGTAGCAGGGACAAAACATGTCGCGCCGGAAGTCAGCATCACAAATTCTCCGCTGGTATTTGCAGGTTATGGAATCGTAGCACCGGAATACCACTGGAATGATTATGCCGGACTGGATGTCAAAGGAAAAACAGTGGTCGTGATGATCAATGATCCGGGGCTTTCCGATCCCGGCTTATTCAAAGGAAAAAACATGACTTATTACGGTCGCTGGACCTATAAATTTGAAGAGGCTGCCAGACAGGGCGCCACAGGAATATTGATCATTCACGATGATATTCCTGCAGGATATCCCTGGTCTGTGGTAAGAAGCGGCTGGAACAAATCAAAATTACAACTGGAAGCGCCAGACCAGAATAAATCAAGGGCAACGGTAGAAGGATGGATCAGCCTTGACATTGCCAAACAGCTTTTTGCCCTGGCAGGTAAGGATGAAAGTCTGTTTAAAGAAGCCTTGAAACCCGGTTTTAAACCGGTGGACCTCGGCCTGACCACTTCCCTGAAAATCAAAACCACGATCAAAAGATCGGTATCCAATAACGTACTGGCCCTGATTCCCGGAACAAAAAGAGCAGACGAGGCATTGATCTATTCTGCACACTGGGATCATTTTGGCGTTGGCGAGGTCATCAAAGGGGATTCTGTATACCATGGCGCAGTAGACAATGCCACAGGAGTAGCGGCATTACTGGAACTGGCCAGCGCATTTAAAAACACAAAAGTAAAACCGGAAAGATCCGTATTGTTTATTTCCTTTACAGGAGAGGAACAAGGCTTACTCGGCTCCGAATACTATGCAAAATATCCGGTATTCCCTGCGCAGAAATCTGTTGCCGACATCAACATGGACATGATGGGCCTTGCCGGAAAAACCAAAGACATAGTGGTTTATGGATACGGACAGTCTGAACTGGAAGATTATGCCGCTTCATCCGCCAAAAAACAAGGACGGATTATCGTTGCCGATCCCGTTCCTTCTTCCGGATTGTATTACCGTTCTGACCATTTCAATTTTGCAAAAGTAGGCATCCCTTCCCTCTTCACAGGTTCCGGGGTAGACAACGTAACGCATGGTAAAGCATGGGGTATGAAACAAGCTGAAGACTATATCAAAACAAGATATCACTCTCCGCAAGACAACTTTGATGAAAAAACATGGGACATGAGCGGCATGGTAGAAGATGTCCGGTTATTGTTCGACATGGGCTTCCGTTTAAGCACAGAAAAAGGCTTCCCGAAATGGAAAACCGGATCAGAGTTTAAAGCGATCAGAGAGAAAAAATAAAAAACGCTGATTATCAATTCGATTAAATCAGCCTGTACCATCCCAAAATATAAAAAGATATTCCTATGAAAACTTCGCCATCGCTCAGGATAGCAGTTTTCATAGGCAGCTAACTGACAGAGGAGTAAATGATGTCAATCTGTTCATCGATGACAATACTTTTCTTTGCGAATTCATCTCCAAAAGATACAGCACCACAGAACCTACATTACGTAACTTGATCAAAAAGAATCGGATCAGGAAAAAATCCGATGGTAGCTAATGCTGCAAAGCGCAGTTTCAGGAACGCTATCATCGCTCATAAATGCTACTGAAAAGGAATCTTTCAGCTCCTGATCTGGAATTATGGGTAGAAATGTATGCTCAGCTATGCTCATTATTTAACAAAGTTACTGATTATCCCGACTGAAAATGCAGTAACATAAACACCTGTACCATAATCCCTAACAATCATTTAATACAGCATTAAAGCTAAGGTATTCTTCAAAATCTAACTTGCTGTTAATTCATAAAAACCATTGCGACCTCAATCATTAAAAATGAAAATAGCAGAAAACAAACTGTATTTAATCCTGATTATACTCGTTGTTATCGCCAGCGCGACTGCCCTTTTTGGTGATTTAATGGAGCCGGATGGCGCCCTGTATGCCGCGATTGCCAAAACCATGGTCTTAAAAAACGACTGGATCAACCTGTATCTGCATGATGCAGATTGGCTGGATAAGCCACACCTGACTTTCTGGCTCGCAGCGGCATCTTACAAAGTTTTCGGGATTTCTGCGTTCGCCTACAAACTTCCTTCATTTCTTGCCGGTTTATTGGGTTGCTGGTACTTATACCTGTTTACAAAAGCGATCTATGAGGAGAAAACCGCATTAATCAGCGTACTGATCTTTAGCACCGCGCTCCACCTGATTATTTCCAGCTTTGATGTACGGGCAGAAACTTACATCACGGCCTTTGTGATCGCCAGCATTTACCACTATTATAAGGCGCATCAGCAGGGCTTCCGGCATATTGTTGCCGGTTCTTTTTTTGCCGCCTGTGCGATCATGATCAAAGGTATTTTTGTGTTGATCCCGGTTTTCGCCGGATTCCTCATCTACTGGGCGGTGAGCAAACAATATAAGGAAATCCTAAAACCAAAATGGTGGATCGCACTGGTCTTGATTTTAATATTTATCAGTCCGGAGCTCTATGCTTTATATGTACAATTTGACCTGCATCCTGAAAAAATAGTATTCGGACAGCAGGGCGTTTCCGGACTCCGGTTTTTCTTTTGGGACAGTCAGTTCGGACGCTTTTTCAACAGCGGCCCGATCAAAGGAAAGGGCGATGTTTCTTTCTTTTTCCATACCACCTTATGGGCATTCCTCCCCTGGTCGGTCCTGTTTTACACTGCCATTGCGCAATTGGTGAAAAAGAAAAACAGGGATAAGATCCCTATGGAAGGCATCATTATTTGGGCAAGTGCATTGGTTTCCTTTCTCATTTTCTCTCTTTCCAAATTCCAGCTGCCACACTATATTCTGCTCATTTTCCCACAATTTTCGATCCTTACCGCAGCTTACCTCTGCCGCCTTGAGGCAAAAGGAATAAAAGTGTTTTTTAAGATTCAGAATGTTCTTTTCCTGCTCATTACAGTGCTCCTTTCTTCATTAGCACTGCTATTTCATGTTCCTTCTCCATTTCTCTGCATCGGGAGCTTACTGTTCCTTCTGATCCTCGCCTTTGTATTGTTTAAAGGCACCTCCGTACAGACCATCATGGCAAGAAGCACTTTGCTTTCCATTTCTTTGATGGGATTTCTTTATCTATTCTTTTATCCTGCCCTTCTGGAATACCAGGCAGGGATGAAGGCAGGGAAATGGTTGCAGGAACAACATCCCGGAACACAGGCAAAGGTCCTGATGTCTTCCTCTGATGCTTTTGATTTTTATGCGCCCGGAGAAGTCGGATACCTCTATAGTTATGAAGCGCTGGAAAAAGAAAAAAGTAACAAAGGCATGGTTGTGTATGTTCCGGAAGCAGAATTTTCTGTCCTGAAAACCATGTACCATGCCCAAATTCTAAAAAGCTTTGACTATTTCCACATCACGAGGCTAAAGGGAAAATTTCTGAATTACCAGACCCGAAGCCAGGTTTTGGAGCGGTTTTACCTCGTTAAAATCCAATAAAGAAATCAGCACATTCGATTGGCGCATTTGCGTTCTGATTCCGCAATCGTCTATCATGGTAATCTGCGTAAATTTCATTCGTCAAAGATAGCCGGTTAATGTTCCGGCATTCCCGGAAAAGGGCAATTTGACAATCCAAAAACAACTTGGTTTAATTTTTGATAAAACTTAAGTGCCGAACAAATACCTCCAAAAACCACCAGACCGGAATGAGAAAAACAACTGCCTGCAAATCAGCAAAACAACACCTTTAGAGATGAACAGCATCCTTTCGTTCATCCAGAAACACAAATATGAGTTTCTGCTCTTCGCATTGGTTCAACACCTGTTTATTGGGATTTTTATCACAGATCTTCCCAGCTATACACAGGTCATCTGGCCCATTAACATGATCATCCTCGGCCTTGCCAGTATAGGCCTTTTCTTTGAAAAGGGAAAGCTAAAAAACAGAGTCAGGAACGTCTTATTGGTGATGGTCGTTTTATTGCCCGTTTTCCTTCCCCTCTTTGGAAAAAATGAAGGTTATATGTTTGCCTTAAACCTTATCTTTTCAGGGTTCTTCATTTTCATTTTTTGGGAAATCCTGAAATTCCTGCTCCGGCCAAGTTATATCAATGCCGACGTGATCTCGGCATCAGCATGTGGTTATATGTTACTGATAGAAATCAATACTTTCCTTTTTCAGCTCTGCTCCTACGGACATCCGGATTCTTTTAAAGGATTGAATACCGCAGATCCTGCCAGCACCTATATGGATTTCGTCTATTTCTGCAGCATTACCATCACGAGTATCGGCTTTGGAGACATTACGCCCAATACCCACCATACCAAACTCATCACTTCCCTATTCGGCATCATCGGACAGTTTTATACCGTTGTGCTGGTAGGGATCATCATTAGTAAATTCAGTTCAAAACCAGCTCAATCCTAAATTATGCACATCGGCAGATCCTATCAATTGAAAGAATTCCTTGTATGGACAAGAAGAATCATTTACTGGGTCCTTGTGATCGGCGCGGCCCCGACACTTTTATATCAGGGCCTGGGGCTAAAATGGCTGGCCATCCCATGGACGGTAGTCGCACTTCTGGGTACCGCCACCGCCTTTATTGTAGGTTTTAAAAATACGCAGACCTATAACCGAACCTGGGAAGCGCGGCAAATCTGGGGTTCCATCCTCAACAGCAGCAGAACCTGGGGAACCATGAGCCGCGACTTTCTAAGGAAAAACCCGCAAAAGACGCAAGAACTGGTTTACCGGCATTTTGCCTGGCTTACCGCCTTACGTTACCAAATGAGGGAACCCAGAGCCTGGGAAAACAGCAGCAACAGGTCTAATGAAGAGTATAAGAAATTCTATACCATTCCGGAAAGAGAAAGTAGCCTGGAAACAGAACTGGCCAAATATATTCCTGCCGAAGAACTGACCTATATCCTCAGTACAAAAAACAGGGCAGTTCATCTGATGAGCCTGCAATCAAAAACGCTGGGCGATTTATTTGAACAGAAAGAACTGGACAGTTACCAGTTTGTAGAGATGGAACGGATTGTGAAAGACTTTTATGACCATCAGGGCAAAAGCGAAAGAATTAAGAACTTCCCCTATCCGCGTCAGTTTGCTACCATAAACGGTTTTTTCATCAAACTGTTTTGCTTCCTGTTGCCCTTTGGTTTACTGAAAGAATTTGATAAGCTGAATGAAAGCGTGGAAGGCATCATGAAAGGAAATATGGTCTGGATGGTGATTCCTTTCAGTGTCCTGATTTCCTGGGTGTATACCTCACTGGAAGTTGTAGGAGAAAGTACAGAGAACCCTTTTGAAGGAAGTGCCAATGATGTCCCTATTTCCCAGATGAGCAGAACGATAGAAATAGACCTGAGAGAAATGCTTGGAGAAACAGACTTACCTCCTGCCCTTCAGCCTAAAAACAACATCATCTTATAAACCGACATCTGCCTTAAAAACAAGATATTCTTATGAAAAAAAGAGAAAAACTAGCCCTGATCCGTGCGCATTATCCCAATGCAATCACCACCATCGACAGCGTTAACCGCCTGATTGACTTCGTGGAAGAACACCTCGACCTGGAACCTTCCCAGATTATGCTGGCAGACAGCATTTGCAGCGATGATGTCAACAGCATTCAATACCCGGTTAGGGCAAGCGAATTCCTGGGTCCTTTTAAAATGGGTGGCCTGGATGGTTTCCCCTTTACCGGGCTTACCGGAATGGGCGCTTTTGCCAGTCATGTTCCGGATGAAGGTGCCGTTTTTGTATATTATGGCCCACATATCGGCATTTCAAAAGAGGGCGTTATCGGAGAAATCCACCGCTACGGACAGCACAACAGCACCGGTTGTTGTGGCGCAGCAAAAGGCGCACTAAATAAGCTGATGAATGATGCCATCATTCCGGGAAACCTGAACGATCTGGATTACCAGATGAACACCATAGAGCAAATCCTGTTCAAAGAAAAGGCAAGAATCATCGCAGCAACACATCCTTTAAAGGAAGCAACAGAGGTCATTTATGAAGCCATCGATGAAAGAATCAACCTCCTGGTCAGTCAGACGAAATACACTTGTAAATACGTCATTTTACTGGGCACAATCCACATCAACAGCGATACCGACATCGGCTCTTTTACCTCTGCTAAACGCTTTGAGCTCATTGATCTTGCAACAAATGAGCGACAAAACCTGATGAAAGAATTTTTGAAATAAAACAGTGCTCAATAATTGTATATTAGCCTTAAATATTAAGCTAAATTATCAACTATGAACCTAAATAGTGCAATACTAACTACATCTTTACTCCTGGCAACAGCGGGCTTCGCAAATGCGCAGGAAAATGCAAAACATGAGGACACGGAATTTTATACTCCTGTACCGGTAGTCGTTGCTCCGGCAAAAACAACAGGCAATGCGCCATCAGATGCCATCATCCTTTTTGATGGTAAAAATCTGGACCAATGGGTGATGACCGACGACAGGTCGCAACCTGCAAAATGGAAAGTGGGCAAAGGAGAATTTACCGTTGATAAAAAAACAGGAAATATTGAGACTAAACAGTCTTTTAACAATTACCAACTGCACCTGGAATGGAAAGTTCCGGCGAATATTACCGGCGAAGGACAGGCACGTGGCAATAGTGGGCTCTTCCTCGCTTCCATCGGAAAAGGAGACTTAGGCTATGAATTGCAAATCCTGGATGCCTACAACAATAAAACCTATACCAACGGGATGGCCGGAAGTATTTATAAACAAACCACACCTCTGTTTAATCCTGCCAGAAAACCTGGAGAATGGCAAACATATGATGTGATCTGGACTGCGCCCCTATTTAATACCGATGGTTCTTTAAAAAGTCCGGCTAAAGTGACCGTAATTTTCAATGGTGTAGTCGTACAGAATAATTTTGAATTGAAAGGCCCTACGCAATATGTGGGCTTACCTTCGTACAAACAAGCGCATGGTCCTTCGCCTATTAAACTGCAAAGTCATGGCGACAAAAGTGAGCCGCTAAGTTTCCGGAACATATGGATCAGGGAACTTTAAAATAAATAATAATCTTTAAAAAATAAAAACGGCAGGCTCAGCATGAACCTGCCGTTTTTATTTTGAATAAATCTAAATAACACTACCTTTGGGACGAATTATAGAAACAGGGGATTGTTAAACATTACAGATATAAATACAGAGAAAGCGTCCTTTGAGATTACTGAGGAGACTTTTGCGCTGGTTTACAAAACACATTGGAAAAAACTGTATTACCTCTGCTACCACAAGCTCCAGGATCAGGACCTGTCAAAAGACATGGTTCACGACCTTTTCAGGTCGATTTGGGAACGAAGGGAAACACTGATCATTTCTGATTCTATTGAAAAATACCTGGTCAGGTCTGTTAAATTTAAAATATCTACCTATTTTCGGGAGAAAATTCAGCAGGAAAGAAATCTTGAAGAGTCGATGCGCTATTGTAAGGATACCGACTTAGTGACTGAAAAACATGTGGCATTCAATTTCCTCACCAAAGAAATCGCTTCATTGGTGGATAAATTACCGGAACGCTGCAAACTTGTTTACAGGCTAAGCAGAGAAAATGGGATGAACAATCGTCAGATTGCCTCCTCCCTGCTCCTCTCAGAAAAAACGGTGGAAAATCAGCTGACAAAAGCACTTTCGTTCATCCGACAGCACCTCGCTGACTATAAAAACGAATGAAAATAAAACGCCTTGTCCTCCTTTTTCTCAGCACTTGCTTTATGGCCTGTCAGCCTAAGAATTCCGGAAATACCAATTCCGCGGAACGCCACAAATATGTTTTACTGATTAACGGCGAAAAAGGTTCCAGAGCGCAAGACAGGATGATCTGGTTAAACTCCCTTGATTCCGGCGAAGTCACCAATACCAATCAGGGAATCGATATTTCCAATACTTTAGGCACCTATGTCATCATCAGAGATCGTTTTCTGATTAGTCTGGACAAAGAAACACAGACGCTGAGCAAATACACTTACAAAACTGATCAGCTGGCAGCGGCTGGCAAACTTCAGCTAAAGGATTTTGATTTTATCTCCAATTCGGTAGATCTGGATTCAAATCAATTGTACATCAGCGGTCAGGGTGACAAAGACATGCACCTCATCATTGATCCTCAAACCATGAAACTGGTTAAAAAGGAGCCCTGGAATTTTCCGGTAGCCAGAGGGCAATCCCGTTTTGAAACCTTCGCCAGTCTTCATGAGGGTAAATTATACCTTGGTTATAGTTCATTTGGAGCAGAATTTAACCATTGCAGTGATACCTCCTACCTCGCAGTTTTGGACTATCCGGCATTGAATAAACCCAAAATCACTAAAGATACCCGCTCTGCTTTTCCCGGAACGGGGGTCAATGGCTTATTCGATTCTTTTATCGATAGTCAGGATGACCAATACGTCCTTACCTCCCCTGTTTTCTATCATGGAAACCATCCCAAAGCAGCAACTGCTTTTTATAGAATAAAAAAAGGAGCAACGGCATTTGATGAACAATACTTTTTTAATCTTTCTGTATTCACCAGGGGGATACATTTGCTGGGCATTACTGCTGCAGGAAATGGTCAGGTGATCTTGGTTACTGCTCCGATTCCGGCAACAGGTAAAACCGATTATTATATAGCCGATGTTTATAAAAAAACGCTTAAACTCTTGCTGAAAGATCAGCATCAGCCCAATTTCGTATGGGGGACGGCTGGATTTTTTGATGGCCGGAAAGCTTATTTTGTCGTCAATGAAAAAGACAATCAGGCGCAGGTCTATAGCTACGATGCTGGGAAAGAATTGTTAAAAAAAGGAATTCTGATCAAAGGATCGGTTTCTCCAAAGTCCTCCTACCTCCTCTTCTCCCCTGAAAAATAAGCACTTAGCAACATCATTTATCTTATTTAAAAAAAATCTAAATAAGACGTAGGGGTAAATCCGTTTTCGATCTACTTTATATTTGATGGGCGCTAAGAATATCACAACAGAGCTTTTAAAAAAGTATCATTCCGGTTTATGCAATGCTGAAGAAAGGCTTGCTGTCGCATCATGGCTGGAAAGTGATGAGGATGAGATCGCCTACCTGCATCATCCGGCCGAAGAACAGGAAATCGAAGACTCCTTATGGGCTGAGATCCTCAGTTCAACAATAGCAAAGGATCAGGAAAAACGCCATAAAAGATTCCGCATTTATCAATATGGCATTGCCGCCAGTATCTTCATTGCCTGCTCTGCAACATTGCTGTTTTTTCATTTCTCTGCAACGACAAATGAAAAAACTTTCGTCAACCTGCACAATATCGGAACAAATGCGATAGAACAAAACATCGATGGCTTGATTCTAACTGCATTGCCAAAAAGCAATGTCCATGCGGTATTGAATACCGGCCTGCAGTCGGGAGACATCAGTTTCTGTGAGGTCATGCTGCTGAAAAATGAATCCAGGAAAGATATGGAAATCCGTTTTGATGCCCCATGTGCTTCCCAATCGGTAAAACCGAAAAGTTATACCCTTAAAAAAGGAATCACCTATGTCGCCCTGCGGGCAGACTGGAAATCACCGGAAATTATTGTTGTCGACCAGCGTTACCTGGAAGACCTTTTACCTTTAAATGTTGCCATGAGAATAAACAAGAAAATACAATCCATATAATACAGGTTTAACAAAAATGAACCGCACTGCTGGTAACAGTACGGTTCGGCCCGGAAACCGGGTGATTTAACGTTTGATAATTAAAATCAATGCAAATTAACAAAATTCTGCTTACGGGGCTCCTATGCGCCTTCCATTTCTTCACACTCGCCCAAAATGCAACACAATTCCGCATCACAGGCAAAATACAATCGACAGAAAATCAACCCATAGAAGGTGCTTCAATCCGGATCAGGACATTGAAAGCCGGGACAGTCAGCGCAACAGATGGCAGCTATCAGCTCTCCTTAATCAAAGCAGGTCAATATACGATTGAAGCGTCCGCAGTTGGTTACCTGACCCGAAAACAAGTGATCGAAATCAAGAATACACCTGAACTGCAAACCTTCGATCTGACTTTACAGCATGACGACCAACAGATGCAGACCGTAAACGTAGTTGGAAAGACAGAAAAAAGAAAATTAACGGAATCAGGATTCAATGTCAATGCCATAGAAACCAAAGCCCTTGCCAATACCACTGCCGATCTCAATCAGGTGCTCAGCAGAAGCACCGGTATCCGCGTAAGAGAAAGCGGAGGTTTGGGCTCAGACTTCAATTTCTCGATAAACGGGCTTTCCGGAAAACAGGTGAAGTTTTTCATCGATGGCATCCCTATGGAAAGCTTTGGCAATTCCATGTCGCTCAATAACATTCCGGTAAACCTGGCCCAGAGAATAGAAATTTATAAAGGAGTGGTTCCTGTAGAATTAGGTGCAGATGCCTTAGGTGGAGCCGTAAATATCGTCACGAACCAACAGGTGAAACAGTACCTGGACATGAGTTACAGTTACGGCTCGTTCAATAGTCACAGAGCCTCGCTTAGCGGCCGTTATACCGATCCAAAAACAGGATTAACGTTCAATGCCAGCGGATTTTACAATTACGCAGACAACAATTACACGATGAAAGAGATTGAAGTTTACGACTATGCGCAATCAAAATATGTGAATAGAAACTTTAAACGCTTCAACGATGGTTTCCGCTCCGGAATGGGGCAGCTGGAATTGGGATACAGGGATAAGAGTTGGGCAGATGTCTTCCTGGTTGGCATGCTCTACTCCTCTGCTTACAAGGAAATTCAAACCGGTGCCACTCAGGAAAAAGTATTTGGAAAGGTCCATACTTATGGAGATTTCGCTATGCCAAGTCTGAAATACAAAAAGAACGATTTGTTCATTAAAGGTTTAAATGCAAGTCTCTTTGCCACCTATGCAAAAGAAAAAAGCAGCACCGTAGATACTTCGACATCGAGGTTTGACTGGACTGGAAATGTAATTGGTTACGACAAGAATTTCGGGGAACGGGACCAGCTCTCGATCTGGAAATACACCAATAACTTCGCCATTCTTCGCGCAAATCTATCCTATTTGCTAAATGACAACAACTCCTTCAGCCTCAACTATGCACTTAGTGCAGGACGCAGAAAAGCAATAGAAACCTTAAAATCAGACCAGACTGCAAATGCACTGGATGTTCCGAATAAGCTGGACAAAGGTGTTTTGGGTCTTTCCTGGCAAAACCAAAGCATTAACGAACGGCTCAGCACTTCCGTTTTTGCCAAGCAATACCGGCTGCATACCTATATCCGCGAAGCAAAATATTATAATGGAACAGGCTATGTAAAAGAAGAAGCCGAAAAAACAAAAATCTATTATGGATATGGAGTCGCTACCCGATACAAAATCACTGAAGGAACGGGATTAAAAGCTTCTTACGAGCATGCCTTTCGACTGCCAGAGGTAGAAGAACTCTTTGGCGATGGAAATACAGTTCTGGCTACTCCCGGATTAAGTCCGGAAGAGAGTGATAACATTAACCTCGGCCTATATGCCACGAAACAGGTCAACGACCACCACTTTACGGCAGAGGCTTCTGTGTTTTACCGCAAAGCGAAAAACTTTATTCAACTGGAAGTCAGCAATATTTATGCAAAGTACCGGAACGTCGGAAACACCCAGATTACCGGTGTTGACGGAGAAATCAGGTACAGTTACAAAGACCTGCTTTCCTTTACCGTTAATGCCAGCTATATGAATGCAGTGAAAAAAGATCCGGGTTCTGCCACAAAAGACGAAAGGATTCCTAACCAGCCCTGGCTTTTTGGAAATGCAGACCTGGGCATCGGAAAAAATGACCTGCTTGGCAAAGGCAGCAGGCTTCAGCTGAACTGGTTTACACAGTATACACATTGGTTCTACCTGTACTGGCCAGACCGTGCAGTGGCAGAAAGCAAGTCCAAAATTCCCGGACAAACGGTTCACAATGCCAGCCTCACTTATTCTGTAAAAGAAGGAAAGTACAACTTCTCCCTGGAGTCCAGAAACATCTTTGATACCATGGCCTACGACAATTTCCGCCTGCAAAAACCAGGCAGGGCCTTCTTCCTGAAATTCAGGTATTTCATCAAATAACCAACATTTTAAAGCACAAACATAAAACAATATCAAAAATGAAAACGTCCAATAAAACAATGCGCATATTAGCCCTGCTTGCGGTTACTGCAACATTGTCCTTCAGCGCCTGTAAAAAAAGTTCAAACCCGGAACAACCTGTTGATCCCGCTCCTGAGGCAAGCCAGTTTGCCATCGTAGCTGGGATCAATAACCCGACTGCCTTGTTCCTGATGACCTCAGGAAACCTGAGCACAGGATCGGTAACCACTGTCGGACAAGGCACCGAAATCTCGGGATGGAGCCGCCTTTTTAAAAATGGTTTTTACTATAATCTTGCCAATAATAAATTTACCAAAAGCAAACTGGAGAACCAGTTACTGAAAGAAGTGGGCGCAATGCCGGTTACCGGAAATATCATGAACAGTTTCTGGTTAACAGACAATACCTTACTGATCAGTGGAACAAGCTCCACCACCCCTGATGCCATCATGACCTATACCATCATCAATGTAGACAACATGACCATCATCAAAACAGGTACCTTCGGAAAACAGGAGCTTCAGCCTACCGACAAAGCCATTTATATCAGCTCCTGCTTTTTAAAAGGGGATAGATTATATGTGACCTATGCGGTGTACAATTCAAACTGGACCGCTACAGACGTTGCTTACCTGGCTTCTGCACCTTACCCGGCATTAGACAACGTGACGATCTCTACGGATACCCGTTCCACTTATCCCGGCTCTTTCGCTCCAATCACTCCGAACGCGGTAAATTATAACAATGATGTGTATATGATCACCAATACCGGCGACAGATGGGGTGTAAATCCGAATAAGCCAAGCGCAATCTTCAGGTTAAAGAATGGCGCAACGGCATTCGACAAAGACTATTTCTTTGACTTGTCGGCAATCAGCGATGGAAACCGGGAATACTATGGCCTTTGGGACTTAGGAAACGGAAAAGCCATCACCCGTATGGGTAGAAAAGACCTGTTATTGGAATTTGAAGATTATACAAACAAAGATGTATTTGAATACTACGTGATTGATGTAGTGAACAAAACCAGAAAAAAACTAGAGCTTCCTTTGGACCGTGGTGTATTGGTATCTCCGGTATTGGTGGAAGCTGGAAAAGCTTATATCGCTGTTTCCTCTTCTACCGCAGGTAAATTCATCTGGACTTATGACATTGCTTCGGGGAACCTGACTAAAGGACTTGAAGTGAAAGGTGTCGACTATGTGAGTACCTTATCCAGGTTAAAATAAAATTCTTTTTACAAGGCCGAAGCAGAAATTTCTGTTTCGGCCTTTTTTATTGCTGTTACCCTTCATGTTTAGAAAAATCAACAACTGGTTACATCTCTGGATGGGCCTCGTTTCCGGAGTGATCATGTTTATCGTATGCCTTACCGCATGCCTTTTTGCGTTTAATGAAGAAATCCGGGACCTGATCTATCCTCCCGTAAAAGTAAGCCATCAGGCAAAGCCTGTCATCCCTCCTTCAAGAATCAAAACGATAGTAGCGGAGCATTTTCCCGGGGAACCAGTCACCATGGTGACCTATAAAAAAGGAAGGGCGATAGAAGTCATTGCAAAAAAATGGGACGACAATCCCATGCTGCTGTTCTTAAGTCCTTATACCGGAAAGGTGTTGGAGAAAAGAATCATGCTCAATAAAACAACCAAATTTTTCTATTTTATTGAAGAAGGCCACCGTACCTTATGGCTGCCCTGGGAAACCGGAAGGCTGGTTGTCAATTATGGAACCCTGATTTTTGTCTTTCTGCTCATCAGCGGACTAATCTGGTGGTATCCTAAGAAATGGAACAAATCTACCAGAGATAAAAGCTTTAAGATCAAATGGACTGCAAAATGGAAAAGGGTCAATATAGACCTTCACAATGTATTGGGCTTTTATTCCCTGATCCTATTGCTCATCCTTTCCCTGACAGGGATGATCTATGGATTAAAATGGTTCAGCAAGGGGCTTTACTGGAGCACTTCCGCCGGCGCCTCGCTCCCGGCATGGAAAGCAACGCTATCTGACACCACCAAAATGAACGCAGTTCGTAGTCTGGAACAGGTGCTCGATCAAAGTCTGGACATCACAATGAGGCGTTTTCAGGATGCAGAAGGTTATACCTACCGCACACCTGACACGGCAAATCATAGTTCCAGTATAGAGATCAATGCCATTGCAAGCCTCGGAAAAACTTATGCAGACCAGAGTTTATATTTCGACAGACATACGGGGAAAGAGATCACAAAAGAAGCCTATTATGCGGCGAGTTTTAAGGAAGCGCCTTTTGGAACCAAACTAAGACGACTCAACTACGATATCCATCTGGGCCAGGTCCTCGGACTTCCCGGAAAGATCATCGCCTTTTTGGTTAGCCTGATCGGAGCAAGTTTACCGGTTACAGGATTCATCATCTGGTACAATAGAAAGTTTGGGAAAAAGGGCAAAAAGAAAAAGGTTTGAAAAACTTATTTATCGGTAAGTGTTGCATAACTTTAAGTTCTAACGTTTACATAGCATATGAAAACACTATTAATCCTTCTAGCTGTCGGCTTCACATTTGCCAGCTGCAGCACCACAAAACCCTCAGGAGATAAAAGCATGATTGAACTCAGCGGAAAAATCCAAAAACAAGGGATGACCACCTACCAATATGGCAGCCACACGATTCAGTCGGGCGATAAAACCTATGCGCTGAAAAGCACGGCCGTTAACCTCGATACCTTTGAAGATAAAGAAGTAATCCTTAAAGGAACAAAAGTACCAGGCTATCCGGTAGAAAACGGCCCTGAACTGATCGACGTAAAAGAAGTAAAAATCAAATAATACAATTCTTCGTGTATTGAATTTTAACAGCATTCAATACACGAAAATTTCCTATCCCCTAAGTACAGGGCGCAAATCAGCCCCCTCCCTTTCAACGCTTTAAAAATGGTTGGCAGAGCGCCCAATGCAACTATTAAATTACACAAAACCCACTGGATACTACTCTTATCCTTCTCCAATAATTTGTACATTGCCTCATAGAACTACATCCTTAGTTATCTATTAATTCTGTCTTCTATGAGCGCTAAATACCCTTTGTTAGTTGTACTCTTTATCACCATTCAGACTAGCCTTGCCGCTGCGCAGGGAAAGTTAACCGATTATCAAAATGCAGAAGCATTAAATGGCCTGATGCAAAAGAAAATATACAACACTGCTACCAATATCCAATGGTTGGCTGCTGCGAAAAAATATTTTTATGCAAAGAGAACTGCCCAGGGATTAGAATATATAGTCGTCAACCCAAAGGGCTACGGTAAATCCCCGGCATTCGACCGGGAGAAATTTGCAACGGCCCTGTCCGGCTGGTCTGCAGAAAAAATCAATGCCAATGAATTGCCCATTTTGTTACCGGTAATGAGCGGCGATGGCAAAGTGCTTAAGTTCAACTATAAAAAGGAATCCTTAAATTGTGACCTGAACACTTATGCCCTTAGCAAGGTTCCTGCTCCTGCTGCAAATAACCGGGCCGAAGGAAAGACACCCTCTCCTGATGGAAAATGGATTGGCTATATTCAAAACTCCAACGTTTATATATCTGCTTCATCAGATTCGGCAAAGACTTATCAATTGAGCAGCGATGGTTCAACTGCCAATCATTATTCTCCATACCTTTTCTGGTCGCCTGATTCCAAAAAGCTCGCCACTTATAAGGTAAAATCTCCAAAACACCGCCTGACATACCTCATAGAATCTTCACCAACGGATCAGCTTCAGCCTAAGCTCCGCAGCAGGGAATATCCAAAACCCGGAGATACCGTGAATCAGTATACACCATCATTGTTTCTCGTTGATACGAAACAACAAATCCCGGTCGACAATTCCCTCATTCCTGATCAATATCACCTCAGCGAACCTGTTTGGCGTAAGGATAGCCGTGCTTTCAGTTATGAATACAATAAAAGAGGGCATCAGCTGTATTCCGTAATGGAAGTTGACCTGACCGGAAATACCAGGGAAGTGATTCGGGAAGTGAGCAACACTTTTGTCAATTACAGTCGTAAGAAATACCGCTTTGACCTTGGTGACGGAAAGGAAATCATCTGGGCATCTGAAGTAGATGGATGGAATCACCTTTACCTCTTCCATGCCAATGGTAAACTGAAAAATCAGATTACAAAAGGCGAATGGGTAGTCAGAAGGGTCATCAACGTGAATGAAAAAGAACGAACCATCATCTTTGAAGGAAGTGGAATGGAAACCGGTCAGGACCCTTATTTTATACAATATTATAAGGTCAACCTGGATGGAACAGGATTACAAAAGCTGACCTGGGAGAATGGGAATCATGCTGCTACGTTCAACGAAAATTATTCTAATTTTATAGATGTTTACTCGAGAGCGGACCAGCCTTCCGTTACGGTATTGAGAGATGGAAAAACAGGAACAGTGCTTCAGGAACTGGAAAAATCAGACATTACCCCTTTACTGAATACCGGCTGGAAACTGCCTGAAGTTTTCAGTGCCAAAGGCCGGGATGGCAAGACCGACATCTGGGGCATGATCATCCGTCCACGTAACTTCGATCCGACAAAAAAATACCCGGTCATAGAATACATTTACGCAGGCCCTCATGATTCTTTTGTGCCGAAAAACTTCATTGCCGACAGTCCCCTTGGTTTACATGAACTGGCGGAACTTGGCTTTATCGTAGTGCAATGCGATGGCATGGGTACCTCGAACCGTTCTAAAGCTTTTCATGATGTCTGCTGGAAAAATCTAAAAGATTCCGGCTTTCCGGACCGCATTGCCTTTATTAAAGCTGCAGGGGAAAAATATCCTTATATGGACCTGGATAAAGTGGGGATTTATGGCAGCTCTGCCGGGGGACAAAGTTCTATGGCGGCGCTCCTGTATCATCCTGAATTCTATAAAGTTGCGGTTTCCTCTTCCGGCTGCCACGACAACAGGATGGATAAAATGTGGTGGAATGAGCAATGGATGGGGTATCCGATTGGTCCTCAGTATGCGGAATCCTCCAATGTAGAAAATGCGGCAAAGCTTCAGGGGAAACTACTCCTGATCCTCGGTGAGCTGGACGACAACGTAGATCCTTCTTCTACCCTACAGGTGATGAACAAGCTTGTTAAAGCGAATAAAAACTTTGATTTCCTATTGGTTCCGGGAATGGGGCACTCCCTTGGCGGAGATTATGGAGAACATAGGCGCAGGGATTTCTTTGTGAAACATTTGTTGGGTGTTGAACCTCCCGAATGGAACTGGACACCTTCGATTACGGTACCCAAACCGTAATTGTCACTGTTTCCGGGCTATTGGGATTTCATGGCATTGCTGATGGCCTTTATTTTTTTCAGCTCGTCTTTATAATTGGTATGCCGCTGATAATAGATAGAATGGTAAGCTAAATCCTCTTTATTATTCTTAAAGTTCTCCGGATTTTGATCGATGTTCACTTTAATAATGCTGCTGTTGATGGCCTGAATAGGCGCAGCAATAAGGTTGACCGCTACATTCACCGCAGCCGCTCCCACATGCCCGGCAACCTGTTCACCGAAATCCGGATCCTTTTGCCCATCTTTCCTGACCCGTACCTGAGAATTGGGCAAAGTCTCATAATTGCGCTCCGCCAATGGATCGTATTTAACGACACTTTTAAGTTCGTAAGGAGCCTTTGAAGCCCGGATACGGATATTTTTAATATCCGCTGCTTTAATCAAAATTAAAGAATCTCCCTGTTGCAGGGTCAATGCATCTTCGCTTACCTGATACAAGATTCCTTTCTTTTTACCATCCTTCGTTTTTACGATCGCGATGTAAGAGCGGATAATTTGCGCCTGCAAACTAAATCCAAAACACATAACAAAAAGGAAAACAAGATGAACTTTCTTCATAAATCAGGAGGGTAATGAGCTGGAATAGTATCCACCTTATTACAAATATAACATTTCAACGTATAGAAAAAAGAATAAAAACACCTAAAGGAAATCAAATTTCCAAAACAAGCGGGTTTCTTCCGGAAGAAACCCGCTTGTTTTGGCATCGGTTTCTCCATACCGTACCCTCAAAGTGGTTTCATGTGCGTACATATTCCGGCATTGAAGGATGCTCCAAACGTACAAGCCGGTAAGCACAGGACTTTTTCAGTCCAGCTTCTTTTTCTATCAGGCCCATGTTTAGCAATAACCTTAAATTTGTATATACGGTAGCCCAGCTGATTACATGTTGCGCCCTGAGGAGCAGCCAGAAATCTTCTGCACTCTCTATCCTGTCCAGGCGACAAAGTTCCTGGATAATGATTATCCTCCTGAAACCCATATGGTATCCCTGTTGCCGTAGCTGACGTAGCATTTCATCTTCCATAAATTAATCCTTTAACAGTTCTCTGCTGATGACCAATTGCTGAATTTCCGAAGTGCCCTCCCCGATCGTACAAAGCTTGGCATCCCGGTAAAATTTCTCCGCCGGATAATCCCTGGTATAACCATAACCACCAAAGATCTGCACCGCCTCTGTTGCATTCTTTACCGCCACTTCCGAGGCATAGTATTTGGCCATAGCCGCTGCCACCGTTACTTTTTCGCCAGTGTCTTTTAAGCGGGCTGCCTCCCGCGTCAGCAATGTAGCGGCCTGCAGCTCTGTTGCCATATTGGCCAGCTTAAAAGCAATGGCCTGGAACTTCGCGATCGGCTGACCGAACTGTTCTCTCACTTTCGCATAATCTCTCGCCACTTCATAGGCACCCTGAGCAATCCCGACCGACAAGGCCGCGATAGAAATCCGGCCGCCATCCAATATTTTCATCGCCTGACGGAAGCCATCCCCTGGATTTCCCAGCAGGTTTTCCCGGGGAACCCGACAATTGTCAAAATGTAAAGCCGCTGTTTCCGAGGCACGCATACCCATTTTATCCTCCTTCTTACCCGAAGAAAAACCAGGCGTCCCCTTTTCCACCACGATGGCCGAAATATTGTCCGACTGCCCAATCGCTCCGGTTCGCACCATCACGACTGCAATCTGCCCACATGAGGCATGGGTAATCCAGTTTTTTGCACCATTCAACACATAATGATCACCTTCCAAAACTGCCGTTGTTTCCATCCTCAGCGCATCCGATCCGGTATTCGCTTCCGTCAATGCCCAGGCACCAAGCCAGGCGCCTGAAGCCAGAAAAGGCAACCAGCGCTGTTTCTGATATTCGTTCCCGAACATCAGTATATGATTGGTGCTTAAAGAATTATGGGCAGCAAAAGAGAGACCTATCGCCCCGCAAACTTTGCTGATCTCTATGATAATTTCTATATAATCGGCGTATTGTAAACCTGCCCCACCGTATTCCTGTGGGACCAATACACCCAACAGGCCCAGTTCTCCCAGTTTCTGAAAAACTTCCAGAGGAAACTGCTGGTCCTTATCCCAGTCCATCATTTCCGGCCGGATATGGCGATCGGTAAAATCCTTCACCATTTCTAATATTGATTCTCTATATTCTGTTGCAACGATCGCATCCAAAATGGGCATACTACTCATAACTATTGATTTTAAGATATTCCTTAACTGCTTTCCACTTATTAAAGCCTTCCAGACTTTTAAGTTCGCCTTCCGCAAGCCATGTCAGGGCTTCATCGGTATGGATAAAGACCTTGCAGGCACCGGCAGAAATGGCTTCAAAATTGGTTTTACATACTTTCTCGTACCTGGCTTCGGGAACAACCAGCGCGATGCCCTGTTCATACTGCTGCAGTAAAGGCAGGTATTTTTGCATCCATCCTTTCGCCATTTTGCCCAGGCCGGGTGTATTTTCAAAACTGGCATCATCCCTGATATTGAGCAAGGCATAGGGTTGTTCCCGGTCCAGCCATTTGCCATAATGGCCCAGAACCCTCAGGTAATCTTCCGGGGAAACTGTTCCATAGCTTAGTGAAATATTTAAAGGGTAAAAGAGGTCTGTACAAGTGTGACTGATCATTTTCATCATTAATTGGGTTTAACAAGAGGTTCCTTTTTTGCCGGGGCTGCCTTTTTCCTTTGCCCTGTACTGAGGTATTCCCAGCCTGCGGTGAGCAACATGGTCAGCACAATGAACAAAATCAGGTAAGGCACCACCAGTCTGCCCGGCAGGGAATGATAAGGGGTAAACGCCCATCCCCAATAGATCAGAATCCATTGAAGAATATAAATCTTAGTGACATTCCTGCTGCAGAAGCGAATTCCTTTGGTCATGCCCGTACTCAGGTAAGGGCTGATGAAGTAAAGCAAAGAAAGGAAGCTCAGCAGTTGTCCGCAATACATCACCAGTGCCCCATGTTTCCGGTGGTAATAATCCGTTCCGAACTGCCCGGCAGGATCCACCTTTATCAATAGAAAACCGATCGTCAACAGGACAAATCCAATTCCCAGAAAGATCAACATGGTACGTTTTAAGGTGCTGTAATTGCGGATAAAATATCCGGCAGTCATCCCCAGTAACGGGAAAGCCATCCATGGGCAAATGGGGAAATAGACCTGAGAATTCTGTCCGTAAAACAGTTGCAGGAAATAATTCCCTGTGGCATACTGTTCCTGATACAGATAAGGGGCCAATCCCAGCAGAGGAATGGCGAGCAACAATGCCCAGATCTGATAATTGCGCACATACTGGAACAGAAAAGCACAAAAAATATAGGCAATCCCTGCAAATTGCAGAATGTCGGCGATAAAGATGAAGCTCAGTAATCCTTCGGTATTGTTCAGTCTTCCCGTTTCTGCAAACAAAGCATCAGGAAAGACGCCAAACAAGGTAATCGTAGGAAAAAACTTCAGGAAATTGAGTACATATCCCGTTACGATTAAGATCAGCCCTCTGGACCAGATCTGACGGGGAGTTTTAGGGGAGGACAACACAATGGCCAGTCCCATAGAGAAAATAAATGCAGGTGCACCGATGCCTTCTGCACAGAAAGCAATCCAGGTGATGGCCGTAGAGCCGATTACCTTCGGTGTACCGTACATGATCACAATGTGTCCCAGGAACATAAAAAAGACCGCAAAGGCTTTCATGATGTCAAGGGCAATGAGTTGATGTTGTGGTGTAAGCGTTTTCATATCAAGTTTAAATGTTCGGATTTAGATGTTCAGGGGAATCCCAAAATCCTGGAAAGCAATTCGGTCTTCCAGTTCAAAGGCTTCTTTTTCCGGTCCGAGAATGTGGTTGAGGATGCGCGCATTGCGGTATGGGCCCATCCCCAGATCTGAAGTCAGGATGCCATGGGAAGAAAGTTCTGCATTGAGCACATAGATTTCTCCTTCATTTTTGTCGACACTAAAGTTGGCCGCTACTTTAAATCCACCGCTTTCATCCCGGTTGATCCGGTCGTTCACAAATTTTAAGAAAGCAGGCTCCTGATGCCGGTATCCTGTTGCCAGAATCACATAGTCAGACTGGATTTTGAAGTCTTTTTCCAGCTGCATATGCTGCAGCCCAAGTTCAAATCCCGTGTATTTATTCCCCGTTAAAGACTGCAGCATTACATTCGGCAGGATTTTGATCGGCAGGGGCTCCTTTTTATAGAGGTCTTTATGGTACAGTTCGTTATAGATCTCATCGATCAGCTCCTGATTGATACCCTTATAGAGGATTTCCTGCCGGGAGATGATTTGTGCCCTTTTCTGCTCCGGCAGGCCATGGAAATAACTCAGGTAATCCGGTGAGGTATGCTCAAAGGTCAGCTTGGAATTTTCCATCGGGAAGAAACGTTCCGCAGCTGTGATCCAGTTCAATTGAAACTGTTTGTCGTCCATCTCCTGGAGCAGGTCCTGGAACATTTCCGCAGCGCTTTGTCCGGAGCCAATGATGCTGATGCTGCTTCCCGGTTTGAGGTAACTCTTGCGGTACAGGTATTGCGAGGAATGGAATACCCGCTCTCTGCTGCATTCCTCCGCACATTGCGGCATTAAGGCCGTCGTCCCGGTGCCTACCACTAATCTTTTAGAGCGATAGGTTTTAGTGCTCCTGTTGATCAGGTCATGAACGCTGACCTCATAATGCCCCTCCGGATGGTATTCAATTCCGGTAACCACATGACTAAAACGAAGTTCCGGCAACTGGTCTGCTACCCAACGGCAATAGTCATTGTATTCTTTTCTCGTTACATAAAATGTTTCCTTAATGCAGAACCGGAACAGCATTTTCTTTTTCTTCAGGTAATTGGTAAAGCTGAATGGGTTTGTAGGATCTACGGAAGAAACCAGGTCAGCCAGAAAAGGAACCTGTAAAGTACTCCGTTCAATCAGCAAACCGGGATGCCAGTTAAAAGAAGGCGCCTGTTCAAAAAACAGGGTTTTCAAAGGCAGCTCATGTGATAAGGCTGCGAAGCCCAGGTTAAAAGGTCCGATGCCAATACCGATGACATCGAGTATGTTGTTATTCTTGTGATTCATGATAGAGATAGGGTTTAGATATTCACGTAGATATTGGTGCAGGAACGCTCCAAAACGTCTTTTACTGCTTCCTGGAACTGTTCCCTCACACAGAAAGTCAGGTTGGAAGTCTTATAAGGCAGGACTAAAGCCTTGTTGAATTCGCAGCCAACTTTGGTGATCAGGTTATGCGTTCCCATATGCGCTGCTGAGGCCTCCCCGATCATGCGGTGCAGCTTATCAAAGGAGAAAAAATGTTCCATACACATCGTCAGTGCATAGTAGGAGAAATTAGGAATCCGGCGTTCTGCAGGGGCAATCAGCATGTGGAAACCATAATCTCCCGGATGAAAAGGATAATACTTCCCTACTTCATCTTTAATCGCCCAATACAGCTCCAGCGTAAAGATCGGCTCTCCGTTCAGCGTCCCGATATAAGGATGCGAATAATCTACGCCCAGGTGCTTGATGTAAGCCTCTTCCAGGTCTTTGATTGGCCCGTCCATCTCCCAGAATTTCTTGGTATAGTCCATATTCACCCATTCATGGAGAATCTCTATATCCGTTTCCGGATTAAAAGCGCGGATGGCAATTTCCAGTTCTCCATTATTGAAATAGCGTTTATGAACCACTTCTCCCGGACTGGGTTTAATCAGTTCCGGAACATAATACCGCGTATTGATCACATGGTTGTGCAAATGCAGGTATCTTTCGGCATATTCCTCTTCCTCCTTCTTTTCCAGGAGCTGAGGAAGGTTGGCCCTGACTTTCAGTCTTACTGCATCCAGAAAATCTGCTTTACCAGCATGTTCTTTTTTCACATGACTCAGCTCTTCGTTCAGGTATTCCAGCAGTTTTTCTTCAGAAAGGAAGCCAATCATACCAATGGCGCGGATCAATGGATAAAGGTGATGTGCCAACAGCTGTGCCGCTAAAAAAGCACTTAACTTCTCCTTGTTAAAGTTTTCCGGCAATTGTGCCAGGTCTAAGGTCTCTTGCGCTCCCGGGAAGACCATCTGTTCCGGCAAACCATCATCATCCAGACATAAACCTGCATGGAGATAAGTTGGCGAAAGCAGGACCCCTTCTTTCAGGTAAAGGTCTAAACTGCTTTTCAGCAAATGATACATATAGCGTTGTGCCCATTGTGCAGCCGCTTTTTCCGGGCCGATTTCCTTGCCTCTGGAAAAGGAAAGAATAGCCCCCTGAAGCAGGGAACAGGCATCCTGGTCGCCAAACTCATTAAAGAACAGATCACTCGCATGAAAATCATCATTTGGTGCCTTTTCCTGCCAGCGTTTCAAGGCCTCATTTGATTCCGCAGAGATCAGGTATTCCTGAGGCACATACTGTTCCAGTTCTCTTGATAAAGCATGTTCGTAAGCTGCCCCCAGGTCTTCCAGCTTGCGCTGCAGCGCCGGTTTGGACAGGTCCGGATAAATCTCCCGGATCAGGTGGTTTAAGGCAACATCCGGAGTGATCACCGTGAGCACATCGGTTCCTTCCTTACGCCATGCCGGCGCATTGCCAAACAGGTGAAATCCGGTCAAAGAATGATAAATAAGTGGATAATAAAGTACGGAACCTGCTTGCTGAAGACTAATCTTAACGAAAGCATTTTCAGCACCGTTTTCCATATACGCCGCCAGATCCTCATCATATTTCGGTACCAGATCAAAGTAATACCAATGGTTATATTCCCGGAGAATTAAGTTCAACAACAGATTAATCTGATTGTTTTTGTCGTGTGGAGCCATAATACTATTGAATTTTATAGGGTGAGATCGATTTGATAACGGGATTGATACGGCCGTAAAATTAGGTGGGATCCTCTGGGGAGAGTTTACGAATTCGGAACTGTTATTTACTAATTTGGTTTTTTCTGTCGCCGGAGCATAAAAAAAAGCGCTTACAGAGAGATCTGCAAGCGCAACGTTAACGAGAGGGAATTACTATTTTGAAGAGTCCAGATTTCTTGAACCATCTTTTTGAAGGAAGAAACGGAAGCTGAGGTAAAATTTCTCTGAGCTTTCCGTTGGGTTTTCCGGGCTGTCTTTATAGACACTTTGGATCTGCAGTTTTGCATATTTCCCTTTATTCGTTTTAAAGATAATCGTTCTGTTTTTCAGCGGCTTGACCACTTTCAACAAAACGCCATTCTCAAAGGCAGACATCCAGCCCAATATACCTGGGTTTGTATCTCCATTCAAGGTAAAACTTGTGTTGCCATATTTGCCTTCATAATCTACCCGTTTGTTGTACATCTCATCATTGGACGGAGCCTCCATTACCTGCTCAAAGGGTTTGGCTACAATTGTGATGAGTGCCTTCCCTTCATTTCCGGGGATCACACTACCTGAAGTATAATTGCCATTGTTGACAATGATCCTGTTCAAGTCAAAGTCGAACGCAAAATCCCATTGATCAGTTCTGTGTGCTGATGCCGGCAGCACCTTCTGTTCATCAAGGCTATAATACCACAAGCCTTCCGCATCATCCTGAGCATCAGCAGATTTTCCCACAATCTGATCGGCAATTTTCAAATTGGAAACCTGTATAAAATGTTGTTCAGGTATCACTTCCGCAACAGGCTGATCCTTTTTGCAGGAAATCAGAATCAGTGTGCATAGCACCGTGCACAGTGTAAATTTTGTAGTTTTCATCTAAATTATTCTTAAAGTCTATCCAGACCCATTATTCTTATGTAACCGGCACCGCTGGCAAAACCAGAAACTGCGGTTGTGGCGATAGGTGATGTTGCTGAACCCAGCGTTCCTGTAGTCAAAGCGGAGATTTTCCTGATTCCTGCGTTATTGGCCGGAGTAGTGTTGTTGTAGATGAAGTAAACCTCATTGTTAATTAGCCTTGCATTTTGATAAGCATAATAGTTATCCAACGGAACATTGAGTCTTTTGCCCGCTTTAGTCAGGGCATTTACAGCAGTCCATTGCCAGATGTCTGAGCGGTAAGAAACACCATGTCCTGATCCAAGATAGGTTACGTCTGTTTTTGGAATTTTTGTGTAGATGATGTTATCATGAACCAGCAAGGTGTTAAATTCACCTTTTCTTCCTGAAAAATTAGCAGCCATATCAATATTCCAGGTGGTATTGATTGCATTTGCAGCGGCATCTATTTTCAGAATTTTAGAGAGAGAGGTCGAGGTCGCCATATTTCCTACTGCTGAGAAATAAATATCTCCCGTCACTTCATCTCTGGAAACCAGAGGCGCATCATTAAACAGCCCGATGTTTGTTGCTCCGGTAAAAGAACTTACCGTAATGTGGCCTGTAGATTTATTAAATGCAGCTACATACACATTGTTGTCGGCCTGCACCACTTGTTTCAACGAATTGTAACTATTGCCAAACAAGACATCAACAAAGATATAATCACCACGATCCAGGATCATTTTTGAGCCGATCAGTTTAGTCGACGCACTGGTTGTAATTGGGTTCGTTACATTGGTTGCTGAAGGATTAAACACTGCGGAGAAATCAATCGCCGTATAACCAGCTGCAGTCATTGGCGTTGCCGTAGGGTTAAACCTGAAAACCTTTAACCGTTCTGCTGCCGGTATGGCATCTGCATTGGTATAATAGGCAGTATCTGGTTTATATAAGGAAAAATTGATCTCGTTAGTTTGCATTAAGGGTGATCCCCCAAGATTAAAGAAGGTCCCACTTTCAGCAACAGTTCCCGTTGAGGAAACGCTATACCGCTGAATCCCCCGGCTTCCTACGTTACTGCTGCTCAGCTTATAAAGGTAACTGAATGCTGCCCGGCCTCCGACTGCGTAATTTACACCGAAACTCCCTGTTGCAGGGAAGGACAAGGTAGCAGGAAGCGTACCATAGCCATTGATCGCGCCAGACCAGTAAAGATCTCCTTTGCCTCCCCATACCACCCATGGGCCTGTAGGACTCGTAAAACTCGGCGCAGCAGCCATGCCGTTCAGCTTCAGCGAACCAGTCTCATTAAAGGCTTTATCTTTTTTACAAGAGGCTAAAAACAAGGTTGCCGCGGTGGCAAACAGCGCAAATTGTGATTTTAAATTCATAGTACTTGATTTTGGTTTTAATTGAACATTTATTTATTTGTCGAAAGTTCCCATCGAAGTTTTACTGATACTGCCCTTCCGGGACGTTCCATATAAAAATTGTCAAACAACTTCTGTTGGGTCAGGTTATTCACTTGCAGGGAAATGCTGCATTTCGGATTTTCCATATAATGAATGAATCCAACGGTATAGTTTTGTTGTCCCAGGCGCCGATCGCCGGGGATCCAGAAATTACGGGGTTGATAGTCTTTAGGATAAGGCTCAAATAAGCCCAGGTCTTCTGCCCCAGCGATCCAGTTGAACCGGTGCATATAGTTCCAGTAGCCGTAAAATTCTGTCCTGCTCTTCTTTTGGAGGAGCTCATCAAACATCAGACGGAGCTGAAGATTTCCCAGGATTGGAGGCTGATCTGCCAGCCTGGACGGTTTATCTCCTTTAATCTCCAGTCCGAGGTCCTGCTTCACATCCATATAAGTTCCGTTTCCGGAGAGCATCAAAAATTTAAAGGGTTTGTACATTACTTCCATTTCGATTCCTTCGCTCGTCACGACCGTCCTGTTGGTGTAATAACTATAAGGAATATCCCTCACCAGCATGATTCTTCCATTGGTCCGCCGCGTAAAATAGTTTGCCGAAATATGGAAAGCACCCGCCTGTTGCGCTGCAGCGCTGTACTGAAACTGGAAATTATAATTATGGCTTTTTTCAGGCCTGATTCCGAAATTAGATTTCACATTATAAGAGTCCCCAAAAACTTCAAAATCATCCGGCATACGCACCGCATATTCGTAAGAAGCTTTAATCACCCATCGGGATGTTGGCCGGAAGCTGATTCCCTCCATCCAGCCCCAGGCGCCGGTAGAATCGCGAACGATTTTTTCAGATCCGGATCTTCCAATCGTAGAATAACCGGATGTTTTCATTTGATATCTTTTTAGCGCGATCAGGTTTTCCAGTTTTTCATCCAGGAAACGGGAACGGAGGCCCAAAGCAGAGATGTGTTTCACATACTTTGAGGGAACGGTATACAAATCCAGTTCCCCATTCCGGGTTAATCCACCAAGGGTATCTGTCCCTAAACGGTCATTATGCGTATAAATATGGTTGAACTGAACCTGATGGTTCGGCAGTACATCATACACCACATTAAACCTCAGGGTGTAAAAATTGTATTTAAGGTGCAGTGCATTACCTCCATAGAAAAACTCGCCAGGATGCCCTTTATCGCCCTGCAACTCCCCAAACCGGTTATAAACCAGGGACGAAGTATCTAAAAAAGTGGTTTTAATGCGGCTATACCCCAGAACTGTTCCGATCTTTAACTTCCCGGAAAGCAGGGATTTATCATGTTTCAACAGCTGACTAAAAGTTCTGTCATTATTGAAAGGGTGCATCGTCATTACGTCGTTTCTCCCATTGGATGGTATTCCAGGCAATTGCGGCAATTGCTTATAAAACTGAGATCCCAGAATGGTTAAACGAAGGTCATCCGCCCAGGATTTGTGCTTAAAGCCCAGATATATTTCCGCAACCGGGGCTTTCAGGATGTTGTTTCGAAAAGCACTGCGGATTGTATTGTCAAAAACCAGGTTATTATCCCCTGGAGAGATCCAGCCTACATCCCTTTTGTAATTGTTATCAGAATAGGTGTATGCCGCATTTATCCCCGCATAACCTCCATATTTTTTGAATGGCAGATAGCCGCTGATGGTTGCCCGGTGGGTGTTAAAGGAACCCAGTTCATAAGATGCTTCCAGCGTAGTAACAGCCGGTGTTCTGCTGACAAAATTAATCGCTCCACCCAGTGCATCTGCCCCAAGAGAAACCGGTAATGCGCCTTTATAGACCTCTATCCGGTCCAGCATATTGGAGGGAATGAGGGAAGGGTCGAAACTATGCCCATAAAAACTCAGCGGAATTCCATCTTTGAAAACTGCGATTGCTTTTCCATTCAGCCCGTTCAGGTTGATATTCACCGGGTCACCAAGGGCACCATCCCCTCTCAGCTTCACGCCCGGCACCCTGTTGAGCAATTCTACCAGATTCCCGCTTTGTCCATGAACCGCTTTCAGGTCGATGATCTCAATCGGCAATGGGGAATCTTTAAATTCCCGGATCACAGATTTCCCCTTGATGTTCACTTCTTTTAATCTATTGTGCCTTTTGGAAGTTGTGCTATCCTTTATTTTTTTTACTGGTTCCTGTGCCTTTAATGCCTGATTCGAAAAAATCACCGCTCCTGTAACCATAAATAATAAGCCCATGATGCTGAGTAGCCGTTTTCCCATTTTTATCCAATGACTTTAATAAATTATCCGGGGCGAATCTAGCTGGATATTTAACCTGGCCGTTTACCAATTCCGATCTATTATTTACCAATTCGGAACTTTTTATGACTTTTAGTTTGTCATAAAAATGTCTTATTTAGGATTCTCTCACCGGAGTCGGCTGGTAATACATAATTTAGAATAAGTATAAATAACACCCAAGAATCATCCCAACGAAACTCCTTATGAAATTCAATCTCAATGCCGCTTCCTTTATGGAAGAATTGCATTACAACCAGTCAGATGCCCTCGTCATTACCTCAGGTACCGTTTTAGAAACCAAAGCCAGCTTCGAACATACTTTTGGGGACGTACGTTACAAAGAAATAAAACTCGGGATTGGAAACATCCTTGTTGGCGACTACCACATCAAAGAAGCCCTCCTTCTTTCAAGTGAGATGACAGAACCTACCATCGAAATGCATTTTAACCTTGGCAATGCCATCCGTATGGGCGAAGACGGCTTTGCCAGCACCGACATTTACGGAATGCGGCAAAACATCCTCGGCGTGCAAAAGGTCAAAGGTTTTGTAGAATTTGAAGCCGACACTTCCTATAAAACTTTCGACATTCACCTCTCTGTCGACTTTGTTAAAAAATGGTACGGACAGAATAAAGTACTTGATCGTTTTATAGATGATTTTGAAAGAAACAGAACCAGTACCCTCTATCCTGATGCCATGCACATTACCCCGGATATGCAAAGGGTCATTAGCGAAATCAGCAACTGCCCTTATTCCGGATTCATGCAAAAAATATACCTGGAGGCAAAAATCCAGGAGCTCTTTATCCTCCAGCTGGACCTTTGTGAGTGCATGATGAACATTGGAAACCAATACAAGCAGGCCCTCAGCCCGGGAGATATTGAACGGATTCATGAAGCAAAACGCTATATTGAAGAACACCTGAACCAACCAAAAACGATTATTGAACTTGCCCACCTCGTCGGCACCAATGAATCAAAATTAAAGCGGGGCTTTAAGCAGTTGTTTGGTACCACCGTGTTTGGGTACATGCAGCAAAGGCGGATGGAACAGGCCAGGAGAATGTTCATCGAGGAGAATAAGTCGGTGAGCGAGGTTGCCCTGTTTGTCGGCTATGCGAACCTTTCCAATTTCACCAATGCTTTTAAGGTCTATTTTGGCTTTCCTCCAACGATGTTGAAGAGCGGAATTCCTTATTAGTATTGGTTTGTTGTAAACTGCTGTCTGTCGACCTTTCTACCCATTCTGTCGTCGTTTTCATTTTTGATTATTTAGCGCTGCTATCTTTAGGGAAAAAGCAAAAAACAACACATGAAAACACTTCTTTTTACGGCCTTTATTGCCGTTTTATTGGGCACAAAAGTTTCGGCACAACAGATCGATCCTCAAAGCAGAAAGGAACTGGAGAAGGTGGTGGAAGATTTCAGCAGCAGCATTATAGAAAAGGATAGCGTCAAATTTTACCGGTTATTCCATGAAGCTCCTGTGGTTTGGATAGGTGTCGATAAAGAGAAAAGCCATTTGCATTTCCTTAGTAAGGATAAAAACCTGAAGAACAATTTCTTCAAAGACAGTCCTGCAGGTTTTATCCGGGGAATCCTGTCAGAACAGGGAGAGGAAGAAGAAAAGTTTTACAATGTAAAAATCGAGGGTGATGAACGCATTGCTGCCATCACCTTTGATTATAGCTATTGGAGCAATAAAAAGAAACAAAACTGGGGCAAGGAAAGCTGGGCCTTGATCAGGGCAAATGGACAATGGAAAATTACAAGCGTTCTGTTTTCCGTAGAGATGGAAAACATTGCTCCGGAACCGCAGGGGCTACAGCGATGATTTATTTTTTGTTTTTTCCAGGTTCTTTTGAACAAGGTGACGCACAATCTTTTGGATCAGCGCTAAGGGTATCGGGCGGTCCAAAGGGAACTGAACGGTTCCTTTACTTGTCTTATAGGGCTCAAAGTCGGCTTTAAATTCTTCAAGTGCTGTTGGGGCGGGATACAATCCGATGTGCTTTTTAAAAGCCGCAAAATACACCAGGTTCTTTTTATTCAGGCGGAATGCCGGAATTGCATAACTGATCGTTTCTTCTGCATCCGGGACCACTTCCTTTATCGTTTCCCTGATCTGTTCTAACAATGCCTGAACTTCCGCTGAAAAACCGGCAATATATTCCGTTATACTTGCCGCATGTTTATTGCTTTTTGTATTTTCCATAGCTTAAAGCTAAAATAAAAGTACGGGATAAAAAAGCGATCTGATCTTTACCAGTCTCTGGTACTTTCGATAATTTCCAAAGCCCGTTCTTCCTCCAATCCAGCATTTACAGCAATAGCTAACAGGCATTCATATAAGTCTTCCGCTTCCATTGTGCCTATAAAACCCAGCTTTTCATCCAGCTTATTCAGTGCAACAACAGCTTTTTTCAGCGCTTTATCAAGACCTTTCGGATTGGCATTTAGCTGAAGTGCAGTGATTACTTTTTCTGCTTTCAGGATATGATCAGGCTCTACTTCCTCTTTCCAGCTGTTAAAATATAGAGGCGTTATATTTTTACGTTTCGCATTTCTCTTCTTTTCCTCTTCCAGCAACGCCCAAAGCAGCATTTGAAGAGACAAAGGCTGATGGGAAACCGTAATCTCGTCTTCGTTTTCGGTGCTTACTGCCGGAAGTACGAAGTCATAGATCAATGGCGGATTAAATGGCTCCGAAACCTTTGTATTGGCAAAAAACTGCAGTTTATACCGATCCTTATAATCATAATGCATCAGCTCGTCTGTAAAGCCGATATTGGGTTCGCTATTCCACATGCTGACATACAGCGCTGTTTTCTTCCAAAGGTAACGGGTTACATAGACTTTGCTCAGTTCCAATGCTTCAATTTCCACCGGCAGCGTTTTATACGTTTTTTCAAAAACGACCACAAAGTAGCCGAATTTATGTGCTTGATTATAGGGAGCCGGAAGATCTGTTGTAATGTGAATGACCTGCATAAAGAAAAACCTTTCGTTCAGTTCCACATAGAACAGGTCTCCTTTTTTAATGTCGCTTGCAGCGATGTCGTTTTGCATGGGCTTAACTCCTCTATTTTTTTAGGCCGGAACCTGTTAAACAAATATGGAATTTTTTCGTAAAAAAAACAGTTGGCAAAACAATCTTCATTCTTCTATCGTTATAAACCTGATTATAAAGGGAATTGGAGGATTATGAAGAACACGATTTATATTGTTGAAGACGATATTGACATTAGCTATATACTTGATTATTATTTAAGAGAAGAAGGATTCAATGTAGCTGTATTTGGAACGGTAAGAGAATTCAGAAAAGCAATAAAATCATCCGTTCCCGATTTATTTCTTTTAGATGTCATGTTACCTGACGGAGATGGGATCACCGTTTGTAATCAGGTTAAATCCGACCCTAAGACTTCCTGGCTTCCTGTCATTATGATGTCCGCTCACCTTACCGATAAGTATAATATCGGTTGTTCGGCTGAAGAGTTTATTCCCAAACCGTTCGACCTGGAAAGGCTCCTGAAGCGCATCAATTATCACCTGCACATTTCCGGGCCACATTAATGCCCGGGTAAAAAATATGAAAAAAGGCTTGTCAGAAATGACAAGCCTTTTTGTTATGATAATTAAACAGAATTATCTTTTGCAATCGGCGGTCCAGGTGGCACCGTCTTTAATCACCAGCATTTTTAAGGTGCTGGCATCAATGGTGATTCCGGTAAGACCTGAGCCAATACTCACATAAGTGTTATCGCCTTTTTTCTCGAATTTCACACCTGTGATGTCCGGAATGTTGCTTCCGAAATAAAAATTGTAGGTCTCTCCTACTTTACTCACCGTAATTTTTCCATCTGAACTGACAATGTTTGTCTCGCCTTTCTTATAAGAGACATCACCTTTGTAGGTACCTACAAAAAAGTCTTTCGTCGCCGGATCTGTGTCTTTCTTACAGGATACCATGATCGTCATCGCGATCATCAGCATACTGAACATTTGAATTGTCTTTTTCATAGTGTAATTTTTAAATGTAACATACCTATTACAAAGACAATGCCAACGAAGCCAAATCCGGTTAAATATCTGCCTTGAATAACAGCAATGGAAACCGGCTATGATAGGCCAGTTTCTTAGTCAGGCTACGATGAAACATGCTTTCGAAAAAGCCATAAACCTTTGGAACTGTAATCACCAGATCAGCCCCCTGCTGTTCAGCAAACTCCATAATTCCGGTCGCAATGTCCTCATGGTTTATGTAATGATATTCCGGTTCTTCCTTATCCCACAACTCGTGCAAATCGATCAGTTCCCCAATCGACTCCGGACTAAAACTTTCCTCATGATGGTCTACATTTAACACCAATAACTTCGCCCCTATTGTATTTACAAAGGTTTTAATCGCCAGGGCCGGGGTAGTATTGGAGACTTGCCGGAGGTCGCAGGCAAAAACCACCTTTTTAATGGTTTCAAAATTGGCTCCTGGAGGTACGATCAGAACCGGAGCGATACTTTCTTCAACCAAACGAATGGTATTACTCCCGATCAGCACTTTTTCAAGTTGATTCTTTCCCGTCGTCCCCGTAATCACCAGACCAATATCCTCCTGCGCTACCAGTGTATTTACAGCGCTAATTAATGATCTCTCATCGCTCCTTACCTCTACCTCCGTTCGTCCGGCAACGAGCCCCGACAATTCCTTCTTTAACGCGGTCATTTCAATTGTGTTGGATGGCATCACTAAAGATTCATAAGAATGGTACAAGATCATTTTGGTGGTCTGCAGCTGATGGGTCAGTTTCGCGGCATAGTCAGCAGCATTCAAAGAAGATTCAGAAAAATCCAGAAGTACCAACATCGTTTTCACCCCATAAATCTCCACTAACCGGGCATCTATGGACTGTTCCAGCGATTCAAAATCAATGTCAGAAAGGTTTCTTGAACCCCGCTGGATAATTGTCCAGTTCCCCTCAATACTACGTTTTAACCTGATCGGTTCAGGCTCCCTCGTGATCATTTCAACTTTAAACTGTTGGTGATGGTCAAAAGCGGTAACAATTGCAGCCAGATCCAGACTACCTGCTTTAAATTTCACAGAAAATGTTTCCATAATAACTCCCCTCATCTCTATTTGTTATCATATAAACAAACCGCCCGGATAAGAGTTTCCAACCTATTGCATTTTGGTAAACCTATTCTTCTGCGAAGTGTTTTACAGGTATATGTTTTATCAATTATTCATAGCATTAACCATCATCAGCGCAGGAAGTACCTATTCAGGACTAGTGCTTGAAAAAACAAAAACCTTAACCTCCTCGCTGGGCGTAAAATCTGTCCTGTTCAACCCCCAGGGAACAAAATTATATGCACTTAACCTGGAAGGTGGCAGCATTTATGAATTCAGCCAGTCAGAGAAGAAGCTGAGCAGGGAGATCGTTTTTGAACGGACCAGTGCCCGGGGACTGGATTACGGGTCCAACCGCTCCATCGCTTCTTTCGCAGAAAAACCGGTCGAAGCCTGCTTCATCAATCAAATTTTATGGGTTTCCTTACACAATGCAGGAGGCATCATTCCCATCCTTCCGGATACACCATCCCTAAACAAGACCAGGCCAAACATTGCTGATGCAAAAGCAATCGTCATTGATCTGGAAAAACAACGCAGGGACACCATAGGTTTTCCGCTGATAAAAACCGGAAAAACCCCAAAAGTGATCGCAACCACTGCAGACTACAGCCATCTGCTGGTGAGCAACTGGAGTGATAAAACCATAGCCGTATTAAAGCTGAACGATACCCTCCCTCCTTATGGAAGAATCATAGCCAGTTTAAAAATGCCCGCCACTCCCCGCGGCATTGCTATCGACAACAGCAATGATAAATCTTACGTAGCGATCATGGGAGGCAACAAAATCATGGTCATCAATAACCACACCTGGAAAGTGGAAAAAACCTTCATCGTCCCTTCAAATCCAAGACATGTTGTCACAGCTGCTCCCAACCGTTTATTTGTTTCCTTTAATTCAGGTTCTCAAATCGCCTGCATAAATGCCAGAACCGGTAAAATTCTGTTTAAGGCCAAAACCTGTTTACAACCCAGAACAATCGCGCTTTCCGAAAATCAGCAGTTTATCTTTGTCACCTGCTATAAAGGAAATACCCTGGATATATTTAAAATCAATTCCAATAGTTTCCGCAAAATCTACAGCCTCTCCTGTACAGGAAAACCCGTAGGAATAGCGATTCATGAAGATGAAGAACGGCTGGAAGCCTGGGTAGGAAACTATATGGCCGGCAACCTAAAGGTCTTTACTTTCAAAAAAAGCTACTAATTGTTCTGATCAGAAGCCCTTAATTTCAGTGCTTTTGACTGATGTTTTTCAAGCAGAGGTAAGTACCTTTTCGCAAAATTGCTGATCATGGTATCCGGACTATTGCCCGCCCCCCTGAACAGCTCAATATTTTTCCGATCGTCTTCGACGGCCATTTTAAGGTAAAGCTTTTCAAAATAACGGGTATCCATTTTTCTCATTTCGCTGAGCCGCTCTTCCTCTTTCGCTGGTAAGGCTGTGGGCAGTTTCAGGCCTTTTGCTGCTGCAATGGCATTCAGAGGACCGCGGATTTCAGCCTGATCCTTTGCCACTTCTTGTCCGAAATTACGCAAGCTGATGTTCCTTGCCTTTTCAGCGGCCAGCTTTCCCCATTCGATTTCCAAAGTAGTCATCAGTGTAGCTTTCTCTAAAAACATGGCGGTCTGAATCCCATCACCCATTGGCTCAATGCCCAAAGCATGAGCAGAATCTGCGACTACATGATCCACTCCGGTCGTGGTGTCCCCCATGGATTCCACTTTATTTGTAGGGCGACAACATTGAACAACGATAATGGCCAAAAATACGATAGCCAATAAATTATTATTTTTCATAACCATACATTTTATGTTCAGAGTGCCATGGCGAGTTCTCAAAATAAAAACAAAGTTTTCTACGGGAACGGATGTAGGCACTTCGAAAAATAAAATGTAATAACACCTGAGTTTAAAAAATGGTTTTCCTTATTGAGATAGAATTCTGTTATCGCAATCCTGTAGAAATCACGACAAATACTGCTTCAATTGTTTCATTTACTATTTTACCATTCCTAAAGCAGATCTTTAACCGCAGGTTTGAGGAAAATTAAACATATGAAAAAACTATTGGCACTCTTATTTCTTGTAACCTCCTTCCCTGTTTTTGCACAGAAACCGGTTAATCTATCGACCAGCAAAAATGGAACACCCATTTACCATTCCGCAGGCAGTGGCGCTAACGTGGGCTTGGGGCTTTCTTTCACCGTTGACAGTGCAACGACCCGGATTGACACCCATAATTCAGTACCAAATCAACCCTTTAATACCATGGTTTATCTGGAGGGCAGCAAAAAAATAAGTCTTTTCGGTTGGGTCAATAAGGACAGTGTGGATTTTTACAGATATAACGTTACTGAGAATGACAACCATCAAATTGTGGAAGACGCAAAGCCTCTAAGCACTAACGTGCACACTTACATTAATAACAAAGCACAAATAGCACTCGGAACTTGTCTTGTCGCCAATAAAAAGCTGACTATTAATCTGTATAAGATCACTGCCCGGAGTAAAATCTCTACAACGATTATTTACAATAAGGATATTGCTCCCGCGAAGATTTTTATCATCGCTTTAAATAAACAACAAAAAGGCCGTTCTTATGTGGAAATGATTACAAAGCTGGATTCCACAAAATTCAGGGCCGACAAGATCACAAAAAGCATGGCCATCGTTCTAAACCGTACGGATCTGGATTTCGTTTATACCGCTTATTTAAAAAATAAAGAAACCGGCAAGGTCTTATACCGGTCAAACAACTGGCTTTACGAATACTTCAACCCTGGATTTCCATACCTGTTTATTGATGCAGCGTATTTTAAAAAGCCAGGCGACTATGAAATTGAAATCATTCCAACACTCTCCAATGGATTTCGCTCAAAAACCTTTCCAGACAAAACAACCAGATATTCCTTTACCATTGAAGAAGAAAAAGTCGATTTCTTTTCTCTCGAAGGCCTGAGCATTTACATGGTGCTATTTGGTGTGCTTTCCGGCGCATTATCAGTCTACCTCTTAAGGGTCTATAAAAAGAAAACTGCGGAAAAGCTGGCCATACAGAAAATTAAACTGGATTCTATCCGTTCCCAGTTAAATCCACATTTTTTATTCAACGCACTTGCCGGAATCCAAAACCTGATGAACAAACAGGAGGTGGAGAATGCCAACCGCTACCTGACCAAATTTGCCCGGCTCACCAGAAATGTTTTGGAAAGCAAGGAACTCATCAGCATTGCTGAAGAAAAAATGTTACTCAATGATTACCTGCAGATGGAGCAACTCCGCTTCCATTTCAACTATCAGCTCGAAGTTTCAGAAGCTATTGATTCCGACAATATAGAAATCCCATCCATGCTTTTACAGCCCTTCGTAGAGAATGCAGTGAAACACGGAATAGCAGGAAAAGGAAATGAAGGCCATATTGAGGTCTACATCACCTTGGCAGAAAAAGACCTTATTTTAAAAGTTAAGGACAATGGAATGGGATACGATAGCAGCAGGAATTATGCCGGATTGGGATTGCAACTCAGTAAAAACCGAATATCTTTACTGAATACAATTTATAAAGAGAACCCTTTTATCCTGGATGTTCAAAGCCGGGATAATGGAACAGAAGTAACCATCACCTTAACACAGTGGCTATAAGATGCAGGCAATTATAATTGATGATGAACAAGCTAACGTAGAGAATCTTCAGTATCTGCTTAAACAATATTGCCCGGATGTTAACGTGGTTGCCAGTTCCAATGAGCTCAAAGATGCCGTTTACCGCATCAACTTACACCGTCCGAACTTGCTTTTTCTGGACATTCAGATGGGAAAAAGCACAGGCTTTGATTTGCTGAACCTCCTTTCAGAGCGTACATTTGAGATCATTTTCGTAACGGCCTTTGATAATTATGGGATCCAGGCTGTAAAATTTGCTGCCTTAGATTATTTATTGAAACCCGTTGATCCGGATGAACTGAAAATTGCTGTAGCTAAAGCAGAAATCAGGATCAAAAATAAAATTAACGCAGAACAACTGAACTTTTTACTAGGCCAGATCAAGAGCAAGGAATTAAGTCCATCCAAAATTGCCCTGCCGCAATTACACGAAATCAGGTATGTTGCTGTAAATGATATTGTCCGCTGTGAGGCGGACAATACCTATACTTTTTTCTTCCTGAATAATGGAGATCAGGTTTTAATCTCCAAACCACTTAAGGAATATTCTGATTTACTGAAGCCACATGGTTTTATCAGGACACATCAAAGCCACCTGGTAAATCCTAAATTTATAAAAAGCTGGCTTAAGGAAGATGGAGGAATGCTTTTAATGGAGGCGGGACATAAGATTCCAGTCTCGAAACCCAACCGTGAACAGGTAAAGGCTGTTTTGGGGAAATAACCTATTTTTTTGGTGTAGGGTGATCGACTGCTCTTTCCGGATGTAAAATCTTCTCACACTCCTGTATGGTAGTCCTCAGTTTTTCATTGATTTCCGCAGATTTCTTTTTGAGTTCTGCGGCATGCTCAAACAAACTTCTGTTGATTTCTGCATTTTCGTTTTCCAGTACTTTTTTTATTGCACACATGGATCCTGAATTTAAGCGTAAAACACTGAATTTCTTACAACTAAGCTAAAAAATTCCAACCACTCTACATAGAAAAACAAAACAAATCAGGTATTTATCGGCTACAATCAGGTATATATTCCCTTTCCATCAGGCCTTTCTTCGTCCACACAATTATGGCCAGCATCTTATCTTTAAGATCTGTCTGATTCATGACTACAAGATCTTCGTGGCCACGCCGACAATTGCAATCAGTACCAATACCGAAATCAATATCCAGAAAAACACCCCCATTATTGCGCTGATCACGATATCCTCTTCCCTTTCGTCGCCCGGAGTCTGAAGATCTCCGGAGCTTGCCGGCTTTTTCGGTTTACGACTTGCCGAGTGTGGAGCGCGGGGAGTTACTGCAGCCAAAATCAGCGCAAATATAAGCGCGGCAATCAAGCCCGGCGCCCAATAATATCCCCATGCAGAAGGGCCTCTTGGTGCTGCCCATTCTCCCGCAGCAAGGGCAATGAAAAACAGCAGGATAAAGAAAACCCAAAATCCGCTCCAGGGCCCCGTATTTTTAAAGGCCAGATTGAAAAAAGCCGTTAAGATCGTGGCAAAAAGCAATGCAAATAAAATTCCTATAAATTCCATATTCCGATAGGTTAATTCCGTTTTTATGTTTTGATCAGCAAAAGAGGAATGTGCGTATGGTAAACCATTTTTTTTGTCAGACTCCGGTGAAACAGCTTTTCAAAGAATCCATATTCCTTTGGAACGGCAATGATCAGATCCACCATTTGTTCTTCCGCAAATTTGGTGATACCGGTTTCCACATCTCCCTGGTGACTATAATGATAGCTTGCCTCTTCCCCAAACTGGCTTCTCAGACTGGCTTCCTCGGCCTTCGTTTCCGGGTTAAACCGATGCTCCTCATATTTGTCTACATTTAGTATCAATAATTTTGCTTTAATGGCCTCAACAAAGTTGCAGATCGTCTGATAAGGGATCGTATCGGCTACCTCTTTCAGCTCAGCGGCAAAAACAGCTTTTGAAATCCCCGCGAAGATGGCCTCTTCAGGAACGACCAGTAAAGGAAACGAACAGACCCTGGCCACTATTATGGTATTGCTGCCTATTAAAGTTTGCTCCAGCCTGCCTTTTCCTTTGATACCCATCACCACCAGGCCAATGGATTCTGTCTCTCCAAGCTCATTTACTGCAAAGTCCAGTGGCCGTTCATCAATACGGATGCTAACTGGTGTCTGTCCATTCGTTAGCAGTTCTAATTTACTTTTTAGCTCCTTTAACCTTTCTTCATTTTTTTTCCATTCATGCTCTTGTCTGATGGCATCTTGTAATGGAATATCAATCCTTGAAGGAATATAATCAGAGTAGTATAGCAGGATTTTTGAGACACTCAACTGCCGGCTGAGTGCTGCAGCATACATTGCAGCATTTAAAGCCACATCAGAAAAATCTGTGAGTATCAGCATATTTTTATTTGAGAAGTTCATCGTACTTATTCTTATTTATTGGTTTGACAATTAAACTATTCTTTGGAGGGTGAAGTATTTGGGAGGCGCATAGGCATGAATGGCAAAGTGCAGGGAAACATAAACCAGGTAGCCTGAAATAAAACCGGAGAAAAAGATCATGCCATAGCCCGGTTCTCCGGATATTACCCATGGTCGGGTCTTGGTTAGCCGCTCCAAAAAAAGATTTTTGAAAATCTTTGCCTGGCCTTTGTTATTAATCGTCTTATAATTCATATCTCTATTTTTTAGATAAAAACCATGATTTCAAAGAGAACGGGCAGCTATGCCTCGAAAAATAAAATGTAATAACACGCGAATTTTACAAATGTTTTTTTTTCTGATGTTTTTTTAAACCTATGTTTTTCAGGATTGTTTTTTTATATAGTTAGAATGGACTAACGTCTTAACAATTAAATGGAGGATTGAAAAATGACCTTAGTAAAATTTAATGAAAGAAGAAACGGAGATGTATTGAACCCAGGGTTCAATGAGGTTTTTGAATCATTTTTTAATGATTCTTTTATTTCTGACCGCATGACTTCCAGAATTCCTGCTGTCAACATCAGCGAAACCGAGGGGTATTATCATATTGAACTTGGTGCTCCCGGATTAAAAAAAGAGGATTTTAAGATTAACCTCGACCGCAATCTGCTGACGATCTCTGTGGAGCAGAAATCAGAACAAACAGAGACGAATAAAAAGTATAACCGAAGAGAATATAGTTACAGCTCTTTTGTCAGGTCTTTTTCTCTTCCTGACTCTGCAGATGATGGTAACATCGAAGCAGAATACATAGATGGCATTCTTAAAATCAATGTCGCCAAGAAGGAAGAAGCCAGAATGGCCAGCCGTCAGATTGAAATAAAATAAGGGTGATGCTTCCCTGTTTCCACCTGCTCAGGCGGAAACAGGATTTTACCCATACCTCAGGATCTGTGTCTTATGTCTCAAAACAGGGAATATCCGGCTTAGTGAATTAAATCAAATATTTTTCTAAGATTAATTCTTAATAAATATGATTTTTTTAATTAAATTAGAATAATCAATTTAATCATCCTTAACTAAATCATCCCATGAACACAAAACACTACCTCAGCAAGGTAGGCCTGTTAGGTTGCATCTTGCTACTCTCTTCAATTATCTCTTCTTGTAAAAAAGAAATGCCCGCTGCACAGCCAAAGGCAGAAGATGAAAACGCATCGTCTATTGCCTATTTTGTTAAAAAAGGCTACAAAGCGGAAGACATCGTTTTTAAAGACGGGAATTTTATCATTCAAACAGATATCGTCATCAGCCGCGAAGACGTGGAAGCCAGAATCAAAAACGAAGGCGCTTCAGGCAGCCCTCAGACGGAACATTGGAGGGGCAATTACATCATTGCGGCTCCTTACCACAAGAATGTCAGGCTTTATATTGAGCCCACAGTGACACCGGAATGGAAAACTGCCGTTCAGGGTGCCATTGCAAACTGGAACAATATGCCTGGCCAGGGTACAACCATCGAGCTCGGCATGTCGATAACTACTTCGACTACGGCCTACGATACCCGGGTATTTATGGGCTACGAGAATGCCAACTGGATTGCACGTGCTTATTTGCCAGCATCGAGTGGCAAACCAGGCGTAAGTGTCGAGATCAACAGCAAGTATAATACCATGAGTGCCAGTCAGAAACTCTTTGCCATCACACATGAACTTGGTCATACCATTGGTTTTATGCACACCAATCAGACCTCGGGTGTATTCATTCCAGGCACTGCTACTGTAGATGCCAATTCTGTGATGAATTCTTTTGTATTGCCATGGGCCGGGTTTACTGCCGGTGATGCATTGGCGACAAAAAAATTGTATCCAAAATAAGACTGACATCAACTGCGTTCTTATTTTGAAAACAACGGGCCCATCGATAAAATATCGATGGGCCCGTTGTTGATACATGACATGGTAATTTAAAATTTTTGGCGGTTACGGGTACCCGTAACTTATGGCGCTGTCGAATTGACAATTTGCAGGCCATATATTCATCTATTTAAATAAGTTATTATGGCAAGTTATCAAGTCTTCTGCATCACTAAACCTAACGCAAACAGTTCTCATGAACACATTACTCATATTGGGTATCATGATGACAGGACAAAAGTAATTATCCCTGTTAAAGCAGCAATCAGGCGCATTGATGCAAATCCATCAGAATTTTATGTTCAGGTTGAAAAAGAAAAGGTTTTTGTGACTGTTGTAAGGATAGATGATCGTGATCCTTATATAAAGACGATTCCCGACAGCACAAAAAGGGACAATCTGTTGAGTTTAGAGCAGTGCTAAAACAAGCTAAACACTAAAGTCCGGATAACCGGACTTTAGTGTTTAGCTGCAGAGTTAGTTAATTAACAGATTTAGGAGTAGAAAGTCCTTTAAAATCTAGTCTCAACACATTTTTACCGGCCTGCTCATTCAATAAATCCGGCTTGGGAGCATTAAATTGTAATGCAGAAATCTTTCCTATTTTAGAAGATCTTTCCAGTGTATCAATCAGCTTTACCAGCTGTACAAAATTTCCATAAAATTTCAAAGACTGCGCCTTGCCTAACGTAGTACTATCCGTTTCCGTGGAGATTTTAGTTGCGGAATACTCGATGCCCACATTCTGTCTCGCAGCTATTTCTGATCCACGCATCCATAGCAAATCATTCCAATCTTCTCCAACCAGATATCCTTTTAAAATCCGATCGAGTGCTTCCAGTTTTCGCTGAACATAAACCGGATTAAACGAGATGTCGTTTTTTTGAGCAGACTCCGCATTCAGTTTCCGATGAAGCATGATGGCATCAAAAGTCTTACTGAAAGCCAGAAACCAGCTTAGCAAAAGGCCAATTCCCAACAAAGGTAACAACAGCTTATTTTTCTGGATATAATTTAGTTTAGGCAACATATTAATAGCTTAAGAATAATGTAAAAACCTGGGCTCCTTTTTGATCGTCAGCCATATATTTTTCCAGCTTCACTTCCTTCACCCATTGCTTTTCCTTTAAGGTATAAATCCAGTCATTTACGGCATAAACGCTGCTGGTCTGACCTTTGATTCTCATGCTTCCATTATCAAGCTGAGGTGCTTTCAAAAGCCCGCTGCCAGTTCCGTACAGGGAATTGATCTGCATCTCCTCCAGCTTAATTTCTTTTGGTAAGGTCTGACCCAGCTGATCACAGAGATAGGCATAGGAATATCCCTTATTCCAACCTAATTTCTGTACCATGCCTTCTTTTACCTTCACATCTTCTTCCATTTTTTGGCGATTCTCAAAAACGTAAGATTTCTGACCAGCCTTGCTCATCAGCTCCTGGTTGTCCGAATTATAATAATTAAACACCAAAAAATTAAGCATCAATAAGACAAAAAAGAACAGGAGTATCAGCATTCCATGTTTCTTAAACTTTAGCTTCGCGGCGTAATCAACCAAATTTTGTTTGATTTCAGCGGACAGGACTTCAATCAGGTTTAGCTGCTCATGGAGTGTAAACTGAAAGGCGGAGGCATAAGCTAAAAGATATTTTTCCGGTATACTTTCTATGTCAATCTTTAGTGGGAATGCAGCGTGCTCACCTGCACTAAATGAATACTCCTGCCAGTTCTTATCTCCATCAAAAGTAATATGGTGTCCATCGAATTTTAATTGCGCTCCATAGGAGTTAATTTGGGGGACTACCTGATCGACTACAAAAGGGCCGAGACTCAGCAGGACTATATCTACAGACTTTAATTTAAAGGCAGAGATCATCGCATTTACAATCTCTTTTCTTATAACAGCGATGAATGAACAAGTACCTGTAGGAAAATGCTGAACATAAAACTCCGATAGCTTCATTTGAGGAAAAAGATGCTGAAGCCCCTGTTCTGTCACTTGTTCTAACCTTGCTGTTTTTTTGACCAACAATCCTTTTCCAGTAATCGTAAGCGCTAACGGGCCCGAAAAGTCATTTTTTAAAACTTCTTCCAGGCTTCCTGAATATTCCTTCTTTGATTCAATCTGGATGAGTTTTTTTGACAAAGAAAGCTCAACCAGCCGCATGGAACAGGTCCCATCAGACTTGAAATGTATCTCCGCAGCATTACTCAAAAAGGACCCCATATTAATAAATGATCGTTGGCTTAATAAAGACAATGGTCACTACTTTGCTATCAGACTTACTTCTGCTACTAAATAACCATTTCAAAACTGGTATTCTTGATAAAAATGGAACTCCCTCTCCTCCCTCACTTTTTTCTGTCCGTTCAAGGCCTCCCAATACGATCATTTCTTCATTTTTCATCCTGATAATGGATTCAAATTTACTTGTAGAGGTCGGTGGTGGCGCATCATCAGGAGGATTACCAATAAAATCAGAGATATCGACATTAATTTTTAAAGTCACCTGATCATCACCTGAAACAGTGGGCTGGATTTTGATTTCCAGATTCGCATCCACCGCTGTAAACTGTTGTGTGATTAAAGTCTGACTGGTTAAAGATGGGATTACATTTTGTGTTTTTGTGCTGTAATACCTTTTACTTCCAATACTCAGATTTGCACTATGTCCATTTAAAGTAGATAACTTAGGAACAGAGCGGATTTCTACATTATTATTATTCTCCAGTGCACTTAGTTTGACGTAAAAATTAGGTGTAACCCTTCCCAGATTAATAGAGTTATTCCTCCCGAGCATGGATAAAAAACTATTGATGGATTTAGAACCAAAAGTATAATTCAGCCCGGGAAACACGGTTCCACCGGTTTTTACAGAATCGGAAACTCCGGCAGAAATCCCCGTTTTAATACTTTTTCCTTTCCGGACATCTATCAGCGTAACTTCAATTAATATCATTGGAACCAGCTTATCCAACTTTTTAATATAGGATTCTATTTCTGCAATCTGTGGAGAAGACCCGGATAAAAGAATCGTATTCTGTTCCCTGAATTCCTTGATTTCCACACCTCTCCTCCATTCCGTTGGAATCATATTCTGAATTGTATCGATCGAGCGGTTTTGTAGCTGAACCAGCTTATGGGACCGCAATCCTTCAATTTTCCGGTCGCCAACCAGGTAAATCCCATTTTCTACTCTGTAGGTATACTCTGTTCCCTGGAAAATGGAAGTCAGCAAGTTATCAAAGCTAATGTCGTTCACTCTCGAAGTAATATTTCCTTTGAGGTCTGAATATAGAAAATAATTAGAATTGTTCTCCTGAGCAGCATTCTTTACCAGATCCAATATCGGAACATTTACGGCGTCGATGCTGATCAGTTTCCTCCCCCCTTCAGCAGTTCTGCTTTGGATTCTGAAATTCCCGGGTGCAGAATTTCCACCAACATTAAGCGGTTTGAGATTTCTTCTGACCGAAGTATTCTTCTCACTATTGATAAATAATTCTTCGCCCTCAGCCAGGGATTCAAAAACGTAGACATTGTCATTGGTCTTCACAACCTTGAGATCATTTGCAAACGCCATTTTCTCCAATGCGGTTTCAAAAGGAGCATCAGAGAGGAAAGCGGTAACTTTTTTCGACAACAATGTACTTGGAACCACTACATTTTTCTGAGATAACATCGTGATTTTACGTGCTACGAGTGCGAGTGTATCATTATTCAATTCCAGCGTCAATGTATTGTTCTGACCATTATAACTGGCTTTAATCTCTTTTACAGGAATTACAGGTCTTGGCTGCGGAATCTTGGTCACCGACATGATTGATCCGACAAGATTGATGTCCAAAGCATGCTCTTTACTTAGAAAGATCAGCACATTCAATGCGGTTTCGTTGGTAAAATTATTATAAATCTTGAAATCCAGGTTTGGATCAATATTAATATTCAGATTGTTCGCCTGCGCCAATGCACGCAAAAACTCCTGAACAGAAACATTAGACACATTCATTTGTACCTTTTGGTTGAGGCCGGGAACAGTGATGGCCAGACTCCTCAATCGATTTTCTATCAGTCGCTCCCTTTCCGAGGCAGCGGTACCTTGCGCATTTACAATATTAACTTGTAACGACAAGGATAAGATACAAACAATTGTAAATATAAACCGGGGGATATTAATTTTGAGCGTCTTCATTAGCTTGTAAAAAGTAGCGGATAGATTTCTTCAATAGTAGTGTCACCGGAGGCAAAAAGGGCGAAAGCATTTTCACCCAACGTTTTAATTCCCCTGGCCTCCAGCAAAGGGTTAATATACATATTCCCTTGTTTAATCTCAACAGTTAACTCCTGGTCAAGCGGGATTACTTCGTAAACAGCTTTCCTTCCACTATATCCGGTGTAGTAACAATGCTCACAGCCTTTGGCAATATAATGCGTACTCACCAAAGCATAAGGTTTAAATTGTTTGGGATAGGAAGAAGAGTCAAAAGGAACCTTTTCCTTACATTTTTTACACAACAGACGCAATAGCCTTTGTGCCACAGAAGTATTCAGCGTGTTGGCGACCAAAAAAGAAGGGATTCCCATATCCATCAATCGGGATACTGTTCCCCAGGCGGAGTTCGTGTGCACAGTTGAAAGCACCAAGTGGCCTGTTAACGCAGCCCTGATGGCCATATTAGCCGTTTCAGGATCCCGAATCTCCCCTACCATGATCACATCAGGATCCTGACGAAGGAAAGTTCTTAAAGCGGAGGCAAAAGTAAGTCCGATGCTTTCCTTTAATTGTACCTGATTAATTCCCTGAAGCGTATACTCAATAGGATCTTCAATCGTTAATATATTTCTGGTTTCTTTATTCAGGTATTTCAGTGTAGCATATAAGGTCGTGGTCTTTCCTGATCCGGTAGGTCCGCTAATCAGGATAATTCCATTTGGTCTTTTTACGCCTTGCAGGTAATTTGCGAGATCAAAATCAGAAAAGCCAACATGATTCAGATCAATATTTGCGGCATTATTATTCAATAAACGCAGTACGACCTTCTCCCCATGTAATGTAGGTAAAACAGAAACCCTGATGTCGAATTGTTCTTCGCCATTTCTAAAATTTATCCTGCCATCCTGGGGGAGCCTCTTTTCTGCAATGTCCAGGTTAGACATGATTTTTATTTTGTTGATTAAGGCAGGATACTCCGTCTTTTTAAGTACGTAACGCTCCACCATCATTCCATCTATACGGATCCGGACCCTGCAACGCTCTTCATAAATTTCTATGTGAATATCACTGCTTTTCAGGTTCCGGGCCTCCCGGATTAAATCATTCAAAAAGCCATCACCTTCAATCGCGGTTACGGTCTTTTGAAATTGGTGTTGTCCGTTCTCCTTAAGGTAATGTTTATGAAGCAAAACGCTAATGATTTCGGCAGGCTGCTGTTCCAGAACAATGTTTTTACCAAGCAAAATTTCCAGTTCATCTGAAAGTGAGGTCATTTCTGCCCCCTCATCACAAAGCAGTACCATTCCATCGGGATTATTCTCTTTTGGAAGAATGCGATAATGCCAGGCCTGTTCTTTACTTACCGAATGGATAAATACAGGATCGAATTCTTGATTTTGTAAATTCATTTCTTCCATCAACTCATTAAAATATAAATCCAGCGGTCGCTATACAGGGCAAATGTGCTCAGCAAATGATCCGTCATCATTAACAAGGCCAGCAAGGCTGCCTGTAAACCAGCCAAAGGAATATGTTTATTCTCTTTCTGAAAAGAACTGGTGCATAAAGCATAAATAAGAACCAGGATCAGACTACTAATATAAAACAGCACATAATTTCCGGGGGAAAGGTAAAACGTGATTGCGATTAAAAACAGGATATCTCCCCAACCCAGATAATCATTGGTAATGTTTACCATCCCCTTGTTCTTCACAGAAAAATAAATCCATAAAAAAAACAATTGAATCAGCAGAAATAGCAAGCCATAACCAGCTTCTGTAAGCCCATCTATAAATCCTGTCAGGCTAAATTTCAAACCGAACAACAAAATTGCAAGAATAGGGAAACAAATCCAGTAAACAGCCCTGTAACGCATATCCTGATAAAAAACAAAAGCAAGACACATCAGGATTATGATTTGTAAAAAGATCATTAATCGGCCACCACTTCTTTCAGATTCTTATCCTGATCAATTTCCCAAACGTTAAACGTACCATCGCCATCAAAATCTGTAACGGCTGTTGCACGTGCAAGAAAAGCATTGTTTGTTGCAGTTACTACTTCTATTTTATAGTTTGCTCTTCCATCTTTGCCATCGGTCGTCAGTTTTTCCTGTATGAAACCAATTTCGGTAAGGTCTGCACTATATTTAGATTTTTCATAGAAATAGCTCTTCTCCAGTGTTGCCACATGTTCCAGTTGAACCTTTGCTTCTGTACTTTTAGCTTTCGTGATTAATGGAAGTAAATTTGGTAAAGCCAACAATACCAGGATCCCTATGATCACCAGTACCACTAATATTTCTGTAAGTGTATAAGCTTTTACTTTTCTTTTAAGGAGTTGTCTATTCATAAGCAACGATAATTTCGACTAAAATAACGCATTTTTTGCATAATCATAGGATATTAAAAAAATCAAATGGAATTTGGTTTCTCCTCCAGTTTACTCATTCGCTTTTCCAGTTTTTGAATTTGCTTATCTTTCTCGATCAGGTGTAAGGTTAACTCCTCTATTTTCTGTAAAAGTTTCCTGTTCATCTCTCCTAAATCTACTCCATTCTTCTCTACTTCCTTTGCAGCGGGCATATTTGGCAAATGACTGTTCAGTTTAATAAATGAATCAAGTTCAGTCAATGTCATTAAGGGATAATCCTTTTTGAATACATAATCAGGCCAGTTCCCCATTTCTACTTTTATTTCCTGTGCCCGGATTTTACCTTTAACAGAAAGCATTTCTGTAGGACTCGCCGTACCTATACCATAAAACCCTTGCTCATTACTGACCAACAAGTTGCGCCAACCTTCCCAGCTTGGAGAATTTCCGGACCTGAAAAAGATCCGTCCATCATTAGAAAATGCGAGTTCGTGTGCCTTCCCTCCGGAATTGTCAGCCAACCAACCTCTGAGACCTAAAATTGTATAATATTGATTTGAGGCAGTAGGTTCAAGACCAATTTTCCCTCCTTCTTTGAAATGGGACTCAACAGAACTGGAATATGAACTCGGACTTGTATTTTCAGATCGGGTATCCTGAACAATTAACTTAGTGGTTTGCCCACTTACACAAAATACCGAGCTTAAGATTAAAGCCAATAGAATTACCGAACCTTTCATTTTATTTTATTTTTTGTTTTTTCAATTTTGCATTCTCTTTTTCCAAAAGACTAACCTTTTTATCGAGATTAATCAGATGTAACGTTACCTCTTCCAGCTTCTCCAGAAGTTTTCTATTGGTTTCGCCTAATGAAACACCATCAGATTCCATTTTCTTTGCTGGCGCCATTGACGGCAAATGTTTGTTCAGCTTAATGTACTTTTCAAGATCAGGTAGGGACAATAGCTTATAATCGTCTTCAAATACATAATCGGGCCAGATGCCCCCTTCTACTTTAATCTCCTGTGCATGAATTTTACCTTTCACAGCCAACTCATAGTCGCCTGGAACCGATGTTTTAATCCCCACCTTACCCGGAAAATAAGCCAGATCTCCTGAAGCTCCCTGCAGACCTAGTAAGGAAGCAATTGTTGGTTCGTTTCCATTGACAAGGTCAACCCTTGGCGCATAGAAAAACTGCCTGTCATTCACATTCGGATCGTAGAACAAATAAGTCCGATGATTGGTATTCACAGCCCCCGGTATGAATTTAAAATCTGTAGCAGTTCCCACTTTGGCTCCTGTAGTACCATCATAAACTCCACCATAGTTAACCAGAGACTCATCATTACTGGCATGAATGTACCCTATTAACAAGTACCATTTATTTATCTCGGGAAGTTTTCTGGCCAGGAAATATGGATTATCATTATTTGATCCATCTAAATTTCGCACATTCTGGCAACCAAAATAAGTGGTTCCATCCAGAGAATTTGTTTTTTTAATCCAAACTGTAAAACGATACATATTGGTATGACTTATTGGAAAAAATTCAACGTTCCAGCCCCCATCAGGGTCAACATTTCCGTCAGGAATGGCTTTCCATAACACTGCGCGCTGACCATCAGGTCCCTCCCCCCATTCTCTGATGTTCTCGGTTGACAGACCATTTCCGTTGAACACACCGGAACTTCCGGATCCGGTTACCCACCCCTGAAGATCAAGCATATTTTGGGCCTGTAAATCGGGTTGATAAATCACCGATATAAGAAAAGAGAGCGTGATAATTTTAAAATAACACTTCATTTTAAACTGATTTTGATTGAGTAATATAGTTTATGAATATTCGGGATTTGCACTGCTCATTTACGTTTCTTCAATTGGTCTATTTCCTTTTGCTGACGGATTAAATGCAAGGTCAGCTCCTCGATCTTTTGCAGTAGCTTCGTATTCATATCTCCAATGTTAATCCCATTTGCTTTTACTTCAGCAGCAGCAGGAACACCAGGTAAATGACCATTTTCTCTAATGAATTTTTCTGTTTCGGATAAAACCGGGAGCTCATAAGATTTAGCAAAAACATAATCCGGCCATATGCCTCCTTCTACTTTTATTTCCTGTGCCCGGATTTTCCCTTTAACAGCCAGCTCATAATCACCCGGAACCGAGGTTTTAATTCCCACTTTACCCGGAAAATAAGCCATATCTCCTGAAACGCCCTGCAGGCCTAGCAGGGAAGCAATTGTTGGTTCGTTTCCATTGACAAGGTCAACCCTTGGTGCATAGAAAAACTGCCTGTCATTCACATTCGGATCGTAAAACAAATAAGTCCGATGATTGGTGTTCACAGCCCCCGGTTTGAATTTAAAATCTGTAGCAGTTCCCACTTTGGCTCCTGTAGTACCATCGTAAACTCCGCCGTAGTTAACCAGAGATTCATCATTACTGGCATGAATGTACCCTATTAATAAATACCATTTATTTATTTCAGGAAGTTTTCTTTCCAGGAAATATGCGTTATCATTATTTGATCCATCTAAATATCGCACATTCTGGCAACCAAAATAAGTGGTTCCATCTAGAGAATTTGTTTTTTTAATCCAAACTGCGAACCGGTACATATTGGCATTGCTGATTGCAAAAAAAAGAGAATTCCAGCCCCCATCACCATCAACATTCCCATCAGGGCTTGCCTTCCATAATATCGTACGTTCCCCTCTTGGCCCCTCTCCCCATTCTCTTGAATTTTCTGAGTCCAGACCATTTGCAGTAAATATGCCGGAACTTCCAGTTCCTATTGTCCATCCCTGAAGGTCAAGCAGGTTCTGCGCATGGACCTCCGGAAAATAAACCAAACCGGTAATAAAAGTAATAATGAGGGCTTTGAAATATGGTTTCATTTTAAATAGTTACAATTTTTTAGATGAATTTATAATTCACATTTTATCCTTTTTTGTTCAACAACTCTGTCAGCACTTTAATCTTTTCATCCTGCTGTTTTAGTCGTTCCATGTTTTGTTTTTCCTGATTTTTTAACTTTTGCTCATTTTCATTGTTTCTCTTATTCAATTCAATTAGATGCAAAGTCAGTTCTTCTATCTTTTGCAATAGCTTAATTTGAAAATCGCCAACTTCCAGACCAGAAGTCTTCATTTCATTAGCTGATGGGATACCTGGGAGATGGTTCTTTATTTTCACAAAACACTCAACACTATCCAGTTGCAACAACTTATAATCCTCATTAAACACAAAATCAGCACCTGCAGCTACAGATATTTTTAATTCTTTTGCGTGTATATTTCCAGCAACCGTAAGTTTCGCGTCTGGCGTTGAAGTACCAATCCCAACATTTCCACCCATAGCTACAAACGTTCCGTCTGTCTTCATTCCAAAGTACTTCGAAGTCCAGGTTCCATCAACACCAAACATGTTATTGAAACCGCCTTGAGAATACAATACCGAAGAATTTGAAAATGGAGAATTCGAATTGGTGATAACTGTTGTTGCCACCCTAGCCTCACCACCTACATCTAATTTGTAAATAGGATTAAGTATACCAATACCAACATTGTTTGTAAACCTTACGTTTCCAACATCCGCATTGATGACCAGATTTTCTCCGTCATGTTGCATATATCCCACTCTTGATGAATTTCCAGCATTTTTGAAAGACAAATAGGAATTGCCCAGTAGTGCCAGGCCTTCGTTTCCCGTGTTGATAGATATTCTGTTAGAAGTTGTACTTCCATTGTCCGTTACACTCTGCAGTGTTTGTGCATCCGTCTTAAAAGCCAAAACCGTTAAGACAAAAATTAAAATTGTACTTCTCATTTACGTTTCTTCAATTGGTCTATTTCCTTTTGCTGACGGATCAGATGCAAGGTCAGTTCCTCTATCTTTTGCAGTAGCTTCGCATTCATTTCTCCAACGTCAATCCCATTGGCTTTTACCTCAGAAGCAGTAGGAACACCAGGTAAATGACCATTCTCATTAATAAATTTCTCTGTTTCGGATAAAGCTGGTAGTGTGTAAGATTTAGCAAACACATAATCCGGCCAGGCGGTACTCAACTGTACTTTGATCGATTCAGCGATCATATTGCCTGCAACAGCTAGTTTATATCCTTTGGTATCTTCGGTACCGATGCCCACCTTACCATCAATTTCTAACAACACTCTGCTCCATGGCGTACTTGGGCTATTATTAGTTTTTCTGAAAAATAGTTGCTGGTTAAAAAAACTACCAGCAAACTGCATCGCATAGTTATTGGTTGTATTACTATGCCTCACATCCAACAAATGCCACCAACTCGAGGCACCAGCAGGAAAGTTTACGGGAGCAATTGCTTCAAAAAAACCCGAAACCGCTCCGGCATTTCCCTGAAGTCCTGCATCGTCTCTATGTTGCGCAACAAGACTTAATGGCAATAGTGTTGCCATTAAAATAATTTTAAACGAATTTTTCATATTTAAGAGCATAAAATAATTGGACAAGAAAACGCTTACTCTGGTTTCGATTTCGAATAATGTTCTTCCAGTTTTTTAATACGGATCTCCTGATCCTGGTTTTGTTTTTCTTTCTGAATTAAATGTAAAGTGAGTTCTTCAATCTTCTGTAAAAGCTTAGCATTCATCTCTCCCAGATCAATTCCATTTGCTTTCACCTCTGAAGCTGAAGGAATTCCCGGCAGATGGCCGTTTTCCTTAATAAACCTTTCCGTATCCGAAAGATCCGAAAGCTGATAAGATTTCGCAAAAACATAATCTGGCCAGGCTGGAAGTATTTGCACTTTGACCGATTCTGCGATAATGCCACCTTTCACTGCCAGCTTATATCCGTTCGTATCTTGCGTTCCTATGCCAACGCTAGCCCCAAAAAAATTAAATGTCCCGCCGGAAAAATATGCAGCGTTACTATGAGATATTCCCTGTGAATTCACATAACTATCGATACTTGTTTTAAAAGTATGGTTAATAGAAGTTGAATTGCTTACATTCATTTCTACATAAGTGATCGGATTTGCCACACCATCATACACCAGGGGACTAACCTCATAATTACTATTATAATAATAAGTTGCATTTCCTTTAAGCCAGATGATAATTCTCTTGTAATTATTTACGGCAGTCACATCTTTCCAACCTGCGATAAACGAGGTATATCCTTGCCTGATGTCTGCATTGATAAAACTTGCCTGATGCCCGCCGCTGCTGGTATGAAACGTAAACTTTGACATTAAGGAACCCAGCCATGCCACATCCGTATGAACATTTGATCTTCCGAGAAACAACTCCGTTGGAACATTACTATCCCAACCACCATCAGTAAAAATTACCGGATAGAATTTCGTTCCCTCCCCATTGACCTTAAAACTTCCGGTAAGGGCCCTACCGTAGGATATCAGCGAAAAGAAGCTGATAAAAATGATTGCACTAAGAGTTTTCATATGCTTATTTGTTGTTTTTTAATTCCAATTCTACCACTCTTTTCCTGAGCTGCTCGTTGTCCTTTTTCATTTCGATCATATACAGGGTCAGCTCTTCTATCTTTTCCAATAATTTCGCGTTCATAGTCCCCAGTTCAACGCCATTCGTTTTCACCTCTGAAGCGGAAGGAATCCCTGGCAAATGCCCGTTTTTATGAATAAACTGTTCCGTATCTGAAAGATCCGGAAGCCGGTAAGATTTTGCAAAAACATAGTCAGGCCAGTTGGCCGTTTCTACCTTGATCTCATGCGCCCGAATTTTTCCATTAACCGATAGTTTTTCTTTTGGCGTACTCGTGCCTAGTCCTAAATCACCTGTACTCGTTAATACAGCCAATAAATTAAGGTTTGATCCACCGGTGCCGGCTAAGGTCACACCGTTCGCAGGATTTGAATCTGAGGTACCGAAGAAATTAAAGCCACCGAAAGTAAATTCCATGTAGGAAGTCCTGTCGCTTAATGGTCTGTTAAAAATCCCGGTCGTTCCCGTAAAATCTATATTGTATCCTACTCCACCATAATTTCCGCCACTATGTCCAATTTTTGCTCCCCTAAGGTTACCCGCATTATAGCCTGACCACTGTACGTCTCCATTCACATCAAGGTCTACAGTTGGATTTACTTTATTTACACCTATTTTGCCATCGTAATTTATGGTTAAACGCGCATCAGATAAACGTGCTGAATTTGCATTCGCCTCCCCGTTATTCAGAAGGTGGATCTTACCTCTCGCAGAGTGGTCCAGTCTTTCAAATACCAAAGCAGATTTTCGATATAAAATATTATTATTCTCCAGGTAACCAAAATGTACACCACTAAACTGCCCGAGATTTAACTGGTATCCGACTGACATAAAATCGTTTGCCGGTGTTCTTACCTCCAATGCCTTTAAAGGGTTTGTGGTCCCTATACCGACGTTTCCGGTAAGATCAAGCTTATTGTCCTGCGCCATAGCGCTATTCCAACCCGGAATTGCCGATAGAATGACAAAAGAGAGTGGAAGAAGGCGTTTTTTCATGAAAGCGTTTATTTTGATGATTTGAGTTAAATACAAAGAGCTACACTCCGCGTATAAAGATATAGATTATTGCTACAATGAATCAAAAATTACTTTAAATAAAAATAAGTTAAAAACTATTGCTCATCTGGAACATTGGAAGGTACATTGCAATCAGAATTACACCTACTACCAGACCTAAAAAGATAATGATCAATGGTTCCAGCAGACTACTAATGGTATTGGTCCGATATTCCACTTCTTCCGTATACTGTGAAGCAATCTTTTCGAAGAAATAGTCCATCCTGTTTACCTCTTCCCCCACCTTAATCAACTGGATCATTTTTGCGGGATAAAAGGGAAATGAAGCCAGGCTCTTGTGCAGAGACTCTCCCTGAAGAATATCCTGTTCTACCTTTAACAATGAGCTCTCAATCGGATAATAACTGATCATCTGCCTTACCAGCGCGATAGAACGCAACAAAGGCGTATCCGTACTCACCAATAAACGCATCGTATTGGCAAACCTGGCCAGGTATATTTTTCTGACGATATCTCCCACCACCGGAATCTTTAGCAGCAGACCGGAAGATATTTTTCTAAACCACTCACTCCTTCTCTTCAGGAAATAAACAACAGTAACCGCAATAATAAATAGCAGGAATAAACTAAAATACCGGTCAAACCAATTCGAGAAACTGATAATTGCCCCGGTAATCCAGGGCAGTTTACCCCCAAAGCGGAGAAAGACATCGGCAAACATAGGCACCACAAATTTGATCATAAAAAATACCGCACCGAGCGAAGAAAGCAATACGATAGCAGGATAGGTCACTGCACTGACAATCTTCCTTCTCTGCTGAATTTTACTCTTATAATACTTCGACAAATCGGTTAAAACCTCACCTAAACGCCCCGTCTCTTCCCCGATCCTGATGCTGTAAAATTCATAATCACTAAATTGCCCCGTTTCTTTTAAGGCCTCCGAGAGTGCCAGTCCCGACAATATTCTTGCTCTGATTCCTTCAAACAATACTTTGTCTTTTGCCTGCTCCTGATCTACAAGGATCAACTCCAGCGCTGTCCGGAGATCTATTCCGGAAAGCAACAAAGTACTGAGTTCTACATATAAACTTTCTTTCTTTTTATCAGGTACCTGTTTACTTCCAAAACTAATGTCCTTGTTAAGAAATGCAAACAAATCATTGCCCTCCGGTTTAGCATCCGGACGCTTCTTTTTCTGGTATTGTGAGATATCTATTGAAGGCATAATTATTGGAATAGGTCCTTTGCACTATATGTTTTCTGATAATAAAGTGAAATTGCCTGTTTGTCAATTTCTGTTTCAAAGCTACACTGATCTACCGGACTACCCTCCACAGCGGCCTCATTCTCAAATAAAAAGTTAAGTTTATCAATTTTTAGCTTAAAGGTATCTGTTCTCAGGGAAAACTGATCACGAAGGAGGTACGCATTGTTAAAATTGTAATTAACAACACCTCCTTCCATTTCTAAAGCCAACCCATCGGGAACTTTAACAATCTTTCTTGCTTTAAGGAAGTCCTGCTTCAATAGTTTGTCGGCGGTAATAAAAGTCGCTATCCGATCTTGCTTTCTGGTAAAGTTAAGGTATGATCCACTTATAATCCTATAAGCCGTAAAAGTAATCGCAATAGCTATTGCGGCGATCAACATCGCTATGGTTACTTCCATCAAAGTAAAAGCAGGCAATTTTTTATTTAGCATCGTCCCTCCCTTTCCTTACAATCCGCCTTGACTTTCCAATTTCTTTCCCATGTTCTATAGCAGAGACGCTAATCTGTAACAGATCCGGATCAGTCCCATAAGGCAGCACTGTTTTTTGAAAAACAATACTGTCAATTTTAACGGTTTCATCAGTCCAGTTGTGTTGAGTTAAAGACTCCTGGATGATCCCCGAACTGAGCGATCTGACCTGTTGCTGTTTCACTGATGCTGAGGAACCAATCACCTTGGTGAAAATTCCTGTTGCCAGTACAAAAACGATCATAATGATCACCATCGCTACGATCACCTCCAAAAGTGTGGAAGCTTTTAAGGTACCCGGTTTCAATTTAGCCACTTTAAAATCCTCCTTTCCGGGGTTCCCCTTTTGAACATCATTGAGCTCAGGTAATATTTACTTAGCAAGTTACGGTTCAGTGTAATGTCAATGAGGTAATTTTCATAGAGTGTAGACGGCGTCTGCATGATAAAGCGTTTTGCATACACTTTTCCATAAACAGTAATGCCTCTTTCCATTTTAATGTAACCGGTTGCAAAGACTTCCCCTCTTAAATGGCTCTTTTCTCCAATGGAAATCATCGTCTGCAAGTCAGTTCTCTTCTTCTCATAGCTCAACAGGACACCCGAAAATGTGACCCCTTTTCCAATACTAATCTTAGATTGTATTTTACTTTCCGCCGACTTAAAAACGCCGGCAAAAGAAGGATAACCGAAAGCACAATCTTTGCCAATCACAATAGAATCTCTTGCAAAAAGCTGACATGTCCCCTTAAATCCTGAGGCGACAATAATGGCTGGTGCATAAACCTGAACATCCTCAAAAACCGCTGTAGCAGAGATATTGACTATCGTATCCGAAACCAGTATAATTTTCCCTTTAAGTTTAACGTCGGTTATTTCCTGTTGATCCGGTGTCAACTTATACAGCAGCACAGGATTAAAAAAAGAATTCGACACGGAATCTCTGACATTAAAGACTGCCCCCTCCTCCACATTGAATTTTTTTTCAATATCTCCTAATAAGGTCTCATTCAAAGGAGGAACACCTCTGCTGCTTTCCGTAATTTTGCCTTTAATCAGCTCTTTACCTTCATAGGGTTTGCCGTCCACATAAGATTGTTTGAGTCCTGATTTAGGCAATTCTCCATCACCAATAAGCTGGGTTTTTCCGCTTAGCGAAAGCGGGCGATCTTCATCGGCCAGATAAATCACGTTAGGATCCAGGAAAGTTGTACCGGCAAAAAAACTGCGTTTCAGTGTATCTTTCAACTCAAATGCTTTCACAAGACCCAGCTCGTAAACACCCCAGATTTCTTTTCTTAAAACCAGGCTGTCTTTCTGCTCTTCAAACAAGTCCGAAACCTGATCCTTATCGTAAGCACTGAATCCTTCAGAAAGCAATATTTCTGTGCCCGAGCTCGTGTTAACAAGTAATTTATCAAACCTGACCTTTTTCTGAACCTCCAACCGGTAATAAAAAGCAATCGTTAATAAGGATGCAGAAATCATTGCAATCAGCAGAGAAACGATAACCACGATGTACAAGGTGGAGGCTTTAAGCATGACTCTTTTTTTGCAAATTACTTACTAAAGATTCGCCTGATGAATCCGGGGATAAAGCTTTTATGACTAGCTACTTTCACTTTACCATTTTTATAAACGATGGTCCTGGTGCTGTCTCCAGTCAAAATTTCCTGTTTCCCGTTTAGCAAGCCATTCTTATATTTTCCTTTTTCAACCGTTCTGCCCAGCGCATCATATTTATGATAACGTCCGTTTTTTTTACCGAAATTCCAGGTATAATCTTCACTTAGTTTTCCATCTTCAGTCCAGCTTTTCCAAATACCGGCTTTCAATCCTTTATGGAAAAAACCTACCTCCTTTAAATTCTTGTTGCTATACCATTCCCTGTAACTACCATGTAGTAATTTCCCACTATATCCACCCTGAGTGATTTGAATTTTATGTCCGTAGAATGAAAAATATTGGTTATCAGGCTCAACTGGCAGTCCCCTGGTTGGCTTTACATAAGCAACAATGGTCCGGCCTTCCTCGTTTACCATAATCTTATGGCTCAATATATCCCCTGGATAGCTCTGTCCGAAGACCTTTCCTGCTAAAAAGATAAAAAGAGCGATCTGAAAAAATACAGTTTGAATAGACCTTATCATTGTTTTATGTGTTTTTGCTTACCCTGCCAAAAGACCAGGATAGAATCTTTTTTATTTTTAATCAACTTTACTCCTTCTAAAAACTCTCCTTCAGAAAGCATACGCTCTTTCCCGTTAACGACAACAATTGAAACAATTTTCTTTGTTACCGGATTCACTACATATCCCGAATATTTTATACTGCTCCAGTTTATTTGAGGTTTGAAAGGTGCAGGTGCAAAGTTTACCGGTTGAGCTGGTACCGCGACAACCTTTGGCTCAGGTGCAACAACACCGAGAAAAGGGTCTTTATAATTTAGTGCAAGTTTAAAAGTATCCGCTTTTAAGGCGTACTGATCATAGGGTTCCTGCTTTCTTACAACTGGCTGGCTTTTCATCTCATAGTCATCATCCATTTGATTAAAAAACACCCTATACAAGATTACTCCCCAAACCACTGCAACCGCACATATCAGCAAATAGGTAAGCTTCTTGTTCTTTCCTACCTGCATATTTATTGAATAATGAAACTCCTTAATTCACTATATGGACCAGGATTACCGGCTTCATCAACAGCCCTAACCGCCCAAAACAACTTTTCTCCAACCAATCCGTCAACAAAAGAATAAGAAGTTGCCGTCAGTGTTACCGGGAAAGTCTTGTCGTAAGGATCCTTACCATTAGTTTGGTATACATAGAGCATGTATTTTTTGGCAGTTGCCAATGCTGCCCATTTCAGGTTAACGGGCTTACTAACGACCACATTATTGGCCGGTGAGATCAGCTCGACCTTTGCCGGCGGAGATTTGTCAAATTTCACATCACGCAACTCAGACCATTTAGATTCGGCAGTATCGTTTTTACCCTGTACCCTCCATTGATAGACCTTCTGCCTGTTAAATACCACAGTAAATTCCAGATTGGATATCGTTTTGTCTAAGAAAAGCTGACTCTCATCAGCAAAATTATTGGTATCAATCTGCAACCTGTATTTATTTGCACCGTATAGACTTGACCATTTAAAAATGGCTGAGGCCTCTGTAGTCACCGCATGATTTGCCGGTGCCAGCAGCTGTACCTGTTGTTGTTTTATCGAAGACAAATGAATGGTAAAAGAAGCACTGACATAAGCCGTTTTACTACTTCCATTTTCTGCCCTCACCCTCCATTCATACTGACCGGGGTCAAGGGGGAATTTAAACTTATTGGTCCGGATAACGGTATCCAGGAGTAATCTGGTCGTTTTATCAAAACTTGGGGTCACGAGTTGTAACCGATACTTTAAAGCATCTTCCACTTCTTCCCACCAAAATGTTTGGTTATAGATGCTGCTCTCGGCACCATTTGAAGGTGCAAGTAACACTACATTTTTTCGATCAATAGACGGCTCGATAAATTCTTTACAACCGATAAAGAGAATAGCGAACAACAGGGCTATTTTCGAGAGGTTATTTATTTTTAACATAAGGCTATAAATGTAGCTAATCTATCACGACATTACCAAGGTTTATTTATTGGCGGAGGATCTTTTTTCGAGGTTAAGTAAACGTTGTTCGAGTGCTTTTACCAGGTCTGTTGTGGCGATATTCTTATTTTCCTGTTCAATCAGATACAATGTTAGCTCTTCCACCTTCTTTAAGAGCTTTTTATTCATCTCTCCAAGATCTACCCCATTCAACTCTGCCTCAGCAGCTTTTGGGATTTCCGGAAGGTGCTTATTTAAGACAATGTACTTTTGCAATTCTTTTAAAGGAGTTAAAGAATAGCGCTCATCGAATACATAATCCGGCCAGTTGCCCACTTCCACTTTAATTTCGCGTGCGCGAATATTTCCATTCACAGAAAGTTTTTCTTTAGGTACGATTGTTCCGATTCCTATATTTCCGGACGGATCTATGGCCAACGCAGAAAGGTCCGTGCCGTCAGGACTGATCACATTGAGTCTGATTTCCTGATCAAGCAACCTCATATAGGAACCTCCTTTTACGTTATTAATCAGGCCGACCTTTGTGGAGATCCCGTTACCATTAATAACGTTGTTTCCAATTCCGGCTCCGGAATACGTCCATCCAGGTTCGCTGGCCCATAAACTCAGGTTCGCCTGACGGGCGGGATTCGGATCGTAATAAAAAAGGTTCATATTGGTACCGGCATGCCCGCCAACAATGTGGAATTTATATTGTGGGATAGTTGTCCCAACGCCAACATTTCCGTCTGCCGGAAAGTGGTTTGTCTGTCCAAAAGAACAAATAGAAGATAGCAATAACATGCCGAACAGGTAAATACATTTCATAGAGAGGCTTTTTATAAAAAACATTTCAGACACCAAAGTAAATATATAATATATATTAAATACAACAATCACATAAACACAATAAAACCAATATATGGTATAAATAAATTAACAATTCATTTATTATCCTCAACTTTATCTCGAAGTACTTAATCAAAGCGTATGAAAAAATTATTACTAAGCCTCCTGTTGGGTTTAACTTTGTCACAAAGCAAAGCACAGGTAACAACAATCACAGGGAATTATAAAATTATTGACATCGGTCTTAACACCAATGGAGATTATACCCGTTCAGTCGTTTTATTACATGAGATCTATAATGGCGCAATGCTATCTCTTAATTATGCAATAGGAACGATAACTGCATTACGGGGACACACCAGTGCTTTCAACAGGATAGATGTTGTCAACGTTAATACTTCATCCTCCTATTCCACTGCGTCTGGAACCATCAGTTCTGTTGACAGAGATCCTTACGAAAATAAAACCATATGGAAATTAAAAACCTGTCTCTATGCTGGAAAAAAGTACATGGCTGTTGACGTACCTTACGGTGATGCCCATCATGACTTTGGTTTTAAATTTAGTGGCTCCACGCTCTCTTCCGGAGAAAACATGAAAATTGTCTCTTATGAAGTTAAAGGCCAGCCTATAAATCAGCAGCTGATCAGTGAAATTCAGGACTTTAGTTCCGACATGATTGAAAATCATCAGGTAGCGAGCTTAAGCATCAGCGGAAATGTAGGAATCGGCACTACAAATCCTAAAGAAAAACTTTCCGTTAATGGCAACATCCGTGCCCGTGAAATCAAAGTGGAAGTAGGCAACTGGCCGGATTATGTGTTTTCTAAAGCGCATCAGATTTCGCCATTGAAAGAAATCGAGAAACACATTACAGAAAAGGGACATCTGCCTGGAATTCCTTCTGCTTCGGAAGTCAGCAAAGAAGGAATTAGCCTTGGTGAAATGAATGCAAAACTCCTGGAGAAGATAGAAGAGCTCACTTTACATCTGATTAAGGAAAATAAGATGAATATTGAGCGCCAGATCACGCTGAGCGAACAACGTGAAGCCCTAAAAATACAAGACAATAAAATTAAAAATCTGGTAAAAAGACTAGACAAACTGGAAAACAAAAACAACAAAACACCACGATGAAAAAAATCTATTTCACACTACTATTCCTTGCGGTTATCAAACTAAGCCAGGCACAGGATCAAATCATAAACGGAGATCTTACGATCGGTCATGACGGCGGAGCAGTAACAGGTCCGGGAAAAGTGCTCTACTTTGGCGGAGTTCAATCTAACACGGATGCACTCTCTATTTTTAGGTATAACAGGGAACATAATTCCAGCGATTTACGCATTAACTTCAGCGACGATGTGGAGACGGGGGCAGACAGATTTGTTGTAGGCACACAAAGCTGGGTTTCTCAGCGCTATACCCCTTATTTCATCGTCCTTGCGGATGGAAGAATCGCAATTGGAACTGAACAACCTGGAGATGAAAAGCTATCGGTTAAGGGGAAGATCAGAGCTCAGGAAATCAAAGTCGAAGCAGATAACTGGCCGGATTATGTGTTTGCAGCCGACTACAAATTGCCCAGCCTCCAACAAATCGAAAAGGACATTAAAAACACCGGACACTTACCAGGTATTCCTTCGGCAAAAGAAGTGAAATCTACAGGCATTGATCTGGGTGAAATGAATGCCCGTCTCCTGCAAAAGATAGAAGAATTAACCTTACATCTGATCGCGCAGGATAAACGATTGCAGGAACAAGAGCTGAAAATCCAGCAGTTAATTAAGAAATAAAAGACAGGTAGGTCTGATCCCTAAGTCCAGACCTACCTATTATTATTTTTGGCCTGAACCAAGGATCAGTTTCATCTTATTTTCAAGATCTTCCACCTTACTAGTCAATTTTTTAAGTTCTGTAATCTCTTTGTCTTTTGAGATGAGGTGCAAGGTCAGTTCTTCAATTTTCTTTAACAAAAGTTTATTCATACTTCCCAAATCTACTCCTTCCCTTTCGGCTTCGGTTGCAGATGGAATTTCGGGAAGGCGTTTATTTTGTGCAATGTATTTTTCCAGTTCCCCTAAAGAAGGTAAAGAATAATTCTTTTCAAACACATAATCCGGCCAGTTTGCAGTTTCTACCCGGATCTCATGCGTCCTCATTTTACCGTTAACAGCCAATCTATATTCTCCGGTACTCAACGTACCTATTCCTAAAGAACCATTCATATAGTTTAACCCACCATTTAGAGAATAAAGCGTGCCTTCTGTTGTTTTACCCCAGGAATTTATATTCACATCAACTTCTGTTTTAAAACTATGTACAGGACCGCCTACTTCCTGAAATGGTAGCGGATTTTTTACTCCATCATAAATTTCCGGATTTTGAGTCACATTTGAATCGTAATAATAAGTCGTATTTCCACGCAGCCAAATAATGAAATCATAACTACTGCTACTACCGGAGGCATCCCGATAACCGGCAATAAACGGCACCTCCTGCGTCGTCATCTTATTGTACCTCTGCCATATATCCACATCAGTAAATCGTGCTCCATTCCCCCAAAGGGTATTATGAAAAACAAATTTAGCCATTAAAGATCCTTTCCAATTATTATCCTGATGTACAGATGATCGACCAAGTCGAATTTCGGTAGGGATATGGTTTATCCAGTTTATATCCTTAAAGACTACAGGATAAAATTTATCGAGATCTCCCCCGACAATTAAAGGTGCCGTTTGAGCTTTGACAAAGACTGTCATTAGCAACATCAATAATAAAAGCGCATTTTTTTTCATAAAAAATATTTAAAAGTTATAGGGTATCTTGTTATCAGTTTTTATGATGTTGTTTTAACATCTTCTCCAGTTTATCCATCCTGATTTCCTGAAGTTGGATTTTTTCATTTTGAAGGCTTAGCGCTTTGTCCTTTTCGATCAGGTGAAGTGTCAGTTCTTCAATCTTCTGCAACAACAGCTTATTCATTACCCCCAAAGAAATCCCTTCCTTTTCCACCTCCTTTGCAGATGGAATTTCAGGCAAATGCTGATGTTTCAGGATATAGGCTTCCAGCTCTTTCAGAGATTCCATTTTATAATCTTTAGCAAATACATAATCCGGCCAGTTACCGGCTTCCACTTTAACTTCACGAGCGCGAATATTTCCATTTACGGATAACTTTTCTCTCGGACTTGGGGTTCCGATACCAATATTTCCATTGACGTCAATCCTCATTCGTTCGAGATTTTTATCGGTGTTAAAAGCCAGGAAACCACCTTCCGTCCCCAGTCCACGAAAGAAATTGATAGAACTGTTTACCGTACCATAGAAGCTATGCTCCAGGGAAAAACTCTTACCCTCATAATTAGCCAGCTGCGTCCCAAAGCCCCTGACTCCTAAAAACGTTCCTTCTCCCGTCCCATCTCCTTCAGGTAATCTTCCGAAGACGGCACCTAGTTTCTGACTGCTGATGTCTTCTCCTACATCCAGCAAAACCCTTGGATTGGTTGTTCCTATCCCAACATTGTTGTTGGTAATACTCATCACCATTTTAGCTCCGGTCGACAATTCCAAGGGTCCAAGTGGATATCCCTGATTATAAAATCTAATTCCACCGTACATAGAATGGGCTGAAAATGTTAGTCCGTCATGGTTATTCATCACAAAGGGAAATCTATTGCTTGGATTTGGCCTGACATCAACTGCAGGATTGCTATTTAACCCCCATCCGGAGAACTCAGCAGATCCGCCTCCTTTGGTGAGCCTTTCCACGTTTAAATTGTTATAAACTGCATCTTGTGACTGCGCCTGGATACAGAGGAAAAATCCACAGACTCCTGACAGCATTAATTTCTTAACCATATTTATTTTTTTGAATTTCTAGTTTTGTCAACACTCACAGTCCTGGCGATTACTTAAATGGCACAGATCAGGTTCAAAATCAATGAGACTATTAAATATATCTCCAAAAATAAAACTATATATTACCGATGAGCTATTTTTTCTTTAAGTTTAATGAATATAAAGACAAAAATCTGTTTCGTTTCATTTTAGAATTAACGAAGAGATCGGGACATTCGCTACCGGCCAGGCGGCAGATCGCGATTAGTTACTCCAAATAAAGTAGATTTAAGTTGTTTTTCCGAAATAGCAGACACCTCCACTGCCAGCACTTTCAGTAGGGCTCAACATATAATTTAGTTATGCTTAGAGGTTCAGCATCATTGCAACGACCTCCCCATGGCATCTTAGTAGCATATTTTCATCCTTTTAATATCAATAACTAAACGTTGGATTATAAGAAGGCTTTTTTCTGATACACTTACCCAGGCATTCATAGCACCTGGTGTAAATAATAACAACGATACCAGAGTACTACTTCTCCCAATGTACACCAAATATGATTACTAAAGCTATTGGAAAAAGAAAAGCAAGTAAAATATAACATCCCTTCAACATCCTCGTTCCCCTTGTCTCGTCTTTCCAGTAATAGCGGTATTGATTATACTTGCCATTATATTTTTTATAATTATAGATCATAAAAAAAAGACCTATTGCAGCACCTATATAACCGAATTGTTTAGCGTATAATGCTCTTGTATCTGCCATTATAATCCATTTACCAATTTCTAATAATATTACTTCAATAAAAAGTGCTTGCATTAACGAAATGATAGCAATTCCGGTAAAACCAGTTCGTCCATCTCTCTTAAAGAAAAGTTGAGTTATCCTGTAATAAATGTATTCAAAAAAGAAATTCATTTTATTATTTGAAGTATTCATGCTTCTAATGTACAACATTTATTCGTTACGAATGGTGGTATCAACTCCATCTCCAATCCGATCAGGTTATCGTTTTCCCCGTTACAAGCCCTGTCCCTAAATCAGCAACCACGTAGAGAAGGCAAAAAATCGGGAACATAATACACAGTTGGCACATTCGCTGTTGGTGCGTTCGCTCCATGACTAAAATGAGCGGAAAGTGTAGCCGAGGTAGTATTGTAATTTTGATACCTGTTATATTTTATTATGTTTTTATCTCCATCCTTTACTGGAACTTTTTGAGGAGAACAAAAAGCTTTACGAACGTTTGCTGCAAAGCGAACGGGAAAAGGTTGAGCTGCTGAAAAGCAAGTAAGACGGTTTAAGAAAGACCAAGTTGCGCAGGTCTTTCAATCCCTTACCGCCCACCGGCGGTAGGGCGAGTAGGTTTTTGGGTGCCACAAAAACACAACTTGCAGCATAAAAAACAAACGCATTAACAGATATACAGATAGTTGTATATACATCTATACCGACAGCAAAAAAAAGCCTGGCACAATGGCCAAGCTCTGATATTATAACATTCTAACCAACAAATCATTGTTTCCATCCACCTGGTGGCGGGTCTAAATACAGAGAGAATAACAGATTAGCAAAAAAGAACAATGTTATACCTGCTACTATCCAGCCACCTTTATTATTTTTTTCCTCTGGCCATTTATCGAACTCTTTTACATAATCTTTCCATCTATCATCCCGCCAAAAAGCAAACCACTTGATTATGAGAAGCAATATAAAAGGCACAAGAACCTTAATCGAAATAAAATTAAGTTGACCTCGTTTATGCGATAAGACATCGTAATAACAATTCAATGAGAAGAGAATCCAAATCTCTATACTCATAACAACAATTATTGCTTTAGTATCAGTTAGCCATCTTGTAGTTTTAAAAGCTTCAAAAAGCTTATAAAACTTATAGAATAAATAATAATACATTACTTTTAAACTCATCCTTTTAACATCAATAACTAAACGTTAGATTATAAGAAGGGTTTTTCTGATATATCTACCAGGCATTCATAGCGCCTGCTGTAAATAATAACAACGATACCAGAGTACTACTTCTCCCAATGTACACCAAATATGATTACTAAAGCTATTGGAAAAAGAAAAGCAAGTAAAATATAACATCCCTTCAACAGCCTCGTTTCCTTTGTCTCTTCTTTCCAGTAATAGCGGTATTTATTATACTTGCCATTATATTTTTTATAATTATAGATCATAAAGTAAAGAGCTATCGCGGCACCTATGTAGCCAAATTGCTTAGCGTGTAATGCTCTCGTACTTGCAGCAATAACCCTGTTACCAATTCCTATTAAAATCGCTTCAACAAAAAGCGTTTGCATTAACGAAATAATAGCAATTCCGGTAAAACCAGTTCGTCCATCTCTCTTGAAGAAAAGTTGGGTTATCCTGTAATAAATATATTCAAAAAAGAAATTCATTTTGCCAGCTGAAATCATTATCCTCCCCTCATTTAGGTAATCTTTATAAGAACAATAAAATGATATTCATTTATAAACATCACTCTCTCCACCATTTCTTTATCCTCCCTTCAAGAGATGGTTTTGGCTTCTGTTGTCTCGTTGTTGGATGTTGTCTTTTTTGATCAGCGATCTTCTTTCTATTTTTATCGGCAACGATGACAAGTAAAACAGCAGTAATAAATATGTAAAGAATGATTAGCATCCCTCCTCTTAAATCCTTTTTAAAATTATATTCCAAAAAACGTTTTCTTTTTACAAAAGCGAAGTAATTTAATATCCATATAATTCCAACGGGAACTAACACATAATATTTGCCAGGAATTATGTCTCTAAAAAAGCTTCTATAAACTAAAAATGAATAAATTGTAAAAAAATTAAAACCAATTAACACAGTGCTTATTGAAGTAACATAAATTAAAGGGATATCTTTTTCTTTCATTCTATCTGTATAGAATCTGTAAATTCTAAACAATAAATAACTATATAACTTCATTAATGTGTTGGTTTATCGGATAAGGCTCCTCCGATAATCGACTCATATACAACACTTACCGCAGCTCCACTTATAACAGCATGGAATAAAAGTCGCTTTTGTCTTTAGTGTACCAATTGCCATTGATGTAGTAGTACTTATTCTTTTCTATTTTAACGACAGGAATGTCACTTTTTATGTACTTCTTGCTGCTACTGTTATCGTTTAGATTATGAAACGTGTAATAACCCATCGTTGGCTCGTAGTTGCTGTAAAAAGCTTTGTTTTTTTTATCAAAAGCTAAAAACCCAGTTTTATTATATTTATAATTCGACTTAGGACTACGTTTAGAACTCTTTTCATTGTGAATATTTAAACTCAACTTATAGGTATTCGCATCATGCCCACCCAATGTTACCTTTAGTTTAAAAAGTGAATACTCACTTGGTCTCATATCGTAAGTTGTAAGTGAGTTAACATGTAGGGCTTGGCAAAGCTTGCCATTGGAAACATACAGTATTAACTGGTTTATTGCATCCTCGTTTGACCCAGCCCTTTTCACATAATTAATCTGTAAAAACACTTTATTTAATACATTGACAGTATCAACACTCATATAGTTATTTATCAATAAGGTATCTCGTAAATAACTAATGGTTAGCATTCCACTTGAAGGCTTATAATACAAATTAATGGTTGCTTTATTGCCCTCAAAAGATTCTATCTTATAAGATTGGGCTTTTGCAGAGCCGATCGTAACATAAAAACCTATTAATAATATAACAATTGTCTTTTTTATCATAGTTCAAAATTTATTAGTTGTTATCTAAATCCAAAAAATGTTGAATTGCCCGCCACTATAGTAATGGTGAATATCCCCGCACTGACTCGCTGAAAATTACTATCATTGGCCCTTCCTTGAGGGGTTAAAGGTGTTGCACTCCAACTAATAGCTCCGTTTGAATAATCCATTGTCTCACGGTTGTCATACGCCTGCAACGAACCTACTATGTAGGGCAGGGTACTCGCTCTTATTTGATTCATGGTCATACCCATAACCATTTTATATTCATATTGATTAGGATGTCGGAGAATTTGATAATTGCCCTTGACTGTTTCCCCGCGGCTTCTACTGTGTATTGAGGTAGCCATCCAATTTGGATCATTTAAATCTGAACCTGCCACATCTAATCTATTTAACAAAACACTTCCTTTGCTCTTGCTGCGACTCTATTTCCGGCCCAATTGCACGCTGCACTAGTAGTGTATCCAATACCAGCAAAATAATTGCCAATTTCCACATATAATATATTCAAACAATTTGAAAACTAATTTATGGTAATTTCAGCTAGAATCTATAGCCACTCTCAGTAGTAGAATATCTTATCGAACTTCATACAAACAATCCACCTTCAATATTAAAGCCAAGACACTGAGAACCATCATCCACAATAGAACCCGGTACCCTCCCCCCATAGCCCAATGATGCTACTTAATAAATAGGCAAACAGTTCGATTTTGAATCATATTAGATAAGTTGCTGATCTTTAAAATAATCTTCCAAGTCAGCCTTAAAACTACTAATATCAAAGTCTTTGATTTTCGACTTCATTTTTTCAAAAATTGTTAAAGATGCTAAAATTTCTCTTCCTAAAATCTTCTTTGACATCTCTTCATCAGCATTTTTGAATTCATCAAAATCTATTCTAATAAGATATTCAAAACTATCTTCTAACGTAATAGGAATACCATCAAAGTTAACCACCTTCACTCCCTTCGTATACCTAGGTTTTTTTGGTTTAAAAAACTGCTCAAACTGGGGTGAGACACAGACAATACCAATAGTATAAGCTTTTATATCGGCTCCATATTGCCTGTTATGAAAATGACGTTTTAAGTCCTCAGACAAAGACTGAATTATTTTTGATTTCCCTTCAACTTTATGTGTTATAGTAATTGCTAACCCAAATTTCATGTTATATATCTATTCAAAAATGTTTATTTTTTGTGCCCAAGTATATAAACAGGCTACTGCTCGTAAATCATATCAAGGCTTTATCAACAGGTCTGAATAAACATTGTAAGATCTAATCGTTTGTAATGAGTTATCTTTCTTTGCAAATCCGATAATTTCATCAATCGTCCCCTTGTCATATTGAACTTTTAGTTTATACTAATCTTTATAAGAACAGTAACAATAAAATGATATTCATTTATAAACATCACTCGCTCCACCATTTCTTTATCCTCCCTTCAAGAGATGGTCTTGGTTCTAGTTCTTTTGTTGCCGGGTATTGTCTTTTTTGATCAAAAACCTTCTTCCTATTGTGATTGGCAACTATGATATATGAACCGATTGTAATGAGTATATAAAAAGCAACTAACACTCCACCCCTGATATCCTTTCTAAAATTATATTCTAAGAATCGACCACCTTTTACGAAAACAAAATAATTCAACATCCATAAAACTACCGCTATAAGAACCACATGATACTTACTGTTAACAACATCAACAACAACGTTTTTATAAACAAGGAAGCAATATATTGTATATAAATTAACATAAATAAAGATAGTACTTATGATACAGGTTGTAATTATCGGATTGTCTTTATCCTTTAGTTTTTCTAAACTATATATATATATATTCTAAACAAAAAATAACTGTAGTAGTTTATCATTTTTTTACTGGCTTTTCAAATAGTGTATCATTGGAATATGTTTCACGCAAATATTTCTCCCCAAAATACGTAATACTTATGGCTGCACCAATAGGCCCCATAAATCCTATCGCACCAAAGGTAGCATCAACTATAGCTTCAGTTCCTGAAATTTGACCGCCTCCATATTGATATACTGTTATCAATAGTCCCAGACCGCCAGTAAGTTTACCTGTTAAAGCAAGAGACTTACCAGCAGTCCTTAGTGCGCTTGTTGGAACATGAATATTTGCGACTGCAGTTCTTAAAACTGTAATTTCGTTTGCCACTCCATATAATGACCTGCTTTTAATGACATTTCCTGCCCAATTTGAGACTGCCCCTACGACGTACCCTCCCCCCGCAAGATAATTGCCGATATCACCGTTGTGCGCATCGAAATATTTTTTAATTCCTCTCAGATTGGCACTTGAAGTACTTTTCTTCTGAGCTGTAATATTCACCTCTTTAAGCATAATTCCAGTTGGTGTATAACCACCAGAATTCTGTACTAATGAGTTACCCCAGTTACCTCCAATGCCTCCAACACTAGTATATGACCAGGAACTGAACATGTCATTATACCTCACACCAGCATCAAAAACATCATTCGAAGTAGCAAAATCACGAATTCCACCACCTGGCGTCCAGGTCCCCCAAGCTTCCCATGCCCCCCAGTTCCCCCGTCTTGGTACCTTTCTAACATCTCACTTATAAGTTTGTCAAATTTAGGATCTGCACCACTTGGATCGGAAAATGAAATAGGGTTATTGAATACGAATTGATAGGCCGAAAATTCACTGTATTTTACTGCTTCCGGATCGATGCCATTAAATCTTCCTAGTACCGGATCATATTGACGAAAGAAAGTATTGTAAAGGTCCGGATCATTATCAAAGTCAGCCAGCCACTCACTTCCCCCATTAAATAGCGCCGTATTAGGATTACCTGGCTTGGATAACGGAGCATGTTGCATTCCAAATGCATAATAACTACTCTCCTGCCGAACTTCCGCCTGCCCATTAGCCCCCTCCTCAAAACTTACCCTTACATTATTCAAATGGTCACGAATAAAATACTCATACTTTACGTTGTCCGCTGAAATTCTCACCCGCCCTTCGGCATTAGTGATAGCGCTGAGGACGCTGTTTTCATATAGGAGTCCATCCAGATAATCTTGCTGTTTCAGCAGATTTCCGCTTTGATAAACCGATTTCTTAATCCCTTCACCTGATGAAACATAGTTAAACTCTATTATATTTGGAAGGATCGGAAATATAAGACATCCGGCTCACCTTCCTAATTTCATTATAGATATAACTTATTCCCTTATTTTTATCCTTAATAAGATTACCATCATCATTAAATTCATATTCCTTACTCTCTTTCATAAGCTTGAGAGATTCCGTACAGTACTTAAACCCAAGCCCCCAAACGGAGTAGGCTTAAGTAAACTCAACTGAGCCAAAGAATCCAACTATTGCACCTTTCGAATCAGAGAAATTACCATCTGAATTTACTTGGAGACCTTAAATATCCTGAAAACACCAAGTTAGCAAATAGAAGAGCCACTATCAACAAGACAATCCAGGTCCCTCTTCTATTTTTTTCTTTTGACCATAGATCAAACTCTTTAAAGTAAGCTTTCCATGTGTCGTCACGTACAAAAGCAACCCACTTAATCGTTAAAATTACTAAACAGGGTAAAAGGATTTGAAATGAGAAAAACTCACGTCTACTATCTTGCCCTTTTAACAAATCGTAATAGTTAAATAATGAAAACAAAAACCATGTTTCTAAAGCCATAACTACAACACCGGCCTTCATTTCAGTTAGGGATGTTGATTTTAGGGTTTTAGCAATCTTGTAAAACTTATAAAACAAATAATAATACATAACTTTTAAACTCATCCTTTTAATATCAATATCATAGCTAACTTTGATTTTCAATGACAGATTTTAATAAATGCCTGATCTATTTGCATTCGCAGCACTACTTCTTCCAATGTACGCCAAATATTATTACTAAAGCTATTGGGAAAAGAAGCGTAAGTACAACATACCCTCCCTTCAAAATCCTCGTTCCCTTTGTCTCGTCCTTCCAGTAATACCGATATTGATTGTACTTACCATTATATTTCTTATTGTTATAGATCATAAGGAAAAGACCTATTGCAGCACCTATATAGCCAAATTGTTTTGCGTGTAGCGCTCTCGCGTCTACCTTCATCATCCATTTGCTGGTTTCCAATAGAATTACGGCAATTAAAAAAGTCTGCATTAATGAAATAAAAGCAATCCCCGCAAACCCAGTTCGGCCATACCTTTTAAAGAAGAATTGGGTTATTCTGTAATAAATATATTCAAAAAAGAAATTCATTTTATTATCTTCCGCATTTACGCACCCGACCTACAATTATTATTCGTTGCCAATGGAATCCACTCCGTAGCAATTCGGTCGGCAATTATTTTCCTCTTTTCAGATTCGGTCCTTAAATCGGCAACAACGCAAATAATACCGAAAACCGGGAGATTCCATATCTGTATGTTGTTACTAAAATTTACACTAATTCACACCGTAAAAGACTGTTACTACTGGATTAACAAGTCAGAATTCGCATGATATGAATTTAACTTGACCTCTCCTCCGTTTGGTTTTTTAAAACCTATTATCTCATCAACAATCCCTTTATCATAAGTTACTTTTAGCTTATAATTATAGGATATTTCATTTTTAGATCCTGTAATACATTGTGTATAATGATCATCTATAGCATAGCTTTTATAATTACCTACCTTGTTATTGATGAGTTTCAGCATTTTACTTACTCCATTAGCTCCTGCCAATTGCTTTAGGCTATCACCAACTAAGCCATCCACAGCTTCATAGTTTTTATCAGCAATATTGGCGTAGAATTTATTTAAAAAGATTTTACCATTATTATTGTCTTCCTCTCTATTCACGTAAACATTACTATAAGTGCATGAACTCCCTAGGAAAGTAATTAACAACATACTACATATCAATTTTTTCATTGAATTTTATCAAAAAATAAAATATTTCCACTTTTACACTTAACTCAATTATCAAGCCCTGCCACCAGCCGGGCTGATTCATTGATATACTTAATCAATCAACGATTTCTTCGCTATTTTCTGCTATCAATATTCGTGCAATAAATTCTTCTGCATTGCTCTTTTGACTAACAAGTTCAATACCAAATGTAATTATTAAAAATGCTCCAAGAACAAGCATAATTACGCTGTACAAGCAAGTGAGTATTAATATCGTAGCAAGCGCTAAAAGAATATATTTATACGAAACAAAATATGTCAGTTTTACATTATTTTCCTCTGCCTCGAATAATTCCAAAATGCCAGTTTGCAGCTTCGAAGCAGACGCACCCCGCATTTCAAATCTAGGTGGGCCCGAATTATCAAATGTAATACGTTTATCGGTTTGTTGGGTTATTCGATACTTGTCCTCTCGTAGTTCCGAAATAGCTCTTTGATGAACGATATATAAGTCCAAACGAGTATTTTGCGATATCTCGTACTTTAACCTTAAGTTATTAATATTCATATTATTTACCTCCAAGGAATGTTTGTGCATTTATATAAGAACGGGTAAAGTCAACTGGTGGCGTGGATAAGGATTACCAATTAAAAAGGTCCATGCGTATGAGAAGGTGTCATTCCAATTACCCTTAACACCATAGCCCAATCCAAAACTAACGCCAACTGCAGAGTAGGTGGTACTTTTAGCAGCTGCTGCGCCGAAAAATAAATAGCTAACAGATTTCCCATTGCTAGCCCCCGCCAATCTGAGAAGGTAGGTTTATTATTACCAATAGGTAGTATAGCTCCCCCTGTAGAACCACCCGAAAAGCCGACTCCTGCGACGCTGTAAACAGTTTGATATCTTTGTAACCACCCTTTATCGGTTTCGATAGTTCCATATTCGTAAGCAGCCTCGCCCCCATAGCCCAATGATCATACTTAATAAATAGGCAAACAGTAAGATTTTGAATCATATTAGATAAGTTGCTGATCTTTAAAATAATCTTCCAAGTCAGCCTTAAAACTACTTATATCAAAGTCTTTGATTTTCGACTTCATTTTTTCAAAAACCTCTAAAGATGCTAAAATTTCTCTTCCTAAGATCTTCTTTGACACTTCTCCATCAGCATTTTTGAATTCATCAAAATCAATTCTAATATCGTATTCAAAATTATTTAAAGCATAAAAGGAATACTTAAACAACAACAATCTAAACATAATTACCAGCCTATCAGTAATGGAATATCCCAAAACACCCTCTTTCTTACTGAAAAACCAACTCCTACACTATCTATACCCAAGCCACGATGGCGCGCCCTCTTTGTTCAAAGATCCACACAATCAAAACTAATACTTTAGTTTTGATATTACCACTTGCTGATGTCTTTGTTTAAATATTTTGTCACGGTTATAATTTGCAATCACAATAAATGAAGCTGCCGTAAACAAAATATAAAGAATAATTAACATCCCACCATTCGCATCTTTCTTGAAATTATTATCTAAAAACTCTTTCTTTCTCACAAAAACGAAATAATTCAATATCCATATAATTCCAATAGGAATTAATACATAATATTTGCCGGGAATTATGTCTTTAAAAAAGCCATTATAAACGAAAAATGAATAAATTGTAAAAAAATTAAAATAAACCAACAATGTACTTATTGAAGTAACATAAATTAGCGGGATATCTTTTTCTTTCATTCTATCTGTATAGAATCTGTAAATTCTAAATAATAAATAACTATATAACTTCATTACTGTGTTGGTTTATCAAATAAGGGTTTTCCACTAATTGACTCATATGCAAATTTACCACCAAAATACATAATACTTATTGTAGCACCAATTGGTCCCATAAAACCGATGGCGCCGAATGCTAGATCGACAGCCGCTTCCGTTCCTGTAATTTGTCCATTAAAATATTGATATCCCGTAATACCCACACCAACAATACCTGCAGCAGTGCCTAAAGTTTTAAAGGCTGTACCGGTTGCCCTTAACGCCCTTGTTGGAACATGAACATTTGCAACAGGAGTTCTTATAATGGTAGTCGCACCGGGTGCTCCATATAAAGATCTGCTTTTAATAATATTTCCAGCCCAATTGCCCGCTGCACCAGTAGTGTATCCAATTCCAGCAAGATAATTGCCGATATCACCGTTGTGCGCATCGAAATATTTTTTAATTCCTCTCGGATTGGCACTTGAAGTACTTTTCTTCTGAGCTGTAATATTCACCTCTTTAAGCATAATTCCAGTTGGTGTATAACCACCAGAATTCTGCACTTGTGAGTTGCCCCAGAGACTTCCAATGCCTCCAACACTAGTATATGACCAGGAACTAAACATATCATTATACCGCACACCAGCATCAAAAGCTTCATTTGAGTTGGAAAAATCATGAATTCTACCATCCGACGTCCAGGTCCCCCCAAGCTTCCCAGGCCCCCCAGTTCCCCCATCTTGGTACCTTTCTAACATCTCACTTATAAGTTTGTCAAATCTAGGATCTGCACCACTTGGATCGGAAAATGAAATAGGGTTATTGAACACGAATTGATAGGCCGAAAACTCACTGTATTTTATAGCTTCTGGATCGATTCCATTAAACCTTCCTAGTACCGGATCATATTGGCGAAAGAAAGTATTGTAAAGATCAGGATCATTATCAAAGTCAGCCAGCCACTCGCTTCCACCATTAAATAGCGCCGTATTAGGATTACCTGGCTTGGATAACGGAGCATGTTGCATTCCAAATGCATAATAACTACCCTCCTGGCGAACTTCTGCCTGCCCATTAGCCCCTTCCTCAAAACTTACCCTTACATTATTCAGATGGTCACGAATAAAATATTCATACTTTACGTTGCCAGCTGAAATCCTCACCCGCCCTTCGGCATTGGTGATAGCACTGAGGACACTGTTTTCATATAGAAATCCATCCAGATAATCTTGCTGTTTCAGCAGGTTTCCACTTTGATAAACTAATTTCTTAATCCGCTCTCCTGATGATACATAATTAAACTCTATATATTTGGAAGGATCGGAAATGTAAGACATCCGGCTCACCTTCCCAATTTCATTATAGGTATAACTTATTCCCTTATTTTTATCCTTAATAAGATTACCATCATCATTAAATTCGTATTCCTTGCTCTCAGATGCCAGGTCTTTAAATCCAACACCCCCAGCTGCCCCCTCGCTATCGCTAACCTGAGCCAACTGGTCCTTATTCAATACGTCATAAGTATAACTCAGATGATCTATTTCAAGGCTGCTTTGCGTACTTATACTCCAGCTGAACCTCCTTAGTGAAGTGATATTACCATTCAGGTCATATTTTATCTCTTTTTCACTAAAGGCATCTGTCATATAGTTCCACGCAGCTCCCTGCCTGGCCTTAAAAACGGCATCATTAAGTTGCCCCAGCTTATCATAAGTATAAGTATAAGCACGCTCCAGCTCATTAAAACTATGATTCGCCATTTTTGTCTTCCACTTCATTCCCGAGATTAACCCGTCATACCTTCCCGTATTACCAATTTCGCCCTGCCCTTCGTAAAGCAACTCCATACCAAATACATCATTGCTCTCTTCATTATAATCATCAGTACTCAGCGTCGGGTTATTGATCCTGCTCAGCCAGCCCCTTATATTGTAGCGATAATCTACAGATTGAAGGAAGGAGTTATTGGCGAGTTTATGAAGATTTCTATCTGTAAGCTGCCCGAGTTCATTATAACTATAAGAGGCCAATGTAACCACAGGACCAGAATTTACCTGGTGACTGGTTTCAGCCAGGCGTCCTGCCTTATCATAAATATTAGCCTCAATTACCCTTTGTTCAGTATCAGTGTTCTTTTTAGTAACACTTTTCTTCTTCGTACCATCAAAATTATACACATGCGTTATCGCATCATTCAATTGCAGGTTAATAGAGTTATTACTTTTTTGTTGGATTAAATCCCCCTCAATATTGTAAAACAACACTTTTTCCATCCAATTGGTCGTACCAACGATTCGATTTTTTATGACACTTATTTTCCCCTGTACACTTCCCTGTACGCCTTCTTCAGTCCCCAATCCCTGCGCGGTATAACTATAATTATCCGTCCCGTTATTGTCAATATCATAATTATCATAGTATGTGACAGATAACAGAGCGTTGCTGTTTATCGAAGTCGGAAAACTAAGATTTGTATATCCCTCAATACCACTTCCCCTTTCCTCGCAAAAAGGAACAGACGGATCTGAGTAGTTAAAGGTGTCCACAAACCCTTTCATATCCTCATAAGAAAGACGCTGATTATCCTGCATTATACCTTCCATTACAGGACGATTAAGGGCGTCGTACTTGGTAAAACACCATTTATTTGCCGCCCGAAGCAGACCATTCTGAATTAAAACCGGACGATCAAGCTGATCATAAATGATATATACCCAGGTTGACGAAGGCCTTTTCTGCTTAATTAATCTACCTTCATCATCGTATATAAATCTAAAAATATTGCTTTCGCGATCAGCAACAGTTAAATTCCAGCCATTAGATTTGAGCGTTGCTACGACATTAGGAGGTAATATTGAAGTTTGAAATCCTGAAGCACTATACAGGTAATAAGTCTCTTTATATTGATGATACACTCCATTGATAGTTTTTTCAAAAAGCTGTCTTTTAAGAATATTCTTCCCCTCCTTATCGGCAAACAGATACATTTTTTGTCCTTCCTCATCTGTAATTTCTGAAACGTTTAATGCTCCTGCGGCATAAAAACCAGTACTTGAGCCATCCTCTGCAAATAAGCGAACCTGTTCAGCATCTGTATTTACCCTGGTTGCAACCTGCTTAACTTTACCTGTTGAGATCTGCCAGTTGGCTCCAACTGCCCCTTGCTGCAAAATGGTTTGTGTTGGACTATTATCATAAATAGTTTGGGAATAGGGAGCGTTATCCTTGGCATATTTACCGGAAGTATTGGATGTAGAATAAAAGGCCAGCTGGTCATTTACCGCAGTATTTTGAAATTGGCCCTGCGAATTCGCAGCATATGGCAAATAATTCGTGGATCGCCTTCCCGCCATATCATATTCATTGAACGTGACAATATCTGGTTTAGCTGCTGATCCTGCTCCTACAAATATTTCCTGCAAATCCCTCCCAAGACCATCTAAATACTTCCGGCTAACCAGCTTTTGCTCTGGCGTCAGGGTCCAAAGATCTGCATCAGACTTAACGCCGCGGACTCTCACTATTTGTGTTTCTATAAAAGCAGGCATTGTGATCTCCCTTGTAGGCCCGGGAGTCGAAGGTGGATTGCCAATCGCTGCAAAAAAAACAGACTGAGCACTTGAAATAAAATGAAACCCTGACTTCAATGTAACTGAATTACTTGCCAAATAAGATTTCCCTTCATATTGGGAAACCTCCTTAGATACAACGTATTCGATTTGTGCATTTACCTCTCTACCGAAAAGCAAAAGTGACAGTAAAATAAATAACTTAGTTTTCATTCGGCGGAGGGCAATTAGACTGACTTTTATAATAATTTATAGAGATGGCATTAGAGAAACCTTCAATTCCGCAAGCAACGGATCTCACTAAACAACGAATTTCATAAGTTCCCTCACTCAAAGTTTGCTGGTACCGGTTACTCGTCTCACCCAATGGTACCCAATTGTCATTACGAAATATCTGCCACTCATAAGTATAATTGTTGGACGATGAACAACCGTCGGCATTTGTAACGTACAAAAACACACCGCTAAACGGTGGTGGATATAATGACGTGGAACAATTCCCATATTCCGTACCATACACCCCACAAAGATCTTTGGTGATTTCTCCGGAAGCACAGATTGTAATATTCAAAGGAAGTGTATAAACACGGCTGTAAGTCTGCGTTCCAAGTTCAGGGTGACTGGCAGTAAGGGTAACCGTATAGGGCCCTCCCACCGGAAAAGTATGGTTAACCTGGAGATCATAGGTTTCCAATTGTGTCCCATCTCCAAAGTTCCAATTGTATTTAACGCCGGAAAGACAATTGTTTTCTGTAGCAAAAACAGTTGGCACATTCGCTTTTGGTGCGTAGGCTCCATGACTAAAATGAGCGGAGAGTGTAGCCGAGGTAGTATTGTAATTTTGATACCTGTTATATTTTATGATGTTTTTATCTCCATCCTTTACATAGGTTGGTCTCCCTTTAGCATCATATTCGTAGAACATCGTTTTACCTGATGAATTTATTTCTGAAGCTTTTCCGTAGGGAAAATGGTAGGTACTCAATATATAGTTCACTTGTTGCGGACAAAAGACGATATCATCAATTTTGACTGCCTGTGAAGATTGTAATTTTATGACTGAATTTACCGGCAAAGCTGACACATCAATCTGTTTTTGATAAAAAACATATTTACCTGGCACGTTACAATTAATTGTTGTGACTATAGCATTGTTTAAGAGCACATTGATCGTAGATACATTATCGCATTTTGCCCATACAGATAAGGTATAAAATCTGGCACCTGCCGGCTTTACAAAACTCTTATAAAAAGCATTGCCATTTCTCAGTAAACCAGCACGGGTATCAGTATAACCATCCAAACTATAATCCCCATGCCCAATTGAATTTTCAACAAGAAAATCTTTATCATAGGCAATATTTACGGATTCAGCACCAATAAACTCTGCTATCGGGGTGTTTAACGGAGCAAGATATTTAAGCGTTTTTTTAACACGGTTCTCCGTAATTGTTTGGGGTTGATTGTAATAATTATGATCGTCGAACTCTTGTTTTGTACGAAAACTACTGTTGTAAACCAAAGACTTACCGGTTTGTCCTGCAACAGCCGTCAAACTACTAAAATTGTCAACACCAGCAATGGAATTAAATACTTTATACACTGCTGAAACTGGAAAATTAGTTACCGGGTTTTTCTTATATAAGGTTAATTCACCCTTATAGGTTTTAAATCCAGGTTCCTGATCCTGTTTGATTTTCAGGAGTTGTTCGACAACGGCGTTTTTGATATTGTTTTTATTTAACAGATATATGCCTTCTACGAAAGGATCAGCATCTGAAGACTGAAATGCAAAATCTCCACTATAGGTATAATACACCTGATTCACCGCATTATTACTGTTCAACACCGTTTTTGTTCTTACTCCCCGTCCAGGTGCAGAATTGTCGTAGGCCGTTTCCAATACCTGCGTACCTACCCCAGATCCTGAATCGTAATTTGTTTCTTTTTCCTTTTTAAGGATTTTTGAATTGACAGAAATCGCATACCTGCTAAACATGAAATTTCCATAAACATGCTCGAAGGCCAAACCATAAATCTGCTCATTTGAATTATAATCCTCGTATTCATAATCCAATATTTTTACAGGGACATTCGATTCAGAAAATAACTTTGCCTGTAGTAATAATCCTGAGGAATAACCAAACGTCTCTTTATAGGAAAAGGGATACTTACCAAAACCTTTTTTTACAGGAAGCCCGGCCTCTTTAGGAACATTGCATTTAGAAGCGGCGTATACTGCGCTATTATTATCCTGCGTCCATAGATTAGCCGGAATCGAATAATAATATTCTGTTCTGCCAGCCATACTTCCCTTGACGGTGACGTACGCATAATGTACATCATGATTCTCATCAGACAGATCTTCCTTACTTACCAACGTGTGGTATTTCCAATAGTCAGCTGACTGAGCTGAACACAATCCCAATATCTGTTGATTTGATAAAATAACTGAAGTTGACGGATTGTGGGAGTAATTGGTGGTTAAAGCAAATTGAGGTAATGAAAGAATTGTACCGGATGTCCTGCTTTGTCCGGGTATATTGTAAGAATACTCATCTGTGATGGATTTTTCAGGGGAGATCCCATCAAAGTGAATGATCTTCTTTATTCGAACTCCTGCTCCTTTTACTTCAGCATTCCCGTCCTCATCCCAAAAACTGTTAGTCTCATATTCAAATGTAGCGCTTCCTCCTGTTGGATAAGTCATCTTAGACATCACCCCGACCTTAAGGGCATCTTCGTCTATGGGTGTAGTAGCCCCTCCTATTGCATAATTTTCGCCCTGGTAATTAGGGATCGGATATGGACGATAGATATCCTTTGAACCTGCCATTCCGGGATAAACGAATAATGGTAATCCCAATGGATTATTATGGAGATTCCCCCAAGCATCACATCTGGTCACATCGGGCCGAGCCGGTAAAACATCCTGCCCGGCCCCTGGCGCAAGGCCATTATAATTAAAAGCGTATAATTTCGTACTACAACCACCTGCAACTTCAGTGATCGACTCGAGAATAAAACGAGCAGGACCAACCTCTCTTTTATTTAGAATGATGGTACTCAGTGTCGCGTCACCATCAACAATAGCAAAATCCGATATTCCGTTAAAGCCTCTGTTTATTTTAAAAGATTGCCTGTTATTACTATTATCAATAGAGACAAGTTTATAAGGATTCCTGATTTCCACTGTTTTATTAACAGATACCCCATTCACAATATTATCTGTCGTACTGGTTTCCGGGTTAGTATAATCATATGTAAAATGTATCGAACTCGTATTGCCAGGGGCATATATATTGTCCAGATACCAGGTATTCACATAAGAAACAGGCTCTTTAAACTGAAGATACTCCCTGTTAAAAAGGTCATAGCTCTCATATTCTCTGTAAATGGATTTGGTAACCTTAGATGCCGTCATGAAGACGTATTTAACTCCTGCAGCGGTTGTAAGCACAAAATGAGGATCAGCAGCAGCTGAAGGTTGATTAAATTCTACTTTAATGTCCTGAGCAGGAATCACTTTAAAATTATTGTTGTTATCAATAATGAGTGTACAATTTAAACCAGGCGCGTTGACTACAAACCTATCCGGCTCCGTATCCCTGATATACGGATACATACTTAGAATATTATTATAATTTACACCTTCATCAGCACAGGTTGATTCATTATTATCGTCTGATATCTGAAAATTCTGGGGTACCGTATGATTATTCTGCCCCATCCAACCAGTACCAATTGCATTTCCCGTTGGTTTGAATTCATCCGGCAAACCTTTCAATATCCGCTCGATGGTTCCACCAGCATCTAAAGACCAACCCATCCCAACCTCACCGTCTCCTTGCTTCACCTTTACAGATTGCGCCTCATACCTTAGTGCAACTGGATGAACCAGCCCACTTATTCCAAAATCAATCAGGGGAATTTTAACAATGGCCGTTCCTTTAAAATTATTCACCGACACCTCCTTTTGAGCCCTTAGACCAGTTCCTGCAAATAACAGGATCAGAAATGTTAAGAATAGCACCCTTCCTGAACTGTCGAGATCCCCATTGTAATTCCCTTTATACCTGGTATAGGAAGACGTTAATTTCATCCAAATTGAACGGGAAATAATTCGGAAGACAAGCGCAATAGATATTAAGGTTTCTTTCATAAATGTGGTGTATAACGCACCACCTAAGAGAATACAAGATTCCCTTTAATGTGAGGATGCGTTAAATTAAAACAAGTGTAATTAACTGAGGCGAAGTTAATTAAACAACAATACAAAGCAAATAAAAATTACATTCTTTTAATTAGAGAACTCCATTTTCACCAATTATAAAAAAAACTTGCCGTATATAGTAAAAAACAAAGTAAACACCTGATTTCTTCAAGAATTAAATCACATTAAGAAATTTAAATCTTAGAGCGGCCAAAATAAAGAATCAAGTCCTTCTGTAGAATCTCTTTCATCCATAGATTGAATCCAACACACCGGACATCTATAACGTTGTTTTTTATAGAACATTTTCCTAGTTGGTATTCCTTCGCCGGTTCCGGGAATCTTAATGTGAAATAATTTTTATATTGATCAATGACAGATGAAAATAAGCGTTTTTCTATATTTGATTCTGCTGAAGCTTTAGCATCAAAAAAGTAAATATTAGGTAGTTTATTTCTTAATGTTTTACAAAAAAACTCTTCATCTTCAATAGTCATAAAGAATTCTAATTGTCTTGTTTTTTCATATCCAATATAGATTAATACGAATGGATTTTCCCTACTTCCGGATCATTATATCTAAATCTATTATAACCAAGCCCAGTCTCTTCATCTATATACTGACCCTGATATAGCTGATTAAATGGTCTTTTTTATCAACTCCTCTTGAAGAAATAATTTTTAAAAGTTTTCGTTTCAAGCATATTAGACAAGGCTTCAAGTTGAGTGGGTAGTTAAGCCACTCATTTCCAGCTACGAAATTAAAAGGGGTTCATCTGATTCAGAAATGAACTCTTCCATATCAATTAGTGGAAGGAATAAATTATCTGTTGTTGTTTGACTAGGTAAATAAGCTGGATCCTTTGTATCGTTTTTCAGATTCGATTTTAATCTCAACAAACAAATCTCGCCATTGACAGATGAGCATGCATACAAATCTGTATTTCCTAATCTGGAAAGTGAGACGGAGGGAGATCCATTACATTTAAATGATTCAACAATCTTTCCTGTGTTGATTTCTAAGGTGACAACATCGCCGTTAAAATAAGGCACATAAATAAAGTTCTCGTCTTTAAATTCGATATCACTATTAAACGAAATACCATTTGTATCGCCCCAAGGTTCAGGAATGTCCAATCCGTTATCATCAATAAATTCATCAATGATATTAAGGGATGGAAATTCATTAATTTGGTAGCTAAATGGCGGGTATCCACCACCAATTATCAATCTATCTCCTCCTAAGTCAAAAGTAAACACTCCAGGAGCAAAGAGGGTATTGATATATTTTTTATATAACCTAATTTCACTACCTTTTAATTCAAAAAAACGTATTTTTCCTGTATCTTCTGAATCTGTTATCAGTACAGCAATAATATGTCCACCGGGGTGGACGCAGATTTGCTTTGTATATATTTCAGTAAGAGCTATTCCATGATTAACCGGTTTTAATGTATCGAGGTTAAAAAATTCAAGCCTAAACGAACCCAAATTAGCTGCAATTAACAGATTCCGTTGTGTGATAGTCGAGATACATGAATATCCACTTAAATCTGAGTCCAAGCTGTTTATTTTTACTTCGCCACAATTTCTCAAAACCTTTCTTCCTTTGAAATCCCATTCAATAATTTCAGATTTTAAACCCGCAAACCAAATTGAGTCAGCCTCGCCAAAACATCCATCAAGAATTATGAATTCCAAATCATGGTAATATAATACTTCTAACCCCTTTTCATTACTTTCTAACAGGACAAATTCAGAAGAGTTGTCAAATAAAACTAAAAGTATATTTTCATTCGATTTTGATTTAATAACTCTTTTTTCAAGTTTAATTTTAGCTAAAATTTCCATTATCAGAATTATTGGTATAAAAACACCTATCGATCTCTAAGTCCTATTTCAATTAACTTCGATGCTACATCCAATATGTTAGGTGGTAAGTTTAGTGCCCATTCATAATCAAAGCCCTCGGTAGAATCCGTCTCATCCCATAGATTAGATCCAACACATCGAATATAAATAATGTTATTTTTAATAAAACATTCGCCTAGTTGATACTCTCTTGCCGGTTCCGGGAATCTTAATGTCAAATAGCTTCTATACTGATTGTAACCAATAACAATCAACTTGCCCTTGACTTCATTCTGAATGGAAAGACGTAAATTATTTTCTTCAAATTCTATTTCCAGAAAATCCTGTGCCTTATCAATTTGAACATTACTTTGATTTATTTCTCTTAAAAGTTCAGCAACATAAATACCACCCGGATACTTTGAAAAATCAACTATAAAATGGGTGTCTTTTTTTTTGTAAAATGAATTAAAGATAAAGTATCTCTGATCTTTAATTTCAATACCTTCAATAGGCACTAAACTCTCGTCTTGATAAGGTGTCTCGTCTACCATCATCTTACCTTTCCATAGACGAAAAACCTCCCCGAGATTTATATCCAAATAGGCATTGGTCCAGTTTGGGTTATATTTTAAAACTAATATTTCGGCCTTCTTCTTAACATTTTTTTTATCCATATTTTAAGTGGACTGCAAAATTCCCATAGTTGTATAAACATATCTATAGACTAATCTCTTTTTTATTTTTTTCAAGAAATCACCCACATACCTGTTTTTTTTCAATTTTATCGAATCAATTCTTGAAAAACTTTCGTCAAATAAAATAACAACTTTTCAAAGGAACCTCTTGAGGTCGTAACAATGCTACAAGTCTCTGCTTCAGGATCAACCTCTAAATCACCAACTAAATCTTGATCTAGCTTTTCTATTTCGTTCATTAAGAATTCCGTCCAACCATACCCATTTTCATCAAACCCTTTTGAAGAAACAATGCTATTCAATCTTTCAAACTCCTGACTACTTGGACTAAATTGAAAAGAAAATAAAAGATCACCATCTTCTGACTCTCCCTCAACTAAATCCACATTTATAAAAAAAGGCAAAAATTCTTCTGATTCCCACTCTCCCTCTTCTTCCAAAATACGATGAAGATCAGAAGGTAAATTCAACGTACAAAAGTCTATTTTGTTTATTAGCATACCTATTGCATTTAGAACAGAAAGAACTTGCATTCTTCAATTGTCGCAGGATGATTAAAACTATTTATATATTCATAGTCCAATCCTTTTTTTAGTTCGTCTAATTCCGATTTTTCTATTTTTTTTGAAATAAGGATTAAAAATGAGCCAAACGCATCATATACAATATTTGCGTAATCTGCAGGCGAAATATCCTTATCCATCTCCTTAGATGCCACCCTTATATTGGCAAATTTCAGATTGCCTTGCTGATTTAATTTCGATTCAGGTCTAAACTTATTAGCATCCGTATTAAAGGGTGAATCGGTGAAAAATTTATGAATTTCCGGATTAAATTTATTTAAATCTAATGTCACACTATAGCTGTATTTTTCATCAGTCATTACCTTCTTTTGCACTAGCAAATTATCGAAAATATATTGCCATATATACTCCCTCACTTCAGAAGAGATTTTAGGACTATTCTCTAATTCAGCTCTTTCTACCATTGTACGAACTTCTACTTTTTGCATTTTTAATATTATAGCATTCATCATCTATTCTTCCTTATAACTCTTCAATACACTCAATGCATTTAACAAATAATCAGAGTCATATTCAGATGAAGAGCTCACAATCAGCGGAACAGAAGCTTCATTATTACCTTTGAGTATTTGACCTACAATAAAAAAAATAGAGTCTGAATCTCTGTAAAATTCAAATTCTGTTTTCAAAAACTGCATATAATTACTCTGATCAGAGAATTCGATGTGTACCTCTTCTTCATACAAAACCGATGATAAAGACAGGTATTCACCATTGTTGCCTACAAACGTAATTTGAATAAATTCATCCCAATTTTCAAATTCACTATAAACTATAGAATTAAAATTAAAGTCCATTACCATTATTTTAGTTACATTATTTAATGATGCACTTGTGCTTTTTTCCAAGATTTACCACCATTTTTTACCATATTTATATCATCTCCAACAAATCGATACACTTTCCCTGAGCTAAGCTCATGTACCTCTAATTCTGTAATCCCCATAGATTTAGCATATTCCAGTACGGCCGGTCTACAATTTGGACATACGTCTAATCCATCAACCATTAACACTCCTTTTCCACCACTAAGTCCGGCCTTTTTCGCCTGGGTCATTGCATCTATTTCTGCATGCATGCTAAATTCATTTGAATTTACAAATCCAGTGTGTTTTAATTCTGGAATTTGTGCATCAATTCGTGGGTTCCGATTAGTTGGGTTAGTTCCCTGAAAAACTTGTCCTTGCATTTCAAAAAGAGCACCGACAATCTCTTCTAAACCACTTGGATCGATAAATCCATTAATGTCATGAACATAACTGTAGAGTTTAATGCCCCCCAGCAATCTTGTTGGATCCTGACTAATATAACTTCCTGCTTCCGGATCATAATACCTAAACCGATTATATGCTAATCCCGTCTCCTCATCAATATACTGCCCCTGATAAAGCTGTGGCACCAATCCTCTAATCCCTGTCTCTTTCCTTAAAGCACCATAACAATCCAACTCCCTTTCCCAAACCAAAGAACCATGTTCATCATAAGCTCTCGTAGGAGTGCCCAGATGGTCAGCTAAAATACTATATTTCTGATCTCCTTCCAAGCGTGCTGAGGGCACAAAACTGCCTTCTTCGTAAACCCAGGTAATTGGATTTGCAACCACTTCCAGCTCTTCTCTTAACTCACCAGAGTCATCTACAGAACTTCCCGGAGGGAAATCTCCTTCATACTCCCATTCATGCAACGGCACATTGCCGTCCCAAATCCAACGTCGTGTCCGACCTTTACAAGTCTTCGCTATACGCCTTCCTAAAGCATCATAGATAAAAGAAACCACATTTCCGGCAGGACTGCTGACTTTCTCTAACATCCCATTCCCAGACCATTTGTATACCCAGCCAGTCTGACTCCCCTTTAAGGTCAATCCATAAACTTTTGCCTGCTCTATCCTATTAACCGCATGAATATTTACATTCTGTTTAAATTCCTTAAATATCAAATTCCCTTCTGCATCATAGTGAAAATGATATTTATCATCTTCCAGAAGTCTTCCCCCTTTTCCATAATGACGGTCTGATTTCCTTGGTGTTTTATACAGATTGCCAATCTTATCCGGAACCCTATATATCGTTTCCTCAACCGACTGCCCTTTAGTTTTATAAGAAGCGCTGATCAGGTTATCAAAAAGATCATATTTAAATAAAGACTGTGTCCCTGAAATTTCGTTTTCTATCAGCTTCAGCTTATTCAGGTTATCCCACTCGTATCTAGTGCGACTCTGTTCTGCATTCCCTACCCCAATTCGCTGACGAACTATTCTTCCCTGTATATCGCGCTCGGTGAATTGCGAGACCCCGCCACTCATTACCTGCTGAATCTCCAGACCTTCCTTATCACGTTTCCAGCTTGCACTCCAGGCATTCTTATCCTCTGCACTACCCAATGCCTCCAGACCAGTTAAATAGCCCATTTTATCATGCTGTAAAGCAATAGAAGCACCTAAACTACTTCCAATATGTGCACAGTTGCCCTGCTCATCGTAACTACGGGTGATCTGGTGTTGCCCCTGTTGTTCTTCAACAATTCTACCTGCTTTATCCCGCTTTAAAAAGATGTGCGACTGGTCATTCAATGCTTCCTTCAACTGCCCATCCTTAGTATATCCATAAGCTGTAGCAGTTCCATCACTATGATCTTCTTTAACCACACTCCCAACACTATCATATTGATAAGTAGTCCAGCGTTCCGCAGGGCGCAAAACTTTAAGTACCCGCCCTACTCCATCACGTTCATAACGTTTCTGTAACCCATCAAATCCCCACTCTCCCACAACATCGCCTAACGGATCTAAAGCAAAGCGATAAGCCTCATCTCCTTCATTTGTAATCCCTTTCAGCTGAAGCTCCGTATCGTAGTGAAAGCTCACGCTACGGTCTTCCTGTCTGCGGGAAAGCAAAGTTCCTAACGTACCATAGGTAAAATCCACCTCCCGTTTGCCATCAAAAGCCCGGATCATATTGCCCATCCGGTCGTAACTAAAGCTATGGACATTTCCATTGGCTTCAGCCATGCTGATCAATTGACCCGCTGCGTCGTAACTATACCTTCTCCAATATCCTTTTGAATCAATCTCTTCAACTAATCTTCCCAGATCATCATACTTCCACCGCTGCACTGCGTCATTTGGCAAGCGCAACTGCGTAAGGTTATGCGAGAGATCATAGAGAAAAGAATATTCATTGCCTTCCTGATCAACAATACTGGTCAGTTCCTGATCACCATAGTTATAAGTTAAAACACTTCCATCGATATTCGTTTTGGAAACTAAACGCTCCTTTTCATCATATTCCCAGACTACTTCGGCTCCTTCCGGACTTCGTACCTGTTCCAACAACCCATCTGAGTTGTAAGTATAATTGGTACTCTCCCCATTTCCATTTGTATATTTCACTAAAAGGCCATCGTCATTATAGCTCATTTTAGTGCTGTTTCCTTCCGGGTCTACCACCACTTCCAGTTCCTCAACATCATTATAATGCTGATGTGTAATCCCTCCTTTTCCATCCACGATCTGATAGATCAAATGATCTTCATCATAGAAATAAGTCGTACTGTGCCCAAGACTATCAGTCGCTGTGGTTTTTCCTGGTTCATAGCGCGTCCAGTATTCCAAAATCCCACCGTCTCCCCAGGTATGAATACAGCGGGCATCATCACCGCTTCCTTCATACTCCCAGTAGAAACTCATTCCTGTAGGTCCGGTCAACTGTACCAATAAATGTCCGTTATAAAGGAAATGCTTGGTATTCCCCAAAGCATCACTGGTCTCATTCATGTTTCCGAGTGCGTCATAACCATAGCTCACCAGATTCAGTTCATCACCATTATGCTGCGTATATACCCGGGTTATGTATCCTTTTTGATTGCTCTCAATATGAATCGTCCGCTCTCCGCTATCTATAATTCTGCTTAAATGTCCGCGTGCATCATAGTTAAACCTGATCTCATGATCGAGGTGATCCGCTATGCGCGATACCATCCTGAAACCTTCTCTGTTCTTTGGCGAACTAAAATAATAGTAAAGACCGCTACTATCCTGCAAACAATATCCATCCCTGGTATTAGACCAGCGAAATTGTTCAGAACCGTCATAAAAAATTTCGCCAACATTCAGTACAGGTAATGCCGTTTCTCTTCCATCACTCATCCGCAAAGTAAAGAAGCCATTCTCCATATCGTAAATACCGATATGATAACTATGGTGCCAGTTATAGCCCAGAGATCCTTCAATTTCCGCATTGCTATAATAGGTGCGTTCCCAAACCAAGGGTATTGGTCCCGCTAAATCAAAATCCATATTATTGGCATACACCCTACCCGTTGCAGCATCAACAGGTTCACCAAAAAGCCTGCACTTGGTCTTTTTTAAAATCTTAGCCAGCTTTGGATTTTTCTTTGCTACTTTTTTAAGTAACTTCTTGGCCGCCTTACCTCCTCTTTTAACAAGTTTCCCCAGCCCTTTCAATCCAAGCTTAAACATCAATTGAAAAAGGTCTATCGTTGGCGGGCCTCCTACCAATACCGGTTTCCCTCCCGAAGTAAGAATAGACAATAGCGAAGTAGGCAACATCAACGAAACCTTTGCCTTAGGTTTTGTCATCCTGAAAGGCGCCGGCATTCCTACCAGGTTACAAGATAAAGCCGGATGAAACTGACTTGAAAAAGGACTTGAATCTGCCAATACCGTAGAGCTTCCCATAAACATCTCCGAAGAAGCCATAGGCGATACCGCAGGTAACGCATGTAAAATAATTCCAGGCAAATGCTGAATACTCGTCCCTGCATTTGAAATCCACCTGCCATGAACCTGTACCGATGGTTTCATCGCATTTGCCACTGCCGTTGCCACACTGGCCAGGGTTACCGGCTGTGGCGGAGCTGGTTCATCACCTTCCGGTTCCGGCGGCGGAGGAGGTTCAGGAAGCGCCGTTGCAATCGCAGCCATGATGGCCCCCATAATATCGAATACCATACCAATATGTGGTACGGGTAATAACGGACTAGGCGGAAACATGGTCGGATGGGCATCAATCCCTATCCCCAGATCAAAAAACTTAGCCGAGGGCATCCCCGGAAATGCGGGAATGATACTAGCCAGGTCTTTCTGAAAATTGTCAAGCGCACTTTTTTTCTCTGCAAATAACTCCCCAAACCCCTTCGATGCTACTGCCATGGTACTTATTTAGTTTATGTAGTTTCAAATAATGTTTTTTTCCTTCTGACCGTGGCTTTTTCCAGGTCTGCTGACTGCAATAATTCCTGCCAGTCGTCCCCAATCCATAAAGCCAGTTGCTCCTCCAGTACCGCCATCTCTTTCGTATTCTTGATCTGTTTTCCGATATACACCGCCAATGCGGCAATCTGCATGAAAGTGGATTGACGAATCATCTCTCTGTCCAGATAACTTCCGCAGACCAGACCGAGCAATAAGGTTTCAAAGGCAAGCGGCAATTTGTCCAGTTCGTAATAAAGCTGGCCGCTAAAACGGTTGCCCTCCATTGCCGTATAGGGATCTTCATGAGCTGCAGCTGTTTTGGCCAGCCCGTCATAAAGTATAATTCCTTCTTTTCTTTTCTTACGGGCCACCAATATTGCCCCTTTTAGCATGACACAGGTTTTCCATAAATGATACCCTGTAGACTTATCTTTTTCCATCAGGACCTCAGCCCGGCTTACCGCCTCATCAGCATAAGCCTCACTTGTTTTAAAGTCCACAATCATATAATAAGCCTGAGCAGCAACCATATATCCGGAAAGCACATGGGATTCCCCTCCCATCTTTTTGGATAACATAAAAAGTGTTTCCACTTCCTTGCTCAAAAGATCACTGTCCTTTTTTAAGGTAACATCCAGCACCACACGAATCTGCTTGGTGAAACGTGCATCTGTACTCGTCGTATCAGAATTACCGCTTCCTTTATCCATCTCATTGCTGATGGCCGCAAGCATCTTCAGTTTAGGCTGCAACTCTTTTACTTTACCAGTGGTCGCTTTTGCGCCCAGATCAACCTTTCTGCTGTGCACATAATCGATGGTGGCAAGTCTGATTCCTTTTGGAACACGATCTAATACGTTATTGAACCATCCGCCCATTTTTGGCCCCGTTGGCAAACTTGGTGGAAAATAAATACAGAAATTGGTATCGCCGAGGTCTTTAATACATTTTTTGAAAGCCAGCATTTCCAGCCAAAGGCGATCAATACTCTCTTCTATTCCCTCTGGCGGCGTATAATCTTCCAACAGAAGACCATCATTTTTTAAAGCTTTAATGATGTCATGTTTTTCTTGCGGAGCAGGCATAAACCAGGCCCGAAACTCCTGCCAGAGTTCTTTTACAAACTCCTTATCGTCGCCGGAATAGATGCTGTCAAAACGAAAGAATATATCGTCAAAGACACCAACCGGCGAACGCTCTGTTTCCATGAATTTATCCAGGATATCTACGTCCTGGTATTCTGCAAGCCATATCATCAACTTCCATCCAGGCTGTTGATCTATGCTGCGCCAGTATTCACGTATTTTATAAAATTCCTGGGCTATTGATGCCGATTCTGTCATCGTTTAGGAGTTTAACTTAATAATTCCACCCGTTACCCCCACTTCTCCGCTACCGTCAATTTTCATCGTAGTTGCATTAAGTGTTGCCGTTTTAGCGTCAGATTTTAATTCCTTGGTTTTAAGGTTCAGTGCATTTGTGGCATCTATTCCAACTACTTTACCTACAACTTCCACTTTATTTGCACCCCTTACTGCAATCTCATCGCCTTCTGTTATGATTTTCTTTCCCTTAATCAGGATATCACCGTTCTTACTTAATTTTATACTGCTCTCTCCGCATTCAATCAGAATGGTTTCTTTAGTATTCATTTTTGCATTACCGGCACCATCGAGGAAGAGCACGTTTTCATCTTTATCTTTGACGGTAATCCCTCCGGCATCATCCAGCTGAACGGTATGTCCACTTTTTGAAGTCAGACTTTTGCTGTTGTTACTGGCGCTGCCACCACTTCCGCTTTTACCATGGAACACACTTCCCATCACCAACGGACGGGCAATATTTCCTTCCTCAAAAGCCACCACTACCTGGTCACCAACTTCGGGAATAAACACAAAACCTCTGTTTTTACTCACTTTATCACTCGTTCCTGCATCAGGTGTCACCACCCTCAGCCACTCGGTATCGTCATTCGTCTGACATTGCCATTTGAACTTCACCTTGATACGTCCCTGGCCTTGCGGATCATTGTTATCGACCACATCTGCCAGTTGCATATCCGGGTTTGGGCGATCATAATTTCTAAAAGCAACGCGTTCTGTTGTCGATACCACTCCTTCAAAAGAGTTGTTATAATGACCACGTTCATCTATAATATGGTGCACAGAAGTGATTAGAAATTTCCCCAGACTTTGCGCGGAAAAATCTACGCCCTGTTTCAAACTCATACTTACCTCGGCAATGCTGCCAATCCCTACTTCCGGGTTGTCGCCATTGGCATTTATTTTTAGCAGTCCGCTGATGTTTGCCTTTTCTTCGTTATCTACCAGGGATTTAATATCACTGCCATTGTCTACGCGAATTAATGAGGGTTGATTAAAGGTCTTGCTGTACATCGAATTGGAAGCATTGATCGCATGAACCAGATCAGGCCTTCCGTTAGCCTTCCCGGTGCTTTCGCTCTCCAGCATCTGATCTTGTTTTGGATTATAGGCAAAGCGCTTGTTTTTGATCGGTGCCACTTCCATCGCATATTGTAAGCTCTGGACATCTCTTCCGTAAAATAAAGCCACCTCCTTCTGATCGTCCGGTTTTCCGAAGTTGAGGTTCTCCCCATCATAGTAAAACCATTCGTGATATTCTCCGCTCAACCTGTTTAGAAAATCAAAATCACTCTCTCTATACTGAATTACATAATCAATAGCGCTACTTCTGGAAGCATTTGCCACAATCCTCAGGTCATTGGCAGGCGTATCTTTGGTGGCCAGTTTGACGATAGAATTCAGGTCTTTATCCAGGTAAGAACCCAAATCCGGACCTCTGTCTATTAAAATAGTCGGACTATATCCACTAACGATCAGAATCCCATGGTAACCATTACTCTGTGCCAGCTCTACTTTCGTCACCATCCCCGAAAACTTCTGCATTTTAGCAGGATCATATCCAAATGATGCAGTAAGGGTTTGCCCGACAAAGTCGCGGCTGGAGTCCAGACTGATCAATCCGGGAGCCCCCAGCTGGTCGTGTTTAAATCTAAGTTCAAAGTAATGATGCGCATTAAAGCGCTGCTGAAGGGTAAATGAGCTGAAATGCAGTATGGGCTTATCACCAATACTGATCTCTTTGGTTAAATCGTTTTCCATAATGATCGTTAATTACTGTACTACAGCATTTTGCTCCAATACAGTTGTAGTTCCCCAGCCCAACAATCATTCCAATCGCCAATAAAAAATATAAATTATTATAATTTTAATCAAAAATATACACGTAATATACGTGAAATGCCAGATTAAGCTTATTATAGAATAAATAATTTTCTGCTTTATACGCACACAGGAATCTTTTGAACAGGGAATTCATTTATTCTAAACACTAAGAAAGGACAATGAATTCTTTATCTCACTAACGAGGCCAGGAGAAAAAGCACCTCGATATTTTTAGGGGCCGATGACAATACCATCTTAATAACAAAAGCCAGGTACGATGACCAGGCTTTTGTTATTAAGATGAAAAACTTACTATTTTATTTTTTCTCCAAAGCCTGAAGCCTTCTTTCATACGCTTCATTCATAGCTTTCATTTCATTCAATTGTTTATCCTTGGCAATCAAATGAATGGTTAACTCTTCGATCTTCTGTAATAACTTTGCATTCATATCACCCAATTCTATTCCATTCTTTTTCACTTCAACAGCGGATGGAATCCCTGGCAAATGTCCGTTCTCTTTAATATACTTATCCGTTTCTTCGAGTGTAAGCAACTGATAAGATTTTTCGAATACATAATCCGGCCAAACTGTACTTTCTACCCTAATCTCTCTTGCCTTTATATTCCCCTCTACTGCAAGCTTAGCTGATGGATTAATAGTACCAATACCTATATTTCCGCCAGGCAAAAAGGTCATCATTGGGTTAGCGACATTGTTTCCTATAAACCCATACCCAAGTGTGCTAACGCCATTCACGACATCCCCAAAGGCCCATAAACCAATAAAGTCAGCAGTCCCATCCTGATTACTTAAGGTAAATCCCCGGCCAAATTTCCCCGTATAGTTTGGGAAATTATTTTTAATCTTTACCCCGTAAACTTCTGGACTGTTAAGGGAAATGGGAATGTTTACATCTTGTGCAAATAACTGACTGGATATACCAATCAAGAATAATGCTGCTGTGATTTTTTTAAGCATCTTAATTTTTAGCGTTTTATATTTTACCTATGTAAAAGTAAATAAAAAAACAGCAGGTGCTAACCCGTTCTATCGGGTCCATTCCATCAGGATCAATAATCCGATCAGCTTTTTTGAATAAACAGGGTCAATATCACTACCATAATCGTATCAGTTCTCTCTGCCTATTTAGTCCTTTCAAAATTAATATCCTAAGTACAGGATACTACAAAAATCAAAAAAAGCGGAAAAACAGTTAAAGTTTTTTAATCATATTCGTAATGTCTTTTCCATTATTGATTTATCGCTGGTCTTATTCCATTTCTCGGCTTCGACAGTCCTGAATATTATTGTTGAATATCCCCATTCATCCTTTTTAAAGTTGAATACTCAAAACCTAAACTAAAACAGTTTTTCTTCCTCCTATCATAAGACTTTAAGTTTGGAATACCATCTTCGACAGGAAAATCCTTTTTAAATAAAAATTTATTTGTGTCCAACTTATTTTCCAAAACAACGACATTATCCATCATTATTATCCAGTGCAAATTATCCCTTTTCCAACATCCGATTATTTCGTCACCTACATTTCTATCGATCTTACTAAGATCAATTTTTACAAAATTAGATTTTGGCACTTTATTATATTCACCGTCGATGATGTATCTTATATTGTTTTCTGTTATTACACTTATACATTGATCTTTCTCAGGAGAGTAAAAATGATAAGTACTACTTGTGCAACTAAATAAACACACACAGACGATTAACAACGATATTTTCAACATATAATTCTTTATTTTTTTAACTTGTACTTACCATATTGAAACCCAAGCCACTCAGCATCAACTGAAACTGGCGCTTCTCTTTCAGATACTATTCTTGGATTGCCAAATGGTCCAAATAACCCTTTACTCTTAATCCCTTGAAAAGTATCAAATCCGACTCTTGCAGCATCCCATGACAATCCCTTTCTTCCTGCCACCATTCCAGCGCCAAAATTCCCATAGTCCCTTGCAGAGCCCCATTCCCCATTTTTATCCTTACTCCCCCTATACCGATGTTGAAGCTCATTTTGATCAGATTTTCTTTCATCAATTCCTTTATCTTTCACGTCATATTTTTCACCGTTGGTGGCGTTCACCATATACGTCAGCAACCAAGGATCATCTTTTTGTAACTTATCAACGAATGCTTGTCCTTCGTTTGATTTTGGATCTAAAACAGCCCCTACTACAGCATTTCCTTTTTCATCAAGAAACGAGTTCGGGGTTTTCGACACACCCACAATTTCCGAGGTCCTTTTACCATCTTTATCGACGGCATAAATGGCTCTACTATTGTCGGCTTGACCACCAACGACAGTATAGGTTCCATCCTTATTTTTTTTAACATCAGTAGATGTCCCCTCCATACCATCTGGATCTATAAAACGAATTGGATTATTATAGACATAATTATATGGCGAATGCCTTCTCATCTTCTCTGCAAGCGGATCCACAACATTCCACCTTCCAATCACCGGATCATAGAATCCTGCCCCGTAATCGTACTGCCAAACAACTTCGTTTAATCAGAAAGGGGTACTTGGATAAAGTATTCTGTAGATAAAGCTTTACTATTATCCACATTTTTTACAGATTCAATAATGACTCTATCAATAAGACCATTCTTATATTTATATGCTCTGGTAAGGCAATAATTCTCAAACACAAACATATCTTTAATTATCCGCTCATCTTTAACACAAGTAGTTAATGACTTAAGAACTTCATTTATAGGAATTCCGTAGTTCATCAAAATAGACGGCACAGCATTAAATGTATATATGTTGACTTTTTCAGATCCAAAATCTTTCTTGTCAATATTTTTCGGGTCAGTCTTCAATATTACAAAGTCAATATCTGATAAGTATTCTTTTAATAGAGATAGCGAATCCTTTACATAAAAAGAATTGGAGCTATCTACCTTTCTAAGGATATTTGAACCATTACCTTTTAACAATTGCCGACTTAATATTTGATCTTTATCATCATATATATACTTTATGTGATCTTTAAGGTCGAAAATACTGAGACAAGTAGTACCATCTTTAAAACCTACTGAGGTATAATGTTTCTCTTCTACTATTTGTTGTTTTGAGTTATATGAATAACTTGTTGAATCAATTAAATTACAGCCCACCCGACTATATTCAGTTGTAATGATAAGATTCGATTTTCGATCATAGAAATTACTTTTAATAATTTTATTATGTTTTGTACTCGTATAGAACCCTTTTTTGTTCAAATACTTATCTATTCGTAAGACTCCTGCATCATTTTTACATGAAGCAAAAAAAACGAAAAACACAACTAGCACTTGAATTCTCATAATTGAAATATTATTTATTTACTTTCCAAAAAATTGTTTGCATATATACAGCAGAAGAAGTAAGTCGGATATTTCCTTTATTTAGCCCTTGGGTAGCCGTCTTTACCTGAGGCGCAACAAAATTCTTACCTATAGCTCCTTTCCATTTTGAATAATGATCATCTGAAATACTCCATCCCATTGTATTCATATGCAATTCAAAACGTCCCGTAGATTTCCGATTATCAGTACCAGGAAATAGCCCCTGCTCCGCACCATCCCATTGTGAGGCGCCATTACTATAATCTTTTCCTCCAAGTTGGGCATTTATTTCAGCAGCAACTGCGAATTGCTTTTTAGTCGCATTTCTTTCTGATGGAGACGCGTCTCTAAAAAGGTCTGCCTGCTCACTTTTACTTCCATAAGCCAAATCATTCTTTTCGTGAACACTTGCAATTGCATGCATTTCATTTTTTAGTTCGCCACTAATACCTGATTTATATGCAGAACTTTCACCATATATACTTTTTGTTTCAGAAAAATAAATTCAATATCACATTTACGCAGAAAAAATTCCGTTAAACACATTAATTAACTAATTATTTAATGTGAATTACATAAAGATATTTTTTATTTAATGAAATAAAAATAATTGAATAAAAAGCGTAAAAAATTCACGCATCAAAACATTTTATTTGCTTTTCAAACGTTTTAACCAGCATACCATACGAAACTCCCGAAGCTGAGCAGAAAGACTACCTTATTGACACTTCTTTTTTTGTAAGGTTAACCATTAGCGCTATCCTATTCTTCTCATAAAACTCTCCAAACCCAACAATGTAAGCTGTTTCCCAGCCATCAAAATTCTCTTTTGCCTGCCTTTTTTTTGCAAAATTCATTAGATTAATCAGGATAATACGATCTGAATCTGCATTTTGATAACCAACATACTGACGATTATATTTATACAGTGTCTTTTTTAGATGATCAGGTTTATATTTACCGGTCAAATCTATGTAGTTTACTCCGGCTATATTATTCGACAATAGTAATTCCGCCCTGGTTATCTCTTCAATCGAAGGCGTAAACCGCTTAGTGCCTTCTCCCAAAAGAATAGGAAGCTTGTGATCCAATGGAAATATAACCCCATCTCCACAATACATTTCTTTCAGGCTGACCGGAATTGGATTTTGACTATATCCTTGCAAAGTTGTAAACACAAAGAATACGATTAATACAAATTTTGATTTTTTCATTTCGTCGCTTTTTTGATCGCTCTATAATGATAAGGAAATATACCTATGCCCAATTTCTCAGAATAATTTGGACTATGTCTCGTATATGGCAAAAGGACACGGCCCACCCCCGCGCCATTATCTATACCGTAAAATTCTCTCAAAGGCAACCCATTTTCGGCCCTTATTCTATTTTCCCAATGGCTCGCATATTTTTCAGCATTTAAAACATCCCTATTGTCACTCATTTTAAACCATGTTTTATCGTCTATTGTGCCATCTTCAGCCCAATCCCAGGCATGACTAAGTTCATGCGCCAATCCAATAAAGCTTGATGTTGATCGGTTCCCATTAACATCCAATCCTCCCTCCGTACTTGATGGATTCCAAAATACCTGAGCGCCTCTATTTTTATTTGACTCTCCCTCTTGAACTAACACATGCGCTTTACTTTCCTGTACATTACCAACAAGCTCCTTCCCGGCATCGCCCCCTGTTCTTATACTATTTAATCCATCAACAGCCTTTTTTAAAAAACCTGTTAATCTGGTTGTTCCATCTTTATTGGTTTTAACCCCTGCACCTGTGTATTTGGATCCATCCTTATTATAAACGCCTCCGTTTTCATACAAGATGAGATTTCCCTTATGTACGATCCACAGTGAGTCTCCGTTAATGTCAATATTAAGTACCGGATTATTTGCTCCATATTGGTATGGAGACAAACCATCGTATTTTTCAGTGAATCTGTCAATCACATTAAATCGCCCAATCACCGGATCATAAAATCTTGCCCCGTAATCATATTGTTCTTCTAACTCTTCCTGAACCTCTTTTCCATTATAAAGATACTTATTTGGTCCTTCATGAACAATTTTACGCTTACCGAAAGCATAGTAATCATCTTTCTGTAATTCCTGGAGCTGTTTTGTATCCGGATGCTGATTGAAGCTAAACCTCACATTCCCCAAATGGTCAGTCAGGTTATATTCATAACTGTAGTTACCTGAATTGTTTCTGGCCAGTCCTTCTTCCGTGTGAATTACCTCAATCGCCCCATTTTGATATTCTATTCCTGAGACATAATCCCGGCTTATTCCGTTGCTTATTTTCTTTAGTTTATTTCCTGAGGCATCATAAGTATAAGCAAGATTTACGCCCATCTTTACCGCAGTAGCCGGAAGACTCAGTACATTATAGGTCAGTTTCACTCCCGTCCGCCCATCTGTTGTTACATTCCCGTTCTTATCATAAACGTAAGTTCCTGTATTCGATGGAGCTCCCGTATTCAATGGAGCTCCCGTAATATTCGTCAGCTGATTCCCGGCATAGTTGTAAGTCCCTGTTCCCAACCCATCCCTGTTCAGCGTTTTAATGTTCCCCATTACGTCATAACTGAGCATTTCACTCATCACCACTCCTGTACTGCTGCTACTGGTCAACTGGTTTAATTTATCGTAACCATAAGTGAATTTATTGGGAAAGATGCTACCGGCACCCCATTCCTGGTTTGCAATATTACCATTATACTGAGGGGTACTGCCATCATTATAACTCATACTCAGGCTAAACTGGTTGGACGTACTCGTTTTCATCCAACCGCGTTCATTATAAGCATATTGTGTATTCTGCAGATAACTTCCACCCTGATCGATACTATGCAACTCTTTTTTCAGCATCTGGCCGATTTCATTATAACTTAGTTTGCTCAGCACCACCTCTGCCCCACTATTAATCCGTTCCAGAGTAGCCAGTTTACGCCCCATATGGTCATACTCATAACGGTTAGCGATGGTGGTAACCGTACTTCCCCCTGTGTGCCTCCTGATACTTGTCTTTAACTCCCCCGCAAAGTTCCAGGTATTAAAGACTTCATCTGTTCCGTTCATATGATGCTGGCTTTTCGTTCTGATTACTCTGCCATCCACGTCATAATAAGTGGTACTCAACTGCATTGTGCTCAACAACGTTGCACCGGATCCTAACAAATTTGTTTTACTCCCGGTTGGTAAACTCTTCACCAACCCGCTTTCTCCTGTCGCAGGTCCCGAAAAACTATTGCCAAAAAACTGATAGTCATCGAAATAATTAATGGTATAATACGAACTGACCAAATTATGTTTAGGCAGTGTCTGATTGGTATACCCTGTCTCTGTTACACTCGCATTGGCATTATCACGACCCTCCCATAAAACCGGTTGTACATTGATATCGGTTTGCCAGGCTAAACGCGATAAGCTACTGTTGATGATCCCTGTCATGATCATTCTGCCAAATGCATCATATTTACTAAACAACCAGTTGTTGTCTTCTCTTTGCATTACGTCCTGAGTCAGCACAAGCTGATCCAGAATATTATACACCATGTACTCCCAGCCCTTACCTGGGATTTTCCTTTCGATCAGCCGCTTTCTTCCGTCATACCTGTATTGATAACAGAAGTCATCCAGAACAGTTTGTGAAGGCACAATGGCAGCATCTGCAGTAGCCCCTGGCGGCAGCACAAAACTGAGGTTCCCAAGGTCATCATACACATAATACGTAGAAAGGACAGTGATCGTTCCTACTTCATTTTTATTGAAAGTACGCTTTAACACCATTCTTCCTTCTTTATCTTTATACGCTTCCGTTGTTCCGGCTTTTCCATCAGCCGGCAGCCAGTTCTCATCCTTGCTAATGCTTAGATACAACTGACCAGCCCCATAATACCCTGTTCCTGAAAGTGTCCGCTCGTGGGTTTGACCAGGTCCCGCCACAGCATGATACAACCTGACTGCAAATCCTGTAGCCGAAGAATTCTGTTCTGAATTATTTGCACCATAAGTTAACTTTTGAGTATGACCAGAGCTCAGCTGCCATGTTGCTCCTGGTGCTCCCTGCTCCAACACTCTGCTTAAAGGAGATGCTTCAAACTGTGTTTCAGCGAAAGCGGCGCCGGGGATTCCGGTCACACCTGGTGCAGCCTGTGCGGTTGGGTTGTTATAAAAAATTCCCTGATCAGCAATGGCTGTCGCCTTATAACTACCGTTACTGATCGTCAAAGCCGAAGCATAAGGCAGGTATTTTTTGGGCTCCTGTCCAAATGCATCATAAACGGTCGGTTGAACGATATCTCTGAACCCAGGACTCCCCTTCACCAATATCGTTTGAATTGAACGACCAAGACCATCAAAATACTGTATGCTTTGACTTTCGTCGCAGACCGTCCGCTGAGCATTCACATTGCCCTCCTTAACACCCGAAACTTTAAAAGTCCGGGCTAAGATATAGTTCTGAGTCGTGCTTGGTGCAGAAACCAAGTCCAGGCATTCCTGAAAATTTGCACCAATAAAAATATGAACAGCGCTTCCCGAAGGAATGTGAAAACCAGGCTTAAGTGTGATGCTTTTGCTTGCCTTGATTTCGGACTCATTGGAATAGATACTTAAAACCCTATCTGCTTCCTGCGCGTTGACTACACTCATAGAGACTTGTAGAAAAACACCTAGTACAATTAAATTCTTTTTCATTACCGTCTTCATATAAGTCATCAGGATATCGGACAATCAGCTGTATTCGTTTCATAATAATTTTCACTTCTGGTACCATCAGACCATTCATAGTGATATGTACAACGGTAGCTCCCCGGTCTTATAAATTCAGAACTAACATTTACCCTTATTCCTGTTTCACAAACTCCATGTACCATTTTCTTATCGTCACCAGAGCAAACAATCGTACAGTTTCCATTTGCATTCGCATATGCCTGACCTTTTGAATTCACATCTGCCAGCGCCTTATTATCTGCATCGATCTGTGTATTGGAAGTGTAAGCTCCCTTCGCCAAACTATAATAAACCGAACTTCCGGTTTCCCCAGGCTGACAATTATTTTTAACAAATAACCTGCTAATAGCAGCGCTTTGAAAAACAGGATCAGGAACAGCTACACCTGCGTCTTTAAAAAAGTAGCTAAAACTCTTAACAATGTTTTTCTTGTTGTCCAGTATGTGCGCTAAACGTTGAAACTCATCATAAACATAATATACCGTTTGCCCTTTCGGATCAGTGCTACTTGTTACACCAACCAATGGCTGATAGGTATAGGTACTCAGCATTGCATCCTTCAAATTGACCGGATTACGCAATGGGGCAAGAAAAGCATTGACTTCAGCATCGGTAGGATTGCTCTTATTTGCAAAATTTTTGACTACTTCAGCGCCTCCTAACAATGATTCTATTTGCGAATATCCTGCATTTTCAACCATTGCGATGGGATATAGTCCGTTATAGGCACGAACATAACTGATCTTTTGGCCAGATTCTTTAGAAACAGAAAGTAAGTTCCCTTTAAGGTCATAATCATGATATCGAAGCCTAACCTCTTCTTTATTGTCCGCACTGCTAATCGTTCTGATCAGCTGAGGCAAGGCAATATTGGTTCTTGAATCATTGGCATAGTCATTTTTAATTTTCATAAAAGAGCCATTTTTTGTCTGACTTTCTTCTAAGACAATTCCAATCTGGTCTTTAGCAACCAGTAAACCTGCCATCGGACCAGAAAGATCCTGAGGGTACTTATACTCTACCGAGCTGACTGCCCCTGTGCTTGTTGCGACCGTCTTTTTTGTCAATTCCTTATGAAGGGCGTTGCCATAAAAATAATCTTTCACCGCCTTTATCGTCTCATTATTATTACCGTCATACTCAGATTCAGTTTCCTTTGTCAGCACATTCCAGGTAGATAAGTTGTCATAATATTGAATAATATACGTCGGATTAGTGGCTCCTGCGGTCATTGGAGATTGATATAACTTAACTCCTTTTAAGCTGGAAGAGACCTTCATCTCATATTCAGAACCCACCTTTTTGACTAGCTTTCCATTTACATCATAATTTAATACCAATGCGGCCCTCCCGTTTAAAGGTTCTGTTAGCGTCGGGATAAATGGAAATTCCGGAGTTACGCTTGGACTATTGTGGAAAAAGTATTCTGTTCTACCACCTTCTCCATTTTCTCCAATTAGCTCAGTAACCTTGCTATATCCTACAATCGTACCATTTGAATTCAATCCCGGAGCATAGATCGTATTAGACCCACGCCCAATGTAATACGCACCCATCGTGCAACCCGCTTGCCCTGGATTCGCTTCCACATAAGTATAGAAATCATATTTGGGCTGGATCATTAAAAAACCGGTGGTCTTCCCATCACTGGTATATTGAAACTTTCTTATATTTTTCTTTTGTCCATTCTCATAGTTGGCAATAGATTTGACCCTCAATCCACCGCCTTTTCTTTGGTTTAGTTTTACCTTTTTATCCCAGTTAACCGCAGCACTTGTGGAATATCCCTGTAAATACCGCACTTCTAATCTATAGGCACCAGGATACAGCTTCATATCCTTAAACTGCCTTGTACCACTTTCCATCCCACAGGTTGGATCCGGTTGAGAGGGACAAGGCCAGTTGCCCCAGGATTGAATGCTCCCATTTGGCAAATACAAATACACGAATTGAGTTTGAACCCCCTGCAATGAATTCGCATTTTCATCGAATTTCATATAGCCGTAATCCAGGCTAACAACAGCCGTGTCCGTCAAAGTAAAAGCAATAGAATTCTCATTCCATTCATTTCCAGGACGCGCAGCCGCAGTGACACCTACTCTTTTTTTCGCAAACCGGTCTTCCCCGCTTGGATTGGAATAGTCATGCAGTTCAAATTCAAATGCTGTAGTTCCACCTGTAGGATATTTAATAGAAGATATGACACCTGCCATTGGATAATTGTAAACGGAATCAGGTGTCCTGTTGGCACCTGGAAAAAACAGGTCTCCTCCTTCTACTGATTCGGCCTGCACTAAGATTTGATTATTTTGGCCATTATAATAGCCCCAATGATCAATAGCTTTCGTATATTTTTGAGGAACGCCATTTGGATTAGCATATGTAAATTCATACGGGGCGTTGGCCTTTCCCTTGTCCCCGTACTCGGTTATCCGATCTAATTTTAAGCGCCCGGAAGCATTCGCTGAACCGAAATAACTATAAGAAAGCACATACCGTTTCAACTGCTTTCCTGCTAAATCCCGAACGATAATCTCGCTGAGCTTTCCAGGCTTAACCGTTCCCGAATATTCGAGATCTTCCCGGTCAGTAGTAATGAAATCAACAGTACCTGAACTGGAAATGATTTGTTTTAAATTAACATCATGAATCAACTGCCTTGAAGCAGTATAGGCCTCCACAAAAGAAGGAAGCTGAACCGTATTTCCGGTACATCCTCCAACATATTTCAATACATTGTACAACATTTCAGTTCTATTAATCAGACTATAGCTTCTGGATTTCCGTTCATAGATAAATTTAACCACCTCCTTGTTTGGACTGACAATAGAATCCAGGTAACTGGCATTGTTTGCAAACCTTGAAAAATCCTGGCGGAAAGAGGCATTATCGCTAAGCTCAGAAGTACCTGAATAATTAAAGTCATCTGCAGCTTCTGTAGCACCGAGATAATACTTATACCCCTGAGGGTCGATCACCACCCAACGTTCTGAGATGCGTTCAATTTTTAGATTATTCTGTTGATCCATAAAAATCTTTTTGCCGTCACTATTTTTCCCAATTACAAATCTGCCTGAGTAATTACCGAAATTATAAGAGATGACATCGGGTTCTCCGTCATTTCTGTTCTTAGACATTTCGTCGAAATAATATTTATCAGGTCCTTCCGGTACCGTTACATAAAGTGGTATTGCTCCGGCAGTGGAATAACCATAATTTATAAAATCATCGCTCCCTCTTATCGTCTGAGTCACGACTCCCCCGGCCGATAGAGACCAGCCCAATCCAACCCAGCTTGCATTTTCAGCAACACGGGTCCCGCTACTGTTGTACCGGAGCGTTACGGGAATCGAATGGTTATTGGTCTTCAACTCGTACAGCGGGATAGAGATGTCGGGAGTTCCAGAATAATAACCAATCTGAGTAGCTCCATATACGCCAAGAGAGGCTGCAGTTGGAGAAGGAAGCGTTAGTTTGGCGGGAGAATAGGTATCACTCCATTGCGCCTGGCTACTAAAACGAATCGAACATACAAGCAAGAGAAATGTTACACTAAACCATGTTTTTCCGGGAGAACAACTGAGCGTCATAAATAATTAATAAAAGGTTTTACTAAATGAGGTTTTTAATCTAAATCAATTCTATTTTTTAACTATTGTATGAATTGACGATCATCCTCAATACCTGTATATTTTACATTTTACAGATCAGAATTTAACATCAACAACAATATAGATAGACTTGACAATCAACAGGCTACAAGTTATTAGATTAAATGCAATCTATAATAATTTATAAAGAAAAACAACATTAATATTTAACCATAAAGTTTATTTCCTGCTAAAAACTTACAATCATCAACAGCATTCACTTATACGACCAATAAATTAACTTATAAAACCCACCTAAATCATAAAAATAAAGAAAGCACACAATCGTAACTCAAATGATTCATGCGCATTCCGGACACTTATCCTGCATTTAGACAATTGCCTTGGACAACAATATTCTTTTTTCTATTTTGTGTTTATGAAGAAATCCAACCGAAGAAAATTTCTAGGAACAGCTGCAGCAATTGCAGTTGGAACTGCAGCAGCTGCGATGCCATTATCAGATAAAAACAAATTACAGCCGGTGGCACATCATGTATTCTTTTGGTTGAAAAATCCAGATTCGAAAGCTGACCGTGATCAATTGATTAAAGGAATAAAGACCTTGTCAAAAATAGAAACTGTTCAGAACATTCACGTCGGCATAGTAGCCAGCACAGAGAAACGTGAGGTCATAGACAGCAGTTGGAGTGTATCTGAGTTGTTATTTTTTAAGGATCTTGAAGGACAGGCGATCTATCAGACACATCCCTTACACCTTCAATTTATAAAAGACTGTAGCCATCTTTGGAGCAAAGTCCTTGTTTACGACATTATCGAGGCTTAATTCTCATTTTACCCGGTCCAATTTTATTGGATTGAATCTGATACTAAAGTGATTATTTATGTAGCTTTCAGCTTACCTTTTTACAGAATGAAAGATGTCTAATTCCAGATCACCAATAAAAAAATCAGCTGAACCATTAAGTAAACAGATATTAGGGCAGCGTTAAGAACATAGAGTCTATTACTTTTGGTTCAACCCCATCCTCTTTTAATCCGATTTTTAATACACCCTTGCCAACTGTCAGGAAAGCTATTGAATTATATCTATCGTAATGTTTTAATAAATGCTCTTCCCCTTCCTGGATCTTTCTAATTTGAATCCCGCTTTGAACCGTTGCATTTCCATTGACCCGATAGAAGGCTAAAGCATAGGGCTTTCCATAAATCCTAACAGTTCTTATCCGTTCATTTTCTACGGTCAGTAAATCAAAAGTTAAAAAGACATACCCAATATATCCTACTACAGAAAGTACGATTGTAAACAATATAATTTTTAAAGGTCCCATCGCTCTACTAAGCATTTTTAAGAATTTCAGTTCTTCCACTCTTCTATTTTAAAAGAAGTGATTACCGAATCCTTTGAATAAAAAAAAGTCAGATCTTTTGAATAAACAGGGTCAATATCATTGCCATAATCAACGGCAATTCTATAGCTTATTAAATTCGCTTCTTCATGATCAGGATTTCCTAAATATTTAACCAGCTGAGCACAATTTAAACCCAACAATTTATGATTCGTCGTCAAATCTTTAAGCATCAGAGGACGGTATATTGAAGGATATGCAGGATCAGATTGCCCGTTCCATTTGGTCTTTTCAAAATCAATATTCTGATTACAGGAGGAGATAAAAATCAAGATAATTATAACCTGGAGTACTTTAAACAAAGTTTTAGCAAAACTGATCATATTCTCTATTCGTTAGCATCTGGAATTATTATTTAGGTACTTCTTTCAAATAATAGGAAGATGCCGGAATCGGTTTATTTTTCCCGAAAACTTCATCAATCTCAAATTGTGCCTGAGTGTAACCCAATTCTTTAGATTTCAACAGGTAATACAATGCCATATTTTTGGTCGCCTCATCATTACTATAGAGACTAAGACCATCTATAGTAACCTGATCGTTCATTATCATAAATAAATGATAGTATGCTTGCGGGCATTTGTATTTATTGGCCATAATTAGCGCGTAGTAATAAAGTTCATACATCTGACTATGCAATAAATAAGCATTAGATATCTCGCCATAGGCTTTAAAGTCTCCTTCATGAATTGCCTTTTTCCAAAGCTTAAGCGTTTCTTCCTTGTTGGATATCAATTTAGTATGATGAGGAATCTCAGCGATAAATTGCTCTTTTTTTTCATTTTTACATGACAGCAATAGCATCGATACTAAGCATATAAGGAGAGAAACGTTCGTTTTCATCAGAAATTTTATTTAGAAAGAATCACTTCCCCAGTTTTATATTTGATCAGTTTATATATCAGCGATTCTTTTTCTTTTATCAAGGAATCACCTACATTCATTTTTTCATTAAACCTCCAACTCGTCGATAGACCATAAGATTTACCATTGACCACAACGGTAGGTGTGTTTTTTTCATTGTAATCGATCTTTTCTATCAATCCATTAAGTTGATATTTTTTCTCTTTTTTGTCAGATATTGCATCAAGGACCTTAAAACCTAAAAAAAATAAAGATCCAATAATTAAATACTTTTTCAGTTTGTTGTTTTCGCTCATTTAGCACTTAAATACTTTACGACTAAAATTAGGGAAAGCCCATTAGATTGGAAAGGAATAATTTTCATAAAATGTAAAGTAAACTTGTCTTTTTGAAAAGTTTACTTATCTTTGAACATACTTAAAACTTAACATCATGGATAGAAGATCTAAGCCCTTTGCTAAACTATTTAATTTTCAAAAGTATGTCGGTATTTTCTGTATCGTTATTGGGACCCCCATATTCCTGCTGGATACAAATAAGGGTGCTGAAATGTTGTTATTAGTAGGTCTTTTCACCTTGTTTACCGCTTCCCAGAAACTGGAAGACGAGAGATCGGTAAACTTAAAAACATCGTCACTTTATATTTCGTTTATTTTAGCTTATGTTTTTAAAATCCTGAGTTCAAATCTCTATTCACATCATCTGTTTCCGATAGAAATGACAGCGATTAATCATTTTATGATATTGGTATTCTCTCTTTCTCTTGTAATTTATTACTTCAGGTTTTATTCTTTCAGGTAGCTAAACCAAAATGACCAATTCGATAAAAGTAGAACGCGCAAAAAGAAACATCACCCAGGCACAGCTGGCAGAAAACCTAAGTGTTTCGCGCCAAACCATTAATTCGATTGAAATCGGGAAATTTATCCCCTCCACTTTACTTGCCTTGAAAATTGCAAAGTTTTTCAACAGCACTGTAGATGAAATTTTCAAGCTTGAAGACAATGAATTTTGAGTAAACTTAGAACCGTAGAAGTCTTTCTCTGAAAAACGGACATACCTCTCCCCTGGAAACGAATACCGAACCCGTTTCCTCTAGCATCTTTAATCACTTTTCTACTAAATCCATATCAATCAACTGGGTTTCCCGGGAAGATTATCCAACTTGCTCTTTAGCGCCAGGTATTCTGTTTCCAGATTCCGGAAAGCCTTGGTTACGACAATTGCATTGCCACTAAGCTCAATATACGCTAAATAACTGGCTGCAACCTGATCAAACCTCGTTTTCAAAGCCTCATACTTTTTCTTTTGATGTCGCTCTTCTGCAGTTTCTGCTTCACCATTCAGATTTCCAAAATATACACTATTGGAAATCTCTTTACCATCAGCAGATTTAAAGCACATGTACACCTCTATAGGCTGATCGGAAAGCGATTCATTAAGTTTCACAAAGTGTTTTCCATCTTCTCTTTTTGCTGCATTCAGGTAGCTCGAAGCATCCTCAAGACCCGGATAACAAAGCAAGATCATTGCGATATCGTCCTCGTGATTTCCAGTCTCCAGAGGGCTGGAATCCCAGCTAAGCTCCAATCCGGCCGCTGTTTTAACCAATTTGGTATCCCTGGGTGCAGCTAAGCTCCCCTGACTAACCATTGCCTTGCTGTAATCGATTTTAAGGTTCGGGTACTCCCCCTTCAACGCAAATTTCTTGTTGTAAGAGGTTGCCAGGTTATGAGGATTTTTGACCGTTCCCCTTGCCTCGAGTTCAAAGCCTATGTTAATGAATTTCAACACACTTTCTGGTCTTGAAAAGCCCATCGTCACTGCCATAGCCTGACAATTGACCAGTTGTTTCTGACTTGATTTTGTCCTTCTGCCCACCATACGTGTAACAGGCTGTCCTTTTAACATGTAATGGACTAGTTTTCCGATTTTTCCATTCGGATGGCCATAAGGGCCGTTTTTAGATATAGCCATAACCAAAATATTAATTAATTTAATTTTAAGATACGAATAAATTTTAGGAAGATCATATCTTAGCTATAAATCCGGTTGTTTTCCGCTGAAGATCTGTGTCCAATGTGTTAACGTAGTTGACGGCCTAATCAAAGAAGCAATAGCGCTTGAATTTGCCTTTAGAAAGGCTTCAGGCCTGATAAGGCCCTACAAACCCTTTACAGGTAGCCCAATAAAACTCAAGCGGGCGTAACCACATATCGACAACATATTCCAAAGAGCACTTTCACAAAAGCAACAACAAACAATCTCAATAAAACAATAGAATTGACAATAAGGAAACAAACAGCAACTTGATTTAATTCACCTCCTAAATCCGGGTCATGATTTCCCGGAAAAGATCCAGATCTGGAACAATAATTAAATAATTCATTGCGCTAATAATTTAATTCGGAGAGCCTAACCGTACATTTCTTCCCACAGTAACTGAATGATCACCTTCATCAGTTGTCACGGCTTTCATTGAAATCATTTCATGCAGTGTGTAAATATGATATACTTCAAACTCTAAAAGACTAGTGACCCAGCCTTTAAACCAATCTGGCTTTTCTTTAACAGTCTTCCTTTTCCAGCGGGCCTTAATGCGCCACATCTTCGCAACGTTGCCATTGGTTACTTTCAGATATACCTTATTCGCATTGAGCTCAGCTCTAAAAAAGTCATCAGCTTCAGGTACACTGAAACCGTCGTTAAAATTTTGTATAATAAAAATATCGTTATAATAATAGCACTCATTGTCAAGACGATCTCCGATATACAAAGCAATACGCCATTTGCCAGGATCAGGTACAACGGAATAACGAATTGGACCATCGTCGTAACGAACGTTAAAAGATTTCTGTCCTGGTTTTATACTATCCATAGGATCAGGTTTCACAAAGCCCTTCTTCCCATAACTACGGATCAGAAAAATATCCTTTTCAAAAATGCTGTCTGTTGACTGAGAGAAGGCTTGAGTCCCGATGAAGACCAGTAAAATGGCAAACGTGGAATGGTATACTTTCATTTGGTTAATTTAATATAAAAACCCCACTAATAATAAACAAAAGTTTAGCTAAATTAAACACGTAATTTTACTCATCGATAAAGATCATTTTCCTCTTGTTTCAGAGATGTATCCCAACCACTTAGCATCAATTCGATATCACTTTTGGTAACTTCGTCAAAACCGATTATCAGTTTTACCTTTCCAGTATAATAATAAATTAAATTTTTAACCCTCCAAAACAATCAACTAAAAAGCGGACAAGACCAACTGTCAACCTATAGGCGGATGAGACCGATATTTAATACCACTGTTGCCCATTGCTCGTATAGATAAATGGCCTGCTCAAATTGCGCTCATCTAGTCCCTTTTTGATTCTGTAAAGTGAATTTGATGGCAAATTTTTAAAATCTATTATAGAATCTCTCTCAGCAATTTGAGTACCATGGTCCTTCCATTGACTATTTTCATCTAAATAACTTAATGTATATTTTTCTCCTTTTTTTATCCAGGAGTCAGATCCGGTGTTTACTTTTGATACAGTCAAATTTGTCACAGCATGATATAAAGGCCTATATTTCTTAACAACTCCTGCAGTATCCAATAAAAATGCCTGTCCATAAAGAGAATAGCTTTTACCGTTGGGAATTGCCAAACAATAGAGAATATTCCGACCCATTTCCTTAAAAACAACTTTTTTGTTTTGGTCTATTTTTCCCCAAAAAACCGGCTGCCATCTTCCATAATTGTATGCGCATATATAAGCAAATTTTTTACTGATGGCTTTGGGTAATAAGAAACCAACATCACTGGTTTTAATATGAGAACTTGTTACGTCCAACCAATGGTCATGCTTTATAGAATTTATGAGAAAAGAATCCATTCCTAAATAAGGTTTGATCTCTTTAGTCCAAATTAGATGTCTCTTAAACGTAAATCTGAAAATTTTTGCTGCCCCCCATAATCTATATTGTGGATAAATATTACCATTTGAATCCAAACCAACTGCGGCTGCATGTCCAGAATTTCTGGAGCCCCACATAGGAACATAATCAACAGTCGCAGGTATCCCTACGCTACGTAACAGATAAGCATTGGCATTTGCCTCGCTACTACAATCGCCTTTTCTTACACTTTTTATCCATTTAAACGAAGGAGCAGCATTAGTATAGGCAATATGTTCCTCACTATAATTGAACCAGCCTTCATTACGGCCGTCAACTGCACCGATAAGAAATAAAACAGCCCTATCCAACGACATAGTATCGACTAAATTATCACTAATCGACTCAGCTATTAAACTCTTGTTTCTAAGAAAAAAATAATTCCTCCAGTCCCCAGGCTCTTCCCAATAAATCTTATAAGGCAACAAATAATTGAGAAGAACATCTTTCTTCACACGCTTTGTCCATGGAACATTTTTACAAAAAACATCGAAAGCATTGATTTGGTCTTCAATGAATTCATTACTCAATTCCTTGGCATCTTTAACCTGAATCACTTTAAAGATTAAATTACTGTCTCTTATTGTTTTTTTAAGATTTTCGGAATTAACTATTGTATCAAAATCGATTTTCACTTCTTTCCCTGTTTCTTCGTTGAATGCTATTAATTTTTCTGAGACCTGGTTTTCAAGATTTTCTTTCAAAAATTCTACTGCCTGAAGCTTTATAGAATCTTTAGAATCCTTTGAATATTTCGAAATTAGCATATCTATATCAACACCTTTTTCTCTATTGCAAGCACATATTGTTGCAATTAACAATAGACAGAATAACAATTGTTTAGCTCTTAAATTTGTCATTTTATTGCCCCCCTTTTTTTATGATAATATTAGAACTATAATGTTTGTACTGGTCATTTGGAAAAGGAAACAAAAAACGATCTGAAGTGAACTTTCTATTCTTCGTGTTATTAAACGACAAAATATTGTTAAATGAGAATCTCTTGCCGTCATATGAGATATTGACACCTCTAATAGGAACGACAAGTTCTGGTATTTTTGTTTTGCCATCAAATTTAGCCCAGCGTAATAGTGACCAGTAACGATCATTCTCAAAACTTAATTCCACCCTGCGCTCATTTTTATAAGCCTGCCATAATTCTGAAAGTAAAAGCTTACCTAAAGGAGGTAATCCTCCATGGAGAATTCTAGTTTTATTAATTATTTTAACTGCTTCATCTGCGTGGTTCAAAAGAAGTAAGGTTTCTGCATAATTTAAATACACTTCGGCCAAACGAATTATGGGCTGATGATGGTTTGTGGTATCACTAGACGAGTACCGTTTTTTTTCATAAAATGACTTTCTAAAATAATAATTAGAACTTGATACCCCCCACCTATCACTTCCAACTCCTCTCGAAAGATTGTTCATATTACCTTTCTCTCTGGTAAGTATTTTCTCTTTAATAAACTCACTGGAATCTTGCACTATGGTTGCATAGAACCTTTTGTCCCTATTCTTGTAAAGAAATGACGAAACGTACCCGCCTTTTTGTTTATAGTTTTTATAATAGATGGTTGATTCCCAATACTTAGCTTTTCCATCTTCATCAATTACCTCATAGGCATCTACAAGATTTTGCGACGGAAATCTTTGTGGCCAACCATCAAAACCAATTTTTAGTTGGGGCCCAAAACCTGGAAGCATTTTTCCATTTTCTTGACTTGGATTTATATACCCCATTGAGGTGGAAAAAATATTATACTCTGATGCTTTAGTGAAATACCCAAAAAGAATTTCCTTTGATTTTATTGCTTTATCATAGTCGTTAAATAGATCTTTGTAACTGGAATCTAATTGAAGTCTTTTATTTTTCATTATACGTTCTGTATTAGAAACAACCAAATTGAGATAGTGATTCCTTTTAGCTGGCAGATAGGAAGCAGCTTGCAAAGCCACTCTGGTGATCATCCCCATTGCAGCCCATTTTGTTGCCCGTTCTGGAGTAGCTGTGATCAAAGGCAAATTTTTTGATGCGTATTGAAGATCATTAATGATACTGTTATAAGTCTGATCAATAGTACTTCTTTTGATTTTTTTATATTCATCCTCATTATTAATTACATCTTCAACCAAATAGATGCCGCCAAATCTTTGAGCCATATAATAGTTAACCAAGGCTCTGGAAAACCGGGCTTCTGCTATCCACTTCAACTTATCTTTAATGGATATATTCGTTCTTTGATTAACCCTTTGAATAAACAAATTACAAGACCTTAATCTTAAATCCTGATTTAAATTGGCAAAAGCAGAACTAAAATCCTCACTTACAATTGGATTTTCATAATTTATGTCAGTGTTATCTGTCCAATCGTCAGTCCATACCCGCATATCTCTTTTGTGATTATAGTAAAGATTGTAAAGTATCTCCTGTTGAGTTTTGCTAATATATAGATCTAATAGTAGGCTGTCATTTTGGATTTCCCTTTCAAAGGACGTATAGATTTGATCTGTATTTTTATAATTGCATGAGATGATTCCGATAAAGCAAAATATAGGTAATAAGATTATATACTTTGTCTTAAATATTCTTGTAAAGTTCATAATCTATCAATATCTGAGTAAGAGATTAATCTCAGCGATTCCTGAGATGGTACCAATAATTTTTTCATAAGAGGCGAATTAACATATATAGGTAATAACGAAACATTTTAATACAGTAAAGTACTTACACCTATACTATCTAAGTATAGTTTTACCTCAGCTTTGATTTTATACCCATTTATCGAAAAAACTTTCATTGGCGATTTAAGGATATCAATAGCAATATTTTTTGCATTTAAACTATCATTTTGTTTACGATACAGATTAAACAAATAGGATTTAGCAGTTAGCCTGGATGGTATGGTAAATTGTACAATGTTATACATCTCCTCCGCTTTAGCAAATTGTTTTTGTTTTTCGTAACATTCTCCTTTAAGCAAATAAGCATCAATATTAGACTGAGCAAGAATGCATCTATCGATTAGATTTATACTTGCATTATAATTTCCACTTTCGTGCATTGCTCTGGCATAACAAAACAAAAAAGATCCATTTTCATTTAACTGATTGTAAATTTTCGATAATTGTAGAACCAGTTTTCGGGGCTCTTTTTTAAGCACATTTGACTTACTCCAGCTTTCCACAGCTTTATTTTTCTTATTTATTTCCCATAGAATAACAAGGCTCATAAAACATAAAAAAAATGTGAGTACGCTAAAAGCAACTGGTTTAACGATTATGTGAAAATCAGCTTTGCTAAAGTTTGATAAACAGGCAAGGATAATAATAACAAAGGCTAAAATCGGCATACTATGGAAAGGGTACGAGAATAAAGAAAATATTAATACAACACCTAGGCTAACCTTCATAGCTTGAATAATACTTGACTTAATACAGGGTTTAGATGAATAGATCAAATAAACTAAATACACGAAGGATAAAAAACCAGCCAACCCTGTTTCGACGAAAATTTGTAATGGTTCATTAAAAACATTGTTTGGTAAATCAACCAAGTGTGCAAACTTCAAATCAAGTTGCCCGGAACTGATATAATTGCGCTGCCAAGTTTGATAAGACACAGGAAATTCTCCATACCCGATACCCGACATAAAATATTCTCTAAAATTTGATAATGTGATTTTCCAAATTATCAATCGGCCGGAAATAGAGTCTTGCTTTATAAGGAGTAAATATAAAAAGAACAGTATAGCCAAAACGATAGCTACAATAACGAATATTTTTTTAATAATTTTCTTCTGATTCGAATTACTCAAAAATGAGACTGAAATAAAATAGCCAACTGCATAAATAAGAGATAAGAATGCAGCTCTAGATTGGATGACGGTTAAAATGACAAAATAAAAAATTGTCAGTACAATCTGGTAACTGGTCTTATTTTTAACGCCACACATAATTAAGGGATATGCAACCACTATTAAACAAGCTGTAAGGCCTGAATTTCCAGAAAACCCATAAAAAGTCAAAGGCCGGAAGCTTGGGTAGAAATTGATCAACGAAAAGATAAATTCGAGCACAACGGCAAAACATAAAACTTTTAGCAGACCAATCAGCCGATAAAAATCATGATGAAGGCGTATAATCAAATACAAACTAGCTACCAAGAGAAAATTGATCAAAATTTCATTAAAAAAAATGAAATTAGAGTTTAATCTAGAGCAAAATAGAACACAGACAAATAATCCAAATGCTATATCCATAAAGGTTATTTGTATCGAACTTCTCTTGAATAGTACTTCACTCAAAAAAAGCAAGAACAATGTTAGGCCAATAATTAAAGCAAAATTATAGTGTCCGGCGACGTAATTAGATGAATTATAGAGATATTTATTGTTAAAAAATATGGAGAAAAAGATCAGAATTATTAACAATTCATGTACAATCAATTTAATTCTTCGTACTGCTAAGGCTGAACGAGGTCTTATGTTTATCATCCTATTAACCAGATAACTTCAAGGGTAAATATTGAGCAAAGTCTAATTCCTTGTTTAAGAAATAGCAAGTCCACTCTAGAAGTGCAATACCCTTTTTTTATTAGAATAATTAAAACAGAGGAAGTGTAAAAAACTAGCAAATCAATGAGCTTTAGCTATCTTTCCTATAAGATTTACCAACGCTTAAATATAACCTTTATCGAAACCACTGAAGCAGCAATTGTCACGAACAATGTCACAAAAAACGTCCATAATGTAGGTTCAAACCTAAACCTAAAAATCGAAACTGTAGTATGATTAATCAAACTACTAAGCTCCACGATAGAATGTCCTACACCAAGCATTACAACTAGCAATGGAGGAAATAGTTTGAGAAAAAATTTGATAGAAATATTCATTTTTTTTTGTATTATATTTACTAGAGATCATTATTATATTTTGTTCCAACCAATATTAAATCAAATTAATTATTGGTTTTCTGTTGAAGTGACTTGATACTCTTCACAAATTTTTCCCCAAATATTTGCATGAAGCTGATGCTCTGAATAGTTAGCTCAGGTACGAAGTTCGACATCCGTTTACCAGTTTCAGTTTGGTTAAACATGGTAATATTTCGCAAGTCCTCTTCTGAAAGATATTTCTTATAAATAGGGTATACTAACAGCGGATAATCTTTTTCATAGAAATCATTTAGCTGTTTTTCCAGCACTTCCCACGACTGAGGGGACAAGTGGTTTATAGGTTGTTTTTTCATCTCTACCAGCATATCATGAAATATTTTTTTATTGGTCTCCAAAGTCCTGGATCCGTTAATCACTTCTTTTAGAAGTGCTTTATAAGTGGTCGAGTCTGATTGTGCTTTAACTGTTAAATTTAGACCAACAAAAAGGGATAGAAATATTAAAATTTTCATAATAATTTAAAATAATCAAACTCATTACCCAATGCTGAGATCAGGAGAGAATTTTAGATAAAAAAACCTGCATAAGAACTTATAACCGAACGAAAAGTAGAAAAAAGCAACCTAATTTAATAGGCTGCTTTTAAGAATTACAAAGAGAACGTGATCATTGTCCTTTTCTTATACTCACCACTTACACCCCGTGATAAACCGCTCATACAAATATTATATTGTACCAAATTAGTATTTATGGCGTCAGTATTATTTGATTCAATAACTGCCAATGCTATTCCGTAAGTAGCGGTGGCAGCAGCCCAACATACTGGATAGCCAGGTCCAGCCGCTAAACATGCCGTTTCCGCAACTACATAACTAGCAGTAGCACCAGCTAAATAATTACTATATGCAGACTGGTTTGCCTGCTCGGTTGCAGTGAAACTCGCCCTACACTTATCCGCTTCCAGTTCCTGTACTTTCCTGTAAATGCTCACGCTTCCTTTTGGAGCACTGATGCGATTTAACTCAAATACTTTTAAAAAAATCATCGATAATTCATCCTTGTTCAGCTTCCTAAGCTCTGGATGACTTTTCATAAAGCTGGTTATAAGACTTGCCTGCTTATCAAATGTTGCAGATAGTTTTTCAAACTCATCTCCCCTACCCGCCTCTAAGTAAGCCTTTTTCAAGTCGCTCTTAGTTGCGTTTTTTGGTATTGTTACCTTTTTAAGTATCGTCTTTTCACGGAATGACTTGTATACGTTTGTTCTACTAAACTCCCTTGTTTCATTCATCAGTTTAGTAAACTCAACCATATCTTTATCGTTACTAAAGTCCGGTACATTTTTCAGCCTGGGATTAAGTTCAAATAATTCAGCACGGGCAGATGCTTTTAAATCTGAGCCCCTTTCAGCGTCAACGGCAGTATCTTGTTTTCTACAACCGACAGCGATAACAACTCCTAAGAGGATAATGGCAAAAGTAAAGTAATAAATTTGTTTCATAAAATTGTTTTTTTTTATAGTTAAATATTTAATTTTTTTGGAAAATTACAAAAACTCAAGGCATACGGCTACTGTTAAGCTGGATAAACTCAGCCAACTAGCCTAAAATAAATTGTTCAGTAAATGCTATGAATAACCTTGAACTTTGAAAATCGGCACACTGGCCTGACAGATTAAAAATCTATAAATAAGGAAAGTCACTCTGATGAAAAAAAAGATGAATTTCGAGCGTTAATTTTTGAAGAGCCATACTGAGAGATTAAAGATTTATATTGGTTATTGAGTCTAATGTAGAGAACACATATGCCTTGGAAAGCAAGTCAGTTAATTTTACTTCCTGTTGGCTGGTTCCTATAGAACTGAATGCCGTCAAGTTAAATAAGAAGATCGATCCAAAAATAACCGCTGCACATGCGGCACCGACTCTTTTGATAATTGTTAACTGTCTTTTCATTTCTTTATTTTTTTTCAAAATTACCTTAAAAAAAGAAACTAGAATGGAATTCTACGTATGCTTAAGTATTTGGCAGGTTTAATTAAGAATCCTTGGCATTTTTACCGGAATAAGGCATGAAACTTTTAAGTCTTTCAAGTAAATTCATATGATATGCTTGAGAAACTGGGATTCGTTCGGTACCAATGATCAATTGATGTTTTTCGATTCTATCAATTTTGGAAATTGCCACAATGAAAGATTTTTCAACTCTTATAAATTCATTAGTAGGCAATTGTTCAATAAGATCTGATAATGTCATCCTTGTTAGTGTTAGCTTATCATATTCACAAAGCCTTACATAATTATCTTGCCCCTGAATAAATAACAATTGGTCAAGATCGATTCTTACCAATTGATTGGGTATCCCGGCTGAAATTGTATATGACCAGGAGAGGCTGTTTTTGGTGTCGGAAAACCTCGGCGATATCATCATGACCAGTGGTTTTAAAGGTTATTCGAAAGAACGTGGGTTCAGAGCATGGTTCTGCAGAAAAGCAGATCCTGAAAGTAAGGGCAAGGTAGAGAATGTGGTGAAATGCGTTAAACAGAACTTCCTGTGCAATCGCCTGTTCCGTGACCTGGATTAGCACTTTTAAAAAGAATTAAAATATCAATGAGTTAATATAGTTACAACTTAAATCTCGAAGTTATCCTTTAAAACAACTTATCACGCAGAAAATGGTGCGGTTAATTTTCAAAAACACTTAATACGATCTTCTGAAAGGAATAAATGCCTAACCACTATATTTAAGAAAAAATTCATTTTAATAATCTGTGGCTACTCTTCGAAATAGTTTCTGCTATATTAGTAATGTCCTTTTTAATTATTTCTAATATAACTGATAAAAAATGTAAATTAAAGTGTAAAAAATGACGATAGCAGTTTTCAATATTGCATTAGGGGTTCTCAGTGCAGTTGTAGTTATTCTACCATTTACAGGTAAGGTCTATGATGATAGATATAAATGGTTTAAAAAGCTTACTGTAAAAGGCTGGATAGTAATCATTTCCTTTATTGCAACGATAGGTGTTTCTTATATAAAAGATATCTACACTGATGAACTTAAACAAAAAGAAGATGAAGCCAATAAGAAACTAGATAATAAAAATAAGCTGGAAATTATTAATGCTCTCGCTAGGTACAATTTGGAATACGATTCCAATCAAAAAGTCATTATAAAACTGGTAAAAGATCCACCCAAAAATAAAACAGCTATAACCTATGGAAACTATCCAGAATTGGCAGTTTGTAATATTTCATTAGAAACGAATACTGCAGATTCGCTTTTTTTTGATATTTCATTTTGTGTTGGGCATTCAACAGCATATGATTTAAATTTAAAATCTCACATGATCATAAATGAATATAATAAACCTCTTTATTTAGTACCAAAATCATCAAACAATCTCTTAATAAAAGGGGCTAAATTATCTCCAAAACTTAAATTAACAAACAATGAAGGTTTAATCGGGAGTATTTCAAATAAAAACAAGCTGACAGTCTACTTCTTGTTATCAGGAAGCTACAAATCGCTAGACGGAAAGTATTTTGAATATCAGGAGCTTTGCAGATTTTCCTTGGAAAACAATTCCTGGGGAATTGTTGTTGAGCCATACCGGGCAAATCTCATTAAATATTTAAGGCAGAACAAAATCAATATCAATTAATACGGGAGTGCAAACTGAGCTTTCGACATTATTTCTTCCTCGGTGGAGGCGCCATACCAAGGAAGAAGTTGCCGAAGGCTTTTAATCTCTCTCCAAAGAGAACATAGAACTCAGACATTATCAACCCCTGATTTCACATTGACATAGTCGATTTTTAGAAAAGAATAATTCACCAAAAGTGACGAAGAACCACTTTGTAGCGGAATCGCGGCATACTTTGCAGCGGAATATCCACCTAATAACTCGTAACACGATCGAAATGATCTTAGCATACAGAAAGCATTTATTCAGTATGAATGAAAATGATAGATAAAAACTGAAAATCTAGGAGAATATGATACATATTGCTCCGTATAGCAAGATCAGCATTGCTATTTGCAAAGTAATAAAAACATAATTCTTCATTTTTATCTCTTACGAATATTTAGTATCGCAATTATCCTCATAAGCAACAGCGGTGATTTCAATCAATTCAAAAAGAAAAAAATGAGAATATATTGAATCCGATGATCATTTCGAATTACAGCTAGTTGTCAAGAATTTAGACAAAAGACCGCATGGATCATAAAAGCCTCATATTATCATAAAATTTTAATAATTATCAGAATTTGATTAACTTTCATTATCAACGTCATACTACATTAACTATGTACAAAACTCATCCGGCTCTTTGGGCTTGTTATTTTATTGGTAACTTTGAGCTCACGTGCTAAAAGCACAATCTCAAATTTTAACATTTATATGGCTATTCCTATCATAGATATTTTTGCCGGTCCAGGAGGATTGGGAGAAGGCTTTTCAGCGTTGATAAACGAAGAGAACGAAAGTGTCTTCAAAATATCTCTCTCTATTGAAAAGGATCCCCTTGCTCATCAAACACTTAGACTACGAAGTTTCTACAGGCAATTTCGCACAGAAGAAGTTCCTGAGGACTACTATGATTTTGTAAAAGGTCTTTTAAGCATTGAGGAGCTTTACAGAAGATGGCCTATCCAAGCTGCACATGCTCACAATGAGGCTTGGTGCGGAACACTAGGAGATCCTGACGAAATGGATCAGAATGCCGTTTCTGATGATGAAGTAGATGCAAGGATCAGGGAAGTACTAAATGGAGAGCCAAACTGGCTGTTGATTGGAGGACCACCATGCCAGGCCTATTCGCTAGTCGGCCGATCAAGAAGACAAGAAAGAATATTAAACGAAACCACTGATAAAAGAGTCGGACTGTATAAGCAATACCTAAGAATTTTGGCTCAACATAGTCCTGCTGTCTTTGTTATGGAAAATGTAAAAGGTATCCTTTCTGCACAGACTAGAGAAAACCAGGTGTTTTCAAAGATATTAACGGATCTCTCTGATCCGGCAGCCTGCTATCCGCCAATTGATGATGAAGCACATGTACGTTGTCCAGGATATAGAATTTTTTCTCTTATTAGTGAGCCAGAAGGCTTCCGGGAAGACGGAAGCCCAGTGTACGATCAGAATAATTTTGTAATTAAAGCTGAAGAATACGGTATTCCCCAAACCAGGCACCGTGTAATTTTATTAGGAGTTAGACGTGACATTCAAATTGATCCTGGTATTATCCAAAAAAGTGAAGAAATCAGTATTAGCTCTGTTATAAACTCACTTCCAAGATTGAGAAGTGGCTTATCAAGAACACAAGATAGCTTTGAAGCCTGGTCGACTTTAATTCACCAGATCCTGGACGGAGATCTACTCAATAATGTTGATCCCGAAATTGTCGCTGACATTCAGGCCAAGATCCAGCGCATTGAAAATCCACGATTCGGAAAAGGTAGCGACTATTTAGAAGTTCCCGGAATCAATGTAGAGTATCAACCAGATTGGTTCCTTGATCAAAGATTAAACGGTGTACTTAACCATATGTCAAGATCTCATATGGATAGCGATATCCATCGCTACTTATTTGTATCCTGCTTTGGTAACATTAAACAACAATCACCAAAACTAAGTGATTTTCCAACTGCATTACTGCCCGCTCACCTCAATGTGAACGAAGGGATCGATGACAAAAAGTTTGCAGATCGATTTAGGGTGCAGCTATCTACAAGAGCATCAAAAACAGTAACCAGCCACATCTCAAAAGATGGACATTATTATATCCACCCCGACCCTACTCAATGTAGAAGTCTTACGGTAAGAGAAGCTGCCAGAATACAAACCTTTCCAGACAACTATTTTTTCTGTGGCCCAAGAACCTCCCAGTTCCATCAGGTTGGAAACGCAGTGCCCCCCTATCTGGCCTATCAGATTGCCAATGTGGTCAGCCAAGTCTTTCATGAATTAGAGATCTTAGCCGCTCATCATATTTAATACAAATAATTAACGCTCCCATATATGCAAGAAAAAACTGAGATTTTTGATTTTGAGGATGTAAGCCCAAATCCAGAATTCCTAATAAAATCAATTGCCGAACAAGGATATAGCCTTGAGACATCTCTAGCTGATCTCATGGATAACTCAATATCCGCAGCCGCGACTAAAATTGAGATTCTCATCAGGACTGATCAGGAACCTTTTACTTTATACCTTGCCGACAACGGCAATGGAATGAACGAAGAGAGACTTAAATCCAGCATGTTTTTTCCAAGTAACTCTCCCGAGTCATCCAGAGAAGCCCTTGACTTAGGAAGATTTGGTCTTGGAATGAAAACTGCCTCATTCGCTCAGACAAGACGCTTCACAGTACTTTCACGACTGAAAGGTGAATCAACTTACAGCGGTCGGACCTGGGACGTTGACTATCTGAAAGAAAAGCAAAAATGGCATCTCATTGTGAATTCAAGTTCTGAAATTAATCTATTGGTTCAGGAGTATATCAGATTGAGTGAAGGCCATCTTAACCGATTTGAAAACTTCGAGGCCAATACAATCGTGATATGGCAAGGACTTTATAAATTTGAGAACTACCTTGAGGATGAAAACAGGCAAGTAGCATTAAGAAAGGAAGTTACGGAGATCACATCTGATTATCTTTCACTAGTATTCCATCGCTTTATGGAAAGAAAAGAAGATCCGCTGCAAATCAGAATCAATAACAATATTATTCCTCCTTTTAACCCTTTCCCAACTGACCAGAAGGATTTCAGGCCAATGGAGTATAAACAGCGACACTTTAGTACAGACACCATTAAAATGGAAGGCTTTATTCTACCATCCAGGAGTATAGACGAAAGCAAACAACGTCACTCGATATGGACCACCAAAAACAAAGGTCTGATGGATATGGAAGGTATTTATATTTATAGAGCCAACAGAATAATACTTTTCGGAGGGTGGAATGGTTTGATTAGAAAGGCACCTCGCCTCCAATTAGCCAGATTACGTGTTGATGTAGGCAATAGTGTTGACCACTTGCTTCATCTTAATGTAGCTAAATCTCAGGTTGTAATTCCACACGATCTAAAAAATGCATTTGAAGACTACATCGAAGAACTAAGAATAGAGGCAGAAAGAGAATATTTTAACCGTGGACTCAAAAGATTTGTAGGTAAAAAAAAGGAAAACATAGCGCAGCTCTTTGAACGGGTCGCGTCAAGCAAGGGGATTCTATTAGAGCTCAATTCGGAATTCGCAATCATTAAAGCGCTTATGTCTACCATGAACCGCGATCAAATTGCTTTATTTGGTCTCATTTCGAAAATGATCAATACTCAGGTCAATGAGATCCGACAGACTCATCAAAACACCGATTTCACGGGAATTCCCGAAAAAGACGGAATTGATATTTCTGAACTCGAGAAGTGCATAAGTGAATTAAAAAAAAGAGGTCTCTCATCTGAAATTGTCAGGGAAGATATTCTACCCGGTCTGGGCTTTAATATCTCAAGTTTACCTGAACATATTCTAAATCTTATAAATTAACGCATGAATTACAGTAATTACATTGAGGTCATAAAAACCCTCATCTCAAAAAAGGCTAAGGAGTATGCAGTAGAAAAAAAACTGGATGCAATCTTTTTTAACACTCTCCTGAATGAAATCAGGCCATCAATCCTGACCATCTTCGATATATATAATTATCCAGCCATTGACGATACCACCCTTAGTCAATATTATGAGACTGCCTTAAAAGAATATCTATCAGTCAATCCCATTATCATTGAACCAAGCAATGCATTAACCAAAAAAGGCTTCAGAACCTGGCTTACTACCGAATATCTTGGACAGGACTTTAAATGGAATTATACTGAGCGATACCTGAAACGCCTGGCTAAAACCGGGCGAAGTGAAAAAGTTATCACAGAAATAGAGGAATCCAGTCTTTCTATTGTGGAGAAAATTGGTAATCCACGCTCCACAGAGTCTTTCTATACACGTGGACTTGTGGTGGGAAGTGTGCAATCAGGAAAGACTGGCAACTTTAACGCTGTTATTAATCGTTCTATAGATTTGGGATATGGGCTGATTATCATTCTTTCAGGAATCATGGAAGACCTGAGAAGTCAAACTCAACTTAGGATCGAAAGTGATGTAATTGGCGAGGGATTGGATCTGGAAACGGGAACAAACCGCACAAAGGGCGTTGGACAGATCCGAAGATTTGGAAAAATGGGCGATAGTACAATTGAACAGGTGATCTCCATCACCTCTTCGAAGTCCGATTTCAATAACGCTTTAGTGAATGCAGACTTCTCGCTCAACCATACCAATATTTTGGTCTGTAAGAAAAATGTAGGGGTACTTAAGAACTTAATTATTTGGCTACACGATTATATTGGAGAAGAAAAGGACAAACACAATATCCCTTTTCTAATAATTGATGATGAAGCAGATAATGCCTCCCTTAATAATGAAGGGAAGAAGGGGCGTGAATATGCATCTAAAATCAATGGCCATATTCGTGCTCTTTTGAGCCTCTTTAATAAAAAAACTTACTTGGGCTATACAGCCACTCCATTCGCCAATGTCCTTCAGGACCGGAATCCCGCAAGTGAGGCCAAATGGATTATTGAAACAAAGCTGCTGGATACAGACGGAAACTTCAAAAAGAAATTCCTTGATCAGGAAGATTATCTCTTCCCTGATGACTTTATTATTCTACTTAATCCACCCTCCAATTACATTGGTGCTAAACAAATCTTTGAAACTGCGATTGAAGAATTTACAACAGACAAAATTCCATTAATTGAGGTTGTACAGGATTATATCCCGAGCTTTCCTTCAAGAGTAATGACGAATGAAGACGGTGAACTTGTTGGCGTTAAAAATTATGAGAGTAAAGAAGCTTTTGATGAAAATGGAGGTTATCTTGATTTTATTGATTACAAAAACTATCGATCAAAGACAAGATCAAGCAAGTCTGGAGATTCATTTCCCAACAAACTACCAGAATCGCTAAAAGAAAGTATTGTCTGTTTTATTCTGGCAACCGCGATCCGGGAAAGTCGCAAGAAGAACATGCTTCAATCGGCCTTGTACAATCCACATAATACAATGCTGATTCATATTTCCCGCTTCACCCTTTGGCAGAATAAAACCAGAGATCTTGTTCAGCAATTCGTATCTGATCTGGAGGCTAATATCGGAACAGAATTCCCCGAGAATCCAAAATCTGTCTATGCAGATTTTGAGCGGTACTGGTACACTTACTATGCTAGTATTATCGAATCCATCCAAACTTATCTCCCTCTAAATTATGAAGATAAGTTCCTTGCGCCTATCAGCTTTGAAGCACTTAAGAAATATATACCAGACGCAATAAAAAATATCGAGATTAAGGCGATTAACAATGTAACCAAAGATAAACTCGAATATCCATCTAACTCTCCAAAAAAAATAATTGCTATTGGTGGAAATCGTCTGTCAAGAGGCTTTACACTGGAAGGTTTAACGATCAACTATTTTATCCGCTCGACCAATTATTCGGATACCTTACTGCAAATGGGTAGGTGGTTTGGATATCGTCCCGGCTATCTGGACTGCTGCAAACTATTCATTACCCAGGATTCCGTTGACAAGTTTAACTCTACGACACGCGCTATTGAGGAGCTTGAGATTGAGTTCCGAAAGATGGAAGCTAAAGGGAAGACACCAGAAAATTTTATTTTACGAGTCAAAAAACATCCTGGTACGTTGAAAATTACCAGACCAGCCATTTTAAAACGGACAAAAGAAGTTAATTGGTCCTACCAGGATCAATTAGAGCAGACCACCACATTTCATGTGAACCGTCAAAAGATAGAAGATGTATGGAAAAGTTTTAAGGTCAACGTATCCGGTAAACATAATTTTACGATTGGTAATGGTTTTATGACTGCTAAAACTGATGCCAATGGTGTTATTGATTTGCTAGCCAGTGAGAATAATTTTTCACCGGAAGATCGTGTGAGTATGATCAGATTTATCGAACTGTGTCAGGAAAAGGGTTTTCTAAACAACTGGACTATTGCCATAAAAACCACTGGCCAGGCAAGTTCAAAGCTTGGAAAGGGTACGCTTTCTTCTGTAGAATCCGGGCTTCCAGGTGATATTGTCTTAACTGTAAGACGAGGACCAAAGCATATCGGTGACAGGGCTCATTTTTTAGCAAGTAAGCAATTTCGTGCTTCTGGAAAATCAGCTAACATTATTTCTGGTGGCAGAGACTTGAGTATCTTGCTCACTCAAGGAGAGATTGACGAGGCCATTACGGAATTCAGGAGAGAGAGAACAGCAAACTATCTTCGAAAACATAAGGATTGGAGCAAACAAAAAGCGGAAGCGGAAGCAGCTAAACTCAATGTTCCTGAACGTGTCTTCCGCGAGAAGATGAAGTCTCAGGAGGGTCTAATTATCATCTATCTTTTTGATTCTTATTATACTTTTCTGCAGGAACACGATGCCGAAGTATCAGAATTTACAGAACTGGTAACCAACGAACACATCAATTTAGATATACCTATCGTAGGAATAGCAATAGGCTTCCCTCCTATAGAACCAGATCCAGGAGGCGTCTATGTTCACGGTGACTATGAGTTGGAAAATGATGAAGACTTAGAGGATGTAGACAATAGTGATCTCGCGATCCCAGAAGACTTTAACTAGTAACGCATGAAGGTAGAACAAATAGAAACGCAATGGGGAAGAATTGATGCCACTAAAGTTGAGAGGGGCTTTCATTCGATCAGGATATCAGCAGAATGCATACCTGAATTGTATCTTGGGATAGATGCATTTGGATCAAGGAACCTTATACTATCCATTCCGAAACCGCATGAATTTCGATTTAAAGGCGTCGATAAACAAAACTTATCAATAGACTTTTTTAAAGAGAGTAATCATATTGTACTTAGGCTAGTAAATTCAAGTTTCAGTGACCTGTTCAATGATCTTATTCTTTCACTTTATAATAAAATCTGTTTCATTGCTGATCCTGAAGAATATGGAAAAGAATTTATCCAGGCATTTTACAGATGGAGCGGTTTTTTCACAAATCTTGCTGGACCAGGGCTTTCGGACGATTCGCTCAAGGGATTATTTGGAGAGCTTATCCTGCTGAGGGATCTGATTTATGAGGCTGATTCTCTAACTGTCAACTCAGTACTGGAATCATGGAAGGGTCCTTATGATGCGCCAAACGACTTTGAATCCGATGAACGATGTATTGAGGTAAAGACAAAAGAAAACTCAAAAAAGCACGTAAGAATATCCAGTGAATTCCAATTAGCAAGAAAACCGGATAAAGTTTTATCGCTTTGCATCATTTCAGTCATTTCAGATCCCATCATCGGGCTAACAATCTCCAACCTTATTGATTCCATAAAAGAGCTGATATGGGAAAAACACGGAGAGATGTCTATCCTAATTAATGCGCTAACGAAAAAGGGATTGTTTGGGACAGCTCTTTATCAATATGATCATTTGAAGTTCAGGCCATTGAAGATTGCATTTTATGACTCAACAAGCGACCTTTTCCCAAAAATTACACAAGAAAATCTAACCTCTGGTATTTTTGATGTATCCTATAGCCTCAGGATTAGTCAGTTGGAGGAATTTAAAATCTCAGAAAAAGAATTATAATGGAAATAAACGAGTTTCTAAAATTTCGCAATAATCTCTTAAAGGAAGCTTCAGATAGCCAGGGATTTGTCAATCAGAACCGCTTTTTAGCACAAGTGCTTCCATTGATGTACGATGCCAAGCTGATCGATAGTGAAGAATGTAACGAATCCTACTACGTCTATCAAGAGGATAATCTCAAGATCAATGGATACGCGGTTAATGATTCTGGTGAAAGGCTTCAGCTTTTCCTAGTCGATGAAGCCAAGATTGATGTTGCAGCAAAGGAGGATACCTTGACTATTTCAACCCGTTCGCACTACGAAAACCAATTCAAGCGCGCGACAAGATTTGTCAACAAAGCGGTTAAAGGTCATCTAAATGATGAGTTACAATTATCCAGTCCTGTTAGAGCACTAGTTTCAAAAATGGCATCTTCTGAGGGCACTGACCAGTTTGATGTAGTAGAAATATTTCTTATCTCAGCGACAGCAACTATTGAGAGCAGAGGAATGACTCCCCAACCTAAAAAATTCGAATTCGAGGATGAGGAAGTATCGGTCAGCTTTTCAAGAAACCGTACAAGACTAAATAAGAACCTACTTATCATAAGAAGACTCATAGACCTGAATTTTCTCTATTCTGTAGAAATATCACGTGGGCAAAGAGAAGCCTTAGTTGTAGACTTTGAAAAAGACTTTAAATATAGCATAGAGGCAATTAAGGCAGCTGATGAGGAAAATTTTGAATCTTATCTCTGTGTCCTGCCCGCAACCATACTCGCTGATCTTTATCGTAAATACAGTACCCGATTATTAGAAAAGAACGTTCGCTCTTTTCTACAGTTCAAAGGTGCTAATGCTGGAATACGTGAAACCATTAGACTAAGTCCAGAGAAGTTTATTGCCTTCAACAATGGTATAACAATTACCTCTACCGGTAAAGAAACAACTGAAATTGATGGTAAAACCTATATTCGATCTCTAACAGACTTTCAAATTGTAAATGGTGGACAAACTACGGCAAGTATATTCTTCACCAGAAAAGATGGATTTCCAATTGATAAGGTTAGAGTTATGGCAAAGATTAACGTAGCCAAAAATGTCTCAGAGGAAGGATTAGATGACCTGATATCTAAGATTAGCCGTTATTCAAACTCTCAAACAAAAGTATCCACAGTCGATCTCGGGTCAAGAAATCCACAGCTGAACAAGATCAAGGCACTTTCAGAAAGCGTAATGATGCCAAGCGGAAAAAGATGGTTCTTTGAAAAGTCAAAAGGCGAGTTCAATACCTTGTTGCGCATGGGAGGTAAAGCAGAAAAAGATTATCCAAAAGATGTTCGGTTCTCTAAAGAACAACTTGGCAAGTACTTTACGGCTTGGGGCGACCAACCATATGTCGTAAAAAAGGGCGGTGATAAAGTATTCAAATATTTCATCGATGCTTTAAGCGGTGATGAGAATGGAAAAGGAAAACTTGATATCGATAGAAATTTCTACGAAATGCTCATCTCCAAAGTTATCCTGTTCAAACGTTTGGAAGATCTCTATGGACAGGGTAAAAATGCCATCGGACAGATCAGATCTGCCGTAGTCCCTTACTCTATATCTATACTCTATAAGTTTACAGATGGCGCTAAGGGAGGAAATCTTTTTGATCTTAGCAAGATATGGCTGAGAGAAACACTAGAAGAAGATTTAGGTATTTTTATGAATGAGTTAATGATGCTCATGAACAACTTGATCAAAAAATATGCGGAAAGTGATGACCTTGGAGAGTACTCTAAACGGAAAGAGCTTTGGGACAGTATCTCCCAGAGTATTGAGATCAATACATTTATGGCCACACCCAACGCACATAAGATCCTGGAGAGATACACCATCTCAAAAGAAGCACTCAAGGCGAAACTTACGAAAAAGTCCAAACAGAAATTTGCTGACTTTAGTATTCTAAAACAAAATGTCCAAATCTTCAGCAGAACAGCGGACTATTATAAAAAGCTTGGACTGATCATGTCAAATGATATTTCTACATCTCAACGCAACAAGATCGACCACATCATTAACTGTATAGTTAATAAAAACGATATTTCTGAAGAATATCTACATTTCGAACAAGAACTAGTACATCTCGTCAGATCGTCTAATCCAGAAATTTTTGACCAGATTAACATTCCCGTAGACGAAAGCTGGGATTCCTCTTTTAATCTGATCAATGGGATATATAATAGGAGTTTAGAACACTCAGATAATATCTTATCTGTTTTTCAACGTCAGCGAGAAATAGTAAAAGCAAAAGGAGCAAAATTCTATTCTATTTACGACGAGATAGGGAAATTACTAAATGAGGGAAAATCCCCAGGAATTAAACATCTATTTAGCGTAAATTCTACTTTAATCAAAGCCGAGGAAGTATTATAAATGTGAATGGAAAGAACGAAATGAACTGACAGAAGTATACCTTGTTATCATATTAGATTCAGCTTTGCCTGATTGGTTAAGCTGAATCTTTATCCATTCAATCATGTATTGAAAGAAAAAATCCATATATGAACCACGACGCCAGGGAAATCTGCCTAGAAATGGATTGTCTAACAGAAAATCATTTAGAACAATTAAACTTGTTTTGGCAACTCATTTCCAAAAAGAGTTGCTTTCAATTGTTCTAAAGTATTTTCTAAAAAATCTTTTTTTAGAGCGCATTCCCAGATACATACGACCTTCCATCCGCTTTCTTGCAAAAAACGAGCAGCTACATTGTCTCTAGTGATATTTCCCTCAATCTTATTCAACCACCATTCAGTTCTTGTTTTTGGAACAACATAATACTTGCAATTTTCATGACCATGCCAAAAACAACCATGAACAAATATCACCGTCTTATACTTAGGCAAAACTATATCAGGTTTCCCAGGAAGATCTTTAACATGTAATCGATAACGAAATCCATGTTTATGAAGAAATTTGCGCACCAAAAGTTCAGGCTTGGTATCCTTCCCTTTAATCTTGCTCATGTTATATGAGCGTACTTCTTTTGAATGCACATCTGTCATAATCGATTATAAAAACAGAATAAACGGCAGATTGTTTATTCCCAAGCACTAATAAAAAACCAGCGGGTCCGGTCTATTCTTCCTTAACCTGAAATTCCTGAACAAATCCCTTTCATCCAACTGAAAATAAAGATTATTGTCCAACAGATAACCCATCTCCATCCCCGGCGCCATCCCAAAAGAATGCCCAGGCCAGATCAACGTATTCTTACTCAACTGCTTCTTCACATACTGCACCGAATCATATAAATCATCTACATCAGTTTCACTACAACTCCCTACCCCTTCAATAAAGATCGTATCTCCCGTAAAGCAATGTCCATTAACCAAATAACACATACTTCCCGCACTATGCCCAGGTGTCAGCAACGCAATGATTTCAAAATCACCCACCACAACTTTCGATAAATGTGCCAGCTGAACCAGGTTCAAACAACTAAAATCATACCGCTCCACTTCTACCGCCGACATATACACCGGCACCCCATATTCTCTTGTAAATTTCCCGGCAAGGTTAACATGGTCCTTATGAGAATGCGTCAGCATCACTCCTTTCAACACAATCTTATGCTCAGACAAATACCCATCGATCAACTCATAATCCCAGGCAGGATCTATTAAAATACCTGATCCCTGATGATGGATCAGGTAACATTGATTCTTCATTACATCATTTGAAACGCGAAAAACTTCAACTTTCATTCTTTCTATTTAAATTTTAAAAACGGAGTATAGCTCCATGCCCTGCAATCAACAGCAGGGACATGGAGCATACTTATATACTTATACTTAATCCGGCAATAAATGGCCAATCTTTCTGTTCAAGGCTTCTGCATAATAATATCCACCAACAGCAATGTCAAAAATTGCCATTCCCATTGGGTTAAACATCACTACATCTGTGGATTTGCGGTTACCTAATCCTTTTCCGATCAGGACCTGATCAATCGTCAGTGTATCGCTTTCCTTTAACCCTTTTTGCAGGTGCATATTCTCAATATCCGTGTTCTGGCGACAAACCTCTTCCCAATTGTCTACGATAATCGTATCCATATGGTCCTTCATTTCCACCGTATAATCTCTTAGCGAAACATTTAGCTGCAAAGAACCTTTTTTAGGTGCTTTATCGATATAAGGCGCGGCCGAGACCGTGCAGGTCACAAATACATCGGAGTTGAGGTAACATTCTTCCCAGGAAGACACCAGTTCTACCTGATCCCTGATTTCTGCATCGATCACAGACTTTTCAATTGGACTCAGGTCATGGATCAGCACCTTCTCAAGCGCAGGTCCTAATATCGCGGTGATCATTTTCAGGTGCGTCTGACCAATCGGGCCGAAACCATTGATCCCTACCACCAGCTTTTTATCTGTGGCAATTCCTTTCAGGTATTCCTTTAGCAATAACCCCGAAACTGCAGCCGTTCTGATGGCGCTCACTGCAGCGGTATTGATCACACAACGCGGAATTCCCGAATCATGTTCATTTAAGATCGTCACCGAGTTTGCCCTTAATTTTCCCTGGTAAATGTTATCCGGAAAACTGGCAATCCATTTGATTCCTGCCCAGGGTGTAACGCCACCTACATAAGCAGGCATGGCAATAATCCTGTTTTTGGCAGCTCCGTAACGGAGGTAAGGTTTCACAGGCTGTGAATAGTCATTTTTGGAAAGCATCTCTACCGATTCCCGGATCACTTCCACAATTTTGTCCCAGTTCACACCAACTTCTTTAATATTATCGGCATTCAGATATAACATAATTTTAATTTTAGCTTGTTTAATTTAATCGTTTGAGTTTTACGCTACAGCAGCAGGTTCTACTAGTTTCTCCGCTAATTCCGCAGCCCAGTCTTTGTTGTAAATCGTATCCAGGTAAGTATGTCCTTTATCCGGAAAGATCAGCAGAGAGCTGCCAGTAGCACCGTAAATCTTAGCGTAATTTTTAGCCGCCAGATAGACTGCACCTGAAGAAGCACCTGCAAAAATGGCCTGCTCATTCAGCAGCTCAGAACAACCTCTGATGATGTCGAGTTGGGTCAGGATCACCACATCATCGATCAGCGCATTTTCAATGATCGGAGGAATCTGGCTCGCCCCGATACCTGAAATAAAACGCTTCACAGGTTTCGCATTGAAGATCACCGAACCTTCTACATCTACGCCGATGATTTGAACTTCCGGACGTTGTTTTTTCAGATAAGAGGAGATCCCGGTGATCGCTCCGCTGGAACTTACCGCGATAAAGATGCGGTCCAGGTGGTCAAAGGAGCTTACAATTTCATCCGCAAGGCCTTGATATCCTTTATAATTATTGGGGTCAGAATATTGATCGGCCACAAAGGAATTGGGAATTTCAGCCTGTAACCTGTCTACCGTTTCTATCCTTCTCAGCAGGTACCCTCCGGTATAATCTCTTTCGGTCACTTTAACCACATCATAAGAGATTAGGTTCAGCAAATTTTCATAGGCAGAATTGATATTCGGGTCGATAACAGGGATAAAACGGAGTTTGAGGATTTTGCAGATCGAGGCAACAGAGATCGCAAGGTTACCGGAACTGGAAGCAATGATGGTAGTGTTTTCATTGATTTTTCCGTCCTTGATTCCATTGTAAATCAGACTATAAGAAGCGCGGTCTTTCGAGCTTCCGGTAAAGTTATTGTATTCCAGTTTCGCAAACATGCTGATGTCATCTTGCCTCAGCTCAATAAGGGGAGTGTTGCCAATAAAGGGCGCTAATTTTTCAAGTTTTTTTAACATAGGGAATAAGAATTAAATTAGGGTTGATGTATATTTTTCTTAGTTTTTCATTAAAGTTTTCTTCACATAGGCGAGCGCATTTAATTTTTAGGGGTATCTTGATTTTATGTTTAGGTTTAATTGAGAAATTGCATTTCGCTAAGGTTCTTGTAAAGGCCACCATGGACACCGATCAGCTCTTTGTGGGTACCTTCTTCTACAATCTTTCCCTTATCGATGACAATAATTTTATCCGCCTGTCTGACCGTAGCCAGGCGGTGAGCGATGACAATAGAGGTTCGCCCCTCCATCAGTTTATCCAGTGCATCCTGAACGAGTTTTTCTGATTCCGAATCCAGCGCAGAAGTCGCTTCGTCCAGAATCAGGATCCTTGGGGCTTTGAGTACAGCCCGGGCAATGGCAATCCGTTGTCTTTGTCCGCCGGAAAGCTGGATTCCCCGTTCTCCCACAACGGTATCTAAACCGAGTGGAAAACGACTGATAAACTCCCAGGCATTTGCTTTTTCAGCAGCCGCGATAATTTCATCGGTCGTTGCCCCTTTGCGGCCATAACCGATATTCTCCCCGATCGTTCCGCCAAAGAGAAAAACATCCTGCGGAACAACGGCAACCTGCATTCTCAGTTCAGAAAGCGGAATATCGGTACCCTTTCTTCCGTCAAAACTGATCTCACCGGCAATGGGATCATACAAACGTAAAAGCAGGGAAACAATCGTGCTTTTCCCCGCACCACTGGAGCCTACAATGGCGATTTTCTGTTTCGGTGCAGCTTCAAAAGAAACACCTTGCAAAACCTTGATGTCTGCTCTGGAGGGATAATGAAAATGAATGTCTTTAAAGCTGATCGATCCGCGAAGCAAATGCTGAGGGGCAATCGTATCCAGATCTGTCAGCGGTTCTATGGGTTCATCCAGTAAATCGAAGAGGTGTTTTGTTGCACCGATACTTTTCTGCAGAGCAGTAAAGACTTCGGCAAGTCCGGTAATGGCAGTAGCCACAAATACAGAGTACAGCAAAAAGGAAAAAAGATCTCCTGAAGCCACACCTGTAGTGACTCCGCGCCAGATCACGGCAACGAGGGTTCCAAAGATCCCCAGGATTACAAAGGAAGTAAAGAATCCACGTTGTGTCCCGCCTTTCATGCCCAGTTTCGCCACTTCATTCGTATGCTCGCGGTAACGTTTCATCTCCCGGAATTCGCTGACGAATGCCTTCACGCTGAAAATTCCCTGCAGGGTTTCTTCGACAATCGTATTCGACTCCGCCACTTTATCCTGCACCTGCATGGCGTATTTACTGATAAAGCGGCCAAAGATTTCCGACACGATCACCATCACCGGTAACAACAGCAACATAAAAATGGTCAGTTGAAAGGAGGTCATGATCAGGAGCACGAGACCACCGCAGACCACCACCAGTTGCCGGATCAGCTCCGCAAGGGTATTGTTAAAAATCTCCTGTAAGAGGGTGATGTCTGAAGAAATCCGGCTGCTCAGCTCTCCTACCCTGCGCTGAAGAAAAATACGCATCGGCATTTTAATCAGGTGGCTATAGATATTCTGACGAAGTGCGGCAAGGGTTTTCTCGGTCACATTGACAAACAGGACGACCCGGAAGAAGGAAAATATGGCCTGTGTAACGAGGATAACAACCAGCCACCAGCCGATATGGGTGTTTTTTCCGGAATCCAGTGCCGCTTTGCCACCATTGATCAGTTCGCCGAGCAGCTTTGGAAAAGCAAGTCCGGAAACACTGGTCAGGATTAAAAAGACCAATCCGCCGCCAAATTCCAGCCAATAGGGTTTCACATAATGAAATAAGCGGAACAAGGGCTTCAGGGAAGTTCCCCGCTTATCTTTATCTTTTATTGAGGTTTGCATGTCTTGAGCATTTTTTTGTGAATGATTCGATAAGACCTGCGCCAAAGCGCAGGCCATCAGTTTCCTATTTTTTAAATTGTTGAAAATGACGCATCAGCTTCGCGGCCAATACATGTACATTGGCATTGCCTACCAGGGAATCATGATCTCCGGGTACGGTAATCGATTTTACATTCCGGGCATATGCGGTCCAGCCGAGTTCAGGTTCTTCATGGACCTCTTCCCATTTGGTATCTACTGCTTTTACAATCAATAGTTCCGCATTAACCTGAACCCGATCCTGAACCTTATCCTGATTCTTTTCTTGATCCTGACTCCGGTCTTGATCCTGAATCCTATTCTGATCGCTAACCTGATCATTGAAATCATATTTCAGAAAACCATTGCTGATCACCAGGTTCAAAATCCGCAGCATAAATGCAGCGTAAGCCCCTTTACTGCCCATATGTTTCATCACGAGCGCAGCAATCACCGGCATAATGCTTTCCCTGTCAGAAAGAGAAAGCGCAGCTTTCATTTCCCAAACCCATTCCGGATAAGGTTCCTTAAGGAAAGCGCCCAGCTCAAAGACCAGCATGGCCAGCTTAAACAAGGTTTCTCCCTGGTTTTCATTTTCATGGAAAGAGCTGTCGGTACTTGTATCTTTATCGAGGATCACGCCTGTTTCCACTACTTCTCCCGCAGCTTCGAGCTGTTTGGTCATTTCATACAAAACAATCCCACCCAGAGAGTGACCGATAAAGCGGTAAGGTCCCTTAGGCTGCACCTCTTTAATCCAGCGGATGTTAAGGGCAGCGATTTCAGCGATATCCTGCAAAGGACTCTCCCCTTCCAATACACCCGGCATCTGCAATCCGTATAAAATACAGCTCTCCTGCAGGGCGAGTCCAAGGGCACTATAAACCTCCGTAACTCCGGAAGCACCAGGCAACATAAATACAGGGAATAAAACAGGGCCGTCGTTTAGCGGAATCAGATGCTCACTAACAGAAAGAGGCAGTTCATCCAGACTTCCTTCATCCGGACTCCCTGCAGCTGCACTTTCCAGACGTTCCGTAATCACCGCAGCCAGGGCATCAATGGTTGGATAATTGAAAATATCCCGAACTTGTACTTTGACGCCAATTTCCTTCCTGATCACAGAGATCAGCCCGATCACTAAAAGAGAAAGTCCGCCGAGTTCAAAGAAATCATCATACATTCCAATTTTAGGAACCTCCAGCATCTCCTGCCAGATCACTGCCAGCTGTGCTTCCAGAGGCGTTCTTGCTGCTACATAAGCAGTAACAAGCATAGCTTTAGCATCAGGATCAGGCAATCCTTTCCTATCGATTTTACCGTTGGAAGTCAGCGGGAACTGATCCATGGTGATAAAGAAAGAAGGAATCATATATTCCGGCAATACGCCTTTCAGCCAGTTCAGCATTTCCTCCTTTTGGTAACCGGATTTGACACATAGGTAAGCTACCAGACGCTTATTTCCGTTCGGATCGTCTTTTACCACCACCACGGTTTCCGCCACAGTTTCATATTGCTGCAACACATTTTCCACCTCTCCAAGTTCAATCCGGAACCCACGGACTTTCACCTGATCGTCCATCCGGCCCAGGTATTCCAGGTTCCCATCCGGCAACCAGCGACCAAAATCACCGGTCCGGTATAACCGTCCTTCCTTACGGAAAGGATCAGGAACAAATTTCTGGGCAGTCAGGTCGGGACGGTTTAAATATCCTCTGGAAACCCCGATTCCGGCTACACAAACCTCACCAACCACGCCCAGGGGACAAAGGTCGAGTGATGGATCAAGCACATAAACCTGCAAATTCTGGATCGGCTTACCCACCGGAATATTGATTTCTTCCGGGGCCGACCGCATCACATAATGACAAATATCATCCGATGCTTCTGTAGGTCCGTAAGCATTAACCACAGGAATCGCTCCGTAAAACGGATGCCCAAACCAATCTTTTAATACGGTCTGGCTCACCGCTTCTCCGGTAACGAGCAGATATTCCAGTTTTCCTGGTTTGACGGCAATATTTCCCCGCAGCAAAGCAGCGAGATAAGAAGGCACGAGTTCGAGTATCGTCACTTCATCTTCCACAAGTGCTTCGAGCAAGGCCACCGGTTCTAACAACAGTTCTGCAGAATAGATCACTGTACGGCCACCAGCGAGCAGCGCAGAAAACATCTGCCACACAGAAATATCGAAGGTATAGGACGCAGTAAACGCCACCGCTGTCGATTCATTTAAGCCGAGGTCATTGACCTTCGCATAAAGGTGGTTTAGCATACCCGCATGTTCTACCATTACCCCTTTAGGTTGCCCGGTAGAGCCTGAAGTATAAATGACATAGGCCAAATGCCCCGGATCTGCAATTTCAGGACTAACATCAACCGTATTTCTGTTGATCGTTACGGTATCAACCATTACGAAAGGAACAGTTGTGATTTCTCCGAGTCTATGGCTCATTCCGGTGCTCGTAACAATCAGCTTTGCATCGGTATCATTAAGGATGTAGTTGATCCTTTCTGCCGGATAAGCAGTATCCAATGGCACATAAGCCGCTCCGGCTTTCAAGATTCCCAGAATGGCGATCATCATTTCCGGACTACGTTCCAGGTAGACAGGAACCAGCACATCCGGCCCTGCTCCTTTCTCCAGGAGGTAACCAGCAAGGCTCTCGGATTGCTCATCCAGCTCTTTATACGTCCATTGTTTATGCTCAAAAACGATCGCGGGAGCTTCAGGACGAAGCATGGCCTGCTCGCGGAACAATCCTACCAGTGTGCGGTCCTGAGGATAAGGCACAACATTGCTGTTAAAGGTGAACAGCAATTGTTCTTTTTCTGCAGGGGTCAGGAGATCGATCTCTGTCCAGCTTTGCACATTTTCTTCTGCCAGCTGCAACAAGACTTGTTTGAAATGCCCCATCATCATGTCTACCGCAGCCGCTTCAAGAATCTCATCGTTATAGACAAAGAGCAAATTGATTTCTGCGCCGGTGATGACATTGATGGTCAAAGGATAATTGGTTTGGGGATGAACCACAGCATCGCTTACTTCCAGTGCGGCACCGCTTTGCATGTCTTCTTCGCTAACGGGATAATTCTGGAAAACAATAGAAGTATCAAAAAGATCGCCCCTTACGGTAGTCAACCTTTGAATATCGTTTAGCGTAGTGTATTGATATTCTCTGCTGTCTAGTTGTCCTTGTTGCAAGGTCTGTAACCACTCGGCAATATTTACCGTCTGATCCAGCTGGATGTATAAAGGAAGGGTATTGATGTACATTCCCACCTTTCTTTCAATGCCAGGAAGGTCTTCAGGGCGACCGGAAACCGTTACCCCGAAAATGATGTCTTTCCTTCCGGTATAACGGTACAAAAGATAAGCCCATACCCCTTGCATCACAGAATTGACGGTCAGGTGTTGTGCTTTCGCATAGTCGGAAACCAATCCGGTTAACCTTGCATCCAGCTGGATGATTCCTTCCTTCATCCCGATTCCACGGGTCCGGTCGGCAATTGCAGTTACAAAAGGCAACAGACAGCCTTCTTCTACTTTGGCCAGATATTGACGCCAGTAGGCAGCAATAGCGTATTTGTCCTGTTTTTCCAGGTAACGGATGTAATCTTCGTAGCGGTCTACCGCTTGTAGTTCCACCGTTTTACCCGCCGATAAAGCCTCATAATTAGCGATCATTTCTCCAAGAAGCACAGGTACCGACCAGCCATCGAGCAGGATATGATGGAAACTCCACAATAAACGGTAACGATCATCCGTCAGCCTGATCAGACACACCCGCATCAGCGGCGCCTTGTTCAGGTCAAAACCACGGTTGCGGTCGGCCTGCTCATAAGCAGCAAGTGCCAGCTCTTTTTCTTCGGCAGATTTGCTGCGATAATCGAGCAAAGTAAACGGCAGAACGGCTTCTTTATACACACATTGCACGGGTATAGCGAACACTTCGTGTTGAAATCCGGTTCTTAAAATGCTATGGTTTTTCAGGATCAGCTCCCAGCTCCGGATAAAAGCATCGGTCTGCAGGGATAACAAATCACAGGAGAACTGTTCCGTAAAAGCCCCCTGTTCGTTGTACAGGTTGTGGAACAACATGCCTTCCTGCAAACCTCCCAAACGATAAATCCCCTCCAGTTGTTCGCGGCGCGGACTGCCATCAACTTCTTCTTCCATAAAGCGGTCCAGCTCTTCCAGCGTAACGTCTTTTGCCAATCCGTAATCGGAAGGATTGAGGATCAGGCTTTGCTGTTCTTTACAATGTTGAATCAAAGTGCCCAGGTATTCCAGATACAACAGGGATAGACGTTCTATCGTAGAGGCCTCGTAATGTTTTTTACTATAGGTCCAGTCGAGGATAAGTTCCCCTCCCTGGATCATGGTATTTAAAGCCAGCTTATCTGATACCGGATAATCTGCTCCAACATTATCTCCTGCCTGTTCCACTGCCATCCCAATGACGCCTTTTTCGGCAACCATGTTGTCCAGTTGTCCGAGGTAATTGAACAAAATGTTCCATGGCTCGATCTTTTGCAGGCTTTGGTCTTTGTTCAGGTATTTTAGCACCCCATAGCCAATGCCTTTTTCCGGGATACTTCTCAATTGTTCTTTGATCAGTCTCAATTGATAACCCGGATCTTTCTCCGCTCCGATATTCAAAGACACAGGGTAAAGGTTGGTGAACCACCCTATCGTACGACTGGTATCTATACCGGCCTTAATGTCTTCCCGTCCATGTCCTTCCAATCCAACAGAAATACCGGGATGACCGGCCCATTCAGACAATGTCTGTGTTAAAGCACACAACAACACATCGTTGATTTCCGTACGGTAAGCTTGTGGCACCTCTTGTAGTAAGGCCTGGGTAGCCGACTTGTCCAGACGGCCAACGATGGTTCCGGTATCATTTACGGTTAACCTTTTAAAATAAACTTTGTCGGTAATTAAAGGGATGTAATTTCCTACTATGCCCGTCCAATAGCCATGTTGCTCTTGCAAAACTTCACTTTTTCCATATTCCAGAAGTGCCTGATGCCATTGGCGATAAGAAATACTTTTGCTGCCCAGCACAGATAATGCCGGAGCATCGGGTTGTGCGAGCATTAAGCTGAGGTCTTCCAGCAGAATCCGCCAGGAAACCCCATCCACAGCAAGGTGATGAACCACGAGTAATAAGCGGTTTTCCGGCTCTTTTCCTGGTGTCAGAAACAATACCGGACGGAAGATGATTCCTTTTTCAATATCCAGGTTGCGCTGAATCTGATCTCCATGTGATTTCAACTGATCGGCAAGCTTCTTTACAGGAATTTTCTGCAAGTCGACCAGCTCCAGTTTGCTGCTTTCTGCGCCATATTCCTGTTCCCAGCCCTCGCTGGTTTTTCGGTAAGTAAAGCGCAGGGCATCATGATAATTGCTCAATTGCTCAATAACCGCCGCCAAGATCTCTGGGCTGATCGTTTTTGAAACGTTTAAAAGTACATGCTGATTGAAATGAGAAACAGCAGGATTTTCCAGATCGAAATACCATTGCTGGATCGGTAGCAATCCACTCGTGCCAGTAAGGAAACCCGTTTCCGATTGAGACTGAACTGATTTTCTGGTCGCCAGTGCGGCCACCAGGCGGGCAATGGTCTGATGGGCAAAGAGGTCTCTTGGCTGGAATTCATAACCCGCACGTTTGGCCCTGCTGACCACTTGTATGGTAATGATGGAATCTCCACCGAGTTCAAAGAAATTATCGTGAATACCGACCTTTTCAATACGAAGCAAATCTGCCCAGATGCTGGCCAGGGCCAGTTCTGTTGCATTTCTTGGCGCTTCATACTGTTCGGTTAAACTTTCATTGGCATCTACCTCCGGCAGCAATTTCCGGTCTACTTTACCATTGCTGGTCAGCGGGAATTTTTCTAATGATACCCATAAAGCAGGAACCATATATTCCGGTAAACGTGCTTTCAGGAAGTCAATCAGCGCTTCCCGGTTGAAGTCCCCTTCGGGTATCAGGTAAGCAACGAGTTGTTTATGTCCGCGATGATCCGGACGGGCCAGTACTACGGCTTGTTTTACCAGATCACTTTGTTGTAATACATTTTCAATTTCGCCCAGCTCGATGCGGTAACCACGGATTTTCACCTGGTCATCGATACGGCCAAGGTATTCTATATTGCCATCCGGTAACCAGCGTGCAAGGTCTCCGCTTCGATACATTCTACCGTATCCTTCCTGATCATTAGAAACGCTCTGATCAAGAGCAACAGTATCATCAAAAGGAACGTCCTGAAGAAGGGAACCTGTATGCTCAAAACCAGCTTCCTGATCCGCCACAATTTTCCGGTTAAAAGCACTTTGATGACCAAAGACTATTTCCTTAAAGAAAGGATTTGGGACAAACTTTTCAGCCGTCAGCTCCGGGCGGCTTAAATAACCCCTTGCCAATCCTGCCCCACCGATACAAAGCTCTCCTGGAACACCAACCGGACTCAACTGGTTGGCGGCATTCAAAATATAGACCTGGGTATGGCTTACCGGAATTCCGATTGGCGGTACCAGTTCGCTGTTTTCTGCAAGCAGCTCATAACTGGTCGTCACCACACTGTTTTCCGTTGGCCCGTAATTGTTGACGATTTTATATCCTAATCCTTCCAGTGAAATCGCCGATAAACGGTCTCCACCGGCAAGCAGGTATTTTAAAGCCAAATCACGTCCCCTGCTTTCCGCTACAAATTCAGGAATCAGAACGGTAGATAAAAAGCTATGGGTCACTCCTGCCTGACTGTAATAATCAACCAATCCGGAAGGCGACAAACGCAGCTCATCATCAATGATATGCAAGCTTGCTCCGGCAACCAATGTTGGCCAGATTTCCCAGCCAAAAGCGTCGAAACCAATTCCTGCGGCAGCAGTACTTACACTTTGCTGATTCAGTTCATAACGTTCCAAATGCCAGCTCAGTAAATTAGAAAGACCGGCATGGGTAATCTCTACCCCTTTAGGCAAACCGGTAGAACCGGAAGTATAAATTACATAAACCAAATCAGACAAACTGATCAGTTGTTCCGGCGCAGTGACCGGATACTCTTCCGTTAACGACTCAAAATCAGCCGAATCCAGCACCTCCACATTTTCCGGAACCTGAAGGTCAAAAAGGATCTGATCCGTACTGATCAGTAAATCTGTTCCGCTATCCGAAAGCATATACAGAATTCGGTCTGCCGGATAACCCGGATCAATAGGCACATAAGCTCCACCTGCTTTCAGGATTGCCAACATACTAATGATCACTGTAGCAGATCTTTCCAGACATACGGCAACCAACACACCAGCACCTACCCCGCTATCGCGCAGGTAATGCGCCAGACGGGAAGATTGTTCGTCCAGTTCCTGATAGCTAAGCCGCTCATTTCCAAAAACAATTGCAGGATGTGCAGGCGATAAAACAGCTGCTTTAGCAAAACGCGCAACGACACCTTCCGAAGGCAGTGCCGAGATACTTTTTGCATTAAAATCGTGCAATAGTTCCTGCCTTGAAGCCGTGTTAAAAATATCCAGATCAGCAAATTTCAACCCTTCTGAACCTATCATTTGTTCCAGCACAGTAGAAAAATGACCGGCAATGGATTTCACATCTGCTGCCGATAACAGGCTGTTGTAATTGAAGTTCATGGCAATCTCCCTTCCGGCAACGATAATGATGCTGAGCGGATAATTGGTATGCTCTTCTGAGGATACATTTTCTACTTTTAATTTCCAGGGTTGTGCATCCAGTGTTTCACTAACGGGATAGTTTTCAAATACCATCAGCGTATCAAACAGATCGCCGGTAATGCCCGACAAGCGTTGGATCTCGCTAAGGCTGTTGTACTGATAGCCTCTGCTTTCGAGTTGTTCCGACTGAATCCGCTGAAGGCCTTTGGAAATGTCTTCAGACAGGCTGATCTTCCCATGAAATGGTAAAGTATTGATATACATACCCACCGCGGATTCTACGCCAGGAAGGTTTTCAGGCCTTCCGGATACCACAATACCAAAAGAAACATGGGTACGACCGTTATAGCGGTACAGCAGGTAAGACCAAACGCCCTGCATGAGCGTATTTACCGTTACCCTGTTTTGCTGGGCATAATTGGTTAAGCGGGAAGTAAATGCGGCATCAAAATGAACAATTTCATCGCCATATCCCCCATGCACCCGTGTCCGGTCTGAGCTGTTGCCGATAAAAGGCAGCAGGGTCGCATCTTCCAGTCCGCCGAGGTATTGTTTCCAATAAGCCCTGGCTTCTTCTTTATCCTGTCTTTCGATATAACGGATGTAGTCCTCATAACGGTCTTCCGGAAGTACAGGCAATGCTTTTCCATCGGATAGCTGCTCGTAATTGTTCAGCAAGCCCTCCATTAACGTCGGCATGGACCAACCGTCTAAAAGCAGGTGATGATGGCTCCATAAGAGGTAAAAACGATTTTCATCGAGTTTGACCAGGCCCATCCTCATTAAAGGAGCGGCCGTAAAATCAAATCCTTTTTTAAGGTCTTCCTCTTCGTAATAACGGATGTACCTTTTTTGTGCTTCCGGGTCCATATGACTGCAGTCCAGGATTTCAAAAGGAATGCTCACATTACGGTAAACACATTGTACCGGAATTTTAAACTCGTTATAATAAAAACCGCTGCGCAGGATGCTGTGGCGCTGTAACAACGCCTCCCAGCTTTGCTTAAAAACATCTGGATCGAGGCCAACAAGCTCACAGGTAAACTGTTTGCTGTAAGCACCCGCCTCCTCGTCGTATAAACTGTGGAACAACATACCTTCCTGCAGACCACTTAAACGGGACATGCTTTCCAGCTGCGAGCGTCGTGGCGTGCCCTGATATTCCGCATCGAGGAACTGATCGAGTTCCTCATTGCTGATTTCCTCCGCTAAATGATAATCTGAAGGGGTAAAAACAGGTTCAGCTACGGCAACACAATGGCTGATCAAATCTCTTAAATGAGCCAGGTAATTTTCTGCCAGAGTAGCCATGGCTTCAGGATTGAAATGACGCCTGCTGTAACTCCAGCTCATCTGCAATTCTCCGCCCTGAATCACACTGTTCACAGAAAGCAATTCCCTTACCGGATGTTCCGGGGCAAGAGACTTACCGGAAGATTCAAGTGCTGCAGAAAGTAAGGTATCTTCTGTTTCGGTCACGATGTTGTCCATCTGTCCGAGGTAATTGAACTCCACTTCCCATGGATCTTTGCCCTGCAATGCAGGTGCTTTGTCCAGGTATTTTAACACGCCATATCCAAGCCCGTTGTCCGGAACCTGACGCAATTGTTCTTTTAAATTCTTCAGTAAAGAAGCAGTATCTCCATCACCGGAAATGTCAAGTACGACAGGATATAAACTGGTAAACCAGCCTACCGTGCGACTGATATCTATCGCTCCGCCGATGTCTTCCCGGCCATGACCTTCCATACCGATCACTACCCGCGAATCTCCGTTCCATCCCGCTAAAGTTAAGGCCAGTGCAGACAGCAAGAGGTCGTTGATGACCGTATGATAAGCACGTGGTGCTTCCTGTAGCAGCTGACGGGTAAACACGGCATCGAGGCTAACCTCATGTTGTGCAATGTCTTTTTCTGTCAACACGCGTGTCCATCGGTACAGGGTTTTAAGTGTTCCTGCTGAAGCCTGCGCGGTAGCCCAGTAAGCAAGTTGCTCCTGCACTTTTTTGCGGTTACCATAATCCAGCAAAGCGGTATGCCACTGACGGTAAGAAGCAGTTTTATACGCAGGAAGTGAGGAACCGTTTAACAACAATTCCAGATCATCCAGGAGGATTCTCCAGGAAACCCCATCCACCGCAAGGTGATGAACCACCAGCAATAAACGGTTGTCTGCATCGGGAGTCAGGATCAGAACTGCCCTGAACACCAAACCTTTTTCCAGATCGAGACTGGCCTGCCAAACATCATTATGTGCTTCAATTGCTGCAGGCAATTCAGCTATTGCAAGTGCAGAGAAATCCGTCATTTCCAAAACAGCAGTATCACCGCCATATTGTTGCTCCCAGCCGTTTTCAACGGGAACATAACGGAAACCTAAAGCATCATGACTCGAAACAAGCTGACTGATCGCTGAAGCCAGTTTTTCCAGACTTAAGCTCTTCTTCACTTTAAGCAAAACAGACTGGTTATAATGAGACAAATCGGATGCATCAGATTCAAAATAATGTTGCTGGATTGGTAACAATCCACTCAATCCTTCCAGTTTACCCTGTTCTCCCGAGGCGGCACCTACCAACTCCGTTGATAAACGGGCAGATAAACCTGCGATCGTCTGATGCTGGAACAAATCCCTCGGCTGAAGGTTAAATCCTGCACGGCGCGCACGGCTCACCACCTGAATGGTGATGATCGAATCACCTCCCAATTCAAAGAAATTATCATAAATACCAACCTCTGGCAGGTGCAAGAGTTCTTGCCAGATTACGGCAAGCAATTGCTCCTGTTCGTTGCGCGGTGCCACGTAGTTATTGCTTTGCAAAGCCCCTTGTTCGGGTTCAGGTAAGTTCTTGCGGTCGATCTTGCCATTGCCGGTTAAAGGCAGCTGATCCATCGCTACAAACCAGCCTGGAACCATATATTCCGGCAGCTGGCTTTTCAGCCAGGCAACCGTTTGTTCTCTGTTAAATTCAGCTTCGCTCACTACGTAAGCCACGAGACGTTTATTCCCGCTTTCATCGGTTTTCACGACAACCGCAGCCTGAATGATACCTTCAGCCTGCTGAATCACCGTTTCAATCTCTCCAAGTTCAATCCGGAAACCACGGATTTTCACCTGGTCATCAATCCGGCCAAGGTATTCTATGGTACCATCCGAAAGCCAGCGGCCAAGGTCACCAGTCCGGTACATCCGGTTTTCCGGAGCTTCAAACGGGCAGGATACAAACCGGGAAGCCGTCAGGTCGGGACGGTTCAGGTAACCCCTTGCCACACCGATTCCGCTCACACAAATTTCTCCCGGAACACCTACCGGACACAATTGTCCGGAAGTAGAAAGCACATAGATCCGCATGTTCTGCACCGGTTTTCCGATCGGCACATTGATCCTTTCCGGGGCTTTAGACATGATATGGTGACAAATATCATCGGATGCTTCTGTAGGTCCGTAAGCGTTCACGACCGGAATTCTGCCATAGTCTTTATGGGCAAACCATTGTGCCAGTAAAGGTTGGCTTACTGCCTCACCGGTTACGAGTAAATAGCGTAACTGATGCAGCGTAGCCGCAATATTTTCCTGTAATACAGCAGTCAGGTACGAAGGAACAAGTTCCAGAATCGTAATCCTGTCACTCTCTACCGCTTCGATCAGCTGTGCAGGTTCCAGCAATTGTGCAGAAGAATAAATCACGGTGGTACCTCCGACCATTAAGGCAGAAAACAACTGCCATACTGAAATGTCAAAAGTATAAGATGCAGTAAAGGCAACTACCGTATTTTCATTGAGTTGCAGATCGTTGATCTTCGCATACAGGTGGTTCAACATCCCTGCATGTTCTATCATTACCCCTTTGGGTTTTCCGGTAGAACCGGAAGTATAAATCACATAAGCCAGATCAGCCGGTCCTGCGGGATGTACAGGAACACGGCTTCCCCAGGTCTGGATTTGTTCCCAGTCGGCATCGATTAGTACCGCATCCAGCTTAGCAAAAGCCTCATTTGAAGCTTTCAGTTCAGCGCTGGTTACAACAACTGTGGCCTGGGTATCTTCCAGCATAAAGCTGATCCGTTCTGCAGGATAAGCAGGGTCAATCGGCACATAGGCCGCGCCCGCTTTCATGATGCCCAAAATGGCTACCGCCATTTGTGCGGAACGTTCCAGACAAACCGGAACGAGACTGTCTGTGCCTACCCCTTTACTGCGCAAATAACGCGCAAGCTGATTGGCACTTTCGTCCAGGGATTTATAGGTATACACCTGATCTTCAAAAACAATGGCTTTCGCATCAGGACTTAGCAACACCTGTGTTTCAAAAAGACTGATGGCAGTTTCGGTATGCGGATAAGCAGTTTCTGTGGCATTGAACCCCTTAAATAATTGTGCCTGCTCTTCTGCTTTCAGCATGTCGATTTCGGCAAGGGTTCCGCTCTCCTGGACCAGCAACTGCTCCAACACCTGTTCAAAATGTCCTGAAATTAAGCGGACATAATCATCTTCCAGTAAAGTACTGTTGTAACTGAACAGGATTCCAATCTCTTCTGCAGCTGAGACAATAAGACTGAGCGGATAGTTCGTCTGTTCCTGTAAGGATGCGTTTTCCAGTTCCAGATGATCTGATGTACCTTCCACGACTTTACTCGCAGGATAGTTTTCATAGACGATGAGGCTGTCGAAAAGATCCCCTTCCACATTGGCGAAACGCTGGGTAACGTTCAATGGGGTATATTGATATTCCCGGCTTTGCAACTGGTTCATCTGTAACTCCTGTAACCATTGTACGATACCCGCTTCAGGATCTATAACGGTATACAGGGGTAAGGTATTGATGTACATTCCTACCGCCCGCTCTACTCCCGGAAGTGCTTCCGGACGACCAGAAACGGTAACGCCGAATACCACATCAGGGCGACCGGTATAGCGGTATAACAAATAAGCCCAGACGCCTTGAATAAGGGTATTTACCGTAACCCGGTGCCGTTGCGCAAAGCGGAAAAGCTGTGCAGAAATCCTGGCATCGATGATGACCGGCAATTCCCGGTAAAGCCCAAGGCCTTTGTTCCGGTTTACCGTAGTACTCACAAAAGGCAGTAAACAACCTTCATTAAGCCCTTTCAGGTAACTGCGCCAGTACAGTTCTTCCTCTTCCTTATCACGTCTTTCCGTATAACGGATATAATCTTCGTAGTTGTCTTTGGCCATCACCGGCAGGCTTTCTCCGGAGATCAATGTTTCATAAGCCAGCAATAATTTTTCCAGCAAGACCGGAATCGACCAGCCATCGAGTAACATGTGATGGAAGTTCCACAACATGCGGTGCCGCTGATCCGTCAAGCGGATCAGTGTGAGGTTCATCAGCGGCGCATTGGTAAAATCAAAACCTTTACGCTTGGCCTCAACTTCATACGCTTTAACGGCCTTTTGCTGATCGGCCTCTTCCATATCCCGGTAATCCAGCATCGTTAACGGCAAGGCTACTTCTGCATATACACATTGAAGCGGAATAGAGAAGCGGTCGTAATGAAAACTGCTCCTCAGGATACTGTGGTGTGTCAAAAGGTATTCCCAGCTTTGCAGGAATGCAGGCACATTCAGATCGGTGATATCGCCCATAAACTGCTCCACGTAAGCACCTGCTTCTTCGTCGTAGATGCTGTGAAACAACATTCCTTCCTGCAAACCACTGAGCCTGTAAATCCGTTCTACTCCTTTAGAGCGGGGAACGCCCTGATGTTCTTCCTTCAGAAAAGCATCCAGTTCATCAATGCTGATGATTCCGGTTAAGTTGAAATCTGCAGGCGTAAAAGAACCGGCAGTTCCAGAGCTGCAATGCGCAATGAGTGTTTCCAGGTAAAAGAGATAGCGATCAGATAAACCTTCCACCCCTTCCCTGCTAAAATGCAAATCAGAATACGTCCAGGTCAGGGTTAAGTTACCGCCCTGAATCACACTGTTGACTGATAATTTCTCCCTTACCGGAAATGCTTCATCAGCCGCGGCACCTGTATTTTCTCCTGCCTCATCCGATACATCTGCTCCATTTAATAAGGCCTCCGTTTCATTCAGCGTATGTCCTACCTGTCCGAGGTAATTGAAAATCAGGTCCCAGGGAGCCTTTCCTTCCAGTGTACTTTCTTTGTTCAGGTATTTTAACACGCCATATCCAAGTCCTTTATCCGGTACAGCGCGCAATTGCTCTTTAACCGCTTTCAGCTGATCACCAATCGACTGCCCTTCTTTTACTTCCAGAAGAACCGGGTACATGCTGGTAAACCAACCTATCGTCCTGCTGGTGTCCAGGCCTTCTAAAATATCTTCCCGGCCATGTCCTTCCAATCCGACAGACACCTTTGAATGCGCATTCCATTCCGAAAATGTCAGGGCCAGTGCACAAAGCAATACATCATTGATTTCTGTATGATAAGCCTTTGGCACTTCCTGCAACAGTTTCTTTGTGGATGCTGCGCTTAGACTGGCGGTATAATTTTGTGTATCTGCTACGGTCAATTGAACCGATGCTGTTTTCTCTGTTTTTAGCGGATGATATTCCTGCTGGCTTTTTTCCCAGTACGGCAGCTGGCTGAGCAAACGACGACGCTGTCCGTAGGTATTTAATGCGGTATGCCATTGTCTGTAAGAACTGCTTTTGGCACCGAGCACCATCGTGGCCGGCTGTTCAGGATGTTGTAACAACAGGCCCAGGTCTTCCAGCAGGATGCGCCAGGAAACCCCATCTATCACCAGGTGATGTCCGGCAAAGAAGAGCCGGTAATGGGCATCAGTTTCTGGTGTCTGGACTAATAACGCGCGGAAAACAATTCCTTGTTCCAGGTCCAGGCCCCGCTGTATGCGGTCGCAATGTGTTGCTATTTCTGCACTCAGCTGATCCGCGGGCACTTGCTGTAAATCTGCAAGCTCCAGTTCGGTCACTTCCGTACCATAATGTTGTTCCCATCCATGAAGTCCGGAGGAATAAGATAACCGCAGGGCATCGTGGTAATTGCTCAGTTCGGCAATCGCTGCGCGGAGCAGGGCGATGTCTGTGGTTTTATCGATGCTCAGCAATACCTGCTGGTTAAAATGGGAAGGATTTGGACCGGCATCTTCAAAGAACCATTGTTGTATTGGCAACAAACCTGCTGTTCCGGCCAACTGCCCTTGTTCTGCGGTCACCTCGGCACTTTTTCTGGCCATCAGCAATGCAGAGAGTTTTTCTATCGTCTGGTAGATAAATAGATCTTTAGGCTGTAATTCATAGCCGGCACGTTTGGCACGGCTCACCACCTGAATCGTGATGATGGAATCTCCACCCAATTCAAAAAAGTTATCGTAGATCCCTACCTGTGCGATGCCCAGCAAATCCTGCCAGATGGCAGTCAGCACCTGCTCTGTAGGATTACGCGGCGGGATATAAGCACTGGAGGAAACGAGTACATCTCCAGGCTCAGGTAAGGCGTTTTTATCGGTTTTTCCATTTTGAGTCAATGGCATTTCTTCCAGGGCTACCCATAAAGCAGGGACCATATAAGCCGGAAGTTTGTCTTTCAGATAGGAAATCAGCAGTTCTCTGTCGAACTCTTGAACAGGAACCACATAAGCGATCAGGCGTTTGTTCCCCTGAGGATCTGCTTTAGCCAGTACGACTACCTGTTTCAGTAAACCGCTTTGCTCCAGGACGTTTTCTATTTCACCAAGTTCAATGCGGTAACCACGGATTTTCACCTGATCATCGATCCGGCCAAGGAACTCAATGTTCCCTTCCGGCAGCCAGCGGCCAAGGTCGCCTGAACGGTATAAGCGCTCAGATTTCAGGAAAGGATGTTCAACGAAACGTTCTGCCGTCAGCTCCGGACGGTTCAGGTATCCACGGGATAAACCTGCGCCACCCAGATAAATTTCTCCACTCACGCCTATAGGAACAGGGTTTAAGCCTGCATCCAGAATGTATGCAGTACGGTAATCCAGCGGCCGGCCGATAGGAATATGCCCGGCATCAGCAATAGGATAAGTTAAAGAGAAAGTCGTGTTTTCGGTAGGCCCGTATCCGTTGACCAAGGCAATTTCCGGATAGGTTTTACGCATCCGGTATACATGTTCATCGGAAAGTTTTTCACCTCCCGCAAGGATCACAGCAAGTCCTTCAAACACGGTAATATCGGTATCGATTAGCTGGTTAAACCAACTAGAAGTAAACCACATTTTGGTTACCCCATGGCGGCGGATCTCTGCTTTCAGTAAAGCACTATCCAGCAGTTTATGCTCCGGACAAAGGATCAGTTGTCCGCCGTTCAGCAGCATCCCCCAGTATTCAAAGGTTGTTGCATCAAAAGAAGCAGAACCGGTAGATAGCAGGACATCCTGTTCGTTCAGGGAAACATAACTTACATTTTTTACAAGGCTAACCACATTTCGGTGTAACACCAATACCCCTTTAGGGATCCCGGTAGAACCGGAAGTATAAATCACATAAGCCAGGTTTTCATCTGTCAGCATGGTCTTCAGCGGACTTTTCGCATGGGCGGAGATTTCTTCCTGCGCTTCCTCAAACACCATCACTTCCACATGATCTGCGAGGTGTGACAATTTTGATTTGTTCTCCTGATCGGTGATGATCACGCTGGCGGCAATGTCATTTAAAATATAGCTGATCCTGGTTGCCGGATATTCCGGGTCAATGGGTACATAGGCCCCTCCTGCTTTCAGGATACCCAGAATACCCACCATCATTTCCAATGAACGGTTCATGAAAATGGGAACCAGGCTTTCTGTAGTTACGCCTTTAATCTGTAAATAATGTGCGAGTTGGTTGGCCTGCTCGTCCAGGTGTTTATAACTGATGGATTGCCCTTCAAAGAAAGCAGCCCTGGCATCAGGTGTTTTTTCTACCTGTGCGGTAAACTGTTCCACAATCGTACCTCCTTCCGGAAGAGAAAGACCGTTTGCAAGGGGAAGTCCAGCAGCAGGAGAAAGATCATCTGCGGGAGAAATGCCCTGCGCAATCTGATTAAAAGTATATAACAACTGATCTTGTTCCGCTGTACTGAGGAGCTGAAGCTCGCTGATCTTTGTTTCCGGATTGGCAATGATTGCAGATAACAATGTTTTAAAATGTACGATCATCCGGGAAATCGTTTCCTCCCGATAGAGTTCTGTGCAATATTCTACCGCAGCTACCAATCCTTTTGCCGTTTCACGCATGGTAAGCGTGAAATCAAATTGAATTTTGCTGTGTTCCATTGGTTCAGAAGAAAGCGCCACATCTTTCAGTTTCAGCTCTCCATCCTCCGGAATATTCAATAGAGAAAAGCAAACCTGGAATAAAGGATTCCGACTTAAATCGCGTTCCTTCACCACCGCATCCACAATTTTCTCTAAAGGCAGGTCCTGATGTTCGTAAGCACTAAGCGTGGTATCTTTTACCTGTTGCAACAATCCGATAAAATCAGGCTGAGCGGAAAGGTCAGTTCTTAATGCCAGCGTATTGACGAAAAAGCCGACCAGCCCTTCCAGTTCCTGTATCGTTCTTCCGGCAGTTGGCGTACCTACACAAATGTCGTCCTGACCGGTATACCGGTACAAAAGAACTTTAAAGGCTGTAAGCAAGGTCATAAATATGGTGGCATCTTGGCGGCGCGACAAAGCGTGCAACGCTTCCGATACCGCCTGATCCAGCTCAAATTCCAGCACGGCACCTTTGACACTTTGCATGGCCGGATGTGGAAAATCTGCCGGTAGATACAGGTTGGAGACCCCAGTCAGGTTATTTTTCCAGTAGTCCAGGTGTTGCTGCTGTACCGGAACCGAATAACGTTCCCTTTGCCAAAGCGCATAATCTGCATATTGCAGTTCAAGGACCGGAAGTTCGGGAGCCCTGTTTTCTAACAGGGCGTTGTAACATTCAATCAGTTCGTTGACAATGATGCCCGCCGACCAGCCGTCGGAAGCAATGTGGTGCATCGTAACCGACAACACAAACTCTTCCTCGCCAAGTATCAGGAGGTAGGCACGCAACATATGGTCTTTGGAAAGGTCAAAAGGCGCATCAGTCAGCTCCTTAACTCCGCTCCTCAAACTTTGCTCGTCTTTTCTGTAAATCAGGTCGTCGATCAGGTTCAGCTTCCAGCCATTTTCCGGCAGGATGCGCTGATAGGCCATTCCTCCCTCCTCTTCAATCACGGTGCGCAGGATCTCATGGCGGTTCACGATAGCCCTTAACGCAGATTCTAAGGCACTTTTATCCAGTTTCCCACGTAACCTCAGTACGGTGGGAATGTGGTAGGCTGTACTTCCTTCCAGCTGATCCAGGAACCAAAGGCGTTCCTGTCCGGAAGACAAAGGAATTCTGGTCACGCTTTCTCTTGGGAAAGGGGTGATCTTGTTATCATCACTAACAAGAGCGTTGTTTCCATGCTTTTTAAAGTAAGTGATGATGTATTCTTTTTTCAGCTTGAGTTCGTCCAGAAGACTGCTGTCTATCTTCTGGTCTTTGTGCATCTTAATCTTTAGCTTGTCTTCATCTAAAGAGATTTTGACACCCTGGTTATTGGCTTTATTTAACAGTTCTACTACGTCAATCAAATTAAAACTAGACATATTTATTTTTTTTATAGGTGAGGTTCTTGGTTTTATGTAGGTGAAGTTCTTCGTTTACAGTTCTATAATTGTGGCGTCTTCGTCAGCAAGATCATCCTGCTGAAGCTGGATATACTTTGCGAGTGTATCTATCGTGCTGAGCTCAAATAAGGTTCTTACGCTGACGTCGGTACCAAATGTTTTCCGGATCGCTGAGATCATCCGCATGACCTGCAGGGAATGTCCGCCGAGCTCGAAGAAGTTGTCGTAAATACCGATCTGGCCTAGTCCCAGCAGTTCCTTCCAGATCTCCGTAAGGAGTTCTTCCGTTGAGTTCCGCGCAGCAACATAAGCGCTGGCCGTCAGGACAGTCACATCGGGTTCTGGCAAACTGCGTTTATCGATCTTGCCATTGGCGGTCAGTGGCATATGTGGAATCTGAACCCACCACGCAGGCACCATATAATCCGGCAAACGTTCCTTCAGGAACTGGATTAACTCCTCTTGGTTAAAGTCTGCTTCTTCAGCCACGACATAACCTACCAGACGTTTATGACCGGCATCATCGGTTTTTAACACCACCGTTCCCTGGGCCACCAGAGGACATTGCTCTAAAGCATTGATGATCTCTCCGAGTTCGATACGGAAGCCACGGATCTTCACCTGATCGTCATTACGGCCAACATAGCTCAGGTTTCCATCTGGCAAAAGGCGACAAATATCTCCGGTTTTATACATCCGCTCCCCGCTTACAAAAGGATCGTTCAGGAAGGCTGCTGCAGTCTGTTCCGGAAGGTTCAGGTAACCACGGGTCACCTGTACGCCAGCGATGTAAAGCTCACCGGATACCCCGGCAGGAACCGGTCTTAACAATTCATCCAGCAGGTAGGCCCTGGTATTACCCACGGCACGACCGATCGGTACACCTTCCTGAAGCACTGCGTCATTCGGATATTCGTACCTGATGGCCACGATACTCGTTTCTGTCGGCCCGTATTCGTTATAGAACCTGACGTAAGGTTTCCATTTTTCGGCCAGTGAAACGCGGCAGTATTCTCCACCGGAAACAATTCGTTTCAGTCCGCCGTAATTCCCGGCAGCCATGGTTTCCAGGAATCCCGGTGTTGCATCGATATGGGTAATCTTTTCATTAATCAGCAGCGCTTCTAGTGCAGATGGATTCAGACGTGTTTCTTCGTCCAGCTGTACCACCGTTCCTCCATAGAATAATGCCAGGAAGATCTGTTCTACCGAAGCGTCGAAATTATAGTTCGAGAACTGAAGGATGTTGTCATCCTCGTCTGTTCCGAATTTCTCCGCGAGATAGGTCAGCAGGTTGATTACCCCCCCATGCTCTACCAGTACCCCTTTCGGCAATCCTGTAGAACCAGAAGTATAAATCACATAAGCCAGATCTGAAGGGCTTTTGCCAATCGCCGGACTTAGGGCTGAACAATTGCTCCAGACTCCTTCCGGATCGTCGAGTAACAAGACCGGCAAACCTGTTTCCGGTAAATTCTCTGCACTGATGCTACTGCTCAGGATCATACCTGCTTTCAGATCTGCCAGGATATAAGCCGTCCGTTCTGCCGGAGAATCCGGAAGTATAGGAACATAAGCAGCACCGGCTTTCATGATGGCCAATATGCCGACCATCATTTCCACAGAACGTTCGATGAACAAAGGAATCATCACCTCCTGACCTGCGCCAAGACTGATCAGGTGATGGGCCAGTTGATTGGAGCGTGCATCCAGTTCCGCATAACTAAGGCGGCTGTCCTGGAAAACCAATGCAGTTGCCGAAGGCGAAAGCAAGGCCTGCTCTTCAAAAAGATCAGTCATGGTTTTATCTGCAGGATAATCAAATTTGTTATCGTCCGCTAACAGGGAGCTGCGTTCTGCTGCCGACAAGATTTCGATGTCGTCCAGCGTTCCTTTTTCAAGTTGCAGTATTTCCAGTAATGCAGCATGGAAATGACCTGCCATGGCTTCTACATATGTAGTATCAAGCAAACTGCTGTTGTAATTAAACGTAATGTTGATTTCATCGCTTGTGCCAATGACCAGACTCAGCGGATAATTGCCCTGCTCGTTCATGCTCAATCCTTCCGTCTCTAACTTCCATGATTGTGCAGAAAAGACTTTGTCGACCGGATAATTTTCAAAAACAAGTAAACTATCGAACAGCTCACCAGCTACCGAAGACCATCTCCGGATCTCATTCAGGCTGCTGTACTGGTATTGGCGACTATTGATCTGATCGGCCTGTATGGCTTGTAACCAGGCCGGGATCACAGGCGAATTGGCGGTAGAAGCCCTCAGTGGCAGGGTATTGATGTACATCCCCACCCTTTGCTCCACACCATTCAAATCGTCCGGCCGGCCGGAAACAATGACGCCGTAACTCACTTCCTGATGACCGGTATAACGGGACAACAGGTAGGCCCAAACCCCTTGCATTAAGGTGTTCAGGGTGATGTGCTGGCGTTGAACGTATTGGGTCAAACGGCTGGTCAGTTCCCGGTCGAGGTATAGGTTTTTGTCTTTAAACTCACCTATCCCCTTGGTCCGGTCTGCAGTAATGCTGATGAAAGGCAGTAAACTCGCCTCTTCCAGGCCGTTCATGTATTTCTGCCAGTATCCGCTTGCTGCTTCCTCGTCCTGTCGCTCCATGTAACGGATATAATCTTCATAACGGTCTTCTGCAACAGGTACCAAAGCTTCCCCGCTAAGGAGTGATTCATAAACCTGCAACAGTTCTCCAAGCAATACGGCCAGGGACCAGCCATCGAGTAACACATGGTGATAAGTCCAGAACAGGCGGTACCGGTTTTCCTCCAGACGAATCAAACGGATGCGCATGAGTGGCGCATTCTTCAGGTCAAAAGCATCCAGACGATCTGCCTGCTCGTAATCATGAACATAATTGTCGCGCTCCTCTTCATTCATCATGCTGCAATCCAGGATGCTCAACGGAATCTCTACCTGGGTATACACACATTGCACCGGAATCTTAAACTCGTTGGTATAGAAACCGCTGCGCAGGATGCTGTGGCGCTGAAGCAATACGGCCCAGCTGTCGGCAAAAACTGCAGTATTCAGGTTGTTTAATATCGTGGTAAACTGTTCAATATAAGCACCCGCCTGATCATCGTATAAACTGTGGAAGAGCATGCCTTCCTGCAGGCCACTTAAACGGGACATGCTTTCCAGCTGTGAACGGCGGGATGCACCCTGATATTCCGCATCGAGGAACTGATCGAGTTCTTCATTGCTGATCTCTTCCCCTAAATGGTAATCTGAAGGGGTAAACACAGGTTCAGCTACGGCAACACAATGGCTGATCAGATCTCTTAAATGAGCCAGGTAATTTTCTGCCATGGTGGCGATGGCTTCCGGATTGAAATGGCGACTGCTATAGCTCCAGCTCATCTGCAATTCTCCGCCCTGAATCTGACTGTTCACACTGATCAGTTCCCTCACAGAATGTCCATCAGCAATGGATTTCCCAGAGGATTCCGGCGCACCGGAAAGTAAAGTATCTTCCGCTTCACTTACGAGGTTATCCAGTTGTCCGAGGTAATTGAATTCTACTTCCCATGGATCTTTGCCCTGCAATGCAGGCGCTTTGTCCAGGTATTTTAACACACCATATCCAAGCCCTTTATCAGGAACCTGACGCAATTGTTCTTTTAAATTCTTCAGTAAAGAAGCAGTAATTCCATTGAAAACGGTCTCTCCATTAGAAGAGATATTTCCATTGGAAGCAGGATCTTCATTAGAAGAGGTATTTCCATTGGAATTGATGTGTCCGTTAGTAGAAACGTCCAGGACCACAGGATATAAACTGGTAAACCAGCCTACTGTTCGACTGATATCGATCGCTCCGCCGATGTCTTCACGGCCATGGCCTTCCAGGCCAATCACTACCCGCGAATTTCCATTCCATCCGGCTAAAGTTAAGGCCAGTGCAGACAACAAGAGGTCGTTAATTACGGTATGGTAAGCACGTGGCGCATCCTGTAGCAACTGACGGGTAAAGACCGCATCCAGGCTAACCTGATGTTGTGCGATGTCTTTTTTGGTCAGTATTTCCCTCCAGTTATACGTGGTTTTAAGTCCCCCTGCCGATGTCGACATACCAGTTCCTGCCTGTGCCGAAGTCCAGTAAGCCAGTTGATTTTGCACTTTTTTCCGGTTGCCATAACCCTGCAAGGCGGTATGCCACTGACGATAAGAAGCCGTTTTATAAGCAGGAAGTGATGAGCCGTTTAACAACAATTCCAGATCCTCCAACAGGATTCTCCAGGATACTCCATCCACCGCAAGGTGATGAATCACCAGCAATAAACGGTTGTCGGTTTCAGCATGAGGGGTCAGGATCAATACTGCCCTGAACACCAAACCATTTTCCAGATCGAGGCTGGACTGCTGCTGGTCATTGTGTGCTTCAATAGCTTCATGTAATTCTGCTATAGCAAGTGCAGAAAAATCAGTGACTTCCAATGCAGTGGTATCCGCACTATACTGTTGCTCCCAGCCGCTTTCAGTGGAAACATAGCGGAAACCTAAAGCATCATGGCTTGCCCCAAGCTGATTAACCGCTGCAGCCAATTTTTCCAGACTTACGCTCTTCTTCACTTTAAGCAGAACAGACTGGTTATAATGAGACAAATCCGGAGAAGCAGATTCAAAATAATGCTGTTGAATCGGCAGCAAACCACTTGATCCTTCCAGTTTTCCTTGTTCTCCCGATGCGGCACCCAAAGCTTCCGTTGACAAACGGAGAGATAGACCAGCAATCGTCTGATGCTGGAACAAATCTCTTGGATGAAGGTTAAATCCTGCACGGCGGGCACGGCTCACCACCTGAATGGTGATGATCGAATCGCCTCCCAGTTCAAAGAAATTATCATAAATACCTACTTCTGGCAGGTGTAACAGCTCTTGCCAGATTCCAGCAAGCAATTGTTCCTGTTCGTTGCGCGGTGCCACATAGGTATGACTTTGTAAAACCGCCTGTTCCGGCTCAGGTAAGTTCTTGCGGTCGATCTTGCCGTTGCCGGTTAAAGGCAATTGCTCCATCGCCACAAACCAGCCTGGAACCATATATTCCGGCAGCTGACTTTTCAGCCAGGCCACCGTCTGTTCTCTGTTAAATTCAGCTTCGCTCACTACGTAAGCCACCAAGCGTTTATTCCCGCTTTCATCGGTTTTCACTACCACTGCGGCCTGAATGATGCCTGCTGCCTGCTGAATCACCGTCTCAATCTCTCCAAGTTCAATCCGGAAACCACGGATTTTCACCTGGTCATCGATACGGCCAAGGTATTCAATCGTACCATCAGAAAGCCAGCGGCCAAGATCACCAGTCCGGTACATCCGGTTTTCCGGAGCTTCAAACGGGCAGGATACAAATCGGGAAGCTGTCAGATCCGGGCGGTTCAGGTAACCCCTCGCCACGCCAATCCCGCTCACACAAATCTCTCCGGGAACTCCTGCCGGACACAATTGTCCGGAGTTGGAAATCACATAGATCCGCATGTTCTGTACGGGCTTACCGATCGGCACATTGATCCTTTCCGGCGCTTCCCACATGATGTGGTGACAAATATCATCAGATGCTTCTGTAGGTCCGTAAGCGTTCACCACCGGAATCCGGCCATAGTCTTTATGGGCAAACCATTGTACCAGTAAAGGCTGGCTTACCGCTTCACCCGTTACAAGTAAATAGCGCAACTCATGTAGGGTAGCCGGGATGTTTTCCTGCAACACTGCAGTCAGATAAGAAGGAACGAGTTCCAGAATCGTAATCCTGTCGTTCTCCACCTGCTGAATTAGTTTTGCCGGTTCCAGCAGTTGTGCGGAAGAATAAATCACGGTAGTACCGCCAACCATTAAGGCAGAAAACAACTGCCATACTGAAATGTCAAAAGTATAAGATGCGGTAAAGGCAACCACAGTACTTTCATTGAGTTCCAGGTCATTGACCTTCGCATACAGGTGGTTCAACATCCCTGCATGCTCAATCATTACCCCTTTAGGTTTTCCGGTAGAGCCGGAAGTATAAATCACATAAGCCAGATCGCCAGGCGCAGCAGGCTGTACAGGAACAGAATTCTCCCAGGTCCGGATTTGCTCCCAGTCGGCATCGATCAAGACCGCATCCAGTGTAGCAAAGGCTTCGGTTGAAGCTTTCAGTTCAGCACTGGTCACGACAACTGTGGCCTGAGTATCTTCCAGCATAAAGCTGATCCGTTCTGCAGGATAAGCAGGATCGATCGGCACATAGGCCCCTCCTGCTTTCATGATGCCCAAAATGGCTACCGCCATTTGCTCTGAACGTTCCAGACAAACCGGAACGAGGCTGTCCTTTCCGATCCCTTTATCGCTCAGGTAACGTGCAAGCTGACCGGCACGTTCGTCCAGTGCTTTATAGGTATACACCTGATCTTCAAACACAATGGCATTTACATAAGGACTTAGGAAGGCCTGTCTTTCAAAAAGGCTGATGGCAGTTTCGGTATGCGGATAAACTGTTTCTGTGGCATTGAACTGGCCAAGTAACTGCTCCATTTCTTTGCCATCCAACATTTCCAGTGCTCCGGTTGGAACAGCAGGATTTTGAACCGCAGCTTTTAGTAAGGTTTCAAAATGTCTGCTAAATTTCTCTATTGTTGCTGCCGTGTATAAGTCTGTACAATAAGTGATATAACCGTTCAAAATGCCATTGCTTTCCAGCATATTGACCGTCATGTCGAACTGTGCCGTTGCGATGTCGACTGTTTCTGTAGTCAGCTCCAGCTCTCCCAGACTCAGTTCCGGTACTTCCGGCGTATTGTGCAATTCAAACATCACCTGGAATAAAGGCGTACGGCTGAGGTCTCTCTCTTTTACCACCGCTTCCACCACTTTTTCAAATGGCAATTCCTGATTTTCATAAGCGTTCAGCGTGGTTTCTTTCAGCTGCTGCAGGAAGTCAATAAAGGAATTCGTTGGTTCATACTCACTGCGTAAAGCAAGGGTATTCACAAAAAAGCCGATCAGTCCTTCTGTTTCCTCTTGTCCCCTTCCTGCAATGGAACTGCCCACACAGATATCTGTTTGTCCGCTGTAACGGGCAAGCAGGACTTTAAATGCTGTTAGCAAAGTCATGAACAAGGTTGCCTCCTGCTGACGTGAGATCAAATGTAACTGCCCCAGCAACTCCGCAGAGAGTGCAAAAGTGTGTATCGCAGCGTTTTTACTTTGCAATGAAGGACGCTGGAAATCTGTTGGCAGCTGCAGGGCTTCTGTACCCTTAAGTTGTTCTTTCCAGTAATTCAACTGCTTGCTGAGTAATTCCGGTGTCAGGTGCTTCCGTTGCCAGATGGCAAAATCTGCATACTGAATTTGCGGTGCAGGCAATTCGTTTGATTTACCACTTGAAAAAGCTTCGTAATACGCAGCAAGTTCATTCACAAGAATAGACACAGACCAGCCATCGGAAGCAATATGGTGCATCGTCAGGATCAGTACCGCATCCCATTCGCCCAATAAGATCAGGCGGGCACGAAGCATGTGATCTGTTGCCAGGTCAAAAGGCTTCATCGTAAATTCGGAAAGAACCGCAGGCAACAGGCTCGCATCTTCCTGCTCTTTTGCAGAAAGTTCAATAGATTCCATTTGCCATAAATCTTCTCCCAGAACCTCCTGACGCGCTTTACCATCTTCTTCCAGGATCACGGTCCGCAGGACTTCATGACGGTTCACAATCTGGCGGATTGCCTGTTCCAGTGCAAAGCGGTTCAGATAACCTTTTAGCCTTAATGCTGCAGGAATGTGATACTGGATACTGCCTTCCAACTGGTCAATAAACCAGAGTCTTTCCTGGTTAAAGGACAGCGGAATGTGCTCCGGCCTGACTTGTTTTTCAATACTTTCTCTAAGTAGCTGAGGAGTCTGTTGCTCCAGATAAGCGGCTAAGCCGGCAATATCAGGATAGGTAAACAGGCTCTTCACTGCGATTTCTGTCTGTAATATTTTCCGCGATGCCGAGATCAGGCGCATGGCGAGCAGGGAATCTCCGCCAAGGTCGAAGAAGTTATCGTGGATACCGACCTTTTCTACCTGGAGCAGCTCTGTCCAGATGCCAGCCAGGGCCAGTTCTGTTGCGCTTCGTGGCGCTTCATACTGTCCGGTTAAACCGTTATTGGCATCTACCTCCGGCAGCAATTTCCGGTCTACTTTACCATTGCTGGTCAGCGGGAATTTGTCCAGTGATGCCCATAACGCAGGAACCATATATTCCGGTAAACGTGCTTTCAGGAAGTCTATGAGGGCTTCCCGGTTAAAGTCCCCTTCGGGTATTAGATAAGCGACCAGTTGTTTATGTCCGCGATGATCCGGACGGGCCATTACTACGGCCTGTTTTACCAGATCACTTTGCTGTAATACGTTTTCAATTTCACCCAGCTCGATGCGGTAACCACGGATTTTCACCTGGTCATCGATACGGCCAAGGTATTCTATGTTGCCATCTGGTAACCAGCGTGCAAGGTCTCCACTTCGGTATATTCTGCGGTATTCTTCCTGATCAAAAGAAAGGTTCTGATCTGTCACAGATCCATGGTTGAAAGCATTTTTATAACCAGAAACTATTTCCTTAAAAAAAGGATTTGGGACAAACTTTTCGGCAGTCAGCTCCGGGCGGTTTAAATAACCCCTTGCCAACCCTGCACCACTGATACAAAGCTCTCCGGGAACACCAACAGGACTCAACTGGTTGGCGGCATTCAGGATATAGACCTGGGTATGACTTACCGGAATCCCGATTGGCGGCGCCAGTTCGCTGTTTCCGGCAAGCAGTTCATAACTTGTCGTCACCACGCTGTTTTCCGTTGGCCCGTAATTATTCACAACTTTATACCCTAATCCTTCCAGCGAAATCGCCGATAAACGGTCTCCACCAGCAAGCAGGTATTTTAAAGCCAAATCACGTCCCCTGCTTTCCGTTACAAATTCCGGAATCAACACCGTAGATAAAAAGCTATGGGTTACTCCTGACTGGCTATAATAATCAACCAGCCCCGAAGGTGATAACCGCAGTTCATCATCAATGATATGCAGGCTTGCTCCGGCAACCAATGTTGGCCAGATTTCCCATCCAAAGGCATCAAAACCAATTCCTGCGGCAGCAGTACTTACACTTTGCTGATTCAGTTCATAACGTTCCAAATGCCAGCTCAGTAAATTAGAAAGACCAGCATGGGTAATCTCTACCCCTTTAGGTAAACCGGTAGAACCGGAGGTATAAATCACATAAACCAAATCAGATAAACTGATCAGTTGTTCCGGTGCAGTGACCGAATATTCTTCCGTTAACGACCCAAAATCAGCCGAATCCAGAACTTCAATACCTTCAGGAATTTCAAGGTGGGCAAACAGTTCTTCATTGCTGATCAGTACATCAGACCCACTATCGGAAAGCATATATCCGATACGCTCTGCCGGATAACCCGGATCGATCGGAACATAAGTCCCCCCTGCTTTCAGGATCCCCAGCATACTAATAATAACTGCGGCAGATCTTTCCAGACATACAGCAACCAACACACCAGTGCCTACTCCATGATCGCGGAGGTAATGTGCCAGACGGGAAGATTGTTCGTCCAGTTCCTGATAACTAAGCTGTTCATTTCCGCAAACAATTGCGGGATGTGCAGGCGATAAAGCAGCTGCTTTTGCAAAACGTGCAACCACATCAGCTGTCGGCAATGCCGAAATGCTTTTTGCATTGAAATCCTGCAACAATTCCTGCCGCTGCGCAGCAGAAAGTATTTCTATTTCATTTAATAATACATGATCTGAGGCCACCATGGCTTGTAATGCCTCATTAAAATGTCCGGCTATCGCTTCCATATCGGCAGTTGCCAACAGGGAACTATTATAGCTGAAGTAAACCGTAATTTCTGCGGCCACCATCACCGCTACGGTAAGCGGGTAATTGGTATGTTGTTCTTTTCTGAAATTTTCGACGTTCAGGCTAAGTGCCTGACCTGTTTCAGGAGCAGAAGGATAATTTTCATAGACGAGCAAGCTGTCAAATAAATCGCCCGAAATTCCTGCCCAACGCTGTATTTTATTTAAGGAAAGGTGTTGGAATTCCCGGCTTTCCAATTGTTCTTTCTGAATGCACTGCAACCAGTCTGCTACCGTTTGTTGCCCCTCAACAGTAATGTGGAAAGGCAAAGTATTGATGTACATGCCGACGGCACGTTCCACCCCAGGTAAGCGGTCGGGCCTGCCCGATACGGTAATTCCGAAAGTCACTTCCTGCTGTCCGGTATACCGATGCATCAGATAAGCCCATACGCCTTGCATCAGGGTATTCATCGTGATGCGCTGACGTTGGCTATAGCGCGACAAACGGTTCAGGATGCCTGCATCCAACTGCAACACATGCGTCCGGTAATCTCCGATTCCTTTATTCCGATCGGCCGTAGAACTGATGAATGGCAATAAGCTGCCTTCAGAAACTTTCGACAGGTAATTTCTCCAGTAAGCTTCCTCTTTCTCCTGATCAGACTGTTCGGTATAGCGGATATAATCCTCATAGCGGTCTTCTGCAGGCGATGGCAATGGTTTCCCGGCAAGCAATAACTCATAATTTGCCAGTAAGCCTTCCATCAATACCGGCATAGACCATCCGTCGAGAATGATGTGGTGATAGGTCCAGCACAGGTGCTGCTGCTGATCATTCAAGCGGATCAGGCAGATGCGCATTAAGGGGGCAGTACTAAAGTCAAAACCTTTGAGTAAATCTGCCGCTTCATAATCCAGGATCGCCTGTTGCTGTGCAACTGCATCTTTATCGCGGTAATCCAATAAAGTCAGCGGAACCGTTACATTTTTATAGACAGCCTGTACCGGAATGGCAAAGGCATCGGTATAGAAAGCAGTCCTCAGGATGCTGTGTTGTTTTAGCAAATGGTTCCAGCTGCCGATAAAGGCATCCACATTCAGTCCCGACAATTCTCCGGAAAACTGTTCCACATAAGCATGTGCGGTATGGTCAAACAATCCATGGAACAACATTCCTTCCTGTAAACCACTTAAACGGTACACACTTTCTATTTCAGTTCTGCGCGCTTTCCCCTCAGTTCCTTCTGTTTTCCCCTCCACCTCTTCCTCCATAAAACGGTCCAGCTCTTCAATACTAACCACTCCGTTCAGGCCAAAATCAGCAGGTGTAGCGATCGTTACTTTTTGTGCAACACAATGGTCCAGGATGGCTTTTAAATGTTTTAGATAGGCATCAGCCATTCCTGCCACACTTTCTTCATTGAAATGTTTGTTACTGTAGCTCCAGTAGAGCTGCAGGCTATCGCCGAAAATCATTCCGGCAACCGATAAAGGCTGACTAACCGGTGTTTGATCCGCCGATGCGGCAGCAAAGGAATCCCATTCCGGACGACTAAAATTGCCATGACTGGAACCCGAGCCCGACTGTCCAAGGTAGTTAAACAAAACATCCCATGGATCTTTGTCGGCTTTTGCCGGATTGCTGCCCATGTATTTCCATACGCCATATCCCAGACCTTTATCCGGAATTTGCCGTAATGTTTCTTTCACCTGTTTCAGCGAATCCCCAGGTCCATTTTTTGCTTCCAGAAGTACCGGATAGATCGTCGTAAACCAACCCACAGTACGGCTCAGATCTATATTTGAGGCAATGTCTTCACGGCCATGCCCTTCTAATCCGATAGATACCGTTGCCGTTTCATTCCATTCCGCTAAAGTCAGCAGCAAAGCTGTTAACAAAATGTCGTTGATTTCCGTGCGGTAGGCTTTTGAAGCTTCCCTTAAAAGCCGGTCGGTATACACCGGGTCGAGTTCAACTTTATAGCTGTTTATCTCTCCCAGACGGAGCTGCCCTTCCGGTTGTTTATCCGTTCTCAAAGGCACAAATGCCTTGCTGATCTCTTCCCAATAGCTTTGCTGCGCAAGGAATTTCTTCCCCTGACCATAGCTATTTAAAGCATGATACCATTGTCTGTAGGCACTGGTTTTGGCACCCAATACTACCGATGCCGGTTGTCCGGCATGTTGCAGCAGGAGTTCCAGATCTTCAGAAAGGATGCGCCAGGAAACGCCATCTACCGCCAAATGATGAATGATGAAACACAGTTGATGTGTTTCCACAATGGATGGCGACAGGAATAACAAGATCCTGCATAACACCCCTTTTTCAATATCCAGTCTTTCCTGATTTTCCAGCGTACGGATGGCGACCTCTTTATGGAAGTTCTCCTGATCCAGGAATTGCAGGTCGATGACTTGCAGCTCCGGCAATTGCTCCGTATAAGTCTGGGTCCAGAAACCGTCTTTTTCCTGATACGCAAAGCGGATCGCATCGTGATAACTGATCAGCTCTGTTACTGCTGCAAAAAGTACTTTCAGGTCCGTATCTTTAACCAAAGAGAAGCTCAGTTGCTGGTTATAATAAGACCTGGCAGGATTTTCTGCCTGCAGGAAGCGTTGCTGAACCGGCAATAATCCGCTGCTTCCCGATAACAATCCTTGTTCTGAATCTACTGTTGCACTTTGCTGAACTGCCAGCTGTGCCGCCAGACGTGCAACCGTCTGAGCGGTAAATATATCTTTCGGGTTCAGTTCATATCCTTTGCGTCTGGCACGGCTCACGACCTGAATCGTGATGATGGAATCTCCGCCCAGCTCAAAGAAGTTGTCGTGAACCCCGATTTTGTCCAGTCGCAGGACTTCCTGCCAAATGGTTACAAGGGCCTGTTCTGTTTCATTGCGTGGTGCAACATAATCGCTGACTAGCAAAGCATTGATATCCGGTTCCGGCAATGCCCTTCGGTTTACCTTTCCATTTGCCGTCAGCGGAAGTTTTTCCAAAGCCACAAAAAGCATGGGAACCATATAATCCGGTAACCTGGTTTTCAGGTAAGTCAGGATCGCTTCTTTATCAAAAGTCCCTTCCGGTACGATATAACCTACCAAACGTTTGTTTCCAGCTTCATCAGCTCTCGCCAGGACGACTGCCTGATCGACCAGTTCACAAGCCCTTAATGCCGTTTCAATTTCACCAAGCTCAATCCGGTATCCCCTGATCTTCACCTGATCATCGTTCCTGCCGATGAACATGATGTTTCCATTCGGCAGGTATTTCACGGTATCGCCCGTGCGGTAGAAACGCATGCCGCTCTCCGGAGCAAAAGGATCTGTAATGAATTTTTCCGCAGACAGGCTTTCGTTATTCAGGTAACCCTTTGCAACGCCATATCCACCGATCAGCAATTCTCCAGGCACCCCTACCGGACATAAATGTCCGTTGGCATTAACCACGTAGACTTTGGTATTTGAAAATGGCTTCCCGATTGGGATATTTTCCTGATCTGTATAAATATTTTTCACCACATGAAGCAGTTTACCGATCGTGGTTTCGGTAGGTCCGTAATGGTTGACCACCATACAGTTGCTTCCTGACTGCCTGATCTGCTGAACCAGTTCTCTGGAAAGTGCTTCTCCTCCAAAAATGAGGAGTTTTTCCGGCAGGAGCAGAAAATCAGGTGTAGAGAGTGCTTTCCAATGTGAAGGCACAATTTTAATGCAATCTACCGGATGTTGAGAAAGATAACTTTTCAATTCATCAGGGTCATTGACGGCTGCTTTAGAGAAGACATGCAAAGCCCCACCATTTCGCAATGCGGTAAATAAAACCGTATTTCCAAGGTCGGTGGCAATGCTCGACATCAGACCGAAAGAGCGGCATTCCAGAACCGGAAGCGCATCCTGTAAACCCGCCATATAATCCGACAGGTTATGGTGGCTCAGCAATACCCCTTTCGATTTTCCGGTACTTCCCGAAGTATAAATCACATAAACCAGATCGGTCTTAGTTACCTTTACTGCCGGAGCATGAACCGGATAGCTGTTCCACAAACCGGCTTCCGAATCCAGGCTTAGCACCTGATCATCGGAAAGCGACAATAATGGTTTACAGGCGGCACTGCTCAGGGCGATGGTAGCTCCTGTATCTTTCAGCATATGGCTGATCCTATCGGCCGGGAAATCCGGATCGATCGGTACATAGGCTGCTCCAGCCTTTAAAATTCCCATCAGACCGACGATCATGTTCAGCGAACGTTCGATGCACAATGGCACTAATGCGCCTTTCTGAACGCCTTTATCAATCAGGTAATGCGCCAACTGGTTGCTTCGCTCGTCCAGTTCCTGATAGGTCAGGGATTCCTGTTCGTACATCAGCGCGGTAGCTTCCGGAGTACGGATTACCTGTTCCGTAAATAAATCTACAAAAGTGAGTTCTTCGCGATAGGTAACTGCTTTCTGACTAAAGCTTGTTATTTCCTGAAGCTCAGTTGCGCCGAGCAGGCTCAATGAACGCGGACTAATCACTGCTCCTGAAGCGAGCTGTAGCAAGACCTGTTCAAAATGTTTTGAAATCATGTTTACCTGACGTTCGTCCAGTAATTCCTTGTTGTATTCAAAACGAATGTGGATCTCTGCTCCGGCCATGATCACCAGCCATAAAGGATAATTGGTTTGTGAAGTGATCGAAGCATCTTCCATCTTCAGTTGCCATTTCCGGCCTTCCAACACTTCCGTTACCGGATAGTTTTCAAATACCAGTAAGGTATCAAACAGTTCTCCCTCTACTGCTGCCAAGCGCTGCAGCTCATTTAATGGGGTATATTGGTATTCGCGGTTCTGTAATTGTTCCGTTTGGATCGACTGAAACCATTCCGAAAGCGGGTTGTCAGCCACTTTCACAAACAGTGGTAAGGTATTGATGTACATTCCTACCGCCTGTTCAATTCCTGTTAAAGCTTCCGGGCGACCCGATACGGTGACGCCGTAAACGACGTCCGGGCGACCGGTATAGTGAGACAAAAGACAGGCCCAGACACCTTGCATTAAGGTGTTCAACGTAATGTGATTGCGTTGTGCATAGGCAGATAGCAGGGCAGTTGTTTCTTTGCCGACAACCCTCTCTTTCAGACGGTAAGTTCCGATTCCCTTACTACGGTCGGCGGTGGTGCCGACAAATGACAGTAAGCTTCCTTCCTGAACAGGCTCCAGGTAATTTCGCCAATGGTTTTCGGCTTTCCCCTGATCGTCTTGCTGCAGGAAGCGGATGTAATCTTCGTAACGGTCTTCCTTTAGCAAAGGCAAAGCATTTCCGCTGATTAATTCTTCATAAGCTTCCAGTAATTCCTGCAATAAGACCGGTACAGACCAGCCATCCAGTAAGATGTGGTGGAAGCTCCAAAGCATATGGGTACGTTGCTCATCCAGACGCGATAAGCAGATGCGCATCAAAGGAGCCTGTGTAAAGTCAAAGCCTTCCAGACGGTCTGAGGCCGCATAGTCATGCAAAGCCTGTTGCTGTGCCGCAGCATTCAGATGGCGGTAATCAAAAACAGACATCGGTAAAGTCAGTTCTTTATACACGCATTGCACCGGAATGTTAAAAGTATCATAATAGAAAGCACTTCTCAGGATGGTATGCCTGCGCATCACCCAATTCCAGCTTTCCATCAGCAGCGTTTCATTTACGGAAGTCAGTACGGTATTGAACTGCTCCACATAATTTCCGGCAGCAGCATCATAGAGTCCATGAAATAACATCCCCGACTGAAGCCCGCTTAACGGGTACAACCGATCGATCAGGGTTCTTCGTTTTTTACCATGAGCACTTCCGCTACCGGGAACATTGGCGTTAGCGGGAACATTTTCTTCAAGAAAACGGTCCAGTTCCTGGTAAGTCATCACTTTACCCAATCCGTAATCGGAAGGCGTAGCAAGCGGACTGCTTACTGAAACACAATGGTCAATCAGGGCATTCAGGTGCTGAAGATAGCTTTCGCCGATGCGCTCAATACCTTCGACAGTAAAATGTTTGGTGCTGTAGCCAATGTCTATGATCAGTTCTCCGTTGCGGACCATGCTGTTGATGGCCAGCTTGTCCTGGAAAATAAAATCTCTACCTACGGAAGCACCTGCGTCTTCAGTAGCAATAGACAGGTGTCCGACTCCGCCTGCGGCATTGTCCACTTGTCCTAAATAGTTAAATACGACATCCCATGGGTTTTTGCCCTGCAGGGATGGAGATTGATTAATGTATTTCAACACGCCGTAACCAATCCCCTTTTCAGGGATCAGGCGCAGTTGTTCTTTGGTGTTTTTAAGGACATCAGCTGCTCCTTTTTCGGTACCGATGGTTAACAGTACAGGATACAAGGCCGTAAACCAGCCTATTGTCCGGCTGATATCCGCAGCCTCAGAAATGTCTTCCCGGCCATGGCCTTCCAGCCCGATGGAGATCCGGGTACTTTCATTCCATTCTGTTAAAGTAAGGGCCAGAGCGCTCAGCAAAATGTCATTGATCTCGGTATGGTAAGCTTTCGGTGCTTCCTGTAATAAGCTGGAAGTTTGCAGCGCATTTAGCGTTAATATATAACTGGCAGTATCGCCTGAGCTGATCGCTGTGAGGTCTTCTTTTTCCGTTTTTAATGGCAGGTATTGGGTTGTTGTAGTTTTCCAGTAATTTTCCTGATTCAGTAGCGCCGGGCGCTTACTATAAGTCTCCAGTGCTCCCGCCCATTGGCGGTAAGCATAACTTTTAGCAGCAGTTAAAACCGGATTTTCTGAAGGACCTTCGGGCAAGTTTTCGGCAGGACCTTCCATCAAGAGTACCAAATCGTCCAGTAGGATTCTCCAGGAAACCCCATCAATGGCGAGGTGATGTACCACGATGAGCAAGCGGTCAAAGGACTCCGTTTCCGGTGTCTTCATCAATAGGGCACGAATCAAAATGCCCTGCTCAATGTCCAGGCTTCCCTGTAAGCGGTTACCTTCCTCCCTGATCGCTTCAGCAAGCTGATCCTGGGAAACGTACTGAAGATCTGCAAGCTCCAGTTCTCCTTCATAGGTTCCGTACAACTGAATCCAGCCATCCGGACTTTGCTGATAGCTGAACCTCAGCGCATCATGGTATTGTATCAATGCTTTAATCGCTTTTTCCAATGCCGGAGCAGCGGTGTTTTTAGCGATATTTAATAAAAGGTGCTGGTTAAAATGTGAGCTGACCTGTGCGGCATCTCCAAAAAACCATTGTTGTATTGGTAATAAATCACTTTCTCCGCTCAGTAGTCCCTGTTCTCCGGTGATAGATTTAAAGCTGGATTTTTCCAGCTGAGCAGCCAGTCTGGCCAGGGTCTGATGGATAAACAGATCTCTTGGCTGGAATTCATACCCCGCACGTTTCGCTCTGCTGACTACCTGTATGGTAATGATGGAATCTCCACCGAGTTCAAAGAAGTTATCGTGGATGCCGACTTTTTCTACGCGGAGTAAATCTGCCCAGATGCTGGCCAGAGCAAGTTCTGTTGCATTTCTTGGCGCTTCATAATGGTCGGTTAGCGCGGCATTGTTGTCTACCTCAGGCAGCAATTTCCGGTCTACCTTTCCATTGCTGGTCAGCGGGAATTTGTCCAATGATGCCCATAACGCAGGAACCATATATTCCGGTAAACGTGCTTTCAGGAAGTCTATGAGTGCTTCTCTTTTAAATTCTCCTTCTGGTATCAGGTAGGCAACCAGTTGTTTATTTCCACGATGATCCGGACGGGCCATTACTACGGCCTGTTTGACCAGATCGCTTTGCTGTAATACGTTTTCAATTTCACCCAGCTCGATGCGGTAACCACGGATTTTCACCTGATCATCGATACGGCCAAGGTATTCTATATTGCCATCAGGTAACCAGCGCGCAAGGTCTCCGCTTCGGTACATTCTGTCATTTCTTTCCTTAAAGAAAGGATTCGGGACAAACTTTTCGGCAGTCAGCTCCGGTCGGTTTAAATAACCCTTCGCCAATCCTGCACCACCGATACAAAGCTCTCCGGGCACACCAACCGGACTTAACTGGTTGACGGCATTCAGAATATAGACCTGGGTATGGCTTATCGGAATCCCGATTGGCGGTGCCAGTTCGCTGTTTCCTGCAAGCAGTTCATAACTAGTCGTCACCACACTGTTTTCGGTTGGCCCGTAATTGTTGATGATTTTATACCCTAATCCTTCCAGTGAAATCGCCGATAAACGGTCTCCACCGGCAAGCAGGTATTTTAAATTCAAATCACGTCCCCTGCTTTCCGCTACAAATTCCGGAATCAGCACGGTAGATAAAAAGCTATGAGTCACTTCTGCCTGGCTGTAATAATCAACCAGCCCCGAAGGAGACAAACGCAGCTCATCATCAATGATGTGCAGGCTTGCTCCGGCAACGAGTGTTGGCCAGATTTCCCAGCCAAAAGCATCAAAACCAATTCCTGCGGCAGCAGTACTTACGCTTTGCTGATTCAGTTCATAACGCTCCAAATGCCAGCTCAGCAGATTGGAAAGACCGGTATGCGTAATCTCTACCCCTTTAGGCAAACCGGTAGAACCGGAAGTATAAATCACATAAACCAGGTCAGATAAACTGATCTGCGCTTTAGGAGCAGTTACCGGATACCCTTTTGTAAACACATCAAAATCAGCAGCATCCAGAACTTTCACATTTTCCGGAACCTGAAGACCGGAAAGCAAAGCATGGTTACTGATCAGTAAATCCGTTCCGCTATCTGAAAGCATATACAGAATTCGGTCTGCCGGATAACCCGGATCAATAGGCACATAAGCACCTCCTGCTTTCAGAATCCCTAACAGACTAATAATCACTGCGGCAGATCTTTCCAGACATACGGCAACCAACACACCAGCTCCTACCCCGTGATCGCGCAGGTAATGTGCCAGACGGGAAGATTGTTCGTCCAGTTCCTGATAACTAAGCTGTTCATTTCCAAAAACAATTGCCGGATGTGCAGGCGATAAAACAGCTGCTTTTGCAAAACGTGCAACGACATCGGCCGTCGGCAATGCCGAGATACTTTTTGCATTAAAGTCATGTAACAATTGTTGCCTTGCAGCCGCACTGAAAATATCCAGGTCAGCAAATGTCTGCACTTCTGAAGCGATCATTTGCTCCAGCGCTGCTGAGAAATGACCGGCAATAGATTTCACATCTGCTGATGACAACAGGTTATTGTAATTGAAGTCAATGGTAATTTCGCTTCCAGCAATGATAATGATGCTGAGCGGATAATTGGTATGTTGTTGTCCAACATCCACATTACTCAACTTTAAGCGCCATGGCTGGGCTTCAAGCGCTTTGCTCAGCGGATAGTTTTCAAACACCATCAGCGTATCAAACAGATCGCCGGTAATGCCCGACAAGCGTTGTATTTCGCTGAGGCTGTTGTATTGATAAGCCCTGCTTTCCAGTTGTTCCGTCTGGATCTGCTGAAGGCTATTGCTAATATTTTCAGATAAGCTGATCTTCCCATGGAAAGGCAAAGTATTGATGTACATCCCGATTGCGGATTCTACACCGGGAAGATTTTCAGGTCTGCCGGATACCACAACGCCGAATGAGACTGCTGTCCGACCGGTATACCGGTAAAGGAGGTAAGACCAGACGCCCTGCATCAGCGTATTCAGGGTCACCCTGTTTTGCTGCGCATAACGCGTTAAACGGGAAGTAAATGCGGCATCAAAATGAATAACTTCATCTCCATATTCACCATGGCCTTTCGTCCGTTCCGACTGATTGCTGATAAATGGCAATAAGGTGGATTCTTGTAACCCATCCAGGTATTGTTGCCAATAGTGCTCTGCGGCATCCTTATCCTGTCGTTCTATATAACGGATATAATCCTCATAACGGTCTTCTTTAAGGACTTGCAATGGTTTTCCATTGGACAACTGCTCATAATTGTTCAGCAATTCTTCCATCAATACCGGCATAGACCAACCATCGAGTAAAATATGGTGATGGGTAAGGCAGAACACATAACGGTTTTCCTCCAATTGCATCAATGCGATGCGCATTAAAGGGGCTGTGCTAAAGTCAAAACCCTTGTTCAGGTCTTCGCCTTTGTAATGCTTAACGGCCAGTTCCTGTTCCTCAGCGGTAAGCCCGGAATAATCCAGAAAGGTTACCGGAATCTCTGCTGTTGCATATACACACTGCACCTGGAACACATCATAATAAAATGCACTGCGCAGGATGCTGTGTTGTTTTAACAGGTGTTGCCAGGCGGCGATGAAAAGGTCGATATCGGCGTCTTTCAGTTCGGCAGAAAATTGCTGTACGTAGGCACCGGGCTGTTGTGCATAAGCAGCCGATTGCTGGTCATTTAAACTATGCTGATCGTATAAACTATGGAACAGCATGCCTTCCTGCAAACCACTCAACCTGGAAATACTTTCCACTTGCCCTCTTCTTACACTTCCCTGATGATTGGCATCCAGGAACTGATCCAGCTCAGTATAGCTGATTAATCCACCCAGGCCATAATCAGATGGACTGAAAGCAGGTACTTCCCTCTCCAGACAATGCCGGATCAGGTTTTCAAGGTTCGACAGGTAGTTAGCCGCCAGTTTAGCAATACTTGCTTCCTCAAAATGAAGCGGACTATAGCTCCAGTACATCCGCAATTCTCCTTCGATGACCATACTGTTCAGGGCAAGTTTTCCCTGTACCTGAACATCTTTTCCTGCGGATGAACCGAACTGTTCCCAATGCGGAGTCGTGTAAAGTCCTGCCGTACCCGCATTGCCCGACTGCCCCAGGTAATTGAACAGGACTTCCCAGGTATCCTTACCTTGCAGGGATTCGGCCCTGCTCATGTATTTCAAGACACCATATCCGATTCCTTTATCCGGAACCTGACGCAATTGTTCTTTAATGTTTTTCAATTGTGATCCGGGATCTGTCCCCGTTTCTGTTTCTGTTTCCAGCTGAAGTAAAACAGGGAACATGGTCGTGAACCAACCTATCGTCCGGCTGGTATCCAGCTCCGCATGGAGATCTTCACGCCCATGCCCTTCCATTCCCAGCAACACGGTGTTGCTGTTGTTGTGAGCGGAAAGTGTTTGCGCCAGTGCACACAATAAGATATCGTTGATTTCTGTATGGTAAGCTTTGGGAACTTCTTTCAGCAATTGCGCCGTGGCTTCAGTGTTCAGTTTCCCGATATGGGTCCTGACATCATCCATAGTGACCGGACCTTCGAAATAATGGTCCGTCACCATTGGCTCAATAGCCCGGCTGTTCTTTTTCCAGTAAGCTTCCTGATTGCGTAAACGGCTGCTCTTTGCATACTCATTCAATCCGCCATACCATTGACGGAAAGAACTTGTTTTGGGACCTAAGACTTCTTCAACCGACTGACTTTGTTGTTGCAGCAGTTGTTCCAGATCCTGACTAAGGATGCGCCAGGAGATTCCATCCACCACAAGGTGATGAATCACGAGCAACAAACGGTTCGCCTCTTCCTGATCAGGACTAAGTAATAAAGCCGCCTGTACCAATTTTCCCCGCACCAGGTCCATACCCTCTTGTAAAACTTCTAATTTGGCAGTAAGCGCAGCCGAAAAATCAGCTTCCTGATTGGGTTCAATGACTTCCAGTTCCAGGCTGGCCCCGGTGTAACGCTGGTGCCAGGTTCCTTCTTCCTGATGGTAAGCAAAACCTAAAGCATCGTGATGGCTCAATAATTTATGTAGCGCCAACTCCAGTTCTGCCGGGCTAACGTGCTTGTCGACAGTAAATACCAGGTGTTGGTTATAATGGGAATGGTCTGCGATTTCGGAATCCAGAAACCATTGTTGTATCGGTAATAAACCGCTCTCTGTGCTAAGCTGTCCTTGCTCTGCCTTTATTGAACCCTGCTCCTGTACTTCCAGCAATGCCGCAAGTGCTGCAATGGTCTGACAGCTGAACAAATCCCGCGGACTGAGTCCGTAGCCTGAGCGTCTGGCCCTGCTGATCACCTGAATACTGATGATAGAATCACCTCCAAGTTCAAAGAAATTGTCGTGAATACCTACTTTGGCGATGCCCAGCAGGTCTTCCCAGATGAGCGCCAATGTCTGTTCTGTTTCATTGCGCGGACCAGTATACTCCTGATCACTTAGCTTTTCCGAATCAGGATCAGGAAGTGCTTTTTTATCCACCTTTCCGTTACTGTTTAACGGGAATTGCTCCAGAAGCACCCATAATGCAGGCACCATATACTCCGGCAACCTGGTTTTCAGGAAGTTCATCAGTAATTCACGGTCGGCCGTTGTTCCTTCCGGAACCACGTAAGCCACCAGGCGTTTATTGCCCCGTTCATCGGCTGTTGCCAGCACGAGTGCCTGTTTAACCTGAGGGTGTTGTTCCAGGGTGTTTTGAATTTCCCCCAGTTCGATCCTATAGCCTCTGATTTTCACCTGATCGTCATTACGGCCTACATAGCTCAGGTTTCCGTCTGGTAACAGGCGGCACATATCCCCGGTTTTGTACATGCGTTCTCCATTTACAAAAGGATCTGCAAGGAAACTTGCAGCAGTCTGATCAGGACGGTTCAGGTAGCCGCGGGCCACCTGAACCCCGGCGATGTACAACTCTGCCGTTACTCCGGCCGGCACCGGGCGCAATTGTTCGTCCAGCAGGTAAGCCCTGCTGTTGCCCAGTCCTGTTCCTATCGGCACGCCTTCTGATAAAGAAGCGGAACTTTGCGGATATTGGTATTCGAGGGCAGTTACCGTTGTTTCGGTAGGCCCGTATTCATTATAAAAGGTCACATAAGGTTTCCATTGTTCTGCCAGGGTACTGCGGCAATACTCTCCACCGGAAATGACCCTTTTCAATCCTTCATAACTTCCTGCTTCCAGGGTTTCCAGGAATCCTGGTGTAGCGTGCAGGTGGGTAACTCCTTCTTTATTCAATAAGGCGGTCAATGCTTCCGGGTCGAGACGCGTATCTTCATCCGGCAGTACCAATGCTGCTCCTGTGGATAAGGCCAGAAAGATCTGTTCCACCGAAGCATCGAAATTATAGTTCGAGAATTGCAGAATTCTTTCCCTCTGGTCTATGCCAAATTTTTCAGCCTGATAAGTAATCAGGTGCACTACACTGCCATGTTCTACCAGTACCCCTTTAGGCTGGCCTGTTGAACCGGAAGTATAAATCACATAAGCAAGATCCGAAGGAAGCGGATTTGGCAAGGGGATTGTTGAAGTACCAGAAGATCTGGAAGAACCGGAAGGTGTAGCAACAGCTGAAGGTTCGTCTGCTAAAACCGAAGGTTCATCCACAAAAATCAATGGCAATGTCTGATTTTCCAGCAATGCAGAACTTTCGCGGCTCGTCAGAATCATCGAAGCATTGATGTCCTTCAGGATATAGTCGATACGTTCTGCAGGATAAGCGGTATGTAAAGGCACATAGGCTGCACCTGCTTTTAATACTGCCAATATTGAGATCAGCATTTCCGGAGACCTTTCGATAAATATCGGAATCAGCACATCCCTTCCCGCGCCAAGGCTGATGAGCTGGCGGGCAAGCTGGCCGGCCTGCAGGTCAAGCGCTTCATAAGTCAGCTGATGTTCTTTAAAAATCAAAGCCACTGCTTTGCCAGAAGCCGCCACCTGAGCGTCAAAAAGACCAGTGAGGGTTTGTTTGGAAGGATAACTAAAATTACCTTCATTTAAACCTGAAAGCAATTGTGTTTTTTCCTCAGCACTCAGTATCTCAATCGCATTGAGTTTGATGTTTTCAGTTGCGGTAACCTGCAACAGGATATTTTGCACGTGTCCTGAAATTCTGCTGATTTCTTCATCGCTCAGCAGACTGCTGTTGTATTCAAAACGGATGTTAATTTCATGTCCCGCTTCAACGGTAATGCTCAGCGGGAAATTCGTTTGTTCTTTCACCTTTACCGATGAAAGCTGTAATTTCCATGGACGCGCCAGGACGGCTTCATCTACCGGGTAATTCTCAAATACCAGGATACTGTCGAACAACACGCCCGAAACCGGACTTTGGCGCTGGATATCACTCAATGCGGTACATTGATATTCCCTGCTCCGCAATTGTTCTTCCTGTATCGTCCTTAACCAATCTCCCATTTCCTCTTCCTGATTAATCAGGGTATGTAAAGGCAAGGTATTGATGTACATCCCTACCGCACGTTCTATTCCCTTCATGGTTTCCGGTCTGCCGGAAACCGTAACCCCATACACCACATCTGTACGGCCGGTATAGCGGTACAATAAATACGCCCAGATTCCCTGGATCAGCGTGTTCAGCGTGATCCGGTTTCTCTGTGTATAGGCAGCAATGCCCGCCCTGGCATCCGAAGCGATCCGAAGGTCTTTGGTACGGAATTGCCCGATTCCACCGGCATGTCCGGCGGTTGAAGAAATGAAAGGCAAGAGACTACTTTCCGTCAAGGTCGACAGGTATCCTGCCCAGTAATTATTCGCTTCTTCCGGATCAAGTGCTCCGATAAAACGGATGTAATTTTCATAATGGTCCTGTTCGATGCCGGAAGTCTGCTGGCCGATAAACAGGGATTCGTAAATCGTCAGCAGTTCTTCCAGCAATACCGGCATCGACCATCCATCTAGTAAAATATGGTGAAAGCTCCACAATAAACGATACTGCTCATCTGCAAGACGGAACAGCATCAGCCTCATTAATGGGGCATCTGCAAAATCAAAACCCTTCAGACGATCGGCATCCATATAAGCCTGGATTTCTCTTTCCTGTCCAGCTTCTTCCAGTTCCCTGTAATCGATCAGGCCGACCGGTATTTTCAGGTCTTTCAGCACACATTGCACCGGAATGTTAAACACATCATAGTAAAAGGCAGTCCTCAGTACCGTATGTTTCCTAAGCAGGTATTCCCAGCTTTGGGCAAACAGCTCCAGGTCTACCGCGCCCACATTTGCAGAAAGCTGTTCTACATAAGCTCCGGCACTGGCATCAAATAATCCATGAAAGAGCATTCCTGCCTGCAGTCCGCTAAGCGGATAAATACTTTCGATCTGCTCCGGCCCTGCAGGTAATCCTGCCATAAAAGCATCCAGTTCCGGGTAGCTGATCAGTCCCGACAGCCCAAAATCTGCCGGAGTATAATTTGATGTTTCTGCGGAAGCACAATGGTCAATCAGCTTTTCCAGATGAACCAGGTATTGTGAAGCTAAAAAGGCAATACTTTCTGCGGAGAAATGATAATGACTAAACCTCCAGTCGACCTCCAGTTCTGCTCCTTTAATGCTGCTGTTGATGTAAAGTTTATCCGGCACATTAAAACTTTTGCCTACCGGCGAGCCAGCGGCTTCAGTTGCCGGACTAAGGATGTCTTCGGCAAGCAGCACATTGTCTACCTGCCCGAGATAGTTGAACACCACATCTCCGCAGCTTTGCTGTAATGCAGGAACCCGGTTGATGTATTTAAGGATTCCAAAACCGATTCCTTTTTCCGGGACCTGGTGCAGTTGTTCTTTAATACTTTTCAGCAGGTCTCCTTCTGTTTGTCCAGGCAGCACCTGCAATGAAACCGGATACAGACTTGTAAACCAGCCCACTGTACGGCTATGGTCAATATCTTTGGCAATGTCCTCACGGCCATGACCTTCCATTTTGATCGTTACCGTTTGCTCCCCGTTCCATTCCGACAAGGTAATGGCCAGCGCAGCCAGCAGCAAATCATTGATTTCGGTATGGTAAGCCTTATGAACATTTTGCAGCAAACGGCGTGTTTGCACTGCAGTCAGACTAACGCTCAGGTTACTCGTACCTGAGTACGTAACTGAGCCTGTAAAGTCGTAATCCGTTTTCAGGCGGACATATTGTTTGGATACATTTTCCCAGTAAGCTGTTTGTGAAATCAGGCGGGAATGAGTGGAGTACTTCAGTAAAGCTTCCTGCCATTGACGTACAGAACTGCTTTTTTTGCCCAGAACCACTGCTGTTGTTCCGGAGGAAGTATCTTCCAGCAGCAGTTTAAGGTCCTCCGTCAGGATGCGCCAGGAAACGCCATCCACCGCAAGGTGATGGACGATGACCAGTAAACGGTTTTGTTCCGCTTCCTCCGGCAACTGCATCCATACCGTCCGGATTAAAATCCCCAGTTCAGGATTCAGACTGCGCTGGTATTTTTCGGCCACTGCATTGATCGCTTCAGGAAGCTGATCCATGCTCCAGCTGCTCAGGTCTTCGACATCCAATAGCCCTTGATATTTCCCGTATTCCTGTTCTCCTTCTGCCGGACGATAGGTAAAACGAAGCGCGTCATGGTAATTCACCAAGCTCGCGACCGCCTTTTCCAGTTGCGTCCCTGTGATATGTTTGGCGATGTTTAATAAAACATGCTGATTAAAATGATTTGTTTTTTCTCCTGCGATGTCAAAGAACCATTGCTGGATCGGCAAGAGGCCGGTTTTTCCTTTCAAGGTTCCCTGTTCTGCGAAATTCTCCTGCGCCTTTCTTTGTTCCAGTACTTCTGCCAGCACGGCGATCGTCTGACAAGCGAATAGATCACGTGGCTGCAGTTCATAGCCCAGACGTTTTGAACGGCTGACCACCTGGATCGTCACAATAGAATCGCCGCCAAGTTCAAAGAAATTGTCATGAATGCCGACTGGTGTTACCCGAAGCAATTCCTGCCAGATATGGGTCAGGTCTTGCTCTATCACATTCCGCGGAGCGATATACCGCCCGGCAAACAACTGTTGAACATCTGCCTCAGGTAAGGCTTTCTTATCCACCTTACCATTTTTGGTGAGCGGTAATTTGTCCAGTGCGATCCATATCGAAGGGATCATGTATTCCGGCAGCAGGGCTTTCAGGTAGGCAACGATCCCTTCCTTATCAAAATCTCCTTCAGGTACCACATATCCGATCAGGCGTTTCACCGTTCCGTTTTCTGATTTGGCAAGGACAACCGCCTGACTCAACAATTCACTTTGTTGCAATACATTCTCGATTTCGCCGAGTTCTATGCGGTATCCCCTGATTTTCACCTGGTCATCTATCCTTCCCAGGTATTCTATATTGCCATCCGGTAACCAGCGTCCGATATCTCCAGTTTTGTACAAGCGCTGTCCTTTTAACAAAGGGGCATTGATAAAGCGTTCTTCCGTTAGATCGGGACGATTTAAATAACCTAAAGACAAACCTGCTCCTCCCAGGTATATTTCGCCAGGTAAACCGGCAGGCACTAACCTCAGCTGTGCATCCAGAATATAGGCTGTCCGGTTGTCCAGGGGTTTACCGATCGGAATCAGGCCACTGTTGTCAATAGAAAAAGTAAGTGAAAAGGTCGTGTTTTCCGTAGGTCCGTATCCATTAATGAGTCTGGTTTCCGGATGCGCTCTTCTCATTTTGCCCACATGCTCTGCGGACAATTTTTCTCCACCGGCAAGCACTACAGATAAACCTGTAAATACTTCGATATCTGTATCGATCAGCTGGTTAAACCAGCTTGCAGTAAACCACATCTTCGTCACCTTATGCCGGCGGATTTCTGCTTTCAGCAAACTGCTATCCAGCAATACATCATCACTGCAAAGGATCAGTTGCCCCCCGTTCAGGAGCATTCCCCAATACTCAAAAGTAGTCGCATCAAATGAAGGGGAACCCGTAGACAATAGCACATCATCGCTGTTTAACGACACATAGCTCACTTCTTTGACCAGACTGATGACATTGCTTTGGCTCACCAATACGCCTTTTGGCCGGCCGGTAGAACCGGAAGTATACATCACATAGGCCAAATCGCCCGGATTAACCGATGGAAGCGGGTTTATTTCCCCCGGAAGTTCCAAACGGTCTAATGCGATCAGTTCCAGCTCAGGACTGATGCTGTGCAGCAATTGCTGATGAATACTTCCCGTAAGGGCCAGTATTCCTGCCGTATCCTGTAACATAAAGGAAATCCGGTCCTGAGGATAATCCGGGTCAACAGGTACATAAGCTGCCCCTGCCTTTAAGACCGCCAGAATCCCCGTCATCATGTCCAGACTGCGTTTCATGCAAACCGGAACCAGGGTTCCCGGCTGTACGCCTTTTCCGATCAGATAACTTGCCAGGCGGTCGGAACGTTCGTCCAGTTCCGCATAGCTGAGTGACTGGTCTTCAAATAAGACCGCTTTGTCCTCCGGATTCAGGCCTACCTGTTCCCGGAATGCATCCGCGATGCTCAGTGCCGGATAATCACCGAAGGTATCATTAAACTGCTCCAGTAAGACTTCTTTTTCCGGATCAGCCAGCATTTCTACTGCAGAAATTGGGCCTTCTGCCAGTTGGATAAACTGTTGTAAGACCTGCTGAAAATGCTGCGCGATTCCTGCCGCGTATACCGGATCGATCAGACTTGAATTGTAATTAAGATCTACCTGAATCGTCTCTGCGGTCAGGATGATGATGTTGAAAGGGTAGTTTGTATGTTCGTGTAATCCAATATTTTCCAGTCGCAATTTCCAGGGATGTTCCTGCAGCACTTTGCTCACCGGATAATTTTCGAAGACCAGTAAACTGTCGAAAATATCGCCAGAGATCCCGGAAAGGCGTTGTATTTCATTCAATGTCGTAAACTGATGTTCCCGACTTTCCAGCTGACCGCTTTGCAAAATTTGTAACCAGCGGGTGATGGCTTGATTTTCTTCTACCACCGTATGTAAAGGGAGCGTATTGATGTACATCCCTACTCCTCTTTCCACACCCGGAAGATCTTCCGGACGTCCGGACACAATGATCCCATACGTCACTTCGGCTTTGCCCGTATAGCGCGACAACAGGTAGGCCCAGACGCCCTGCATCATCGTATTCAAGGTCAGCTGGTGCCTTTGGGCAAATTGCTGAACTGCAGTTGTTGCCGCTTTGTCCAGTCTGAATTGTTCCTTTTTATAAAGCCCGAAACCTTTGTTACGGTCGGCGGTACTGTTGATGAATCCCAACAGGCTTCCTTCTGTTACATTTTCCAGGTATTTGCTCCAGTATTTTGCTGCTGCTGCTTTATCCTGACGATAGATATAGCGGATATAATCGTCGTACCTCGTATTTGGTGTCAGGGTAAGGGCTGTTCTGGTGACCTTTGATTCATAGGTACGCAGCAATTCTTCCAGCAATACCGGTAACGACCAGCCGTCCAGCAGAATGTGGTGATAGGTCCAGATCATCTGATAACGATGTTCATCCAAACGGATCAGGCACATGCGCATTAAAGGTATTTCGGTAAAATCAAAGCCCTTTAGCCGGTCTTCCCGCTCATATTCTGCGATGGCTTTTTGTTGCGCCATGCTGTCCAGCTTTCTATAATCCAGCAGGACAACCGGCATTTCTGCTTCCCGGTAAACACATTGTACCGGGACAGCGAATGCTTCATGGTAAAATGCAGTTCTTAAAATGCTGTGCTGAGCAATCAGGTGCTGCCAGCTTTCCAGAAACACCTTTTCATCCAGGTCTTGCAGTCCGCAGTAAAACTGCTGAATATAAGTCCCTGCCTGATCATCATAAAGGCCATGAAACAACATTCCTTCCTGTAAGCCGCTCAATCGTGCCAGGCCTTCGATCTGTTCTTTGCGCGGGGCACCATTGTGCTCCTGCTCCAGAAAATCATCCAGTTCAGCTACGCTAATCAGTCCGCCCAGCTCATAGTCTGAAGGGCTTAACGAAGGATTCGTTTGCGACTTGCAGTGACTGATGATTTCTTCCAGTTTTTCCAGAAAGTTTGCCCCCAGTTCTTTTATATTTTTTTTATGAAAATGAAGCTTACTGAAATCCCATTGAAACTCCAGCACTCCTTTTCTGATCATACAGTTCAGGGCGATTTTATCCCTTAGCGGATATTCCCGGGCAACCGAAAGTCCGAAGCTTTCCCATAAGGGCCTGCAGGCTTGCTCTTGTTTTGTTTCTTCCATTTTCCCCATGTAGTTGAAGACCATGTCCCATGGATCTTCAGTTTGCAGGGAAACTTCTTTATTCAGGTATTTCAATACGCCGAAGCCAAGTCCTTTTTCAGGAACCTGCCTTAGCTGCTCTTTAATATTTTTCAGGATGACACCCGGATCATTGCCTTTAACCTCCAGCAATACCGGGTACAAGCTCGTAAACCAGCCTACTGTTCTGCTCGTGTCCACATCCCCGCTAATCGCTTCGCGTCCATGTCCTTCCAGACCTACAGACACTGCTGACGCCCCGTTCCATTCCGATAAAGTAAGTGCAAGTGCCGTTAGCAGCACATCGTTAATGTCTGTACGGTAAGCCTGTGCAACATCCTGTAGTAAAGCTCCGGTTAGCTTTTCACTGAGTTTCAGGGTAACTGTTCCGGTATCTGCAGTGCTTGCCTGCTGCGTTGTTTTCTTGTCTGTTTTTACCGGAACATAATGTTGTATCGCATTTTCCCAGTAAGGCAATTGCGATGAAAGGGCTGGTGTCCGTCCATATGCCGTTAATGCTTCCTGCCATTGGTAATAGGCTGTTGTCTTTCCTCCTGCCAATTCCGAAAGGGATTTCCCCTTTGCTTCCGGCTGCAGTAACAGCAATAAATCGTCGATCAGGATTCTCCAGGATACCCCATCTATGGCCAGATGATGAACCACCAGTAAAAGCTGATGATGGCTCCTGCTTTCCGGTCCTTTGATCCTTACCGCATGAATTAAGATTCCTTTTTCCAGATCCAGTCTTTTCTGCTGGATGGAGATCAGGGTTTCCATGTCTTCCGGAACGCCTGTAAAAGGAATTTCTTCCAGTATGGGTTCATAGTCCCCATACTGCTGGACTATTGTCCCTTCCTGCTCCCTATAAGAAAAGCGCAGGGCATCATGGTAATGAACCAATGCTTTAACTGCCTGATCCAGCCTTTCTGCAGAGATTTCCTTATCGATTTCTAATAAAATATGTTGGTTATAATGCGCCTTGTATGTGGTTTCTGCTTCAAAAAAATGTTGCTGAACAGGCAACAATCCACTCTCTACGCTCAGGAATTCCTGAGCCGCCTGTGTTTTGAAAAGGACCTGTGACGATAAAAATTCCGCCAATGCGGCAATGGTATAATGCGCAAACAAGTCTTTAGGCTGTACGTTGATGCCCAGTCTTCTCGCCCTGCTCGCCACCTGTATCGTGGTAATTGAATCTCCGCCCAGTTCGAAGAAATTATCGTAAATCCCCACGCGGAATACCCCCAGCAGTTCCTGCCAGATTGCCGCCAGTTGCTGCTCTCTTTCGTTCCTTGGCCCGACATAGGAAGTGCTCATTAAAGCTGAGGCATCAGGCTCCGGTAAAGCCTTTTTATTGACTTTTCCGTTTGCCGTAAGCGGGATCTCCTCAATCGCCATAAAGAAAGCTGGAATCATGTACTCAGGCAGTTTTTCTTTCAGCTTTGCGATGATCAGTTCTTTCTCAAAATCAGTTTCGCTGATCAGGTAAGCCACCAGTCTTTTATGACCGTTTTCATCGGTTTTTACGGCAACCACCGACTGGATAATTCCTTCGCACAATTGCAGTTCTGCTTCGATCTCCCCCAATTCAATGCGGAAACCACGGATTTTCACCTGGTCGTCGATCCTTCCCAGGTATTCGATCGTACCATCCGGAAGCCAGCGGCCAAGATCCCCTGTCCGGTACATCCGGTAAGCGCTATCCGCATCAAAAGGATGGGAAATAAACTTTTCTGCAGTCAGCTCCGGAAGGTTTAGGTATCCTCTGGAAACACAGATCCCGGAAACGGTGATTTCCCCCGCTACCCCTATCGGGCAAAGCTGTAACTGTTGATCCAGCACATATAATTGTGTATTCTGAACCGGTGAACCCAATGGCACATTGATCCGTTCCGGTGTCTCGTACATGATGTGGTGACAGATGTCATCCGATGCTTCTGTAGGCCCGTAAGCATTGACCACCGGGATTCTGCCATAAAAGGGATGGCTAAACCATTGCTTCAATACCGGCTGACTTGCCGCTTCTCCCGTGACCAGTAAATATTCCAACGCCGTCAATGAAGCGACATATTGTTCCTGTAATACCGTGGCCAGGTAAGAAGGAACCACTTCCCAGATGCTCACTTTATCCTGATCAATTGCAGCGATCAGTTTAGCCGGTTCCAGGATCAGTGCCGCAGGATAGATGATCGTTGTTCCGCCACATAACAAGGCCGAAAACAATTGCCATACAGAGATGTCAAAAGTATAGGAAGCGGTAAATGCCACAACCGAAGAAGCGGACAATTGCAGGTCATTCACTTTGGCATACAAGTGGTTTAACATTCCTCCATGTTCCACCATCACCCCTTTGGGCCTGCCTGTTGAACCGGAAGTATAGATCACATAAGCCAGATCTCCCGGGGCCGGGATATTTTCAGGACTGGTATCCGGCTGCAAGGCGATTTGGGCCTCCTCCTCGTCCAGTAACACCAGGCGAACGGCAGGGTTATTCCTGAATTTTTCGGAAAGTCCGGCTGTGGTCAGCAGGGTTGCAGCGCCGGTATCTTCCAGCATATAGCTGATCCGGTCTGCCGGATATTGGGGATCAATTGGCACATAGGCACCACCCGCTTTCATGATCCCGAGGATGCTCAGCAGCATTTCCAGGGAGCGGTCAAAACAAACCGGAACCAGGCTGTCCTTCCCTACCCCTGCAGCCTGCAGGTAATGCGCCAGACGATTTGCCTTTGCATTGAGTTCCTCATAGGTATAGGTTTCATTTTCAAATTTAACAGCGATGGCATTTGGATTTGCGATGGCCTGATCCTGAATGATCTCTACCAGGTTTTGATGTTCCGGATAGGAAACGGTCACCTCGTTAAATTTTTGCATCAGTTCCAGTTCTGCAGGCGGGATAATGTCAATCGCTCCTGAAGGAGCTGTCATCCGGTCTTTGAACTGTCTGAGGATAAACAGCAGACGTTCCGCCAATAATGTCATTTCCTCTTCTGAGAAGAACTGCAGCTGGTAATCAATACTCAATCGTAAAGGCTGGTCTTTACCAAGGTCTTTCCACCAGATTTCCATTGGGTAACGGCCGTGAGCCGTTGGTATTTCATGAAAACTGGCCTTCATTCCTGCTCCGAAATCCAGGTTGAAATCGATCATCGCATAATTAATCACGACTTCCAGTAAAAACTCTTCTGTGGCATTGATTTTAAAATAGCGGCTCAGGTCGCCGATCTGGTAATTGAGGTAGCGGTAATCTTCCCGCTGTGTGGTGGTGATGTGTCTGATCAGGTCGCCGACCGGAAGTTCCGGTTGATAAGTGCCTTTAAAAGGCATGATGCCAGTGAACATGCCCACGATATCCCTTACTTTTTTATTTCTTCTTTTATGTAAAGGGGTACCAAATATAAAATCCTGACGGTCGGTTGTTTTACCGAAATAGATCATCAGGGCGGCAATGGTCAATTGCTGGAGGCTGGATTTGGTTTCTTTCTGCAGCTCTTCCAATAAACGGATGTCGCCCGGAACCAGGTCTACGATCACTGTTCCCGACCTTCGCTGTTCCTGTATATTGTCCAAAAACCTGCGCTGTAACAACTGCTCAGGTTTGGTTTCTATTTTGTCTTTCCAGTATTTTCCTTCTTCTTTATATTCTTCAGAATGATAATAGGCATCTGCTCTCTTTGCTTCCTCCTGATAAGAGACAAACTGAAAATCTGTCTCATTTTTGCTGACCATGGTATTGTATTTACTGGCCACGTAACGGTTCTGTGAAGACAGGCCAAAACCATCTGAGATGAGGTGATGGTATTTGAAAAAGTAATAATGCTCTTCTTCCTTTAATTTAATCAGGTAATGTTCAAAAAGGACATCGTCTTTTTTAAGTTCAAAAGCTTTGTTGAATTGTTCTTTCATCCAGACCAGCAATACTTCTTCAGCGCCTTCCTGCTGGCTATAATCGAGCTCTATCACCTCCAATGTCCTGTAGTTGTCGTCGAACTGAACACGAGGGGTATCCTCTTCGATGTCAAACCTCATCCGGTAAGCATCGAAGACTTCAGGTACCGACTTGACTGCGGCAATAAATATTTCTTTTTCTAATGGTCCTATAATTCGGGTATATCCTCCGATATTATAATAAGGATTACCAACATTGATCAGCTGATCCAGATAAACATCTTTTTGTGCAGGGTGCAAAGGGGACTTACTAATTGACATAATTGTGCATGAGTTTTACGATTGGCCTAAAAAATTTTTGATATACTTTCCCCTCCGGCCAAAATTATTGGCCGTTAAGGGTTCAGCGTGGCGCATCTATTTTTGAAAACAGACTATGATTTTAGCACATAGGAATAGCTTTGTTTAACTTTTTTCGGGTTAAACAGCTTTCCATTCTAAAGAAATAGAATGCCTTCAGATGATATGGTTGACTTAAATTTTCCTTATGCGCTAAGGTCAGCTGTGGAGCTGGATTTAAGTCCCAATATTCTACAAATAAGATGCTGAGGTAGAGGAATACAACAGGAAGAAAGGATCAACAGCGGATGATTATTTCCATTTGTTGAATTGGTATAGCATTTATACTTTCCAATCAGGGGTTCAGTGGGTAGCTTGCCGCCAGTCTGCGGGGCTAATCTTCGATTTTTTAACATGGGATGAATGTTAGTTTGAGAGTTAGGGAGATTTCAGATTTCCGGATTAAGGACTATTATGTGATGATTTTATATATTTTTTATTAAACAATTGATTAACTAAAACGTAAAAACGGCATTCTATTCAATGAAACACAGGGTGATAACCTGTCCACATTTACAGCATAAAATTATCCAGCACAAGTAAACTATTCGTTATGACAAGATTACCATTGACTACACTTCAGCTTATGCTACTATGAACAAAGATAATAATTATCCTAAAAGAAGCAACAAAAATATTACATTACTTACAATTAATTAAAAATACGCTCAAATAACTGAAAAAAGGCACAAACAAGAACCTAATTTAATCTGTTATTAAATAAATACGCTAAAATGACTTAGCTAATCCAACATTAAGCTTTTAAACGAAATCATTTCCTCCCTTAGCCGGTTAATGATTTTCTGGTTCGTTTCAATCTGGCCCATTCCGGTATATTTTATTTTTCTTCGGTTCTTGTTTCAGAAACAAACTAAGAACTGTTATTTAGCGTGTTAGCCCTATACAACATATTCAGGATGTTGACAGGACACCTCTTCCTGTCGCCAGCATCACACAAGCTTCAACCACGGTGCTCGTTCGGTGCCGACCCGGTCAAAACCGTTTAAACAGCTGATAAGCCTCGCGTATAATTCTCCTAAAAAGCAACTATCACTTAAATAACACTAAAATACACTCCTACATTGCCATCTAATTAAATAGAAATAAAATATCATAGCTACCATAAAAAATGGAATACTGGGTGGTTTTACTGGAAATAGAAAACAGTTTAAACGGCTCATTGTTCACCTAACTTCTCTTTATCATTTTCCTGAACCGAGGCTTTACCCGTTTCGATTTCCACTTCTTTTGTGGTTACGGCGTACCTGGAAGGGTAAATTTCAGCGCCATAAACAACCGCATAAGCTTTGGTAAATTCAGCACCGAAATACAGGATAATGGAAGAATAATAAGTCCATAACAGCAAGACCACCAATGATCCAGCAGCACCATAAGTACTGCCGATATTGCTCTGTCCGATGTAAAAGGAAATCGCAAATTTCCCCAGCATAAAAAGCAAAGCAGTAACCATTGATCCCAGAATCACGTCTTTCCATTTTATGATGGCATCGGGAAGGACTTTAAAGATCACGGCAAAGATCAGCGACACGACTATCAAGGTCAGTATCTGGTTTAAGATATAAAAAATAATCACGGAAACTTCTGCAAAGCTGGCCTGAAGACGGGCATTGAATGCATCCAATACGGCCGTTACCGCTAATGACACTAAAAGCAGAAAGCCCAGGCTGATGATTACAGAAAAAGAAAGCACGCGGTTTTGAAGGATTTTCAGCCAGTCGTTCTTAGGCTTCGGCTTCAGCCCCCAGATCATATTTATGGAATCCTGAATGTCGCCGAAAACGGTAGTCGCGCCGATAAGCAAAGCGACAATCCCAATGATGAAAGCTACATTTCCCTTATCACCGATAGCGGCCTTTTTTACCAGGTCCTGTAATTGTAATGCTGTATCCTTGCCCAGGAATTCATTCAACTGGGCGTAAACCTCACCCTGTGCAGCTTCCTGTCCTAAAAAGATCCCGCAAAGCGAGATGATCACCACCAGCAAAGGCGCCATAGAAAAAACAGTATAGTAAGCCAATGAACCGCTTAGCTTAAGGACCTTATGATCTATAAAGCCATGAAAACATCGCTTTAAAATGTCCCAGATCCCTTTTCCTGTTATTTTCTTAGCAGTCTTCATCCGGATCTTCCTCCTCACAATGTTTGTCAAAAAATCTCTTAATGAAAAGATTTACCATCCGGTTTTCTAATCTATCTTTTGTCCATAAGATCAGGAGCGCGATCAGAGTCAGCAGTAAGGCCACAAAACCAAAACCTTTAGTAAAGCTTTGCAAAAGTTCAGAAAGATAGAATGCCAGGGTAAAACAAACGCCCAAAAATGCCATTAATATAAAAATGATCAGACTAAGGCTGCTGATCACATCGGCCATAAGTTTCGATACTTTTTCTACCGCCATTAACCGGAGAGATTGCAGCCGGATATAGGCGTAATCCTTGACAAGATTCCATAAGGTATTTAAATCTGTAGGTTCTTCCGGCTGCATAAAAACAAGTATTTGTTCTTAAAAACCCAGTCGACAGAAAAATAGTTTTAATAAACTTTAAATACATGTTTTACATGTCCATCCAAAGCAAGGGCAAATTAGTTGGGGGAAACCTCCTCTTTTCCAGCTTTTTTCTTCATCTGGTAGATCTTGATGCGGACTGTAATTAAAGCCAGGATACCATACACCAGGATCAGGATACATAAATGCTGGATAGAAGGCATTACATCCGCCAGTGATCCCTGTTGAAAGAGCATCACTTTGTGGGCATTCAGGAATGGCGTAAGTGGCAAAATTGACGACAACCATTGTACACCGATTGGCATGGCCTCCAGTGGCCAGGAATACCCTCCGATAATAAATGCAGGGGTAGCCAGCAACATCAATACTTGTGTAGCCTTTAGCGCACTCGGTAGCAACGCGCTGATAAACACACCCAGAAAAGTAGTTGCCGCAATGAAGAGTCCAGTTGTAACCGCGTAATTCATTAAAGGGCTTGGGATTGGCGCTCTGAAGATATGATGAAACATATAGTAGATACCCAGTATAAAGACACTCATGATCCAAAAAGGAATCACCTTGATCAAAATCGCAGAAAAGGCATTTCCTGCACGCCCTAAAAACTCTTTTTCGAGGGTTTTATTTTCATACTCCCTGGCAAAACTTACTGCAAGGCCCAACAGCAAGACCTGTTGCAAAACCACAGCCAGCACGCCCGGCCACATGTAAGTAAAGTAGTTACCCGTTTCATTGTACAAACGGATATAGTTTACTTTAAAAGGCTCGTATTGCGTTGCGGCCTGCCCGGCGTTCATTCCCTTTTTCTTTAATCCCTGCATGTTAATTCCGGCACTGAATGTCCCAAGGGTAGTTTGCACCCCTTGCGAAGCCATATTTGCCGTCAGCAGGTTGGTTGTATTGATATAGGTATTGATTTCCGGATAGCGTTTTTGCAGGACTGATGCCTCAAATCTTTCCGGGATGACAACGGTAACTACCGCATTCATCTGACGCATCGTTTCCGTGGTCCCATTATTGGTATTTTTAACGCGGACTACCTGCAGCTTTTCATTTTCGCCAAGCATGTCAATCAGCTGGTTGCTTAGCGGCGTATTGTCCAGATCGACTACGATGATCGGCAGGTGTTCTACTTTTCCTTTTTGATAGACAAAGCCGAAAAGCAAGGCATAGATGATCGGTGCCAGCAGAAATACAGACCGTAATGTACTATCGGCAAAGAACAACCCAAATTCCCTTTTTATCAATGCAAAGAAGTTTTTCATAATCATTACAGAATAATGGTCGCGTTGACTAGTAATTTCTCCGCAGCCTGCTGATCATCCGGGATGATTTTCACCTCGTACACCCCTTCCTCCACATCATAGTTCGGATAAGCAGCGGTAATGTCTGCATAACGGGTCAGCTGTTTAACCGTCTGTATTTTTCCTTTTAACTTTTCCTTATTGTAAAGCACCGTGACTTCGATCGCTTCCCCTTTTTTGTAGGCGGCGATTTTACTTTCCGGAATGGTAAACCTGAAATAGGTGGTTGCCGGCAGATAGCCATTAAACAAGGGATAGCCTGCAGTAGCCAGTTCCCCCACCCTGAGACTGATCGTTTCTACCTGCATATCGTTGGTTGCAATGATGTACCTTTCAGACAAAGCAACCTCGACCTCCTGTAATACGCCCAATGCTTGTTCCGCCTGGCCCTGGGTAGCGGTTTGCGTTTCAGGACGCACTCCTTTTTCGGCTTCATTATACTCTGCATTTACTGCAGTCAGTTGTGCTTTGGCACCATTATATTTAGCCGTAGCTTCATCAAATGCCTGTGGGGTCATCATGCTATCGGCAAACATTGCTTTCGCCCTGCTGAAAGATTTCTCTGCAAATCTGAACTGCTCGGTGATGCCGGATTTCTTGGCCCGGAGTTGTTTCAGCTGATTGGCTGTCGCCCCGTTCTTTGCCATATCGCGTTGCGCTCCGGCAGCCTTTACCGCTCCTTTTGCCTGGGATAATTTTGCATTGACTTCAGGTACATCCAGCATCGCCAGAGTATCCCCTTCCTTTACAAAATCACCTTCTTTCACATAAATTTTCAACACACGCCCGGTTACTTTTGGCGCAAAGGCCAGCGTTTCGCGTTTAATCTTACCTTCTGTACTTTTTTCGGGCTTCGAGCAGGCAGATGCTGCCAGGATGAGTACAAATAATACGCTTTTGAATGAAGTGTTCATCATATGTTTCATTTATTGAATGGTAGAACGGTTGAGGTTACCGGTAGCTTTTAATAATTCGATGGCATTGCGGCGCTGGTTAAAAACCGCCTTAAGATAATCAAGCGCAGCGCCCTGGTAATCGCTTTCTGCACCGATCAAATCCGCTGCTTTGATCAATCCGGTTTTGAATTCCTTGCCGGCTTGCGTCAGGGCATTTTCTGCCATCTTCCTTTGTTTTTGTTTGAGCACTAGCTCTGAATTGGAATTGTTGTAATCCGTTTGTGTCTTGATCAGGTTCAGTTTCAGCTGTTCTTCCGCTTCGGCTTTTTCATTTTCCGCCTTTTTCACTTCTATCCTCGCCTGCTGAACTTCTCTTTTTCCCTTATTTCCATCGAAAATATCCCACTTAAAACCTATGCCAACAGTGAAATTTGGGGCCACCTCGATCTTGTTCGTATGACTGCTAAACCTTCCGATCACAGGCAGGTCGTGCTTTCCTTTCATGTCTACATCGAACAGGTTCAGATAACCCAGTGATGCCGCGGCCTGCACTTTCGGTTTCCACCAGGTTTGTGCTGCTTTCAATTTAAAACCCTGCGCTTCTATGGCGGCTGAAAGGGCCGTAAATTCCGGTCTGTTTGCTATGGTATTTTGAGAACTTACGGTGTTAATGGGAGAAAGGTCGTTTTCTATCAATCCTAACCGCTCCAGGCTAATTCCGGTAAACATTTCCAGCTGGTGTAATAGAAGATTTCTTTTTCCTTCGTATTCCTGTATTTTAGAAGCAAGGGTCGCTTGTGCCACCTCCACTTTCTGATGTTCGTATTTGGTGATCAATCCATAATTCAAGGCCTTATCCGCTGTTTTCTTATTGATTTCATATCGGTCCCGGCTTTTATCCAGCAAGAGTTTCACTTGTCTGAGCAAGGCGAGCTGATCGTAGGCTTTGGAGATCTCGGTAATGATCTGCTGACGGTCCTTTTCCAGTAAAGCAGTCTGTGCTTTCGTTTTCGCATCTACCGCACTTTTAAGGGCGGATACTTTTCCACCGGCATACAAGACACTGCTCAGGCTGAGGTCTGCTTTAAAAAGATTTGCACTGGAGGTAAACCCTGAATTGATTTCCGGGATACTGATCAGGTCGAATAAAGAGGTTCCTGGTAATCCCAAATTAACGCCATTGGCGAGAAATGCATATTTACCGGATACTTCTGCATTAGGGAGGTATACTTCTGATAATTTCTTACGGTCGATTTTAGAGAACTCAATATCCAACCGCTTATTGGCAAGCATATGGTCCTTATTCAGGGCACTGTCAATCAGCTCAGTTAATCCCGGAGGACCAGATTGCTGTGCGTGCAGCATTAAAGGAGAAGATCCGATAAAGAGTACAAAAATGTGTTTTAAAAAAGCTTTCATTACACAAGGATTTTATGAAGGGGCAAAGGTCTGGTTAATTATGCAATTCTCTTTTGATCCAGATCAAAAGCAAGCTTTTTTCTGTTTCTGATTCTACTCAGCGTTTCCTGGGTGATGCCAAGGTAAGACGCAACGGTTCCCAGAGGAGCTCTTCCGATGATGCTTGGCTGCGTGTCCATCAGGGTATCATACCTTTCCTCGGCGCTGAGAAACTGAAGCGCAACGATCCGTTCACCCGCCTTTAACAGGAAGCTTTGCAGGGTTTTATTTTCCAACCGCTGCATCTCCGGAAAATCGACGAGCAACACGTTTAAATCTGTATAAGATATGGAATTAAGCAGTCCGTCTTCCAGCATTTCCATGTTGTATTTGGAAGCAGATTGGGTAAAAAAACTCTCGGGGATGGTTACAAAATCACCTTCGGTATAATACCCGTAGGTGATGTCTTTACCCGATTGGTTGTGGTAAAAGATTCTGATCAGACCCTTCTCTATGAAGAACAATTCTCTGGCGATCTTTCCGGTTTGATGCAGACTTTCTGTTCTGAAAACCTTTCGTTCTACAAACTTCTCCCGGATCGCCGCTTCCATTTCTTTGGAGACAGGGATCACTTTTTCGATTTCTGTTAGTAAGAGCATGCTTAAACAAGTAGGTGAATACTGCAAAATAATCAATTTTATGCGCTAAAAGGAGAGAAATAAGAGATAATTAATAAGTCACTCAATTCCAGTCAAAAAGGCAACGGACCGATTATTGGGGTATTCCTCTGCTTTCTTTCCATAAAAAATCTACCTTTAATGGCTACACGAATACCATAATGAAGATACAGATCATAAGTGACCTACATCAGGAGTTTGGCGTTTCAGCGCTCAACTTTGAAAATGCTGATCTGGTCATTTTAGCAGGAGATACCAACCTTGGAACAAAGGGAATTGAATGGGTTAAGAAATTCATTCCGGATAAACCTGTAATCTATATCCTTGGAAATCACGAATACTACAAGGGCAGCTACCCGAAGACACTTCACAAGATTATCGAGGAATCAAGGGATTCAAATGTAACTGTTCTTGAAAACGACAGGATTGAATTCAATGGAATACGGTTTCATGGTGCAACCTTATGGACAGACTTTTCTTTATTCGGAAGTCCGGTTGAATATGGAATTATCTGTCAGACTCAAATGAACGATTATAAACTCATCCGCCGGGATCCTTCCTACTCCAAACTGAGAAGCATAGATACTTTTAAAATCCATCAGGCTTCCAAGGCATGGCTGGAGCAAAGTCTGGAAGAATCAAAGGGATATAAAAACGTGGTTGTTACTCATCATGCGCCAAGTCTAAGATCCGCACCTGAATTATATAAGAATGATCCGGTAACTGCAGCATATGCTTCTGATCTGGAAGGGATGATTAAGAAATATAATCCTTTGTATTGGATTCATGGACATATCCATACGCCAGTAAGGTATAAAATCGATCAGACAGAAGTGATCTGCAATCCGCACGGGTATATTAATGAAAAATATAACGGCTACAATAGCGAACTAATTATTGAGATATAAGTTCAGCGACCTTAAGTCCGCCTATGTTAACAAGGCATTCAATTCTACTAACAAAGCGAATTGCTGCCCGTTAATATACTGCTTTGCCTCCTCCAGACAAAACCAGCCTGCTTTATCGACTTCATCAAAAGCAACCATTTTGCCAGATTTTGGCGGCCATTCCAGATCAAAGGTATTGCAGCGGATCCGCTTATGATCCAAATCACCGGCAACAGCCCAACACCAGACTTGCTTCCCTCCCTTTTGTACAATTGGCTGAAGTGCGATAAACTTACCTTCCGGCCGATATCCGGTTTCTTCCTCAAACTCTCTGATGGCCGCTTCTAATGGCAACTCATCCGGTAAGAGCTCTCCTTTTGGCACTGTCCACCAACCCAGGTCTTTATTGCGGAAGAATGGCCCGCCAGGATGAACAAGAAAGAATTCCAACCCTTTCACCGTCTTTCTATACAACAAAATACCTGCACTTTGCTTTGCCATTGTTTTATCGTTAACCACAAGTTCAACAAGGAAGCGGAGAAAAAGTTTTTACTTCAAACCACCAGCTACGCTGCTGCTGGTGGTTGAAGGATTAAACGACTTATAAGAATATAAAACACTCGCTTGATAACCGTTCAGCTCAATTGAAAGTTTACCGGAAATTACGTGTTTTAAAGGCGGAAAACACCTGTTTTATGACGTCTGTAGTGCAAAGCCAGCTTTTCAAGCTGATTTAGCAAAATATATAAGTCAAAAGGTTTTGCGATAAAAACATCACACATAAAATCTTCAACGGGTAAAAGCGTCTCTGAAAACGCAGAATAAATGACTACCGGAATGTTGCAGGTGGATTCATTTTGTTTAACCCGTGCACAAAGCTCTTCGCCATTCATTATGGGAAGCATGTAATCCAGCAAAATTACATCGGGCTGGAAATCCTGGGTAACCCTGAGGATTTCTTTAGTATAACGCAAAACCAGACAACGGTACTGACGCGCTTCGAGAACTTCTTGCAGTAGTTCCGAAAGCGCCGCATCATCTTCAACAATAAGGATTTTCTTTAAACAATCTTTCATACAAAGAGGGTCTGTATAAAGTTAAGCATCTCATTTCCCTTCTGTTGACCGTCTTTATACGGTTATTTAAGAAAAAACTACTTGTTTATCCTGCAATCCCTCCTCCTGTTTTCAGTTTTCCTTTACCACCAGCATCATTTGTTTAACCGCGCCAAGATGATAAGCTGCATGAGGAAGCAGTGCCAATGTTCCTTTCAGCAAATTCTCGTCCGACCAGTCTTCAACTTTACTGATGGCTTCCAGAATGAGCAGATAAGCTTCCAGAAGATCCTGCTGTAACCTGAGCCATTGTACTTCGTCTACTTCAGAAACCTTCCAGCTCGTTTCCCAATCAGACGAAGGCCTGTTTCCTTTATAGAATTCAAGCGCAAAATAGAGGCTCCACCTCAGGTGTTCGGTATGGGCAGCGATGGTACTTCCCCCTTTAACAATTGGCGTCGATGCCTGTTCGGCACTGATCGTTTCTATCGCAGCAGTAAAACCATGTCCGGGTTTGGCGTCGATCACCCAGCTTGGACTGTCGTGAACTCCGACGTATAATTCCTGCAATAGCTCAAGCAATCCTTTGATTGAATTTTCCATAACTTATAGCATTGATTAATAAGACCTTAATACAACAACACCCGATCATAAAAAATGTTTATACCCTTGCAGGGGCATAAACATTTTTTATAAATTTAAAGTTGCGCTACAGCTACTTCCTCCTGCATTTTCACCAGCGTTCTGATCTCTTCCAGACTTGTTTCTTTCATCAGTTTTCCATCGCGGTATACCACCTGAAGTAAAGATCCTGCTTCTTCGGCAGGAGTGCACTGGTCTTTCGTCAGGTAAGCATCCCCTTCTTTGATCAGACAAAGCATTCCTTTCAATGATTTCTTTTTATGATCCGTGATCGGATCTTTTTCAATTTCTCTTGGCTCGCCATTTACTTCCACATAGGTTGCTTTGATCGCAAATCCTAAAGTATCACGACTGTGGTTTCTTAAGATCCCACCTACTCCGATCACGAGGTTACTAGCTGCATAGCCCATATTTCTCAGGCGTTCCAGGGTCCTCAGGTATCTTTCGATATACATGCCATCACCATAGATCAGGCCTACTTTAGGGTTTAATATTTTATATCCTTTGCTGTTCAGTGTAGAACCGAATTTCTCATCTAATAAACGGATGGCGCCCTTCCACTCATTGCTTCCTTCTTCCGCCTCAGGGTTTCCGCAGATGATGTATTCCGGATTTCCGCTGTCTGGTCTGAAGACTACTTTTCCATCTCTTTTCAGGATGTCTTCTTTTAGCGTTTCTGCAAATTCCGTCAGTACTTTGTAGACATCAAAAGTATCAGATACGATGGATACAATTCCTGTAGGATACAGCTCCAGCATATGACGGAAAGCGCCGATCTCATCTTCCCTTCCGAAAGAACACATCACACTGTGCTCACTGGCAGGGACAGAAAGCAGGATTGGGGCACCCTGAATGTCGGCATTGTAATATTCTACTGCGCAAGGTAAGGCAGGTACGTTATCACTTCCCAGGAAAGACAGCAAGTGTGCTACCCCACTGATCGCCGCTCCTTCTTCTGAAGCATCTCCGCGGTAACCGAAATCGTGAACCTGGAAAGCTTTAGCCGCTTCCATTTCGATCTCATCTGTTTCGCTGAAATAACGGCTTACAATTTTACGGTACTCATGACTGCAAGTGGCTACGGTAATGGTATACCAAAGTTTTAATAACAAGCTTTCCATAAATCCAACTACCCAGTAGAAATCAGGATGGGTATTGGTGATCGTCATCAGCACGTTTCTTACCGGCATGATCGTTCCTTCTTCTACGGCTTTAATTTCTATTGGCAGGTAGCCCAGCTGACAAAGTGCTCTGATTTTGCTTTCTATCTCCGGAGAATTGTTGCCCAGGATGAGTTTACGGTAAGTCAGGAACTCCTCTCCCATTTCCGGAGTAATCGGTTCAGACAAATACTGTTTGATATAATATTGAAGTCCGAAGAAAACAGTTTCATCGAAGTTTTTATCACTGCGCGCAGTGAGGTAAGAATATACTTTATTGCAGCCTGGAGCATACTGTTCCATGTGGCCCATTTTGTAAACGTCGGTTTGAAGAAGGATATTTTTCATAGTCGTGTTTTTAAAGGTTATGAAGCGATCATCAGCTTATTGCTGTTTGTAAGTGGTATGCTGATGATGGTTTCATAGTCGTGTTTTTTAAATTAAAAGGGAGATTATAATTCGATCAGGTCGGCCAGCAGTATTCTGCTGATCAGGTCTGAACTGTCGTTTTTTATAGAGTCTGTGGTATAGATATGGTCAACCCAGTCTACCAGTTCTGCTTCTCCATGAGACATGATGCCATGAGAAACGATCAGGCTGACCTTACCAGCGTTTCGTTTTTTAAGTTCTTTTGCCACACCTACGAAGGTGGCACCACCATCACAGATATCGTCAATGATGAAGCAGTCTTTGCCGCCCAGGTCGTCCTGATCAACGGTGATCTGTTTGATCTTTCCATTGCTCACATCTCTCACCTTATTGCAAAGGATGATGTCATTGTGATAAGCCAGGGCTTCGGCCAGTTTATAGATCTTTTTCAGGGCTCCGGCATCCGGAGAAACCAGCAGGTAGTCTGTATGATTACTCAGTACCTGTTTCGCGAGGCTATAATTACTGATCAGTTCGCAGTTGTCAAGTAAAGCCAGGGATACTTCGGAATGCACATCAAAGACATACACTTTCTCAAAGTTGCAGCTGTTGATCAGGTTGCACATCACCTTGATGGAAAGTGGCTCTCCTCCTACCATCACCCTGTCCTGACGGGCATAAGGAAGGTAAGGAATAAATGCGCTGATGGTTTTGCTGCCGTTTCTGCGCAATGCATCTACGGCCAGTAACAACTTCATCACTTCATTGGAATCGTTCAGTCTGGCAGAAACCAATACCTCTTCTGCAGCATCCTGTAATTTGATGTGTACTTCACCTCCGCTAAATAAAAAGCTTTTGCTTTCTATCTCTTCCAGAGAAGAATCGAAGGGCTTGAATCCGGTTGATAAATTTAATACTCTCATATCTATTTGCGTTACAATGACACAAATTAAAGTCTTTATTCTTTCTTAAGCAAATTAATTTGTGTTTATTTTACACAAATTAATTTAAAAACCCATAATCAACTGATATTAAAGGAGTTTATTAAGATCGAAACCATTTACTTTAAGCTGTTTATATTTTTCATAATCGAAGGAATACAAATTCCCCGGTCGGCCGGCCCCTACAGATGGCGCCTTTTCATCCAGTTCAATAACCAGGCCTAAAGACATCATTTTACGTTTAAAATTTCTTCGGTCGATGTTATGACCTAATAATTTCATGTAAAGTTGTTCCAGGTCAGAGAAGACAAATCTGGCATCAAGGAGTTCAAAACCGATGGGTTCATAAGTAATTTTTGCCCTTAAGCGGGCGATGGCTTTCGCTACGATCTCCTGATGATCGAAAGCCAGTGAAGGAAGGTCATAAATATTGAACCAGGCAGCTTCGGAAGCATCTGTGGAGGCAAACAAACTGAAATCAGCAGATTTAACCAGTCCGAAGTAAGCCACAGAGATGATGCGGGTTCTGGGATCACGGTCGGGTTTACCAAAGGTGAAAAGTTGTTCCAGGTAATTGATAGACACTCCTGCTTCCTCCTGAAGTTCACGTGCAACTGCTGCTTCCAGGCTCTCCTCATTGTGTACAAATCCACCGGGCAAGGCCCAGTGCCCAAGAAAAGGTTCGATTTTTCTTTTGATCAATAAAACGGAAATCCCATTCTCCTGATTATAGCCAAAAACAATAGCGTCGACGCTAACTTTTATATCTTGTTTAATGGCAGGTGTAGTTTTATTCATTTGTAGAGATAGCTTCCTGCAAAGTAATAACATTAATTGGGGAAAGTGAAAGCTTTTTCAGGATATCCCCGCGTAATAAAACCTAATTTCAACAGGATTGTTATTAAATAAGAAGGATTTAAAAATATCGATTATGAGCAAGCGTATTAATGATGAATTCGGATCTATTTTGAATTCTAAATTCAGAAACAGGGATTATTACTTTCATCCCGACGAGGACTTCAGGGAAGATAAAGAATGGGCCAGGGAAAAATCTGTTAAATCTTCCAAAAAAGATGATATTAATAAAAAATCACCCGAAGAAGCTTCTCAATAGCATAAAAAAACCGGTAATGTTTTACCGGTTTTTTTATTTCCCTCCTGATCAAACCGCAAAAAAAGCATTTAGTGATCCGTTTGGCAATGATGGCAAGCCGGATATTAGCACTGGCTAATATTCGCTAAGCTCCGGGAAGGACCACACTTAGTCCGGATAACTTTTCGCCATTCATTCCCTTTTCCTGGATCAGTACTTTATACTTATCCCCCATCTCCATTAATAAAATGCGGCTGATCCTGTTTATTTTTTGAACTGCGGAGATCACATCCTCTTCGGGAGACGAAGTATCAATGAGCTGCGCTCTGAGGCCCAGAGACATTAAGAACTGGCATTGATTGGTCAGGCCACAGGTTTTTAATCCAGCTTTCGCTCCCCAATGGCTTAACGCGGAGAAGTTAACATGGCTGGTAATGTCCTGCTGACCAATATGATGATAGGGACAATCATTAACACGATGTTTATGGTAACACATCAATGTCCCATATCTTCTGTAAAATTGATAAAGATTAGAAAAGCCATAATCTATAGTCATCAGATAACCTCTGTTTAAAGTAGCTGCGATCTCGCTAATCCAGGTCAGCGATTCCAGATTAACCTCTGTGTGGTAGTTGTAGGGAAGGTCTACGTCCAATTCAGAAAAGTAATTTTTAAGTGCGGCATTTGCCGTTCTAAGTTCTTCGGTAAAACCATCTTCGTAACCAACGAATACTTCTTTCAGTTCCTCTTTCATTACTACCCGCTGAACGGCAAAATTATCTACCAGCTCATTTGACAATATACATCCATTAATCTCCGGGATCTGATCGACTGAATCACACCAGATTACTTTTTCAGTTAAATGTTCTTTTTCTAATTGACGCATCAGGCTACTTTTTTCAATGATGTAATATCGCAGATCATCATACATAGGCCTGTTACTTTTCAAAGCTCCCAATATTGATTTGCATAACGCTCCGGTTCCTGCTCCATACTCCACAACCATAAAAGCTGTTTTTCCCAGATAATGCCACATTTCCTCAAGTTGTTTCGCTATGGTTGCACCAAAGGCTGGCGTAAGTGTTGGACTGGTATAAAAATCGCCGTTCCGGCCAATAGGGTTGTTTCCTGAAGTATAATAACCCAGCTGAGCATTATAAAGGCATTCTTCCATATAGTCGTGGAAGGAAATCGCGCCCGTTTTCTGAATACGCTTTTTGATCTGATCACAAAGTTCGATACGATCTGTATGCTTCATAAATCCCGGAACAAAGGAAAAACCAAAAAGTTTTCCCTAACGGAATAATACAAGAAAGCCACCTTATGAAGGTGGCTTTTATTTGAGGTCTTTATTCATCAGTTAGACAGCGGTCTGATCACGGGTAACTGAATTCGTTGGAGGAACCAAGACCGGTGCCTCAGGATCATTTGCAGATAACAGAGATTTTTCCTCTAGAACAAACTGATGATCCAGGCCGCGATATACCATAGGATAATCATAAGTATCATGAAGATGATAAAAAGCACGGCTAAGGCCAGAAGGATGGTACTCTTTCCACTTCCCTGATGTTTTCCTTCATGGTAATATTCTTCCATGAGTTTCATATTCTTTGTATTTGATTTAAAGAAGAAATCCCAGATCTGACCGATTCCGGGAATCGCCCCTATAGTGGCATCGAGAAAGATATTGAGGCACATCAAAACGACAATCTTACTGGTCAATCCTTTACTGGACATCGCCAGTACCAATCCTCCGGAGATGATAAATCCGGCAAAATCTCCTGCAAAAGGAATAAGGTTTAGGATCGGATCAAGTCCGAAGCGGAATTGCGTTCCCGGAACCCGAAACTGCTCATCCATGAGGTAGGAAAGCTTCCTTACCGTCCTGATGGTCGGGGTATTGGGAATTTCGTTTTGATGATGAGCGGTCTTCGACATTTAAGGTAAACGGAATCTGGGCTCAAATGTTTTATTTAAGGGAATTTAGCATTCCCTTTTATGACCTGATGGCATTGATCGTCTCATTTAAGGCCTCATTGAATGCTTCCGGATGTTCGATCATTGGATAATGACAAGTGCCTGCAATCTCCCTTAACTCGAAGCCATGAACTGCATTTTTTTGTAATGCTTCGATATTGGTAGGATAATAGGTTACGTTAATCAGATAGATCTTCAGCTTTAAATGGGGAAGCAAATCCTTTTCCACCTGATCCATCTTAAAAAACTCCGGCATGGTTGCCTGCCCCATAGGTTCATAAGTGTTCCTGTAATCTGCTACTATCCTATCGGTAATCGCCGCGGGGGTATCCGGGCTAACCAATGCCATCCTTGCATATTGCTCATTGGTTCCTGCAAAGTCTTTCCTCAGGCTATCGATGACCCCTCCCACCTGGTCCTGAAATTCAGGGGCCAAAGGAGTAGCTAAGTTTTTAAAGTTATCGACAACGATAAAACCAATAATAGGATCCGGGAATTTTGTTGCTGCGATCAGATTGAGATCGGCGCCCAGAGAATGACCGATCAGGATCACCTTTTCCAGTTGGTGGTGTTTGATTAGCGCAACAATATCATCCGCCAGGCCTTCAATCGACCAATCACTTCTTGATCTGCCTGATTTCCCATGACCGGCGAGGTCTAACGTAACAACCGTATAATCGCGTTTAAAAAAGTCGACCTGTGCTGCCCAGTAACTTTGGTCAATGTAAGCACCATGAACAAATAACAGGGTAATAGCTCCTTTACCATCAATGTGGTGATTAATCGTGGTTCCGTTGTTTTCGAATTCTCTCATTATAGTATATTTTGGCGATACTAATTTAACATTTCAACCTTCATTATTCTGTTTTTTCTGAAAATCCTCCATCCCTTGAATCAATGACGCAGTACAACGAAAATGAATAAGAGCGTTGGTATTGACGAGACCATGCAAACGTTTGCGTTGAAATACACAGGGTTGCATTGTAATACGAATATTACTCCAAAAGCACCATCATTATATACCGATTTAGTAGAATTTATGCCTTAAATCTCTTTGATCTGTTACTGATCTCTGAAAAACACCAATATCATTTTATCATCCGGGTTAAAAAACCCTCAAACGAGCTAAATAAATCAATATCAATCGTTTGCGCAATGATAAAAAGCAGATTCCAAACAAAAGCCCTTAAATTGGATTTACCAAACTAACCATCCTAAATCTTCTCTTATGAAATCTCTCCTTCATTACCTATTCCACTTCAGGAAAGTACCTGTACTCCTTTACGTTCGAAGTAAACCGCAGCGCTAAACCAATCAAACCTTATATACCATTATGAAGAAAATTTTATTATTTCTTTGGGGCATTCTTGTGCCTTTATTTTTAGCTGCGCAGGTTCGGAAGCCTGCCGAAAAAGACTTCCGGATCCTCCATACCAACAAGGAATTTAAGCCCGAAAAGGGCTTTCGCTCTGATCAGAGCAGCAGTATGACCGATCAGAAAAAAGGAAGGATAAAATACCATAAAGGCGAATACTTCCTCGTTCAGTTCGAAGAGCTTCCGGATGCTGCACAAAAGGAAAAGTTAAAAAGTCTGGGCATCAAACTGCTCGACTATGTCCCAAATTACTCCTATTACGCACATTTTAAGAAAGAACTCAACTCGGATCAGTTTCCCGCTTTGGGCATCAGAACGGTTTTACCTATAGATGAAGGTTTCAAATTATCTGAAAACCTCTTCAGAAATAAAATCCCCCAACATGCCAGAAAAGGCACTGAACTGGAACTGGAAGTTCTCTTTTATGATGAAGCAGACCTGGTGGCAGCCGAAACGGCCATCCTCAAAGAGGCCCGGATCAAAGCTAAAGGTCAGGCCAGAAAATGGACCATCATGATCGCTCAGAACAAGCTGAAAAAGCTCGCTGCAATTAAAGAGATCAAATTCATTTCTCCTGTTGAAGACGCCCCTAAACCGGAAGTAGATGGGCCCGGAGATATCTTTGCCAATAACATTGGCCGCTCCAACTACATCAACAGCGGTTTTAACGGGTGGAATTACAATGGTGCGGGTGTCAATGTACACATCCGTGAAAATGACTTCCTACAGGACATTGACATGCAAGGCAGGATGATTCCGGGTTCGGCGAATGTAAACCCTGGAGGTCACTCCTGGAGTGTTTCCAAACGAATGGGCAGTGCAGGAAATTACGATCCTAAAGATCAGTCCAATGCATGGGGTTCAAACTTTTATGTCGTTTCCGGACAAAACACCTATACCAATTACGACGATCCCAATAAAAAGATCAGGGTCACGAATATGTCTTATGGCTGGGGTGCGGATGCGAATTATAGTTCCTTATCAAATGAGCACGACAACTATATCCGGACCAGACCGGAAGCCATGCTCGTTTACTCTTCCGGAAACAGTGGGGATATCGTCCCGATTGGCGGCAAATACAATGGCCTGCCAGGCTGGGGGAACCTTACCGGAAGCGCAAAACATGCCAAAAACCTGCTGACCATCAGTGGAACGGATTACGATGATAATTTCCTGGACTGGACCAATAAGGGGCCTGCTTACGACGGCAGGATTAAACCAGACCTGACCATAGAAGGCTCAGGGGGAACTTCCTATGCAGCGCCAAAGGTTTCCGGCATATTTGCCATACTGCATCAGGCCTATAAAGCCGAAACACAAGCTACGACCGCCCCTTCTGCATTGATCAAGGCCATTTTACTGAACACTGCCGACGATATTTACAATCCGGGAATCGATTTTAAAACAGGTTATGGTCGTCCTAACGTCCGCCGTGCGTTCAAAACCATCCAGAACAGGAGCTTCAGCACTGGTCAGATGGCAAACGGTGCTTCAAAAACGACCAGCATTGAAGTCCCTGCAGGCACAAGCCAGGTCAGGGTTTTGTTATATTGGGCCGATTACGAAGCGACGCCCGGTGCGGCACAGTCGCTGGTGAATGACCTGGACCTGAATGTAACAGATCCATCATCCAATACTTTCCTGCCATGGGGATTAGATACTGCTGCAAATGCAATAAGCCTGAATTCTTTACCTACCAGAAAAGCAGACCACATCAATAACGCAGAACAAGTGACCATAGACAATCCTGTGGCCGGAACTTATACGTTAAACATCAATGGAAACCTGATCCCACAAGGGCCTCAGGAATATTTCATCACTTATGAATTTATAAAAGACGAGATCATGATGGCCTATCCTCTTGGTGGAGAAGCCATGGGGCCGGGAAAATCAGAATACATCCGCTGGGATGCTTATGGTACTCCGGGCACTTTTAATCTGGATTATTCCACAGATAACGGCAGCACCTGGATGGCCATCGCCGGCAATATCGCCGCAAATAAACGACAGTTTAAATGGACTGTGCCCAACCTCTCTTCAAAAATTCAGATCAGGGTGAAAAGAGGTGCCCAGGAAAGTATTGCCGGCAACGTGAATGTACTCGCCGCACCCGAAGGCTTGGAAGTAGTTTGGGCAGGGAGCAGTTCTTTGCAATTGTCCTGGAGGAAACTAACCCCCGCAGTGCAATATGAAGTATTTAAGCTTGGGGAAAAATATATGGAATCAGCAGGTCTGACCAGCGATACCAGTATCGTTCTGAATGGTTCAGATCCGAACAAACAGGAATGGTATGCGGTTCGTGCGATTGGCGCAAGCGGATTACAGGGACTTCGTGGAAACAGTATTCCTAAAGAAACAGGTCTGTTGAATTTCAAAAACCTGATTACAGGAACCGCATTCAACATTCGTAAAAATGGAGCCTTGCTTACAGGTAAAGTCAACGCACTCGGAGGAACATTAACGAATCTGATCTTTGAGTATGGCCCTACTACTGCTTATGGTTCCCAAACCAATGTTGCAGGATCTTATTCGGGCGCCAATCTCAACCCCGTTCAACAGGAAGTTCCGCTGACCATGAAATCGGGAGAAATATGGCACTACCGACTGAAAGCTACAGCCAATGGCACTGATGTTTTTGGAGAAGACCATACCTTCCAACCTGCTCCGGGTAATTCCGTTGCTTTTACAGGAACAGGAACTGAATACATTACTCTAGGTAGCAATTCTGCCATTAACGGCACAAAGGCAAGAACGATAGAGCTTTGGGCAAAGGCCGATGCCTTTAACGATGGCGGCGTATTTGCAACGGGTATCACCGGAACAAATTTAGGGGAATTTAGTTTGAGAACCACGACCACAGATAACCTTTGGAGAGCAAATTTCTGGAACTCCAGTAAAGATTTCACCCTGGCCAACAGTAAGGGCGAATGGCACCATTACGCATTGGTGTTTGATGGAACAAATGTGAGTTTCTACTATGATGGGGAACAAAAACTGGCACCAACTCCAACCGCTCTAAACACGACAAACGGTCTCGTGCGACTCGGTTTATGGAACAGCGGGCCGAGCAATAAATTTTTCAAAGGGGAGATCGATGAAGTGAGGGTTTGGAATAAGGCTTTAAGCTCTTTTGAGATCAAACAAGGTTTCCACCACCCTGTTCAGGGAAATGAAGCCGGACTGGTTTATTATGCGAATTTCGACAACCAAGAGGCTGAGATTTATGATATCGTGAGCAAAAAAGCGGTATTGGTAACCGGAACTCCTGTTCGGATCAAAACGGCCTATCCTTTTGGTGGGGGTGCTTCACAGGCAAAATCTGAAGTCGCCGGAAGTTCAGTTTACGGCAATGGGGTCAATGTTACTGCTTTCTACAACGCGGTTACTCCTGTGATTGCAGGATTCTCTAAAATAGATTTCACCTCGCCTGCATTCAACGACTTCTCTCCTTCTGCGGTTAAAATTGGTAATGAATATTGGGTAGGGAACCGTTTCAATACGAATGCCAACCTGAATATGAATTTAACTTTTACGAGTACGGAAGACCTGACCGCAGCAGATCAGTTACATCCGGAGAAGATCCTGGTGATGACCAGACCTGCTTATGGAAGTGCAAAATGGCAGTTCAGTACACCTGCAACTGCAGTAGATGAAGTCAACAATACGATTACAGTAAATAACCTAAATGCGTATTCGCAGTATTTCTTTATCAAAGATAGTGCGCCTTTTCTATTGAGCACCGCAGATTCACTCGTTTTCAGCGATGCCAGAGCAGGCTCAAAAACAAAGTCGGAGAGCTTCCTCTTATCAGGAACAAACCTGTCTGCAGATAGCATTAAGATAAAAGCGCCTGCAGGATATGAGATCTCGATGGACAACCTGACTTTTGTAGGTGCCAATTCATTTCTGACGGTCAGCCCTGATAACGGAACAGTTAAAGACCTGAAGATCTATGCACGTTTTACACCAACTGCAGCGCAGCTTTATACAGGTACAATTAAAATCAGCTCAGGATTGCAGTTGTTTTCCGAAGTCAAAGTCAGCCAAAGAGGAATTAAGGCAGATGTGATTGCCGGAAAAGCAATGACTTTTGATGGTAACGGAGATTACCTGGAAATTCAGGAACTCAACTGGCAGCCAAAAGTGTTTACCATTGAATGGTGGCATAAAGCTAAATCTTATAAAAACTATAACCAGTCAATCGGTAATGGATGGGGCTCGTTCCTCGTTCATTCCGATACTGGCGGGGGATTGAATATTGGTGTAGCCAACAATACGGCTTCCAGGTTAATCATCACCGATGCGTTTAAGGACCTGGCCTGGCACCATTACGCCTATACGTTCAACAATGGCGTTGCGAAGATCTATAGAGATGGAAAGCTGGCCGACAGCAAGACGGCTTCTTCACTCCCACCGATGTGGAGCAGTTTCAAGATCGGATCTACCGATGGCAATTCTGTTGACGGGGAGATGGAAGAATTCAGGATGTGGTCTGTGGAGAAAACACAGCAACAGGTTCGTGAAGGAATGCACCTGACATCAGTAGGAAACGAGCCAGGCTTAAAAGTCTACCTACAGTTCCAGGATGCCCTAAAAGGCGTATCAGATTTATCAGATAACGGATATAAGGTTTCTTTAAATGGCGATGCGAAAAGACTGGTCTCTACCGCTCCCGTGGCCGCAGGAATCAGCGAAAGCAAACAAATTACCAGCTCCGGAATCAGCGATTATCCGTTAGCAGGTTTGAGTTTAACGTTTTCTGAAACGGGTACCAATCCAAATGGAGAAGTGGTAGTGAGCCGGTTAAAATCTATTCCAAATGAAAACACCAGCGTCTCGGTACTGGACAGTACCTATTGGGTGATCAACAATTACGGAAGCAATACCGCTCCTACCGGATTGGTTGGGTTGAGCCTGAAAAACGTACAGGATCCTGCTGCCACTGAAGGGCTGTACCGCCTCAGTTCCCGTGCTTTTAACGCCTTTGGCCAGACCTGGAACTCCATGGCAACCCAGCTAAGCCCGACAGCCAATCCGGTGAACTTTAGCATCAGCCCTGCTGCCACCACTTTCGGACAGCTGGCACTGAACAAAATTTCAGGATTTGAGCCATTGGAAACACTGGCAGGGAAAGCTTACAAGTTTGATGGAACTGCAGGCGCACTAAAAATAACAGGACTGAACTGGAAGCCAACGGCCTTTACCCTTGAATACTGGCTAAATGCAGCATCGGCAAAATCATGGAATCAATCGGTTGGAAATGGCTGGGGAAGTTTCCTTATTCATGCAGATGACGATAAAGGATTGAGCATCGGCGTTGCCAATAATACCGCATCCAGGATTGACATTCCAGGAATGTTTAATACGCTAAATACCTGGCATCACCTTGCCTTCAGTTACGATAACGGAGCTGTTAAACTCTATATAGACGGTCAGTTGTCGGCGTCAAAGCCAAGTTCATCGGCCCCGCCACTATGGGATAATTTTAACATTGGAAGTATGGATGGGAATACCATCAACGGAAGAATGGATGAATTCCGCTTGTGGTCTACCCCACGTACTGCACAGGAAATTCAGGAAAATATGCACCTGACTTTAAGTGGCAATGAACCTGGATTAAAAGTCTATTTACAGGGACAGGGAAATGCCGGTCCGGGACAGCTCATCGATGTATCACCGAACCACTATGTGGTAGAAGCTACCGGAAACGTACAACGCGAAGCATCTTCCGCTCCGGTAGCCAGCGGGCTTAGTCAGACTTTAGCGTTGACTGCCGCCGGAAAATATGATTTCAACCTTGCCGGACTGGCCTTAAATTATGCCGCTACAGGAACTTATCCCAAAGGAAATGTAGTGATCAGCAGGTTGAATAGCCTTCCTTTTAACCTGTCGGCCAACACCAATACATTGGATTCCAAATACTGGATCATCAGAAACTATGGAGATATTACAGCGAGCGCTCTTGAAAGTGCGGAATTGTCCGGCGTTGTCAACAGCAGCGTAAACCTGAACCTTCATCAACGCGGCTTCAATCAAAGCGGAGATTGGAGTACGGGAATTCAGGGAAGCAGCCAAACAGGCTTCAGCAGCTTCTCTGCAGGAACTGCTGACCTTAGAAACAGTCAGATCATCATCGATAGTAAAGCAAATACCGCACCGTTGATCGCTTTCAGCAGTCCTTCGAACAATGGCAGTTATAAAACCACAGATACGATAAAAATGACAGGAACCGCGACAGATCCGGATGGACTGGCACCGGTAGTAGAGTTGTACAATGGCCCGGCAAAACTCAGCACCCTCAGCGGGCCTTCGTTCAGCTACAACCTTGGACCACTTTCTGACGGAACTTATCAGCTGCTGGCCAAAGCCATAGATAAAGCAGGACTGACGACAACAGATACGGTCTCGGTTACTGTTAAGACCAACACCAATCCGCTGATTGCTTTAACCTCACCTGCACAAAGCACTGTGTTTGACACCTCACAACCTATTCTTTTGAAGGCAGAAGCCAGTGATAACGACGGAACTATTGCCTTGGTTGAATTCTATGATGGAACCCTGAAAATCGGAGAAAGCAATACCTTGCCGTATCAGTTCAACTGGACCGGAACAACGGTTGGCAATCATCAGCTGACTGCAAAGGCGAGAGATAACAATGGAGGAGAAAGTAATTCCGAAATACTTGTCCTTCAGGTAACACCGGTAAATGCTCCACCTGCGGTAGCGATCATCAGTCCTGAAAACGGAAGCCTTTTTAATCCAAACAAAAAGGTGACCATCACTGCCCAGGCTACGGATTCAGATGGCGCTGTTACCAGGGTAGAATTCTTTGAAAGGTCTGCTAAAATTGCAACGCTGACCACTCCACCTTACACTTTTAACTGGCAGCCAAAAGATCCGGGTACTTATTATATGAGCGCTGTCGCTACGGACGACAAAGGATTAACAAATACCTCAGCTACAGTAATCGTTAACCTCGAGAAGAAGAAAGATGCCATTCAGCCTTCAAATATCATTACGCCAAATGGAGATGGCAGAAATGATAAATGGATCATTGAAGACATTGCTAACTTCCCGAACAATAAGGTTACCGTTTTCAGTAAAAAAGGAAGAATAGTGTTTAGTACCAGAAATTACTCCAATGATTCTAATTATTGGGAAGGATTATTCGATGGAAGTCCACTATTGGAGGATACCTATTTCTACACCATTGACATCGGCGCAAAACAAGCCTATACGGGTTTTATCACCCTGATCAGATAATGGTTTTATTTACCGGATGTCTTTGGGGGCATCCGGTAAATAATTTTAATAAGCGTTACTTCTTATTGCTTCTACGTCCTCTACAGAGATCGCCAGGTCTTTACCCAGCTTACGGGAACCTTCATTGGTGATGACATAGTCGTCTTCTACCCTAATCCCACCAAAGTTTCTATACGCTTCCACTTTATCGTAATTGATATATTCTGAAAGGTGATTGCTTTCTTTCCACTGATCGATCAGTTCCGGAATAAAGTAAAGTCCAGGTTCTACAGTCAATACATAACCTGCTTCCAAAGCTTTTCCCAGCCTCAGTGATTTCAGTCCGAATTGCGTGGTGTTCTTTTTCAATTCGTCAGTATATCCTACATATTGTTCGCCAAGGTTCTCCATGTCGTGAACATCGAGTCCCATCATGTGGCCGGTACCACATTGGAAAAACAGCGTATGCGCACCCTGAGCTACCGCATCTTCCAGATTACCTTTCATGAGGCCCAAAGATTTTAATCCTTCCGCAAGGCTGAGGCAGGACCTGTTATGGATATCGAGGTAACGGACTCCAGGTTTCAGGGCTTTTACCCCTTCCTGATAAGCATTTAACACAATATTATAGGCTTCTTTTTGTGCGGAAAGGAATTTCTTTCCTGCCGGATAAGTACGGGTAAGATCGCCTGCATAACCCATTGGCGTTTCTGCTCCTGAATCGTTGAGCACCATGTCTCCTTCTTTTAAAATGTTCCCATGGTGATGGTTGTGCAGAATCTGTCCCTTAACCGTCAAAATAATCGGGTAAGACAGTTGTCCGCCTGATTTTAGCGCCACCTGATGAACAGCAGCTGCGATTTCATTTTCTGACATCCCCGGTCTTGCGATCTGCATTGCCATCAGGTGCATATCAGCTGAGATATCAGAAGCTTTATCCAGCTCCACCAGCTCTACTGCTGACTTTATAGAACGCTGTGCCACAACGGCTTTAATGAAGGGTACAGAAACCGCTTCGCTAAGCTCGCTTTGTTTAAGGTCCAGCAAGTCTGCCAGTTTGATTTTGGCTTCGGCGCGATATGGCGGTAAGAAATGAACTTTTCTTTTATTTTTGGCAAGGTAGCTTTCGAGTGCTGAAGAAGGAGAAACGATGGCTATTCCGGCATCATCTGCTTTCGCGCGAAGCGTCTTTTGTCTGCCCATCCATACAATAGCATCCATGCTCATCTCATCCCCAAAAAGAATCACTTTATCTTCATCAATATCGATGATGGCGTTTAATCCCGGTTCCTGGATTCCAAAGTAATAAAGAAAAGTACTGTCTTGTCTGAAATGATAGGTGTTGTCAAAGAAGTTCATCGGGCTCTCTTCATTGCCTAAAAAGAGCAGGATTCCATTGTTGAATTCTCCGGCCAGTTGTTTTCTTCTTTCTATATATTCGTTTTTATGAAACATATGTGATGATTTTAAGGTGTTGTCTCAAAGTTAGAAAAAGTTCATGTTGTTAGCAGAGGTTCTGAATTTTTCCTTGTTTCTTATTCCGGGGATATCTTTGTCTGATTCAGGAGTTCCCACTTATTGATATTACCCATCTTATTTATTAATAATACCTGGAAACCAGTATAAAAAACTACTGGTTTTCCACGATTGCAAGTCAGCAGTTGCATTTTTAGCTTTGTCGGAATTAAACACCCTTATCCCCCTTTTATCTTAAAAAACATTAAACAAATACATTATGATCATTAGAAAACTACTTTTTTCTTTTACCGCGGTTGCGGCATTATTTACAATGAATGTCAGCAATGCAAATGCTCAGGATTACAAACATGCAATTGGTGGCCGTTTTGGTAACGCCAATGGTGTAAGTTTTAAAACAGCGCTTAACAAAGGCGCAATGCTGGAGTTAATTGGAAACTTTAGAAGCAATAGCGGTGTAACTTATATGAATCTGACTGGTTTATACGAAGTTTACAACCCGATAAAAGGTGCGGATGGCCTTAACTGGTTCTATGGTGGTGGCGCAACAGTTGGTGCTTACAAAATAAAACATGGTGGTGGCAGCGATATATACTTGTCGGCGAATGGTGTTTTAGGATTGGATTACAAAATAAAAAATGCGCCGATTAACTTGTCGTTAGACTGGATCCCTGCGCTGCAAATCACTCCTGATACTGAATTTTGGGGCGGTGATATCGGTTTAGGTGTCCGCTTCACTTTCTAAAGAAGATAGATTTACTTCAATTTCATGTAGCTGGGATAATCACAATTATTCCAGCTATGTTTTTATAACAATGTTAACACCACCATCCCTAGCGCTCCTATGGTCATAATCAAAAGCCCGATGTAAGTATAGATTCCTTAAATCAATTCATCTAACAGGCTATTTTTAAACAAAAAAACAGATCTTTAAAAAACAAACGCTTAAAAGAGAAAAATGCACTTAATGAAGAAATTAGTTATAATCAGCAGTATTCTGCTCTTATTTTTATCCAGCTGTTCAGAAAAAATTGACGGCAGTTCTGAGGAAAAGTTCAAAGCCTCTGCTAAAAAAATAAAAAGTAAGCTTAGTACAGAAGATCAAAACAGATTTGAAGTCGCTTTAAGGGTCATCACCGCATCAGCTATGAAACATAAATTTGATCATCCAGAGGAAGATAAGAACAAATCTTTTAATGAAATTACCCTGGAGATGGTGAATGGTAAAAGTTACGATAATGTAGTTGATATAGCAGAACAATACCTGGCAGAGGGCCATAAAATGGAAATTGCTGGTTTGAAAAAAGATATGGCCGATCTTGCCGGCAGAAAGGCTCAGGAAGTTGCGTTAAAAAAAGAATTAGATATGTTGAAAGGGACCCTGGTTAAAATTGACCTGGTGAACGGAGAACCTACTATTTTTGCTGAATTTAAAAACCTATCAAAGGATACACTCTATCGGTTTACTTGTTCGGTATTTTTAAAAACAGATTCTGGAAAGTTCCTGACCTCGTCTTCGTCCAATTCACATACTGGTAAAACAAGTGCTAACGGAACTGTTAATCCCAATGATACCTTTATTGCCACGGCAGGGATAGGACAGCTCATCATGCGGGATTATCCTCATGTTCCATGGAAAACCATGAAATATCCAGTTAAAGACCTAACCCGGTATCATCTGGTTGCTGGTGGAATTACCAAACAATTGCGTATGTATGAACGGGAGCATGACCTATCTTCAGTGAAATGGGATTACTGGGATGAAATGAATTTCGTGAAGATGACAGCTTTAATCAAAAAACGGGAAGCCCAAAAACCAACGCTTGATGACCTCGAGCTCAGCAAATAAAACACAGTTAAAAAGCAGAGCGTAATTATAGTGGTTGAATTATATCCACTAAGCCCATATACTGATTGTGAGGAGATAGTTTGTGCACATAGGTGCAAATATAGCTCATTTGAGAAAAAAGAGGTTATTAATTTCCCCCAATGCCATTGCAATTAAGTAATTATAAATAATGGTACTGTTTTTGCAGGATAAGGAAAATCATTCTATTCAAAAAAAGGACAGCTAATTATTATGATGCAACGCCCGCTCAAACTATATCATACAAAAATCATCTTTAAGGCAGCCGTCGTCATTTTAATGCTTTTTTCACTATCCTCTTGCAAGGGAGGACGTCCGGATTCTAAAAACAACCAGGATACCATTCAAAAAGATAGTTCCATTGTTCAGAGAGATAGTACAACTAAAGCTCAGACCAGGCCTCAGCCTGTTGCGGAAACAGTCCACCTTCCTGAATCTTTTTACAAAGACATCCAGTTGATGGCAACAGATATTGTCAGGGTGAAGTTTTTAAAGGTCGATACTTTTAAATACAATGTAAAAGTCTACAGAACACAAGTATTGAAAGTATATAAAGGAAAGCTAAAAACAGCACAATTCCTTGATTATGCGGGGAGGTCAGAAAGAAACTTTGGCAGCAATCCAACAGATACGGTTATTGTTTTCCTTTACCACCATAAAAAACCACTTGAACATTTTGAAGACAAGAACCTGCGTTACAGTGTCGTGGAGGATAATGCGACCGTGGATAACTCAAAGTATATCGATAGTTTATTAAAAAAACGCTAAAATGGGCATCTCTCTTCCTCCATTCTCAGAATTACGTGTCAACTATCCTGTGATCGAGCATCAGGCCCTATTAAGTTCAATCGGTGGCGGGGTTAATTCCGTATTAATGGACAATGGCTGTGTGATCAGAATGAGTAAAGCATTCAATTATCTCGGGGATCCACCTATTCCCTTTGATCAATGGCCTACACCTTCATGGAAGGTAATTCCAAAATCGATTAATTTTGATGAACTCAGGAAAGCTAAGATCCAGAGGGATAACTTGCATAGCATTCCAAGAACATATAAATATGTGAATACCTTTGAGACCACCTATGGGGCGGACAAAAAGCGCTATTGTTTTCGGGTAAATGAATTCTTCGACTATATGAACCACAAATACAAGCAACCGGATCATAAAATACTTCTGGAACCACGTCAGACCATGCTAACTGTCGGACAAATTAGTCAACTCAAAAGGACGATTTATGGAAAAACAGGAATCATATGTTTCAAGGCAAAATTTGGAGCAGACAGACCGGGGTCAGCAGCATCAGGACATTTTACATTATGGGATGGTAATGTCTGTCTGTATGGCGATTATTTTCAGGACACAAGGACCTATGCCATTTATTTCTGGACCTGCTAATACAAGGCTTTCCATCTGATTCCCCGAGTATCGCCTCAATACCTACCTTTTGAATCTCATCCGATGAAATTCTTAATTCATAGCAACTACCCATACTTTTTTATTATAATTGATATATAGTTATTAACCGGCACTAAATAAACTTATTTATTCCTGAACGACAAGACACTTCTCGTCTACCTGAATAAATAAAACAAAACTAACGCAATGTTTATCAAAAAACCTCAAAACAAACACCTCTTCCTTGTCGCCCTTATTTTGATTATCGGAAGCATAGCTTCCTGTAAAGTCGCCCGCTTTGTTTATTACAATTTTGCTGACATCGGGGATCATAAAAAATTCCCTTCCCGGCAATTGCATAATGATGGTCCAAAATTCGTTTTCCATCAGACAGAAATGGGAAAATTTCCGAAAAACATCAAGATCTACGAACAAGGAGAAGTTCCTTTTGATCAATACCTGGAGGACAACAATACTGTCGCTTTTATGATCATTAAAAATGACACCATTCAATATGAGAAATATTTCAAAGGTTATGATCAGGCAGCCATTGTCCCCTCCTTTTCTATGGCGAAATCTGTGCTCTCTATCCTGATCGGTTGTGCGATTGATGATGGCCTGATTAAATCTGTTGAGGAGCCGGTTACCAATTACATTCCTGAATTAAAAGAAAATGGTTTTGATAAAGTCACACTGGAACATCTCTTACAGATGACCTCAGGTCTGGAATTTAATGAAGGTTATGGCAACCCTTTTGGAGAAGTAGCCACCTTTTATTATGGCACCAACCTGAGAAAAGCGACCACCAACCTGAAATTAAAAAGAGCCCCGGGAACAGCATTCGAATATGTGAGTGGCAACCCTCAGATTCTCGGACTGGTATTGGAAAGGGCATTAAAAACAAAAACCATCACCGCATACCTTCAGGAGAAACTATGGCAACCGCTAGGAATGGAGTATGATGCCAGCTGGAGTCTGGACAAAAAGAAAAACGGACTGGAAAAAACCTTCTGCTGCATCAACGCCAGGGCCAGAGATTTTGCTAAAATTGGCAGGCTTTACCTGAATAAAGGAAATTGGAACGGCCGGCAGATCGTATCTGAAAGCTGGGTGAAGCAATCCACCAAAATAGACACCAGCAGAGGAAGCGCTTCGTATTATCAGTATCAATGGTGGCTTCCTACGAAGAAAGGTGATTTTATGGCGGCAGGAATTTTGGGACAGTACATCTATGTCAATCCGGCAAAAAATCTGATCATTGTGAGGTTAGGAAAAAATAAAGGAAAGGCCGATTGGCAAGGTACTTTTATCAAATTGGCTTCTACCTATTAATCAGTCCTGCACCCTTGATAAAGGGTGCAGGCTACACCAGTTAAATATTAAATTGGAGTTGTTTGCTTATTTATCTTTCAATAATTTGAAAGAAGTGGCTTTAAATCTGCCATCAACAACCTTTCCTGTTACTTCTGCTTTTCTGATCTTGTTGCAAAAGCCATCTTTGGCATGGGCATCACCATGGTCATCAATGCTTGTTCCATCCACAAAATAAGCATGGCCGTTTATGCGCACTGCAAGGTCACATTCTTTTCCTTCCAGGCCAAACTTACATTCTCCGCAGGCAGTCTCCACCACCTGAGGCTTTTGTTTACTGGCAACAACAGTTTCTTTTTTTACTTTTTCCTGCGCCTGAACAGCAATTGCAAAACAGGCAAAAAACACGAGTGTAATCAGCTTCTTCATGGTTATTAAATTTTCTATAATATTAAGAATAATTCTTTCAATAATCCGAAACAGGAAGGCTTATTTTTTCATTTCAAAACGGCATGCTGATGGTGACCTTCTCCAACTTTATCTAAATGATTTCGGCGTCCCTTGCATTTGCCTGCGGAAAAAGATATTGAAGTTGGCCGGGTACTCGAAACCAAGGCAATAAGCAATCTGGGCAATATTCCATTCCGTATGCTTCAATAAAGCCACAGCTTCGGTCGCAATTCTTTTGGAAATGTGTTCAGACGTTGTTCTTCCCGTCACTTCTTTTACCGCATGGTTCAAATGGTTCACATGTACGGAAAGTTTATGCGCAAAATCATGAGCCGTTTTGAGCTCCAGAATATGATCTGTGGAGCCAATGGGAAACTGCCGCTCTAACAACTCCAGAAAAAGGGAGGTTAGTCTTACTGATGCATTATTTTCTTTGAAATAAGTATCTGCAGGCCTTACTTTTAACGCTTCATGAACGATAAGGTGAATATAATTGCGCAGCATTTCATATTTATGAATATAGTCTCCGTCTAACTCTCCCATCATTTTCACAAAGATCTCCATAAAAGTCTTTTCCTGCTCCTCATTGATATTGATCATCGGGCAATCGTGAATTCTCCAAAGCAAAGATTCCCTCAGGCTCTCGTTTCTTTTATGAATGAAATTTTCCGTAAACAGGCAAAAATATCCCGATTGGGTATCAGAGGTACATTCCCATGCATATGGAATATTGGGGTTGGTAAACAACAGTGCCCTGCCGTTTACCTCTATCCGCTGATTTGGATAATGAAGAATTCCGGAGCCAATGATCAGGGAAATTTTATAGAAATCCCTGCGGTTATAGGGAGTTGGATGTAAGGTACAATGTGTAGATCTTTTGAACACACCAAAATGTCCGATATCACTCACCATCTCTAAATTGGGGATACTGATATCCGGACGTATCACCCTCAGCCAGTCGTAGTAATCCTGTAAACTCTGCGTCTTATTCGCCAAGTGAAGATCTGGGTTCTTGGTTAACATTACTTTAATCACTATATAAAATTACGGTTTGATCACGTTACCTTCGCGAAGTTCTTCAGATGGTTCCGTAACAATTTCATCACCAGCATTAAGTTCGCCAAAAATCTCAGTTTTACCATCCGTTAATCTTCCTTTTTTAACGTTTACCTTTACGGCTTTATTTTGTACCACTTTCCAGACAAAGATCCCCTCAGCGGTCTCGAGAACAGCTTTTCTGGGAACCGTAAAAGTACTGGCATTTGCCGGAAGCGGGATATGAACCTCGGCCACCATTCCCGGCAACAACTCTTTGCTGGTATTCGGTACGTCTATTTCTACCCTTTCTGAACGCAGGCGCAAATCCAGCGCACCAGATAAGCGTTTTACTTTTGCGGTAAAGGTTTTTTCAGGCATCGACTTTACGCTAAAAGTCACCTCATGTCCATCTTTCAGGTAACCGGTATACACCTCAGGTATGGAAACTGCCAGACGAAGATTTTTCTGTTCCTGCAAGGTGAACAAGGGAAATTCAGACCCTTTCCCTGAAGGGCCTACATAAGCCCCTAAATTCACATTCCTGGCGGTGATAATTCCATTAAAAGGCGCGCGAATCTCCAGGTAGTCCCTGATATTGCTGACTTCTTTATAGGAAGCTTTTGCCGCTTCGAACTGTGCCAGATCCGAATTTCTACGGGCAACAGCCTGGTCAAGGTCATTCTTCGAAATCGTACCAGGGGTTTTACTTGTTTCATATAAGCGGTCGTAATTTGCTTTACTTGCCGTATACAGCGCTTCCTGAGCCTTCAATCTGGACTGGGCAGCTGCTAACTGCGAATTCGTTTCGGGCGCCTCCAGTGTCATCAATAGCTGTCCCTTGCTCACTTCCGATCCAATGTCTACTTTTAAAGTTTTCACAAAGCTGCTCACCTTGGCATAGAGATCTACCTGTTGAAAGGCACTCAGCTCCCCCGGCAACTGCAAAGCCGTGGAAAGTTTTTCTTTTTCTAGTTTAAAGGTAGCGATCTCCGGCTTTTTCTCTGTGCTGGTCACTTCCTTTTTTGCGGTGGCGGTACAACCGTTGATGATCGTCAACAGGGCTAAACTTCCTGTTAAGATCATGGCATTTCGTGTGCTGTTTGTTCTCATTAGTTTATATTTTATGCAGGACCAGGTCCTTATTAATTAATCTTCTAATCCTTTGATGTAATGTTTACTCTCTTTATCCTCCGGATCTAAGGAGATGGAAGCCGTAGAAACCTTTCCCTGAACCCATGCAAACACGAGTGGCAGAATGATCAGCACGGCAAAGGTGGAGGCAATCAAACCGCCGATCACGGCTCTTCCCAAAGGAGAAACCTGATCGCCACCTTCTCCATGTCCAATCGCCATCGGCAGCATTCCTGCAACCATCGCCACACTGGTCATGATGATAGGTCTGATCCTTAAAGCCGCAGCTTCTCTGGCCGATTCCAGTGCATTGCCATTGTGTAATCGCAAATGCTCCGCGTTCGTGATGAGCAAAACCGCATTAGCAATAGATACACCTACCGACATGATGATCCCCATATAGGATTGAAGGTTCAGCGTAGACCCCGTTAGTTTTAATAAAAGTAAGGAACCCAAAACCACCGCAGGCACCGTGGTCAAAATAACCAATGGCACTTTAAAGGATTGGAAATTCGCAGAGAGCATCAGAAAGATCACCACAATGGCCACCAAAAGTCCTGACTGCAGGCTCCCCAATGTCTCGTCCAGCACTTTGATCATTCCTACAGGCTGTACAATTAATCCCCTTGGCAGCTCCCCTACCGAGCTGATCGCTTTTTGGACATCTTTAGCTGCAGCACCAAGGTCCATTTTATTCAGGTTTGCCGTAACCGAAAGGTAAGGCATAGCCCCTAAATTATCATTCTCTCCATAAGTGGTATCGGAAGTGATCGTCGCAACGTCACTTAACACCGGGCGGTTTACATTTCTCAGTAAAGGAATCTCCCCCAAATCTTCTTTACTGTTCATTTGATTAAAAGGCACCTGAACCTGTACGCTATACGCAAGATTGATCTTTTCATCGATCCATATGTTTTTATCTGTATACCTCGAAGAAGAGGTGGAAGCCACGAGAGACCTTGAAATATCAGTCAGGTCTACGCCCAATTGTGCCGCTTTAACCCGGTCGATATTGACGTTCAACGAGGGATACTTAACGGCTTGTGCCAACTGAATATCCCGCAGATAAGGAATGCTTTGCAAGGCCTTCATTACCTTTCTCGCATACACTTCATTCTGGGCTTTGTTCTTCCCTGCAATGCGGACCTCGACCGGAGTTGGAGAACCCTGACTCAGCACTTTATCCGTGAGTTCAATCGGTTCAAAAGAAAGCTTAACATCAGGTTCCAGTGCTTTCACCCTTTCCCTCAGCTGATCTTTAAATTCTTCCATATCGCCATGATAATCCTTAAACCCAACCTGGAAGACCGCTTCGTGCGGACCAGCCATAAACAGGTAGATCGGGTTTACGGAGAATAAAGCAGGATGTTGCCCCACATATACAGAAGAGATGGACAAGTGTTCCGGACCAACGATATTTTTTAATTCTTTCAGAATCACCTGTACCTTTTCTTCTGTACGCTCTAACCTCGTCCCGTCTGGTGCGCGCATTCTCAATTGAAACTGACTGGAATTCACTTTAGGTAAAACATCCCTTCCGATATTGCTCAGCAATAAAGCTGCAGCACCGACAATCAGCACGAGATAACCTAAGACCACGATTTTCCGGTGCGGCATGATGCGGTCAAGAAAGCGCATGAAACGATTCCTAAAGCGCTCAAAGAGAGAAACTTTTCCATCATTATTAAAATCTTCACGTTCTACCAGTACTTTCTTTTGATTTAAAGTATCCTTTTCTGATTCCAGACTCAATCCGGTTTCTTTGAATACCGCTTCATCTTCTGTGATCTCTGCACCATGTGGTTTTGCTTTCTTCGGATGTGCCACCATCAGCCAGTTGGCCATGATCGGTACAAATGTTTGTGATAAGAAAAAAGAAACAATCATGGAGAAGCCAATGGCCAGAGCCAATGGCAGGAACAGCGCACCCGGAATGCCCGACATGGTAAATGCAGGTGCAAATACGGCCAGGATACAAAACAGGATCAATAGTTTAGGAAAAGCAATCTCCTTACAGGCGTCCCAGATGGCCAGAGCCTTGGGTTTACCCATATCAAAATGCTGGTGAATGTTTTCAATCGTTACCGTCGACTCATCCACAAGGATTCCGATCGCCAGTGCCAATCCACTCAAAGACATAATGTTAATCGTTTGTCCGAAAAGCTTCAAAAACAGCACCCCGGCAACGATGGAAGTCGGTATCGTGAGGATCACGATCAATGCGGCACGCTTATCTCCAAGAAACAGGAGCACCATCAAACCCGTTAATAAAGCACCGATCACCCCTTCACTGATCAAACTTTTCACGGCATTGATCACATATACGGACTGGTCAAATTCGTAGGAGAGCTTCACATCTTCCGGCAGGGTATTCTGAATCGCCGGCAAATTTTCTTTGAGCTTGCTCACCACATCCCAGGTGGAGGCATCGCCGGATTTGGCAATACTGAGGTATACAGAACGTTTGCCATTGATCAGCGCATAACCTGCTGTCGCATCCGCTCCGTCTTTCACTACGGCCACATCGCGCAGGTACAGGTTTTGCACCCCACCTTTAAACAAAGGGATATTCTCAAATTCTTTAACTTTTTGAATCGTATAGTTTGTTGGGGTCAGGTAGTTTTGATTGCCCATACGCACATTCCCTGATGGCGCCGTTTGGTTGTTCACCTTAATCGCTTCTACCACCTGATCCACGGTCATGTTATGAGAACGCAACAACTCAGGATCGACATTAATCTCGATCGTCCTGATGTTTCCGCCAAACGGAGCCGGCGATAAGAGTCCGGGGATCGCGGTAAAGGAAGCACGCACATACGTGTTGGCAAGATCCTGCAATTCATTATTAGAACGTATGGGACTGCTCAGCACCAATTGTCCGACGGGCAAGGAAGAAGCATCAAACCTGATGATAAAGGGAGGCTGAGAACCCGGCGGAAAGATTGCCTGTGCCCTGTTCGACAAAGCGCTGAGCTCTGAGGCGGCCTGCGCCATATTTGTTCCCTCATAATAAGTCAGCTTCATCAACATCAGTCCCTGCACATTTTTGGTCTCAATGGTTTTTACCCCGCTTGCAAAAAGCAATATATTGATGTATTGTTTCCCGAAATAAGCCTCCATTTGTGTAGGCGTATATCCCCCGAAAGGATGGGCTATATAAATGACAGGAAGGTTCATTTTAGGTAAGATATCTACCTTAATATCTTTGATGGCACCGATTCCGAAGAAGAACAATCCGGCAACAAGTACCAGGATCGAGATCGGCTTTCTAAGTGCAAAACGTATTAAATTCATGTAAGGGCTAATTAAAATTCGTTGATAAACAGGTCAAAATTTCCAAGTGCAGCAGATTTCAGCAGCAAGGCCTGCCATACATTGGTATAGGCAATATCCCGGTCTGTTTCTGCCCTGTTGAGGGTATACAAAGCCTGAGTGAGGTCTACAATTGTGCTGAGCCCGTTTTTATATAAAGTACTTTTTTGCAGATAGGCATCTGAGGCCGCCTTCACCTGAACAGGTGCTTCGTTATAGTTGTCGACCGCATTTTTCAGTTTCACATTGGCCATCGCAACCTGTGCCTGTAACTGCTGTCCGGCAAGTTCGTATTCGTTTTGCAATCCTTTAGAAAGGTATTCCTGTGCCCTAACCTGAGGATGAGCCCTCAGTATGCTCGTCAGGTTCCAGACCATTCCAACCCCTACAAGGTAATTCCCCCTTACCGGGTTGATGCCATCGGCGTAATTTTGGGTAAAGGCAGTTTGGTTTTGCGCATAGGCGGAACTAAAGCCTGATCCCCTGCCCTGCATTACCCCGAACAGAGAAAAGCTGGGGTAATAAGATTTGCGGAACAACTTCGCTTGTTCATCGCTCAGCTCCACCCTGTTGCGGTAATATTTTAACAGTGGATGGGCATTTTCATTGAGCAGGCTGTCCTGATACAAAATCCCGGGTACGCGCGTGATGGAGGCAGTATCCAGGACCATATCTGTTGCGGTAATGCCCATCAGTATGCCCAACCGGTTTGCCTGTTCCTGTTCCAGATCTTTAGCCTTGGTTAAGGCAATTTTGGCACTGGAAACTTCGGCTTTGGCCAAAGAAGAATCTACTCCTGCAATCAGTCCGTTGCTGGCCCTGATGACTGCGGTATTCTTAAAGGTAATTGCCCGGTCGAGGTTTCGTTCCTGCGATTTGCGAAGCCTTTGGGCAGCAATGAGGTTCAGGTAAGCCGCTGAAACCCGGATTTCGTGCTGAAACTTCTCCTGTGCCAGGTCGTTTTCATCTCTTTTGAGCAGCGTTTGAGCAACTTTGATTTTCTCTTTTATCCTTCCGAAGGTAAAGAAGTCCCAGTTTATGTTGGCAAGGTATAGCGCGCCAAAAGCAGCGTTCCAGTTCTGGCGGTCGAGGGATGGTCCGCTGGATGCAACCCCCAATCCGCCTAAGCCGTATGAAGGCCCGTTTTGTCCGTTAATCGTTCCGTAGTCCTGCTGTGCGGATAAACTCAGATTGGGCAGGTAATCCCGGCGGGCCTGCTGAACACCTGCTTCTGAAGCGCTCACATAATTCCCCTTTGCTTTAATGCTCCCGTAATTATTTAAGGCAGTGCTGATCGCATCTTTCAATTTGAGCATTTGTGCACCTGCGCCCGGGCTGCCAAGGGTCAAAATACCGAATAGTGTAATTACAAATAATAAGGGTTTAGGCATGGTGTATGATTTACACCACAAATTTATCCCCTGCCCATAAAATCAAAGTATTCAGTTCAAACCAATAATTATGAAATTCAAACAATTGTGCTGCTTTGGCATTAATGACATTTCCATTACAAGTCAAATATCGCACCCTCCACCTTCCGTTGCTGCGGTGGAAAGATAATTTATATTATAAAAAGTTCCAGGCCTTCACATGGGAGTCCCGGTGCTCTTTTTTTACGATCTCATTAAATTGTTGAATGAGCTCCGGATGGTTTGCCGCCTGGTCCCTGCTTTCGCTGCGATCAGTTTTCAGGTTAAAGAGCTGCCATGGACTTTGCGGATCTTTTTTCACATTGACGCGAACGCCTTTCCAATCTCCCATTCTGATGGCCAGTTGTCCGCCTTTTTCAGGATATTCGAAATAAAGGTATTCATGCTTTTTCTGTTGGTCATCTTTTCCCGTTAAGGTAGGAAGAAAGGACAGCCCATCGGTATCTTCCAGCTTTTGGCCGGTCAGCTCTGCCATCGTCGCCAACAGGTCGTATTGTGCAGACACCAGGTTTGTTGTAGATCCAGGTTTAATTTTCCCCGGCCATCTGGCCAGAAAAGGCTCCCGGATTCCACCTTCATACACATCCATCTTTAATCCTTTCAATCCATCAACACTGTTAAAGAACTTTGCATTTACCCCACCATTAAAAGTCGTCCCGTTATCACTGGAAAACATAATGATCGTATTTTCATCCAGCCCCAGGTCTTTCAGTCTTTTCATGATAAGGCCCACCTGTTTATCCAGAAAGGTAATCATTGCGGCATAGGTTGAGTATGGGTATTTGTTTGCCGCATAGCCCTGTTGCCCGTAATAAGGTCTTTCTTTGAACTTTCCGATATATTCTTTTACGTCCTGATCCGGTGCCTGTAAAGAAACATGTGGCAGTGGATAAGGCAGGTATAGAAAGAAAGGATTTTCCTTGTTGCTATCGATAAAAGCAAGCGCCTTTTCCGTCATCTTTTCAGGCGCATAAACTTTGCCTTTATAATAATCAAAATCTTTATCCGTCGCCTTTGCCGAATCTAATTGTTTATGGACATTGATAAAAGTATTGCCCAGTGTATCCCATTTTTCATTTTCCCATAAATGGGTCGGGTAAAAACTATGCGCTTGTTTTTGATCCAGAAGACCATAGTAATAGTCAAAGCCTTGTTTCAATGGAGAACCTTCCGTAGCATTCATTCCCAAGCCCCATTTACCCACCAGCGCCGTTTTATACCCAGCCCGCTGCATTAAGCGCGCAACGGTCAGTGTTCCTGCTTTTAAAGGCATTTGTCCGCGTTCTGTACTATCAGGAAATCCACCCAACTCGAAATTTCCACGGATATAAGAATGACCGCCATGTTTGCCTGTCATCAGCATTGCCCTGGCCGGGGCACAAACAGGCGTGCCGCTATAATGATCGGTAAACTTCATCCCCTGTCTGGCCATCTTGTCCAGGTTTGGCGTTTTGATCTTTTTCTGGCCATAAGGGCCGGTTTCAGCATAACCAAGGTCGTCCGCATAGATGTAAATCACATTTGGTTTTTGTGTATTTTGCTGACTGTATGCTGCACTGCATTGCAGGAAAACCGCTGCAATTATGAGCAGCTTTGAAAACAGTTTATTTTCCATAGTTGATCTTTCTCAGGCTTTTAGATTTTGTATCTGAAACTGCAAAATGGCTGATGGATGGAATGCCATTGGAAGCGGTAATGCTTAACCTGATCTTTGCAGCATGCTCATATTTAGGAAGTGTAATGATCTTACAGGCACCAATTTCATCTCCTTTATAAACAGTCTTCCAGGTGCCATCGAAAATTGCTATAGAAAAGTGTTGAACATGAAAATTTCTGATGGTAGAGAATCCATCACTCAGTGATTTCATTTCCGGTTGCTCCATAATCGTGATTCTATTGATTTTTTTGTTCAGGTCCATCTCTAAAGAAGCAATGGAATCTCCGGCAGTCCACCAGGTTTCCAGGCTATAATCATTTGCCTTCTCTGCTCCTCTTTTAGGATCACTATCCGTACTCGAAGCTTTTATCGCGGCATTAAAAGCCAGATTCTGATAACCGGCAGACAATGGTTTTTTGCCACCTTTAATTCCAACCCGCTCTGCCAATTCAATAATCCTGGCGCTTTCATGCGCTCTGATGCGGCCATGCTGATCGGGTGGAACGTTAAGAATCATGATGTTATTATTTGCCGTAGTCCAATAAAACAGTTCTTCCAGTTCATCTACTCCTCTGGCAGGCAAGATTGCTTTTTTCTGGAACCAGTTCCAGCGATCGGAAAGGCAAAGGGTATGTTCCAGGATCAGGTAATGATTCTCCTTGTTATACATATATAACTTAGGGTCGTCCCACCTCGCCAGATTTGGGTCTTTAGTCCTGAAATCTACAGGCCAGAAACGGATAGGATCGCCTTCCTGCATATCCTCTGGCTGCTGAACGGCGGTAATATTTTCTTTTTTTCCGATCGTATGGTTTACGGTAACCAAACAGCCCGGCTGCAGTTTTTTGATGTGTGCATATACTTCCGCTAATTTCCAGTCGGCATCTTTCTTTGCCCATCCCCCGTCAAACCAGAGCTCACAGATGTTTCCGTAATTGCTCAGCAATTCGGTCAGCTGTTTTTTCATAAAGCTGACATAAGCATCCGGATTGGGGTCATTATGCGAAGGCTCATGCCTGTCCCATAACGAGTAATACAAGCCGAGCTCTATACCATATTTTTTACAGGCTTTCGCTACCGCAGCCACTACATCCGTTTTTACGGGAGAAGAGGCGACGTCATAGTCCGTGTATTTGCTATTCCACAGCGCGAATCCATCGTGATGTTTGGTCACCAGGATCACATACCTGAAACCTGCTTCTTTTGCTGTTTTCACCCATTGATCACAATCCAGCTGATCTGGCTGATAAGAGGAAACCGGCAGTTTTCCGTCCGACCATTCCGTTTCATTAAAGGTATTCAGTCCGAAATGGATGAACATTCCATAGCCTCTTTTGATTTGTGAAAGCTGCAGTGCAGACGGCTTTTGCGCTTTCGAGACCGATATTAAAAAAAAAGGCAAAGCAAGGAATAGCAATAAAGTTCCCTTTATTATTTTAGATCTGTTGAATTGGACAAACATATGTTTTGGTTTATTTGGTTACGGGTTTCAAATGTGTTGATTGTGTGGTTAAACGAAAGTAAAGAATTCTTTTTCTATTTCCTCAATTTCCCCCTTTATCCTATGGAATCGCTATAATTTACTTAAATTTGCCCCCTCATTTAACTCCCGGCCCATCATGAAAAACAATCGACTGCTTCAGATACCACCATTACCCGCAGTTTTATTGGCCATCATCAGTGTTCAGGCCGGGGCTGCAATTGCAAAAGGTCTCTTTCCGGCAATAGGTCCGGCGAGTACCGCTTCTTTGAGGATTGGCTTATCAGCCGTCATCCTATTCATCGCCAACAGGCCAAATCTCAGAACGCTCAGTAAAGTACAATGGAAAGCGGTGATGCTTTATGGCCTGGTATTGGGCGCGATGAACCTGATATTTTACATGGCCATTAAGAGGATCCCCCTTGCACTGGGCGTTACTCTGGAATTTATTGGTCCACTGTTGCTGGCCGTATTAAACTCCAAGAAGGTCATGGATTACCTTTGGGTATTGCTCGCCGCAGTAGGAATCGCACTGATCGCCCCATGGTCCGAGAAAGGATTGGATTTAACCGGTGTCCTGCTGGCTTTACTTGCCGGCGGATTATGGGCAACCTATATTGTTCTTGGCGGCAAAATCTCTAAGGTAATGAAAGGCGGAGATGCCGTTTCTGTAGGGATGATTTTCGCGACATTACTGGTTGTTCCGTTTGGAATTGGCAGTGGGGGATTTGGGAATTTAACGCCTGGTTTGCTTTTGATGGGTGCCGCATTGGCCCTCCTGTCCAGCGCTATTCCTTTTACCCTCGAAATGAGTGCACTTAGTCAGATGCCGGCACGGACCTTCAGTATTCTCATGAGCCTGGAACCTGCGGTTGCTGCATTGTGCGGAATAGTATTCCTAAACGAGCACCTTTCCCTGGTCGAATACCTCTCCGTAGCCCTTGTGATCATCGCCAGCGCAGGTGCTACAATTACTTCAAAAAGGGAGACATTATAATTCCAATTTGAGCGTTATCTTCTAGAACCAATTCACATGCATCCCTATGCAAGAGACAAACAACGTAGAATATCAAAGGGCAGCACCTGACCATTTGCTGTCCGGCTTCGTAAAATGTTATTGGTCGGTGCACAATCCCGATCAGGAGGAAAAAAAGTTCAGCATCCTCCCGGATGGTCATTTCGACCTTCTTTTTCGTTCCGTTGAGGGCCAGCCTATCCGCATATCTCTAAGCGGATTATGGAACCAGGAAACCACCTCTATCGTACCTGGAAAAGCCACTACTTTTGGGATCAGCTTTAAGCTACCCGCTTCAGAATACCTGTTAAAAGAAAGCATTGCAGCGCTGGTAAACGCAGAGAAAGATTTACCTTCAGATTTCTGGGGACTTGAACTCAGGGATTTAACAGACTTCAATGCGCTGGTAGCAACACTTCAGCAAAAAATGCTTCAGCGTCTCTGTAAAAACATCGACAACAGAAAACTGCACCTGTTTGATACTTTATACACTTCCAATGGCTCTGTCACTGCGGAAGAAGTTTCCAATACCATTCTCTGGAGCAACAGGCAAATCAGTCAGTATTTTAAAGACCAGTTTGGGATTTCATTAAAATCTTATTGTACGATTCTTCGTTACCGCGCTTCTTTTGATCATCTGAATGAAAAAGAGCTGTATCCACAACAGAATTATACTGATCAGGCACATTTCATCAGGGAAGTGAAAAAATATTCAGGCGTTACGCCCGGTGTACTCGCCGAAAATGAAAACAACCGATTTATACAATTGTCAACACTTAAGAAGGAATAATTTTGCGGTTTAACAACTAACGAAATTATAATGGAAAAATTAAGCGAGAAAACAAATGTGATCAACTGGTTCGAAATCCCGGTAACAGATACTGCCAGGGCGAAGAAGTTCTATGAAACCATTCTTGATATCGAAATGAATACCCAGCAGTTTGGTGAAGAGGAACTTACCTTCTTCCCTGCTACGCCCGAGGTTATTCAGGCTACTTCGGGAAGGGTGACCGGAATTCTCTTAAAAAACGAATTTTCCAAACCATCTCAGGACGGAACTGTTGTTTATATCAATGCCAGTCCGGACCTTCAAAAAGTCCTGGACAAGATTGAGGCATACGGAGGAACGGTAGTCGTTCCAAGAACACAAATCATCGCCGGCTTTATCGCTCAGTTTATAGATACTGAAGGAAATAGAGTCGCGTTACACTCAGAATACTAAAAAACAACCGATGAACCTGACATAGTGATGCCGGGTTCATCTGACCCTTAAAAACAAAGAAATGAAAGCGATCAGATTGCACGATTATGGTACTCCTGAATCATTAGTGATGGAGGAAGTTCCGGTACCGGAAATAAAGGACAATGAAGTATTGGTAAAAGTTCATGCCGCCTCTGTGAATCCGATTGACTGGAAAAAGGGTTCGGGAGCAATGAAGGCTTTTTTCCCGGTTCATTTCCCATGGATTCCCGGTGAAGATTTTGCAGGAACAATCGCCGCAATAGGTAAAGACGTGCAGGATTTTAAGATCGGTGATGAAGTATATGGTGATACCGGACACGGTGGTGCTTATGCAGAATATGTGGCGGTGAAGACAGGTATCATTGCAAAAAAACCAGGCTCCTTATCCTTTACCGAAGCGGCTTCGGTCCCTCTGGTAGCGGAAACGGCATGGCAGGGATTATTCAAATATGCAAAACTGGAAAAAGGACAAAGCATTCTGATTCATGGTGGCGCGGGTGCAGTGGGTGCTTATGCCGTTCAGTTTGCCCGTCATGCCGGCGCGAAAGTAATTGTCACCGCTTCTGCTACAGATGAGGAATTCCTGAAATCTATCGGCGCAGATCAGGTATTAGATTATAAGAGCACCCGTTTTGAAGCCGTTTTGAGCAATATTGATGTGGTGTTTGACCTTGTTGGTGGCGACAACCAGCTGAGGTCCTTCCAGGTGATGAAACCAGGTGGAATATTGGTGGCCAGTACTCAGCCAATTGATGAAGCCGCAGCAACCAAACATCAGGTTACCGGGATTTTCATGGACATGAAGCCTTCAACCGCAGGATTAAACCGGATTACGGAACTGCTGGATGCAGGGGAAGTACGAACTTCGATCGCCAACATCTATCCTTTGGAACAGGCTACCGCAGGCTGGAACGACATTGCCAGCCGACATTCGAAAGTAGCAACCGCAGCAAAAGAGAAGCGTAAAAACGGAAAGACCGTGCTTCAGGTGATTTAATTGCTCAGGCCAGGTGTTGCTTTCTGTACTGTGATGGAGAAAGCTTTGTAACATCCTTAAACTGCTTGCTAAAATTCGGCCAGCTGTTATATCCACTGTTGTAACAGATGTCTAAAACAGGTCTGTCCGTCTCCCGCAGCAACTTACAGGCACGACCGATCCTGATTTCTTTGATGAAATCAAAATAACTCTTTTTGACATTTCTTTTGAAAAACCGACAGAAGGAAGGGATAGACATTCTGGTAATTCCGGCGACTTCTTTCAGGGAGACGGCGTCCAGATAATGTTTAAATGAATAATCGATAATCGTTTCTATCAACGCATTTTCAGCTCCGCCTCCCAAGCTGTCAAATGCGTTGGTAAGGGTTCTTTGTTCGGCAGAACTGCCGATCTTTTGCATGCTGTTTAGCAGCAGCTGAATTCTTTCCAGACCTTCTTCCTGTTCCATCTTTTTAATGATGACTGCAATATCCTCTGCCAATTGCCCTTGCAACTGAACCCCGGTATCGTTGTTTTCCAATGGCCTGCAAATGTTCTTCAGCTCCGGCAGGGACAAAAAAGTTTCCCCCATAAAATCTTTCAGAAAGTGAATCACAATCGCACTTCCTATCATTTTATGTTCCGATTTCCGAAACCAATGCGGCAGATTTGGACTCAAAAAGAAAACGTCACCTTCTTTATACTCTCCAATATAATCCCCGATTAATGCAGTTCCGTTTCCTTCGGTAATCAGGATCAACTCACATTCGAGGTGTTTATGCCAGGCGGTTTCGAAATCAGGTGTTTTATACGTCCGACAGGCAAAAGAATGGTGTTCTTCTACATGAATTTTCTGGATCAGTGTCTTCATTTCATTTGGCTATTCAACTGCTATATTAACCATAAATACTGTATTTCAGCACAAAAAATGATCAGATAACGTATTTTTTTCAATAAATAACAGTTGAAGCAGGCTCAGATTAAGCTGTACATTTAAGATAACCAAATAAAACCTAACTGAACAAGAGATGATAGAAGATAACACCTATGATGCAATTGTCGTTGGCTCTGGCATCAGCGGCGGCTGGGCGGCAAAAGAACTTTGCGAAAAAGGCCTGAAAGTTTTAATGCTGGAGCGTGGCGGTCCCCATGAGCACATTAAAGATTATAAAACTGCTCAAAAGAATCCCTGGGAGTTTGAACACCGTGGAGGGACAACTACGGAGCAAAAAAAGAAATATCCGGTCATACATCGCGGCTGGGCTGCATCAGAAGCGGTAATGGATGCCTGGGCGAATGAAGAAGACTGCCCTTATACAGAAGTCAAGCCCTTTACCTGGTGGCGCAGCTATCGCATGGGGGGCCGTTCTATCCTTTGGGGAAGGCAATCTTATCGCTGGAGTCCAATGGACTTTGAAGCCAATGAAAAAGAAGGCATTGCTGTTCCCTGGCCAATCGGCTATGCGGATCTTGCACCATGGTATGATTATGTAGAGAAATTTGCAGGAATCAGCGGTTCAAAAGAAAACCTCGCGCAATTGCCCGATGGTCATTTCCTTCCCCCTATGGAATTGAACTGCGTAGAAAAAGATATGGCGGAAAGGCTGAAAAAACACTATAAAGACCAGCGTCACCTCATCATCGGAAGAACAGCAAACCTGACGGAAGCGATACCCGGAAGAACAAAATGCCAGTTTAGAAACCGTTGCTGGGAAGGTTGTCCTTTTGGTGGTTACTTCAGCACACAATCATCCACCCTGCCTGCGGCAATGAAAACCGGTAACCTTACGGTAATGCCCTATTCTTTAGTCACACAGATTTTATATGATCCAGACAAAAAGAAAGCAAAAGGTGTGGAAGTTTTAGATACGGAAACCAATAAAACCTATGAGTATCATAGTAAAATTGTCTTTTTATGTGCCTCTACCTTAAACACAGCCTGGATTTTATTTAATTCTGCCACCAGCGTCTGGCCGGGAGGATTGGGGAGCAGCAGTGGCGAGCTTGGACATAATGTAATGGATCACCATTATAACATTGGTGCACAGGGAACAATTGAAGGCTATGAGGATCAATATGTGTTCGGCAGAAGGGCGAATGGCTTTTATATTCCGAGATTTGCCAATCTATCAGGCGATAAAAGAGACTACCTGCGTGGATTTGGCTATCAGGGTGGTGCCAGCAGACAAGGCTGGAGCAGAGAAATTGCCGAGCTGAATATGGGTGGCAATTTTAAGGATGCTTTGACAGAACCCGGGCAATGGACAATTGGTGCAACTGCTTTTGGGGAGATCCTGCCCTATCATGAAAACAAGATTTCATTAGATCAAAATAAGAAAGATAAATGGGGATTGCCTGTCCTGTCTATGGATGCAGAATTAAAGGAAAATGAGCTTAAAATGCGGAAAGACATGCAGGAAGAGATGAAACAGATGTTTGATGCCGTGGGTGTAAAAAATATAAGTACCTGGGACGGCGGACATGCGTTGGGACATGGCATCCATGAAATGGGGACCGCAAGAATGGGAAGAGATCCAAAGACCTCTGTATTGAACAAATGGAATCAGGTCTGGGACTGTATGAACGTGTTTGTAACTGATGGGGCATGTATGACTTCCTCTGCCTGCCAAAACCCCTCACTAACGTATATGGCCTTAACTGCCAGAGCTGCAGATTATGCGGTAAGTGAATTAAAGAAAAATAACCTCTGACAATATGGAAAGAAGAGAACTTTTAAAAATGATTGCGGTACTGACCGGTGGCGTGATGATTGGCGGCAATGCGCTCCTTAGCGGCTGTAATTCGGAGCCCAAAGTAGGTCAGTATCACCTTTTCAGTAAAGAAGACATTGATTTTCTGAACGAAGTTGCAGAAACCATCTTGCCGGAAACGAAAACCCCGGGCGCCAAAGCGGCAAACGTAGGGCAATTTATGACGGTAATGGTGACTGATTGTTATGAAACAAAAGATCAGAAAGCTTTTAGACAAGGAATAAAAGACCTGAATTCGGCTTGTGAGAAAATGCACAAAACCGGCTTTATGAAAGCGAAGCCAGAACAGCGGCTGTCCTTATTAACAGCACTGGATAAAGAGGCAAAAGCATATCAGGCAAAAAAAGGGGAACTGGAAGAACTGGAACGAAAAAAAGATAAGGATTTTCCAGGTTTGCCAAATCATTATTTCCTGATGATGAAACAACTGACGATGTTGGGTTACTTTACTTCGGAAGCCGGTTGTACGCAGGCCTTACGTTACCAGGCTGTGCCCGGTAAATATGAAGGCTCCGTTCCCTATAAAAAGGGAGACAAGGCCTGGGCCTGATGAGATAAAGGGTGTTCTTTTTTTCAGAACACCCTTTATCTGTACTTTTTATATCGCCAAAAAGCTCATCAGCTCTTCCTTTTCTTCTGCTTCCATCTCCACAATTCCTTCGATAACCTGGAACAATTGCCCACGATCTGCAGAATTCAGGAGCACGTGGATCAATCTGACAAATGCTTTCTTTTGATCTATACTTAAACCGCTGAATAACTTCGGTTGAATCTCATAGATCACCTTTAATGTTTCTACGAGATCCTGTCTTTTCATTTGTTCTTCCGCTTCAAATTTTGGCAGTACACCTTCCAGTTCATATTTCTCGATCAGCTTATTGGAAAACTCTTTCAGAAAGGGTTTTCTTTTCATTCTCAAAAGCTCATTGACTTTTTTAATCAGGTATTTATACTCTGAAGAAGATTTGGTCCGGCTGTATAATTTTACCTGCGCATCATGATCAGAACTGCTGAAATCAAACTCATTAAAGAATTCGCTTTCAATGAAAACACTGTGATAGTATTCATCGGCCTTTTTGTTAAGCGTAGTATAATCTTTATAGACCTCCTGTCCTTTATGATTGATAAAATAATTTTTAGACAATTCCTTATGTAAGGATTCCTTCCATTGGATAAACTTAACTTTAAACACCGTATTGCTATCCGGATACCGGAATACCAGTCCTTCTTCGTAATCAATGATATTGTCCTGATAAATTAAAGGCTTTCCGTTGATGACAATTGAAAATCCCCGGTTTTTATTCAGCTCCAAAAACCAGCAGAACTCTGCCTGTAAATAAGGGATGATGCTCAACTCTACTGCTTCTTTAGAAAGCTGGATGTTTGAAAAGGAAACCGTTGTGCCGGTTGTGCCGCTCTTTACATCTTCGTTTAATAAGGCAGACTCGTAATTGTTCAGTCCGCCGATAGCGACCTGAATACTGCCGTTTTTATAAACACCCTGCTCTTCATAAGTTGTATTCCATTCTGCATGGTGTGCAAAGGTGAAAAAGGTGAGCCTTCCTACCCCATTCTTTCCATGCATGGTCGACTTATGGAGGTGGATCCGTTGCTCCATTGCTTTTTCCGACTCGTAAAAGGGATTAAATTTATCCTTTAGATAAGCGAAGTTTATTCCATAACCATTGTCTGAAACTTTCAGGCTTTCCAATGTCCCCAGTTCATTATGGGTATAATCGATCCGGATGGTATCCGCCTTAGCGTCAAAGCCATTCCAGATGTATTCTGCAAGTGCCTGTTTTTCATTATAAAGACGCAGGACTTTTTTTATACCGGTAGAAGTGATGTTTACATGATTTGCCATATTCAGACGCTTAAAATTAGGAAGCACAAAGTTAAGTTTATTTGGCTATCCTTTATCCACAATCGGCTTTGGGACCACCATTTCATAGTGCTCCACCCTTGGAAAAGGATCGTAGTATTTATGCAGCAACTTTTTCCATTCCTGGTATTCTGCGGATTGCCTGAACCCTATGGTATGGTCTTCTACAGTATCCCAGTTGACCAGCAAAAGATACCTGCTGCCAACTTCCAGACAGCGCTGGAGCTGGTGTCCCTGATAGCCTTTCATCTTACTGATGATCAGAGATGCGGTGGCAAAATCACGCTCAAAGGAATTGGCTTCGGAAGGAATCACGTCCAGTACAGCAACTTCTAATATCATTTCTTTTCTCTTGTATAAGTGATGTACATCAGGTCCGGAGCAGTGGTCAAAAACGGCTTGATCAGACTTACAATCTGTCCCTGATGGTATCCGGAATGGATGAAAATATGGGTCAGCATATCAGAGATGCTCGTCTCGTAACTGACTCCTTTAGTGGTATAATAATGAACTTTTCTACTCAGGTCTTCCTCCTCAATGCTGTGGAGGAAATCAGTAATTAGTTTTCTGTTGTAATCCAGTTCCTGTTGCCATCGCTCCATGTCAAAATGTGCCCAGACCTGTACGTCCTGCATTTCTCCAACCATTCTGCTACCCCAGATGCGGCTGGCGGCGATCAAATGGTTAAAAAGGTCCTGCGCACGTTGAGGAATCTCCGTTGCGCCTTGCATTGCGGCGAGTAGTCTGGCATTGGTCCAGTAATCAAACTCCAGCAGATTGAAAAAATAATCCTTCATAAAATTTATTTTATGAAGGACAAGTTATTAAAAATCGTGAAAAGTTAACAGTCTTATTTACAAGACCAATAAGCTATTTATTTCGTAAGCCAGATTCGGCGTATTACCGATCTTATAAAGCCTTCCTGACATCACCACTTCTTTCAACAGTAGTGTTTTGAATGTTTCTGAACCTGATTTATGATGCAGTTTAAGGACTTTACCATCATTCAAATTCATTTCCATCTGACCGCTGGCATTCACTTTTGAGATCTGTCCTTTTATTTTCAATTCTGCTTCCTGCTTATTTTTCATAAAAGGCGCAATATTGTTCAGGTTAAGAATATCGACATTTTTCAAAGGTGCTCCCAAAAGCAGGGTTCCTTTAAGCGCTGCTACCGGCTGAAGTCTGACCGCTTCCTCGCCACGCTGCAAAAATTGATTGGCAATGATAAAAGCAAGCAGCAAAAACGCAATCACTTTCATGCTGCGAATGCCTCTTGCGCTATATACAAAATATGTTTTTTCGGTGTTAACTCCTTTTAAAATCTCATTAACTCCCAATGATCTTTTTTTAATCAGCTGTCCCATGATGGTTTGGTTATTTATTTCTGGTACAAATCTGAGGTATTTTTTCTCCACCAATCTTGATCTATGGTAAAAAAACGAAAATATTAAGAAACTATGACTATTCTATAACGACTACGCAAACGTTTGACTTACAAAAGTTAAGGGAAATCTGAAATTAAATATATAGGTTTAATAGAAAGTTAACCAAACGTCATTAAACCACCACCAACCCATCCATGTTAAAAAATACGCTCTTTGTACTTTTGTCCTGTTTTTTTCTTTCCGCGATCAGTAAAGCTCAAGTCAGTAAAATAGACAGTTCAGAAATGGTTACGTTACGAATAGACCCCGAAAGCTCCAGAGGTGCAGCTGTTTCCCGTTTTTTCGACGAGGTGAACTTCATTCCTCTGGAAACGACAAAAGAGAGTCTATTTGGATCAATCAACCAACTCAGCGTGACTGAAGACTGTTTTGTCATCTTTGACTGGGATACCAAATCAGTTTTGATCTTCAACAAAGCAGGGAAATTTAAAACCAGAATAAATGCCAGCAAGATGGAAAATCCTGAAGACAAGAAGGGAACTGAAAATTTCTATGGCTTCAATCTGAAAACTGAAAATGGTGTTGTTTCCATTCAGATCAATACGATGAAATATAATACGTACTTCGACCTGAATGGGAAGTTCGTAAAAAGGGTCCTCACAAAAAAAGACATAGACACCGATCCTGAATATTTTAAATTCAAAGAAGGCGCAAAGATCAATAAAAATCATTTGTACAAAAAAGATAAGGACAGCTCCTACTATGAAATCGCCATTCTTAAAAACAAAAAAGAGGTAGGGATCTATTTTCCGTATCAGGCAGACAGGTATACAAATGATGAGTTTTTGAGTGCCGGTGGTGATGCGATTACAAACTACGGGCTGGAAAATGAAAAGTTTTTCAGAAGACCCTACGATTATAATATCTACAAGATTACACCTGAAAAACTATTCCTCGCTTACCGGCTTATATTCCCCATAAACAACTCTACACCAACAGATTTTATGGAGAACCCTGTCTACAAAAAGAAAAGAATAGCATTCTTTGAAAAAAATAAAGACATATTTTACTCCATTAGTAATACCTATAAAATCGGGAATCTGCTTTTTTTTAAAGTGCACAATATGGCCTGGGATACGCAGCAGAAAACTGCATTGATTTATCATTTAAAAACGACTGAATTAACATCAATAAAGGACCTGGAACCGGATTCCCTATCCAATTATCTCCCCATCACTGATGCCGGTTTCCATTATGACTTTTCCAGCCGTGGTTTTTTAGGCTACGATGATGGATATTTATATACCAGCTATTCCTCATTAGCCATGTTTACATTTAAGGAACAGAGTGCAGGTAAAAAAGCCACATACCCCCCGCTACTGACCGGTTACTTTAAAACGGGGAACAAAAAAAGCAACCCGGTTATCATTCAGTTAAAACCTAAGAAAGATTAGCTCTCCCTATGCGTATATTTTATTTCTATCTCCTGGTATTTTTACCGGCGATCACCATTAATAGTTCCAAAGCACAACAAAATACCCCGGTTCATATCGGTACAGTGAAAGGCATTGTAAGGGATACCGCCAGAAATTATGTATTAAAATCAGCCACGGTATCCATTTATAAAGCGAAAGACAGCAGTTTACTCAGCTACCAGATCAGCAATAATTACGGAGAATTCAGTTTCAAAAACCTACCTGTTAATACAGGTTTAAGAATAGACATTAGTCATGTTGGCTATCAGCTGCTGCGGAAGATCTTTAGCATTCCGGGCTCCAAAAATGCAATCGACCTGCAAACTTTAATCATTAGCCCCAGCGACATTACGTTAAAGGATGTCGTGATTTCAATCCCACCAATCAGCATGAACGGAGATACCCTGGAATTCAATGCGGCTGCGTTTAAACTGGACAGCAATGCTGTGGTAGAAGATCTGTTGAGAAAAATACCAAATGTAACCTTATGGGGGGATGGACAGATTACCGTCAATGGCCGCGAGGTGAAAAGCCTGTTGGTAAACGGAAAGCCTTTTTTTGGTAATAATCCAAAAATAGCCCTCCAGAACATTGCTAAAAATGCCCTGGAAAAAATACAGGTATACCATACACAGAAAGATAAAAGCAACCCGCTGGATTCCACACTGGAAGTAAATCTTAAACTTAAAAAGGGAAAAGATATTGGTTATTTTGGAAAAATCGGAATAGGTTATGGGACAAACCATCGCTACGAAGGAGACGCCAGCTTTAATCTTTTCTCTCCAAAAATGCAGCTGGCCGTTATCGCAGCCAGTAATAACGTGAACAAGATTCCTAATGATGCAGAAACCTTAACATCCAATAGTACTTTCAAGGGGATAAATACAAATGTCGAATACCAGCCTGATTTCAGAACAACGGGACTTACCCAACCGACAACTGTCGGAGTAACCTTCCAGTATAACTTTGTGGAGAAGCCAACCTGGAATAACAAAAATGCTTTGTCTTCTAATTATTTCTTACAGCATAAAGACAATGAAAACCTCAGTGATAAAATAACGGTAACCTCCATCAACAATACAGACAAAATCTTTGAAAAAAGCAGCAATAAGGGAACAGCTGTAAGTACCAATCAAAAATTCGATTCCGGTTATGAATGGCTGAAAGACAATAAATCCCTGCGGATTTCACAATCGATGACCATAAACGACGGAGATACAAAGTCAGAGACCCGGAGAACTGCCGAGAATACAAAAAACGAGCTGACCAGCACCAATAACAGCCTCAATCAAAACAATTATAAAAATAGAAAATTCAACCTGGATGCCACTTATCAAGTCGCCCGAAATTACATGAAACCCATGCAATTGTTTAAAGGACTTAAGGCAACTTATGCAGTACAGGTTCATGATGATCAAAATCAAAGCCTGAACATCACCGCATTTAAATCTTATACAGACGCAGCTTCTGATCAAAAATTTAATCGAAAATATGACACCCGCTCCAAAGGAATTAACCAACAAATCGATTTAGAGTTCATGGACTTAAAGTCAATGTTTTTTGGTCGTAAGCAACTGGCCGGAATAGATTTCTCATTGACTAATAACCTGAATTTACGGACAACTGACCAACAGGATCAGGTTCAGGACCTTGAGCCGAACAATAGTCATTATGAGAACAATACGTATTTGACCAATAACGTCAATACGACTATCATCGAAGAAACCCCAGGTTTAAATTTCAAAAAGACCTTCAGCAGGAACTTATCCAACAGATACAGTAAAAATCTAACCATCAGATTTTTACCAAAACAAAAATTTCTCCACCAGAACAATGAATCAGAAAAATCCTTTCAGAATATCAAACGAAGTTATACTAAGTTTTTACCTGATGCAGCCATTGACTACAATGACCATCAGTTTGGGGAATATTACAGAAATTATACGCTGTCCTTTAGTACGAAGATTCAAATGCCGACCTTACAGCAAATGGCACCACTAGCAGATAGTACAAACCTATACTCCCTGCAAAAGGGAAACCTGAATTTGAAAGCGGCAACAGAAAAAGTAATTGCTTTTACATTCAACCATTCAGATCAGGGCACCAAAAACACTTTAAATTACAATACCCGGATCAGTGCCGGTATGATCAATGACAGGATCGTTGATAGCATCTATATTGACCATCAAAACAGGCGAAGTATTTATTTAACCAATGCGAATGGTCATAAATACCTGAATTTCTATGCCAACGTTCGTAAAGCATATAAGTTTAAAACCTCTGAGATCCAGTTCGGATTGAGTACAAACATTGACGCTAATAAAAGCCCGGGATATACCAATAATGTATTTACCTTCTCCAAAAATTTAAACACAGGTTCCAGATTAAGCGTAAACTATACCTATCAGGGACATTTTGCCCTGGCAGTCGCCCATAATTACAATACTTACAGCTCAAAACAGGAAGCTTTTAATACGGGTTATAGCGGAACAAACCAGGCGACTTCCATCAGCTCGAGTTACAATGTCACGAGGAGATTCACTTTAAACAGCAATGTAAGTTTCAATACGAGTACCTCGAAGGATACGGAAGACATTAATTTCACGATTTGGAATGCCGGTGCGGTGTATAGATTCCTAAAAGGGAACAATGCGGAGTTTAAACTATCCGCATTGGATTTACTACATCAAAACACAAGTGTGATCAATTATGCAAATGCCAATAGTTTTACTACCGGAACACAAAAGGTATTGCAACAGTACTTTATGGTCACCATTTCTTACTACCCCAGACAGTTTGGAAAAAAAACAGCTAAAAAATAAAACCTTACTACTTTTTTATCAGTTTGTAAACATCTTGTCTTTCGTTATTCACGACAAACTGTTGCTTTCTTTTTTTACCAGAGAATACAATATCGACCGGTTCGTTTTCTTTGATAAAAAATTTATGCTCCTGATAAGGTTTGATTTCCAGCCGATGGTTTCCCATCGTTCCGATCAATACTCCGGAACCTGCATCCACCTTAATGGTGTCATTCTTCAAGCTATTCACATAATAGCCCTGATAACGTTCCAGATCTTCTTTGGCAACCGTAATCTGGCTATATTTAAATTTTTTCTGACTAAGCATCCAGGTGTATAAACTATCTGTATTGTAGGCCGCAGTCCAGCTGTCATGCCCGGCATCCGGATAAACCGTGAATTTTACTGCCGGATTGTGATGGCGAAGTGCTTCCACCATCTCCTGACTGGCCTTTAGCGGAACCGCATCGTCTTTAGCGCCATGGAACGCCCAGGTCGGGGTATTCCGCATCAACCAAACCTTCGAGCTGTCTCCTCCTCCGCAAACAGGAATTACTGCCGCAAACAATCCGGGATATTTTATCGCCATGTCCCAGCTGCCAAAGCCCCCCATACTTAAACCCGTCAGGTACAAACGATCTTCATCTATACGGTATTTCTTCTGCAGAGATCGCATCAGACGCATCAGGTCCTTACTTTCCCAGCCTTCACCTGCATGTGCCTGAGGAGAAACCAAAATAAAAGGGAATTTTCTTCCTGCTTCCACCAATTTGGGCAGTCCGTTTATTTTCACCTTTTCCAAATCATTTCCGCGTTCACCGCTACCATGTAAAAACAAGACCAGCGGAAATTTCTTCAATGAATCCTGCTGATAACCTTCCGGGAGGTACAATAAATAATTGCTTTCTATGATTAATTTTTCGTGGCGCTGCTGAGCAGAAACCATCCTGCTGAAGAAACAGATCAGAAAAAGGGAGATTAAAAATAGTCTTTTCATAACATTAAAATGATCGGTTTTAGATTTGGTATCCCCTAAGATACTAAATCGACGAAAATATTTTCGTCGATTGGTCGAATACTATTGGCCGTTGGTCGACTGCGATTTCCGCATGGTCTAATGCTGCAAAAACCGCTGAAACGTTTCTGCCAGGATGATGTCTTATCTACAAAACAACAACAAAATAATTAAAAACTTAAAAACTAAAAGATATGAAAACTGCCATCAAAACCCTAATCGCTTCTTCGTTAACAGCCATCGTTTTAACTTCTTCAGCATTCACCACTTTCGCTAAAGAAAAAGCACCAATCCACAGTTCAGTTACTGTAAAGTTCAATAAGGTAGTCGTAACCGGAAACGCCAAAGTCGTATTGATCCAAAGCAATACAGAAACCGTTGCTTCAAACGAAGAATTGAATGAAAACACAACCGTTAAACAAAAAGGATATACTTTGTACATCAACTCTACGGAAGAAAATCCTTCAACAATCTATGTACATGTAAAAGACCTGCAAAGGATTGATGCTTCAAATACTGCCAATGTAAAAACCCGTGGTGATTTCGATCTTCAGGTATTACAGATCTTCTTAAAAGATGATGCTAAAGCAAATGTAAATGCAAAAGTAGGTAGTCTTTACACCGACATGCAAGGTCAGTCTGACTTAAAATTAAGCGGTTCATCAGCAGAACACCACCTGGTTAGAAACGAGGTGTCTAAACTAAACCTGAATGACTTTGTAATCGCTAAACTTTAGGATCATTACCGCCCAAAGCGTTTGATATACGCAACAAGAAACCGTTCTAAGCCATGAACGGTTTTTTTGTGTTACAGCAAATCGTTCGCGAGATTGGCCAGTTCACTCCGCTCCCCTTTATCCAGGGTAATGTGTGCATACAAAGGGTGGTTTTTAGCGCTCTCGATCAGGTAGGACAGGCCATTACTTTCGGCATCAAGATAAGGGGTATCGATTTGATAGATATCCCCCGTAAAAACAATCTTTGTTTCCTCTCCTGCCCTGGAAATGATCGTTTTAATCTCATGTGGCGTTAAATTCTGGGCTTCATCCACAATGAAAAATATTTTGGTAAGTGTGCGTCCCCGGATATAAGCCAAAGGGGCAATCACAATTTTTTCGGTGCTGACAAACTCGTCGATCTTTGCCTGCGCTTTGGGGTCGTCGGTATATTGCTCCTTAATAAAACGGAGGTTATCCCAGATCGGCGCCATATAAGGGTCTATTTTTGATTTCGCATCACCGGGGAGAAAGCCAATATCCTTGTTACTCAGGGCTACAATTGGCCGTGTTACATAAATTTGCCGGTAATCCTTACGTTGTTCCAGTGCGCTGGCGATGGCCAATAATGTTTTTCCCGTCCCGGCCTTTCCCTGTATCGTGACCAGCTTTACTGCCGGATTTAACATGGCATGGATCGCCATGCTCTGCTCCTCGTTTCTTGGCGCTATATTAAACACCTTTTGTGCTTTTACAGTAACCATCATTCCTGCTTTCACATCATGATAAGCCGTAACCGGCTTCCGCTTACTTTTCAGGATATAAAAATGATTGCCCGTTTCCGGAGCCAGTTCCAGCTGATCAGCGTTTGCAGTTCCTGTAGCCTTCAGCTCATCCAGCAGCTCAGCGCTCACATTTGTCAGCGTTGTTTTTCCGGTATATAATGCATCGACATTTTTAATTTTGCCGGTCTCATAATCTTCCGCATGTAAGTCCAGGGATTTGGCCTTTAACCGCAGGCAGATGTCCTTGGAAACCAGTACAATTTTTTTATCCGGAAACTCTTCTTTCAAGCTTAATGCCGCATTTAAGATGCGGTGGTCAAATTTACCAGCCCCAAAGATAGCTTCGGCATTCAAAAGAGAGGGTTTATAATCCATCACCACTTTAAAATGCCCACGCTTGCTTCCTTTCAATGGAATCCATTTGTTCATCACCTGCTCTCCGGAAGCACTGTCCATCAGCCGGATAAAACTTCTTGCTTCTGCATTTCTGGTTTCATTTCCATTTTTCATATTGTCCAGTTCTTCCAAAACCTGGATAGGAATGGCTACATCATGTTCCTGAAAATTATTGAAAGCACTATGATCATACAAGATAACCGAAGTATCCAATACAAAGATCTTTTTTTGGGGAGGTGTGCGCTGTAGGATAGATTTACTCATGACACCTAAAAATAGCGAAAATCATAAATAAATCCTGTGAATTAAGGGAATAAGTTCCGAAACTTATGGAAAGAGAAGCGCAGGAATAAAAACCCGGCCGCTTTCTGAACTGAAAACAGCCGGGAAGGGTATTTCTATTTTTTCTTTTTATTCTTCAATCCGATCACTTTAAGGATCTTATGAAAAATTTCATTGTTGGCATAAGTCCCACGGAATTCCGCTGAACCTGGCCCATAGGCAAATACAGGAACCATAATATTGGTATGGTCGTTGGTGCTGAAATGACCACTGATCATTCCTTTCTCTGCTGAGGCATCCAATAAGGTCAGTCCGCCTGTTTCATGATCTGCTGTGATCACCACTAAGGTTTCTCCATTCTGATCAGCAAAACGCAACGCTGCTTCGACCGTTTTATCAAAATCGTGAAGTTCAGTCACCACGTAAGGCAAGTCGTTTGCATGACCTCCGTAATCGATCTGTGCGCCCTCGGCCATCACAAAGAAACCTTCTTTATTGCCGGAAAGCATTTTCAAACTGTGTACTAAAGCTTCTTTTAACAGCGCTCCACGGCCATCTTTCACCGGACGGGTTGCCGTATCAGGAAGCAATACCAGTTGCCTGCCTTTGCTTTCTTTGTAAAAACCGGCAGCGCTCGTGTTCAGTTTAAATCCCTGATCGGCCAGTTTGTTCATCAAAGCTGCATCTTTATTTTTGAGAAAGCTTTTTTGATTGGAACCTAGCAGGATTTCTACTTTACTGCTCAGCAAATCAGCAGCAATTTCTGAACTCATGGACCGGTCCACCTGATGCGCATAAAATACGGCAGGGGTCGCATCGGTAATGTCGCCAACACTGATAATTCCACTTTTAATGCCATAATTGGCCAGGGTATCCACCAGGTTGGTTCTTTTCTTTTGATCAGCACCTACACCGATGTACCGGTTATTGGTTTTCTCTCCGATGGCCATTGCCGATCCACCCGCTGCAGAATCCGTATTTCCTGCATCTGCTGCTGCAGTTTGTGAAAAACCAATGTTATGGATGTTACTCATATTGAGCTGTCCGTGATTGGCAATATAACCCGCATGAATTTGTGCCAGTCCCATTCCGTCTCCAATCAGCAGGATTACATTTTTAACCGGTTTCTGCAGTCCGTCGACCTTATACTCCGGAGTGTATACCGGATAAGCGACCGGATTCGTATAACTAAGCTTATCCTTATGAAGGTGAAATTCCTTTAATTTCTCAGGCTGATCGGTATTGATCCAGTCTGCACCCAGTCGCTCCAGCACAATCCAGGTATTGGGGCTGTCTTGAGTAGCCCAAAAACGGAATGGCTTATGTTGCTGATGCGCCTTTTCGATAACAGTGCTAAGCTTTGCAAGGTCCGGAGCTGTTGGATTTCCTTTTCCATTCCAGGGCGTATAGTTTTTGATGTCATCGCTGATCATGGCCACCCGCTTCAGCTGATCCTCCGTATAAGTGGTATACGGACGGCCATCAAAAGAAATGTAATCCGGATAATTCTTAAAGTCGGCTGGTACAGGAACATCACCACTAATGACAATCCTGATCGCTTTTGAATTTTTACTGCTGTTGAATACATCCTGATAACCTTCCAGGTCTTTGATCAACTGACTAAGCACCTTTGCGTAATCTTTTTTTATGTCGACCACCAATTGCAACCTGCCCGTAGAATCGGCGTAAGGCCTGTTTCCATTCTGACGGTAAAAGCCAGCCAGCGGCTCCAGGTATAGCTTTTTCAAGGTGATGCCTGCTTTTATTTCTGAAGGATCATGCGCCACGTATAATGCGCCGTCTTTTAAAAAAACATCCGCTTCAATCGAGCCCATTCCCGCATAGTAGGCCGTCAGCAAGGGAATATTCTGGTGATAGTCGTTATGACTATGACCAGAATTAACATTTAAAGGCCGTTGTGCCTTTGTTTCCCCTACCCATAAAGCGGCGACAAACAACGCACAACGAATCATATTTTTCATTTCAATTCTCATTACCAGCCTGGATTTTGAGTGATCACTCCACCACTATTGTCAATTTCTCTTTGTGGAACTGCCCATACATCATGAACCTCCGGGTTGAATGCTCTGGAAGCCCAGATTTCTTTTCCCTGCGAGTCATGTAATGGCAAAGCATAGGTTGCCTTTGCATCTCCCCATCTTACTAAATCACGATGACGATCGGCCCACTCTCCTGCCAGTTCATTGCGACGTTCACGTTTCAGGTCTGTCATGCTCATTCCGCTTTTGCTCAGTAATCCTGCACGAACCCTGATTCTGTTTAACTCAGTATCGCCTGCTCCTGCACCATTTAACTGGATTGCCGCTTCTGCCTTGATGAGCAACACTTCTGCAAAACGCATCAATGGCACATTAAGATCCGTAGTACCGTTATCCCCATTAGGGTTCACATGCGTAGGGATAGGATTTGCATAAGAGAAGGGCTCCATGTATTTCTTAAACTGGTAATCTGAAGTTGCTCCTCCATCTTTGGTAAAGCTGCGTTCCTGTCCGAAAAACATAAACTTGTCTCCTGGCTTCAGTATCGTTGCTTCACGACGTTTATCGCCAGTTTCGTAAGAATCATATAGTTCTTTGGTTGGCAGGTAATATCCCCAGCCGTTGTATAATGTCCAGCCTTTATTGGTCAGCATTACTCCCGGCAACTTACTTCCCCAACCGGTACCACCTCCATCTGGTGTACATACTACAGACCAGATGTATTCCTTAGACCAATTATTCGATGCTTTGAAAACATCTGAAAAGCCCGTTAAAACCAAATCATGTTTACCCGAGTTGATCACCATATCTGCATATTTAACCGCATTGGCATAGTCTTTTTTATAAAGATAGACTTTTGACAAATAAGCCCATGCAGCTGTTTTATGTGCTTTTCCATAATCTTCGGGTTTCATATCAGTAAAGAAAGGCAATTGATCCGCTGCTTTCAGAAACAGTTGAATGATGGCCTCATAATTTTCATTTACATTTTTTGCTCTTGGAACTGCTTTCGAAGGATCACTATCCGGGCTTACGATAGGAACACCGGCTTTTTCATTTCCATAATTTGCAGCCAGCTGAAAGTATACCAATCCGGCATTAAAATAGGCATCGCCAATCATTGCCTTTTTCACTTGCTCGTCCATCGGAATTCCAGGTACATTTTTAATGATGTCGTTGGCACGTTTGATAATGGCATAACGCATAGACCACTGGCTTTCCGTGTATCCACCTCCTAAATAAGTTTTATTGAAATTTTTAATGTTATCCGCCTCAGGCTTATTTCTTCCGGTCACCATATCATCGCTGGCATTGATAAACCAAAACATTCCCCTGCCATAGAAATTCTCATCATTATATTTTTCATACAATCCGTTCTGAGCTTTTGCGGCATCTTCTTTCGTCTTCCAAAAGTTTTGCGCCGATGGAGCTCCTTCAGGAATGATATCGAGTTGTTTGGTACATGAACTTAAAAAGGCCAGGGCTGCGATGGCGATATATTTTATATTTTGTTTCATTTTTGTTGTTTTTAAAAATTATAAACTCAGACTAAGACCTAAGAGGAAGCTCCTTGCCTGTGGGTATCTGCCCACATCTAATCCATTATTATCCATTCCGATTTCAGGATCGAAACCAGAGTAATTGGTAATCGTGAACAAGTTGTTTGAAGTTGCATACACACGCAGGCCAGCTATTTTCATTTTACTGGTCAATGATTTAGGTAAGCTATATCCCAATGTCAGGTTTCGCAGACGCAGGTAAGACCCGTTTTCTATATAAAAATCTGAAGCATTAAAGTTTCCATTGGCATCAGAGGTGGAAATGATCGGAACTTTTCCATTTGGATTCTCCGGAGACCAGGCATCTAATATGCCAGTCAGCTTATTGTAAGAAGGACCACTTGCACTATAAGTTGTTCTTTTTACGGCATTAAAAAGCTTATTTCCGTATACCCCCTGAGCAAAAATGTTCAGGTCGAAGTTTTTATAAGTCGCATTGAAACTCAAGCCGTAACTAAAATCCGGATAGGCACTGCCGGCGAAGTAACGGTCTTTGGCATCAATAGATCCGTTGTTGTCCAGATCGGCAAATTTAAAATCACCCGCTTTAGCCTTAGGCTGTATTTTCTCTCCTTTTTCGTTGGTATATTGATCTACTTCTGCCTGGCTTTTAAAGATCCCCTGAGTTTTCAGCACATAATAACTGTACAATGGCTGTCCTGCTTTGATGATCAAAGGGGTCAGCTCATTTCTGAAATTTGTACCTACCGGAATGATTTCCTGACCAGCGGCTAAACTGATGACCTTATTATTTACTTTGGTTAAAGTAAGGCCAACGGAATAGGTAAAACCACGGTCCTTATTGCTGTTGTAATTGATTCCGAGTTCAAATCCGCGATCTCTCACCAAACCGGCATTGATCGTTTGTGTATTCAAACCAGCAGTTCCCGGCAATGGTTTCTGCAGGATCATTTTATCTGTATTTTTGACAAAATAATCTGCGGTAAGGGTCAGTGTATTTTTCAAGACACCCAGATCCAGTCCGAAGTTAGTTTGCTTTGATTCTGCCCATTTCAAATCCGGGTTCTCGAGAATATTGGAAACATAACCTGCGCCTAATGCCGGAGTCCGTCCGAAGTAAGAATTGGTCCGGTCAAGCAAAGGACTCACATCCGTTAACGATAAACTGCCGAGATTACCCAATAAGCCATAACTTGCTCTCAGTTTCAATTCATTTAGCCAGGTACTTTCCGACAAAAAGTTCTCTTTGGTCAAGACCCATCCTGCAGAAGCAGAATAGTAGTTGCTAAATTTATTCTCCTTTTTTGGGATCAATGAAGAACCGTCACGACGACCAATCAGAGAGAGTAAATATTTGTCTGCATAGTTGTAATTGGCCCTTAAAAAGAAAGAAGATAAAGCAATCGCCTGAAATCTGGTGATTGCCGGCTCAAATACCGAGGCATTCACCAGGTATCTTTTTGAAGGGGCTTCATCGTCAAAACCATTTCCTTTTACATAGTAATCATTGTATTTTGCCTTCTGATAAGAGAATCCGGCGGTAAAATCAAGATGATGCTGTTCCAGATCTGTTTTATAGTTCAGGATTTGTTCGGCAAGGATATCACTTCTTCTGTTCTGTCCTACTTCCAGAGCGTTGGTTAGCACGGGTTTTCCCACTTCCGGACGCTTAGGTGTAAAAATCGTAGAGTTAAAGAAGTCTTTGGTCAGGTTAAAGTTAGATTTAAAAGACAGGCCTTTTGCCAGGTCCACTACAAGGTAGGGGTTGATCACGAAAATATTCTGTGGCATGTTGACATCCAGTCGTTTCAATTCCGCTACCGGATTAACGATATCACCGTAATCTCCCGCAAATTCTCCACCAGGTAAACCGGCAAATGAGCCATCAGGATTATATGGTGTTCCATTTGAAGGGTAATAAATGGCAGAAAGCAGCGCTCCTGTATAATCGCTTCTGGTGTTTGCGCCCTGTCCGTTTGAACTGCTAAAGGAAAGGTTTTCTCCTATTTTCAACCATGAATTGAGTTTATAGTCAGAATTAATTCTGAAATTATACCTTTCAGCAGATGTATTCAGAACGATTCCTTCCGCTTTGCGGTAATTAAAGCTCATGTAGATGCTGGATTTTTCAGTTCCTCCGGAAAGCCCAACATTATAATCCTGAGTTGTCCCTCTGCGGAAAACTTCGTCCATCCAATTGGTACGGGTTACCCTTCCGTCCGCGTATTTTGCCGGATCAAAAGCAGGAAGCAAAGTGCTATTTCCATTTTTCGCAGCTGTTTCTGCCACAAATGCTCTTTGTTCTGCATTTAAAGGAGTTAATTTTTTCCAGGCCGCCTGCGTACCGACCTTTGCATCAAAGTTGATTTGCATTGCGCCGTTTTTTCCTTTTTTAGTCGTAATCAGGACTACTCCTCCTGATGCGCGAGCTCCGTATATCGCAGCAGCACCATCTTTCAGTACCGAGATAGATTCAATATCATTGGGGTTTAGGATTGGCGCTCCGGAAGTACCTCCATTAGCGGTTAATGATCCCGGAAAGATGGTTCCATCGATTACATACAAGACGTTTTCACCGTTAATACCTCCGGAACCACGGATATTGATGCGCGGTGATGAGGTTGGATCTCCACCTTCATTGGTAACAATTACACCGGGAGCTTTTCCGGCCAGCACCTCGCCAACACTGTTTAAAGATCTTGAAGATACTTTATCCAAAGAAACGACACTCACGGCACCCGAAAGGGTCGCTTTTTTCTGTGTGCCATAACCTACGACAACGATTTCAGATAAAAGGGCTTTGTCTTCCATCAGTACCACATTAATTTCCTGGTTGTCCAGGACCTTAACTTGTTTAGTTTTAAAACCAACCATAGAGAAAGACAATACTGCATTTTCGGGAACCGGGATGCTATAACTTCCGTCGCCGGCCGTGGTCGTTGCTTTTCCACCGATCACGTTGACAGATACCCCTGGCATCGCCATTCCCGTAGAGTCTGTCACCTTTCCTTTAAGGATACGATCCGGTTTTGGCGGAGCAACCGGAATATTTCTAAGGATCACATGACCGCCCTTTTCCTGAAAGTCGAAACCCAGAATTTTAAGCAATAAAGAAACCTTTTCATTTTTAAAAGATTGTGTCGACAGGTTCTGGTTTCCGCGAACGGATTCCGGATTGTACACAAAATGAAGTCCTGTACCGGCTTCAATTTCTTTGAGAATGGAACTGGTGGCACGGTTCGCAGTAATTTTAATGCTGATCCTGCTTTTTTCCAAGGTCTGTGCCATAGTCAGGGAGGCAAAGAGCGTTCCGCAGAAAGTGCATAGAATGGAAAAAGTTAACACTGAATATTTCATGGCTTTATAAAGAGCTGGTAACCTCTTGTATGAGGATTTTTTCATATTTTTATTTGTTTTATACCCTGTATGGTGTTTTAAAATAAGTCTGGCTGTGTAATTGTCGTTAGGCGGCCGACTTCAAATTTCCCGGTGCTGATCTGATCAGTACCGGTTTATAGATCATTCTTATATTTTCATCGGAATACATTTATTTTCATTTTCTATATACATTAAAGGTTTTATGATCTTCAGCTGTCCTGAGCCGGAGATGATGGAGACTACAGATAATGTCCAGGATCTCTTCAGGGCTTTGTTTGGTGTTAAAGGTGGCGTTGCACTTCAGTTTTTTAATGGAAGGGCTGTTTAAAGAAATGCGAATGCTGTAAGCATATTCCAGTTGGCGGGCTACCTCTTGCAACGTGGTATTCTCAAATCTAAGGTTCACATATGTTTTTACAGGAGTATAGCTGATCTCTGCACGCTGATCAATTTTATCGTAGGCAATCTGCTGTCCCTTGATCAGCGTTCCGAATACCTGGCTGGAATTTCCAACAGCCACTTTTCCACTGACCACGGCAACAGAAATGCGGCGGCTTTTGTGATAAGATTTAATACTGAAAGAAGTTCCAAGTACTTTCGTATACAGGTCTTCCCTGGTTTTCACCATAAAAGGCCGATCTTCTTCATGAGCGATGTTGAAGAACGCCTCCCCTTCAGAAAGTGAAACCGTTCTATCTCTGGACTTAAATTTTGCAGGGTACAGCAAACGGGAAGAAGGTTCCAGGATAATTTCGGAACCCTCTGCAAAAACAATTTTCTTCTTTTCTCCGGCCCTGGTTGTCAGTGAAAGCAATTGCTCATTGACCACCTGCTTTTTGTTGAGTAACCAGCCAGCGAGGCACGCAGAAGAAATCAACAGCACCGTGGCAGCTACTTTTCGCATTTGATACCAGGCAGGAAAGCGAAGCGTTTTTATCTCCTCTTTTTCCATTTCCCCGCGGAGTTTCCGCAACATATTTTCCGCAATTGCTTGTTTTCTCTCCTTTTCCAGAGGAGGAAGCGCGTCCCGGGAGGACGTCGCATACCAGCTTTCTACCTGCGCTATTTCCGCAGGACTGGCTTCCTTATCGATATATTTTCTCAGCAGCTCTCGTGCCTGTTCTTCCTTTGTCATCTAACTACATGTCAAAGCAAAAGAAGAATGGTACTAACCAAAGTTGTTAAGCTTAGGTTAAGTTTGTATGAATACGATACAAATGATTAAAAACAGTAAATAAGAAAGTCTTTTTCTCATCACTTTAAGCGCCGCACTAAGCTGATTTTTAACGGTTTGAGCAGAAAGACCCAGCTCATCGGAAATTTCTACAATACTTTTTTCCTGTTTTCTGCTCATGGAAAAAATCATCCTCATTTTTTCAGGCAGATCCAGCATGGCTTCCTCTACTTCCTGATGAAGGTCTTTGAGCATCAGCCTGTTTTCCGCGGAATGTTCCAGATCATCCCGGAGCAGGAGCGACAGATCTTCTTGATGTTTTTCTTTAATTGCTGAGGAACGGAAATAATTGATCACGCGATATTTTACTGCTCCTTCAAAGTAAGCACGCAAGGTCCCTGTCAGCTGGATTTTCTCCCTGTTCTCCCATAAAGAGATGAAAATCTCCTGGGTAATGTCCTGGGCAACCTCTTCATCACGGAGTCTTTTATAGGCACTATCGAGCACATCTTCCCAATAGAGACTGTAAATATCTTCCATTGCCTTGTGGTTCCCCTTCTTTAGAAAAGAGATCAGTTGGCTGCCGGAAATCAATTGATTTGTTTCGATCGGATTTTTTTGACAAATCTACTCCTGCTATATTCCCTTAATATTAAGAAATCCTTTATTTAACACTTCCTCCTGACGGGAATATAGCTGCTTGCAAAATCCCTTGTTTTAACCACGATTTTTACGCGTTGCTAACCCGCCTTTAACACGCTTCTGACCGAGTTAGCACCGAGTATAGACCGAGCTTAGACCGAGGTCAGAGCCTGTATAGCTGGGAGCAGGTATTTCGCTGTTCCGAAGCTGAATTTTACACCGTCCAGATGACATCCAGACGCTATCCAGACCGTTGTTCCGGCACAAGATTTTCAAGCCTAATCTGCCTATGGTTATACATGCTGTTGCATTAATTTTAAATTGACTATACAGCTTATCCCATCCTGAAAAGATTTACAGTTACCTAAAAAATCGTTTGATTTTGTGATATTCCTATTGAGGTTTTGCAGGAAGTTTTGGTCTTGATCCAGGAATACCCATGCTAAAAAAGCGTATAAAAAGAAAACGGAGTCCCTCTTCTAGCGATTTGGTTCTCCGTTTCCACCTTTTCATTGCCGTAGCACCGAAAAAGCATCAAACTTTCCATATTTTAACCTTCTTTGGTCCTCTTAGTATGTTTCAACTTTGATCCCTCCGAACTTCTCCTTTTCACATTCTTCCGTAGAATCATGGATAGGTTTTAATGTCTGTCCCGAATTTAGTGAATATACCCTTACTTAACAGTTCTGGCATTTTAAGTATCATTTCCTCTGTCTCCTTTGAATCTGATCTTTTACTAATTCTTTGAAATCTCCAGAACTTTTTGCCCTGAGGCTATTGTTCTTTTTGGAGTGTTTCTTTCAGACGGTCAAATTACTTCCGTTTTGATAGATCTAATTTACAAATTATAACTATCTAATGCAAAGATAAATGCATTTTATTTTTAACATGTTACCAACAGGTTTTCAACAGCTTTTGCACAGGGTTATCCACATTAACGGAGGTGATTTGAAGCACTATCGATATAATTGGCGTCTTTATCGGCTCCCGCCGTTATTTGCTTCAATACCTCATCCCCTAAATCTGAAAAAACTTCCTTCATATATTCCCTTTTTGTCAGCAGTTTTCCATAATATAGATCGGCTGCCAGTGGCTCCCGCGCAGTAATTTTGTGTTTCAGCAGAACACGTTCATATTTTTCTCCCTGAAGCCAGATCAGCACATTTCCTTTATTCGCCACTCCAATAAGAAAATTGAGCCCCATCACATCATTCCCTGTTTTATAAATAGATTGCCTGATCCCCGCCTTTTCACTGCGCTTAAAAATAGAATCGATCAATTGAGCAGGAAGGTCAATGGTATCTTTGTAAAAACGCTGCTCTCTGTAAGAAACATAGTTCAGCACAAGTTTCACCGGCAACTGTTCCCGTTCCCTCGTTTCCGGAAAATCACCCCAGCCCCAACGCTGTGCTTTATCGTTCACGCCTTCGGTTTTCACATTCCCATCGCTCCCATCCGAAAGTATAAAACCAGCCTCAAGAACATGTATTGGATACGTTGTTGGTGCAGTTACCGAAGCACTGTAGTAATAACGGGATCCGCCCCCATAGCGCCAAAGTTTTATTGCCGTAGCCAGTATCAATAAAACCAGAATGATCAGGTATACTTTATTTAAAAGGTTAAGTTTTTTCATATTAGTTCTTAAAAGCACCAGCCAAAGCGACCAAATACATGAAACCCGCTATAATGAGCAAACTCAGCACCAGGAAAATGATAAAAATCACCCTGGCAGTCCGGCTCTCCCTGCCCCGGTAAACAAAAAGGTAGGGAACCAATAAGATCGTCACGATTGGTGCAATAAGAACGATTTGCAGGATGGCCCCATCTTCATTCACCGGGGTACTCCGCATAAAGGCCACCGACATGATCACAATTCCGCAAATCAGGCCCAGGCTCCAATCCTTCTGAAAGGATTTATTTTCAGCTGTTTTCGCTTCTTCTACCATTTTGCTTCTATTGCAGCGATCTTTGCGAGGCGTTTCACATGCCGTTCCTCATTGGAGAACTCCGCTTTCAAAAAAGCAAAAACAATGTCTTTAGCCAGCGCTATGCCAATTACCCTTTCCCCGATGCATAAAATATTCACATCGTCGTGCTCCACCGATTGATGTGCCGAATAGGTATCATGACAAACACCTGCACGGATCCCTCTGAATTTATTGGCGGCAATACTCACCCCCACTGAACTTCCGCAGATCAGTATCCCCCGCTCTCCCTGTTTATTGATCAGGGCCTGCGCCACATCAGCAGCGTGATCCGGATAATCACTTGGCAATTCGGTCTGGGTGCCGAGGTCAATAACTTCGTAGCCCTGCTCTTTTAAAGCAGCGACGATAATGGTTTTATAGCGGAAGCCCGCATGATCTGAACCTACAATAACTTTCATGATGATTTCTATTCTTTATCCTTATTAAGCTTGTTTAAATATTATTCCTAATGTACAAAATTAGCGCAGCCCCAGTTCATGGATGACAAATTTCATTCCTTTTTCGGGTTGATCTGTAGCGTTTCGCGCTGGTGTCCCGTTTTACCGTCAGTAACATTCAAAACCCCCAAGCCCCATCAATATGAAAATTTTTACACAAAACAAGCGCAAAAACCTGTACACATTAGCGGCGGTATCTTTATTTAGCATAGGAACATTGTTATCATCCTGCTCCACAAAAGAAACACCGGTTCCGGAATCCGCTTCTTTAATGGTCGTAAATACCTCTCCAAGCCCTGCCACTTTCAATGCATACATTAACGGAGGTAAAATAACCTCCTCAGGCGCTTTAGCTTTCGGCGGCTCCCTTGCCTATTTGAGGCTCAATACCGGAGAAAATACCATCAAATTTACCACCGCGAGCAGCACGGAAAGCCTGATCACTAAAAAGATCACTTTAGAGAATAAAAAGATCTATTCACTTTTCCTTATTGAGAAAGACGCAAAGCTGGATTTTCTGGTTATCAATGATGAGGTCGCAGCTGCACCTACGACTAAAGCTTTGATTCGCTTCATTAACCTTTCTCCTGATGCACCGGCATTGGACCTGACGATAAAAGATGGCGCTGCACTGATTACAGATAAAACTTATAAAGCCAGTAGCAGTTTCATTGAAATAGAACCTAAGAAATATATTTTCCAGATCAAAGACAAGACCGCGGCGCCTTTGCAAGCAGAGTTAGCGGAGACAGAAATCAAGGCAGGTGGCGTTTATACGTTGCTAAGCATCGGCCTGGTGAATCCTACCGGATTAGATCCTAAAATTACCGCAAAGCTGATTGCCAACAAATGAGCATTAGCGAATAAAAAACGGGCCTTCCATTTTAATGGAGGCCCGTTTTAGGTTTATGTGTGTGCGTGTTAATCTCTGCCTTTTCCACGGCCTTTATCATGACCGTTGTTGTGCTTGTCTTTTCCTTTATTGTCTTTACCGTAGTATTTTTTTGCTTGTCCGGGAGGTATTCCATGAGGATGCCCCTTTACCACATAATACCTGGAATCATTACTGTATTTGATCACCTTTTGTGTGCGGACTTTTTTGTACTTGGCATACCTTACCCGATCCGAATTAAAGTTATCATAGGAATTGACGACCACTTTATAACCGTTATACAAGTTATAACTGCGATATCTTGAAGGCAATGACGCCGAAAAGATCCATCGTCCATTGTCCATGTAAATAAATTGCTGTCTGGGCACGGAATAATAGCTTTCAATATCAGGCAGATAATAATAATCTACATGATCGTAGCCTACCGGCCCCCATAAAGGCTGTGAACCAATATTTACGTTAACGCTGATTTGTGCTGCTGCAGGCCGTGAAATCATTCCGATTATCCCCAACAGACCTATTACGATTAATTTTTTCATGGTTGATTTTTTTTATACTTAAATATACCCAATAATTAGCGGTTAATCTCTACCCCTACCGTGGCCTCTGCCATGATCTCTGTCACCGCCTCTGCCATGGTCTCTGTCGCCACGTCCATGACCTCTATCATCATCTCTGTCTCTTCCATGACCTCTGTCGTCATCTCTATCGCGTCCTCTCCAGTTTCCATTTCCCCTGTCATCTCTGTCTCTTCCATAAGATCCTCCATGCGGATGCCCTTTAACTACATAATACCTGGAATCACGGCTATATCTGATCACCTGCTGACTTCTTACATTTCTATACCTTGAATAACTAATCCGGTCGCGATCGAAATTACGGTAAGGATCTCTGGAATTTACCACCACTTTATACCCGTTATAAAGGTCATACCCCCTATACCTTGAAGGTAGGGAAGAAGAATAAATCCACCTGCTATTGTCCAGATAAATGAACTGACGTCTGGGTACATTATAATAGCATTCGATATCAGGCAAATAATAATTGTCTACATAATCGTATCCTACCGGTCCCCATAAAGGCTGCGAGCCAATATTTAAGCTGATGCTAACTTGTGCTGCGGCACGGTATGGCATCCATCCTATTACACCGAGCAGTCCTAATACTATTAACTTTTTCATAACCCTGTTATTTAATGTTTCATTTGTGTGTTGTTGAATCAAATCTCCATACCGAAGATGAAATCAACATGAAATTTTGGAATTATTTAATTTAATTTTCTTTTTCATCTTAATTTCATGTTCAGCCCTCATCTTCGTATCATTCAATTAGAGTGGCGCAGATAATAAAACACACAAATGTTTTAAGTGAGGGAGCGTTAGTTTGCCTCGGAAGAGGCAAACTTTCCATATATTTACATGATGAGCAATACTATTTTCTTCCGTTCATTTATCGCAGCCATACTTTTCATCTGGCTTCCCCCTGGCACATTTGCCAGAGACACGACCACTACATCCCTGATTTCCAATCACAATTTATACCAGGACAAAAGGGATAAAAAACAGGAACGTGGCAAAGAAAATAAGAAACCTGATGTGAAAGAAGTACCTCAATCCAGACGACAGGAGAAACCAGGAGAGGTAAAACCTGAGAAAAGAGAAGCACCATCAAAAGAAAATAAACGAAGAAACGATTAAGCCAGCGGTATGAAAGTTCTGATTGTTGAAGATGAAAAAACCCTGGCCTATGAAATGGAAGATTTCCTGAAAAAGGCCTTCTATATCTGTGACCTTGCCCATAACATTAAAGACGGTCTGGAAAAGATAGAACTGAACAGCTATGATTTCATTCTGCTTGATCTCGGATTGCCTGATGGGGATGGGCTCAGCTTGCTTCCCAAAGCAAAAAAATACAATCCGGATGCCGCCTATATTATCCTTACCGCCCGGGGAAACCTGGAAGACCGCATTGCAGGGCTCGATTTGGGTGCAGATGATTACCTGCCCAAACCCTTTTCTCTATTAGAACTTCAATCCAGAATGCAGGCCATTGCCCGCCGTAAGTTCAATGTCAAAGAAGAATTATTAGTCCTTGGCGATTTCAACGTAGACCTTCAGAAAAGATTAATCCTTTTTCAGGACAATCAGATTGAATTGTCAAGAAAAGAGTTCGATTTGCTGAGTTACCTTTTCCTCCACAATAACCGGGTATTGACGAGAATGCAACTCAGTGAACACATCTGGGGAACTTTTGCAGATGACGACTACGATTCCAATTATATTGATGCACACATTAAGAACATCAGAAAGAAATTAAATGTATGGGCGCCAACAGACTTCCTGGAGACTGTACGGGGTGTTGGCTACAGAATAAAGAAGTAAATGAAATTATCATCGAAATTAATCCTGTTCATCACCAGCTCCAAACTGGCAGTGGTGTTACTCTTTATCGTATCTCTTCCTTTTCTGGTTGACAGCATTGTTTCCGAGTATACCAATTATTCCCTGCGCCGCCAACAGGCAAAAGTGATCAATGTGGTCCATAAAAATGGAATCGATCATTATCTGCAGGGCGATGACAGCTATGGCAGCTATACCATGCTTAAAGAAGAATATATTGCGCTGGAGCCTGCCGCAGCGAAAACCCTGATTGACACCATAAAAACAGCACAGCGGATCGTAGAAAGGGATACCCTCAGTTACCGGATCCTGATGCATACCTTTAGCTTCGAAAATAAAAATTACCTGCTGGAGATTGGAAAAACAACCGCCAGCATCAACCAATATAACAAGCCCCTGCAAAGGATCGCTTTATATGTACTCATGGGCCTCATCGCCCTGACGCTGCTTTTCGACCTTATCTTTACCCGTGTACTCATCAGGCCTTTGGGCAAAATCATTAAAAGTAAACTGATCAACAGAAAATTTCCTTTTAAAGATTACTCCCCGCCTGTCCCCACTTCTACGCAGGACTTCAAATACCTCGATGAATCTTTAATCCTGTTAATGGACCAGATCAATGAAGCTTTTGAAAAAGAACGTGAATTTACGGCGAATGCTTCCCATGAACTCATGACGCCCATCAGCATCCTCCAGAATAAGATGGAAAACCTTTTGGGAGATGAGCAGCTTCCGGAAAGTGTCGTGCTGCGCATTGTAGAAATGATGAAAACGCTCAGCAGGCTGAAGAAAATCTCCAACTCCCTGTTGCTGATCTCCAGAATTGAGAATCAACAGTTCGTGAAATCTGCCAGTATACAACCTTCCAAAATCATCCATGAAGTGATGGAAGAGATCAGTCATAGGTTAACAGAGAAGGAGCTGAAAATCAGCATCAGCTTAAAAGAAGACCGCCTGCTTAAAAATGTAAACCAGGATCTTTTGTTTCAACTGTTCTATAACCTGATCAATAACGCCATCAAGTACAATGTAAATCAGGGCAGTATCCTGATTACAGATGAATTCCGGGAAGGAAAAAACTATACGATCACCATTCAGGATACGGGTATTGGCATTGCAGCCGAAGATCTTGATTTCATCTTTGACCGGTTCAGAAAGGCCAACCTGACAGAAAATGTGGGTTATGGACTTGGATTGTCCATCGTAAAAAGTATTACCTTATACCACGGGATTGAAATTCTGGTAAAATCTAAAGTTGATGAAGGCACAACCTTCAGTCTGATCTTCCCTCCTTCGTCCTAAAAAAGCACAGTTGTATTTCCGGATACCGGTCCTTGCTGATATTTCTTTTCCAGTTTTTCTGGTCCTGCCTTTTCCTGGAATTAAAAATCAAAATCAATAAACCTATATCATCTATCAAAAAAAACCTCCTCTAAAAGCCGGTAAACAGATATCCTGAAGTAAACTACAAAAATAGTTTGCAAACTATAAAAATAGTAGTATCTTTAATTAACGTTAGATATTAAGTGCAAAAAATGAGAGAACTTACAAAAGCAGAAGAACAGGTGATGTTGATTTTATGGGAAATAAAAGAAGGGTTGACAAAGGATGTCATTGAAAAGATGGCTCCTCCAAAACCTGCCTATAATACCGTCTCCACCGTAATCCGTGTCCTGGAAGGAAAGGGATTTATTGACCATAAAGCAGTTGGAAATACACACATTTATTTCCCGCTGATTACGGAAGCTCAATACAAACACTTTGCTTTTGACAAGGTCATGAACAATTACTTTGAAAACTCTTACCAGAGCCTGGTGTCCTTTTTGGTCAAAGAGAAAAACATGGACCTCGAGGAACTGGACGAATTGATTCAACTGGCGGAAAAACTTAAAAACAAGAAATGATGAATTGGTTATATTATCTGCTGGAAGCTAATTTATACCTGGCCTTATTTTATGGCTGTTATCATTTGCTATTCCACAAAGAAACGTTTTACAGCATAAACCGGTATTTTCTGATCGGTGCGACCCTGCTGGCCTTCGCTTTACCCCTACTGCAAATTGGCTACCTGAATCGCTTTTTTCAACCTGAATATGATTCCCTGCCAACCGGGGCAATCAACTCCATTGCAGATGAGGGCAGCGATCTGATTAAACTTGGCATCAGTAGTCTCTACTGGCTTGTTGCGATATTTTTCTCTTTAAAATTACTGAGAGACCTCTACCAGATTATTGCGCTTTCCAGAACAACAAAAAGACATCACGATGGCCAGGTCATTCACATTGAGCTGGAGAAAGGCAAATCTGCATTCTCTTTTTTTAACCTCTTGTTTATCCCCGCAAATGTAGCCGGCAAAGAAACCATTCTAAAACATGAAATGGTGCATATCCGCCAAAGACATAGCCTGGACATCTTATTTTTTGAAATTATTCAAATTCTGAACTGGTTTAATCCGGTGAGTTACCTGATCAAGAAAGACATCAAACTCTTACATGAATATATTGCCGATGAACTGACCACAAATGAAGAGATCCAAAAGCACGATTATGCACTTTTTCTGATCCGGAATTCCTTTGGTGCAGAAACGAAACAACTGAGCAATCAAATTTTCAATCCATCCATACTTAAACAGAGAATCAACATGTTAAACAAAGAAAAATCAACAGGGCGAGCGAGGTTCAAGCTGTTGCTGACACTACCACTCGTTGGGGGAATGCTTTGCACATCCACAATGGCATTTACTAAAGATTATGCGTTACTGGATTTTTATCCGAACACGATCAGCAGTATTAATTCCAAGGACAATAGTCAGGACACCATTAAAAAAAAGCCGGCAAAAAAGAGCCAGCTCAGCCCGGCGGAAATACGGGAAAATAACACTAAATTTCCTCCTCCAATAGTAAAACCTGACCGCCCGGCTCCCAGAGCAAAACATACAAGTAAGGTCAAATTTCCTCCTCCGATAGTAAAACCCGACCGTCCGCTTTCACCAGTAAAGCAGTCAAAGGCAGTACCACCACCGCCGCCGGTTGATCCCAAAGTTGTACCAGTTGGTTCAGCCCCCCCACCGCCGCCAGTTGAACCTGCGAATGCTGTAGACGGCCCACCGCCGCCACCACCACTTGAACCAGATACAAAGCTCCGTTCTATAGAGCTAAAGGGGAAGATCAAGGGGAAGCTTGTTACAAAAATAACGTCGGGAGAAATTAAACCAATTGAAGTCAGAAGACTGAAAGGCATAAACACTCAAAAGAAAGCAACTACGAATTTAGAAACAAAAAATACAGTAAACCCTTCTAAACCATAAACACCAATACGTCATCATGAATATTTTCAAGATGACGTATTGGTGTAATTGGAATTTTGCTGCTCCTTAAATATCTATTCTTAAAAAATCACCGGTCTTACTAAATTTCAATTCCATTCCGGTCGACAACTGAACTTCCTGATCATTCAGATCCAATTCCCATTCTGTAATAAATTCCGCTGGATAATTCGCCTTTACATACGCTAATACTTTTACAGGAATTACACTATCAGGCAACTGCTTCAAGCTTTTGATACTTTCCACCTCTCCCTTTGTATTGAATTCCAGTTTCACGCCATTGTTAAGGATCACTTCATATTCATGGCTCATTCCTTCTTTATCCTTGATCACCTGAGCAATCGAAGCGCCATTAAAATGTGTATTCACATAGGCCTTGGCTTCTGCAGAAAGCGCTGTTTCCGGAATCACGACATCATCATCTTTATCACAGCTGGACAAGGTTACCGTAAGGGCCAACGCAAGGCTCAGGGTGGTTAATGTTCTTTTAAATGTGTTCATATTATTGTTGTTTTGGGGGGATTATAAAATTCTGTTGCTGATTTTTCCTTGTGCATCAAAAACTACTTTTTTCTCTTCAGAAAGAGTTTTCAATTCCACCTTGTAAAAAAATTGTTTTTCTTCTTCGTACTTATCTACGTCGTCAATTCTAAATCCTTTGAAATTCTTTTTGATGCTGTTGGCAACTACCGAAGGCAATTCCCGGCTACGAAGCTCTTTTTTATATTTTACGATTGCTCCTTTATGATTTAACCACACTTCATGGTCTCTTCTGCCGATATCGAAATCTGCATTGAACAAATCTCCTTTTTTCTCCCAGTCTACTTTCACTGCTTGTGGAAATGCTTTGCTAAAAGAATTAAGTACTACGGAAGGCACTTCTTTTACAGGAATGTCCTGTGCATAAGTAAGGCCCGAAAAAAGCAGACCGGCTGCTAATATAATGCTCTGTTTCATGGTCATGTTTTTTATATACCACAAAGAAAGAGGTCAAATCTGAAAAGAAACTGGAAAGGAATACCCGAATGAATAAAAAACCAGTTATCTGAAATTTAATTTTAGATGATGCTGATCTGTATAGGAATATTGAATACCGAAACCATAGAGGTCTATGATCGCTTTCACTATGGCAAGTCCAAGACCGGTACTGCTTTGCGCCTGACTGTCTTTTTTAAAGCGCTTAAAGACCTTTTCCGGATCCAGCGCAACAGAACGGCCGGTATTGCTGATGACTAAACCATTAGGGCCAATCGATACGTTAACCGTCCCTCCTGCAATATTATGAGTGATGGCATTTTTAAGTAAATTAGAAATTAATATCGCCGCCAGGTCTTTGTTCATTGCAACTTCCAGCGGGCCTTCTTCCTTCAAATGAACCTGAACAGATTTTAGCGCTGCAAAGTCTTCGTACTCTGAAATCAATGTTTTTGTCAGCGTGGTGATGGAGAGCAGGGCCACTTCTCCATATTGTTTATTTTCAATTTTCGAGAGTAGCAACAGAGATTTATTCAATCTGGTAAGCCTTTGCAAAGTGCCGATTACCTGTCCGATGGCCTCCAGATGCTGATCCGAAAGGTCTTCATTTTCTGCCAGCAGTTCCAGCCTGTTCAGGCTGATGGCCAGAGGTGTTTGTAATTCATGTGCCGCATTTTCTATAAACTGCTTCTGACTTCCGTAAGTGCCGACAGATTGTGCAACCAAACTCTCTACTGCTGCATTCAGCTCTTTAAATTCTTTCACTTCGGTCCTGCCAGTTTCTATTCCCTGGTCTTTATCCAGCCGGAACGCTTTCAATCTTTTGAGCAACAGATAAAATGGGGTCCATATTCTTCGAAGCAGGAGGTGATTGATCACAAAGAAGCTGACTAATATAGCCGTATAGAGCCAGATCAGACTATACAACAGGCTTCTCACGAGGTCGTCCTCCTCCACTGTAGAAGATACCACCTTCATTTCGTAATACTTATTGTCCTTGTTAAACACGGTGGTCAGCATCCGAAAAGGCTCCATATCTTCCTCATTAAGGGTGTACATGAGCGTGTCCTGATACTTATCTTTAAATTTCAGTCCTGATTTTTCGGTCACCTCTTTGATCTCATAATTGTGCTCAGAAAATCCCGATCGCTGAATGATTCCGCTGTCTTTCTCCACCCGCTGTATGACCAGCATTTTATTATTTTCGAGTCCGTCATCAAGGCTGTCCTGCACTTCATCAATCATATTGAAATAAAAGAGGACCGCCCAGATGCTGATCACCAGCAATAAAGCTATAGAAAGGTATTTAAGTGTGTAATTCAGCAGGTTCATGCGACCACCAGTTTATAACCGATTCCATATACGGCCTGAACCTCTATGCCAGCCAGTTTTTCTTTAAGTTTCTTACGGAGGTTCTTAATTTGGGAATAGATAAACTCATAGTCATCTGCTCCGTCCATATAATCACCCCAAACCTGTTCTGCCAATGCGGTTTTATTGACCAGGCGGTTTTTATTTACAGCGAGGTAGCTTAGAATGTCGAATTCTTTACGGTTCAGTACCAGTTCATCCCCGTCGATCCAGACCTGGCGTTCATCAAGGTCAATTTTAACATTCGCATGTTCAATGGTATTTTTACCGTTCAGTGATTTTCTTCTCAGCACAGATTTGATGCGTGCATTGAGCTCCGCAATATGAAAAGGTTTCACGAGATAATCATCCGCGCCCATCTCCAGGCCTTTGATCTTATCTTCCAGGGAATCTTTCGCAGAAATGATAATCACGTTATCAGATTTGTTCATTTGTTTTAGCTCGGCCAACAGATCCAGACCAGTTCCATCTGGCAACATAATGTCGAGCAGGATACAATCGTATTCATAGGAAACGATCTTTTCTAAAGCAAGGACATAACTGCCGGCAGTTTCTACCAGATAGTTTTCTTTTTCCAGTGACTGGCGGATTACTTCCAGCAGATCGATCTCATCTTCTACAACCAATAGCTTCATGAATACAAAATTGGGTAACAAAACCGGAAAGATCCGGGATTAACTATAGCTGGCATTTGCAAGCTTCCTTCTTGAGAAGGAATCGATCATGATCAGCAGCATGCCCAACATAATGGAAAGGTCCGCAGCATTGAAAACACCGGTTTGAAAAACAACAAAGTCTATGTGAAGAAAATCCGTTACAGAGCCATAAATAATGCGGTCATATAGGTTTCCTGCCCCGCCACCGATGACACAGCAAATCCCAAAAGTCAGTAAGGGCGACAGGTTTTTTCGGGTCATCACAAAATAAACGCCCATCAGCAGGACGGCTAAAGGCAGCAATAAAAGCAGGACGAACTTAATGCCGGAATGAAGCGAATCGCCGACGCTTAAAAAAGCACCTGAATTTTCTACATTGGTCAGGGTAATCTTATCGCTGATGATCTTGATATTTGCATTGGACTGCACATGTTCTCTTACGATAGATTTTGTAATCTGATCACAACCGATATTGAACATAACAATCACCAGGATCAAAACTTTCCCCGCCAAACCGCTCCACTTCATTTTTTTCATTGTCTTTCGTATTGTCTGTTAATAAGGACTCAACTGATAAATGCCATAATAATTTCCCATTGGCAGCTCAGCTGATAAATATAGGAATTGTAATTTTGAATTCAAATGATACAAGTAATGCTTTAGAATCAGATATTAGCATTTATTAACCTATAAAACATCCCAGATGAAACAAATTTTCTTTTCATTTCTTATCACTGCATTTTCACTAAGCGCATTTTCACAGGGACTCCCTGCCGGCTCGGTTATTCCTAAAGCTACTTTTTACAAGGCAGATGGGACCAGCTTTACGACAGATCAGATTCCTAAGGGGAAGAAATCCCTGATCATGTTTTTTGATGCGACTTGCGGTCATTGTCAGACTGTGGCGACCGACCTTTCAAAAAGCAGCAAGGAATTGTCTGGCGCGAACCTGTATCTCGTTTCACAGGATGTTTTTCGATCCATCAATTATTTCATGGATACCTATGCAAAACCCCTAAAATCAATGAAGAATGTAACGAACCTTCAAGACAAGGACTATGTTTTCATTCCGTTGTTTCATCCGAAACAATACCCTTCATTATACCTTTTTGGCGCAGACAAGAAATTGATCCTTTTCACCGGAAATGAAAAAGATGTGCCTAAGCTCCTTAAATTGGTTAAATAAGGTTCTTAAACACATCTTTTAATTGTTGGTATTACCGGGTATTATTTTTTATAAGTAATACCCATATTGTAAAACAAGAATGCCCAGCGATCGGCAATCTCTTCTATCGCCTTATCTGTAGGTTTACCGGCGCCATGTCCGGCATTGGTCTGAATGCTGATCAGAACCGGGGCATCACCTGCCTGGTCTTTCTGTAAATTTGCTGCAAATTTGAAGGAATGCGCCGGAACAACACGATCGTCATGATCTGCGGTAGTTACCAATGTTGCAGGGTATTTAGTTCCAGCCTTCAGCGCATGTACAGGCGAGTATTTATACAAATAATCGAACATCTCTTTAGAATCTTCAGAAGTTCCGTAATCATAACTCCAACCTGCTCCGGCGGTAAATTTATGGTAACGCAACATATCCATGACCCCTACTGCCGGAAAGGCTACTTTAAAAAGATCCGGACGCTGCGCCAATGTCGCACCAACCAATAATCCGCCATTCGAACCGCCCATACTGGCCAGGTAATCTTTCGACGTGTATTTATTCGCAATCAGGTATTCTCCCGCAGCGATGAAATCATCAAATACATTTTGTTTTTGCATTTTTGTTCCTGCAAGGTGCCATTTTTCGCCATACTCACCACCACCACGAAGGTTAGCTACCGCATAAATGCCCCCCTGGTCCATCAGAATGATATTTGCTGTACTGAATGAGGGTGTCAGACTAACATCAAAACCTCCATATCCGTACAATACCGTTGGATTCTTCCCATTCAGGACAATCCCTTTCTTATAAGTAATGATCATCGGAACCTTCGTTCCATCCTTAGAAGCATAAAAAACCTGCTTAGACTCATAGTTTGCGGGATCAAAATCTACGCCTGATTTTTTATAAACTTCAGACTTACCGCTGGCTATGGTATACTTAAAAATAGTAGAGGGATAGACATAGGAAGTAAAAGTATAATACAACTCTTTATCCTTTTCTTTACTGCCAAATCCACCTGCAGATCCAATTCCGGGTAATTTAATCTCATGTTCCAGTTTACCGTTCCTGTCGTATTGCAATACCATAGATACCGCATCCCTGATGTAATTGGCAAATAGCTTACCTCCTCCGCTGGAAGGGCTCAGTACATTCTCCGTTTCTTTGATCAGATCTTTCCAGTTTTCAACTCCGGGACTACCCGCATCAACAGTTACCACACGCCCGTTAGGCGCATTAAGATTGGTATAGATGAACAACTTACTTCCAACATTATCAATGATGTTATGGTTCTTATCGAAATTATTCACCACAGGAACAATCGCACCATCTTTTGTTTTCAGGTCTTTGAGGTAAAGCTCATTTCCGGAAGTTGAATTTGCGGCAGAAATGACGAGATAGCGTTCATCTTCCGTTAATCCTGCACCAATATAACGTCTTGGAGTTTTGTCCCCTCCAAAAATCAGCTGATCCTCTTTTTGCGCTGTTCCCAGTTTGTGGTAAAATAATTTATGGTATTGCGTCAAACCGGAAAGCTGGCTTCCTTCTGCCGGCTTATCATAGCTGCTATAATAAAAACCATCGTTTCCCTGCCAGGAGATCCCTGAGAATTTAACATCGGTTAAGGTTTCTCCTACGACCGTTTTATCTGCCGATTTCATGACGATGACTTTCGTCCAGTCGGAACCACCTTCAGACAACTGATAGGCCAGCATACTTCCATCTTTTGAAAAGTTTATTCCGGCAAGCGAAGTGGTCGCATCTTTAGAAAAAGTATTTGGGTCCAGGAAAATCTCCGGCTCCCCTCCTTCTTTCTGGCGGTACAATACACTTTGGTTCTGCAGTCCGGTATTTTTATAATAATAAGTATAGCCGCCTTCTTTGAATGGCTGAGAGTACTTCTCATAATTCATCAAATGTTTCAAACGTTCTTTAATGTCGTTGCGGTAAGGAATTTGCGACATGTATCTCTGGGTCACCACATTCTGTGCTTCTACCCATTGTTTGGTATCGGCAGAACGGTCATCCTCCAACCACCGGTAAGGATCGTCTACATTCGTTCCAAAATAGCTGTCTTTTACGTTTTCTTTTTTCGTTTCCGGATAATTCATAGTCTTCTTTTCTGTATTACTGAGCTGTGCCTCCGCAAAAACCGGAAGCATAGTTGCCAGAAATATCAATGCGTTTTTTGAGTTTTTCATCAGTATATAATTGTTTTTTTAATGGGTATGAAGCGATCATGCGCCTATTCATTACTGTTTGTAAGCGGTATGCTTATGATGGTTTCATCAGTATATAATTGTTTTTTATTGATTGATGAGCATCAAGCCCGGTTCATAATATCGCCTTAACCGCAAGATCATGCTCCGCGTTCAGCTGTTCCCTTGAAATCCGAATTTAAGTAATACTTTCTCAATCTTCAATTTCTAAACTTAAAATTACACGGAAATAGAAATCTTAATAAATAATTCCGATTATCAGTTTCCTTGCATTATTATTGCACAGAGAGGATAAGAAACGATTTCAATTTTTAATGGCGCACAGAATATACTTATACAACTTAAACCAGGGACTTCTTCCGGAAAAGGTCGCAGCTACCATAGAAAGCCCGGACTTTTTAACAAACATCCTGGCAGGAATAGGTGGCAATACAGAAAACAATCTGCTGATGACAGAGTGGAACTATGAGTTCCCTATTTTTCTACATCCTTTATTTGCACATGAGCCCATAATTTCAACACCTGTATTCAATGGGACGGATGGTGGAATCTATTCACCGGCCGCTTTGGGAATTCAGCGCATCAAAGCATTTTATGAGTTCATAGACCAACATAAAGCACAACTCATTGACGATGAAAAGGCCTTTGATCTGGCAAAAAAACGCATCTTTAAATTTCTTGAAGAAAAGGTTATACATGATTTTTTTCATCTTGATGCCTGGGATGTCTTTAATATGGATGAGGTCCCGCATAAAATACAGGCCATCAAACTTCTGAATGACATCAATACCACCAATGCCATCCTAAAAGAAGCGATGGCACAGGACGATCCTTCCTTACTGGACAACTGTCCTGAATTTAACCAGGGGCCACTTCAATTTCAAAGCTTCAAACCCTACCTGAACCACTCCGGCTATGATTATGGCTGGGAAGTGATCAGTTCTGGTGTTTATGATGACGACGAAGAGGAAGAGAACGATCACCCTAACCAGGTTTTTTATACAGAAAATGGTTGTAAAGGGATCAAAAACGATACAGGGGAAATCCTGATCCCGGCAAAGTACGATGAAGTTTATTATTTCCCGGAGGGAGAAGAACTCGCTGTCGTTCAAAAGAACGGCAAATATGGTTATGTCAACCGTCAGGGAGAAGAGCTCCTGCCTTTACAGTTTGATGATGCTTACGATCTGAGCAAAGGCATCTCCACCGTAAAATTAAATGACAAATATGGATTCTTCCAGCCTTTTAAAAACCTGGATGTCGCCTTTCTCTATGATGACATCACAGACCTCAGCCTGGAACCTTATTATTTTAACGTATGCAGGGAGGACAGCTGGGCAGTGGTCAACGCAGACAACGATATCTTACTCCCTTTCGAATACCTGAAAGAACTCGATTGTCACCAATATGACGGCTATAACCTATATTCAGGAATACTGAAATCCGGTAAACAGAAATGTTTCTTCCTTCAGGATCTTCAAAAAATAGGAACAAATAAAGTCACAGATGTACAATGGGCCGGTTTTGAAAAAGAACAGCATTTTTTCGTTCCGACAGAAATCGTACCTGCAGGAAATAAAAACAAACTAAAACTCCGGTCTTTGATCAGACAAGATGGCGAAACCATCCTACCCGCTGAATATGAAGAGATCAATTATTGTAGCGGAAGCCAGGTGTACATCCTGAAACAGAAAGGGAAATTCGGACTTTTTCGTATTGCAGAAGGTACCTTGCTCCCCTGTATCTACAACCGTATAGATGAGCTCAATGAAGCTTGTTTCCGTATATTTCAATCCGGAAAAGTCGGCCTTTTTGATGCGATTGATGGAAGAAACACATTCATCAGTCCGCAATTTGATTCCATGCGGGACTATATCCGCAGAGATAAAGATGGCAGCTGGGAGATTCTGGGCTTTCTTGAAAGCAGTGTATTTCTGGTCTATAGCGATCAAACGATGAGGGCCGTAGACCATGAAATCGCCGCCAGACAGCTCTCCGCAGGTTACCATCCGGAAAGTCTGGCTGAGGAACAAAGAAAAATCCTGGCTGATCTGGCAGGAACAAATGCGCCGGCACTTGACCTTTACCACAAGGGATCAAAAGCCCTAAATGAGGGAGATATCGACAAGGCTTTAAAATACCATCTGCTTGCAGCTGAAAAAGGGGATGCTGACTCCATGAACGACCTGGGCTTTATTTACAGCAGCAATGGCCCTCATTACGATGCCAACAAAGCTTATTTTTGGTATCGAAGCGGACAAAAAGCAGGCTCTGTAGATGCAATGAATGGATTTGCCATCTGTCACCTCAATGGAATAGGTGTAAAACAAAATATTGACCAGGCCATCCGCTGGTACGAAAGAGCTGCAGAATATGGAAATGGCAGGGCACATGCAAATCTTGCCGACCTTTACCTGGATGGCATATGGGTTGAGCAAAATCTGGACAAAGCATTAAAACATTATCAACAGGCGGAGCAGCTTAATTTTCCCAGTTACGGCCGGCATGCCTATGTACTTTTTCTAAAAGAAGACTATGAGCCAGCGATCAGTTACTATAAAGCAAGTGCAAAAGAAGGTGATGGGCAATCTGCTTATAACCTCGCCACCATGTACGAACTGGGCCAGGGCTGCAGGCCGGATAGCCGTAAAGCGTTAGCCTTTTATCATCAGGCACTGGAACTTGGTCAGACCGACACTTATCTGGAGCTGATCAGACTGTACCGCTACGACAACGAAGTAAAAGACGAAGGAAAAGCGCTGGAGATGGTCACTTTAGCCAGAGCCGCAGGAATTAATCCCCCGGATGAGGATCCTCCAAAAAAGCGTGGATGGTTCAGTTAATTCCTAAAGAATCCAGGTAATCATTAACAATGGGAATATCCGCAGCTGCCCAATCGCAACCCCGCAATGCGGATGTTTCCATCCAGCTATAGGAAGCATGCTCTTTTAATACCACATCACCGGCAATAATCCGGCAGACAAAGGGAATCAGCCGGATAGAAAATTCCGGATATATGTGTTGATGGGCTGCTCTTCCGGACAAAATCTGAATATCGACATTCAGTTCTTCTTTTATTTCCCTGATCAGACAATCCTCAGCACTTTCTCCCAGCTCGATCTTTCCACCCGGGAATTCCATCTTCAGCGGCAATAACATGCGGGTACTCCGCTGAGCAACCAATACTTTTCCTGCTTCATCTATAATAATTGCACAACAAACATCAATCATAGCCGAAGATAATTTTTTATCCCTATATTCACTTCATATTACTTCTTAATACATATCTAAACAGGATTTCTAAAAATCCGGCCTTGTAGACAGGAAAGCTACTGAGTCAGTCAAAAAACTGGCAGTAAATTACTATACCCTTTTTTTTCCTGTCTTAAATGTTCAACAATTAATCGTATGTCATCAATTTTGTCATTAAGAACAATATGAATGTTCCTATAAAAGTCGCCCTGATCGGCGCAACCGGTAAGGTAGGAAAACCCCTGCTTAAACAATTATTAGACCAGGGATATCAGGTAAAATCCCTGATCAGAAAACCACAGTCTTATTCCATTACACACCCTTCCATGGAAATTGTGGCTGGAGATATTAAAGACCTGGAAACTGTCACCGAACTCGTTAAAGGTTGTGATGCAGTGATCAGTGTGATCGGGCAACTCAAAGATGAGCCCCTGATTTCGAGCCTTGCCGCATCAAACCTGATCCATGCAATGAACAAGGAGCAGATCAGCCGTTACATCTTCTTAACCGGATTAACCCTGGATATGCCGGGAGATCAAAAAAGTGCAGCCAACCAGCAAGGCTCAGCATGGATGAAACAAACCTTCCCCGTCGTAGTCGCCGACAAAGAAAAAGCTGTTGAACTGTTACAGCAGAGTAATATCGACTGGACGATTGTCAGGCTTCCCTGGATCGAAGAAACGGAAGAAAAGAAGCAGTTAGTGGTTGATCTTCAGGATTGCCTGGGAGAGAAAGTAAGTACCGCCGGACTTGCGGCCTTCCTGATTGAACAGCTCAGTGATCCCAGGTTTATCAGAAAAGCGCCTTTTGTAGCGAGTATCTAAAACAAAAGGAGTCTGTTGAAAAACAGGCTCCTTTTTACATCAGGTGTATTTTTTAACTCATCACAATTTCACCCCGGTGATGGGTAACCTCTCCTACGGTGTGCTGGATCATTTCATACCTCGACATGTGAAAGTCGCCATGCCCGGGAATGTCAAATGTGACTTTTTCTTTTAAGGTCTCTTCTGATAATTCAGAGACATAATCGAGCAGGTTTTTAGATTGAATGACCAGGTCTTTCAGCAAGGCATCAATGGCACCTTCAAATACCTTTTCTTCGGGAGAACGGTCTTCCCGGCATTGTATTTTTTCCATCCATTGTGCTTCTGCAGATAAGAGCTTCGATAATTTTTGATTGATATGGGGTAGTTCAGGAGAAACAGCTGCAGTTCCTTCATTTTTTTCTGTCAGCCGGCTTACCAGCTCATTATTTGCCCATAAATTATAGGCGCACAAGTCTTTAGTCAGGGTTTGCAAATTCACTTTCATTTCTTTAAATGTTTATGAATCAAATTTCAGCACCGACACTGACAACCCTATGGCAGCCCGAAAAATTATAATATTATCTTTGTAAAAAAGACAGATATGCAGATTACTTTCAGAACCATCCAGGCTGGCGATAATGAACAACTTGCTAAAATCATCCGTACTTCTTTAGAAGATTTTAATGTCCCTAAAATAGGAACAGCACATTCTGATCCAACAACAGATGATTTATTTAAGCTATTCCAAACCACAGGAAGTTTTTATTTTGTGGCTGAGGAAAATGGTCAGCTTCTTGGAGGGAGCGGCATATATCCTACAGCAGGATTGCCGGAAGGTTGTGCTGAGCTGGTAAAGCTATACTTATCAAAAGATGCGCGGGGGAAAGGAATAGGCAAACAACTTTTAGAAAAGTGTTTTGAATCGGCCAGACAGCTGGGCTATCATCAGCTGTATCTGGAAACCTTGCCGCAGTTGGCACAAGCGGTGAGTATGTATGAAAAGGCCGGATTCAAAGCTTTGGATGCTGCGCTGGGAAACTCCGGCCATTTTGCCTGTAATATCTGGATGCTTAAAACGCTGGATTAGTCCAAAGAAACGAACAACTCCGACTGTGTCAGCCAGACGCCGTTAATTTTTCGCCACATGGCGGAGTAATTTCCTCTGAAAGTCTCGGTCTTATAACTCCAGCTGCCACTTTCCCAGGCCAGAATCCCACTGTCGCCGATCACAATTGAGCTAGGTAAGCGTTCAAATGAAGGTGATTTTTTCGAAAACATGTCTTTCCATACTTTCAGCAATTTTGCTTTCCCGGAATACTGACCTCCTTCGCCGGAGATCACGACAATGTCTTCCATCCAGTATTTGGCTACTCCAGCCACGTCCTGATTAGAAATCGCCATATTTGAATCCATCCTTGACAGACGGATTGCTTCTTCTTCTTGTCTTTTAAAAAATGAGGTATTGTTCAGTGAATTCATATTAAATCAGGTACCGGGTTCAATTACTGGTCGCTAATATGAGAAAAAAACTTAGAATTACGCTCCAATAATGTTCTCCAGAAAATCATCAGTAAAGCCATCAATCCAAAACACATCCCCACCCAGGGACTCTGCTTTACCCCCATATCTGCAATCACCCAACCACTTAACATCGTTCCAACAGACACGCCGAGGTTCCCAAAAGAAGTAGACAGGCTGTTGGCAAATTCCAGCGCATGAGGTGCAGCGGAAATCAGGTAAGCAGAGGCGTTAAGAAAGGTTGGTGCGTATAGAAAGCCCCAAATGGCAATCACCATAATGGTACTCCAGCCATTCCCACCGGAATACTCCAGCATAAAAGGAACAAGTACGGTTCCGGCAAGAAAGAAAGCAGTAGTTCCCGGAATACTGATACTCAGCATCTTTCCCGCCAGCCAGTTTGAGAAAACACCCGTTATACCGAATAAGAACAACATATAACTAATCATTTTCGTATCCATTCCTTTTACCTTTCCGAGGTAATCAGCAAAATAACTGTAAGTAGAAAACCAGGCGGCTACCATCAGAAAATTCATCGTTGCACTGATCAGAAAAGCTGGATTTTTCAGGATTTTCAATTGAGTTCCGTACGACTTCTTTTCCCTGACCGGCATCGGGGGCATTCCTTTAAAAATGGCAAGGAGTGCCAGCCCCGTGACCACAGCCTGGACAACAAATGAGGCCTGCCAGTTAAAAATACTCGCCATATAAGTGGCAAAAGGCACCGTCGTTACCATCGCAATTGCGATCCCTCCCAATACTATTCCCATCAATTGATGTGCTTTCTTCTGATCTGCATGCGCAAGGGCCGCTGCGATGGCAGTAGAGATAAAAACCGGTTGTAAAAAGGCCGGCAACAACCGTACAAGAATCAACAACCAGAAAGGTGGCGCCAGGGACGAGACCACACCAGTCAGCAAAAAAATGGCAATGCTGAGCATCATGATCTTTTTACGGTCAAATCCGGAGGACAAGAGTGTCATAAATGGTCCCGTTAACGCAATAACCAATGCAAATGCACTCAGCAGTATTCCTGCTTTGTCGATGCTGATCTGATAATGCTCCGCTACCTGAGGTAAAATCCCTATAACACCAAATTCTGTACTGATAATACCAATTAATCCGAGGCATCCTATATATGCAATTTTCTTCATCTGTCTGTAATATGAGCAGCAAAAGTAAAAGCTAAGCCTTAGATTTGTCCGCCGTACCACCCATTGTGCGGAACTAACAAAAAAGTAAGTATGGCCGAAAGAAAGGAAAACTCTACCAATAGTGTGAACAGGAAATGTATTGTCGAAAGCAATGACCTCAGTTATGCAATAGACATGGTGGGTGGCCGCTGGAAGTTGCTTATTCTGGTCAATCTGGAAAAGAAAAAGTTAAGGTTCAACGAGATCCGGAAGGCGATGTCCAGCATTACTGAGCGGATGCTGACCCTACAATTGAGAGAACTGGAAGCTGATGGTTTGATCAGCAGAACTGTATATGCAGAGGTTCCTCCAAGGGTAGAATATGAATTAACAGAAATCAGCACAGAACTCATCCCAATATGGAAAAAGCTCTGTGCCTGGGGAGCAAGGCATAGAAAGGCGAGAGCCTAATTATTAACCCTGTTTTTTTCTGCTTCTGCGCCCGTCTGGTTGTGTTTCCGCAAATCAGAGAAGGTCTTACCGAAGCGATAGCTGAAACTCAGCAATATTGTCCTGGAGTCCGAACGGTTCCGCCAGCCTGCTGTGGTCAGCGCGAGGTTATTGATTTCTCCATTAACGATTCTGGTATAAAAGATATCACTGGCATTCAGTTTCAATGTGGTACTCGGAGATAATTTCTTTTGGACACCTGCATTGATCGCATAAAGTTTGCCGATGGTAAACTGAGCATCATTGATCTTTGTCCGGTACATTCCTCCAAGCTCGGTGCTCCAGCTCTGATTCAGCTTAAATTGAAAAGTATTGGTCGAAAAGAAAAAGGTCCCTTTGCTATTTAATACGCCATTGTAGAAATCGCTGCTCTTTGAATTTAAATTGGTCAGCTCTCCATAAAACTGCCAGTTCAACCATGAAGTAAGGTCAAGCCCGGCATTCACACTAACGCTCTTCACAATCTTGCGGCCAATATTACCCGGTCTGCTATAATAAAGTCCGTTTTTAATTTCGATCGTTTCATTCACCTCATCCTTGGTATCGCTGTAGCTAAAGGTTGTGGTGATCTTATTTTTAAAAGTATGAGAAAGCTCGATGCTATGGGTAAATGAAGGATTCAGGAAGGGATTTCCCAAATAATAGGTAAACTTATCCAGGGGCGAAATAAAGGGATTTAACTGTTGAAAGTAAGGACGGTCTACCCTTCTGCCATAGTTTAAACCGATCTGGTTATTGCCTGCAGTATCCAGTTTATACGAAAGATATACGGTCGGGAACAGGTTGGTATAACTCCTGTTGAAAGCCGAGTCAGGCTTTAGCGGATTGCCCATCTGATGCCCGTCTGAATTGGTATGTTCCAGTCGCAACCCCATTTGAAAAGACCATTTTCCAGCTTCTTTATTCATATTCAGATAGCCGGAATTGATGTTTTCCTTGTAAATAAAGTGATTGCTCTTTTCATAGTCGGGCTTCGTCACCTGATTAATCGTATAGCTGTACTCCCCCACATTGTTGGTTTTGGTATAACTCGTCTTGGCACCCAATTCCATTTTCCAGTTGTTTTTAAAAGGCTTGCTATAATCTGCCTTCAGGGTATAGATTTTAATATTAGAAGGTAGCTTTCCCATTAGGATATCTTCCGATTTTAAACTTTGATCCGGTAAATAAGAGGAATTGCTGATCACCTGATTGTTCTTTGAATTGTACACCAGATAATCGGCATCAACAGTCAGTTGTTGTCCTTTTTTATCAAACTGATGGCGGTAATTCATGTTAACTCCCAGATTTTTAAATATCTCCTTCTCCTTAGTCAGCGCTTTCACAATAGAATCCAGTCCGCGTTGTGCATTTAAAAGATTGCTGACATTGTTAGTCGTTTCTGGTGAGGTTCTGTGCATTCCAGTCAGCACCACACCCCAGGTTGTTTTCTCCGTCTGGTAATAGTCCATCCCCACTTTACCATTAAGGCCTGTCCCCTTTCTGGTGATATAACTGTTTTGCTCAAAATAAGATTTCGTGCTTCCATCTTCGTTTTTATACTTGCGAAAGAGATCCAGATCTGTAAAATTATTCTGAAAGGTATTGCTCAGACTCGTAAAGAAATTCAGTTTGTTATGGCGGTAGTTCAGGTTAAAACTATTGTTGCTCCTGGCGAGTTCCCCCTGGGTATAAGCCAGGTTCAATCCTCCGTTAAATCCTCTGGAATTGGTCTTTTTTGTTTTGATATTGATCACTCCGGCTTTTCCCGCAGCATCATACCTGGCTGGGGGATTGGTCATCAGTTCGATCTGATCCAATGAAGCCGAAGGCAGGGAACGCAGATAACTTTCCAGGTCGGCCCCGGATAAATAAGTTGGCTTATCGTCAATAAATATCGTGACGCCCTGTTTTCCTTTCAGACTAATCACGCCATTCTGATCCACAGATACACCGGGAGATTTTTCGAGTACATCCATTGCTGTCGTTCCTGAATTGGCAATCAATGCGTCAACGTTGACTACCGTTCTGTCGATCTTTCGTTCTACAAAGGCCTTCTGCCCTACAATAGAAACTTCCTTCAGGTTTTTTGTTGTCGCCATCAGGCTGATATCAGGAATCAATAGTCCAGGGTTCAAGGCAGTAATGTGCAGCACTTCCGTTTGGTAATTCTGATAACCCATCGCAGAAATTTTTATGCGGTAATCGCCTTCCTTCAATTGCTCAAAAGCAAATTTCCCGTCCTGTTCAGTAAAACTGCTCTTCAGCAATGTACTATCCTGAACCCTGAATAAGGCGACTGTAGCCAGGTCAAAAGCTTGTTTTTGTTCGTTTAGTATTTTACCGGAGATCTGCCCTTTGCCTGTACTTTTAGGTGTTACGGAAGACTGAGCAAAGGCAAAATTTGAGGCAATGGCTGCCCATGTGACTAAGATAGTCACGATATATAGTTTCATTAATTTAGGTTTAGGGGCGTTAAGAGATCCGGTTAAAGTATCTGATTATTTAATTTCATAGTTGTAGGCCAGGATCCAGTCGGGACGCTTCAGGTATTTCTTTGCGTATTTTTTATGGGTGCTCTCCGGTAAGGTTTTTCCATTCACCTCAAATTTGTTCTTATCGATTCTAAAAGAAAGCTTTTCATTTTTCCAGATCAGGCCATCTTTGGTTAAATCATTGGCGATATAGGTAGAAGTATTGTCGTCAAATTCTCCTTTATTCAGATAATCAGCCGTAATTCCCGTCTTTAGGGTTACTTTCCTCTTTTCAGGATTGTCGTCACTCTCTCTGACGATAGTTCTGGTCGTCTGTCTGCTCGAGTTTTTTACTTTCCCTTCTGATTTCAAATCTTCTTCCACTCTTAACCGATCCCTTTCTGCAGCTGCTTTATCTCTTTCTGAAGCGGCCTTATCTCTTTCCAAAGCCAACTTATCCCTTTCCGCAGCCCATGCATCCTGGCTTTTCGCTGAGCGGTCTTTCTTTTGTGCCTGCAGGTCCCGTAAAGCAGCCTGTTTACTGAGCAAGATCGCTTGTTGATCGCGCAAAGCAGCCTGCTGGTCAACTAGAATGGCTTCCTTATCACGTAAAGCGGCTTGCTGATCACGTAACGAAGCCTCCCTGTCTTCGAGCATTTCCTGCTCAAGGCCAGGGCGATTTTCAACAGGAACAAGCCCCTTATCGGTTTTACCCAAATGCTGTTCTGATTTGCTTAACGAATTTTTCTGAATGGTTGAATTTAGCTGTTTCTTCTTAACCCGTAGTGTATCTTGCAAGGCAACATTATTTTTCGGCTCCTTTGCGGCACGTTGTGGTCCCGAAAATGCAGCGCTTAAGGTAACTGCAGCAACCAGCCCTACGGCAAGCACTCCTTTTTCAATCTTATTCAAACTGGGACTATCATTAGAAACCATTCTTTTCACCCGCTGCACCAGCTGATCGTCCTTTCCTGAGATCGCCATGGCATACTCCGGATTTCCCGGTTGAAACTCCTGACAGGAAATCAATGCGCTAATGTAATTGACCTTATCATGAGTGCTGGAAATCGTCATGTCATCGCAGCAGCTTTCTCTTTCTTCCCGGATCAGCTTACTGATCCACAATACTGCGGGATTAAAGAAGAAAACAATCTCCATCAGGCTTTGTAAAATATTAACCAGGTAATCTCTTCTTTTGATATGTGCCAGCTCATGGCAAATGATCGCCTCCACTTCTTTTTCTGATAAACCATTGATCAGCCCTATTGGGACCAGGATTAATGGCTTAAGATGTCCAACTACCATAGGCACCTTTACAATCCCTGACTGAACAATCTGTACCATCTGGGTAATTCCAAACTGAAGGGCCAGGGCCTTCACCCTGTTTTCCCAATATACCCCTGCTGGGCTTACCTGCGTATTTCTGATTCTTTTAATGCTGTAAAGTCCTGCGAAAAGCTGAACGCTTCTGGCGCAGATCACCAGGAACCAGACCAGCACGATGGTAGAAGCATAACCGCTAAAATACCGGACTGCCTTTTGAAGCAGGTCTACCGGTTCCGCTCCGGTTAGGGCAACCTCTCCCTGAATTTGCTGATCATGAACAACAGGAGCAACAACCGCCAGGGTTTCAAAATTAGTCTGAGTTGATTTCTGCCATTCGTAAACAAAGGACAAACTACTGCTGACCGCAAATAATATCAAACCCGAAATCAGCAGGTTATAACGCAGTTTAGCACTGGACCTGCTGGTAAACATCAGGATCAATGCAGTAATTAAAGCAAGTGCAAGCCCTTGCCAAAGAGAGTGTAATAAGGTTTTAAAAATGATCGTTTCCATTCCTGTGGTTCTTTAAGGATGAATTATTTTTGTTCCAATTGATTCAATAGTGCTTTAATCGTTTCCAGATCTTCTTTGGAAGTTTTTTTATTGCCCATCAGCTGCATCATCAACCTGCTGGCAGAACCATTATACATGGTATCAATAAACTTCTCTAATAAAAAATCTTTAGTCGTTTGCTCTTTCTCCGCAACATGATAGATGTGCTTCATCTGACTTTCATCCCGGGTGAGGATTCCTTTATCTGTCATGATCTGCATCAGCTTCAGCGTGGAGGTATAATTTACCTCACGGTTTTCATTTAACTTATCATTCACCAGGCGAACCGTTAGCGGGCCCTGCTCCCACAATACCTGTAAGATTTCCAGCTCGGATTTCGTCGGTTCTATTTGCCTGTTATTTTCAGTGGTCTGCGCTTTCATAATCCAAAGGTAGGAAACTTTTCGTACGAAACAACACTTAGGTTATTTATTTTTATTTATTTCTTTCCAAATATGCTTTAGCACACCTATCACGTTGATTAATAAAGATTAACAAAAGCGATATTCACAAATAAAATTACCTTCAAAAAATACAATATCATTATTATATCAAAATTATTACTAAAAACATAATGTAATTTATAGCTACCTTTCGTTATAATTATTAACGTTTTTTATGAAGGATAATGGCTTTATGATAGATTCCGATGGAATTTGCCTATTCATCACCCTCACGCTCAGAACCTCTTTAGCCGGGAGGCTGGTCCTTATTTTTTTAAATATAGTATGTGCAGGTATTATTATCCTGGCAACAACAGAAAAAATTACGGCAATGGCCCTGGCCTTTACCCTGATGTTTTTGTTCCTGATCAGGTATTCGCTGTGGAACTTTTACGGGAAAGAATACCTGACGATCAATACAAAGTCCATCCGTTATCAGCACGATTACGGATTCTTTAAGACGACTCCCCAGACCAATAAGATTGGAACAAGCCTGATGGTTCAGGCCCAACAAATTTACCAGACGGGGAAGTCGAAACAAGTCCGCCTGGTTTTCATATCACATGATGAGAATGACTTTCCGGAGGAAGTATATCATGTTGCCATCCCCATTACACAAAAAAATGCCAATGCGGTGGTCAGGGGGATCAACCTCCTTTATCTGGACAAAGTAACTGACAACTATTCTCTACCGCCCATACACATGAACTAACCTTTACGGGCCAGAATCGCGCGATAAGCGCCATCCCAAAGTCCGATTCGCTTTCTCAAAGAGACCATGCTCATCTCTTCGGCGGCTTTCCAGTTGGCCTCATTATCGCCACAAAGGTCGGCAGTCATTTCTAAAGCCAAATGACTATGATGATCGCCATCTACCTCAATATGCCTGTCCAGATAGTACTTAAACAGAGAGATCTGATCAGGGAATTTTTTATTCAGGTCGTTCACAATAGATAAAAACATATTCGGAATCAGGTCTTCTCTACCAAAGGTAAAGGTGCTTGCCTGTACATGATGTTGCCCGCCGTTGATGACACTAAAGGTGAAATCAACAAAGTCGATGGCCTCCTGAGGAGTTCCGGCCGCCTGATAAGCTGCCTTCAAATCTGCCCCGCTTTTTAAAGCGCTGATAAATCTGCCAATCTCCTGAGTATCTGCCCCACATTGTTCCATCGCGTCCAGGTACATCTCAAAATGACTCTTCTTATTTCCATGCGCGTCTACATCTGATTCCTCACCGGCCACAATCTCATTGATCAATGACCTGATGTTGCCAGATCCTACCGGAAACCAGGGCAGACTCGTACAGGTCAGGTTGATTTGCAGGGCCTTTAATAAAGACATGAAGTCCCACACTGCATAGATATGGTATTCCATAAAGATCCGGAGGTCTTCCAGGTCGTTGATCACGGAATATACTTTATGGTTAATGATCTCCTGTCTTAACGGCTCAATATCGTGTTGAATTTGTTCAAGGGTACTGCTTATTCTGTTCTCCATTATCATAAAAAATGCAAATGTAAACATTCAGTATGATTGAATATTGCTATCTTCCTCTAACTTATTTAAATATGACAATACTTATCATTACCGGCATCGCACTGTTACTCCTGACTGGTAGTATCTTAACTTACAATCAGCTCGTTAAAAAGAGAAACCTAATGAAGGAGGCCTGGAGTGGAATTGATGTTTATCTTAAAAAAAGATACGACCTCATCCCCAATCTGATTGAAACGGTTAAAAGTTATGCCACGCATGAGCAGCAGCTGATGGAAAACATTACCCGCTTGCGCAGCAATGCCATACAATCCAGCAATACTCCCGAAAAGATTCTTGCCGAAAACGGGCTTACACAATCCATCGGACAATTGATGATCCTCGCAGAAAACTATCCCGATTTAAAAGCAAACACGAATTTCCAACAACTTCAGTCGCAATTGGAAACCATAGAATCAGAGATAGAAATGTCCAGAAGGTATTATAACGGAACGGTGAGAGAGAACAACATCCTCATTGAATCCTTTCCATCTAATCTCCTTGCCACTGCCTTTAACTTTCAGCAAGGCAGTTTCTTCGAAATACAAAACCCTGTAGAAAGGGAAAATCAAAAAGCATCCTTTTAAGATAACATCATCATGATCCACAAGTTTTTGCGATACTTCAGCTACCTGCTCTTCCTTATCCTTCTTCAGTTCCCTCAACAGCTATTTGCTCAAACAGAAAGAATTCTGTCTTTTCATTCCGACATTAAGATTGACAGCTCAGGATTGGTCCGGATCACCGAGCTGATCAAGGTAAATGCCAACGCTGATCAGATTAAAAGAGGCCTGGTAAGAACCCTGCCCTTATACCGGAAAGATATTTACAGCACCAGGAAAAAGATGGACTTTTTAATAGAACGTGTGCTGAAAGATGGCGTTGAAGAACCCTTTTTTACGAAAGAAGCCGATGGCATGAGGTCCATTTATATCGGACGCGAAAGCGTAATGCTTGAACCCGGCATTTATGAATACCAGATCGTTTACAGTACCAGAGGCCAGGTTGGATTTTTTAAGGATTACGACGAGTTGTATTGGAATGTAACAGGAAATGACTGGGCCTTCCCTATTGACGCTGCTTCTGCCAGCATCCATTTTCCAGGGGCCGCCAAAGGAGGAAATACCGTTTGCTATACTGGTATTGCAGGATCTAAAGCCCATGATTGTAATTCTTTTAGCGATAGTGATGGTAGTGTTACCTTTAAAACCAATCAACCGCTTAACCCTGGCGAAGGATTCACTATTGCCGCAGCCTTTACTTCCGGCATCATCAAAAAGCCATCATTTACCGAGCGGCTGTTTACAGAATATAAAGAAATAGCGATTACCGCCTTACTTTTAATCGCGCTTGGGGGATATCTCTTCTTCAGCTGGCAACGCTACGGAGTAGATCCGGAAAGTCCGACCGTAATCCCGAGCTTTAATGTTCCTGGAGATTTCTCTCCGGCAATGCTCCGCTACTTCAATAAAAGAAAATCAGATCAAAAAGGTTTTGCCACTTCCATCGTCAATATGGCCGTTAAGAAAGTGATCAAAATCACAAAAGAGGAAGACGACTATGTATTAGAACGTGCTTCTGATGATGTCAGTGTACTCAGTCCGGAAGAACAACAGATTTACAAACACCTGCTGGGGATCAGATCAAAAATTTCCATTGACCAATCCAATAACGACGACATATCCACCGCAAGAAGGGCCTATGAGACCAACGTAAAAGTAAAGCTTGACTTTGAGAAATACTTTGTTAAACATAGCAAACACCTGATCAAAGGCATCCTCGCTACAGTGGCTGCATTTGCCTTGTTTATGTATTTTGTGGGTGGAGGTTATCCCCTGGTCCTTCTTTTCTTTGCTCCCTTTCTGGGCGCGGGATTATTTTGCATTTATATCGGAATCAAAGGCCTGCGTTCCACCTATGGAATCTCTCTTTTCTTAGTTTTATTCGGGCTTGGATTTGCAGGTGCACCAGGCTGGATGCTTTTTCAGTTTATAGGAAATATGGAGCCTACCAGCGCAGTTTTTATCATCCTTGCGACCCTCTTATTCCTCTCTTTTATTTACCTGATTAAAGCGCCAACGGTTTATGGAGCAGCAATGCTCAGTGAAATCGCTGGTTTTAAAATGTATCTGGAAACGGCAGAACAGCACCGGCTGAACCTGTTGAACCCACCGGAGCTCAGCCCTCAGCTTTTTGAGAAATTCCTGCCCTATGCCATGGCTCTGGATGTAGAAAATGAATGGGGAGCTAAGTTTGAACAGATTTTTGATGGAACAGATTACCAGCCGGAATGGTATGACGGAAACAGCTTCCCTTACCGTACCTTCGGTTCAGGATTCGCAAAACCGCTGAGCCGCGCCTTTGAAAACGCGACGCCATCGATCAGTTCCTCTTCTTCCGGCTCTGGTTCTTCCTCCGGATCTTCCGGAAGTTCCAGCTGGAGTTCAGGCAGCAGCAGTAGCAGCAGTGGATCTTCCGGAGGTGGCGGAGGCGGAGGTGGTGGCGGAGGCTGGTAATCCTTTTAAGATTAATTCATAACTTGCACTTAAATTGCTCATAAATGCATTGTAATTAATAGCCAATCTGCCGGGACGAGGAAATCTTTTACAATGCACTAAGGCTTAATTTAATAAAATAATGACAGGGTTAAATCAGTTGCTTTTCTTTTTTAGTGCCTTAGGCGCTTTTAATGGTTTCTTACTTTCCTTATATTTTGCCATACATGCTAAAAAGAAAGTTTTTACAAATTATTATTTATCCCTGCTGCTCCTTGTTTTAAGCATCAGAATTATTAAGTCCGTATTTTTCTATTTCAATCCGGACTTATCCAGTATTTTTATCCAGATTGGGCTTTCCGCCTGTGTTCTGATTGGCCCATTTCTTTTTTTATACCTGAAATCATACGCAGAAGATGAAAAACAAAATTGGGCAAGGCATGTAATCCCTTATGTGGCAATAATAACGATTTTAGGGTTCTTTTATCCATATCTTGAATATCGTTCCATTTGGACCCAATGGATCATAAAAGCTATATACTCCCAATGGGGCGCTTACCTAATTTTGTCGCTAAAATACCTTCGGCCAATTATTCAAAAATTCAAGGGGAAAGAAAGCCTGGCAAAAATTGACATCTGGTTACTCAGCATCTATCTCGGCGTTACATTGATATGGTTGGCCTATACCACCTCAGCTTATACCTCCTATATGGCCGGGGCTCTGTCATTTACCTTTATTTTATATATCATTATCTTGCTTTTAATTTTTAGAAACAGCAGGGAAGCTGCTTTTTTTCAAGAAAAAGAGAAATATAAAAACAAAGAAATTGACAAAAAAACGCTGGATATCATTGCGCAAAAACTATCCATAATAACGGAAAAAGAACTATTTCTTAATCCAAATTTCACACTTGAAGAAGCGGCAAAAGAGCTTAAAGTGACCAAACATATCTTGTCTCAATATGTAAACGAAACATTGGGTAAATCTTTCTCAAATCTCATTAAAGAACATAGAATTGAAAAAGCAAAAAAGCTATTGGAAACAGAAAAAAACTATACCATCGAAAGTTTAGGCTATGATAGTGGCTTTAACTCAAAATCGACTTTCTTTACCGCATTTAAAGAAATAACAGGTTTAACCCCCGCAGCATATCAGAAATCATGCGCCAAATAAGTTCGATATTATAGAATCAGACTTCTACTTTATAAATTAAGGCCGCTAAGACAACCCTGGCCCGGACATTTGTACTCATTACTAATTTTAAAAAATTAAAAATGAGAAAAGTGTTTTTATCCATCGGACTTAGTCTTTTGTTATTTAATGTAAATGCCCTGGTAAATGATACGGCGGGCGGTTTGCAGCGCATCCAAAAAACGTTAGATCTCTACATTGAAGACCAGGCCATGGGCAACTCGGTCAGGGTAGGGCAATTCTTTCATGTCTCCTGGCAACTGAAAATTTTTAGGGGCAACCAATTTAGAATTGTGCCTAAATCACAGTACCTCCCCCCCTGTAAAAAATGGAATGCAAAACCCGGCAACTGCTCGACCTCTGCTGTGTTTATTGGTATTTCAAGCGATATCGCCATTGCGAAAGTAGAAATCAGTGCTTCAATCTCCTGAGAACAAATCAAAAGAATCAACGAATATCATCTTCTTCAACTTCAAACCTGATCATTTCCAATTATATGAATAAAACAATAGCCGCATTACTTGTTTTTATTAGCTTATCCCCGGTAGGAAGCTATGCGCAGAAAAAAATCCTGTTCGTCACGTCCAATCAGGATTTTTATGGAAATACAAAAATAACGACGTCCAACCACTTTGAAGAACTCGTCGTCCCCTACGATACCTTTATAAAAGCAGGGTACACTGTCGATTTCATTAGCCCAAAGGGTGGAGCAGTTCCCATTGGTTATATTAACGCGTCAGACAGCCTTCAAAAAAAGTATTTGTATGACGGCTGGTTTATGGACAAATTGGGGCATACAAAGAAACCGACTGAAATTATTGCAGATAACTATATCGCCATTTTTTATGGTGGCGGAGGTGCTGCAATGTTTGGGGTAGCAGAAAACACCGCTATTCAAAAAATTGCAAGGGACATTTACAACAAAAATGGTGTGGTTTCATCAATATGCCATGGAACAGCAGGCTTGGCTTTTTTAAAAGATGAGGCCGGAAATTCACTCTATAAAGGAAGAAAAATTACCGGCTATCCGGACAAATTTGAAAACAGAGATATGGAATATTACAAAGCATTTCCGTTTTCAATAGACCATGCGATTAAAAACAATGATGGAAATTTTGTTCACTCCGACAAAGGCCGGGATGCCTTCTATATTGTTGACGGCAGGTTTGTCACCGGACAAGACCCGACATCTGCTTCCAAAATGGCAAATGAGATCGTTAAAATTCTAAATACCAACTTTAAAGATGGGAATAAGATGGCAGTAAAAAGCGATTTAACTCAAATCACAGAAGTCCTTTCTGACTACATAGAAGGTACGGCAAATGGACAACCCGAACGACTACGCAAAGCCTTTCATCAGAATTTCAATTTGTACACGGTTGCAAAAGACACTTTGTGGATACGTTCAGGAGAACAATATATTGCGAACATAAAGGATGGCCAAAAGTTAAACAGAATAGGACGTATTGTTTCAATTGATATTGAAAAAGATGCTGCAATGGCAAAAGTAGAAATTGTAGTTCCCAATTCGAGAACTTTTACAGACTATTTTCTATTGCTTAAATACCAGAGTACCTGGAAAATTGTACACAAAAGTTACAGCTGGCAGGAATTGCCCAAAGCAGAAAAAAAATAAAAGCACAACTTGCCTCCCCTAACTGATATTAAAACTGCCAGGAAAATTCGTAAAACCTTTGAAAAATAACCATTTAGAAAAGCATTCCTGATGCCTGCCTGTTCAGGTCATACCGGATTTAATGCGCCCATTCTTCCGGAAGTTCCAGCTCATTTTCTGGCGATATCAGCTGATGGATCTTCCGGAGGTGGCGACCGTCCCTGGTAAAAACGCCGCCTATTTTCCTGCGGCAACGATTACGATATCGCGCTGCACAGCTGTACCTAAATTACTTTGGGTATTGTCTTTTTCTTCGATGATTTCCAGGATATGAAAACCTGCCTCTTCCAGTAGTTCACAGAGCATCTTAGCGGTATAAAGTTGAAATTCCCATTTTGTAAAAGGCAGTTGCTCCATGAATTCTTTAGCGGCAAATGCGATGCAGAAACGGCCACCAGGCTTCAATACTTTGTAAATCTCTGCTGCATAAGCCTTGGGATCTTTCCAGAAATAAAGGGTATTCACGGTAAAGATCTTTTGAAAAGTATCCGCTGGAAAATCAAGATGTTCTCCATCAGACAGCTCAAAAGCAACTGATCCAGAGTTCGGCAGGGCATCATTGATTCTGGTCGCTTCCTCAAGCATCGTAATGGAAATATCCGTCCCAATATAGTGTAAACCTGTTGCACTTTCCATCAACAGCGCAATATGGCTGCCATTTCCCTGCCCGATCTCCAGCACCTTTTCATCCGCAGTAAGCTGCAAAGATGCAATCGTTCTGGCAATCATATTTTCATTCGAAAGTGCCATCCGTTCACCCGTCTTTATCCCGGCCTCACCTTTTGGCAGGCTCAGCTGACTGGCCACTTCCTTTAGTTCTTCTTCAGTCCATTCTTTTTTCATTAGCGCTATGTTTTTTTGATGAGCCTATATTTCTTATTGTTTATAAACGGTATTCCGATAAGAATGTAAATCTCTATAAAATAATATTTACCACCTTGTGATTTTAGAAAATTTACATTCAGAACAAAAAGACAAGCTATAGCCATGACCTACAATACCTTACAAAAAAGATTCAGCCCATAGCAGAGTTGATGCCGGGCAAGGGAAGAAAATTTTCCTGCTTAATCATGACGATAAGCTAAAGTATTCCGATATTGCGGCTTTATTGGGCATCTCTGTAAATACAGTAAAGACACAGATTAAACCTGCCTGCCAGTTTATCAGACAATACAACAATACGAATTAACAACAATGATATTTGCACTAGTCGCTATTAACACCCTAATCTTTATCTTCCTTTCTTTCTTGCACATTTATTGGGTTTTTGGAGGAACCTGGGCCTTAAAAAATGCATTACCGGTAAGAGTTAGCGGGGAACAGGCCATGAAGCCGGGTAAGTTTGGAACCCTGATCGTTGCATTGGGACTTGCCTTATTTGCTTTCATTACCCTGGCAAACATTGGCATCGCAGATTCACTAATAGACAGAAGGTATATTCATATTGCCACTTATGTCATTTCCGGAATATTCTGCCTTCGTGCTATCGGAGATTTCAAATACATCGGGCTGATGAAAAGTATCAAGGGAACCAATTTCGCAAAAGAAGACACCAGGACTTATGTTCCGCTCTGCCTTGTGCTTTCCTTATTTAGCTTATCGATTCCACTCATGACCTGCGGACAATAAGCAGGCTTACCACCAGAATCCCTGTACTTTTACCGCGGCATCAAAATCTGGCAAGCTCCGGATTTTTTGTTTCAGCCCTACTACCATAGGTACATTTCCGGCAATATATATGGCATTGCTTCCCCATTGCTGCTCTTTTAGCCAGTTATGCAGGTTATCAATGTTATTGCTCAGCTTTGGAGGAATCGCTTCAAGCAAAGTATCAAAATAACTGGTAAATTCTGCGCGGTGATTCTCTTCTTTGATCACCAATGCCCCGGCTACATTTCCTTTTCCCACCAATTGCTCTAAAGCGAGGAAATGCCCTACACAGGAGCTATCGCCAAGACATAGGATCTGCTTACCATCTACAGGTTTTGCATTGGTCCCTCCTATTCCGAGGTAACAGATCTGATCACCTTTACGCAATTGAGCAACCCATTTACTGCCATCTCCATCATGGGAAGCATCAATATAAAGTGTACAGGTTTGCGTTTCTGCATCCCAGCTTGCAGGGGTATAGTCCCGGTACACGTACTCTGCTACCTTCGTTTTCATATGTTGTACGGAAGTCCATTTATCCATATCTACTCCCGGAAGGTGCAGGTCTACCTCATAAAAAGTAGAAGGATTCCAGCTTCTGACTTCCAGAACAATCCCCTTTTTACCCAATTGTCGTTCGATTAATTGCAGCGCTTTCTTTTTCAGCATATTCATACCCGTATCATTTTATAATCCATTACAAAACAACAGCAAAAAGAAAGCAACAACAATGCAGGATCAAGGGTAACTATTGGACGATTAGCGGTAACTCTTTCTAAACTTCCCTGCAGAACCTCCGGCAACCTTGGTAAACAACCTCGAAAAATAGGTATGATCGGCAAAGCCCAGAGAGAAAGCTATCTCTTTCAGGCTAAGGTCGGTATGGTACAACAACCGTTTTGCTTCCAATATAATTTCATGATGAATCCAGTAGCTCACCGGAAATCCGGTATTGGACTTTACCACTTCGTTGAGGTAAGTGAGGGAGATATTCAGTTTAGCCGCATATTCAGCAGGCCCTTTTACGGTTTTAAAATCCTGGAGCAACAACGTTCTGAACTGCCGGGTTAACTGTACCGGCCTTGTATTTAAAGCTTCACTTTTGGGCTTACTCAGCAGGTAAGCTTCAGTGGTCATCCCAATATAGGAAGAAAGCAGGGAATGAACGATCTGTTTACTCAATGGCTGATTCATATCCAGGAATCTTTCATGAACCAGCTGAATACACTGCTTAAATTTAGCCTCCGCAACCGGGTCCAGCATCAGCGCCTCCTGCTCCAAAATCACATGTTCCAGAATCTGACGGTATTCATCCGCAACCAGCAGTGTTTCCACCGCAAGAAACCAACCAGAGGAACGTTCTGTGTTCAGGATATGGTGTACCTGCCCGGGAATAATATATAATAACGCAGAACCCTTCACATCAATGGTCTTAAAATCGAGCATCACCTGCGTATCCCCTTCTTCCTGAAAAATGAAAATATAATGATCATCCCGATGTGCCCCAAGCAGGGTTGCCCGGTTCTTGTCGATACTTTGGAAATAAAGCATTTCCAGACCTATGCCATTGCGTTCGGCCATTTTATGTACAGGAATATGTTGTTTCATTTGTATGCTGTTAAATTCAAATATTCTGAGAAAAGACGATTAAGGAAGCAAAGAAGCAATGATCTGGATTCCCCGTTCCAGTTCTGCTTCGTCCAGGGCCGCATAGCCCAGACGTAAGGCATTTAAAGGTTTCCCATTGAAAGAAAACCTTTCCGTGGAAATCACCTGAACACCATGTTCCAGCAGGAGCTCTGAAAAAGCAATGGTATCAACCGGCTGTTTAAACCTTAACCAGAAGGCCAGTCCACCTTCAGGAAGTTGATAATCTGCTTTTTCCTTCAGGTACTGATCCAGGTATTTACTCATCAGGGACCTTCTATCGCGATAGATGCCCAATGCCCGTTTCGCATGTTTATTGACAATCCCTTCCTCCATTAATTCTGCCACTGCATTTTCCATTACCGGATCTCCCTGACGGTCGATGGTCATCCTTAATGCCGCGAGGGAATCAATAAATGAGGCAGGACCAGCCACATAGCCCACCCTTACCGCCGGAGCGATGAGTTTACTCAGGGAGCTGATATAGATCACATTTTCTGCCTGGTCATAACTCGCAAGCGGCAGTAAACTTCTCAGCCCAAAGTGGTAATCATGGTCATAATCGTCTTCTACAATGGCAAATCCATATTGATTGGAAAGTGCTAACAATTGTAACCTCCGGTCGGCCTTCATACTTACTGTAGTCGGAAACTGATGATGTGGAGTTACATAAACCGCCTTCAGCTGACCTTTCCTGCACAGTTGCTCCAGTTCCGCAATGCGAATGCCCTGTTCATCAATCTCCACAGCCTCAATGCTGGCTCCCGCATGTTTAAATGCTTCAAAAGCAGGCCGGTATCCAGGTGTTTCCATCGCCACTACATCACCGGGTTTGATCAGAATCTGGGCGGTAAGATACAGCGCCATCTGGCTGCCCCGGGTAATGCAGATCTGCCCGATACCGAAACTCAAACCACGGTCCATGGTCAGCATGGTAGAAATGGCCGTCCGCAGCCGCTCTTCCCCTCTTTCATTGGCATATCCCAACATTCTCCACCTTGCTTTTTGCTGAAAGATCCGCTTATATGCACGTGCGAGTTCATCCAGGGGGGCCAGTTTCACATCAGGTAATCCATCATTAAAAACGATTAAAGGAACAGCTGAATTTACGCTTGCCGGCATTCCGGAGCCAAATGCGGTAAAGGAAAAATTCTTTACCGAAGAGATGCTCTCTTCATTTCTTTGCCTGCGCCGTTCTTTTTGCTTTGGCAGTTTTTCTGAGACAAAGGTTCCCTTTTTATAAGCTGTTTCCAACCAGCCCTCTGCCATCAGTTCTTCATAAGCCAGCACCACGGTTTTACGGTTTACGCCAATGTCGGCAGCCAGAATTCTGCTGCCCGGCAAAGACATTCCCGGTTTTAGCCGCCCTTTTTTGATCTCTCCGATAATCCCGTCGGCAATCTGCTGGAATACAGACTTATGACTCCCTAATTCGATGTTCAGTATGGTTTTCCAAGGTCTCAGCATCTGGCCCATTAGTTTTAGTAAAAACTGGATGATTTTAGTAAGCCAAAAATACACAAAATTTGTCCTGTCAAAAGGAATTGACATTTAATAATTTTTCACCCGATTAAAATTCAATATCATGAAAACAACAGCAGAAAAAACAGCACAACTCTCTTCAAAAGATTTCCACCAAACCTTTGCCCGTCCAAACTATGTAAGACCTGAGAAGTTCATACACCAAAATGTAGAACAGGCAGGGGTTCATAACCAGTTCTCTACAGAAAGAAAACACCCCGTATTTTTTGTAGACCTTCCCACCAGAAATGTAAGCATGACCATCGGCGGACTTTTACCGGGACAGCTGACCAACAAACACCGCCATACTTATGAAACCGTCTTATTTGTCATAGAAGGTAAAGGATATACCGAAATAGAAGGTGAAAAAATAGAATGGCAGGCAGGAGATGCGGTATATATTCCGGTATGGGCATGGCACCGCCATCAAAACCTGAGTGATACCGAACCGGCAAAATACATCGCCTGTGAAAATGCTCCTCAGTTACAACACCTGGGTGTCGCATTAAGAGAAGAAGAAGGCAGAGACATTTAATTCAAACTCCAATGCACATGAATAACCCTACATTTAAAGGCATTATTGCCTACCCCATTACCCCCTTTAATACGCAGGAACAGGTAGATCTTCCCCTATTCAAAAAACTCGTAGAGCGTTTGGTTACTTCCGGCTCCCATGGCATTGCGCCTCTTGGCAGCACAGGGGTGATGCCCTACCTCAACGACGAGGAAAAGGAAGCCATCACTGAAGCTACCATCCAACAGGTAGCTGGAAGACTTCCTATAGTTACCGGAGTATCAAACCTCACGACAGAAAGGACGATTTACCATGCTAAATTTGCAGAGAAAGCAGGAAGCACCGCAGTAATGATCATTCCGATGAGTTACTGGAAGCTAACAGATAACGAGATTTTCAGTCATTATGAAGCAGTTGCGAAATCCATCTCTATTCCAATTATGGCCTATAACAACCCGGCTACAGGTGGAGTGGACATGTCCCCGACCCTGCTGAAAAAGTTACTGGAAATTCCGAATGTCACGATGATCAAGGAAAGCTCCGGAGATTTGCAACGGATGCATACCCTCCGCAGAGATTTAGGAGAAGATGTGGCTTTCTTTAATGGCTCTAATCCGCTTGCCCTGGGTGCTTTTGCTGCAGGAGCCCTCGGTTGGTGCACCGCAGCGGCAAACCTGATTCCTGAGTTGAATACCGGTTTGTATGATGCCATTCAGAAGAACGACTTACATACTGCTCAAAACGTCTTTTATAAACAGCTTAATTTGTTAAAATATATGCTGACAAAGGGTCTTCCAAGAGCAATTAAATCAGGTCTGGAAATCCTTGGCGAAGATGGTGGCGAGCTGAGAGGCCCGCTAAAACCACTTAATAGTCAGGAGGTAACGGAATTAGCTACCTTACTTAATACATTAAAAGCATAACGCCAACGATTCTTAACCCGGATAGTCCTACCTGGGTTAAGAATTTCGATCAGGGGGAATACTGCCCTCATTTTCCATTAAAATCAGCTACAGAAAAGCAATACCGGGAAACTGGAATTTGTAATCGAAAAACCGGAATTCTCAAATCAGCTTAAGCGGGATCATCTTTTTTGCTTACATGATCTGCAAGCTCATAACCACCCGATTCTCCTTTATCGTCCAGAAACAGCAATACAATCAGGGAAATGATTGGAATCAGAAAGGAAATAAAAAACCAGAAAAAGAAGTTTCTACCCATGCTTTTCGCAAGAATCCCAGCCACTGTCTGTGGAATCAACAACACACATATTAAGAGTAATTCGGGCATATTTGAAACACATTATTACAAGAAATTACGTGTTTCAAATATAACAATTAGCCGCTAAAAGGTACAACTAATGATCATAACTGATTACCCTTGTCATTTTCCATGCACCGTTTTTCAGTTCCCAGACCTGAACAAACTTAAAAATACCGATCTCTTCTTTGCCATTCTCCACATGGGTAAACTGATGAACCCCTACTTCTATCGCTCCAAAATCCTTAAGCGGATACACCTCGATACTCCCGACCAGGGTTCTTTTTAGCGGAGAAGCAGCGTTGCTGGCAAACATTTTTTTAAAGCTTTCCATCGTTTGCTGGTAATTGGTCACCTTCCCGCCATCGTTGTAAAACTCTACGTTCTCTGCAAAAACATGGCTCAATGTTTTCAAATCCCGGGCATTAAAGGCATCAAAACAAACACTGTCCATATGTGCAATTGTCCGGTACAGTTCAGCATCTTTCATCACATAAGCTTTTCCCTGAGCTTTCAGACCGGAACTAAAAATAAGACTGAGCAATATAGTTGTTGCTATAAAAAAAGGAATGGAGGTTCTTTTCATGGTTTGTTGGTTTAGGGTTGTTTCATTTCTATATCAATAATTTTCTGGCCTTTCTCTTTCAGGTATTCCCGGATAATGCCCACATAGGTCTTTGTGCCATTGTCTGAATTCGTAAAAATGATCAGCGCATCTTTTGATTTTGGCAATGCGATGGCAATCGTTCTTGCTCCGGGATCAGATCCTCCATGAGAGAGTCCATAAGCTCCCGCCCCAAGCTGTTCATAGATCACCCAGCCCAAAGCCATCAGATTGTCGGCTTTGATCTTTACCTGAGGAACCATCATTTGATCAAAGGTTTTGAGCGATAATAATTTGCCATTCATCAAAGCCGTTAAGAAAGCAGCGTAGTCTTTTATCGTGATCGTCATCAGATCTGCTGCATTCGCATGTTTATTCCGGTTGATCTCCAGTATCTTCCCATTTTCATCGTGAGGAACTGCAAATCTGGACTCATCAACACCGGTATTCCAGGTAAAATGGCTATCGGACATACCTAATGGTTTAAAAATCAAGTCCTCAACCAGCTTTTCATAAGATTGTTTAAACTTACTTTCTAAAGCACGTCGCAGGTACTCCATGCCTTCTCCGGAATATTGATATTTGGTACCCGGTTCAAATTCAAAGGCCAGTTTTCCTGATTTAAGATTGCTGCGCCAGTTAGGAAAACCAGTCTGATGACTCAGGATGTGTCTCGTGCTGAGCTTTCTACTTCTTGGATCATCCTTTACATCGGGGTCAGTCCAATACTTATAAAGTGGTTCATCCAGATCCCATTTCCCCTGTTCCACCAGTTTTAAAGTCAGCACTGCCGTAACCGTCTTCGTAATGGAGGCTACATTATAAATCGAATTGTACGGCGCCGGAACACCCTTCTTAAGTTCGCCATAAACATTGATCTCTTTCAATACGCCATCTCTGATCATCCCGATCGCCACACTGGGAATTTTATTCGCTTTCATCCAGGAGGCAATAGCGGCACTATTCTCTTTAATTGGAATATCAGCCGTATCTTTTTCACTTTGACCTAAGGCCAGCGTGCAACACAGTAAGCTCATCAGCAGACCGGACAACATTAATTTAAGTAAGTTCATCATTATTCTGCTTTAAGACATTTAACAGGATCTGCAGCCGCTGCTTTTATAGATTGGATCGCTACTGTAAGCCAGGAGATCAATAATGCGAGAAGACCGGCAGCAACAAAATACCAGATTTGTAATTCTATTCTGTAGGCAAAGGTATTTAACCAATACTTCGTCATGATATAACTTACAGGAAGCGCAATCAGGATTGCCCCGATGACCGGTTTCGTGAAATCTTTTGATAAAATGACCACAAGGCTCAGTTCCGAGGCACCCAATACCTTTCTGATGCCGATCTCTTTGAGCCTTCTCTCCGCGGTAAAGGTAGCCAGTCCGAATAACCCCAGACAAGAGATGAGCACTGCCAATGCAGAAAAATAGCGGGACAGTATAGCCACCCTTTGCTCCGATACATATTGTGCCTGGAAATCCTGATCCAGGAATCTATAGTCCAGTACAAAACCTGGATTAAAGTTTTTGTAGAGTTGCTGGAGATCTGCCACCGTCTGCTTTTCAGCTCCCGATTTGATCTTGATCATGACCCTGGTTAATTCATTCGCTTCAAACCTGAAGAACATCGGTTTCACTTCCTTATGCAGGGACTCAAAATTAAAGTCCTTTACCACACCAATAATCTGATAATCTTTACCCCAGAGGCCAAAGATTTTACCGACCGGATTTTTCAGTCCCATTACTTTTATCCCCGCTTCATTAATCAGCACTTTAGCGCTATCTGATCCATATTGATCTGAAAAACTACGGCCATCAGCCATTGTCATCCCCAGTGTTTCAATTAAACCACTTCCTATTCTTCCTTTTTGAAACTTCACCTGTTCTTTTGGATTACGGCCTTCCCACTGGAAATCACCTGTAGTAGCACTCAGGTCGCCCAGAAAATTCCGGTCCATTCCTCCCGCATGCAATACACCGGGAATCTTTTTAACTTCCGACAAAAAGGAATTTATATTTCCTTTTACCCGCCCTTCCGTTTCAAAATACAATACATTGTCCTTTTTAAACCCGGGACTTTTGGTTTGTACAAATTCGATTTGTTTATAGACCACAAAAACCGATACAATCAGGATCACAGAAAGCGTAAACTGAAAGACCACCAGGCCTCTTCTGGTCCACAATTCGCTCAGGGTATTGCCCAATTTCCCCTTTAAAGCAGCTGCCGGATTAAATCCGGAAAGATATAGCGCGGGATAACTGCCGGATAGCAAACCTGTAAATAAGGCGATCCCCAAAAAGGTCAGTACCATGTCGAGGCTAAAATTTAAAGCCAGGTGTTTATCCGTAATCGCATTAAACTGAGGAAGAAAAAGTTCTACACCCAATAAGGCCAGGAATAAAGCCAGAAAGGTCAGCAGCACCGATTCCGACATATACTGCAGAATCAGCGATTTTCTGCTTGCGCCCATCACTTTCTTAATGCCCACTTCTTTCATCCTTCTCGAAGCTTTAGCCGTAGATAAGTTCATGAAATTGATACAGGCAATCACGAGGATGAAAACGGCAATTAAAGAGAACAATTGCACATAATCAATTCTTCCCCCCGTCATTACCCCATTTTCATATTTACCGTACAGGTAACCATCAGCATAGGGTCTGATAAATAGCTTCCGGAAATTTTGCCCCTTTCCAACCATGTAATCTTTAATTTTTTTCGAAAACTCGTCAGGATCTGTACCGTCTTTCAGCACGACAAAGGTATTGGGTCCGTGATTACCCCATTTTACATAGTTGGAATTCGCCATCAGGACCTCCAGCGGGACCAGGTAATCAAAATGATCTGAAGAATGATCAGGCACATTTTTGAAGACACCGGAGATCAATGCATGATTTTCTCCTTTTAACTCTGAATTTGCCCAAAGAATTTCCCTGCCAACCACATCTGTAGTCTGAAATAACTTCTTTGCCAGCTCTTCCGAAATGACAATGTTATTTTTTTCCCTCAGTACCTGGTCGATATTTCCTGCGATCAGCGGGTAGGAAAAGGCTTTCAAAAAATCCGGGCTGACGAATTTACCTGCCGCCTTTATCCCTCTGCCATTCGCTATATATACCTTACTGGCTTCCAGCCAATAAGTGGGCGTAGTGGTTACCGCCATCGTTACTTCAGGCATTTCCTTCGCCAATGACTCGGCAAGTAAACCTGAAGTCCCATCGCCGGTATTGATTCCGTCTTCCGTCGTTTCATTTTCCATCACCTGGAAAAGCCTGCCGCTGTTGGCGTGAAACTTATCCATCGCCAATTCATCTGCGACCCAAAGGTAAATCATCAGGGCGCAGCAAAGGCCTGCTGAAAGCCCAAACAAATTGATTAAGAATGAACTCTTATATCTTTTGAAATTCCGGTAAATCAATAACAGGTGATGTTGAAACATAATGATCCTTATTTTTATTCCTCCAATGCCAATCACATGCCACAGCTAAAAACCTGCATCACGGTCATAGAAAAGCACTTTTCAAATAGAGGTGTTCACATTCGGACAGTATTGCTGTACAAATTCGGACATGATCGCTCCTGCTAAATCGTTATCTTATTTTACTTTGATTTTCTTTTACCTGATTAAAAGCATTGGAGCCTCCTCTTGGAATGGACAAGGAAGTCCAGCTTTCAGAGCATAACATTTTACCTATAAATACAATTTGTCCGATATGGTAAGGATAATGGGCCAGTTGTCTGTTCAATGCTTCAGTTACGGAGTGTTTTTCATGACGGATCAAAATTTCTCTGGCAAGGTCTGTTTCTTTTAGATCATAGACCACTGTTAGAAAACATTTCCAGCCTGCATCCCAGCAGCGCAAAAGTTCAGCTCTTGATTGCAGGTCGTTATCAAATTCTGATTCCCGGTTTCTGTTTTCTTTCTCTCCGTCTGTGGTAAAGAAATCTGTCCACCTGGAGATCATATTTCCGGAAAGGTGTTTCACAATGGTCGCAATGCTGTTGCTTTGAGGGTCGTACTGCCAAAACAGCTGTTCATCAGAAAGCTGGGCAAAGGTTTTCTCTCCCAATGCTTTATAATATTCCAGCTGATGTTTCACACTTTCCAGATAACTTTTAGTCATCTGATAAAATTAGAAAATTATTTAGCCAAAACCATCGTTTTGTTTCTGCTGATCAACATCCAGGCAAAAAGTGCCCCTGTTAAGGCCATCACCGTCCCTACCCATACCGGGGAGGTATAATCATAACCTGCAGCAAGCGGCAGTCCACCGAGAAAGGCGCCCAATGCATTTCCGATATTGAAACTCGCCTGACTTACCGAAGCGGCAATCATTTCAGAACCTTTAGCCGTATTGATCATCAGCATTTGAATCGGTGCAGCCAACGCAAACGCAACGGCACCGGTGATAAAGGTCATCACCAGAGAAAGCACCTGATTGCCGGAAATATAGTGGACGATAAACAAAGTGATGGCCATTGCAATCAATAGAGAAACCGAAGCTTTTGCCGGAGAGAAACGGTCCGCCAGTTTACCTCCGATAAAGTTCCCGACCAGCATTCCCAAACCTGCAAGCACAAGGATATAAGTAATGGAATCCGGAGAGAAACCGGAAACATCGGTCAGCAATGGGGCAATATAACTGTACCAGGAGAATAAACCTCCGGTTCCGATAGCGATCATCAGGATGATCAGCCAGGCCTCAGGAAGCTTGAAAAAAGCAAGTTCTTTTTTTAAATCCCTGTCTTTTGTTGCAGAAAGGTTCGGCATCCAAAGCTTAAGACTTAACAAAGTGATCAGGCCTACAATGACGATGATTACAAAGGTATACCTCCAGGAATAGTGATGTCCGATATAAGTTCCCAGGGGAACGCCAATTACATTGGCGATCGTTAAACCGGCAAACATGAGTGATACGGCTTGTGCTTCTTTTCCTTTTCCGGCAATGCGGCTCGCTACAACAGAACCTACACCAAAGAAGGCACCATGTGGAAGACCGGCCAGAAAACGCGCGGCAAGCATGGTGGTATAATCCGGAGAGAAAGCGGAAAGGGCATTAAACGCGGTAAACATCACCATCAATGCGAGAAGAATCTTTTTAGGAGGATAGCTTCCGGCAATGGCAACCAGCACCGGAGCGCCTACCACTACCCCTAAAGCATAAGAAGAAATCAGGTGTCCTGCCTGAGGGATGGTAATGTTCAGATCTTTGGCAATATCGGGCAACAAACCCATCATTACAAATTCTGTGATGCCAATCCCAAGTCCGCCAAGGGTTAAAGTGAGTAAACTTTTCTTCATATCCAGCTAAAGTTAGTGTAAAAAATACACCTCGCAAATTTAGCTAAATTAAACAGAGATATTCGTCGTACTTAGGTCATATCGAACCTTAGCAACAACTGGTTTTTTCTTCTTTTTTCTTTTTTTCCACCAGATGACAAATCCGGTAACCGGCAGACTTGCAGAGATTAAACTGGCAATGCAAGCGATAATTTTACCAAACCAGCCAAAGAGCTGTCCGGTATGCAGGTTGTAATTTGTAGCCTCATAGAAATCGGCGTTATTAAAATCCTTGTATAACTTTGAACGCAGCAATTGTCCGCTGGTTTCATCGAAAAAGAAAGAATTCTGATTTCTTGCCCAGCGATAAGGATACATTGTTCTCAATCGAATTTCTCCATTTTTTCTAACCGATATCGAAGAAGAAGTTACTCCCGGATACTGAAGCAATATAGACTGATACATTTGATTATAGCGAACAGCAAGTGGCCCATGATTTTCCTTTTGTGGAACATCTTTCTCTTTCCTGCCTTCGCTTAATTTGCTGCCGGTGAAAAAGCTGACTCCGGTTTTCACCTCTTTAAAAGCAAAATACAATCCAGATAAAGAAACCACGATTAAAATTCCCGAAGCATAAAAGCCGAGCACATTGTGAAGGTCATAATTAACTCTTTTAAAAGAGCCCTTCCACTTGATAGAGAGCGACTGCCTTAACAAACGCATTTGATTTGGGAACCACAGCACGAGCCCCGTCAGCAACATGAACACGAAAATTACCACAGACCAGCGTTGAATAAACTTCCCGGTTTCTCCCAAAAGCAGGGTCATGTGAATATCTAAAACCACGCTCAGCCAATCCGCCCCTCCTTTATTCACCAACTGACCATCATAGGGATTAAAATAATAAACCCTTTTCTTCTTAGTGCTGACTGCAACTGTTGCATTAGGCTCAGACTCTGTGATGCGGATCAGGGTAATCTTTTCCTTGGGCGCAAGCTGTTCAAAGTTCCGGATGACCTGATCAAGTCCAACAAAAGGCTTTTGCTCAACCAGAACATATTTGTATTCCTTTTGCGTCGCGTCTCTGATCTCTTCTTCGAAAACATACAGACATCCCGTTACGCTGATAATAAACACCACCAGCCCGGTACCTAAACCGAGCCAGAGGTGTATTTGCCTTACCGCATTTTTAAATTGCTTCATTGTTTTTATTAAAAAGCATAACCCACAGCAAGGTTAAATCTTCGTCCGTTACCTCTGGCATAATTAAGACCAGAGCCATAGAACTGAGATATGCTCGGATAATAGGTTTTATTTAAAACGTTTTCGATTCCAAGATTCAGGCGTAATGCCTCGTTCACCTTGTATGCTGCCGCGAAATTAAATAAATCATATGATTTTACGGGACCTTCACCAATCAGGTAAACACCCGTCTTTTCATTGCGTTTAAAACGGTCTCTGTTTCCAACACGCATCCAGTTCAGGTCTACACTCAGGTTTTTCAATCCAGAATACCTGATGTAAGCAGTAGTTTTAGAAGGAGGAATCCTCGTGCTGTTCAGGTAAACATCCGTTGATCCGTCGAATTTACCATCGTCATCTACATCTCCTTTGCCTTCTACCTTCGCATAATTACCACCAATCAGCAAGCCTTCTATTATTGGATAATCAGCCTGAATTTCAAAGCCGTACACCCTTTCCGGAATTCGTTGAGAAATGTATCTCCCATCCACTTCAAGCAGGTTTGCCCCTAATTTTGAGGTACTGATATAATAGGCAGCGCTGAAGTTTAGTTTCTCTATGGTACTGCTGAAACCGGCTTCATAATTGTTGACAATAATTGGTTTTGTTTCCAGCTGGGCTAAAGTATTACTTGTCGCCACCCTAAGTACCCTTCCTACTTCAAATACAGAAAAAGACTGGGCATAACTTACAAATGGGTTAAACACTTTCCAGGCAGAATACCTTGCTCCGGCATTAAATACAAAAGCATTGTAATTTAAGGTTCCACCTTTTACCGCTACATTTCCATTTCCTTTAGCATCGAGAAGTGTCCTGAAATCACCCACCTTGATGTTCATGTTTTCTGACCTTAATCCTGCTTTAATCGTCAGATCGGTCAGGATATTAGCGGTTGCCTGAACATAAGGAGCAACATTCAGCATGTTCATTTTTGGCACCCATGTCCTGCCATCTACCAGGTTTTGAGCGGTCTTGTCATTCAACAGATCCAGACCATAATTTACCTGCATCAGCACCTGTGGAGAGAGCGAGAATGGCGTATTTAAATTTAAACGTGCTCCTTTTTTTGTCGACAACAAGGCCGACTGTCCACCTCCTGCAAAGGAAGCACTATTGGAATAAATGGTATAAAAATCCTGATAATATACATTAGCGGTAAGGTCTGTGTTCCCTACTATTTGCTTGCTGGTATATTGAAGGTTTGCATTGTGATTGAAACGGGTTCCTTCATCTACTCCCGGTCTGTCGCCCCGCACACCGATGGCTGGGGACACCTGGTAAACTCCGGCTTTATTCACATAACGGGAATCCTGTCTGGAGCTAAAATAGTTGTACATCAGGTCCAAACGTTGTTTTTCAGAAATGTCGTAGCCGAGTTTTACAAAACCATTGTAAGATTTTGTTTCTCCGAGACCATACTCAGGCGAGATGACCAGTCCTTCGGCATCGCGGGATACCCCTGTTTTCTCGTACATGCCACTTACCAGATAATCGAACTTTTTCAGTTTACCATAGAACTGCTGCGTTGCACGGTAGCCAATGGTACTGTCGCCTTTTGTATTACCGGTAAGCCCGATTTGTGAATATCCACCAAATGTTTTTCCGGCATTGCCTTTTTTAGTGATGTAATTGATCAATCCACCTTCTGCACCATTTCCATAAATGGCAGTTGCGCCTTTGATCACTTCTACCCGTTCAATCACAGAAGGGTCAATGCTTCGGATGTCTCTTCCTCCTGCCCTTAACGGCGTAGATTGAGGAATTCCATCGATCAGAACCAATACATTTCTACCGCGCAGGGTTTGTCCGGAATTTCCGGTTTGATTGGTAGCCATACCCAATCCCGGAACGCTGTACGATAGAATATTTGCCAGGTTAGGACTGATGATAGACTGTGTGCTGATGTCTTTTGCTGTTAGTATCGTTACTGAAGAAGGCGTCTGCGACAATGATTCTGCCCTTCTGCTGGCAGAAACGATCACCTCCGACAAGTCTGCATGCTGTTCTTTTAGGATAACCTGAAGATCTGTAGTCCCTGCTGCTGAGACAGACACTTCTTTTTGTTGTTTTTCATATCCGGTTATAGAGATTGTCAACGTATAATTTCCAGCTGGAATTCCGCCAAATATAAACTTGCCATTCTTATCTGAGCTCGTTTTCAGACCCAGTTTTTTGATGCTGATATTAGAAAAAGGTAGGTTTTGATTTAATGAATCGGTTACTGTTCCTGTAATTGTTCCTTTGCCAGACTGGGCAAATAGATTCCAGGGTAAAAAGAACACAGAGAGCGCTGCAAATAAAAGTAAAGGTTTAAGCTTCATGTATGGAGGTTTTGAGCGGCAAAGATAGATTAATTTAGATTAATTACAAATAGAACAACACCTTGCTTTCTATCCTGTTCTTTGAGCTAATTCATTTTTTTTCAAACACTTTGAAAAATCAGGTGTTGCTATACCAAAGGGTAACATCCCCGTTATATGTGATCTACAAAAACATAATCCTATGAAATACAATAATTTTCGAAAAGCAATCTCTTCTTTAACGACTCAGAAATCAGATTCAACATTGCCTGTAGTGGCGCTTCTGACCGGACTCGCAGTAGGTGCTGTTATTGGTGTGCTGTTTGCGCCTGAAAGAGGAACTGATATCAGGACCAGGATTTCGGATAAGGCAAAAGGCCTCTCCGATACGGCGAAAGATAAATTGCAAACGGTAAAAAATAAACTCCGGACAAATGGCCAGGAATTATCTGACCTGAAAGAAGAAGTGGTTGATAAAGTAAAGTCTAAAGCGAAAGCAGCAGAAGACCTGAAAGACGAAGTGCTGGATGAGGCTAAGTCCAAAGCTAAAGACCTTGCGGCTGATGTGAAATCAGCAGCCAATGAAGTGAAAAACAGCTAATACCAATTATAAAAAATACCGTTTGGATTAGACACATCAAAAAGATAGGCATCAAATCCAAACGGTATTTTAATTCTGCATGCAGTTTATCGTCAATTCTCCCTACGAAGCCAGTCCATGGATTAATGCCTGCGCTAATCTTTCACCTGATCTGCCAGCTTTTGGTGGTTAAAAAACAACCTCGTGATCGGGATCAGCAACAATCCGCATAATGCAAAAATGATAAAAGAAACCCTCAGATTAAAAGCATGTGCGAGGTAACCGATCAATGGCGGGCCCAATAGCATCCCTGTAATAGAATAGGTAGCAATAATAGAGATCGCCATTCCCGGAGAATACTTTTTTGAGGCTCCTGCCAGTGCGTAAGACATAGGAATGATGGAAGCAGTACCAAAACCTACCAATGAAAAACCAGCCATGGCCGTCCAGAAGGTGGGGAAAATAATGGCGAGGCTAATTCCGGAGATGATAAATGCTGCGCTCATGATATAGGTTTTCGGCATCCCAAATCTGCCAATAATAAAGTCTGACAGAAACCTGGAAGCCGCCATAAAAGTCATAAAGACCAGGTAGCCATACGTAAAGATTTCTACTTTGATAATTTCCTGAAAATAGATTCCACTCCAGTCGAACATCCCTCCTTCGCAAATTGCACATAGAAAAACGACAATTCCAAGATAAAAAATATAGGGATCAGGTTTACTCAGAATCAGCTTGTTTCCTGTTTTTGAACGATCACCGCCAAGTAAAAACTGATAAGAATACACCGTTACCAATAGCATAATGGCCGCTACAATAGCAAAATGAAGATGAATAGATACATTTAAGCTTAACAATAAGGTAGAGAGCAAAATCCCCGCGATTCCGCCAATACTCCAATATCCATGAAAAGAACCAATGATCTTCTTTTCAAATTGCTTCTGCAGGGTTAATGCCTGCGTGTTTACGGAAATGTTAAATATCCGCGTGGTAAAAGCAAACAGGACGACGGCCACAACAAGGCTATAGACATTTTGTGCAAAGCCAATTAATGCCAGAGAAAAAGCATTCAACGCATATCCGCCAGCCAATGGCACTCTACTGTTAAACCTGGAAATCAACCATCCTGAAATGGGAAGGCCCAGCAACGACCCCACCGGCAGTGCCAGTAAGATACTCCCCAGCTCCGCCTCATTAAAGTCGAACGTCGTCTTTATCGTCGGAATTCTCGATGCCCAGGTAGCAAAGCTAAAACCTGAAATAAAAAAGAACAGACTTAAAAAGAAACGATGTTTTTGCTTGGAAATCATTGGGGTTATTTTTATCCTGCAAATTTAGCAATTCATTTCGGTCCCTCCCTTCAATCAGCCATAGAATATAGATTTCATTCGTTAAACACCGATCACGATGTAATCGTTTGGAGATAAATCGCTCCAGAATCCTAAAATCAAAATATATCTAAACAGAGAATCAATAACCTAATAAACTGGCTATCAGTTCAATTTACTCAAAAAATGGTTATTTATACCCGGAAACTGGCATTCTTACCTGAATAATATGCTTATGTATTAAAAAAGTAAAATTATTTTTATATTGCAATATTATTAACTAACCTTATTTTTATGAAAAAAATCTTACTAAGCTTGTTTGTTTTCATGCTAATCGCAGGAACTACGGTTGCACAAAACCGGACAATCACAGGTACAGTTACAGACCAATCAGATGGCAGACCACTGCCAGGAGTCAGCGTACGCGCTAAAGGAGCGGTGGGCGGATCTCAAACCAGTTCAGATGGAAAATACTCCTTAAGTGTTCCTCAGGGAGCCACTTCATTAGAGTTTTCTTACATAGGATACACCACTCAATCAAAGCCCATTTCTACTGGAAATGTAATTAATGTAGTACTTCAGGCCAATGCGACAGAACTCGGAGAAGTCATCGTTATTGCCTACGGTACGGCTACCAAGGAGTCTTTTACCGGTTCCGTGGGTGTAGTAAAAGCAGCAGACCTTAAAGACAGACCGGTAACGTCTGTAGATAAAGCCCTTCAGGGTACAGTTCCGGGACTAGTTGTTAAAAGTTCATCAGGACAGCCAGGATCTGTATCCCAAATCAGGCTGAGAGGGGTTGGTTCGATCAACTCTTCTGCTGAACCTTTATATGTTATTGATGGTGTTCCGATTACTGTTGGTGGTGACATTAGTATGTTAAGTGCTTCCAGCAATCAATCAACAAACATTTTATCGACCTTAAACTCGGAAGACATAGAGTCTATCTCGGTATTAAAAGATGCTGCTTCGGCAGCCCTATACGGCTCGAAAGCTGCAAACGGGGTACTTATCATCACTACAAAAAAAGGAAAAGCAGGTAAAACAAAAATCCAGGCAGGTGCTACCTTTGGTTATTCTGATCTTGCTGTAAAACAGCATGAATTATTAAATGCCTCGGAATATTTTGGTATTTACTGGGATGCCAATTACAAAAAAAATATTGATGCCGGACAGGCTCCTGCCCTGGCTACTACAAATGCCAATAAACAAACCATTAGTATCCTTGGCGCCAATCCCTACAATACACCAACTCCCTATTCAGCACAAGGTACTTTAAGCAACGGTGCTGCACTTCTTTATGATACCGACTGGAGAAAGGCAGTATTACGTACTGGTAAAAACAAAGATTACAATGTAAGCGCAAGCGGAGGATCAGAAACTACTAAATTCTACATATCCGGAGGATATTTTGATCAGGAAGGTATTGCTTTAGCTTCTTCATTCAAACGTTATTCTGCTAAACTGAATGTAGAAAATAAAGCTACTGATTTCCTAACCTTAGGAATGTATAGTACGCTTTCTTATACTGATCAGCAAGCACCTTCCGGAGGCACTAACGGGTCAAGCTTACTAGGCTTCACCAATAACGTATCAAATGTTTATTCTCTATATGCAAGAAATGCCGATGGATCAATTAAATATGATGTAAAAGGAGAGCCGGTTTATGCTTTCGATAACAAAATATTTAAAGATTATAACCCGGTTTTTTTAAGTAAAAATGATAAATTTTCTACCCAAACAGCCAGAGTCCTGACATCTGCATTTGCAGAAATCTCTTTCCTGAAGGATTTTAAATTCAAATCAATCTTTACGGTAGATTACGTTACCAACCGAGAGCTTTTATTTTACAACATGGAGCACGGCGACGGTGTTGCTGTTGGAGGAAGGGCATCCCGTTTCTCTGCCAGAAACCTTGGATTAAACATTACCAATACCCTGACTTACAATAAAAAAATCGGAGAACATGCATTTGATGTCCTTTTAGGTCAGGAAGCATCAAAAACGAATTATGACTTAATGAATGCTGCAGGAACAGGCTTTCCTTTTCCAGGAGTTTATGAGTTAAGATCTTCTTCTAAAGCAGCCACAGCTGATTCTTACCAAACAGACATCGCGCGCCCAGGTTATTTCTCCAGGGTTAACTATGCTTATAACAACAAATATTTTCTATCTGCCAGTGTTAGAAGAGATGCATCATCAGTTTTTGGAACAGAGTCCAAATGGGGTACTTTCTGGTCAGTTGGCGGTGCATGGAGATTGAAGCAGGAATCCTTCTTACAGGATGTAACCTGGTTGACTGAGTTAAAGTTAAGAGCTAACTATGGAACAGGTGGTAATGACAGGTTCATTTCTACAAATAATGAACTGTCTAATTATGCTGCTCTGGATTTATTTGAACTTGGATTCAACTATAATGGCCAGGGTGGAACTTCATACAGTCAGCTTGGAAATCCATTCCTGAGATGGGAGAAAAATGCCAATACCGATTTCGCCTTGGAGTTTCGCTTATTCAATCGCTTAAATGGAGAAGTTGTTTACTATAAAAGAGCTTCAGATGGACTTTTATTCGCCCAGCCATTATCCATGGTAACCGGATTTAAATCTGTCAATACCAATCTTGCCTCGATGAACAATCGTGGTATAGAGGTGAACCTTAACGCCGATGCGATCACCAGTGAGGATTTCAGCTGGAATGTTGGTTTAAACTTCGCAAGAAACACCAATAAAATCACCAAATTAAGTCAGCCTACAGTGATCAGCGGATCAAAAAGATTCAAAGTCGGAGGAGACCTTTACCGCTATTTCATTCAGGAGTATGCAGGTGTTGATCCTGCAACCGGAAGCGCACAGTGGTATAAAGATCAAACTGACGCAAATGGAGTAACCACCAAAGTGAAGACAAGTGTCTACACTGAAGCGACCAATTATGAACAAGGATCGGCTTTTCCAAAACTAACCGGAGGATTCAACAACAGATTTACCTATAAAGGTTTTGACCTTGGATTTATGGTTTATTTCAGCATTGGAGGAAAAATTATGGACAACAATTACCAAGCCTTATCAAGGGATGGTGCAAGCCCTGGAAGTCAGTTATCCAGAGATGCACTAAATGCCTGGAAAAATGTCGGAGACATCACCAATACACCAAAATTTGTCATATCCAACACCTCAAACAGTGCACAACGATCAACCCGCTATTTATTTGATGCTACTTATGCAAGGTTAAAAACAGTTTCTCTTGGCTACTCATTACCTAAAAACCTGGTGAGTAAGACTGGAATACTTCAAAATGCAAGAGTATATATTATGGGAGAAAACGTTTTGACCTGGGCAAAACACAAAGGAGTTGATCCAGAGTTTGATTTTGACGGAGTTGCCGGAAACGAAATTCCAAATGTAAAAACATTCTCTTTTGGTCTTAATATTGGATTTTAGTCTTACAAAAATGAAAAACAGATATATAACAATTTACATGTTCGGATTGCTGTTTGCTTCCGCTACATTATTTAACGGGTGTAAGAAAAGTGACCTGAGCCCTGCTCCAACCACAGCTATTGATGCAAATGATGCATTCACCAGTCCTGGAAAAGTTGATGCCGCGATGGTAGGTTTATACAACCTGTTTTCTTCCGGCAGATACATGAATGCCATGCTTTTACAGGCAGATGTTAAAGGAGAAGACATCTATATCAGACAATCAGGTAACTACAACAGATTTGATCAGGCTTATCGTTTCCTCGAAATCCCGACCAACACCCAGCAATTGTTCTGGGAAGCAGGCTATCAGCTGATCGCAAACTGTAATCTTGCCATTTCAAAGATTCCTGTGGCACCGCTAACCGATTCAGATAAAAAGAAATATCTTGCAGAAGCAAGGGCAATGAGAGCGGCTACTTATTTTAACCTGGTGAGATGCTATGGAAAACCATACTCATTGGACCCAGCTGCACTTGGCGTTCCCAAGTCAGATGTCCCCCTAAATCCAACTTCAGAATTACTTGCCAGAGCTACAGTTAAAGAGATTTATGACTTTATCCTTGAAGATCTGAATTATGCGGCAGAAAACCTGCCTGCTTCCCTTAATAAAATATCAAGACTTACTTTACCAGCAGTTCAAGGTCTTTTATCCAGGGTATATTTAAGCATGGGTAACAAATGGGCAGAAGCCAGTAACTTCGCTAAACTGGCAAGAACAGGTCACCCTCTAGATGAAAAATCCAACTTACTGAATGGTTTCTATAAAGCCTCTGGAGAATGGATCTGGGACCTGGAGTATACAGCAGATAACAATCCGGGATTTGTTGGTGCAGCTTCATTTCATGAGCCTTATGACGTTGGATACAGTACTTTCAGAGCTGATATTGATTTTCATGCGCTATTTGGTGCTAATGACATTCGTAAACAACAGTTTTTAATCTCCGATGCAGGCTATGGAGATCCCCTGCTTCGTGATTATGAGGTCGAAGATGCCGGCGGTTTCCTAATGAATAAGTTTTATTTTAAAGATGGATTTGATGGTTCTGTAGTATTAATGCGTTCTGCTGAAATGTTTTTAAATGAAGCGGAAGCAGAAGCGGAACTAGGAAACTGGGGGCCTGCTCAAACCGCTTTATTTGAAGTGCAAAAACGCGCCGTTACGGGAGCAGTTCAGTCGGTAAATACCGGTGATGCATTAAAAACTGAAATCCAGATAGAAAGAAGAAAAGAATTGTATGGTGAAGGCTTCAGAATCTTTGACATCCTTAGAAGAAAAGAGACTTTAAAAAGAACCAGTAGTTCTCATTGGTTTAAAGTAACTATGGCTCCTGGTGATAACAAATTCTTAATGCCTATTCCACAGGATGAAATTGATGCCAATTCAAAAATCGTACAAAATCCAAGATAAGGATTTAATAAGCGGCTAAATGTCGCAATCATCAATACACTTAACCGGCAATTTTCAAATTGAAAATTGCCGGTTTTTTGTTTTATAAAAACAGATTTTGTTCCCCCCTTTCTCTCTGAACATTTAAAGTCAGGGCCCCTACATCTCTAAATAACATCCCCGTTTATCTCATTTTCATTACAAACCTGATTATTAACTAGAATTATTCTAAATAACTTGCGTAACCAGTGTAAAATCTACACTTTTGCAGCTGGGATTAGAATCAGTCTAAATTGAAATCACTTTACAAACACCTACCAATCATAGCATTATGCATGCTAAGCCTGCATAGCTATGCGCAAAAAACATCGATAAACATACATGGTTCGGTTAGAGATGAACAGAACAAACCTTTGGATTTTGTAACCGTTAAGCTAAAGGAAGCGGATCGGGTTACCTATACCGACCAGGAGGGAAAATTTAATTTCAACCTCAACCCCGGCGATTTAAAAACACTCACTCTTACCATAGCAATGGTAGGAAAAGCAGGTAAAGACACTTCAATTGTGCTCGCCAATTTCCCAAGGGAGCTTAATATTGTTCTCAAAAACTTAACGCTAAAACTAGAAGAAGTTCAGATCAGCGAAGAAAGAAAAATCCTTTCTTCCAATTCTTCCATCCTATTCGGAAGACAGGCTATAGAACAGATCCAGGCCTTTAGTCTGGCAGACATCCTCAACAACCTGCCTGGTAAAACAATTACCCCTCCCAATCTTCAGAATCCACTGAATATCACTTTAAGGGGACAAGCTTCGGGCCTGCATAACCTGAACAACGCAATGGGTGTCGCCATTATCCTGGATGACATCCAGCAATCGAATAACGCCAACATGCAAAACCTAAATGTTGGAAAATATGGAATGCTGGGTTCAGGAATTAGCAGCAAAAATTACGGCGGCTTTGATGTCTCTTTTTCCGGCATAGACATCCGTGAAATTCCGGCCGATAATATTGAAAGTATTGAAGTCATATCCGGGATTGCCCCCGCAAAATACGGAGACTTAACTGATGGGGCAGTAATCATCAACCGTAAAGCAGGGAGAACAAACTTTCAGCTAACCTCCAGAATCAATGCTTCCACGACGAACTTTTCCTTATCAAAAGGTTTTCAGTTACCTGGAAAATCTGGTGCCTTAAACCTATCTCTTAACTACTTACTCAGCGAACAGGATCCCAGTGATCCCTTAAAATCTTATAAAAGAGTCAGTACCGGTTTAATGTGGAGTACAAGGTTGTCAAAAATGATCAAAAATACACTTTCAATTGATTACAATACCCGCCTTGATAATGTTAAAAAAGACCCTGATTTAGGACAGGAATACATGACTTACGCGAAAACAAGGAATTTGTCGATATCTAACAGAACCTCCATCCAAATTAATGGAGCCATCGTCAAATCTTTAGACTTCAGTGCTGGTTACAGTTCTGCCTTTCAGGAAAGCTATGATCAGGAATATCTAAATCGTGGGCCAAGGCCAATGGCAGACAAAGACACCATCGGCCTATATGAAGGATACTTTATTCCCGGAAATTATGTTGCTGTGGATCATGTGAAAGGTAACCCTAAAAACCTCAATGGCAATATCAGCTTAAATAATGAATTTACAACCGGCAACCTCATTCACCGGGTAAGTTTGGGAGCGAATGTTTATTATTCGGCAAACAACGGTGAAGGCATCATTATAGACCCCCGAACTCCCCGCTGGGCAAACCAATCCTACCAAAACGAAAGACCATATGACTATGAGTCCCTTCCTTCTGTATTCAATTATAGCCTTTATTTACAGGACGGCTTTAAGTTCGACTTTCTAAAGAGACAAATGAATGTAAATGCAGGACTCCGTTACGACATACAAAACAATATTGGAACCCTGCAACCAAGGCTAAACCTGAACTATGAGCTTGCCAAAAACTTCGGCATCAATGCGGCATTCGGCCTCTCTACTAAATCACCAGGTCTTTCCATCAGATACCCTGCCCCGGTTTATTTCGATCTTCCGGTACACACCTCTTTTACAGGATTCGATATTGAAAGTCTGTTCCTCGTTTATACGGATAAGATCGTTCCGGATAACAGCAAAGTAAAACCTGCCAGATCCAGTCAGCTTGAATTTGGATTAACCTATAAAGACAGCTTTATCAACAGCTCCCTTATCTCTTATTACAAACAAAACAAAGATGGTTTTAGCAACAGGAACAATTACAGAACCTATACAACCGACGAATACACCTACGTTTACAACCAGGGACAGCGTCCCGGCTACTTCCCAAATGGGAAGCAAAAAGACTGGATTGCCAATTATTACAGTTCTGCCAACGACCTCAGCAGCAACAATTTTGGAATTGAATGGATCATCAGCACTAAAAAGATCGCCGCAATCCAAACCAGTTTCAACCTCAGTAATTCTTTCGGCTATTCGAGTTCCAAATTAAACTCAGAATACATCCTAAAACCAGATCAGCAATATACAACGGACAGTTACAAAGGTTGGTTTGGCGTCTATAAAGGAAAAGAAACGGACGACTATACGGTCACCAGCAAACTGTCAACAACCACACACATTCCAAAATTAGGTTTCGTGGTAAACCTGCGGGCAGATATTTTCTGGCAGAAATACGAGAGAATATTGAACGATACCTACCTTCCGATCGCCTGGCTGGACAAAAACATGGTAAGGCACGAAATTCCGGTCTTCGACCCAAACAATACAGACTATAACCATCTGGCACTAAGCTCTAAAGCAAACGCCGCAGTAAAACAGCCGTTCGTTTATGCCAATCTAAGTATGTCTGTCGCCAAAGAAATAGGCAAGTACATCAGAATGTCCTTAAGTGCCAATAATGTGCTCAATATAAGAAACAGATATTACAACCCAAATACAAATAAGGTGGTCAACTATACTTACCCGGTAAGCATAGGCGCAGAACTTTCTATTAAATTTTAAAATCAATAAAATGAACAAAAAACGACTACTATCTACACTTTTCTTATCCATAGCGATGCTCACGGCATGCAAGAAAGACAATCCTGAAGCAGAAGCAATTTCTGTATCCTTCCAGGTAAAGTTTGATGAGCAAGCTGCCGCATTAGGATTATCTCCTGCAAATACGGAGGTAACGATTACCAATCAAACCAATGGTCTTTCCAATAAAGCAAAAACCGATGCGAGTGGAAATGTTAAATTCGAAAGTATTACTCCCGGTAACTATACTGTCGTATCCAGTTTAACCATCAGCGCCGCAGATTATAGCACCGCATCAGGCTCCCTTACCCAGGAAGATGTGGTATTTAATGCCAACCTGAACCAGTTCCTCAATAAAACTACAGGCAGCTTAGAGCTGATCCTAAAGACCGGCCGGCTTGGCGACTGGTTGTTAAAACAAATTTATTACGGCGGCTCGCACACCTTAAACGGTGCAGTGTTCAGGGATCAGTTTCTGGAAATCTATAACAACTCGAACGCGGTAATGTATGCAGACAGCCTGTACATCGGACTGGTAGTTGGCGTTCAGAACACCAATTCCGACGTCAGCAGATCCTGGTTTTTACCTTCAGGCCAATTCAACTGGACAGATGCTTTAAATATGAATAACGCGAAAGCCAATACAGATTATGTATACCTGACCACTGCATTAAGAATCCCGGGAAATGGAAAACAATATCCTGTACAACCCGGAGCCAGTTTCATTGTTGCACAAAATGCCATAAACCATAAGGTCCCTTATACCGACAATACCGGAAAAGCAATTAGCGTAAAAAATCCGGAGCTAACAATAGATTTAAGCAAGGCTGATTTTGAAGCCTATTATGGCGACCTGCCCGGCATCAGCCGTCTTGCTTCTGACATTGACAACCCCTTGGTTCCGAATTTAGATGTAGTGTATCGCGTTTCAGACAGAGATTTAATATTGGACAATAATGGAAGAGAAGCGATTGTGTTGTTTAAAACAACCGCTAACCTCAACAGCTTTCCTAAATTCCCAACGCCGGACGTAAAAACGATCACCAACACCACCTCACAATACATTCAGATGCCAACATCAATCCTGACCGATGGGGTAGAGATTGCTTATACTTTAGAAACCAAACGCGTTCCACACAGACTTCCGGCAACCATCGACGCAGGTTTCACTTTTACCATCGGCGGACCATACTCCTCTCAATCTGTAATCAGAAAAACGAGTAAAACTGTAAACGGCAGAAGAATCCTTAAAGATTCAAACAACTCTTCATTGGATTTTGAATCACTAACCATGGCCGACCCAAGCAAAACGGCTTTTAAATAATAATGAAAGTACAATTACTAGTTATACTATCCTTACTGTCGGCCGACTTATTTTCTCAGGAGAATAAGTCGGCGGATAGTGTGTTTTTCTATGATCAGCGCCAGCGACACCTGGAATTCAGCAAGCAAAACGCAACCCTCCTGCTAAAAAACACGGAAAATCAAATTGGAAAAGTTTCATTGATCTACGACTATGCCTCTGGAAACCTGAGAAATTCACAGATGCCTTTAAGTAGTTCCAACATTCAGTTCAGCTCGGACGGGATCAGAAAACTAGGCAGGTTAAAATTGTATGGAGATTTCACCTATTCCAGAATCAAAGACCATGGATTGGGGAACTCATTAAGAGGAGAAGAGATCGATGATCAGCCTTTCTATTACCTTGCTGAAAAAGAAAGCGATGTCCAGCGACAAAAGTACCATGCCAAAGGAATCATCAGCTACGAACTAATCAGGGATAAAATCTACCTTTCCTCCGGGTTCAACTATGTCTATTACCTTGCAGACCGATCGATTGATCCAAGAATGTCACTGAAATGGTTCGATTTTATCGTCAAACCTGAATTGACCTGGGTAAACAAACATTTCCATCTCGGACTAAGCGGACTATGGGGTTATGGAACAGAAAATACGACCATCAAATATAAAAACAAAGACTATTCCAACGGGAGCGCTTACCCTGACCGCATTACTTATCTCAACTACGGATATGGCTACACGAGGAAGGCATTCGATAATTTTTCACGCAGAAAACAGTATAAAGGATTCGGGATGCATCTGGCAACAACACTTGATTCCTGGAATACTTTGCTAAACCTGGACTATAAAGTATCTGAGGATGCCAATGGAAAATCTTTAGATGCGTCCCTAAAAGACGAAATTTTTAGTACTTACCAAAGCGATCAGCTGGAAGGACAGCTCTTGCTAACCAAACAAAAAGGTCATCGGATTCAACAAATTGAAGCAGCTTACAGTACCCTCATTGGTGAAGATTATTTCAATGCCCTTGCGGCGAAGAATTATACCGCCAAAAACCGAATGACCTATTTGTCCTATTCCAATTTGAAAACCAAAGGAAATCATTCCTTTGAATGGGGAGTCCATACCCGTTATTTATCTGCTTACAAAAAAGATGCGATCACCAGCCATTTATTCGAATACAGCTATGTACAACCAGGATTAAAAGCCGGATACTATCAGGCGAATCCCGGAAAATACAGGTTCTCTGCAATAGTTTCCCCATCTCTGGTCCTTCCTTTACAAACAACTTCCAATGTTGCAACCACTCAGGTAACGGAATTTACAACCACTGTCACTTATCCTGACTACGCCTTCCGGAAAATCACTTCAGGAAGGGTTGACCTTAAACTGCAATATGTAAGTCAAACATTCAGTAAGGATTTCAGAACCGGAGTCACCTTAAATGCTGGTATTAGCAAGGCACTGGACAAACCGAACATCGAATATCCCAGCAAATTTTTACCCGGAGATCAGCGTTTTTTTATGAATCTTTCCTTAAACCTTTATTTTTAGCTCATGAAGAAGGTCTTTTTTATCCTTAGCGGACTATTGTGTATTTTGTTATTTCTTTCCTTCAGGTCGTACGAATTTCTTCCTGATGATGAAATTCCAATAGACTCCCTGCGTAAGGTCTATTCTAAATCTCCGGATCAATGGCCAAAACCGAATGTAGATTCGGGAGTAAACTTTGTAGAACTGGGCGTACTCCCCCCTTCCCCGCTGGAAGGACAAAAAGGAAAACTGAAAGGCATCATTGCATTGGGGAAAACATTGTTCTTTGATCCACGCCTTTCCGGCTCCAATCAGATTTCCTGCTCCAGCTGTCACGCATCAGACTTAAACTGGACGGATGGCCGTGAGGTCGCGATTGGTCATGATCATGCCTCAGGGAAGCGGAATACGCCTACACTGGAAAATATATGGTCTTTCAAGAGGCTTTTCTGGGATGGCCGTTCGGAAGGACTGGAAGATCAGGCTGCAAATCCAATTACCAATCCAATAGAGATGCACCAGGATTTAAAAAAGCTACCCTCAAAATTGAAGCAGATTAAAGGTTATCAGCCCTTGTTTAGCGCCGCTTTTGGCGACAAAAAAGTAACGGAGGAGCGGATTCTTTCTGCCCTTGCCACTTATCAGAGAACAATCGTTAGCAGAAAATCAGATTTTGATTATTTTCTGGAAGGGAATAAAAAGCGAATGTCTGATCAGCAAATACTCGGCCTGCATTTGTTCCGCACAAAAGCACGTTGCGTCAATTGCCATAACGGACCTCTATTTACAGACGGTGAATTTCACAATGTAGGACTTACCTATTACGGTCGCAAGTATGAAGACCTTGGCTTGTACAATATCAGCAAAAAACCGGAGGATGTAGGAAAGTTCAGAACTCCTGGACTACGCAATGTGATGCGCACAGGCCCATGGTTTCACAATGGGCTGTTCGACAATATGGATGGCGTCATGAACATGTATAATGCAGGCATGCCACATCAAAAGCGCAGACCTGGGCAGGAAAATGATCCGTTGTATCCTAAAAATGATAAACTACTCCGTGGTTTGATGATGAGCAAAATGGAAAGAGATGCCGTTATTTCTTTTATGGAAGCCATTTCAGGAGCATCATGGAAAGAACGGTCACCGGAATTGCCCAAATAAGCGGCGCAATCCATAAATGATTTGCATAATTATAGCAGGAGATGTTATGTTTGTGGAAGGAAAAATAAAACCATCCGATGAAACACATATTTATCTGCCTGCTATTTTTTTGTTTAAAAGGATATGGACAGGAGCTTAAAGACTTCCGCCCACCTGCCGGTTTCAAACAAGTGGTGAAAGCAGAAGGAGATCTGGACAGGGATGGCATCAATGAATTCGTTTACATCTATAACACTACCCGCAAAAGCGGAGAAGATGGCTTCTACAGAGTCCTGTACATCTGTAAAAATCAAAACGGAAAGATCAAACTCTGGAAGGAGAATCACTCTGTGATCTGGGAATATCAACGCTATGGCCGCATCTTTGCAGAAGTTCCGGACCTGAACATGACCATCAAAAACAACACCCTGATCATCACTCAAACCTTCAATTCCAACTCGAGACACTCCCATAAATACAAAAACATCTTTCGCTATCAAAATGGAGACTTTTACCTGATCGGCTCCACTTACAATGATTTCGATACCTGCGACTGGGACTTTCAGTACGACATTAATTTCTCTACCAGAAAGGTAGATATCGCTTATACTTACGGAACCTGCGAGGACGACAAGACGCCGCCTGAAGACAAATACCTGAATTTCAGCTACCCATTTAAACAAATGCTAAAAATGGATGCCTTTACTCCCGGAAATACAGAAGTGAAAATCCCGGGAAATAAAAACTTCTTCTATTACTAAGCTGAATGCTAAATCGGTTCGGCATCTACACAGCAGTTTCCTTACCTAAACGAAAAGAAATAAGAAGCTTTGGGATCAAACTAAATCTATCCCTGGGAAGCCATAACAGCGAGCAGCATCGTCAGACCCAAGTCAAAAAAAAGCTAATTTAATTAATCAAAAGAATACTACCCCCAACAATTAGCACATTCATTTACTTAAAAAATCGCATCAGCTCACAAAAAAAAATCCTTCCGGAACCTCCCCTTTCCTATTCTAGAAAACACAGATAACTGTCCGTATTTAGGTCGGGATTGCCTCCTACTGAGTCCACAATTGGTCCACAGTGAGTCCAGACTGAGTCCACGTTTTTTCGAGAAAAGCTGGACTCAACATGTAGTTGCTATGGAGTAGTCCTGGATTCAGCCATAACTCAACTTGGACTACACCTTAATTATGATTAACTTCCACTTAAATTAATATAAACAACATGGCAACATTCAAAGGTAAATTTCTTATTGGTTCAATAGGAAACCTCACATTCAAAAAAAACAGAAAAGGTCAGGTCCTCCAGAGAAAACCTGGAAAGGGCAGCGTAAAGCAGACTACCGCTACAAAAAAGGCAGCACTTGTATTTGGCAAAGCGAGCCAATTCGCCTACTGTATCCGGAACGGATTTCGTCAGCTAACCGAAAGCAATTATGATGGTCAAATGATCAACCGTCTCAACAAAGAGAACTTCGCGATCCTCAAGCAATGCTATCAATCCGAGACAGAAAGTTACGAATTTAAATCAGATAGCTTCAAAAGGCTAAATCACTTTGATTTCAACAGTAGCTCTCCGTTAAAGGATAGCTTATGGGTCGTACCTTCCGTTCAGCTACAGCGTCAGGAGCTCCTGATTCGACTTCCCGAATTTGAAATTCCTGATGACTTCAAATTTCCAGCCTACAGCGACAGCTGTGACCTGAAACTACGCATCCATCTCCTTTCGATCAAAATGAGCGCACAGCAACACATCATTCTGGATACGCTGCAAATCTCCTATGACCAGAAAGTGGTCCCTGCCCGGGAATGGAAACTGGAAATCCCGGATGGCTGCATCTGCCTAACGGGCATGGCACTACATTACTACCGCAGTCAGGACAATCTGACGATTCAGATTAACCGTAAAGAATTTAATCCCGCTGTGATCTTAAATGCAACAGTCAGCAAAGGAGAGTTTAATTTACCGCTGAACCCCGACTGGCAGGATTCCGGACTTTCATTTCAACCGGAGATTAAAGAGGAAGATATCCTGGATGATCCTCCAAACCAGTAAATAAACCCAGCATAAGTTCATGATCGCTTCGTCATGAAGGAAAACCTGAAAATTTCCTGAAAAAGACCTCAAAGCCCAACGTTTCTTTTTTTCAAAAAAATAATCTAGTTTTACAAAAAACTTTAGGGGTGCCTTGCGCTGAGAAATACCCTTTGAACCTGATGCAGTTAGTACTGCCGAAGGGAAAAGTAGAAGCAACTTATGTTGCCGTCTTTTCATGCCTGTAAAAAGGTCATGCCTATAGTTTTTCCAATTTCTTAAAATATGGAAATAACTGTAAATCAAAAAAACTACCAGCTTAACGACACTTGTTCCGTAGAACAAATGCTAACAGAAGTCTTAAACATTCCTGTTCAGGGAATTGCTGTAGCCATCAACCAAACCATTATCCCAAAAACCGACTGGCCCGGACGGGAACTCCAATCCGGCGACCGCATCACGGTCATCAAAGCCACCCAGGGCGGATAAACTCATCGAAACATACCAATCCAACAAATAAATCTTCAGTAACCAAGAAATCATAAATTATGAAACACGAAAAGACGCCAGACGAACAAGTCATCAGCCGAACTCCTTTTCCGGCATCCAAAAAGATTTTTGTAAAAGGCCAGCTCCATGATATCCAGGTGGCAATGCGTGAAATAACATTGAGTGACACCAAAATCCACAATGGATTCGGCGCCACAGAACCCAACCCACCGGTAACGATTTACGATACCAGCGGCCCTTACACGGATCCGAATGCAGATATCGACGTGAAACGTGGCCTGCCAAAACTAAGGGCAAGCTGGATCACCGACAGGAAAGATGTGGAACAACTGGATCACATTTCTTCAGATTATGGTCAGGAGCGCCTGGCAGACCCCAAACTGAACGAACTCCGGTTCGCTTACGTCAACAAACCCTACAAAGCGACCCCGGGCAGCAATGTTTCTCAGATGCATTATGCTAAAAAAGGAATCATCACTGCCGAAATGGAATACATCGCCATCAGGGAAAATCAAAGAATTGATCTTTTGAATGAACAACTGGGCGCACAATATGGCGTAATGGCACATCAACATCAGGGACATAGCTTTGGTGCGAATACACCAAAAGGATACATCACTCCGGAATTTGTCAGAGCGGAAGTGGCATCGGGAAGGGCAGTCATCCCTTGCAACATCAACCACCCGGAACTGGAACCAATGATCATCGGGCGGAACTTCCTGGTAAAAATCAATGCCAACATCGGAAACTCTGCAGTCACCTCTTCGATCGAAGAAGAAGTAGAAAAAGCAGTATGGGCCTGCAGATGGGGCGCAGATACGATCATGGATTTATCGACAGGTAAGAATATTCATGAAACGAGAGAATGGATCATCCGTAACTCCCCTGTTCCGATTGGGACGGTTCCGATTTACCAGGCTTTGGAAAAAGTAAACGGCAAGGCCGAAGATTTAACATGGGAATTGTTCAGGGACACCCTGATCGAGCAGGCAGAGCAAGGAGTGGATTATTTCACCATCCATGCAGGTGTACGCCTTCGTTACATCCCTATGACCGCAAAAAGGGTAACGGGCATTGTATCCCGCGGCGGATCCATCATGGCAAAATGGTGCCTTGCACATCATAAAGAAAGTTTCCTGTATACTCATTTTGAAGAAATCTGTGAAATCATGAAAGCTTATGATGTGGCTTTCTCTCTTGGCGACGGCTTAAGACCGGGTTGTATCGCAGATGCAAATGACGAAGCACAGTTCGCAGAACTGGAAACCCTTGGTGAGCTGACCAAGATTGCCTGGAAACACGACATTCAAACGATCATCGAAGGTCCGGGACACGTGCCGATGCACCTGATCAAGGAAAATATGGAGAAGCAGCTGGAACATTGTTCTGAAGCGCCGTTTTATACCTTAGGCCCGCTAACTACGGATATCGCCCCTGGCTACGACCACATCACCTCTGCAATTGGCGCGGCGATGATCGGATGGTTCGGAACTGCGATGTTGTGCTATGTAACACCTAAGGAACACCTCGGACTGCCAAACAAGAAAGATGTGAAGGATGGCGTGATCACTTACAAGATCGCTGCGCATGCTGCCGATCTTGCCAAAGGACATCCGGGTGCACAGTACCGCGACAATGCTTTGAGCAAGGCGAGGTTTGAGTTCAGGTGGGAAGATCAGTTTAACCTTTCCCTGGATCCGGATACGGCAAAAGAGTTCCATGATGAAACCCTTCCTGCAGATGGTGCCAAGATCGCGCACTTCTGCTCGATGTGCGGACCGAACTTCTGTTCGATGAAAATCACACAGGATGTGAGGGACTATGCAGCCAAACAAGGAGTAGATGAAGCGGATGCTTTGAGCAAAGGCATGGCCGAGAAATCTAAAGAATTCACAGAGAAGGGTAGCGAAATTTATTTGTAATTGGAACTGATCGTCATTTCTAAACCCAGCTTTTTTGAAGGAGAAGCGAACCTCATTAACGAACTTTTTGAGTCGGGGATGGAGCGCTTTCACCTGCGGAAAGAGGGGGCAGAAAAACACGAATATGAACAACTGCTAGGCAACATTCATCCGCAATATCTGGAGCGTGTTGCCCTGCACCAGTTCCATGAACTTGCTGCTGATTTCGGAATCGGAAGACTGCATTTTCCGGAGGCACAAAGGAAGAGCGGCCAACACCTGCTCCTCCCGCCTTCAGAAGCGACTATCTTAAGCACTTCTATACATAAAACTGATCAGCTAGCTGATTTAGAAAATTTTAAATACACTTTTTACGGTCCGGTATTTCAGAGCATCTCCAAAAAAGACTACCCTTCGGTGGTTCCGAATGGCTTTAAGCTGAGGAATTCAACCAGAGTTAAAGTCATCGCCCTTGGCGGAATCACGACCGAAAAAATTGACCTGGTCAGACAGATGGGTTTTGATGGCGCCGCTATTTTGGGCAGCCTTTGGAACCAACCGGAACTGGCCGTAAATCATTTCAAAAAGAGCTTAGAAAAATGTCAGACCACAGACCCTATGTAATCAGCATTGCCGGCTTCGACCCCAGTGCCGGAGCAGGAGTCCTCTCCGACCTGAAGTGCTTTGAAGCACATCGGGTTTACGGATTTGGAATTTGCGCTGCCCTGACGGTTCAGACGGATTCGGATTTTTTAAAGAACGACTGGCTCAGTGCTACACAGATCATCGACCAGTTCGATCCGCTTTTGAAAAAATTCCCGGTTCCGGTAGCTAAAATCGGATTGATCCGGGATCTGGACACACTGGAAGAAGTCTGCATTCGTTTGAAGCAGCTCAACCCGGAGATTAAAATTGTCGTAGACCCGATTTTAAAGGCCAGTGCGGGATATAAATTCCATGAGTGGAATAGAGAGGCCGAAAAATTTAAAAACGTCTTAAAACAGCTCTATTTGATTACACCTAATTTTCAGGAAATGAAAAGTCTTGGCGAAGGTCAGGAGGTCCATTCTGTATGCGAAGAATGGTCGGAGCAGGTTGCCGTGCTTTTGAAGGGTGGCCACAATGCGGATGCACCGGGCACAGATTTTCTCTATACCGGAAAACAATGCCTGGAGCTGAAGCCGGCACAAACGGAGATCTTTCAGAAACATGGTTCGGGATGCGTCCTTTCTGCCGCCATCACCGCCCGGCTTGCCCTGGGAAATTCCCTCGCCGAAGCCTGCCTTCAGGCCAAGCAATACACCTATATTTTTCTTAACAGTAACACCAGCCTTTTGGGCTACCATTCCTCATGATAGACAGACTACATTATATCTCCCAATCCAGCTCAGAACTCAGCCATCTGGAGGCTATAGAACAGGTTCTGAACGCCGGCGGAAAATGGATCCAGCTTCGCGTAAAAGACCAGACAGAACCTGAGGTTTTAAACCTGGCTAAAGCCGCAAATGAACTCTGCAAAAAATTTGCAGCCCGCTTAGTTATCAACGATTTTCCGGACGTCTCAAAGGCCGTTTTTGCCCATGGATTACATTTAGGATTAAATGATATGAACATCATAAAGGCCAGATTAATAACAGGTAATAAAATTATGATAGGCGGAACTGCAAACACTTTTGCAGACATCCAAAAAAGAGTCGCAGAAGGGGCTGATTACATCGGTTTAGGCCCCTATCGTTTCACGGATACCAAGCAAAATTTAAGCCCGATTCTTGGACTGAAGGGTTATGCAGAAATCATGGAACAGGTCAAAAAGTCAGGTATTCATTTACCGATAATTGCCATCGGCGGAATCACTCCGGAAGACCTTCCTGAGCTCCTGAAAACAGGGCTCTACGGGGTTGCAGTTTCGGGCGCACTAACCGGCAAATCAGATGCCCGGGAACGGATAAAAAGCATGTATGCTGAACTCGAAAAACACCCGGTCTACCACACCCTAAATCCTTAAAGAAAATGTTAAAAATAGCAGACAAAATATTCAGCTCACGCCTGTTTACCGGCACCGGAAAGTTCAGTTCTCCGGAAGCTATGGAAGCAGCATTACTCGCCTCCGGCTCGGAACTGGTGACGGTTGCCCTGAAGCGTGTAGACCTAAACGATGCAGCGGATGACCTTTTAAAACACCTCAAACACTCCCACCTGAACCTTTTACCCAATACATCTGGTGTTAGAAATGCAAAAGAAGCGGTCTTTGCTGCCCAAATGGCCAGGGAGGCATTGGAAACCAACTGGATCAAACTGGAAATCCATCCTGACCCGAAATACCTGATGCCAGATCCCATAGAAACGCTTAAAGCAACGGAAGAACTGGCAAAGTTAGGCTTCATCATCCTGCCTTATATTCATGCAGACCCGGTTTTGTGTAAACGACTGGAAGACGCAGGAACGGCAGCAGTGATGCCGCTCGGCTCTCCTATAGGCAGCAACAAAGGACTGAAAACCATAGACTTCCTGGAGATCATCATCAGCCAAAGCAATGTCCCGGTGATCATTGATGCCGGAATCGGCTCGCCTTCTGATGCGGCAAAAGCGATGGAAATCGGCGCAGATGCGGTATTGGTAAACACTGCGATTGCGGTATCCGGAAACCCTACAAAAATGGCAGAGGCCTTCAAAATCGCTGTTGAGGCGGGCAGAATGGCTTACGAGGCGAGATTAGGTGCTATTTATTCACATGCTGTTGCCAGCAGCCCTTTAACTGCATTTCTTGACGATGAGCTTTAACGAAATTTTTGAAACCTATAGCTGGGAGGAGACCAGCAGGAGTATTTATGGCAAAACAGGCGCAGATGTAGAACAGGCGTTAATGGCGACAAAAAGGACTTTGGAGGACTTTAAATCGCTGATCTCCCCTGCGGCGGCTCCTTACCTGGAAAGAATGGCACAGCTGAGTCAGCAGCTCACCTTAAAACGGTTCGGGAACACCATTCAGATGTATGTGCCTTTATACCTCTCCAACGAATGCAACAACATCTGCACGTATTGCGGTTTCAGCTACGACAACAAAGTGAAACGCAAGACCTTATCTCCGATGGAAATCATGGCAGAAGTTGCGGTAATCAAAGAAATGGGCTATGACCATGTGCTCCTCGTGACGGGTGAGGCGAATCAAAGCGTCCATACCGACTATTTCAAAAAGGTGCTGGAGCTGATCAGGCCACATTTTGCGCACATCTCTATGGAGGTGCAGCCTCTTGACCTTGCCGATTATCAGGAACTGACCCCTTATGGTTTAAATACGGTATTGGTTTACCAGGAAACCTATCATGAGGAAGATTATAAGAAACACCATCCTAAGGGTAAAAAATCAAACTTTCAGTACCGTCTGGATACGCCGGACCGCCTCGGGCAGGCCGGCATCCACAAAATGGGACTCGGTGTACTGATCGGCCTGGAAGACTGGCGAACAGATTCGTTTTTTACGGCCCTGCACCTGAACTACCTGGAAAAGAAATACTGGCAAAGCAAGTACAGCATTTCCTTTCCCAGACTCCGGCCATTTAGCGGCGGACTGGAACCTAAAGTGGTGATGAACGACCGGGAACTGGTGCAACTCATCTGTGCGTACCGCCTGTTTAACGAAGAAATAGAATTGTCGATCTCGACGAGGGAATCCATCGCTTTCCGGAATAACATCATTAAGATGGGCATTACTTCGATCAGTGCAGGCTCAAAAACCAATCCTGGAGGTTATGCTGTAGAGCCGCAATCCCTGGAACAGTTTGAGATTTCAGACGAAAGAACCGCTCCGGAAATCGCAGCAATGATTCATCAGCAAGGATATGAAGCAGTATGGAAGGACTGGGACATGAACTTAACGAAGTAAAAACATGAACAATCAGGAACTTAAACGATACGATCGTCAGATTATATTGGAAGAAATGGGCATTGAGGGGCAGGAAAAGCTAAGAAAAGCCTCAATACTGGTCATTGGTGCCGGCGGACTCGGCTGCCCCCTCCTCTCCTACCTTACGGGAGCAGGAATAGGAAAAATTGGGGTGATTGATGGCGATGTAGTGGAGGAAAGTAACCTGCACAGACAGGTGCTTTACCAGTATAGTGACCTGGGAAAGAACAAGGCCCAGGCCGCCGCAACACAGCTAAACCTGCGCAATCCGCTGGTAGAAATACAGGCCTATCCCCATCATCTGAACGCCAAAAATGCCATAGAAATCATTTTGGGTTACGACATGGTGGTCGATGGATCTGATAACTTCCCTACGCGTTACCTGGTCAACGATTGCTGCGTTGCGCTGAAGAAAACCCTGGTTTTTGGTTCTATATTTCAGTTTGAGGGACAGGTCTCTGTATTTAATCATCAGGGAGGACCGGATTACCGCTCTTGTTATCCTGAAGCTCCGGCAGCAGACGAGGTGCCAAATTGTGGTGAAAGTGGTGTTCTTGGCCCTCTACCGGGTATGGTCGGAAGCATCATGGCCAACGAGGTCATAAAAATTGTTTGTGGGTTTGGCGTACCGCTCTCCGGAAAACTACTTATATTGAATGCTTTAAATTATGACATGCAGATTTTTAACATTCAACCGGAAAATCCGGAACAAGAAAATGCAAGCCCGGTAAAAACCAAGGCAGCTGCCTATCAGGAAATCGGCATCAGGGAACTGGAGGAATGGAAAGAAAAGGCAGAACCGTTCCTGCTGATCGACGTGCGGGAAGCTTACGAATTCGAAGAACACAACATCGGAGGAACAAACATTTCTCTTTATGATCTGAAGGATAAAATAGACAGCATCCCCTTCCATAGCAAGCTTGTTTTATGCTGTACTTCAGGAGCAAAAAGTAGAATGGCCGTCAAAATAATCAGCAAAAAAAGGGAAGAGGAATTATTTATAATCAGCTTATTATCTCAAAATACCTAAACTTTACATTCAACAACAGGCTTTAAATTTCCCGCAGGTCTTTTTTGTCGTAAAAGAAAGAAAAGTACAAGAGATAACCCAGTAAAATCAGCAGGCTATAAAGCAGGTAGTAATGTGCCAGGACGATAAACATGCTGACAAAAAAGAAGCCGAGTAGCCATTTCAGGTATTGGTCCTGGTCGAGTTTTACCTGATACAACATCAATTGCAATCCCATTAAACCGGATAAACCAAACAGCAGGCCATAGCCAATATGCAGGGGTTGATATCCTGTTCTGTGTATATAGAAAATGATCTCGGGAACAAAGAGCAACAGGAGCACAAAGATGCGTTGCCCCATCCTGGAGCTTAATGTGATGGGCAGGCTTCGGACAAAAGAAAGGCGGTCGACCTCGTTTTTTAAGAGCGCATGAATGAGCATACTGTGGGCAAGTACTGCTGCCAAAATCCCGATCAGCGCTACACGAATATCTCCGGACACATCGGCGAATACCCACATTACGGCATTAAAAAGGGCGAAGGATAAGACTTTACTCCCAACCAGCATCAAGGTTTGCTCTTTCAGCAGGTAATAAAAAGGCCATGTCCAGTAAGGCTTATTCCATCGGGGGAGGGAGGTTTTTAAATAAACCTCAGCTGGAACATGGCTATAATTGATGATCCGGAACATGTATCCGGATACGGCAAACAATAAGGTCAAAATACAAAGGAGAACCGCACAAACACTGATATAATAAGCATAAACCATGCCTATATAGATCAGGGGAAAGGCGTATAACAGGATTGGCAGAAATAATACGGCATACAGCTTCAGCCATAGTTTAAACTGGGTTTTCCGTGTTGCGGTCGCCAGGAGGAATACAAAACGATAACTTTCCAGTTTCAGTTGTTTCTTTACGAAAAACAGGCATTTCAGGAGATATAAGGCCCAGCAGCTAAAGACCAGAAAAAGAATAAGCGGCGAAGAATAAATCAGTAACATCAGGGTTTTATGATAGCTGATGAGCTGTGAAGCCTCCACAATTCCAAACAAAAGGTAGAAAGCAAACAGGAATAAGCCGCCATGTGAGGCGTAAAACGCTTTACTTAAAGTCTTTAGGAATAACTTTAACATGCTTCTATTTTCCTGTCCTTAATTTGAAATGTCGCTTTAAGTGTTAACTGACCAGCTTCCAGCTCCTGATGGGAAGAGAGCAGGAAGCTACTCCCCTTCTCCCGGTACTTGTTGATCAGTCTATAAAGGACCTGAGCGGAATCTGCATCTATGGTAATCAAGGGCTCATCGAGGATATACAACTGAATATCACCTGTAAAAGCACAAATAAGAGAGAGTTTTTTGAGCATCCCACTGGAATATCCCCCGATCTTATTGTTCATAAAGGCGGTCATCCCGAACTGCTCAATGATGTCCTCAGCCGCCAGGCGATCTGCTTTTCTTACCGCAATATGGTAGTTTAACAGTTCGTTTCCGGTAATAAATGAGGGATATTGAGGCTCAGCTTCGGCATAACTGATCATTGCCCGATAAGCAACAGGTTCTTTTTTCAGGCTGATTTGATTTAAACTGAGCTCCCCTTTGAATGACGTTTGTCCGGAGATCACCCTGAAAAGTGTGGTTTTTCCGGTCCCATTTCCCCCTTTAATCCAGTAAATACCTGAATCCAGGCGCCATTTCTCAAAAGAAAGGATGGTATGATCTCCGTATTTCTTCTCTATATTCTCTAAATCTAAGCTGATCACCCGGTATATTTTTACATTTAGATACACAGCGCATCGATATGTTACTGATGATATCGCTACCTTTGCAAAAATGCCTGCAAGAACATGATAGAAATAGGAAGATATAACGATCTCAGAATTATAAATAAAACCGAAAACGGCCTCATACTTACCGAAGGCGAAAAAGAAGTGCTGCTCCCATATGTAGATGTGCCTAAAAACATCGAAATTGGAGAGAATATCAATGTTTTCGTTTATATGCACAAAGATGGCAGACTAATGGGGACGACAAAAAGACCTCTTGCCTGTGTAGGAGATTTTGCCTACCTGACGGTTGTTGATGATGGAGAAGATGGTGCATTTATGGATCTGGGCCTGGACAAAGACATCTATGTTCCTCAGCGTGAGCAAAAACGCCCGATGTTTAAAGGGGAAAGCCACGTGGTTTATGTATACCTTGATGAAAGTAACGACCGTATGGTTGCTTCTTCCCGTTTAACGAATTACGTTGAAGATCAAGACATTGACCTTGAAGAAGGTGATGAGGTGAGTTTACTGATCGTGGATCGTTCTGACTTAGGTTACAATGCCATTGTAGACAATAAATACATTGGCTTGCTATATACAAATGAGCTCTTTGACCAATTAAATCCGGGAGAATTCAGAAAAGGATGGATCAAAAAGATCCGTGTAGAAGGAAAAATCGATTTGAGCCTTCAGCCAATGGGTTATGGCCATATCCTGGAAAACAAAGATGCCATACTCGACGAATTAAAAGAATGTGGTGGTGTGATCGCTCTTGGCGATAAAAGCCGGCCAGATGAGATATACGAACGCTTTAAGATCAGCAAAAGTGCCTTTAAAAAGGTAATTGGCGGATTATATAAAGACAGACTGATCACGATCTCTGATTATGAAATCAAACTTTTCGTAGATAACGAAGCAGATTAATGGCGCATAAGACCTTGCTTAAGGTCCTTGTCATTAAAAAGCCGGAAGCAGATAAAACTGCTTCCGGCTTTTTATTTTAGTGTACAAGCTCCTTTTCTTCCTGTTTTTCCTTTGTTACAGGAGGGTCGGCTATTTTCTTTGATCCCGTTAATGGCACCTTTGCGGTCTTTTTCTTCTTTTTAAACTTCCTGTTGTACCAAATTATACATCCGGTGACCGGTAAACTGGCAGAGATTAAACTGGCCAGAAAGGCAAGAATCTTTGTGGGAATACCCAATATCACACCAATGTGCAGGTCATAGTTCATCCGCCTGAGCTTGTCTGCAGCACTGGCATCGTCATATCTTCCTGAAAATGGAGAACCATCTGTAATGGGCTTTAGGCTCAGCTGGTCAAAGTTATAACGGTTGGTTTTATACAATGTTCCCGCCTTCAGGTAAACTACAAAACCAATGGCATCTGATGGTTTTTCGGGTAATGAAACCAGGATATTTTCCGTCTGATCTGAGGCGACAATCCTGCTGTAAAGGCGATCTACATCTGTTGGTTTAAAAGTTCCTGTTGCGGTAGTGTCCGAAAGTGCCCGCTTAAACTCCTTCATAGATTTACCTCCGGAGCTGAGCCAATACAGAGATTTACTATACCATTTATAACTGTAAACGAGTCCGGTCAGGGATATCATTAACAAGAAAAGAAAGGTATAAAAGCCGAGTACATTGTGCAGGTCGTAATTTTTCCGCTTAAAACTGGCATTCCACTTAATTTTAAAGCTTTTATCACGAATAGATTTGATCCATTTCTTTGGCCACCATAAGATGATACCAGAGCTCAGTAAAAGGACAAAAATCAGCACTGCAGCACCTACAATAGGCCTTCCAATAGGATAAGGAAGCCACAAAGCGCGGTGTCCGTTTAAAATAAAACGGAAGAAATCGGGATTGCTTTTCCTGTTTTTCTTTTCCGTATGAATCAGTTCCCCGGTGTATGGGTTCATAAAAACCACCACACTAATCCCCTTTTTCCGGTTAAAATTGCTGACGGTAACCGCTTCATCTTTTTGTCCGTAACGAATAGAATTGGGCTTTAGGCCCCCCATTTGCGCGGTAGCCAGACCGGTCAGCTGTGTAGGAAGCAGGAAAGCTTCCTGTTGAGGTTTTACATATTGCCAGGGCTCATATAAGCTTCTGATCTCTTTTTCAAATACATAAATACAACCGGTAATGCTGACTATGAACACAATAAGGCCCGAACCAAGTCCGAGCCATAAGTGTAAGAATGCATTGATTTTCTTAAAATTCATTATTTAAATTTATAGGTAGCCGTGATCCTTGCATTTCTTGGCATATCATAAATCCAGGTATAGTATCCTGCCGGAGTTGCAGCTGCAGTTCCCTGAGTAAACAACTTACGGTCAAGCAGGTTATTGACAACAGCAGAAATATTGAACTTTCCTTTTGAATAAGAAAGACCAGCATCAAAACGGATGTAATCGGGAAGATTTGACTTCGTAAATCCACTTCCGGCAACACGTTTTGCTTGGTACTGATAACCACCGGACAATCCGAAACCATTCAACAATGCACCCTGTTTTTTAAAGCTGTAAGACAACCATCCATTGGAAATATGCTTCGCCGCATTGGCTACATAAGTTCCTTTAAGGTTCTTGATCACCGACTCGTCTTTAGTTACTTTAGGATCGGTGTAGGCATAATTTAAAGTCACGTTTAAACCTTCAACTACCTCTCCCACTACATCAAACTCCAAACCTTTAGACTGGATTTGACCCAGCTGTACTCTCCAGTTCTGCGGATCGTTCGGATATCTTGGATCCTGCGTTAACACATTCTCCTTAACGATTCTGAACGCGGTAACGGAGGTATTCCATTTTCCATCAAACCAATCTTTTTTGATTCCGATCTCCATATTGTTTCCTCTGACCGGCTTAAATACATTTCCTTCTTTATCAGCACCTGATTGAGGAAGAAAACTTTGATCGTACAGGGTGTAAACAGACATGTCTTTAGTGATAGAATAACTCAAACCAACTCTTGGGGAAAACACATTATCAGAGATCTGTAAGGCATTTGTTTTTCCAACAGTAACCGCATGGGTAAATCTGCCTGCAAGTGTCAGGCGTAACTTTTCTTCTAAAAAGCGAAGCTCATCCTGAAGATAAACTCCGGTATAAGTCAGGTTGGTTGCATATACATTAGATCCTGAACGGACCTGTATGCTCCTTGACCTGTCAAGCACCGGGATATTTGCCGCAGGTATTCCATAAACAGGGTTGTAAATATTAAATGGCGCATTCCCCGCCAGTTGAAGATCAGCCGTTCCGGAGCTGGAAAAATCACCCCAGGTCTTCAGGTTACCCATATCCAGTCCTGCTAAAATCCGGTGTACCACCTGTCCGGTTTTCAATTCTCCGAGCAGGCTAAGCTGTGCATTCTTATTAATGGCCAGTTCATCACCGATATTGTAATATCTTCTCATGTTTCCTGCATCATCCAAAGAAGAAAGCCAGACAGATCCGCCCTTCAATCCGTAATTCAGATAACCCAGCTGTGCATTGAAAGTCCAGTCTTTGTTTAATTTATGATTTAGGTAAAGGGTAATGTTATGGTCATTTAGCTTTTGGGGATCCAATGCCGGGTCGCCCAGGAAAAAACTTGGCGGAACATCTCCAAATCCCTTTTTAGAAAAACCGTAGTTTCCCAACGCCTGTGCTTCTACATGCTGATGGGTGTATTCCGCCGTAAATTTAGTATTGCTGTCGATCTGGTAACTGATCACAGGTGCAATCACATATTTATCATTGTAATTGTATTTATTAAAACTACCTTTTGTCTGTGCTGCAGCATTCAGGCGGAACAACAATTTACCATCTGAACTGAGCTTCGTATCCAGATCTACCGCAGCACGGGCAAGGTTATAACCGCCTGCACCGACACTCACGGCACTATTGTTCTGACCGGTAGGCTTCTTGGTGACGATATTGTATATTCCTCCGGGTTCGCCCATAGCCATCATAAAACTAGCCGGGCCTTTCACAAATTCAATACGGTCTATTGTGGCGATATCATCTGCGAGGGGCCCCCATGGGGTCTTCATATTCATACCATTACGAAAAGCGGGAATGCTGGTACCACGCATAAAAATGTTAGCATATTGCGCATCCCAATGCCCTACCCTTAGCGCACCGCTGACATTCCTCGTCACACCGTCTACGATGTCAAAAGCCACCTGATCAGCCATGAGCTGGTTGGTCACTACGCGGATATTTTGTGGCAATTCCAGCAATGGCGTTTGTAAACGCAATGAAGAAGAGACTTTATCTACTTTAAATTTCTTTTTATGACCTGATATCTGAACATCATCCAGCTGAGACGAATTCTCTTTCAGGGAAAAATCGACAATAACGGTTGACTTGCCGGTTACTTTGATTTGTTTTTCTTTTGTAAGGAGCCCAACTCCTGAAACAACTATGGTATGTGCTCCCACAGGAACTTTTCGGATGTGGTATTCACCATCTTCGTTAGTGATCACACCAAGTGAGGTACCGGCCAGTTTCACGGAGATATTGCTGGCTACATTTCCATCCGCCGTAGTGATCCGTCCTTTAATACTGCCGGTTTGCTGCGCAAATACACCGGAGCTGAGTAAGAGAAAAAATAAAAGATTCAGTAAATATTTTTGCATACACTAAACTTATTAAGATTAATTATAAATAAAACGCAAAGAAAGCTAAATGTCCCTTAGCTTCCTAATAATATTTTAAAAAACCTTTTAGCGTATTGCTTTTGTCCCGAAGCTCAGCGCAGCAGGACAAAAGCAATAGTGTACCTAGACTTTAATGAGCTTTGTACTTCCGTTTTTAAGGAGGTATTGTTTGACTTTCCCCTCTTTTTTGATATTGATCCGCATATAGTTCCTGCCGACTCTGGAGATCTCGATATCGAAAGTACTTCCAAAAGAGTGAATATTGCGCAAAGCCATCTTATCCCAGCCTTCCGGCAATCTTGGGGTACAATTAAACCGATCAAAACCTACAGGACGAATCCCGAACAAACCTTCGGTAAAAACCCGGCAATACAGACCGCTTTCTGCGGATAAATGTCGTTGTCCGCCTTCCGGAAAGGCTTCTACAGGGTATGGAACGTGTTCACCGAGCAAGCGCCTTCTGGAATAATACCTGAGGTAAGCCATGGCTTGTTCCGTTTCTCCGGCAGAGAGAATCCCCCTTAAGGCGTATAAAGTGGCCCGGTCCCAAAAGGTTTTATCTCCGGACTGGGTCAAGAGGCCGTCCTGGGTAAATAAACGGGAGGAGAACAATGCCTTGATGGTGCCTTCTTTCCGGTCTTCAATCCCGACAGTAAGCGGCATACAGATCCAGGAACGAAGCACCTCATTGCCTTTATAATACCTGTAGGTATTGAATCCTTCCACATTGGCAGAAAAATACCGACTTATCGCAAGCCTCAGTGCTGCCGCCTGTTTCCGGTAAGTCTGTTCCATTTTTGCACCTTTATTGAGCAAAGGAGCAAGTTCCGCAGCCGAGATTAAAGCATCATAATATAAACAGCTGGTTGATAGGTTGGCGTCTCCGGCAGGAAATCTTCCTTCCAGCTCATCGCTTTTAGATGCCACTACCCCATCTTTATTCAGCTTTCGTCTGGAATATTCCAGGCACCATTCAATTAAAGGCCACAATACACGTGCGGAGTCGATGTTTCCGTTCGCAAGGGCATATCTGGAAGCTCCGTATGCAATCATTGCCTGATCACCACGATCGCCTGCCCCGTTCCAAAAACCATCTCCTTCTGCGATGATGGAGCTTGGAATGGGCTTGTATTCAGGGTTCATATAGGCGGCAAACATGCGGTACGAATTCATAGCCGATTTATTCCCCAGGTCATCACCTAAAAATGCAAAAAAGGGATTTACATACTCTGCCTGGTCATTTGCCCAGATAGCGGCGTAATAAGAAAGACCGCCGGGACCGTGCATCAGGCCCCCTTTAGTGTTAAAGATACTCTCTGTCGCCCTGAGCTTAGCAAAGGCAAAAGCAGTATTTAAAATGGGTTCCGGAGTGATCAGCTGTAATTTTTGGGAGATTTCTCCGATGCGGGTCTTTCTGTTTGATTCTTCCGCAAGCATATCAACATCAACTGCTGCTACTGCATTGGCAGCGGCCTGATAAGTGATGGAAAAGCTGATGGAATCGCCAGGTTTAACCAGTTGTTTTCCACTTGTAGCGGAGCGGAGGATAAGGTGGTGTGGCTTCAGGTAACTTCTGGAAGTATCGATCAGAATGTCCCGAAACTGATGGTCCATTGAAATCCGGACCGGCTTAACACCTTGATTTACAAAGACGAGCTGTTCTACGGCCATCGCTTCTGCGATCGAAGGAAATAATGTTCTTTTCAAGGTAACAAGCCCTTTTTCGCCCACTTTACTGTAAACCTCCATCCTTCCATCGAGACGGATTCCCGTCAGGACATTTGGAAAAACTTTAAGTTGATGGCCGTTAAAGAGTTCCTCTTTCATCGGTTTTCCATCTACAAAAATCTGTGGAAGTTCCTCGTCCCTGATCGTCTGCATCAGACTGGAATGGGTATCGTTGGGCTTCATTCTAAAGGTTGGAAATACCACAGTACGCTTCAAATGAAGCCTTTTTTCTGTATCTACTTCGTATTGCAGCCATAAAGAAACTTTCTGTCCGCTCATTTCAATATGATCAGTATGGGGCAAACGGTCTATAATCTTCCAAAAGATGCTGCCATCCTTCCCGATCTTCCAGCGGTCTGCCTGAACAGGCAGGTTCAATTGTTGGGCAAAAACCAGGTTTCGGATGGTCATCAGGACCAATAGGACTAGACAGATCCTCAACAGCTTCAATTTAATTTTCATTGGAGTATAATTTGATTTTTATCGGTTATGAAGCGATCATAAGCATATTCATTGCTTTTTGTAAGCGGTATGCTTATGACGGTTTCATCAGCATATGTCTTTTAAAGGTTATGAAGCGATCATCAGCATTCCTGTTTGATATGCAGTACGCTGATGATCGTTTCCTCATTTCAATGTGTTAAAATCAAGACTGCTTCTTTATCAGTCTGAACATCAGCGCGTCATGTGCAGCGATTTTACCCTTGATATTTTCCTGTGTACTGCCTATATTTTTGTGTTTCCAAAGATCCCTGACCTGATAGGATCCGTCAATTTTAAACTTTCTGATCGTTGCTTTGAGGTCCTGATTGAGCTGAATTTCTTTATCTCCACGGTTGATAAAACAAAAGGCATAATCGCCTTCTGCCAATGGTTTAAACCAGATTTCAAGGTCTCCATACTTCATCCATCTGATGGCGGAGATCCCGAGTTTATCCTGATCAACGGCGATAACTTCTTTATTGGTCAACATTTTCAGGGTTTCGTCCGACATCGTTCTAATGTCGTTCCCGGCGATCAATGGGGCAGAAAACATGGCCCACATGCTAAAATGAAGCCTTTCCTCGTTTTGTGTAAGCACACCATTCCCTACTTCCAGCATATCCGGATCATTCCAATGACCGGGTCCGGAAAAATCGCTGATATCTGTATGAAGGTCAATGATTTGTAATACTCCCAAGCCTCCCCAGTTATTTTTACAGTCGAAACAATTGATGATATCTTCGGTTGTTCTCCAAAGGTGCCCAATATTTTTAGCCCATTCCCAGGGCTTATTTGTCCCCCATTCACAAATGCTTAAGACCATTGGCCGCCCGGCTTTATAAATGGCGTCTCTCATTAAGGTATAAGAGGCCTCTGCGCTCTGTTTGCCATGGTTACACCAATCATATTTCAGGAAATCTGCACCCCATTTCGCATAGGTTCTTGCGTCCTGAAATTCATAACCTCTGCTTCCGGGTCTCCCCTGACAGGTAGCGGTTCCGGCATCTGAATAAATACCGAATTTCAGTCCTTTAGAGTGGATATAATCGCCAAGACTCTTCATTCCTGAAGGAAAACGTTCGGGATCTGCGAGGATATTGCCAGCACTATCCCGGCCGATTTGCCAGCAGTCGTCCACCACAATATACTCGTAACCTGCGGCTTTCATCCCATTACTGGCCATTGCATCGGCCACTTCTCTTATGATCTGTTCGTTGATTTTACATTCGAACTTATTCCAGCTGTTCCAACCCATTGGTGGTGTGTTTGCCAGGTTCTCAAATTTCTGAGCATGCAGGACTAAACCTGTAAAGCTCAGTATCAAAAATAATATTTTTTTCATCAGAATATATATATTTAGCGGTTATAAAGGAACCATAATCTTGATATTCATCTCGTTGCGCGATCTGTAAGCTCATGATGGTTTCATTGGTATGTAGTTTCGTTTAATGGTTAGGAAGCGATCATAAACCCATTTTTTACGCATAACATTGCCTGTGCAATAGCCTGCGCCATTACTGGTCGTTAACTGAAAAATGAAATTGTTAAAGAGATTTCCGCCTCTTGAGTACAGTAGGAATTACCTCTTGGATCCTTTCCTGACCAATGACAAATTGTGCAGCTTTCTGCGCCATCAGGTTAAAATCCGTGGAGTAAGTCGTAATGCCACCACAAATGATTTCCTTAATGGGATCATCATCCTGAGATAAAATACCGACTTCCTTACCTAGGGTAATGCCTTGATTTTCACAATCTTTAAGCATCATCCACAACTGCCTGTCGTTACAAATAAAATAGACTTTCCCCTGCTCAACTGAACCTGGCAGATATTCCTTTTTCACCTGATATTTGATGTCATAATCCTTCACAAACCTTTTAAAGGCCTTCATGATTTCAATCGGCAGGTCTGAATTGGGCCTGGAAAAGAAGACCATTTCATCAAATTTTCTGATCGTATCCAGCAATTCGACAAACACCTGGTAACTGGATTCCTCAAATTCCTGACTGAGGTAGGAAAAATCCCCCTGCATGGACTCAAAACGGTCAATCATCAGCATTTTTTGAAGTGGAAGCAGCTTTAAGATCTTTGCTGTTTTGGGATGAGGCATCGGCGTTACGACATAGATTCCATATTTTCCGCTGATGTTATTGATGATGCTTTCAAAAGTATCAATATTCTGGTGATGAAAAAAGACGTCGATATGAACGTTTGGCACGAGAAGGTCTCTAAAGGCATTGTAAAAAGTCTCCTGAATGGAATCAAAGGCGTATAAGACCAAAGCAACCTTTAAAGGCTGACCGGTATCTACATTAGAGATATAATAGCCCATTCCTCTTTTAGATTCTATAATTCCACGCTCAATCAGCTCCTTATAGCCTTTCACAATGGTTTCCCGGGCAAATCCGGTTTCCCTGATCATGACATTTACAGAAGGAAGCTGATCTCCTTTCACGAGGATCTTGCTGTCAATTGAGTTAATAAAGCCCTGAACCAATTGCTCGTGTTTAGAATAACCCGGAATTACTTCCAATTCTTGTATTTTCTCAAAAACATTCCTCATATATCTTTTCTAATTGCCGGCCTGATGTAGGTCTGGAAAACAAATTTAACATTCCAATTATTAAAAACCGTACAGCATTTGTACACTGTACGGTTTTTCTTCAGTATATCTATTTTTTTAGGTGATGAACCTTCCTATTGATAGCCAGGATTCTGGGTTAGCAATTTATTTTTTTGTGTTTCATATTTAGGAATAGGAAACAAATAATGGGCTTCCAGGAATTTACGTGGCTGCAAATCAAAGTAAGCGTAACTAAAGGAACCATTCTGGTTTTTAGTAATGTTCACTCCCCTAATTGCCTTATTCTCTGTAATTGCTGCAATTTTCCACCTGCGTACATCATAAAAACGGTGTCCTTCAAAGCACAATTCAATTTCCCGTTCGTGTCTGATGGCATCCCGAAGCGCGGTAGATCCGGCAGTAACAGGAGGCATATTTACGGAAGGTCTGCTGCGAACAAGGTTCAGATAGTTCCTTGCTTCCGGTTCATTTCCAAGTTCGTACTGTGCTTCTGCATAGTTCAAATAGACTTCTGCCAAGCGAAAGATGACCCAATTTTGTGTGCTGCCCGTTGCATCCATATCATGTGATTCATCGGCATATTTACGCCAGTTGTATCCCGTCAGACTGGCATTCCAATCTTCTACAGGACTTTGCGGACTGTCCAGTCCACCTTTAAAGTATTCGGCATTCCGTCCTCTGAAAGGCGTTCCATTGTAAAGAATCGTCGCATTGAAACGTGGATCTCTGTTTAAATAAGGATTAGCAGGATCATATCCTGATGCCGGATCACTGATCATCTTTCCGTTTTTCATTTCAAAATCATCCACGAGGTTCTGGGAAGGTGCATATACAGACCATCCATGGTATCCATTTGGCGCAATCATGACATCAAGCGAAGACTCCCAATCCGTGCCATTCATGCCGTAAGACATGATGATTTCGCGGTTAAACTTCTCTAAAAACAGTTGTTTATAGTCTGATCCGGTGTATAGGCCAAAGCCGGGTGCATCCAGCATGGCTTTGGTGGCATCAGCTGCTGCCTGCCATTTCGCCCGGTCGTTAGATGGGTTGTTCAAGGCACTTGCGGCGTACAATAAAGCTCTGGATTTCAAGGCTAAAACTGCTCCTTTTGTTGCACGGCCAAGGTCTTTGCCACTGTAACTGTCTGGCAACATGGGAATCGCTTCATCGAGTTCCTTTACGACAAAAGCCAAACATTCGGCGTAAGTATTTCTTGCCGCCAGGAAATCCGTATCGGAAAGGTTATAGACTTTAGTGATCAGTGGCACACCACCATAGCGGGAAATGAGGTTAAAGTAACACCAGGCCCTGATAAACTTCATTTCGCCGGTCATCCTTTTTTTGATTCCCTCATCCCCTTTCACTGCTCCTATCTTTTCGAAAAAGGAGTTACAATCCCGGATAAATCCATAATCCGGAGTCCAGCTGTCCATAGAAAGGTTATCCGGACTTATTTCGCCTTTATTCCATAAAAAGACACTTTCATAGTTAAATTTAGAATATCCTTCATCGGATGCGGCGGATAACCCCGGGCCGTTTGCGGCAGCTCCCCAGTTGTAAAAATGGGGTAAAGCGCGGTATTTGGAGTTGATAAAGGTCTGTACCAGGTTCAGATCTGTCCAGACATCCAGCTCGGAATAGGAATCCAGGGGCTTTCTATCCAGAAAATCCTTTTTACAGGAATTCAGGTTCGTTAAAAGCAATAAGCCCAAAAAGCATATAGATATAGTTTTCATCTTCATTATTGTTTCATTTAGGATTAAAGAGAGATATTGATTCCGGCGCTCACAATTCTGGTTTGCGGGTAATAACTGCCGGTTACTGCATTGAGTTCAGGGTCATAGTCCTTAATTTTACTCAATACGAACAGGTTACTGCCATTCAGAAAAACGCGCAGGTGCTGCAGACTTAATCTGGAAGTCAGCGCTTTAGGAAAAGTATAAGAGACCTCTACATTTTTAAGTCTTAGAAATGCCGCATTGCGTAACCAGAAGTCAGAATAACGATTATTTATCGCGTCATTACGGTCAAATGAGGCTGGGTATTTTCCTCCGGGATTATTGACACTCCAACGGTCTTCAAACAACCAAACCGGAGGTGTGATGGCATTGCCTTGTTGCGGTAAAATCAACTGACGGGCTTTCCCCTGACCCTGGAAAAGGACATCCAATCCAATTCCTTTGTATTGAAATCCGGCTGTAAAGGCGAATACGCTGCTGGGCGTTGGACTTTCAAAGATGCGAATCCTGTCGTCGGAAGTGATCTTTTGATCTCCGTTGGTATCCTTATAGCGAATATCTCCGGGCTTTGTGTTTGCCAAATGCACAGAATTGTCGATCTCTGCCTGTGTTTTGTAGATTCCATCCGCCTGATATACCAGCCAGGAATCCATGGAATGTCCCTGGATTTTTTGCCATTCGGGTACATTGGCGGCCTCATCCATAAACACGACTTTGTTTTTCGTAAAGGTATAATTTCCGCCAAGCTGATAAGATAAGTCCTTATTGATGGCATGTCTGTACATCAGTTCCAGCTCAAATCCCCTGTTGTCTACTTTTCCAATATTTTCTACCGGCAATTTACCTGTCAGCCCTGTACTTGAAGGAACGGAGGCATTCCGCGCAATGAGGATGCGGTTACGTTTAGAAATAAAATAGTCTGCATTGAAGTTCAAATCGCCATTAAAGAAAGAAGATTCTATCCCAACATTCGTATTATTGGCCACCTCCCAGGTCACTCCCGGATTGGGTGCCACTCCTGCTGATAAGCCTTGCTGTTTCTCCGCATCCGGCCCAAAGTAAAAGCCTCCATCCAGGTTATACTGTTGTAAATTCTGATAAGGAGCGATTTTATCGTTCCCAAGTTTACCCCATGAAGCCTTCAGTTTCAGCTGGTTTACAAAGCTGACATTCTGTTTAAAGAAATCTTCTTCAGAGATCCTCCATCCCAGGGAAAGTCCCGGAAAAGTACCCCATTGTTTGCCTTTAGGGAAGTTAAAGGAGCCATCATGACGTAAAATAACCTCTGCCATATAGCGCTCCTTATAGCTGTAGGTGAAACGGCCAAAGAAATTCCTGCGGGCAGATTGCGAAGCTACACTGCCATTATTTTTGTCTTTATCTCCACCTATAAATATCTGGTCAATCTTGCTGCTTAGGTAACCTGTACGGTAGGCACTGATTCCTTCATCATAGTTTTCGCTTTGTTCATAGGCAACGAAAGCCGTTACCTGATGTCTGCCAAAGCTCCTATCATACCCCAGCTTCAGGTTATAAGTCGACAGTTGATAATTTCTAAAATCTTCATTCAGGTTGATCGGCCCTTCCGTATCCCTCAGGTTCACATATTCCTGCGTGTTTTTATTATAACGGAAGGCATCCCAGTTGTCGTACAACCGTTTACCCTGGCGAAAGCGGAAATCAAAAGCCGCGAGTCCTGAAAGGTATAAACCCTGAGTAATATATGGCAATTTCAGGTTAAAAGAGGCATCGGAAAGCAGGGAATAATCCTTTGTTTTGTTATAACCAGTCGCTCCGGAAGCCATCAAAACCGGGTTACGTCCACCGGCAAGCCCGGGTCCGGGAAGGCCATTTGGATAATAGGCCGGTAAAGTCGGATACGCAGAAAGTACCTCTGCAAAAATTGTCCCGCTGCTATAATTAGAATAACGCCTGTCCTCGATTCTTCCTGAAACATTCAGCGACACTTTCAAATCATCACTAATCTGAGAGCTGATATTGGAACGCAGGTTGTATTGTTTGTATTTCGTAGCAGATTTATGAAAGATCCCATCCTGATTTAAGTACTCTCCGGAAATAAAATGGTCAATCTTTTCGCTTCCACCACTCAAACTGATGGCATGGCGCGACTGTGGAGAAAAATCCTTCAGCACCGCATCGTACCAATCTGTATTGGGAAAATTCAATGGGTCAGTTCCATCTTTATACTTCTGTACATCTGCATCGGAATACTGATGCGGTTGCTTGAGGCGGTCATTCACCTCATTGATATAAGTCGCATACTGTCCGGCATCCACCAGTTTCGGCAATTGTGTAGGTTGGGTAAAGCCATAACTCCCGGTATAAGCAATCGTTGGCTTCCCGATTTTCCCTCTTTTGGTCGTGATCAGGATCACACCATTGGCTGCCTGGGCACCATAAATCGCCGCAGAAGCATCCTTCAGAACAGTAATGCTTTCTACATCTTCAGGATTGATCCTTTCAAATGCCCCTCTGTTGGCTACTCCATCAATCACGATCAGCGGACTATTGTCGTTCAACGTCCCCTTACCCCGAATCAGCAAAGTAGAAAAATCATTCCCCGGTTCTCCCGAACGGTTAGAGGCGATCACCCCTGGAATACGTCCTGCAATGGCATTGCTTAAATTCGCCGCCGGATTTTGTCTCAAAACATCCCCCTTCAAGGTAGCCACAGAACCGGTTACCGTTACCTTTTTCTGTACACCATAGCCCACTACAACGATCTCCTCCAATACTTTTTGATCCACCTGGAGCTGGACATTGACTTTTGAACCTCCATTTACAACAACCTCCCTGGTCGTATACCCCGTAAATGAAAATACCAGCACCCCTTTCCCGGAAACATTGATGCTGTAATTTCCTGATCCATCAGAAGAAACAGCAGTCCCTGTTCCTTTAACTGTAACTGAAACTCCTGGCAGGCCCCCACCTGTTTCGTCCGTTACTTTCCCTGTTACCCGCTCTGTTGTCTTCAGCACAGACTGGGCATGAACGAAATTGCTCATCCCCACCTGTCCTCCAGATACAGCGCATAGCATTAATACTTTAAGGGTCATTTTTAATTTCATACGCATTTTGATTAGTTGGTTTGGTTTATATTCTGGTTGATATTGTGGTTAAACTTACAGTACAGTACTATTCTATACTGTTCTAGTTTAACACAAACATATAAACATTTTTACACTTCCCAAATTTTATTTCAGGAAGCCCCAATAACCTTGTAATCAGCGCATAAAAAAAGCCGTATCTAAATGATACAGCTCTAAATATTTTCGCTTAAAATGTTAAAAATTTATACACGTGCTCCATACACACCCTGCCCTATACGTTCTCCCATATACGCCCTCCAGGTTTGGCGCAAGAAAAAGTATGCGTTCTGTGAGCAGGCCTGGAAATACCTGCCCTTTTTCAGGGCATGGATTTCAGTCTGCGAACAGATATGCTTACTTTTTCACTTCATTAAACCTTCTCTCCACTTCAGCCCAGTTCACGACAGTCCACCATGCACTAATATAATCCGGGCGTTTATTCTGATATTTCAAATAATAAGCATGTTCCCAAACATCCAGTGCAAGAATTGGCTTCCCTTTCTCCGCCACTACATCCATCAAAGGATTGTCCTGATTCCCTGTAGTTGTAATTTTCAATTTTCCATTCTGAACAATCAGCCATGCCCATCCTGAGCCAAATCTTTTTGCTGCAGAATCTGCGAAAGCGGCTTTAAACTTATCCATAGTACCAAAAGCACCATTAATTTCTTTCAAAAACGTCGGAGAAACAGCTTTCGGCTTAGGCGTCATGACCAGCCAAAACAGGCTATGATTAAAATGTCCACCTGCATTGTTTCTAATTACAGCAGGATACTTAGAAACCTGCGCAAGCAGGTCTGCAAGCGATTTTCCTTCAGCGGAAGCTCCTTTCAAAGCCGCATTCAGGTTATTGACATAAGCAGCATGGTGTTTACCATGATGAATTTCCATCGTTTGTTTATCGATAGCAGGTTCCAATGCATTGGTAGCATATGGAAGTGTCGGCAATTTAAATTGCGCGCTCAGCACCTGTGTGCTCAGCAACAATACAGTAATGGGCAAAAAGCTTTTTAATAGTTTCATTTGATGATATAATTTGTAATAATAGAACGTTTGCGGACTTACTTTGTTTCCCTCCCCTTCACAAAAGGCAGGTTAAAAGTTAAAACCTACTGAGAAATAAGGCATTGTTGCTTCTTTAGAGACCCCTATTGTTCCCTGAATCAGGATCTGATCTCCCGGCATGATGTATAGGCCACCACCATAGCCATGGTGCCATCTGCCACTGGATTCTCCGGGTTGCCAAACTCGGCCTACATCGTTAAAACCGATCATTCCTACGGTTCCGGGAACCAGGTAAGAAGTGAAATTGAATAGTTTTAGTCTCAGGTCCAGGTTATGATATGCGCCTGTACGTCCGGTAAACCTCCTGCTATTGAATCCACGAAGGCTGTTTACGCCTCCCAGCTGAATGTGTTGAAAGAATGCAGGATCGCCTACTGTTGTTCCCGCACCAATCCTGTTCGCAATCACCAATCCGGATTTCCCGGGATTCAGGTAAAAGCGAAACTCCGAGGTCACGATGCCATAGCGTTGGTCCTCACCTGTTACCCGTTGCTGGGCGGAAAGTGTCGTTTTCCAGAAAACTCCTTTTTTAGGAATCGCGATATTATCGCGGGTATCGTAGGACCATCCTGCCGTTAATCCGGCATAGAAGCGATTAGAAAAGACATCCTGTCCTGGGTTGGCCAGGTCATAATCAAAGAGAAAACGCTCATCATTCTCCTTACGATTACTTGCATAATAAGACAGCAGCAATCCTCCTTCTACGCTCCAGAATTTATCGAGGTCTCTTTTAAGTTTAATATTGGCATTTAAATAATTATAACGGTTCCTATAATAAGAAATCCCATCTTCTTTATCGTTCTCCTCCTCATGATGATCCTCCTCATCTTTCACATAGTCCGTATTATTCCCTAAACCAAAGAAGTTACTTAAATTATTAGGGCCCAGCATATTGACCGTTACTTTAAGGTCATTGTTACCGATTGCTTTCTTAAAATCACCTGCATAATCCAGGATAAAAGACTTCCTACCCGTAGAATAATGGGCCCAAATCTCTTGTTTCGAGGCATAAGGTTCTTTTCTAAACCCTTGTTTCTCCATGATGTATCCTAATCCGATCTGTACCCCCTGATCAATATTATAATTCAGGTCAAACAAGATCCCGGATCTGTCGTACAGAAATCCGGTTTTATTAAACTGGTTTACAGCGGTATCTTTTGCCAGTCTGAGCTTCGCAAATCCCTGTTCCGGAAGCTGGTTTATTTCATCTTTACGGTCATAAATAAAAAGGCCTGATTTATTGCTTACATTCTCTGCTACCTTAAACTGATCTTCCTCATCTCCACCGATCATTCTTACTTTTATCGGGGAATTGGTCTTACCATGCACATCAAAAACATCCTTTCCACCTAGTCCGAACAACCTGATTTCCTTAGTCACCATTGGATCGAAGGTACGGTCAAAGAACAGACGGCCTTTAGTGCCATCCTTTTTAATGTTGTAAACATGCAGCCTGACCATGCCGTCTTCCTGATGTTTCACATCAAAATATTCGGTCTTGTCTGATCCCGGAACATCTACGTTGATGGATAAGAAGCGGTAATATTTCAGCGCCAGGGTTTCCAACTGGTCTCTCCTGGAAGTAAAATTGCCAATCAGCTCGGCTCCACATTGTTTAAATATCGGCTCCGGCATTTCCCTGAAAGATTTAGCGATCAGCTCATCCGTCATTTTAGACTGCACCAGCTTCACTTGCGCTATCCAATCCTGTTCCGTCAGTTCATTTAAAAAGAAGCGGTCAAAATACCGTTCGTTAAAGTTCCAATGCTCCACGTCCCTGATCGTTGGGGAGTAAGGTTGTAAATGTGATTTCAGCCATTGATGGGTCAATACCCATGGGAACACCCCTGAAGTTTTATAAAATACTTTATCGCGGTCTCTTGGCACGGGACTATAGGTTGTTCCATCGACGGTTTTGTCTACGGACCAGCGCCAGTTGTCTTCGTGCCTGTCCCAGTCGCCCAATAAGAAATCCAGTAAACGGGCCCTAAGGGTCATTTTCTGATCGGCATGGGTATCATTATCTTTTAAAATCTTCTTTTGTGCTTTTTCTGTATTGTCGGTTTTCTCTTCAAAAGGAGATCTTTCTTCAAACACATATGCCGCATTGGCGAAATCTTTCCGGTATTCGCCCAGTCCGGGATCATCCCCTACATATACGATTTCCGGCTTTGCATGGGCCAGGTCGAGTGCTCCGGCCAGTGTTGGCACGATCAGGGAGGCAAAAGGATGGTTGGTAGAGACCTGATCCTGAGTAATGTCTTTTGCAATGGTCGCCCTTAGGTTTTCCGGCAGACTTCTATCGGCATATTTCTGAACGGTTCTCAAGACCCATTCTTTCCCGGAAGCATCCTTTAGACGCAGGGACCTGGTTTGCATCCCACCACCAAGCTTGGTAATCGTGAGCCCTCCTTTTTCTTTCTGAAGGTCCATGATGCGGAGCTTTACCGGTGTTGCCCATATTTTACGGTAGCTTTCTCCCAGCCAGAAGCGGTGAAAGCCACTTACTTTATCATATTCAGGTGCGATAGCCACTGTAATTGAGTCCGCTTTACCTGCATTTTGTGCAATGCCAGGCGAAGCAATGGCTACAAGAGCCAGGTTTACTAATAATGCCGCTTGCAGCTCTTTTTTAAAACGCATGGTCGATGTTAATGTTTAAGCGTTACCCCTATTCTAAGGGCCTTTAATCCTTCTACTCCTTGTAATTCTTCAATATCAAGATACTCAAGATCGTCATTTAAAAGACCAATATCCTGAAGAGTTTTAATATATCCTACATATTCATGCGCTTCCCAACTGTTAAAATACACAATTGCAATCTTTCCGGGCTGGGTAATCCGCTCCATCGTATCTTTAATATGTGCTTTATCGATCCGTTTCTTGACCATCTGGTAGCGGATATTATAACTTCCTTCCACATCAAAACGCTGTTCATCGATCCTGAAGCTGATGTCTATCAATTTTTCATAGACAAAAATCAGCTGTGTCGTTTCCAGTGGCAGAGAGAAATAAGGCGCCAGACTAAAGGTCGTCTGTGCCACTTCTGCCAGGACTTTCAATTGTTTCAGGCGGAATTCATGGAGGATATCCTCCGAAAACTCTTTATCCGGCGCAATTGAAGGACCCAGGTAAATGTCAAACTCTACCCCATCCGTTCTGAATTTCTCAAAATAGCAAGGGTAAATGCGTTGAACTTCCCTGTTAAACTCATCCAGATGCCTGGTTACTGCCAGGTTGATCATCTGAAGGCTTTTTTCATACCTATCTCTGTGTTCGTAGCTCTTTCCATCAATCGCGGTAAGCTTAAAATACTCGTCCACGGTTTCTGTCAGCTCCGGATAGGTTTCCATTAAATGAGTCAGTGCATATGGAATCTGGCGTTGCAGGTAGTCTTCTGTCTTCAGGATCTCGCGGTCAGAAAGGTCTTCAAACTGCTCTTTATTCCAGATTTGGTATTGCTGAGGAATGTCTTCATCCGGCAGCTGACAAACCTTTTCTCTCACTGTATCCAATGTTTTTTCTAATATCTCGAAATGGACATACAGGTCTTTTCTAATCGCCATATTACGGAGCACACTGGAATTCCTGATGTCTACCGCTCCATAAAAGGGATGTACACCTTTAAAGAAAACAGGTTCAACAGGCAGGTTTCTAGCTTTCCCTCCGGATTGAAGGTAATGGTATGCTGCCTGATGGAAACGCCATTCTACGGAAGGTTGCAAGGCCGTAAATTTATCCGTTACAATTTCGGAGATCTCCTGATTGAAATCGGTGATGATGTCCTGATACAATTGTGCCAATAATGGAAAGGCAAGGTCAATTTTCGTCAGGGTACTTCCGTTAAACTTGGTCGGATCTTCGGTATACAATTCCAGGCATCCCACCAGCTTTGCATTGTAATACAAAGGAAAGAGCCCGTAGGATTTGATTCCTTTTGCCCAAAGGAGGCGGAGCATCGGATATTTCTCCTGATCTTCTTCGGTAATTTCCGGAAAGATCATCGTCCTTGGATTGCTCAGGTACTCTTCGATCAGGTTCAGTTCATCTTCATGTTTCCAACCATCTTCTTCAGCCAGTTTAATCAGCGTGCTGTAAAAACCTGATTTTTCATTTACCAGGAGCTTATTGTTCAGCTTAGTATAAGGCAGCATTCCAAACTCCAGCTTTTCCGTACCCACGAGGGTCTTTAAGGCAGTAGCAATTTCTTTGCTGTGGTTTACATCCTTAGACTCATGGTGTTCAATGATGATGTTCTTGATCGATTCCAGGACATATTCACCGGTCACATCCACCATGGTTACAATGGAAATCCCTTCTATCGTAAATATTTCCGGTGGAATTAACTTGGTTAAGATGTCTATGGTATTTGTTTCATCCTGAATATAATCTTTCACAATATTCAGGTCATATACCGGCATTTCCACATTCGCGGTAATCTCCAGAAATCTGGTATCTATAATTAAACGGTAATACTTAGGCAGTTTTGTTTCCGGATCGATGATTGATTTAACGGTAAACTCGTTTGCCGTGAGCGAGAAATTATAAAAGCGGCGGAGCACCAGGTTATAAAATGCAGACAAGAGACTTTTTTCCATTTCCAGCTTTGAAGGCAGACTTAAATCTGCTTTCAACGTACAGGTAGATGGCTCCATCAATATGTTATAAAAGGCATTCGTTCCGTAATGAAAACAGGGCATCAGTGGGGTACTGATGGCCCATAAATGCTCTTTTTCTTCATTTATAATCGGCGATAATGCGGTATAGATCAATTCAAAAAGCACGTTATACCGATGGACATTTTCCTTTGGTATTGGTTCAAGCAATTCAGGGAATTGCTTGAACTGCTCCAGAATGTATTTATAAAAGTTGATTTTTGCAGTTTTATCCGTGTTTGCCATGTTCTCCACATAGGCAATAAATGGCCTCAGCGACAGCTTTATATCTGCGCCAACCGGTCTGTCCCCCGATCCAACAATACTATTATTTAAATCCAGCGTGATCGCTTGCATCTGTTGTATTATTTATTTTTCCGTACTATTTACCCGGGGCAGTATACTTAAACTTAAGGATGTTGCCATTGGTCAGCTCATCTCCCTCATTTGAAATATACAGGTTCAGGTCTTTGTCGAAGGCGATACCCTCCGGCTGGTTGTAGAGCGAAGAGCTCAGGCGGTGTACTGCTTTCACTTTCCAGTTTTCATCTGCAATCAACAACAATTTATTGGCGGATGCGAGAATGTACCATTCTTTGGTTTTCGGGTTTTTGGTCAGTGCAGAAGGGCTTAAACTTGCTTTAAGCTTAGAATTCATCGTTTTAATCTGCTCCAGGTCAATACTGAAAGTGCTTTCCGGAATCAGGCTATCGATTTCTGCTTTATAATTAAGTACGTAACCCGTTGCGGTTTTCTTCTTTTTGTCTACCGGGCATGATTTACACAATATATATACCTTACTGCTTTCTTCATCCGCATACAAGCTTTCATACTCTCCTTTTGGGATCAATCCTTTGCTGTGTTTCACCTGTTCCGCTTCTTCTTTAACGGCTTCTGCAAAGGGAAAAGAGAAAATATGTCCGTTACTTTTTAGCACGAAGATCTTTTCTTTGATGATCGCAATGTCTTCATAATCGCCTTTTGCTGCAAAACGCACATTCTTTTGGTCTTTGATGTCCCATTTCTGACGGAACACTTTTCCATCTTCATCCTGAATGGAATAAACCGTATCCGGTTGTCCTTTATAAAAAGTGATGCCGGAGATTTCGAGCAGGCTTTCGGGCATGTTGAACTTATCAGGCTTCTCCAGGTCATAGCCTGCAGGGCTGCTGAATTTAGAGGCTATAGGTTTACAGGCATAAAAAATCAGTAAGGCCAGCACCGGAAGAATATAGAATAGTTTAGTATAGACTTTTTTCATAAAATACGTTCGTTAATTCACATTGAACTTTTGTAACAACTGATAAATGGCTTCCTGAGAACGCAATGGTTTTGGGCCATTAAGTGCCTCATTCTGCATGGTAACACTGATGTTTACCGCCTGCACATTATCTTGAAGCTGCAAGGTAATAATTTCCGTAATCAGACGTTTCAAATCAGCGTCATATAACGGAAAACACACCTCAATCCGGCTATAAATATTTCTATTCATCCAGTCGGCGGAGCCCATATAGACGTTGTTTTCTCCTTTATTGTGGAAGATAAAGATCCTTCCATGTTCCAGATAACGGTCAACAATCCTTCTTACGGTAATGTTTTCACTCAGTCCGGCTTGTCCGGGGATGAGGCAACAGATGCCGCGGATGATGAGCTGAATCTTTACCCCTGCCTGCGATGCTTCATAGAGTTTAGTGATGAGCACCTGCTCTTCCAGGTTATTCATTTTGATGATCATGCTGGCAGGCAATCCTTGTTGTGCATGGTCAATTTCTCTTTGAATCAGGTCCAGAAAGGTTTTCTGCAGGTTAAATTGTGCCACCAGCAGGTGTTCAAATGAGATCTGGTCTTCATCAGCAGGGGTTTTCTTCTTCTTGCTTAAAAAACCAAATAAAGATTCCAGTTCCAGCAGCATCGGCTGATGTGCGGTCAGTAAAATATGATCGGTATAGAATTTCGCAGTACTTTCGTTTAAATTACCCGTTGCCAGTAATCCAAGGTATTGGGTTTCCCCTTCAATATTGCGTTTTACCAGGCCTACTTTGGCATGTACTTTCAGGTCCAGGTTGCTATAAACAATCCTTACCCCCGCCGCTTTCATCTGTTTGGCCCATTTGATGTTGTTGGCTTCATCAAAACGCGCTTTCAGCTCTACCAGTACCACGACTTTCTTTCCGTTTTTTGCGGCAGTCATCAGTGCGTTGACGATTCTTGAATTGCTGGCCACCCGGTAAAGGGTCACATAGATCTCCTCCACGGACACGTCATTTGAAGCTTCATTGAAAAAGCGGAGTACTGCATCGTAATTCTGGTAAGGCACATTAATTAAAATGTCTTTCCGGAGGATATGGTTAAAAAGCGTGTCTTTTTCAGCGATCCGCTCTGCCACCGCAGCAGGCCATTTCGGGTATCCGAACTGTTTGCCATCCAATGGAAAGTTATTCAGGTCTTTTAAATTATGGTAGGTTCCGCCTTCCACCACTGCTGCTTTATGCAGTTTCAGGGCATGGATAACGCGGTATATGTTTCTCAATGGAATTCCAGGTTCATAAAGAAAGCGGGTAGCAAAACCAAAATCACGGGTCTCGAGTTGTTTTTCCAGTGCAATGGTAATGTCTTCGGCATACTCCTGCCCTATTTTTAACGCGGCATTCCTGGTGATCTTCAGGTTAAAGGCGCCATGAATCACATCATTAGGAAACAAATACGTCAGGTGATGCTTGATGATGTCTTCCAGAAATACCACATACTGTTCTTCTCCGGCAGGAATGGCATACAGGCGTTGCAGTACTTCTGAAGGAATACTGATCAGCTCCATGCGTTCGTTATGACCTTCCTGATCTCTTAAAATGATGACCTGGTACAGTTTATTGTTTTCGGCAAAGAAATCCTTCAGGTCCCGGTCAATACAAACCGAGTGGATATAGGCGAGAACTTCATTAAAGAAGATATCTGAAACCTGGGCAGAAATCTCCGCAGGAATAGGTTTATTATATAACCAATGAATATTCTGCGCTTCCAGTTCGGGCAGAATCTGTTTAACCATGATCTCGCCGAACTTTTGCTGCTGCTGGTTGATCTTCTGTTTCGCCAGCTCAAAGTCCCACATCAGGACCGGCATTCTCACTCTGTAAAACTCATCCAGATTGGAAGAATAGATAGAAAGGAATTTAATGCGTTCCAGAATGGGGACTGTCGCTTTGGAGGCTTCCATCAGTACACGCTCATTAAAACTTAGCCAGCTTAAATCCCGGTTAAAAAATGCAGCAGACTCCATATTATAAGGTAACCAGGAAGGAAGCCAGGATAAAGGCCACTACAGAGATGACAATTCCAAACATAAATACGTTGTAGGCGATCCTTAAAAGACGGTATTTACGGCCAAGGACTACCCCCTGGGAGTAAAGATCTTTGATCAGACTTCCGTAAAGGAAATCACGGTCTTCCATCATTTTTATCATTCCTCCTTCATAGTCGGGAAGGCTCATGCGGTAAAAGTTACCGAAGAACAAAAGATTTACCTTTTTATTATTGATGTCTTCAGGCGTAAAAACACCTTCAGGGATGGAAGGACGTGTTGCCAGGATGGAAAACACCATGGTCACCACGCAAATCACGAGTAATATCAGGGTAGGAATGATCAGGTGCGGGTTATCTTCCAGTTTTCTTAACAGAATACTCAGGATGACCGATAAAATAATGGAGTTGGTAGAAATCATGATGTGCGCCTTATTATCAGCCATATCACTCAGACGCTGGTGGTTGGTAGAAGTGATCCTGAACATGGTTTCAATTCCCCTTTCCGGCCGGTCGCTCTTTTTCTTTTTATCCTTTTTCAAATCTACAGATTCCGCGGGTTCAGCGGCCACAGCAACAAGTGCTGTTTCCTGCTGTGCGACAACTGCTTTATGCTCCAATTCGGCCAGGTTCTCTGCTTTTTTCGCATTCAGCAGGTTCTGACAATAGGCGGTATGGTAATGGTGTGACTTAAAAAGAGCGATGGTTTTCAATCTCCATTCGTCTTTATCGAGTGCCCTGTCGCAGAAAGCTTCCGCTTCCTTGCGCATCAGTTTGTTTCTTTCTTTAAAGCTGTTGCTGCCTAAATGATAGAGGTCTGCATCGCAAACGATCTGCTCCAACAGTCCTTCAGGGCTCTGGGGCATTTTGGTAGCCAGGATACAGTTGTTCACCTTATCGATCACTTCCGGGCTGACGTCTTTCTCTTTTAGGAATTCTGTAGCGAGGCCTGCCCCACTTGCTTCGTGCTGCTGACAATCGAAGAAATAGCCGAGGTCATGAAACCAGCTGGCAGCGGTAACGATGAAAAAATCTTCATCTGAAAGTTGGTAATGATTGGCGATTTTCACCGCATTCTCTACCACTTGTTCGGTATGGCTTAGGTTATGATATATAAGTCTGACATCGTTTTTGGCATGGAATACGTTGGCAACGTGCGATCTCAACTGGTCTAATATTTCCCTATAATTCATCTGGTATGCTATTGTTTTTCTTAGTAAATATTGCTTTTCATGATTTAAGAAACCATTATAAGCCTTTTTTATCCTCTTTTGTATTTGCGGGCAGATACTGTTTCTTAGTAAATCACGCGCGCTTACGTGTTGGTTGATGATATAAATATGGGGGTTTTAATTTTCATATTTAAAATTACTTTAAAAGATGTCATAACTTCTATTTTTCATCAGGAGTCATTATTGTTTGTAAGCGGTATGCGTACGATGGTTTCAATATGGTCTCTGACCGGTATCAACTGAAAAAGTGATACTCGTCATATTTATCTGAACCCGGAAGCCGGAACTTTGGAGATATCGAATTTCCTTATGTTAGCACAGAAAACCATAGCCCAGGAAACCCAATGTTACCATTGTGGTGACGACCTCCCAAAAAGCCCTTACACATTGGACGACAAGCCTTTTTGTTGTCTGGGATGCCAGGGCGTTTATCAGCTTTTATCAAGTCATGACCTTGGGAATTATTACGCTTACAACGATGTCCCCGGACAAACACAGAAGAATGGAGCACAACATTTTGAGTACCTGGATGAAGCAGACATTGCGGCCAATCTGCTGGATTATAGTGATGAAAAAATCAGTGTCATTACCTTATATATCCCTGCCATCCATTGCAGCTCCTGTATCTGGCTATTGGAACACCTCCATAAAATAAAGCCGACTATTCTTCAATCCAGAATTGATTTCCTGAAAAAGCAGGTAGTAGTCACCTATAAGAATAAGGAATTGTCCTTGCGACAACTCGTAGAAACCTTATCCGCCATTGGCTATGAGCCCCTGATCAGCTTACAGGATGTGGTAAAAAAGCAGAAATCTGACCATTCTGAAAGGAACCTGATCACTAAAATTGCGGTTGCGGGTTTCTGCTTTGGCAATGTCATGCTGCTCAGCTTCCCCGATTATTTCGGAATTACAAACCTGGATCAGGAGTTCAAATCCTTCTTCGGATGGATGAACCTCGCTTTTTCCATTCCTGTGGTATTTTATAGTGGAAGAGATTACTTTATTTCGGCCTGGAACAATTTAAAAAACGGCATTTTAAACCTTGATTTCCCACTTGCTTTAGGGATTACGGTCATGTTTATCCGCTCTATTGTAGAAATCATCGGTAACACTGGAGCCGGTTTTGTAGATACGCTCTGCGGACTGGTATTCTTCCTGCTCGTTGGGAAATGGATGCAGCAACATACTTACCACCACCTTTCCTTTGAAAGGGATTACCGTTCTTATTTCCCGGTTGCTGTAACGCTGATAGAAAAAGGCGGAGAAAGACCCATTCCATTGAATGAGCTAAAGGTTGCCGACCGCATTCTGATCCGCAGCAATGAGATCATTCCGGCAGATGCCATCTTATTAAAAGGAGATGCGGAAATGGATTTCAGCTTTGTAACCGGCGAATCCCTGCCGGTAAAAAAGGTTTTGGGAGAAGTGGTTTATGCTGGCGGCCGACAACTTTCCGGCGCCCTGGAACTGGAAGTCGTAAAGCCTGTTTCTCAAAGTTACCTCACCCAACTGTGGAACAATGAAGCCTTTTTTGGAGAGAAAAACCGCATCAGAACCTTTAGCGACCGGGCGAGTAAATATTTCAGCATCGTATTGTTGAGTATTGCCCTCGGCGCTGCTGCCTTCTGGATGTTTAAAGGAGATACCGGAAAAGCAGTGGCTTCCTTTACTGCGGTTCTGATCATTGCCTGCCCCTGTGCATTGGCTTTAAGCTCTCCATTTACGCTTGCTGCTGTGCTGAGCATTTTTGACAAGAATAAATTCTACCTGAAAAATACGGCTGTAATCGAAGAACTGGCTCGTATCAATACCTATGTATTTGATAAAACAGGAACCATCACCAATCCCGATGTGAGTGGATTTACCTTTGAAGGCAGTATTACTGAAGAGGAGAAACAGCTGATCAATGATCTGGCCAGAAACTCCGGACATCCCCTGAGCAGGGAGCTGGTAAAATGGCTGAACAGGCCTGCAAAATATACCGTTGGAAAGTATATGGAAAAAGTCGGCCGCGGGATTACGGGAACAGTCAACGGCAATACCTTAAAACTGGGAAGCGCTTCTTTTCTGGGTTTGGAGGTCAAACAACCGGCGAAAGGTGCAGTCGTACATATTATTATTAATGAGCAATACCGGGGTTTCTTTTGCTCCGAACAGCAGTGGAGGTCAGGATTTAAAGAGCTGATCTTTAAGCTTGGTAAAGCCGCAGACCTTCACCTCCTTTCGGGTGATCAGGACCAGGACAAACAGACCCTGATTCCCTTTTTCCCCCGCGCACAACAGATGCATTTTAAACAAAGTCCGCAAAATAAACTGGATTATATCGTTCAGCTTCAATCCTCCGGCAGGAAAGTGTTAATGTTTGGGGACGGCCTGAATGATGCCGGGGCTTTAAAGCAAAGCGATCTTGGTGTTGCGGTAACCGACAACATCAATAACTTCTCTCCGGGTTGTGATGCCATTCTGGACGGAGCGAGCTTCTATAAGATCCCGCAATTTATTCAACAGGCAAAAGATGCGGTAAAAGTGATTCACATGAGCTTTGCCATTTCCCTGACCTATAATGCCCTGGGGCTCTACTTTGCCGTTCAGGGGATGCTTTCTCCACTTATTGCAGCGGTGTTAATGCCGGTTAGTACCGTTACCATCATTCTATTCACCAGCATTGCAGCCAGGCTGTACGCGAAGAAAAATCAATTGCTATGAACATCATTTACTTTCTGATTGGCTGCAGCATCCTGCTTGCACTGATCTTTCTGCTGGCCTTTTTCTGGGCAAGCCGAACGGGGCAGAACGATGATACCTATACCCCTTCGGTTCGAATTCTGTTCGATGATGAGGTCCAGCCTGTAAAGGAGGAACTAAAAAGTGACGAAGATCACACTTAGTGGAAATCCCTGTCATTCTATAGTCACACACACCGCCCTAATTTTACAAACAATAAACAACCACTCATTATTTTAACATGACTGATAAATTTTACTACGACAACAAGATCGTCAGGAACTTCGCAGTTGCCACCATCGTCTGGGGCATCATCGGAATGACGGTCGGATTGCTCATCGCTATGCAGCTCTTCAAGCCTGCATTAAACATGGGCTCCCAGTACACGACTTTCGGCCGGATCAGGCCATTACACACCAATGCGGTGATCTTTGCTTTTGTGGGTAACGCCATATTTATGGGTGTTTATTACTCCCTGCAGCGACTGCTTAAAGCGAGGATGTTCAGTGATGTACTCAGTAAAATACACTTCTGGGGATGGCAGCTGATCATTGTCTCGGCGGTGATTACCCTTCCTTTAGGATTCAGTTCCTCCCATGAATACGCAGAATTGGAATGGCCGATAGATATCGCCATTACTTTGATTTGGGTTGTCTTTGGGGTCAATATGTTTGGTACGATTATCAAAAGAAGAGAGAAACATATGTATGTGGCCATCTGGTTCTATATTGCCACATTTGTAACCGTTGCGGTATTGCATATCGTGAACTCTTTCCAGCTTCCGGTATCTGCTTTTAAAAGCTATTATTTATTTGCAGGGGTTCAGGATGCACTGGTACAATGGTGGTATGGTCACAATGCAGTGGCGTTCTTCCTGACCACACCTTACCTGGGAATGATGTATTATTTCCTTCCAAAAATGGCACAGCGTCCGGTATACTCTTATAAACTGAGTATCCTTCACTTCTGGTCATTAATCTTTATCTATATCTGGGCTGGCCCACACCATTTATTATATACGTCTTTACCAAGCTGGGCCCAATCGCTGGGTGTTGCTTTCTCGATCATGCTGATTGCACCAAGCTGGGGCGGTATGATCAACGGACTATTGACCCTTCGCGGTGCATGGGACAAGGTAAGAGAAGATTCGAGACTTAAATTTATGGTAGTCGGCATTACCGCTTATGGTATGGCTACGTTTGAAGGCCCAATGCTTGCCTTAAAACAGATCAATGCGATTGCTCACTATACCGACTGGATAGTAGCACACGTACACGTAGGTGCTTTAGGCTGGAATGGTTTCTTAACCTTCGGAATTTTATACTGGTTGATTCCCCGCATTTACAGAACAGAATTATACTCTAAAAAACTGGTGTCCTTCCACTTCTGGATCGGAACACTGGGAATTATATTTTATGCAGTGCCTTTGTATTTCGCAGGTTTCACACAGGGATTGATGTGGAAAGAGTTCAATGCGGATGGAATGCTTAAGTATCCAAACTTCCTGGAAACAGTGATACAAATCCTTCCAATGTATGTCTTGAGAGCGATCGGTGGTGCTTTATACCTTGCCGGAGTAATCGTGATGACTTACAACCTGATCAGAACAGTTCGTTTGGGGAAACTGGTGGCCAATGAGCCTGCTGAAGCGATGCCACTGGCGAAAGATTATGTTCCTCAGGGATCTGAGAAAAAATTACACCGCGTACTGGAACGTAAACCAATGGTATTCATGGTGCTTTCCTTAGTGGTGATCCTGATTGGTGGAATGATCGAAATGATGCCCACTTTCACGATCAAATCCAATATCCCTACGATTGCCAGCGTGCAGCCTTATTCTCCTTTGGAGCTACAGGGACGTGATTTATACATCCGTGAAGGTTGTGTGAGCTGTCACTCTCAAATGATCCGTCCTTTCCGTTCAGAAACAGAAAGATATGGAGAATACAGTAAAGCGGGAGAGTTTGTATACGACCATCCACATTTATGGGGTTCTAAAAGAACCGGACCTGATTTACAGCGTGAGGGTGGTAAATATGGCAATGTATGGCATTACAACCACATGCTTGACCCACAGACAATGTCGCCTGGAAGTATCATGCCTCCTTACGAATGGCTGATTACCCAGAAACTCGACACGACAACTACCATCAGCAAGATCAATGCGATGCGCAGTTTAGGTGTTCCTTATGAGGAAGGTTATGAGCATAAGGCCAACAGAGACCTGGACAAACAGGCAAAAGCCATTGCTGCAGACCTTCAGAAGAACAACATCAAAGTGAAAAGTGATAAAGAAATCGTTGCACTGATTGCCTATCTGCAACGTTTGGGAACAGATATTAAAGCGAAGTAAAATCTAAACTACAACACCATGTTTAAGCAATTTTTAAATCAAGTAGATGGAAGCCAGGTGTATTTACTTACCTCTCTGGGGATTTTCATGCTCTTTTTCTTACTGGTCGGCATTCTCCTGCTGACCATGAAAAAAGACGAAATAAAATATATGAGTGAATTACCCTTAAAAGACGAGGAATAATGACAGCGCTACTTATCTGGGCCCTGCTATTTGTGGCAGTGCTCATCCTTATCGTTTCCTTACAGGTATTGAAAGTCATCAAAATCTTTGTTAAGGAAAGTATCAGCCCTTCCCCATTTGCCACTGAAGAAGAGAAAGAACAATTCCGGTTACTGGCCGCACAGCGCGAAGCTGAGGAGCAGGCAAAACCATCGATCTGGACCAAACTCATGGGCTTAAAACCTATGGCGGAGGAGAAAGACCTGATGATGGACCATGAATTTGATGGCATCGCAGAATTGGATAACCCTACCCCGGCCTGGTTTAGCGTATTGTTTTACGGAACCATCATTTTTGCCATCGGATATATGTTCAATTACCATGTGTTCAACTGGGGGAAATCACAGGAAGAAGAATATGCGATAGAATTGCAGCAGGCCGCAGACGATCGCCTGGCTTTTCTTCAGAAACCAGGCTCCGCAGGCCCTCAGATCAATGAAAGCAATGTAGCGCAAAGCAATGATAAAGAGGTGATCCAAAAAGGAGCGGCGCTATTTAAGACCGTTTGTACGCCTTGTCATGGGGCAAATGGAGAAGGTGGCGTTGGCCCTAACCTGACCGATGAATTCTGGCTACATGGGGGAGGCGTAAAAGATGTGTTCAAAACGATCAAATATGGTGTTCCTGAGAAAGGAATGGTGGCCTGGGAGAAATCCATGAATGCCAAACAAATCTCAGACATCACCAATTATGTGTTGTCATTAAAAGGAAGTAATCCTGCCGGCGCGAAAGCACCACAGGGCAAAAAAGATTAATATGTCGTCGCAAAGTCCCGGACAATTCAGAGATCAGATCTCCACCCTTACCGATGATGGTAAAAGCCGTAAATGGCTTTATCCTCATGTGATCAAGGGGAAATTATATCAATACCGCTCCATAGTCAGCTATTTTTTCCTGACTTTACTATTTGCTGCCCCGTTTCTAAAGTTAAATGGGGAGCAACTGGTCCTTTTAAATGTGCTGGAACGGAAATTTGTATTCTTTGGTGTCATCTTCTGGCCTCAGGATTTCTACCTCTTTGTATTGGCTTTGCTGATTTTCATAGTATTCATTGTGCTGTTTACCGTTGTCTTTGGACGGGTATTTTGCGGATGGGCATGCCCGCAGACGATCTTTCTGGAAATGATTTTCCGGAAGATAGAGATCTGGATTGAGGGCGACCATAACAAACGTAAAAAGCTGGACGATGGTCCTTTGACCGGACAAAAGGTCTTTAAAAAAGGGTTGAAACATGGAATTTACCTGGCGATTTCTTTTCTGATTGCCAACATCTTCCTCTCCTACCTGATTGGTTCTTCCGTATTGATCAGCATCATGACAGAACCCGTCTCCATGCATTTAAGCGGTTTTATCGCCATCTGCGTATTTACCATCGTATTTTACCTCGTATTTTCCAGAATGCGGGAGCTGGTGTGTACGGTCGTTTGTCCTTACGGACGTCTGCAAGGCGTGTTACTGGACAACCAGAGCATCATCGTTGCCTATGATTACGAACGCGGGGAACCTCGCGGGAAGCGCGTTAAAGAAACAGAAAACCAAATCGGCGACTGTATCGATTGCAAGCTTTGCGTACAGGTTTGCCCTACCGGAATTGACATCAGGAATGGTACTCAGATGGAATGTGTGAACTGTACCGCCTGTATTGATGCCTGCGATATGGTGATGGAGAAAATCAACCGTCCAACACGCCTGATCGGGTTTAAATCTGACGATGAGATCAAGTTCAAACAGGGTTTCCACCTCAACAAAAGGGTGTATGCCTATACGGGTGTATTGTTTGCTTTAATGGCGGTACTGAGCTACCTTTTAATCGTCAGAAGTGATGTCAAAACTACGATTTTACGTGCAGGGGGCACACTTTACCAGATGCGGGAGCAAGAAAAGGAAGTCAGCAATTTATACAATGCAGAGCTGATCAATAAAACGAATAAATCATTGAAGTTTGAGATCATTCCGGATGATCCATCCACGAAAATCCAGTATATACAGAAACAGGATTCTATCGCCTATGGCGGTGTGGCAAAGCTGACTTTCTTTGTGATCATGCCTCAGTCGGCTTTAAAGAAATACAAGTCAGACATCGGTTTCAAACTGGTATCGGATGGAAAGGTCTTAGACAGATTTGAAACTACATTTATAGCACCAATAAACGATTAAGCATATGGAATGGAACTGGGGAACAAAATTAGTGATTGGTATGGGCTCATTTATGACCTTCATTGTGGTACTGGCAGTGATGATGTTTAACAGCAAGCCTGATGCCCTTGTAGATAATGATTATTATGAGAAAGGGCTCAATTACAATGCAGATTACAACCTGAAGGAACAGGTCAAGGCAGACCATGCTGCACCGGAGATCCTTGTTTTACCCGGAGAAATTCTGCTTACGTTTAAAGCTGCTGCAGAGGGAAAAGTAAAAATCGTCCGTCCATCAGATAAACGCATGGACAAGGTGGTTAATTTCAAAACAGATGTGGAATATAGATCAGTCATCCCTTCAAAAGAAATTGCTAAAGGAAGATGGAAACTGATCATTACATGGAATAGTGCAGGTAAATCCTATTTGGATGAGCAGGAGGTCATGGTAAAATGAGTACGGAAAGACTTGCTTTCATGATCGGACTGCTGGGGAGCGTACATTGCATAGGTATGTGCGGTCCCCTTGCCTTCGCTGTGCCCTCCCTGAAACAGGGCTGGGCATTCCTGGTGTTGGACAAGCTGCTCTATCAATTGGGAAGGATTATTTCTTACTGTTTTCTGGGCCTGATGATTGGCCTGATCGGACAACAAATCTGGATGGCCGGTTTTCAACAAGGAGTTAGTATTTTCAGTGGCATATTGATTATGATGGCTGCCTGTTCCAGGTTATTCAAATTCCAGGTCTTCAAAAACACGCCTTCCTTCTTTTTAAAGCCTTTTAACAAGGCCTTTAATTATGCCTTGAAGCATAAGGCCAACCACCTGATCATCGGGGTAATCAACGGATTTCTACCTTGTGGTTTTGTTTACCTGGCCATGGCAGGAGCGTTAAACACCGGAAATGTCAGCAGCTCCATGACCTATATGTTCTGGTTCGGCATGGGCACCCTGCCCCTGATGTTTATCGCAACACTAAGTATGGGATTTACAGGGGCACTGTTGCGCAGAAGGATCAACAAGGTGATTCCCTACTTTATGCTTTGCCTCGGAATCTGGTTTATTTTTAGGGGGCTGGAGTTAAACATCCCCTATCTGAGTCCGGCAGGAACGGAACAAGGGGTTGCAGAATGCCGGTAAACTTTTTTTAACCCATTAAACGTAAATTTGCAATGAATATGAGAGATATAAAAGACAGTAATGACATCCGCTTATTGGTAGATGCTTTCTATAGCAATGCACTTATTGATCCGGTAATCGGCCCGGTATTTAAAGCGGCAGATTTCTCTTTGGAAAGACATATTCCGGTGATGGTTACCTTCTGGGAAACAATCTTATTAGATGTAGTGACCTATAAAGGAAATCCAATGTTAAAGCACATCGCCTTAAATAAGGAAGTGCCGCTGCATCCGGAACACTTTGATCAATGGATGAAAATATGGACAGCTACCATCAGTGCTAATTTTGAAGGGCCTGTAGCAGAAAATGCCATCTCCAGAGCCTCTTCTATCGGGCAACTGATGCAATATAAGATTAAACAAAGCAGCTCGCTTTAAACGTTTCCAATCCCTTTTTGCAAGGTAATTGCTGCGTTCAAAGCGAGCTGTTTTCTGATGTTTTTTTGATATTCAGTTAATGCCTTTACTACTTATTATTCAGGTACGCATATTGTTCAAATACGTTCTTATCACCTGAACCCAGACTAACCTGTAAGACTAAACAACTGTGTTGTAGGCTGATTTGCCCATAACCTCGCATCTAATGCCATACAGATATTCCTTAAAAACCTTTTACCTAATGGAGTTACCCTAAGGTTCTCCTCCGACAATAAGACAAGACCGTCCAATGCCAGCCAGCGCATGCGCTTTAATCCTTCGCTCAGTGCTGCAGATTGTTCTTCAGCCCTGCTCCAGGAAGTATATCCCCTGCACATGATGTTTAATATATGTTTGCGGATGACCAGGTCTTCTTCCGTCAGTAAATGCCCTTTAAATACAGGCAGTTCTCCTTCGTTTACGATCCTGATGTAATCCTCTACTTTTTTCACGTTTTGAGCAAAGGCAGACCACGTATCACTGATCGACGACACCCCTAATCCGACCATCAGGCGACTGTATTGATGGGTGTAACCCATAAAGTTCCGGTGCAGATTCCCTTTGATCTCCGCGCCATATAAACTGTCTGTGGCCAGTGTAAAATGGTCCATACCGACATCGATATAACCTCCATCTTTTAGCTTTTTACGCCCCAGTTCATAGAGTTCCTGCTTCATTTTTGGAGAAGGCAGATCGGCTTCTGTATAACGTCTTTGTCCGGGTTTTACCCAGGGCACATGCGCATAACTGTAAAAAGCGATGCGGTCTGGTCTTAATTTTACAACGGCATCAAGGGTATCAGACAGACCTGCCGGATTTTGCTTTGGCAAGCCATAAATAAGGTCGTAATTGATCGAGGTATAGCCCGACTCCCTGGCTTTAAGGGTCACCTCTTCTACCTGTTCATAGCTTTGGATCCTGTTGATGATCAGCTGTACTGTAGGATCAAAATCCTGAATTCCAAGACTCAACCTTCTGAATCCAAGTTTATTTAAAGTGCTCAGGTGTTCGGGATTGGTATTTCCGGGATGGGCTTCAAAACTAAATTCTGCATCCTCATGAAGGTCTGCATATTGTAGAATCCCTTCAATCAGGATCTGTAGATTTTCGGCGCTGAAGAATGTTGGCGTGCCACCACCAAGGTGTAATTCCTTGATTTTTGGCCTGCTGACAAACAAGTTCAGGTATAATTGCCACTCTTTTAGCACAGCGGCGATATAAGGTTCTTCCACCTGATGGTTCTTTGTGATCCTGGTATTGCAACCGCAATAGGTACAGAGGCTCTCACAAAAAGGAAGGTGGATGTATACGCTGATCCCGTCTGAATCATTGCTTTCTTTAAAGGATTGTGCTACGGCCTTAGCCCAGTTTTCCGCATTAAAATCAGTCAGGTTCCAATAAGGAACCGTAGGATAACTGGTATAACGTGGCGCAGCAACATGGTATTTTGAAACGATGCTCTCCATATTAATGCTGATGAGGTTGTCCTTTGATGTGTACTTTGCTTCCCGCCTGATCACATGCCTTTGAACAGACACAGGCATCGCCGAGGCAACGGTTTTGCTGCCAGTTATCCAGGTTGATGATCGTTTCCGCGGCCAGAGCCATTGGCAATTCCTTCTCGGTAAGGCCGGATAAGGAAGCCAATGGAACATTGGCGATCTTAAGGCTTCTCAAACCTGCAGCTTCGGTGTCGATATGTGTCGTATCGGTAGAGCGTGTAGCAATGAATTTCACGCCAAGATCTGCCAGCTTATTGATCACCAAGGCAGAAACGTTGTCCTCTTCATTGAAAACGATCACCGCTTCTTTACCTTCGGCATAAGCTGCTGTTTCCAGGCTCAGCGAATTGGAGATCAGCGTGATCTCATGTTTTTTATTGTTGGCAATGGCCAGCGGTTCTTTTTCAAAAGATTTTATACTATATGCGACAACTCTCATGCGGTTCGATTATTTAATAACCAAAGTTAGCATGAAGGCATGGCGGGGAGAATGAGTTCGGTCAGCCGAAAAAGTGATCTTCGTCAGTTTTTCATTTGCTGCAGCCGAACCTGATCCAGGATAACGATCTGACTTCCTTTTCTTTCAATAATTCCTTCATCTTTGAAGTCGCTCAGGATCCGGCTTACCGTTTCTGTGGCCATTCCTGCCATCGCAGCAAGGTTATCCCTGGAAATGCGCAGGGTCAGCTCCGTTCCCTCCTGTTCCTGTTTGCAAAGCCTGGCCAATACTTCCGCCATGCGTTTTCTAACTGAATGATAGGCCAATTGCAGCAATTGTTCTTCTTTTTCCTGAAGGTTATTGGAGAGGATTTCTATAAACTGTCTCGCTACATCCGGGTAACGGTGGAGTAAATCTTCCATCAGATCCTTTGGCAGCATGCAAACCGTACTGTCTTCCATCGCCTCTGCTGTTTCCGTGTAAGGGGCATTGAGCAATAAAGATGTGATTCCAAAGTATTCTTCATGGCCATACATACCGGTTAGCAATTCTCTTCCATCTTCGCTCAGCTTAAAGGTTTTCACCTTCCCCTGCATCACGAGATAAACGCCGGAAACATTGTCGCCCTCGTAATAAACGATTTGTTTTTTCTTAATCGCCCTGACTTTCCGTGCGGCAATTATTTTCTCCAGCTCCTGCAAACCTGAAGTATTGCTAAACAAAGCGCTTAGTTTTTCCAGCGACTGGCTATAGAAATGTTGTTGTTTCTCTTTTTTACTGAGCCTGCTTTCTATCGCATTCATCAGTTCTACATCATCGAAAGGTTTCGTGAGGTAGTCATCTGCTCCCATTTCCATGCCTTTACGCATGTCCAGACGTTCAGCCTTGGCCGTCAGAAAGATAAACGGAGTAGCGGCAGTCTTTTCATTTTTATTGAGCAAATACAATACACCATAGCCATCCAGCTCCGGCATCATGATGTCACATAAGATCAGGTCCGGCAGGTGCGTCCCCGCGAGCTCGACGCCTATCCGGCCATTGCTGGCCTGCAATACTTCATAATTGGCAAGCTCCAGAATTTCTGCAGTACTTTCCCTGATGTCGTCGTTATCTTCTATAATGAGTATCTGTATCTTCTTCATTTGTATTGAATGGTTATTTGTGGAAGGACAGGACAAATTTAGTCCCGGTATGAATGCTGCTTTCAAAATATAAATCCCCCTTCATTAAGGAGGCATAACGGTGAACAATGTTTAAGCCCAGACCTGTTCCTGGAATGTTACCGGTATTGTGGGCACGGAAAAAGGGTTGAAACAAGTACTTATGGTCTGATTCCGGAATCCCGATCCCATTGTCTTTGATCGTCACGATACATTGCTGATCGTTGATTTCCGTATTAAATTCTATGAAAGTATTTTCTCCTGAATATTTGATGGCATTGGAGATCAGGTTGATCATGCAATTTTTCAAGAGGTTTGGATCAAGCAGCACCATGCTTTGCAGTCCGGTATGCTGGTAAATGATGTTCTGGTCCTGTTTGGCAATCATCTGCATTTCTTCCGTAATCTCTTCCGCAAGTTTCACGAGGTCAAAAGCGGTAAATGTCGGTTCTACCCTTCCTGCTTCCAGACGTTCCAGAGACAGGAAATCATTCAGGATAGTGGTTAGGTTTCCTACTGCGTTTTTGATCTTGCTGACATGCTTTCTGATATTGGTATTGTCGTAAGGCTCTGCATATTTATCGATCAGTGAAGCTGAAAGTTGTACCGAGCTCAGCGGTGTTCTGAATTCATGAGAAGCCATAGATACAAACCTGCTTTTCAATTGATTGAGTTCTTTCTCTTTTTCTAAAGAAAGACTTACTTCTTCTTTTGCCTCACTTAAAGCTTTTACTGTTTTTTTAAGGGATTTTGTCCGTTCTTCTACCAGTTCTTCCAGCTCTGCAGCATATTCCCGCAAGCGCTCTTCTGCTTCTTTCTCCCTGGACAGGTCATGTATAAATCCGGTATAAATGATCCGATCATCGTATTGAACCTCACTTACAGCCAGTCTGAAAGGAAAAGTAGAACCGTCTTTCCTCAATCCTTTTACCTCTCTCCCCTTGCCGATGATCCGTTTTTCTCCGGTGGTCTGGTATCTGGAAATATAGCCGTCATGTCCGCTTCTATCTGGTTCAGGCATTAAAACAGAAATGTTTTTTCCTTCCACCTCTTCCAGTGCATAACCAAATAACCTCAATGCTGCCGGATTAAGGCTCTCTATCCTGCCCCGGTTATCGATGGTAATGATCCCATCAATTGCCGTTTCAATGATCGCCTTAAGTAACCTCGCCTTTTCCATGTTTTACTTTTTACAAATATAGTCAATACGATTGCAGGAGCCAGATAACCTAAATCATGCAAAAGTGTGACTAATATCATGTTTTTAAAATTAAATAGTCTGTTCTTTTGCGCTTCACCTTGCTATTTTATATTAAATGAACCATACTTTTCACATTCCGGTACTAGGCTTAGGCTATTCGATTGACACTCCTTTAAAAGTAGCCAGATACGGCATCTCTTCCGTTGTCTCCATTGTGGATGATGAACTGACGGAGCGCATGAGAAAGTACCATCAGGAAAATACGACAAAAGGATATACCTTAATTGAGAAAAAAGAGGAAGACAGCAGGGCGAGGAGGATTACCGCCTACCTGAACCTTTTGGATACGCTGGTTAAGGAGCAGTTTGCTGCATTAAAAATGCAAAGCTTTGAAGAAGGAACGGAGCTGTCCCGATACTTTGAGCTTTTGCCGGATACTTCTCCAATGAAACAAAAGTATGCACAAATGAAGGCTTCAGGAACGGGAATGTCCGGAGAGGCTGTACGGAAAGAACTACTGGCGTCGATGATTCCGGGAGCCATAGATGTCAACATCATGTCTAAAGTAGACAAAGCCAATTATAAGGCCAACAATGAATATGCCGGTGATAACTTTACTGATGCCCTGGCTGCCATGCGTGGTTTTGCCAATAGTACACTGGAATCCTCTGTGATTATTTCCGCAGGTCTAAACCCGAGATTGTATGCTTATATGGAAAAATGTACTGCCTTTTTCCCGGATACTGAGGGGAAACTACAAAAGAAAATCATCCTTAAAGTGAGCGATTTCCGTTCGGCGATGATACAGGCAAAGATGCTGGCTAAAAAAGGTTTATGGGTTTCCGAATTCCGCGTAGAATCGGGTTTGAACTGCGGAGGCCATGCTTTTGCTACAGAAGGTTTCTTATTGGGGCCTATCCTGGAAGAATTCAAACAGAAGCGGGCTGAGCTTTCGGAAGAACTGTATCAGATGTATGCTGCGGCGCTGAACAGTAAGGAGTTCCCGGAAATGGAAAAACCAGTACAACGCATTACTGCACAGGGAGGTATCGGCACGGCCGAAGAACATGCGTTCCTGCTCAATTATTATCAGCTGGATGCCGCCGGTTGGGGAAGTCCGTTTTTGCTGGTTCCTGAAGCGACAAATGTGGACGAAGAAACCTTAAATGACCTTGTTACTGCAAGGGCTGATGATTATTACCTGAGCAACTCTTCCCCATTGGGCGTACTTTTCAATAATTTCAAAAAAAGCACTGCAGAGCAACAAAGACTGCAACGCATAGAAAAAGGACGGCCAGGAAGTCCATGCACAAAGAAGTTTCTATGTACCAATACCGAATTTACAGAACTGCCGATCTGTACGGCATCAAGAGCATATCAAAACCTAAAGATAAAACAGCTGAAAGATCAGCAACTGCCCAAAGCAGATTACCAAAAACAGTTTGATTCCATTACGGAGAAAGTATGTCTGTGTGAAGGTTTATGTGCTTCCACCTATATTAAAGCAGGGATATTAAAGCCAAGAGAAAACAGGGCGGTGAGCATCTGCCCGGGTCCAAATCTGGCTTTCTTTCATGCCAAATACTCCCTTAAGGAGATGATCAATCATATTTATGGAAGAGAAAACTTACTTTCAGGGGTCCTGCGTCCCAACCTGTTCATCAATGAACTAAACTTATATGTGGACTATCTGAAGAAAGACATTGCTACTCATTTAGAGGAGTTTAATACCAAAAAAGACAAGTACTTCAGCAAGTTTAAAGCGCAGTTATTGAACGGGATCGACTATTACAGAGCACTTATTCCCGAATTAACATTCCAGGACAGCTTATCTGTGGAAGAAATGCTCAAACAACTCAACCTCGCAGAGCAACGCTTAAGCTAAATTGAGTTTTAATTTATTAAGCCAGGGATTGAACAAGAATTAGGTGCATTTCTTCCCCCCCTTCTTTCTCTGGCTTATCTCTTTCCATTTCCGGTTTCGTCATCAGCGTTTCAGTTTACAAAGTATAATTGCAATGTTGTTGCATTTAATCTATGTTTGCAATACCCAATTGCATTGATAAACATGAAAAGCCGACTATCCCTTATTTTGGCCCTGTTGTTTTTTACAACCTGCGCCCTTGCCCAAAAAAGAGCGCACAACCCTGCAGATGTCATCCGCTCCATGAACTGGGACGTGATTGGCTCCGTGAATTTTGAGATGGACAAGCAAAACAAAATCCTTCCCGTGTATGGAGAGATGATCAGACGGTTTGCAGACCGTGACTTTAGTTTAAAAGGCTATATCATTCCCATTAAAGCAGGGCTGAAACAGCAGCAATTCCTGCTTTCTCCACTGCCCATCAATCAATGTTTCTTTTGTGGACAAAACGGAGTCCCTGCGATGATTTTAGTGAACATGAGCAGTCCCATTGCCTATACCACCAAGCCGGTTCTCATCGAGGGAATTCTGAAACTGGAAGTCGTCGATGCGGCGACTGCCGCTCCAATCAGCCTCCAGAAAGCAACCGCATCCCAGGCTAAATAAAAGGGATCATTACCTGTCAAAATACCAAACCATCATAAAATGGAACATTTACTGAGCAGCTACGAAGCTGAAGGGGAAACGCATTTCTCCGCAAATACCCAGACCCCATTAAGGGCTGATGCTTTTCTGAAAACCGATGAAGAAAAGATCCTGGCGATCAGCAAACATTTTGCCGCAATTATGGAAGAACTCGGTTTAGACCTGAGCGACGACAGCTTGCGGGGAACGCCACACCGCGTGGCAAAAATGTATGTTAAGGAATTGTTTTCAGGACTGAACCCTGCCAATAAACCGGGCATCTCTATTTTTGAAAACAAATATGGCTACCATCAGATGCTGATCGAACAGGACATTGAGTTTATCTCTGCCTGTGAACACCATTTTCTGCCCATGCCGGGAAAAGCGCACATTGCTTATATTCCGAATGGCAAAGTTATCGGTCTTTCCAAGATCAACAGAATTGTAAAATACTACGCCAAAAGGCCACAAGTACAGGAACGACTGAGTAAACAGATCTTCCAGGAGCTTCAGGAGGTCCTGAATACTTCAGACATCATCGTGGTCATCACCGCGCATCATATGTGCGTGAGTATGCGCGGCGTGGAAGACCAGAGCAGCAAAACGACCACGATCTCTTATGGCGGAAAGTTTGAAGAGAAAGAAACGAGAAAGGATTTTTTTCAGGTGTTAAACCTAGGCACTGATACTGTAATTAGATGAAAAACATCAAGGAAGTCAGCATTTTAACCGGGTTTTTAGGCTCAGGAAAAACCACCTTAGTCAACGCGATCATTTCCGGAAGAGCAAAAACCCGTTTTGCGATTATAGAAAATGAAATCGGAGAAGAAAGTATTGATGCAGAACTGCTCATTAAAGGGGACGACAATATTGTGGAGCTCAATAATGGTTGTTTATGTTGTACCTTAAATGACAATCTGTATGACATCCTCAATCAGTTATGGCTTAGAAAATCGTCCTGGGACCAGCTGCTGATCGAAGCCACCGGCATCGCCGATCCCGCAAATATTGCCCGGCCCTTTCTGACCAATGAATCGGTTCAGGAAAGTTTTCAATTGAAAAGGGTCATCTGTGTCGTTGATGCCGAGCTCATTGAAGACCAGCTGAAAGAAACAGAAGTAGCCATCCAGCAAATTGCATTCAGCGACGTCATCCTGCTCAATAAATCTGAAAAGGTAAGTTCCGCTTACCTTCGGGAATTGCAGGCTATTTTAAAGACCTTAAATCCTTTTGCAGAGATTTTAGTGGCCCTAGAGAACGATTTCAAGATTGATATTTTATTTAACCGGGAAAGGTTTGCCAATTTCTACAGCAATCCTAAGCCATTTCTAACGCCTAAAGGCATGTTTAACCTGATCCCTGCGGAAAGCGAAGCAATTCCGCAGTTTGGTTTGGGAAGCGCTCATCGCCAGCATCAGCATAGTGGTATTGAAACCATTTTGCTGAGGTATCCGGAAAATATGAACATAGAAGCCATTCAGCACCGGATGATGGTTTTTCTGTTGACTCAATCCATCGGTGTTTACCGGATTAAAGGGATTCTCTTTAATGCAAACTATCCGGAGCGGGTGATTCTGCAAACGGTTGGAAAGGGAATGTCTGTCAGCAAAGGTCATCCCTGGCTGGAGGGCGATAAAAAGGAAAATAAAATTGTAATTATTGGCAAGCGCCTCTCCCTCTATGGCTTCGACAGAATGTTTCGCAGCTGCCTGGAAGCCTGATTGATTAAACTTTTTTTCTTATATTAGGTAGAAAGAAAAATCCGCTACAATAACCAATAAAATGCCATGGAAAAAGAAGCTATGAAATCATTACTGGAAATTATTGACCAGCAAGTTAGTTCCTCAATTTTAGGAGGAATGGAAGAACAGTACGAAGAATTGGAAAGATTGGGATACATCCGGATCGACAGGTCCAGTGTGCAGCACTCCTCTTCTATTACGCCGGAAGGAATGGAATTTTTATATCATGATGAAGAATAGCGTTTCGCGCTCTAAAGCGCCGCTAAATCGATTCCAATTGTCATGAAATTGTTTTTATTTTTAAACCTGAAAACTTTTTTACAACATTGTCCGTTATATGATCAGTTTGTTTGGTTTAGGTTGGTCTGTGGTGGATCAACCACATTATAACAGGGATAGATCTCTCCGATTTATCCCTGTTTTTTTTGGTCTTTTTTTACTTTTTGTAAGCGGGTATGCGGATGATGATTTAAGCTTATTTGATCAGAATTGTTCTGCCCCCTCTTCCTGCCCGATCAAAAGCACGCAGTTTTACCGCTCCTTTAAAAGGGATCGCTGTTTTATAAATCTCACTGTTTTTTCCTGGCTCTGTTCCATCCGTGGTATAGCGAATGATAAAACCCGGGAACTGTAGGTTGGCCTCCAACTGTCCATTGTCAATCCGCACCCCGGGAGTTGGAATTCTGTATTGATAACCTCCTGAATAATAACTTAAACGTGGCAGCTCTTTCTTGCCTAAAACGTTGACAAATTCCGACCATGCCTGATCATAGGCTGCTTTCTCCTTTGCCACATCTGTTATCGTTGCCCATTCCGGATCTTTGGCCCATGCTCTTTCAGCAAGACCTAAAAGTTTTGGCAACAACATGTATTCCAGTTGTGCGGGTGTTTTTATGGTTTCACTCCATAATGGTGCCTGCAGACCAACAATATTCAGCTTTCCTTTTTCCGTCAGCCGCTCTTTATTCTTAAAAACACTGAGGTCAACAGGGTTCCCCTGTTCATCTTCCTTTACGTTTTTATAATAGTCGTAAGGGATGAAGTAAAAAGGTTTGTCTACATCCACATAACCACCCCAATTCTGCCCTCTTTCTTCAAAGCTTGGATTTACCGCAAGGTCAATATAGAAATTGGTTACCGGTGTTAAAACAACTTTATATCCGGCATTCGCCATTTTATAGGCCAGGTCTTCATTACCGGTCAGGTTGTTCCAAACATCCGCATGAAAGTTTTCATTTACAAAGCGGGGTTCCGGCAGCATTTTCTTTTCGCCGTTAACCTCCATTTTACGGAGTCCGATTTCTTCCCATCCGGACAGGTATAGTCCCCTTGCTTTTAACAGCTGATTCATTTTACTGAAATAGTAGTACCAAAGCGCATCCGTTCCTTTAACCTCAGGATCTGTTTTCGACAACCGATCTGCAGCAGCTGATTTTTCCCAGACTCCTGCCGGGACTTCATCTCCTCCGAAATGGATCGTCGTCAGCGGCGCTCCTGCTTCTTTGTGCATGGCGATCAGCTCATCAGTTACCTTTTCCAGAAAAGCATAGGTAGAAGGCAGTGCAACATTGACCACATTGTCGTCAAAGCCCTGAACAGAACGATATTTAGACTGGTCATTCAGGTCTCTTAACAGGTAACGTTCTGCCTCGCTTTTCTGGCCGGCTTTCATCAACCTCGAATACCTGGCATCCATTGATTTGATCGCTGCCCGCGCATGTCCCGGAGTTTCAATTTCGGGAATCACCAGGATATGTCTTGCAGTGGCATATTTAAGAATTTCTACATAATCTGCTTTGGTAAAAAAACCGCTTCCGGAATTTGTTCCGGCAGTAGCTGCTGATCCATAAGAAGGAAGAATACTTTTATGCTCCCCCTCGCTATGTCCACGCTGTGCACCTACGGAAGTAAGTTCCGGTAATCCCGGAATTTCCAGTCGCCAGCCCTCATCTTCCGTTAAATGAAAATGGAAGACATTCAGTTTATACAGAGCCATCAGGTCCAATACTTTAAACACTTCTGATTTTGGCTGAAAATTTCTGCCTACATCCATCATAAAACCCCTGAATCCGAATCGCGGTTGATCTTTAACCGTTGCTGCCGGGAGGCTGATGGCCGTTTGCACACTTGCCCAGGCTTTTGCCGGAAACATGATTTTTAACGACTGGATCGCATAAAATGCGCCAGCCGCATCTCCGGCTTTGATCACGATTTTCTGGGAACTGATGCTCAGTTCATAGGCTTCTTTAGCCATCGAGCTTTCCTGCTCGAAGAAAATGCCCCCTTTTTCCGAAGCTTTGACCACAACCGGTGTCTTTCCTAAAATTTTAGCAAGCTCATCTGCAAATCCCTTTACTTCTTTTGCAAAAACACCTCCTGTAACCAATTGAACAGCAGGACTCAGTTTAAAAACACCTTCCTGCTTGATATAGCTAAGTGGAGTTGGAAATACCGCTGGCAAATCGCTTTCCCGAATCTCTTTTATTCCTGTATTTCGCTGGTAAACCTTCGCTGCCAGTTCCTGTTCTTCTTTTAAGTGTTCCGGAAAGGGTTTGTAGGTCAGTTTAGAGATGGACGCTGCATGATCAGGACTTCTATCCCATACCAGGTAAAATCCCTGTGGGCGTTCTGTCACATTGTTCATCGATTCCAGTGCCAGCTGAAGTTGAAGCTCCGCTCCGGCAGGAACTGTTTTAAAGGCTTTCAATGGAGATAGGCAGAACAGGTCTCCGTTTACATGTTTTATAGTCGCAATTGTCGAATCTTTAGCCCATGTTTTTACCACTCTGGAGTTGAAATAGATCTTCCATCCTGAAGCAGGAAGCTCAGCCTTACCATTGTTTTTGAGGCGTAAGAGCGATTGTGTCTTGCCATCATTCCTGCTAACCATCTCCAGCTGAATACTAAGGTCTGCGGCTTTTAAACTGGCTGTCTTTTGGGCAAAACCGGTTTTCACTACGGCCAGAATCAATAAAGAGCCGATCACATATTGTTTCATTTAAATTGTCTTATGAGGTGATGTATTCCATTTTATTTGTAAAACTATCAGACACGGATGTATATTTTCTTCCGGTCAAGAAAGTACCCTACCAGCCAGCAGACCAGCATAAAGCTAATTGCAAAGAGTAAGGAGCCAATTGGTCCCGGGGCAATGGCCTGGAAGAACACGGTATTGATCCATCCGCTAAAATCAGATTTCGGGAATAGCGTATTGATGATGATCAGCAAGAGATCGGCAACGATATAAATAAACAAGGGATTTTTACCGAATATGGTAAAGAAGCCAGTCCATCTGACCGATTGTTTCACTTCGATGATGTAAATCAGCGCTGCGATAATGATCAGGTCCAGTCCGCAGGTGATCAGCACAAATGAACTTGTCCATAATTTTTTATTGATCGGGAAGGCTGAATTCCAGCACCATGCCAGGAAAACGAGCAATACTCCGGCCATCAATAATTTCGCTATGCTTTCAAAACCTTTTCCTTTTTCCTGAATAAAGCGGCCTGCATAATAACCTATGATCACATTTACGCAGGAAGGAATGGTACTGAGGATCCCTTCAGGATCAAAGGCAATTCCTTCACCATGGTAGAGGTGTTTATCTCCGAGAAGGAACAGGTCGAGGTATTGGCCTGCATTTCCGGTCATACTGAAGGGATCGGCTGGGTTTCCGAAGAGCAGCAAGACCAGCCAGTAACCGAGCAGGAACAAGATACTGAGGATGATGACCCACCTCGTGGACAGGTAATGGATCATGAGGGAGACGATTCCGTAACACAAGCCGATGCGTTGTAATACGCCCAGGATCCTTGTGTTTCCGATTGGAGAAAGGCTGATCCCTCCGCCATCATTATAATGAAAAAACGGGAACCAGTACATCAGGTATCCGATCAGAAAAATCAGTAAGGTTCGCTTAAATATTTTGGTCAGCACTTCCTGATCTTTCATCAGTCCGAATTTTTTCATAGAGAAGCTCATGGCATTTCCTACGGCAAACAGGAAAGAAGGAAAAACCAGATCTGTGGGAGTGAATCCATGCCAGGCTGCATGTTCCAGCATGGCAAATGGCTGTGCGCCGCTTCCCGGAGTGTTGACAATGATCATGAAACAGACTGTCATTCCCCGAAAAACATCGAGTGATAAAAAACGTTGTGGTTGGTTCATTTGAAGAGGAAGTTACAAATAAATATGATAAATGAGTAGGGGCATCCGCCCCTACTTCATTACAATAGGGATAAGAAATGGGGGAACACTTCTCCCTAGTTATAACCGGAATTTTGTTTTAGAACCGCCGTACCATTGGCCTGGCTCAAATCAATTTGTCGTTGTGGGATCGGGTAATATTCGCTTTTACCTTTAATGTATTTTCCGTTTCTTACATCAGAAGTCAGCTTGCCCTGGAAATTAAAATAAGCATTCAGCTCCTGATCAGCAATACCCCAGCGTACCAGGTCAAAGAAGCGGTGTCCTTCCATCGCTAATTCTATTTTTCTTTCAAAATAGATGGCGCTTAACGCATAATCCTTTCCTTTTCCGGAGAAATCACCAATCGGATATTCATTTACCTTATAATTGGCGGCCGGAATATTGGAGAATCCCTCCATCGGCTTTGCCTCGTTTTTATACTTGTACACCCATCCTACCGGATTGGCCGCACGTGCCCGAACCAGGTTCACATAACCTTCCGCTTTACTCAGGCTTCCTGCCTGAGCCTCCGCCTCTGCGCCCATCAGCAAGACATCCGCAAACCTGATGACCAGGTAATTGATCGCTGAACCAGGTGCCCAGGTGGTCAGATCGGCATCTGTTGCCTGTGATTCCTGCCAGTAAATGTTCTTTTTAGGTCCATAAGGTCCGCCGTAGCGCTGATCTCTGATCCATGGTTCTCCAGGATAGATTCCCCAATCCAGATATGGAACACCACGTCTTCCGGCAGTCCAGTCGATCCTTGGATCCAATGTTCCTGCGTCCGGAACAAAGGCTTCCGTTCCTTTGATGCCCATATCATTCTTCACTGCAAAATCATTGTAATTGTTCAGATATGGAAGTCCGTTGGCAGAGTTGGTTCTAAAATGGTTGACCATATCAATGGAAGGCTGGAAAAATCCGCAGCAACCAAAAGGGCTGTTTCCATAAGGAAAGTTCAGCATATCACCGTTATTCCCATTAGATGGGCCATTTGGATCCACATTCGCGGCCATTTGAATGGCAAAAACCACTTCTGAGTTGTCTTCTTTACTCGGCTTAAAATTGTCAGAGAATTCCGTATTCAACTGATATTTTTTACCGGTAGTCGTTACCCCTTGTGAGATGACGATGTCAAACAACCCTTGTGCTTCCGGAAATTTATGCTGGTATAAATAGGCTTTCGCAAGGTAAGCTCCTGCTGCCCATTTGTTTGCTCTTCCCATCTCTGTTTGAGTAGGCGGCAGATTATCGTAGGCATATTTAAGGTCCTCGTTTATTTTAACCCAGATATCTGTATTGTTTGGCTGGTTAAAGATCGTGGTTGTTTCATCGATCCAGGGTACCATATTCCATAACTTCTTCAATTCAAAATAATAATGTGCACGAAGGAACCTCGCCTGACCAGCGATATTTTTACGGTCGGCCTCAATGATATCGGTCGCTTTCGCCATTACTTTTAACACGTTATTGGTCCGGGTTACGCCTTCATATAAGGCCTTCCATTTTCCGTTAAAATAAGCATTGGTAGCGTCAGAGTAGAAGTTCGCAATGGGATCTACGGCAGGTTGATCTGCCCCGTCACTTCCTTTGGAAGCATCACCACCGGTGATGGAGCCAAAGACCCAGTTGCTTGGTGAAGCATGCCATGCTTCACCTCCACCTAAACCCTGATTAGAACCTTGTTGTCCGTCTAATGCCGCATAGGCACCAATTAACAAACCGTTCACTCCATTTTTATTGGCTAAAATCCCCTCTGTCAAAGAGCCCAATGGCGGTTGCTCCAATGCCTTCTTGCAGGAGAAAAATAACTGCGTTGTAAAGCACAATACAGTTAACAAAATGTATGTTGATCTTTTCATCGGAATATAATTGTTAATGGTGATGAAGCTATCATATATGATGGTTTCATCTGTTTAAAACATTAAATGGTTAAAAATTTAAATTTAATCCCAACAGGAAAGTACGCTGACTTGGATATGCGCCTTCGTCTACCCCATAAGCAGTCTGGCTTCCCGTTGCACTGGAAGTACCAATCTCAGGATCCAGTCCTGAATACTTGGTAATCGTAAACAGATTCGCTCCGGAAACATAAACACGAAGCTTTCCAACCCCAATTTTCTGAAGTGTTTTTGCAGGGAAGGTATAACCGATCTGTGCATTTTTTAACCGGAGGTAAGATCCGCTTTCTACGAAATAAGAATTAGGTACCCCATTGGAACTGAAAGACTGATTTTTTTCCTGGATAGGTGCTTTTGCATTCCTATTAGATGGTGTCCAGGAATCATACAATGCAGTATGACTTTTTGCTCCTCCGAATGAAGAAGAAAAATCCGTCCACCATTTCACCTGATTCCAGATGGAATTGCCCTGGGCACCATAGAAGAACATACTCAGATCGAAATCTTTATAAGTCATTCCGAGATTCAGGCCGTAACTAAAGTCAGGATTTGCATTTCCTAAGAAAGTACGATCGGCAGCAGTAATCAGTCCGTCACCATTCACATCTTCATACTTGAAACGCCCCGGAGCTACCGCACTTTGATACACGGAATTGACATCACCGGTGATGCCTCTTGCTTTTAAATCTGCCGCATCAATTTCTGCCTGAGAATTCCAGAAACCTGCTACTTTATAACCAAAGAATTCACTTACAGAACGGCCTACTTTATTGCGGATAATCGCGCTGCCATCAAAGCGACGCGGATCTTCATCATAATAATCTGCATCAGAAGAAATCTTTTTAATGAGGTTATTGTAAGTGGTCAATGTAGCTGTTGCATTAAATTTCAGATCCTTGCCAATATTGGTATGTGCAGAGATGGCCAGATCCAATCCATCATTCTTCATTTCGCCGATATTCACATAAGGCTGTCTTGAAGCACCGTTGGAAGCGATCATTTCCGGGTTATACAACAGGTCTTTGATCGTTTTACGGTAGTAATCAGCGGAGATTTCAAACTTTCCACCAAATAAAGTTGCATCTACCCCAATGTTTGAATTGGTATTTTTCTCCCATTTTGCACCAGGGTTACCCGTTGCATTTTTATAGAAGCCGGAAACCACATTGTTTCCACCACCTATCGCATAATACGAAGGCGCGATGGAACTGCTAAAAGTATTGAATCCATTTCCATTGGTTACGTTCAGCTGATTCCCCATTACACCATATCCTCCTCTGATTTTCAGATCGGTAAGCCATTTCACATCTTTCAGGAAAGACTCCTGAGAGATTCTCCATCCCCCACTTACGGAAGGAAACCAACCATATACATTTTCTGTGAATTTAGACGAACCGTCCCTTCTCAGCGTTGCACCGATTAAGTACCTGTCGTTGAAGCTATAATCCAGACGTCCGATCAAAGAGAACATCGCACTGGCATCACGCTCACTTGAAGAATCTTTCGGACCGCTTCCGGTATTCAGATTGGTAAAGTTGGGATCAAAAGAGAAATAGCCTTTATTGCTCCCACTCAGCGTATTGTCGCGATTTCTAAGGTATTCTGTACCTACTACGGCCTTTACACTGTGTCTGTCAAAGACCTTCGTAAAAGCAAGTGTATTTGTCCAGGTATATTCAAAACCTGTATAAGAAGATTCAGAATAGGTATTGGTAATGTTATTCTCAGAATTTTCATACTGAGGATGAACAAATGATCTGGAATCACCCGAATAGTTGGCTCCTCCAAATGAACTGCGAAGCGTAAGTGATGCAGGCAGGTCAACTTCAACAAAGACATTTCCAAACAACCTGTTGTCTGTTGCCCTGTTATTTTTTGTTCTGTTCAGCATCGCTACCGGATTATAACCATCGCCCAATCCACCACCAAAAGAACCACCATAATTTCCCATGATGTCATATACCGGAATGATGGGTTGCTGACGGAAAGCATGACCAATGGCATTATCGCCCGTCAACCCGCCAATTTTAGGGTTATTTTTAAGGGAATAAGCAATATTTTCGCCTATCCTGATTTTTTTACCAATGTTATACTGTGTATTGGAGCGCACCGTATATCTGGTCAGAAAAGTTTCCATCAAGGTACCTTCCTGATTAAAATAGTTGGCAGAAAAAAGGTAATTCCCCTGATCTGAGCCACCGCTCACCGTAACATTATGACTTGTAATTGGTGCCGGACTGAAAATTTCTTCATACCAGTTTGTTCCGTTTTTATTGGACCGGGTGATCCTGTTAAAACCAGCATACTCCGCAGGGGTGAAAAAAGGTTTCACATTATACAAAGAAGGATTTGTTCCCGGATCGCCTTCTTTTGCGCCTCTCGGCAAAATGTAATCAGGAACGACATAAGTAGGTCCATTTCCATAAAGCGCATCATTGAGGTCAGTTTCTCCGGAATTGATCAGCATCTGACGTTTTAAATTTGCCATTTCCTGAGGATTCAGGATATCCCATACATTTCCGGTTTTAGGGCGTTGCGTACCATAATAGGCATCATAGTTCACCTGGATCTTCCCTTTTCCTTTTTTAGTCGTCAGGATGATCACCCCATTTGCAGCCCTGGAACCGTAAATAGAAGCCGAGCCCGCATCTTTAAGCACCTGCGCCGATTCAATATCGTTGGGATTGATGTCGGAAGTACTTTGGGTAGGCACCCCATCTACGACGTATAGCGGACTGTTATTTCCGAAAGTATTGATCCCCCTGATTTTCACCTGAGGTTCTTCACCTGGTTGTCCGGAGCCCAATACGGTTACACCGGATGCTTGGCCCTGTAACAGGTTGTTCACCGAGGAAACCGGTTGTTTGATCATGGAAGAAACGTTGACCACTGAGACTGCACCCGTCAGGTCCTTTTTCTTTTGTGTCGAATATCCCACCACCACCACCTCACCTAAGGAGGTAGCTTCTTCTTCCAGCTGGACATTGACCGTAGTTTTTCCTGCAGCGGCAACCTCTTTGGTCTTAAAACCGATGTAAGTAAACACCAAAACCGCATCTGCTGAAGTTGTGGTAACTGCATAATTACCGTTTGCATCAGTCATTGCACCGATGGAAGTGCCTTTTATTTTTACACTTACGCCGGGCAGGGTTTCTCCTTTGGTGGAGCTCACCTGTCCTTTGATGACGATCTGTGTTTTTTTCGCTTCTGCTTCCGCAGCGGCAAAGCTGTCTTTATCGTATAATAAAATGTGCTGATCCACCACCCTATAAGTGATGTTAAGAGCAGCGAGCGTTTCCGACAGTAGGTCTCCCAGACGTTTATTAACTACGTTTAAAGAGACGATCCGCTCGGATCTGATCATGGAAGGGCTATAAATAAACTTTACCTTAGTCTGGTTTTGGATTTCCTTTAAGATCTGTTTTATTTTACCTTCAGTAATATTGATAGAAATTTCTTTGTTCAATATTGCCTGTGCCTCTACTTTTTTTGCAAAGGTGCTACAGGTAAATAAGATCACAAGAAATATTTGGCTTACAGATATTCTCATTGCTGTTATTATTAAAGCAACAAATCGCTTTTTATTCATACCTTTAGAAGTTTTGTTCGTTAATGTGAAAAATTTCGTTCAGAATTAATTTAACTGGCAATGTCCCGCAACATTGTCAGTTTTTTTTTGGAAGTTGGTCTAGTAAAAGTTTCTCTTTTTCATACGCTGTTGGTTTGGTTGGTTAGTTGATTGGTTAATTAGGTTACTCCTATTATTCAGATCAGATTCGCTCCTGCAAGGTCCCGCAACGCTGCTGGTTTAAATCTTTTGACCTGTTATTTCTTATCGTTTGTTATTTCTTACGCTTAATGATGATGCTTGTTCCCGAGATTTCATAGGTCGCTTTTATAGACTCACATAGAAAATCCAGTTTATTATATAAGCTCTGTTCAGAAAGGTCTCCCGTAAACGTATTGTTATATAAAGCCCCGTCTTCTACAATAAAATCGATCTCATAGGTCTTTTTAAGCTGTGCAATCACTTCTGTCAATGGCGCATCATTGAAAGCAAAGGCTTCCTTAACTTCGGCACTGCGCAGTTCTGCCGTTACCGGTTCCGGATTGCTGACCAGCGTTTTTTCAAACACTTTCTGATCACTGATGAATACTGCTTTTTGATTAGGAGTCAGGAAAATGGCTTTATCTGTACCCAGAATTCCTTTCACGATCGCCAGTCTGCCGGAAACCGGAGAAACCTGAACTTTCCCGGTATGAACAGAAACTTCGGTTGATTTACCTGATGCGCTTGTTCTGATCATGAAACTCGTTCCAAGAACTTTGGTGATCACATCTTTACTATAAACCATAAAAGGCCTTGAAGCATCTTTACTAATTTCGAAAAAACCCGCCCCTTCCAGGGTCACTTCCCGGACATCGCTGTTAAAATGAGCCGGATATTTAACTACCGCATTTTTTTCAAGGACAACAGAGCTGCCATCTTCAAAGGTAATCTTCTCGGGTTTTCCCGAGGTATTGGTACATTCCTTAACGTCTTGTACAGATTGAACTGCCAGGAACGTTGGAATGTGGGTTTCTTCTTTAAAAAACAGGTAACCGGTGATCAACAGAAAACCAGCAACCGCAGCAGCAATACCCCTCCACATTCCTGCGGAGCGCCTGCTGTGTTTTAAGAAAACAGGGTTTGTTGTTTCCGGAGCGGAGATGTCCACATGAATCCTGTCCCAAAGCTTTTGCTCCATGGTATTGATTTCCCTGGGGTTAATCTCATCGAGGTCTTCTTTATCAAGCATTCCGTAAAGTTCTTCAACGATTCGTTTTTCCTCGTCTGTACATGTTCCCTGGAGGTATCTGTCCAATAAAAGATGAAATGCTTCTCTACTCATTATTATAGCTTTTAAACTATATGTAAGCTAAAGGCGGGCGATCCCTAAAGAAAATAAAAATATTTTTCTGTTTTTATAAAAACAGGCTGAGGAGGATGGGTAAAAAGAGGTAATCTTTCAAATGAAAACGCATCGATTTGAGGGATTGGGTGATGTGGTACTCCACTGCCTTTTCGGAGATGTTCAACTCCCGGGAGATGTCTTTTACAGAATAATGTTCCAGTCTGCTCAGCTTAAACACCTCTCCCGTTTTCTTGGGCAACCTGGCAATCCCATCGGTCAAAGCACCAGACAATTCATTGAGCATCAATAGATAATCGGTATTTTCTACCGTATCATTCTTTAGGACCTTCAGGTGATCCTGATAGTTCTCTCTTACCAGCTGAGATTTATAATGGTTAATAATGCTGTATTTCAAGCCTCCAAAAAGATAATTACTGATGGAACCGATAACTACCGTCTCCCGTCTGCGCCAAAGGTCTACGAAAAGATTTTGGGTGAGCTCTTCTGCAAGCTCCTTATAATGTGTCTTTTTATAAGCTACCTGGAAGACACCTTTCCAATAACGGGTGTAAATCTCCCTGAACGCACGTTCGCTGCCGTCTTTAAAAAGAACGACCAGTTCATCATCTGTCAGGACTGAAAGGTTCATAAGGCAGTTAGGATAGTTAGTTAGTCTGGGTCTAACAAATTTAACAATAAAAGTCAAAAGGCGATAAAAAATTATCTGCACCTAACTAACCAATCACTCAGCAGGATTGACAGCCCCTGCTGAGTGACGTTCCTCTAAAAGTTCGCCTAAAAGGGTAAAGACATATGTACCATTACCCGGTTTCCTGCTTTTGCCCTGCCTCCTGCGAGGTCCTGAGCGCGTACATTCTGGTAATTGGTACCAAAAGAAAGGCCTTTCATTGCCACTTCTATACCCGCAACAGCGGATAAGGAATAACCTCCGGAGACTTCCACATTATACTTATTGTTTTCTACATCTTTATCGGCGGTCTCATATAAAACACCTGCATTGGGGGCTACAGTAACCACATTTGCCAGTCTGAACTTATAATAGGCCAGCATATTTGCCGTCAGCTTATTTCCATAACGATAATTGTATTTGTTTTCCGTATTGATCTTATAGTTCACATTTGTGTTCAACCCCAGGTCATTGTAACGGATGTCGTAGGCCGCATTTAGGGTGAAATCAGTGCTTGCCGTTCCCAGCTGGAAGTTATTGGGAGATTCCTGAATGACCAGTCTTTCGGAAGGTTCATATTTTCCTGTAGGCACTTTTATCCCTCCTCCAATCCAGACCGATTGTACCAGCAGGCGTTCCCCAAGAGTGCCGCTTTTGTCCAGCAGTTTATAATAACCCATCAGCGCAATGTCTCCAAGCCCATTTTTGGTTCCATTACCAGTCTGACTTTCTCTTTTATTGAAATTATAAGGCACGAAAGCCAGAATCCGAAAGCGACTTCCGATGTTCCAGCCTCCCCAGAGCTCTGCACTCTGATAAGTTTCATCGGCAGTAATCGGCGTTCTTTGCCCCAATGGGCCAAGGTGTGTCTGTAAACTCTTATGCTGATACCTCAACCCTATAAATCTTTTGTTAAACTCGGGGAGGATGCCCAGGTAATAACTTCCTACTCCGCAGCCACAAATGTCGCAGGCAAAACTGGCAAATGCAGTGGAGCACAACAGGATCAGGCTAATTATTATTTTCTTCTTCATCATTATTCTCGTTGTTTTGATCGTTATAAGACCTTGTTATTGTTCAGACAAAAGTTTGTTATTGATAAACTCTTCGTCATTTAAAGTGGATAAGAATGCGGTCAGCTTTGCCTTATCATTTTCTGTTAAAGCGATCCCCCGCCGGTCTCCCTGCAGGAGTAAAGGATCCAGGTTCGCAGTGGCCTGAACTTCCGAATTGTAATGTTCCAGCACCCCCCCAAGACTCAAAAACCGGCCATCATGCATATATGGAGCCGTATAACGCAGGTTCCTCAAAGAAGGCACCTTAAACTTATACTTATCCGTACTGATGAGGGTAGCCAGGTATAAACCCTGATCATTGATCGGGCTGGGTCCTAAGCCATTGTTCCGGAAAGCGCCATCGGTAAACAGGGGTTCACTATGACAGGAAGCGCATTTTTGCTTAAACAAAGTATATCCCTCCTGTTCTTCTGCAGTAAAAGCGGCATTTCCTTCTTTTCTCATCACCTGATCATATTTGGAATTGCTGCTGACACACATGAGCATGAACTGTGACAATGCTTTCATAAACCTCGCAGTGCTGATCTCCTCCGTTCCAAAAGCACGTTTAAACATTTCCGTATACCTGGGAAGCTGCCGGAGTTTATTAAATACATTCTCCAGTTTTTCGTCCATTTCCTCATGCGTCGTAATAGGTGCAATGGGCTGTAAATCCAGGTCATAAATCCCACCTCCCCACATGAACGATTTGTTCCAGGCAAGGTTCATAATCGGCGGGGAATTGCGCGTTCCCAGGCGGTCGTCGATCCCATGGCTCACATCATGTCCATGCTGCGTGAAAGCAGAGGATTGAATGTGACAGGAACCACAGGTAATGGTATTGTTTCGGGATAGCCGGGGTTCATAAAACAAAGCCCTTCCCAATTCAAAGCCTTCTTTAGTGATTTTATTGTTGGCGAAATTATAGACAGGCTCCGGGAAGTTTGCCGGTTTCTGAAAGCCCAGAAAATCCGCAATCTTATCGATCACAGGGTTGCCTTTCAGGGCCACATCCTTCTTACAAGCCAGAATAAAGACGCCCATCAGGAACAGCGTCATCCAGTGTTTTTTATTCATGGCGACTAATTTTCGGTATGGTCATGTCTGAACATTTCGCTCAGGTTATTGGCAATGTTCGCGCTAAAATCACCAAACATGACGTTCGGATGTGCCGCGATACTAAACGCATTTTTTCCGTTAAAGACTTTCATCAGGTCTACAAAGAGATGGACATTGCTCTGACGGTCCTTTCTCACCTTGGCAATTCCGGCCGCTTTCAGGTCTACAGTCACCGTCCTGATATTATTTAATGTTGGCGCATTATAACCGCCAAAACCACCAATATGGTATTTGAACTGCTTTTTACCGGAAGGGTCGCCATTTTGATCATCAGAGATTACCGCAGAATTTCCTTCAAATTTGAAAAAGATATAGCCGTTTTGCCAGCCCCAATACATGCCCCCTGAATCATGGCCACCGCCATAGGCAGGGTCCAGGATTCCGGTCCGCTTTTCCACAGGCATAGTACTTCTTAAACTGTCTACCCCTACGGTAAAGGTTAAGCGGGTATAATCTCCCTCCGGGACATTTACCTTGGCAAAACGGGTCGTTTTATCGCCACCATTGATCAGGAAATAACTGTCGTCCTGCTTAACGGTGTATTCCTGACCGGAAGCAGTCGCAACCTTAATGTTGCTGATGAAATATTGCAGAAAAGAAATAGAGAATTTCTCCCCCGCAGCATTGGTATATGGGCTTCCGGTATTGTTAATCGAAAAAGTCCGTTCTCCGACAATATTGTCGAACTCTACGGAAAAAGGGGCCAGATTTGTGGCTACAAATTCCGGAGCTGCATCTTCTTTTTTAGAACAGGCAGATAAGATCAGAAAGATACCGCCCAGCAGTACCCATTTAAAGTTTTTTATGTTGTTCATCTTTTGTTTTTTATCATTAGAAAACCGCTTTTGAGGCCGTTGATGACAAGCGCATCAAAATGGATTTCCATGTTTTTTATTCGTAATAAATGATTCGTCAGTAAGTGTTCCTAGAAAAGCAATCAATTCCTTTTTCTCCGTTTCAGTGAGGGGAATGCCTATAGCGCCATGGTCCTGATAAAGGATGGAGTCCACAGTCGGAGCAGCTTTTATCCCTGAATTGTAATGCTCCAGTACTTCTGCTATCGTATTGAACCTTCCATCATGCATGTATGGTGCACTGAGCAAGACGTTTCTCAGGGAAGGGGTTTTGAATTTTCCCAGATCGGCAGGGTTAAAACTCACCCTGAAATGCCCCTGATAGATCCCTTCCTTTTCATCGCCAAAACTGGCGTCAAGGCCATTGTTATGGAAAGCCTGATCGGTAAATAATGCCCCCTTATGACAAGCACTGCATTTTCCGAGGTACAGATTCATGCCATTCAACTCTTCTATGGAAAGCATTGCCTCTTTCCGCAGGTATTGATCATAGCGTGAATTGGCAGAGATCAGCGTCCGTTGAAATTGCGACAAGGCTTTTACCACATCTGTTGACCGGATTTCTTGTTTAAAGACGAGTTTAAACTGATTCACATAATCCGGTATGGCCTTCAGCTCTGCTTCCAGTTCATAAAGATCCTGATGCATTTCGTCTTCGGCCGTGAGTGGCCCAAAAGCCTGCGATTCCAGGTTTTTAGCTCCTCCATCCCAGAAAAGCCCCTGATTTGCCCATGCCAGGTTAAACAATACCGGAGCATGGCGCAATAGTGGCCGTCCGGAAAAGCCTTTATTACTCAGGGCTAAACCATCGGAAAAGGCCAGTTCCTGCCTATGACAGGAAGCACAGGCGATCCTGTTGTTTCCGGACAACCTGATGTCGTAAAAAAGCCTTCTCCCCAGCTCAATTCCTTCTTCCGTTAAAGGGTTGTCGGGATCGATCTGAATTTGAGGGAATTCCTTTGGCAGGTGGAGCTGAGCTTCATGCAGCAACACAGGCTGTTCTTCCTGCGGTGCCTCCTTTTTACAGGAAATCAGCACCGCACAGAAGAAAAGTCCGGCAGCAATACGTAGAAAAGCAGAATTGCTGGTCATGTGTTTTAGTTCAGCGATTTAATACTGAATACTTTTGTCGCATAGTTCCCTGCCACAGCAGTCATTGCAGTTGCTTGCGCCGCCCCCACAACAGGAGTCGTCATGACATCCAGTCCGTCGAGTGCTTTGGCCACATCTACATTAAGGACCAGGTGGCTTGATGTCGTAGCATTGATACTTAATGCCTTAGGCAGATCCAGCGCAACGGTTTTGTAATTGGCATTGAGCCCCGTTTCTATTTTCAATGTTTTCGAGGTTGGCCCTTCTGTTACTTTACCTGTTACAGAAGTAAAAATATAGCTCGTCAGCCACATCCAGGAAACATTCGTCATCCCGTTTAAAGGAGACAATTCTCCGGAAAGCAGGCTCAGGTTATCATTGTATTTCGGATCTACACCTACCGAGAATTTAATGGATTTATAATCTCCTGCCGGAATGTCTTTCAACACGACATCTTCTCTTTTCGTAGCGGGATAAACAGTGGTAGGCAGGTCATTATTAACCCCTTTCAGGTTTATTGCCCCTGTTTCTTCGAGTAAATAATAAGATCCCGGAACTTTAAATTCTGTGCCATTGCTGCCGACAAGAACCACATTACTGATCCAATACCTGAATTTATTGAAATTATAGGTTTTTCCGGAAGCAGTAAAGTCGGTATTGAGGGCAAAGTCCTGATTCCCAAAGACTGCATCAAAGCTCAGGGTTGTTTTTCCATTTGCATCGATTGCATTAATCGGGTCTTTATCTTTTGAACAGGCGGTAAATAAGAGTACTGATAAGCTAAGAATGGTTGATATTTTCTTCATTTGATTTGAAATTATTGGTCATACCTCTCCCATTCCATCGGAATGAGCTTGCGGGTAAGATTTTAAAAAAAATTGATAATTTTGGTTACAGCCAGCCCGTCCGGCGTTACCAAACATCAGGACATTTTCATACACAGGATATCCTCCGAAATGACGGTGATCCCCTGAGGTGACGAAAAAAGAAAACTAAGCTGTTAACTAAGCGGGAATGAAGAAAACCGCGGGTGGAGGGTGAAGGATTTCCGTGGTACTTTCCGGCAGGTGGAAAGGTCTTTCTTTTGAAAAATCTGTTCTGATAAACCAGGCAGGAAAAACAAGCAATACATTTGACTTCATGAAGAAGGAATCTCCTGCATTTTTCTTTTGTGCTTCTCTTTCCTGTCGTTTCTCTTTTTCTTCTGCCTGTCTGAGTTTATTGGTCAGGTAACATTTACCATTGCAATGCATTTCCGGTTTGTCCCTGTTTTCGCAAAGTGTATTGGCAATGTATTGCTGGTTGAGTTCAAAACCCGCATAGATGAAGACCCTGCTGAACTGAGTCAGCAGTATCATGGTCAACAAAAACATAGCGGTAAAACTCCTGAACATCATTTATTTCTTAAGGTATTTGTCCGGATTGCTTACAAAATTCTTTTTACAGCTTGCGCTGCAAAAGCCATAAACGGTCTTATTATGCGTTTGCGTAAGGGTGATTCCCTTTTTCACTTTCATTCCGCAAACCGGATCTCTGGCATCAGTTTTCAAGGTGTCTGTCTGGGCTTGCGGAGCAGAAAACAGCTCCGGGTTTCCGGAGGATTTAAAGGCAGCGCTACTGAGTAAAAGCAGCACCATACAGGTTATCAGTTTTTTCATTTCTTATACTCGTTTAATAAAATATCCATGTCTTCCATGAGTTTTTTGACTTCTTTATCCAGGGTTCCGTCATAGGCACCCCTCATGCGTTTTTCTTTATCTATCAGGATGAGGTATCCCTGGTGCATAAAACCACCGGGTGCTTTATTGTCTTCCTTTGCTGCAACGAGATAATTGCGTTCAGCAAGGGCATAAATCTCTTCCTTGGTTCCCCAAAGGTATTCCCACTGGGTTCCTTTGACACCTAATTTATCCGCATAGGCTTTCATTCTCGAAGGAACGTCATACTTCACATCAATGGTATGAGAAGCCAGTTTCACTTCCGGATTGCCTTCATACTTCTTATACACCTTTAATAAGTTGCGGTGCATGGTCGGACAAATGGTTGGACAGGAGGTGAAAAAGAAATCCGCCACATAGATCGCTCCATTGAAGTCTTTATCCGTTACAGCCACACTATCCTGATTTAAGAGTTTAAATGTGGGAATCGTTCTAAAAACAGTATCTATCACTGTTTTACCATCAACCACCTTCTCCTGTTGTTCCATTTGCAGAAATGGCAGGCGTTTTGGCTTTTCTTTACAGCTAAAAAGAAACAAAAGAAAAAAGGAAAGACAGGTTATGTTTAATCTCATTATTTTTTGAATTTACTGAGGTAAGCTTCTGATGATTTGATTTCTTTTTTGTAGAGGCTGTCTACGCGCTGAATTTTCGCTTTTTCTGCCTTGAAATATTTGACAGATTCTTCGTTTGATTTACCTGTTACATCAGGTTCAAACTTGTGCATCCAATCGTTCATGCTGTCTTCGGCCGTAGTCAGGTCCTGCAGCAAAGCTTTCATCGATTCTTTTTCTTTTAGGGTATCCAGATCAGGATATTTCGCTTTCAGCCCCTTCAGGTCTTTCAATAAGGTATCCAGCTTCATCTGGTAGTTAACGATGGCCGTTTGATCACCCATTACCAGGTCATGAAACTTCATCACTTCATCGCGTTCTTTTTTGTAATCTGCGGTTTGCGTACATGCTGCGGCTCCAAGAGCCAGCAGGACTATTCCAACTAATTTCTTCATCTTAATTTTTAAAAATATTCGGGTATGGTTAGCGATCAGCGTTCCAACAGGCTGCATAAGGGCAATTCAAAGGATATAAATAACCTTCTCCCTGCTGCGCCTGAAAAATAACTGATTTCTAATGTAAGGTTAAGTATTCGCCTGAAATCTGACCATGAGGGCCAGCAATTCCGGGACTATATACTCAATTGCGGAGGGTGGAAAATCGAATTCAAAATAGATTGCGGCATTCCTGTAGACAGCGGAATATGAAAATGAATTTCCGCGAAGGCATATTGTTTAAATTCCAGGGTGTTGACTACGATGGCATCCTGAATGGGTGTTTTCTGCGCTTGTCTTTCCTGTTTCTGTTCTTTGTCCTGCGCCTGCTTTAACTTGTTCATTAAATAGCACTTTCCATTACAGTGAAGCTGGGGTTTATCTTTATTCACACAAAGCTCGGCAGCGATGTATTTTTTGTTCATTTCAAAACCAGCGAACACAAAGGCATTGGAGAAGTTTACCGTAAGTAAACTCAACAAAAGCAATATGGCTGTTGGTTTGATTAACATTGGCGCAAAGATAGGGAACAATTACCGGGATTTACCAGATAAAGCATAAAAAAAGCAGGCCGGAGCCTGCTTTTCAATTGATTATTTCAATATTTTTATTGGTTTCTTGTGTTCGTCAATCGCCACAAAAGAAAACTCTCCTGTAACGGCCTTTTCCCGGTCTTCAGAATACATTTGTTCAATGTAAATCTCTACCCGTACCTTCAGACTGGTATTTCCGATATGACTTACCGTGCCGATCAGCTCTACAATTGTTCCTGCAGGGATCGGTTTCTTGAAATCAATCCGGTCACTACTTACGGTTACCATGATTTGTCTGCTGAAACGGGTGGCCGTAATAAAGGCTACTTCATCCATCATGTGCATGGCTGTCCCGCCAAATAAGGTATCGTAATGATTGGTGGTATTGGGAAACACGGCTTTAAAAATGCGTGTTTCCGACGCTTTAATTTTATCTTCTACTGTCATTTATTTTTCTTTAACACTCATTCTAAGGGAAAATCTATTTCCCTCTTAGTTTGCCCCATTTTAAATAGGTAGCACCCCATGAGAATCCTGCTCCAAAAGCGGTTAATAATAGTTTATCACCATATTTGAAGTCATCTTTAAAATCCCATAAGCACAATGGAATCGTTGCTGCAGTGGTATTTCCGTACCTGCTGATGTTGACCTTCACCTGTGATTCGGTAAGGTTCAATTGCTCCCCTACCGCCTGAATGATCCTTAAATTTGCCTGGTGAGGAATCAGATAGTTGATTTGTTTAATGTCTAAGTCATTTGCCCTCAGGATCTCTCTGCAAGTATCCGTCATGCCTTGAATCGCTGCTTTAAATACAACGCGGCCATCCTGACGGACATAATGTAAGTTCTGATCCAGCGTATCCTGCGATGCGGGATATTTGGAACCTCCGGCAGTAACGATCAGGTTTTCCTTCCCACTGCCATCTGTTCTGAAATAACTATCGATTAATCCTACTTCTTCTTCTGTTTGTTCCAATAAAACCGCTCCGGCACCATCACCAAAAAGAATGCAGGTATTGCGGTCTTTATAGTTGACGATCGAACTGTTTTTATCCGCACCAATCACCACTACACGTTTACAACGTCCGCTTTCGATCATGCTTGCCCCAAGGGTCAAAGCATAAAGGAAACCGCTGCAGGCAGCATTGGTATCTATTCCCCAGGCATTCTTTAATCCTGCTTTTTCACACACCATACTTCCTGTAGAGACCATCACATAGTCCGGAGTAGAGGTGGATACAATCACACAGTCAATTTCGTCAGGGTGTACATTTCCATCTTCAAGCAATTTTTTCAAGGCATTCGTCGCCAGGTCCGAAGTTGCCACATTGGCATCGTTCACGATTCTTCTCTCCCTGATCCCGGTTCTGGAAACGATCCATTCATCATTCGTTTCCACCATTTTTTCCAGGTCCTTGTTGCTCAAAACAGTTTCCGGAACATAACCCCCAACTCCGGTTATCACCGCATTTTTACGTATTCTCATTCTGTGTGCTGTATCTATTAAAACAGGCAAGCGTACCACTTGCCTGTTTGATTTTTTTTACAAAGTTACGGCTTCTTCAACATATTCCCGCAGTACTTTTGCAGCAGCGACCATTTCTGTCAATGCTTTTTTTGTTTCGTCCCAGTGTCTGGTCTTCAAACCGCAATCCGGATTCACCCAAAGTTGTGCCGAAGGAATCACAGCACGTGCCTTTTCCAACAGAAAAACCATCTCTTCTTTGGCCGGAACGCGGGGCGAATGAATATCGTAAACCCCTGGTCCTATTTCATTTGGATATTTAAAGTCGGCAAAAGCATCCAGTAACTCCATTTGAGAACGGGAACATTCAATTGTGATGACATCCGCATCCATGTCTGCGATATTTTGAATAATGTCATTAAATTCAGAATAGCACATATGGGTATGAATTTGTGTTTCATCCTGTACTCCACTGGCAGAAATGCGGAAAGCACGTACTGCCCAATGCAAATAATTCTGCCAATCGGCCTTTCTCAAAGGCAAACCTTCGCGAATTGCAGGCTCATCAATCTGAATAATTTTTATTCCTGCGCTTTCCAGATCCACCACCTCATCTCTGATCGCCAATGCAATCTGGGTACAGGTTTCGGAGCGTGGCTGATCATTACGTACAAAAGACCATTGCAAAATCGTAACCGGACCGGTTAACATTCCTTTTACCCATTTATCCGTCAGCGATTGCGCAAAGGACGACCACCTGATCGTCATCGGTGCCGGACGGTGAACATCTCCATAAATGATGGGTGGTTTCACACACCTGCTGCCATAACTTTGGACCCATCCATTTTTCGTGAAGGTAAATCCAGCCAGCTGCTCCCCAAAATATTCCACCATGTCATTGCGCTCAAATTCACCGTGAACGAGTACATCAATCCCTGTTTCTTCCTGAAAGATGATCGTTTCTTTCGTTTCCTTTTCAATCAGTGCATCATATGCTTCCTGACTCAGTTCTCCTTTTTTGAACCTGGCCCTCCAGCTTCTCACTTCTGCCGTTTGCGGAAATGAACCGATGGTGGTGGTCGGGAAGGAAGGTAATTTCAAGGCTTCTCTTTGAACAACACTTCTTGAGGCATAAGGATGCAAACGCTGCTCATCTTTTACAGTAATTCCTGACACCCTTTGTTTTACGCCAGGGTTATGGATTAAAGTTGAAGTTTTCCTGTTGTTATTCGCCTGGTCATTACTTTCCAGCTTCGCTTGTACCTGGGCATCGCCTTCCGCCAATTGCTTTAAGGTCACGATCTCTTCTACTTTCTGCTTCGCAAAAGATAGCCATTGTTTAATTTCAGGTGTTAGTGTAGCCTCATTGGTTTCCAGATCAAGGTCACATGGAGAATGGATCAGGGAACAGGAAGGGCTAATGATCAGACGGCTCGCACCAATCTTTTCTTTTGCGGTTTCAACTAACTGAAGCGAAGCGCGGAAATCATTTTTCCAGATGTTGCGGCCATCCACCACACCGATAGAAAGGACAAGATTGGCGGGAATTGCAGCCAGCACCGTCGATAATTGTTCCGGATTCCTCACAAGATCAATATGTAAAGCATGTACAGGAAGTCCAACGGTCAGTTCTGTATTGTCTTTTAAGGCCTCGAAATAGGTAGCCAGTAAAGTTTTAAGTTTAGGGAACTGTTTTTTGATCTCTGCATACACATATTTAAATGCCGCTTTATCTTTCTCTGTCAGGTCTAAAGAAAGGAATGGTTCATCAAACTGTACCCATTCTACCTGTTGTGCTTCCAGTTTTTTAAGGATCTCGATGTAGACTGGTAATAGGTTTTTGATCAGGTCAATCCGATCAAAACCGGACTCTTTCTCTTTACCCAACAATAAGTAAGATACCGGGCCAATCAGGACTGGCTTGGTTTGAATGCCCAGTCTTTTGCTCTCATTGTATTCATCCAGCAATTTAGTGGAGAACAGTTTGAACTGTTGATCTTTGGTGAATTCCGGTACGATATAATGATAATTGGTATCAAACCATTTGGTCATTTCCATTGCCGTGATGTCCAATCCTTCTTTTTGATAACCTCTGGCCATCGCAAAGTAAAGGTCCAACTCTGTATTTGACTTGTTCAGGATCACCTCATGGTAACGCTTAGGAATGGCACCTACGGTAAGGGACAAATCCAATACCTGATCATAAAATGAGAAGTCGTTGGAAGGAATCAGGTCGATCCCTTTCTCTTTTTGCAGTTCCCAGTTCTGCCGGCGGATGTTTTTTCCTACCTGTACCAGATTTTGAAGGGTACTTTTCCCTGCCCAAAATTGCTCACAGGCTTTTTTGAGTTCTCTGTTACTACCTATACGCGGGTAGCCTAGATTGTTTGTTAGCATTGTCTTGCTTTTTAATTGATGAAAAGATCAGTTAAAAGTTCTTTGCTGAAATCGCAATGCGGTCGGGAAGAGAAAAAAAGGAAAAATAAATGTACAGACATACGCATTCCGAAGAAGGTATGTATTGAATATACACCTACCTGACCCATGCTTCAGATCGCGAAAGCATTGTCAATTCGGTAAAGGCAGGTCTCCTGACTTGTAACATTTTTACCATCCTTCCCATTCCAGGACTGGAACAGTGGATATTCTTGGGTAAAAACCTTTTTGTGTTACTTACAGTTGCGCGACAGCTCGTGATTTACACACGATTCCCTATTAATCTACAGCTAAGTAAAACCTCTTCCGGTTGATGAAGAAATAAAGTAAAGAACTTATCAGCTATAAAGGTAAGGAAAAATCTAACTCCCCTGGTATACCTTAAGGGGCAATAGGCAAGGAAAAACAGAATCTACTGCCTTCACCCAATGCGCTTTCTACCCAGATCTTTCCACTTTCTGCTTCGATAAAATCTTTAGAGATGGCCAGTCCCAATCCCGATCCGGACTTGTTATTGCCATCTGTAGGCACCTGGAAATACTTATCAAATAGTCTCTTCTGATAGATTTCCTCAATTCCTTTTCCAAAATCACGTACAGAAAACTCGATGTCTTCTGCATTTTCGATCACCTGAATCACCACTTTCGATTTCTCAGAACTGTAACGGAGTGCATTAGAGAGGAAGTTTACCAGTACCCAGGCTGTTTTTTCTACATCCACATTCACCTTGGGCAGGTTGTTCCTGCTGATCAGTTCCAGTTCAATGTTTTTCTGCTCTGCCTGAAAGCGTACAGAATCCATGGCATAGATCGCAATCTTGCGAGGGTCAGATTTCACGAAATTCAGCTGCAGGTTTCCGGTTTCTACCTGCGCCAGGTCCAGCAATTCACTCGTGATCTTTAGCAGGCGGCCGCAATCTTCGCGGATGTGTTGCACCAGTTCTTTCTGTTCTACATTCATCATCCCTACCCGCTCGTCGTCCATCAGCTTTAAGCTCATTTTAATGGAAGAAATCGGGGTTTTCAATTCATGAGATACCGTAGCGATAAAATTGGTCTTCGCTTCATCCAGCTCTTTAAACTGCGTGATATTTTTTAAGATGTATACCTCTCCTGCGGCTCTTGCCGTCTGGTTCATGGCCACATCCGTTTGCCCTTCGTAAACCGGCACCGTGATTTCCCTCTTTTCCAGCTGGAAATAAGATTCTTTATTGTCCGCGTAGATCTTCATGGCTTTCTCCGTCTGTTTGCCCTGAAGAATGCGGTTCAGCAAATCGTTCCTTTTCATTAACACTTCTGCATTCTGACCGACCACCGTTTCCCCGTCCAGGTTCAGCAGTTCTCCGGCAACCTTATTAAAAAAGAGAATTTCTTTCCGCTCATTCAAACCGATAATCGCATCCTGCATTTGCTCGATGATTGCTTCAATCCTTAATTTCTCCGATTGAATTTTAGAAAGGTTACTATTTTCCCATTTATTGAGTTCATGGGCCATGGCATTGAAAGATACAGCAAGTTCAGCAAATTCATCAGAACCATTAAATTCCAGGCGTTGTTTATAGTTTTTACGGCTGATTTCTCGGATCGCTTCTGAGAACTCCCTTAATGGATTGGCCACGAAACCCGGGAAATTAACGATAAAAGAAAACAGGATCAGAAAACAAATTGAAGCGGCAAAGATCACATACATGGCCGCTTTTTCTATCGCCTTTTGCGCATTGTCATTTTTGCGGACGATGGCATCCATATTCAGTTTATCGATATGTCTCAATTCTGACCTCAGTATAGTCACTGCCCCCTGCATATCAGACAAGCTGGAAGCAGCGTTGCTGATCTCTCCATAAGCTTTGCGCAAGGTTGCAACCGCTTCCCCCTCCCCTTTTTCTGTCACGTTCTTTCCTTCCAGTTCCAGGTAGTTTTCAAAATCTTTCTTTGCTGCTGCAGAAAAGGGCAGTTGATGTTCATCCAATACCGCACGCATATTGCTCGTATAGTTCAAGGTTTCATAATTATCCTTCAGGATCACTTTGGAACTCAGCGAGATTTTATTCATGTAAAACAAAGAAATTGCTCCAAAGAAGATAACCACCACGAATAGGAATCCGAATCCGAGGCGGAGTTTGGTTTTGATTTTCATGACTCTATTTATTAATACTTGTTTTTATATTTTAAAAGGGATACCCCTTGTATTTTCCTTATGTTATATGACCGGTTATGATAAAATCACCAGGTCCGTTTCTGTAGTAGAAATATGCTTCAGCAACTGGTTAAAGATTGCCGTTCGCATGATCACCTGAAAGAGGTTTAAATGCGGTTTTCCAATGCATATCGTTGTAATTTCTTTTTCATCTGCCATCTTTGTGATCGTGCCGGTAACATCATCACTCTTCACCTTAATCACCTCTGCACCCAGTTCGGTTGCCAGTTTGAAATTATTGATCAAATGGCGCTGCAAATCTAATTTAATTCTGTCACCACTTTCCTTACTATTCTGCACATATAACACAATCCATGGAGAACGGTAATAGGAAGCCAGCCTCGCTGTTTTACGGATCACAATCTTAGCGGTTTTATTGTTGGTGGAGATACAGGCCATAAAGCGTTCCTGACGCAGTTTAATTTGCTTGGGGATTTCGATACTGATCTTTCTTTCCACATGATGAGCCACTTCTTTTAGCGCCATTTCCCGCAATTGCAGGATCTTTTCCGATTGAAAAAAGTTGTCTAAGGCCCTGGAAATTTTGCTCTCATCATAGATCTTTCCGGCTTTCAGCCGATCGATCAGTTCATCGGCAGTTAAATCGATGTTTACAATTTCATCTGCCAGTTCTAATATCTTATCCGGAATCCTTTCTGTAATTGGAATTCCGGTGATCTTTTCGATCTCTTCATTCATGCTTTCCAGGTGCTGGATATTTACCGCCGAGATCACGCTGATCCCTGCTTCTAAAATATCGACTACATCCTGCCAGCGTTTGGTATTTTTACTACCTTCTATATTCGTATGGGCCAGTTCATCCACAATCACCACTTCCGGATGGATGTTGATGATGCCCTGCACATCCATTTCTTCCAGTTCTTTGCCCTTATAAAAGATCTTTCTTCTGGGAATCACCGGAACCCCAGCCAGAAGCGCATGCGTTTCCAGTCTGTTGTGGGTTTCGATATAGCCAATCTGCAGGTCTATTCCATTTTTTAAGAGTGCATGGGATTCCTGCAGCATTCTGTAGGTTTTGCCCACTCCTGCACTCATACCGATATACACCTTAAATTTCCCTCTCCTTGACCTTTTCACCAGATCAAGAAAATCTTTTACAGAACCTGACTTATTTTCTTCCATTGCTGTTTACCATTTAAGAATCACATAGTCCTTACTTACCAAATACCACAGCGCCGCAAGCAGCACTAAACCAACACTTAACAGGGGGATAAGTTTAATTGAACGTGTATTATAGTTTCTCTTTTCCATGAGGAGGATCATTATATTTTTTTATAGATACCTGTCATTCCGGGCTGCGCCTGATTGCGTTGTGATGGAATGATGTCCTGATCGCTTTCAGGTTCAGCACACCGGTCCGGAATGACAGGTAAATCTTTATCTGTTTTTAGAACGATACCGCAATACTTGCCGTCATTGCCGCATTATAATTTACTGCACTTTGTTCGCGAACAAAGATTTTATCTTTACTATCATAAACTTTTCCTTCCAGTCTGACTACCGCATTTGGGAATGGTGCATAATCCACATTCAGCGAATAACCAGTAGTTTTAAACCCGTTAGTTGTTCCTGTTGCTATAAAAACACCATTTTTATCCTGGTAATGTTCTACCCTGCCTGCCAGTGCCCAATTGCTGTTAAACCGATACTGAGCAATAGCTACAGGTGAAAACACTTCATTCTTCGCGGAACTTCCTTTGGCTTTCTGCTGCGTTCCGTAATCAATTCCAAGTGTTACACCAAAATGATCTGTGACCTGAAAAATTCCATATACATTATGGTAAAAACGACGGACACGAACAGAATCTGCACCTTCAGTTCCTAAGAAATTACTGTAGTTTACCGTAATTTTATCGGTAGGTTTCCAGGTTAACTGAACACCTCCCGCAGGCTGACTGTTTGCATTCTGACGGTTGATGCGCTGCCACCCATTCAGGTAAAGTGCTGTTGCCGTAAATTTACCATCATTGGTACCATAAGTAAGCTTAGCTCCGGATTCATAGTATGGTGTATTTTCCGAAGAGATGTTTCTGGTCAGTACCCAGCAATCTTTTGATACGGCACTTTCAAAACCGATATGAGAAGAGAAAATCCCCGCGTCGATCCAAAGGTTTGCGGTTTTAGAAATCTTGATCCCCGCGTTTGCTTCCAGCACATTTTTTAATACACCCGGCTCGGCCGCTAAATTCGCATTCGAATAGGTTCCTGCCATCAGTGCCACATTTGCTCTGATGTTTCCATTGTCGTAACTACCTTTGATAAATCCCAGGTTTAAGTTCACTTCGTTATGACGGTTATGGGAGTAGATAAATCCCGGTCTGTTGTTATCTGATGGTTTATTAAAGTCGTATCCATAGTAAGTTTCCAGGTAACCTGTTACTTTAATTTTAGATTCTTCCTGTCCGTAAGAGCATAGTGCAGTACCTAATACTGCTGATAATGTAAGTAGTTTCTTCATGTCAATTTTTATTCTTTTGTATCTTTTTTATTTCCCGTTTAGCTGCCTTTTCCAGATTCGGCAAACGCATCTGGATTGGGCAGCACCATCGGGCGGGGGGAATTATTTTTTCAACTCGTCAAGGGCAACATTCAGTTTTAGCACGTTCACTTTGGAAGGGCCAAATAAACCAAACAAAGGGCCTTCGGTATTTTTCACTACCGCCTCAGCTACTACTCGTTCGTCGAGCTTGCGGTACGCCGCTACTCTTTTGATCTGCATGATTGCTCCTGCTTCTGAAATGTCAGGGTCAAGACCACTACTGGAAGCGGTCACCATATCCGCAGGGATATCAGATTTTTTCAGGTAAGGGTGGTATTTTAGCAGCGTATCAATCCTTCCGGAAACATCTTTCAGATAATCTGCGTTTGATGGTCCTTTGTTAGAACCTCCTGAACCTGCTGCATTATAGCCTACGGCTGATGGTCTTCCCCAGAAATATTCCGGTTTGGTAAAGGACTGACCGATGAGCGCATAACCGACTACTTTACCATTTTTGGTTACTTTTTCACCACTTCCTTCACCCGGGGTAAATTTCCCTGCATAGGCGATGGCTAATGGATAGATGACACATAACAGTACCATAAGTACTCCTGTTAATCGTAGCGATTGTATGATGTATTTTTTCATGACTTTTTTTATTTATTTCAATGATCTTTTTCTATGAATCCGGCAACTAAGCCATCAAAGAAATCAACATGTCAATTAATTTTATTCCGATAAATGGAGCAATTACTCCTCCTATTCCATAAATAAGCAGGTTTCTGCGCAATAAGGCACTCGCACCAATTGGCTTGTAAGACACCCCGCGTAATGCAACCGGAATCAACAATGGAATCACGAGTGCATTGAAAATAACTGCCGACAGGATCGCTGTTTCCGGGCTGTGCAGGTTCATGATGTTCAGGCTGCGCAATGCCGGGATGGAGACGATAAACAAAGCCGGAACAATGGCGAAATATTTCGCCACATCATTGGCAATGGAAAAGGTAGTCAGCGTTCCCCTGGTGATCAGCAACTGTTTTCCGATCTCTACGATCTCAATCAGCTTGGTTGGATCATTGTCCAGGTCGACCATATTACCTGCTTCTTTAGCGGCTTGTGTCCCACTGTTCATGGCCACACCCACATCTGCCTGTGCAAGGGCTGGTGCATCATTTGTACCATCACCCATCATCGCTACCAGCTTACCTTGTGCCTGTTCTTCTTTGATATAGTTCATTTTATCCTCAGGCTTAGCCTCAGCAATAAAATCATCCACACCTGCTTTCTGAGCAATAAACTTAGCCGTCAAAGGATTATCTCCGGTTACCATCACCGTTTTCACACCCATTTTACGAAGGCGTTCAAAACGTTCACTGATGCCAGGTTTGATGATATCCTGTAGCTCTATAACGCCCAATGCTTTTTCATTTTCGGCCACTACGAGCGGCGTACCACCATTGCTGGCGATTCTTTTCACCTGCTCTTCGATGTCCATAGGAAAAGGATTTCCGGCAGTCAGCACGATATTGCGGATAGAATCAAAAGCACCTTTCCTGATTCTTCTGCCATCTGCAGTATCTAAACCACTGGACCTGGTTTCTGCGGTAAACTTGATGAATTTAGAACCTTCCGGTGCTGTAGTCATCAGTTTATCGTCTTGCGAAGCCGCCAGTTCTATGATCGATTTTCCTTCAGGTGTTTCGTCCGCTAAGGAACTCAATACACAAGCATCAGTAAAGCTTTTGATGATGATGCCTGCAGTAGGGTAAAAATTGGTCGCTTTACGGTTACCAATGGTGATTGTTCCTGTTTTATCCAGCAACAATACATCAATATCACCGGCAGTTTCTACCGCTTTACCTGATTTAGTGATCACATTGGCTCTCAATGCCCTGTCCATTCCGGCAATACCAATCGCGGAAAGTAAACCTCCGATGGTAGTTGGAATCAGGCAGACAAATAAAGAGATGAATGCAGCAATCGTAATTGGCGTATTTGAGTAATCTGCAAAAGGTTTCAAGGTGATACATACGATGATGAAAACCAGGGTAAAACCAGCCAGCAGGATCGTTAAAGCAATCTCATTCGGTGTTTTCTGACGGGAAGCACCTTCTACCAGCGCGATCATTTTATCCAGGAAGCTTTCCCCCGGCTGGGTGGTCACCTGAACTTTAATCTGATCTGAAAGCACTTTCGTACCACCTGTTACCGAAGATTTATCACCACCGGATTCGCGGATCACCGGAGCCGATTCTCCCGTAATGGCCGATTCATCAATCGTGGCAATTCCTTCGATGATCTCTCCGTCTGTAGGAATGGTATCTCCGGTTTCACAGATAAACACATCTCCTTTTTTCAATTGATTGGAAGAGCGGACTTCAATTTTTCCGTTGCTCAGCACTACTTTTGCGGGCGTTTCTTCTCTGGTTTTACGCAAGCTGTCTGCCTGTGCTTTACCTCTTGCCTCCGCAATTGCTTCTGCAAAATTGGCAAACAAGACGGTTAACAAGAGTACGATAAACACAATGAGGTTATATCCGAACGAACCCTGACTGCTGTTGCTTATAGAGTAAAGCGTAACGAACAGCATCACGAATGTTCCGATCTCCACGGTAAACATCACCGGGTTGCGGATCATCAAACGCGGATCAAGTTTGATAAACGATTGCTTTAATGCAGTATTCACTAAAGCAGGTTCAAATAATATATTAGATTTATTTTTCATCGAAATGTGTTATTTAATCAGGGTAAAATATTCAGCTACCGGGCCTAAAGTCAGCGCAGGGAAAAACGCTAGTGCAGCGATGATTACAATGACTACGAAAGTCATCATCCCAAAAGTTAACGTATCCGTTTTTAGGGTTCCTGCTGATTCCGGAATGTATTTTTTAGAAGCCAGTAATCCAGCGATGGCCACAGGCCCGATGATAGGAAGGAAACGTCCAAGGATCAGCACAAAACCTGTCAACACGTTCCAGAAGGTATTGTTATCGCCAAGCCCTTCAAAGCCTGAACCATTATTCGCAGCCGCTGAAGTGTTTTCATATAACATTTCAGAGAAACCATGGAATCCCGGGTTATTTAACCAGCTGGCCGGTTTCACTGCCCAGCTTGCATCCGGGAAATAAGTAATCGTATAAGCCGCCAATGCAGTTCCTACCAGGATAATAAAGGGATGCAATAAGGCAATGATTGAAGCAATCTTCACTTCCCGGGCCTCTACTTTATGTCCGAGGAATTCCGGTGTTCGCCCAACCATCAATCCGGAAATGAAAACTGCAATGATGATAAAGATAAAATAGTTCAGAATCCCGACTCCGCAACCTCCGTAGAAACAGTTCATCATCATGGCAATCATTTGATACATTCCAGTCAATGGCATCGCACTGTCGTGCATCGAATTAACAGAACCCGTAGAAATGATCGTGGTGACCGTGCTCCAATAGGCGGTAGCCGTAGGCCCAAACCTGACCTCTTTCCCTTCCATTGCTCCCGTTAACTGAGAAACACCCATTTTTGCAATCGCAGGACTGCCTCCGGTTTCACTGATAACGGTAGGAACAAGTAGGAGCATCATTCCCAGGGTCATGATCCCAAAGATCACCCAGGCCATTTTCTTCCTGCGGATAAAGTATCCAAAGGCAAAGATCATCGCCACTGGAATGATTACCTGAGAGATGGCTTCTGTCATATTGGTCAGGTAGTTTGGATTTTCTATCGGATGTGAGCTATTCACACCAAACCAGCCACCACCATTGGTACCAAGGTGTTTGATCGCTACGAAACCAGCAGCAGGGCCTCTGGATACATTTACCGTATCTCCCTGCAGGGAAATGTACTTGTCTTTACCCTCATAACTTGTTGTGGTACCATTAAAGGCTAAAATAATCGCTACCACTACAGATAGTGGTAATAATAAGCGGGTGATAGAACGGGTAAAGAATACCCAGAAGTTACCAAGACTAGTGGTTGTTTTATCCCTGAAGGCTTTAAACAGGACTACTGCAGCTGCAATTCCCGTAGCCGCGCTTACAAACTGTAAGAACATAAATACGAAGTGCTGCGTGAAGTAAGTTGCCCCGCTTTCTCCTGAATAATGTTGTAAATTACAGTTGACCACAAAGCTGATGATACTGTTAAAGGCAAGATCCGGCGACTGACCAAGGTTTCCATCTGGATTTAAAGGAAGTTTATCCTGATAGATCAGGGCAAAAAATCCGTATACCAACCAAACCATATTGATGGTCAACAGCGCTTTCATATGCTGTTTCCAGTTCATCGACTCTTCCGGATTAATTCCGGATAATTTATAAATACCCTTTTCAAGGGGTTTTAGAAAGTCTGTCCAGACTTTCTCACCTGCAAACATCTTTGCCAGATAAATACCTAGTGGTATTCCAATCAGCAAGGTCAGTCCGTAGGTGGCAATAATGCCAAGTAATTCAGTGTTCATAATAAATTAATTAAAATTTTTCAGGTTTAATCAGCACGTATACCATGTAGATAAATACTGCGATTGCGATAAGAAATAATGCGATCATAATTGTTAGATTTTTTCGAACCAGTCGATTGATTTGTAGAATACCCAGCACATCAGTAGCAGGGCGAGAAGTAGTGCGATTGTTAACATAAATTAGCTATTTTAGATAGCCATAGCCAATTGGCATACCAGAGAAAAGGCCAAAGACCTAAAACACTGATTACAAGCCAATAAATCAACAAAACAGGTAAATGCCAAAAATCATAAACAAAAAAACCCTTCCATTTTGGAAGGGTTTTTTATCATAATGAACGGTATTGCTTTTTTGCCTTAGCTGATCTTATACTCTTCCATTTTACGGTATAGGGTGGTCAGACCAATCCCCAATAACCTGGCGGTTTCCGTTTTATTACCTCTGGTATGTTTCAATACTTTATTGATATGCTGCTTTTCGATCACCTGCATCTTCATAGAATCTTCCTCCTGCGTCTCCGCATGAAACTCATAAGGCAGCAGGCTCGCGGTCACTATATTTCCATCGGCAAGGATGACCACCCTTTCCATTACATTTTTTAATTCCCTGATGTTTCCCTTCCAGACATGCTTCATCAGCAGTTCTGTAAAAGCATCATCCATGATAAAATCAGGTTTATTCACTTTGACAGCAAATTCTTTCAAATAATGCTTTGCAATCATCAGAATATCTGTTTTTCGCTGGGAAAGGTTGGGCAATTCAATAGAAAATACAGAAAGCCTGAAATAAAGGTCTAACCTAAACTTTCCTGCTTCCGCCTCATCTTTAAGGTTTCTGTTGGTTGCCGCAATGATCCTTACATTGACTTTACTCGTATGCGTATCCCCAACCTTAATAAAGGTTTGATTTTCCAGTACCCGCAACAGTTTCGCCTGAAGGTCGAGGTTCATCTCTCCGATCTCATCCAGGAAAAGGGTCCCTTCATTCGCTTCTTCCAGCAATCCTCTTTTGTCTTTCATGGCACCGGTAAAAGCACCCTGTTTGTATCCAAAGAGCTCACTTTCCAAAAGCTCCGGGTTAAAGCCGCTACAGTTCAGCGCCACAAATGGCTTCATCTTTCTCGGGCTTTCATAATGAATCGCCTGGGCAAAGACTTCTTTTCCCGTTCCGGTTTCCCCCAGTAACAAAACCGTAGTATCCGTTGCAGAAACTTTCTGCGCCAGATCGAGCGCTTCTTTCATCGCCTTCGACTGACCGAGAATACTCCCGAAACTGTGTTTTTTAATGATTTTATTTTCCAGATCATAAACCCTGCGCTGGAGTTTTACTTTATCCATCGCCTTATAGACCAATGGAATGATTTTATCGTTATCATCACCTTTGGTGATGTAATCAAAAGCGCCATTCCTCATCGCCATGACCCCATCCGAAATGGTCCCAAAGGCGGTAAGGTTGATCACTTCTACATAAGGTTTGATCTTTTTGATTTCTTTTACCAGCTCCACGCCATTGATATCGGGTAGCTTCACATCGCTGATCACTACGTCAACCTCCTGCGTGGTCAGGGTCTTCAGTCCCTCCTTTCCGGTATTTGCCTGAAACACCTTAAATCCCTCCAGTTCTATAATCCTCGCGAGGAGGCTACAGATTTTCTTTTCGTCGTCTATTATGAGGACCGTATCTTGCATAGCTGATAATTTAGACAATATTAATAATTATCTGAGACAAGTAGGTTTTTCTTCTTTCCATGATTGCTAAATAGGGATTCCAGCAGCCAGATATAAGTCGCGATTCCCTCCCTGATTTCCTCCACAAAGATATACTCATCCGCCATGTGCGACCTTGCAGAATCACCAGGCCCCATTTTCATGGATGGAACATCCAGCCAGCCCTGATCTGAACTGGTGGGCGAACAATAAGTGTGCTTTCCAATCTCTTTTCCAGCCATGACCAAAGGATGCTGCCCGTCAATAAAGGAAGGATTCATCACGTTTGGACGCACATTGATTTTACAGGTGGTATGGTTATAAATGGTGGTCAATATTTCTTTAGGTGTCCAGGAATGGGTAAAACGGATGTCCACGGTGAAATTACACTCTCCTGGAACAATGTTATGCTGTATTCCGGCGTTGACCTCGGTCACCGTCATTTTTACCGGGCTCTGTAAATCCCCTTCAATGGGAAAGATAAAACCGGCAAACCATTGCATATCGGCAAAGGCTTTATAGATCGCATTGTCCCCTTCTTCCCTTGCAGCATGCCCGGGCTTACCATAGCTGATACAATCCAGCACCATGGATCCTTTCTCTGCAACTGCCATTTCCATTTGTGTAGGTTCACCCACAATAGCAAAAGCGATGTTCTGAAGTTCCGGAAGGATACATTTCAATCCTCTCTCTCCGGAAGTTTCTTCCTCAGCGGTTGCTGCAAAACAAAGGTTGTAAGGCAGGTCTGTAAATTCATGGAAATGAAGAAAAGCCGCCATTAAAGAAACGAGGCAGCCCCCTGCATCATTGCTTCCCAGTCCATGTAGTTTCCCATCTTTGATAAAAGGATGAAAAGGATCATTTTGATACGCTTTTGATGGCTTTACCGTATCGTGATGAGAATTGAGTAAAAGGGTTGGTTTTGAGGGATCGAAATTTCTGTTGTAACACCAGATGTTATTGAATTTCCTAAAGGTGAACACATCGTGATGGATCAGAAAGGATTCGATCTGATCAGCAGTATTCACCTCTTCAGTACTGAATGAGGGCGTAGAGATTAATTTTCTGAGCAACTGGAGCGGGTCTTCAGTTAATGTATATAAGTCGGGCAAACTGCCGGCGCTTTTAATGGAATTGGGATTCATATGCTTTTTGATTGATGATTTGATTTGATTTGTTGACTTGACTTGACTTGACTTGACTTGACTTGACTTGACTTGACTTGACTTGACGATTTCATGATTTAATTTGAAAATTTGACTTAGTCAATTGATTTAAAAAAGTATTGCTGACCCGTTAATTGGTTTTAGAAAGGTACCGCTGATAAGATTCAACAGGCATCGACAGCTCTTGTTCCCTTTGTACTTTTTCCGGATCGAATAACATTGCAGTACATAAACAATTGCATTTTTTCTTGCCTTCAAGGATGTCGTAATTCACACAGCTTTTACAACCTTCCCAGAAGGACGCATCTTTTGTAATCTCCGCAAAGGTGACAGGTTCAAAGCCCAACTGAGTGTTCATCTTCATAATGGCAATGCCTGAAGTAATACTGAAGATTTTTGCATTGGGATACCTTCTCCTTGACATCCTGAAGATCCTGTCCTTAATAGCCCTGGCCACTCCTGTTTTACGGAATTTCGGGGAAACAATAAGCCCCGAATTGGAGATGAAATTTCCGTTCTCCCAGATTTCAAAATAAGCGAAACCTACCCATTCCCCGGCAGTAGTCACCGCGATCACTGCTTTCTCATCCCTGATTTTCTGAGCCAGAGATTCCGGGCTGCGTTTTGAAATTCCAGATCCCCTGGCAATAGCAGAGGATTCCGTTTCCTGAATTATTTCATCGACGTATTTTATATCATTTATGGTAGCAATACGCACAAAGATCATTGGATTTTCCATTGTTAAATTATTTTACCGGAGCTCTGTTCAAACCGGGTGCCCAATCGGGCCAAAAAGAAGAAAACACGCTGTGAATATTAACTGAGCGTGGAATAATAATTTCATGACGCTATTGTGGCAATAGTGAACCTTATCAAAATGGCAGGGTTAATTTCATTTTAGCTACCTTTGGCGGATTCAATAATAATAAAATTATGAAGCTGAACTTTTCCCTCCCGTTATCGTTTTTATTTGCGCTCGCAATCTTTGTTTCTTCTTGCCAGAACAACAAAAAATTACCAATCCTTGGCCCCAGAGAAGCGGTATCCGTTAAAAATGAAGATGGTTCCATGGGCGTAGATACCGTGTATCAGACCATTCCTGCATTTCGTTTCTTAAACCAGGATAGTGTTTACATTACGAACGATCAGTTCAAAGACAAAATCTATATTGCCGACTTCTTTTTCACTTCCTGCACCACGATCTGCCCAACGATGCACAGGAATATGAAAACCATATTTGAAAAATATAAAGACAATCCGGAGGTGATGTACCTTTCACATACCATCGATTTTAAATACGATAAACCTTCAGTATTGAAAAAATACGCAGAGAAACTTGGTGTAGATGGCAATAAATGGCAATTTGTATACGGTTCAAAAGATAGCGTATATCAGCTGGCAGAACGCAATTACCTTGTGGCTGTGATGGAAGATACTACTGCAAGGGACGGTTACATTCACCAGGGATGGCTGGTTCTGATTGATAAGCAAAAACGCATTCGCGGTGCTTATGATGGAACAGACCCAAAACAGGTAGAACAACTGACGAAAGATATTCCTGTGTTACTTGCTGAAGATAAAAAATAACCATGCGAAAACTACTCATCAGTACCATTGTCTTATTTACCCTGCTCACGATGATCTACTCTTGCCAGAGTGCAGATCAGGTAAAACAAGACATCTATTATACCAATGGCCGGGACTATTACATCAAATATTGCCAGAATTGCCATGGAGCCAAAGGTGAAGGCCTGGGTGCTTTAGCCCCTCCCCTGACCGACAGCGTATTTTTAAAAGAAAACAAACAGAAATTAGCCTGCTACATCAAAAACGGAATGAGCGAGGCCATTACCATCCATGGTCAGAAATATGAAGGTAAAATGCCGGATTTTCAAACCCTGGCTGCAATAGATATCGCGCAGATTGTCGTTTACATTACCAACTCTTTCGGGAATAAACAAGGGATGTATACTTTGGAACAAACCTCCAGCGATCTGAAAAACTGCAAATAATTCTTGCTTTAAAAGCAACAAATCTCATCTCATGGGGGCTGATTAAGCCCCTTCAGCAAGCCCAGGCTGAATATCACTAAAAATATTACAAATGCTATCCTCCCGAAAAACAGAGTTTTTCCATGGATAATAACGTTTTAGCATTTCATAGTTCTTAAAAACGAGCTGCAGAAAATTCTATAGTCTTTATTTATTTCATAATAATGTAAAAGATTCTACATAATATTGTTTACACACACAAATGAGATCATTATGAGTTCCAACCCACTAACCATGGACTAAAGACGCATTGATGATTTTTTAAAAATCTATCAAATGAAAAAATCATTGTTACTATTTGTAGCGATGGTGACTGGTATGGTCGCCAACGCTCAGTATGAGAATGCCAAACAGGTGTTCAACAGTCCAAAACTGCAGGAAGCAGTTAAAACCCACAAATTGGTGGCTATTTTACCTTTCGAGGTAAAGATGACCTACAAAAAGCAACCCCGGGATTTCGATCTGGAAACCAACCGGGAGAAGGAAAGAGAAAAGGCTTACTCTATTCAGTCCAGCATCTACACTTTCCTGCTTCGTAAAGCCTCAAAGTATACCGTAGAATTTCAGGACGTGGAAAAAACGAACGTGCTGTTAAAGAAAGCAGGAATGACGGACAAATTGGGAGAATTTACCAAAGATGAGATCGCTAAAGCGCTGAATGTAGATGCGGTCATCGCCGGTAAGTTCGAAGCAGAACAGTCAAAATCAGAAGCAGGAGCCATTGTAACCACCGTATTATTTGGAGGAATGGGAAGCAAAACCGGTTCCGGTGCATTGACGATGATGGTCAACGACGGGCCTTCCGGAGATTTATTATGGAGGTTCTTCAAAAGCATGAACGACGATGTATTCAGCTCCAGTGATGAGCTCATCGACCGGATGATGAGAAAAGTTTCCAGAAACTTCCCTTATACGAAGTAATTATTTTAATACCCCTGAATTGGTTTGGTGGTTCAGTTTCTCCCCCCCTAAACGAATCACCAGCCAATTCTCATCTTCTTAATCCGACGATAAAGCAATCCTGCTTATGATTGCTTCATCATCATTAAAACATATTCCAATGAAAAGGATCTTTTTATTTTTAATCGCAATGAGCATCGGTATGATGGCCCATGCACAATTCGGTTTTCCTGCCAGGACAAAACAGGTATACACCAGTCCTGATCTTAAAAAAGCAATGAAGAATTATAAAACAATTGCCATTTTACCTGTAGGAACTCAATTAAGCTTTAAAAGCCAGGTTCCATACCTCAACGAAAGAAATCAGGCAATTGAAAATACCGGATTGGCCAATCAGTCCAGACTATATAGTTATATCTTACCCAAATCCCATCGGATGAAAGTAGAAATTCAGGACATTGAAAAAACCAATCTCTTACTGCTGAAATCAGAAATGAGCAGCAGGCTGGACCAGTATACCAAAGAGGAAATTGCAAAAATTCTGGGTGTAGATGCCATCCTATCCGGCCTTTATGAAAGTTATGCTTTTATTAGAGAGGGCCAGATGAAGATCGATACTGCTTCACTCTCGATAAAGATGCCAGGTACCTCAACTGTAGTTAAGAATACACTTACGCTTGTACTTTATGACGGGCAAACCGGAAAACAAATGTGGAGGTTCTACGATCACGATGAACAATACACTTATATATCCGATTATTTAATAGAACAAGCGGTAAGAAGTCTGCCTTTTATTCGATAAACGCTGTTTTTTTATATCTTTGCAACGTAAAAAATGCAAGCCGTTCTATCGCTGCGATTTATCGGAGAGGAAAGTCCGGGCAACACAGAGCATCCCGCTTCCTAACGGGAAGAGGCTTAGGGTTGAAAACCTGAGTTATGGAAAGTGCCGCAGAAAACATACCGCCGATGGCTGTAAAGCACAGGTAAGGTTGAAAACGTGAGGTAAGAGCTCACGAGTATTCCGGGCAACCGGATTGCTGGTAAACCCCGGGAGTTGAAAGACCAAATAGGCTAACGCATGTAGGGCTGCTCGTCCGATGTTAGCGGGTAGGTCGTTAGAGATAAATGGCAACATTTATAGTGGATTAATGGTAGAAATTCTGAGCAATCAGTTTACAGAACCCGGCTTACAGGCTTGCATTTTTTATTTTATCACTCCTTGTTGATAAAAGTAATATATTCGTATCTAATAAAAATGATGAGCACTACCTATGGCAAAATTATTAATAATTGATGATGAACGGGCAATAAGAAGCACTTTACGCGAAATCTTAGAGTATGAAAACTACGATGTTGACGATATTGATAATGGTGTAGACGGTTTAGAACTGATTAAGAAAAAGAAATTCGACCTGGTATTATGTGATATCAAGATGAATAAAATGGACGGAATGGAAGTGCTGGAACAGGCACTGGCCTATAGTCCCGATCTTCCTTTCATCATGATCTCCGGTCATGGAACAGTTGAAACCGCTATCGAAGCCAGCAAAAAAGGAGCCTTTGACTTCATCTCCAAACCGCCTGACTTAAACAGGCTGCTGATTACCGTAAGAAATGCGCTCGACAGAGGTACATTGGTTACTGAAACTAAAGTCCTTAAAAGAAGAGCAAGTAAAACAAGAGATATATTAGGCAGCTCCGAAAGCATTGGAAAGATCAAAGAAACCATTGAACGTGTTGCCCCTACTGATGCCCGTGTATTAATTACCGGTGCAAATGGTAGTGGTAAAGAACTTGTTGCAAGGTGGTTACATGAGAAATCTAACCGTGCGGACAGCCCTTTAATAGAAGTAAACTGTGCTGCAATCCCCTCAGAACTTATTGAAAGTGAACTATTTGGTCATGAGAAAGGGTCTTTTACCTCTGCCGTAAAACAAAGGATTGGTAAATTTGAACTGGCAAACGGCGGAACACTTTTTCTGGATGAGATTGGCGACATGAGCCTTTCTGCACAGGCAAAGGTATTGCGTGCTCTACAGGAACACAAAATCAGCCGTGTAGGCGGCGAGAAAGAACTGGAAGTGAACGTGAGGGTACTTGCAGCAACCAACAAGGACCTGCTGAAAGAAATCGAAGACGGCAACTTCCGGATGGACTTGTACCACCGCTTAAATGTAATCAATATCCATGTTCCTCATTTAACGGAACGTGTGGAAGATATCCCGGAGATTGCGCAAAACTTTCTGGAGGAAATCTGTAAAGATTACGGCATGCCGGTTAAAAAGATCGGTGATGCGGCAATGGCGGCACTTCAGGCTTTACCCTGGACAGGAAATGTCCGCGAGCTGCACAATATGATTGAGCGTTTAATCATCCTGAGCGACAAAGCCATTACAGAACATGATGTTGCTGCATTTGCAAATCCTGGTGGAGGAACAAATATCGGCGCTGCACACAGCTCATCGGCTAGTACCGTTACACGTACGGCAACGCCAAACTACGATAACTTCAATAATTTCCAGGATTATAAGGATTATGCAGAAAAAGAATTCATCAAATTCAAACTGGAAAAGAACAACTGGAATGTTTCCAAAACTGCCGATGACATTGACATTCAGCGCAGTCACCTTTACAGTAAGATTGAGAAATTCGGATTAAAAAGATCCACAGAATAAAGATACAAGACCTACGAAAAAGCCAACTTCCTGAAGTTGGCTTTTTTTATGATCAAACATTTTCTCTATTCCATATAATCCGCCTGCCTGCTCAGCAATGCGCGATACTTGTTGAAGATCGCTGTTTTAGAAACAAAGCCAATGTACTTGTCCTGATGATTTAAAACGGGCAATAACCAGGCATTTTCCTTTTCCATTTTCTGCAATACGATTTTCATCGGATCATCAAGGTGTAAAGTATCCGGAGCGGCAACCATTAATTCTTCTACCTTAATTTCCTGCTGATCCGTATGGTTAATGCCTTTCTTCAGCACATCCTCTACATAAATCAAGCCTTTAAAACACAAGTCCTCCCCTCCGATCACCGGAAAAAGATTTCTTTTAGATTGCAGAATTTCGTTTAACCTTTCAGCAATGACATCGTCTTCATTCAGCACCAGGTAATCACGTTCTACCAGGTATTTCAATTTCATCATGTTCAATACCGTAGTGTCTTTATCTTCATGAGAAGAGAGCTCCCCTTTCTCTGCCAGTGGCTTGGTATAAATAGAATACTTGTTTGCACTGCGGTTGATCAGGTAAGAAATTGCCGAAGTGATCATCAAAGGAACCATTAAGACATAACCACCTGTAATTTCCGCAATCAGGAAGATCCCGGTCAGCGGTGCATGCATAATGGCACTTAATGAGGCGGCCATTCCTGCAACAATAAAGTTGGCCACATTCAAATGAGCGATTCCAAGCGTATTGACTGTATAAGCGACCATAAATCCCATTAACCCGCCCATAATCAGACTTGGCGCAAAAATTCCTCCGTTCCCACCAGCACCCAAAGTAATCAGTGTGGCGGCAGATTTAGCGAAAAGTGTGATCAATGTAAACAACAACACCACCCATGGCAGGTTACTATAAGAAGAAAAGATGCTGTTATTGATAACCGCAAAGTAATTTCCCCCTAACAGATTCTTAATCGTAATGTAACCTTCCCCGTATAAAGTAGGGAATAAAAACACGAGTAATCCGAGCATCAAACCACCCAATACGACTTTCTTATAAGGGTGGTTGATCTTGTAAAAGAAGCCTTTGATGAAGCTGTTTGCCTTGGTAAAATAGATGGAAAAGAAACCAATTAAAACAGCCAGGATCACATAATAGATCAGGGCATCCATTTTCCATCCTTCGGTAACGAGGAAGAACAGTTGCTCATTGTAAAATAACCTTGCGACTACCGCTGCTGTAGCAGAAGCAAGCAACAAAGGAATAAAGGCCGGAATCGTGAACTCAGGCAACAGAATTTCAATAGCGAACACAATCCCTGCAATCGGACTGTTAAATGCACCAGCGATCCCCGCAGCAGCACCACAGGCCAGCAACATGGTGGTCTCCCGGTAAGATAAACCGAGAAAACGGCCAACTACTGAACCAATCCCGGCACCACTCGTTACAATCGGCGCTTCCAAACCTGTCGATCCACCAAAACCAACGGTCATGGCGGCAGTAATGATCTGGGAATAAATGTTATGAGGCTCTACCTTACTTGATTTTCTGGAAATGGTATACAATAAAGGGGTTAAACCGGTTTCAAACTTTCCCTTTCTAATGAACCTGCGGACATACATGACCGACAATAAGATCCCTATAAAAGGAAAGAAGAAAAATAGATAATACTTGTATTCCCAATGAAATCCTGTTTGCAGGAAATCCTCAATATGGTGTGTGATGGTCTTCAGCAGTGATGCAGCAAGCCCGGCAAGAACGCCGACAATCAGTGCTGCAATCACTAAAAAGTTTCTGTTTGAAATCTTCGTCCTCCGGTATTGGTTAATTGCGTCTACATAATTTACCAGCCGTACGTACATATCTGTTTATTTAAGCGTCAAATTTATCGAGTAATTTGATGAGCGTTGCAAAGTCTTTCGGATAAGGGGCATCGATCACAATGTCAGCGCCATCCAGCCCTTTAAACACCAGATGTCTGGCATGTAAGGCAAAGCGCTTCATAATCGGCAACTCTTCATCGTCTTTGGCAATGCGGTATCCTTTTTTCATGCTGGAAAGGAAAACCGGTTTTCCACGGTACATGTCATCTCCCGCAATCGCTGCCCTTTGGGTGGCCAGGTGAATCCTGATCTGGTGCATACGACCGGTAATCGGCTTACATTCTACCAGGGTATAATGACGGTAATTTTTTATGGAATTAAATATGGTTTCTGCACGTTTCCCCTCTTTTCTGTCGATGGTAACGCTCTTATTCCCGTCATTGAGGATAGGAAGGTCGATAAATAGCTCGTTAAAAGTAAACTGCCCGTCTACCACTGCGTGGTATACTTTGTTTACTTTACGTTTTTCAAATTGCATCGCTACAGAGCGATAAGCTTCAGGTGTTTTTGCTATAATAATCGCACCTGAAGTTTCTTTGTCTAAACGATGACATACCTGTGCGTCAGCAGAATACTGCTTTGCCAAACGTAATATATTGACCTCGCCTGATCCGCCACGCTCATCCAGCGAGGCTACAAATGGAGGTTTATTTACAACGATATAATCATCGTTTTCGAATAGGATAAGATCTTTAAAAGAAGGATATTTCAATACAGTAAATTTAATACTGTACAAAAATACTAAGAAAGTTCGAATTTATAGCCTACACCCTTCACTGTTGCCACATATCGTTCCCCTAATTTCTCACGAAGCTTGCGGATATGTACATCAATTGTACGGTTGGTTACTACTACAGAGTCTTCCCAAATGTTTTTCAAAATAGATTCCCTGGTATATACTTTTCCAGGTTTAGAAGCCAGCAAGTACAACAATTCAAATTCTTTTTTCGCTAAAACCACTTTCTGTCCGCCTTGAAAAACAAGATAAGCTTCTCTGTCGATCACCAAATCACCAATTTCTACTTTATTATCAGAAACTTCATCTGCACTTGAATTTCTTCTTAATATGGCATTAATCCTACTAATCAATGCCCGTGGCTTAATTGGTTTAGCAATGTAATCATCGGCACCAACATTAAAACCGGCAATCTCTGAATACTCCTCACTTCTGGCCGTTAAAAATACCATAAACGTATTTTTAAACTCCGGAATGGCACGCATTAACCTGCAGGCCTCGATCCCATCCATTTTAGGCATCATGATGTCGAGAATGATCAGATCGGGATGAACTTTCTTAGCAACCGTAATCCCTTCCTGGCCATTACTGGCCAAAAAAACCTGATAACCTTCTTTTTTCAAGTTATATTCTATTAACTCTAAAATATCTGGTTCATCATCAACAATAAGTATCTTCTGTTTTACGGTGCTCATAGCTTTAATTATTTGTTACGAAAATAGGTAATCAATTATAATATACCGTTAGCACAAAGTTAACAAATTGTTAAGAACCTCCTATATATTAACATGAATTTAGGGTTATCGTAAAGTTTTATTTAAGAAAGCCTCCAGCTCTTCACCACGTAGGTTTTTAGCCAGAATTTTACCGTTAGGATCTAATAAAAAGGAACTTGGGATCGCTTCAATCTGGTACAACCTTACCGTCGGACCTTCAAAATCTTTCAACTCTCCGGCATGAGACCAGGCCAGCTGATCTGCAGCAATGGCATTTTTCCAGGCACCAGGATCTTTATCTAATGAAATTCCAAGCACGGTAAAGTTCTTTCCTTTGTAAGTATTGTAGGCTTTTACCAGGTTTGGATTCTCCTGGCGACAAGGCATACACCAGGAAGCCCAGAAATCCAGCAATACATATTTACCTTTGAAATCGGTCAATTTCACTGGTTTTCCGTCCAAACCATTAATGGTAAAGTCGGGCGCCTGCTGTCCGATCTGTAAAGCTTTCAGCTTCGCCATCTTCACCAAAAACTCAGTTACCGCAGCATTGTCGTTGAAACTGCTTTTAATCTTGTCAGAATAAGCCACCATCTCTTTCTCATATTCCGATGGGTTTAATAAGTTAATGGCATAAAAACCGGCCAAAGAACTGGAATTCTCCTGAGCAAACTTTAACACTGCTTTATTCAGTCCTTCGATTTCTTCTGTATATTTTGGCCTCATCTGTTCCATGATCATGTCCCTGTTCTGAGGTTGTGAAGCTACCGTCTCATCAAACTGGGCCTGAATCGCTGCAATCCTTGTCATGTACTGGTGTTTGGTCACGTTCAGCTCCTCCAGTTTATCTGCTTCCGCAGCACCGGATAATTTATAAGCTAAATTCTTATCGGATAAATCAGCAGAGATCTTAATGTCGTCACCGTTCTTGGCAATGATCATATATTCACTATTTCCGGCAGAGATCCTGAAAAAATCTACCCCAGGAGTGCTGTGAGAGAATTTAAACGCTCCTTTTTCCGAAAACACGGTAGAATCTAAAGGCAGCACATTGTCTTTTTGTAAACCAAATAAATAAACTTTACTTTTTGGGGTTGCATTTTTAAATTCCCCGCTGATCATAAATTTACTTTTGTCTTTACATGCAGCAAAGGCAAGGCATAACAATAATAGATAACTGATTCTTTTCATCTCTTTACTTTAATTTATCCTGTAACAATTCATTTATTTTCTGAGCGTCTGCTTTTCCTTTGGCAAGTTTCATCACTTCCCCAACAAAAAGACCTAATACGCCCTTTTTACCTTTTTTATAAGCTTCCACCTGAGGCTGGTATTTCGACAGCACTTCGGCTACAAACCCAGACAACTCATCCCCATTTTCGGCAATCAGCAGGTTTAACGTTGCCGCCAGTTCAGCAGCTACCGAATCCGGGTGTTTGATCAATTCCGGAAGCAGTTGTTGTAAAGCAATCTGCTGGGTAATCTTTTTATCATCCACAAGGTTGATCAATCCAGCGAGTTGTACCGGTGCCAGTTTAAAATCAGCAATGCTGATGCCCTGTTCATTCAATAAAGCCCGGATTGCTCCTGTTAGCCAGTTTACCAGGCTTTTCTTATGGTTTACATGGGCTAAAGCCCCGTTAAAATAACTCAGCAATTCATGATCTTCGGAAAGCATGGCCGCTTCAGAAGCATTCACCCCAAATTCTGCCACCAGACGTTTAGAAATTTCCGCCGGTAATGCAGGCATTTCCGCCTTGATCTGTGCCAGCCATTCATCAGAAATATGGATGGGCGGAAGATCCGGGTCGGGGAAATAACGGTAATCATTAGCCTCTTCTTTAGTCCGCATTGGCGAGGTTGTCCCCTGATCTGCATCAAAATTAAGCGTGCTTTGAATGATGCGTCCTCCCTCGGTAATCACTTGCTCCTGACGGTTAAATTCAAATTCCATCGCCCTGCGCACATTACGGATAGAGTTCAGGTTTTTCACCTCACAGCGCGTTCCAAATTCGGTGGTTCCTTTTTTACGGATCGAGATGTTCGCATCGCAACGCAAACTGCCTTCTTCCATATTGCCATCACTCACATTCAGGTGACGCACGAGCTTCCTCATTTCAGTTAACAAGGCTGAGGCTTCTTCCGCAGAGCGGATATCAGGCTCGGTCACAATCTCAATGAGTGGTACTCCGGCCCTGTTCAGGTCGACAAAAGAATACTGATCGTCCTGATCGTGTAAGCTTTTCCCGGCATCTTCTTCCAGGTGAATCCGGTTGATCCCGATTCTCTTTTCTTCTCCATTGGCCAGGGTAACCATCAGGAATCCATTCTGACAAATGGGCTTATTGTCCTGCGTAATCTGATATCCCTTAGGCAAATCTGCATAGAAATAATTCTTCCGGTCGAAATAATTCAACTGGTTGATTGTACAGTTTAACGCAAGTCCCATACGGACTGCTTTGGCGACCACCTCTTTATTGAGTTTTGGTAACGCACCCGGCAAGGCAAGGGAGACTGCAGAAATGTGTTCATTCGGTTTAGCACCAAAAGAAGCACTATCTGAAGAGAAGATCTTTGTTTGTGTATTCAGCTGTACGTGGATTTCCAGACCAGATACCAATTCAAATTCTGATGAAGAAACTAGGGCATTCGTACTCATTTATCGGCAATGATTTAACTTAAATTTCGATGGATTAGATAGACAAATATAACCAATTGTGCGTTACATAAGCATGTTCACCGTATTATTACCATTGCCAAACAGAAAATTCAATCGAACATATTTTCATAGGTCATCATTTTCAACTTCTGTTTTTAACAATTCACTCAGGACTCCTGTCCCTGATTTACCTCACTCGGCAAAATACCGAAATAGCGTTTAAAAGCATCTGTTAAATGACTCTGATGATTGAAACCTACCGCATTTGCAACCTGGCCAATGCTCATTTTCTCTTCCAGGATCAGGCTTTTGGCCTGTTCCATTCTTAATCTCGTAACATATCCATAGATCGTGGTACCGTAGTATTCTTTAAATCCACGCTTGAGCTTAAATTCATTTAAAGCCACTAATTTAGACAATTCTATAATCGTGGGCGGATAGCGGTAACTTTCATCGAGAACTGCTCTGGCATGTTCAATCTTTTTCAGGTCATCCTGCTTGATCAGGTATTTTTCTACCTCTACTCCCGATTGCATCTGCTCTAGCTGCAACATCAGCAATTCCAGAATTTTTGACTCTGTGTGTAAACGCTTCAGCTCTCCTGTCCTTTTGCATTCACAAATGTCATTGATCACCCGCCTCATTTCCCCGGTTACAGACAGGTCTTTGGCCGCAAATGAGGTATATTTTCCCTTTAGAATTTCCCGCACAAAGTCGGTATGCAGCATAGAGTGCTGGTCAATCAAATGAAAATAATAGGATCTGGAAAGCACGAGTAAAAAGTATTTGTATTCAATATCCGGCAGCATGGGATATTTCCCTTTCAGGGAAGGAATGTAACGGATGTTGTGCCTGCTTCCCGTGCGCCTGCTGCTTTTTGCCGCCGTTTTATCTCCTGCAGCATTTGAGCCATAAAAGATAAACTGAGAGGTAATGGTCTCTCCTTCCACCTCGGAAAGCACTTTTACCGGCTCATTAAACTGCATGGTAGAATGCACCAGAAAGAGGCCACCAGCACTCAACTGGTAATTGACCAGCTTCTGTACCGCAGGAATCCGGATGTTAATGTTCTTTTCCGAAAGCGGGGTATTCGGCGCATACATTTCCGGAATCTCTTCTATAAACAACCAATCTTCTGAACCTTCTATTTTCGATTTAATCTTCATGCTTCCTTTATTTACTCATCAGCACATACACTTCATTCATGTATATGGCTTCATCTATCGCCTGCTTAAACGTTTCAAATTCATCATAACAAAAGGCAAAGCAGATGTCGTCATTGGGGGTATGTAAAATGATCCTTTCTTCATCATCGGGAAAGGGAAGACTGTTCTTATGAAAAGGAAGGCTATTGACCACTTCCCTAAACGATTCAAAGGCTTCCTTAGTGAAATTCAACAGCAGGTTATTGTGCCATAAATAATACATTTTACATCCCTGGCAGCTGCTCACTACCGTTTCCCCTTTAGTACTCAATACTCTTGTTTTACACATGCCATTATCAATTAATTCATCATTATTTTTTAAGTTTTAACCTGGAGGTAATCATACCACGAAACCCCTTGTCCATTATTGGATCAGGGGCGATTTTATTTGTATTTTCAGTAACACTCATTTTTTGCTGTGTCCGGGCATTTACTTTAGGTGGCCCGTATATTTCGGCGAACACGCCTTTGAGACATTCCTCTTCCGGGTCACCAAAATCATGGCCGACATCATCGGCAGCAACCAGGTCGGGTAAAAATCCAGTGTAATATTCCCCTTCATTTGCAGCATTCCTGATCAGGAAATTAGAAAGATATAGCGTATACCGGTTAATGTTGATCCCAAAAAAACCTACAGGTTTTCCGTAAGTCCGGCTGCCCACCAGCTTCAGATTGACATAAGGTTTAAAGCTGTTGATCAGCAATTCACTCGCCGATGCAGTCCGGTTACTTACGATAAAATAAATGTTTTTGAGTGATTCCATTCCGCCCTGCTTGCTAAAGTTGCTGGTATTACCTGTAATGCTGAAATCAACATCCGCCATTGTCGCCCTTCTTCCTTTGATGTAAGCCGGATTTCCGTGTTCATCAAAATAAAGCTGTCGCTTTAAAATTGTCCCTTTCCCCTGCTGTAAAAGGGTGTTGAAATGTTTGGCGTACATTACCTTTCCATTCAATGAGGAAGGCGCCATCAGGTTGGCGAGATATTCAGCTGTTTCTACATAACCACCACCATTATAACGAAGGTCTACAATCATATCTGTAGGCTGTTCTGCGGAGAATTTAAGAAAGGCCTGATCTAATTCAGATTTCACGTCATCCAGGCGTTCGAACTTGGCGAGTGACAAGTACGCAAACTTGCGGCCTTCTTTGTTTAATACCTGAGATTTCAGCAAACCATGACTCTTGTACGCGCCTCGAACGACGATGGCTGCGCCCTTACTTCCATCGGGGCGCTCATATGCGATCGATACCTGCGACTCCTTCAGTGCCTGTTCGGCCATCGCAGGGCTGGCTTGCTGCCCATTAACCTCTGTTAAACGAAATCCCCTTAACAGGCCAGCCAGATCTGCAGCAGAACCCGGATTAACTGCACTGATATAAACGGATCCTCCCATTGATGTAGCCTCAAAACCCAGATCATTCCCCTTTGCTCCCAGCGCAATTGCCGCTACCACACTTCCGTAAGTGTTCCCTTCCTGAATAAAAGAATACTTGGGCACTGCGGCAAAAAGTGGTTGTTCATAAGCTGTCCCTGTAACAGGATTCTTCTTCATCTGACTGATGTCGAACAATTCCTGCTTAAAGTTTCCAAAATCATTCCCTGCACCGATATATTTCCTGGGATTAAATTCAGAATAGGAAGGCAAAGCCTCATTCCACAGATAGGTCTGCAGGGAATACAGATAAATCGAATCCAGTGTCAACTCTGCGACCGTCCCCGTCGAAGGAGAGATTGGCCGGTCTTCAGGCAATATGTCCCTCTTTTTACAAGCGGAAATACCAAACACGAGGAGCATTATTCCGGTCAGTTTAAGAGAATTTTGGATCAGCTTCATACCGTTTTATTTAAGGTTTAGGGTACAATGGTCACTGGCGCGGGAAAGTCGACCAATGCCGCTCCGCCATCTGCATAAGCCGTATCCGGAAAATAAAAGTATAAGAAAGAATAAACGCCCAATGGCAGGTCTGAAGGAATTTGTAAAATCCAGCCATCTTTACGCTTTTCCTTTATGATCAATGGATATTCCGTTCCGGTATTTACATCATAAAAACCAATTGCATTCGCCAGATCAGCATCGGTTCCTCCTTTTACATTAATCTGATCGCCACGTTTTAAGGTTTGCGGCTGTTCAAAGGAAATGCTGGTTAATTTGGGAAACAGGAGCTCCGGAGCAAGCTCAAAGTCCTGTTCATAGTTTACCGTACGGTTATTGCTGATTACCTTCAGTCTCCGGTAATCACCAACAGGACCATCAGCGGTAAAAGTAATACTGATCGGATTTACGGTCTCAACTTTAACTTCCGCTTCTTTACCGTCTTTTGCTACTAAAAAGACTTTGATCAAATTGAGGTCGGTGGAGAAGTAATCACCACTAACCGTGACTGAACTTGCTTTGCTCAGAAATGTTTTTCCTTTGTACACTTTAAAGTTTACGCTTCTGACATAAGGCATTACGGAATTAATTTTTGTCTTTATTTTATACGTTGTTATACTTCCATTCTTAGCACGGACGGTATAAGTAGTTCCATCTTTAAAGGCCACCTTTATTCCCGATGCAGGCTGAATCTCCGCACCTTCTGCCACAGTAATCACCGGACTGATAAACTCCGGAATTGCCTGTTCCGGTGGCCAGTACAATACGATTTCATTATTTTCGATCCCTGCCTTCAGCGTTTCACCTTTCGCATCTTTAATAGCAAAATTCACGATATTGGAATAAGGAGAAGGCTGCTGTTCCTTTTTACAGGCCGTAAATGCAAGCATTAAAAAGAAGATCATTAATGGCTTTACAAGAGCCGGCTTACCATACTTAATGAACCGAATTAGTGTCATATATTTTTAGTTGAAATACAGATATTTATTTTTTTATATACATTAGCGCCTTATTAGAGTCTGGCGAAGACTGGTAGCAGCTGCGATGCAGCTGTATGTTGTAAAAAACAATCCGGGATTTGCAATCACCTTGCTTTAAGTTTTATGCTGAGCACCGGGGCTCTTTTTGAGGGACGATATTTGAAGATGGCGTCCCTCTTTTATTTTCTATTTTAATCTTTTTGTATGGAAGTCTACTGTAGTCGTGAACGGACCAGTTGTTCCAGTTGGAGTCACAGCATCCAGTTGTACCACATATACCGCAGTTGCTGCTGCAATTGAAGTATTGTTAGCCACAACAGCATAACGTTGAGCTACCGGAGTAATCACACGGGTAGTTCTGTTATAGTCATACCATCCTACCGTTGTCGTAGAATTGCTTCCTAAAGTGCTCAGTCCAAGAGATACTGATGAAATATCAGTTAAAGTGATGCCACTTACATTGGTTACTGATGGTGAATCATAATAACCTAAAGCGTATCCGCTTAACTTTGTGATGTTTCCATTAAAGTTACTTTCGAATTTTACCTGAGCAGTAAGCGCAGGTGCAGTAGCGTTGTTTAACAAGCTATAGTTAACTGCGGTCCATGCTGTTGGAGATGCTGAAGAATTGGTTACCTGACCTGCTGCTGTTCCATCAACAGGGATTACTGCTTTAGCTTCATTTAAGGCTAATTTCTGATCAGGAGTTCCTTCGTTTTCTTTTTTACAAGCTGTACCTAATACGGCGATCATCGCCACGCCTAGTGTTAATTTTAATAAGTTATTTTTCATAATTTTTTATTTGTTTTTTTAATGGTGATGAAACGATCTTGTTATACATTTCGTTGTATGATCTGTAAGCTCATGATGATTTCATCTTGTTTTTAATTAAGGATAATTATATATGGGAAAGCTTCCCGGATTGTTTTTTTCTATTGTTATCTAGGTGTTACTGTGACCGTCCAGCCGAATGTGGTGGCTGGCCATCCTTCAAATCTGAGTGTCGGTTGATACACCCCTGCAGGGACTTCTTCAGGAACCCTGATCACCGCCTCTGTCCTGTTATAAGAAACGATCGGCAATACTGTTTTCTGCCCTTTAACCATAATGCTGAATTCAGAAAACTGATGAAATACCTCTGCTTTGGTGGTAATCTTGAATGTCTCGCCGGATTTGGCGGTCACCCCGGCATAAGTGACCTGTGGCCTGCCATACACGATTTCCACCGGATATTTAGCTTCACTAACCAGAGAATAAACCTTTGCTCTTAACTTATAGATTCCAGGATCAACAGTTTGAGGCACCTGCAAATTTGCCAGGCGGTATGTTTTTCCGGAGGGCGTTAAAGCCACTCCAATTCCGGTAGTGGAGCTGGCACTTGGTACAAGGGCAATCTCTTTCCCATCTGTTCCCACGAGATAAACCTTGACTTTGGTTACATCTGTAGTGTTAAAATTGCCGCTCACTGCAATAAATCCATTCCCTATTCCCCATTTACTGGTGTTGCCTGCTGTCGAAACCTCGTCCAGCACCAGCGGAGTGATTTGCTGAATGTTAATGATCAGTTTGTAGGTTGAACTGGTCTTATCTGCACCAACAACTGTATAAGTCGTTTTGGTATCCATTACATCAACAGGAACAACCGTCTCCTTCAGAACCGCACCTTCAGCCAGTTTTATTTTAGGGTCAATCACATCCAGCTGGTAGAAAAAAGGAAGATACACCGTAATGGTTTGATCACTTTCGTCAATTACCCCGGTGATTTCTCCATCAGATACAGGGACTTTAAAGGATTCAATTTTACTGTTTGGCTGAGCTGGATAATCAATCTTCTTTTTACAGGCCACAAGCAAAGTGGATGCCGTCAGGCAAAACAGAATAAGTATATGATTTAATTTCATTTTGATATCAGAATTGGTCTTATTATTTAATTTCAAATTTGGTGCTGCCTTTAGGTACCAGTACGTATTCGAAGGTGAAAAACATGTGTGGCGTATCTTTAAACCATTTATCTGCAGTAAAAGCATCTTTGTAACAGCTGATCATTTTGACTTTCGCATAATTACCGGTAGCAGTACGGATAATGATTGTTCGCATCTCCGGCAAAGCATAGGCAACATGTGTTTTCTGCAGACTTCCATCGCCACGTATGGTACCCCCAAAATCGTACAAATACCAACCTGTACCTTCTCCGAAAGCACCCAGATCATCTGTTCCAACCACATTTCCTTTAGTTTTAAAATCACTTTCCGAGGGTACATCGGTTACTTCCTCGAAGGGCTTTTTCAGGACGATGACCCCTCCTTTTCCACTACCACCATATCCCTGATTGGTTCCGTCAGCACCATTATTTCCGGAAAGAAAACTGTTATAAAGGCCGGTGAATGCGACATCCCAACGTGCAGTCTTGGCATAGGATGCCGGAACTTCTTCTTTATTGTCCAGACTAAAATAAGCAGCAGGCTTAGCTTGTGTAGGGTTTTTATCATCGGTTTCAACCGCCAGATTTTCTACTCGCTGCAGCTTATAAAAGGGGATTTTACCAGATGGTTGCGGAGGAGTTACAGGAGGCTTTACCGTGTCTACCGGATCTGGCTTTTCTGTTACCGGGTTATCATTCTTGGAGCAGGACATGCTGAAGGAAAGCAGCAGTCCCAGCATCAGCATTCCTGTATTTTTCTTTAAAAATTTCGACGTGTTCATCTCTTTCTATAATGATCTTTATTCAATAATTATTAGTCTTTGGTGTTGAGGTTTCTACTGCCATCCTCTTGCACGTAATAGCGGAAAGTAAAATAAGGAGCAGGCCATTTCAGGTCACTCACTGTTGCCGGATTTCCCTTATACATGCTGAACATCTCCAGTTTTGCATATTTTCCTTCCGCAGTGCGCAACACATAGGTTCTGTTTTTAATCGGAACAGCAATATGTGTTTTGAGTTCATAAAAATACCAGCCGTTCCCATTTCCGGAATCCCAACCGGCACCAGTAATCCCGTTTGCGGCAAACTCGGTATCCGCAGGTGCTTCTTTAACTTCATCGTAGGCCTTGTTGATCACCACCATTCCGCCTTTGCCCGGCCCACCGAATCCCAGACTATTCCCGTCTTTTCCATTGTTAACTGAAACAAACGAATTGTACTCCTTTACGAATACGAGATCCCATCCGGACGTTAATTTTTCGGTTGTGGCTACCTTAGCACCAGTTTTAAAGCTGAAATACTGAGGATCAAATTCTGCCCCACCTCCAACAGTTTTCCCAACATCTCCGGGAAGATCTTTAATGATCGTACTCTTCCCATCTACCGGCTCTGGTTTCACTTCATCTTTTGTACAGGAAGCAAAGGCGCAGATGACTGCAAAAAGTACGATTGTTGATTTTAACTTATTCTTCATATCTATTGTGCTATTTTTCCTTAAAAAATCTCCAGCTGATTCCAGCCAAAATGGCTCTTCCCTGCTGTCCGGGCATTAATTGATTCCGATAATCCATCAGGTTATCAGCAGTCAGCTGCAACTGCAGGTGTTTATGATAAAAAGCCTTCTGGATGGCCACGTTAAACAGGAAGTATGCAGGCACGAAAGTATCGTACTGATCGATAAACAAGTTTGCCTTATTCCGTTCAGTAAAGCCGTATTTGCTCCTATAATTCACCCTGAATGAACCGCTAAGGCCTGTTTTCACATGCTCATAGGTCACCTTAACATTGGCCATATGGCGGGAGCGGTTAGACATCCCGAAATAATCAGATCTGGTAGATCGCCTTGGCGGATTAACCCCATCGTAGATTCCGGCATATAATCCCGTTCCATTTTTGATGGAATCAACGACCCCTTTATCCACGGCATATAACAGCTGATAACCTGCAGAAAAGTTCAACACTTCAGTTGCTTTCCAGCTCAGGCCAATTTCCGTTCCGGCAGTATAGGCTTTAGCCACATTTACGTAAGAGAAAATCTGCTGGGTATTTGTTTTTTGCGCAACAGCCTCTGCATTGATAAAATTCCTCATGTCGTTATAAAAAACATTGACATCCAGTTTGATCGCATTCAGTGGGCTGAAAGCAAATCCTCCACTATAAGAAACCGAGCGTTCCGGTTTCAACTGAGCAATTCTGGAAGCAATAGGATATACACTAATGATCTTCCCGGCATCCTGTAAGATTTTTAATTCTCTCCAGAATTCCTCCGAACCGAATACAGTATAGCCAGTTTGTACATTTGTAAATACCATATACAACTGCTGAAAATTCGGTGTTTTGAATCCTGTTCCAACGGCTGCCCTGAAGCTGAGTTTTTCTATGGGCTGGTAATTAAGCCCAATACTCGGACTTAGCTTAGATCCGTACTTGTCATGATAATCATACCTGGCCCCTGTTGTCACATTCAGCTTTGGTGCAAGCTGCCAGTCGGCCTGCCCATAGGCAAAATAATTGCTCATGTCTTTTTTCCCGCGGTAGTAGGCGTTGTCCAGCAATTCATAAGCAGCGCCAACACCACCCGTTAAGGTCAATGCGCCAAAAAACCGGTGCATACCCTGTACCTCTGCACGGTGCAAATACTGATTAAACCTGCTTCCCGGCATCACTATTCCGCTATTTAAGTCGGTCACATCCTGCCCGGTCTGATAGCGGGTCAGGTAATACTGCGTTTTTAATCTGGTGCCATTTCTGAAATTTTGATTCAGCGCCACAGATCCGTTCAGGTCATGCTCATCCATCACATCTTTAGCTGGCTGAACCCCATAAGATTGGTTGTTGACAGATTTTCTACCCGCATAGCGTCCATTAAAATTCAGACTGCTGATTTCACTTAACTCATAACGTCCACGTCCCTGAAGCGCATAACTGTCAAACGGAGGTGCAGTTTTGCCTTCCTTCAGGTAGGGATTAGAATTAAATCCGTCCGTCCGGTAATAATTTCCGGACAGGTAAACAGATCCTTTTTTGCCTGCAAAAGGAGTTTCGCCCTCCAGCGTCGCATCCAGCATATTAAAGCTGCCATAGCGCAATGCCGCCATTCCTTGCGGTTCCGTAATATTTTTACGGGTAACGATGTTGATCACCCCTCCCAGGGCTTCGCTCCCAAACAAGCAGGAAGAAGCACCTTTTATAATTTCGATTCTTTCAATATTGGAAACGGTTATCCGGGATAAATCAAAATTCCCGTTGTTCCTACCCACCATGGGCTGCCCGTCAATCATGATCATGGTGTACCCACTGTCAAAACCCTGCATTTGCAGGCCCACTGCCCTATTACCGGAAGCGATGTCGTTCACGATCGACAGACCGGTTTGTTCTTTCAGCACTTCATCCAGTCTTCTGCTCCCCATTTGTTCGATTTCCTTGCGGGTAATCACCGTGCTGGGCATGGCCGTCCTGGTCATGTCGATGAAATTATCCGGATTTCCATGCACTCCGGTTACGCTGACTTCATTTAAGGATTCATTTTTTCGGGTTAACCTGATGGCAACCGTATTCTTTTTTCCTGCTTCTACCACGACTTCCTGTGTATGTGTGCCAAATCCGATCGCAGAAATTTTCAAGGTATACGTTCCCGCATACAGGCGATCGATCTCAAAAGCTCCTTTTTTATCTGTTAATTCACGTCGCATATCCGGCTCTAAAGAAACCGTAATTCCAGAAAGAGGCTTATTGGCGTCATCATATACTACTCCTGTCAATTTCCCTTTCAGCTCCTTTGCCGTCACAGCATTGGTCAGGAAAAACAGCAGCGCCAATAAACAGTTCTTTTTAGAGATGTAGTTGTACATTCAAGTAGCTTATATTATTTTTAATGAGTCTAAATAAAGTAGGCAAATATGCTTAGATTTACTAATATCTGCACAACGAAAAAGGGATTATTTTTAACCTTTTCGGGATAACATTTACGGATTCGGGATATATTATAGGAAGAATTAAAAGAAAAGCAGCATTTACGACACTGCCATACACAAACGCAAACCACTAAAGAACAAGCAATTAAGCCTAAAAAACCACTAAAAACACCTCCATTTCAGCCCCTTAAAGAGAAAACGTACCAATACCGACAATAAAAAAATAATTATTTGGAATGAGTATAATTAAAGGTTTCTTTGCACCGTTATAAATGTCAATACACAATCTAAAAAATGATCAAAACGTTCCAGACCTTTCTATTGGTAATCGTATGTTATTACAATTCTTCCGCAATTGTGCCGAAGCGGATCATCACTTTAAGCGCTGCGCTTACAGAAACGGTAGATGCGTTAGCCTTTGGAAGTCAGATTGTAGCCGTAGATGTAACCAGTATTTACCCCTCCTATGTTTCTAAATTACCCAGAGTGAGCCAGAACCGCGTGTTATCAGCCGAAGGCATCATTTCCTTTTCACCAGACCTTGTCATTGCCCCGGAGGGTGATGTATCTAAAGCCATTGAATATCAGTTAAAATCTGCCGGGATAAAACTCGTCAGCATCAAACAGGAATACACAGTAAAAGGTGCTTCAAAATTCATCAGGGCCGTTGCTGCAGCACTGGAAGTCGCCCAAAAGGGAGAGACACTGGTCAAACAGATGGAAAACAACATGATACAATCATTGGAGTTGGTAAAGAAGAACCCAAAACACCCTAAAGTATTGTTCGTCTATGCCCGTGGAACGGGTGTCATGATGGTTGCGGGAAAAAACACCAATATGGATGCCATGATTACCCTTGCCGGTGGGAAAAATGCTGCGCAGGGCTTTTCAAGCTATAAACCTTATACCACAGAAGCATTGGTCAATGCCAATCCGGATGTGATCCTGATGTTTGACTTCGGCTATAAAAGCCTTGGAGGCATCAATAGTATTTTAAAAATGCCCGGGGTAAGTTTAACCAATGCCGGAAAAAATAAAAGAGTGATTCAAATGGATGGAGAATTACTCGTGAGTTTTTCCGCAAGACTTCCACAGGCCATTAAAGAACTCAACAGTAAATGGTAATTCAGAAGGTAAGTCTCTATGTGCTGCTGACGATAGCCTTATTTTTAGCCGCCGCATTTTCACTCGGACTCGGTGCAGTAAAAATTCCGGTCATTGATGTCATGATTATTCTGGCGAAAAAGATCGGTTTCTTTTCCGGTTCATCGGTTTCCATCCAACATGAGGGTGTTTTAAATATTGTCCGCCTTCCAAGAGTGGTCCTGGGCATTCTTGTAGGTGCAGCATTGGGCATCTCCGGAGCCGCGATACAGGGCATTTTCCGCAACCCCCTGGCAGAACCCGGATTGATCGGAATCTCTGCCGGTGCCTCCTTAATGGCGGTCATCGTGATTGTACTGGAAATGGCCCTTTTTGTAGGATTGAGCAATCTTCTTGGTTATTACCTCTTGGCTTTTGGTGCATTTGCAGGTGCCGGAATTGCGGCCATGGTCGTTTATCAGATCTCGCGGACCGATGGAAAATCCAATGTCGCGACCATGCTGCTTGCCGGAATCGCCATCAATTCCCTCGCCGGTGCATTAACAGGATTGATCACTTATATGGCCGACGACCAGCAGCTGAGAAACATTACTTTCTGGATGCTGGGAAGCCTGGCCGGAGCCACCTGGGAAACCGTCCTCGCCATCACTCCGTTTGTACTCCTGCCGGTATTGATCCTCCCTCATATGGGTAAAGCCCTGAATGCTTTCGCATTGGGGGAAACACAGGCCAATCAGCTTGGGCTTCGCATTAACCGGATCAAAAGAAATGTAGTGATCCTGTCGACCATGGCGGTAGGTGCCGCTGTAGCCGTATCCGGAATCATTGGATTTGTCGGCTTACTTGTTCCACATACGATCAGGCTGCTTGTTGGCGTTGATAACAAATATGTATTGCCTGCATCCGCATTAATGGGCGCTTTAATGCTCACCCTGGCGGACATGCTTTGCAGAACGATCATTGCCCCGATTGAACTTCCTATCGGAGTGATTACCGCTTTATTAGGAACCCCGCTCTTCCTGTATATTTTAATTAAAGACAAGAAAAAACTGACCCTATAATGTTAATCGCAGATCATATCAGTTACGAAACAGGAAAGCGCATGCTGGTGAAGGATGTTTCTTTCAGCATCCGGCCCGGTGAGATGCTCGTGATTTTGGGGGCAAACGGGGCGGGAAAATCGACCTTGCTCCGCATGTTGAGCGGAGAACGAACACCCTCCAAAGGAAGCCTTACCCTGCACGATAAGGAAGTCAGCCATTACTCTTCCCCTGAACTCGCGCTAAAAAGAGCCGTGCTCAACCAGCAAAACATCGTCAATATGGCCTTTATGGCACAGGAAATTGTGATGATGGGCCGTTACCCTCATTATCAGAACAATCCTTCGGCTAAAGACAGGGAAATCTGTGAGGAAGTGATGAAGCTCACCGGAACCACACACCTTGCTGAGCGCTCCTACCTCAGTTTATCAGGAGGAGAACAACAAAGGGTACAACTTTCCAGGATTCTCGTACAGATCTGGGACATCCCCAATGCTCTGCTCCTGATGGATGAGCCCGTTTCAGGATTAGACCTGCAATACCAGCAACAAACTTTAGCCATCGCAAAAGCGTTATCTAAAAGAGGTTTTATGGTGATCAGCATCTTACACGACATTAACCTTGCCGCCCAGTATGCAGACCGGATTCTGATGCTTAAGAATGGCAGGAAATGGTATGATGGAACCGCCTCTGAAGTATTAAACACAAAAAATATTTATGAAGTCTTTGAGATCGACTCTGATGTATTTACCAATCCGAAAACCCTCAAACCCTTCTTTATTCCTAAAAACACAACCGTTAATTTAAGTTCATTATCATAAAAAACCGACCCCATGATTACAGCAACAAACACACTGAAGCAAAAATATGAAGCCTATAAAATCGAAAACCCTAAAAAAAGAATTAGGGAGGCGGCACAGGAACTGGAAGTAACGGAAGCAGAATTACTGATGACCGGACTTGGCGGGCAGGTAATTTTCTTACAGCCTGATTTTGAGAAAATCCTTGAATCCGTAACCTCATTGGGTTATGTGATGGCGCTTACCCGCAACGAGTATTGCGTGAACGAAAGAAAAGGTGTTTACGAAGACATTTCCTTTACACCCCATGCCGGATTGGTGCTTGGTGCAGACATCGACCTCCGTTTATTTCTCCGCCAATGGAAACATGGTTTTGCAGTAGAAGAAGCGGGACGTAAAAGTCTTCAGTTTTTTGATGCCAACGGTACCGCCCTTCATAAAATCTACCTGACAGACCGCAGTAATCAGGAGGCTTATGATCAGCTGATTCAAAACTTCCGCAAGGAAGATCAGGAGCCGGTAGCAATGGAAAGCGCCCCTGAAGCTACCCCTCAGCCGGAACTGGCAGATGCAGAAATAGATGTGACCGGATTTCAGGAAGCCTGGAACAATATGAAGGACAGCCATGAGTTTTTTATGCTCCTGAGAAAGTTCAAAGTGACCAGAACCCAGGCGCTCCGTCTTGCTCCTGCTGGAAGAGCAAAGGAAACCAGCATTGAAGGTTTCAGAAAGGCCATGACGACTTGTTCAGAAAAGCAGGTTCCGGTAATGGTTTTCACAGGAAATGCAGGTTGTATCCAGATCCATACCGGAAATATTACAAAACTAGTAGATATGGGACCCTGGTTTAATGTTTTAGATCCAGAATTTAATTTGCACCTTCGTGAAGATGAAGTTCGCAGCGTATGGCAGGTTGTAAAACCTTCTACTGACGGTGATGTAAATTCTATCGAATTGTTTGACAAAAACGGAGAAATGATTGTTCAATTTTTTGGTAAACGCAAGCCTGGAATTCCTGAATTAGAGAGCTGGCGTGAAGTCCTGAAAGAATCGCTTTAATTATGACAAATACACCCACATCAGATAAAAAAGCCACCATCTTAAAATGGTTAAAGAAAGTCGGGATCTGGGGATTCCTCTTTTTTCTAATCAAAGGGCTCATATGGCTGGCCCTCGGTTATTGGGTTTTAAAATAAAAAATGGCCGGAAAATCTTCCGGCCATTATCGGTTTATTACCGGCCTTTTTATATCAATTGAAAATTATCCTGACTAGTTATGATGCCGGGATCAGATCTGCTGCTTTAGCCAGAACGGATGTTAAACCCTCCTTATTCTTACCACCAGCCGTTGCATAAAACGGCTGACCGCCACCACCACCCTGGATATCTTTAGCCAGTTCTCTGACGATATTTGAAGCATTTAAGCCTTTATCCTTGATCAGGTTTTCTGAAAGCATCACCGTAATTCCCGGTTTATCCTCGATTAACGTCGTAAACACCAGGAAAAGGTCATCTACCAGGTCTTTCACTGCGAAAGCTAAATTCTTCACTGCATCTGCATTTGGCAGATCCACATGGGTAGCAATCAGGTTTACCCCGTTGATCGTTTTAAGGTGATGAACAATTTCATGCTTCAGGTTTGCAGATTGCTCCCCTACTGCTTTTTCCGCATCTTTCTTCAGTTTGGAATTTTCTTCCAGCAATGCAGAAACTGCTGATTTCAAATCTTTATTCCCTTTAAGCAATGCCCTTAACTCGTTCAGTTCCCTGTTCTGGTCTAAAATGAAAGCTTCAGCCTTATCAGCAGTAATCGCTTCAATACGTCTTACCCCTGCTGCAACGGCACTTTCGGAGATAATTTTAAAATATCCGATCTGTCCGGTTGCCTGAACATGTGTACCTCCACAAAGTTCTTTTGAATAATGATCATCAAAAGTAATCACACGTACAAAATCGCCATATTTCTCTCCAAACAAAGCCGTAACTCCACTGGAGATCGCCTGATCGTAAGGGATATCTCTTTGTTCTTTCAAAGGGATGTTCTCTCTGATCTTTTGATTCACCAAATGTTCCACCTGTGCTAAATCATCATCGCTGATCTTTGCAAAATGGGAGAAGTCGAAACGCAGGTAATCCGGATTTACCAGGGAGCCCTTTTGATTCACATGGCTTCCAAGCACCTTTTTAAGTGCCGCATGAAGTAAATGTGTTGCCGTATGGTTGTCTTGCGACAACAGGCGTTTATCTTCGTCTATCACTGCCCAGAATAAACCATCCAGATCTTCAGGTAAAGTATCAGTATAATGAACGATTACCCCATTCTCTTTCTTGGTATCGGTCACTTCCACAAAGAACAAGCGGCTATGGTCTTCCAATCGCCCGGTATCCCCTACCTGACCACCACTTTCTGCATAGAATGGCGTTTTGCTCAGCACAATCTGATATTGTTCTTTGCCTTTTGCACTCACCTTGCGGTATTTTATAATCTGTGTTTCTATTTCAAAATCATCATAACCAACAAAATCCGTCTCCAGCTCTGCATTGACCATGATCCAGTCGCCCGTATCTACAGCCGTTGCCGCTCTTGACCTTTCCTTCTGCATTAACAATGCTTTATTGTATTCCACCATATCAACAGTCCAGCGTTGTTCTCTGGCCATCAATTCAGTTAAGTCTATCGGAAAACCATAAGTATCGTTCAGTTCAAAAGCAAACTCTCCTGAAATCACCATCTGATCTTTTAGGATGCTGTACACCCAATTGTCGTCAAAAGATTTCTCCAGTTCGATGGCATTTTCTGACATCAGCAATTCACCTTGTTTTTTCGTGTAATTTTCAAAACGCTGAATTCCTGTAGCCAAAGTTCTCAGGAAGGAAACTTCCTCTTCCAGCACTACTTTTTGCACGAAATCCTGCTGCAATGCCAGTTCATCAAAGACCCCTTTAAACTGTTCTGCCAATACCGGAACCAATTGATTCAAGAAAGGTTCTTTAAGGTTCAGGAAGGTATAAGCATACCTTACCGCACGGCGAAGGATCCTGCGGATCACGTAACCCGCTTTATTATTCGAAGGCAGTTGTCCGTCAGCAATCACAAAAGAAATCGCGCGAATATGATCTGCCATTACACGCATGGCGATATCGGTTTTCTCATCTGCGCCGTAAACCACCCCTGCATGTTTCGCAATAAACTGAATCATTGGTTGAAACACATCCGTATCGTAGTTAGAAGATTTCTCCTGTAACACACGTACCAGACGTTCAAATCCCATTCCTGTATCTACGTGCTGTGCCGGCAATGGCTGTAGTGAACCATCTTTCAGACGGTTAAACTGCATAAAGACATTGTTCCAGATTTCAATCACCTGTGGGTGATCTGCATTCACCAGATCTTTTCCGCTGACTGCTTTACGTTCTTCTTCGCTTCTGCAATCCACATGGATTTCTGAACATGGCCCGCAGGGACCAGTATCTCCCATTTCCCAGAAATTGTCTTTCTTGTTTCCAAGAATGATCTTTTCTTCAGGAACGAATTGTTTCCAAAGCTCATAGGCTTCGGTATCTCTTGGCAGTCCTTCTTTCTCGTCTCCTTCAAAGATGGAAACATATAGTTTATCCTTAGGGATTTTGTATACTTCTGTTAATAATTCCCAGCTCCAGGCAATGGCTTCTTTTTTAAAGTAATCTCCAAAGCTCCAGTTACCTAACATTTCAAACATGGTATGGTGGTAGGTATCAATCCCTACTTCCTCCAGGTCATTGTGTTTACCGGAAACACGTAAACAACGTTGTGTATCTGTTACACGCGGGTATTTTATAGGCGCTTCTCCAAGGAACAAATCTTTAAACTGATTCATTCCTGCATTAGTGAACATCAGCGTAGGATCGTTTTTCACTACAATTGGTGCAGATGGAACGATATGATGTTGTTTCGATTCAAAAAATTTTAAGTATGCCTGTCTGATTTCCTTAGCTGTCATCCTTCTCTATATTAATGGTGAACAAAATTAAAATTTTATTGCGGTATTCTACTAAAATCCCTTTACATTTGAACACTTTATATAAAAGCCGTAAACCACTAATAATCAAGATCAAACTATGCCTTACAAAGAACGGGAAATTAATAAAATGTATTATACGATGGGTGAGGTGACCGAAATGTTTGGCGTAAATGCATCACAGATCCGCTTTTACGAAAAGGAATTTGATGTTTTGCAACCTAAAAAAAACAAGAAGGGTAACCGCTTGTTTACCCCTGAAGACATTGAAAACTTAAAGATCATTTTCCACCTTGTAGACGATAAGGGCTTTACCCTTAAAGGAGCTAAAGAGCATTTAAAGAACAATACTTCTGAAGTAAAAGAAAACCAAAAGATCATCGCTTCACTGGAGAAACTCAAAGATTTCTTACTAAAGCTAAACGAGGAAATATAAATTATTAGTTAAAATAATTTTTTATTAAACGAAATAATATAGTGATTAGGCATTATGATGCCAGCTTCACTTCGATTATTCTTCCTCCTCATTCTGATATGCTCAGGAATTCCCCTCTCCGCACAGGAAGGGGAACAGGTAAAAGACCTTAAAGAAAGCCTTGCCGAAAATGGGAACGAGGAAGAAGATGTTTCTGACCTTACAGATCAGCTTGATTTTTTCAGGAAACATCCGATAGACCTCAACCATACCCATCCGGAGGATTTAAAAAAGCTCATCTGCCTGTCGCCACTTCAAATCAGCAGCTTTTTCAGGTACCTCTCCCGGAATGGCAAATTAATAGACCTGCTCGAACTACAATCCATTCCCGATTTCGACCTGGAAACGATAGACCGGCTCCTGCCCTTCGTGACTTTAAATCCTGCTACTGCCTACAGCCAGCTAAACCTGAAGAACCTCCGCCAGCAAGGCAGCAATCAAATTATGCTCAGGTATGGCAGGCTTCTGGAACAACAAAAAGGTTTCCGAAATCTGGCCGGAAGCCGATACCTCGGAAGTCCGGATAAGCTCCTGCTGCGTTATAAATATCAATATTCAGATCTCCTTTCTGCATCACTACTTTTGAAGAAAGATGCAGGGGAACCCCTGTTCAATGGCAGGCCTGCTATAGATTTTCTCTCCGGAAATATTGCCCTTTACAAATACCGGCACATCCGCAAGCTGGTCATCGGGGACTATAGCCTGCAATTCGGACAGGGACTTAGCCTCTGGTCTGGATTTTCCTTTGGAAAGGGCCCGGATGTGACCAGTGTGGCGAGTAAAGATGTTGGCCTTAAAGCTTATACCTCCACCAACGAAGGTTCATTTTTCAGGGGCATTGCCGGAACGGTTCAACTCTTCCGGAATTTCTACCTCAGCCCATTCTTTTCTTTCAGAAAGCGTGATGCCAGTCTGAAGGTTATGCCAGATGGAACCATTAGCCTCAGTACCATTAGCGAAAATGGCCTTCACCGGACTCAGACAGAGATAAAAAACAGAAAAACACTTGGTCAGCAGGTGTATGGCCTCGTCCTGCAATACATTAGCGATCAGTTCAGCGCAGGTTTTGTGGGGTATCAATCCAGTTACGGACATATCTTTACCAATGGCAGTGCTGCTTACAAAAGGTATTATTTCGCAGGCAAGAAGCTCAGTAATATGGGATTTCATTACAATTACACCTTCCGGAACGTCTATTTTTACGGGGAGGTATCTCATAGCATTAATGGAGGCACTGCCATTCTTCAGGGCGCGATGGCCAGCATCTCTCCCCGATTATCTGCGGTCTTTGTTTATAGAAATTACGACAAAGACCACCATAACTTCTTTAGTCAGGCGATAGGTGAAGCCTCAGAAACTGCCAATGAGAAAGGAGCTTATCTCGGATTAAATTTTAGTCCGCATTCCCATTGGAAACTCTCTGTTTACATCGATTACTTTAAATTTCCATGGTTAAAATACCGGGTAGATTCCGCTTCTTCCGGATATGAAGTATTGGCGCAGTTAAGGTATACGCCTTCTAAAAAACTCCAGATTACTGCCAGGTTTAAAACTGAACACAAACAACAGAATCCAGATGCCGGAAGCCCTGCACCTTCACTTGTCCCCCTGCTAAAAACAAACTACAGACTGGAATGCAACTGGCAGTTTCATAGAAAATTCAAGTCTCAGCAACGCATAGAACTTGTTCAATACCAAAAGGGCAGTAAAAATGAAGAATTGGGCTATCTGGTCTATCAGGACCTTGATTATTCGCCTTTATCTTCAAAGTTATCCGGCAATGTCAGACTGGCTTACTTTAATACTGCTTCTTACAATTCCAGGATCTATGCTTATGAAGATGATGTATTGTCTGGCTCAGGTTCAGGAGGCTATTATGGAAAGGGCATCAGAACCTATCTAAATGTTCGCTACCGTTTACTAAAGACACTCGACCTTTGGGGAAGGTATGCGCTCTATTTTTATCGGGATAAAACAGTTATTGGTTCTGGTCTGGATGAGATCATGGGGAGCAAGAAGTCCGACCTGAAATTTCAGGTTCGCTATCAGTTTTAGACGATGAGTTTTCAGGATCAAAATGCCTTCAGCTTTTTAAGAATTCTACTCCCTTATGCTGCCGGAATCATCTTTTTCTATAATTTTAACTCCATCCTTAGCAAGATGGTTTTAACCTCGATCAACCTTAGCCTGTTTATCGTCCTGCTGGTGATAAATAGCCGTTATCAGGCATTCAAAGCTTATCATTTCAAAACCTTTACCGGATTCGTTTTCCAATTGCTCTGCTTCTTTTTTGCCGGATTATCCTGCATTAGCCATACCCAATATCTGAGTCCCGATTACTTCGCAAAAGTCCCTTCCGGATATTTAAAGGTCCGGATCAATGATGAGCCTCAATACAAAGGCGATATCCTGAAGTTTAAAGCCCGTGTATTGTTGGCCTATCAGGTCGATGGAGCGCCTGATCAGCAAGGGAAATACCTCCTTGCCAGTCCTGTTTCAGGAACCATCATGGTCGCGATAAAAGTACCTGTTGGAGCGTCATTAAACCTGGGTTACGGGGACGAACTGATCATTCCTTCCCGGTTTTCGGAAATCAAGCCCCCGGATCAACCTTCCGAATTTGATTTTAAGTCATGGCTGGCCACACAAAACATCTATCAGCAAACTTTCCTGAAGCCACATCAATGCCTCAAGACAAAAGGAAATAATGGCAATCCTGTACTGGCATTCGCTTTAGCACTAAGAAACAAACAGGTAAAACGCTATGCCAGTCTGATCAAAAATAAGGAGGCCATCAGCCTGGCTTCCACACTAATTCTGGGTTATCGTGCAGATCTGAGTAAAGAAACCCTGGATATTTATTCCAAAACAGGTACCATTCATGCATTGTCCGTTTCCGGTATGCACGTGGGGTTGATTTACATGGTGCTAAACGTTTTATTAACCTTCCTGAATCGCCTCAAAAGAAAAGAACTATTGAAGCTGATCCTGATCCTTCCAACCCTTTGGTTTTATGCGCTGTTAACTGGTCTCTCCCCTTCCGTACTTCGATCTGTGATGATGCTTTCGGTATTTCTGATCGCTAAATCATCTTCCAGACCGGCCAACAGCTATAATATTATAGCTTTCAGCGCTTTCTGTATTCTTGTTTACCATCCTTTTCTGATTTGGGATGTCGGTTTTCAGCTTTCTTTCTTAGCAGTTACCGGTTTAATTTATCTGCAGCCAAAAATTCAGCAATGCTGGTATATCGAAAACAAATGGCTCCACAAGTTATGGGGACTGATGGCCATGTCTTTTGCAGCCCAACTCTTTACCTTTCCCGCTTCGGTTTACTATTTCCATCAGTTCCCGCTGTATTTTCTACTCAGCAATCTGTTTATTATTCTCCCTATTGCATTGCTGATGTACCTTGGAATCCTTCTGCTGTTTCCTGGTTTTGATTTTTTAGCGCCTTTTTTTGAATGGCTGATCAATTTTACGAATCAGGGACTTCAATGGATTGCAAACCTTCCTTTCGCCAGTTTATCGGGCGTCTGGATCAGCAAGATAGAACTTGTATGGTTATGTTTCGCCCTAACCTTTATGGTCATCGCCTGGGTTCACTTTCAAAAAAAGGCTTTGTTCGCTGCTATCGCATCGTTTCTAATTTTACAAAGCTGCCTTAGTTATGATCAGTTGAGCGCCTACCATCAGAGAAAGATCATCAGATTTAAGATTCCTAAACAACAGGCAACTGCCTACCTGTTTTCAAATCACGCGACGATCTGCACGACCCTAAAACAGGGCGACAAAGCATTTGTATATTTCATACAACCAGCCTTGGATCAACACAAAATAAAGTTCGTAAAACTGGTCCCTCCATGATCCTGATTTTTTGCAAAAAAAAGTAGGCCGGCGATAGATTTCCAGAGCTTCAGCATTATGGTTTGACCTCCATAGAAGCAAGGACCCGACCGCTTGCAGAAAACCGCGTTTTTCACCTGGTTTTTACGCGTTGCTTACCCGCCTTTAACACGCTTCTGACCGAGTTAGCACCGAGTATAGACCGAGGTTAGAGCGTGGTCAGACCTAGCTTAGGTAAAAGCTGTCTTATCCGTGTATGGCTATACAGGTTATTGAATTAATTTTAAATTGACTATACATGCAAATTTGTTATTCCTGATCGGGTTATACAAGTTTG
>NZ_FNGY01000006.1 GCF_900103665.1 Pedobacter steynii
TTAAAATCGGAAGGGATTATTTATTTGGTCTAATGCGGGAGCATGGCCTCCATATCAGAACACGAAAAAGGAAAGCGGTGACGACTAATTCAAGGCATTGGATGCGGAAATATAACAACCAAATCAAGGAATTGACCATCAATCGTCCGGAACAGGTTTGGGTAAGTGATATTACCTATATTCAGCTTACAAAACAGTGGGGCTATCTAAGCCTGATCACAGATGCCTATTCTAAAAAGATCATGGGATGGGCTTTTAGAACTGATTTGTCTGCTCAGGGATGTATAGACGCCCTTGAAATGGCAGTAAAAACACGCAAATACCCCAAAGATAAGCTCATACACCATTCTGACAGAGGATCACAATATTGTAGCAAAAACTATGTGGACCTGCTTACCGAAAATCAGGTGGCAATAAGTATGACTGAAAATGGAGATCCTTATGAAAATGCAATAGCGGAACGCGTAAATGGAATATTAAAGGCGGAGTTTGATATGCATAGTTCAAAAGCAAACTTTAAAGAAACAACGAGAAGAATCAGGGAAAATATTCAAACTTATAACCAACTAAGACCACATGCAAGCTGTGATTATCTTACACCAGAACAGGCCCATCTTAAACAGGGAATTCTTAAGAAAAGATGGAAGCCTAAAAAGTACAAAACAAAGGAAAACCAAACTTGTATAACCCGATCAGGAATAACAAATTTGCATGTATAGTCAATTTAAAATTAATTCAATAACCTGTATAGCCATACACGGATAAGACAACCTCGCTCTAACCAGGCTCTATACACGCTCTATACTCGGTGCACGCCCGCTTGAAAGCGTGTTAAAGGCGCATAAGCAACGTGTAAAAAACAGGGCTAAAACAAGTGTTTCTGCAACGTGTTGATTCCCTGATCGATTGCTGGTTTGGCAAAGGTTTTACGGGGCTGTAGCTATTTTAACACTACAGCTCATTTTACTTTTGAATTTGTCCTTAGCTGCTGCCGGTATTTCAAGTTTTATGGTAACGGGAAACCTTTCCATCATTTTTAAGTAGTTCCCACTCTGGTTATTGGGTGCAGTAAGCGGAAAATCATTTGCATTTTTTTGATGGCTAATCTCCGATACTGTGCCGGAAAGATTAAATTCAGGTAAATCATCTACAATAATTGTTGCGGTCTGGCCTTTAAGCAGATGTTGTACCTGATCTGATTTAAAACGGGCAGTAATATGAAACTGATCAACCCCATTTATATCGAGATAGGCATCGTCAGTGTATTCATAGTTTCCTGCTTTCGAGGGGACGATCCGGCTGTTTAAGAGGATTTCCGTCCATTGTTTCAGAAAGTCTGCTGAGAATTTTGATGTTTTCACAGAAATAAGAACAATATGCCTGCAGGTCTTGCCATCTATAAGATAAGTAAGGGTAGAAATGGGCGGGTTTTCCAGGCTGATCAGTTTATAGGGAAAGAGACCGGTTTTTTTTTCTTTAAGGAGTTTAAAAATGCTGCTTTTATCATTTGATAAGTCAGGGAAAATATCAATGCTGTCCAGACTCCTGGTATTTTTGGTGAGGTCATCATTGAGTATCATGACCATTTTTTGCCAGCTTTCCTTACTGTTGTGTTTAAGGTCCCACTTTTGCCGGCGACGGGAAAAATCAGTTTGGACCGATAATTTTTCGTCAGGCTTCCAGGCTTCAGCTTTAGGCCAGCGTATTTCTATATCTTCTCTGTTAGATTGAGCTTTGACCAGTCCACAGGTTAATACTAATAAACTGATTATAAAGATGTTTTTCATGTTGGTAATTGCGATTGTTAAATGATTGAAAACTTCGCTCTACAATCTACGGTGATTTCGAAATAAATGAAAATAATTCGGATTTTTTATGCCCGTGCTTTCTGTTGACGAGGTTGTATGAGTATCTATTTTTGTTTGAAAATCAGAAAGTCTTAAATGTATGTTTTGAAATTTTTTGCCCTGGATAAAAAGAGGAAATAATGAGCATTGGGAAATCGAAATAACTTATAAATTTGACTATTAATTATTTAAACTATGAGAATATTCTGTTTGCTATTTCTATTCGTTGCAACGATAATGCTAAATTCCTGCAGACAACAATCCCCCGAGACAAAAACAGCATCAATCGACGACGAAAAAGATACACTGACCATTGCTGCTGAAGATGTCCTGACTTCGGATATTTTGACAAAAGAGGAACAGGCAAAACTTAAGCCGATAGATGTACTTGAACGTTTAAAAAAAGGAAATCTGGATTTTACAAAAGACAACCTGACGATCCGTAATACTACCGAACGGGTGAGGAAATCATCACTTGGGCAATACCCCAAAGCGGTAATACTTTCCTGCCTGGATTCAAGAGTGCCGGTAGAGGATATATTTCACAGTGGAATAGGCAATCTTTTTGTGGCCAGGGTGGCAGGAAACATTGTAAATGATGATATCCTGGGTAGTCTGGAATATGCCTGTAAGGTTTCAGGTGCGAAACTGGTTCTTGTATTGGGGCATGAATACTGTGGTGCGATCAAGTCGGCCATCGATGGTGTGAAGCTTGGAAATATCACTACATTACTGGATAAAATCCGTCCTGCGGTAAGCGCGACAAAGACTTCATTCTCCGGTGCTGCGGTATCTTCGAATCCGGATTTTGTCGCAGCAGTCTGCGATGAAAACGTAAGGTTGGCAATCACCAAGCTTCGTGCTGGCAGTCCTATATTGAAGGAAATGGAAGAAAAAGGGGCAATAATGATCGTTGGTGGTGTTTATGATATGAACTCCGGGAAAGTCGAAATATTTAAATAGGAATATCCATAGGATGTTTCTCCCCATCCTTGTTATGTGTTAAACGATGACCTCTGGTTAATTTTATCTTATGGAATATATTACCCTTACGAAACTTCAGGCGCGGAAGATCATTCTTAATGCTGTCGGACTTGCCCATAAAGCGCAGTTCGGAACAGGAATCGAAGCTGTTTACCGGGTGATCGACCATCTGGGGTTCGTCCAGCTGGATACGAATTATGTGGTGGAACGTGCCCATCACCATGTGATGGCAGCACGCATACCGGATTACCAAACAGAATGGCTGGCCAACCTTTGCGAAGACGGCCGCGTTTATGAGTACTTTACTTCGGATGCAGGTTATCTTCCCATGAACGACTTCCGTTTTTCGCTATCGGTAAAAAGGGCTTTTGAAACACAGAGCAAGCCGCTCAGCAAACCGGAAGTTAATTTAATGAAAGAGATTCTGGACCGGGTGGAAAGGGAAGGAGCACTAATGGTTGGCGATTTTGAGAACGACCGTGTGGAAGCAAGCTCTGGATGGTGGGATTGGCGGCCTGCAAAAGTCGCGCTGGAAAGGCTTTACCTTAATGGAGATTTGATGATCAGCCGCACTAAAGCCTTCCATAAAGTTTACGACCTGCCGCTCAATTTGGTGCCCCAGGAAACAGACTTAACGACGCCTGAACCTGAAGAATATGCCCGTTTTATCATCCGCAGTACTTTAGCTGCTCTGGGTATTGCCTCTGTTAAGGAAATGGCCTGGCGTTCCCGTCGGGTGAAAGGCAACCTGGTTAAACAGGAGCTGGAAAAAATGGCTCAGGCTGCTGAGGTAAAAGTAGTCACTGTTGAGGGCCTGAAAGGTCCGCTCTATATGCTCCCCAATCAGGAAATTAACATCGAACTGTCTGATGATGTTTTTATCCTTTCCCCCTTTGATATCCTTAACGTCTTCCGCCACCGGTTAAAAGACTTTTTTAATTTTGATTACCAGATCGAGTGCTTCGTGCCCGAGCCCAAACGCCAGTATGGTTATTTTTCGCTACCAGTACTTGCAGGAGACCGTTTTATTGCCAGGATGGATGCCAAAGCAGATCGCAAGCAAAAGGTATTGATCGTCCATAACATCCATTTTGAACCTGTTGATCTGGAGCAAATCACTATTGAAAAGTTCATCCTGACCTTAAAAGCATTCGTCCTTTTCAATCAATGCCAGGACATTGTTTTCAAGCGGTCTAACAATGAAATTTACCTGGAAGCAATCAGAAAAAGTTTTTAACTTTTCAAAGTGGCTGGAGATGAAATTTCTGTATGTAAAATATTTGTTATACTAGTTCTAATTTGATACGTTTACAATAACAAAAAGGGGATCAGGCAATTTTTTACATACCGAATGGACATCAATACGCTACAGAGAAGGATCGCCTTAATGAGAGATGAGGTTGCTTATAAGGAGCTATTCCTCCATTTCTATCCAAGTCTTCTGCGCTTTAGCCTGACCTATGTAAAACAACGTGAAATAGCGGAAGAAATCATATCAGATGTGCTGCTGAAGGTTTGGACAATGGATACTCTTCTTGAAATTTCAAACCTTAAAGTGTATTTATATTCCTCCGTAAGGAACAGTTCGATTAATTTTCTTGTGAAAAACAGAAAATATACCATATGGGATATTGATCAGGTTGCACCATCAGATATGGTAGAGCTTTCTACGCCGATTGATCTGATGCTGGATGCTGAACTCAAAGAGAAAATAGCAAAATCTGTTAAGGCCTTACCTCCAAAATGCCGCATGGCTTTTATGCTAAACAGACAAGATGGACTTTCCTACAAAGAAGTCGCCGAAATCATGGACATTTCCGTAAATACAGTTGATCGTCATCTACAGATCGCCCTGCAAAAAATTGGTATGACACTGAGATCATACCTTTATCAATAAAAAAATAAATTCCTATTGGGGACTTTCCCTCTTTTTATTGTCTTAGCAAATAACAACCTAATATTTTAATGGAGGACGAACGCTTTTATTGGCTCATCAACAGGACTAATGCTGGTGACATTAAGGATCATGAATTTAATGAACTGCTCAGTTTGATTGCGGAAAAGCCAGAATTACGTTCCGTTTATGAGGTGCTTACAGCGAAGCCGGAAACCGGAGGTGCTACAGAATATGTGGAAGCAATGAAAGCTTATACGGTACATTATGCCAAAATGCAGCTATCGGGCCATTTGGAGCATAACCACTCAGATCAATCTATGGAGGGAATCAGGGACTCAAAAGGGAAGGGCATATTCAAAATGTGGATTTTGAAAACTATAGCGGCATCACTTCTGCTCGGTGTTTTTGTTTTCTTCTTTGTTTCAAAGCAAAGCGAAAATGCGCAGCTCGTTTTTATTTCAAAAAAGGGAACTAAGAATAAAATGATATTGCCCGATGGAACAAAAGTATGGCTTAATGCAGATAGTAAGCTGACGCTCGCAAAACAGTTTACTGGCCCTACAAGAGAAGTCAGGCTAAGTGGAGAAGCTTATTTCGAGGTGGCTCATGATAAAAGTCATCCCTTTGTTATTTCAGCAAATGCCATAAAAGTGAAGGTTTTAGGAACGGTTTTTAATTTAAAAGCCTACCCGGATGATGAAGACACTGAAACAACCTTAATTCAGGGGCAGGTCGAAGTGAGCATCGATGGCCAGTCCTCGAGCCGGATCAGTCTGAAACCGGGCGAAAAATTAAAGGTACATAATGAAAAAAATACCTCGGCCAACGCCACAAAAAAGAGGGTAAAGCCAACCATATTGCTGACGAAAACAAGCGTAGCGATCAAGGATAATCAGGCCAGCGAAAGTTTGTGGACGGAAGATAAACTGGTTTTTGATGGCGAACCCTTTGAAAACGTAGCTGCTAAATTAGGGAGGTGGTATAATAAAAATATCATCATAGAAGATGAAGACCTGAAACAAGCCAGCTTCACGGCAACCTTCGAGGAAAAAACCTTAAAAGAAGTGCTCGCTGCACTCCAATATACCACCCGGTTCAGATACAGGATCGAGGAAAACGTAGTCTACATACAACGGGATAAATAAACGAGAATTAAACAACCGACCAAATATAAAACTAAACCAATGAATATGAAAAGAACCTAAACTACGACCAAACAAAAAAGGAGAATGCTGAAACATTCCCCTTTACATTTTAATGTGAATTGTCAAATGACCTCCGTCTGAACACGTAAACGGTCATTTTATTAACAAAACCTAGAACCAAATATATGAAAAAAATTGGACCACAGGCCGTATCCTTACGGTTGGACCGTTCTATGCTCAAGCTTTTATTTATGATAAAAATTGTCATGCTTTTTATTCTACTGGGAACCCTTCAAACTTTTGCCGTTAAGAGTTCTGCTCAGGAAAAGGTTTCGATTTCTATGAAGAAAGCAACTTTGAAGCAAATCTGTAAATCAATAGAAAGTCAAACCACGATTCATTTTGTTTATAATGATGAAATCCTGAAAAAAGTCAGGTTAACAGATATTAATTTTTACAACAGTGCCTGGACTGATGTACTGAAGGAAGTACTCGAAAGCACTGGAATCTCCTTTCGTCTCCTTGACGAAAATTTAGCCGTACTTACCTTGATCAATGACAACGTAATCGTGGTCAAAGGTAAGGTGACAGATGCTAAGGGGCAGGTCGTACCTGGGGTAAACGTCGTGGAAAAAGGGACCAGAAATGGTACGGTAACCAACGAAAAGGGTGAATTTAACCTCAGCGTTAAAGACCTGTCAGCGGTATTGACTTTTAATTTCATAGGTTTTGAAAGCAAGGAGGTAACTGCAAGTGATGGTTTTATGACTGTTGTGCTGCAGGAACAAGATAAGAGTCTGGAAGAGGTGGTTGTAGTTGGCTATGGCACACAAAAGAAAGTAAATCTTTCAGGTTCTGTCGCAAGCGTTTCAGGAAAAACGATGGCAGAGCGCCCGGCTCCCAATGTCCAGAACTTATTACAGGGCCGGATCGCTGGATTAGACGTGGTACAATCTACCGGAGAACCAGGCAGAGACAACGGATCTTTAAGAATACGGGGATTTGGCTCAAGTGGCGCGTCCCCCAATCCATTGATCTTAGTTGACGGGGTAGTCGGATCCATTTCCAATCTTTCCCCTCAGGATATCGAAAGTGTAACCGTACTTAAAGATGCGGCTTCTGCCTCTATATATGGGTCAAGAGCAGCGAATGGCGTAATTTTAGTGACCACAAAGAAAGGTAAAGCCGGTACGAATGATATCGAATATACGGGCAACTGGGGAACCAGTGAGGCGACTAAGTTTCCTGAATTAATTACCAATTCGGTTACTTATATGGAAATGTACAACCAGGCCAAAGCAAGAAGCGGACAAGCGGCTCAATACACCCAAGCTCAGATCGACGCTTACAAAGCCAATCCAAATAGTGCGCAATATCCAAATTTTAACTGGCTGGATTATGTTTTGGGAAAAGGACCGATACAAAACCATAACCTGAGCTTTTTAGGTGGTACTGATAAGAACAACTATAACATTTCATTCAATTATCTTGATCAGAATAGCATCACCAAGGGATATCTTTATAAACGGTATAATGGGCTTGTTGATTTTTCTACCCAGGCCTACAAGCGGGTAAAAGTAGGGACCAATGCTAATTTTTCCTATCAGGATTTTAAAGCACCATGGTTAACCAATGACGACTTATTGCTGCTGGCTTATGCGTCGGCGCCAACTTTTCAACCCTTTTTGCCAGATGGTAGCGGAAGGGTGGTCAGCAGAGATTATGTTTCGAGCGGAGGAACGAACAGAACGGTAGAAGAAGTTTACAACACTGGTGCCCAGTTCACAAAAAACTATAATATCAACGCACAGGCTTTTGTGGATGTTGACCTCGCGACGGGCCTGAAATGGTATTCAAAAGCAGCCGTTACCTTTTTTAATCAGGATTACAGGCAACGTCAATATGCAAGCCCTTCATTTGCTTACCAACCCAACTCAACCGGAGAATATCAACAGGTAAGTAATGGTAACCCTTCTTTTTTCGGGCTCAGACAAACGTCGGCCAGAAATATCACTAAGATATTTTATAGCACCCTTAACTATACCAAAACAATTGCCGATCACCACAACATCAGTGCTTTGGCCGGATACGAGCAGCAAGACAACAGAAGTACAAGCATAGGCGGTAACCGATATGATTTTCCAAATAATACCATTATGGAATTAGATGGAAGCTCGCCTAAAGACCAATCGTTAAGCGGGAGTTCTTTTGAATGGGCCCTGCAATCACTGTTTGGCAGAGTAACCTATAATTACAAAGACAAATACATTTTGGAAGGCAATATCCGTTACGATGGTACATCAAGGGTGGATCCAAAATATAGATGGGGAACATTTGGCGGAGGGTCGGCAGCATGGAAACTCTCTGAAGAAAGTTTTATAAAAAATAAGGTTTCCTGGCTTGACAATTTAAAATTAAGGGCATCTTATGGTGTGCTTGGCAATCAGGAGATACAGACTGGCGGTAATCCTAATTATTATCCATATCAGGATATCCTTTCGAACACGACTTATCCATTTTCTGGTTTAAGTTCTGGTGTTTTGCTATCCAGGCTAACACAAAAAGATTTAAAATGGGAAAAAACAGCCATTACTGATTTTGGTCTGGATGTCGATTTGTTTAAAGGAAAGTTTGGTGCAACTGTCGACTGGTACTATAAAAACACAACGGATATATTGGCGGCACGTGCCGATCAACCTGCTAGTGTAGGCTTAACTGCCCCTATTGTGAACGCGGGGGCGATGGTCAATAAAGGAATAGAAATAGAGTTGAGGCACCAAAACCAAATTGGGGAATTTACCTATGGGGCCAATTTTATATTCAACAGGTACAGAAACAAAGTAACCAAAGTTTTGGCCGAGAGTATTGGAACGATTGAAGTTGGCCAGCCTTACAATAACTTTTTTTTATATGACTGGATCGGGGTTTTTCAGAGCCAGCAGGAAATAGACAACTCGCCAAAACAACCCAATTCCGGCACACTAAAACCTGGAGATCTAAAAATCAGGGATGTAAGCGGAAATGGTACCGTAGGTCCGGAAGACAGGATTCGCATCAGCAGTTTCCCAAATTACACTTACTCTTTCAGTGTGAATGCAGGTTGGAAAGGGTTTAACCTGAGTGCATTTTTTCAAGGTGTAGAAGGCCAAAAGGTACAGGTAAGCCAATGGGGCTATGAACCATTTATGCAAGGGTCTGCTCCACCAACAAAATTTTTAAATGCATGGTCGCCAACCAATCCGAGTAATACGGTTCCGGCTGTTTACCTGACCGGTTATTCAGGTGTGTCTGGGTATAACTCAACCTATTTTCTACAGGATGCTTCCTATCTGAGGTTAAAGAACCTGTACCTTTCTTACACACTTCCCGAACTGATCACTAAAAAAGTTGCAGCAAAGAGCATCACCGTATATGTATCGGGCGACAATTTGATCACATGGACGAAGTATGAAGGTAATGATCCTGAAAGAGCGGGGTCCGGCAGATTTGCCCAGTTTCCCCAGCTCAGGATATACACCGCAGGTTTAAAAATTAAATATTAACCTGGGCAATAGAGATAATGATCACATATATGGTATTCAATAAAAAAAATCATAAAATGAGCATAAAACAAACCAGCATATCGTTAATTATGGCCATCATAATTAGCATGCTAAGCGCTTGTAAAAATGACTTTCTGGATAAGAATCCTACTGCAGCAATTGCCAGTTCGGAATTTTGGAAAAGCGATACAGATACACGAATGGGACTGGCCGGCGTTTATAGAAGGCTGCAAAATGGTTTCTATGGCCAGAGCAAATTATGGCTCGATACTTATTCTGACAACGCATTAGACCGGCACACTTTTTTTGGCTTTAATAACCTGACACTAGGTGTCGTAAATTCAACCAATGTTCCGGGAACCTTTTATAACACACCGTACGAAGGAATCGCAGGATGTAATTTCTTTCTGGATAATGTAGACAAGGCCCCGGTTAGCGATGCGATAAAAACGGGTTATAAAGCCGAAGTGAGATTCATCAGAGCGATGATTTACTTTGATCTGGTACAAGCTTTCGGTGGGGTGGTATTGTACAAAACGGCGCCACAAACGGTTGATGCCGCTAAAATAGCAAAGAGTTCAAAAGAAGATGTTTTGGCTTTTGTACATAGTGAACTGGATTTTGCCATCGCTAATTTGCCGGATGTGGCTTATAGTGGTCATGCCGTAAAAGGCAGCGCTCAGGCATTAAAGGCTAAAGTTTATCTTTTTCAACAGAATTGGCCCTTGGCAGCAAGCACAGCAAATGAAGTCATTACTGGTGGTAAATTTCAAATTTATCAGGGTGGCTATCCAAACCTGTTTCTTACCACAACCCAGCAAAACAACCCGGAAATTATATTTTCCACCAAATACCTTGCTCCAAACAATCCGCAAGGTGGTGAAGGAGTTTTAGTTGAGATAGGCTGGTATGGCTCTATTGCCCCATATCAGAATTTAGTGGATGATTATGAAATGGCGAATGGGAAAAGGATCAATGAAGCGGGCTCTGGCTATGATCCGGCGAATCCATATGTGAACAGGGATCCACGTCTAAAATTCACGATTAAGGTCCCTACCGAAAAATACATCAATCCGGATGGTTCCGTATTTAATGAGTCTGATCCGCTATTGACAACTTATTCCCAAAAGAAGTATCTTGATTTAACTAAACTTCCTTTTGATAGAAGTAAGACACCACTTACCGATCAGAATATCATTCACATCCGTTACGCCGATGTGTTGTTAATGTATGCAGAAGCGAAAAATGAAGCGACCGGGCCAGATGGAACGATCTACGCCGCTTTGAATCTAATCAGACAAAGAACGGGTATTAATTTACCTCCGGTTGATCAGGCCGTATACAATACCCAGGATAAACTGAGAGAATTCATCCTTCACGAACGAAGAATAGAATTGGCCCTGGAGGGTCATCGCTACTATGATTTAAAAAGAAGAAATTTAATGCAAACTAAACTGGCGCCCCTAAAAAATCCAGGCGGCGCACAATTGGTTTTTGGTGAAAAAAACAATGTATTGCCCTTTGCACAATCTGAACTGGATAGGAATAAGCAACTCATCCAAAATAAAGATTATTAAGTAAATTGATCCAAAGTCTCCAATCATCCCGACAGGAGTTCGGGTTGATTGGATTCCCATTTTAAAATGTATCCAATGAGAAGAATATTCACTATCGTTATCGGTGTGCTGTTTTATGCCGGTGTATTTGCACAAACAGGCAGTCATGATCTGCAGTTTGATAGCCTTGCCAGCCGTTGGGATGAAGCAATACCATTGGGTAATGGTATGTTGGGTGTACTGGTATGGCAAAAAGAAGGGCATCTGCGCTTTTCGCTTGACCGTGCTGATCTTTGGGACCAACGCCCGATGAAAGGTCTGCACCGTCCTGAGTTTAATTTTTCCTGGGTGGTCGAGCAGGTAAAGAAAAAAGATTATGCCCCTGTACAGCGATATTTTGATGAACCTTATGACCATGAGCCTGCACCCTCAAAAATTCCCGGCGGCGCGCTGGAATTTGAGACTAAAGGATGGGGAAGTGTAAAATCTGTTCATCTGCAAGTGCCAAAGGCCATGTGTGAAGTGAAATGGAGCAATGGTATCGTCCTGAAAACATTCGTTCATGCTACGAAGCCGGTGGGCTGGTTTAGGTTTGAACACATTAATGACCGTATTGTCCCACAGTTAATCGCACCCAGATATCAGGGCGAAGTAAAGGTATCCGGTGATCCGGTTGGTGGAGATGACTTGTCACGCCTGGGCTATCCGCAAGGTGTCATTAAAAAGGACGGGAATAACATTACTTACCGCCAGCAGGGTTGGGGTGGATTTAAGTATGAAATTAATGTGCAATGGAAACGGGTCAATGCAAGTACTATAGAAGGGGCATGGAGCATTTCATCTCAATATCCCGGTAAAAAGATCAATCCCACAGCATCAGCTGTGTCCAGGGGGGCATTGCAACAGAATTATGCAAAAGATTACGTTTCACATCTGGCCTGGTGGAAAAACTTCTGGGGTAAATCGGCTATCCATATCCCTGATACTTTACTTGAGAAACAATGGTACCTGGAACAGTATAAGTTTGGTTCGGCATCAAGGCAGGGAGCTCCACCCATCTCCTTACAGGCCGTGTGGACCGCCGATAACGGGAGGATACCACCATGGAAAGGGGATTTTCATCATGATCTGAACACGCAGCTGAGTTACTGGCCAGCCTACAGTGCCAATCATTTACAGGAAGGCATGGCCTATCTGGATCATCTGGATGCCAATAGTGCTAATTATAAGCGCTATACGAAAATGTATTTTGGAAAGGCTGGGCTCGCTGTGCCGGGAGTGACCACGATGGATGGTACAGAAATGGGGGGCTGGATCCAATATTCGCTTTCGCCAACAGTATCCTCCTGGTTGGCGCAACATTATTATTTGCAATGGCGTTACAGCATGGATCGGGATTTTTTGCGTAAAAGAGCCTATCCCTGGATAAAAAACACCGCAACGTTTATTGAAAACCTGACCATCCTGGATCAAAATGGCCGTCGTAAATTGCCCATCAGTTCCAGCCCGGAGATCAACGACAATGACCTCAGCGCGTGGTTTCCGCAAAACACGAATTACGATCTGTCTTTGATGAAATTTATATTTAAAGCTGCGGCAGAACTAGCGGGAGAACAGGGCTTGAAAAAAGAAGAACTGCATTGGAAAAAAATATACTCGGAATTTGATGACTTTGCGATCACATCAAATTCTGAACTTATGTTTGCCCCTTCGATGGCTTACAACCAGTCGCACCGTCATTTTTCAAATATGATGGCGATTCATCCCTTAGGACTTGTCAAATGGGAAGACGGGATTAAATCGCAGGCAATTATCAAAAATTCCATTCATTTGCTAGATAGCATAGGGCCGGCCTATTGGTGCGGTTACTCCTATTCCTGGCTGGCCAACTTAAAGGCAAGGGCAAAGGATGGGGAAGGGGCGGCGAGAGATCTTGGTATTTTTGCAAAGGCGTTTTGCTCGGTCAACAGCTTCCATTTAAATGGTGACCAAACCAAATCTGGGTATTCCAAATTTCAATACCGTCCGTTTACACTTGAAGGTAATTTTGCATTTGCAGCTGGTTTACAGGAAATGCTATTGCAGAGTTATGCAGGTTTCATTGAAATCATGCCGGCAATACCCGTTGCATGGAAAACGGTTTCTTTTGAAAACTTAAGAGCGGAAGGTGCTTTTCTGGTCAGTGCCAGGACAAACGATGGCCAGGTGGATGAAGTTAAAATTGTTTCGGAGAAAGGCGGTGTAACAAAATTGAAATTGCCCTTTAAAACATGGTATGCAGTTAGCCAGAAAGGCGTGGTTGTAAACCGTAAGGAAGATGGTTTTTTAAGTCTGATCTGCAAACCAGGGGCGGTACTTGTTTTAAAGAATGGGTACGAATAAATTTTTACAAGAACTTGAACTTTATATTGCTGATTTGCAAAATATACTGAAACGGTACCGGGTCAATAGTAAGATACTTAATGGCCTATAAAAGACGACAAAATACCCGTCTTTCGAAGTAGAATAATGATGGCCGCATTACTCCCAACATTGATCTTCAGAATCAATGTTGGGAGTAATGCGGCTAAACTTTTCTTAAAGTAGTTTCATAAATATTTTTTCCGGTATGGTCTATTATCTTCGCATTTAAACGGGTTTGATCCACCGAAAAATACATAAAACCATACTCCGAAGCTTCGAACTTGCTGTAAGGTATTCCAGCGGTTACATGCGTAACCTCAGAACCCGCACCGGAAATAAACTGTTGGGTAAAACCTCCTGTGCTCAGGTGTTGCAGGGAATGGTCATGTCCGGAAAGGTAAACATCTACTTTGTTGCGTTCAAAGATATCAGATAGGGCTTTTCTTACCGCCAGGGTATCATAGTTTTTGATTCTGGGGCCAACGGTATAAATAGGGTGATGCCCCATCACCATTGTCCATTTTACTTCTGAGCTTGCATTTTTTAAGGTTTCATCCAGCCATTTGAGCTGCATTTCGGGCTGCTGATCTTTTACCCAGGGCTGGTATTGTTCGCTGGTATGAAATTCAGGGATCAGCGGACAGGTATCTATAAAAACCATTAACAGTTTTCCACCGCCTTTTATCGGCACTTCTTTCGAGTAGTACCTGGAAGGCATTTTCCACCTTCTGCTGATCTTACTATACCTTACCTGTGCATCGGGATCTGAGATGTAATCGTGATTTCCAAGAATCGGATACCAGTCCCATTGCAAAGCAAAGTCTGTATAAATATTTTCAAAGGAATAATGCCATAATGGGTCATGTTCGCTGGTCACTCCTTTAGGATAGAAGTTGTCACCAAGGGAAAGAATAAAGTCGTTCGGATTTTCGGTTGCCCATTTACCCATTTGTACCGCAACATGTTTCTGGTGATCGGCTCCATTGCGTCCCCAATCGCCTACCGCCATAAAGTGGATGGGATAATCGTCTTTTAACTCATTGCGTGGTGCTACATCTTCACTTTCCAGGTAGGTCTCAGGACTGACAGCAAGCGATTGCAGGGGTGCAAGCATACTTGCACCTATCGCAGTAAGCGCAGTGCTTTTTACAAAATCTCTTCTCTTCATCTTAATATCCGGTATTTTGTTTCAGGTTTTTATTCAGCACCAGTTCGGTAGCCGGAATCGGGAAGATATCTCTGGAAGCACCTTCATTGCCCGCTTTGAAGCCCCATTTGCCCTGATATTTTCCGAAGCGGATCAAATCATTGCGGCGCCATCCTTCCCAGGCAAGCTCGCGTCCTCTTTCCTCCAGAATGCCATCCAGAGTAATGGTCGTAATTTCCCCGGCTTTTGCGCGAACACGGACCTTATTTACCAGCCCAACTACTTCAGCCATCGACCCACCTGTTCTCAGTAAAGCTTCTGCTTTTAACAGGTAAACATCGGCAAGTCTGAAAATCGGCATATCATTGTTCTGAAAACGGGTGCCGCTATTGGTATTCGGATCAGGATAGAATTTGATAGACCTGACTCCCCTGGATATCCCGTTTACCTCAGGGCCAACGTCCATAGTTTCCGTGTTGGTGAGTACGATCTCTGGTGTAAAATCAAGTTGTGCCGAACCATTTAGAATTTTCGTGGTACCGTCCGCAAGAAACTGTTTCCCCGCCAGCCAGGTCGCATTTCGGATATCTCCCGGCAAATTAAAGGTATCATAAAACTCTTTTAAGGTACACTGTGCATTACTTGGACTAAAAGGGAGATTATACTTGGCCCTTAGTGCGCTGTGAAGCGTAAAACGGGTGATCGCGTTTCCGGCCGAATAATTGGCATCGTATATCGCAGCAAAGATGGTTTCGGAGTTCGCTCCATTAGTTGGCGAAAAAAGCGTGTTGTAATCGCTAACCAGTGCCATTGATGATCCGGTAATAATTTTATCGGCATAGACAATGGATTCCGTATACATCGGCTTTCCGATGTAATGTTCCGCATTGATGTACAATTTTTGCAATAGCGCATAGGCCATCCATTTGGTTGGGCGCCCGTAGAATTCTGAGGTAACAGTAGGAGGGGAAGATAGCCCTTCAGATACCGCAAGCAACTCTTTCTCTATGTAGGCGAACACTTCTGCACGGGTAGATTGTTTTGGGCTTTCTGCAGTTCCGAAACTCGTAATAGGAGCATTGCCAAACATGTCCATCACATAAAAATAATATAAGGCCCGCATGGTGCGTATCTCGTTTAAAAACTGCGTTTTTGTAGGACTATCTGCCGATTTCTCCAACAAATTGAGTACCCGGTTACAGTCGCTTATTCCAGCATATCCCCATTGCCATGCGCCTTGAATGATGGGGTGATCCGGCAACCAGTTGTGTTTATGCAGGGTCTGATATCTTCCCTGATCATAATAGCCCCCGTTCCTGGCGGTAATGATTGCTTCCTCGCTGGTCAGTTCATACATCCTCCAGATATCGACACCGAAACTGGCATTAAATTTTTGATAAACGGTTCCTGTTGCTGCCACGAATGCATCGGGTGTTACCGGAAAATTTCCATTTGTGAGTTGCGATTCCACATCAACATCCAGTTTTGTACAGCTTCCCAATGTGAAAACCATCAGAGCTGCCGCGGTTATATATCTTTTCATTTTCTCTTTTTTATAGAATGTTATAAATTGAAGTTTAGCCCAAAAATTGCAGAGCGTGTTTTAGGATAGAAATTGCGGTAATCGATGCCAGGTGTCTGACCAGCCATGTTGATCTCCGGATCTACACCTTTATACTTGGTAATGATAAAAAGGTTATTCCCTGAAGCGTAAAGCCTCAATGTTCTGCTGCCTTTCATTTTAAAAGTATAACCCAGAGTCGCATTGTCCAGACGGAGGTAAGAACCACTTTCCAGGTAACGGTCTGACACAAACTGTGCTTTATCATCGCTGATCGATTCTGTTAAAGTGACCTTTGCGATGTTGGTTTGAGATGCATAGATCGGTGCGTTCATATCGGCAAGGGTCGCATTAAGGACTTTATTTCCGTAAACCCCACGAATGAAGAAGTTAAAATCAAACTGTTTGTACCTGAAGGTATTGTTCCAGCCATATAATACTTTTGGCTGCGCAGAACCCGTTACACTGAAATGTTCAAATCCTGTGTTTGCTGTAGAAGCGTTTCCGTTTTTGTCATAGAACATTGATTTCCCGTTGGCATCTTTGCCGGCATACCTTAAGGTGTAAAACGATCCCAGGGGAAGCCCTTCTTTAATCACCTGGTAACCCAGTGCGCCCGACTGACCTCTGCCACCCACATTAGCGGTATAAAACTCATTGGCCTGGAACAGATCGTTAGAAATCGAGGTGATTTCGTTTTTGTTGTGTGATAAGTTAACCGCCGTGTTCCAGCTAAAATCTTTGGTTTTAACCGGCGTGCTGTTCAGCGTAAATTCGATACCCTTATTGGTCATTGCGCCAACGTTTGCTGTTAACACATTGAACGGATATTGGGTGGTAGATACCGAATAAGGTGCAATAAGGTCTGTGGTTTTCTTGTTGTATACCTCGATTGAACCGGAAAGTTTGTTTTTAAAGAGACCAAAGTCTAAACCGATGTTCAATGTAGCTGTACGCTCCCATTTCAGATTGGGGTTGTCATTTTGTGTAGGACCAATTGCGGTCAGCCATTTTCCATTCGAGTAAAAATACGATCCGTTTTGCGCACCATAAACCAGTTTGGCAGTGTAGGCATCAAAACCTACTGAATTTCCAGAAACTCCATAACCGGCACGGAGCTTAAGGTGATCAACGAAAGTTACATTTTCCATAAATGCTTCACGGTCTATGTTCCATCCCGCAGAAACTGAAGGAAACATTCCCCATCTGTTGTTAATTCCAAAGGCCGATGAGCCATCACGGCGAATCGTTGCCTGCAACAGATATTTTCCTTTATAATCGTAGATGGCTCTTCCATAAAAGGAGATCAAACGAAGCGTTGAGATGTAAGTATTGCCATAATTCACAACAGTAGATCCGTTTCCGTTACCTAATCCCAGGTTGTTCCACAAAAGATCATCCGAAACGAAGTTTTGTCCGGAAGTCTGGAAGCCATCGCCGTTGCGGTTTTCCTGCCAGGAGTAACCTGCTAATAACTTTAGCCCATGATCTCCAAAAACTTTATCATAGTTGAAATATCCTTCAAAAACCTTTTGTGTGTTTTTTACCGATGAGCGCTCTGCATAACCATTAAATCCCTGCTTCAACATAGAAGCCCTATTGTTATACAGATTTTCGTTGATCTGCTCGTTTTGCATGGATGCCATTGCATTGAAGTCCAGGCCATCAAGAATGTTTGCTTTCAGGGCACCATTGATGAGGTAGAGGTTGGTTTTTCCCTGGAATTTGTTGTTTTGTAACAGTGCTACCGGGTTGTAGTATCCCCCGGTTCCAGTGGTTCTGGATGGGTCTTCGGAAAAACTGCCATCGGCCTTCCTTACGCCAACAGTAGGCAGGTAAGTAAACATATTATTGTAAACCTGGCTGGCGATTCTGTCGTTAACGGTATTGCTATTTGTGAGGTTGAGGTTTAACTTCAGGCGGTTGTTCAGCAGCCGCTGTTCCATATTTGCTCTTGCGATAAAGCGCTCCAATCCCGATGTCTTAATAATTCCCTGATTGTCAAAATAGTTCAGGCTTGCTCCGTAGGAAGAACTTTCGCCTCCTCCATTAAAACTGAGGTTGTGGTTTTGGGAGAAACCTGTTCTGGTTACCTCTTTTAGCCAATCCGTATTGCTGCCATCATCGCTGATTTTATCCAATGTTTTTCCATTGTCTTTTAAATAGGTTCTCAATTCGTCTCCGCTGGCCATGTCGATGCTGTTAGAAATACTTTCTGAAGCAGCATAGGCACTGTAGGAAAGTTTACCAAGCCCTTTTCCTGAATTTTTAGTATTGATCATGATGACGCCATTTGCTGCCCTGGATCCATAAATAGCAGTTGAAGAGGCATCTTTCAGTACTTCCATACTGAGGATGTCGTCTGGTGCGACCAAATCAATGGAAGCACCCGGAACCCCATCAATCACATAAAAGGGTTCCTGAGCACCCTCTCTGAAACTTGAAGGGCCACGCAGGATCACTGCAGGTTTATCTGTTGGGTTTCCACTTCTGGTGATGTTCAGACCGGCAACCTTTCCCTGAAGCAACTGGCCTGGCGAACTCACCACACCACGGTTAAACTCTTCGGGCTTTATCGAAGTTACTGCTCCGGTAATTTCGTTCCTTTTGCTTTTACCGTATCCAATCGTTACTTCCTGCAGGTCGTTTGATTGTTCCTTAAGTTTGATGCTCAGTGCAATTTGCTGGCCTGTGGTAACGGTATAACCAGAGAGGGTATCCGTTTTAAATCCTACGGAACTGAAGATAAAACGGTATGGGCCGCCTGGGGCGATGTTGGCAAAGCTGAACAATCCGCTACCCGAAGAAGTGGTGACTAATGACTTGCGGGTTTTTTCATTTTCTGCCTTTACTGTAACACCTGGAATCCCCTGTCCGGAGACATCCAAAACTATTCCTTTGACAGGTAGATCCTGTGCAAATATCGGACCTGCCCAACCTATGATGCCGAGGCATAACATACGTTTCAGGATTTTGAATTTTGTTGAATACATAATGATTTTTTGGCTTCTTTGGTTTTATTTATCAGTTTTTTGTATGGAGAATTCTTGTGCTGAGGTGCTGGTTAAGGTCATGTTATTGATCAGACAAATCAATTTGAGTACATCTTCAGGTTTTTCTTTAGCCGTATCAACGCTGCCTGTGAAAGTGATTTTGCTGATATCTACTGGCGTCGAATTCACTTTAATACCGTAGGCTTCAGTTAAAAGTTGCAAGACCTTTGCCAATGGTATATTTTTCATGATGATCAGATTGCCTTCTCTCTTCAGCAGCTCTGCTGCAGGATGGATGGTTTCAATAGGTTTGATGATCCTGGAAAGTTTGAGAGATGGGTCGTAAAGCAGGGTGGTGCCAACATTGGAGATATAGGCCAGCGCCTGTTTGGTCAGGGTATCGGCAACGACAATTTTTCCGGTATGAAGCTTAACCGAAATCTGATGTCCGCGGGTATTGATCGTGAACGACGTGCCCAGGGCTGTTGTCTTCAATGCACCCGAGAACACGCTGAAAGGCCTCATTGCATCTGGTTTCACCTTGAATCTGGCCTTACCCTGCAGGTAAACATTTCTGAGTTTTTGATCAAACTGCCTTTTAAATCTGATCGTGGAAGCTGGATAAATGGTGACGGAAGAGGAATCTGGTAACTGGTACCTGATGACCTCAGTTCCCGGATTGGCAACCTCTTTCCATAGACTTGTTTTCTCCTTTTCCTGAAGCTTGTTGTTTGCAGTAAGCTGCGGCTTCTGGTTGTCGGTGTTCTTTGGCCGGATAAATAGTGCAAATCCGACCATTAAAATTATCGCAGCCGCAGAAAGATATTTCGCAACCCTGATGAGCCTAAGCTTTACTTGTTGTTTTGAAGATATTTGCCCGAGTATAAAGCGGTGCATCTCCTCCGATTTTTCCTGCGGTAGTGGTTCATCAGCATTAAAAGATTCCCATTGCTGATCACTAAAATTTTCCTGGATGAACGCCTTGCGGTTTAGCTTGCGTCTTGGTCCTTTGTTTGGCTTCATACAGTAATTACGTATGTCGCTGCCTTTGCCCTTACGGCTTAACAATTATTTAATATGGCTATAGCAAAATCGTATACATATAGTGTTTAAGGCGGGATAGGACCTTGCCGATGTGGCTCTCCACAGTCTTCGGGGATATTCCCAGCATCTCAGCGATTTCCTTATAGGAGAGTCCATTTTGCCTGCTAAGGTTAAATACCATTTTTCTCATTGCCGGCATGGCGTCAATTTCCTGTTCAAAATGTTTAAGCATATCGCGGCTTTCGATCATCTTCATCAGGTTGTCTGTAAAAGGGTATTGATCAGATCTGGTATTATATTTTAATCTCGCAGACTCTTTCCTAAGCTGATCGATCATGACCTGACGGGCCATTCCAAATAGCTGAATATTTAATGCAGTATGCTCATTTAACGATTGTTTCTTTTCCCAAAGCCGGATAAAGCAAAGCTGGACTACCTCTGTAGCAATGTACTCAGACTGTGTTTTCTTGAATACAAACTGATAAATTTGTTGATGATAGCGGGAATAGGCCTCATTAAAAGCCGGAAGTAATCCTGCCCTTATTTCACATACAATATCTTTGTCCATTGTTCGTGCAAAATTATCAGCTTTAAAAAGGAGATGTTTTAAGTTAACATTATGAATATATGAAGTTTTGTCTGGGTTTAACTATGGCTTTGCTTATAAAAAGAAAATAATATGGCGATACACATTGCGATAAAGACGAGTACAGCAGCATCGATGGTCGGCCTGCTGACCTGGGTAGTGATGCCGGTGCTGATCAAAATTAGGAAGAGGTGGCTGCAAAGCGTGGGTTAAGCAGAAAGATATTTCAGCCCCCATTTATGCAGATCGTCAATAATTTTTAGTAATTCCAAACCTTTATCGGTGATCATGTAATGAATACTTTTCGGAGCTTTCTCTTTGAGGATTATTTTGTCAACTAATTTGTCATTAACTAATTCTGAAAGCCTTTTGCCAAGTATCTGATCCGACAAAGATGGGAAAGCATGTTTTAAGGTGCTGAATTGTTTTGTGCCCGAAGCGACCTTATGTAGTACCTGCATTTTCCATCGTGGGCTAATATCTCTTAATACATCATTTACCTCACACGCAAGGCTTAAGGCTGTAATATTACAAGCATTCGATGTCCCGGGTTTTAACTGACTTGACATATTCTGATTTGAGGTTTGCTCACTTTCGGGTGAGTTATTGAATTGTAAAAAGACATTGACAACTTTTGCATAAAATAAAAAATTATGAAATCATTAACCAAAAGTACAAAGTCGTTTTTCATCTTACTAATATTACTACTATCAGTTTTCGAAATAAATGCGCAATCTATGTCAAATAAGCCCATTTTTGTCTTAGTTCATGGTGCTTTTCATGGTGGCTGGTGTTGGCAAAGGGTAAGCACGGAATTGCGCAGCAAAGGAAATCTTGTTTATACGCCAACGTTGAGTGGACTTGGGGAACATAAAAATACATTTAATGACGAGATCGATCTGAATACTCATATTACAGACATTGTAAATTTCCTGATTACAGAAGACTTGCACAATGTAATTTTAGTCGGCCATAGCTATGCCGGAGCCGTGATAGCAGGTGTTGCAGATAGGATGCCGGACCGGTTGTCTAAACTGGTCTTTCTTGATGCGATGCTTATGGAGAATGGCCAAAGCGCACTAGATGTAAGTCCGGACGACATCCGGGAATATTTCATTAAGGTGTCAATGGACTACGACAATGGACTAAGTATCCCGTTCTTCACCAGTGATTTTTTTGGCGTGACTAACTTAGCCGATATTAAATGGGTAAATGACCGTTTGACCAATCAGCCATTTAAAACATTTTGCCAGCCTTTGGAGTTAAAGCACCCCTACGGTAATCATTTGCCGTTGACTTATATTGCTTGTACCGGACCGGAACTAAGAGCGATCCAACCTTTTGCAGACAAAACAAAAAAGAGCAAAAACTGGAAGTATCTGGAACTTAAAACGGGCCATGATGCCATGATAACAATGCCTGTAGAGTTGTCCAATATGCTACAATCATTAAAGTGATGGATAACTCTTAAAGATACGAAAAGGTGATTAGGGGTGGTGATGCGAGTGCTGACCAAAATTAGGAAAAGGTAGCTGCAAAGTTAGTATATTTAATATTTTGTTAATCTGTCTGTGATCCTAAAGCGCTGATCGAATACTTACAAACAAATATCATACGCAATGGGATAAACGTTTCGCGGCCTTAGTTTTTTAAGATTAAGGACCGTATTGCGAATAGAATTGATGAACTGAAAGGTGTTCTGTAGAATTTGGTAAAAAAGGTCAATAGCAGAGCTTATGGGGCGCTTTACATAGGCGGAACCCATTGAATTTATCCAAATCATTTCACCCTGATCCTGGCGCTGTTAACGGTCAGAATGAATGGTTTTGGCTGGCTAAAAGTATTGAATCACATTGCTGTTCAGATCACTCTTTCCTAACAAAAATATAAGACATCATCGTTAATGTCGCTTCCTCTGACTGTGCTGTCGGGGAGATCTTGATTCCGATTTCAACAATCTGAAAATTATCCTGATTATGCCTTAATACGCAATTGCCTATTGGTTTTTGTGTCATCTTATCCTTGACGATATAATGCTCACATGCTTCGGATTCGTTTGGTGATGTTGCAATGGCGTCTTTAACCTCATTTTTTTGTTCAGTAGTGCTGATGTCAGGAAGTGATGCTTTAATGGTATTCAGCGAACCCGCATATACGCTGTTGGAAACCGCTTTCCCATTATCCTTAATAAAGGTGATATAAGCCTCCATACGCTGATTTATATGCTCTGCGCCGATAATAACCACATCTTTACCTTCGACTCTTTTTGCGCCGATTAGTTGACAGCAGGTCTCCTTTATATCGGGGAAATAGATCACCAGCATGCTGCGGTCAGTGTGATATTGGCTCACAGGACTGGCCGATATTTCCCAGTTAAAGGTAATCTCAGTGCCGTTTTGACTGATCGAGGGGTTGACCGCGATAGGAAGGCTACCCATGCTCATTAATACTTTGGTATAATCCAGACTGATGTTGGGATATACTCCCTGAAGGGCATTCTTTTTATTGTAAGAAACTGCCTCATTGTATTCGTTTCTGTCCGTTCCAATAACCGCGAGACGAAATCCTGCCCGGATGGCGTGGATGGAAGGTTTAAGAATCTCATTTACAACCTTCATTTTTTCGCAATTTGCTCTTCTCGCCGGAGTCAGTGGCTTTTCAGTTTTACCTATCATTCTGATGATGTGTTTGCCTTTTAAGGTGTAGCCTACCAGGTTGCCGACTCTGCCTTGGAATCCGCCAAATAACCCATTTATTAATTTTCCCATCTTTTTTTGTTTTTTTAGTTAAATGATTGAGTTGATTAGGAGTAATTTACAAATTCTTTCTTGCATCCTGTTCATATGTGTTCACATAAAGTCAATTGTCACTTGGTTTGAAAAACGTCGTCAAAAGGTCTGGAAGACCAATCACGGACCTATCAACCTCTTATTGATGGTCAAATGACAATCAATCGAAATTAACGGCATATGACACGCATTTTAATCACATTTTAGTGAGATTTTATTTTCATCGCCTTTTTATTTTGCGAGACCTTGATTGATGATTGCGGTTTTGTCTTATTTAAGCTAATTGTTTAGCAAATGATATAAAACTAAATAGCCTGGGTTTATTCACACCCAGGCTATCTTAACCATAAATAAATTGAATTCAGGCTTTTTCTAGCGGTTATAAGCATCTATAGCACTCTCCAGATGTCTGTTACCTGATGCCTGAATGAAATATCCGCCTGTAGCTAAGCCTGCACCAGCTCCGAGTAGTATAAAGGCTGGAGTAAAATTAGGACCTTTACTAAAACTGAATCCATTTCCGTTTGACATTTCTCTACTGCTGCTGCCCGTAACCAAAAAGGAGATTAGTCCGGACACGATAGCCGCCCCGGCAACGATATACATTGTTTTGCCTGTATTGATACTTTTTCTATAATTCTTCAGCATGTCCATGGCCCTTGGATTGTCTGCCATATCTGCGCTCAGGTTGTGGTAGTTTGCCTTTTTCAAATCTGCGTAACCTTTATTGTAGTACATTTTTACATCTACAGCCTGTGGTCTTCTATCCATGTACCTGCTACGTCTGTATCGATGATCGTATTGGTAAGGATAATAGTCTTCCTGCTGAAACATATTGATCTTGCCTTCAATAATGCGCTCGGAAAAGGAGGTGGTACTACCAAAATTAAGTCGGCGGGTGTTGGCAAAAAAGCCGTCCCCATTGCTGAAAAATTTGACTTGTTCTGTTGGAACTTTTCTGGAATCGGCCCGGAGTTGCAGGTATCCGGAAAAATCAGGTCGTAATCTAATGTCTTTGGCATAGATCACAGAATCGGAATAGAGGTAAATGAAGTTTTTTGATTCGTGCACCTGGGCACGGGTGGTCAGGGCATAGCATGCCATGACAACGATGAGTAATTTTTTCATTGTGGTTCATTTTGTGTGTAATTTATATTCTACAAATTGTTGGCCAGTATTTGATTCGTAAGAAATAAAATACATTCAAACAAGAAGCTGGGCCTTGTTCTAAATTCTATGTTTTATATCTGGATTATAATTCAATTGATTCTTGTGGGAATGAATACTTGCTAGATCTAACTTAACCTGAAACACATGAGGGCTTTGTATTAACACGTTTTTTATATGGGTTCGAATAGCCTTGTGCAGATAAATGTTCGAAACTATTATTGTGGTTAATTATAGCTTGTTTTAATTATTTATTTAGATAATAATTTAACTTATAATTTGTTTTTGTTTATACTACATAAGTTAGCCTATGACAGTTACTGCTACAGGCCCCGGCTTCCCCTCCCGATTTATCAATCCACTTACAGATTTTGGTTTTTAGTCCCACCGAATATGCGGCGAGTTCTGATGTGTATAAGAAAGTATATTTTGACCTCATGTGCACTGGGAAAGATGGTAATTGAGAATAGTATTGCTTTCGCTAGTGCAGAAGCGAAGATTGAGGGCATACAGCAAGGATTATTAATTGCTGCCCAGGAATTCAAGAAAGCAGGAATACCTATTGTACAAATTTCAGAAACCCTGGGGTTCTCGATTGAAGAAATTGAAAAAATATAAACGAGGGTTACCCAATAGTACATGAATTTCCCTTCTTTATAAACATAAAGAAGGGAAATGAACAATGTGATTAGCTTTTTGCTTTGTATAAGTATGTTAAAAAACAGTATTAAAATTGCCGTTAATCATGCCATAAAGGAGTAGTAGAGGTAGATGATTAAGATCTTAACCGGTATGTATGTAGAAGAAAAGTGATTTTATATATATATTGTAAAATGAAATTACCGCCTTACCACATTTTTCCTGATATTATCGGTGACAAAATCACAATACGACAAATTCAGCCCTCCGACATCAATGACATTATTGAAATTTCGTTTTATGATGCGATCCAGGCAACAACATCGCAGCAGGCGATAGAAATGCAGGATAAAATCAACAAAGACTATATCGACGGGAATTCAATTCATTGGGGCATTGTAGAGAACGAAACGAATAAGATTGTCGGAACTTGTGGTTATTATCGTGGATTGGACAAAGGAACCGGAGAACTTGGTTGCGTTTTATTACCTCAATACCAGGGGCAAGGTTTTATGACTTTATCAATGTCCCTTGCCATAGACTTTGGAATCAATACTATTGGATTGAACCGTATTTATGCAACAACAAATAAAGAAAACGACAAGGCCAGGAAACTTCTCGAGCGACTTAACTTCATAAAAATTGCGGATTTGGAAGACAATGAATTGGAATACGAATTAAAACACAGCAGCCTTACCGGATCTGTTTCGTAACAGGCGTAGCCACTCTGTTGAAGAGCAGCCACAGGGCCCGGTTTACCTGGAACATGTTGATGTCAACAGATGCTTTTTCGTTAAACATTGAATTGCCTCAAATGATGATCTGAGTGTTTATAGGCAAAGATGCCAATTTGTTCTCTTGTCATTTTACCAAAGAAATCGTGAATGAACTGGTCGTTTGAAAAGTTTTCAAAATCAGTGATTAAATCCAGAAGAATTTTCTTCTGAGCATTCAGATCCCCTTCTTTTTGTTTTACTGTAAATGCTTTTCCGGCCGGCATACCTTTGCCCAGAGGCTTATCATCTTTCGTATTGCTTCTGAGTGCCATTTTACCAAAGATCTTACCCAACCATTCCTGCTTATAAACAAGCCTGTTTTTTCCTAGAACCCATTCGTTCCATATGCTGCAATGCCTGGTCATTTGAAAAACATTCATTTTGCCCCAAAGCGCTTTCTTGTTTTCATCAAGCGTATCGACTCTTCGCGTCAATTCCTCTCTTATTGCCGGATCAAATATTGTTTTCATTATCAAAATTGTTTAAAGGTTGTAATGAAAAATAATTGCCGGAATCATCTTTAAATAATGCTTCTGTTCCGTAAAATTCCTTGGTGGGAGGTTTTATGAATTCCACGCCTTTGGCTTTTAGCTCTTCATAAGTAGCAAAAATATCTGTGCAGGTTAAGACTCCACAACCAAATATTCCTTTTTTGATGAGGTCTATTAAGTTTTCTGCGATTTCTTTCGGAAACATTTTGCTCACAGTAACCGGAAACAATACCAGTTGTAAGTCCGGCTGTTCCGGAGGTGAAACGGTTAGCCAGCGGGTTTCTGGTCCCATGGGGATGTCGTCTACAAGTTTGAAGCCTAATTTGTTTACATAGAAGTCATAAGCGCTATTCTGGTCTATGACGTGAATGTTTGTAATGCTCATTTTAGTAATCATGGTAATTTTGGTTAGATGTTAAACTCATTACAAACTTGAAGAATAATTTAGATATCGGGTTCTTCAAAATTGCTATTCTTAGCATCAAGCCAGCCATGTTGATAGGCATAACAGCTTGGAACAAAAGCAAGTGGTGTCATACTTATTTTCTTTTGAATCTCCTGCTGATGCTTGAGGTAACCGGATGGAGATTGACCTACAACTTTTGAGAAAAGACCACTAAAGGAGGAAAGACTGTCAAAACCTACTAAAAAACAGGCTTCAGAAACCGTAATGTTGTTCTTCAGCAGTTCTTTGGCCTTTTCGATTCTTACATATTTTAAATATTGGTGGGGTGTTTTTCCATAAGCTGATTTGAATAGCCGGATAAAATGAAATTTAGAAAAATAAGCCTCATCAGAAATGCTATTGAGGTCTATTTTATCCGCATAGTGGTTGTCGATGAATAATTTTGCCTGAACGATTCGTCGATATAAATAAACCTTCGGATATTGATCTGTAGTCATTTTTGTATCTCCTATTTACACAAAATAAAAAAAAATCATTAAAGTTTGTCCAATTTTAAAAAGCCGTTTGTCTTCAGGTTATAAATTCAAAAATTATAACAAAATGGAAAAGAGAATCAACATCTTAGGAAAAGGAAAAAATGCATTGAAGCCACTTTTTGAAATGGCGGGTTATTTAAAGCAATCATCACTGGGTACCGGGCTGCAATACCTGATAGAGTTCAGGGTGTCACAAATCAACCAATGTGCCTTTTGCCTGGACATGCACTATAAAGATGCAAGGGCTAAGGGAGAAACTGAACAACGTTTGTATGGTCTTAGTGCATGGAGAGAAGCACCTTATTATACCGAAAGAGAAAGAGCGGCTTTTGAATGGGCGGAAGCAGTGACAGCTGCCCATGTACCTGATGAGGTTTATCAAAGGGTAAGTGCTCATTTTTCAGAACTTGAAATGATTGACCTTACGATGGTCGTGACCACCATCAATACCTGGAATCGTATTAATCTTTCTTTTCCGAATGTGCCTGGAACTTACACAGTTGGTATGTTTGGCTAGAGATCAGCAAAATGTCCTTATCATCCCGGATGAGGACATTTTTATGCTACATTATAAATATCAGTGGTTAATTTTACATTTAAAAACAGAAGAACATGAATGACTTTTTATTGATTTTCAGAAGAGATTTCACGAATAAGGAAGCGCAGCCTTCTCCGGAAGAATTACAAAATTCAATTACTGACTGGCAAAACTGGTTTGGCGGGATTGCGGCGCAAAATAAACTGGCCCGGCCGCTGCAGCGCTGGGATATATCAGGCAAGGTGGTAAAATCAGACAAAAATGTGATCAACGGACCCTTTGTAGAAATTAAAGAATCTATCGGCGGACTGATCGTTATCAAAGCAGAAAGTTATGAAGATGCGGTTGAGATTGCCCAGGGTTGTCCGATCCTTGAATTCGGTGGAAACGTGGAGATCCGAATGGCTACTGAACCTGAGGGATAGATCAAATAAAATGAAGCAGCAGGAACTGATCCCGAATTTATTTAGAAGCGAATATCAAAAAATCGTTTCAGTACTTTGCCGATTGTTCGGTATGGCACATATTGAGGTCGCGGAAGATATTGTGAGTGATACTTTCCTTGCTGCTACAGAGATCTGGAGTACGAAGGGATTACCAGATAATCCCAGAGCGTGGTTATATACCGTTGCAAAAAATAAAACTAAAAATTATCTCAAAAGAGATGCGCTGTTCCAGCAAAAGCTGTCTCCGGAGATTCAGTATGATACTGCCGATACGGAAGAATTTGAGTTGGATTTGTCTGTCAAAAATATCGGGGATAGTCAGCTTGCGATGATCTTTACCGTCTGCAATCCTCAGATATCTACTGAATCTCAGGTAGCATTGGCGCTTAATTTACTTTGCGGTTTTGGTATTCAGGAGATTGCGGATGCTTATTTAACCAATAAAGAGGTCGTTTATAAGCGGCTTAACCGGGCGAAAGAAAAGCTGAAAGAATTGAACATCAGTATTGGACAACCGAGTCTGACTGAGATCCATTTGCGCATGGACAATGTGTTGACTACTTTGTACCTGCTCTTTTCAGAAGGTTATTATTCAATGGCGCAGAATACAACACTTCGAAGGGATTTTTGTACAGAGGCAATGCGACTGGTATACATGCTAACGGACCATGATCATACGAATCTTCCAAAGGTAAATGCTTTGCTTTCGCTAATGTGTTTTCATGCCTCAAGGTTTGATGCCCGTTCTGATCAAAACGGAGAAGCCATTCTGTACCAGGATCAGGATGAAAGTCTTTGGAATATGGAACTGATTGATCGGGGAAAGTATTATTTAGGTTTATCGGCTACCGGTGGTCAGTTAAGTAAGTATCATTTGGAAGCCGGTATTGCCTACTGGCATACCCATAAGGAGGATACGCCGGAAAAATGGGATCAAATTCTTCAGCTTTACAACAACCTGCTGATCCTGGAATATTCGCCTATTGTAGCCTTAAACAGAACCTTTGCGCTGGCAAAGGCCAATGGAAAACGGGCAGCTATTGCAGAGGCCGAAAAACTGAAACTTACGGATAATCATTTTTACTATTCCCTGCTCGGTAATCTATATACGGATATAGATAATACTGTTGCTTTGCAACATTATCAGCAGGCATTGACAATGGCCGTTTCAAATGCAGAGAAGCTGACCATCAGCAGGCACATTCAGCAATTGGGAGGAGTCCCTGGCAATGAGTATGGTATCTAAAATAATTTCCTCGGGAGCTGCTCTATAATAATGCTCTTCTTTAAGGAGTTTAAGAAACAACCGGGCAGCGGCTTCGCCCATTTTTAGGGTTTGCTGATCAATGGTGCTCAAGGCTGTAGCCGCATGTGCTCCAAATGCTTCATTTGCAAAACCGATGACTTTCACCTGATCAGGCACGTTTATTTGATATTCTTTTAATTTCTTAAGCACTCCCAAACCGGTATAATCCTCCAGCGCAAACACCCCGTCAAAAGGGATGTTCTTTTCCATCAAATGCTGAATGCATTCGCTACCCAATGTTAAAGAGGGGACCCCGTAAAAGATCAATGCTTCCTTTACCGGCAAATTGTACTGCTTTAAGGCAGCTTTATAGCCCCTCAGCCGCTCCTTAAATATGGGCACATTCTGATCTGTGGAAATATGAACAATATGTTTACATCCTTGTCTGATTAAATGTTCTGTAGCCGAAAAACCACCTTTATAATCGTCTATTCTTACAGATGGGACGCAAATTTCCTGAACGATACGATCGAACAGCAACAAGGGAATGTTATGTCTCTTTAGATCGGTGAAGTGGTCGTAATTTGATGTTTGAAGCGCTACGGAAGAAATGATCCCATCGACGCCTGATTTTATAAGTGTTTTAATTCCGGTTACTTCTTTATCGAATGATTCTTTTGATTGATACAATAATACATTATAACCGTTTTCATTTAATACCGTTTCGATGCCCTGTACGACAGAACTAAAAAAACTTCTGTCTAAGGTGGGGACCACTATGCCTATAATGTTTGTTCGGTTTGGACGAACTGAAGTGGCAGTTTCCCGTAGAACAGCTGAGGGGTTTTGTGTATTGATCTTTTTATATTTAAGTTCATAGTGTTTTTGAAATTTTACCGGTGATAGTCCGATTAATTCTTTGAACTGTTTGTTGAAATTGGAATGATTATTATAGCCGCAGCGGAAGCTTGTTTCGGATATATTGTACTTACCTTCCAGCAGTAATTTTGTGGCATGACTAATTCTTACTTCCTTTATAAAATCTATCAGAGTCTGGCCGGTTTCTCTCTTGAAGAAACGACAAAATGATGCCGATGTCATCGACAAAATATCTGCGACCACCGGCAATGAAATATTATTCTCAAAATTCTGGAATATATAATCATATACCTTACTGATTTTTGGTCCCTCATGAGCATTGTCAATCATGTTTAAATAAGAGGAAGACAGTGCCTGTTTTGTACCTGACTGCGCAAGTATATCCAACAATTGTAACATGAGTCCTGTCCTTGCCATTCCTTCAGACAGCAGCATTTTCTGCATCATCTTTTTTGCTATTGGTATCGTTGGACCAGAAAATGAAATTCCTTTCGAAGCTTTGGAAAGAAGCTCATTTAGTGGTTTTGCCTCCGGCTTTTCCAATAATTGCTGTCCAAGAAAATCAGGCGAAAAATGAACTGAAATTGATTGTGGCTGAACGGTTGGATCCAACTCCCTATCGATTTGCCAACAGTGAGGCAGATAGCTCCCCAGGAGCAGAAGCTGTGTTCCTTCAAACTCCAGAATATTGTCTCCAATAAAATGCTTGCCACAGTAATTCTCCAGTAATGCGATTTCGAAGTACTTGTGAGATTTTAAGACATTGTAAGGCTGCTCTTCTAATATTTCCGACTGGATGCTAAAGGATTGATCGGGTGGAAACATGAAATTTTCGTAAATGCACTGCATAAATGAATCTTAACCTATGGTGAATACGATATAGAAAGATGTTAGCCTGAAATTAACCAGGCTAACATCTGGCTCGAAAGTTTATCTTGCGATTTTTTGACTTTAAATATTAATCCAAAGGATTAAAGGTTCCTCCCCAGTTATTGTTTTGCAGCAATTTGGGATTTCTGTCCAAACGGGATTTAGGAATGCCATAAATATAATAATCGTCTTTGATCGCAATATCCGATTTATCCGTAGGGATAACCGTGATGGTGAATTTGTTGTAAATCTGATTGATATCATCCATTGGTTTCACGTCTTTTTCGCCGGGTTTTAGCAAATAGGCGAGTCCATGACGCTGTTGAAGTGCACGCAGGTATCCAAACATCTTCCATCGCCTGAGGTCATCCCATCTTTTACCTTCAAAGCAGAATTCAACAAACCTTTCGTTTTTATAAGCGGTTCTGATGTCGTCCTGAGCGAGGGCAGTGATGCCATAATTACCTGTGCCTGCAAGGATCCCGGCCCGATCACGGATCTGATAAAGGACGTTTAAAGCCTCGGTGGATTTATTCAGTTCGTTGGCACATTCGCCATAGTTCATCAATACTTCTGCGAATCTTATTTCCGGCCAATCTACGCCCGCGTTTCCTACGTTGCCTTTATTTATGGTTTTATCAACCGCCTTTACCCTATAGAAACTAGAGTTTGACCACAGCGGGTCCGGAGTAATCTGATTGTGAGCTCCTTCAAGCCCCGTATTACCGGCGTAGTTGCTGATGCTTAAAAAATAGGTCCAGAGGTAAGTGTTTCCGTCTTTCATCCCCTTCAGGTATTGATTTGGCGAACCATTGTAGTAGATGCTGGTGTAAAACCTGTCATCACGACTGCGGAATAAGGTATCATAAGACCTTGTTTCCGAACTCCAGCTCTTGCCATCTTTCATTGGGAAAGCATTTACCAGCTCCAGGGAAGGGCGGTCCTTTCCTACATCTCCACCCGAAAAATCCAGCGGAATAATGCCCGCCTGACTGTAAGTTGCTTCGGGATAGTTGAATCTTCTTACCATGACTACTTCCTTGTTCATCTCGTCGTCCCACATTTTGGCATAAGGTTTATACAAGCCTTTACTCCGGCCTTCTAAAAACTCTTTGGCAACCTTGTTGGCATCGTAGGCTTTCTGCCACTTGGTCTGATCATTATTCGGATTGAATAGCGGGCTGGCGAAAAATAGCAGCACACGGCCTTTGAATGCCATTGCAGCTCCTTTATCTATCCTGCCTATATCATTATTAGTCCATGCATCAGGCAGTAAAGCAATGGCCTCATCCAGATCTTTGATAATCTGGGTTAAACATTCTGATGTTTTACTTCTTGGCATCGCCAGGGAGCTCAGGTCTGTAGTTGGCAATTGAGCCGTCAGGATGAGCGGGACTCCTCCATATGTTTTCACCAGTCCATAATAACTCCAGGCTCTCCAGAAAAGTGCCTGTGCTTTGATCTTGCTGCGTGCATTTTGGTCAAAGCTTGCTTTATCGATATTATCCAGTAACATATTGACGGTACGGATATTATCATATGTTCCAAAACGGTCATTGGAATCGAAGGTGGCTGTTCCTCTGAACCAATCGCTGGTTTGTCGCTGGTAGGCTACTCCTTCATCTGAATCGGCCCCATCGCCATAGGTATTTCCCGGCATTAAAGCAGCGTAAATTTCATTCAGATAGGCGCCTGCAATATTGGGATCAGACCAAACATCGGAGGGGTTTACAGCGGTAAGGTTCTCCTTATCCAGGACCTTTTTACATCCGCCAAGGAAACTCAGTACTGCTATGAGTATGGGTAGTATGAATAATTTTTTCATCTTTTGCAATTTTTAAAACTGAATATTTAACCCTAAAATAAAACTCCTCATGATGGGATAGCTGCCAAATCCATTCAGCTCAGGATCATAGAATTTAAATTTCGATAGGTAGAAGAGGTTTGTAGTGGAAGTATATAGCTTAACATTATTGATCCCTGTAATTTTTAGCACGGATTTTGGAATGTTGTAACCCAGGTTGAGGTATTTCATTCTTACGAAACTGGCATTGTAGGTATTAAATGTGGATGCTTCAGTGTAACCGTTAGCTCTCGAATCGCCCCATGCGTACAATTTGGGCGTGCTGCCCCCCGGGTTCTCGGCAGTCCAGGAATCTGCATGATATACCGGGATTTTCCCACCGCCACCAAAGTTTCTGCCCCAGGAATCGTTATAGGTAAGATCAAAACCCGCTGATCCTGCAAAGAGCATATCCAGGGTAAATCCTTTATAGGCGAAATTCATGAGCAGGCCAAAAGATATAGGTGCGTTATTGCTCCCCATATACTTTCCAAGCACAATTTTATCGTAACCATCGATTTTTCCATCAGGTTGTCCGGCAGGACCGCTGATATCCTCAAAATTCATCATTCCCAGTTCAGGTTTAGCACCCATTATGGTATAGTTGGCGGGTAGCTTGTCAATATCTGATGGAGCGCGTAAAATTCCGGTAGCCCGGTATCCGGTCGAATAGGAAGCTGTCTTTCCTTCAGGATTGTCAAATGGTTGTGCATTGGATGCATGATCTTTGAGAATTGTTTTGGTGGTAGCGAGCCCGAATGTTCCTTTGAGGTTATAGGTAAAAGCCCTTTCCGGATTGCTGTTATAGCCCAATTCAAATTCAATGCCTTTTGCATCGCCTATGCCGTAATTACTTGCAGGTAATTTGGCGCCAAATTCTGATGGAAGTACCAGAACACGCTCGCCAAGGATATCATAGGTATGCTTTTTCCACAATTCGGTTGTGAAGGTAAACCGGTCTTTAATCTTTAAATCAAGGCCTATATTGGTAGATTCAGATTTCTCCCAGGTCAGATGAGCTGCCGGAAGACCTCCATAGCTAATACGGGGCAATGCCGTGGCAGGGTTTCCCATATAGTAGGTGCCTTTCTGGATGTTATATTGATCAAGCCATTTCCATCCTCCAATACCATCATCTCCGGTAATACCGTAAGAAGCGCGGAGTTTGATCATGTTAATGGTATTATACAATTTTGAAGACTTATACCAGTTTTCCTCGGATGCCAGCCAGCCTCCTGAAACAGATGGAAACCAGCCCCATCTCTGATCAGGAGCAAACTTGATGGAACCATCCCGTCTGATAGAGCCGGAGAAAAAGTATTTCCCGGCATATTCATAAATCACTCTTCCTATATAAGACAAGCGGCCATCCTGTTTTTCTTCTCCACCTGTACGCCAGTCGCTGTTGTTCTTGCTGGCAGCGAAGAACTGATCAACAGGGAACAGTGGGAAATTATTGCGGGTCATACTGAAATTGTAACTCTGATATTCGTATTGTTCGTATATACCGGTCGCGGCAAGGTGATGCTTGCCAAATGTCCTGTCGTAGTTGATTTGGGTATTTAACTGATAGGAATCCGACTTTGTATACTGATTGGTTAAATACTCGACCTCCGGATTACCGCTCTTTGTGGAGCTTAATATTTCATTCGTTACAATCAGACTGTTTGGGCCGGTACGCTTGAAGTTGTAGATCGTTTGTTTTTCTCCATAAATCTTATCAAAACTATTATTGATGTTCTTGCTAAAGGAAGCATGTAAGGATAATCCCTGTACGAAAGGTACACGGTAATCTACCTTCATCAATGCGTCTATTTGCTGGTTGTTATTTCTCAGGTACCCGCTGTTTTTGATCATTTCGGGAAGGTTGCCCAGCCATCCGGGATTAACGGGTTTTCCATCCATATAGGGGATAGAAAATACATCAAAGTAAAGCAATTTTGGCCAGAGGCCACCTAAATCATCACTGTTATCGGTAAGAAAATTAAACCGGTTCTTTGTCCCATAAGTGGTCGCCAGATTCAGGCTAAGGGTAAGGTCCCTGGTAATGTTGGAAGAGATGTTTGAGCGAAGGTTGTAGCGGTTATACTTTGTGTTTGGCAGGAAAGCCTTGTCATTAAAGAATGAGCCGCCCAGATAATAGGTTAATTTTTCACTCCCGCCAGATATGCTAAGGGAATGCTTCTGACTTGCCGGGTCCTGGTATACCGCATTAAAATTGGCCATTCCACCCGGATTTGCTTTTAGCACCCAGTCAATTTCTTCGTCTGAAACACCACCGATTGCTGCCTGTGTGGTCTTAAGGGCCGTTTTCATATCGATATATTCCGGATAGCTGCTGGCCTTGTCCATGGTGAAAATGGAATTGTATTCTACCTGTGCTTTACCTGGTGCACCTTTTTTTGTGGTTACCAGTATTACACCGTTCGCTGCCCTTGATCCATACACCGCAGCAGAAGCAGCATCCTTCAGCGCTGAGATCTGGTCTACTTCATTTGGGTCCAGTGCATCGAAACTTGTTTTGTCTCTGATCACACCATCTATTACAAATAAGGGATCGCTGGCATTCCAGGATGCAGAGGCACGTATGCGTACACCAGATCCTGCCCCGGGCGCACCTGTAGCGGTTCTGACGTGCATCCCGGCGAGTCTTCCTGCCAATACGTTGGAAAGGCTGGAACTTGGTATTTTGTCCATCTCCTTTCCGGAGACAGTTGAGATGGCAGAGGTAATATTGATTTTCTTTTGTGTTCCATAACCTACAGAGATGACCACATTCTCCAGCTCATTTTGTTGTGGAGACAAACTGATCGTCATCGGATCTGAAGTCGCCTTTACCTCTTTAGTTGTATATCCCAGAAATGAAACGATGAGTTCGGCATTTTCAGCTATTCCTTGCAGTGAGAATTCTCCGTTCCCGTCAGAAGTAGTGCCTTTTGTACTACTTTTAACTTTTATTGATGCTCCTGATAAAGGTTTTCCATTTTCATCCAGAACTCTTCCCTTAATGTCTATGACCTTTATAAGAGATGCAAAATTATCTGTTACAGGAGTCTGCTTTCTGATGATGATCATTTTGCCCTTAATGGTATAGCTTAAGGGTTGATCTTTTAAAGCTATTTTAAGTACTTCCTCCAGGGGAGTACCTTGAAAATCAGCGTTTATATTCCGGGTGTTCTTTATATTTCGCTTAGACCATATGATATCATACCCCGTCTGTTTGTTTATTTCATTAAACAGCTGTTTTAACGATGTATTTTTTTTAATGTAATTGAATCTTTGAGCAAAACCTGCGGCAGAAACCTGCAGCATACCCGCAATTAGAAAAACAGCAATTAGCTTCATTGTTGCCAGGAATTTAATGATGTAGCCTCGCGGCATACAAAAATATTTAGTATATTTTTTATACATTTGGTTGTTTGGTTTGATACAAAAAGTGTGAGCTGTCCAAGGCTTACATGCACTTTTTGAATGATCAGGAAATAATTAATTAATTAATTGTTTTCGGTTTTACCAAATTACATTCAGGGGTGTTACTGCACCTTTGAATGTATTTCAAACCGTTCAATTTCGGGGCTTAGGAATCTGGTTTGTGTCTGTTCATCGTTTTTAATTTAGTTTATAATCGGTTGGTTGAATTAGTTGTTGTTTTTAACAATGATTTTTTTCCCTTTTAGGCCAAAGGATACTTCTCCGGTAAGCTCAAGCATTTCCAGAACTTCAGATACCTTAGTATATCTTGTCATCACACCTCCAAATTCTATGTTTTTAAGTGACTGATCCTGAAATATAACGTCGACGTCATACCACCTGGAAACTTTTCTCATGATACTTTCCAGAGATTCATCGCTAAAATTGAAATATCCGTTTTTCCATGCGATCACATTCTTCGTGTCAACAGAGATGACCTTTACCTCGTTTTTGTCAAGGATAGCCTGCTGCTCCGGTTTCAATAAAGTACCATTTATATCCACACTTCCTTCGAGCAGTGTGGTTTTTGTTTCCGGCTCATTTTTGTATCCATTGATGTTAAAATGGGTTCCGTGAACGGTAACCAGTTGTCCATCGGAAACGACACGAAAAGGCTTCGATTTATCTTTGGCAACTTCAAAATAGGCTTCTCCGGTTATCAATACTTTTCTCTCTTTTAGTCCTGAAAAGCTGGCTGGAAATTGAACTGAGGATTCGGAATTTAGCCATATATGGGAACCATCAGGCAGAATCAGCTGATACTGCTCTCCTCTGGATGTCGTTAATGTATTGTAGGCTAAATGAGCCGTACTAATCTTATTTTTCTGCTTATAAATTAACTGTCCGTTTATAGTCTTGTAAACTTCTGTCCCGGTTTTTTTTAATAATGTCTCATCGACAGCATCTGAAAGTGCAAATTCCTGCCCATTAGAAAGGGTCAGTGTTGCTGTACTTTTGCCGGGTATTGTCTCGTCATGGATGATTTTTGCAATACCAGGAGGAATCTCCCGATATTTAATGAATAATAGTCCTAACCCTATGGTGAGGATGACGATCGCTGCGGCAGCTATTCTTCTCCACATCGTTGCTATTCGGGGGCGGTTAATCCCTAATTCTTTTTTAATTCTTTTAAAAATAACCTGCCTGTGGGCATATTCATCTTTAGCATACGGGGTAAATAGCTCAATAGGTTCAACAGTAATTTGCTTAAACCAATCATCAAATTCAGTCTGCTCTTCCTTATTAAGTTTACCCTGAAGATATTTATGTGCGATCTCCTGAAGTCTTATCTCATCTGTTTTTTCCATCATTGTAATGGCCATTTACAAACAAGTATCTTAAGTCAGATAAATGACACATGAAAAATAAAAAAAATAAAAATGCTCAGAAATTAAAGTAAGAACCCTGAAAGGAAAGTATTCAGTTTGGTTCGAATTATTTTTTTTGTTCTCACTAAATTAGCATTGACAGCTTTCTCAGTCATCCCGGTCTCATTGGCAATTTCTCTGTGGCTCATTCCCTGTTCTTTATTCATGCGATAAATGATTGCACTTTTTTCGGGAAGCTCTCCGATAATTTCGTCCAGCCGGGAATAAAGTTCTTCGAAGTCCAAATATTGCTGAGTAGAATCATCCAGAATATCATAATCCAGAACATTGTCTTCTTCGGCCAATCGCTTCATCCTTTCCCGGCTCAGGAATCTCAATACCCGGTACTTTACCGAAACAATCAGGTAGTTTTTAAATTCTGAATTGATTTCCAACTGTCCTCTTCTCTTCCATAACGAAACAAATACATCCTGAACGATATCCTCTGAAGCTCTCGTATTCCCTGTTTTTTGAACAGCGTAAAAGAGAACCTGTTTCCAATGACGGTTGTAAATCTCAGTAAATGCAGAATCGTCTCCATCAGAAAATAAAGAGAGGAGCACGGAATCTGTTAGATTATGATATGACTTCATTTTGTTGGTAATCCCTTGGTTGGTTTGTAGTTGTTGGAGTAGTTAGGGGCGGTCGACTAAACTATTAACCATGTATTTCTGGTTAAAATTAGTAAAAAACTTCTAATTTGCTTAATTGAGTTAGTCTACAGTTAATTTTTAACACCCAGTGGTATCTGTTGAGGAACAGACACATTCAGCAGTTAGAAAAGCTTATTTAAAAAACAGCTTGCCTTTGGTTTGGCCGTAGCTCGATTCAATAACCAGAGTGGCGTCATCACGATAGGCGTATTTATTGCAATATTTTGTTTCGATATAAAGCTCCTTATCAACGACCTTGTATAAGTCTCTTTCCAGTCGTATATGATAAAGAGACTGTATTCCGGGATACAGTCTCTTTATTTTGAATCCGATGCGGCTTGTCCTTATCTTAAATTACCTGGTTTGCGGATCCAGTCTGCATAGGTTTCCTGACCAAGGCGGGGGCGATCTCCCGGCACCAGTGATTGGTCATTAATTTCCGCTCCGAAATATGGGGCATGTATGTCCGTTATTACCTTTCCGTTGTCATTTTTAAGGCTGAGGTATTGTCTGACGATCTCGTCCAGCCCTATCTTTTCAGGTCCGGCGACTTCTGTTGTTCCGTTCAATGGTGCTCCAAGTGTAATGTCGGCCAGTGCTGCAACGACATCGTCTGAAGCGATAGGTTGGAACTGAGCCGGCGATACATGGATTTGATCTCCCTGGATTCCTGCCTGTGCAATGCCGCCCACAAATTCAAAGAATTGTGTGGCATGAAGGATGGAGTAGGGGATTCCGGATTCCTTTATCAACTTTTCCTGTACCAGCTTGGCCTGGAAATAAGTATTTGCATTTGGACGGTCTGTGCCGACAACCGATAAGGCTACATGATGTTTTACGCCGGCGATGAGTTCGGCAACAATAAGATTTCGCCCTGAAGTTTCGAAGAATTCAAGGACTGCTTTTTGCTCAAATGATGGAGAGTTGGCCACGTCGACTACCACTTCTGCTCCCTTCAGGGCTTCATTAAGTCCTTCGCCCGTAACGGCATTTACTCCGGTACCTGGAGAAGCTGCCAGTACTTCGTGCCCGGCTTCAGTTAAGGTTTTTACCAGTTTTGTTCCGATGAGGCCAGTGCCTCCGATGACTACAATTTTCATACGCTAATGCTAAAATTTAAGTTGTTTTTACTAATGACAATCCGGGTTTCAGAATTGGACAAGCTGAGCTCTTTTTTTTACAGCTGATAACTGGCTTCTTCTTTGTTTCAAATGGGTATAGCTGGATAGAATAATCTTTAGAAAGTAAAATAGAGAGAAATAACTTGCGGGAATAGACCGAATGGTTTATTTTTGTGTCGTCAAATCATTTTCATGAATAAAGCAGAACGAACCAGAAGATTTATTATTGAACAATCGGCACCTATCATTAACAAAAAAGGAATGGCAGGTACTTCTCTCAGCGACATCATGGAGGTTACAAAGCTGGCCAAAGGTGGGATCTATGGGAATTTCGAAAGTAAGGATGAGATCTGTTCGGAATCATTTTTATACCTGACCGAAACCTTGTCTCAGCAATTAGACAGGGCGGTATTACATGGAGAAACTGCAAAAGAGAAATTTTCTAATTTGTTGAATGCCTATAAAGGAATTAAAACTGAAGGTGGTTGCCCTATTCTGAACTTTGGTGTGGAAGCTGATGATACCCATCCGGGTATGAAAGAAAATGTTAAAAAGGTAATCCGCGCTTCTCAGAAAAGGTTTTTTGATATCCTGGCGAATGGGATGGCCAACAATGAAATATCACCAGATCTGGATCCAAAGAATTTTAGCATAAAAGTTTTTGCCATGATTGAAGGGGCAATCCTATGTGGGAGAGTGTTAGAGAGTAATGACCAAATGCGGATCGTATTGGATGCGATCCAGCATGAATTTGATGGCTGGTTAATATAATTTTTTGCACTAATAAAGACTGATTGGTCTATTTTGTACTTATCAAATCTTAAAAACGACAGACTGTCGCTGCTCTTTTTGATCCTGGAACTCATTTACAGCGGGCATAAAAAGAGGGTGTCTCGGCGCCCTCTTTTTATGTAATTCTGCCTATTTTAAAGAAGCGCTGAGATGAACTGCAGAGAATTGAAATCCGTTTTTCAAATACAGTTTTTGCGCAGTATTGTTATCGAAACCTGTATCAAGTACTACTGCATCCATATGATTTGCTATCGCGATTGCGCGTACATGGGCTAATAATTGAGAAGCAAAACCTTTCCCTCTATAAGATTCCAGTGTGGAGAGGTCATCAATATATATGATGTTTCCACTGTGCAATGAGGTCATTGCACGATATCCTGCAAAGGCAACGACCTGATCATCCACTATAATTCCGGCCATGCTGTATTTTTCATTTTGCATCATCTCAGAAATCGTCGAAGACCATTTGTTTTTATTCAGATGTGGCCTTAGCAGAAAAGCAACTTCCCAGCATTGTTCAATCTCTGTATCTGTCTTGATTATTTTAACCTGATAGGTATTGTCCATATTTTTTTATTTGTTATAAAATTAAGGCAATGACATGGATGCTAAATATACCAGTCCCGAAATAAAGGGTGGCCCAGTGTATTGATCCTGCTATGCCGGCTTCGAGTAGGATAATCCATCAGAAAAAGAGTTTAGTTCATTTTTTTTGATGTATGGAGCACTTATTTTTGATATGGTAAGAAGGAGGATATTGATTTAAACAAACACACACGAAAAGTATGAAGTCTTATTTAACAATTGCGATTCTCTTCCTGCAGATTACGGTGCTAAAAGCACAATGGTCAGTTATTGATACAGATCAGTATCCCCGACAATCATGGTATAAATATCAACCTTTTACAAAAACAGAATGGGAAGGGAGTAATTTTGCTTCTCCAGAGAAGATGAAATGGTTTACTGATGCCCGTTATGGTATGTTTATCCATTTCGGTTTATCCGCCTATGTTGATAAAGACGTCAGCTGGCCAATTTGTTATACACGTAAAGCTCCGGATACCGGTCATGGTGCCTACCCGGATAGTGTATGGCATAAATGGCCGTCGAAATTTAAACTTGAAAATTTTAATGCAGACGAATGGGTACAGATAGCCAGAGATGCAGGGATGAAGTATATTGTGGTGATTGGGAAGCATCACGATGGTTTTCATATGTGGGATACCCGGTTTTCAGATTTTAAAATTACCAATACTCCTTTCGGACGTGATTTTCTTAAGGAGATTGCAGATGCTTGTCATAAAGTAAATATGCCCTTTGGGATTTATTATTCTCAGCGTGATTGGTATCATCCTGATTATTCGCCGGTAGACCCTTCTATGGTGAAAGCCTCGCCAGAGCCACCTTATTTTGAAGTGTTGCCGGGGAAGAAATTAGGCCCCGGACCATCACATAAAAAATATATCGATTATCAATTTAATGTAGTGAGGGAACTTTGTACCAAATACGGGAAAATCGATTTGTTTTGGTTTGATGCTGCCTGGTGGGGGGGAATGTTTACTTCAGATATGTGGGATTCGGAGAATTTAACACGGATGATACGTAAACTGCAACCGGATATTGTGATCAATAATCGCGCAAGCGTTCCAGGAGATTTTGATACTCCGGAACAACAGATAGGCAGTTATCAATCCCGTCCATGGGAGAGCTGCATGACCTTGAATGGGGAATGGGCGCACTCTCCCAGCCCAAACAGATCAGAAAAAAGCTTAATCCGGGATCTGTTATCTTCTGCTCAGGGCAACGGAAATGTGCTCCTCAGTTGGGGACCGCTTTGGGATGGTAAATTTGATGTGGTTCAAAAGAAACTGTTGCTCGATATCGGCGGATGGCTAAAAAAATATGGTGATGGTGTTTATGGAACCAAAGGAGGACCATGGTTACCGGAGAAATGGGGAGGAGCAACTTACAAAGGGAATAAGATCTATGTCTATGTTTACGACTGGAAGGATGGTAAACTAAGCTTGCCTGCTATACCTGGTAATGCCATTCTGAACTTAAAATATTTAAATGTTTCAGGACGGCCTGCTTTTAAAATCAAAAAGGAGGAATGGCAGTTCAGTAGGCCGGAAAGCCCTGATGATATTGCCACAATAATAGAATTGGAGATGGCGAAACCGGTCGACGGAGTTTTGAACCGTCAAAAACAGTCTTTTTTTGACAGCCCTGAATACGGTTCTGCGATTAAAACTGCGGAAGTTACTACCTCAGACTGGAAGAATGGGAAATACCTGCTTGATCTTAAAAAGAATCATCAGCTGACCGGTATAGCTATGTATGGCTGCAATGATCCAATTGTGATCAGCGTTTCGCTTAACGGTAAAAATTGGGAGAAAGCAGGCGTTATAAATTCTACCAAAAAAGAGATTACAATGACCACCTATTTAAGCGGAGCAGAAGTGCTTGGTAAAAATGTACGGTACCTGCAATTTAATAAACAAGGGAAATCCGGGTCTATCACATTTACCATTTATGCTAAGGAGTAATGTTAGGTTTCGCTGATGATCGTCTTCAGAATTTTAAGCGCTGCTGTCATTTCATTTTCAGCTAGTGAGGCGAAGCCTAATCTCAGTCCATTGGTAGAGAAAGACTCGTTCTTGTAAAAAATTCCATTGTCGATAAACAGTCCCTTTTTCAAGGCAGCTTCAGACATTTTGATCAAATCGATCTTTTTATCAAAAGTTGACCATACCGCAAGTCCTCCTTCCGGTATTTTGAAGGTAATCTCCTCACTAAAATCCTTTTTAAGCAGCTCACAAAAGACATTCCTGCGTTGCTTATAGATTTTTAATGATTTCCGGAAATACCGGTCCATTTCTCCATTGTCGAACATCAGGGCAAATGCTTCCTCTAACACGGTATCTCCTTGTCTGTCTATCAGCTCTCTTAATGAAGCTGCGGCTGCTATAAATGCGGGAGGGCCTGCCATAAATCCAATCCTCAGGGCAGGGGCAAAAGTTTTAGTAACCGAACCGATGTAAATTACATTTTGATTGTGGTCAATACTTGCCAGTGGTACATAAGGTTTATTATCGTAATGAAAATCAAAATCATAATCATCCTCTATAATTGCAAAACGGTGTTCCTTTGCGAGTTTTAGTAATTTTAACCTCCGGTCCATGCTCATGGTTACCGTGGTGGGGCAATGATGGTGAGGGATGATATAAACCGCTTTTATTTTTTTGTGCTGCAAGAGTTCTTCGAGATGATCAATGTCCATACCATTGTCGTCGATAGGAATCCGTAAAAGGTTTGCACCAGCTTGCCTGAAAGTCTCGTCTGCACATAAATAGTTTGACAGGCCAACGGCGATATGATCAGCAGGCTGGAGCAGGAGTTGCGCTGCTAAATAGATTCCCATCTGACTGCCTTTTGTAATCAGGATATTTTCAGGAGAGACCACCAAACCCCGGGTATTGGAAAGGTAATTGCAAATAGATTCCCGAAGATGTTCTGATCCTTTGGAGCTGCCATATTTAAGAAAATTTTTCCCATAGAATTTTCTGGAAATGCTTCGGTATTCGCGCATGAGCTGGTCTATCGGTGCCAGACGTACGTCGGGGAAACCATCGTCAATGGTGAGGATATTTTTCTGGAGGTTTTTGCTGGGGATCGAAGTTGTAAACTTATTCGTCCATATAAAAGCTTCCTGAGGGACCTTGTTTTTATCGATTTCGGGTATTTTGGTTTTAGAGAGAATGGGCAGGCTGGAAAGTACAAACACGCCCTTACGCTCAACAGATTCAGCCCAACCCTGACTAATCAATTCTTCATAAGCCAGTTTTACCGTGTTTCTGTTAATGCCGATTAATTCTGCGAGGATGCGGGAACTTGGCAATAGATCGGATGGCTGCAGTGTGCCATCGGTAATCAATGAGATGAAACTATTGCAGACCTGAATGTAAAGCGTTACAGCAGCATCTCGATCAATCTGAATTAATGATTTGTAAGGTAACATCTGGGCTGTAGTGTTTATGAGAATTGGTATGCAAATATAATCCAATGGCTCTTTAATTTTGTCTAAAATTATTAGAATGAAGAAAGTATTAGTCATTAATTCGAGCGCAAGAACAGGAAGATCTCAAAGTAGAAAGCTTACCGAAGTATTTGTTGACCATTGGAGAAGTATCCATAGCAATCCGGTGATCAGGTTTCGTGAGCTTGGAAATGCCGATGTGCCCCATATCAACGAAAATTGGATTGCTGCGGCCTTCAAACCCGCAGAAGACAGATCTGAACAGGAAGTTGAGGCTTTAAAAATAAGCGATGTGTATATTGCCGAATTAAAGGAAGCAGATGTGATTGTGTTGGGCACTCCGATGTACAATTGGTCAATTCCCAGCGCGCTCAAAGCTTATATCGACCAGGTGGTGAGAGTGAACGAAACCTGGAAGCGGAATCCGGACAATATGCAAAATCCATATATTGGTCTTCTTGAAAATAAGACCGTATTTCTATTGTTAGCCAGAGGGGCACAAGGATATGAAAAAGGAGGATACAACGAACACATCGATTTTCAGACCGACTACTTAAAGACCGTGTTTAATATTATTGGGATTAATAACATTCATGTGATTGCGATTAACGGAGAATCTTTTGATGCAGAAAAATATAGGAACGCTATAGCTGCCTCACATCAAGAGGTGAAAGCGCTGATGGAAACGGAATTGGTATAAACATAAAAAGCACGGTCCTTAAAGACTGTGCTTTTTTATGTTCCTGGCATCCACGTTAGACTGGCATTAGTTTAGTCGAGATGCCAATTCTATTCCATGCATTAATGGTAATAATGGCTAGGATCACCTGGGCCAGGTAGGTCTCACCCAATACTTTCTCCGCCTGCTCATAGGTTTCATCGGACACATGATTGCTGATTAAAGTCACTTCTTCTGTCAAGGCCAATATGGCCTGTTCTTCTTCAGAAAAAAATGGGGTATCACGCCAGGCGTTGAGCGCATAAATGCGTTGTTCTGTTTCACCTGCTTTACGGGCTTCTTTAGTGTGCATATCAATACAAAAAGCACATCCGTTGATTTGTGAAGCTCTGATTTTAATCAGCTCTTTATGTGTTCTTGTGAGCGGTGTGCTTTCTATGAACTTCTCCAATCCGAGAATTGCGCTATATCCTGTAGGCTCTACTTTAGCCATGTTAATTCGTGTTTTCATTTCTTAAGTATTTATAAGATTTTTTGTTGACACAAAATTACGGTAAGGACATGGATGAAGAATAGACCAATTCCAAAATAAGGGCTGGCCCAGTGTTTACCTTTTTTCTATATGTTCCCTTAATTTACCCTGCATAAGATGCCTTCTAATTTTCTAAAAGCGACTCCAGCATCATCGCCTCCTGCCAAAATACAAACAATAAACTCAATAACAAGCAGTACCATAAGAAATCGGTTTGCTTACGTGGCTTAAGCCAAAAGAGGAGCACCGCAAAAAACGGAAGCCCTGTTAGGTAGATGAGAAACAGCGCTGCGACTTGTTGAAAAGAAGCAGTATAGTGATTGGGAATCACCGACCAGATCATGAATTGTATGATCCAGCTTAAAAGTGGCAATGAAATACAAAGTAAAAGCTTGTATCCTATTTTTATATCCGGTGCATTTGGAAGCGTGTTTTTGTGGTTTTTTCGTAATTGTATGACGACTGCAATGAAAAGTCCCAATACGATTGCAAGTTGAAAGCCTTTAAACAGGTTCGTATCTTTTCTGGTCATTGGATTTTTTGAAGAGGTCAGTTTTGAAGATGCATATTCCTCGATCCGGACGGTTTCCCCTTTGTTAAAAATCTTTTTGATGGCCGTGTGTGCGGATGGATTATTAAATGTCCATACAGAATCCTCTATGCCATTTTTAAATTGACCCTCTATCAGGATTTGTTCTTTGTTTTTCCTTAAGAATTTGCCATGTAGCCGATTTCCCTTGAATATTAAATGATCCTGGTAGCTGTTTGTTTCGATGGTTAACCGGTTGATTTGTTCGGGTGGAATGTCCTTATACTGGCGGGATAATGCACTTAGAACTCTTTTATCCAGATCTTTCAAAATCAGGTTCTTATTAAAGTCGTCATTTTTTACGGGATCTCTGTCCATTTGAATCTCTTCGGCCTGAATGACAAGCAAAGTGTCAAAATTGTAAATTTTGAACCCCTGATCTATCGAATTGCTATCGGGTAGATGAACCGGTAATGGAAACAATACATATTGTGGCTGTTCAAAATACAGTGAAGGCGGCCTGGGCTTGGATGTGGCACAAAATGAAAAAAAGACAATCAGCGCTGCGAGTTCCGGATTGAAGTATGTTCTTTTTTGAGGGAGGGATTGGGTATACCAGCTCAATGGTAAGACGATAAGAGCAAACAGATCGCTAAGGTCTACTGTTCTTTGCACAGTAAACAGATATTCACTAAACAGCTGAATGAACGGATCTGAATACCTGCTTTTCCAGTAGATGAAAAATAAAGCCGTTAAGATATATACCGTCTGTTTCCTTTTTGGGAATAGTGCTGACCAGAATATAGGAAAGATGAACAGTCCGCAGAAGTCCGACAGTTTTCCGGTAAATGCGTTATGAAAAGCGGCCTTAAAGTAGAAGTCGTTGAGCAGCAGCAGAAATAAACAGATCAGAAATGGGAGTGTGGTTAATCGTTTCAGGTTTATTGACATGCCAATGTTTGTTAGTGTCTGCAATTGATACCCAAAATGAATTTTAGTAACCCTAAAAAAAACCTACAGTTTTTATTTTAAAGTAGGTATCTTTAATACCAATGATAAATAATGACTTAAAAGAACAGATCCTTAGTGCTGCAACATTCTCTGCTGAGGAACTTGAAATGATCAGTCGGTGCTTTGTGGCGAATCGCTACGATCAAAAGGAGCATATCCTTTCTGAAGGAAATAAATCATCCTGTATACATTTTATTGTTTCAGGACTGGTTAGGGTTTACCATTTTAAAGATGCTAAAGAAGTTACAACCTACCTTGCCTGTGATGGGGGATTTGCAGCATCGTATTCCAGTTTCATTACACAGGGACTGTCTTCTGAATATATCCAATGTCTTGAAAATACGCATACCCTTTCTATTTCCTATGAGAAAATGCAATGGTTGTACCAACAGCTGGCGCAGTGGCAGGTGGTTGGAAGAATTCTTGCAGAGCAAAATTACCTTTGTATGGCCGATAGAATTCTAAACTTACATTCCAGTCCCGCGAAGGAAAAATACCTTAAATTTCTCCAAACCAGTCCTGCTAAAATCGTCCAGCAAACCCCTTTAATTTATGTCGCTTCTTTTCTTGGTATTGCACCGGAATCATTAAGCCGGATCAGAAGAGAAACTGCTAAAATCAGTCTGGCAGAAAAAATGTATTGAGCGGAGAATTGCTTCCCAAAGATTTCCTAACATTTGTCAAGTGTCCTTAGCCCCCCTGTTTCACAACTTTGGTTATAAATTATCAAAGGATGAAAGAAATAGCCAAAGGAGTGTTTCAGCTTGCATTAATGCCGAGAAATGCAATCAATTGTTACGTGGTAGATGACGTATTGATCGATGCCGGAATCCGGGGTTCAGCCCCTAAAATATTAGAGATGATAAAGAATCTGAAGGTGACAAAACATGTATTGACACATGCTCATGCGGATCATCAGGGAAGTAGCAGTTTGATCTGCGAAAAATTGAATATCCCCCTTTTCACTTCGGTTTTTGAGAAGGAAAATGCGGAATCAGGGCAGGTAACTGCGGAATATCCCGATAAAGATCATTTTATTGCCCGTTTTCAGCAGAAATACTGGGCCGGAAAAGGGTATAAAGTATCAGGGACCCTTAAGGAAGGAGATGATGCAGGCAGTTTCAGGGCAATAGAAACACCAGGGCATTCTGCGGGTCATCTTTCCTTTTTCAGAGAACACGATGGCGTATTGATTGCCGGTGATGCACTGGTAAACATGAATCTGCTCAGTACTATGGTTGGTTTACGCCTTCCACCAGCCTTATTTACGACAAACAAGGAACAGAACATCGATTCTGTTAAAAAGATCGCGGCATTAAAACCAAGGATAATTTGTTTTGGTCATGGGCCAGTGTTGGTCAACAACGGGAGTTTAAATCGATTGATAGCCCGATTGAAATGATGCTATTCCGAATATAAAATCTGAGCCGGTTCTTTTAAAATAATAGATTAATTGCATCTTTAGGCAAATGTTCGTCAATATGATGAAATTTTTACTTCAGGTATTAATACAAAGGAAATTTGGTACGGAAATTTACTGATGCCTGGAAATTCAATACCTGAGACATTAAATGATCATTTTAGTTATAAAAGATATAGGGAAAAGGCATGAAAAAGCACCTTAAATATATTGATGGTACGTCTGATAAATTTTGGCAGATTGAGGTTACAGATACGACTTACACTGTTGTTTATGGAAGAAACGGAACGAGTGGAACCGCTCAAACAAAATCATTTAGCAGCAATGAGGAGTGCTTAAAAGCAGCAGAAAAATCACTAAATGAAAAAGTAAAGAAAGGATACTCTGAAGATGGAGAAGTGGTGGCTGGTAATCCTGCATCCAAATCTGCGAAAAGCTCAGGTACGAATATACAGGCAGTACTGAATGCTTATGATGCAATTATTCTATCTAAAGATCTAAAGACACTGTTGCCTTTTTTGAAGGACAATGCCAAAGGAAACCTGGATGCTTTAAAAAAGCACATCAGGAAAGCCAAGCGGTATTGGATGGATTTTGTAGACCTGACCAATGAACGTCAGTATCGAAGAGACAATTCTCAATGGGGAATAAGAGGAGAACAAAGACAATTTGATATCATTACCCTGAGTGCCATTGCGCTGTTCAATAAGACAGATATTAATTCATGGGATGAGGCCGTTGAAATGTTGAAAAGAGTGGAAGAACCGTTGATTTTAGAGGTGTTACACTGGGCCAAACCGGAATGGATCACCGGCTTTTTATTGGATAAAGCAAAAAAGGACAATTGGAGAAGGTTTGACTATAAGGCCTTGCGTTTTATGGAAGCTGAGTCGCTGATCAGTTATGAACCTGAGCTGTATGCATTAAGTCTTGGATCTTTTAGTGAATGGGCTGCGAAAATCAAAGCAAGGGAGTTTATCGATTTTGTACTAAATGATCAATTGGCATACGAGCGTGATGTGCCGGAACTGTTCAATTATCAAACAGAACTTCAGGATGGATATTTCAGAGAGAAGGATACGGAGGCTTATGATGCTTATAGGACCTGGGAGATCATTTACAATTCCTTATTAGCGGAAGGTAAACTAAACCGGAATTATTATATAGCGCAAATCATCTTAATCCAGACCAAAGACTGGAATACGCCCCTTAAATCCTTTTTTCGCAAAAGGCTGACAGAGCTGAATCCTGCAGCAGATGAACTTCTGCCTTATCAGGAAAATATTTTTGCGGCGCTTCAGTATGCACATGCGCCAGTAGTCAACTTCGCGATGGAGCTGGCTAAAAAGATGTATGAAGAGAAGAAATTCAATGTGGACTCTTTTCTGGATTGGCTGGAGCCGGTGATGATGGCGAGCGACAATAAAACTGCCATTAAAACTGCTTTTCCAATTTTAGAGAAACTCAATAAACAGTACCCCAAGCTCAATAGAAGAATCGCGGCTTTATTGGCGGATGTGTATGTCGTTCCGGATTTGAATCTACAGGAAAGGGCAACCAAGTTACTCCTGAAAATTGCACCTGAGAAAGACCCTGATCTGAGCGAAAAGTTATCTTCCTATGTTGCCCTGATGCAAGGGAATGTGAGAACAAGCTTAAGTGCTTTTCTGATGGAAGAAACAATGGGGATTGATCAGGAGGAAAGAGAAGTCTACCATTATGAGCTTAAAAAGGAAAATCTGCTGTTGCAAGAGGTTGAGCTCCCTAAAGATTGGAACGATATTGTGTTTTTATTTGGGAAGTTTATCGCTTCTGATGAAATCGCAGACGGAGAGATTTTATTAAATACCTTCATTACTCAAAGACATTTATTTCCAAAAGACTATTCGGAGCAGCTGCAACCCTATGGGAAACAGTTGCAAAAGAAATACTTTGAAAGTATTTACAAAAATTACGTCAGCGTTTTCCTGCAGCAGAAGATCGAAGATTACAATGCGGTTTTTAAAATTGAGGATCGTCCTTATCAATCGATAAAGACCTTATTGCTGATCAGACCTCTTTTGCATGCTGTGCAGGGTAGGATGGCTGCAGAAAAACCTTTACCGATGCTGTCTTTCCCTTCGCATCTTCCACATTGGGTAGCCCCTAAAGTTTTATTGGAAAGACTGATTGCTTACCAAAAAGAAGGTGCCGAAATTAATAAGCTGGATCTGAGCGTGGCCATCAGCAGGATGCCGCGGGAAAATGTAGAAGAGGCGATGCCTTTGCTGGAGCAATTGAATCCTGAATTGAAGGATCTAATGGCATTTTGTCTGGGGAAAACCAAAGATATTAAGTTTAAGAGCGGCTCAGTCCTGAATAAACTGCTGTCCAAAATAAACGTGACTCCTGAAGATCAGCTCAAAGCCATATGGGCGGTGGCAGCCAGGACGTATTATCCTGATGATACTTTTCCGGAGTTTGAAGAAACGTACCTGAAGGACATTCCATTTGTGGTTTCCCCCTTTAGTCCAACCATTACCTTTGAGGAGCGCTGGAATGAATTTATGAATTATCGGACGAAACAAAATGAGCGCTCCCCTTCCTGGTATGAGCTGACTTTCCATATCCCGGGGTATAAGAATATGCCTGATTATTTTCTATATGGTTTAGACCTGTTTGGCAGAAAAAACCGTTGGGAATACGTGATGGATGTGGAGGGAAATGTCTATTATTGGGATAGTCTGATGCCACAAAATTCGGCCGCATTGGCCTATTTTCTATTGCGTTCATCTTGTACACTTTCGAGCAGTGGGGGACGGGAACTGAAAGGCTTTTTAACTTTAGTGAACCGACCAGGATTTGTATTTTCTGATCTGACCATGCTGGTCTTTGCCTGCACGTTTTTTCAGGAAAAAAAAGACATCCGTCTGATGTCTGCAGAGGTGCTGATTAACCTTATTGAAATGCGTGCTGTTGATGTTACTTTGCTTTCCGAAAAACTGGCTTATCTGACTAATAATAAATATGGACCTTTTTTAAGGTTGGTGGAAAGTATCAGTACCCTAAAAGACATCTCTCCATTGCACAATTCTGCCTTTTTGCAGTTGACGGAAGGTATCTTTAAAGGTATGGAGCTGGAGGAAAAGCTGCCGGTTAACTTTAAAAAGATAGTGGAGCATTATGTTGATGTTCTTTATAAAACAAAAGAACAACCTTCGGCAGATGCTGTTGTTTTGTTTGAGAAACTGAAAGATAATGCTTCGTTGAAAGCTTTGGTAAAGCAAATTTTAAAATAGATAAGAATGACTGATTTACAATATCAATATAGTGGTGTTTCGACCTATACTAAAGAAAAGGGAATAAATAGCCTTGTTTTGGCACACCAGACAGAAATAGAAGCAGTAAATAATATTCCTTGCTTTTTCTGGGGTACACTAACCGATCCTTATGTGACGGCGAAATGCTGGAGTACGATTGCAAAAGTAGTGCGTTCCAGTTTTGGACCTACACCGCCAAGTTTGCGGGACCCGATTGTTTCAGCGGGGACAGAAAGAATCAGGTTTGAAGGTTTTTCGTCCTGCAATGGAGTGTATGTAAGGCTGGACATGAAACCGGAATCTATAGATGGAGAATTTATTGCCAACGGGACGACTAACGTAGATTTTAATGATCCCATGCTGAATGCCCTGAACAGCATTCAGAAAAATGAAAAGGTGACGTTAGCGGTTGGCCAGCAGGATGTACAGGTCATTACGACTAAAGCGAAAGTAACCGAGAAGAAAGTGACCCTGCCTATGCGCTGGATCAAAGGATTAACAAGTGTGCAGTTATACCTGGCAGATATGGACCTGAAGTTTGAATTGAACAAGATCCAGACGATACAGCTTTTTCAAACCTTACCCAAGGGGAGTGTGAAAGGAGATTTCTTTATTACAAAACGGGCGGGTAAGTTTATGTTCTCCACACTCATGACAACAGATGGTGTGCGTATTGGCGGTATACACCGGCTACGCTTGCTGGATGGGGTTTTGGCGATATCGGAAAAGATTTTTATCTACGAATCCACAGACAAACAAACCTGTGCAGTGGTATGTGAATTCGGTAAAATGCAATTGCTGATGGCTTTTTCACCTGATGCCTACCGGGGATTTTCAGGAGAAGGGAAGGCCCTGGAGCATATGACAGAAAATGTGCCGGTGGAGTGGGTATACGGACTGAATAGTTTACTGAAATCCAATGAAACTTTTGACCCTACTTTGCTATCTATAGAACACGATATTGATTTTGGAACGATGGATCAGCTGACCTCAAGCTTGTCGTCTATCGGATTGTTGGGGTATGACCTGATGGGACGGAGCCATTTTTACAGGCAATTGCCATTTAAAACAGAGCGTATCCTGAGCTTAAATCCAAGGTTAAAAAATGCAAAAAAGCTGGTGGACAATGAAGAAGTTCAGATCCTAAGAAACGAAGCAGGATATGTGGAAGCAAATGTAAAAGGCACAGGTGTGCAGCATAAGGTCGTTATGGACCATCAGGGAGACCGCTGTACTTGTGAATGGTTTACTGCATACCAGGGAAAACGAGGTATTTGTAAACACATTCTGGCGGTAAAAATGCTGATCCAATAAAAAGGGATGGATCCTATTTTCGGTACAATGGAGATCTTTTCAATAAGTATTCCAAGGGACTAGTATAGGATCCATCGGTATTTGTCAGGAAGGCCTTATGACTCTGATTATAGATGCTTGCGTTGTTATCCATGTAGACGTGTATACTTACGCTGACTTCATATCGTTGTGCCGCATTGGTGTAATTTGAATTTGAACTGGAAACCCCTTTTATTTTTTCATCATCATTTCTTTTTACTTTGGTGTTGGAATTGCCACCCGAATAGCTGGTCTGATAACCTTTGGTTTGCAGTACCGTACCATCAATCACATATTCTACCCCAAGGATATCGCAAATGTTCTTCATGGTAAAACCCATCATTTTATCCCTTGTAGCACCTGCCTGAATCAGCGCAGCATTTGTGGTTCTCGGATCGAGGATGGTATATCCTGCTGAATGTTGCGACAAAAAACCATAAGCATCTTCCTGTGCTTTATAACCTACCTGTTCTGCACCTGGCTGATTGTCCATTAAGAAAGTGAAAGGTAAAATTGCGATTTTATTGTGGTGATCCACCGGTGTCGCCGTCATTGTTACCTGATCTTTCTGGCGGCTTTCTGCAGGTAGGGCTGCTTGTCCGAAAACTTCAACCCTGCCACTGGAATGGGTTATTTTTAATATCTCTGATTTTTTGATCGTGTATTCCAGAGTTTCACCTGAATAGATAAAAGTCACGTCGGTATCGCCCATCTTGGTAAGGCGACCTTTCATTTCTTCTCCATTGATTTTTTGAATGATATCCGGCTTTGTTGTCGCCCGGTTTTGAGCGAATATGTTAAGCGAGAGGAACATGATGATGATAAACAGCTGAATCTTTTTCATAATAAAGAGGTTGTGTTTCAAATATAATCATTTATTGCAGGAGGTTATTCGATTCCTACAGAAAAATTAGCTGACAATTTTCCGTATTATTGGGTATTAATCCTTTTAAACTATGGTCCTGAAAAGAATAGGTGGCTTTCTTTTGTTTTATGTCTGTCTGTTTAGTTGTATGAACTTGCATGCTCAAAAGAAAGATACCCTTAACGGATCGCATGAAAAAGATAGCGTAAAGCTGGATTTTGTAGCCAGGATGCAAGCCTTTGCAAAACGCTCTTCAAAGAGCAGTGCTGAGGAGTTTGCTGCGGATAAGGCAATCATCAGCCAGATCAAGACATTTGATGAGATCAAACGCACCATGCAGAAAGCGAAGATCTATCTTAAGGCCAATCTGGACACACCTGGAACAAAGCTGGAGCTTGAAGCGATTGATAAAGATTTTGCGATTGCCGGAGATGGCATTTTTACCAACAAAGGTTCTGCACAAACCTTCCGGAATTTAACAGCTTCTTCAAAAATATTGTCTGAGCTGCTCAATAAAGCAAATGTCAGAAAAATAAAGCTGGATACCCGTCAGGGAGAGCTGAACAATTTCCGTTATCAACTTGATTCTTTAATGAGCGAACCGGCATTGTTTAAGTTCCCAACGGATTCGGCAACCTTGATGAAGTACCTTCAGAAAATCAAGGTACTGGCCTATGAAACGAACCCCGTAGACAGTTCACTTAAACTGGCAAGCAACAACGTTCAGACCTTGCTTAACCAGGTAAATATGACCGTTTTTAAACTGCAAAGTAGTTTAGAGGAAATTGAATCCTACCAGAAAGATATGGCTAACCATACGTACAAACGAGAGTTTGACAACATTTGGGCACCAGCAACTTATTCTCGTCCGTTCGGAGAAATACTGGAATTTTCAAAAACAAAAGGATTATTGACACTTAGCTTTTACGCCGAAAATAACGCTGGTAAATTGATCATGTTGCTTTTACTTGTAGTAACCTCGTTTGTTTATTTGCGATCACTCAGAAATATTTATAGGGAAAGCAATTTACTGAAACCTGATTTTGACGGTCAGCTGGTACTTCGATATCCTGTCTTATCGGCAATACTGATGGTATTAAGTTTGTTCCAGTTCTTCTTTATTTCGCCCCCATTTGTTTTAAATGTTATCTTCTGGTCGGTATCCTGTGGCTGTCTGACCATTATTTTTAATAAATATGTGAATAAATACTGGATGCGGGTATGGCTGATCATGTTTGTTTTTTTTCTCATCAGTGCAATGGGTAATCTGGTATTACAGGCTTCAAGGATTGAACGTTGGTTTATGCTGTTGGTTTCGATATTTGGGGTTGTAGTGGGCCTGATCATATTGATGAAAGGACAGCGGGAAAAGCTAAGGGAAAAATGGATCATCTGGTCTATTGCTTTTATGGTTTTACTGGAATTTATTGCGATAACAGCAAATATTTTCGGTCGGTATAATCTGGCAAAAACACTATTTATCGGCGGTTTTTTGAATGTGGTGATCGCGATTCTTTTCCTGTGGGCTGTACGTCTGATTAATGAAGGTTTGTTTTTGGCCTTTAACGTATATTCGGGGCAGGACAGAAAACTCTTTTACCTCAACTTTGAAAAAGTAGGGAAAAAGGCTCCCTTGTTGTTTTATGTATTGCTTTTTATCGGTTGGCTGGTATTGGTTGGCCGCAATTTTCCTTCATTTGATTACTTGTCTGAACCACTTCAAAACTTTTTTACTCAGGAACGCATACTTGGAGGTTATACCTTCAGCATTTACAATCTCGTCCTGTTTATCGCAATTATGCTGATCTCGGTAATTGTATCTAAGGTTGTTTCCTTTTTTGCTTCCGATGGACAGTTTGCTTCCGGTAAAGAGAATAAGCACGAGCGGCAAGGGATAGGCAGCTGGCTGTTGCTGGTTCGTATTTCTATTCTTTGTATTGGGTTGTTTTTAGCTATAGCAGCTGCAGGAATTCCGGTCGACCGGATTACGATCGTTTTAGGCGCTTTAGGTGTGGGCATTGGTTTCGGTCTGCAAACTTTGGTCAATAATCTGGTGAGCGGATTGATCATTGCATTTGAAAAACCGGTCAACGTTGGGGATATTGTGGATATTGATGGGCAGGGAGGAAAGATGAAATCTATCGGATTCAGAAGCAGTGTCATTTCCAATTGGGATGGGGCAGATGTGGTGATGCCCAATGGTGATTTACTGAATGCACACCTGATCAACTGGTCGCTCGGTGGAAATAGAAAAAGAATGTCCATCACGATCGGTATTGCTTATGATTCGGATCTGGAAAAATGCAGACAGATCCTGATCGGGATCCTGGACAATGACCAGCGGATCAATAAGAACCCTGGTCCTGTGGTGCAATTTGAGCAGTTTAGCAACAGCTCAATTGATCTGCGAATCTACTTCTGGACAAAACATATTGGCGATATTCCAGCTACGAAAAGTGACCTGATTGTGGCGATTGCCGATGCTTTTAAAACCAATGGGATTGTTATCCCATTCCCCCAGCAGGACGTTTATCTGCATAGTCCGGAGAAGCCAGATCCAGAAAAGACAGATTTATAAATGCTGAATTCATTGATGCGATGATGTGCATTTTACGAATTAAGCGTTGAGGCGGCTTCTTTTGCTATTTGTTGACTTCGTGTTTTTATGGTTGAAATGAAGACAGCGGAAAGTAAGCAGATGAAGGAGATCACCATGAAAATACTTCCCGTAGCTCCTGTAGCATCTATCACGAAGCCAAATAAAGGTTCTCCCAATGCGGCAAACAAGTAACCTGTCATGTTCATAAAACCGATGCCGGTTCCTATGGTGTTTTTCGGGAGCATCTGCGGACTCAACGGCCAGAAATTTGCCTGAGGCCCATATACAAAAAATCCTGCCAGAAACATCAGGGCTCCGCCCAGAAGAAGGTTGGAGGACGGGGAAATATAGATCAGGATGCTGAGGATGGCACTGATGATCATTCCCAGTCTGATGGAGGCAATTCTATCGCCTTTAAAAACTGAATCCGATAAAGCTCCAAAGGAGATTGCACCGGTGGCCATGCCAATTGGTAAAAGTAGAGTCACCCAAAGGTATTGGGGATTTTCCTTCCATCCTTTACCTAAGTAATGTACAGGGACCCAGAAAATCAGGCCATATCTGGCCATACTTTCAAAACCAAAGGATAGGGAAGCTTTGATGAAATTTGGATTTCTTATCACGGTCTTATATCGGTCAAGCCAGCTGTCTCCGGCTGCATTGGCCGGTTCAGCTTGTTTTTTGGCTTCAACCGATTCCGTATCGGTTGGCTTATCGCGGATAAATATCAGAAAGATCAGGGCGGCAAATGCCAGGGGGATCAGAGGCAGACGGAACAACATGCGCCATTCCAGGTGCATTTGTATCAGAATGATAGAAAAAAGATAAGTCACGACAGAGGACAGGCCTGCGGCCATGGTATAGAAACCAAAGGCCTTTCCATGTTCGTCTTTGTGCCACCAGTTGGAAATAACCTTAGCTCCGGGTGCCCAGGCCATGGATTGGAAATAGCCGTTCATTGCCCAAAGTAACATGATTAACATGGGGTTACTGCTGAAGCTGATGGCCACATTTGCGGCGATTGACAAGAATGCACCGGTAGGGACCATCACTCTGGCGCTTATTCTATCTGCAAGGTTTCCATTGATCAATTGGCCTATGGAGTAGCCGATCAGCATAGAGAAACTGATCCATCCGATCGTGGTGTAGGAAATGGCCAAAGCGGAGCCCATGTCTTTTACTGCCCAACCGAAATTATGACGTCCGGTATAAAAGAACAGGTAACAGAGCATGGTTACCAATAACATTTTCCACTGTTGATTTCTAAAAGACATAGGAATGCAGGTTATTGGTTCATTTTTATACCTACCCTCAGAGGGCGGTGTTTAATCGCGTACTCAAAGGCTTCCTGAGCTTCTGCTAAGGGGAATTCTTTGGAAACCACCTCCGAAAATGGAAAATGTAGATGATGATCGGTGATGAAATTCAGGGCATATTGCAGGTCCTCGAAATTGTAATTGTGCAGACCTTTGATGGTAATGAGTTTTCTGATGACCTGCTCGGCATCAATACCGATTTTCCTGGTCTTGAAAACAGCTCCTGCCCAGATGGCCGTTCCACCGATGGTTAATGATTCAATCCCCATCTCAATGGCATCTGGAGAACCACTCATATCGAATACGACATCAATTTTATGATTGGCCAATGTTTCTGTCAGGTTTGTCTCTTTAGTGGAATTGTAGCTGAAATCGGCACCAAATGCCTTTGATCCTTCGAGGCGCTCGTCGATTACATCCACTGCAATAACCGCTTTGGCTCCTGCTATCTTGCTCATCGCTGCGGCAATGTTTCCGAGCAGACCTAAACCGGTAATCAATATGTTTTTTCCTTCTACAGGGCCAGCCAACCTCATGGCTCCGGCAACAGTAGCCATGGCACAATTGATGGTTGCAGCAATGGGTAGGGGCAATCCCTCAGGGATTTTCAGTATACAGGTGTGTTCTTTCAGGATGCAATACTCACTTAGTCCTCCATGAAAAGCGTCTTCTGCTATGATCTGTGCATGGCCATATTTGAACAGACCTTCCGATTTTTGAGGCATGCCTTTCGATAACCAGTTTTCCTGAGGAGTGCAGCAAAATATTGCCCAGGTAACCAGGTCTCCTTTAGATAAGGTATTTCCGGCCATGTCTGTTCCGGGATGGTCTTTGTCCAATGTGACAATCCGGCCAACAATCTCGTGTCCAAGGACAGTGGGTGTTTTTTCCTTTCTCAGACCAGCAAATGTATGTAAGTCGCTCCCGCAAATGGTGGTATAGAGATTCTCAATAAGTACCTCTCCGGATTTGAGTGCTGGTATTGCTCTTTCTTCTGATGTCAGCTTTTTGCCAGCTGCCTCAAAGACCATGATATTTCCTTTCATAATTTGCATATTCTTAATATAGCGCATAATTACTAAACAATTGTTTAGTAATATTAAACTGTATGTTAGGAAATTGTTATTTTACAGAAGGATACAAAACGCTGGGATACCTGACCGAATACGAGAAAAGGTTTGTCACAATTAAATTTGTGACAAACCTTTTGCTAATTGACTTTGTTTAATCAGTTCCTAACTTAATTATTATGCAAATTGAAGTAAAAGAACCCGGCACAGGAGCGTTGTTGCGACTGGATGCAAAAACCGAAAACTACAAAGGACTACACGGAATGAGAATCAGATACCCAAACGGTGCCAGCTTTTTTATTGTTGCCAAATCTGGAGCCTGGCGTTCGGCAGATGACCATCATGTGGCCCCTGGCTTTTTAGCGAATATTGGTTTAGCATTAGAAGGAAGAAAACTAAGTGAGCAGATTGTGGATCATGAGTACCATTCTTAAAAAACTGTTAATCCTGTATTGAGTACCAAAATATAGCCCAGCATAAAAACGATAAAAAAGGATAAGGAAAGCGAGAAATAACGGGTTACACCAGGACTTCCTTTTTTGAAAGGCAGCAGGAATAAAACATTAAATATCTCCGCAAGTATTGCGCATACAAAATTCAGGCTCACCAGCACACAGGTAAAAGCAATGGCAAATACCGCCGGTTGAAGGATTATGCCTGAACCCAAACCATAAAGCGCGCCTGAAAGTGCTGTTAAAGGCCATACGATCGCCGCATATTTAAATCCGCTTTTGAGGTTACTTTTGAAGTTCTGCCATAGCGGGATTTTAAACTTGGGTGCTTTTTCTTTTTTAGGACTTTCTACTAAGACATCTGTTTGTTTTTGTCTTTTTTCTTTCTGCTTTTTAAAACGGGGCCACCAGATGATGAATCCTGTAATCAATAAGGCCAGTGGGATTAAGCCTCCGATTAGTGCTAAAATCTGTGTAGGGAGGCCGCCAAAACTACCGTAATGAATGGGCGTAAGCCAGCTCAGATAAGCATTGCCTACATTAGGAAAGTCTTTTCTGCTGTTCAGCAGAATCTTACCGGTATACTGATCTACCGTTAGCATCTCTCTTTTTCCTTCTTTTGGCAGCTGACCGGAAATCATATCGAACCTGTAAACGCCAAACTTATCTTCAGGAAGAGCCAGTCCTCCTATATGGGCATCAGGCATTTGCGCTTTTACCTTTTCGATGACCTGCTTTAATGGCATTTGCAGAATATTTTTCTGATACTGGGATTTAGCCCCAAAGACTTGTTGTAAACCCGCCGGGTTTTTACCACTGAAGATAAATAAAAGCGGAATAACAAGATTGGAAAAGGTAATGCAAAAGCCGGTCAGGCTGAGCATAAAAACAACCGGAGAAGAATAAAATCCAAGCACATTATGCCAGTCGTAATTCTGACGTTTGAACTTGCCGCTGAATTTTACCCTGAGAACTGACTTCAGTTGCTTCCATTTTTTAGGTAACCATAGACGCAGACCGGAAATGGTCAGAATCAGCAAGCAGAGCGATGCCATACCAACAATGTAACGGCCAATGGTTGGAACGAGTAAAGTCCGGTGTAAGTCCATTACAACACGGATAAATGAACTGGAAATAATTCTTTTTCCACTCAGTTTACCGTTATAGGGATTTATAAAGAACTGTTCTTCTGTTTTAAAATTGAAGGCGCTATAGGCTTCTAAAGGGCTATCTCCCTTTTCGACCATGACGTAATCAAATTTTAACTTAGGGTTTTGTTGCCTGATTTGAGGAATCAGTTCATCAAAAGATAATTTTTTTTGTTGGGCAATGATATCAAATAACTCTTTGTTTAAAGCCCGGTCTATTTCATCCTGGAAAACCAGAATGCTTCCTGTAGCACCCACAAAGGCGAGAATGGCACCCGCGATGATGCCCAGGTAAGTATGCCATTTGCCGAACCAGCGTTTTTGATGTTTTGCCCATTCCCAGGACCTTTTTATTCTTGTTGCCATTTGTAAATTGTACTTAATGATAAAAGCAATAGGATATTTTGCCTTGATGCCATGTTTTTTGTGAATGAATCAGAAATATGCCTGAAAATTTAGACAGGCCAGGTTCAGGATCAAGGATGTAAAGTGCAAAGACCGTATAGGCATAGGATCATTTTTATGGCCAGCAATAGTAAGAAGATGCAGATCGCAATACGCTTTACAATGTTCATATTGATGGTGCTTTTTTTGACCTTTTCCTTCAACTTTAACATTAATTTTAAGCCTGGACCATTTGATAGATTTGTTGCATGTAAACTGCCTGGTGCAGCGCTGCAAAGAATTCATGCCACTCTACCCGGGTAAAAACGAGGCTGATATCCGGAAATGGTGAGGCCAGAATGACCACTTCCAGTCCGTCAGGATGGTGTTCAATATAGTCATCAAACTGAAGTCCTCTGGTGGAATCTACAAAGGCATTGAACTGTTCAAAAGAAAAAGTGATTAAAACATTCCTGTTCCATATATTGACAATTTTGCAGTCCATGCAATGTGTCACGGAAACATCTCCCTCACGACTGATTATAGTTGGTTTACACATAAGCTTTATTTTGCATTTTAATAGGTTAAGTTTTTCCTGATTCCGGCAATGAGCAGGTTGTTTGCATACAGCTGTGGGATATGCTCCATAAATAACCATGTCCGTTGCAAATCTGTACATTATTTAGAATAATTACAAATAAGTAAGGTGAATGATTGCTCATGACCTGGCTGACTCAATCGGGGAATTCATGTTTTAACGCGATACTTAAACTAATGTGCTTTCCAGTTGTTGTATTTACATCATCAGAACCTAACCTATTGAAAATCATGAAAAATTGAACGCAGGCTATCCGCAAAGCAGTTCTTGCTTCCAGTCGACCGAAAAAAATCTGAAATTCAGCATCAAAAAATTACTTTTAGTGTTTAAATAATGCTACATTTCCTTAAACAGGATGAGAAGGGTATAAGCTAAACAATGGAAAATAATAGTTATTATCATTTATTTGAAAAGTCCCCACTGCCAATGTGGGTGGTTGACATCAGTACGCTCCGTTTTCTTGACGTAAATCATGCTGCCATAGTACATTATGGTTTTTCCAAGGATGAGTTTTTAGTGATGACGGTTACTGATATATTGGCTCCTGAGGACGTTCCTCTTGTTAAAAATGAAAATACCTTAAGGCATGTTAAAAAGAACGGACAGCTGATACATGTCGAAATAGAGAGTAATCAGATGGAATTCAAAGGGACGCTTGCCAGACTGGTATTGAGTCATGATATTACAGAAAGAATCGCTCATCAGAAAGAGATTTTGGAAAATGTGGAACGCTATGATATTGTATCCAAAGCAACCAGTGATGTCGTTTGGGATTATGACCTGACTACAAAGGTGGTAAGTTGGAATCAGGGAATCAATGGTGTTTTAAAATACGAAACCATAGGCAATACGACAGATATTGACTGGTGGAGAGATCGGGTTCATCCCGAAGACCAGCAGCGGGTTTTGGCCGGATTTGATGAAAGTTTAATCAATGGAGGAAAAAGCTGGGAAGATAAATATCGCTTCTTTTGTGGTGATGGGAGTTACAGATATATACAGGACAGGGGATACATCGGTTTGGATGAACACGGAACAGCCTATAGGATGATTGGTGCAATGCAGGATATCACCAGACAGATGGAGGAAGAACACTGGTCAAAATTGCTGGAATCTGTCATTATCAATACTACCGATGGGGTCTTGATTACAGATGCCAATTATGATGCCGGCTTGTCTATTGTTTATGTAAATGATGCTTTGGTTGAAATGTCTGGTTATTCAAGAACAGAATTGATTGGTGCCCGTCCCGACATTTTTCATGGTGATGATCATAACCAGCAGGGTTTGGAAAAAATATATCAGGCGATAAAAAAGAAGGAACCATGCAATATTGAGCTTAGCAATTATACGAAAGAAGGCAGGTTATATGATGTCAGTATTAATCTCTCTCCGGTTACCAATAGTGTTGGAGAGATTACACACTGGATTTCTATCAGAAGGGACATTACAGAGACCAGGGCTTATGTAAAAGCCATAGAAGCGCAGAATAAAAAAATGATGAATATAGCCTGGTTGCAATCGCATAAGGTTCGGGGGCCTTTGACGAGGATCATGTCTTTGGTGGAACTTCTTGCAAATTCAGATCCGGATAACGAAACGAAGGTTTTACTGGAATATTTATCTAAATCTGCAATGGAACTGGATGAAATAATTGTCGATATCACGAACCATGCCGGCAACCACAACGTAGATTAGCAGCATATAGAAACTAAATCATATTGAAAAACTAATGATGACTACCATTTCTAAATCTTTTAAAAATATTATTGCTTTAACTCCGGTTCCTATGGCCATTGTGGATACCGAAATGAGGTATCTGGCTGTTTCAGAAAGATGGATCAGGATGTATGAACTTCATGATCAGGAACTGATTGGGAAATCGCATTATGAAGTGTTTCCGGAAATTGAGGAGCGTTGGAAAGAAATTCATACCGCTTGCTTAAGCGGAATAGATGATCAATCTGCAGAGGATCGGTTTGAGCGGATGGACGGCACCGTGATCTGGTTAAAATGGGAGGTAAAGCATTGGCTGGACGACGAAGGTAATATCGGTGGAATGATGATGTACAGTGAAGATGTTACCAGGGAAACTCATATTGTGATGAATGAAAAGCGGTTCCAGCTGTTTATGGATGAATTGCCTGGTTTATGCTGGATCACGAATAGGGAACATATCTTAAAATATGCCAATAAATGTTTCTTTGATACACTTCATTTACCTGTGGAGGTAATTGGTAAAAGCCTTGAAGAGATTTTTGGATTGGACATTGCCCATACAGCGGCATTAAATAATACGGATATTCTGCAATCTGGAAAAAATAAGGAGTTTCTTCAGACGGTGAGGGATAAAAACGGGCATCCCCAATATTATAAAACCTATAAGTTTCCTTTTCAGGGGATGGGACATGAAGGTGATATGGTAGGCGCTGTTGCGTTTAATATTACCAAAAGTATGTTGCTGGAGGAAGAGTTGTATCAAAGCGAAACTCAGTTTAAACAGGCTTTTGAACATTCTTTAATTGGAATGGCCCTGATCAGTCCTGAAGGGAAATGGAAAAGGGTCAATAAAAGCTTGTGTCTCATCCTGGGCTACACGGAAGATGAAATGAAGGAATTGACGATTAGAGATCTCACCCATAAAGAAGATCTTGAAGTGAGTCTTGAAATTCTGGAAGACCTGGCAGCCGGTAAAATCGGAGAAGTAAAGTATGAAAAAAGATATATCCATAAAAATGGAAAGCCAATATGGGTAATTATTGCAGCTACCATGCTTTACGACAGCACGGGTATGCCGTTACATTATGTTTCTCAGATTGAAGACATCACCAAAAGAAAAGAAATTGAAAATGACCTGGTCCTGAGTGAAAAAAAATACCGGACAATTTTTGAAAATGTGCAGGATGTATTTTATCAGACCGATCAGGAAGGAATAGTGACGGAGATCAGTCCTTCCATTGAAAAGCATTCCGGGTATACACGTACCGAGATCATAGGGATGCCGGTAGATATGTTTTATTACTACCAGCAAGACCGGGAACGCATCATTGATCAGGTTCGCATTCATGGCTTTGTGATTGATTTTGAGGTGAGATTGAAGACTAAAAATGAAGAACTGCGTTATGCCTCTGTGAATGCCAGATTGATTATCGAAAAGGGGCAGATCGTTGGTACGGAAGGGAGCATGAGGGATGTGACTACAAGGAAATTTCAGGAGAATGCGCTCCTGGCCCTGAATACTGAACTCACCGCATCAAATGAACAGAAAAATAAGCTTTTCTCGATCATAGGTCATGACCTTAGAAATCCGATATCGGGGAGTTTACAGTTGTTAGACTTAACCCTTAACGATTTTGAATCCAGCTCAGCAGATGAGGTCTATACTTACCTCTCAATGATGAAAACGGAGTTGTCTAATGCCAATATACTTTTGGAAGACCTGCTGATCTGGGCGAGGTCGCAGTTTAACGCAGTAAGTTTTAATCCCATTGAGATTAAAAACCTGAGAGAATTGATCCATAAAAGCATTCAGACCGTTTCTCCGATGGCTTTAAAAAAGCAGATTGAAATTGTGGAGTGCCTGAAAGGTGATCTTTTGGTGTATGCAGATACAGGGATGCTGGAAACAATTATCCGAAATTTACTTTCTAATGCCATCAAATTCACCAATCCTGGAGGAGTGGTGACGATTACCGTGTTGGAGAGCGATAAAGAGATTGTGTTTTCTGTTAAAGATACCGGCCTGGGAATTCCCGGCGATAAGTTGAAAGAATTGTTTAACAAGAATTCTAATTACACCACTTACGGCACTTCAGGAGAAAAAGGAACCGGGCTTGGTTTGAGCCTGTGCTATGATTTTGTATTGAAACACGGGGGTAAATTATGGGTGGAGAGTGAAGAAGGCAAGGGAGCTGCATTTTATTTTATAATCCCTGATTTGCTCGATGAGTAACTATGGTGAAAGCGAGGGTAAATAAAAAGACAGGGAAGTCTCTGGTTAATTTATAAACCGGGTATTTTTACCTGTTTTTTATAAGAAAAAAATGTTGTTACTTTATTGATAACTGCTCAGTTGTTTTTAACGCTAATTCTCTCATATCTCGACATAAATACGCTTATCCCTAATCATAGAACTCTCTCATCCCTAACCATAAAACTCTCAAAACATGAAAACACCACTGAACTTCGAAGAAAGATTGGACGAAGTATGGAAACACTGTCAACGCGGACTGGTTTATCCATCTCCATTTGCAATTTTCACCACCTTCTGGTTGAACAAACCAGCAGACAAACCACTCGAGAGAGCACACCTGGCTCAGTTAATGGCCTCCTTCCGCGAGGTAATCAACAAAAATCCCGAACTAAAAAACAAGAACACCTCTGTTGTATTGGGTGTTTCTTTTAGAAACTGGGCAATCCTTTGTGAGGAATACGGCATGTCTCTGCCTAAAGGCATGCGTTTAAATTTCCCTGCGAGGGAAGATGAATATACTTCTGATGTTTTTGATGCATCTAAAGGAGTTTTTGACGATTCTCAGGGCGATATCTGGTTCCATATCAAAAGCGATAAGGAAGAAGCCTGCGATGAGGTATTGGAACTGATTGTTGCCGCACTGAAGAATGATACCAAAGATTATTTTGCACAGAAGGCTGCCTCTAAATCTGACCAGGAAGATGGGCACAAAGGAAAAGTATTGGGTTGTCGCTTTTCGGAAAACCTGAACAATCCTTCCGATCCGATTACGATTGCAAAACATACCCTCATTGGTGGCGAAGATGTGGAACATTTGGGCGGCTCATTTGTGCTGGCACAACGTTTTCTAATCAACTGGAACCAGATCAACATGATGACGGAAGATCAGATCGAAGACCTGATCGGCCGGAAGACAGACGATACCATTATTCCGGATCGCGATTCACGCAGTCACATCAAATCAGCAAGGATTCAGGACGAAAATGGGAATACCACTCCTGTATTGCGTTTAGGTTTGCCTTTTGGCAGGGCTAAAAAAAGCGCCAATGGATTCAGAGCACCAAAATCAGTAACGGTTTCTGATGAAGAAGGAATTTATTTTGCCGGATTTGCTAAAGAAGCAGGTATCCTTGAAAATATCATGAGCAATCAGATTGGAGGAGATCGTGGCTTTATGAACGACCGTTTGTTTAACCACCTGAAATCAGACCTTGGCGGCTTCTTCTATATCCCAAGTGTAGATGACCTTAAACTTGATGAAGAGGAGGGGTATTCGAATGATTTCTCTCACATGGAAAACGGGAATTGGAGCTTGTTTCCTGGGGTAGACTGGACCAGACTTGACCGTCATTACCAGGATGCTTCTGAGAATGGGTTAATGTATTACAGTCATCAGAATTTCCTGTTCACCATGTCTACCGGAATCGGCAGGAGTAATGCTTTCTTTAAGGTTCCTACCAATCGTATCCTGAGTTTACTGGAAAACATCTTTTCCCTGTGGCAGGACAATTGGTATTTTAACCGCAAGCAGGAAGAAATTAAGGAAGATCTCAGTTACTATATAAATGCCTATCCCGGTGCCGATAAGCCTGCAGATATCATGAAAGAATCGATCATGATCCGGAAAGGATGGGCCATACGTCTGAGTTTACAATTGTTCAGTTCTGCTGATTATGGTTTCAGAGGACGTAAGATCAGAATGCCGGACGGTTCCCTGATCCCTTATTCTGCATTCCTGGAGGATAAAGGGGAATGTGTTTATGGCTCTGATACCTTTAGAATTTCCCCGGAAGAAATCATTGTTGGTGCGATGCCAAACCTCTCTTTGGGAGAAGGGCGCTATGTGATGAAGTACCTTTCTGAACTGGAACGTATGGATGGATTTTTAAGCAACCTTAGTGAAGCCTCTGGTGTTGGACATGTCATCCCACATTATGAAAAAGCATTGCAGAAAGGTTTAAGCGCAATGAAAGATGAGGTGCTGGCTTACGAAGAAAAAGCAGGTACTCCGGAGCAGAAAGAATTGTATCGCTCTGCTTATCTGTCATTGGAAGGTATTTCTGAATACATCAAAAACTACGAAACACTGGCCAGAGAAACGGCAGAGAAAATGAGTGCCGGACAGGCCTGGGAAAAAGAAAATCTCCTGGCCATTGCCGGACGAATGAAGAAACTGGCCAATGATAAGCCGGAGAGCTTTGTCGAGGCCGTACAATTCATTTTTACCTTACATACTTGCTTGCATTTGAATGGAGAGCCAACAGCCATCGGGCGAATGGATCAGCTGTTACAGCCTTTCTATGAAAACGACAACATTACAGAAGACGAAGCACAGGAAATTATTGATGCTTTCTATATCAAACTGGACGAAAAAGTACAGCAGAACAGGATCTTTATGGAAGACCATCAGCCTTTTGGCAACCTGGCCATGGGTGGAAGTTCCGGACCATATCCGCAAGGTGCCTCTTTGGGCCAATGGATTCAGCAAATCACAGTAGGCGGAACGGTTGCCGATGGTACTGCCGATTTTGAAAACACAAAACCGGCCTATAACGATGTAACCAAACTATTCATCCGTGCTTCCGGCAGATTGCCTTTAAATGCACCTTGCCTTTCACTTCGGACGAGGAAAGACATTCCGAAAGACATTCTGGAAGAAGCAGCACATGCGATCCTTTCAGGCGGTGCCCATCCGATATTGCTGAATGACGAAAAGATCATCGAAGGTCTTTATCGTAGTGGCGACAATGTAGGCGGAGATTTGAGTTCTGAAACCAAAAACTGGAATTCTTCGGTAACGATGAAATCTGCACAGAACTATGCATGTGATGGTTGCTATGAGCCACAATTCCCAGGTGAAAACTGGTTCTCATTAGGCGGTTTTTCTACATTACAGCCTTTGGAATGTGCTTTAAACCAGGGAAGGACCTATTCTTCTGCCGGACAATCGTATCTGTTCGGACAAACGGTTTCTCTGAATTCTAAACCTGCTGATCAGATCAAAAGTTTTGATGAACTGGTTAAAATTTACTTCCAGCATTTTGAACTCTTAAACAGAAAAGCCTTTAATGGTCAGTTGATGGGCTACGGTGCCAATACCAAATTCTGCCCTTCGCCATTGTTAAATGTGCTGATGGACGATTGTCTGGCAAAAGGACTCGATTTTTATAGCGGTGGTACCAAGTACAGCATTTATGGACCTTGTTATATCTCTTTAAGCTCAACGATCAATTCCCTTTATGCCATTAAAGTGATGGTATTTGATGATAAAAATGCGGTGACTACGCTGCCAGAACTTTTAGAGTGCCTATGTTGCGACTGGGGCTATAAGATGACGGAACCTTTTATCAGTAACCTGGCAGGTGAATCCCGTATTGCCGGCCGTTCTGACCGTTTTAAACGCCTGAGAGAAATGGCGCTGGATTTACCACGTTATGGCAGAGGTCATGAGGAAATAGATACTTTCGGAAACACGATTGTGGAAGGTATAGCCAGGATTTCGGTAGAAACATTTACACAACCACTTCCGCAAATGTACAAGACCTTACAAGCTTTGGCTGCCCGCTATGGTACGGAAGAACATCCTTTCGGACTTCAGATTCAGCCTGGTGTAGGTACTTTTGAAAACCATGTGGAAATGGGCGCCTGGAATGGGGCAAGCGCTGATGGACGCAGGTTGGGAACAGCCGTGGCTTCTGATTTGAGTGCGGCACCAAGTCCTATGGATTTGCCTATTGATCATCAATATGCCGGATTTGAAGAATCCCTGGCCGGATTCGACGGAAAAGGCGCAGAAATGATGACCGATGGTGCGCCAACAGATTATAATATCGATGAGAACTTCCCTGTGGAGAAAATCGTCACGATTATGCAGCAGTTCGCAGAAGGCCGGTCGTCCAATATCTTAACGATTACAGTTGCCAGTCCTGAAACCTATGGTAACGCTGTGGATTCACCGGAACAATATAATTTGTTGCGTGTGAGGACCGGTGGCTGGTCTAACTTCTTTACTTCAGTATTCCCGCTTACGCAGGATCAACACCGCAGACGACCGGTGTCAACTCCGGTAGCCGTAACAAAAGAAAAGAAGGTCATCGAAGGCTGTCCTTATCATTCCCAGCAAGTGGTAGAGGAATAAATAGCAAAGGGGCTGAGCAGATCAGCCCCTTTTTTTCTTTTAGGCCTCCAGGCCATGTATTTTCTTCATCACCAAATCAAAGCCAGATCTTAATGTAGCAAGCGTATCTGCGGGGTGAACATGTTGCTGATAGTGTTGTATTGCTTCTTGCTCATCCACCTGATTTTTCTTAATGGCATGTAATATTGCCCTGGCTACGACTGATTTTTGTAAATCATTTGCAGGCTCATCTTCAGCAACGGTTTCATAATCATTTGGTGTGATCAGTGGGGTATCTTCCCTTAGTTTTGTCGCATTTAATACCGCTTCAAATGTAGGTGCATTGGCTACCCTTGCGCCTAGTCCGCAGGTAGCAGGATCAATGTTTTTCCATTTTAAGATGGTTGCAATAAGAGAAGTATGGTCAAAAGGGGTGTTTCCCGGAGCTTCCCGGAATACGGTATTGGCCTGAATTTGAGGGGAAACAAAAATAGCAGGTACACGGACCCCAAATGTATCAAAAGCAAAGTTGCATTCCAGTTGATTGGGTTTGGCCGGATGGCCGTCCTGCCAGGGTGGTGTTGCATTTTTAGCGATAGGGAAATGATCGTAGGTGCCGCCATGTTCATCAAAAGTGATGATAAATAAAGTCTCCTTCCAGCAGGGACTTTTGGAAATGGCCTGATAAAGATCATAAAGGAATTCTTCTCCCGGACCCACATTGGTCGGCGGATGGTAATCATTTCCCTGGATACCTATGGGACCAAGCATATTTCCCCAGGAAGGTTCGATATAGGAATAAGACGGTAAGGTACCTGCTGCGGCGCGTTCATAAAATGTGGTGATGTGATCAAAATGATCATTAAAGCTGCTGTCCTGAATTTGTGAGAACAAATCACGGGTATAACAGTAATCGCTCAGATACCATAATTTGTTGTAATAAATCATCCAGTCGTCCGTGCTGTGGTAGCCCTGGTTACTCAGGATGTTCCAATGGGTAGGTTCGCTGAAGTTTACTTTCAATTTAGCCGGATCAAAGGTGTCAAAATGGTTGTCTACCCAAGCGCCCTGCTGCCCTGTATGATGGTCTATACCAATTGAATTTCCTGTTGCAGCAAAGGCCCGGTTACAATTGGTTTGCGAAGGGATGGAAGCAAACCACTGGTCGCAGACGGCGAAATTCTTTGCTAATCCGTTGATCACCGGCAGGTCTGTCGGGGTATAGGTTTTCATGATGTCTTCGGGGTTCTCGAACCAGCCATAATAGTCCTGATAAAAACCACCCATTTCGGGGTTGTCTGTAGGGTTTTCGACACCAGGCGTCAACGAAGTATAACATTGTTTGTGTACATGTTCAAACACTTCATGTGGATCCCAGGCAGGGATTTTTAAATCACCATCCGTTCCCTTGATCACAGGTTGTGGAGTGCCGTTTACATCGAGATTGAACAAATCCGGCCGGAGTCCGTGGAAAGTATGCGGATGGCCGGGATCAATGGCAGTAATAATGTTCTTTTTTTCTTCTTCTTCATACAACCAGCCAAGGAGGTTGTCGAAGGATCGGTTTTCCAGCATAACATGTACGATATGCTTGATGTTGGGCATGAAGTGACTCATGGTTAAATGAATTTGAGCGTTAGATAATGAGACCGTTAATGTGTTATTAAATATAGTAAATTATTATTTAATGGTGATATTTTTGATGGCGACAAACTATGATCACATTTCTGACGTTTTATAGCTGACGCCGGGAATTTAGTGGCTACTGCGCCTCAATTGTATCAGGAAGATTACAGTTGATGATCCCTATAATTGGGTATATTTCGTTAATCGTAGGATAAAATTTTAAAATATAGCGCATGTAAACTGTCGCGATTGTATTTTTGTTAAGGCAAATTTAGCCCCTTACAAAATCCTTTAAAGACCTTATCATGTTTTCCTTTTTTAAGAAACGAACGCACGTTGACCATATGGAGTGGTTAGGAGTGGATATGCATTCCCATTTATTGCCCGGCATCGATGACGGGGCAACGGATATGCCACAATCTGTTGGTTTTATAAAAAAGTTAAATGAACTCGGCTTCCAAAAGCTGCTCTGTACCCCGCATATTTTCTCGGAACTCTATCCCAATACACCGGATACGATACAAGCTGCATTAGACTGTACACGTCTGGCTTTGAAAGCTGCTCAGGTCGAGGTGGAAATAGGGGCAGGAGCGGAGTACATGATCAATGATACGTTTAAGGTTTCAAATGATCTGGTGTCCCTTCCAAAGAAACACCTGCTCATTGAAATGTCTTACCTCTCTGAAATGCCGAATATAGAACAGGTGATCTTTAACCTTCAGGTGAAAGGATACGTGGTCATCCTTGCGCATCCCGAACGGTATAACTTTTATTTCGAGCGTCACCAACGCTTTCACCGTTTCAAAGAAATGGGGGTATTGTTCCAGCTCAACCTGTTGTCGGTATGCGGATATTATGGGAAAGAAGTGAAGAAACTATCCGAATACCTGCTTCAGAAGAACTATTATGACCTGGCAGGTACCGACCTGCATCACGACAAACATTTGCAGGTATTGACGCAGGAAATACAAACCGGACGCCTTTTTAATAAGATTGGTCATGTTGGTTTTAAGAACCGAGAGCTGTTTTTTTAATTAAATACCCATTTCTGGCTAGGTGTACTGAAATTTAAATCAATTAGTTTTGCTTTTACGGAATTCTGCTGGTTAGGCGGTTTTTTTAGAACGAAATTACTATGATTAAATTAATGTTAACAAAAAAATACCTGAATTTTTTAATTATTTTCTCTGTTTTTCTGTTAAGTTCCTGTTCTGTCACTAAAAAAGTCCCTTATTTTCAGGATATTGATGCAGATGGCAGGTCTTTGTTCGCTAAAACAGGTGAATTTAATGAATTAACCATTCATTCGGATGATATTCTATCTATTTCCATTGTAACTATTGATGCCGCAACATCGATGCCGGTTAACCAACTGGCAGGTCAGAGTGTAACTGCAGCAATTCAGTCTGCTAATCCGGCAGGACTTTCTTCAGCAAGTGGTTTTCTGGTCGATAAAAACGGAGAGATAGACATTTCTGTCGTTGGAAAGGTGAAAGTGGCAGGGTTAACCACCTATGAAGCCAGAGAATTGATTAAAACCAAGGCATCTGTGGTTTACAGAGATCCAAACGTACAGGTTCGCTATGCAAACTTCAAGGTGACCGTGTTAGGAGAAGTAGCCAGGCCTGCATCTTATGTTCTGCCAAATGAAAAAGTAAGTGTTTTAGATGCACTGGGAATGGCGGGTGACCTCACCATTTTTGGGAAAAGAGAGAACATCTTACTCATCAGAGATATTGATGGCAAGAAGGAATTTGCAAGGCTGGACCTCAACTCTTCCCAGGTCTTTAACAGTCCCTTTTATTACCTGAAACAGAATGATGTCATCTATGTGGAGCCTAATAAAGGTAAGGCAGCCTCTTTAAACCAGGCAAGAACACAAACTTTCGCCGTTATTGGAACCGCCCTCTCAGTCTTGATCGTATTGTTTTCAAGGCTTTAACAAATAGTATCATGCTAACATCTATGCAATATTAAATGAAGAACACGATTTCAGAATATAAAACTGCACATGAGGATACCGAAGGACTGGATTTAAAGCAAATCTTGTCGAGAATCCTGGCAAATTGGTATTGGATTGCTTTATCGGTATTGGTCTGCCTGGCATGTGCGAATCTATATGTGCGGTATAAAACGCCCAGTTATAAAATTTCTGCAAGAGTATTGGTGAATGACGAGAAAAAGGGCGCAGGATTGTCTGGTGGAGGAGATCTTTTGGGTGATTTAGGAGGACTATTGGGTACGAAAAGTACCGTTGATAATGAAGCAGAAATCCTAAAGACAAGGTATCTGATGGAGCAGGTGGTGAAAGATATGAACCTCAACATCACCTATTACAGAAAAGGGAGACTGAAAAAGGTGGAACTTTATGAATCTCCTTATCGGGTAAAGGTCGTGGCTGCTGCGGATACCATTAAGGCCACAGATGTGGAAGTCAGCTTTCTGAAAAATGACCGGGTTGCGGTAAGTGCTGATGGCATAGATACGCTGGTGGCTTTAGACCGTTCTTTTACGATCCCTTTTGTTGGGGTTGTGCAGATCATTAAAGGAACCGCAGTCCCTGTTTTGGAGGAGAAATATTCTTTTAACATCATGTCTGTGGATACTAAAGTGATCGCACTGATGGATGCCATTACGGTAGAAGTTAAAAACAAGCAGGTGACGATTATAGACCTGAGCTTAACCCATGCGATCCCTAAAAAAGGAGAAGACATCTTAAACAAGCTGATCGAAAAATATGTACAGGCCAACCTGACGGATAAGAACGAGGTGGCCGACAGTACCGTGAAGTTTATCCAGAACCGCCTGGCTTATATCGGTGGGGAGCTGGGAGGCCTGGAAGGAAATATCCAGAATTTTAAGCAGGAAAATAACCTTGCGGATATGACCGAACAGTCTAAATTGCTGGTACAGACCACCGGACAATATGTAAATGACCTCGGGAAAATAGAAACCCAGATCAGTATCCTAAAGAGTTTACAGGACTACCTGAAAGATGAGGGCAAGAATAAAAGAGTATTGCCAAGTTCACTCATTCCTGCAGATCTGGTTTTTAACGGGGCCGTAGAAAAATACAATTCCTTAACCCTGGAGCGGGCAAGGCGCCTGATCGGGGTAACCGAAGCCAATCCTGGAATCCAGTTGATGGATAAAGAAATTGCCAATGCCAGGGCAGATATTGAATCTAATATTTCCACTACCCTGGATGGATTTCTCATTACCAGAAACCGGATCAACGGACAAATGAAAAAAGCGGAAGGACAGGTCCGCAATGTTCCAAAAGTGGAGCGAAACTATTTAAATCTGGCCAGACAACAACAGATCAAACAAGAGCTTTACATCTTTCTGATGCAGAAAAGTGAAGAGACCGCCATTTCTAAGACGTCTAATATTGCTAACTCCAAAACCATAGACCCCCCCAAGTCTGAAGTTAAGCCTTTTAGTCCGAAAAGAATGGTGGTCTATTTATTTGGATTGGTGGCAGGACTGGTGATTCCATTGGGATTAATGTATGTGAAAGACTTGTTGAATGATAAAATTCAGACCAAAGAAGACATCATGAGGATTACCCAGGTGCCGATTATCGGAGAGATCAGTCATGATGAGGGGAACGACAATATGGTGGTGGCCAACAGTTCCAGATCTGCCATATCCGAGCAGTTCAGGGCCTTGCGTACCAACCTGTCTTTCTTCTTCAAGAATAGCGATGAGAAAGTGATTCTGTTAACCAGCAGCATGTCTGGAGAAGGAAAGTCATTTGTGGCGATCAACCTGGGGCAGATTTTAGCGCTGACCAATAAGAAGGTTCTGTTAATGGAGCTGGATTTACGTAAGCCCGGTCTTTCTGCCAAACTGGAGATCTCAAACCCGATCGGTTTTACCAATTATGTGACCAGTCCGGAGTTGACCAGCGGTGATATTGTGAAGCCATTGAAAATTCAGGAAAATCTGTTTGTGGTGAGTTCAGGTCCGATTCCACCGAACCCGGCAGAATTGCTGCTGAGTGAAAGAACAAAAACGCTCATGCAGGAATTGAAGCAGCAATTTGATTATATCATCATTGATGCACCACCAGTGGGAATCGTAACCGATGCCCAGCTGCTGGCTTCCTATGCAGATGTGTGTCTGTATCTGGTGCGTCAAAACTATACGCTAAAACAACAATTGAATATTGTAGATGGCCTATCCGGAAGCCAGAAAATGAAAGGTTTAAGTATCGTCGTCAACGACATCAAAGCCACCAAAGGTTATGGTTATGGATACAGCTATGGCAATTACGATGTGACTGGTAAAGAGTTGGGTTTTTTCAGCAAACTGTTTAAAAGAAATAAATAATTTCAAATGAAATCAGCAAATAAGGTGGTTGTCAACACGGGTATATTGTATGCCAGGATGTTAATAACAATGGGGATTTCGTTGTATTCCACGAGGCTGGTATTAAATGCGTTGGGTTCGGTTGACTATGGGGTTTTTAACCTCGTTGCCGGAGTGATTGCCATGTTGTCTTTTTTAAATACGGCAATGGCTACTTCTACCCAAAGGTTTCTTTCTTTCTTCCAGGGGAAAAATGATTTGAACATGCAAAAGCGGGTTTTTACAAACAGCCTGCTCCTGCATATCGGGATCGGTTTACTGATTGTCGTTGTGCTGGAAGTTTCCGGATTCTTTCTCTTTAATGGTTTTCTGAACATTCCTGCGGATAGAATGGAGGTGGCGAGGTTGATCTATCACTTTATGTCGGTAACGGTGTTTTTCACTATTGTGGCGGTCCCTTTTACGGGCTCCCTTGTGGCGCATGAAAATATGCTCTGGGTAGCAGTGGTGAATGTGGTAGAGACCTTGTTAAAACTGGCGATTGCCTATGTATTATATGTGGTGGCCCAGGATAAATTATCCGTCTATGGCCTGCTGACGGCCGGAATAAGCATTGCCAGCTTTTTGCTTTATGCGGTGTATTGTTTTGGCAAATATGAAGACTGCACGCTGGAAGGGCTTTTTTCGGTAGATAAAAAGATGATGAAAGAGCTGACCTCCTTTGCAGGATGGAACCTGTTCGGTTCTTTATGTTCGCTGGGAAGGGCACAGGGCCTGGCGATCTTGCTCAATGTTTTTTTTGGAACAGTGGTCAATGCAGCCTATGCCATTGCGAATCAGGTGGCGGCGCAGTTGAACTTCTTTTCTTTGACGCTCCTACGGGCCATCAATCCGCAAATCATGAAAAGTGAAGGGGCAGACAACCGGGAAAAGATGCTCCGGCTTTCTATGATTGGAAGTAAGTTTGGATTCTTTCTGCTTGCTTTTGCTGCGGTTCCCTGCATTTTTGAGATGAAAGCGATTCTTCATTTGTGGTTAAATAATGTACCTGAATATACAGCGTCTTTTTGCTCCCTGATGTTGTGTGCGACCTTAATCAATCAACTGACGATAGGTTTGCAGTCGGCGGTACAGGCAACCGGAAAGGTGAAGGTTTACCAGGCCGTAGTGGGCTCTGTTTTATTGCTGGCATTGCCACTGGCTTACCTGCTCTTAAAGTTGGGGTATCCCGTTTATACCGTGTTTATAGGCTATTGTTTTATCGAGGTAATCGCCTGTATATTACGCCTGTTTTTTTTAAGAAATATAGCGGGATTATCCATTCCACTGTATTTTTCTAATGTGATTTATAAAGTGGTAATTCCACTTTGTCTGCTGATCCTGACCTGTTATTTAAGTGTAACCTATGTTCATTTCGGATGGAGGTTTGTCTTTACAGGTGTCACTGGCGTTTTTGTCTTCGTGATCAGTATTTACCTCTTTGGCTTATGTGAGGATGAGAAAGAAATCATTCACAAAATAATGAATCAGTTGATCCATAAACTGAACCGAAAGAAACAATTTAATCACGTGTAGTCTGTACCAAGTATGAAAAGTATCTTAAAAAAGATCGTTCCGAAATCTGCAAAAAGATTCTATCGGTCGAAGCAAACCCAGTTGTCGATTATCAAAGATTTCGTCTATGATTACCGGAAATTTAACAGGGAGTCTGCTTCGTTTAAATTGAGGAATAAAGAGATGATGCAGGCGTATATCATTAAAGAATATCACGCCATAGAAAAAGGACTGGCACTGCTGGAGCCGCGTCCGGGATTTGGCGCAGCGCGGATTTCTGCTCTGGCCGATGTGGTGGAAGAATACATTAATGGTTATGGGATAGACTCGGTTACGTCTATCACGGCCTTTACGCTGAGGGAGTATCTGAATTATGATGCGCCTTACAATCAGATTCCAAAAGATTTATCCAGGAAACTGGAAAACCTGTTGGCGAGGTGTGATGAATCATCTCAGGGGAAGACCGGAGGAACGAAGATCATTCCCAAAACTGAAATCACCGAAACGCTGAATTTTGATTACAGTAGTTTCTTTAAATCCAGACATAGCGTCCGGGATTTTTCGGAAGAACCGGTGGATACACAGTTGATTCTGAATGCGATTGATACGGCCAGATACACGCCATCGGTGTGTAACCGCCAGGCATGGAAGGTTTATGTGATCGAACATTCTAATGTGGAGTTGAAGAAAAGACTCCTGAATGTTCAGAATGGAAACAGAGGTTTTGGCGAACACATCAGTTCATTGATCGTCATCACTGGTAAGTTGTCTTCGTTTTTCGCTTATGAACGAAATCAGGTTTTTATTGATGGAGGAATGATGGCGATGTCGATTGTGCTGGCGCTCCATGCGGAAGGACTGGGCGTTTGCTGTCTGAATACAAGTTATGCGGTGAAGCAGTACGAAGCTTTTAAAGCATCTATGCAAATGGATAGCGATTGTGTTCCAATCATGTTTTTGGCGGTAGGAAATCTGAAAGATGATTTCAAAGTGGCCATTTCTGAGCGGAAGCCCTTGGCGGATATTGTTGAAGTGAGGTAATAAGATATATATTTTAATTTTTAAGTGATGAGTAATTTGAAGCAGCAATTTAAGGGGTTATATGTTGAGTTTTTCTGGTCTGCGGCCTCTTTCTGTTCCCTTTTTGTAAAGGCGAATAAGAACGCAAACAAAATTTTAGTGCTGCCTGCTGCGAACCTGAATGGTGGTTTTGGCGAAGATATTATGATCACCAGTTTCATGAACAATTTCGCAAATGGTACGCCAGTCTGTATCTTAAACGGATATAAGATTATTCGTGAAGATTATAAGACGATCAATAAAAATATAGAATTTATCGATGGCTTTGACGACCGGGTTAATTTTCTTAAACTGTTGTTCCTGATTAAAAACTGTTCCCTGGTCTATGTGATTGGCGCAGACATTATGGATGGAACATACCGTGTTCATAATTCGATCAATAGGCTGAGGGTTATTGAACTGGCAAACCGCATCGGGGTAAAGGCACAGATTTCCGGATTCAGTGTCAGTAAAAACATCCTTCCGGTGGTTAAAGCTAAATTCATTAAGGTAGCGAAAGACGTGAGGTTAAAAATCAGGGATGTGGAATCCTATGTGAGAATGAAAGATTTTATTCCCGCAGAACAGTTGATCTTAACCAATGACATCGCTTTTATTTGTCCTGATGTTCCGGCGAGTTATCAAAGTAAAACCTATGAGGATTACAAAACATGGGTTGCTGCAGCCAAGGCAAAAGGAAAGTCAATTATCGGCGTTTGCCCAAATGCCATCCAGGCGAAGAAAATCGGATTTGAGAATTACCTGTCAGGCTTTAAACAATTACTGGAAGGCTTTTTAGAAGTCGGGGATTATGCTTTTGTGTTCCTTTACCACGACATCAGGCCGATTTGTGACGAGGCGAGCGATAGTACCTTCAGCCGTATTCTGAATGAATATTTTGGCGCTAAATCTGTCGATTGCTTTTATACGGACCAAATCAGGAATGGGGTAGAGCTGAAGGGATATGTTTCCCTGGTTGATTTTACGATTACTGGCAGAATGCATTTAGGCATTTCGGGGCTGACTTTCTCCAAGCCGATGTTTGGCGTTTCCTATGCGAATAAATTCGAGGGTATGGTGAAGTTATTCGATGTAGATCCGAACAGCTGCCTGATAGACTATGATAAGCTGAGTGAATCAAAAGAGAAGATCAGACTCTTCACCAAAAACTTTGCGGCGATTGAAAACAGCGTAAAAAATAATATTCAGAAGGTTAAACTAGAAACAAGTAACAATTATACCCATGGGTAAAGGGATTCTATTATTTATTATAATCTCCATTTATCTTTTCAGAACGGTTATCCTTAAGACTAAAAAAAAGGATACTAAATTTTTATGGGTCAGCTTTTTTATATTCTGTATCCCCTTTGAATTTGGGAAAGCCTTAAATACGCCAAAGCTGAACGATATTGCAGGCACTGTACAGCCGATCTATATCATTTCTTTATGTATTGGGTTAATTGTAGCCGTGCTACCTTATGCGAAACGGAGGTTTATAAATTATTCCTTTAAACTCAATCATTGGGTCAATGGCTTCTGTGTGCTGTTGATCATCTCTTTTCTTAATCCTTACAATTCCTTTTATACCGGGACCTGGGTATTGGCCATCTTTTTCTTATCAAATATTCTCTTATTTAAATTGCTGAGTAGTTTTCTGGATCAGTCTGATGTAGTGAACGGTCTTTTTGATGGGTTGAAATGGCTGGCTTATACCCAGTTTTTTCTGGCCATTTGTTTTCCTGTTTTGGGAATTTCGGCGGTGACAAAGCTCTTTCATGAATCCGCGGAAATCTGGGCCACCCGATTGGATACCAGGAGTGGGGCGGTCGGTTTCTTTAACCACCCGGGAAGGCTGGCCTTATTTATGGTCGTCGCTTCTTCCTTTTTTCTGGCTACCTATTTATACAACTTTAAAAGAAAAGCAAGTGCCATCTGTTTAGGGATTTGTGTCCTTACCTTATTCCTGACCTATTCCAGAACTTCTTACCTGGCTTTAATCATTACGCTGTTCTCCTGCTATTACATAGATAAGAATGCCCATAAAAATATATTCTCCATTGGTAATATTTTGAAATTTGTGGTGCCAACAGTGTTGGCGCTGGTGTACCTGATTGCCTACTCTCCTTTGAGTGAACTGTTCCTTCAAAGCGACTCATCGGATCAGTATGATAACAGGATGGTGCACTGGTTAATGGCATTTCATATTTTCGAAACTTCTCCAATTATTGGCGTGGGGCTCAATGCCCACCTTTCCTACATTTCACAACATCTGGGGATCGTAAATCAGGTCACTATGGACGACTTCTTTTCGGTCAATCCCATACATAATATTCATTTGATCATCTTGTGTGAAATTGGGATCGTCGGAATTCTTTTATGGGTCTATTTTTTATTTGGTAACATCATTAAAGCAAAAAAAGAAATTAAGGAGGGGCATAATGAGGTGCTCTCTCTCACTTTGGTCGGCCTCTTTGTCGCTTACATTATCTATGGTCTAACAGGTTGGGCTCCCTTTTCAACAGCCATTTTGCCAATATTTCTTTTTATCACTTTTTTTTCAATTAAATACAGAGACCAATGAGGAATATACTGATTGTTACCCCCTATATGCCATTCCCTCTAAATTCTGGTGGAAGAATAGCTCAATTTGAATTCAATAATGAATTGCGTCATCAATTTAAGGTGACCCTTGCTTTTACAATGAAGCCCGAGGATCAAAAGGATCTTGAGGAGCTGAAAAAATTATGGAAAAATGTAAATTTTAAACCTTACCTGATCACGAAGAAAACCTTTTCTGATCAACTGGGCTCCGTCTTATTTCGCTTTTCTGAATTTTTTAACCGTTTAATCGGTAAAGGTGTCTTTTTCTTTGGTTGTAAAACCAATCTGGATAAATTGCTACAGCAAAATACGACGCTCTTCAGGTCGAAAAGCTTCGGATTTCCGAGGGGATTTATTGACCATTTCAGAGATGTCTTACTGGAAGACAGTTTTGAATATGTTCAGGTTGAATTTCACCAGCTGATCTCTTTTGCCAAATATATCCCCCGGAGTTCTTATCGGATCTTTGTTCATCATGAACTCCGCTTCGTACGGGAAAAGAGAGAACTCGAGCTCTTTAGTTTCAAATCCGGTTTTTTAAAATGGGTGTACCGGAAAAATAAGAAGTTTGAATTGTCTGCTTTGGAGAAGTACGATATGGTTTGTACGCTTTCAGATGTGGATAAGCTGATCTTGGAAAAGGACATCAGAAAACCACTTTTAGTCTCTTCTCCTGTTCCGATTAAGGCCGGTAAATCAGCAAACGATTTTTTATCTGCAAGTAAGCTGGTGTTCTTAGGCGGGGAAGATCATTTTCCCAATAAGGAAGGAGTGGATTGGTTTTTAATGAATTGCTGGATGCCCTTAAAGTCAAAATATCCGGATTTAAAGTTGTCGGTTATCGGTAAGTGGCATCAGCCAACAATTGATAGCTATGCAGGGCTGTTGGATGCGGTAAGCTTCCCCGGATATGTAGATCAGTTGTATGAAGCGTTAGCAGACAGCATATTTATAGTTCCTATCCGCATTGGCAGTGGCATCAGAATGAAAATTATTGAAGCCGTAAACGCAGGCATTCCATTCGTATCCACAGAAGTCGGTGTAGAAGGATTGTGCTTTAAAAACGGACATGATTGTCTGATTGGAAACACCCCTCAGGAATTCTGTTCTTCTATTGCAAAAATTTTAGAGAGTAAAGATTTAGGACATCGGTTGATGACGAATGCCCGAAACACGCTAAGTGTAGAGAATTCATATGAAAAACTGATTGAACGGAGACTGGCGATTTACAACTAAACGGAAAAAGAGATGAAAGCTACGATGAACAGGGGAGAATCCCTCAAACCGAAATTAATTGTTTTAGTGGTGCTTTATAAAAAGACAATTTCAGCATCTCCAACAATTAGTCATTTGTTATTGCAGAATAAAACACTGTTTGATCTGGAACTGGTGGTTTGGGACAATAGTCCTGAACCTTGTCCGGAGCAGGAGGTGGCAGAACTATCGGCAGCCTTTGATCAGTTTCAATACATCTCGACTCCCGAAAATGTATGGTTGTCGAAATTATACAACCAGGTCCTTCGTTCCAATACTTACGATTATGCCTTATTGCTGGATCAGGATTCTGAATTTCCTGAGTACTATTTTGATAAATTAAATGCTGCGGTCCTGGGCTTCCCTAAAATTTCTCTTTTTCTTCCCATTGTGATGAACAATAGAAAAGTGGTAAGCCCGGGGTCCTTTGTTTATTTCAAAGGTAAACACTGGAAAAAAATACAGACCGGAGCGATCCCTGCAAAAAATGTTTTGGCGATCACGAGTGGTATGGTTATTTCTGTTAAGGTATTCCTGGCACATCAAATGAAGTTTGATGAACGGCTGAACCTGTATGGGATTGATACGAGTTTCATGTTAAGGTATTCCAAATTTGAAGAGCAATTGTATGTCCTGCGGATCAAGTTTGATCACGATACCGTGTTGTGGTCTAATCCTTCGGCGGATGTCATGTTAAGCCGCTTCAGGAATTTAAAAGGAACCTGGCCCAAGATCTTATCGGACAGGCCTGTGGCACTTGTCCTGGCTTATTTTTATAGTAAGGTGGTTTCCTTGAAACTGGCGCTAAAATATCAGGATCTAAGGTTTCTAAAGTAAAGTGGATAACCGTTAAACCAAAAACAATTATATACTGATGAAAATTATTTGTGTACACCAAAGTGCGGATATGTATGGTTCTGACAGGAGCTTTTTGCAGGTCATCAAATACCTGAGTCAGTCTGGCGATTATAAAAAAATAACCGTTGTCCTTCCGCGTACGGGGCCATTGGTTGATGAACTTGAAAAATTAAATGTCGACATCAAATACCTGACGCTTTCTTTATTGAGCAAAACTTATCTAATGAAATTACAATGGGGGAAAATCATTTTTCCGCTATTCCAGTTTCAGGCTAAAAAGAAACTGTTCAATGAATATGATGTGGTATATACCAATACTTCAGTGATCCTGGATTTTTATCTGCTTGCGCCTTTTCTTCATCAAATGAAGATCATCCACATCAGGGAGATCCCTGGTAAGCTGTTGAGTAAAGTACTGTCTTTATTCCTGAGGCAAGCCAAATCAAAAATTATATTCAACTCGAACTCCACATTGAGAAGTTTTGGAAAATTGAAGAATAGTGTCGTGATCCACAATGCATTTGAGGGTTTTGATGGGGAAATAGCAGTCAGTGGAACTCATAGTCATCCGCTTCGCATTTTGCTGATCGGCAGGATCAATGGCTGGAAAGGACAGGATTTTGCAATAGAGTCCTTACTTAAAATGAAAGCCGCTTCGGTTTTACTGAGAATTGTAGGCAGCACTTCTGCAGGAAATGAAGATTTAGTGCTGCAACTCAAGAAAAAAGTCGAAAACCTGGGCCTAAGTACACAGGTAGAGTTCCTGGATTTTGTTTCAGATACTGCCGAAATCTATGCCTGGTCCGATGTCGTAATTGTGCCAAGTACCAAGCCGGAACCTTTCGGAAGAATTGCCATAGAAGCAATGAGTTTATATAAGCCTGTAATTGCCGCAAATCACGGTGGATTGCCCGAAATTATTGAAGATTCGGTAAATGGGTATTTATTCGAACCCAATAACACCACTTCATTTGTTAATGCTTTAACGAAGTATGCGGACGACAGAGCATTATTGGAACGACATGGAAGGAACGCCAAAAGATCATTTGATGAAAAATTTTCCTTAAATGGATTCTATAAAAAGCTGGATTCTGTTTTTAAGGAGGAAGCTGTTTGAGCAAGGATAAGATCGTTTAACAAATAAACCCGGAAATAATGAAGCGTAAACTAGGTATCGGACTTTTACTTTTAGCAGGGCTGACAGGAATGGTAAGCGCTGAAGTTAATGCTCAGAATAAGCCTTCCAAAGATTTGTTGGTTGGTGCTTATTATTTTGATGGCTGGACAGGGAAAACCAATCATATCACGAAGTCATTGACGGAAAATTTTAAAGGAAGGCAGCCGATATGGGGCTGGGTAACAAGCAAACCGGAGATCATCCAAAAGCAAGTGGATGCAGCGGCAGAAGCAAGCATAGACTTTTTTAGTTTTTGCTGGTATGATTCAGCTTTGTCTAAAAAGAATATGGAAGAGCCCCGGAACAATGCGCTCGGCTTATTTCTTAATGCGAAGGATAGAAAAGGGATGAAGTTTAACCTGCTCGTGGCAAATCACTTTGGTTATTTGATCGGTCCTGAGGATTGGGAACGGGTTTCAAAAATATGGATTACATTATTTAAGAATAAGGATTACCTGAAATTTAACCAGAAGCCCCTGATCACTTTTCTGAGCTTAAGGATGCTGATCAGTAAATTTGGTTCTGCAGCAAAGATTAAAGTTGCATTGGATAAACTGAGGGCGGATGCAAAGGCTAATGGTTTGGAGGGCATAAGTATTGCCGTTTGTATTGGCCCGAAACAAGCAGATGCAGACCTGGCAAAATCCGCTGGTTTTGACCTCTTAACGGGATATAATTATCATGATCAGACTTTAATTGCCGGGCAATCCGTGAGTCCGATCACTGCTTTGAGCCCAAGAGAACAATCGGTCTGGGCCAGCTTTCTGAAACTGGGGATGCCCTATATGCCCGTCAGCACACTCAATTGGGATCCACGGCCCTGGGATGATACGAATAAAGTAAAAAAAGCTTCTCCACATTTTGATGGTTATTCACCGGCGTCGGTATATCAATCTATAAAAGGGTTGAAAAAATGGACACTGGAAAATGATCCTTCCGGTTCAGCGGATCATATTGCAATGATCTATGCCTGGAATGAATATGGGGAAGGGGCCTGGCTCACTCCATCTGTACAATATCAAAACAAATTTTTACGTGCGGTTAAGGAAGCACTGAAATAAAAATATATTGATGAAACCATCATAAGTATACCGCTTACAAACAGTAATGAACCTCGCTTGCGAGCTCATGAATACCATTGAAAACAATAAATATCAATGAATAATATACTTATGATAGCTTCATAACCGATAAACCGAGTTTACGAGTTCTTGAGAACTTTTAAAAATCAATGATTAACGCGAAAAAAAACAATTATTTTCTGATGAAAACACTATTGCAAACGATTATTAAGAAGAGAAATCCTTCCTTTCAATTTGATGAAAACCTCAGCAACCGTACCTTGTTCAATTTGGCGCGGAATAAAAGTTTCGATCTTTTGAGAGGTGTTTTTTTTCTCTTGTTTCATTTGAAAAAGCCCGGACTTATCTTTGTAGGGAGGGCGGTAAGGTGTTTCAATAGCCAGAACATTCGCTTCGGAAAATGGGTGAAAATTGATTATGGGGTATACCTGAGTGGTCTCGGTAAAGGGAAACTGATCATCGGTGATTCATCCGGGATAGGGGCCTATTCTCAATTGATCATCTCTACTTCTTTTAACAACCTGGGAGAATACATTCACATCGGGCACCATGTAGGGATTGGCCAGTTTGCCAGTATCGGAGGCTCTGGTGGCGTTTCCATTGGGAACAATACCATCATCGGACAATATTTTAGTTGTCACCCTGAAAACCATAATTACAGTGATCCAAATAAACTGATCAAAAATCAGGGAACTACGCGTTCCAAAATCAGTATTGGAGATAACTGCTGGATCGGTGCTAAAGTGACCATCCTTGCAGGGGTTTCTATTGGCGAGAACTCCATCATCGCGGCAGGGGCTGTGGTCAATAAAAGTATGCCGCCAAATTCAATCATTGCGGGTGTTCCTGCCCGCGTTATTAAAGGAATATATGATTAGAAAGATTTTTTTAAGCGTTTTAAGCAGTGTGATGTTGTTGGCCACTTTGCCTGGCCATGCTGCTCATCAGCAGGTAGATTCTATTCCATCAAGGGTGTTGATTCTGGGAAACAGCATCACCTGGCATGGTGCCAAAGCATCGGTTGGCTGGACAGGGAACTGGGGTATGGCAGCAAGCAGTCCCGAAAAAGATTATGTGCATCTTCTGGAGGCGAGGGTAAAGCGTAATCATCCCAACACCAGCTTTAAGACTGGTAATATTGCGGCTACTTTTGAACGGCAGTTCTGGAAATATAAGGTCAGTGATTTTAAGGGTTTCAGCGACTTCAATGCGGATCTGATCATTCTGGTGATTGGTGAAAACATCAGCGATGCGTTGGCAGTTAAACACGGATTGGACAATCAGCTGGAAAAGTTTATCCGGGAGCTCTCTGCAGAGAAAAACGTAAAGGTCTGTTTGGTGGGGAGTTTTTGGCCCAATCAGCATATTGATCAGATCATGAAAACTGCGGCGGAACGAAACAACTGGCGGTACGTAGATCTTCAGGGACTTTATAAAGAGCGGAATAAGAATACCGCCATTCAACAGTATGTAGATAAAGGAGTAGGAATGCATCCTTCTGATCTTGGAATGGAAGGCATCGCAGAAAGGATCTGGAATGGCATACAAGACTTCTTTAGGAATCAGGAATGAAACCTTTAAAATAATACGAAAAAAACAATTATATACCAATGAAAATAGCAATTATTGGAACTCGGGGCATTCCGAACCATTATGGGGGATTTGAGCAATGTGCAGAATATTTAGCACTGGGTTTAGTGAAAAGAGGACATGAGGTACTGGTTTACAATTCTCACAACCATCCTTATCAGAAAGACCAATGGAATGGGGTGGATTTACGCCATTGTTATGACCCGGAATATAAATTGGGGACAGCCGGACAGTTCATTTATGACTTAAACTGTATTCTTGATGTCAGAAAGCGGAAATGCGATGTGATCCTTCAGCTGGGTTATACGAGTGGTTCCGTTTGGGGCTGGTTGCTGCCAAAGAAAGTAGTCGTGACCACCAATATGGACGGACTGGAATGGAAGCGGACTAAATATTCCAATAAAGTAAGAAAGTTCCTGCAATGGGCAGAAAGCCTGGGTGTAAAATATAGCGATCACCTCATCTCGGATTCCATAGGTATTCAGGATTATCTAAAGGAAAAGTATCAGGCGGATTCTACTTTTATCGCTTATGGAGCAACATTATTTAAGCAACCTGTATTGCAGGCGCTTGATAATTATGACTTGTCGGCCTATAAGTACGACATGCTCATTGCCAGACTGGAACCGGAAAATAGTATTGAGATCATTTTGGATGGTGTAGTCAAAGCGGCGGTCGACCGACCGTTTTTAGTGATTGGTAAACATGAAACGGAGTATGGTAATTATTTAAAAGAAAAGTATTCCGGCGCTACTCAAATCCGCTTTATAGGAGGAATCTATAATATCGATATCCTGAATAGCCTGCGCTATTATTCTAACATCTATTTTCATGGACATACTGTGGGCGGGACAAATCCTTCGTTACTGGAAGCAATGGCCTCAAACAGCTTAATTTGTGCCAATGATAATCCTTTCAACAGGTATATCCTGGGTAACGATGCTATTTATTTTAACGATGCCGGGGGGGTAGCTGATCAGCTGAATAAGGTGAAATATCAAGAGGATAAATACCAGTCCATGCTTCAGGCAAACAGCGATAAAATCACGAATATTTACGATTGGGAGTTGATCGTAGACCAATACGAAAAACACCTTTCAGAAGTGAAAGGTGTTTTAAACAGGTAATATTTGGTTAGTTTTTTATTGGAATTCCTTTTTCAGTTTAAGGATTAATCCTAAGGAATTATTTAAGAGTTTTCCCTGATCAAGAGCGGTTGCAAAGCCTGCGCTGTAACCGTTCTTTAACTTCTTTGTACTTTCCAGGTAGAAGGAGAATTGTTCAACAGGTTTGAAGATGTTCTTCGTTTGAGGATTTCTGATATGACCTGTTGAGCTGCCGTAAATACTGGTTCCGAAAGTCCCATAATTTTTGGAATAACTCAGCTTGGTCATAAAGTTCCAGCCGTACAGCCTGCCGCTCAATCCGGCATGTAAGGCAACGACTCTGTTGTTAATAAAGTAATCTGCATTTTTTATCGCTTGTCCGCTTCTGGCATCATGCCTGGGTGTAATTAATGGATTTCCTAAACCCAGGCCATTGTAAGACCAGCCCTTCACATAATAGAAGTTATTGTAATAATCTTCATCTCCGGATTTTGTGAACGTAGACCAGGGATACCCGGCCTGATCCTTAGAATAAAAGAGTTCAAACAAAGCCTTCTTCCAGACAAATGCACTGGTATTATCTTCGTATTTCTTGTTTTCAAAACTGATGCCGTTCAGTCCGTCATTAATGTTTCCAAGCCTGGATAAAGCACCTACATCGTAAAAACTCTGGCGATAGACCATGACCTTAACTGCATTGAAATTATAGGCCAGCCCAAGATCTATTGAGCCCAATTGGTTGCCGATCTTTGAAGTAGGGACACCTTTAGTGCCATATCCTTTTCCGGTAACGACATAAAAAAAGGTTTCTGCGGGCGATAGTTTGAAATTAGAACCATAGGCGGCCTGCTCATTTCCCCAGAATACCTGATGGTTGAAACCCCCATATAGTTCCAGTTTCCAATCTGCTTTTCCTAGCCTGAAGTAAAGTGATTTTTGATGGAAATAACTTTTAGGCCTTCGGTCGTTAATGTAATAGGTGATTTTGGAAGTAGGAGAGATGCTGTCCAGGATTTGTGTTCTGCCCAGCCATCCATGTACAAAATTCCCCTTAACAGAGAACAGTCCGCCGAAAACAGGAACCCTGTAATACTCAGGAATGGAAAGTTCCAGCTTTGGAACGCCGGCAGCATTGCCCGAAAGCGCAAAATTACCAGAGCTCAATACCGTATCTCCATTGAGTCCCATCACATCCCTTGTCCTGCCTGCTTTGAACTGAAATATGCCAAGCTTTACTTTTGCATAAGCGTCAATGAGCTGAAGGTTGGAGCCTTTGCCTGCATTGGCTCTTCCTTCCAGGCCAAAACCCCAGTCTATCCGTTTAGACTTTTCATAATCTTTATAAGCCCTTCCAATGAAGGCCGCCGATGCGCCGGAAAGAGGAATGGAGCCAAACTGGTTTGACCGCATCCAGAAAGGAACAACATTTTTTGTTGTTCCGATTGCCTGGGCTTCTATTTCATATTTAATCTGAGGTTTTTGCGCATCAACCTGACTGGAGAACGTCAAAAGAAAAACAAGAGCGGAGAGCGCGTGTTTTACTGGTCGTATGCGATTGTTACCCATAGTAGTTGTTTTTGATGTGGATTTAAATAAAACTATCTCCGAATTCTACCGTCATTTGCCTGACCACCTCTTTAATCTCCTGCTCCTGGTCTTTAGGGTAGATGAGTAATGCATTGCCATCATCGACCACAATAAAGTTGTCGAGGCCCCGGATAACGGCTAGTTTGTTTTCGTTGATATGAATGATGCTGTTCCGGGTGTCCTTCAGGTCGACCTGTTTTGCGGCAATGACATTGTTCTCCGCATCTTTATCCGCGGTTTCATGTAATGAGGCCCATGTTCCGAGGTCAGACCAGCCAAAGTTTGCCGGAATGGTGTAAATGTTGTCTGCCTGCTCCATAACGGCATAGTCTATGGAAATATTCGGAGAACTTGCATAATTTTCATCAATGAATGCACGTTCATCCGGTGTATTGTAATGGGCTTTTCCGCTTTCAAATAAGTCATGAATGGCTGGCGTATATTTTTTTAAAGCACTGATGATGGCACTGGCTTTCCAGATAAATATTCCTGCATTCCAGAGGTAATTTCCATCCGCCAGATATCCCTGGGCTTTTTGAAGCGTTGGTTTTTCTTTAAACCGGGCTACTTTATAAATGCCATTTTCAGTTTCTTCTCCATATTGAATATAGCCATATCCCGTATCCGGTCTGATCGGACTAATGCCGAGCGTCACTAAAACCTCATGTTTTTGGGTATAGGCCAAAGCAAAGTTGAGGCGCTCTACAAAAATATCTTCGAATAAAATGAAATGATCGGAGGGGGCGACAATCAGATTGGCATCAGGGTTAAGTCCGGCCAGTTTGAAGGAAGCATAGGCAATACATGGTGCGGTATTGTTTCTGCTTGGCTCACAAATCAGCTGATCAGCAGAAATCCCTTGCAGCTGATCCAGGATAATATCCTGATACTGGCTATTGGTGACAATAAAAATATGCTCTGCCGGACATATTTTTAAAAAACGGGCATAGGTAATTTGCAGGAGCGATTGGCCTGTTCCTAAGATGTCCAGAAATTGTTTCGGAAAATGGTCACGGCTCTTTGGCCAGAAACGGCTTCCAATACCGCCGGCCATAATGAGTACATAGTTGTTTTGATCCATGAATCTATTGGTTATCAATAAGCACTTCGTTTTCAATAAGTGTTCTGCCGATGCTGTTGTAATAATAACCCAGGTCGGTCATTTTCTGAAGATCATATAGATTCCGGCCATCAAAGATCACTTTGTTGACCAGGCTTTCTTCCATGAGGTCAAAATCAGGGTTTCTGAATAAAGACCATTCAGTAGCAATCAGCAAAGCATCAGCACCTCTTAGTGCATGGTATTGGTTTGCAGCATAAGTAATTCTATCACCAAGCAAGGTCTTTACATTTTCCATTCCTTCGGGATCAAATGCGGTAACTGTAGCTCCGTTTTTGATCAGCAGGTCTATGATGTATAAGGCCGGCGCTTCGCGGATGTCGTCGGTCTCCGGTTTAAAGGAAAGACCCCAGAGTGCAAAGTGTTTTCCTTTGATGTCGTAGTTGTAATATTTCAATATTTTATCAACAAGCACGGTTTTTTGTTTTTCATTTACGGTCATCACTGCCTTCAGAATCTGAAAGTCATAGGCATTTTCCTCGGCAGATTTCGAAAGGGCCTGCACATCTTTGGGAAAGCAGCTGCCTCCATAACCCAGGCCTGGAAAAAGAAAACGCTTCCCGATCCGCTCATCGGAGCCAATGCCACGGCGCACCGCATCCACATCTGAACCCACAAGCTCACAGAGATTGGCAATCTCATTCATAAAAGTGATCTTCGTAGCGAGGAAAGCATTTGCGGCATATTTAGTGAGCTCTGAAGACTTTTCGTCCATAAATAAGATCGGGTTTCCCTGTCTTACATAAGGTCCATAAAGCTCGGTCATGAGTTTAATGGCGCGTTCGCTTTTTGTTCCAATCACTACCCGGTCTGGTTTCATAAAATCTTCTACTGCAACACCTTCGCGTAAAAACTCAGGATTTGAAACGACATCAATCTCTACATTGGTATTTGCTGCAAAAACAGCCTGTACTTTATTTGCTGTTCCTACCGGAACGGTTGATTTATTGACGATCACTTTGTATTCCGTAACGAGTTTTGAGATGTCTGCTGCGGCACCCAAAATATAGGAAAGGTCTGCATTGCCATCTCCACCGGGAGGGGTAGGCAAGGCCATAAAGATGATTTGAGCTTCTGCAACAGCGAGGGCAAGATCGGTTGTAAAGGTTAATCTCTTTTGTGAGATGTTTCTTAGAAATAAAGTGTCAAGGCCAGGTTCATAGATGGGGATGATCCCGTTTTGCATCTTTTCCACCTTTGTTTTATCAATGTCTACACAGATTACATTGTTTCCTGTCTCTGCCAGACATGTACCGGTTACTAAACCTACATATCCTGTTCCTATTACCGCAATTTTCATAAGTAGTTTCTTTTTTTTTATTGTAAAACTACCTATCGTGAGCCTAAAATCTTGCTGTTTTTCTTAAAATACCTATTTGTGGGGACATTTTGAATCTGTAATCAAGCTAATTTTGGTAAATGTTAAGAGGTTTGTTATAATGGCCTAAATATTTTAGGTTGTTTTTTGTGAATGAAGGCTTTTTGCTTACAATTTATTAACGACATCTTAACAACTCAACCCTATTTATCCAATTTAAGATGCAAACACGTTATTTGTACTTGCTCAAATACATCTTGCCCATTACGGATCTCGTAATGCTCAATTTGGTCTATGTTTTATCCTATTATCTTACTGAATATCTGGGTAAGACGGTCTCTTATGAACTTTGGCAGCATTATATGGTGGTCTGTAACCTGATGTGGATGTTCAATACCGTGATTTTCGGTTTGTATACCGACTACGGTTCCAGGCGATTGGAGCGAATTTACAGAGGAACATGGCGCAGTATTGCGCTTCATGGAATCGGCTTCGCGTTATACCTGCTTTTCTCCAGGGACATAGAATTTTCCAGAACTTTCCTGGTGGTATTTTATGCCTTGTTAGTTGGCGCATTTGTATTGAACCGTTTTTTGGGGACTGCCTTCCAGTTTCTGTTGGTTCAGCGCTTTAATGTAAATAAAAAAGTGGCACTGATTGGTGTTAACCCTACAGGACGCCGTCTGGCGCATTACCTGGATAATCAATACAATATTGATTTTTATGGCTATCTGGATGATGGCAGCAGAATCTATGCGGATGAAAATGGAAATCTGCCGACAAGGTTTATCTCCAAAATGGTCGCAGCAGCATTAAGTGGTGTTAAGGATATTTATGTTTCCCTGGAGCCCCATCGAATGTCGGAAGTTAAAACCTTTCTGGAAGTGGCCGACAAACATTGTCTGAGGGTGAAATTTATTCCGGATATGGCCACAACGCTGGCTACACCTTATACGATCAGTTATGTGGGAGACGAATTTCCAGTGATCTCACTGAGAACAGAACCGCTGGAAAGTGTAAGTAACCGCTTTAAAAAACGTGCTTTTGACATCATCTTTAGCCTGGGCGTTATTATTTTCCTGATGAGCTGGTTATATCCCCTGATTGCGATCCTCATTAAATTACAAAGTAAAGGACCTGTTTTATTTAAGCAGCAGCGAAGCGGTAGAAATGATGAGCCTTTCTGGTGTTATAAGTTCAGAAGTATGAAGGTGAACAATGACAGTGATAAGAAACAAGCGACTAAAGACGATAACCGGATCACACCGATTGGAAAATTCCTTAGAAAATCCAGTCTTGATGAATTGCCTCAGTTCTTTAATGTGCTGCTGGGAAATATGAGTGTAGTAGGGCCAAGGCCACACATGCTGAGTCATACGGAAGAATATAGGGCCATCATCAACCAGTTTATGGTGCGGCATTTCCTAAAACCGGGAATCACCGGATGGGCTCAGGTAAACGGTTTCAGAGGTGAAACGAAAGAAGATGGCGCAATGCAAAAAAGAGTGCAGCACGACATCTGGTATCTGGAAAACTGGACGGCAATGCTGGAAGTGAAAATTGTCTTCATGACGGTCATTAATATGATCAAAGGAGAAGATAACGCCTATTAAAAGCTTAAAAACATTTTAAATATGAAGAAGATATTAATTACCGGTGGGGCTGGTTTCATTGGCTCTCATGTAGTCCGATTGTTTGTTGAAAAATACCCTGACTATGAAATTATCAACCTTGATAAATTAACCTATGCCGGTAACCTGTTGAACCTTACTGATATTGAGCAGTCTGCCAATTACAGGTTTATCAAAGGGGACATTACAGATACCCGTTTTATTAGGGAGCTTTTTCAGGTGGAAAATCCTGATGCAGTGATTCATTTGGCTGCGGAGTCTCATGTAGACCGCTCCATCAGCAATCCAATGGAATTTGTGATGACCAATGTGATCGGAACGGTCAGCTTACTGAATGCGGCCAAAGAATGCTGGCAGGGAAATTACGACCGCCATCGTTTTTATCATGTCAGTACAGATGAGGTTTATGGTGCGCTGGGTGAAACGGGAATGTTTACTGAAAATACGGCTTATGATCCCCATAGCCCTTATTCTGCATCAAAGGCGAGTTCGGATCACTTTGTTCGGGCTTATCATGATACTTATGGTTTGGATGTAGTCATTTCGAACTGTTCCAACAATTATGGATCCCATCATTTTCCTGAAAAACTGATTCCACTTGCGATCAACAACATCAAAAATAATAAACCGGTGCCGGTGTATGGTAAGGGCGAGAATGTCCGCGACTGGCTCTGGGTAGAAGACCATGCCCGGGCGATCGATACCATTTTTCATCAGGCTAAGGCTGGGGATACTTATAATATAGGCGGACATAATGAATGGAAAAACATTGACCTGATCCATTTGTTGTGCCGGATTATGGACGAGAAGCTGGGAAGAACAGCAGGTGAATCTGCGGCGCTAATTACTTATGTGACAGATAGGGCAGGACATGATCTTCGCTATGCAATTGATTCTTCTAAACTGCAGAATGACCTGGATTGGGTGCCTTCTTTACAATTCGAAGAAGGTCTGAAAAAAACAGTAAATTGGTATCTTGAAAACCAGGAATGGCTGGAAAATGTAACTTCCGGTCATTATCAGGATTATTATAAGCAACAATATGAATATAATGAGCAGTAAAAATAAGATACTTGTTTTCGGAGGTCTTGGTCAGTTAGGTCAGTGTATTGCTGAAGTTTGTAAAGAAAGAGGAATATCTTCTGTTCTTTTTCTGGATGAGTTTGAAGGGAATATATTGAACCCGGCTATTTTAGAAAAATTGTTTCAGGAGCAATCACCCGACTTCGTGATCAATTGTGCAGCTTACACTGCCGTTGATAAAGCGGAAGATGAACCTGGCCTAAGTGAAAAGATCAATAAAGAGGGGGCTGCAAATCTGGCCCGCTGCTGTGATCAGTTTAAGGCAACCCTTATTCATATCTCTACGGATTTTGTTTTTGAAGGAAATGTTCCGAAGCTGTTAAAAGAAGAGGACCCTGCTGAACCGATCAATGTGTATGGTAAAACCAAGTTGGCCGGAGAATTGGAAATCATGAGCCTGTTAAAGGAGCATTACATCCTGCGTACAAGCTGGCTGTACTCTGAGTTTGCCGCTAACTTTGTGAAAACAATGTTGAAGCTCGGCGCCGAAAGGGAAGAGTTGAGCGTCATTGCAGATCAGGTAGGAACACCAACCTACGGAATAGATCTGGCCTCAGTGATATTGGATATTATCGCGTCGGACAATAAAGCATATGGAACTTATCATTACAGCAATGAAGGAGTGACTTCCTGGTACGATTTCGCAAAAGCAATTTTTGACCTCAGTGAAACCGAGGTAAAGCTTTATCCCATTCCAGGGTCGGCTTATCCAACCAAAGCAATCCGGCCTGCTTTTTCCGTAATGGACAAAACAAAAATTAAACAAACATTTGGCATCGCAATCCCCTATTGGAGGGACAGCCTGGTCAGGTGTATTAACGCTATAAAAAAGACATCATAAAATGAAAGGAATTATACTTGCAGGAGGTAGCGGAACCCGTTTACATCCTTTGACCCTGGTTATGAGTAAACAAATGATGCCGGTCTATGATAAGCCAATGATCTATTATCCATTGTCCACCTTAATGCTTGCAGGTATCAATGAGATTCTGATCATTTCTACGCCTCATGACTTGCCGAATTTTGAAAAGTTACTTGGAGATGGAAGCAGACTTGGCTGTAAATTCTCTTACGCAGTGCAGGCAGAGCCCAATGGCCTTGCTCAGGCATTTGTGATCGGTGCGGATTTTATCGGAACAGATAAAGTGGCATTGGTCCTTGGCGATAATATTTTTTATGGGGATGGGATGGCCAAACTCCTTCAGGGAAGTTCTGACCCTGAGGGAGGTGTGGTCTTTGCCTATCCGGTGTCTGATCCGGAACGTTATGGCGTTGTTGAATTTGATGAAAATAAGAAGGCCATCTCTATTGAGGAGAAGCCTGTTATTCCAAAATCAGACTATGCGGTGCCGGGTCTGTATTTTTATGACAACAGTGTTGTGGAAATTGCAAGGAATATTCAGCCTTCTCCAAGAGGCGAATATGAAATTACAGATGTAAATAAAGTATACCTGGAGCAAGGTAAACTTAAAGTCGGGGTATTGAGCAGGGGTACGGCCTGGTTGGATACCGGAACTTTTGCGTCATTGATGCAGGCCGGTCAGTTTGTACAGGTAATTGAAGAACGCCAGGGACTGAAAATAGGCTGCATTGAAGAAGTAGCCTACCGGATGAACTTTATAAATGATGAACAACTTACCGCAATCGCTACACCTCTGGTGAAAAGTGGCTATGGAGCTTATCTTTTGAAAATGATTAAGCAAACAGCGCCTGCGGTGTTGAGTTAATTTTTCGGGACTTTTGTTTTCTTTATTGTTTAAAATATTGTAACTAAAAATCGGGTATAAATTTTTTATATTTTGCTTTCTTCCAGTTTTATGGACAAAAATGAAGAATAATACCCGATTTTGTAGCTAAAAAGAACAGTAGCGCTGAAATAAAGTTTCCCGCAGTGTGTTGGATTTATCTTTCTGTGCCTCATATCTTCCGGATTTGACTGATTAAATCAAAAAAATACTTTCTTAATTGCCCAAAATCGATTTACTAATGATTTTTGTGGTAAAATCCCCACTTATAGGGATGTCTTATTCCCTTAATTGGATTAGTTTTTGTTGTTAATTGATCTTGATAAGTTAAATCTAAAACTTCCTTTTTTTTTAAAATAAGGTCTTTTTAGCTTGAATTACTTAAAGATTAATTTTTACTCCTAATTTGTTTAAAATCCGATGCTGATCCATTATTTACACTTAATCAAATGCATTTTGCTCCTTTCAGGAGGGGTGATGTTCAGTTTGATTTCTTTTTTTTCTTATCGTGTTAATTGTCTTTTAAGAGAAAATATTACTGCCTGTCTTTTTAGACTATAGGGCAGTACTTTGTCGTTTAAATTGTGAACGATCAGATCGGAAATATTACCAGTGCGCACTAAATATGAATCTAATCAATTTATAATTTTTTTAATCTAACCCCTATTTCACCATGTCAAAATCATTTCTTACTCCTGTTATCCCGCGAGTCGTCGGCGTAACAAACCATTACGATGGTCACCAGCTCTTTAAGCCCAATTTGTTAATGAATAATTGTATCTGGTAAGTATTTGAGGTAGAACGCGTTTTCAAAGCCTCCAAAACTTACTTTATATTCTTTTAGAAAAAGATGAAGAAAAACTAAAAACGTTCTCAAAACTCGTCATGAATATTCTGATGAACCGTTTTTTATTTTTTAATCTGTTTAATTAACCTTATGGAATTTATGGAATTTAATAATAACGTCATGAATGCTCCCTGGGACAGGTGTAGCGACTTCTATACACGTTCAAATATGGCTTTACCTAAAGTGATTTTAGATCAGTTTCTGCCCTCATTTCTTAGTCCGGGACAGTTTTACTACTACTTAGTTGATTTCTATGGCCAGCAGATCAGATACATAGATCCGAGCATCGCAGATATTTTAGGCCTTGATCCTGAATCGGCAACTGTAGACAGCATCCTAAGCTGTATCCATCCCGAAGATATCAATTATGTAACCCAGACAGAATCCGCAAGTCTCAGGTTTATGTTGAACCAGGTTGGAAAGGATAATCTCAAGAGTTATTACAAAACCACTTATTGTTTCAGATTTAAAGTCGTTGGTGGTAATTATGAATTATTCCATAACGAGTCTGTTTTCCTTTCTGACGAAGAAACCGGACGGATCTCACAAGTGCTTCATATTCATACGAATATCAATCACCTTACCGCATCTAATGATTATACCCCCTCTTTGATGGGGTTGAAGGAAAGCGGATGGCCGGTAAACATCAATAAAGAACCGGAAAGTAATGCGCTGAATTTACATTTTAGCAAGCGGGAAATGGAGATCATCAATTTGATCGCCCTCGGATATAAAAGTGAAGAAATTGCAGAATCACTGTTTATTTCACTGCATACCGTACAATCGCATCGTAAAAATATCATTCGGAAGTCTGGGGTTAAAACCAGCTCAGAACTGATCAGTTTATGTGTGAAAGAAGGACTGATTTAGTCCGTTTTTTGCAGCTCAGGGAAAAGAGAAAGGCGGACCATTGGTTCGCCTTTCTCTTTTAACAGGATTTTCTTTAGTTTATGACAATGTGATGCCTGCTTTAATTCTCTAATTTTGAAGTATAACGTTGGAGGTTGGTTTTTAGCTTTATTGAGGATTTAAATGAGCAATATAGGTTGCGCCATTGTCATTGTCTCCTGAAATTCTGCCTTTTCGCTGGCTGTACTTTTTCAGAAACTTATTAAAATGACTAAGGTCGCTAAAACCGAATTTATAACTCATCTCTTTTTTTGTCGCATTGCCGGAATTCAGCAAGCTTTCAATGACCTTGAATTTATAATCATCGATGTATTGTTTGATCGAAACATTCATCTGACGCTTAAACAGGCTGCTTAAATAGTTGGCGGAGAAATGGAAATGAGTCGATAATGTAGTCATTTTCAGTAATTCCGGTTGTTGAATATGGGAGTGGATAAACTGAACTACCGAAATCAACACCTGGCCATTTGAGGACTGCTCAGGAATCATATCATTGATGGCATTCTTTTTCAGAATGGAGAACACCGCTCGGATGAGGTGAAAGATCACCTCATTGGCAGCGCTCAAGCTGCTTTGCCATTCTCTGACAATGAGCAGCATGAGCTGATCAATCTTCTCTAAGTCATCCTCCAATTTTACCAATCTGGAATCATAAGTCGCACTAATGGCCAATAGCTGAGCGATCAGTTTGCTCCAATCTTTTGTCGTCTTTTCATTTGAAAAACCTTCCAGGTAAATGTTGTTGAATTTCAGTACACTAAATGTGGTTTCTTCCTGTATATCGAAAATGTGTGCATCTTCCGGAGCGAGTAAAAAGAGGCTTCTCCCTTGGTAAGACTGTTCTATTTGATTGTGGTAATGCCTGCCCTTCCCGGAATGGATAAATACCAATTCAAAATGATCGTGGTTGTGCAGGGGGAAAGGCCATTTTAGCGTGCTAAAATGCCTGATGAAAAGGGCTTCATGTTGTATAAATCTTTTCAAGTTTGACTTTTTACAAGTATAGGATTAATATGTACAATTATTAAAATCAAGCCGGTCATAGATTTGCGACATTCCTAAAACAACAAATCATGTTAGCTGAACAAAGTACAAAAATACGACCTGTGGTGATCCCTTTAATGGCAATTTCCGCAGGTATTATAGTAGCAAACGTATATTATAATCAACCCATATTAAAGGAAATTGGCCTTTCTGTAAATGCAGGGGAAAGCGAAATCGGCAGAATTTCCATGATTGCCCAACTCGGTTATGGGCTGGGGATGTTTTTTCTGCTCCCCCTGGGGGATAAGGTAAACCGGAAAAATCTGATCATCGGCCTGTCCGGATTGCTTGCCATCACATTGGTGATGGTTGCCTTTTCTTCGAGCCTGCTGCAAATCTCCATCCTGAGCTTTTTTGTAGGGCTTTTTTCTGTGCCGGCACAAATTATTTTACCAATGGCGGCAACCCTGGATAAGGTAAACAGGGGCGCAACGGTAGGGAAGGTTTTTAGCGGTATCCTGGTAGGAATACTGGGCGCAAGGGTGACTGCCGGATTGTTGACCGAATGGCTGGGCTGGAGGTCTGTATTTGCAGTCTCGGCCTTCATGGTGATGGTAATGGGGGTTTTATTAAAGATCTATCTCCCGGAAGCCCCCTCCAGATTTAAAGGGAATTATGTAAATCTTTTGAAATCTACCTTGTCCTTAATTAAAGAATATAAGGTCCTGAGACAAGCCGCAATATTGGGCGCATTTACATTTGGCGTATTCTGTTCTTTCTGGACAACCTTAACCTTTCATTTGAGTGGTTCTCCTTTTCATTACCATGCAGGAACCATCGGTCTGTTTGGTTTGATTGCCATTGGCGGAGCGCTTGTTGCTCCTTATTTTGGGAAGCTGGCCGACAAAGGAAGTGTGTATAAATCATTATTGATTACCGTTTCAATGCTTATTGGCAGCATCCTGCTGATTAAAATATTCCCTTTTTCTGTGTCTGTGTTGATCATCAGTGTATTCTTTCTGGATATCGGAGTCCAGGCTACACAGATTACCAATTTTACCAGGATCTATAGCTTGCATGAACATGCACATAGCAGGCTGAATACCATTTACATGACGACCTATTTTATCGGGGCTGCGGTAGGAACTTATAGCGGACTGCTGGCATGGAAGTTTGGAGGCTGGAACGGCGCAACATGGCAAATGCTCATTTGGAGCAGTCTCGCCCTGGTGATTGTCATGATTTCTGCACGTTCCAGACCGGTAGCTGTTTTGCGGACAGATACTTAGTTTACCTTTTTGAGCCTCATCTCGAAATTCTTAATCCAGCTGACTCCTTTGTCTGTAGATATTTCTCCGATTTCAAACCAATCTCCCTGATCTAAAGTGAGGCTGAATTTAACCATATACCTGGGGTTATCCATGCTCCAGGTATAACCAACGTTATCTTTTACCTCTGGTGCAGTATCTGTCATATAGCCCATGCCTGTCATCGCTGTAAACCGATAATCTTTTTACTTGTATTTCAGTTGATCAAAGCCATTGTGCCTGACTTACCTGTGCGTCTTTATGCACAGGTAAACAGGACTTGTTCTCTAACCAAATAGCATGACAAATGTAAATTATTTAGAATTATTCTAAACAACATAAGCAAGAAAAGTTGAGCTATGACATTCAAATTACAATTTATGCGTTATTGATCCTTACTCTTATACATAATGTCTGTTCTCAATACGTATTTAAAACCGTCAATGAGGCGGTCGCCTTCGTGCCGCTGACTATGTTCAAAGATCAAAGCCATTCCTTTCTTCGGACTGATGACCTCTCCGGATTTAAATTTTGTCTGTCCACCTTCATAATCCTCATTCAGGTATATCATAAAGGTGTAATAGCTGAATTCTGTTTCGTTACGTATGAAACTCCCGTCTCTGTGCATTTTGAAGCGCTGTCCGGGACTGTATTTATAGAACCTGAACAACTCATTTAGTCCAAGGGACTCACTGTTCCCGATAACGGGTTTTATATAGGATTTCAATCTCTGCCATAGTTCGCCGGCATAATCAGCATCTGTATATAAGACCCTTTCATTGTCCCGGATCATCTTCATCATCTCTTGCTTGCCATCGATATTTACCTTTGCTTCTTCAAAGCCCATATCTTCCGCCTTTGCAATTAACTGATCGCATTCTTCCTCACTTAGGAAACCGTCAATGGTGAAAATTTCGGTGTGTTCATTAATGTTGTTCATAAAACAGGGTTTAATGGTGATGATAACTTTTGATAAATCTCATAGTTTTCGTCGTCAAAGCAGACGAAGATAATCTTGTCGAATGCCGCAATGTTTTCAAAATCCTGCACGGCCTGTAGGGCTATTTCTGCTGCTTTCTCTTTAGGAAAATGATAAATTCCTGTACTTATTCCTGGAAAGGCAATTGTTTTCAATTGATGGTCATACGCCAGTTTTAGGCTGTTCAGATAGCAGCTGCGCAGCAATTCATTTTCCTTTTTATGGCCGCCGTTCCAAACCGGGCCAACGGTATGAATCACAAATTTTGCAGGAAGGAGGCCAGCGGTCGTAATCACTGCCTGTCCTGTCGCACAGCCACCTTGTCTGTTACGGATCGCAATGCATTCTTCCAGAATAGCTTTGCCGCCTTTTTTATGAATAGCGCCATCAACACCACCTCCCCCTAACAGGGAGGTATTTGCAGCATTCACTATCGCATCTGCTGTGATGCTGGTGATGTCTCCTTTGATCAGTTCAATTTTCATCAGCGTATATTTGTTTTTTTTCGTTTTGTTTATTGATCCTCAAAGGTTCTCAAGAACTCGTAAACTCGGTTTAATGGTTATGAAGCGGTCATGATCTTTATTATTCATCCAGATCTATTGTTTTTTTATTGCATTCAGGAGCTCGCAGGCTCGGTTCATTTCGTGATGTGATCTGTGAGCTCATGATGGTTTCATCAGAAATAGAATTTAGTCTTTCCCTCACTTCCATCAAGGCAAAGCCGAGTAAGTTTTCCCCTTCCCAGAGCAAGGGGTTTTCTGCTTTGGAATCATCTGCGGCTAAACCTATCCCCCAAATTGGATCTACAGGACTGGCCTCTACAAGAACCCGTTTATTGGTCTGTAGCAGAAAGTCCTTCAATTCCTGATGCTGACTGAACTTTTGATAATTGCCGGCAACAACAAGATCGAATTTCTGTGCATCCCATACTTCAGGATCGAAACGCTCCACCAGCCGTCCTAGCTTTTTTGCTTCCGCAGGAGATTTTGCATTTAAAATCCTTTCAGCGATGGCAACATCGCCAAAAAGCTCCGCCTTCTTTACCATCATCCAGTGCTCTGCGCTGGGATAAACCTTTCCTTCATATTCAAAATGAGCGACCCACCACTGACTAAAGCAGCTTACCGAAGCGCTGCCGTCTCTACTTGGCTGATGTCCCCAGAAGAATAGAAATTTGATCTTTTCCTTTTTCCGGTATTTTTCAATTAAGGCTTTTTTGTGGTTGTTATTCATAGCTTTAAGGTTAGGGTGAATTGAAAATAGCGCTATTGCGGTGATGAAATGTTCAATTGAAAACTGTTTTGTTTCAGGTCTTTGTTAAACTTGTATAAGTCCGGGTGGCGGTTTTTTAGACCTTCCCGTTTGCTGCCGGTCAGTAAGATGAACCCTGCATCGAGTATTTTCCTCCGGAAGTTTCTCCGGTCAATGCTGATGTCAAGAATACATTCGTAAAGTGCCTGCAGCTCTGTCATGGTAAATGTTTCATCCAGCAGCTCAAAACCTACAGGATGATAAAGGATTTTAGACTTTAAACGCTGCGATGCCTGACGGAAAATTTCTGTATGGTCAAAACCAAGTTCCGGAATCTGATTTACGGGAAACCATTGAACGTCATTGGCCATTTTTCCGGCAATAATTTCAAAGCGCTCCGGATTGATTAAGGTGTAATGTGCAATGGAAATTACCCTTCCTCTTGGGTCACGCTGTGGAGCATCGAAAGAATATAATTGTTCCAGATAGAGATTCTCGATGCCAATTTTAGTGCGCATGATCCTGTTGCATACCTGTTGTAGTGTTTCTTCCATTTGCAGGAAACCTCCGGGTAAGGTCCAGCCGTCTTTAAATGGCGCATCTTTTCTGTTGAGCAGTAAGACGGACAAGGACTGACGGTGATAACCGAATACCACAAGGTCGACTGCAAGGGAGGGGTTTTTGTAGGTATGGAATTCTGGGTTCATTCTTCTTTGCGTTATTATGACACAAAGTAACGTTGAAATTCCGGTAACTTCCAAATAAATCTTTAATCTCCTGAAATAAAGCTGCTAATTTTAGGGTTACCATGCTTAGGAGGGATCGTGAAACGCCATTTTTATAAAACGCATAATTAAGAGGATTTGGCGTTATAACCTGAAATTCATTAGCTCTTCGACAATGAAATGTATTTAACTATTAAAATCTACCCATGAGAAAAGTACTTTTAGCGGCAAGTTTTTTAACCATCTTCGCGGCCTGCACACAAGCACCCCCGGTCAATGGTGATTTAGTCGGAGAAGATACTAAGGCAGTTGATGCTGCTACATCGCGAATAATTGAAACCCCGGAGCATGCAGGTAAACAAGTGATTGCAGTTGATCCAGCACTTTCTAAACAATATGCAGGTGAATACCGTGGTGATATCCCTAATGCTGATGGAACAGCCAGGACAACCCTGATCTTGAATGTTGACGGGACATTTAAGCTGACTGAGCTCTTCAGAAGGGCAGGCGCAAGGCCGCTTAGCACTACCGGACACTGGATTGTGGAAACCGATCATGCCGGCGTCATCAGCCTGACTGAAAATAATATTGAAGTCTACAAAAAGTTTAAAACTGAAAGAAAACAGCTGCGTCAGTTAACCGTAGAAGGAGAAGTAATTGAAGGTGAAATGAAAGACCTTTATGTACTTAAAAAAATAAAATAATCGCGGGAAGCGCAGTCGAAATTCCCAATTTAGCTGCGTTTTTTTTATAAAATCCGGAGGATAATCTGAGCTGTTTTATGATGTTTTGTCTGCCGGGTTTAATTGTTCTAAAAGGCTGATTGGTAGCGCGCTCTCGTTCTTAATTTACATAGTGTTCTATTTACACCATCTACCCTCAATAAATTATCTTCCTGTAAATGTACCTTCAATAAGATTAATGTTATTGAAAATGAGTTGATTAGCTTATTTTTTCTTGACTGGAGCTCTGGTTCCGGTCGTAGTTTTTTGTCAAAAATTAAGTATACTAAATTAATAATTATATATTTGCAACCTCAAAAGGATTTTACCTGTTTTGAACTTTATTACAGGTAATTGGATCTAAATCAGTCCTCAGATAACCTCTGAAATCAGGTTGATTTAAGCTCAAATCCTCTAGAAAATAGTCAACAAAACAAAAGGCTGGTTTTGAAGACTGCAAAGATTTTATGGTTTTATACCTTTTTTTGTTTATCCGGTGAATTTACCGGATCATAAATTTAAGGGCTGAAGTCATCTGATTAATTAGACTAAACAAAAAACCAAAGCCTTACTGCCAATGTAGGAGGCTTTCTAATTTTAAAGACAACCCAAATGCTAAATTTTGTTCTCTTTGGCCCACCGGGTGCAGGCAAAGGCACTCAATCTCAGAAATTGATCGATCAGTATCAATTGATTCACATTTCAACAGGTGACCTTTTTAGGGCTCACATTAAAAATCAATCCCCATTAGGCCAGAGAGTAAGTGAGCTAATCGCAGATGGACAATTAGTTCCGGATGAGATTACCATTGCTATGCTGGAAGAAGAAGTGGATAAAAACCCCGGAGCCAAAGGCTTTATTTTTGATGGTTTTCCACGTACTGTTCCTCAGGCGGCTGCTTTAGATGAGTTTCTGGAGAGTAAAGGTAGCTCCATTGCAGGTGTAATTGCTTTGGATGTTGATCAGGACGAATTGACCAAACGTATCGCTCAACGTCAGTTGGAAACCGGTCGTGTGGATGATCAGGCAGATAAATTGCAAAAAAGAATTGACGAGTATTTTAGCAAAACAATTCATGTTTTGCCGTACTACGAAGCACAAAACAAACTGAGCAAAGTAAATGGAATCGGTAAGATCGATGCCATTTTTGCAGAGCTGTGTGAAGTAGTAGATAAATATTAGTTTTATAATAGGATTAGATCCTGATCTCATCAGGATAACAAAAGCCCGGCTTAAAAGCCGGCTTTTTTATTTTAAAAAAAGAAGGTTATGTCGCAAGGTTCAAATTTTGTAGATTATGTTAAAATATGCTGTCGCTCCGGCAAGGGAGGGGCAGGTTCTGCACACTTGCATCGTGATATACGCACTTCTACGGGTGGACCGGATGGAGGTGATGGCGGACGCGGTGGACACATCATCCTGAAAGGCAACTCGCAGTTCTGGACTTTACTCCACCTGAAATATCGTAAGCACATCATCGCTCAGGATGGTCAGCCGGGTTCCAGTGGAACTTCTTCCGGTAAGTTCGGTAAAGATGAAATCCTGGATGTACCCCTGGGAACGATCGCTAAAGATGCGGAGACAGGTGAGGTACTTTTCGAAATTACGGAAGATGGAGAAACAAAAATTCTAACTGCAGGTGGTCGCGGCGGACTTGGAAACTGGCATTTTAAAACGCCAACTCTACAAACACCACGCTTTGCACAACCTGGAGAAGCAGGTAAAGAGGAATGGATGGTGCTGGAGTTAAAGGTACTTGCAGACGTTGGTCTGGTAGGCTTTCCAAATGCAGGAAAATCAACTTTACTCTCTGTCCTTTCGGCAGCAAAACCGGAAATTGCAGATTATCCTTTTACGACCTTAGTACCAAACCTGGGTATCGTAGCTTATCGTGGCGGCAAGTCGTTCGTAATGGCTGATATCCCTGGAATCATCGAAGGTGCTTCTAAAGGTAAAGGCTTAGGATACCGCTTTTTACGTCACATTGAAAGAAATTCAGTCCTTCTGTTTATGGTTCCTGCGGATACACACCGGACAATTACAGAAGAATATGCCATTCTTAAAGCAGAGCTTCTGGATTACAATCCGGAGCTGATGCAAAAACCACATTTGCTGGCCATCACTAAATCAGATATGCTGGATGAAGAGCTGGTTGCCGAAATGAAGAAAGAATTGCCAAAAAATATTCCAGCCATCTTTATTTCTTCTGTAGCCCAAAAGGGGTTAACAGAATTGAAAGATATGCTTTGGGAGTCGATTAACAGCGAGGCCTAAATACTAAAAGACCTTTCCTCTGGGCCTATACGGCTGAGGAAAGGTCTTTTAACTTTTTCTGCATACAGATACTGCTCTCTACATTCTCATACTGTCCGTAGTTCGGAATCACTTCATAACCCAGGTTCTGATAAAGGCTTACTGCTTCTGTTTGTTTATTTCCTGTTTCCAGAATACAGGTTTCATATCCAAGCTCATTTGCCCAGATCTCCAGTTGTTCCAGAACCTTTTTTGCAATCCCCTGTCTGCGGAAATCAGGATGGACAAACATTCTCTTAACCTCCATTGTCCCTTCTCCGAATTCTTTTATGGCACCACAGCCCACTGCATTCCCATCAATATAGGCTACAATGGCATGCTTGATGGTATCCGTTTTATTGAATTGCGTAAAAAAGGCCTGATCTTCTCCATTGTTGGCACTGAGATTGTCGTCCAAAAGGACGATTAATTTTCTGAAGTCCAGGTGTTCAGGGTTTGTCCTGCTAATGTGTATGTTCCTATTCATAATATATGTATTTACTAAATAAATGTCAGTCGAATAAATCTATATAAGGGATGAGGATGTTTCAGGTTAGTTAATATATGGATTTTTAGGGATGTTTACGATTTTATAGCCATCATTTTTAAGGGCTGTTAATTGCTTTTCATCAGGGGTCTCTTTAAAGATAATTGCCGATAATACCTGCCCCGGAATGATCCTCAATTTTAAAAGAACGTCGAGAAATGACTTTTTGAGATAAATAGACCTGAATTTTTTATTTTTCATACTGGCTTCCAATGCTTCAGCCCCACTAAAGTAGAAATTGGGGTTGATCTTTTTAAAAGCAACCATTGGAAGGTTTAAGCCTGCAGCGAATTTTTCAAACTCGCGTTCTGATACTTTATACACGAAATTCCCAACAGGCTCATAGGAAAACCTGTTTTTCCAGATCGAAGAGCCTAAATTGCTTTTGATCGTATTGAGGCTGTTCACCATAAACAGCAACAGGGGCATTTTTGAAATGGGATCCTGAGGTTCAATCACGACAATCCCTTTTTTGGATACCCTGATCATTTCATATAAAGCCGAATAAGGGCGGGGGAAATGATGGTAGGATTCTTTGCAAAGCACGAAATCATAGCTGTCGTCGGTAAAAGATAACTTTTCCGCGTTTTCAGAACGAAAATCATTTACAATACCTTCCTGATGTGCAATGCTCAGGAAATCGGTGTTCAGGTCGCTCGCGGTAGCTTTATTTCCATTTTTAAGAATATACCTGGCATCAAATCCATAAGCATCGCCAACGGTGAGCCATTGCTGGTCCTTATGCTTTAGCAATGGATTCAGGCAATCGAAAAACAGGCTTTGAAGCCAGGACCCTATGCTGCTGGTATCTTCGTATCTGCTTTTCTTAAAATAGTCGGATTTAGCCTCCGGGGTAGGAAACTTTTCGTTATACCATTTTTCATGAAGCTCATAGCTTTCTTTATGGAACATTATATCTTTATCATTTAATGTATGTCAAATTTAAGTTAAAAATTTTCTGACTGAAAAGGGGTAAATGTTAAATTGTGTTAATATTCTATGGCGTATTTTACTAAAACCGTTTAATTAAGTATAGTTGGGGGATTGAGGCGCGATATTTGCCTGCCTAACAAAATTCTATTGATGAAAGCTGAAATTGACAGGTAAAATATTATCTTTCAAAAACCAGTAAGTTAAAGAACTTAGCTGCAATAAAAATAATAAAAATAGATGGCTTTATCGCCAATAAAAAACAAATTACAGTAATGAAGAAATGTTTGGTAATCCTTTTTGTATGCTTGAGCAGCATCGGTTTTGCACAGGAAAAATATTGGCAGCAAGAGGTCAGTTATACAATTGATGTAGCCCTGAATGATCAGGCAAAGACACTGAAAGGCTCGGAACAGATTGTTTATAAAAACAACTCGCCCAATACGCTTGATTTTATTTGGTTCCACATCTGGCCGAATGCCTATAAACAGGAATCTACAGCCTTATTCCAGCAGTTAAAGAACGACACCAGCAGGGTGAAAAAAATGGAAAAATATAGCTATGGTAGTATTGACGGCTTAAATTTTAAGGTAAATGGGAAGACTGCCCTTACAGGGGCGCATCCCAATCCTCAGTATATCGACATCATCAAAGTAAAGCTGGCCACGCCGTTAAAACCCGGAGCATCTGTGAACATCTCTACAGATTTTAATGTGAAACTTCCTTCTTATTTTTCGAGATCAGGTTTTGCCGATGGAGAATTTATGGTGTGCCAATGGTATCCGAAACCGGCAGTATTTGATAAAGATGGATGGCATGAATTCCCTTACCTGGACATGGGTGAATTTTACAGCGAGTATGCTTCCTTTAAGGTGAACATTACCCTGCCTTCTGATTATGTGGTAGGGGCTACAGGTGTTTTGCAGAATGCGGATGAACTGAAAGCTTATAAAACGATAGGTGCAAAAAATGCAGCGAACAGAACAGCTGCACCTGCACTTTATCAGCCGAAAGATAAAGGCCTGAAGAAATTAACCTATGAAATCAGCAATGTTCCTGATTTTGCCTGGTTTGCAGCCAAAAACTTTGTCGTACAATATGATACGGTAAAATTGGCTTCAGGTAAGAGCGTAGATGCATTTACGTATTACCACAATAAGAAAGAAACTTTGTGGAGCAATAGTATCGACTATGCAAAAGACGCAGTAAAGCGTTACAGCAAATGGGTTGGAGAATACGAATATCCTGTCGTTCAGGTGGTAGAAGGTCCGGCAAACAATTCCAGTGGCGGGATGGAATACCCAACGATTACGTTGATCACCAGTCCGGATGCGAAGAAAGAAACGCTGGATGCCGTCATTGCCCATGAAGTTGGCCACAACTGGTTTATGAGCATGCTGGGAAGTAACGAAAGAAAACATACCTGGTTGGATGAAGGTCTGAACAGCTATTTTCAGTTCAGGTATGAAGCAGAAAAATACAGGTCAAATTCCTTATTTGGAGATGCAATTCCTGCACAGATTAAACAATTGCCTGAACCGGAATTCTCTTCCAGAATTTACCAGGTAATGGGCTCTATCCCGATGAAATCAGCCATTGAAACCCCGGCGGATAAATTCTCCAGCTCTGATGAATATGGTTTGATCTCCTATGTGAAAACGGCATTGTGGTTACATATGCTGGAAAGCGAAGTGGGCCGAGAAAAAATGGATAAAGCCTTTCAGCACTATTTCAGCTTGTGGAAAAACAAACATCCACAGCCTGAAGATCTGAAAGCTGCATTCGAGGAATCCCTGGGCGTTAAACTCGATGCTTATTTCCGACTTTTAAATACAGAAGGAAGTTTTAAATAAGGCGGAACTCCCTAAGAAGAAGTAAAAGGACCGTCTATAAAGGCGGTCCTTTTGTTTTTACCAGTCCTGATAACGGAGAATAAGAAAGCTATTTCCGGTTAATAAAAGATTCCTTTTTCATGGTTTTTGTGCAGATCCATACGCTGATCAACATTAATACCGCGGCGGCTAAAAAGGGCGCACCGGAGAATTTAACAGGGGCGTTTGGTCTGGTAAACCAGGCAAAAAGATTGGTCATTAACAATGGTCCTACAATCGTCGTGGCACTCATCAGACTGGTCAGTGCGCCTTGTAATTCTCCCTGTTCGTTCTGAGGTACATTCCCCGAGATGGTGGCCTGTAGTGCCGGGCCTGCGATTCCTCCCAGGCAATAGGGAACAAGGAAGGCAAACATCATCCAGCTTTGGTTGGCAAAAGCAAACAATACCATTCCAAAAGCCGAAAAGCCCAGACCGATATAAATGCTTTTTTCATTGCCTAGCCGCGGACTGGTATAACGGATCAAACCGCCCTGTACCAATGCCACTAAAATACCGGCTGTAGCCAGGGAAATGCCAATCAGAAAAGTGTTCCAATGGAAACGTTCAATATTGATGAAAGTCCAGGTGCTTTGCAGGGCATGTCCGGCAATATAGATGAAGATCAAAGCGACAATTAATCCGCCTACTCCTTTGTATTTCCTCAGGCAGAGCAGGGAGCCTATAGGGTTTGCTCTTGACCATTCAAAAGGACGTCTGTGTTCTTTAGACAGGGATTCAGGTAAGACAAAATAGCCGTAAATTACATTGATCAGGGTCAGGACCGCTGCAGCAATGAAGGGGATTCTCGGGCCAAGCTGACCTAACAGTCCACCCAATGCAGGGCCAATAACAAAACCTAAACCAAAAGCAGCACCGATCATTCCAAAATTCTGAGCCCTGTTTTCTTTGGTACTGATGTCTGCAATGTAAGCGGTAGCTGTAGTCATGCTGGCGCCAAAAACTCCGGCAATGATCCGCCCAAGAAATAGCCACCAGATGCTGGGGGCCAAAGCAAGAAAAATATAATCGATCCCGAAACCGAAGAGAGATAACAATAAAACAGGCCTTCTTCCATACTGATCACTCAGATTTCCTATAATTGGCGCGCAAACAAATTGCATGATCGCATAAGCAAACATGAGCAATCCGCTCCATTGAGAAGCCTGACTGATATTTCCATGGATCAATTGTTCTATCAATTGAGGGAATACAGGGATAATCAGTCCAATGCCGATGACATCCAATAACATGGTGATGAAAATGAAGCTTAACGCTGCCTTTCGGGTAGAAGCCATAAATTTGTTGTGGGTTTGAACCCGCAATTTATATTTTTTTAATCTATTAGGTTGCTTCCTATTTTATTTTCATCTTGGTTTTTTATTTTTGCAGGCATAGAACGCGTTTTTTTTAAGAAACTAATCCGGGGGGATGAAGGAACAATAAGGGTGGATATTAAGGTGCCTGTTTACAGCACCTTAATCCACCTGTTCCGGGTCAAATCAATTGGTGTGCTTTCCTTCGACAAAATCTTTTAATGAGGTACCTATGATAAAGGTCCATCCTGCATTAAATGAGGAAGGTGCAAAATCAGGATTGTCTGTAGTAAAGCTTTCCAGGCCTGCATGTGTGAGCTTCAGTCTCGTTTGTGCCCCTTCTTCAAACAATTCAAAAGTAACGGCAGACTCACCGGGAAAATTTTCATATTTCCAGGTATAGGTTAGTCTCTTTTCAGGAATGAGTTCTGTGATTTTGCAAAGGTGGAGGTATCTGGTGTCGTCCTTAGAGCCATAGAACTGGAACTCAAAGCCGATTTCAGGCTTAAAGTCTGCAATATCAAAATACCATTTTTTCATTTTTGCATTGTTGGTTAATGCATCCCATACACTGGCAACCGGTGCATTCAGGGTTCTTTCAAGTACAAGTGGTTCTGCTTTCATTTGGTTGTAGATTTGAATTTCTTATTTGGGTTGATTTTCTGAATCAAGGAAGTTGGCTAAGGCATCTAGTTTTTGTGACCAGAATTCCCGGTATTTTTCGGCCCATGCAGCAACTTCCTGTATTTTTTGAAGTCGTGGTTCACAATAACGTTCCCTGCCATCCTGCCTGATTGCCAACAGCCCGCATTCCATTAAAATCTTGATGTGCTTGGAAACTGCTGGCCGGCTGATCTCAAAATGATCTGCCAGGGCATTCAGGTTTAATGATTGCTGAGAAATCAAGCCAATAATCTCTCTTCTGGTGGGGTCGGCTATTGCCTGAAAAACATCTCTTCTCAACTTACTCTGTTTTATATGAAACCATTCGGTTACTAATTTAAGTGTAACCGTTCGGTTTCGCAAGTATTCGTTGAAATTTTTTAATGAAAGAAATACTATTGACCTGGCACTCTTTGAATGGCACCTTAAGGGATAGGGAAAATATTGAATTTAGGCTCCTGTTTAAACGGGTTTCCGGGGAAGGTGCTCTAATTTATGTTTAAGTACCTGATATTCTTTTTCTAGATTCCGGAAAGCCTTGCTGTCGACTGGGTTTCCACCGTTATCGTTCAGTTGTTGGAGATAATCCAGTTCTATCTGATCAAATCTTGTTTTTAGTACGGCATATTTCTTTTTCTGACTTTCTTCTTCCGGAGTGTCTGGTTCACCATTGAGGTTGCCAAGATAAGCACTGTCAGAAATCTTTTTACCATTTGCAGATTTGAAGCAGATATAGGCCTCTATTGGCTCATTAAGCTCGGTATTGGATAAAGGAATAAAATGTTGACCGGCATCCCTTCTGCAGGCATTAAGGACCGTTGTTGATCTGTGATCTAAAGGATGATGGAGCATGAGCATCACCATATCGTTGTTTAATGCAGGGAAATCCTGGTTGCTGAGCCCCCAGCTGATCAATACACCAGTTTCTGTTTTTACCATTTTCAGGTCATTCGCTAATGGTAAATCACCATAACTTAGTACGATTTTACTGTAATCTATCCTGAGATTAGGATATGCTCCCTTCAGGGCATTCTTTTTATTATAAGAGATGGCCAGGTTAAAGGGATTCCTTACCGTTCCCCTTGCTTCCAGCTCAAAACTTGAATTAATAAAACTTTTCATTGATTTAAAGACCTTCATCGTTACCGACATCGCCTGCTGATTGCCCTTTTGATTTATACTTGGCTTACCTGGATCTCCGATTGTCCGAACCACAGGCTGTCCATTTAACAGGTAAAAGACGAGGTTACCTATTTTTCCTTTGAGATGACCATGAGGACCATTAAGTGATAGTGCCATAATTAATATATTAATTGTTTTAATTCTAAGGTACGTAAATTTTAGTTCACAATATGATTTGTCCGAAAATAGTTTGAGTGGTATTCGTACCAGGGTTTGATTTTTCTAAATCTAAATGATACTTCTGGAATGTTAATGAACGAGGTTGATAAGGTTTTTAACCTGATAAGGCCCTAGCAACCTCGAAAGGAGGCCGAAGATAAATACCCTAAACCGGAATGCTGATACGGACAAAAATGAAATGCATTATTGCATATTCATTTGTATTGAGTATCTTCAATAGAAATAAGTTTAGAAGGAATTAAAATGAAAGCAATATTTGTCTCCCTTTTTTGTTTGTTGATGAGCAGCTCTGTTTTCGGGCAGGCTAATGAGCTTTTGTTTTCGCGCTTGCAGGGGCTATTTACCAACAAAACCGAGTTTTATAATGTCGATGGATTTGAAATCTCCAGCCAGAAGCTGGATGCAGAATTTTCAAAAAAGAATATCCTGAAGACTTTTAAAAAATTTGGAATCAAAGAAGCGGACCTGAATGCAGCGGATTCCTTATTGAAAATTAACAATTGGTACGTAACAAAAGCAAGCGAAGAGGTTAAAGGAGTTTTAATAAATTCTTCGTATTACTTCATAGAAAGCACCGATAAAAAATTGATAGGGGTTACTTTCTCTGCAATGAATAAATCGGATAAGGATTTTGAAAGGAGTTTTGTGACTTTAATTAAGAACAATGCAGTTCCCAATAGTGTCTTTAACTCCCTGGACCTTGATAGCCTCAATTTTGCAGGTAGAAAGATCGCAGTAGGGGAAGGTTGCCGGTATATGGGGGTAAATAATGTGCAATGTTCTTCCAACGGACAAATGAGCTGGAGCGTTCATAAAACCCAGGAAGATGCAGCTCAGACGGTCAATGCCCATTGGAAAACGATCCTGGAACAAAAGGGAGGTAAAGCCTTATCTGATACTACGGTAAATGTTATTTTTGAAGGAAAGGAAACAATGGCTAAAAAGATGATTTATGGTTTTAAGGGAGTAAATTCATTGTTGATTAAAATGGATGGAGCTAAGACGTTAACTGTTTATGCGGTAGCCTGCCCGGCAAGAAATAATTTTGTGAGCTGTGTGATGAGCTTTTGGAATACGGATAATGTGAATAGGAATGGATTGCCAAGATTGCTGGAAAAAGTAATGACATTGAAATAGCAGCAGCCTGAATTTAAAGTGTATTTGTTAGCTTTTCTATCAGCTCTTTGAAGTTTCTGAAAGAATTAGGACAATAGCCTACAAAATTTGGTTCCTGGAGTCTGTATTTTATTTTATGGAGAATCGGCTTAATCTTATGATCGCTGTGTACTAAAAAATCATTGTTATCCATCATGTTATGGCATGGGGGATCAAATATTAAAAACAAGTGTCCATATAGATAAGCCCTGTTGGCAAGAGAGCCTACCTGATCTCCCTCAGCCGTTAGGGCATCAGCGAAGTTTTCCAAAAAATCTCGTTCCCAGTCTTTAAGTCCGGCAACAAGTTCTTCCAAATCGTTGTCATCAAAGTGACTTAAAAAACTGGTGACCTGACTATAGCCACCATACCAATATTCACTATCCACTTCGTTGTACTGAGCAAGGTGTAGATACAGTTCTTTTATTTTTTGGTTGTGTTCTAAGGAAGGCGCCATATATAATGGCAAGTTATGAATTTTAATAATTACTGAACTGTCATCTGCTTTTTACTGACCGTATGCGCACTAAAGTATCCCAGGGCTTTGTTGTTAATATTTGAAGGTGGATTTCCAGGAGTTGCTCCGCCAGCAGGGCCATTTGAAGATTGCTGGCCCAGTGTGTACCAGTAAAGGAATACATTTTTATCGATAGACTGCATTTCGATATCCACTACATCTCCTGTTTTCAGTTGATCCTGATCGTCGTTATTCCCGGTGAAAAACAGCACAGTAGGCACATCATTCCCATCAGTCAAACGGTCATTTTCTGCATACACCTGTTTCGATTGAACCCCATTTACTTTCATTACAAAGCGGTATTGGTTGGCAATGCCGGCCGGATCTTTATAATGTACCTGTGCCTGTTTCTGATCATCACCTCCAAAATTAAATACTTTGACATCCAGAAAATCAATCCCTACCGGAGCAGGCATACCGGACGTTGCGGTATAAACTACATTATTTACCGTTGCCTTAAGCGTATAAACCCGCCCTGTTTCTCCCTTTAAAGAGGGAAAAGTATACATCCCTGGCGCCGTTTCTGAAAAGGTCCAGGAATGGCTATTGTCATCTGTAACCGTAACCACTGCCCCGCTAACCGGAGGGTAGGTATTGTTTTCCGTATAAGGAACAGATTTGCTGATTTTAATCACCTGTTGTCCCGGCTGATCGGTGATGTTTCCCTCGATTACGAGTTGACTTTCGGCGTTGTCCAGCTTCACGTCAATCACTTTTTCACAGGCGCTAAGTGTAATGAATCCGGCAAGAAGCAGGGATATATATTTGATTTGTTGTAACATGATCATTAGAATTTGAAGTTATAAGTTACTGAAGGGGTGATGCCAAAAAGACTGGTTTGCACAGCTTCTGTGCGGGTTGGGTCATTTTCCTTATCTCTGAACCTGATGGCATAAGGGTTTTTAGTGTTGAGGACATTGTAGATACTGAATGTCCAGCTGCTCTGGAACCTCCGGGTTTCTTTTGCCTTCAGGGTCGCTCCAATGTCCAGTCTTGAAGTGTTGGGCATCCGGTTGGCATTTCTATCCGTATAATAATAAGTAGTCAGTCCGCCTATGTCGTACTTGCCTGCCGGATAGGTAACCGCATTTCCGGTATTGAAAATATAATTGGCAGAAACAGACCAGCGTTTACTCAGGTTGTACATGGCCACCATCGATAAATCATGTGTTCGGTCTTGTCTTGCAGGAAAATAACTGCTCTGATTGATCCCTTTAAACTGCCGCTCTGTTTTTGAAAGGGTGTAACTGATCCATCCGGTCAGCCTGCCTTTGGTTTTTCTTCCATAGAGCTCTATTCCGTAAGCGCGTCCCTTTCCGTACAAGAGGAGCGATTCTATCTCTGCGTTGGCTGTTAAATCTGCACCATCCTTATAGTCAATTTGGTTTTGCAGCCATTTGTAATACACTTCTGCAGAAAACTCATAACCATTGTCTTCTGTGTTTTTAAAATATCCAAGAGCGATCTGATCCCCAATCTCGGGTTTGATGTTGTTGCTGCTCATCACGTATTGGTCGGTTGGAGAGCTTGTTCCTGAATTGTTGAGGATATGGATGTTTTGAGTATTTCGGTTGTAAGAAGCTTTGATGGAGTTTTTATCATTCAGTGTATAACTTGCCGAAAAACGGGGCTCCAGGTTGAAGTAGTTTTTAACAAAATCCCCACTTTTGTAGGTCTTTGAAGAAATGAGTTCTGTGGCGTCGTTATAGGTATTGATCTTTCCGGGGCCAAGCAGGGAGAACTGGCTCAACCGCAGGCCAAATAGCAAATTGAATTTTTCGCTCAGTTTCCATTCGTCCGATAAATAAAGGCCAAATTCCAAACCATAACGCTTTTCAATAGAAAGTGGATTGATACTGGAATTACCGGAGGCTGTAATGTCAGAAGGCATGATCTGATGGTGTGTACCCTGTAAGCCAAATCTGAGCAGGTGATTACTGCTGAAATATTGAAAATCCTGTTTGAAGTTTAAATCCCTGATGAGCGATTTAACTTTGGCATTGCTTTGATCATCGATCAGTTCAATGGCATAACTATAACGGTTGTAAATTAAGGAGGTATTTGAGAATAACCTGTTGTTAAAGATATGGTTAAAACGTACTGTTGCTGTGGTATTGCCCCAGTCATTGGCAAACAGGTCTTTAATCCCGATATTGTCCTGGCCAAAGTAACCGGAAAGAAACAGGGTGTTTTTATCGTCAAATTTGTAATTCACTTTCGCATTGATGTCATAGAAATTAAGGGTATTCTTCTTCAAAGCGGAGTCGCCAAAAGCTTTCAGCAGGAGGTCGATATAGGTTCTCCTTGCGCTGATCATAAAGGAGCTTTTATTTTGAACCAGCGGACCTTCTGCTTTGATGCGTGAAGCAATGAGGCCAAGGCCACCCTCTATACCAAACTTCTTATCGTTACCGTCCTGCATTTTGACATCCAGTACGGAAGATAAACGGCCACCGTATTGTGCCGGCATACCTCCTTTATACAGGCTGACATCCTTAATTGCATCGGCATTAAAAGTAGAGAAGAAACCCAGCAAATGGGCTGAATTGTAAACCGTCGCCTCATCCAGCAGGATCAGGTTTTGATCAGCGGCACCACCGCGGACAAAAAATCCGGTATTGCCTTCTCCTCCGGATTTTACACCAGGCAGAAATTGTATGGCCTTTAACACGTCCTTTTCTCCCAGTAATACAGGTACATTGTCGAGGTCCTTCATGTTGATTTTGTTCAGGCCCATCTGGGGACTTCTGACATTTTCATTCTTCAGTTCTCCTGCACTGATCTGCACTTCCTGTAAGGTCGAAGCCGGGACAAGGGCTATGTTAATGGTCAATGCTTTGCTGAGCAAAACTTTCTGAGTTGAAGTTTGATAACCACTGTAACTAACGATCAGGCTGTATTCCCCGGCAGCAGCAGTAATTGAATAAAAGCCATAGGCATTAGTTGCCAGACCAGTATTTTGAGCTGCGTTTTGCAGTTTAACGGTTGCTCCGATTAACGTTTCCCCTGTCGCCCCGTCTTTTACCGTTCCGCTTATCGTAACGCGTTGCTGCGCAGACAAAATAAAGGGGACTGAGCTGAGTAGCGTAAAGAGAAAAATGAATGTTATTTTCATGCCATTTAGATGTTTAATGAAACGAAAGTATCTAAATGGCATAGAAGCGCCTTGAAAATAGCGATGAGTTGTATAGAATATCAGTTCAGCCGTTAAAAAAACAAGATGACCTGTATGGTCAATTCATGAAAGAAATGAAGCTTAAGGTTTGCAGCCAATGATACTGACCATCGTTAGTTTGTTGTCTTTGTCGTAAAAATAGGATTTGAGACTGCAATCCTGCCCGATGAGGGTCACTTGTTTAAATAATTGCTGCAGATTTTTATCCTTGCCGAGCATGATTTGTTTGTAGGGATGCTCCCAAATGATTTCGTTTTGCGAACTCAGCGTTTTTGGGTTTAAGCTGTAAAAACTGGATTTTGTGTAGAGGTCGTCGGTCTCATTTTTATATTCATAAATGGTTTCCGAGTCTTTGCTGCTTTCTCTGACGATTCTTCCATATTGATCATAAATATAATCTGTGTTACTGCCTGACCCGGCATCAGGCCCTCTGGAAAATCTCCTCACACATTGTTTTTGGTCATTGAAATAAAAAGTCTCACAACTCCGGGGAACACCGTTTTCGATGTTTATGGTGTGATATCTGTCTTTTTCATAGATAAACCGGGTGGTATTATTATCAGAAATCAGTTCCAGGATCAATCCTGATTGGTCGATGGTGTACCTTAGGCGATAACTCAGTTCGCCCTGATTGAAGTTACTCATTTCCAATACCTGATTTTTGTCATTATACAGGTAAGTACTGTGATTGGACATTTTTTCCTGCATCAGGCTATCTTTGAACATCTCAGCATTTCTTTCCGGGCAATTACAGTCTACATATCTTTTAGAATGACTTAAATAATGAATGGTATTGGCGTTTTTTATCAGTTGAACAGCATAATCCTGATCTGGAACGAATTTCGATTTCATGATCTGCTTCATTTCTTCCAGAAGACTGATGCTGTTTTTCTGATCCAGTATCTTTGGAACGAGTTCATCAGCAGAACTGATGTTGAGGTAAGTCTTTATGGTTTTTAGATATTGATCTGGCCTGGTTACAAGTATCGGTTGATCAATGCCATTGGAGATCAACATTCCATAAGGTTTCCGGGCATTCGGACGGTAAAAGAAAAATCTGCCCGATGTATTGTTGTATTCCACGACGTTCTTAGTGTTGATGTCGAATATTGGAAAGCTGGAATAAACCGCTCCAAAATAAGCATTTACTTCCCTGCTGTTTTTTTTGTGCTTCTGGTATTGAGGACTGCGATCATCTGATCCGAAAAATATGATGCTATTGCCGGGCTCAGTAAAACTAATGGCTGCTTTTTCTTTTAATGGCATCTCCCGGAGAAACACTTTCTGAGCAAAAGAATTGGTAGAAAAGAAGCAGAGTAATAAGCAATACAAAAGGGTTCTTAACATCTGATCGGGATTTTGGTTCAGGGGCTTAAATTAACGTTTATTATCAGACCTGTATTGCTATTTTGATGTTCGTCCGGAATCAGCTGATATTTGCGGGGATCAGGTCATTATTCGTTTGAGAATAGCAAAAGGGATTGTGAGAATGGCACGAGAGGTTAAAAGAACAGGATCCTTTTAAAAGGATCCTGTTTATGATAAAGAATTTTTTCAATTCCTTAATAAATGATGCTTTTCAGGTCTGCAGGGGAATAGTTGATAGATTTTAGGGTCTTATCATCATTTGATCTGTAAACCAGAAATAGGGAGTCTTCTTCTTTGTGGTAAGCATTACATTGATGATTGGTTCTGTAATGTTGAATCGTCTCATTTGCCTCTTCTTCAGATTTACAGGCCTTACTCATGTTTGAACGATGAACTTCGTCAAAAAGTGCTTTAAATTTATCTGCCAATCCGAATTCCAAAATGGCTCCTGCCAAAACATATTGCAGGTCACATAAAGCATCCGCTATTTCAATCAGGTTGTTTTCTTCTACTGCTTGTTTCAGTTCATTCAGCTCTTCAGCAAGAAGAGAAACCCTAAGGTTACATCTTTCCTTAGCAGGGATACCCGGTGCCTCTTGAATCGGATGTTTAAATGTTTTGTGAAATTCTGCGACCTGGTTTAGTGAATTTGTCTCTTGCATGTGTTATTGATTTAAGATGGTATGCTGTGTTTCCATCAAAATTAATATATTTCGGTGAATATATCAGCTGTCTGGTTTGGATGGTATTGCTGTGGAACTGGTCTTTATGCGAATCGTAAATACCCTGGAACGGAAATGTATCTTTCTTTATATTTATGAATGATTAACGTGCTATTTAGATATCCTGCTTCTTGCTTGCTTTTGTTTCTTACAGCCTGTAATCCCTTTCCCCAAAAGGATACACATCTAGAATTGCCTTTTCTTTCTGAACTGGTTGGTCGAAAGGAATTGTTCACAAAAATTATGGATTATAAAGGAGTGAGCGCGGTCAGCTTTTTAAAGGATGATCGGGTACTGGTGATGCCCGACAATAGTAGCCTGCCCTTGAAAATAACCGATGCGGAAGGAAAGGTCCTGTTTCAGGTGGTTTATGATTTCAGGAAACCACTTTATCTTGACCCACAAGGGAACCTGTATGGGAATGGCAGGAAGTATTTTTATCCTGACTATACAAGAGCTGTCGACTTTGAAAATGTGATGGTTAGCGATAGCCTAAGGAATAAATATGCGGAATTTGAATTGAAAAATCCAGGTAACGATAGCCTTAACCGTAAACTGACAGACGCTTATGAGGTCGGTTTTTTAAAAAAATATAAGCTGACACCCTGTGAGTTTGTAGTGGTCAATACGGAAAAGTGTGATGTCCTTGAAGTCAGAAATAATAAATTGTTGTTACGCCAGACAACGCTGACAAAAAATGATTTTGCTAAAAAAGAAGAACGGCTGACGGAGTTCGATGACGCAGTTTTGCTGAGGTGGAGAAATGGAAAAATGGTGACTCCGGAGTATATGCATTACTATCAGATCAATGATGAAGTCAGGTTTAAAATGGATGATGTGGAGTTGCTTAAATTCGGAATACTAAAAGGGGAGACCTATCTTGATACGCCTTATGGCTTATTTAAATTTCATTCCGGGAAATAGTGATGAAAATATTCCCGCCATTGCTAGTTGTTTATGTCTTATTCGTTACAAACTAACGATGGAATATTCCAAATGCTACATTATATCGCATTAAAAACGAAAGCCCCTTTTTAGGGGCGTTCCGGTAAAAACGGATTAGGTTTTCTTTAATATCCCCTTTTCAATACTTTCTTCGAACAGCATTTGTGTATGCTCCCAAAGTATTTGAGAACCATGTTGCATCGCACTGGTTTTCCTGATCACTGTATCATATTTAACATCAAACTCCATCCAGGTTCCTCCCCGGTTAGAGACATTTTGTAAAATCGGTTCTAATCTGTCCAGTGATTTTGCAAATCTGGCTTCCGCGGTCTGTCCTTCTTCAAATTCTTCCCAGATTGCAATAAATTCTTCTTTCTGTTGAACAGGTAACATGCCGAAAATTCTTTCTGCAGCTTTCCTTTCTTCTTCGGTATTGGTATGATTTGCGGTCGTATCGTATAAAAAAATATCTCCTGAATCGATTTCTACGATGTCATGGATCAGCAGCATTTTTACTACTTTTTGAACGTCTACTTTTTCATTGGCATGTTCGGCCAGAACCATGGCCATCATGGCGAGGTGCCAGCTGTGTTCTGCGTCATTTTCATTCCGCTCACTGTTAAATAGACGGGTTTTTCGCTGAATGTACTTGAGTTTGTCGATTTCGTGGATGAAGGCCAGTTGCTTAGCCAGGTGCTCTAAATTCATGTGATTACATTTGATGTTTAAGCATTGCAAAAGTAGCATTTAATCCGGTAAGAAAGAGCCGCCTGAAGCTCCATTTCTAAGGTAAACTTGATTTATTGCTTGTTTTTTCTTACCTTTGCAGTGTTTTTAATTTAAACCTTCGCTGTTGTTACGCCATCTGTGCGTTATTTTCTTAAAAGGAAACGGCACAATATCTGTTTAAATGCCTAAGGGATTTGCTCCCTGGAATTCATTATAATGTTTTATTTAAAGCATTTTTTTACAAGCAGCAATAAAGCGGGCCTGTATTAAACTTTATTATGGTAAAATTCACACAGCTTATAGGCTGTTTAGTGCTATTTATAGTTGTTCCATTAGCCACAACTTTAGCCCAGGACTCTACAAGAACAATACCCGACACCGCGTCGGTACGCATATTGTCAGATCAACCCAGTCTAAGGATCGGAGGTGCATTGCGGTTCAATTATAACCTTTCTTCCTGGAAGAAAGAACAAGTAAAAAGAGGAGGAGATTTCGGGCTCGATATGTTTCGGATCAATGCAGATGCCTCGTATAAAAAACTGGATTTTCATGCCGAATACCGGTTTTATGCCAAATCCTCCGGAGGAAGCTTTTTAAAGGATGGTTATTTAACCTATCATTTCAACGACAGTACCAATCTTGCAGTCGGACTGGTTCAGAATCCTTTCGGTAATACCACTTATAACTCTCACAACTGGTTTTTTAACCTGCCTTATTACCTCGGCTTTGAAGATAAAGCTTCCATGGGAATCCGGTTTCATCAACACAGCAAACGCTGGTCTTATGATCTTGCCTTTTTTAAAAATGCGATGGAACTCGATTTTGGCGATCAAACGGAAATTGATCCTTCGAGATATTCCTATGATGTGGCCGGCAGAAATAAAGAAGTAAATCAGGGAAACCTGAGAACAGAATATCTGTTGTCGGACAATAAACGAATTGGCATCTCCGGGATGCTTGGAGGAGTATACAATATACCTACGGGACAAATGGGCTCAAGATGGGCTGCGGCAATACATACAGACCTGAATTTCGGGAAACTGAATGTGAAACTTCAGTCGATGTATTACCAGTATCATTTGGCCGATTCCGCACAATATAAAGAGGTACTCCGTCTTGCTGCCTATGGTTCAGCTTATGAGGTAGCCACTAAAGCCTATTTGCATACTGCATCTTTTGCCTACACTGTACCTGTTAAACTGGGCCCGGTAACGGCAGTCACATTTTATGAAAACTATTCTTACATGAATAAGCCACAGGCCGGATATACGGATTCCCAAATGAACGTATTGGGAGGCATGATCAGCGCCGGAAACCTGGTCACTTATGTCGATTGGGCTGCCGGAAACAACCAACCCTGGTTGGGACCGGAATGGCAAAATGGCTTGTCTTCAGGTAATCCGGAATCAAAATGGCACAGTCGGTTCAACATCAATATCGGCTATTATTTCTAACATATAACATATAAAGACATGTCTAAACTTAAGATAGAAGACCTCACGCTCATATTCGGAAAAGAAAAAGAGGAGGCACTTTCATTATTGAAGCAAGGGAAAAGCAAAGCGGAGATTCTTAAAAAAACAGGTTGTACCGTTGCGGTAAAGAATGCCAGTTTTAACATTGAACAGGGTGAATTCTTTGTCATCATGGGATTGTCGGGGAGCGGCAAGTCGAGTTTATTGCGCTGCCTGAACCGCTTGATTGAGCCAACATCAGGAAAAGTGATTTTAAACCAGCGCAACATTACCAGCCTTGGAGAAAAAGAATTACAAGCCGTTCGCCGTAAAGAAATGGCCATGGTTTTTCAGAATTTCGGACTGTTACCTCACCGCACCGTACTTGAAAATGTTGCTTTCGGACTGGAGTTACAGGATATCCCACAGAAGGAACGGGAAGAAAAAGCAAAAGCAGTGATTGACCTGGTGAGTCTGAAGGGATATGAAAATCAGCATACTGGCGAGCTTTCGGGAGGGATGCAACAGCGTGTGGGACTGGCCAGGGCTTTAGCCAACGATCCTGAGATCCTGTTGATGGATGAGGCCTTTTCGGCATTGGATCCTTTGATCCGTACACAAATGCAGGACGAGTTGATTGATTTGCAGGAAAAAATGCACCGGACTATTGTGTTTATTACACATGATCTTGATGAAGCCATTCGTCTGGGAGATCGCATTGCCATCATGAAAGATGGAGAAGTGATACAAATAGGTACGCCGGAAGATATATTGACCAACCCGGCAACAGATTATGTATCCTCATTTGTGGAAAAAGTAGACCGTAAATCAATCATTACAGCAGCGAGTCTGATGTTTGAAAAACCGACGGTAGCAATTCTGAGAAAAGACGGGGTAGAAGGGAGTCTGCGTAAAATGCGTTCTTCCGGACTGACCTCCTTACCAGCGGTCTCCGTGGATAAACATTTTCTTGGTTTCGTTTACCTGAAAGATATTCTGGAACTGAAAGCAAAAGGAGAACATACGATTGAAAAAGCAATCATCAAAGATATTCCTGTTGCCTATCCGGAGACTACCGTAGAACAGATGCTTCCTTTCATTGCAGAAAATGGAAGAGCGGTTCCGATTGTCGACATCGAGACAAATAAACTGATCGGTATTGTTGCCCAAACTTCTTTACTGATCGAAACGACAGGAGCAAGCTGGGAAAATGTTACTGGAAACACAATTGATAACCTTCAAAAAGAAATAATATAGTATGATACATATAGGAACTTATATAGAACAATTTATAAACTGGCTTACCCTTCATTTTGCTGCACTGTTTCATGTCATCAAAGTGCTGGTGGAGTCTATCGTGAACTCTGTGGAGTGGATACTGATGTTCCCTCCATTTTATGTCATCATTGCATTGGTTGCTTTTCTGGCCTGGAAAAGAACGGGTTGGGGATTGATGCTGTTTACGCTGTTGGGCTTAACCCTGATCTGGGGAATGGGCTATTGGGCGCAAACCATGGCAACATTGGCGTTGATCTTATCTGCGGCTTTCATTGCCTTATTGATGGGCGTTCCGCTGGGGATCTGGGCAGCGAAGACACCGTTGGCCGGGAAACTGATCAGACCGGTACTCGATTTAATGCAAACGATGCCTGCTTTCGTTTACCTGATCCCTGCAGTGTTGTTCTTTGGGCTTGGAAAGGTTCCGGGAGCATTTGCTACCGTAATCTTTGCAATGCCTCCTGCAGTGCGCCTAACGACACTTGGAATCAGTCAGGTGCCAAAGGATATCGTAGAAGCGACCCGCTCTTTCGGAGCAACACCCCGTCAGCTACTTTTTAAAGTGGAATTGCCACTGGCATTGCCAACAATTCTGGCAGGCGTAAATCAGACGATTATGATGGCACTTTCTATGGTTGTGATTTCTGCAATGATTGCAGCTGGTGGATTAGGTGAAGTGGTGCTTAAAGGAATTACACAGTTGAAAATCGGTTTAGGCTTTGAAGGTGGAATTGCAGTCGTGATTCTGGCAGTGATTCTCGACCGTATTACACAGTCGTTCGGACCGAAGAAAAAGATAAACGCCTAGGTTGATCAGCGTATAAATTGAACAAATAAAAACAACATACTATGAAAAGATTCATCAGCGGAATATTAATCGCAATGACCATTGGGATGGTTTATTCCTGTGGAAATACAACAAATGATAAAAAGGTAACGATAGCGTACGTAAACTGGGCAGAGGGAGTCGCGATGACTCATTTGTCTAAAGTCTTACTGGAAAGAGAAGGATATACGGTGGATTTGAAAAATGCAGATGTGGCGCCGGTATTTGCGGCGGTAGCAGGAGGAGATGCTGATATATTTCTGGATACCTGGATGCCGATAACGCATAAAGATTATATAGATAAATTTGGGGCTAAGCTGGAAATGTTGGGAACTAATTTTAAAAATGCAAGGATCGGTTTGGTCGTTCCTGATTATGTGAAGGTCAATAGCATAGAGGAATTGAATGCAAATGCAGCGATGTTTGATGGCAAGATTGTGGGCATTGATGCCGGTGCGGGAATTATGAATAAAGCGGAAGCCGCGGTTAAAGATTACGGTTTGAAACTGGAACTGCAATCTGCAAGTGAAGCGGCAATGCTGGCCATTCTGAAGAAAAGCATCGATGCGAAACAAGCTGTAGTCATTACAGGCTGGTCTCCTCATTATATTTTCAGTAATTATAAATTGAAGTTCCTGAACGATCCTAAAGGAGTGTTTGGAGCAATAGAATCAATTCAGACCGTGGCTAATAAGGATTTTGTCCTGGCAAATCCACAGGTGACGACTTTTTTTAGAAATTTTCAGCTGGATGGTCAGGAACTGAGCTCCTTAATGGCTGCAATGGAAAGTGAGGACAACGAGAAAGTTGCGGTTGAAAAATGGCTGAAGGAACATGTAGTGCTTGAAGGGCAAATGAGGTCTTTCCTGAAAATGGACAGTAACTAAATTTAATAAATCCTGTAAAAGCGGTTTGAAATAAATTTTTCAAACCGCTTTTTTATGCGCGGGATACTGCTTTTATGTCTGTTTTCCGGTCTTTATGAAGGGGGATTTGAGTTTTATTTAATTTTTAAGACAACTTTTTAATTAACTATTAAGTATTTTCAATATATTCGAATGTGTGTAATTTAAATAGTTATGAAAATAAGTATCGTTACAGTTGTTTTTAATGGGGTGGAATTTATCGAAGATTGCATCTTATCACTGGTTGCTCAGGATCATTTGACGGTAGAATATATTCTGATCGATGGGGGCTCAACAGATGGAACCATTGAGGTCATAAACAGGTATCTGAAGTACATTTCCTATTTCAGTTCGGAAAAAGACCGTGGTTTATATGATGGGTTGAATAAGGGGGTTGCCATCGCTACAGGTGAGGTGCTGGGGATATTACATGCGGACGACTGCTTTGCCGATCGGGGCGTGCTCAGCGCAGTGGCCAATTGCTTTAAAGTGAATCATTGTGAGGCCGTGTATGGTCATTTAAATTTTATACAACGGCATTTTCCCGCCAAGTTGAAAAGGAAATGGATTTCTAAGGCTTATAACAGAAAGGACCTCCAGTATGGCTGGATGCCTGCTCATCCTGCTTTATTCTTAAAAAAAGAACTGTTTCTTTCTTTAGGGGGCTATGCGCTGGATTTCGGAACCTCCGCGGATTATGAACTCATATTGAGGTATTTCTACCGGAATAGGATTCATGCGGTTTTTATAGACCGGGTATTGGTGAATATGAGGTTGGGGGGATTAAGTAATGGTTCTTTCAGGAAGCGGGGCAGCGCTGCAATTTATGATTTTAAAGCATTGAGTACTCATGAAATCCCTTATCCTTTTTTAGTATTGATATTGAAAAAGCTTAGGAAAGTAAGGCAGTTTTTTTAGGTGTTGATGGTGGAGGGGATTGGCTTTTTTGTATTCAGTTTACTGCTGGTCGCATTGTTAATTCCTGTGGTCATTCGGTTTTCTTTCCTTTTAGGGTTGTATGATGAGGCTGACGGAGATAGAAAAGACCATGGAAGGAACATTTCCAGGCTCGGTGGGTTGGCCGTCTTTGCTGGATTAATGACGAGTGTTTTACTGTTCACAGATCTAAAAACAGATTTAAATATGGTCTTTGCGCTGGCCTCCTTTATCCTGTTGTTTACGCTGGGTCTGAACGATGATGTTTGCGGAACAGGTCCGCTTTTAAAGATTGCGGTGCAATTGGTATCGGCTATTATTCTGATCTCCGCCGGCTGGTGTCAGGAGCCCGGATGGATCGGCTTGTTAAAGATTTTTTTGTTTGTGCTGCTCTGCAATGCTTTTAATCTGATCGATGGACTGGATGGCCTGGCGGGAACTTTGGGGCTCTTTGTGAACCTTTTCTTTGGCATCCTGCTCTTTCTTGGGGAGGATCACAGTTATGGCGGAATTGCTTTGATGCTGTCGGGATCCCTTGCTGGCTTTCTCCTGTTTAACTATGCACCGGCAAGAATATTTATGGGGGATGCCATGGCAATGCTGACTGGGCTGATTTCCGGGCTAATGGCGCTGAGGTTTATTAAACTGGCGGATGGAGGAGGCATCAGTTTTCTGTATTCAGACTCGGCCATGGCTGTCGCTTTGGCGGTATTGATCGTTCCGGTATTTGATTGCCTGAGGGTATTTTTAATTCGGCTCCTGCATCGCAGATCTCCGTTTTCCGGGGACAGAAATCATATCCACCACCGCCTGAAACAAATGGGATATACAGATGGAACAGTAGTTTTTCGCCTGCTTATTTTTAATATCAGTATGGTCGTAATGACGCTTTTCTTGCAGCACCTGGGTAATTTTACCCTGATCATCCTGCTGTTTTCCATTTGTGTTTTTTCTAATGGGCTGCTTACTTTTATGATCCGGAAAACGGCAGACAAAAATTACCGTTTAAGGGATGTTCTGCTCAGGGATACTTTAAATATCGGCCGAAATTAATCGCTGCGTAATTTTTAATATTCTGTCCGGAAATAGTACCGCTCCTATAAAGAATATAGGTACTTTTGCGCCGTAATTTACAAAGACCGAAGGGTATTTTAGATTGCTACACCAACAAAACAACAGATAGAAATGAATATAGCAATTAATGGTTTTGGTAGAATTGGCCGTATGTTTTTACGCAGGGCAATTGAGAAAAACATCAATGTTGTGGCCATCAATGATTTAGGTGATGCAGCAACGCTGGCGCACTTATTTAAGTATGATACGGTCCACAGAGGGTTTAAAGGGAAGGTCTCTTTTGAATCAGATGCCTTAATCATTAACGGGAAGAAGATTCAGCTGTATTCAAAATCTAATCCTGAGGAGCTTCCGTGGGCAGCGCTGGAGATTGATCTGGTACTGGAATCTACTGGTAAATTCATTAGCAGGGCAGGAGCAGGCTTGCATTTGCTGGCTGGTGCTAAACAAGTGTTGATTTCTGCACCCGCTGCGGATAAAGACATTCCTATGGTGGTGCTTGGTGTAAATGATGGAGCGATAGATTTGAAAAGCAGCATTCTTTCCAATGCTTCCTGTACCACAAATAATGTGGCGCCAATGGTAAAAATATTAGATGATAACTGGGGGGTGCTGGAAGGGTATATCACTACTGTGCATTCCATGACCGGGGATCAGAACCTTCACGATGGCCCGCATAAAGATTTAAGAAGGGCAAGGGCGGCTTCAGCTTCTATCATTCCGACAAGTACTGGCGCGGCAAAAGCAATTACGAATATTTTCCCTCATCTGGAAGGTAAATTGGGTGGTGCGGGGATCAGGGTTCCGGTTCTGAATGGTTCCTTAACAGATTTTACCTGCCTTTTAAAATCGCCGGCAACGATTGAGGAGATTAATGCAGCTTTTAAAAAGGCTTCAGAAGAGGAGATGAAAGCTTTGGTGGAGTATACCGAAGACCCTATAGTTTCCGTTGATATTTTAGACAATCCACATTCCTGCATCTTTGATGCCCAGCTGACCTCCATCGTTGGAGATATGGTTAAAGTAGTAGGATGGTATGATAATGAATCCGGATATTCTGCCAGATTGGTAGACCTGATTCAAAAAATTGAGAAAATAAATGGTTAAATATATATCAGCTGAACAGACACTGCCCCTGCGCAGTTTGGTGCTCAGAAACGGAATGCCGGAAGCGCAATGTGTGTTCCCTCAGGATCACATGGAGGGGGGCTTACATTTGGGTTGTTTTGCGGGAGATCAATTGGTTTCTGTTGCGACAATCTTCCCTGAAGATCATCCTGAACATGGCCCTCATGGCTTCCGTTTGCGTGGAATGGCTTCTGATCCTGCCTTTGCAGGAAAGGGATATGGTGCAAAGCTCATAAATTTTGCAATTGATGAACTGACATCCGCTAATGCTGCTTATATTTGGTGCAATGCCCGCAGTGCTGCCGCTGCTTTTTATACGAAGCTCGGTTTTACAATGATTTCTGAAGAGTTTGAAATACCGGGAATAGGCCCGCATTTCAATATGATCCGGTTGCTGGCTGTAAAAAATAATAAGCTGAGTTAAACCTGTCTCTTTTTTTTAAGCTGCAGGACTATTAAAACCGATAATTCTAAACAATAACAATAATGAAACCATCATCAGCATACCAATACAAACCATAATAAAGATGCTGATGACAGCTTCATAACCTTTAAAAACTATATACGAATGAAAACAATAGACCAGTGTAATTTCAAAGATAAAAAAGCCTTAATCCGGGTGGATTTTAATGTTCCTTTGGATGCGGAATTTAACATTACTGATGATAAAAGGATGCGTGCTGCATTGCCTACCATTACTAAAATATTGAATGACGGTGGTTCAGTGATCCTGATGTCTCACCTGGGACGTCCAAAAGGCGGTCCGGAAGATAAATATTCTTTGAAACACATTTTAGGTGACCTTTCCAGAATGCTGGATTTAGAAGTGAAATTTGCAGAGGATTGTATTGGTACATCTGCGGTAGATAAAGCTAAAAACCTGGAGCCGGGACAAGTGTTGTTATTGGAAAATCTTCGTTTCTATAAAGAAGAAGAAAAAGGCGACAGAGATTTCGCGGAAAAGTTGTCTAAACTGGGAAATGTGTATGTAAACGATGCTTTTGGTACTGCACACCGTGCACATGCTTCTACATCGATCATCGCAGAATTCTTTCCTAACGATAAATACTTCGGCTATCTGATGGCGGAAGAATTGAAAAATGCAGAAAAAGTAAACCATGGTGCGGTGAAACCTTTCACAGCAATTATGGGTGGTGCTAAAGTATCTGATAAGATTTTGTTGATCGAAAGCTTATTGGATAAAGTGGATAACCTGATCATTGGTGGTGGAATGGCTTACACTTTTGCGAAAGCGCAAGGTGGTGAGATCGGTACTTCACTATTGGAAGAAGACAGAATGGCACTTTGCCTGGAACTGCTGGAAAAAGCAAAAGCTAAAGGAGTGAATTTATATCTCCCACTTGATACCACCATCGCCGATAAATTTGCAAATGATGCAGAGAAAAAGGATGTGGATACGGGTCATATTCCGGCAGACTGGATGGGATTGGACATCGGCCCGAAAAGTATTGAGCTGTTTTCTGAAGTGATTAAAAATTCAAAAACTTTGCTTTGGAATGGTCCGATGGGTGTTTTTGAAATGGCTAATTTTGAGCAGGGTACCCGTGCAATTGCAAATGCGGTTGTAGCTGCTACTCAGGATAATGACGCTTTTTCATTGATCGGTGGAGGTGATTCTGCTGCGGCAATCGCTAAATTCAATTTAGAAGATAAAGTGAGTTATGTATCTACCGGTGGTGGTGCATTATTGGAATATATGGAAGGTAAAGAATTGCCGGGAGTGAAGGCGATCAATGCCTAACGTTTTTGACTAAATTTAGGACAGGCGTTTCGTTTTAAACGGAGCGCCTGTTTTTTTTACCACCTTGATTCAGGCCTTTTTAGCACTTTAAAGGGGCAAAAATCTTGGTACGAAATATGTTGATAATTTTTTGTGGTAGAATGTGGTAAAAAGTGGTAGAAATATCTATTTTTACCCTACATAAAAAGTGCACATATTAAAATGGTTCAATTGTTAGGAGAATTTGATTGTAAATTGGATGCGAAAGGCCGCTTGATGGTTCCTTCGTCTCTGAAAAAACAATTGCCCAACGTTGAGCAAGAGGGACTTGTGATTAACAGAGGTTTTGAAAAGCACCTGGTGATCTACCCTAAAAAAGTATGGGAGGGAATCGTGGAAGAGTTAAGTAAGTTGAATCCGTACGAACAAAAAAACAGAGAATTTATTCGATATTTTACCCGCGGCGCGACGGAATTGACGTTAGATGCGACCGGAAGGGTGAATTTACCTAAGTCTTTATTGGAATCTGTAGGCATAGAAATCAGTGCAGAACTGGTTTTGGCCTGTCAGTTTGACAAGATTGAAGTTTGGTCTAAAAAAGCGTATGACGCTTTGTTTGATAAAGAGCCTGAAGATTTTGCAGTGCTTGCAGAAGAAGTAATGGGCAATAAGAACAGGAGGAATGATGGAGAATAATTACCACATCCCCGTAATGTTAAAAGAATGTATCGATGGTTTGAATATCAAACCTGATGGTGTATATGTGGACGTGACCTTTGGTGGTGGCGGACATTCAAGAGAAATTCTGAAGCATTTAGGTAAAGACGGAGTGTTGATCGCCTTCGATCAGGATCCTGATGCACAGAGGAATAAGATTGATGACCCACGTTTTATTTTTGTAGACCAGAATTTTGCCTTTATCAAAAATAACCTGCGCTTGCTGGGTTATAAAGCGGTAGATGGTATCCTGGCCGACCTTGGCGTTTCTTCTCATCAGTTTGATGTGCCGGAAAGAGGTTTTTCTACCAGGTTCGAATCTGACCTGGATATGCGTATGGATAAACAAGGCGCTTTAACGGCTGCTGATGTTTTGAATACCTATACGGAAGATAAGCTTCATAAAATTTTCGGAATTTATGGTGAGGTGAAAAATGCCAAATCACTGGCCCGTGCGATTGTAACCGGCCGTGTGGAACAACCGATTAAAACACTTGCTGATTTTAAAAGAGCAGCAGGTGCACATATTCCGAAAGGAAAAGAGCATAAATATATGGCTCAGGTGTTCCAGGCATTGCGCATCGAGGTCAATGCAGAAATTGAAGTGCTGGAGAATTTTTTAATGCAAACGGCTGATGTCTTAAAAACTGGTGGCCGTTTGGTAGTGATGTCCTACCATTCTTTGGAAGACAGACCGGTTAAGAATTTCATCGCAAAGGGGAAATTTAAAGGTGAGGTGGAAAAAGATTTTTATGGGAATGAGCAAAAACCCCTTAAAACCATCACCAGAAAAGCGGTGATTGCGGAGGCTGAAGAGCTGGAACGCAATAGCCGGGCAAGGAGTGCCAAACTCAGAATTGGAGAAAAGCTATGAATAACGAGTTCAGGCACCACATAGAAGAGGAGGATTTGGAACCTGAAGAAATTCAGTTGAAGAAACCACGGAGGAAAGTAAGGGAGCCTGAAGGTGAAAAAGCGTTCTTTAAAAAGTTATTTACCGAAGGGGTAGTGACTAAGGAAGCGGCAACAGATATGTTACCGTTTTTACTGTTTTTGTCTGTTTTGTGTATGCTATACATTGCAAACAGCCACATGGCAGTCAAGAACATTAGAAATATTGACAAATTAAATAAAGAAGTAAAAGAGTTAAGCTGGGAATATAAGTCGCTAAAAGCAGACTTAATGTTCAAAAGCAAATTGACTGAAGTAGCAAAAAAGGTAGATACATTGGGAATTAAGGAATTAACCGAACCTCCTAAAAAAATTGTAATCAACACAAATGAACATTAGAGCAAACATATTATTACGTGTTTATCTGTCTTTCGGACTGATTGTACTGCTTGCCGTGGCAGTATTGGTCAGACTATGCGATGTACAATTTGTAGAGGGGCATAAATGGCGTGCCATGGCCGATAGCCTCTCTACTAAGTATATCAATGTGGAAGCTGCACGTGGAAATATCTATTCATCAGACGGAAGTCTGCTGGCGACCTCAATTCCTGAGTATGAACTGAGGATGGATTTGTTTGCGGGCGGAATCGATGATGATAAAGTGTTCTATGGAAAAGTAGATTCTTTAGCGCTTAAATTATCTCAGTTCTTTAAAGATAAAACGCCTAAAGAATATTCACGTTACCTGCGTTCGGCGAGACAGGATAGTGCCCGTTACCTGCTGATTAAACGTAAAATCGGTTATCAGGAACTGAAAACGATCAGAACATTCCCGTTGTATAACATCGGGAAATATTCAGGTGGTTTAATTGCAGTGCAACAGAACAAAAGAATTAAGCCTTTCAAATTCCTGGCTTCCAGAACAATCGGTTATAAAAACGAGAACGTTGCCAATGGGGTAGGTCTGGAAGGCGCTTATGGAGATTACATCAACGGAGAAAGTGGTAAAAGATTGGTACAAAGGATCGCTGGTGGTGTTTGGATGCCGGTAAATGATGAAGCAGAAGTCGCGCCTAAAGAAGGAGCTGATATTATATCAACGATCGATATCAATATGCAGGATCTTGTGCAAACTGCTTTGGAAAGACAGTTAAAACTGAGTGATGCAGATCATGGAACAGTAATCCTGATGGAAGTAAATACCGGTGAAGTACGTGCCGTAGCGAATTATACCAGGGTGTCTGAAGGTGTTTATGAAGAGAAGTTTAATTATGCGATTGGTGGTAGCCAGGATCCTGGATCTACGTTTAAACTGGCTTCTTATATGGCATTGCTGGAAGACAAAAAAGTAGATACAAATACTTTGGTGGATACTGGCGATGGTTTTTACAGGATTCCGGGACATACGATTAAAGATTCACATGGCGGGATTGGTGTGGTAACGGTCATGAAAGCCTTTGAGCAATCGGCAAATACAGCGATTGCGAAATTGGTTAACATCCATTATAAGGATAATCCTTCTCAGTTTACGGATCATTTATATGATATCCACATGAACAAGAGATTGGATTTACAGATCCCTGGAGAAACAAATCCGGTGATCAAAAATCCTTCTAACAGAAGCTGGAACAAGAACATGACCTTGCCACAAATGGCTTATGGTTATGAAATGCAGATCACGCCGCTTCAAATGCTGACCTTTTATAATGCGGTAGCAAATGATGGAAAATACATCGCACCGATCTTTGTGAAAGAGATCAGAAGACTGGGAAATCCAATTGAGCAATTCCATGCAAGGGTAATCAGCGATAGAATTTGTTCGGAAAAAACGATTAAGAAATTGCAGGCCATGCTGGAATCTGTGGTGACCAAAGGAACAGGTAAGCTGATGGGCTCTCCGTTTTACAGGGTTGCCGGAAAAACAGGAACGGCACAGGTGGCTGATGGTAACAAAGGATATGGAAAGAAAGTTTATCAGGCTTCATTCTGTGGATATTTTCCTGCAGACAAACCTAAGTATTCCATTATCGTGTCGATCAACGGGCCTAAGAACGGATATTATGGCGCAACGGTAGCTGGTCCGGTATTTAAAGAAATTGCAGACCGCATTTACGCAAGTGATATGCAGATGTATAACAATGTAAAAGACCACCTGGTAGGGAATACGAAAAACCCGGAAGCTAAAGCCGGGCAGAGTAAAGCAGTGAAGAAAGTATACAATGCTTTAGGAATTAAATCGCTTTATGCAGCTAAGTCTGCCTATTTCAATAGCATCGATACCAATAATGGTGTGGTGTACGAAGAGTATAATTCTATCAAAGGAATTATGCCTAATGTAAACGGAATGGGACTAAAAGATGCTTTGTATCTTTTAGGGAATGTGGGATTGAAAACTAAAGTGATTGGAAGTGGAAAGGTGTTTAATCAGTCGATCCCTTCCGGAAGTAAAATAGGTAAAGGATTGGCAGTAGAATTAGAATTGAGATAGTATGCAGTTACAAGATGTTTTATATGGAATAGCAATAACAAACCTGGTTGGCGTAACCAACAGGGAGGTGACTGCACTTGCTTTTGATTCCCGTCAGATCATTAAGGATACTGTATTTTTTGCGATTAAAGGAACTTTGTCCGATGGGCATAAATATATAGCTGATACCATTAATGCAGGTGCTTCAGTAGTGGTTTGTGAGCAGATTCCTGAAAACAGACATGCAGAGGTGACTTATATTCAGGTAGAAAACACTTCGGTTGCCCTGGGTGCAATGGCGGCTAATTTTTACCATAATCCTTCTTCAAAATTAAAGCTGATCGGGATTACGGGTACAAATGGTAAAACGACCATCGCAACGATATTGTTTAAATTGTTCCGCGAGCTGGGCTTTAGTGTAGGCCTGATCTCTACGGTGCAGAACCACATCAATGATGCGGTAATTCCTGCTACCCATACCACACCTAATCCGATTGCTTTAAACGAGCTGTTGCAGAATATGGTGGATGAAGATTGTGAATACTGCTTTATGGAAGTGAGTTCTCATGCGGTTGTTCAGCACAGAACTGAAGGATTGAGTTTTGCAGGCGGGGTGTTTTCAAACATTACACATGATCACCTGGATTTTCATAAAACCTTTGACAATTATATCAAAGCGAAGAAAGCATTTTTTGACGGACTTCCGGCCAGCGCTTTTGCATTGACCAATCTGGACGACCGGAATGGAATGGTGATGTTACAGAATACCAGGGCCACAAAACAAACTTATGCCTTAAAACAGCTGGCTGATTTTAAAGCGAAAGTAGTAGAGAACAGCTTTAATGGTTTACACCTGGATATTGACCATTCAGATGTATTCTTTAAACTGGTAGGCTCTTTCAATGCGTACAACCTGTTGGCGGTTTATGGAACGGCGGTATTGCTGGGTCAGGATAAACTGACGGTATTAACTGCTTTGAGCAACCTGACCGGTGCGGAAGGAAGATTTGATTACATCACTTCCAGCCAGAACATTATCGGGATTGTGGATTATGCACATACTCCGGATGCGGTTCAGAATGTGTTGAGCACGATTAGCGACATCAGAAAAGGAACAGAACAAGTGATTACCATCATTGGCTGTGGTGGTGACAGAGATAAAACGAAACGCCCGGTAATGGCACAAGTGGCCTGCGACTGGAGTGATAAGGTGATCCTGACTTCGGATAATCCAAGGTCAGAGAATCCGCAAACAATTGTAGAGGAAATGGAAAAGGGCGTGTCGCCAACAAATAAACGTAAGACGTTGAGTATAGTGGATAGAAGAGAGGCGATAAAAACGGCTTGCCATTTAGCAAGGCCAGGAGATATTATCCTGCTTGCCGGAAAAGGGCATGAGAAGTATCAGGAGATCAATGGAGTGAGGTATCATTTTGATGATAAAGAAATATTAATGGAACAATTAAACTTAATCAGCTAATGTTGTACTATCTGTTTGAATATCTAAACCAGCATTACGATTTTCCGGGATTGAGGTTGTTTCAATACATCACTTTCCGTACTTCATTAGCGGTGATTATTTCGCTGATCATTACCACGGTTTTTGGCCGTAGAATTATTGATTATCTGCAAAAAATGCAGGTAGGTGAGACGGTGAGGAATCTGGGCCTGGAAGGACAGATGCAAAAACAAGGAACACCAACAATGGGTGGAATCATGATCCTGTTAGGGATTCTGGTGCCTACATTATTGCTGGCGAACCTTTCAAATATTTATGTTTTGCTGATGATCATCACCACAGTGTGGATGGGAATTATCGGTTTTGTGGATGATTATATCAAGGTCTTCAAGAAAAATAAGGAAGGTTTAGCGGGAAGGTTTAAGATCGTCGGACAGGTTGGTCTGGCTTTGATCATTGGCTGGACGATGTATTTCAATCCTAATATTGTGGTGAGGCAAACGGTGGATGAATCGGGAATCTCGAAAACTACGGCACCAATGGTGTTGAGACAAAAAGGAGAAAGTTTTTACTATACTCAGGATGTGAAATCTACGCTGACAAATGTGCCTTTTTATAAAAATAATGAGTTTGATTATGCCAAAGTCCTTAAGTTTTTGGGTGATGGATATGAGAAATATGCGGTTTTTGTATTCCTGTTGTTTGTGGTAATTATCGTAACTGCAGTATCCAACGGGGCGAACATTACGGATGGGATCGATGGTCTGGCAACAGGTACTTCGGCCATTATCGGATTAACCTTAGGCTTGTTGGCTTATGTATCTGGTAATACCGTGATCGCAGACTACCTGAACATCATGTATATCCCCAATTCGGGAGAGCTGATGATTTTTGCGGGTGCTTTTGTAGGTGCTTGTGTGGGCTTCTTATGGTACAATTCCTACCCTGCGCAAGTGTTCATGGGAGATACGGGAAGTCTGGCCATCGGGGGAATCATCGCAGCATTTGCGATCATGATTCGTAAAGAGTTGTTAATCCCGGTTTTATGTGGGGTATTCCTGATAGAAAATCTATCGGTAATTATCCAGGTGAGCTATTTTAAATATACCAAGAAACGTTTTGGTGAAGGGCGAAGGGTTTTCCTGATGTCGCCTTTACACCATCATTATCAGAAAAAAGGATACCATGAAGCGAAGATCGTTACCCGTTTCTGGATCATTGGAATTCTTTTGGCCATTATTACCATCATCACTTTAAAACTACGATAATGGAAAATAACAGGATAGTCGTTTTAGGTGCGGGAGAAAGCGGAGTAGGTGCAGCTATGTTGGCGCAGAAACATGGGTTTGATGTTTTTGTATCTGACTTTGGTGCGATTGCTTCTCAGTATAAAGAACGTTTACAGGAGCTGAATATCGCTTTTGAAGAAAAACAACATACCTCAGAAGAGATCTTAAATGCCACAGAAGTAATCAAGAGTCCGGGAATTCCGGATAAGGCTCCGATTATTGTCGCGTTGAAAAAGAAAGAGATTCCGGTGATCTCTGAGATCGAGTTTGCGAAAAGATATACCGATGCAAAAACGATTTGTATTACCGGGTCGAATGGAAAAACAACAACGAGCATGCTGACTTATCATATTTTGAAGAAAGCAGGTTTGAATGTTGGACTGGCCGGGAATATCGGAAATAGCTTTGCTGCGTTAGTGGCTACAGCTGATTTTGATTGGTATGTACTGGAGATATCCAGCTTTATGCTGGATGATATGTATGATTTTAGAGCAGATATCGCTGTTTTATTAAACATCACGCCGGATCACCTGGACAGGTACGACTACAAGCTGGGGAACTATGCGGCATCAAAAATGCGTATCGCTCAAAATCAGGGTAGTAATGACACTTTCATCTATTGTGCCGATGATGAAGAGACGATAAAGGCAATGAAACACATCAGGTTTAATTCAAAAATGTACCCCTTTTCTATTCGAAAACAAATCGAAGAAGGAGCATACCTGGAAAGTAACAACATGCATATCAATATTAACCATAAAGACCCATTAACCATGTCTATCATAGAACTAGCGTTACAAGGCAAGCATAATATTTATAACTCTATGGCTTCAGGCATAGTGGCAAAGGTATTAGAGATCAGAAATGCTACCATTCGTGAAAGTATGGGGGACTTCAGGAATATTGAACACAGACTGGAACATGTGGCAAAAATATCCGGTGTGGAGTATATCAATGATTCTAAGGCAACGAATGTGAATTCTACCTGGTATGCATTGGAAAGCGTAAATACCGATGTGATTTTGATCATGGGTGGTGTAGATAAAGGAAACGATTACGAAATGCTGAAAGACCTGGTTCGTCAGAAGGTAAGGGCAATCGTGTGCTTAGGAAAAGACAATAAACGAATTCATGAAGCTTTTGAAGATGATGTGGAAGTGATCGTCAATACTTTTTCTGCAAATGAAGCGGTTAAGATGGCTTATCACCTGGCTAAAAAAGGAAATACGGTATTGCTGTCGCCGGCATGTGCAAGTTTCGATTTGTTCAAGAATTATGAAGACCGTGGCAATCAATTTAAGATGGCTGTGAAAGAATTATAGATTATGATCGCAATAAATAAGATTTTAGACAAAACAAAAGGAGATCGCTGGATATGGCTGATCATTATCCTTTTGTCTCTTATCTCTATACTTACGGTGTATAGTGCTACGGGAACCTATGCTTATAAAGTTGGTAAAACAGTAGAAAAGGTTTTATTAACCAAGCATTTGATCTTCGTGATTATGGGGATAGGGATGATCTATATCGCGCATTTACTGGATTATAAATATTACGCAGGAATTTCAAAGATCCTGATGATCATCACGATTCCATTGCTGTTTTATACGGCCATATTCGGGGCGAGCATCAATGAGGCTTCCCGTTGGGTGAAAATTCCGGTGATCGGACTGACGTTTCAAACGTCCGATTTGGCGAAACTGGCATTAATTACGTTTCTGGCGAGAATGCTGACGAAGAAACAGGAAAATATTAAGGATGTAAAAGAGGCCTTTATCCCTATTATGGGATCGGTATGTGTCGTATTTGCTTTGATTGCATGGGCGAACTTGTCTACGGCAATCATGCTTTTTGGTGTAAGTATCCTTTTGCTCATCATTGGAAGGATCAGTATCAAACAGATCTCTATTGTATGTGCAGGCGGGGCGGTATTGCTGCTGCTGATTGTGTTTTTAGGCCCGAGGGCAGGAACATACAAGTCGAGGGTAAATGCGTTTTTGCATCCGGAGAAACAGAATTCAGATAAGACCTATCAGGCGGATCAATCTAAAATTGCCCTGGCAACAGGTGGCGTTTTTGGAAAAGGACCGGGCAATAGTACGCAAAGGAATTTCTTACCGCATCCGTATTCGGATTTTATCTTCGCGATTATCGTGGAGGAATATGGTTTGCTGGGAGCGATGACGGTGATTGTATTGTATCTCGTGTTGCTCTACCGATGCGTCCGGATTGTAACCCAAAGTCCGAAGGCCTTTGGGGCTTTGCTGGCTGCGGGCCTTAGTTTTAGTCTGACCATACAGGCTTTTGCTAACATGGCCGTAGCAGTAGGATTGGGTCCGGTAACAGGGGTTCCATTGCCATTGGTAAGTATGGGTGGAACATCAATGATCTTTACGAGTATCGCATTCGGGATTATCCTGAGTGTAAGTAGAGATGTAGAAGAAAAAGGCAGTAAAAAAGTAGTTGTAGGTGAAATACCTGCAATGGCATAATATAAGATGAAGAGAGCAACGAGAGTAATTATTTCAGGGGGTGGTACCGGCGGACATATTTTTCCGGCGATATCAATAGCGAATGCTTTAAAACGCATGGAGCCGGGCTGTGAAATTTTATTTGTCGGCGCTACAGGCAGAATGGAAATGGAAAAAGTTCCTGCTGCGGGATATAAGATTATTGGTTTAAACATCAGCGGTATACAAAGAGGCTCTATTGCGAAAAATTTAAGTTTGCCATTTAAATTGCTTGGAAGCATGCGTAAGGCCTTGCAGTTAATTGCTGATTTTAAACCTGATGTAGTGGTTGGCGTGGGTGGCTATGCTTCCGGACCAATCTTGTTCGCTGCATCACTGAAAAATGTGCCCTACCTGATTCAGGAGCAGAATTCTTATGCGGGAATCACGAATAAATGGCTGGGTAAGAAAGCAGCTAAAATCTGCGTGGCTTTTGATGATATGGACCAGTTCTTCCCAACAGGAAACATCCTTAAAACAGGAAATCCGGTAAGGAAAGATGTGGTGGATATCGCACAAAAACACCATGCAGGAGCAGAATTGCTGAAGCTGGACCCGCTAAAGAAAACCATTCTGGTGACAGGTGGTAGTCTTGGTGCAGGGACATTAAATAAAAGCATTGAAAAGCACCTTCAGGAATTGATTGATGCGGATGTGCAGTTGATTTGGCAAACGGGTAAGTTTTACTATAAAGGAATTGTAGAGCGGGTGGGCTTGGATTTTCATCCCAATATCAGAATCCTGGAATTCCTGAATAAAATGGACATGGCTTATGCTGCTGCCGACTTGATTATTTCAAGAGCCGGAGCAGGTACGATCGCAGAACTTTGTCTGATTAAAAAGCCGGTCATCCTGGTGCCTTCACCAAATGTGGCAGAAGATCACCAGACCAAAAATGCAATGGCACTGGTTAAGCAAAATGCCGCATTGTTAATTGCCGACCGTTCTGCGGAAGATACGCTGATACCGGAGGCTTTGAGTTTATTAAACGATAAGGAACGCAGTAAGATGTTTTCCGAAAATATAGGAAAGATGGCTTTGCCGGATTCCGATAATATAATTGCAGAAGAGGTAATGATTTTAGCAGGGAAAGGAGGTCATGATGGAGTTAGAAAGGATTAAGCGGATTTATTTTGTAGGAATTGGTGGGATCGGCATGAGTGCCCTTGCACGTTATTTCAAAAACAGGGGTTGTGTGGTATGTGGTTATGACAAGACCAGAACAAACCTGACGATAGCACTTGAAGGTGAAGGGATTCCGGTTTCTTATGTGGATGAAGTCGCTTCATTGCCTGCTGAATTTGCAACACATGATGTGGATACACTGATTGTGTACACTCCGGCCATTCCAAAAATCAGTGCTTTGCTGAACCATTTCAGGGAGGGCGACTTTGTCTTGAAAAAACGTTCTGAAGTACTGGGAATCATTAGTAAAGGTCAGTTCTGTATCGCAGTTGCAGGAACACATGGAAAGACGACAACTTCGTCGATCATTGCACATGTGCTAACAGATACGGGTTTTGGCTGCACCGCCTTTCTAGGAGGAATAGCCAGCAATTATAACAGCAACTTTTTGCTGGGAGATAACAATGTGGTGGTCGTAGAGGCTGATGAGTATGACAGGTCGTTTTTGACCTTACATCCGGATCTTTCTGTGATTACTTCCATGGATGCAGATCACCTGGATATTTATGGTGATGCGGGGCAGCTTGAGGAATCCTTCCGCCTGTTTGCCGGACAATTGAAACCGGAAGGAACCTTGTTTGTGAAAGCAGGATTACCTCTGGAAAACGGAATTACGTATAGCGCAGGTTCATCTGCTGTGATTAAGGGAGAGAACATCCGTGTGGAAGGCTCTAAGTTTGTTTTTGATTATGCAGATGGCGATACGCTGATTTCAGATTTTCAGCTGATGCTGCCTGGAAAACATAACGTAGAAAATGCAGTTGCCGCCATCGCAGTGGCCTTAAAGCTGGGCATTGATGCGGATAAAATAAAGGTCGCTATTGCGAATTTTAAAGGGGTAAAAAGAAGGTTTGAATATATAGTTAATGAGGATGGTCATATTTATATTGACGATTATGCCCATCATCCGGAAGAATTAAGGGCTTGTTTTGACGCAGTCAGACAGCTGTATCCGGAGAAAAAGCTAACGGTGATTTTTCAACCGCATTTGTTTACACGGACGCGTGATTTTGCAGATGATTTTGCGAAAGTATTGAGTACCGTGGATGAACTGGTGTTACTGGAAATTTATCCGGCGAGAGAATTACCTCTGGAAGGAATTGATTCCAGCTTTTTACTGAATAAAATTACCCTTAAAAATAAAGAGATTATTGCCAAAGGCCTGGTGCCGGAATACATTAAAAATAAGAACCCTGAATTGCTGTTGACAGTGGGTGCAGGGGATATAGATACGTTAATACAACCACTTAAAGCTAATTTCACTAATGTTTAAAGACATCAATTGGAAATCGGTATTTAACAAGTTTGCCTGGATATTTTGTCTGAGCGGCCTGGTGGTGCTTATGAGTTTCGTAAGCAGCAAGAAGAATACGGTTGCAATTGCCAATGTCAAAATATTAATTCCGGGTGCGGATAACTTTATCGAAAGAGAAGAGATTGATGCGGTTTTAAAACAGAGTCAGGGTTCTTTGATCGGGCGTAAGCTGGAAGAGGTGAACCTTCAGGACATAGAGAAAAAGATTAAATCGAATCCTTATATCGCTCTGGCAACGGTCTATGCGGATATGGACGGTGTGATTCATATTGAAATTAAGCAACGCCAGCCGATTTTAAGGGTGATTAATGCCAATGGTCAGGACTATTATATTGACCGGAATGGATTGAAAATGCCGGTATCTCCAAATTTCACCGCAGATGTACTGGTGGCGAATGGAAATGTGATGGAACATTTTACCGGAAGAGTGGATACACTGATCACCAAACTGGCCAGGGATTTGTATGAGACTGCATTGTTTATCAAGAAGGATACTTTGTGGGATGCACAGATCGAACAGCTTTTTGTAAATGATAAGGCAGATATCGAGCTGATCCCAAGAGTAGGCAATCAACGCATTATTCTGGGTTCTGCAGATTCTTTAGAAGTAAAGATGAGAAACCTGCTGGCTTTTTATAAGCAGGCCATGCCTAAGGTAGGATGGGATACGTATAAGACGATCAATGTCAAGTATACGAACCAGGTGGTTTGCGTAAAAAATAAACCGGATTCTGTAATTGTTAACGGTGTGAAGCGGCCTAAGATCGTCGATACGCTGAAGTCAAATAAAGCGGTGGTTGATCAATTGGTTTTGCAGCAGATCGCCATGGAAATGAAAAATGACGGAGATGACCCTGACCAGCCTGATGGCGCAGTGGCCCCCCCGCCAAAACCGGTTAAGCCTGTTGGAAGTACAAGACCAGCGATAGCGAAAACCACAAAACCAGTAACGGCAAAGGTCACAAAACCTGCGGTTGCTAAAACGGTAAAGAAAAAGGTTACCCCGCCGGTAAAGAAAGCAACAGTGCCGGTAAAGAAGGCAACAGCGCCAGTAAAGAAGGCAACGGTGAAACCAGCTACTAAACCGGCAACAACAAAGCCCGCTAAACCGGTGGTAAAGAAACCGGTAAAAACTGCTGCAAAGAAGCCGGGTGCAGCAAAAGAAAATAGTAAAACAGATACCAAGAAGAACAAATAGTATAAAACTCAACAAATCGATATAGTTATGGGCAAAGAAAAATCTATCGTGCAGTCTCCAATCGTAGTAGGATTGGATATTGGTACTACAAAGATCTGCGTGATCGTAGGCCGGCGCACGCAGCACTCAAAAATCGAAGTACTGGGCATAGGGAAAGCGGAGTCTGCCGGGGTTACCCGTGGTGTAGTTTCCAACATCCAAAAAACGGTGCAGGGAATCGCACAGGCCGTGGAAGTGGCCAGTGGGCAATCGAATGTAGAAATCCGCGTGGTAAACGTTGGTATTGCTGGTCAGCATATCAAGAGTTTGCAGCACCGCGGAATTCTGACGAGAAGAGAGCTGAACAATGAAATCGGTAAAAAAGATATAGACAAATTGATTGATGATATGTTCAAACTGGTAATGCCCCCGGGAGAAGAAATCATTCATGTTTTGCCTCAGGAATTTACCATCGATAATGAGCCCGGAGTAAAAGACCCTATCGGAATGGCAGGAGTGCGCCTGGAGGCGAACTTCCACATCATTTCAGGACAGGTTACTGCTGTCAAGAATATCATGAGGTGCGTAACCAATGCCGGGTTACAAACTCAGGAATTAATTTTGGAGCCTCTTGCTTCTTCTGAATCGGTGTTGAGCGAGGAAGAGAAGGAAGCAGGAATCGCATTAGTGGATATCGGTGGTGGTACTACTGATATTGCTATTTTTCATGAAGGTATCATCCGCCATACTGCCGTTATCCCATTTGGTGGCAATAGCGTAACGGAAGATATTCGTGAAGGTTGTTCTGTAATGAGAAACCAGGCTGAACTGTTGAAGACCCGTTTCGGTTCTGCCCTGGCTGAAGAAAATAAAGAAAATGAAATCATTTGTGTTCCCGGACTGAGAGGAAGAGAACCGAAAGAGATTTCCGTGAAAAACTTAGCTTATGTGATCCAGGCCCGTATGGAAGAAATCATTGAGCATGTTTACTATGAGATCAAATCTTCAGGATATGAGAAAAAACTAATCGGTGGTGTGGTCATTACCGGTGGTGGTGCGTTGTTGAAACACCTTTCTCAGCTGGTAGAATATGTGACTGGTTTGGATTGCCGTGTAGGTTATCCGAATGAGCATTTGTCGAAATATGAAGACATGCCAAAGACGATCTATGATGACCTGAAAAGCCCGATGTATGCAACGAGTGTTGGCTTGCTGATCAAAGGAATCCAGAAAGCAGAAGAGTTGATTGAAGAAATGAAACAACCCGGAGTTTATGTGGAAAAACCTAAGGATGGCAAAGACAAAACCAAGAATTCCGGTGGTGGCTTGTTCGACAAGCTGTTAGCGAAAGCCAAGGATTTTGTGAAGGATGATATGAACGTAAGTGATGAAGATTATATTAAATCATAATATTTATCCACAATAAACGATTTTTCCACATTTTAAACACTTGTGGGAAACGCCTGTTAAAAAGTGTGTATTATTACATAGGTAGATGAACAGGAAAAACGAATTTTTAAATAACTGATTCATAAAGATATGCAGTTCGAAATGTTAAAAGATAAGTCATCAATCATCAAGGTAATTGGTGTTGGTGGCGGTGGTGGTAATGCGGTAAACCATATGTACCGTCAGGGAATTACAGGGGTAGACTTTATTATTTGTAATACAGATGCGCAAGCATTGGAGTTTAGTCCGATCCCTAATAAGGTACAATTGGGTGCAAGCCTTACCGAAGGAATGGGTGCAGGCTCAATCCCTGAGGTTGGAAAAAACTCTGCTATTGAAAATATAGATGACATCAAACAAATGCTGGGAAGCACCACAAAGATGTTGTTTATTACAGCCGGAATGGGTGGTGGTACCGGAACAGGTGCCAGCCCGATCATTGCTAAAGCAGCTAAAGAATTAGACATATTAACCGTAGCCATCGTGACTACGCCTTTTGCCTTTGAAGGAAAGAGACGTAAGATGCAGGCCAATGATGGTTTGGATGAGCTGAAGAAATATGTGGATTCGTACCTGGTGATTTCGAACGACCGGTTACGTGAAATCTTTGGTAACCTGACCTTAGGTTCCGCTTTTGCACAGGCCGATGATATCTTAACTACCGCCGCAAAAGGAATTGCAGAGATCATTACCGTACCTGGATATATCAACGTGGATTTTAAAGATGTGCGCACCGTAATGAAAGACAGCGGTGTATCGATCATGGGTAGTTTTGCCTGTGATGGTGAGAACCGTGCTTTAAATGCAGTGGAAGGCGCATTGGCTTCTCCGTTATTGAAAGACAATGAGATTGAAGGTGCCAGATATATTTTGTTAAATATCAGTTCAGGTTTGCGTGAAGTAACGATGGACGAGGTAACCATTATCACGGATTATATTCAGGATAAAGCAGGTCTTTCTGCTGACCTGATCTGGGGTAATTGTATTGATGAGAACCTGGAAGATAAATTATCGGTGACGATCATCGCAACAGGATTCCAGACGACAGAGCAACGTGATGAAGAAAAAAAGAATGTAAAAAAGATTTCTTTGCTCACGCCTGAGGAGGCTCCTTTGGTAAAACCTATAGAAGCAGTAAACTCTTTTATTGCGCCTAAACCTGAAGCGGTTTCTAATGAGCCGGTGATGAAAGCAAAGGATGAGCTGAAACAGTCTGATCTTTTCGGTGACCTGTACGGAAACAATAAGAGAAAAATGGAAGATCCTGAAAACGGGATCGTAAGACATACCCTGGTTGAAGAAGAAGCTTCGGCTGCGGAAAGCCAGGAACCTTCTTTTGAGTTTGAAATCAAAGTGGCAGAAACTGATTTTGTATTTGAAAAACCAGAGTCTGTATTTAACAATGATGTAGAACCTCAAAAACAGGAAATCGTTGAAACAGGTGCTGATGACGATAAAAACGATGAGTCTATCGAAGATCAGTTGAAAAAATCCAAAGAAAGGATTTTGAGGCTAAAAGACCTGAGCATGAAACTGAGAACCAGCAATGGTTTACAGGAACTGGAAAATGAGCCTGCTTATAAACGCAAACAAATGCAGTTGCAACAGGTTCAGCATTCTTCAGAATCTCAGGTTTCAAGATTTACGTTGAGCAATGACGAGGACGGATCTACAGAGATCAGACCTAATAATTCATTTTTACATGATAACGTTGATTAATAAAATCATCTGAATATTTAAAAAGCCTTAGCAATTTCTTTGCTGAGGCTTTTTTGGCATAATAATCGTACGTATGCCTATAAAGGGGGATAATTGCTATTGAAGCATAATAACCTTAAATTTGCAAAAAATAAGACATATAATTTAAATAGATACACATTGGATATTTTTGATAAAGTAGCAAAGCGCATGGGCCCGATTGGTCAGCACCAAAAATGGTCACATGGATATTTCTCTTTTCCTAAATTAGAAGGAGATATCGCGCCTCATATGAATTTTCGTGGCAAAGAACATTTAGTTTGGAGTTTAAACAATTATTTAGGGTTAGCAAACCATCCTGAGGTAAGAGAGGCAGATAAACAAGGAGCAACGGATTTCGGTATGGCCTATCCTATGGGCGCAAGGATGATGTCGGGGAACTCTAAATACCATGAGCAAATGGAGCAGGAGCTGGCAGCCTTTGTTGGAAAACCTGATGCATTTTTGTTAAACTATGGTTACCAGGGAATGGTTTCGATCATCGACTGTCTGGTAGATAGAAATGACGTGATTGTTTATGATGCGGAATCTCATGCCTGTATTATAGATGGTCTGCGTCTGCATATGGGAAAACGTTTTGTGTATCAGCATAATGATATTGAGAGTGCCCGTAAGCAACTGGAGCGTGCTACTAAACTGGTAGAACAAACCGGTGGTGGTATCCTTTTGATTACTGAAGGTGTTTTCGGAATGTCCGGAGCACAGGGTAAACTAAAAGAACTGATCGAATTAAAGAAAGATTTCGATTTCCGTTTACTGATTGATGATGCGCATGGTTTTGGTACAATGGGACCAACAGGTGCAGGAACTCATGAAGCACAGGATTGTATTGATGGCGTAGACGTTTACTTTGGTACTTTTGCCAAGTCGATGGCCGGAATTGGTGCTTTCGTTGCCTCTACTGAGGAGCTGACCAATTTCTTCCGTTATAATATGCGTTCCCAGACTTTTGCAAAGGCATTGCCTATGCCAATGGTAATTGGATTGCTGAAACGTTTGGAATTGCTTAAAAACAGTCCTGAGTTAAGAGAACGCCTATGGAATATTGCGACTACCCTTCAGAAAGGTTTAAGGGAGCGTGGATTCGATTTAGGCGTAACGAATACGATGGTAACACCGGTATTCTTAAAAGGGGAGTTGCTGGAAGCTACAGCATTAACGATGGACCTTCGTGAGAACTACGGGATCTTCTGTTCGATTGTGGTGTATCCGGTAATTCCTAAGGGACTAATCGAGCTGAGGTTGATTCCTACGGCAGCCCATACTTTAGAGGATGTACAGCGTACCTTAGACGCTTTTAGCGAAGTGTCTGAAAAACTTAAAAGCGGTTATTACAAAGAGAATCAGTTCTCTATGGCTTAATCATAATCATGAATGAAAAAAGAGACTGCTTTTGATTAGGCAGTCTCTTTTTTATTTAAAAGAGAAATCTGTTTCGATTTGGAAAGAAAGGGGGTATACCGCTTCGGAAAGGCTGAAAATAGTTCTCATTTACGCCTATTTATTGTCTCAAACTCTTTTTTTATTAAAATAAACATCTTACTTTAGTAATAGAGTATCAATCAAACCATTAAAAAACTAAAAGGAGTAAATTAACGATGAAAAAATTTAACGAAGCAAAAGAACTTGTTGCCGCTTTAGAAGCTGATGCAGACAAATTCTACAACAAAGCCAACAGTGCTGCAGGAACCCGCGTACGTAAAGGTATGCAAGACCTTAAAAACCTAGCTCAGGCTATTCGTTTGGAAGTTCAGGAGACTAAAAACAAAGCCAGCTAACCCAACTTTTTGGTTCAAAAAAAAAGCGTCCAGGAAACCGGGACGCTTTTTTTATGGAACCTGCTTTTTAAGCAGTGATTCTTTTCGTTTCTGCAATGATGGCCTGACGCAATTCATCGGATACTTTTACCAAAGGTAAACGTACATGATCATCACAAACACCCAGTTGTTTCAGGGCTGCTTTTACACCGGCAGGATTTCCTTCTGCAAACATTTGTCTGGTAAATTCAATCAGGTTCAGGTGCAATGGAGCTGCAGCACTGAAATCGCCTTTTAAAGCCAGTCTGATCATATCAGATAATTGTTTTGGTAAAGCATTTCCGATCACCGAGATCACACCTACAGCACCCAGGGAGATCATTGGCAAAGCCACGGGATCATCACCGGAGATCAACATGAAATCAGCCGGTTTATCCCTCATGATCTGGTTAAACTGGTCGAAATTTCCGGAAGCTTCTTTCGTTCCGATGATGTTTTTAAAATCATTGGCCAAACGACAGGTCGTTTCCGGACTCACATTACTTGCCGTACGGCCCGGTACATTGTACAATAAAATAGGTAGGGCAGTTGCTTCAGTCACTGCTTTATAATGCTGGTAAATGCCTTCCTGAGTTGGCTTATTATAATATGGACTGGCTGATAAGATTGCATCATAACCATTCGCTTCAAAATCTTTTATGCTTTGTGCAACTTCTGCAGTATCGTTTCCTCCGATACCTGCAACAAGCGGTAAACGGCCATTATTGATTTCAGCAGTAAATTCCCAGATCTTCTTCTTCTCACTCTTATTCAGGGTTGACGCTTCTCCTGTGGTACCTAAGGATACCAGGTATTCTACCTTTCCTTCGACTAAGTAATTGATCAGGTTTTTTAGTCCGTCATAATCTACTGTTCCGTCTGCATTAAATGGTGTAACCACTGCTACACCTGTTCCGTGAAATTTATTCATCTTTTATGTTTACTTCAATAACTCTAATAGGTCGTCTACAGAAATCAGGGGGACATTTAGCTTGTTTGCCTTCTCTAATTTGGAAGGACCCATATTATCACCCGCTACAAGGTAATTCAGCTTGGCAGAAATGCCGCTTAATATCTTGCCCCCATTGTTTTCTATCATTTCTTTGAGCTCTTCTCTACTGTAATTCTCAAAAACTCCCGAAATTACAAATGTTTTTCCAGTTAACTTGTCACTTTCCAGTGTAATTTCTTTTTCTACCACTTCGAATTGCAGTCCGTAGCCTTTTAACAGGTCAATTTGTTGCAAATGCTCTGGTTTCCCGAAGTATTCTATGATGCTTTCTGCGATTCTCTGGCCGATTTCATCAATTGCAACCAGCTCTTCCAGACTTGCACTGGTTAATTTGTCAATATGCTTTGTGCCTACCGCCAGTTTCCGGGCAACGGTTTCACCAACATACCTTATTCCCAATCCGAAAAGGACTTTTTCGAAAGGCATTTGCTTGGACTGCTCTATTCCTTTCAGCATGTTCTCAATAGAACGTTCTCCAAATCGGTCCAGGGTTTTCAGTTGATCAGATTTTTCATGCAGGGTATAAAGGTCGCTGATATGGGCCACCAGACCACGCTGATAAAAAGTCTCGATCGTTTCATCTCCCAGTCCGTCGATGTTCATCGCCTTGCGGCCGATGAAATGCTGCATTTTTCCAACGATCTGCGGCGGACAAGCCTCGTCGTTAGGGCAATAGAAAGCTACTTCTCCTTCTTTTCTGATCAGGCTGGTATTACATTCCGGGCAAAGCGTTGGGTAATTGACCTTTACTGCTCCCTCTTTACGTTTCTCCAGGTTGACATTGATGATCTTAGGAATGATTTCTCCCCCTTTTTCTACGAATACGCTGTCTCCCTCATGAAGGTCCAGTCTTTCAATTTCATTCGCATTGTGTAATGTGGCCCTTTTTACCGTTGTTCCTGCCAGCTGAACTGGTTTAAGGTTGGCTACAGGGGTAACCGCACCGGTACGTCCTACCTGGTAAGTCACCTTCTCCAGAATGGTTTCTACTTCCTGTGCTTTGTATTTATAAGAAATGGCCCAGCGTGGGGATTTGGCGGTAAAACCTAATTCCTGTTGTTGGGCATAACTGTTCACTTTTATAACGATTCCGTCGATCTCATAGGATAATTTAAAACGGGCTTCTTCCCAGTATTGAATAAAGGCCAATACCTCATCTATACTGCTGCTGAGTTTGGTATGCTCACAAACATTGAAGCCCCATTCTTTAAGGTTCTCCAGGCTTTCCCAATGCGTTTTGAAATAGTTTTTATCGGTATTCAAAGAATAAAGGAAACAATCCAGCGGACGTTTGGCTACTTCTTTGGAATCCTGCATTTTAACGGTCCCTGCTGCAAAATTTCTTGGATTGGCATATTGTACCTCACCCAGTTCTTCGCGCTCCTTGTTGAGGCGGTCAAAGGCTGCACGGTGCATGAAAATTTCTCCTCTGATTTCAAAAAGAGGAGGAACCGCTTCATTTTTTAATTGATGAGGGACGTTGCGGATGGTTTTGATATTGGTGGTCACATCATCCCCTTTGCTGCCATCACCTCGGGTAACGGCTCTGACCAATTTGGAATCTTCATAAGTCAGACTGATGGAGAGACCATCAAACTTTAATTCACAAACATATTGAAACTGGTCGCCAATGGTTTTTCTGACACGGTCGTCGAAGTCACGGAGGTCCTGTTCATTATAAGTATTACCTAAAGAAAGCATGGGCCAGCGGTGCGGAACGGTGGTGAAGTTTTTAGTGATATCGCCCCCAACTTTTAAGGTAGGGGAGTTGGGATCAGCAAATTCAGGGTGTTCTTTTTCCAGTTTATCCAACGCTGCCAACTTTTGATCAAACTCATAATCTGCAATGGTAGGCATTGCCAGAACATAATAATTGTAACTGTGTTGGTTAAGCTCCTTAACCAAGGCTTCCATTTTGTCTTTTATCTCCATAAGTGGCATAAGACAAAGATAGAATAAATCAGAATAAAGGAGGAAGCATACCTTCTATGCGATCGAAAATCCCCATATAATCAGGCTCAATAGCTGCTTTATATGCTTCCAGTTTTTCTGTAAGCATGGCCAGCTGGGTTTCCGTAAATGGATTTTCCCATAAGCGCATGCAGATGCGGTTCAGTGCATAGGATATGTTTTCCATCTTTTGATAACTGAAAAGATACCTGCTGGAGATGAAACGTTCTAAGAAATTAAAGAATACAGTGGTGTCCCTTAGTCCGCAATTCTTTAAAAAAGCATCCAGGGAAGCTTTATCTGATTGGCTCAGGTGTTCATAAAATGTGGGGATGTTGACTTTTCCTTTTACTGTAAGTAAATGATCCAGGATCAGTTCCAGTCCGATGTGTGCCAGAAAAAAGGGTTTTACAGGGCTATTTTCAAAGACTGGTAAAATGAGTTGTTTTAAAGCATTGGTTTCTGTCTTGAAGAATTCCGAAGAATGGAAAATCCGGTCTACTTCCAGGTGTCTTTCCCAGCCTTTGAGCATGGACAACTGATGTTCATCCGCTTCAAAAAGATGTTTTTCTTTTAAAGGGTAGAGGTTGCTGTCCTTCTGTGCATTTTTGACCAAATCGGGCAAAATGACACCGATGACCATGTTTTCATCATAGTTGTCTCGTTCGAAATAGAAATGGGATAGAAAGTTCATCGCTTTAAAAGTAGCTATTTTTGTTCAGTGCTTTTCCTATATTTGCGGCAAAAGGATATAATAATGACCAATTTTGTTGAAGAATTACGCTGGAGAGGCATGTTACAGGACATCATGCCTGGTACTGAAGAAAAATTAAATGAGGGAATGACGTCCGGGTATATTGGTTTTGATCCGACTGCAGATTCACTGCATGTAGGCCACCTGACCCAGATCATGACGCTTATTCATTTTCAACGTGCAGGACATAAGCCTTATGCTCTCGTAGGTGGTGCAACAGGAATGGTTGGAGATCCTTCCGGTAAATCCGATGAAAGAAATCTTCAGACAGAGGCTATGGTAGAACATAACCTTGCAGGAATGAAGAAACAACTTTCTAAATTCCTCAAATTTGAAGATGCCGGTAATGGAGCAGTCATGGTGAATAACAATGACTGGTTTAAAGACATGAACCTGTTTACTTTTATCAGGGATGTTGGAAAACACATTACGGTCAACTATATGATGGCTAAGGACAGTGTGAAAAGACGTTTGGATGGTGATTCCGGACTCTCTTTTACCGAATTCTGCTATCAGTTGATTCAGGGTTTTGATTTTTATTATTTATGGAAACACCATAATTGCCTTATTCAAATGGGCGGTTCTGACCAATGGGGGAACATTGTTACCGGTACGGAACTGATCAGACGTAAAGACGCAGGTACTGCCTTTGCGATCACGACTCAATTGATTAAAAAAGCAGACGGAACTAAATTTGGCAAGACTGAAAGTGGCGCCGTTTGGTTAGATCCTGAGAAAACTTCAGCTTATAAGTTCTATCAGTTTTGGTTAAATGCTTCTGATGATGATACCAAGAAGTGGATCAGGATCTTTACGTTAAAAACGAAGGAAGAAATCGAAGCGCTGGAAACGGAGCATGATGCAGCTCCTCATTTGCGCACCCTGCAAAAAGCATTGGCAGAAGACATCACCGTAAGGACACATTCTTTGGAAGCATTGGAGACTGCGATCAAGACTTCAGAGTTTTTATTTGGAAATGGCTCTTTAGAATTTTTCAATACTTTAACAGAGACGCAGGTTCTGGAGATTTTTGAAGGAATTCCTCAGTTTTCTATTTCAAAAGAAGAGTTGAGCCTGGGTATTGATGCAGCCACTTTACTCGCAGAAAAATCTTCAGTATTTCCTTCTAAAGGAGAAGCGAAGAAATTGATTCAGGGTGGTGGAGTATCGGTAAATAAAGAGAAATTAAAAGATGCTGCAGAAATCATTTCGGCGGATCATCTGTTAAATAACCAGTTTATTATCGTTCAGAAAGGAAAGAAAAACTACTTCCTGCTGATTGTAAAATAATCTTAAAGAATTAAAGTAAAAATCCCGGCTATAGACCGGGATTTTTTTTATGAATCATTTTTTAGGATACTTATTGAACCAATAGGTTGCAGCCTCTGATATCGGCATTGTCAAAGCGGCCCAATACTTCAAAGGAACCGTCCCGGAATAAACGTCCCAGGTCTTGAGTGGCAATAAAAGAACAGGAATTTAGGTTTGCAAGGTCGATGACATTGATCCCACCGCTACGGTTGTTGCGGAGTAGTGTTAAAGGATCATTGGTATCTCTCAGGTGGATTTTCATCCATGGCGGGCAGGCGAATATGCCTTCTCCTTTAGAATAAGCCTGGGAAAGCAGCTCCGTCATGCCATACTCACTATGGATATCACTTACACCAAAGCCGGTTTGTAAAAGTCCGTGTAATTCCTCTCTCACCATTTCTTTTCTTTTTCCTTTCATTCCGCCGGTTTCCATCACTACAAGTTCTGGGAAATCTAGCTGATATTGCTCGATAAAATCAAGCAGAGCATAGGTCACACCAATCAGAATGGTTTTCTGACCTGTGGCCTTCAGCTGATTTAATTTTTGATGTAATTCTTCGTGGTTATGTAAAAAATATCCGCTATCCGGATGTTTGCTGTCCCGGATCAGGGCATCCACCATATAAATTAAAGAAGAGCCGTCGCGCTCCAGGTAGGATGGAAGTAAGGCCAGGAAACAGGTGTTTTCAATCTGTCCGTAAAACTGTTCAAAAGCAAGCGTAAAACTTTGATCATAGACGGAAAGATCAGTCACCAGGTGCCTGCTTTGGACCATTCCTGTCGTCCCGGAACTGCTGAAAGTGATTTCAGTGGCCTCCTTGCTGCTTAGTATTTCATGTGTTTTAAAAAAACTGATCGGCAGGTAAGGAATCTCCATAGAGGTTTTGATTTCGGCTGGTTTAACCCTCAGGTGAGAAATGTATTCCTTATAAATGTTACAGTTTTCTGCCTGATGTCTGAATACGCTCAGGCAGCTTTCTTCAAACTGACTGTCGCTACTGATCGAAAATATTTGCTTGATTAAATCCTTCACCCGGCAAAAATACGCAAGAATGTTTTAGTTTAGGCATTGGTCTTTTTAGATAATACTGCTTTTCTGAAGTGATATCCGCAAATGCCACTGATTGCAGCAACGAAGGCACCTAACAGGGAACTGAATAGGAGTACCATCCACCAGACTTTTACGCCCAGCATTTCTGCTACCCTCGAAGCTAAAAGATGCTGATTAGGAATGCTTTTAAACAAGGCCATACCCAGCCAGAGCAGAAGGATCGCAAAGAAAGGAGACCAAAGAGAAATCTTCGCTGTTTTACCTATTAATCCGCAGGTTGCAAAAGAAATTACAACGATGACCCACCAGGGGAGCACCATTTGCAGTAAAAAGGAAGCGATAAGTATGACTATAAAAACCATTGTATTATTTTTTGGTTATTTTTAATTGAGAAATTATTTTGGCATTAGGATCATTCGGGGATTGCATAAAGTAAAGGTCGTACAATTTTCCGCTTGCCCAGGTATCGATCATGTCATCATAGAAACGGCTTCCCGGATTTCCGGATTGTCCGCCGGGGAATACCCCATGTCCTTTAGGGTTTTTACCCAGTTCAATGACCATTCTCCAGGAAGGGCCATTACTTTCACTAAGGGCATCGATGGTCATCTTACCACCACCGATCATTAGGGTTTTAGATCCAAAACCGGGGATTTTCGCCAGGTGAGGCACATTGGTATGTTTTACATTTGCCCATTCCCATTTCTTACCGATGGCACCGTATTTTCTTTCCAGGCTGTCGCAGGAGTATTTAAAAGCTTCGTTCACTAAGTCACTCAGCGTTTCTTTTTCCGGTGTATTGATGTTGTCTACCCATTTGGAGTTAGGTTCCTTTAAAATCAGCTGTAAAGAGCGGTCGCGGGAAGGAAAGCGCATAGGTACGGAATCAACTACAAATTCATCACTCCAGATATTGGATTGCAGTCTTTTTGTCCAGAGGTCAAAAATGCTTGCGGCCAGCGATTTGGCTTCATAATATTTGTTCCACTCTGAGGTAATTCGGAGCGCTTCTTTTTGGGTTGCATTCAGTTTGCTGTTGTCTACCAGGCCTAAAATGGCAGGCAGGATATTTTGCGCAAAAATGCTGTAAGTATCGGTTTGCATTGTCCGGATACTATCGACAGTAGCTTTAGTCATCGCAGTTAAGCGGTCATTGATTCTTTTACCACGTTCATACGGACTAAATTCCCAGTTGATATAATAGGGATAGCTGGGATCTGTGGATGACTGGTTGGCCGAGCTGACAAAACCTCTTGGCGGATTCTTTACTGTAGGATTGTGTGCCGCAGGAATCCAGCCTTGCCAATCACTTTTAGGGTCTGTTCCATCCAGGATAAATTTACCCTGGTTTTTCCATTTTAAAGGGAATTTACCATTTGCAGTGATGGCGATGTCATTATTCGCGGATGCGAATATAAAGTTTTGCGCAGGGGCGGTATAATAAGTTAAGGCTTTGCGATAGTCATCATAATTTTTTCCCCTGTTTAAAAGGTAAAAGGTTTTGAGCTCGTTTGATTTTTCATGAGCAATCCAGCGGAGCGCATTCCCTATGGGAACATTTCCTGCCCTGGCGTAATTTTTAGGTTTTTGAAGGTATACCACCGGACCATGATGCGTATAGAAAACGGTATCGGTTTCTGTTTTGCCTCCCCTGATCTCAATTTTCTCCAGGCGCGTACTGGTATTTTTCCATTGGTTATTGTACCAATAGCTTTTATGGGTATTGTCTTTAAACTTGATCTGATAGAAATCCAGTACGTCTGCGGCTACATTGGTTACTCCCCAGGCAATGTTCTGGTTGAAACCGATGATAATGCCCGGAGCTCCGGGAAGAGATACACCATAAGAATTGAGGCCTGGAGCATGCAACTGAATCTGATACCAGATGGATGGCAGGGTCAGGTCAAGGTGTGGGTCATTGGATAGAATCGGTGAACCTGAAAGGGTCTTTGATCCGGATAATGCCCAGTTATTGCTTCCGATTCCTTCTTCTTTTTGTTTGGTTTTTACCGATCCTGTCATGATTTCGGTGAATGAAGCCGGTGGCGTCGGGATGGGTAAAGGTTGGAAATCCCATTTTGTGCCTACCGGAATGATGGGGTCTTCTTTGAAAGGATAATCCGGAAACAGATCTTTAACGACCTCAGTACCGAATTTCTTTCTGATATTGGTCATGTAAAACTCATCAGAACCCATGGCCAGAACGGCCGACATTTGTTTTAACAACAACGCGCATTTGATTGGCGTCCAGTCTTCGGGTTTAAAATCTAGTATTTTATATTCAATAGGTAATTTTGCTGCGGATAAAGAGTGGATATAAGCATTGATTCCGGCAGTATAAGCAAGAATCATTTCTTTGGATTTGGGATCAGCCATCATTCCTTCCAACGATTTTTCTGCGCCGTAGACCATTCCCATTCGCCGTTGGTACCTGTCGACCTCTATGGCTTTTTTTCCTACTACCTCAGATAAACGTCCGGCAGCATAACGCGTTTGAAAGTCCATTTGCCATAACCGGTGCTTTGCAGTTACATAACCCTGAGCATAATAAACATCGTGGTCATTCTGTGCGAAAATATGAGGAATCATACGATCGTCAAAAGCAATATCTACGTTGGCAATCGTTTCTTTTAAAACGAGACTTTTGCGCGCCTTTACAGAAGTATTCTCTGCGTTTTGCCAGAATCCGGTAAAAGGGTTAAGAAACTTTAGTATGGGGGGAGTGTCTCCGAATTTTGTATTCAATGCATAAGCTAACAGTATCGGGATTACAATGCAAATCAGGGCTTTTATTTTATTCATCATAATTGAATTAAAGGTACACTTTATCTTATCAATTAAAGCGCTCAGTTTCTGGTTTCTGCAATTTAACACAAAACTTAATTCGTTTAAAATGAAAATTAGATTTTGTCTATTAAATAGTCTACAAAATACAGTTTGGATAATTAAAAAATTGTATTAAATTTAAGATAAAATTAACCAAATATAAAATTCTTACGTATGAGCAAAACTTTTACAAAAGCAATCTTCACGTTTTTACTGTTCTTTGTTGCTGTTTCAGCGGCACAGGCACAAAACGTCGTCATTAGTGGGACGGTGACCGATAAACTCACTAAAGAACCAATACCAGGTGTTGGGATTACAGTTAAAGGCACCACTTCAGGAACCGCTACTGATAATGCTGGAAAATACAATTTCAGTACCTCGCAGAAAGCACCTTTTACGTTAGTCATTTCTTATTTGGGGTATATTTCGGTTGAAAAACAAATTACCGGCAATACTTCCAATCTGGATGTAGAGCTGGAGCAAACCGCGCTCTTAGGGCAGGAGGTAGTAATTTCTGCTTCCAGGACTCCTGAGAGAATTCTGGAATCTCCGGTATCTGTGGAGCGTATGGGCGCTACTGCAATTAAAGAGATCGCAGCGCCTTCTTTTTATGATGCCCTGAATAATATGAAAGGGGTCGAAATCAGTACCCAGAGTTTAACCTTCAAATCGATCAATACCAGAGGATTTAACTCAAATGGAAATACCAGGTTCAACCAGTATGTAGATGGGATGGACAACCAGGCTCCTGGTTTGAACTTTTCCGTCGGTAACATCGTTGGGGTAAATGACCTGGATGTGGACAATGTCGAGCTATTGCCTGGTGCATCTTCTGCTTTGTATGGAGCAGGAGGTATCAGCGGAACGATGTTGGTGACTTCTAAAAACCCATTCGACTATCAGGGTGCGAGTTTTCAATTTAGAAAAGGAATCAACCATGTGAACGACGATGCCACCAGCAGACAGCCGGTTAACCAACTGGATGTGCGCCTGGCAAAAGCATGGAATAACAGGTTTGCAGTTAAAGCGACCTTCTCTTTTATACAGGCGGAAGACTGGCATGCAAACAATTTCAGCAATTTTGACCGCGCAGCCCGTCAGTTTAAGCCTGGAGACAGGAGCTCTGATCCGAACTATGACGGAATCAACAGCTATGGTGATGAGGTGAGTCAGAACATGAGAAATGTGGCACAGGCGGTACTTAACGCCGGAACCTCAGGTTTTGTAAAGACCGCCTTAGGTTTGCCAACTGACCCTACAGCTGCACAGATTGCCGCTTTCAAAGCTGGTCCTGGTGCTCCTATACTTGCAAACTTCTTGAGTACAGATCCGCGTTTCAGGCCATTTACCGCAGGATTAAATACGCCAGGCCTGCTTCCGGATCAGAACGTTTCCAGAACGGGATATGAGGAAGCAAATCTGGTAGATTATAAAACCCAGTCTTTGAAAACCTCAGGCGCTTTACATTATAGGTTTACCCCTACGATAGAAGCGATTGCACAGGCAAACTGGGGAACAGGGACTTCTGTATATACGGGATCAGACCGTTACTCTTTACGTAATTTCAGCATCGGACAATACAAACTGGAATTAAAAGGACAGGATTTCTTCCTGAAAGGATATACTACTCAGGAGCGTTCCGGAGATTCTTATATTTCTTCTATCCTTGGAAGCTATATTAATGAGAAATCAAAGCCATCAAAAGATTGGTTCCCTCAGTATGTAGGTAATTATGTGGGTGCCCGTTCCTTAGGCGCAAATGATGCGGCTGCACATGCTGCTGCCAGAGCTGCTGCCAATCAGGGAAGATTCGAGCCTGGATCTGCACAATATGAAGCTGCCAAACAGCAGATCATGAATACAACAATTGCCAGTACAGATTTTAACAAAGGTATTTATGGGGCTAAATTCAATGATAAAACCAATTTATACCACTATGAAGGGATGTACAATCTAACCAATGCACTGAACAATGTAGTAGAGTTCCAGGTCGGCGCTTCTTACCGCATCTATCAGTTGAGGTCTGGTGGTACGATCTTTAATGACCTTAACGATAAAATCGACATCAATGAATACGGTGCTTTCGGACAGTTAGGTAAAAAATTCTTCAACGATAAGGTGAAGCTGACCGTATCCGGTCGTTACGATAAAAGCACGAATTTTGAAGGCCGCTTTACGCCAAGGGTAACGGGTGTATTTACTGTTGCGCCTAATAACAATATTCGTTTGTCCTATCAGACAGGATATAGAAACCCAACTACACAAAATCAATATATAGATTTATCTGTTGGTGGTGGTTCACAGCGCTTAATTGGTGGATTACCTGAAAGTCTGAACAACTATAGCCTTTATACCAATAAGCCATTTACTGATGTAAGTTATCGTGCCTTCCTGGCATCAGCTTCTGCAGGTACGCCAAACCCGGCTTTACTGCAAGCCTATAATTTTGATCCTAAAGGAGTACTTCCGGAAAGTGTTCAGGCTTATGAAGTGGGATATAAAGGTTTGTTAGGGCCTAAGTTCCTGATTGACGCCTATGCTTATTACAACAGGTACAAAAACTTCATCACCTCTGTAGATGTTTATCAGAATAACAGCGGTACGTTCACGAAGTTCGGTGTTCCGGTAAATGCTACCGGAGAGGTGAAAGCCTATGGTGCTGCTTTAGGAATAGACTATTTATTGGGTAAATTCAATGTGAGTGGTAACGTTTCCTATAATGAGATCGGTGATCTTCCTGCTGGTTATATCAATGATTTCAACACGCCTAAATACCGTTACAACCTTGGATTCGGTAATAAGGAGATCTTTAAAAATGTAGGCTTTAATGTGGCCTGGCGCTGGCAGGATAAATTCTACTGGAACTCTTCTTTTGCTTCAGGAGATGTACCTGCCTATAGCACATTGGATGCGCAGATCAATTTGAAAGTACCTTCGGTAAACTCTATGATTAAAATCGGAGGATCAAATGTATTGAACAAATATTACTTCACTTCTTATGGTAATCCTTCCGTTGGAGCGCTATACTATGTGTCTTATACTTTTAATCCTTAGGGATCTCTCTCCAGTTACACCATGAAAAGCCCTGGCCCCAAAGCCGGGGCTTTTTGTTGGTTAAAACGATCGCTTACAATGGAAAAGCTGCAAAATAATCCTTTGGTTTTCATATAAATTTTAACACCTTAGTTGTACAGATTACACGATCTATTGATCTGCTATTTTTACTTAAACGATTTTCATGGAAGAACAAAACGAACACGGGAAAGAAATAAAGGATGATGGCATAATTCAGGAAATTGTTGAAGAGACAGTACAACATTTGAATAATCCTGTTACCGACCTGAAGCCTATTGTTAAGAAATACCTCTCAGCAGTACAAAAGGTCAAAAAAGATGGGAATAAATTTTACTTTTCTGATGGTGATGCAAGGGTAGAGATCAGGGTGGTGAGCGATGAGATCATCAGAGTGAGACTGGCACCACATGGTGTTTTTTTAGATGATTTCTCTTATGCCGTTCCGGTAGTAGACCAGAAGGTGACGACTTTTAAAATGGAAGAACTGGAAGACCATTATGCCATTTCTACAAATACCATAACCTGTAAGATCAGAAAAGACGATTTCCACATCTCTTTTACGGAAAAACTGAGCCAGATGGTGATGAGCGAAGATGAATCGCCAATGCACTGGGAAGAAAATATAGAATTTGGTGGTTATTATGTATATGCTACTAAAAAATGCTTACCCGAAGAGAACTTTTATGGTTTAGGAGATAAATCAGGAAATATGAACCTCCGGGGGCGCCATTTCCAAAACTGGAATACGGATGCTTATTCTTTTGGATGGGATCAGGATCCTTTGTACCGGACGATTCCTTTTTATCTGGGAGTGCATCAGCAGGCCGCATACGGGATTTTCTTTGACAATACTTTCCGTTCTTATTTCGACTTTGGAAAAGAAGACAACCAAAAGACCAGCTTCTGGGCCGATGGTGGAGAGCTGCAATACTATTATATCCATGGCCCACACATGATGGACGTGGTGAAAAGATATCAGACGCTGACGGGCACTCACCCTATGCCACCTAAATGGGCATTGGGCTATCATCAATGTCGCTGGAGTTATTATCCTGAGAAGAAGGTGAAAGAAATTGCCGATGGTTTCAGGTCCAGAAATATCCCTTGCGATGCCATTTATCTGGATATCGATTATATGGACGGTTACCGTTGCTTTACCTGGAACAAAAACTATTTCCCTGATCCTAAAAGAATGATCAAGGAACTGGCGGATGATGGCTTTAAAACCGTTGTGATGATTGATCCGGGAATTAAAGTGGACGACAATTACTGGGTATTTAAAGAAGGTAAAGAAAACAATTACTTCTGCCGAAGGAGTGATGATTATTTTATGGAAGGCCATGTTTGGCCTGGCAGATGTCAGTTCCCGGATTTCACCAACCCAACAGTAAGGGAATGGTGGGGTAATTTGTATAAGGAACTGGTGGATATTGGCGTAGCTGGTGTCTGGAACGATATGAATGAGCCTGCCGTATTTGGTGCGGGAACATTTCCAAATGACGTAAGACATAATTTTGATGGTTACCGCGGATCACACCGTAAAGCACATAATGTTTATGGGATGCAAATGGTACGTTCAACCTATGATGGTTTGAAAAAACTGATGCGCAATAAACGTCCCTTTACGATCACCCGAGCGGGTTATTCCGGAATGCAACGGTATGGTTGTGTATGGACAGGGGATAACGTCGCAACCTGGGAACACCTGAAATTAGGGAATATCCAGTGTCAGCGGATGTCTGTATCGGGCGTTCCTTTCTGTGGAACTGATATCGGAGGTTTTAGCGGAGAGCCGGATGCAGAATTGTTTACCCGCTGGATTCAGCTGGGGACCTTCTCTCCGTTTATGCGTGCCCACTCTGCCGGAGATACTGCCGAAAGAGAGCCCTGGAGCTTTGGTGAACCTTATACAAGTATTAACAGGACCTATATAGAGTTAAGATATCGTTTGATGCCTTATCTGTACTCTGTTTTCTGGGAACATCACCGTTATGGATTCCCGATTCTGAGACCCTTGGTGATGTTGGAACAGGAAAATTTAAGCAATCATTTCCGTCAGGATGAGTTCACCTTTGGGGATAAAATACTGGTTTGCCCGGTTTTGGAACAGGGAGCAACTTCCCGCCTTGTATATTTGCCTAAGGGAAAATGGTATAACTTCTGGACACATGAAGTGCTGAACGGGGAAAGCGAGCACAATATCGAGGCTGCTTTAGATCATATGCCACTGTTTGTACGTGCAGGATCTGTGATTCCTGAATATCCGGTGATGCAATATGTAGGAGAGAAGAATGTAGATGAAGTATTGTTAAACATCTATTATTCGGACTACGAAGTGAATTCTTTCCTTTATGAAGACCATGGAGATACCTTTGCTTATGAGCAGGACATCTATTCAGAGAAGAAATTCAGCGTTAAGGGAGATCAAAAGAAATTAAAGATTGAGCAGAGTGTAGACGGACTTTACACGCCTAATTATGAACTCTACAATTATAACATCATCGGAATACCGTTTAAAGTGAAGAAGATCACGGTGGATGAACAAGATGTATTGGATTTTCATATGGATGAACGCAATTGTTTGCGCTTTAAATCCAACAAGAATTTTATGACGATTAAGGTATACGGTGAATAATGTAAACTAGTTAAAATCATTTTAATGAGCACATCAGGTAAAAGCAGTTCCAGTAAGAAAGTAACCGGTAAAAAGATCGAGACCACTCCTGTTTTAGAAGAACGCAGCAAAAGTGTCTGGCTGCATAGCTTGTTTACTGATTTTGACATTTCATTATTCATTTCGGGTAAGCACTTCCGTTTGTACGAGAAAATGGGAGCACATCTCCTGAAGATCGATGAAAGGGATGGTGCTTATTTTTCCGTTTGGGCGCCCAATGCGCAAGAGGTGAGTGTGGTGGGGAACTTTAATAAATGGGATCAGACCGCACATCACTTAAATAAACGCTGGGATGCCTCCGGTATCTGGGAGGGCTTTATACCGGATTTAAAAAAGGGGGAAGTCTATAAATATGCCATCAAAGGTTTTGATGGGGTAGACATTCAGAAAGGAGACCCTTTTGCTACACGCTGGGAACATCCGCCACGAACGGCTTCAGTAATTTGGGATACTGATTATAAATGGGGAGATAAGCCCTGGCTAAAGAAACGCCCAAAGCTGAATGCCTTAAATCAGCCGATGTCTGTTTATGAGTTGCATTTAGGGTCCTGGCAAAGAGATCCGGCGGAACCTAAAAGGGTGTTGACCTATAAAGAGATTGCTAAAAGCCTGGTTCCTTATATTCTGGACATGGGTTTTACGCATGTGGAGCTAATGCCCATCATGGAATACCCTTATTTTCCTTCCTGGGGGTATCAGATTACCGGATACTTTGCGGCGAGCTCCAGACATGGGACACCGGAAGAGCTGATGTACCTGATCGATGAGCTGCATAAAAACAATATTGCCGTAATCCTGGATTGGGTGCCTTCACATTTCCCGGGGGATGCACATGGACTTTATCATTTCGATGGAACGCACCTTTACGAACATGCCGATATGCGCAAAGGTTTTCATCCGGACTGGAAGTCTTATATCTTCAATTACGACAGAAATGAGGTTCGTTCCTTCCTGATCAGTAATGCTTTATATTGGCTGGATCAGTTTCATGCTGATGGACTTAGGGTGGATGCTGTCGCCTCTATGTTATATTTTAATTTTTCGAGAAAGGAAGAAGATGCAGCTACAAATGAATTTGGTGGTAGCGAAAATCTGGGCGCCATTCAGTTTCTAAAAGACCTGAATGAAGCGGTCTATGGTAATTTCGAAGGAGTGCAAACTATTGCAGAGGAAAGCAGTACTTATCCGGGCGTAACACATCCTGTACATGCCGGAGGCTTAGGTTTTGGAATGAAATGGATGATGGGTTGGATGAATGATACCTTGAAGTATTTTAAAAATGATCCCATTAACCGTAAGTTTCATCACCATCAGCTTACTTTTAGCATTACGTATGCGTTCAGTGAAAACTTTATGCTGCCTTTCTCTCATGATGAGGTGGTTCATGGGAAGTCTTCTATGATTTATAAAATGCCGGGTGATGAGTGGCAGAAGTTTGCAAACCTCCGTCTTTTATATGCTTATATGTTTACGCAGCCAGGGACCAAGTTGTTGTTTATGGGCAATGAATTTGCGCAGACGCATGAATGGGATTTTAAAAGCTCACTCGACTGGCATTTACTCCAGCATGCACCGCATTTGGGGATGCAGAAAACAGTACGGGCGATTAATAATTTATACCGCTCTGAGCCTGCTTTGTATGAACACAGTTTTTCTTATGAGGGATTTGAATGGATTAATGCTGACGATGCGGCACACTCGGTCTATATCTATCTTAGAAAGGGAACCAAAGCAAAGGATACTTTAATTGTGATTTTAAACATGACGCCGGTATACCGGGAGCACTACCTTGTGGGGTTACCTTTTAAAGGAAAATGGAAAGAAATTTTCAATACGGACGCTAAGGAGTTTTTCGGAAGTGGGAAACACAATGAAAAATTAATGATCTCTGAGGAGGTAGCTTGTCATGGACGTGAAAATTCCATCAGTTTGAACATTCCACCACTGGGGGCCATCATCTTAAAACAGGGTAAATAATCATTTTTTTAACCGGTAAAATACAAATGCTGCGGTAAGGCCGGCGATGATCAACGCAATGTAATAGTAGTGCGGAGGCCATCCCGCTTTGGGAAGATTGATGCTTTGGTCATAACCCATAAAGATGAGTGCGTCCCAATAATAGGGGAGGTATTGATTTGCACTTTGCTGAGGACTATTTAACCAGGTTAACTTTGCTTCATGTAAGGAATTGCTGATTTCCTTTCCTTTCAATAAATTTTTATAGGTCTCTGCGGTTATTTTAGCGGCCGCATCATCATTCACATTCCAGAGCGTAGCAATGGTGCCTTGTGTGCCAATTGCAGCGAAACCTCTGCTTAGGCTGATGATTCCTTCTCCCTCTGCCATCATCCCATCTGCGGTTCTGCAGGCGCTGAGTACCACCAGACCTGGTGCATTTTGCAGGGCCGACAATTCAAATAAGAATACCTGGTCATCATTAAAGGCAAGAGTAGGTTCTTTACGCACACCCGAAAGGTAAGAATGGGTACTGATGTGCAATACATCTGCCTGTTCAAAGGCCCTGAGGAAATCTTTTGTACCCGCTTCTTTGTCAATTAAGAATTCGCCGGAAACCAGTCTTTTTAAGGAAGCGGCTTCAAGGGCAACTGCAGGAATGGCTTGTTTGTTATTCCCCTGGTGGGTGATGAATAATCCTGCAAATTTTTCTCTGTCCGGTTTTTCTTTTTCAGATAAGCTGCTATGCTTTCTCTTGCTTTGGTTGATCCAGGTTTGGATGGAGAACGCATATGCTATGCTTTGTTTTTTTAAAAGAAATGGCCATTTGGAAATAGAGGTCTGGTAAGATTGATCAGTAATCAGTCCTTCAAAAGAAAGTTTTCCCATTGCTTCATCAGGAACAATGATCAGGTGCTCATTTTTTCGAAAACTGAAATCGCCCATTAAGGTCTGATAACAACGGTAAGAGGCCTTAAAAAAAGCTTCTGGGTTGTTCATCATCGCTTCCGGCCCATGGCTATAATAAGTGTCTACAAAATCACTGATCCCTTGTTTTACTGCTGAGGCCTGATTGATTCTGGTCACTTGTTTCACCTGTCTGTTGCTGATTTCAATGGCATAAATGGCACTGTTGCCGGAAAAGAACTCGACGAAATGTGCTTTAGCAGGTAATCTTTTCAGAATAGTTTGGGTATTCAGTTCTGCATCTGCATTCCAGGCCATTGCAGGATAACGTTCCCTTATTTTTTTATTGACATATTCCAGTTTAAATTTCAGGTCAGCGCTATTTCTTGCGGCATGACGAATGTCTCTGGCATCTTGTAATGCTATTTTTTCCTGATAAGCAATGGCACTTTCCAGGTTTTGTTTCTGAATAAACAGGGGCTCTTTGGTTTGAAGGGCCAGTTGTTGCTGGTTGCGTCTGATGTCGTCCAATAGCGTCCTGGCCTTGGTTTGTTCCATGAGGTTTAGAATGACTTCTGCATAATGGTGCTGCCTGGTTTTTTCCAATAATCCAAATGCGATGGCAATTGCTTGCTCGGCCATTTGTTTGGTTTCCGATTGAAAACGCTGCTTTGTTTTTACGTCAGCGAGTTCAAAACGTATTTTATCTCCTGCCAGTAGAGACCATCTGATGTTTTGAAGAGCTTCTTTTTCTGCTCCTAAAAGTGTATAAACCAGGGAGCGCTGATAAAACACATCCTGCAAACGGTTGTCGCCAAAGATTTTGTCGGGATTGACCTGCCCCTCGGAATTTAGGAGGCCCAGGGTATTTAAGGTTTGATTGAAAAAGCTCAAAGCCGCTTTGCCTTGTTGCTGTTTCAATTTTATTTTCCCTAGTTGGGTGATGATATTTGCTTTTTCCCGTAACCTGTTTCCTTTATAATACTGATCGTTGGTTTTTAATGCCAACTGGTAATAACGTGTGGAAAGCGGTAAGTTTTTCAGGGCCAGTTGAACATTGCCAGCGGTAATGTAACTGCTCAATAACCAGTAGGCGGTTTCCTGATCTTTTATTGTGTTTTTTTGTCGGGCAATGTTGCTGGAAATGACAACTTCTGCGTCCTTTAATTCCTTTTTGTCATAGTAAATATCTGCGAGGGTATTGTCTAAAAGAATAGCGATAGGCGAGGTTGATTTGACCTTTTGTTTTCCCCATTGAATACATTCCAGTGCTTTTTTGAAATCTCCGATAGAACGATAAGAAATACCAAGGTTGTTATAAGTAGAAGCAGCAAGTTCTGCATTGTGTTCTTTCAAGGCAAAGGCCAGTGTTTTTTGCTGGATAAAAATCGCCTTTTCATAATCTCCAAGCCGTGTATAATTATTGGCCCAGGGTTTTAATACAAAATCGGAAATATCCATACTGACGTTATGGTCCAGCCAGTAATTGTAGGCCTGTTCATAGCAATTGATGGAGTTTAGGATATTTCCTGCATACATTTGGTTGTAGCCCTGATGACTCAGCAGCAATAGCCAGGCTTGCATTTCTTCGGTGGATTTTGGACCACGCCAGGCAGCCGTAGTACTGCTCATCAGGAACGAGAGGGTTTCTCTGGGGTGCGCCTGGGTATAGTCGATTCTGGTGTAGATCCAATCACTAAGGTTGTTGCTTCTTTTTAGCGAGTCCAGTGTGTTTTTTGTAGGAACAGGTAACAACCCGGCCGTTTGTGCGGCGAGGAATGTTGAAGAAAATAAGAAAAAGGCGAAAAGACTGCCCCTGATCATTTTTCTGATTAGAACTTCCACGTTAAATAAGTGATTAACCTGTTGTTGCTATGTTGCAAAGTATATAAATATCGGAAGCCAATAGCCGGGCCTATATGAACCTTTCCCACTTGAATATCAGCAAAGAGCGTGTTTTGAAAATCATTGAAGCTGCTGCTGATCTTTTTAAAACTTTTTATAATCGGAGGACTGGCACCGGTTGCAGTGGCTTCGAGTACAATCGTCCGTAAAGGTGTGGCTTGTTTGTCGAGGTTAAAGGAAACCAGGGTACCAATGCCGGCACCGAAATACTTATTGAAATTACGCCTGATCTGCAGTGGGACCAGATTGATCGTAAGGACCCTGATCCTCGCGGTGCTATCGATATAGTCGATCTTTTCTTCTTTTCTGTTTGGAACGGGGATAAACCTGCCATTTCCAGGTGTTCTTTTGATCAGGAATTCTTTTTCTGAAAAGGAATTCATGTACAGCTCCGCCTGTAAAAAATAACGGTGTGGGGAATAAGGAGCGATGCTCAGTCCGAAAGTGATGTTCTTCTGTCCGGAAAAAGGAGTGTTGCCACTTTCAAATGGAAAGCCATATCCGGCAATAATTCCCGGCGACAAGCCTGTTTTATATTTTCCTGCAGCTCTGTTGGTATAGATCGGTTCATTCTTGTCAAAGACAATGGCGGCACCACTTCTGAAAGGCAGTTTTTTAGGTTTTTCCAGAAAGCCGATCTTATATTCCACATAGCCCATCGTGGAATCTGCATCGTTTACCCCTTTCTGTTGCAAACCTGGAAGATAGATGTTTTTGAAAACGAAATGAACGCTATCCGCTGTTCTGATGGTATCCATGCAGCTTTGATTGACATAGGCTGAATCACAGTTTACAATTTTAGGTTTTGAATCCATGACCTCAATGGAGGCAATATCCAGATTTGGAGGAATGGCTACACCGACGTCTACTTTTTTTGCGGGTCCTTTACCGGTGTTTTGGAATTTAACTTTATAGGTTAGTTTTCTGTTTTTTCCGGTAAAGCGATAATTCATCCTGCTGTTTTTCAGCATCATTTTATTCGGATCATGAGAAGCTACAATCTGTAGCTCCATCGTGAAAAATTCCGTAGCTGCGAGGGCATCGTCAGGAATGAACATACCTGTTAGTTTGACTACCGCATTGGTGTCTTTGATCATTTCGGGAGTTGTTTTTAGATGAAGAAAGAGAAAGTTCTCCTGTCCGGATTTTAGGTTTTGGAATTTCCAGCCTTCAGCTTTTCTAAAAGCGCTCATTTTTTCCTTGATCAAAGCAGTGCCTTCCGGATCAAATACGGGGCTTGTCGTTGCCGGAGCAGCAGGTCCTTTGAGCGAGGTGGTATATGGATTCTCTGCCTGTTGTTTTAGCGCTGCAAAGCTACCATGTTTATCTATCGCTGATTTTTTCTCATTGTAATAACTCCGGACTTCGGCAAGTTCAAAGTTATCTTTATTGAACTCCTTATCATTATATAGGAAAGCAATGGTTCCGCTTAAATTGGCAATGCCATTCTCTGGTTTATTTCTGTAGCCCAATACGAGCATCATATCATCACCAGGTTTAGGCATGCAATTGGTTTTCATTTCAATAGATCCGCCGGATTTAAAGAGTGATGGACCCTGGTTTGATGCAAGGACAGGTCTGCTGGTTCCTGGTTTTAAGGGTTTCGGTCTGGTTGGCGGGCGTTTGCCATCATCATAACTATTGGTTGCAAAAAGCCTCACCTGATATAGGTCGTTGCCTGGGAAAAAGTGAAGTGGCTCTTTTTCAAATGAAAAACTGCCATCGCCAAACTCCCAGAAATAGGTGTAAAATGGTTCCGGAGCTCCTGCGATTTGCCTTAGCGGGCGTAAAGTGGAGCTGAATTTTATTCCATTAGATTCCTGTTTAGAATGGATGATGGCGGGAACGGTATCTGCCGGAACAATTTGTGTTTGGGCAAATGCGCTTCCAAAGTAGAGCAGAGCGAGTATACAGACTAGTTTTTTCATCTTAGCTAATAAATTTAACAATAAAATCCTTAAAAACCAGAAAAGATAAAGCCCTGTTAAGGGCCTTATCTGATGGTATTGGAGCGCTTGCTTTTTTTTAGTAACTGTCGAGGCTATTGATTGCTGCCTGAACGGCAGATTCTGTAGTTTCAGCTAAAGTGAGGACTACATTTTGTCCGGCACTGATGGTCACTTCCTGTGAGGCATAGTAAAACTTGCCATCTTTGATAGAGAAAGAGAGCATCCGTCCCTGAACTCCGATTGGCATCATGTTGTCATAACTTTTTACTTTGTTCGCTCCACCAGGAGTATACAACTGAGCAGCAACATTACTTCCTTTGGCACAAAAGAAAACATAAGTTTCTCCGCTGAAAGCATGGAAGTTGGCAAAGGTTCCAGGGTTGTTGTTCACTTCAACAGTGATGGTTGTTTTAGGATTGGCATAGCTGTAGAATACATCGCAGTTGATCCAGCCCAGTGTTCCAAAGTCAAAGGTGAAGGTTGAATTTGTCGCATTTACTTCTTTTTGGCCTGCACCATTGGCTTGTGGTCTTGGTGCTTGCCATGCCATTTGATTATTGCCCGCAGCAACCAGTGGTTTGTCGTTCTGATCTACACCTATCCAAAGTTGGGTTGCACCTTCTCTTTTAGCAGGGATAGATATTTTTACGGGTACAGCAAGGTTTTGATCGACACTGCTGCCATTGGATTTTACGTCGACAAAGATAAACCCGTCGGAGGCAAGTGGTGCTCCTGAAGCATGGTTGGTATTTGCACCGGTAAACAAAACGGTACTTCTTTTCAATACTTCATATGCTTCAACAGTTACAGTACCCGTTACTGCTACACCTCCTTTGGTGAGTGATCCGGCAGGGAAATTGATTTTTGTTCCTCCTGCAAGGGTAACGGTCTGAGGTAATGCCGAAGCATTGATCTGTAATGTCTGTTGCTGGGCGCCGAATTTCGCTGTGAAATCTTTTGCACTTTGTACCATACCTTCGTCGTTGGTACCTTTGTCTTTTTTACATGCAATGGTTAAACAAACGATTGCAATAAATAGCGTAGAGATTAGGTTGAACTTTTTCATGTCTGTAGAATTTTAAATAATTGTGTGATTCGAATAGATATCAAGAACGATGAAATATTGTTACCCCCCTGGAATGATTTTTTTTTACAGCTTGTCAAAAGAAACTTTAAATTAGCAGGGACATCATTTATATTTAATCCGTTATATGGCTAAAAACATACATGCAGATCAACGTTTTATTGTCGGACTGGTAAATAATGATGCGGTCATTATCAACGACATCTATAAACGTTGCGCCCATAAAATAAAATCATGGATTACTTTTAATAATGGGAGCGAAGATGATGCTGCGGATATCTTTCAGGAAGCCTTAATGGATATATACCGGCAAGGGAAGTACAAATCCCTGGAGCTGACCTGTCCTTTTGAGCCTTACCTGTTATTGGTTTGTAAACGTAAATGGTTGAACCAGATTAAAAAAAGATCAATTCTACCGGTAACAAATTCGGAGGAGGATTTATTACATATCGGAGAAGATACTTTTGCTCAGGCAGATGAGCTGGAAAATCAGGCCAGACAATCGGACTTGTTTTACAGTGCATTTGAAAAACTGGGAGCACGCTGTCAGGAAATCATTTCCTGGAGCATGAAAGGAGAAGCACAGGAGAAAGTTGCGGAAGCACTTGGAGTAACTTATGGTTACCTGCGCAAAAAGAAATCTGAGTGTATGGCTTCGCTGATAAAAATGGTTCAATCAATTAAAACGGAAGAATAATGGCTAACGAGGATAAATTAACCGATGTTGCACGGTATGTGGAAGGGGATATGGAAGCAGTGGAACTACAGGCTTTTGAGGTGTTACTCAGAGCAGATGCCGGATTACAAGGCCTGCTGGCTGAATATAAAGATGTCCATCAAACTTTAAAGATGAAGATCGCACCTGATGCTCAGGATAAAGCCGTAGTGAATAGATTACTGGAACTGAATGGGGAATATTTCAGGAAGGATGGGAAAATAATGGCTTTGAACGGCTATTTGAAATGGATCAGTATTGCGGCGGTGTTGGTGATCGGACTATTGGTCTGGGCGCCATGGTCTGGCGGATTATATGAAAAATATACGATCAGCAGGGAAATGTCCGTAGCAGAGCGTGGAACAGGTGCCGAGCAAAAAATAGAAGATGCGGCAGCACTTTATAATACCGGCGATTTTTCCGGGGCAGCAAAAATATTGGGTCCTGTTTATCAATCCGATCCCGAAAGGGCAATGGTAGCCTATTATTATGGGATTAGTTTGATAGAAAACAGCCAGGAGAAGGAAGCACGCAAGGTGTTGTTAAAGCTATATGAAGGAACGTCTGTTTTTAAATATGATGCCCTGTATAACATTGCACTAAGTTATGTGAAAGAAAAGAACGATCAAGAGGCGCTGGTTTGGCTGGGTAAGATTCCGGCAGGTGATCACAATTACGGGAAAGCAAAGGAACTGATCGGAAAATTGAAATAATATATTTAAGGAAAAGAGCTGGTACTCAAAGCGCCTGGTCATGATTTATGACGCAGGCGCTTTTTTTTATGTGGAATATGCAGATTCGTAAGATTGGGTTATATTAATCGAATATAATCTGTTCTGGTCCTGAAACCTTGTTGATGTGGCAGGCACACCTGCCTCCTTGTACTTTGATAACAGCTGATTTTGTCTGCTTGGTGTCCACAGATGTGCCGGTAATTTTTAAATCATCGCCTTCTTCAGAAAGACTTTTCGTATTTCCGTCATTTACCACTATATGAGCGCCAGCTATAAGGTTTGCTGCAGCACTTGAATTTGCGTACACCTTTTCGCCAGTTCTTTGGTTGACTACACTGACGTCTTTGACTTCGGTGCCGATCCCTTTATTGTCTACGAATCTGATAACTATTGAGCGAAATTCTTCCGTACATATTTTATCGCCACATTCTGAATCTGTTGTCTTTTTTTTGCAGGAAAGGAATGCACTTCCCATTAATAGTGCAAGTATGAGGTTTTTCATAATTTGTTGATTTTTAATAATAAACGGAACAATTTGAAAAAACGCTACAGTTGAAATTAACGAGCGCCGTTACATTAACGCTGTATGATAAATATGGGCGAAAAAAAAGCCTGCAATTTGCAGGCTCTTTTTTATTCGAAATTATAAATGACATGTTGCGTCAACTGTTTTTTATCTCTTAACCGTTGAAGGTTGTCATGTAAAGCACTCTTGTCTTCGATGCCGGTACTGCTCAGCAGCGCTTGCTTATAAAACTCATTTGCTGCCTCCCAACGTTTATCCTGCTCCGCATAGTTTCCCATTTGTTCGTAGATACAGCACTTACATACGCCTTTTACAAGGAGTGCCTGACTGAAAATCTGTTCTGCTAATTTTGACATTTCCAAAGTGGTTAGCAAACGGAGATAAGGAAGGTAAACATCCGGAAATTCCGGTTCCAGTCCGATACATTTTTTATAATAGTATCCGGCAGTCTGATAGTTTTTGAATCTATCCTGATAGATATTTCCCAGATGATAATATGCCCTGGCATATTCCGGATCAATCTGAATAATTTCGTTCATTAGATGAAGTGCTTTCTGAGGCTCGCCGTGCTCTAGCTCGTCGATGGCTTCAAGATATTTCTCTTCGGTGGTATATAAAATGTCCATAAGGATACTTGTCTTTTTTTGTTCCGGTTATTAAAACTTCCGGAGGGCTATTAAATCTTTGATTATTGGTAATGCTGAATATCTTGGAGAGGCATTAGATCCCGGACAGAAAGGGAAGGTCCATGCTTATCCGGTGCAGGCAAACCACTGGGTTGCTGCTGTTCATTTGGATATGTTGGTACTTAAGCATGTTCTTTTTTTACAAATGTAAGGATATGTATCTAAATATCAAAACGTTTGGTTTTTCTGCAAGATCTTGAATGATAAGGGGAAAGCGATTGCTTACCTGGGTACGCTGGAACAGGTTAAAAATATTCAAGAGGATTGCTATTTATTATTAAACTTTCAGTATTTATTGAAAGTTTAATAATAATGTTATATTTGCATGTGGAATTAGCAGAAGAAAACGGAAGGGGGCTGGTTCCGGGACTCAATTGTAAAAATATTTAAATCCTGTAAATATGGAAACGCTAAAAAAATACCTGATGCTTTATGATGGGAACTTCGGAGTTCAGCAACCTTTAAAATGGGCTTATCGTTTTGGCTTTCTTCTTTTCACCTGGTTCTTTACGGGATTCATATTGACAGCCTATGTAGAACTATTGAAAGAATTGATGCCTGTTGGTCATGCTTACAGGGAATACCAGATTTGTGGCGGACAAATCATTTTTCAGGGGATCATCATCAGTTTTCTTTTTCCCGCGCAACGATGGACCTATCTTGGGAACATGATGACCATCTCTTTTGCCGGCGCATTGTTGTTATTGCCTGGTTTGCTGCTGGCTCAATATCTGGTACTTCCCGCTCTTTTTTATGCGCTTTACTTTATGGGCGTTGCAGGAATAATGTTTCTGGAACATATCCGGAGAACCAGACTCCTGCAACTTGGAAATACATTAACTATGACCTGGGTAGCTTACCGCATCATCATCCTTTTAATCATTCTTTTAGCTTAATTATATGAAATATCATAAAGTAATACTTGCAGGAGGTAATGGGTACCTCGGTAAAGTGCTCGCAGACTATTACAAAGAACTTGCAGAAGAGGTTTTGATTCTAAGTCGTAAACCCATGGCTGCCAGTGGTAACATCCGGACAGAAGTATGGAATGGTAAAGCCGAAGGAGACTGGGTAAAATCATTGGAAGGGGCAGACTTATTGGTTAACCTTTGCGGTAAGAATGTCAATTGCCGGTATACCGCTAAAAATCAGGCAGAAATCATCAGTTCCAGAACAATTCCAACGAGGTTGCTTGGTAATGTAATCGGGAAGATGGCCCAGCCGCCAAGACTGTGGATCAATGTGACCTCAGCGACCATTTATCGGCATGCGGAAGACCATGCTCAGGATGAAAAAAACGGGGAATTGGGATATGGATTCTCTATTGAAGTCTGTAAGCAATGGGAAGCAGCATTTTTTGAATCTGAAACGCCAAACACGAGAAAGGTTGCTTTGAGGATGGGAATAGTACTCGGTAGGAATGACAGCGTTTTCCCAAGGCTATTGAATCTGGTCAGGCTTGGATTGGGAGGTCAGCAGGGGGATGGTCAGCAATATGTTTCCTGGATTCATGAGCATGATGTTGCCCGTTGTACAGAATGGCTGACAGATGAAGAAAAAATGGAAGGCGTGATCAACTGTGCGGCACCGGTAGCAGTTAAAAATATGGAGTTAATGAAAGTGATGAGGAAAGCATATGGTATTCCTTTCGGTTTGCCATGCCCGCAGTGGTTATTGGAAATTGGTGTGCGGTTAATCGGTACAGAGACTGAATTGATCTTAAAAAGCCGCTGGGTTTCTCCTGGACGCTTATTGGATAATGGCTTCACCTTTCAGTTCGCGGAAATTAAACCGGCTGTACACGACATTTTGAGTATCAGGGTTTAATCTCAATCGTGATTGATTTATCTGGTGTATCAAGGATATTACGCTGTATTTGTTTATAGCACATTTTGTGTGGACAATATAGTGTCAGTATTGGAGAATCTACGTGAAGGTTTTTGAGCTGGCTTCGGCTATCTTTAGTTTTTAATTATTTATTGTAGTTGAAAGTGTTTTTGTAAAGAAAGAAACCCGGAACTATTTGTAAATTACCTGAACTAACTAAATGTATGATTCCCGGTATGAAATTATTTCGTAGCAAAAAGTTGCTTGTGATCCTTGTTATTTTCGGAGTTGTGGTGTTGGGTGCTTTCCTGATGCCTTCTTCAGATAAAGTGGATTTCAATACACAGATCAAACCTATTCTTAATAAGAAATGTATCTCCTGTCATGGGGGAGTGAAAAAGCAAGGTGGTTTTAGTGTCTTGTTTCATGAAGAAGCATTGGCAGCGACTAAAAGCGGTAAACCTGCTATTATTCCCGGGGATCCCGATGGGAGTGAAATGATCAAACGGTTACTCAGTAACGATCCGGAACTCAGAATGCCTTATCAGCATGAAGCCTTAAATGAAGAGGAAATAGATCTTTTCAAACGCTGGATTAAGCAGGGTGCCAAATGGGGAGATCATTGGGCCTATCTTCCTGTAAAAGAAGTGGAAATTCCTGATGTATCGGAAGACTGGGTAAAGAATGACATCGATAAATTTATTTATGCAAAGCTGGAAGAGAAAAAAATGAAACCTTCGGCGGAAGCAGATAAAGCTACTTTATTAAGAAGGGTAAGTCTTGACCTGATTGGATTGGCTCCTTCAGATCAGGTGATGCGCCAGTATCTCAATAGTAAGGACAACGATAAAGCTTATGAAGCACTGGTCGACTCGCTAATGGCTTCCCCTCGTTTTGGGGAGAAATGGGCTTCTATGTGGTTGGACGTCGCAAGATATGCAGATACTAAAGGTTATGAATCTGATGGTGGCAGGGAGGTTTGGAAGTATCGTGACTGGGTGATCAGAGCATTTAATGAGGATAAACCCTATAATCAGTTTATTACCGATCAGATCGCAGGAGATTTCTATGTTAACCCCACAGATGAGCAATATATCGCCACTGCGTTCCACAGAAATACGATGACCAATGACGAGGGGGGAACGAACAACGAAGAGTTTCGCGTTTCTGCGGTATTGGATCGTGTGAATACGACCTGGGAAGGTTTATTGAGTACCACCTTTGCCTGTGTACAATGCCATAGTCACCCTTACGATCCATTTAAGCACGATGAGTTCTATAAGTTTATGGCCTATTTCAACAATACAAGGGATGAAGACCTGCAATCCGAGTACCCGTTATTGAGACAATATGATGATTCCTTACAAAGAAAGCTGACCGGCTTAACCTCCTGGTTAAAGCAAAATGCTGGACAGGAAAAGGCAGCTGAAATTTATAAATTTCTTAAAACGGGGCAGCCCAGCATCAATTCAACGACTACAGACAGCCTGAAGAATGCCGTTATCGGCAATAATAATATCGCTTTGTTTTTTAAGAACAATGCACAGGCGCGAATCTCAGCTGTAGATTTGAAGGGGGTAAAACAAATGATTTACCGCTATTCCTCGAATGCGCCGGGAGGAAGTATGCAACTGCGTATGGACCATCCTAACGGACCAGTGATCGCTTCATGGAAGGTTCCTCCGGGAGATAAATATCAAAATTTAGAGGTAGAGATCAAACCTCAAACGGGGATTCATGATGTTTACCTGAGTTATCAGAATCCGGGGATAAAAAACAAAGACCAGTTTGCGGTATACTTCGATTGGTTTTATTTCTCTGATTCCTTTCCTGGTAAGACTAAACCGGGTTATGCGGAAAACAAAGCAGCTTTCTGGACTTTATTGAATTCAAATCCTTCTTCTATTCCGGTTATGGTAGAAAATCCAGCGAACCGTCAACGAAAAAGTTATGTGTTTGAAAGGGGCGCCTGGATCACGAAGGGAAAAGAAGTACAGGTTGGTGTGCCGAAAACACTGGGTTATGCCATGCCTGAAAATGCACCTAAAAACAGGATGGGCCTGGCGATGTGGTTAACGGATTCCAGAAATCCCTTGCTTTCACGGACGATGGTAAACCGACTTTGGGAACAGTTGTTCGGAACCGGAATTGTAGAGACGCTGGAGGACATGGGAACCCAGGGAATGTCGCCAACACATAAAGAATTACTGGATCATTTGTCGTGGGAGCTAATGCATAAGTATAAATGGAGTGTGAAAGCACTGCTGAAGGAAATGGTAATGAGTGCGACTTACAGGCAGGATTCCAGACTTTCGGAAGCGGTCAAAGAAAAAGATTTATTTAACCATTATTACGCAAGAGGTCCACGTACCCGATTAAGTGCAGAACAGTTAAGAGACCAGCATTTAATGGCCAGTGGCGTGCTGAGTACCAAAATGTACGGACATGGGGTGATGCCATGGCAGCCTGAAGGAATCTGGAACTCGCCTTACAATGGTGCCAAATGGGAAAATTCCAAAGGCGAAGATCAGTACCGCAGAGCGATTTATACCTATTGGAAAAGATCGGCTCCTTATCCTTCGATGATTGCATTTGATGGTGCACAAAGGGTGGTTTGCAGCCCGAGAAGAATCCGTACGAATACGCCACTACAGGCCTTAGTGACCTTGAATGACGAGGCTTATATAGAAATGGCACGTCATTTTGCAAAGCGGATGGAGCTGGAAGGTGGTAAAGATATCGGGCAAAGGATCAGTAAAGGCTATCAATGGGTGATGTATCGCCCCATTGCTGGGCCTAAACTCCGGATTCTGGATAAACTGTATTTGCAGGCCTTCAATGATTATAAAAAAAATCCTGCAAAGATGGGAGAGATCCTTGGCGCAGGGGATAAAGATAAAAATCCGGAAAAAGCCGCATTGGTAATTGTAGCCAATGCCATGCTTAACCTGGATGAAGTAGTGACCAAAAATTAATTACCGTCATGACAAGAGATGAATTAAATGCACACCGCCTCATAAAAGAAGCAAAGGAAACAGAATTGAGGTCTTTTACCCGCCGGCATTTTCTAAAAGAAAGTGCGATGGGTCTGGGTGCCATTGCAATGGGGTCCCTATTGGGAAGCTGTAACTTTGGCGCTAAAACCAACAATCCGGTTTTATATGATCCCGCTCATCCTTTATTGCCGAAATCACCGCCGTACTTTGGAAAAGCCAAAAGCGTGATCTATCTGCATATGGCAGGAGCGCCTTCTCAACTGGAGCTCTTCGACTATAAACCGGAGCTGATGAAAATGGATGGACAGGATTGTCCGCCTTCCCTTCTGGCAGGGAAAAAGTTTGCGTTTATCACCGGGGTACCTAAAATGCTGGGCGCACAGGCACAATTCGCACAGCATGGACAGAGCCGTGCCTGGGTGAGCGACAATATGCCTCATTTCTCGACGATGGTTGATGAAGTGAGCTTTCTGAAAGCAGTGAGTACCGATCAGTTTAACCATGCACCGGCACAACTGCTGATTCATACGGGAAGTCCTCGTTTGGGCAGACCAAGTATCGGAAGCTGGGCAACCTATGGATTGGGAACCGAAAATCAAAACCTGCCGGGTTATGTGGTACTTACAAGTGGGGGAAGTTTCCCCGATGCAGGGAAAAGTATTTGGGGGAGTGGATTTCTGCCTTCTGTTTATCAGGGCGTTCAATGCAGAAGCGAAGGAGATCCGGTCTTGTTTATCAAGGATCCTCATGGGATGAGCCGTGATCTGCGTAAAGCATCGATCGATGCCATCAATGCTTCTAACGAACTGGAATATGCAAATTATAATGATCCGGAAATTCTTTCCAGGATTTCACAATATGAGATGGCTTACCGAATGCAAATTTCCGCACCGGAAGTCATGAATATCAATGATGAGCCTGCTTATATTCATGAAATGTATGGTACACAACCAGGGAAATCTTCTTTTGCCAACAATGTATTGCTGGCCCGAAAGCTGGTGGAGAAAGGAGTACGGTTTGTTCAGCTCTTTGACTGGGGATGGGATGCGCATGGAGACGGACCGAATAATTCACTGAATATCGGTCTGAAGAATAAATGCAGAAGTACAGATAAACCAATCACAGCGCTATTGCTGGACCTGAAACAAAGAGGGTTACTGGACGAAACCCTTGTGGTTTGGGGAGGCGAATTCGGCCGCACGCCAATGATGGAGAACAGAAATGGAATTCAGAATCCCTATAATGGAAGAGATCATCATACGGAAGCATTCACGATGTGGATGGCTGGTGGTGGAATCAAGAAGGGCTATACACATGGCGAGACGGATGAAATCGGATATAGCGCAGTAAGTGGAAAAGTAGATCCTTTTGATATTCAGGCTACCATACTTAACCAGCTCGGATTTAATCATGAGCAATTTACCTATCCTTTCCAGGGCAGGCCATTCCGTTTAACGGATGTGTCAGGAAAGGTAATCCAGGATATCGTTGCCTAATTTAAAATTAACCAAACAACCACTGAAACGAATGCACCAAAACCGACGGAATTTTATTAAAACTACTGCCACCGCTACTGCTGCGGGACTATTTGCGCCCTTAACGGAGTTGGTCGCGAAGGAAACAATTGGTATTAAAGCTGCTGCAGGCTATGAATTGCTGTTTATGGCGACCGACTGGGGATTTAACGGTACGATAGATGAATTTTGCGCAGCAGCGAAAAAAGATGGATATGAAGGAATTGAGTTGTGGTGGGCGGTAGACAATCCTGCTGCTCAGCAATCATTATACGATGCTTTAAAAAAGCATCAGCTACAGGTCGGCTTTCTTTGCGGTGCTGGTCAGCCCAAAGCAAAGCCTCACCTGGAAACATTTATGAAAAACCTGGATGCGGCATTAAATAGCGTTCAGAAACCATTATACATCAACTGCCATTCGGGAAAAGACTATTTTACTTATGAGGAAAATAAGGCGCTGATTGATTATACGACTAAAAAATCTAAAGAAACCGGAATTCCGGTTTACCATGAAACCCACCGCGGGCGGATGTTGTACTCGGCACCGGTAGCCCGTCAGTTTATTGAGAAAAATCCGGAGCTGCGCCTCACCCTGGATATTTCTCACTGGTGTAATGTCCATGAAAGCTTACTGGCAGATCAGCAGGAAACAATTGATCTGGCACTGGAACGGGTTTCTCATATTCACTCCAGAGTTGGACATCCCCAGGGGCCTCAGGTCAATGATCCAAGGGCACCGGAATGGGAGCATGCCTTAAAAGCCCATCTGGGCTGGTGGGATAAAGTCATCGCCCGTAAAAAGAAAAATGGGGAGCGAATGACGATCTTAACAGAATTCGGTCCACCTGATTATATGCCGACTCTGCCGTACACCCGTCAGCCTGTTGCTGATCAGTGGGCAATAAATGTATATATGATGAACCTATTGCGTAAGCGTTATCAATAATTTGAGGCCAGAATGATGCTTTTATCTATATCAGACCTCATTGGGAGGTTTCACCCTATATTGGTACATCTTCCGATAGGAATTTTACTGTTGGGCTGTTTATTTCAGCTGATCAGCAGGTACCCTAAATTTTCCGGATTAAAGCCGGCGATTCCGCTGACTTATCTCTTTGGTTTCCTTGGAGCAGTATGTTCTTGCATAAGCGGCTACCTTTTGTCTCAGAGTGGCGATTATGATGCCGGTCTTGTTGATGTACACCAATGGCTGGGGATAGGCACTGCTGCCTTTTCTTTGGTTTCCTATGTGATGATTCAGAAAGCTGCCCGGGAGTTGTTCTTAAATGTGACCGCTGCGGGATTGCTCATGCTGATTACGTTAACAGGACACTATGGTGGCTCTTTAACACATGGATCTGATTACCTGACTTCCGCATTGACGGATGGCCCTGAAAAAGGTGCTTCTCCAATTCCTCCGGTTGCAAATGTCCAGCAGGCGATGGTATACACCCATATGGTACAGCCACTATTGAAGAATCGCTGTTACAGTTGTCATGGTGCGGAAAAACAAAAAGGAAAGCTTCGTCTGGATAGTAAGGAATTTATGTTGAAAGGGGGAGAAGAGGGAAAGGCATTGATTCCTGGAAGTCCTGAAGAAAGTGCCCTGATCAAAAGGTTACTGCTACCGATCAGTAATGAAGATCACATGCCCCCAAAAGAGAAACCTCAGCTTTCTGCGCAGGAACTCGCTTTATTGGAGTGGTGGATCAAAGAAGGTGCTGATCTAAACAAAAAAGTGCAGGACCTTAAACAAACGGAAAAAATTAAACCGGTATTGCTTAGCTTTCAGACCGGTGCAAAAAAGGAAGCGGACAAGGTTTTAGAAGTTCCTGTAAAAGAGGTTGGCAAAGCAGACGCTAAAGTTATTGCAGATTTGAAAGCGGCAGGGGTGGTAGTGATCCCGGTAATCAGCAACAGCAACTATTTATCGGTGAGTTTTGTGACCGCCAAGCCATCCGCCAATACATTAACGCTTTTGAAATCTTTGAATGAGCAACTGATCTGGCTGAATCTGGCAAATACAGATCTTGGTGATAAAGGCATGGAAATTATCGCAGGCTTGAAAAATCTGGTCCGCATTAATTTAACGAAAACACAGGTTACAGACCAGGGGTTGGTAAAATTGAAAAGTATAAATACGTTACAATATTTAAATCTGACGGGTACAAAAATAACTGGAAAAGGCCTGCTTACCCTGAAAGGCTTAAAGGAAATCCAGCAGATTTATTTGTATCAATCGGCGGTAAATAAGACAGAAGAACAGGTATTAAAGAAAGAATTCCCGAAAGTTATTCTTGATTTTGGCGGATATCTGGTCCCGACAACGGCGAAGGATACTACTGAAGTAAAGCCAGCTACGGCTTCTTGATCGTAATCCTGATTTTTTCTACGCTGCCGAAATTTTGTAAATTGATTCAGCTGACATCGGTAAAGAATCTTAGGTGGGTTTCGTACAGGGTAATCCGTACTAAAATAAACAGACAAAAATATGGGTTATTAGCACCATATGAAAATGGAATCACTATTTTAGAAATGGAATACCATTCCTAAACCCATTTTATAAATGACCACGCTAACCAAAGAAAAAAGTGCATTGGCATATTTGCTGAGTGCACCTGTTATTGTAGCTTCCCTGGGCTATTTTGTCGACATCTATGACCTCCTTTTATTCGGAATTGTGCGGATCCCCAGTCTAACGGAATTGGGCCTCGATGAAGCAGCCCGTTCGATTGAAGGCGCAAGTATTCTCAACTGGCAAATGACGGGTTTATTACTTGGAGGTGTGCTATGGGGAGTGCTGGGAGATAAGAAAGGGCGGCTCTCCGTACTTTTTGGCTCAATCATTACCTATTCCATTGCAAACTTTGCCTGCGGTTTTGTACATGATGTTTTTATCTATAAAATTTTACGCTTTATTGCCGGAGTTGGTCTGGCGGGAGAGCTTGGCGCAGGAATCACCCTGGTTTCCGAGAGCCTTCCAAAACGTCTAAGGGCATTGGGGACTTCCCTGGTTGCAGGTGTAGGCGTACTGGGAGCAGTAGTAGGTTATTTCACGGTTGAATTATTTAGCTGGAGAAATGCTTATTTTATCGGGGGCGGAATGGGAATTCTGCTGTTATTTTTAAGGATTGGTGTGTTTGAATCAGGCATGTTCCATGCGATGAAAGCAAAAGAGCAATTGAGTAAAGGGAATTTTCTTTCGTTTTTTACCAAGAAGAGCAGATTGATTTTATACCTGAAATGTATTGGTGTTGGTCTCCCTACCTGGTTTGTAATCGGAATTTTGGCCACATTTAGTAATGAGATCGGAAAAGCATTACACATTTCTGAAGCAATAAAGCCGGGATTAGCGGTGATGTGGTGTTATGTTGGCCTTGCAGCCGGCGATTTGGTGAGCGGCCTGTTGAGCTATTGGCTGGAATCGCGCCGTAAGGCAGTGGCCTTTCTGATGTTATTCGCAGCCATCGGAACGGTATTGTTTCTGTTTGGTGGAATAGAAACGTCCCGGGGTTTATACCTGATGTGTCTTTGGACCGGTTTCGGAATTGGATATTGGGCAATGTTTGTCACCATTGGCGCAGAACAGTTCGGTACCAATGTGCGTGCTACAGCTGCAACTACGATCCCAAACATGGTAAGGGGGACTGTGGTTCTAATGACTACGTTTTATACCTTTTTAAAACCACAGGTGATGGAATTATATGCCGCAGGAATCGTCGGGCTCATCTGTTTTGCAATCGGATTTTATTGTATTAAAACCATTCCGGAAACCCATCATAAAGACCTGGACTTTGTAGAAGATTAACTTTTTTGTGCTTTAAAAAAAACATCCGGTTATAAAACCGGATGTAAGATGACTGACTTCAGTTTGAAGAGTTCCTTTGCATTGGTTTCTGGTCGTAGTTTTATGGTGTATAGGCCAGCTTTGGGTACAGAAATGATGGCTACAGGGTGTTTAATGAATAACAATGGTTTTCCTGAATTGAATTCTGAAGTCCTCAGTGTTTGAAATTTGTAGGCCTTACCTTCAAATTCCAAAATTCCTTCCTGTTTTGCATTTTCTTCGGGGCATGAATATTCTAAAAGTATTTTATAGTCGCCGGCCGCTGTAATGTTAAACTTAAATTCAACCTGGTCATCGGGCTTAACCATATTCAGAATGCAGGGAGTGTGTTTCCAATCTCCGAAATAATGACTGTAAGTCAGGGTTTCCAGTTTTGCTGCACCACTGGTTTTAGCATTAACGACTTCCAGCATGTTGGTGTCGTATTGAGGTGATGCGGTGGAGATATTGTTTAAATACCTATCCTGTAATGTGCCTGTATAGTTGATGGCGATGACGGTATTGTGTGGATCAGCAGAATGTGGCATAGCTACGATTAAGGTCTGATCTTTTAGGGAGTATTTTAAAGCGGTTTTATCAGTTAAGCGGTAAACTTTAGTAATGTTGCTATTTACGCCTGGGACGACTATTTTTCCGTCTTTAGGTGGATTCAGGACATGAAGAAACAGCTTCCCTGGTTTGGAGGTTGTGACACCCCAGGGTTGCGCAGGAATAAGTCCATAAGTGCTTTCATAAATACTTTCTCCGTTTACTTTCAACCAGAGGCCGGTTGCTCTGAGAAATTTCTCAGAATAATAAGGGATTTTTCCTTCTCCATCCGGTCCTACATTGAGCATAAGATTACCACCTTTTGAGGCAACATTTGCGAGCAGGTGAATGATCTCTTCAGGTGATTTAAAATTCATATCATGACTGATGTATCCCCAGGAATCATTATGGGTGTATATGGATTCCCATGCTCCTTTAATTGGAGTAGCAGGGACCTCCGAATCTCCAAAGGTCCTGTAGTCGCCAAGCCCTTGCCCAACACGGCTGCTGAACAGACTTTTTGGTTGAAGTGCATGCATTTCATCTACGAGATCCTGAGTTTGTTGCTTGTTTAATCCTCCAGGCATGTCGAACCAAACAATCCCCAGATTGCCATAATTGGTTAGTAATTCTTTCAGTTGTGGGATTGATTTTTCTTTGTAATATTTCAAATAGTCTTTATCGGCTTCCTTGAAATCCCAGTTGTTTCCCCCTCCGTTAGGTTCATGCCAGTCTAAAAACTGAGAATAATAGAAGCCGAACTGAATGCCTCTTTTTCTGGTGGCATCGGCGAGTGCTTTCATTGGGTCTTTACCATAGGGAGAAGCTTTTACAATATTGAAATCACTGACTTTCGAGTCGTACATCGCAAATCCTTCATGATGTTTTGCAGTGATGACCATATAACGGATGCCTGCATCTTTTGCCAGATCTGCCCATTCCTGAGCCTTGAATTTAACGGGGTTAAAGCTGGAAGCAACCTTTGCATATTCGGATGCAGGAATCTTAGCCTGGTTCATCAGCCATTCTCCGCTGCCATAGTAATCTTTATCTTTCCATACACCCGCAAGCTTTGAATACAGCCCCCAGTGAATAAACATCCCAAACTTCGCATTCTTAAACCAAACGGTATTCGGATTTTCTTTTTCACTTGCTTCTTTGTCCCATCTGTCAATATCTTGTGCAAATGAAAATCCAGAGGTTAGGAAGTATAAAAAGCTGCAGATAATGATTTTTTTGAGGTGGTTCATACGAGTTTAATGGTTGCTGGTTAGTTTGTTACTAAGTTAAGGAGCCTGTTTTTTCATTGTTCTCTGTTTATAGCTAATCATTAAGCTTTTTTGGCAAGATATTCACATTTCCAGGCAATCCTTGGTAGTTTGCCTTAAATGGTTTAGGTTTATCCCTCCCAAATGTGTAGAAAGGATAGAAATGGAAGGTCTGGTAAAAATGGAAATGGATAGAATGACGAATAAGGTAAAAATTAACTGGCTTGATTTATTAAAAGTGATCGCTGTATTTATGGTGATTGTGGCGCATGCCAATGATTGCATTATTCTAAATCAGGATGGAAATTTTAATTTTGAATGGGGAACTTATATAGGTTCTTTATACCGTTTCGCCGTTCCGTTATTTGTACTGATCTCCGGAGTTTTACTTTTGCCTGCTAAATTGGGCACTATAGAGTTTTATAAAAAACGCCTTTGGCGAATTGTTCCAGCCCTGCTCTTTTGGGGCCTGGTGTATGTCTTGTTCGATGGATTGGTGCTAAATCATAAAGCTTGGGATAAGATCCTGATGGAGATTGCTAAACTTCCATTGAGCTTCGGAGATTCTGCTCCTCACCTTTGGTATTTGTATATGTTGGTTGGATTGTACCTGGTCATACCAATAATATCGCCATGGGTAGTTAAAGCCACAAAAAGAGAGCTGGAACTGGTATTGGCAATTTTTATCTTTTCGACTTTTATTCCTTATCTGAAGTTTCTGACTGGATTGGCCTTTGGGGTCTGTGACTGGAATGAATTCCATTCCTTTTATTACCTGTCAGGTTTTATAGGATATCTGTTAATGGGCTATTACCTGTATACTTATTTGCCGGGATGGAGTAACAAAGCAAAAAGGTGGACAGGGGCATTTCTGTTTTTAACCGGATATGGAATTACGTATTATCTGACAATCAGTGTTCCTTTCTCGATCCCAAATATTGAAATGGTATGGTACTACTGTTCTCCAAATGTCCTTTTAGAAGCAGTTGGTGTCTTCTTACTGGTAGAGGGAATGGAGTTTAAAGAAGGACTGCTCCTCAAAGTGATCCAAACTATTGCGCATTATTCTTTCGGGATTTTCCTGGTTCATTATTTTTTTATTGGTGTTATTTTCAGGTACATCGCTGCTCATTTTGATCTTCATCCTGGAGTAAATGTATTGGTATCCTGCATGCTTACCCTCTTCATTGCTTTTGCTGTGGTATGGATACTCGCCAGGTTCAGGCTGACGCGTAAATTAGTCATGTAAACCTGATTTATTTTGAGCTCCTTCGACTGAGAAAGCTGTTAAGGATAGCTGGCATGCTCATCGAAGGAACTACCGTTATTTGTCGTTGCGTAGTCCCAATAACCTTTTTATCCATCGGATAGTCTTCTGTAGAAAGGTATACCGGTGTTTGTGATCGGTAATGATATTGGAGATGATGAATTTCTGATCATAGGCTTTTATAGCGGCCAATGGCACATCCAGAATTTCGGCAATCTTCGTAAGTGATTCTTCTTTGATAACGGCCTTCTGCTCCATTCTTGATACCGCCTGCTGACTTATTCCCAGTGCCTTGGCTAGTGTTTCTTGTTTCATTTCACGAGCTGTGCGAATGCGGCTCAGGTTTCTTCCTAAATGAGGTCTCTCAGTCATAGTACTAATTTTTAAGTTTTTGTATTGTTTGAATAGCTAATTGTATAATACAACCTCTTAAATTGTTAATTACAACGGTGTGTAAATAAATTTATTGAGATGAGTATTATAGTTTTGGTTAATTAAAACGAAACATATGACAATTATCGCTAAAAGAAAAGAAAAAGGATTAAAAATTAGTTTTACCACTTTCGACCTGATTTACTTCATTCAGGTGAAAAGAATTGCTTCCGGCCTGTCTCAGGAAGAACTGTCCTTTTTAATCGGCAGAGGACACAGCTTTATAGAAGAAAGGGAAGCTTTTAAATCCAACAAAGAATTGTGGTTGGGGGACGTGTCAGTAATGTCTAAAATATTTGATTGCAGACCTGCTGAGTTCTTTAGGAGTGTAAAGGGGAAGGTGAATGAAATTCGGTTGTTATCCAGACAGATGATAAAAGGTGATTACATTCAATATGAAGTTTTTGGGTTACGTGAAGATAATTCCATTGAATTGTTATACATGATCAATGAGGAGGACCCGTTAAAAAAATATACGGAACATGAGCAGTCTGTTTTGCTGAAGCTTTCCCAAACAGAGGTTGCAGGATTGCTGAGTGAACGCTACTTTGAGGGAGTGGAAAGATCTCCGTTTGAAATTTTCAGGGAATGTCGTAAACGTGGTGGCTTGCTCATTAAAGCGGACTTTGTAGCCCAGGTTTTGAATAATTATTTGATCGGACCTGGACCGCAGGTGCTTAGGAAATACAAACATAAAGACAGGGGATTTGTGTATCAGGGATTGTAATGAAAAATTAATGTTATACTTAAAAAGTATTTTTAATATTTTAGTGAGACTTTAATTGTTTAAAGTCGATAAATCAACGGAAATGAATTTAAAAATTACTGCTCTTTTATTAACTACTGCCCTGGTTCCAGTCTTGAAACATGGGAATAATCCAAATCATGTAGCTAAAGATGTTCCGATTAAGGGAACATGGGAGCTGGTATCAGGTGTTACAATTCAGAAAGGGGATACGACCTTCACAGATTATAGAAAAGGCCAGAGGCAAATAAAGATCATCAATGATACTCATTTTGCTTTCCTAAACCACGACTTGAAAATGGGCAAAGAGGGAACCCCTGTCTTTGTAGCCGGGGGAGGAAAGTATACCCTAAAAGGGAATCAGTATACAGAGCACCTGGAGTACTGTAATTATAGAGAATGGGAAAATAAGACTTTCACATTTACGGTAACCTTAAAAAAAGATACCCTGACCCAGCGCGGAATGGAAAAAGATGAAAAAATTGGGGTGGACAGAGAGATCATTGAGAAATATGTAAAATCAATAGATTAAGCCATGAACCTGGAGGATGTTGCAAATATTAGGTTAGTAAACCAGCAGATCGAGGCAAGTACCTTTAATAGGGGGAAGGATCTGGTATCCTGGATGGGAGCAATGCAGGCTCAGGATTATGCAATGGCGATCTGGGGAATTGGACTGAGGCTTTCTGAGGCTACGGAAAAATTGATCCAGAAAGAGATAAACAACGGGTCGATCCTGAGAACACACCTGTTGCGGCCAACCTGGCACTTTGTTTCTGCCGATGATATCTGGTGGATGTTGGAACTCACAGCAGCACAGGTAAGGATGAAATCCGGATCAAGGCTTAAAGAACTGGGCATAGACTCCGAGGTTTCCTTGAAAAGTAATCAGGTTATCGAATCTGCTTTTGCAAACCATAAATACTTAACCCGGGAGGAATTGTATTTTGAAATGGAACAAAATAAGGTGGGAGGCGGTAAAGATCGCTGGTCTCACCTTATTTTTCTGGCGGAACTGGAAGGCATTTTATGCAGCGGAATAAAGAGAGATAAAAGCCAAACCTATGCCATCCTTGCTGATCGGGTGCCAAGACCAACTTCAATTAGCAGGGATGAGGCACTGGCGAAATTGGCGTTTAAGTATTTTTCAAGTCATTGTCCAGCCAGTATCAATGATTTCATCTGGTGGTCAGGCTTGCCTATAACTGCGGCGAAAAGAGCGTTGGAGATCATAAAGCCGAATTTTATTTCTGAAACGATTGCCGATCAGGAATTCTGGTTCCCTGAACATTTTTCCAGACCCCTCTCGAAAATTCCTTCTGTGTACCTGTTGCCGGCTTTTGATGAGTTTCTCATTAGTTATAAGGATAGAACTGCAGCATTTCCTTTAGCACATCACTCCAAAGCCTTTACCAACAATGGGATTTTTCATCCGGTCATTGTGGTCAACGGGCAGGTGAAAGGGCTATGGAAACGAACGATAAAGAAAGATGAGGTTTACTTTGAGCCAAAATTCTTTAACCCGGTATCTAAAGATATTTTAGATTTAACGGCGAAATCGGCCCTAAAATTCGCTGAATTTTTGGATAAAAAGTTAGTGTTTGTTGAACCAGCCTAAGGCTATATTTTTTATATCCGGGCATTTGGGCTACCTTTGTCTTAATGAATTCTACAAGGCAGTTAAATAAAACATACAACGATCAGTTTGCTACGCAATTGCGGACTGCGACTGCTATGTTCTGCCGTTTTCTCTCCCTGCAATATCGCCTGGGAGATTCTTTTCTTAAAAGTAGCAAGGACTTTATTAATTAAGCCCCAGCCTCTCTGAAGGTTTGGGGATGATTACCTTAATTTCTTTTCCTTTTATCTTTTTGTTTTTTTATCATGAAAAAATCAGACATGGCATCCCTTTTTAGGGCTGTTCTTGTGTTGCTTTCTTTGCTGAACCTATGCGTTTTGCTACTCGCTGTCCTATTGTTGAAACCCATATGGATTGGTTTTGCCATTGCCCTTTTTGTGCTGCTGATGGAAATACAATCGCTATTGATGAAATGGAAGATAAATCCTTAAGAAAGATGGAGAAATTAATCAGGAGGAGCCGGGATTTTGATGATTTGGCCCCAGTTGAGTTTCAGACTGGGGCTACAAGATTAATTAAATTATTTGACCCATTTAATCCATAAATCCATGAATACGACTTCATTAAAAATAGACAATACACCCATTATTTTATCAACAGGAATTTTCGATTTGTTAAAAGACCACATTAGAAGAAGGAAATTAAGCAAATTCAATGAAGAAAAGCTAAAGCTGGAACTTCGTTGTGCAAGACAGGTACTAAGAAAAGAATTGCCGGAAGATGTGGTTACCGTAGATACTTGTGTTCGGGTAAAAGAACTGGAATCAGGGAATGAATTTATCTACACCCTGGTGGCTCCGGGAAAAGCAAGGGATAAGCATAAGACGCTTTCCATCTTATCACCTATCGGCGTTGCAATGCTGGGTTATGTTAAGGGAGCTAAGTTACAATGGGAAATGGCTGATGGAATCAAAGCTTATCAGATAGAAGAAGTGACAAAACTGGGATAGCCTGGTATTTTAACCCTGTTCAGGATTTTCTACTGAACAGGGGTCTTATGACAATAGATATTTCTTCCCCCTTATTTAGAAACCTGCAATTCTGCGGCAGAAGAAGTGGCTTTTGTCGCATTTCTATATTTGACCAGATTAATCAGAAGTACACTTGCCAGGATTACAATAAGTCCTAAAATCTGGATCAGGGTCACTTTTTCATTGGTAAAACAAACACTTAGTAACACCGCTACTACCGGATTGACATAAGCATAAGTGCTCACCTGTGTTGCAGGGCGGACACTTAACAACCATACATAAGCACTAAAGGCAGCAATGGATCCAAAAATGATCAGGTAACCGATCGATAGCCAGGCATCCAGTGGGATGTTCTCCCAATGAAAGCCCTTGAATTCTGAAGTCAGAAAGCTGCCTGGTATGAAAGCAATCCCGGCGGCGAGCATTTGCCAGGCTGTATTCACGGCTACAGAGCTCTGTGGATCGGATTTATACTTGGAGAATAAAGATCCGCCAGCCCATGCAATTGGACCAATCATCAATAAAGCCATTCCTAAAATCTGCATATCACTTTGGCTGGTATTCAGCGAGCGCATGATCTGTTCCCCGAATAATAAAATAACACCAATAAAGCCGATGATCAGACCTGCTATGGTAGATTTGCTGCTCAGGTTCTCTTTCCATTTTGGTTTATCCAGAATGACAAACCAGATGGCAGCGGAAGCGACCATGATCGCAACCAATCCACTGGGAATAAACTGCTCCACCCAGATGACAATACCATTTCCAACACCAAGCATCAAAAAGCCACTTATTGCTGCATATTTAATATTTTTCCTGTCAAAGATTTGCTCTCCTCTGAAACGGCACCAGGCCATGAGTAAGGCTCCGGCAACGAGGAAACGAAAAGTGCCCAGAATAAATGGAGGAAAGCCCGCAAGCGCTTTCTGAATGAAAAAATAAGTAGAACCCCATACCACATAAACGGTGGCAAAAGCCAGATAGACAAGGAGGGGGGACGCGGTTTTATTTAGGTTTGCCATAGGATGAATTATTTTTCAGGGATGACCAATTGTTGTTCTTCTTTTACTGTTTCCAATACAATCGTGGTTCGAATGGAAAGTATATTCGGGATTTTACTAAATGAATTGCGCATTAAAGCCATGAGCGAGGCCGAATCTGTAGTCCTGACCTTTACCAGATAACAATCGTCGCCGGCAATAATATGTACTTCCTGGACCTCTTTTAGTTTAGAAAGTTCATTTGCAGTATCCATACAGCCTATGCTGTGCGACGCTTTCATAGATATGAAGGCAAGTAATTTTAAATTAACAGCAACAGGATTGATTCTTGCCGTATACTGAGTAATTACATTTTTTTGCTCTAGTTTCTTTACGCGCTCCAAAACTGCCGAGGGTGCCATTTCCAGTTCTTTCGCCATATGAACATTGGAGATTCTTGAATTTTCCTGCATTAACCTTAAAATGGCCAGGTCAATTTTATCTAAACTGATGGTGTTTTCGATTATCATTCTATAAATTTATGTAAAATCAGAATAATATTCAAAATTATATTTAAAAATATGTTTTTAATTCTTTTTGATGTGTTTCGTGAAGCTTATCTTGTTTAGGATGGTAACTAAGTATAAAAGAAATATATTAGCGGATATAAAAAATCATGAAGAATATAAAGGCACTTTTATTTGATTTAGATGGAACACTGATCGATTCTGAATATTTTCATTATGAATGCTGGAACGAAATTCTGGAGGAGTACGGAGTTCAGTTGACCTATCCGGATTGGCTGAAGAATTATGCCGGAATTCCTTTACCTGTTAATGCCCGTAATTTGCAGGAAAAATATGTGATCAATGCTTCCCTACCTGAAATGGTGAAAAGAAGGGAGGCCCTTACGCTGGAAAGGTTGAAGACTAAAGACGTCAACCTGATGCCTTTTGCTTTAGAAGTGGTCAAATTCTTTCATGAGCAAGATCTTGTACTTGCTATTGTTACTTCCAGTCCCCGTGAAGATGTGGAAGCCATCTTCGACAGAAATGGTTTGAGACCTTACTTCAGTTTAATCATCACGAGATCGGAGGTGCAGCACAACAAGCCTGATCCGGAGAGTTACAATAAGTGTTGTGAAGCACTTGGATTGTCCAAAGAAAACTGCTTGGTATTTGAAGACACCATTAATGGAATTAAAGCTGCAAAAGCAGCGGGGATCAGGTGTTTTGCCATTCAGAGTAATACAGATATGCACGAATCACTTGATATTGCTGACCGGTTGTTTTTAGATTTAATGGAAGCGAAAGAATACCTGCTTAGTGATCAGTTTGTTGCTTAGGCGGTTGTCTCGAATACCCCCTAAGATTGACATTTACAGCACCCCTTAAGATTCGGATTTAGCCTTAACTTAGGTATTGTATTGTTAATCAAATAATTTTTGAATCTCAAAATCTAACCAAATGGAAGCACTAAAAACAGATAAAACAGCATTCATCGAAGGGTTTATTTTGTTGTATGACCTGCATACGACATTATTTTCTAATGTAATTGAAAATATTTCAGCGGAGGATGCGCATAACCGACTAAATACCAAAGCAAATCATGTAGCCTGGCTTACCGGAAGTTTGGTGCAGGAAAGGTTTGATTTGGCCAACGCGTTGAATATTGAGGACCGGCAAAAAGCTGCATCCTTGTTTGAAGGGCATAAAGGCGTTCAGGATCAGTTAACTTACCCTTCTTTGGCGAGCTTTAAAGAAGATTGGATCGCTATTTCTCCAGAGTTACGGGCCGCATTATTAGCAGTAAGTCAGGAGAAACTGGACAGTATCATCCCAATGCCTGGTGGTGAGATGACTTTCTTCGATTGGGTTTTCTTCATTATTCATCGGGAGTCTTACTGCATCGGACAAATCGGCCTTTGGCGGAGACTACTTGGCTACGACGCGATGAGATACCCAATGGAACCTGAAAAAAAATAAAAGATGAATAAAGAAAAGATAGCTAAAGAAATGGAGGAAACAATGACTGCTTTATCAGCATTGCTTTCCTCTTTTAGTCAGGAAGAAATCAATAGGGTTCCCTTTGAAGGAAGTTGGACGGCTGGACAGGTGGCCAGACACCTGATGCTGTCAAACTCGGGCTTTTTAGAAATACTATTTGGGCCGGATAAAGAAGCTGACCGTCCTGTAGATCAGAAGGTGGAGCAGGTTAAAGCTGACTTTCTGAATTTTACGACTAAAATGCAGTCGCCGGACTTTGTCTTGCCTAAAGCAATGATTTATGATAAAACTGCTTTGCTCGATGCCCTGGAAGATATAAAAGCTAAGTTCGCAGTTGTGATTAACACTTTAGATCTGAGCAAAATCTGTATGGCATTCGAGTTGCCTGGATATGGCTATTTTACCCGATGGGAAGCAATTTACTTTGTTATTTATCATAACCAGCGACATTCACATCAGTTAGGAAATATTTTCCAAAAACTGAAGGACACAGCAGGGACTATAGATCTGCGTCAATAATCTTATTTTTGAAAGCGAAAACAACAAGGCCTGCTACATTTTTAGCGCCGGTTTTTACCAACAGGTTATTTCGGTGACCATCAACTGTTCGTAAGCTGATAGAAAGTTGATCGGCAATTTCAGCAGTCGTAAATTCCTGACAAATCAGCGTAAGGATTTCTTTTTCCCGCTGAGTCAGTGAGGAGCTGGCATCGAAGCCTCTGACATTCGCTTTATTGAGCAACTTGCCCGATTGCAGGGTTTTTAATACCATTTCATTAAAATAGAAACCATTGTGAAAGGTGGTTTCTATCGCATTTTTAAGCTCGCTTAATTCAGAGTTTTTCGCGATATAACCATTTACACCCTGTTGAATCATCCTGGTGATGTGTTTCTCTTCCCCATGAACTGACAGTACAATTACCCGTACGTCAGGAAAGGATGTTTTTAGCTTTCTAGTGGCTTCCATCCCATTCATTTCCGGCATATTCAGGTCCATCAGCACGATATCCGGCTTCAGTTCACCGCAGTCGTCCATGGCATTTAACAATTCTATTCCATTTCCTGCTTCAAACATCACTTCCATATTACCGAAGCTTTTGATGTTATTCACCAGGCATTCCCTGAACATTACCTGATCATCGGTAACTGCTATTCTTATCAATCTGTTCATATATTAAATTTTAACAGGAAAGTAAATGGAAACCCCAAATCCTTTTTGAGCGGTATGATAACTCAGGGTGCCACCATTCATTTCTATCCGGTTTGTAATATTGTGTATTCCCAGCCCTCTGCGTACCTGCTCGTGATCAAAGCCTATGCCATCATCATGGTAATCATAACTGACTTCTCCATTATTGCAGATCAGCATAATTTCAACCCGTTTTGCTTCCGCATGTTTTACCGTATTGCTAATCAATTCCTGTGTAATGCGGTAGAGCGCCAGTTCTATTTCCTGATTTCCGCATTTATCGAGACCCCGACTCTCAAAATCTACCTCTAAACCGTCAGTGCCTTCAAATTGGAAACACAATTCTTCTATTGCTGCTGCAATTCCGAACATTTCCAACTCATTTGGAATCATGTTATGAGAAATCCTTCTGACACTCATTATGCCTTTATCGACCAGAAGTTTGCTTTCTTTAATGAGTTCAATACTCCCGGAAGAGGTATTGTGTTTTTTTTCAAATTGTATGATCTTCATTCCAAGTGTTGAGAAAATACTCCCAACCTCATCATGAAGGTCTTTTGCGACCCTACGCCTTTCCTCTTCTATCTTTTCAATATTGTTGCGGGTTAATTTACGCTGGTAATCTGCTTCGGTTTCTTTTAATTGTACCTGTTGGTTGTAAAATTTCTTCTGGTATACAAAAAAGAGTACGACAACCGCGGCACTGAGCAGGAACATCACGAGCATGCCGGTAAACATAAAAAAGTAAACATCTAAGCCTTCCTGCGTTGCCATAAACCAATAAAGATTAAAGAATAAAGCACGCAAGAGAGAAAGGCATGTAATTGCCAGACGATCATGTTGAACTTCAAACTCAGGGGCAAAATGTAATTACTAAGCATAAATAGTAGAAAACTTCCCGAGAAATAAATAAAGAAGCCGGTATTGATCCAGAATGTGGCACTTTTCTCAATTTGTATGTACAAGGTTTGTTTGGTTATCTTATAATAGTAAAATAGAGAGGTGCTGATAATGATAATGCTTTCCAGCGTCCGTGGGTAGGTATTAAATATATGCCATTTTTGAATATAGAATGCATTGATCAGGCAAAAGACAAGAAATGCCAAAATGAGTGCGATGAACCAGACCTTATCAATAACGTTTTTAAAAACTATCTGGTAAAATAACATGATTGTAGAGAATTCAATCATGGTGTAGATGTGAAGGACCGGAAGATTATTTTTGCTGAATATCCACAATGAAGCGCTGTAAACAGCTAAAATTGCAATTAGCATTAAGTGAATACTAATCACTTTTAGTTCTTTTGGATAAGATCGGAAATACTTTAATGAAAGTATCAATGGGCAAAAAATGAAGCCCATTGAAAAAATTAAAGTAAGATATTCTACTTTTAGTATTTTAGAAAACATAATTTATTATCCTAATGGACTGTCTGGTGGTGGGCAGGTTGGTGGACAAGGCATGGTGAAGTCAAATATATTGCTGTCTTCTTTAATATTTTCAGCCAGAGAAACTTCAGTATTGATCATGTCATGACCATAAATATCTGCCGGAACCATAATTAATCTTTGCTCTCTTCCTTTTTCCATGTCAGTGTCCCAGCCAAAATAAACACGTACATAACTTGCGCCCTTTTCTTCTACCATGTCTTTTAATTCCTGTGCATCAATTAAATAAGATTTGATGAAGTTGCCGCGCGCTGCCCAGGCCTTGGTGATTTGTTGAGCTTCCGATAACGGGATCTCAAAAATACTTTTGTCGTGTTTAGACGAGTGATGTTCCATAGTTGTTGTTATTTTAAGTTATTATTTGATTTGTAAATCGAATGGCATTGTTTCAATTGGTTAATCTAAAATAAACATTTTTTGTTGAGTAGATTGATTATTTGCGCTGTATTTATATTTGTTACGCTCGTGTTATTTATATAGGTATAAATACCTGTTTTTGAATTCAGGTAATGCAACGCATATCTGGGTGATATCAATTGATGAACTTTAACCATCATTTTTAACCCCTTGACTGATTTATGAAAGCTCCTGATCCTCTTTTTGTTACTTATTGGCTAGGTTATGCGAATCAAAAAATGATCATTGAAGAGCTACCGAACGGAATTGACGTCATCAATCTGTTCCTGATCAATCTTGATCCTCAAAAGACATTGCAACACCTGTATCTAACCAGTAATGGTATGACCTGGGCCAGTATTTTGGCGGGGGTAAGGATACAGCAGAATAGAGGGGTTAAAGTTTTGGCATCGATTATCAGTTCACCCAATCCACAAATATCCTGGAATACCATTGCTGATCCTGCGGCTTTCGCAGCAGATGTTTACGATCTGGTAGTGAATACCTGGAAATTGGATGGAATAGATATTGATCCTGAAATGGGGGGTGATATTCCCAATGATACATTTATTGAAGTGGTCTGGCAGCTGTCTAAATATTTTGGGCCCAGGTCTAAAACCGGGAAGACGATGAGTTATGTCACCTATCAATACTATGCGGATGAACAATTATTGAAACAATGTAATGCCTTGTTTGATTACGTGGCGTTGATGGGCTATTTCTGGGATTTGGAAACGATGATCAGTCAATTTGAATTGTATGCAGGTCTGGTGAGTAGTAAAAAGCTGTTGTTTGGCGTACAGCCGGGTCATCATCAGGCAACCTCACTGGCAGAGGCAGTTCAGTTGACGAAATGGCAACCGGATAACGGAGTAAAAGGGGGCATGATGCTCTTTAACATTAATATTGATAAAGATTTTCACTACACAAACGGATTAATTAAAATGCTTAAATCGAGGGAACTGACTTCATAAGTCCGACGCCCGGAATAAAATTATATTGCTCTCAGGCACGTGAACGGGGTAGATCCCAGGATTTACCGCCGTTTACTATTCTCCCTGAGGAAAGCTTATAACTTCTCTATTGATTTTCCGAAATACCAGCAGATCCAACTAAAGAAAGGTGCTGCAATTACATCTGCTGTGTAGTGTACGTGCTGAACCAACAGTAATATCCCAATGATTCCGGAAGCAATAAAAGCAATTGTTTTCTCCCGCTTTTTCTCCAGACATAAGGCACCCAAAAAGATGGTAGCCGTATGTCCGGAAAAGAAAAGATCTTTTGTGATCACATTGGAGCCATAGAAGACTACGGAGCAGGGATCTATTAGTTCTATGATTTCTTTTGGTGGATGAAGTGGAACGATCGAAATGGTAATGATCCTTGCCGCACAGAGAAATATATAAGCCCATAATGCGGTCAGACAAATCGAGGTATTCCTGGACATGCGCATCAGGAAGAAGATAGACATCCCGTAAAGTAAAATAAATATATACAGAGAAACGTCAATAGCAGGGATCTGAGCCAACAACCAGTCATTAAGTGTATATCCCTTCTCCCTGTTTTCTACATAAGAGAAGAAATGAGGAATAAAAATCAGAATCAATGCAAGAATAAAGATTCCCAGGATAAATTTAAGTCTGAATGGCGGGTAATCCCAGGCAATTTGCCAGGAGAATTGTTTAAACTGCATTAAAAGGTTTTGTTGGTATTTCTAAATGTAAATTGAACAAATAACGTAATTAATCCCCTATAAAAGAATAACCTGACTAAGAAAAATTAATTATTCTACGAAAAAAATAAGATGTTTAAACAGGTAATTTGGCGCTTACAACTCTTAAAACAGACTAAGTTGATGTTTTGAAGGAGGTTTCGCGTCACCTAAGACGGTTTTACCGCCATATTTCCAGGAATCGTTGCGTTCTTTTTGGATCAACTCCTCAAAATTGTCATTTGGAATGAAGTTTTTTTCTGCTTTTCGGGCAAGTTCTCCTAATTTAAGAATGGCTTGTTGCTTATCCGACTGACCGATCCTGGCCTGTTGGATAGCTTTTCCCAGTACCTGAATCGTTTCATCATATACTTTTAGAGGAACAGGAAAAGGATGGCCATCTTTTCCGCCATGGGCGAAGGAAAAACGTGCCGGATCTGTAAAACGGGAAGGAGTGCCATAAATAATTTCACTAACCAATGCCAGAGATTGCAGGGTTCTTGGTCCGAGACCTTCCAGTAATAGCAATTCTTCAAAATCTGCCGGACGTTTTTCTTGTGTGAGCCATAACAGGGCACCCAGACGTTTTAGGTCGATATCTTTTGCTTTTACTTCATGACGGTTGGGCATGACTAGTTTTCTGACTTCTTTGAGTATGCGTTCCGGGCCTTCGGTGGTCATGGATAACATGGCGTCGCGGGAAGTTCGTGCCTCTTTTGCAACAAGATTTAAGATCTGCCCCTGGTTAATGCCACAAATTCCGGTATGAGGTTCTTCTACAAAAGAAGCAAGAGCGGAAGAGTGCCAGTGATACCTTCTGGCAGTAGCGCTGTCATTTCGCATTCCTTGTTGAACGACAGTCCACAGTCCAGCTGAATTGACCACAAAATTGTGGGTATACAATTGGAAACCGTCCTGGATAGCGGTATTGTCTACTTTGGCACTCAACCTGCTGCACCTCACCAATTCATGCCCATCAAGACCTGTATGCTGTGCGATGTTTAACAATTCAGCGGGAGTCTGTCTTGATTTTAATCCTTTTCCTCCGCAAATATAAATGCCCAGTTCCTTGCTTCGGGGATTGATTGCTCCTTTTAAAGCGCCCATTACGGAGGTGGTAATTCCAGAGGAATGCCAGTCCATTCCCATCACGGCCCCCAGACTCTGAAACCAGAATGGATCACTTAACCGGCGTAATACTTCGGCTGTGCCATGCTCTATAATAATCGCCTCAGTGATGGCAAGCCCTAAACGAGCCATGCGTTCTGCAAGCCATTTGGGCACATAGCCATAATGTAGCGGTAAGTCGGCTGTTCCGGAAGATTTCATTGCTAACAAAATTAGTAAAAAAAATCAATAGATGAATTTTTCGTCTTTAGGTACTTGTCTGATGCGTAAAAAATCCGTTTTATTTGCGCTTACATTCATTTGACCCTCAGGTAGTTTTTAAAACATCGTTTATAGGCCCGTTGGACCAATCAGGGATCAATCAACCCCCTATTGAAGATCAATAGATGATCAAATGCATGTTAACGGATATGAAAAACATTTTGATCGCATATTAACCGAAATGAATTAAAACAAGAAAGGGATGCTCCATCCAGACGCATCCCTTTTCTAACCAAATATAAACCTGTATGAAACGGTTTTTTCTTAAATCTCTTTATCTTAATTTCTGCTATGTATACATGAATTATGCCAAAATATATAATTAGCCTAATTGTATCGTTTTTTTACTTTTCTCCACCAAAGCAAGGCGCCTGTAATGGAGAGTAAACCAGGTAATAAACCTATAATAACATACAATACTTTAACCGGAGTGCCGCCAAAAGTCCCTGCATGCAATGGAAAAAAGGTCGCCTCTGTTTTTGCCCATAATCCTTTTTCAGTTAAACGTTCCATCGAGATGACCAGGCCTGTACCCGGATCAATGGCGACGGAATTCCCATTATAAAAGAAGGAGGATTGATTCTTCAGTGGTCCGCTAAGCCGGAATAGTTTCTCTGCTTGTGTTGGTAGGTAAATGTGCTGAGGAATCAAATCGGGCATCGCATTACGGGCAGTCCGGAGCAGCTGATCTGCAGGCTGAACAGACAGGACATTTGTAGGAGCAGAAACAGTTTGCTTTTTCCAATAACCTGGATCAAAGGCAAATTTATTCATCCAGAACCCGGTAAAGAAGATGATCAAATTAAAAAACAAAGCCCATACCCCAACGATTCTATGGAGGTCAGAGGAGATCGTTCTCCAGTTTTTCCATTTCATCTTTACCTGAAATGTGAAAACCTTCCAGATGTATTTCCGGTAGATGATCGATCCGGTTATTGTAGATAGCAGCATTGTGATCCCGAATACAGTTGCCAGCAATAATCCGGGAAGCCCTAACTGGAAACTCCAGTGGAACTGTAATATCCAATGCATAAAACTTGGATTGAAATCCTTCAGATTTCCGTCCCGCAAAATTGCTCCTGAATATGGATTGATGCTCATCATCCCCAAATCATAAGTACTGATTTTTCCATCGTTCTGATACAAACGGAATTCATATGCTTCATCAGTTGCTGCATTGGGATTTAGCCAGGCTATGCCTGTTAAATGAGCGTGCTGCCGACCAATCTTTCTATAAATGGTATCCAGTGATAATGCCTGCCCTTTAGGTTCTACATGGAGTACTTCTGCGTTGATCATCTGATCAATCTCTTTTAAAAAGACAAGGGCAGAACCACTTAGTCCCAACAACAAGAGAAAAATACCACTGATCAAGCCCAGCCAGCTGTGTAAAGAGAAAATCAGGACACGTGTAAAATTTATTTTTCTCATTTGATCTGGTAACTTAAACCAATTCTGTAGTTAAAAGGATCTCCCAAACCTCCGGTTACCGTACTTGACCTGCTCCCTGTGAAATAATGTTTATTCGTTAGGTTGTAGGCATTAAACTGGAGGTTGTACGGGCCCTTGCGATAGTTAACAGCAGCATCAAGTACCGTGTATTCCGGAAATAGAAAATTCTGGTTGCTAATAAGGCCTACCTGATCACTCACATACCTCAGGCCACCAGCAATTCCCAGCCCCTTGATTAAACCGGTGTTGACGTTGTATTTTAACCACAGATTGGCCATATGTTTAGGCGCGTTGTTAAAACGGTCCCCTTTTTTTCCAAACGCGCTTGTACTTAATATGATATGTTCATTATAGGCATATCCCATAATTACATTAAAGTTCCGGATCGTTCCCATAGCGGTAAATTCAACCCCTCTGCTTCGTGTTCCATCAATTGCAGCCTGGCGGTGGGAATTTTCTTCTGTCGGCGCAGGTGCCAGAATATTGGCATAGTTGATCTGGTAAAGTGATACATTGGTTGACAATTGCCGGTTAAAGAAATCGCCTTTATAGCCAATTTCATATTGTGTTGCTTTGCGGGTAGGGAAGGGGCCTCCTGAAAGCACATTGTTCGAGGTCTGGGGATTAAAAGATTTAAGATAAGTCCCATAGATAGACATATTTTCAGCTGGCAGGTATACGAATCCCAGGCGGGGGATAAGTCCTGAAGCCTGCAATTCATCACCCTGCTTATTATCTCTGCTCGAAAGCGGTGTTTCTTTAGCATCGTATGAATCGTATCTAAGGGAAAGTAATGCTTTTAACTGCCTGCCGAAGCTGATTTGGTCCTGCAGGTATATGCCTGCAAGGTTTGTAATGCGTTTATTGTCATCAGACTCTTCGGCTGCAACCGAAGCTGCCGGCGGATCATTACTATAATCAGGATTAAAAATCGAAATCCTGGAGGCCGCTTTGTATTGGTAATCGTTTTTAGTCCATCCGTATCTGTTGTAATCCGCACCTCCGGTCAATTGATGTTTTAATGGTCCTGTCTTCGTTTCATAAGTTAAATAGGCAGTAGTCTGGAGACTGAAGCGATTGGTTTCCCAGTCCTGGTAACCTCTGCTGATGGAATCATTTTTGATTTTCCCTACCGGGATATGATCGGTATAATCCAGTGCGTTATTAACCACCCGTTGAACTGCTGTCATTTTTAAACGGTCATTGAAACGGTGATTGAAGGTAAGTGTGGCAGAAGTATTGTGGGTTTTTCCATAATCTGTAGGACTTTGAATGGTTAGATGATCCGGGTAGTAATTGAAATCAAAAGTGCCATCGGGTCTCGTGCGGATAAAGGTTCCATTGTCGTATTGTTGTACGGTCTTTTGATAAGCATAATTGATCTCCAGGTTCAATTCTGTTTTATCGGAAAAAAGGTAAGTCAGGGAAGGGGCAATGAAGATGTTCTCTTTATTTTGGCCATCGCGGAAACTCTTCGATTTGTCGTACCCTATAATGGCGCGGTAAAGCAGTTTTTTGTTTCCGGACAATGGCCCGGTGAGGTCAAGGGATGCCCTGCGGAAATTCCAGCTACCCAAAGATAATTCGATGCCATATCTGTTTTGTGCCAGTGGTTTTTTGGTAATGAAATTGACCACCCCGCCAGGTGCACCTTCACTAAATAAAGCGCCCGAAGGACCACGTAAAAGTTCCACCGATTCTACATTGTATAATAAGGGCTGCTGACTCCATAAAAAGAGATTACCTCTGATGCCGTTATACAGTAAAAAGCTGGCATCTGTCGGGGAATAGGCAGTAAATCCACGCATATTGAAAGAACCATTTCCATTGTTTGCTTTCATTCCGGTAAACGTACCTGCAATCTCGTTTAAAGTGAAAGCCTGACGGTCTTTTATCGCCTGGGAAGATATGATTTGTACCGATTGTGGCGTACTTAATAAAGGAACATCCATCCGGGTGGAACTGCTGGAGTTTTGGACCTGATAAGGATTTTTTATGCGATTGATGACCACTTCTTTCAGCTCCTGTTTACTTTTCGAAAGTTGCAGGTGGAGGATCGCAGTTTTCCCCGGATTGATCATCAGGTTTTGTTTACTCGCGGTGTATCCGACATTAGAAACGATCAGGATGTAAGTCCCGGCGGGGATAGCTTTTAAAATGAAATTTCCATCTAAATCTGTTTTTGTGCGGATGTCGGTATTTTGAAACTGAATGGAAGCACCTGATATAGGCTCATCCTGAAAGGACACGATGTTACCTTTTAAAGATCCTGTACCGGATTGTGCCAAGAGTTCAGTGCTCAGGAGGAATAAAAATATAATGGAGAAAATCTTGATTTTCATTTTTTGTAATTGATTTTTTTAAAATAATGAAAGACACCAAGCCTAAAAAGCAGGGTCTGTTTGAAAAAAAAAGCAGTTTTTATTTTGCAGAATACACTTCAGCATCAACACAGGCAATATTAAATAATAGCCGGGGTTCGATACGGAAATAGGATTTTTAAAAATAAAAAGATTAAGCAGTCCTGAATTGGGGTGGTTTGAAAATGTCGTTGGAAAACGAGGAAGGTTTAAAATGAAGGTAAAAAGGGTTGAATTCTCTTCTTTGAAGTGACAGCAGGCATTCTGCTACTTTAAGCCGGTTCAACTTACAAAAAAAGAGAACATTTGCTTTCTCCTGACTTTGAGCCCTTTGTTTTTCTTCATTTTGTTCGGCTTGTTGTAGCTTTTTTGCTAAAACGCAGCGACCATTACAATGCATCTGAGGTTTGTCTTTATTTTCACAAAGCGCATTGGCGATGTAATCCTGATTCATTTTAAAGGCCAACATAATCCCAGCCTTATTAAAGGATTGCAATGCAATGATCAGGAGTAATAATATGCAGACGGGTTTTCTCAATGAATAGGCTTTCGATGGGGACAAAGTTATCATTTTTTTGGTAAAGGAGGAGGAATAGAAAAGGACGCTCCCACTTCTGGCAATGGTGAAAAAATGAAAATTCATTTACCGGTAATTTTCTGCTGTTCGGCGGTATTTTTGTCCGCTTCAACCATAAGGTCCTTTAGTTATTTCAACAGATGCTGCATCTTTAATTTAAATATCAGATGAGGGAGCATTGAGGTTCACAATTGCAAACCATCGCATTTAGAAATATTAAATCTTACAGCAATGAATATTGTTATTTTTAAAACGTCAGTTCAGGAGAAAAGCGACCTGATCTCTATAAAGCCAATTATGAACACCCTGTTTGGGGAAAAGAACTGGTCTTTTGCCTTTGAGGATGTCGATAAGATTCTGAGGGTGGTGAGTTCAGTTCCCTGTGTTGCCGCAGTAAGACAGATTCTAATGGACAATGGTTTCCTCTGCGAGGAACTTCCTTATTCACTAGACGAATTCAAGGTTTAACGCTATTTGAATTCTTTGATGTCCACAATCCTGTCGTCGTCATTGTATTTCAGAAATGAAATGCTTTTTTTGTTTTTCTGAAAACTATAGTTGTTTTGAATCCAGGCGTATACCCCTGGTATATCCTGAGGAACATCTCCTTTTAATAATTCGGTTGATACTTCAGCTGAAGGATAATGAACCTGGTATAGAGACTTTTGAACCAGGAAGACTGCCGTTTGTCTGTCCGGAGACATCAATAAAAACTGGCCCTGAATTCTTTCTGCGGGATTTTGTCTTTTGATAAGGTAAGCCTTGGCATTTACATTCGTAATAAAGAAATCGTTGTCCACCAGATATCCCGCTGCACCAACTCTATTGATTCCTTTGGTGAATTTTTGATCCTGACTGCCATTTGAAGGGCGGTACAAACTGATCACTTCCAATCCCTTGTCTTTTAGACTGATGATGTATGATGGGCTAACTAGTCCCGTGCTGTCGGCCAGTTGAACCAGCAAAGATGTTTTTTGCGTATTAATGAATTGAGCAGAAATAAATTTATCAGTGGATTTATTCTTGTCGGAGGCATCGGTTTGAATGCGAACAGTAGTGTCTCTGAACATCACGCTAAACTGTTGCGGGTGGCTATTGGCGACGGTATAAATGGTAAGAGAATCAGATTTTTGTTCCGGATAACGGTTAAAACCTTCATTTTTGGTTAGTATTCTTGGAAGGTAGGATTTCGTTTGTTCCTCTTTTTTATTGCATCCAATAGAAAGAGTGATTAAAGCAAGGGCATATAAGAATAACTTCATAACCAGAAAATAAGATGGAAAATTAATTTTCCGCAAAGATAAAAAAGAATAGTATGATTTCTTAGTAAATAACAAGAAAGGGATGTTCCATCCAGACACATCCCTTTTCTAACCAAATATAAACCTGTATGAACGGGTTTTACTTTAAATTTCCGTAGTACTCTACGAATTTAGCTAATGCATTAGAATAGCCCCATTCGTTATCATACCAGGAAACCACTTTTACGAAGTTGTCATTTAATGCAATACCTGCATTTGCATCGAAAATTGACGCATGATCATCTCCTATAAAGTCAGAAGAAACAACTTCATCTTCTGTATATCCTAATACACCTTTCAAGTAACCTTCAGAGGCTTCTTTCATGGCAGTTTTAATTTCTTCGTAAGTAGCCGCTTTTTCTAAGCGCACTGTTAAATCAACTACAGATACGTCTGCTACCGGTACACGGAAAGCCATACCTGTTAATTTTCCTTTTAAAGCAGGGATTACTTTTGTAACCGCTTTAGCAGCTCCTGTTGCAGAAGGGATAATGTTAGAGAAACCTCCACGTCCACCTCTCCAGTCTTTCGCCGAAGGACCATCTACTGTTTTTTGTGTTGCAGTAACCGCGTGTACTGTGCTCATTAAACCCTCGATGATACCGAATTTATCGTTTAATACTTTAGCGATTGGTGCTAAACAGTTAGTCGTACAAGAAGCGTTAGAAACCACAGTTTGATCAGCAGTTAACTGTTCGTGATTTACACCCATTACATAAGTAGGGATCGAATCATCTTTAGCCGGAGCAGAAAGAACAACTCTTTTAGCGCCTGCCTGAATGTGTTTCTCTGCATCAGCCTGAGTTAGGAATAATCCAGTAGATTCAATTACAGTTTCTACACCTACTTCATCCCATTTCAAGTTTGCAGGATCTCTCTCTGCTGTGATGCGGATGGTTTTTCCGTTTACTACAAGGTGTCCGTTTACTACTTCAATTGTACCATCAAAACGGCCGTGAGTAGAGTCGTACTTTAACATATAAGCCATGTAATCCGGCTCCACTAAATCATTGATCGCAACAATATCTAATCCTCTTTTTAAAGCAGCTCTAAAAACCAGTCTGCCGATACGGCCAAAGCCGTTTATTCCAATTTTGCTCATTTTGTTAATTTGAATAGTAGTTTAGTAAATTATATATCGGTTCTTTAGTAATCGATGTAATTTCCAGTTGGTGTCTTTTTGCAGTTGCCCGCAGTTCCTCCTGGAAGTTTCCCGCAACAAGGCCTACAAAATGTATTTCTTTTCCGGGGTGTAATTTCATTGTTGGCAATAAGTAAGTATTAAAGTAGCTTTCAAAACCTTTTTCAATGATGTCCAGAAGGAACTTATCCGTTCTGTTTTCCAGGAAAAAATCAAAGAAAGAACTTAAAAACTGTTGCGCCATCGGACGCTTATAAACGCGTTCCAAAATCTGTGGGCGGTCAAGGTTATATTTAACCTCAAACTTCTTCTGTAGGTCTGCAGGTAACTTTTCCTGTACAAAATTCTTCAGAAGCGTTTTTCCCAGGTAATTTGCAGAACCTTCATCTCCCAGAATATAGCCTAATCCGAAATTGTTTTTCTCCGGATTTTTGCCGTCGAAATAAGCACAGTTTGCACCACTGCCTAAAAGTCCGACAATCCCGCTGTTGTTGTAGCAGGAGGCTAATGCTGCACCATAAAGGTCATCTTTAACCGATATTTTGCTATACCTGAAAAATTGGCCCAGCGTTTCAGCAAGCTCATTCCTTCTTTCCTCTGATGAAGCACCGGCAGCGAAAACGTAGATTTTCTTAATGCTTTCCGCATGGTTCACCAGGATGGATTTTTTATTTAAAAATTGAAGTATAGACTTTTGATCATTAAAACAAGGGTTAATTCCCGGCATACTACATTCTGCAATGGTTTTCCCGTCTCTGGCAATTTTCCAGAAGGCTGTTTTTGATCCGCTATAAACGACTGCTATCATAATTATATTGATAAAACTTTAGTCATCTCCAACAAATCGCTTTCCAGTTTGAACGTATGTCTTGTTAACGCTTCGTCTATACTTGTCGTCTTTACATCATTACCACGTAAACCAACCATTTGCATGGTACTTCCTTTCAGGAGTTCGTTGATGGCTGCAAAGCCTAAACGACTTCCTAAAATCCGGTCGAAACTACTTGGACTACCGCCACGTTGGAGATGTCCTAATATAGTTACTTTCGTGTCATAGTGGTTAAATCTCTCTTTAACTTTTTTCGCAACATCGTAAGCACCACCATCTTTATGGCCTTCCGATACAATAACGATGCTCGAAGATTTTTTTGTAGAAGCGCCTACTTCCAGCTGAGAAATCAGCTCATCGAGGCTTGTTTCCTTTTCCGGTAACAACACTGCCTCAGCACCGCTGGCGATGGCACTTCTCAAAGCAATACATCCCGAATCCCTGCCCATTACTTCAATGAAAAATAAACGGTCATGGGAATCTGCAGTATCTCTGATTTTATCTATTGCTTCAATAACGGTGTTTATAGCCGTATCGTATCCAAGCGTAAAATCGGAACCATATAAATCATTGTCAATTGTTCCCGGAATTCCGATGACCCGGATGCCGAATTTTTTACCGAAGCGCTGTGCACCCGTAAAGGTTCCATCTCCTCCGATTACGACCAATCCATCAATGTCACGGGCTTTTAAGTTTTGAAAAGCCAGCTCCATTCCTTCTTCAGTTTTAAACTCAAGGCAACGTGCGGTCTTTAATATGGTACCACCAAGGTGAATGATGTTACTAACGGATCTTGCATCCATAGGAATGATGTTGTTACTGATCAATCCCTGATATCCCTGCAAAACCCCAAACATGTTGATACCATTGTATATTCCGGTCCGTACTACTGCTCTGATGCAGGCATTCATTCCGGGAGCATCTCCTCCTGATGTTAATACGGCGATATTTTTAATATTTGGTTTCATGATTTATGATTACGAATATAGCGTGTATTTTTTACACTAAGTAATTTATTTTAAAATTTCCTGCCGGAACACAAAAACCGTGTTCCAATTTGTTTACGTTTCAAAAAGAATAATAAGTTTATTACATGCGTTTTAAACCTGTTTTTAAGCTGTTATTTGGAATAAAAGAGAAAAACAGAATTAATCCTATGGGCCCTTACCTCATCTTAGTCTGGAATCCCTTATTCCAGATTCTGACAATACTCTGGCAAAAGCCGATTCATCCATTTCTAAAAATGAGATGAAAACCTTAATCCAGATGATAAGCAGCTGCAATATATAAAAGAGTATGGAAAAAATCAGAATTAAATTTGGTGTAATAGCTGGAGGAGTTCCTGCTCTGTTCTTAGGCTGAGGGAAGGATCTCCTGGAATCTGAATTTTTAAATTGTGCTCTTCCGTCCAGAGGTGATCGTCCTGAGCACACCAGTCACCACAATTTGCGTTCTGTAATATTGTAGATACTAAGATTGGAGAGGTTCTCACCACAGATGAAATATTCATTTTGATTACTATGCCTGATATAGGTGTAATATCCCGAATCGGATGATGGCAATTAGGAACAATTAGCAATGTTCATTATTGCTAATATAGAAAAACCGCTGAAAGAATATTTGCAACATTTTTTCTATAATTCTCTTTTTCATTTTGTTTTTAACTTAAATCCTGTTAATCTTGTTAAAACAGGATATTATTTAAGAACTTTAAAAGATTAGCTCCAATAACAACGGGGGAAAAAAGGGAAAAAAGATAGAGAAGATCAATAATCTAAAAAAAATGAGGTGCCTAAAAGAGATTTAAAGGCCGATTTAAGAAATAAGTTTGTAAAATAAAATTTAATATTTTGAAAGAAGTCTTACCAAAATTTAATTCCACTTTCTCGATTGATTGTGTGTTGTTCGGATTTGATGAAGGAGAATTGAAAATTCTTTTGATCGAAAGGAATGAAGAGCCATTTAAGGACTGGTGGGCCCTGCCGGGGAATATTGTTTCCGAGGATGAGAGTCTGGACCAAAGTGCGTCCAGAATTTTGCATGAGCTAACCGGCCTTGGCGACGTTTACATGGAGCAGTATTATACTTTTGGCGATGTAAACCGACATCCTCAGGGAAGGGTAGTCAGTATCGCCTATTATGCACTTTTGAGGCTGGGAGGTGATAAAGCTTTAAAACCGTTAAGCAACTACGCGAAACAGGCCCATTGGATCAATGTAAAGGACCTGCCTAAGCTGGCATTTGATCATCAGCAGATCTTTGATAAAGGCCTGGAAAAAATTAAAAGAAGGATCAAACACCAGCCCATTGCTTTTGAGCTCTTGCCTGAAAAGTTTACGCTTACTCAGTTGCAAAATGTTTATGAAATCATTTTGAATAAAAAGCTGGACAAAAGAAACTTCAGGAAAAAGATGCTGAGCTTCGGCGTGCTGAAAGACCTGGATGAAAAACAAAAAGGAGTGTCCTTCCGTGCAGCAACGCTATATAAATTTGATAAGCGTAAATATGCGAAGTTGTTTGGGAAAGAGATTTCCTTTTGAAACAGGACAGACCCCGATCCCGAAAACGGACTAAGGGGCAGTCTGACAAGGATTTCGATTTAACCGTTTTAAATGATAAAAGCCCAGGATGGGCTTTTATCATTTAAAAAAAAGCAGCTCTTTTAAGGAAGCTGCTTTGAATATTTTATTTATTTACTGCGCTGATGTGGTAATCTACCAGGTCATCTATAGGAGAGCGGATCACCTTGCCTACGCCCATCTCGTATCTGTCTGCCACAATGCTCAGAATGTCTCTGAAGCTGTAACCTACGGATCCCACACAGTTTAAAGAATACTCTTTATAATTCGGGTAATGAATAACCAGGTTCTCAAAGAATGCTGTAAATGCATAATCTACTGTAGAGAACGTATAGTCTTCGTAATTGTCTTTGAAGTCGTATAAGAACTTACTGAAACCAGCGCAAAAGCGGTTTGGAAGTGGTTTGTTATAGATGTGGTCAAAAATATCCTCATTGGTTAACGCATAGTTGTCATAAAAAGTCTCTCTAAGACCTTTAGGCATATAACCTTTCATATAATCACTCAGAATTCTTTTGCCGATGAAACATCCGCTACCTTCATCTCCAAGGAAATAACCCAGAGAATCGATGTTCAAAGAGATGTCTTTACCATCATATAGGCAGGAGTTTGTTCCTGTTCCAAGGATCGCTGCAAAACCAGGCTCATCGCCAAGTAATGCTCTGCAGGAAGCCAGTAAATCATGGCCTATATTGATCTCCGCATTCGGAAAAATCAGCTGCATGGCATCTGCTACAATTTTGCGCTTGGCATCAGTAGAGCAACCTGCACCATAATAGTTCACTTGAGTTAGTTTCTCCGTTTCTAAATGATCCGGAAGAGATTTTCTTAACGAACCAACAATATATTCTGTATCTGAGAAGTATGGGTTATATCCTTCTGTATTAAAATGAATTTTCCTACCTGCTTCATTAATTAAACACCAATTGGTTTTGGTTGAACCACCATCTGCAATAACTATCATCTTAATTTGTTTTTTTCGGGATAAAAGTAAATAATCCTAACACTTTTGTATGGTTTTTTTTCATAAATGTAATTCTTTAGTTTAAGTTTTTAAATAATTATCCGTCTTTAAATAGTTAAAAAGGCGGTTTTTTGTAATTTTATTTATTGATTTAAGGTTACCATATTGTTAAAAAAACACTAAGCTAAAATACGCTTGTTATTTTGAAATCCAAATTTAAAATCAAGCATTTGCAAGAAAGGGTTTTTTTATTGGGTTAAACTGCGCTTTCGGCGTAGAAAAAAACCTCAATTGGACATTTATTAAACGATTTAGTACCCATTTATAGCCAATTTTCCCAAAAACGCATAAAACTTAAAAAAGCGGCGAAGAAACTTAACAATAGTTTTACACAAAGGTTTAGTTTGTAAATAGAAGATAGATCGCCGGATTTTTTGAATATTTGTATTCATTCGTAAATGACTATGGCAATAAAAATTGATTTTAGAAGCGATACCGTAACCAGGCCAACGGAAGGTATGCTCGCTGCAATGATGAGCGCAAAGGTGGGGGATGATGTGTTTGGAGAAGATGAAACTGTTCATAAACTGGAGACTAAACTCGCTACGATGTTTAACATGGAAGCAGGGCTTTTTTGCCCCTCAGGAACCATGACCAATCAGATCGCCATCAAATGCTTCACTCAGCCGATGGATGAAGTGATTTGCGACCAGACGGCACATGTCTACAGGTACGAAGGCGGGGGTATTGCCTATCATTCTATGGCCTCTGTCAGATTGCTGAACGGCGATCGCGGGATATTAACCCCGGAATTGATTGAGCCGGAAATTAACGATGAAAATATTCACTATCCGAACTCCAGCCTGGTAGTCCTTGAAAATACAGTCAACAAAGGTGGAGGTGCCTGCTATAATCTGACTCAGATTGAGCCGATTCATACCTTATGTAATATTAAAGGTCTAAAACTTCACCTGGATGGTGCCCGTATCTTCAACGCATTGGTTGCGACTGGTGATCATGCCAGGAGTTACGGACAGTATTTTGATGGTATTTCCATCTGCCTTTCTAAGGGGCTGGGTGCTCCGGTCGGATCTGTTCTGCTCGGTTCTAAAGAAACGATTAGAAAAGCAACAAAAATCAGGAAAGCATTTGGTGGTGGAATGCGTCAGTCGGGTTTTCTGGCAGCTGCAGGAATTTACGCACTTGACCATCACGTAGATCGTATGGCCATTGATCATCAGCATGCCAAAGCGCTGGCAGCAGCACTGAGTCCATTGAATTATGTGGCTTCGGTGATGCCTGTAGAGACCAATATTGTGATTTTTGAAGTTGCTGCAGGATTTAAAGCAGAAAACGTCATACACCTGCTTGCCGAAAAGGGAATTGCCTGCAGCATGATGGGGACGAATATCAGATTGGTGACACATCTCGATATTTCTTCGGAGATGATCGACATGGCGATAGAAAACATCATACATTTGCACCCATCGGGGCATAAATAACCTATTAAATGAAGAAAATCCTTATAGCCAACAGAGGCGAAATTGCATTGCGGATCATGCGCTCTGCACGTGAGATGGGCATAAAAACCGTAGCCGTATATTCCGAAGCAGACCGGGAAGCGCTTCATGTGCGCTATGCAGATGAAGCCATTTGTATTGGTCCTGCTGCTTCCAGTCAAAGTTATTTGTTAGGAGAGAAGATCATTGAAGCCTGTAAAATTACCGGGGCTGAAGCCATCCATCCCGGATATGGTTTCTTATCAGAGAATGCTTCTTTTGCCCGATTGGTGAAAGCTTCCGGACTGATCCTGATCGGTCCTACACCCGAAGCAATGGAAATTATGGGAAATAAGTTGTCTGCAAAAGCAGCGGCTTTAAAGTATCAGATCCCAATGGTTCCGGGAACGGAAGAGGCGATTACAGATGTCAGCGAGGCAAAATTAAGAGCAGTAGAGGTTGGCTTTCCCATCCTGATTAAAGCCGCTGCCGGTGGTGGCGGAAAAGGAATGAGGGTGGTAGAGCAGGTTTCCGATTTTGAGGAGCAAATGCAATTGGCGGTAAGTGAAGCAACATCTGCTTTTGGTGATGGTTCGGTCTTTATTGAGCGTTATGTGTCTTCCCCGCGACATATAGAAATACAAGTCCTGGGGGATACCCATGGCAATATTGTTCATCTTTTTGAAAGGGATTGCTCTGTCCAGCGCAGGCACCAGAAAGTAATTGAAGAGGCACCTTCCAGCGTGCTTACTGGAGCAATCCGGGAGAAAATGGGAAAGTGTGCAGTTGATGTAGCCCGTTCGGTAAACTATGTAGGTGCCGGAACAGTAGAATTTATTCTGGATGAAAACCTGGACTTTTTCTTTTTGGAGATGAATACCCGGTTGCAGGTAGAGCATCCGGTAACAGAAATGATCACCGGACTGGATTTGGTAAAGGAGCAAATTAAAATTGCCAGGGGCGAAAAGCTTTCCTATCGCCAGGAAGACCTTCATATTAATGGCCATGCGATGGAACTGAGAGTTTATGCGGAAGATCCTGAAAATAATTTCCTGCCTGATATAGGTGTGCTGGAAACCTATAAGACGCCGAAAGGGAATGGGGTACGGGTAGACGATGGTTTTGAGCAGGGGATGGAGATTCCGATTTATTATGATCCAATGATCGCTAAATTGATTACTTACGGAAAGACGCGGGAAGAAGCCATGGACCGAATGATTCGAGCGATCGACGAATATCACATTACCGGGATAAAAACTACCCTGGCTTTTGGCAAATTTGTCATGCAGCATGAGGCCTTCAGGTCGGGAAACTTCAATACACATTTTGTAAGCAAACACTTTAACCCGGAACGTTTAAAGGAAGAGGATCCGGACGAAGCGCTGATGGCCGCATTGGCAGGGGCGATGTTTTACAAAAAGGCAACAGCGCTGGTAAATGCACAGCTTCAGACCGAACAGGTCAGTAACTGGAAAAGAAACAGAACAAATTATAATTAAATACGCAGATGTTTACAGGAATAATTGAAACATTAGGAGAAATAGAAAGCATCAGAGAAGAAGGAACTAACCTTCATTTCGTAGTTCAGTCTGAATTGAGCAATGAACTAAAGATCGACCAGAGTGTATCACATAATGGGGTTTGCTTAACTGTGGTCGCATTGACCGAAAATACACATACCGTAACCGCGATTCAGGAAACCCTGGAAAAATCCAACCTTGGTGATTTAAAGGTAGGAAGCAAGGTAAATCTGGAGCGTTGTATGCAAATGAATGGGCGTCTTGACGGACATATTGTACAGGGCCATGTGGATCAGACCGCAGTCTGTGTAAAAAGAGAAGAGTTGGATGGCAGTTGGGAATACCGTTTTAAATACGATTCCAAAAATGGAAATGTGACTGTAGAAAAGGGTTCTGTTTGCGTGAATGGGATTAGTTTAACGGTAGTTGGTTCGGCGGATGACGAATTTTCTGTATTCATCATCCCTTATACCTTTGACCATACCAACCTTCATCAGGTTAATGTGGGTGATGCCGTAAATATTGAATTTGATATCATTGGAAAATACGTGGCCCGATTGGTTGGCCGTTCGTAATTACCTCTTCAATTCCTCTACTTTATTTTTTATAAATGTGATCAGCTTGGGTTGTTCCTGCGGATTAATCGTCTTTAGGTATTGATTGTAATAGCTGATCGCATTTTTTTTATCGTTGAATTTGTTTTCATATACAAGGGCGATATTGTAGTATAAGCTGCCGTTGTTTTCAAAGAGAAGCCCTCTTTTGTAAGCCGTATTTGCCTGCTCATTCTTATCGATGTTCTCAAAAGAATCCCCCAAAAGACCATAATAACTTGCAATTCCCGGAGAAATGGCCGCTTTGATCGTTTTTTCTAAATAAGGAACTGCATTTTTATAGTCTTTAATCCCCCGGTAACTCAATGCAATATTGTAAAGCAGGCCTTCATTGTCGGCAGATGTGTTTTTGATCTTTAGAAAATAATCCAGTGCTTTTTGATATTCCAATAGCAAAAAATGGCTCTTACCAAGGTTGTTGAGGACAAAAGTGGAACTATCTCCATAGCTGAGCAGTTTTTCTCCGGTTTGGATGGCTATCTTATATTTTTTTGAACCCATGCTCACCGGCATTTTCATTTTGAGCAGCTGAAAATTGCTGCTGTCTGCTTTCAGTGCCGGTTCGAGAATATCTTCTGCTTTTTGAAAGAAATTACTCTTAAAATAAACCTCACAGAGGTCAAAAACAACATCTGCATCTATTGGATTTATTTTATTTGCTTTTTGGAGGTTACTCACCATTGGGCCAATTTCTCCCTGTTCTTTCTCGATTCTGGCGAGTTGTTTATAGGCATTAAAGCTATTGCTATCCAGTTTAAGGACCTGGTTGAAGTATTCTTTTGCTTTGATGTTATTCCCTCTTCTGATATTGATGTTAGCGAGGTTAAACAATCCTGAAATGTCAGCTGGCTTTTCTGTATACAACTTCAGGTAGTTCTTTTCTGCTTCTGCCAGTTTTCCCGCCATCAGATAAGCATATGCGAGCTGAGAGAGTTCCTTTGGATCTTTGGTATCTTCCTTATAGGTGCTTTGCAGGTACTGTGCAGCCTCTGCATAACGTTGCGTTTGAAAATAGTCGAGTAATTTCTCTTTATCTACCGCTTGTGCCTGTACAAATTGAACACTTACAAAAGTCAAAAGAAAGGAAAGAAGCTTTTTCATTGGAATATAATTGTTTTTTAATGGCTATGAAGCGATCATGATCTTTATTCGTTTCGTTATGTGATCTGTAAGATCATGATGGTTTCATTGGAATATAATTGTTTTTTTTTCGCGTTAATCATTGATTTTTAAAAGTTCTCAAGAACTCGTAAACTCGGTTATGAAGCGATCATGCGCCTATTATTCATTTTTATTTATTGCTTTCAATGGTATTCAGGAGCTCGCAAGCGAGGTTCATGACTTTTTGTAATCGGTATGCTGATGATGGCTTCATGACCATATAGTTAGGTTTTCGAAATCAACATTTCACAAACTAAGTTATTAGTTATTCCTTGATAATCCAAATCTGAATGTCATTATCTGTTTTTTTATCGAAAAAAAGAAAACATATTGCCCCGGTAAACGGTTGGTTAAGGTATACATCAAATGTTAATATTAATATAAAAGCATATGGATACTTTAAAAAAGTTTGAATTAATGGAGAAGATTGTCAGAGAGTTGGAAGATTTACAACACTCGCAGCAGGCGATCATCCAGAAGATAGGGAAGATCGAAGTTGACAATATTGAATTGGGAGATAAAAGACTGGATAAAGATTTACCCGATATGCACCAAAGGGTTTCAGACAATCTGGATACCATCGTAGGAATCCTCGAATATTTTGCGGATAAAACCCAAAGCTTCGGAAATAAGAACAATGTAGATGCGTTAAAAGAAAGACAGGCAATTAACGATGCCACTGGTAACTAGCCAGACAAATAACAGAAAAAGCCAGCAAGATCCTGCTGGCTTTTTCTGTTATTAACCCATCCCTGATGTGGGTTCAATAGGAATAAACAGGTGGAAGGTGGTGCCTTTTCCGAATTCGCTTTCTACGGTAATCCTGCCTTCATTTCTTTCCATAAACTCTTTACATACCATTAGCCCAAGGCCTGTTCCTTTTTCGTTCATCGTTCCCCTGGTGGAGATATTGTCACCGCCAAATAGCTTTTTCAAGGCCTCTTTTTTAATTCCCATTCCATTGTCAGCAATAGAAAGGAGCATCTGTCCCTTGTGATAAACTGCAGTGATGTCGATCTCACAACCTTCATAACAGAACTTTATGGCATTGCTCAACAGGTTTCTCACCACGATCTGAATCATCAGCATATCTGCGTAGACGATATTTCCTGGAAATACGTCCTGTATAATCTGTACATTTTTTGATGCAGCAGAGGGTAAATGGTAATTTACTTCATTAACGATCATACTCTTCAGGTCAAAATACTCTTTATTGATGCCATAGCCTTTGAGCTGACTTCTGGACCAATGCAGGATATTCTCTAATAGATCTGTAGTATACAGGATGTCTTTATTTAGTATCGGAGATAATTCTTTAAACTCCTCAATCGTAATCAGGTTGTTCGAAATCATTTTGAGGACTTCCGAAAGGTTCACCAAAGGGCCGCGCAAATCATGGGCAATGATCGAAAAGATCCTGTCTTTTAACTGATTGAGCTTTTTGAGCTCTTCAGTTTGCTGCTGCGACCTCAGGGATTCCTGCTTAAAATGGGTAAGGTCCTGTAATTTAATGATGGTCGCATCATTATTCAGGCGGTTCTCATCGAGGTATAAGATGTCGGCTTCCAAATCAACGGGGCCGGACTGACTCGCAATATGCAGCTCTATTTTCCCCGACTGATGTGTTTCCAGAAATTCAAAAAAAGCTTTCTGTTCCGGAAAGAACGTTTCAACTTGTGTCCCGATGATAGTTTTACTGTTCGGATCCGTCAGGTATTTTCTGAAAGCGTTGTTATAGTCGATCACCCGGTTCTTTTTATCGATCACCAAAAAGCCATCCTGAATTAAATCAAGTACTTTTTCTCTGGCAATTGGCAATACATCAAAGAGTTTGAACCGGTAGATGGCAATGGCGATAAAGAAAATCGTTGCTGCGAAAGAAAAAGGGGTAAGGTCTAAATTTCCAACCGGACGGAAGCCCAGGATATAAGCAATATTCGTTATCCATGGAATGATTGCTGCAAAGACCACACTGTAATTTTGACTTTTATAGATCGGATCAGCTTTGCGAAAGGTGGCTATTAACAGATAACTGCCATAGCCGAGTAATAGATAGAAGTATCCGGTGAATAATTTATAAGCGATCCCAGGGACAAGGTAGACCATTGGAAATTCCCCCGTTTTATCCATGTAATAGTTCTTATAATGCAAATGGTGGTAACTATTTGTCCAGACCAGCAGGGTAACTGTTACTGTGACTCCAATTAAAACGGAAAGCGTTAAAGGATGTTTGTACCACTTTTCCTTACCTGCTATTTTTAAGCAAAATAAGACCCAGCAGAGGGGAAGCGTGGTAATGCCTACATACTCGATGTTAATGAAAAACTTTGCCTGATCCAGTCCCGAACTGGCCAGCTCAAGTCCATACGCCAACGACCAGATCGCATTGGACAGCATCATCAGACCAAATACCTGAACCACTCCCTGCTTTTTTTTATAAGCATACCAGGAGAAAAAAAGCATAATGCTTCCGGAGAATATTAGAAATAAGGAGTAGACATTAAATGTAAAATCCATTTAAATAGTAGATGAGAATGCGATTTATAAGATGCCTCAAATATACCCCATACTTAATGATTGTGAATATAAAACTACGTAATTTAGTTATGAATTAAAAATATTCTTAGTTTTACATAACAGTTATCCATATCAACTTATCATCACATTATGAAAAAAATAATCTTATCTGCATTATTCATCTGTTCCAGCATGATGGCTTTCAGTCAGGTGTTACCTAGTTTTCAGTTCGGACTAAAAGGTGGGGTCAACCTGTCGAAATTCAGTACTCAAAGTACTTTTAGCAGCGATAACAGGGCGGGATATTATGGTGGCGTCTGGGCACGTATCGGTGCAGCAGGAATACACCTGCAACCGGAGCTTTACATTTCCGGTAAGAATACAACGTTAAAAAATAGCGCTGGTGAAGAAAATAAAGTAAAGTTTACCAGTTTGGATATCCCGGTTTTAGTAGGTACAAAAATCGGAGCAGCAGGGATTGGTATTCGTTTGAATACAGGGCCTGTAGTTTCTTTTATCCTGAATAAAGACCAGTCTATCGGTGATGCAACCAGCTCTGCGCTTAAAGGAAACTTTAAAGATCAAAACTTTGCATGGCAGTTTGGTGCAGGTTTAGACATCAGCAAGTTAGGTATAGATTTAAGATACGAACAAGGTCTTTCTAAAATTGGAAAAGACGATTATAGCGGTAAAAAGCTAGGCTTGTTCACTTTAGGATTGGCTTACCGTTTATTCTAAAAACAAAAGTTTTCAACATTTTGTTGAAAAGGGGTGAGCACCAGTTGCTTACCCCTTTTTTTGGCTCTAAAATTGACAGTATCATTCTCCCTAACTTAAATAATACGACTATGAATATCAAAGAGTTATTATTAAACGGAAAGAGCTTCTCTGAGCTCTTAAAACAGTTCTCCATCGAAGCAGATGATGTTAGAATTCAGGACGAAGATGTCATCCTGTCTGACCAGATTTTGAAACACCAGGAGGTAGTAAAGGAAAGTATCTGTATTGAAGGAAAAAATAAAGAAGGAATCGTGAACTTTTTCGGAACCCTTCATTATAACTTATTGAGCAAGCTGGCTGTATTTGAGATGCAGGGATTTGAGAAGATTACTTCTCCTCAGGTTTGTTAGGTATCCTTGATCACCTCTTTGATTTCATAATTAAATGTGCCTTTAATTGGGCGTATGGGAGTCTTTTTGTCGTCACTCAAGACTTTTACATAGCAGGCGCCGAAATAGAAAATGAAAGAAGAATAGAATACAAACAGCATAATCAGGACGATAGAGCCTGAAGTTCCATAAATATTGCCTATCCCGCTTAGTGGCAGCATAATCCTTAGAATATACTTTCCGATGGTGAATAAGATACCGGTCAGAATGCCGCCATGGATGGCTGATTTCCAGGTCGGACGGCCATTGGTCAGAAAGCGGAATAAAATCGTAAACCATACGGTTACAATGACCACAAACAAAGCCTGATTTAATATCGAAAGAAAGAATTTTCCAAATGTAGGAGCTGCATTATTGATATAAACTCCGATAATGGCCTGTACACTGTCTGTCAGCAGACCTACGAAAAATAAAAGCCCTGCGAGTAGAATAATCACAAAAGAGCGGGCCCGGAGCTGCATCTTAAAATAGAAACCTGCTTTTGCCTTGATTCCGATCGACCAGATCTGGTCCATGGAATTTTTGATCACCGCAAACAAGGTAGTGGCCACAAAGATGAAAAAGATAAAGCTCAATATGGTCGCATACCATTCATGATCAACACCTCTGATGTTTCTGAGGGTTTGCCGGATCTGCAACGTACTGCTGTCGTCCAATACACTGCCCAGGCTTTCAAACAACCGGTTCACCAGGGTTTTCCGGTCCATAAAAAAACCAAACAGCCGGATCAGGATAATGAGGATAGGAGGGATGGCGAAATTGGCAAAAAAAGCAGTTGCTCCCGCAAGACGTAAAGGATCATTCTTTTTGAACAACCTGAACGCTACACTGAAGCGCGTACAAAATAGTGAGATTCTGCTGATGCTGTTAATTTCCATTCCCCCGGATTGCCTTGAGGCCCGAAAATAGCTAAATTTTTTAAATCAGAGGGAGATGTAACATAAAAAAGCCAGTACTGTATTACAGACTGGCTTCGTTTTATGAATAATAATGGTCAGTTTTTATAAGTTTCCTCTCAGCTCCTGTTCACGCTCCAGTGATTCAAATAAGGCTTTGAAATTACCTGCACCAAATGATTGTGCTCCTTTTCTCTGGATGATCTCAAAGAATAGCGTCGGACGGTCCTCTACCGGTTTGGTAAAGATCTGCAGCAGGTAACCCTCTTCATCACAGTCTACCAGGATACCCAGCTCTTTCAATTGCGCAATCTCCTCGTCAATTTCTCCTACGCGCGTTGGCATCATGTTGTAATAGGCTTCAGGGGGTGCACTTAAAAACTCAACCCCTCGAGATTTTAAGTTCCTTACAGTAGACAAAATATCTTTTGTCGCTACCGCAATGTGCTGCACCCCTTCGCCTTCATAAAACTCTAAATATTCTTCAATCTGTGATTTTTTCTTTCCTTCAGCAGGCTCATTGATCGGGAATTTTGAGAAACCGTTCCCGTTGCTCATCACTTTACTCATCAGTGCAGAATATTCGGTATTGATCTGCTTGTCATCAAATGAAAGAATGTTGACAAAGCCCATCACCTCCTCATACCATTTCACCGTTTCGTTCATCCTGTTCCAGCCTACGTTTCCTACGCAATGGTCAATGTATAAAAGACCTGTTTCTGCTGGGTTGTAATCGCTTTTCAGATCCTGAAATCCGGGCATGAAAGTACCCGTATAGTTTTTACGTTCAATGAACATGTGGATCGTCTCGCCATAAGTATAAATACCAGACATTTTCACTTCTCCATGCTCATCTGTTTTTGTTACCGGCTCCAGATAAGGTTTTGCACCACGTTTGGTGGTTTCTTCAAATGCGCTGTAGGCATCATCTACCCAAAGGGCAAGAACTTTTACCCCATCACCATGTTTTTTCACATGCTCCGCAATCGGGCTGTCCGATTTCATGGCAGTAGTTAATACCAACCTGATTTTTCCTTGTTGTAAGACATAAGATGCGCGGTCGCGAACGCCTGTCTCTGGTCCTGCATAAGCTAAGGATTGAAAGCCAAATGCTGTTTTATAATAATGTGCAGCCTGCTTTGCGTTTCCTACATAGAATTCTATGTAATCCGTTCCGTTGATTGGAAGGAAATCCGGTGCTTTAGCGATCTTTTCTGCAAATGTTTGTGTACTCATGATTAAATATTTTTTTAAATACGCTGTTTATCTGATTATTCTACGTTATGCTGCCAGCTTTTGTGATAGCTTTCATCCTCAATCTTTATCGCATCTTCCGTTAACATTAATGGACGGAAAGGATCAATCATTACGGCCAGCTCCTGAGTGCTTTCCTTACCGATTGATTTTTCTACCGTTCCCGGGTGTGGTCCATGAGGAATTCCACCCGGATGTAAGGTGATTTGTCCTTTGACCACGCTTTTTCTGCTCATAAAATCACCGTCTACATAATACAAAACCTCATCACTGTCCACATTGCTGTGGTTGTATGGTGCAGGAATGGAAAGTGGGTGGTAATCGTATTTACGTGGAACGAAGGAGCAGATCACGAAGTTATGTCCTTCAAAAGTCTGGTGTACAGGAGGTGGTTGGTGCAAACGACCGGTAATCGGTTCAAAATCATGGATAGAAAAAGCCCATGGATAATGGAAGCCGTCCCAGCCTACAAAATCAAAAGGATGTGTACCATAAATATAAGGGTACATCAAACCTTGTTTCTTGATCAGCACCTTAAAATCACCGACTTCATCAATGGTTTCCAGGTCTGTAGGGCGTTTAATGTCGCGCTCACAATATGGAGAATGTTCCATTAACTGTCCGTATTCATTTCTATAACGCTTTGGAGAGCGGATCGGACTGAAACTTTCTGTGATAAAGAGTCTGTTCGTCTCGTCATCGAATTCCATCTGATAAATCGTTCCTCTTGGGATCACCAGGTAATCTCCATAAGCAAAACGGATTTTCCCGAAGCCTGTTTTCAAGGTTCCGCTACCTTCATGAATGAAGATGACCTCATCCGCCTGACTATTTTTATAAAAATAATCGGTCATCGATTTTCTCGGCGCCGCTAAAGAGATGTGCAGATCACTGTTCACCAATACCGGTTTCCTGCTTTCCAGGTAATCGTCTTCCGGTTTCACATTAAATCCGATTAAGCTCGTATGCCGCAGGTGTTTCTCACGGGCGATTTTAGGCTCTACAGAATAGGGTTCCCCAAGGGATTTTACGATGGTTGGCGGGTGACAATGGTAAACCAGTGAATATAAGCTTGAAAACCCTTCAGTAGAAACTAGTTCTTCTGCGTATAAATTGCCATCTGGTTTTCTAAAAACGGTGTGGCGTTTCGCAGGAATGGTTCCTAAGGTATGATAAATAGGCATAGCAGTAGGTTATTTTGGTTAGAATAATATATATTAATAACGATAAAACGCGGAAAACGTTTTATAAAAGTAGCGGGAAAAGCTAAATGGAATATTGAGCAAAAATGATCTTGGAAAGCATCGCATACCGGAACGCCGCCAACGCTTGTCTGGCTACTTGATTTTGGTATGTGAGGTGCTGTATCATTTTGTTTGCGTCAGCTAAATTAAGGAATAAATCCAGTAATCAACAAACAATAAAAGAGATTTAATGGAGATAATTTTTTTATGCACATGGTTGCTGTAATTTTATATAGCTTTGAACAACTACATAAAAAACTGAGCATATGAAGCTGGTATCCTATAAAACAGAAGACAGAGAACACCTGGGTGTTTTTGTAAACGGACATATTTATAATCTGAATTCATGCGACAAGCAATTGCCAAATGAGATGAATGCTTTTTTAGCGGGCGGAGAGGAATTGATGGACCGTGCAAAAAAGATTGATGCACAAATTAAATCAGGTGAGATTGAACCTAAAGAAGAAGCTTTCTATGAACTGATCGCTCCCGTACCACACCCGACATCCTGCAGGGACGGATACGCCTTCCGTCAGCATGTAGCGGCGGCAAGAAGGAACCGTAAGGTGGATATGATTGCTGAATTTGATCAGTATCCTATCTTTTATTTCACCAACCATAATGCCATTCAAGGCCCCGGAGAGATCGAATGTATGCCCGATCATTTCCAAAAGCTTGATTTCGAGCTGGAAGTAGCGATTGTAATCGGTAAAAAAGGAAGAAACATCACCGCTGCAGAAGCTGATGATTATATCGCAGGTTATATGGTGATGAATGATATGAGCGCAAGAACCCTGCAAATGGAGGAAATGCTCCTGAATTTAGGCCCGGCCAAAGGAAAAGATTTCTCTACCGTAATCGGCCCATGGTTGGTTACTCCGGATGAATTGGCGCAATATAAAGTAGCTGCCAAACCTGGTCATACCGGAAATGCATACAACCTGAAAATGACTTGTACGGTAAACGGAGTGGAAGTATCTGCCGGTAATATGGCGGATATGGACTGGACCTTTGCGGAGATTGTAGAACGTTGCGCTTATGGCGTAGATATCCTTCCAGGCGATGTGATTGGTTCGGGAACAGTAGGTACAGGATGCTTCCTGGAACTGAACGGAACCGGATTACTGAACAACCCTGATTTCAAGCCGCAGTGGTTACAGGATGGCGATGTCGTGGAAATGGAAGTTACCGGACTTGGACATTTAAGTAATATCATTAAAAAAGTGGATTCAGATTTCTCTATCCTCGCTTTAAAGAAAAAATAAAACCATTCCCGTAAAGAGCAATTCTCTTTACGGGATTTCATACGTCCTGAAAACCATGTCCTGTGCTAAAAACAGGGATGATTACACCTCTCAGGCCTTTAAATAAAAGAATATGCTGACTATCGACGTCGCCGAACTTTCCCCTGCCCAGTTGCAGAATTACATGCAATATGCCATTGCGCCAAGACCAATCTGCTTTGCCACTACCATTGATAAGGATGGAAATATCAACCTGAGCCCTTTCAGTTTTTTTAACATGTTCAGTACCAATCCCCCTTTGTGTATCTTTTCTCCTGCGAGAAGGGTGCGGGACAACACCACTAAACATACCCTTGAAAATGTGCTGGAGGTAAAGGAATGTGTGATCAATATCGTCAACTATCCGATGGTACAGCAAATGAGCCTGGCCAGTACCGAATATGCAAAGGGCGTGAATGAGTTTGAGAAATCAGGCTTTACCATGTTGCCTTCACAATTGGTCAAACCACCAAGGGTGGCCGAAGCTCCGGTACAAATGGAATGTATCATCAGGGAAGTGATTCACCTTGGAGAAAACCCCGGTGCAGGAAACCTGATCCTGGCAGAGGTAAAACTCATCCATATCAAAGAAGAAATCCTCGATACGGAGGGGAAGATTGACCAGGCAAAGATAGACCTTGTAGCCCGTCTGGGTGGCGATTGGTATTGCCGCGTTACTCCGGAAAACCTGTTCAAAGTAGCGAAACCTTTAACCACACTGGGGATTGGTGTAGATGCTTTACCTTCGGCAGTAAGAAACTCGCATGTGCTGAGTGGAAACGACCTTGGTATGCTTGGCAATGTAGAACATTTGCCTTCGGCAGATGAAATAGATGCAATCAGGGATACCGGTCTTGTTAAAGAAGTATTAGATGCCACTATTGGCGATGCCAATAACCGGGAGCGTGAACTCCATGAACTGGCAAAACAATGGCTAAGCGAAGGAAAAGTGAATGAAGCCTTAAAAGTAGTGCTGTTATAAAATGCTGACTAGTTTCATGAATCGTTTTTTATAAAAACCTTCATTTAAGCTCGTAATCGTCACTCCTTTTTTACTACCGGAAGAGGAGTGAATGAATTTGATCTCATCGCCATCTATCGAATAGACGATGCCGACATGGCCAATCCTGCGGACCCTGCTGTTCGTTCCTGTAAATAAGATCACATCGCCTATCTGTGCATCTTCCAGATTTTTAGCTTCCCCTCTGGAGGCAAATTCTCTGGAAGAACGGGGTACTTTAAAGCCAAAGTTCTGAAACACATAGCTGACAAATCCGGAACAGTCGAAACCTCTCTTTGGGTTACTCGACGCATAACGGTAAGGGATTCCGATCATGGACTTTGCAAATTCCAACAGTCTGTTGGTCGACTGCGGCTTACTGGCAGGCATTGCCGGCGTAATTTCCATCAGTTTGGAAACCAGTTCTTTATATTGAACAGGAGTCGTGTTTTGCGATCTTGCTGCAAACATACTAAATGAAAGAAAGAGGGAAAGGATGATGCTTTTCTTCATAAGGATGGGCTAAAGGTATTAAAATATCTTTAGCCCGTTTATAATGTTGATAACTTGATGATTAAGGGGTGGTTACGGCTACAGGAAGCACTTTTCCGTTAAAAAACTTATGTCCTGTCTTTGCAAAATCAGCCACATACTTGCCCATTTCGAAAGCCATTACCGGAGATTGATAACCCGGAAATGCCTGTTCCAGCATTTCTGTCTGAGCAGAACCCAGCGCAAGGCAATTGATTTTTATTCCGGTATCTGCCAGTTCAAAAGCCAGGCATTCCGTTAACGTATGTAAGGCACCTTTACTCGAAGAATAGGCCGCAAGTCCCGGAAATTTAACGCTGCCCTGGAAGCCACCCATACTGCCGATATTTACAATATGGCTACCTGAAGTCATTAAAGGAAGCAGGTTCTGGATCATGTTAAAATGTCCCAGTACATTGCTTTCGAACATCTGGTATAAATCTGCTCCGCTCGTTTCCAGAAAGGGTTTATTGATCAGCGCGCCTGCATTGTTGATCAGAATGTCTACTGTTCCTAACCTTTCCTTTAAAAAAGGAAGCAATGCAGCATAATCATCATTTACAATGTCAAACTCTACCGGAAGTAATACGCAGTCAGGATTTATTCCCTTCGCGATTTCCAGTAATTTACGCAGTTTGTCCGCAGAACGGGCAATACATACGATTTTGTTGTCTTTATTCAGTGCAAACTCTAAGGCGGCTTCAAAGCCTATCCCACTGCTTGCACCTGTTAATACTATATTCATCTAATCTTCTTCAGTAATCAATTGACTCACCGGGTTTTCAATCACATGTAAACCATCTGTGATTAACTTACGGTAATCTGCTTCATTCGCAGCCTTTAGCTCCAGGTAGTCCCGTAACTCCTTCTCGAACGCAGAATCCAGCTTTTTATGATAAATAATCTCGAGAATTTCTAAAGTCGCCAACCAGTCGGAACGGTGTGCTGTCTTTAATTCTTCAAATAGCGCAATACATTTTTCATAATCTCTTTTCTCCTGTCTGATGGTCCGGATTGCTTCATAGATATCGTGCAGCTTTTGAGTTTTCTCATCGTAGCTCACTTTATGGGTCTGTTTATCACTGATATGGGTGATTTCTTCGTAAGCGTCTTTATCTGCTGCCCCGTTAAATACCGAGATGATTTTTTCACCTACTGCCATATCATAAGTACCCCATTCCGGTTGGAACAGCACGTTGCCATTGTTTTCCTTTACCGTACAATCTTCAAATGCGATCAGCACTGTTTTTTCGGCATGTCTGATGATTTCTTTTACGGTTCCTGTCAGATGAATCCCGCTGTCGAAAGTCAGATCCGAAGCTTGTCCTGTAGCAATCCCCAGGTCCTGAAGCTCAGAAAGGCTCAGATTTTCCAATACCAGGCCATTCAAACGGCCAACAGGGGAGGAGAATCCATCTTTATGGTAAAATTTACCATGTCCTTCCAGTTGTTTATTGTTTACCGCCAATGCCGATGGACCGGTTGTTTTTATAAAAGTAAGTTCATTTGCCGTATCTATGCCCATATCTGTAAAGACACCAGTCACCTGTAAACCAGAACTGTAAACCGCCGTTGCCGGATTTTTACATTCGATTGCTTTGGTCAGACTTTCTGCGCCACCACGTCTGAAGGCCATTGTATCTGCATACTGCTCTAAAACGTCGATCAGGTTTTGAAAAGTTGCGGTCACAAATAATTGCGGCTGCGGTTTAGTGATGTCATACTGTGCATTGATCGCATCAATGGTATACCACTTCTTTTCCACATCATCTTTCATGCAGCTGGAGCTTTCTCCAATAGAGGACAGTAAACCTGCGCCATAAATTTTAGGCTCTTCCAGTGTACCAATCAATCCATATTCCACGGTCCACCAATGCAGGCGGCCCAGGAGTGCCATTTCAGAAGGCTCGCCCATATTCTCGGCCACCACCTGTAAATGTTTTTCTGCTTTTGCGATTTCCTGTTCCGGAGCATCAGCAGATTCCTTTAAAATGGAAAGGTTACGGATGGCCTCATAAAGTTCAAAATCTTTCGAAGAGAACATTGCTTTAGCCCCGATAGAACCAAAATAGCTTAGGTAACTGTTGTAATCTGCGTCTGCAATAATTGGCGCATGTCCTGCCGACTCATGGATGATATCCGGAGCTGGTGTATATTCAATATGGTTAATCTGACGAATGTCTGCGGCAATCACCAATACCTGGTAAGCCTGGTATTCCATGAAAGCTGCAGGAGGAATAAACCCATCTACGGTAACTGCTCCCCAGCCTATTTTGCCAAGGTTATCGTTCATGGTTTGTAAATTGGGGATATACTCTATGCTCAGACCTGCGCGTCGTAAACCTTTAATATAAGGGTAATAGGCCACCTGTTTCAGGTAACTATAGTTCTGGCGCATTACATAGCGCCAAACTGCCTGATCGATTGGCGTATATTTTTCGTAATGCTGCTCTACAATAAATTGCCTTAAATGCTTTGGAAGCTTAGCTACTTGGGGATTGTTAAAGTCATTAAAATCACTCATTACGTGTGTTGGTTAGTGTTGAGCCCAATATAAGAAAATCTATGCCTTCCCCTTAAAAAAACGGGAATAGATTTCAGAAAAATAACGCGAAACAGACAAGTTGTGCAGTATTGTACTTATTTTCTGACCTTAAATGTAAAGTACTTTTGAGAAAAATAACTGAATACCGTAAGGACCACAGTAATGATAATCTTTGAAATTGTCGGATAAAAACCGAAGGCCTCTACCAGTACTTTCAGCATGGCGAGGTTCAGCAGGATGTTGGTTACAAATACAGAACCATAGCGAAAGAGCTGGATCCTTCCCTTGAGGTTTGACTTCGTGAAAATCAGGTATTTATTGAGGATAAAACCGATACAAAAGGTGATTAACGACTCAATGGCCAGTGCCGCTACCGGAGCAGTAATCAGACCGGGAAGAAAAGGAATGGAGAGCTTTACGTCTTTTTGATGTAAAATCCAGTTATAGGCAATATAATACACCACAATCCCCGATGCTGCGGTTGTACTTCCCGATACCAGATAACGGAAAGTATGAAGCGATAACCAGCGGGAAAAAGGAGGATAAAAAAAGTCTATTAATCTTAATAACGCTTTACGCATGCTTATTTGAAGGTTAATTTATTCTCTATCATCCTGTTGTTATATTGCTGTCTGAAGGCCTTTAAATTCTTTTCCAATTTCTCTGCGATCAGTGGTTCCTGTTTCAAAATATTGTGTTTAACCAGGCGGTCTGTTTTTAAGTTATAGAGTGCCAGATTGTCTTTTCCATCATTTACCAGGTAGTAATCACCCATGTAAAAATTGAAAGAACCATCGTTATTGTTCAGGACAAAGTTATCCGTTTTTTTATCAAAAGCATCAAAACCGAAAGAGAAATAAGGTTTGTCGTAATGCAGATAGTTCAATACGGTAGGCATAATGTCTATCTGTTGTACCAGTTTATCCGCTTTTCCTTTCAGTTCTCCTCCCGGGCGGTAAAACAGAATTGGAATCGAGAAATACCCCGGGGAGTTTTGGTATTCAGGCAAATAAGACACCGTTGCATGGTCTGCACAGAGTACAAACAGCGTGTTTTTATACCATGGCATTTTAGACGCTGTTCTAAAGAAATTGCGCAGGGCCATATCGGTATAACCAAGAGGTTCCTGTACCGGAAGTGGTCCTTTAGGGAATTTGCCAACGTATTCATCCGGCAGGCGGAAAGGGTGATGAGAAGATAAAGAGAAGAAACTGGCAAAGAAAGGTTGTTTCAGCGTATTCATTTCATTTGCCATATACTGCATATATGGATCATCCCATATCCCCCAGGTACCATCAGAATCACCTTTCTTCTGGTACTCATTTTGTCCGAAATACTTTTTAATCCCTGCAAGGTGGGTATAGGAAGAGAAACCCATGGAACCGTTTGGTGCACCATGGAAAAACGCCGTCTCATAACCTTTCTCTCCTAACAATTGGGCAATACTTGTGGTTTTATTGCCGGAATAGATCGAAAGGACGAAGGGTTCATTAATAGAAGGGATTCCGGTGATGACCGAAGGCAGGGCATCTATGGATTTACGCCCGTTGGCATAGGTATGTGTGAAGGTATAGCTTTCGCCCACAAGGGAATCCAGGAAAGGGGTATAGCCCTTATACTTGCCTTCCAGTAAGTCCTTATTAAGGCTGCCTACATGCTCCTTGCCCAGACTTTCAATAATCAGAAAAACGACATTTAACTTTTTAAAAGCAGCGGTATCCGCTGGCTGATGAATTGGGTTATAGATGGCATTCAGCGTTTGTTCATCGTAATAATTTACAGGTTTTAATTTGGAAACCCTAAGTGTCCTGATGATTGCGAAAGGTGTATTGAGCACCAGGCTCATCTGATCGGGAGTATCTACAAATTCGCCCGCATTGCTTAAAGTGATCGGTCTGGTGCCGAAGCCCCATCCGCCACGTACCCCTGTGATACACATTAAAGTGATCGCCAATAATAATCCAGTATGTAAAAGATAGATTGGCCAGGTAAACCTGACCGTATTTTTAACCTTTACCAATTGATAAAGTTTGTGGAAGGCCCAGATGAAAACCGCAAGGACGACCAACAGGTACCAGTAATCCTTTAAAAAGTCTACAAAGAGCTTAAATTTATTCTGCTCATTGCTGAACTGACCAAAAACTGTTGCAGTTGTTCTTTTTAAGGTGAATTTATAATATACGAAATCAATCAGATTGGCGATGATGCCAATGCTGTTGGTGATGATAAACAGCCATTTGCAAAACTTTTGAAAGCCTTCACTATAACGGAATGGGAAGGGGATCAAATGAAGCAGGATGTAAATCGCATTGATATAGATTAAGGCAGAAACATCAAATTTAAGTCCGCCCCAAAGCATATACAGGTATTTCGGGAAAGTAATGTTCTGAAAAAGCCCCTGATTAAAAAGGTAAAATCCAATTCTGCACAAGGTATATAGGAACAGCAATATCAGGAAGCGATAGGCCAATACCAGATAGAGGTTCAGCCCTGTAGTGTCTTTTCTTTTCAAAGTTTTGATTTTAACCCTGCAAATTTAAGTATTGATAATGATTTATTGATGTTTAATTAACTGGCTTGTTGTATATAGCATAAAAAGGCTATCCCCTTTTACAGAAGACAGCCCTTTTATCAGTTTTATGCTCGCGGGAGCCGCAGTTAAGAGAAATAGATCTCCTTGAAATTCAAGGTTTTTGTCGTGTCAATTCTTCTGTTAAAACGTTCCGGTTTAATCTCCGACAGGCTATCAAAACCACAGGCTTCCATTAACTCTACTGTCGCATGGACGGTATTTTTATGGAAATTTGCGACCCGGTGTTTTTTGTCGGTCACATCGATTCCTTTGAATAAACTCTTATCCTGCGTAGCGATACCTACCGGACATTTACCACTGTCGCATTTCAGGGCCTGAATACAACCTAAAGCCATCATCATCCCTCTGGCACTGTAGCAGGCATCTGCGCCAAGGGCGACCACCCTCATGATGTCAAATCCGGTGATGATCTTTCCTGAAGCCAGAATTTTAATGTCATCCCTGAGTCCGTATTTCTTCAAGGTAATGTTTACAAAGGAAAGGGCATCCAGTAAAGGCATCCCTACATAATCTGTATATTCAAGAGGAGCTGCTCCGGTTCCACCTTCTGCACCATCTACGGTAATAAAATCCGGAGAGATTCTGGTCAGCGACATCGCTTCACAGATGTCAACAAATTCCTGTTTGCTGCCGATACACAGCTTAAATCCTACAGGTTTTCCTCCGGAAAGTTCACGCAATTGCTGAATGAAACGCATCAGGCCTGTTGCATTAGAGAAAGTACTGTGTGCCGGAGGAGAAAGGATGGTTGTTCCTGCCACCACGTTTCTGATCTCTGCAATTTCAGGGGTGTTTTTCGCTGCTGGTAAAATACCACCATGTCCCGGTTTTGCACCCTGAGATAATTTCAGCTCAATCATTCTCACATACTCTCTTTTAGCGTTCTTTTGGAATAAAGCAGCGTCAAACTTTCCTTCCGCATCCCTGCATCCGAAATAGCCTGTACCTACCTGCCAGATCAGATCGCCGCCACCTTTAACGTGATAGGGACTGATTCCTCCTTCGCCGGTATTGTGGGCAAATCCATTGAGGTTGGCCCCATTACTTAAGGATTGGATCGCTGTTTTGCTCAACGCACCAAAACTCATCGCGCCAATGTTCAGGATACTCAGGTTGTATGGCTGTAAACAGGCTTGTCCGCCTACTTTTACGCGGAGGTCCATATTGGTTAACTTCTTAGGGTAAATGCTGTGTGATACCCATTCGTATCCTTCCTGATAAGGGTCTACCTGCATTCCAAAAGCAACGGTTTCTCGTTCATTTTTTGCCCTTTGGTAAACAATAGAGCGCTGGCGGCGGTTAAAAGGTTTTCCATCCAGTTCCGATTCGAAGAAATACTGACGCATTTCAGGTCTGATGGATTCAAAGAAATAACGCAAACGGCCAATTACCGGATAATTGCGCAATACGGCATGTTTCGACTGAAAACGGTCGTAGGCCAATGCGGTTACTAAAATAACCGGCAGGGCGATCAATAGGTGGAACGCAGATTTTTGATAAAATGCATTCACGATTAAAGCTACAGTGCCCAGTAAGGCGATCCAAAGAAATACTGTTCCAAGTATAGAACGAAATTCTTTTTGTTTCATAAATTGAGGATAAATAAAAGGAAAATGGTCAGACTGAGAGGAACATGATTTAAGAATCGTATGCCTTCAGCATGATTTAAATGGTGATTTTGATAAATGAACAGGCCCCTGAATCAACGAAATCTTATGTGGAAAGACTCGGGGCAAAGAGAATAAAATCTCTGCAGGTACTCTGAAAGGCAAAGCCAAAGGCATAATTGTCTCTAACATATCGGCGGAAACGCCTATACACAGTTATATATTTACCCTCACTTGCTTTCATCCGGGCAAAGCTCGGCACCTTTTTCTTCAATTCAAAGCAATTCAAAGCAATTCTAAGTTATTTAATTGTAAATAATTATTCCGGAAGGGAGACGAAGTCGATTACTGCACAATAACGGTAACGCCTATGAGGCTGAATACTCAATCCTATTGTGTTTAGTTTTGAGGAGGTATTCAGGATGAGCTTTCTATGGCCAAGATCTGCAACCCCCTTGTCGAGCAATAACATACAGACGTTGGATAAGCCAGAAGTAAAGCCGAAAGCCAGGCATTCTCCGTTTGATTTATTGGGATATACCTTTCCAATGCGTTGTTGAACGGTACGCCCATCTTTGGAATTATGTCCTGCAAAATTATTTCTGTTCAGGTCTTTTGCATGTGATTTCGCCACGTTGCTGAGCGCTTCATCGGGCCAGAATACTGGAAAATCCTTCACCTTCTCCAGATCTCTGCGCAGACTTCTGTAATAATTGTCGTTCCTGTTTACCTTTACTTCATTGTAATTTCCGTATTGCTGCATTTGCAGGTTATGGGCATCAACAAATTCCTGAAAATAGGTGTCGAAAAACTTAGCACCGTCCATTCTGGCGAGGTTCATGTAAATGACCATATCTTTTTCTTCGGCTGTCAGGTAGTCTACATTGCCCGCAGTATTGGCCATTTTCAACTCCTCTCTTGTCCAGCTGTCGTCGGGATCTGATTTTTTGGATGAAGCAGAAGAGCCGGAAGAACCGGGAGAAAGCAGGGGGAATAAGAAACAAAGGGCAATTGTGATTATTTTCATTCGTGGTTATTGTGCTTAAATGCTAAGGTGATAAAGCATTTATCAGCGTTTTAACGCAAAAAACCGGCCATATTGTATACTATTGATTTTATTATTTTATGAAGTACAGGATTGGCTGACAAAGAAAAAGGATGTCTTTTGGGGACATCCTTTTTCAATAGAAACAATTGTTTTTAGAATTTATAGCTCAGTGTAGTGATAAACTGTCGTGGTGCAATCGGGTTCACACTGTAGTTTTCATGAACAAAATAATTCAGTTCATTGGTGATATTGGCTACTTTGGCTAACAAGGAAAGCTTTTTCCAGGAATAGCCGGCGGAAAGGTCGAAGGTGGTAAAGGCACCTAACGGGATAATCCCTGTTGAGGTTCCTGATTTATTGGTATTTCTTCCACCATTACGATCTCCGGTATAGTAGGCCGAAGCACCTAATTTAAGTCCTTTAAGGTCTCCATTCTGAAGGGTATAAAAAAGGGAAGCATTGGCCGTATTTTTTGTCGTCCCTACCAGACGTTCTCCTTCTTTGATTCCTCCGGGAATGATTACTTTGCCCGTATTATCTTTGGTCTCTTCCAGGGTTTTTTTATAACGCATAAAGTTATAGCTGTATCCTGCAAGAAAGTTCAGTCCTTTTACGATGGTTCCTGTGATGTCCAGTTCTAAACCATCACTGGCGGTCTTTCCGGTAAATTCTTTTCTATTGGTATCTGAATTTGGCATCCCCTGGGCATCGAACAATGCGGTTTGCGCAAACTTATTGTTAAGGATTCTATAAACGGTAAGGTTTGCGGACAATCTGCCATCCAGAAAGTCATTTTTAATACCGGCTTCATACTGATCAATAATGGAGGGATCCATTGGTGAATTGGTATTGATGTCAAGGCCGGCATTTGAGGTGAAGTTATTCGCATAGCTTACGTAAACAGAGGTCGTTTTAAAGGGCTCGTAGATTAAGCCGACTTTAGGTGAAAAAGCACTTTCTGTTTTTGATTTGTCAATTCCATTTTTGTTGATCGTTTTTTGTCCGGTCAGGTAATCAGTCGTGGCCGTCCTCGGTGTCTTCTGGAAGGTATAACGAATTCCTGCCAATACTTTAAACTGATCTGTTACTGCCACTAAATCCTGGATAAAAGCACCCATTCTGTAGATTGGAGTCTGGGTATCTGAAATTAGCGGAGTTTCAGGAAGGTTATTATTGGAAGGGATATTAAAGCTTGATCCATTGGTGATGTTCACCTGATCATAGTATTTGCTTTTAGTTACAGGGTCGGTCAGGTTATTAGGAACGGAGTATCCATAAGCCTTGGTTTTTGACTGATCTGCATCAGCTCCAACGAGGATGGTATGTTGTATACTCCCGGTTTTAACTGATCCGTTTAAATTGATCTGTTGATTGAAAGTAGTTTCTTCTGTCTTTGAGCGGGTAAGTGCACGGTTCCAGGTACCATCTTGAGCGGCAAAGGGACGTTCCGAAGAAAAGTAATTCCTGTTGTAGGATTGAAGTGCTGCAATTACATTCAATTTCCAGTTGTCATTGAATTTATGAGTCAGGTTTGCCTGGGCAGTGGTTGTATTGGTTTTATTGTATGCCCATTGTGTGTTTAGGAATACATTTCTTCCAATATTTTGTGGAAGCTTATTTCCAACAGTACCGATTCCAAAATCAGGTGTAAAATCACTTTTCAGGTAATCTCCCTGAATGAGAATTTCCGTATTTTTCCCTGCATTATACAATAGGGAAGGATTTACATACACTCTTTTGGAAGTTACATCATCTCTGAAACTCCCTGCATTTTCGTAGTTTCCAATCACGCGGAAGGCAAGATCTTTGGCAATTGGCCCATAGATGTCTGCAGTTGGCTTATACAGATCATAGCTTCCGGCACGCATGGAAACTTCTCCACCATAGTTGAATTTAGGTTTTTTAGTGATCATGTTGACCACCGCTCCACCTGAAACACCACCATATAGTAAGGCGGCACTTCCTTTTAGTATTTCTATTGATTCCAGGGTGCTTGTTTCAGGCATACCACCTGTAGTGGTGCGTGCACCGTTTTTAAATACGTTGTTTGTACCCAGAGCGTAGCCACGTGCATAAAAAGTTTCTCCGTTAACACCGCCACGGTTTGCACCGAAGGCAACGCCGTTTACATTTTTTAGGGCATCACTCAATCTGTTCATCTGCTGATCTGCAATCGTTACACTGCTAATGAGCTGAACGGCTTGAGGAAGATCTCTTGGCGATATAGCGATTTTACCTAACGTAACAGGTTTAAGATTCTGACTGTTGGTACCTGCGATGATCACCTCATTCAATTCTGAAGAGTTTTCTGACAGGATAAAGTCTACGGTCGCAGTTTGTCCTTCAGTAACTGTTACCTTTTGAGATTGCACCTGTAAACCCACATAAGAGGTCTTTATAGTATATTCAGCTGCCTTTAGATTGTGGAAGCTAAAAGTTCCATCTTCTTTTGTCAAGGTTCTTCTGTTGTTTTCGATAATCTGAACGTTAACGTATCCGGCAGGTTGTCCATCTTTGGACCTTACTTTACCAGTAATGCTTCCCCTTGCCGGGGCAGATGCGAGTTGTGCGAATGTATTTGCAGATAAAATTAAAAGTAGCGTAAAGCTAAGTAGTTTGTAGAGGTGTTTCATTTGCTTATTTAGACTTAATCTAACGAACGGCAAATGTACTTCCTGATTTTGATATGACCAAATTTATCTGGATTAATTTTAAATAGTGCGAATCTGAGGCAGATAACCCATTCTAATCACCTTTAGAGGTGGTTGTTAGAAAAAACATAAAAATATTTTTGCACAGATATAATAATCTGAATGTATGAGCGTCTATATATGTGAGAGCGTTAATTTAAACGGGGAGGCTTCGGACGAGGCTTCCCCGTTTTCCTTATAAAGGCTTCCCGTCCAATTCTGGTTTCTTTTGATAAAAAGATGTCCTCTTTAATTCCTTTATTATCCCCATAAAACTACATCATCAATGTCCTGAAGGCCAGAAACTTTTAGGGAATCCCAGGCTTTTAACCTTTTTTATTTTTCAGAAGAAGGAAAAAAAATCTCAAATAAATGTTACCTTTCAGTAGGTATTCGATACTTTTTGAGTTTTTTCATCCCTTAACTTAAATATAATGAAGTTCAATCTAACGCTGCTTTTCCTCCTTTGTTTGCCTTTTCTATCAAATGCCCAGGGGATTGATATTCCGGTAACCTCCAAAACTAAACTCAACTTTTCGGGAATGCTGCAAAGTCAGTTCAATTACTCATTGGATGATGATATTGACATTAAAGGATTGCACCATTCGGGTGATGAACAGGTTTCTCATAATTCTTTTTCCGTCAAAAGAGCACGGTTACAACTCAACGCCACCATCAGCGACCGCATCAATGCGGTTATCCTGGTGAATTTTGGTGATTTTACCGGAAACCCCCAAAATAAAGTACTTGAAAATGCCTTTATCAAATACAGCATCAATGACTATGTGAACTTTCAGTTCGGTCAGTTTCGCCCGCAGTTCGGACAAGAGGACAATTATCCGGTAGATTTTGTACAGTCTATAGATTATTCCAATCAGTATTACCTGTTTGGGGGGAACAGCTGGCAGAGTTTCCAGATTGGTGCTAGTTTCTCCGGTAAAATCAAAGACATTGCTGTTCCTATTGAATATGCTATAGGCATTTTTAACGGCAATAACCGGAATACCGTCGACAACGACGATGGCAAGATTTTTCCCGCACGACTGGTTTTTGGGCTGAATAAAGAAACACATTTGGGGCTCAGCGGAGGAGCCGGTAAAAATATGGGACAGAAGATCTGGGCTTATGGAATAGACCTGGACTATAAAAAACAACTCAATGAAAAATGGGGGATAAAATTCACCTCCGAATACAAACAGGGAATCAATAGTCAGGAATTCTTTAACCAGACAAGCCCTGTGATTCCGGTCAGCCGCTATGCGATGAGAGGGATTTATGTCTTGCCAAATGTCAGTTACAGCTTCAAAAATACAAGACTGAAAGACCTGGAATTTGCCTTTCGTTACGAATATCTGGATGCCGATTTTAAGCAGTCGGGCAATGCCAGACAAACCTACATCCCTATGCTTAGCGCTTCTTTTGCCGAGGCCTATGCGATCCGCGTTCAGCTTGGTCTGATGATGGACAGGTATCAGAGAAATATACCAAACACCACAGAATACAATACCAACAGGGTGATCTGCCAGGTGCAGGCGCGCTTTTAACGAACTAATACGACAAACTATGCAAGAAATTAACTACAAAATGATGCTGGTCACCCTGGCTTTTGGGGCCATTATTTGGTTTTTACCCATCCCGGATGGTGTTAAGCCGGAAGCATGGCATCTGCTCGCTATTTTTCTTGGAACGATCCTGGGGATCATCCTTAAAGCGGCTTCGATGGGAACGATGTCCATGATCGCTATCGCTACTGTGGCCTTGTCGGGTGTCCTTGCACCGGGAAATCCGGGTAAGTCCATCACTTTAGCTTTGAGTAGTTTCGGAGATAAGGTGATCTGGCTGATTGGAATTTCCTTTTTTATCGCCCGTGGCTTTATTAAAACCGGATTGGGCAGCAGGATTGCTTATCTTTTTGTCCGGGTTTTTGGTCGCAGTTCTTTAGGTTTAGGCTATGGGCTCGGACTGGCAGATCTGGTACTTGCACCAGCCATTCCAAGCAATACGGCCCGTGGCGGTGGAATTATCTATCCCATCATGAAAGCAATGGCCTTAAATTTTGGCTCTGTCCCGGAACAACCGGAAACACACCGGAAACTGGGCGCTTACCTGAGTTTGAGTTGTTATAACATCAATCTGGTTACTTCTGCTATGTTTCTTACCGGAACGGCGAGTAACCCGATGTGTCAGAAATTTGCCGCCGACCTCGGCATTCACATCACCTGGATGTCCTGGATGTGGGCAGCCATTGTTCCGGGGATCATCTCGCTGATCGCTGTGCCTTATATCCTTTACAAAATATATCCGCCAGAGCTCAAAAAAACCAGTGGGGCGACACAAATGGCGACAGAGAAATTGAAAGAGATGGGAGCGGTGACCAGGAATGAATGGCTCATGCTCACCGCTTTTGTGGTCCTGCTTTTTCTATGGATTACCGGAGATCTCTTTAAAATTGACGCAACGACGACGGCCTTTATCGGCCTGGTATTCCTATTGCTTTCCAGGGTCCTCACCTGGGAAGATGTGAAAAGTGAAAAAGGAGCATGGGATACCATTGTATGGTTTTCGGCACTGGTGATGATGGGGAGCGCGTTGAATCAACTGGGTTTGATTCCCTGGTTCAGCAACCTGGTGAAAGCCAAAATTGGAGGCATGAGCTGGACAATGGCCTTTCCGATCATTATCCTGGTTTACTTCTATAGCCACTATCTTTTTGCAAGCGCTACGGCACATGTGGCTTCCATGTATGCGGCATTGCTGGGGGTAGGCATCAGTATTGGGATTCCGCCGATGCTGCTGGCCTTATCGCTCGGTTTTTGCGGAGGAATATTTGGAACCTTAACCCATTATGGACATGGTCCGGCACCTGTGTTTTTTGGCAGTACCTATGTAGAGGTGAAGGACTGGTGGTCGCGCGGGTTCATCTTAAGTATCTTTTTCCTGATCATCTGGATGGGCATCGGAGGCCTCTGGTGGAAAGCGATTGGTTTATATTAAATGAAATAGAATGGAGCACACTTTATCTACCCTGATGCGCAAAACGCTGATGGCCTTAACGGGATTATTTCTTTGCTTTTTTCTGGTGATTCACCTGTTGGGAAACTTGCAGCTGCTATTGCCGGCGGTACAGGCAAAGGAAAGTTTTAATGGCTATTCTCAGCTGCTCTCCGGGAATATTTTTATCAAGATCATTTCCTATGTTTTATATACTTCCCTAATTGTCCATTGTCTGGACGCCCTGGTGATCACGCTTAAAAACCGAAAAACAGCAGGTAAATATGCCGTTGATAAAAGAGGGGCATCAAGCAAATGGTATTCCCGGAATATGGGGATTTTAGGGACATTGATCCTGATCTTTCTGGTTTTTCATTTTAAAGATTTCTGGTATCAGTATAAATTCGGCACATTGCCAGTGGACGAATACGGTCATAAAGATTTGTACACCATCGTGATTGCTGCCTATCAGGACTGGTGGTATGTACTTTTTTATGTGCTTTCTATGTTTGCATTGGGCTATCACCTTTTACATGGCTTTTTCAGCGCGGCCCGTTCTCTGGGTGTTTACCATCCAAAATACGTTTCCTGGATCAGGGTCTTCGGCAGGGGGTATAGCTATGTCATCACCGCAGGATTTGCCATTATCCCGATCTACGTTTACTTAACTCAGCATGTATCATGGAATTAAATGCAAAAATACCTCCCGGCCCCTTAAAAGATAAATGGAGTTTTTATAAAGATCATGCAAGACTGGTTAATCCTGCCAACAGGAAAAAACTGGAAGTAATTGTCGTCGGTACCGGACTTGCCGGAAGTGCTGCCGCCGCATCGCTGGCAGAAATGGGATATAAGGTCAAATCTTTTTGTTTCCAGGATTCTGCGAGAAGGGCGCATTCTGTAGCAGCGCAAGGTGGGGTAAACGCAGCCAAGAATTATAAAAATGACGGGGATAGCGTGTACCGCATGTTTTACGATACGATCAAGGGAGGGGATTTCCGTTCCCGGGAAGCCAATGTTTACCGCCTGGCAGAGTGTTCCGCACAGCTGATAGACCAGGCAGTAGCACAGGGCGTGCCTTTTGGCAGGGAGTATGGCGGCTATTTAAACAACCGCTCCTTTGGAGGGGTACAGGTGAGCCGGACTTTTTATGCAAGGGGACAAACCGGACAACAATTGTTATTGGGTGCCTATCAGGCATTGATGAGACAGGCTGCGGCAAAAACAGTCACGCTTTATACCCGTCATGAGATGCTGGATCTGGTACTTGTGGATGGAAAAGCAAGGGGAATCATCGTCAGAAATCTGGACACAGGAGAAATTGAGCGTCATTCTGCAAATACAGTGATCCTGGCCACAGGAGGCTTCGGTAAGATCTATTATTTATCTACGCTGGCGATGGGTTGTAATGCTTCTGCCATTTGGCGGGCACATAAGAAAGGCGCATTCATGGCTTGTCCAAGCTGGACTCAGGTTCATCCGACCTCGCTTCCACAATCCGGAGATTACCAGAGCAAACTAACCCTGATGTCTGAATCCCTGCGCAATGACGGGCGGATTTGGGTACCCTCAAAGCCGGAAGAGAAAAGAAAACCAAATGATATTCCTGAGAATGAACGTGATTATTACCTGGAACGCCGGTACCCTGCTTTTGGAAATTTGGCGCCGAGGGATATTTCTTCCAGAGCTGCCAAAGAGCGTATCGATGCCGGATTCGGCGTCGGGCCACAACTGAATGCCGTTTATCTGGACTTTTCTAAAGCAATAAAAGAACAGGGGAAAGAAAAGATTCAAGAAAAATATGGAAATCTGTTTGATATGTACCGTAAAATTACGGCCACAGACGCGTATTCAGAACCAATGATGATCTCGCCGGCAGCCCATTTTTCTATGGGTGGACTATGGGTGGATTATGAACTGATGACCACTATTCCGGGTTTATTCGCCCTTGGTGAAGCAAATTTTGCAGACCATGGCGCAAATCGTCTTGGGGCAAACTCCTTGTTGCAGGCTTGTGTGGATGGTTATTTTGTTGCGCCTTATACGGTTTCCAATTACCTCGCAGGAGAGATTCATTCCCCGAAACTGGAAACGGATGCGCAGGAGTTCATAGATGCGGAAGTGCAGGTGAGGGCGCATCTTGGGAAATTACTAGCGATTAACGGAACTAAAACCGCCGATCATTACCATAAAACATTGGGCAAACTGCTGTATGATTATTGCGGACTGTCCAGAAGTAAAAAAGGATTGTTGTATGCCATTGATGAAATAAAAAAACTACGCGAAGATTTCTATCAACACCTTAAGGTTCCGGGAACGGAGGAAGAAATGAATGGTGAACTGGAAAAAGCAGGGCGGATCAGTGATTACCTCGAAGTAGCAGAACTGATGTGTCAGGATGCTTTAACAAGGGACGAATCCTGTGGGGCTCATTTCAGGGAAGAATACCAGACTCCGGAGGGAGAAGCATTGAGGAACGATGAGGAGTTTTGTTTTGTATCTGCCTGGCAATGGCAAGGGGAGAACAGGGAAGAGCGGTTGGTTCCCGAACCGCTGCATTTTGAAAATGTGGAATTAACAGTGAGAAGTTACAAATAATCAAACCGGGTTATGAAGATCAATTTGAAAATATGGAGGCAAACTGATGCCGGAAGTCCTGGGCATTTAGTCGATTATCAGCTGGATAATGTCATCCCTCACATGTCCTTTCTGGAAATGATGGATACACTGAACGAACAACTTATCCTGAGTGGAGACCGTCCGGTGGAGTTTGACCACGATTGTCGGGAAGGAATCTGTGGCCAATGTGGGATGATGATCAATGGACGTGCACATGGACCAATCCCTCACCTCACCACCTGTCAGCTGCACATGCGGGAATTCAAAGATGGGGATACGATCTATGTCGAACCTTTCCGGGGTAAAGCTTTTCCGGTAAAAAGAGACCTGCGGGTAGACCGCTCAGCATTCGACCGGATCATTATGGCAGGAGGTTTTATCTCGGTAAATACGGGACAGGCACCGGAGGCAAACGGAATTCCGGTAAGTCATGAACATGCAGAATCTGCTTTTGATTCTGCAGCTTGTATCGGCTGCGGTGCCTGTGTGGCTACCTGTAAAAATTCCAGTGCAGCATTATTTACTTCAGCAAAAATTGCGCACCTGGCCAAATTGCCGCAGGGCAAGATAGAGTCCAGAAAAAGGGTGCTTTCCATGGTAGAACAGATGGACATAGAGGCCTTTGGCCATTGTACGAATACGGAAGCTTGTGAAGTGGAATGTCCTCAGAACATTTCTGTGCTGAATATTGCGAGGATGAATTGGGAATATACCCTGAGTAAAGTTTTGAAATAAAAAATCCGGTGTTATTTTCTAACACCGGATTTTTTATAAGTATGTTTTTATCGCTTATTGCAATAAGTTTCTCCAGCTCACTTTGCTTGAGATTAAAGACTCCAGGTCTTTAATGTCTATGCGTTGTTGTTCCATGGTATCACGATGACGGATGGTTACCGTATCGTCTTCCAGGGTCTGGTGATCTATCGTCAGACAGAATGGGGTACCGATGGCATCTTGTCTGCGGTAACGTTTTCCAATTGCATCTTTTTCTTCATATATACAGTTGAAATCAAGTTTTAAACTGTTCATGATTTCTCTTGCTTTTTCCGGTAAACCGTCTTTTTTGGTTAATGGGAAGATGGCTACTTTTACTGGTGCTAAACAAGGATGTAAGCGTAGTAAAGTTCTGCTGTCTTGTTTTTCTCCATCGCTCAGGTCCTGCTCTTCAAAAGCATTGATCATCGTTAAGAGGAACATGCGGTCTAAACCAATAGAAGTTTCGATCACATAAGGAATATAGTTTCCATAAGGTTTTCCTTCTTCATTCAGTTCTGCATCAAAATACTGCATTTTCTTGTTAGAGAACTTCTGGTGTTGCGTAAGGTCGAAATCTGTACGGCTGTGAATACCTTCTACTTCTTTAAATCCAAAAGGGAATTCAAATTCGATATCTGTAGCGGCATTGGCATAATGTGCCAGTTTCACATGGTCATGGTAACGGTATTTCTCTGCAGGAGTACCCAATGCCTGGTGCCATTTTAAACGCGCTTCTTTCCAGTAAGCAAACCATTTTGCATCTTCACCCGGACGAACAAAGAATTGCATTTCCATTTGTTCAAATTCACGCATTCTCATGATGAACTGACGGGCAATAACTTCATTTCTGAAGGCCTTTCCAATTTGTGCAATTCCGAAAGGAATTTTCATTCTTCCTGATTTCTGCACGTTTAAGAAGTTCACAAAAATACCTTGTGCCGTTTCCGGACGTAGGTATACTTCATCAGATCCTTCTGCCATTGCACCAAACTGAGTGCTGAACATCAGGTTGAACTGGCGTACTTCAGTCCAGTTTTTGGTTCCGCTTACCGGGCAGGCAATCTCATGCTCCTCGATTAATAGTTTTAAACGTGGAAGGTCTTCTGCCTGTAAAGCATTGTCCATATCGGCCTGCAATTTTGCAGCCTTTTCTGTTTTTCCGTCTTTTTCGTAGCGGGCAATTTTATCTTCTAACAACTGATCGGCACGATAGCGTTTTTTAGAGTCTTTGTTATCGATCATTGGATCGTTAAACCCATCTACGTGTCCGCTGGCTTTCCATACTTTCGGGTGCATAAAGATTGCAGAATCTATTCCTACAATGTTTTCATGCATCTGAACCATAGATTTCCACCAATAAGTTTTAATGTTGTTCTTTAGTTCAGCGCCTAGTTGTCCGTAGTCATATACAGCACTTAGTCCATCATAAATCTCGCTGCTTTGAAATACAAAACCGTATTCCTTGGCGTGTGATATTACATTTTTAAATTGTTCGTCGTTAGTATTCTTTGCCATAGTGATGCAAATATAGAAGATTAACAAATAAATCAGCTCACCTAAGTTGGATGATTCTTAAAATACAATGCAGGGATTGTAAAGACCAGGTAGGAATAGCACAAAATCAGGACATTTTTTTTGTAAAGCTATATCCGTAATAAGGGCTCGGAACTGCCTTGAAACAGGGTTCCGGGCACCACGCTCTGACCACGCTTTAAACTCGGTCTATACTCGGTGCAAGCCCGCTTGAAAGCGTGTTAAAGGCGGGTGAGCAACGCCTATAAATGGAGTGTGTTATGAGCAATACTGCAAGCTGTCTTTTACCTGCTTTTTCTCTGAATGTTTTGTGGTAAACTTTATTTCGGAATGAACAGCTCCATACTGAAAAGGCAGCATAAATTGAATGCAGAGAAATATCATTGGGTAAGGTCTAATTTTCCTACTTTTGAACATGAAACAATTTAATCTGCTTCTGGCGGGCTTTCTTTTGCTTGCCGTATCTTGTACCTCACAAACAAAAAATTACATTTCTTTTGGGAATGCCCGGGAATTAAGAGGCTTTTTAAACAGAAAAACGCCGGGATACCCACTGATCAGTGCACATAGAGGCGGGCCTATGAAGGGCTTCCCTGAAAATTGTATTGCCACTTTTGAAAATGCGACGACCCATCAGCCTGTAGTCATTGAGTTTGATGTGACATTGAGTAAAGATTCTGTGTTGGTGGTGATGCACGATGACAAGCTGGACAGAACAAGTAATGGAACGGGCTTCATCAGAGAACATACCTATGCCGAATTGCAGAAGCTGCAATTGAAAGACAATTTCGGAACCTTAACCTCTTATAAGATTCCTACTTTAAAAGAGGTCTTAAGCTGGGGTAAGGGAAAAGTATTGTTCACCATTGATGTGAAGAGGGGAGTTCCTTTTGCAAAAATCATTGAGGAAGTCCGCAAAACCAAATCTGAATCTAATTCGATCATCATTACTTACAATGACAATCAGGCAGTAGAAGTACATCAACTGGCTCCGGACCTGATGATTTCTGTTTCGGCCAAATACAATAACGATCTGGAACGTTTAAAGTCTAAAGGTGTTCCTTATGATAGAATGGTTGCCTTTGTGGGAACACGCGGATTTGATCAAAAAGATTTTTGGGCTTTACATCAGGACGGTATCCCTTGTATCATGGGAACAATGGGTAACTTAGACAAACGTGCAAAGACCAGAAGAGGCACTAAGTATTATTATATGTACGCGAACAGCGGTGCAGATATGATCTCTACAGACAATCTGGTGATGGCTGGAAAAGAACTGGATCAATATAGAAAAGATAAGAAGATAACTTCTGTACACGTTAAAAAAGTAAAGTAAATTGAGTATTCAGGTAAAGGGGCTGGCGAAACATTATGGTCAGCAAAAAGCAGTAGACGAGATTAGCTTTGAAGCTAAACCAGGAAAGATTTTGGGCTTTTTAGGCCCTAATGGTGCCGGGAAGTCGACCACGATGAAAATGCTGACGGGCTATTTAAAACCTACATCCGGGACGGCTAAGCTGTGTGGTTTTGATACCCAGATGGACAGTCTTGAAGTCAGGCGCATTATGGGCTATCTGCCCGAAAACACGCCGCTCTATACAGATATGTACGTGCAGGAATTTTTGTTATTTGTGGCAAATACTTATCAATTGAAAGATGCTGCATTACGTGTAAAAGAAACGATAGAAAAGGTAGGGCTCGATCCGGAACAGCATAAAAAGATTTCCATGTTGTCGAAAGGATACCGGCAAAGGGTAGGTTTGGCTCAGGCTATCATTCATCAACCCAAAGTATTAATTCTGGATGAACCGACATCAGGACTGGACCCAAACCAGCTCACAGACATCAGAGAGTTGATCAAAAATCTTGGGAAAGATAAAACGGTGATTCTTTCTACGCATATTATGCAGGAGGTAGAAGCACTTTGTGATGAAGTCATCATCATCAATAAAGGCAAAATTGTAGCCAATGCCACAATTACTGAACTTAAAAATGAACACCAAATGACTTCTTTAGAGGATATTTTCAGAAAACTGACCTCCTGATTAATTTTTATTTATGAGTTTGTAACGATTGGCCAAGTTTTTGCATCTAAGAGTTGATTTTATATCAGTAATATAAATTTAAACGTAAACACATGAGAAAATTATTTTTACTAACAGCAATCGCAGGTATTTTTGCATTCACTAATGTTAATGCACAGAAAGATGCGGCAATGAGTGGCCCTAAGTTAGGTATAGGTGCTGAATTCGCGTTTCCAGTAGGAAACTTTGGCGATTGGGCTAAATTTGGTGTTGGAGGTTCATTATTGTACCAACATCCGGTAGCTCCAAATTTGAATTTAACTGCTAATGCAGGTTACCTAAGTATCAAAGCTAAAGATATTATTGGTGGTGGTACTTCAGGAATTATTCCGGTAAAGGTTGGTGCCAGGTATTTTGTAGCAGAAAATTTTTATGTAAATGGTGAGCTAGGTGCTGCGTTTTCAACTGAAACAGGTGGTAGTACTGCATTTGCTTACTCTCCAGGTCTTGGTATTGAGTTCCCGGTTGCAGACAAATCTTCAATCGATGTAGGAGCACGTTACGAAGGATGGTCTAAAAATGGTACAAGTTCATTTATCGGCTTAAGAGCTGCATTTAACTTCGGTTTGTAGAACTTAATCTATTAAAACTTATAGATTCTGTCAAAGAATCTGATGAAGCCTTCCTGTTTACAGGGAGGCTTTGTTGTTTTATTCTTTCGGAGAAGTTTAACGTACGGTTTATGAACTTTTAATTTTTTTTGTATCTATGTGTCGAATTTTAGCTTCAGGCCCTATTAATTAGATTCCATGAAAAGACTACTCTTAATCCTCTTCACATTTGCTGCTATTAGTGCTACTAAAGCCCAAACGGGCGATCCTGCTATGGAAGGTCCAAAATTCGGAATTGGTCTTGACTTCACCTTTCCGATGGGAAGTTTTAAAGATCAGACAAATTACGGAGTAGGGGGCTCTCTATTATATCAACATCCTGTTTCCAAAAACCTAAGCATCACCGGAAATGTTGGTTATCTGAAATTAAACGGAAAGAAGACCATACTCAATCTCAATTACAGTGAAGGGTTTATTCCGGTAAAGGCTGGAGCAAGGTATTTCCTTGCGGAAAACATTTACGGCGGAGCTGAATTGGGTGTTTCTATTTCTACCGCCAGTGGAAATGGTTCAGGCACCTCATTTATTTATGTGCCAGCTGTTGGCGTTGCATTCCCTGTCTCCGATAAAGGCATTGTAGATGTGGGGGTTCGTTACGAAAGCTGGACGAGAAGCAGTAGTACCCGTTCTTTTATTGGCATTAGGGCAGGATATAATTTTTAATTTTCTAACTTCGGCATCGTTAATTAAAATGCATGTACGCGGTATTTAAAAGGGAATTATTTAGCTTATTGAACTCCTTAATGGCTTATATTACCATTGGGGTTTTCCTTCTGGCTTCTGGCTTATTGTTGTGGTTTTTTCCGGATACTTCTATTCTGGAATACGGCTATGCCGAGCTGAGCAGCTTTTTTAACCTTGCTCCTTTTTTATTCCTCTTTCTTATTCCTGCCATTACCATGCGTTCTTTTGCAGAGGAAAGGCGGGAAGGGACTTATATTTTACTCGCTACAAGACCAGTTACTGACTGGCAGATCATACTGGCCAAATACCTGGCCTGCTTTGTTCTGGTGCTCTTTGCATTGATCCCCACACTGATCTATTGTTATTCTGTATCAAAGCTGGCCCTGCCCGCAGGGAATATTGATACCGGGGCAATTATTGGTTCTTATATTGGCTTATTGTTATTGGGAGCTTCCTTTCTAGCGGTCGGAATTTTTGCCTCTTCCATCACGAAAAACCAGGTGGTGGCCTTTGCCATTGCCGTATTTCTATGTTTTATCGCCTATAGTGGATTTGATGCCATGAGCCAGATTTTTGGTTTTCGGGCCATTGAAAATATATTGCTCAGCCTGAGTGTAAACGAACATTATCAATCCATTAGCAGGGGTGTTCTGGATACCCGTGACCTGGTTTATTTCCTCAGTTTCATTATCGCATTTCTTGGGCTGACTAAACTCGTGATCGGAGGTCGGAAATGGTAGGCAACAAACAAAAACTGTCGGGTATCCTCATTTTTGTGGCGGGTTTAATTCTGCTCAATGTCCTTGCGCAATACGTGTATACCAGAATCGACTTCACCAAAGAAAAGCGATTCACCTTAACACCAAAATCAAAAACCATTCTCGGGAAGATCAATCAGCCGATTACGATTACTGTATTTTTAGATGGCGACCTTCCCGCTCCTTTTAAACGACTTAGAAATGCAACCAGAGATCTGCTTGCCGATTATAAAGCCTACGGTGGAAAAGAAATCAAAGTGATTTTCAGAGACCCGATTTCCGGGCTTTCGATACCCGAACAGGATACTGTGATCAATAATCTATACCGCTCGGGCATTGAACCGACCACCATAAACATTAAAAATGATGCTGGTTTTGCCCAAAAGATGGTTTTTCCGATGGCCATGCTGGAGAGTGGTGACCATCAGCTTCCGCTAAGATTATTACAAAACCTGAACGCGACAGGAAGTTACGAGGAGAACATCAACAATTCGATTCAGAACCTGGAATATCTGTTTACCGGTGCGATTCAGAAAGTGTTGAGCAATGAGCATCCCAGGATCGGTTTTACCGAAGGTAACGGAGAACTATCGGACCTGTCCTTAAATGATGCGATCAACAGCCTTTCAGAAAGCTATGAAGTGGGCCGGGTAAACCTGAATACCATTGATGCTGCAGGGCTGGATAAATTGAAAGTCCTGATCATTGCAAAACCACAGCAGGAATTTACGGAGGCCGAAAAATATAAGATCAACTATTTTGTCATGAAAGGGGGCAGGGTAGTCTGGACGATAGATCAGGTGAGTGCCGACCTGGATAGTTTAAAAGGATCGGGAGAGCAGCTGGCTTTCAATAAAAAGCTAAACATAGACGATATGTTGTTTATGTATGGCGCCCGTGTAAATTACAACCTGATCGCAGATGCGAATTGTGTTGAAATTCCGTTAAGCATGGGACAGCAGGGCCAGATAGAACTGGCGCCATGGGTTTATTATCCGTTGCTGATGCCGGATACGGCACACAACCTGGTGAAGAACATCGATGCAGTCAGAGGTGAATTTAGCAGTACGGTAGATACGATTGGGGTAAAAGGACTAAAGAAGACGGTGATCCTGCACTCTTCCCCATTTAATAAGATTTTTAATGCGCCGAAATTGCTTTCTCTGCAAATGGTGGCTGAACAACCTGATCCGCGTGATTATGCCAGTGTCCCACAAAACCTTGGGGTACTAATTGAAGGGACTTTCCCTTCCGTGTTCCTGAATCGTGCGGTTCCGGCAGGCATTACCGGAAATTACGCGGTTGCTCCGCTAAGTAAACCAACCAAAATGATCGTGATTGGTGATGGCGATGTCTTCAAAAATCAGCTGAGCAGTAAGGATGGTTCTGCATTTCCCTTGGGTTTCGACAGATACACCCAAAAAAGCTACGGAAATAAAGCATTGTTGTTAAATATTGCAGATTACCTGTCAAATGATGATAATTTAATTACTTTGCGCAATAAGGAGGTTAGGATCAGGTTATTGGATAAAGCACGTCTGCGTACAGAAAAGCTACAATGGCAATTGATCAATATGGCTTTACCTTTATTATTGTTAATATCGTTCGCAATTTTTCAACATTATTACCGTAAGCATAAGTATGCAAGGTAATTTTTATATTTTTGAGAACTGACAAGATCATACTATGAGATTTATTGTATCCACATCAACGTTATTAAAACATTTGCAAACAGTAAACGGTGCGTCGAGCAGTAGTACTGTATTGCCAATACTGGAAAATTTCCTCTTTGAGATTAAAGACGGAAGTTTAACCATATCTGCCACTGATTTACAAACCAGCATGACGACCTCCTTACCGGTGGAGTCTAAAGAAGGCGGAAAAGTAGCTGTGCCGGCAAAAATACTTTTAGACACTTTAAAAACATTACCTGATCAGCCGATCTCTTTCAATATCGATGACAATACCTTTTCTATTGAAATCAGCGCGGGTGATGGTAAGTATAAGTTAAGTGGAGAAAATGGAGATGATTTTCCTAAAATCCCAACTGTAGAAAATGCTTCTTCTGTAAATTTACCTGCTTCGGTATTAACGGAAGCAATCACCAAAACTATTTTTGCAGTGAGCAGTGATGAGTTACGTCCGGCAATGACTGGCGTATACTGTCAGCTTTCTGAACAACACATCACCTTTGTGGCTACTGATGCACATAAACTGGTAAGATATAGAAGAATGGACAGCAAAGGAGATAAAGCTTCTTCTTTCATCCTTCCTAAAAAAGCATTAACCTTATTGAAAGCAGCACTTCCTTCTACTGATGCGAATGTTTCTGTGGATTACAATGCTACAAGTGCTTTCTTTAAATTCGAGAACATCAATTTGGTTTGTCGTTTAATTGACGAGCGTTATCCTGATTATGAAGCAGTAATTCCTGCGAATAACCCGAATAAACTGATCATTGACCGTGCATTGTTCTTAAATACCTTGCGCAGGGTGGTGATTTTCGCAAATAAAACCACACACCAGGTGCGTTTAAAAATCAATGGCAGTGAATTGAACATCTCTTCTGAGGATTTGGATTTCGCCAATGAAGCACATGAGCGTCTGAGCTGTCAATATGAAGGTGAAGACCTGGAAATTGGATTCAATGCGCGTTTCTTAATCGAGATGTTGAGCAACCTGAGTGGAGAAGAAGTAACATTGGAACTTTCTACACCTAACCGCGCAGGATTACTGATCCCACAAACAAACGACGAAAATGAAGACGTTCTGATGTTGGTGATGCCGGTAATGCTGAATAACTATAACTAGATTTAAAAATAAATATATTGGAATGGCTTGGTTTTTGACCAAGCCTTCTTTTTGTAAAATACTTTGTAAATTAAATTGTTGTTGTCATGGAAAAAAAGTTCTCTTACCCAAAAAGCATTAATTTAGCCCTGACCATCATTTGTATTGGCCTGGCAACGATTTTGAGTTCCTGCCTGAAGGCTCCTAAACCTATTCCTGTTGGAGAAGCAAAATTAAGGTATATCAATGCCGCATTTGGCTCGGCTGCACAGGCATTTTATATCAATGGAAAACGGTTCGGATCAGGACTGGTCAATTACGGACAAATGTCTGCCTCATTTCCTGTAGTATCAGGAACGCAATCCCTGGCCTTTGCTGATGAAGCATCATCCCAGCCTACGGCAGGAATTAATGGAGAGCTTGAGATTAATGGAAACTATTCGATCTTTCTATATAAAAACCTGGATGGCAAAGCGGAAGTTCTGGGAATAGGGGATAACCTTACTGCCCCGGACGCCGGAAAAGCTAAAATCAGGTTTATTCACCTGAATGGTTTTCTGAACAATTCTATTGCCATAAAGGTGACTGGGGGAGCAGAACTTATATCGGCACTTCCTTTTGCAAACAGCAGCACCTATTATCAGGTAGATCCGGGAGCTAAATTTATTGCTTCAGGAACTGGCGTAACCAGCAATCCGGAAATTGACCTGGGCATCCTGGCGGGTAAAATTTATACCGTCTGGCTTAGCGGAAGCGACTCAACGGAATTGAAAGCCTATTCATTCACTGCTAATTAAATTTACATTACTAAATCAAAAAGAGCATGGTTATTGCCATGATATTCTTAATTTTGGGCTTAATTTATACAACTTGGAAATTTTCTCACAACTGGTAGATTTTATATTACACACCGATAAAGCTTTAGTACAGCTGGTAAGTGATTATAAAACATGGACTTATCTTATTCTTTTCTTAATTATTTTTGCTGAAACTGGTTTTGTGGTAACTCCATTTTTACCCGGCGACTCTATGCTGTTTGCAGTAGGTGCACTCATCGCAAAAGGAGGCACAGGTCTGGATATCTGGGTTATGTTCCTGCTGTTAAGTGCTGCCGCCATCCTGGGGAACAGTTTAAATTACAGGCTCGGCAGTTTCTTTGGCGTGAAAGTCTTTAAAGAAGGAAATAAGATTCTAAAACTTGAATATTACAATAAATCGCATGAGTTTTTTGAGAAGCATGGCGGAAAAGCAATTATGTTTAGCCGTTTCCTTCCGATCTTCAGGACGATTGCACCTTTTGTTGCCGGAGTAGCAAAAATGCCTTTTGGCAGGTTTACTTATTACAATGTGGTAGGTGGTCTTGGCTGGATCGGCAGTTTATTATTCGCAGGTTTCTTATTGGGCCAGATTCCGGTGATCAGAGATAACTTCTCTATTGTCATCATCACGATTGCAGTCGTTACTTTCGCCCCGGTGATTTACGCAGCAATAAAAAGCAGGATTAAACCTAAAGATATCATCGAGAACTAAGGCTCCCGGCCGATTAGTTGTCCTTTATCATAAAGCCTTTTGTCTTCCTCGGCCTTTTTCCGGTCTGAGGAAGACATTTTTTTTTGGATCAGGTTGCGCAATTCCGGTTGCCCGGCGTCTATCCAGGCGGAATACCAGTAGGAGCCTGTTGCGTGGATGGCCCCACGCATCTGTCTTTCCACCATCTGGTTCATCTGTTCATGGTAAGCCCTGGAATAACCTAAAGAATATTGTCTCATTACCTGTTGGTTTCTTTTTGAAAAGCTATACTTTCTGTAAGCAGGAAAGCTGGCGTTAAGCTGTGCTTCCAGTGTGAGCACACTATCCAGTAACGCATGACTATGACTGATGATTTTCCAGGCCTTTCCAAGTGGATCTTCTATGTACGCCGCCTTGCCGACTCTGTAATTGTACTTTTCGGCAAACAGCTCCGGTAAACGGCTTTCCCAGAAAGCGTGGATGCCATGTTGATTGCTCAGTTGCCCGTTATGGTTTTGCGTGGTATGCAGCGGGACATGCGCATCGGCAATATAATGCCCGAGGTAGGCAGAATAGATAAGAATCTTCATGGAATCCCTGTTTTTAAACGCGTTGACGAGCTGATAGTAAGACTTTTGAATCTGCCAGGGGAGGGTTCCGCTACTGCTTAATTTTTCAGCACCATATTTTTTTAAAGCATCGTTATACCTCCTGGGAATGCTGTCAATATTTGATTCATAGACTTCTACATCAAGGTAATGCCTTGGCGCTTCGGCAGAGTCTGCATAGCGGCGTTTGTCGGCATCTACAGAGTGATCACTGAGGTATTTGATATTTGCCTTGTAAAAAGTATTGATGCCGTTATGGAGCGTAAAAACAGCAAGGTGGTTGATCCGTTGATGGGCGTAAAATCCCCAGGAGCAAAAAAGAAAGGTTCCGGCACATAGCATTACAGAGATCAGCAAATACTTCATCTCTGTAAAACTATATAAAGGAACCTATTGAGTGGTTATTTATCTATGCTTTTTCCTTTCATGGCGGAGGATACCGCCACATCCATCACGCGCTCGGCAAACGGACGGGTAAATTCATTCAGTTCATCGGCTTTTTTAAGAATCTCATCTTTTTCTGCCTTTGCTAAAGCCTGTTTAAGAGCCTCAATATGTGTTTTTGTATCCGAAATTTCTTCCGGAGTCAGGAAACTGCCATGTTTTTCAATAAAGCGTTCGGCAGTATAAGCCAATTGTTCTCCTTCGCTTCTGGCTTCAATCAGCATGCGTTGTGCAACATCGCTTTTGGCATGGGTGATGCTGTCGATGAGCATTTTTTCTACCGTATCATCCGTCAGTCCGTAACTTGGGGTAATGTCAATTTCCTGTTTTACACCTGACCTTAACTCTATCGCCTGAACGGTTAGAATTCCATCGGCATTGAGCATAAAGTTGATGTCTACCTTCGGCAATCCGGCAGGCATGGCAGGAATGCCTTTCAGGTCAAATTCTGCTAATTTTCTATTCTCCTGTACCAGGTCACGCTCTCCCTGAAAAACAGAGATTTTCATGTTTACCTGTCCGTCGATAGAGGTGGTATATTGTCTTCCTGCTTTCGTAGGTACTTTTGCATTTCTGGGAATGATCACATCCATCAGTCCGCCCATGGTTTCAATACCCAGGGAAAGTGGGGTAACATCAAGTAAAAGGATGTCTGACCGGTTTCCGGCAAGGATATCCGCCTGAATGGCAGCACCAAGGGCAACCACTTCATCCGGGTTGATCTGATCATGAGGAGGGCGGCCAAAAAACTCGGCAACCTGTGCTTTTACATAAGGGGTTCTTGTCGAACCACCAACAAGTACAACTTCATCAATCTCAGCAACGGTAAGCTTGGAATCAGCTAAAGCCTGTTTACAAGAGTTTAAAGTTTCTGCTACTTTCGCTGCAATCAGCTCCTCAAAAGTTTGTTTATCTAAAGTACACCAGATGTCTCCGATCTGCTCATTGAACAGGTTCTGGCTACTTAGCGCTTTTTTTGCTTCTTCTGCTTTTAACCTCAGCGACTGCATTAATCCGGAATCCTGAGCCAGGGCTGCTGCATCAAGTTTATTTTTTTCTATCCAGTAGTGAACGATGGAACGGTCAAAATCATCCCCACCTAAAAAGGTATTTCCATTTGTGGATAACACTTCAAAAATGCCGTTTTGTATGGATAAAATGGATACATCAAAGGTTCCGCCTCCAAGGTCATATACGGCAATTGTTTTCTGTTGATTGGGATCAAGACCCAGACCGTAGGCCAGACTGGCTGCGGTAGGTTCGTTTACAATTCTCAATACATCCAGACCTGCCAATCTACCTGCATCCCGGGTCGCTTGTCGCTGGCTATCGTTAAAATAAGCAGGAACAGTGATCACGGCACGGTTTACCGGTGTTTTTAAAGCATGTTCAGCTCTTGCCTTCAATTCTTTAAGAATCTCTGCAGAAAGCTCTATTGGGGTATAGAATTTATCACCGGCTTTAATTTTTACCAGTGAATCATTTTCATCATCAATGATTTTATAAGAAAAGGTATCCTGATGACCGGCCACATCTTTATAAGACCTGCCCAGCAGTCTTTTTACGGAAAATATGGTGTTTGCAGGATCTGTAATTAAAAAGTCTTTGGCTTCATTTCCTACCAGTGCATCTCCTTTGGCATTAAAATGGACCACTGAAGGAACCAATAGCCCCTTTCCGGTATCATTGATCACCTGTGGGTTTTTGTCCGGGTTAATAAAGGCCACCAGACTATTGGTGGTGCCAAGGTCAATGCCGACGATGATTTCTTCTTGTTGCAGGGAGCCTGTCGCCAGGTTGATGGATATCTTTGCCATAGTCCGGCAAATTTAGGAATGTTTTAAGGTTTTTTTGTGTTAAGGTTGTAATGTTTTGAGCTTCTGCCTTTGAATCAGTTCTTTTTTGTGAATATTATACAGCCAGATCACAATATCCTGATAGCTGTCGGCACCCTTAGCCTGGTTATTGAGCTTTAGGAAACCATCCAGCGCGATGCCCATATAACCATACATATCGCTGTTGTATTTCTGCCAGAAGGCCCTCTCTGCTTTGAAATCTTTAATGGTTTCGGGATTGATGCTGGCATACAGGCGTTGATAGTCTTCCGGGGATTTAATTCTGATCTCGAATAAAATACTCCTCAGCATATTGTAAGCCGCGGAATAGCGGAAGTTTTCATCTGTGCTGTGAATGGCGGTTAAATAACCGATCAGGTTGGCTTCATCTTCTCTTCCTATGCCAAGCTGGTGGGCAATTTCATGACAGGTAACGAAAGGCAATGATACTGCCGGAAGTCTCATATTTACATTTGCCTCTCCAGATAAAGGATTGTAATAACCTTCAATGCCAATTTTGGTGACGATCCAGCTGTTTAAGACGGCTTTCACTGAGGGGCTGCGGTATTGAAAAAATGCGTTATTTTTTTTCATCAGATCGTAAGCTTCTTTTGCCTTACTTTCCAGCTCATCAACGTTGTAGTTTTCTTTTTTAAGGTGTTGAAGTGTATTCAGCTTGTCGATGAAATACTCCCCCAATAAAACGAGTTCTGTGGTATTGTATTTCCCGTCCGAAATTCCCAATCGTTTGGAAATAGATGGACGTGAATAATTGAGGCCCCAGAGGATTTTAAAAACAAGGTATAAGATCAGAAAGAAATTCAGCAATTGTAAGGGGACATTGATCCGGTCTTCGGACTTTAGTTTCTTTTGAGAAAGTTTTCTGAAGAACAGATAAATGCTCCTCAATGCATAAAGCACCAGAAGGAGGTATAGGAAATCGCCAAGTGCAAAAGGAAAGATGGAACTGAGGAATCGCTGAGCAACAGAGATGGCCTGATAGAGGCCATCTGAATAAAACCTTTCGATAAATGAGCTGTTCATCCCGGCGAGAAATACCAATCCCGACAGGAGGAAGAGCAGGACAAACTTTTTAATCCCGGGTTTGTCCTTTAATGTCATTATCTGTTGAAATTTAGTCTTTTGCCAATGGCATTGGTCATGAATTTCCCTTTTTGATAAGCCAGATTTCCGGAAACGAAGGTATGCGTAATTTCCGCCTGAAAGGTTTGACCTTCAAAAGGAGACCATCCGCATTTATACCAAAGATTGGCTCTGGTTACTTTTACGGGGTCATTCAGGTGAACCAATACCAGATCTGCCCAGTAGCCTTCTCTGATAAAACCTCTTCTGTCTACGTTGAAGCAGGTGGCCACATTGTGTGCTGTTTTCTCCGCAATCTGTTCGAGTGTAATTTTCTTTTGATGGTACATTTCCAGTAAAGCAGATAGGGCGTGTTGTACCAGTGGGCCTCCGGAAGGGGCTTTCAGGTAAGGTTGCTCTTTTTCTGCGATGGTATGTGGGGCATGATCTGTTGCAATGATGTCAATATGACCATCTAATACGCCTTTTAGTATCGCATCTTTATCTTGTGCTGTTTTTACAGCCGGGTTCCATTTGATCCAGTTGCCTTTGGCTGCATAATCCTGATCATCAAACCAAAGGTGATGTATACAGGCCTCGGCCGTAATTCTTTTATCTTTTAGCGGAGTAATTGCGTCAAAAAGAGCCACTTCTCTGGCAGTAGAGATGTGAAGAATGTGTAACCTGGTATTGTATTTCCTGGCGAGTTCTACAGCCATTGAAGAAGAAATATAACAAGCTTCTGCACTTCTGATGAGTGGATGCATGTCTATGGTGATGTTATCTCCATATTTTTCTTTGTAGGCAGCCATGTTCTCACGAATGGTTTTTTCATCTTCGCAATGGGTGGCAACGAGCATCGGGGCATCTTTGAAAATGTTTTCCAATACTTTCTCATTGTCAACCAGCATATTTCCTGTAGAAGAGCCCATGAAGACTTTAATTCCGCAAACATTTTTAGGGTCTGTTTTTAAAACTTCCTCCAGGTTATCATTTGAAGCGCCCATGAAGAAGGAATAGTTGGCCAATGAGACCTCTGATGCAATCTTATACTTGTCTGCCAGCAATTCCTGGGTTAAGGTATTGGGTACGGTATTTGGCATTTCCATCCAGGAGGTGATTCCTCCGGCTACTGCAGCCATACTTTCGGAAAAGATGTCTGCTTTGTCCGTTAAACCCGGTTCCCTGAAATGGACCTGATCGTCAATCATACCCGGAAAGAGGTGTAAGCCTTCCGCATTAATTTCTTTTGCGCCTTCCGCCTGGATATTCGGGGCGATTTTTTCAATAAATCCGTCTTTAATCAGTACGTCAGCAACAAATATTTGGCCTTCGTTAACCACTGAGGCCGCTTTTATCAGAATGGTGTTCATGACCTCAAACTTAAATAAAAATTTTGTTATTTGCTTTTCCAGGTATTATCTCCGGCATTTGCATCTACAAATAATCCCCCGTTTATATTGATTTCCGATACGGTTTTCTTCGCTTTTAAGGAAACTACCGCTGCTTTCTGATTGGCTTTCCATAAAGCAGGTGTCTGGTGGAAAACCCCGGTGGATCCGTCCTTATAGGTAAGGATCACGTCAAAAGGAACGGCGAAGCCTCCGGTATTGCGGACCGAAAGCTGGTAAGCCAGACCTTTGTTCGTTACTTTGGCGATGCTCAGGTCGATGTAATTATTGCTGAAAAACCAGTTGTTCCAGTACCAGTTCAGGTTTTGTCCGGAAACATCATTCAGCGTATAGAAAAAGTCCCATGGAATAGGATGTTTCCCGTTCCAGCGGTCCATATAAGCATGCAGGTGTTTTTTGAAAGCCACATCGCCAAGCATGTCTTTTAGTGCAAGATAGGCGAGGGAGGGTTTCACATAGGCGTTATTGCTATAGCCTGCTCCGGAAACCTGGGTAGATAAAGAAATGATGGGTTGATCTTCTTCTGTTGAAGGATCGAAGATCCACCTGTTCACCCTGAATGTCTTATAGTTTCCATCCGCTTTCTTTTTCCCCAGCTGGTCAATGCCAATAAGGTATTCTAATGTGGTTGCCCAGCCTTCATCCATATGTGCATAACGGGTTTCGTTGGTGCCCATGTAAAAAGGGAAATAAGTATGTGCAATTTCATGGTTCAGAACAAACTGAGAGAATTCCATATCCGGTGTGCTGGAGTCGTTTACCATCATCGGATATTCCATATCGGCAAAGCCCTGAACGGCGGTCATCTTTGAAAAAGGATAGGGGATGCCTGGCCAGTTGTTCGAAAACCAGTGTAAAGCCTGTTTAGACCAGGTTGTCGCCTGGGCAAAATCTTTTGCTTGGGCATCGTAAGCCGATTGTACACTCGCCCTTCTGTTTGTTTTTGCATCCACGATTACGCTCCCTGCATCCCAGAGGTAATGGTTGCTCAGGGAGAAAGTCATATCGGTAATGTGACTGGCGCTGAATCTCCAGCTGTTCCATTCCTTCTGTTGGGTCACCTGTCCTTTGGCCATCTCTTCTGCATTGGCAATGGCAATAATTTCCTCGCTGTTATAGGATTTTTTTAACCGCGCTGCATAAGCAGGCTGTAACACTTCATCCGGATTCTGAAGATCGCCTGTGGCCCATACTACATAGTTTTTCGGCGCTTTGACAGTTAACTGGTAATCGTTAAAGTCGTTGTAAAATTCGGCACGGTCGGTATGAGGGATTTGGTCCCAGCCATTGTAATCGTCATATACAGAGATTCTTGGGAAAGCATAGGCAACGAAGAAGGTGCTGCTGTCGAGCTGTCCTTCTCTTCCGCTTTCTTTGGATAGGGGATAAGCCCAGCTGATGTTAAAAACCGCCGTTTGTCCGGGGTTAAGTGCAGTTTTTAGTGGCACATCTTCTACAGTGCCCCAATTTTTAGTGTTTAGTGAATAGCTTTGACCATCTACTTCAAATGATTTGATGTCCAGTCCGGAGGTCAGGAAGTCTTTGCTGACATAACCCGATCTTGGTGCTTCAGGTTTATGGAGGTTATTGACAAACCGGATGGCGACCTGGTGTAGGGTATCCGGACTGTGATTGGTGTATTTTATGGTCTCTGTTCCTTCCACAAGCTTAGTGTCTGGGGTTACCTGGATGTGCAGGTCGTATTTTCCCTGATTTTGCCAGTAATGCTTTCCCGGTTTACCATCTTTAGAACGGGTTCCTTTATCGTAGGCAGCTTTAATGTTTCTTGGCATATACAGTTCCTGAGCATGTAAAGCGGTGTTGGTCGTGATGATTAGTGCAAGGGTAACCGGAAGACCAATGGTCAGCAACCTGAAGATATTTTTTTTCATCAGTATATATTAATACATAAACAATGCTATCGTTACCTAAAAGTACTGGTTTTACGTATAGATTTTTATCGGTAAATTTAAATTGAAAGATAAGAATCAATAAAAAAGGAATGATCGTCAAGGAGGTTACTGATGCAGAGGACATGATCAGGGCTTTAAACAAGGTTCTGTAAAAATGTAATTACTGATCCTGTAAATAATAGTATATTTGCAAAATGCCCAAAACATTTGAAGAGTTTAACCTTAATCGCCAGATTTTAAATGCTGTAGCTGATGCCGGGTTTACTCATGCCACCCCAATACAAGAAAAAGCAATTGCGCCTGTTTTATCAGGACAGGATATATTCGGCATTGCTGAAACCGGAACAGGAAAGACAGCAGCCTATGTTTTGCCGATCTTAATGCAATTGAAATATGCACAGGGAGATGCTGCCCGTGCCTTAATCCTGGCTCCGACAAGAGAGCTGGCGATGCAGATTACTGAACATATCAAGATTTTCTCTAAATATACAGACCTCCGTACCGTAGTGGTTTATGGCGGTCTTGGTCCGAAAACGCAAATTGAACAGATCAAAGCAGGTGTCGATATTATTGTTGCCACTCCCGGAAGATTCCTGGATATTTACCTTGCAGGACATATCAATACCCAGTATCTGAAATTTCTGGTTTTAGATGAAGCGGATAAAATGATGGATATGGGCTTTATTGGTTCCATTCACCGCATTTTGGAAATAGTTCCCCGCAGACGCCAGAACCTGTTGTTTTCTGCAACGATGAGTGATCTGGTACAAAAGATCGCCGGAGATTTCCTGAAACACCCTACAGTTATAGAGGTGGGTTTACAGGCTACGCCTGCTCAGACGGTTACGCAAACGCTGTATGAGGTACCCAATTTAAAAACAAAGATCAATCTTTTGCAGCACCTGCTGAAAAATGATGAGGAGTTTAAAAGGCTGATCATCTTCTGTAAGACCAAAACAGTAGCGGATAACATTTTTAGCTTTATTGAACGTAAATTCGGCGCAGAAGCGGTAAGGGTAATTCATGCCAATAAAGGACAGAATACGAGGATCAATTCGATCAATAGCTTTAAAGAAGGAAATGTCAGGGTATTGGTGGCTACAGACGTAGCTTCCCGTGGAATTGACGTTTCTGAAGTAAGTCATGTGATCAACTTTGATGTACCGATCATTATCGAAGATTATGTGCACAGGATCGGACGTACGGGCCGTGCTTATGCAAAAGGCGATGCCCTCACTTTTTTCACGCCTGCGGAAAAATATTACATTGAGAAAATACAAAAGTTGATCAGACAGGAGATTCCTGTAGTACCTTTGCCGGCGGAAGTTTTCGTGGAAGAGACACCTTACGAAGAACGTCAGGCCATTAACAGGGCTATTGATGATCAGAAGCGCAAGGAGGATCCTGATTTTAAAGGAGCTTTCCATGAGAAAAAACATGCGGCCTCAATTGCTGCTGCAGAAAGGGAGAAGAACAAAAACAAAACTCCTGCCTGGAAGTCAAAGAAATTCAAAAAAAGAAAGTAAACAAAGAAGAATTGAAAGTAAAACTGACACCGCTTAATATTGTTTCCGCGATCTTTTTGGTGATTGCTGTGCTGATGATGCTCGAAAAATCGCCTGCGCCATCAGCAAAGACAATTGACCTGTCGGGGATATTAATGTGGTTTAGTTTTTTAATCGTCCTGGTTTCTTTTATCTCCGATCAGATTTTCAGGAAGTTTATTCCCGAGTTGAAGAAAATATGGGCGATAGAATGTGCCTTTATCGTTTTCACCATCATCTTAGTTTTTATTATAAAAGTCAGCATATATTAAATGAAAAAAGCAGAAATTAAAATTACGGTGCAGTTAGATGATAACAATGTACCTGACAATATCCTTTGGGAATCTACAGACTCGAAAAGCCAGGAGCAAGTGCCTGTAAAGTCAATGATGCTGGCCCTTTGGGACCATAATTATAAAAACTCTATGCGCATTGACTTATGGACTAAAGATATGCCTGTTGATGAAATGAAAAGGTTCTTTTATGAAACTTTGCAAACCATGGGAGATAGCTTTCTTAAAGCTACCGGAGAGAAATTAATCATCGAAGATCTGCGTGATTACTGTGCGCATTTTGCAGATAAAATGGGCATCAATACACAACAATAAGTAATGAGAGCTCAGGGAATTATAGGTGCGGTAATTATGGCAATTGGTGGAATTTGTCCTTTGCTACGCATTCCAATTATAGGCAACTGGAATTATTTCGATCTGGATCAGACTTTAGCAATCACGTTTTATGTGGTGGCAGTGATCGGGTTATTGGGTGCCTTTACCCAAAAAGCCGGACTGATCAAATTTGCCGGATGGGCAGGGATTGTATTGGTGGCGATTACTTTAACCGGCATCTATTTCAAGGCACATGGCTCTTTCGGATTTCTTCATTTCAAAAAGCTGGTGAACCTGGCGGCGGGAATGGTGAAATATAAATGGGGTTGGTATGTGATCCTTGCAGGCGCATTTATCTTAATTACGGTAAGGAGACCTAAGGTGGTGATCGCAAATACTGCGGTTCCTGCAGGTGCAGCAGTATAGTTGTAAAAATATTCTTCCGGAATTGGTTGTTCCTTCGCTTTCTTCGGATCGCCTGGGTTTAACCGGTTCCGGAATTTTTTTTGCGCTGTTTTTAATTCAGGAGGTAATGTTTTGATTCAGTGACTGGTATTTTAATTCAGCAGTATGTGTTTTAATTCAGCGATTGCTATTTTAATTCAGCAGCTGGTGTTTTAATTCAATGACCCCAGAGATTTGTGTTTCTTTTTGCGCTTATATTGGGTTTGCTTTAAGTCGCCGGATCCGGTAATGATGCTGATATTGCCATCTGTTTCAAACATGGCCAGTTTTACATCTTTGTATTTATCCACTCCGTGTTCCCTCATTGCTTCACGTAGTTCTTCATCGCTGATATCGAGCTTGCTGAGTGTTGCGAAATCGAGGTGCCCATTGTGGATCAGGATTTCTGGTTTTTCTGATAACAGTTCCCTGAACTTTTTACTCTTAAACATCAGCTTTTTTAAGGCGTAATTCAAGGCAAACAGGACTGCGGCGGCAACGAGGCCTCCGAGCAGACTGGTGTCGCTGCCCACCATGGCATTCTGAACAGCATTGCTGATGAGTAGAATCAGTACTACATCGGTCGTGTTTAGTTGAGAGAGCTCCTTTTTTCCGGTTAAACGGATGGCGATGAGCATAAATGCATAGACGGCAAGGCTCCTTAGTATGATGTCGAGGTATGGGTTCATGTATTTAGAATTTTAGCATCATTTGTCCCTGCTGACTAACTTCCCGTTCATGGTCCAGCAACCATTTCTTGCGCCAGAGGGACCCGGCATAGCCGACTAAAGTGCCATCACTTCCAATCACCCTGTGACAAGGTACAACAATAGCCAGGTTGTTTTTTCCATTCGCTGCGGCCATCGCCCTTATGGCCAGCACATTGTTCATCTGCTTCGCCATTTGTAGGTAAGATCTCGTTACACCGTAATCTATCGTAAGCAGTGCAGCCCATACTTCCTGCTGGAACGCTGTTCCCGGCTGTTGAATAGGTAAGGTAAAAGTCTTTAAGCTCCCTTCGAAATAAGCCGTTAGTTGCGAAACGGCCAGTTGTGTGATCTCGTTTTCGTTTTGCTCAGTGATGATATGCTCTTTGAAGCTGATTTTTTGTACAAACTGCTCATCAGCAACGATGCTGATGGGGCCAAGCGGACTCTGTAAAATACTGCAATACTGAATATTCATAGGAATACAATATTATGGATATTTAATTGACAAAGATAAAAGATAGGGGATTAAGAATTATCTTTGCGGCTGCATGAATTTAATAGATCAGGTAAAGTTTTTAATTAAGAAAGAGTTGCTGCTGGAATGGCGTTCTAAATATGCTTTAAATGGCGTTCTTCTCTATGTGGTATCCACTGTTTTTGTTTGCTATTTGTCTTTTGTAAGTGTAGAGAAAATCACCTGGAATGCTTTATTCTGGATTATCATGTTATTTGCTTCTATCAATGCGGTTTCAAAAAGCTTTCTTCAGGAAAGTAAAGGCAGGCAGCTGTACATTTATACGATAGCAAGTCCGCTGGCACTGATCATTTCAAAGACGATTTACAATGTGTTGCTGATGATGTTGCTGACGGTTATTGCACTGGGTTTTTATACCCTTGTGTTTAATTATGTACCCGAAGATCTGGGTTTATATATTGTGGCTACCCTGCTGGGAAGTTTAAGCTTTTCTACGATATTCACGATGGTGTCTGCCATTGCTTCCAAAGCGGGAAATGGCGGAATGCTCATGGCAATTCTGAGTTTTCCGGTGATTATACCTGTCTTGATTGTATTGATTAAGCTGACAAAAAATGCCATAGACGGACTGGATAGGAGTGTGAGTATGGATGAAATCGGAATCCTGCTGATTATAAACGCGCTGGTGATGGCGGTTTCGCTAATCCTGTTTCCTTATCTCTGGAGGGATTAACAGTACTTTGAAGGGCCACCATTTACGCGATGGCTGCAATTGAAGGTGCAACCCGGAGGTCTGGCTCCACCTGTCACTTTTTTAAGTTCATTTCTGTTGAGTTGTTGAACTCCTTTCCGGTTTAAATTGTTTTTTAACATCAGTTTTGATTTAATTGGTTAGTGTTTTTTTTGTTTCGTATAACCGATACCGGCATTATTGGCAGCTATCGGTTATATTTTTTTATTGACAGACCTGGGTATATCCCATTCCCGGGCAGCGGACCATGACGCATTGTTGTGATTCAGGGCAACTGCTTCCGCCAGGAAGAGAATCGTCGAAATAGCAGGATTCAGGACATTGAGGTGTCAGGACTCCTCCTGTTACTTTTTTAAGCTCGGTTCTGCTTAATTTTTGACTTTGTTGGAGTTTTGAATTGTTTTTTAACATGAATTTTAAGTTTAGAATATTGTTTACATACAAATTGAAGCCCACATCCCGTTGCTGCACAGGTAGCCTGTGCATTGCTGATCTTCAGCGCAGCCTGGTACCAATACACTTCCTACGCGATGGGTACAATTTCCCGGACAGCTGTTAATAGGACCTCCGCCGGTAACTTTTTTAAGGGCATTTCTGTCCAGTTTTTGGTGTCCTTTCAGATTAGAATTATTTTTTAGCATGATATTTAGTTTGATTAATGGATGATGATATCGTGGTTTTTGTTTCGACGCTTTTCAGTGCCTGCGTTTTTTAGAAGCTCATCATAAGAATTAATTTTAAGCAGGGTTAATCGCATTTATAACCGAAGTCTTTTTCGGATCCGGACCACAATAATAGAGGTTATATGGTCTTGGTTTAATGTGATTTCTGGTGCTAACAGATGAGTTCTTTAGCGGACTACTGGCACCTGTAGCCCAGGTTTGGACCTAAGGGAGAGGTGCAGGCGTAGTTGATGCATTGTTTGTTGTCAGGACAATATCTGTCTCCCGTATTCGGGTCGCTTAAACACTGGTCAGCACAACGAAGCCTGGATGTATTGTCGTTTCCTCCCAGTAGTTTTTTCATCTCAGCCCTATTCAATGAATGGGCACTCTTTAAATTTAACATCAGATTTAGGGTTTAGGTTATACACATTTGTAACTGGTGATTTCGGGCTGTCCCGGACAGCTATAAACAATGCAGTGTTTACCGTCATTGCAGACCCGGGTTCCTGCATCGGGATCGTAGTCGCACTGATCGTCACAATTCAGCCTTGATGAATTGTGATTTGTACCTCCGGAGAGCTTTTTCATGTCGGCTCTGCTCAGATACTGAGCGTTCTTTAGTTTTAACATAGATTAAATTTGGTTAGTTAATGTGAATTTATGTGAGCGATTTGGCTTTATCCGCAACGATATCCGTATTCATCCGGACCGCCGCAGGGAAATGCGATGCATTCCATGTGTGAAGGGCAACCGAACATCTCCATTCCTCCAGGTTCCTGATAAGTACAGGTCAGAGGGCAATTTGGATCGAATTTAATTCCGCCGCCGGTTACGCCTTTGAGTTCATTTCTGCTTAGCTTTTTTCCTTGTTTGTCTAAATTGTTTATTAACATGATGATTGAGTTTAGATGAATGAATTGTTGTTATACACAATGAACTGCGTATTCGTCTGGTCCGCCACAGCTGTAGGGTACACAATCCATGTGGCTGGGGCAACCTAACATTAATGGGGTGTGGTCGTCCTGGTAGGTGCAGTCCTGAGGACAAAACGGATTGAATATGTTTCCGCCGGTTACGCCTTTGAGTTCATTTCTGCTTAATTTTTTTCCTTGTTTATTTAAGTTGTTTTTTAACATGATGCTAAGGTTTGAGTGGAAGAATGGATTTAGAAGTGAAAACTGGTTCTTAAAGCGGCTGGCAGCTTTCTCCCATATAGGTAGCGTCACAGCTATAGGTCACACATTCTTCGTAAGGTGGACAACCTATACGCAGTTGTCCATTGATGCGATGCGTGCATACATAAGGACAGTTTGGTGGTCTTGTTCCTCCGGTAAGGTTTTTCATTTGGGTTCTGCTCAGGGTCTGAGCGTTTTTGAATTTTAACATAAGATTGGCGTTTTGTTGGATGATTAATGTCTATTGTACTGTTTGATGTGATCCTGGTTTAACGGCATTCATATCCGTAATTTTCTTCAGGATTCGGACCGCAATAGTAAATGACACATTCTTGTCCCGGGTTACAGCCGGTTGGTCCTCCCGGATTCTCGAAACAGTAGGTGATGCAGGCGAAACCTGAATTTTGACTGCCGCCAAGGGCTGTTTTCATTTCGCTCCTGCTTAATGGTTTGGTGTTTTTAAGATTTAGCATGATGTCTGAGGTTTAATGGATACTGCTAATCGTTTTTACGTCGGCCTGCTCATCAGCAGGCCTTTTTATCGACGTTAAAGAATTGGATTTAATGAACAGTCTGGCTTAAACACATTTATAGCCATACTGATTGGAGTTGGGATTGCACCTGTACGACACACACTGTTTGTCGCCACCGCAGAAACGTTCTCCGGTATTTTCATCCAAAAAGCAAAATTCAGGGCAAAGGGCTTTGGCAGCATTGTCATTGTTGCCACCCATTAAATTTTTCATGTCGGTTCTGCTCAGGGATTGAGCGTTTTTCAGTTTTAACATAAGATTGAATTTGGTTAGTTAATGTATTGCTTTGTTGTCCCGGATCACAGCCGGGCCTGTAGTTCTTTATTATCGAAAAGCTGAATAAACTGTTGAAAAGACTTATTGTATTAATTTCAGTATTTGAAAGTGTGCTTCGGCAGAAAATAGAAACGGGGATCCGGGCTTTAAAGATCTTTAAAAGATATTCAGGGTTGTTAATTTTAATCGGAACGTTATTTGTAATTAATAGTTTAATATAATTATTAATTATATAGTTTTAAAATATATAATATGATTTTGGTGCGACTATTTTCGTGATTAGTATATTTATAGCGTATAGCGAGTTAAATTGATGGTATTTTATGTTGCAACGTTTTTGTGACATTTGTTCGTTTATGAACCGGATCTTCTCTTATCTGGAAATTGATGGTACTGATCGATTCAGTAATTTCACCGTCATTTGTGTCCGTTTGAATTTTAAAGGACTTGTGTTTATTGGCTTAATTATTAAGAAGTAGACAATTTTCTCTTTACATTTGGTGCTTAGTAAAATTGAAAGAATTAAATTTTTAGATCAATGTATAAGAGCTGGTGGAAAATATTAGGAGCAGTGTTGGTGATTTATTCAACAATTGCAGGTTTTTTGATTAAGACACCTGATTTACCTATCATACGCGAAAGCATTAGAAACCTCTACTTTCACGTTCCGATGTGGTTCAGCATGATTGTATTGTTTAGTACTTCGGTTTTTTATAGTGTCAAATACCTGAGCAGCAGTAATCCAAATGATGACATTAAAGCGGTCGAGAGCGTTAACGCAGGGGTAGTCTTTGGTATTTTGGGTCTTTCTACCGGTATGATCTGGGCAAGATTTGCCTGGGGGCAGGCATGGAGCTTTGATGTCAAGCAGAACTTTGCGGCCATCGCTATATTGCTTTATTTTGCTTACCTCGTACTTCGCAATGCGATTGATGAAGAACAAAAACGAGCCAAGATTTCTGCGATCTATAATATATTTGCTTTTCCAATCATGGTCGTGTTGCTTTTTGTACTTCCAAGAATGGCTGATTCTCTGCATCCGGGTGATGGGGGGAATCCGGGTTTTAACGCTTATGATCTGGATAGCCGGATGAGAATGGTATTTTACCCTGCCTGTCTGGGTTGGATTCTCATCGGATGTTGGATTTACACGATCCTTTATCGGGTTCGTACCCTTGAAAAAGACCATCGCTAAAAAAGATATTCCCGATGCAATTCCTAAAATCATAGGTAGGATTCATCTCCATTGAAAAAAAATATACTCATGAAACCATCATGATCTTACAGATCACATAACGAAATGAATATTAAGATCATGATGGCTTCATAACCGATAAAAAATATTATATACTCATGAAAAAAATTACAGCAACCTTTTTAATGTTCATGATCACCATGCAATTGTTTGCTCAGGGGCAAGGTTCATCCATAACAGACAGCCTATATGCATCCGGTAAAATATACGTTGTGGTGGCATGTGTACTGGTAATCCTGCTGGGCTTGCTTTTGTTTCTATTTACGATAGAAAAAAGATTAAAAAAAATAGAAAAGAAAACTTCGGCTAAAATCTAATTTTAAATCGTTTAGGCCCTGTTTTTGCTTGTTTTATGATGTGGTGTTTCCGTTACACTAAGTGATTCCGGATTTGCATTAATGGTTTTTTTTAATGCAATTTTGCACCTAATTAGGATACGAACTTATATTCAATTCATAAATAACAAATAATGGCTAATACAGCAAACGACACAAATTTCTTCGCAGATGTCTGCAAGAATTTTGACAATGCCGCCCAATTTACTTCCCATCCAGAGGGTCTGTTAACCCAAATCAAAGCTTGTAACAGTGTCTATCGTTTCCAGTTCCCTATCCGTAGAGGAAATGGTTTCGAGGTTATTGATGCATGGCGTGTAGAACACTCTCATCACATGAGTCCTACCAAAGGTGGTATTCGCTATAGCGAAATGGTTAATGAAGATGAAGTAATGGCCTTGGCGGCTTTAATGACGTACAAGTGTGCTATTGTCAACGTTCCTTTCGGTGGTGCTAAAGGTGGTATTAAGATCACTACCAAAAATTATACGGTTGGCGAGTTGGAAAACATCACCCGTCGTTATACGACAGAATTAATTAAAAAGAACTTTATCGGTCCCGGTATTGACGTTCCTGCTCCGGATTATGGATCAGGCGAGCGTGAAATGAGCTGGATCGCTGATACATATATGACCATGAACCCGGGTCAGTTAGATGCTTTGGGTTGTGTAACCGGAAAACCAATTGCCTTACACGGTATCCGTGGACGTAAAGAAGCAACCGGACGTGGTGTGGCTTATGCCATCAGAGAATGTGTAACTGTAGCTGAAGATATGGCTAAAATCGGTTTCACAGCTGGTTTAGGTGATAAAAGAGTCATCGTACAAGGATTAGGTAACGTGGGTTATCACTCTGCTAAATTCTTAGCAGAATTTGGTGCAACCATCGTTGGTCTTTGTGAGTTTGAAGGTGCGATTTACAATGCAGACGGTTTAAATATTGATGAGGTATTTGCTCACCGTAAATTAACAGGATCTATCTTAGGTTTCCCGGGTGCTACAGAATTTAAAAATTCTATGGAAGGCCTGGAGCAACCATGTGATATCCTTGTTCCTGCAGCATTGGAGAACCAGATCACTTCAGAGAACATCAGAAACATCAAAGCGAAAATCATCGCTGAAGGTGCCAACGGACCATGTACTCCGGAAGCGGAAGAAATCTTTACTGAAATGGGCGGTATCATCATTCCTGATATGTACTGTAATGCAGGTGGTGTAACCGTATCTTACTTTGAATGGTTGAAAAACCTTTCTCACGTAGCGTTTGGCCGTATGGAAAACCGTTACGCAGAGAACTCTAACAGAAACCTGATCAACACCCTGGAAAGTCTTACCGGTAAAAGCATTCCTGCTGAACACCGCTTAATGATTGTTAAAGGTGCTTCAGAGTTGGAGCTGGTAAACTCCGGACTGGAAGATACCATGATTCACTCTTACCATGAGATCAGAGAAACTTTAATGACCAAACCTGGTATTGAAACGTTAAGAACTGCTGCTTTTGTTGGTTCAATTGACAAAATTGCAATTTCTTACATGAACCTTGGTATCTGGCCATAGGGAATACCATGTTATTATATGAAGAAGAGGGCCAATAGCGCCCTCTTTTTTTGTGTCATATTTTTTTCATACTATTTTAACCATAAATCTTCCTGTCCTGGATTCACGTATCTTGTATAGATCAATCTGGAGGATTTTCAATGATGCGGATACCTGGAATAGTCTTAATTTTATTGCCGATGTTCTTTATGGCCTGTACTTCAGGTCCTGCAGCGCAGCAACTGGAAAGTAAGCATGGCTTTGCAGTGATCGGACCCCCGAAATCCGGAGAGCAGCTGGCTACTTTTGCCGGTGGTTGTTTCTGGGCATTACAGGAGGGAATGATCGAGCTAAAAGGAGTGCATAAAGTGATTAGTGGTTATTCCGGTGGGACAAGCGCAAATCCGGATTACGCAAAAGTGATGTCGAAAACAGCAGGACATGCAGAAGCAGTTCAGGTTTATTACGATCCGAAAGTCATCTCTTTTGAGCAGCTCTGCGAAGCTTTCTTTCATGCACATGACCCCACGCAGGTGGATGGACAAGGGCCCGATCTGGGAATTGAATACCGCTCTATTGCTTTTTTTCGCACGCCGGAAGAATACAGGACCATCCGAAGGGTGATTGACCGGCTGGAAGCCTCTGTTTATCGAAATCATCCGGTAGTTACCGAGTTAATTCCTTTTAAAATCATTTATCCGGCAGAAATGGAACACCAGGATTACTATAAACGTAATTTATGGGATAGCTATATCCGGAAAATCTCCCGGCCAAAAGTGTTGAAACTCCGTAAGGAAATGCCGGAATTCATCAAAACTGAGTACCTGAAAACCTAGAAATATTTTGTTTTCCCGGAAGGAACTGCTTCAATCTTAGTGTTTTTGTCAGAGAACTATCAATAAATCGTCATCAAAGTGAATTGAACGGCCTTAAAAGATTTTAGGTACTTATATTTTTTATCTTTGTACCATTCTAAATTTTTATTAGCATCATGAGAAAAAGTGCAATTATTGGTTTAATTACAATAGCGATATGTGTAGGGTTCTTAATTAGTCTGAATGCCGACACCAGCAGCTATTCTACTTTCTCCGAAGCTGCAAAAGACCCGCGCGAATTCCATGTCATGGGATATTGGGAAAAAGCGAAAGGGATGTATTATGATGCACAGAAAGATGCCAATCATTTTGCTTTCTACATGAAAGATGAAAAAGGCCTTGTGAACAAAGTAGTTTACAATGGCACAAAACCCCAGGATTTCGAACGTTCAGAAAAATTAGTTTTAATCGGTAAAATGAAAGATAATACCTTTTATGCTTCAAAAATATTAATGAAATGTCCTTCTAAGTACAACAATGATCTTGTAGAGGTGAAAGAGGACGGTCAGGTAATAAAATACAACTAATCTTAATGGATATACAATTTATTGGAGAGAACCTCCTGCCCGGTAAAATCGGCCAATTCTTTATTGTTTTAGCGTTTGCCGCTTCTTTACTCTCTGCGATTTCCTATTTCTTCGCAGCAAAGAATAAAGACCTTGGAGATCAATCATGGACCCGCTTAGGGCGGATTTCATTCTTAATAAACTGGGTAAGTATCCTGGGCATAGGAATCACCTTATTTTACCTCATCCTAAATCACAATAACGAATATTATTACGTTTATTCTCACTCTTCCAAAGCGCTTCCGGTATATTATATCGTTTCTGCTTTCTGGGAAGGACAGGAGGGTAGTTTCTGGTTATGGGCATTCTGGCAGGCTTTGCTTGGTGGGGTTTTAATCTGGAAAGCCAAATCCTGGGAAAACGGAGTGATGACCATTGTTGCTTTCTCACAGGTATTCCTGACTTCGATGTTGCTGGGGGTACAAATCTTCGGCGAAAGAATCGGAAGTTCTCCTTTTATCCTGTTGAGGGAAGCTGTAAATCTTAAAGAAATGGCACCGGTAGTATTTGCCGATGCTGAAAACTATAAAAATTACCTGAAGTTCATTACCGACGGACGGGGTTTGAATCCTTTATTACAAAACTATTGGATGGTGATCCATCCGCCAACACTGTTCCTTGGATTTGCGAGTATGATCGTCCCGTTTGCGTACGCGGTGACTGGTTTATGGCAGCGGAAATATAAAGAATGGGTTAAGCCGGCAATGCCATGGGCATTATTTGCGGTGATGATATTGGGAACGGGAATTATTATGGGCTCTTTCTGGGCGTATGAAGCCCTGAATTTCGGAGGCTTCTGGGCATGGGACCCGGTAGAAAATGCGTCTATTATTCCATGGCTGACCCTGATTGCAGGTGTTCACGTGATGATCGCTTTCAAAAATACGGGACATTCCTTCTTTACAGCAATTATTTTGGTGATCATCAGTTTTGTACTGGTATTATACGCGTCCTTCCTTACCAGGAGTGGTATTCTTGGAGAGACGTCTGTTCACTCTTTCACCGATCTTGGTATGTTTGGTCACCTGATCTTATACAATGTGGTATTCCTGGCCTTACCGGTATACCTGTTGATCTCAAGATGGAAAGAATTGCCGATTACGAATAAAGATGAAGAAACTTATTCCAGGGAATTCTGGATGTTTATCGGTGCATTGGTCGTTACTGTGGCCTGTATCCAGGTGATCTTCTCTACTTCAGTGCCGGTATTCAATGCCGCATTCGGAACCAAATTTGCGCCTCCGATTGATGCAATCAAATATTATAACCAATGGCAGGCACCTTTTGCCATTCTGGTTACGTTTATCTCTGGTTTCTCTCAGTTCATGAAATACAAGAGAACAGATACCCGTAAATTTTACAGCAGCCTGATTGCTTCTATTCTATTTGCAATAGTCATCACCGCAGGCTTTGTTTACCTGACAAATATCTATACCAATTTAATGTATATCCTGCTGACGTTCAGTTGTGTGTTCGCCATCCTTGCCAATGCAAGGATCCTCGGACAAGCCTTCGGCGGGAAACGTAAACTGGTAGGGGCCGCAGTAGCGCACATGGGATTTGCTTTATTATTGGTTGGCGCATTGGTTGCCGCAGCAACGAATAAGCCGATCTCTCTGAATGCAACGAACTTCATCCCGGTGAAGGATTTTGAAAAAGCGGAGAAGCCTGGTGAAAACATCGTGCTCTACAAAAACGAGCCTAAGAAAATGGGTAGGTATATGGTTACTTATACCAGAGATACGACCGTTGCGCCAAATACGATCTTTACCTTAAACTTTAAGGTTTATGATGAGGAGACGGGTAAGCTGAAAGAAGATTTTGAATTGAATCCTCATGTTCAGGCGAACGAGAAAATGGGCTTAATCGCTTCTCCGGATACCAAACATTACCTTACTTACGACGTATATACGCACATCACGAGTGCGCCGGATAAAAAACAAACCCGCGGGGACCATGAAGAAACCAATCCGGAAGAAAATTATAAAGCACCAAGGATTGTAAATGTGAGCACAGGAGATACCCTGCATACCAGCAGCGGGATCATTACCGTAAAAGGCCTGAACAACCAGCCAAAGGCGAAAAGCCTGGCATTGGCTCCCGGCGACCTTGCTGTAGGTTTACCATTGGAAGTAGTGGTCAACGGAAAGACGTATAAAACAGAACCGATCTTCCTGGTAAAAGGAAACAATACATTTGATTTTGCCCGTAATATTGATGAACTGGGACTAAGATTCAGGTTTACCAAAGTCCTTCCTGATCAGCAAAAAGTAGAGCTCCAGGTGTATGAGAAGCCTCAGCAGGCAAAAGACTGGGTAGTATTTAAAGCGATTGAGTTTCCTTATATCAATTTATACTGGGCAGGAACAATTGTCATGGTGATCGGATTTTTACTTTCGATCCTGAGAAGACAAAAAGAGGTTAAATCCGTTTAATTTACCATTGCCAAAAGAGATGAAAATTGTTTGTATCGGTTCGGGGAATGTGGCTACACATTTTGCAAATGCTTTTAAAGCAAATGCTGCAGAGCTGATTCAGGTCTGGAGTAAAAATCAGGACCATGCTGCAGAATTGGCAGGCGTAACGGGGGCACAGCCGATCTCTGACTTAAAAGAGATTGACCCTGAGGCTGATTTATACCTCATTGCGGTAAAAGATGATGCCATTCCGGAAGTGATAACAGCGCTGGCCAATGTGAAGGGAATGGTGGTCCATACTTCAGGGGCGACAGACATCGGGGTATTCTCTGAAACAGGGATGAACTTCGGGGTTTTATATCCATTGCAGACTTTTTCCAAACAAAAAGCCCTCGATTTTAACCAGGTTCCACTTTGTATCGAAGCTAAAGATCAGGAAACACTGGATGCCTTAAAATCCATTGCCCGGATGCTGAGTCCGCTGGTATATGAAGTAAACTCTGAAAAGAGAAGGATTTTACACCTCTCGGCGGTATTTGCCTGTAACTTTGTAAATCACTTATATGCCTTAAGCAATGAGATTCTGCAAAAGAACGACCTTGATTTTGAGATTTTAAGACCCTTGATCATGGAAACGGCAGTAAAGGTTCAGGATGCTTTTCCCGCAGATGTACAGACCGGACCAGCGATTCGTAACGACGAACAAACGATTATAAAACATAAAGAATTGTTGAAAGATAGGCCTGAATTGAAGGATATCTATGAAACTTTAAGTAAAAGCATTAAAAAAACACATTAATCGTGTAATTGCGGTTTTTGGTGCTTATTTTTGAGACCTAATTATGAGTATTTTTAAATTAAAGATAAATTTTGAAGAGCAGGGTAAAGAATCAATAGAGCTTCCAATAGCTGGAGGGGAATCGGTTCTTGATGTATGCCATGATCACGGAATAGAATTACAACACAACTGCGGGGGAGTATGCGGTTGTAGTACTTGTCATGTATATGTGACTAAAGGAATGGACGATATTCAGGAAATTTCCGATAAGGAAGAAGACTTTATTGATCGTGCAGTTCGCCCAAGGATTACCTCCAGACTGGGTTGCCAGTGTGTAGTGATCAGCGGAGATATTGAAGTAACGATCCCTGATCAGTCTGAGTTTTTAGGCCATTAATTAACAAACAAACATTATATGCAAGATAAATTTGCTTTACCAATTTATTGGAACGACCACGAGGATATCGCTCAGGAGTTATATGAGAAATTTGGGGACGAATTCAATGAAGCCAAAATATACCGTATCAGGTTTACTGAATTATTAGAATGGGTTTTAACACTGCCTAATTTTAAAGGAACCAAAGAGGAAAGTACTGAAGGCCACCTGGAGCAAATCCAGTCTGCCTGGGTTTATGAATGGAGAGATAACCAAGACTAGACCTGATGTTTCTGCAAAAACTTAAAGAAATCACCACATTTATATTTGATGTAGATGGGGTATTAACCAATGGTGATATCTTGGCCTCTGATTCGGGGGAGTTTTTGCGGACATTTAATATTAAAGATGGTTATGCCCTTCAACTGGCGGTGAAACGTGGATTCCATGTTTGCATCATCTCCGGCGGAAAAGGTCAGGCCATGCAAAAACGCTTTGAAGGTTTAGGCATTAAAGCCGTCTTTCTGGGCGTTTCTGATAAAGTACAGGTCTTCCATCAATACCTGGAAAAAATACAGACCGGGGCAACTCAGGTACTGTATATGGGAGATGACATCCCTGATCTTAAAGTCATGAAACTGGTAGGGCTCCCTACCTGTCCGGCTGATGCTGTTCCGGAAATTAAAGCCATTTCTCAATATATTTCTCCTTATACCGGTGGTAAAACTGCGGTGAGAGACGTTATCGAAAAAGTACTCCGGGTGCAGGAACAATGGTTTGATGAGCAACCTTCTGCCGCAGATTCAGGTAAATAATACTGCTTTTCTTTTGTAACACGTATGTTACTTTGCGGCGATTAAACTAAATTCCTTCCGGCTCCTCTAATCTTAAAAAACAATAGAACCGGTTTAATATTAGAATCCTATGAAAAAATTATTGATGATTTGCGGACTGTTATTCAGTGTAATTACATTCGCACAAGCTCAGCAAGATGGTGGTCGTAAAATGAGAACCCCTGAAGAAAGAGCACAAAAGAATGCAGAAGGCCTGACTAAGAGACTAGGTCTTAATGACGATCAGAAAACGAAAGCTACTGCTATCTTTTTGGACCAGGCCAATGCGGTAAATAAAGCACGTGAAGCTGGTTCAGGTGATAAAGAGGCGAGAAGGGCGGAAATGCTGAAACTAAGTGATGAAACCGACGCTAAAATTAACGCATTGCTAACTGAAGACCAAAAAAAAACTTACGAAACCTGGAAAGCAGAACGTAAAGATAAAATGAAAAAAGGAATGAGAGGTGATGGCCAGAAACCTGCCGGAGACCAATAAAAATCAATTAATGCAAATAACAGAAGCGGCCTTTGGCCGCTTTTGTTATTTTTGTGCAAAAATTCACTTATGTATCAGCAAAGACTTCCGATTATCCTGGCCTCCAAATCTCCACGCAGACAGGAATTGTTAAGCGCCATGAACCTTGATTTTAAAGTCGTGCTAAAGGAGGTTGATGAGAGTTATCCAGAGGAGCTCCTTCCCGCTGAAATCGCGGTATATATTGCTGAGAAGAAAGCCAAAGCATTTGATGAAGACAGCAAAGGAAGTATCATCATTACCGCTGATACCATTGTGGCGTATAACGGAGAGATTCTGGGGAAACCGGAAGATGCGCATCATGCCACAGAAATGCTGACTAAACTATCAGGCACCAACCATCAGGTATATACAGGAGTAAGTTTAATCTGCAATGGAGAGATGCGCTCTTTCTATGATACTACAGAGGTTTTTTTCAATGACCTCAGTCCGGAACAGATCAGTTATTATATTAAAAACTATAAACCAATGGATAAAGCAGGAGCTTACGGAATTCAGGATTGGATTGGTATGATTGCTGTGAAAAAAATAATTGGTTCTTATACCAATGTGATGGGACTGCCTACGGAAAAGCTATATAAGGCTTTAGCGGATCAGAACTGGACGGTTTAATTTTGCAGGTCGGCCAATACACCCATTTTAAGGTCGTAGGTAGATAAACTTAGTTTTTCGATATTTCCTGCCGACAGGATATAGTCTGTCAGTATGGAAGCCATAACGATCATGTCTACCCTTAAACGGATGAGTCCCGGCATCTTTTCCCTTTCTTCATGAGCGGAAGCAATGAAGGTTGCTGATAGTGCTTTGTAGGCCGGAATATCAATAGGATAGTGTTTCGTCTCTTTCAGATTCAATTCCGGATATAGCATACCGGTAAAGGTCTCAAAGGCGCCCGCTGAGCCAATTAAATGTTTAGGGCGATACAAGTTCAGTACGTCCTTTAAGTCGCTTAATTCTGCATCTAAATGGCGTGTAATCGCATTTTGATCGGCTGTTGTAATGGGGTCGGAATGAAAGAAGGCCTGCATTAAACGTGCAGCACCAATATTGTAGCTTTTCTTCCAGAGCAGTTCTTCTTTATTGCAAATGATAAATTCGGTACTGCCTCCTCCGATGTCCATAATCAGTGCAGTCCCGTTGATCACCCCTGTGGCCCTTACCCCTTTGAAGATATAGGTCGCTTCTTCATCGCCACTAATTACTTCGATGTCAATTCCTGCATAATTTTTAGCGGCTTTAACGAAGCTGCTGCCATTTTCTGCACTTCGGATGGCAGAGGTTGCGGTGGCTTTGACGAGCTCAACTTCGTGCTCCTTGATGAGCAGGCTAAACTTTTCCAACGCCAGGAGGCCTCTTTCGAAAGCCTCCTGGATGATGAAATTGTCATTGATCTTCCCTTCGCCAAGTCGTACGGGAAGGTTTGTTTTATAACAAATACTGGTGTCATCCGCTGTAAGTTCAGCAATGATCAGGTGGAAAGTGTTCGTTCCAAGGTCAATAACAGCAACCTTCATTCGGGTTAATTTTTATAGGTAAACCATTTAATCATTTCTTTCAGGCTTGTCTTTTTACCATACATCAGGATACCAACCCTGTATATTCTCGAGGCCAGCCAAACCGTGCCAATAAATCCGACTACGAGGATCAGCATAGATAATGCCAATTGCCAATCCGGAACGCCATAAGGTAAGCGGACCACCATTGCAATAGGAGAGGTAAAAGGAATCATGGATAACCAGAAAGCAATCGGGCCATATGGATCGTTGGTCACTACGCTTAAAGAAAGGGCATAACCGACCAGTAAAGGCATCATCACCGGCATCATAAACTGTTGGGTCTCTGTTTCCGAATCTACGGCAGAACCAATTGCAGCATAGAGGGCGCTGTAAAATAAATATCCGCCGATAAAGAAAAATATAAATACCAGAATGATCTTCGTCAGGTCTAAACTGGCCAGACTTTTCTGCATTGCCAATACCGGACTGTCCACAGGACTATTCACCGCTGGAGAGATGCTGGTTCCATCTTTAGCTTTTATGGCCACTGAGGTGTTCTGTGCGATGGCATCCTTGCCCACAAAAGCACTGACGGCCAGGGTAGAGATGGATGCGGTAAGCACGATCCAGAGTACAAACTGTGTCAGCCCCACCAGGGCGATGCCGATGATTTTACCCATCATCAGCTGGAAAGGTTTTACTGAAGAGATCATAATTTCGATGATTCTGCTGGTTTTCTCTTCGATAACACCACGCATCACCTGTATTCCGTATAAAAGGATGAACATAAACATGAATATCCCTGCTGCGGTTCCGATAATGGTACTGGCACCGGCACTGGAATCTTCTTCTTTTCCGGCTTCGCCGATCTTTTTAGTGTCAATATTCACGTCGGTTTTTAAGCCATCCAGGTCGGTCTGGGAAATCCCTGAGGCTTTTAATTTCTGTGTGCGGATCAGCTCTTCGATATCACCAGACACGCGGTTGCTGAGGGAAAGTCCGGCTTGTTTAGTGCCGATCAGCTGTATTCCTTTAGGAGAACTGATGTCGAATTCCGGCAGGTAAAGAATATAGTCGTATTCAGTTGTTTTTAAAGATGACTTCATCGCTTCCAGCGATTGATTGACATAGGCATAACCTATATTTTTAGTCGGCTGAAGTTTCTCCGTCAAAGATTTGTTGTTGTTAACAACGGCAACTTTATTAAAGGTCCCTTTTACTCCCTGAATAGAAAAGTAAATGATCAGTCCGTAAAAGCCGGCAACGATCAGTGGTGTAAGTAAAGTCATGATGATGAACGACTTCTTTTTTACCCTGGATAAGTATTCTCTTTGTATGATGAGTAAGATTTTGTTCATGGCTTTTGGTCTTGTTGGGTTACTTTTTGAATGAAAATGTCGTTCATGGTAGGGATTACTTCATCCAGGCGGTTAATGGATACATGTGGAAGTAATGCAGATAGGACCTGGTTGGCGGTTTGCTCCTCCCGGATCCTGATCTTCAGCTGGGTTTTTCCATTTACAGTTTCTGCCTGTAATACTTCAAAAAGCTGATTTGAGTTTTCAACGTTATAATCACCTTCATATTCCAGCCAAAAGGTATTGTTGCGGTATTGTTCCCTGATCTCCTTAACGGGGCCGTCCAGAATTTTCTTTGAGCGGTGGATGAGGGCAATGTTGTCACACAGTTCTTCAACAGATTCCATTCTATGGGTGGAGAAGATAAAGGTTGCGCCTGCCTTGTTTAATTCCAGGATTTCATTTTTTATGATGTCTGCATTTACAGGATCAAAACCGGAGAAGGGTTCATCAAGAATGATGAGTTCCGGCTGATGCAGTACGGTGGCCACAAACTGTACTTTTTGCTGCATTCCTTTACTGAGGTCTTCGACCTTTTTCTTCCACCAATCGGCCATTTCCAGTTTTTCAAACCAAAACCTGATTCTTCTGGTCGCTTCAGTTGTACTCAATCCTTTCAGCTTGGCGAGGTAAAGTACCTGCTCGCCAATTTCCATTTTTTTGTATAAGCCTCTTTCTTCGGGCAGATAACCGATTTGAGAGATGTGCTCTACATTGAGCCGTTCTCCATTGAACAAAACTTCGCCGCTGTCGGGGCCGGTAATTTGAGTGATGATCCTGATGAGGGAGGTCTTTCCTGCACCGTTTGGGCCCAGAAGTCCAAAGATTTTACCTTTTTCTACCTGCAGGCTGACATCGTCCAATGCGCGGTGGGTAGCGTATTGTTTAACAATATTCTTTATTGTGAGCATGTATTAGTTTTATTAGTCAATAGTTAGTAGCACATCTGACTAAAATGTTACTGTTTTTTTGATAAACTTTTCAAAAAACAAAAAAGGCCATATCTCCTGTTAAAAAGAGATATGGCCTAAACTAATTTCAGGAGTAAATATTACTCGAAATATTCTTTCATCTTCTCAAAGAAGCTTTTGTCGTTCTTTCCTGGCTGAGGTTTGAAATTCGGTGACTCCCTCAATTTTTCCAGCATGCTTCTTTCTTCCGAGCTCAATGCTTTAGGGGTCCAGATGTTGATGTGGATGATCTGATCACCACGGTGATAAGAATTGATTTCAGGAAGGCCTTTGCCTTTCAAACGCAACAATTTGCCGCTTTGGGTACCTGGTTCGATTTTGATTTTCGCTTTACCATCAATGGTAGGTACTTCTGCGCTATAACCTAAGGCTGCATCTATAATAGATACATGCAGGTCGTAAACCACATTGTTTCCTTCACGTTTCAGGGTTTCATGAGCTACTTCTTCAATCAGAATGATCAGGTCTCCCGGAATACCACCGTTAGGGGCAGCATTACCTTTTCCACTCATGCTCAACTGCATGCCATCACTTACACCCGCAGGGATATTGATGGTAATGGTTTCTTCACCGCGAACGATGCCTTCACCATGACAGGAAGTACATTTAGAGGTAATCTGTGAACCGCTGCCATTACAGGTAGGGCAGGTAGCCGTGGTTTGCATCTGGCCCAATATGGTATTGGTTACCCTGCGTACCGCACCGCTTCCGCCGCAAGTCTGACAGGTGCTTACCGAGTTGCGGTCTTTAGCACCTGATCCGTCGCAGGTTTTACAGCTGATCTGTTTATTTACTTTAATTTTCTTTTCTGTGCCGTTGGCAATCTCTTCCAGGGTAAGCTTTACCTTGATGCGCAGGTTTGTACCTTTCGCCACGCGTCTGCCACCACCACGAGATTGCTGTCCGCCGCCGCCAAAGAAGCTATCAAATGGACTGCCGCCACCGCCACCAAAGATATCGCCAAACTGGCTGAAGATATCTTCCATGTTCATGCCGCCGCCGCCATATCCGCCGCCGTTACCTGAAGCACCACCAACACCGGCATGGCCATAATGGTCATAACGCTGTTTCTTCTCCGGATTACTTAAAATCTCGTAAGCCTCTGCTGCTTCCTTAAACTTATCCTCAGCCGTCTTGTCATTCGGATTTTTATCCGGGTGAAACTTGATGGCCAGTTTACGATAAGCCTTCTTTATCTCTTCGGCGGATGAACTCTTGGATACACCAAGCACATCATAATAATCTCTTTTGCTCATAAAATATTAACTACCTACTACGACTTTGGCAAAGCGTATCACCTTGTCGTTTAAAGTGTATCCTTTTTCTAATTCGTCTATAACTTTCCCTTTCATTTCCTCAACCGGAGCAGGGATTTTTGTTATCGCTTCATGAAGGTCTGTGTCAAAAGGAATGCTGATGCTTTCCATTTCTTTCAGGCCTTTCTGTCCTAATACGCTTTTTAATTTATGGTGAACCAAGGCAACACCTTCTCGGATTGCATTGACTTCTGTTGCATTTTCCATGGCCTTATTGGCACGGTCAAAATCATCCAATACCGGAAGCATAGAGACGATCACGTCTTTACCTGCAGTCTGCAAAAGCTCTACGCGTTCTTTTTGAGTACGACGTTTATAATTGTCAAACTCTGCAAACAGGCGCAGGTATTTATCATTTAAAGCTGCAACTTCTTGTTGTAATTTTTCCTCAACAGAGATTTCAGGTTGAACTTCTTCAGTTGAAGCGGCATCTGCACTTTCTTCGGCTTGCTCGCTGGTTACCTGCTCTTCAGCAGTATTTTCCAAAATAGGATCTTCGATGTCGTTTTTTTTCTTCTTGCTAAACATGGTATAGTAGAATTTTTGGATCTGAACTCAAAAGGTTTGCCAATAAACAATATCAGCCATGCTGTCAGCTTTAAATGAAAAAGACTGACCAGAATGGCTGATTAAGAATATTTTTGTCAGGATAAAGACTTACACGATTTGTGCATCTTCATGCACAATACCCCCCTCACACTTGATGATTCTGGATGGGAAAGTGCGGATAATATGGTAGTCGTGGGTTGCCATTAATACGGCTGTGCCACTCTGACTGATTTGTTTTAACAACATTACAATTTCTTCGGAAGTATCCGGATCCAGGTTTCCTGTAGGTTCATCTGCAAGGATGATCTCCGGATTGTTCAGTAAAGCGCGGGCAATAACCACACGTTGCTGCTCTCCACCGGAAAGCTCATGCGGCATTTTTCTGATTTTTGACCTCAGGCCAACTTTCTCTAATACATCTTTAATGCGCTCCTGAATTAAAGCAGCATCTTTCCATCCTGTAGCTTTCAATACAAACTCCAGGTTTTTCTCTACGGTTCTATCGGATAGCAATTGAAAATCCTGAAACACAATGCCCAGTTTTCTTCGCAGGTAGGGAACGTCTTTTATCGCCAGATTTTTTAAATCAAAGCCTGCAATCTGTCCGTCGCCATTTCCAATATGAAGGTCTCCGTAAATGATCTTCAGTAAACTACTTTTACCGGAGCCCGTCTGGCCGATCAGAAAAACAAACTCTCCCTTATCTACATTCAGATTTACATTAGATAAGACCAGGTGCTTTTGCTGGAATACATCTACCTTCTTTAAATTTATAACTGCGTTTTCTGCCATGTTTAAATATCTAATTTAGCAATTTGTCCGAAAGGCAAATCATTAACAAAACTCATTATATAGGGCAATTTATCACTTAAACCTAATTTATCCAGGGATTTGTCAGGTCTGTCGACCCTGAAATAGGCGAGTAAGGTGAACTTATCATCCCTCAACTGCACATAGTCAGGAATTTTGGCGATGCCTTTTACTTTGATTACATACATTTTGTTCAAAAATAGTATTTCAAACTGAGAAATGAAGCGCTTTCCCGTATTTATCTAATTTCTACGCGGTTGGAATGGAGCGCCGGATTTTCTGCGTTGCTGTTCATCCCTTACTTATAAAGAAATGAAATAATGGGTAGGCCGGTTTTGGTTTGATTTGAATTGATTTTTTTGTGTTTTTGCTTGTTTATGGGGGCATCAGTGTTGAGATTTGCGGATTTTTGCGGGAATGGGGTTTGGGTATGGCGGAATTGATTTCCATTGATTTATGACGCTAAACTTCGTTTTTTGTAGAAAACAACCGTTTGTGTAGCATTGGTGTGGTATTTTTTTTGAATGACATTTGCAAGATACAGGTGTTATTTCCGCAGGATTTTTTTTTACTTTTTCTGACTGATGTTTTTCTTTTTGATTTATTGGAACTGCTCTCTTTACTGTACCTATAGTGTTAATAATAGGGTAATGCAAACGTTTGTGTTGTTAAAATTTGTTAAATGACGTCCGATTAACAATAAATTAGATGTTGAACCCGGTTCTAAAATATAACCAGCTATTCGACCAGATAGTTTTTAGAAGGGGTTCCCGACAAATTAATTGATTCAACTTAACCTAAACCAAGCCCCCTTATGATCACAATTCAACTCTTCTAGTACCTGTTCGTTTGGACGTGATAGCGCTATTATAGTTATCCCTCTGTCCCAGACAAATCTTCCCTTTGTTATTGAACACAGCTTAATTTTTAATTAAACAAAAATTTATGAATAAGTTTTACAAAAAACTCTTTATGGTCAGCCTATTGCTGTTTTTTTCCGCATTTGCTTTTGCGCAAAAGAAAGTTACAGGAACCGTTACCGGTGCTGACGACGGACTCCCTCTTCCGGGAGTATCGGTTATTTTAAAAGGAAGTACTAAAGGCGCAAGTACAGATGGTAATGGTAAATTCAGTATTGATGCCCCTGCAGATGGAACATTACGTTTTTCTTATATAGGATACGATGCCAGAGAAATCGCCATCGCCGGGAAGTCAGAAATTATCGTGAAGCTGAAAGCGGCTGCAAACTCATTAAATGATGTAGTCGTGATCGGTTTCCAGGAAGTATCACGTAAGAAGTCTACTGCTGCAGTATCAACGGTTAAAGCGAAGGATCTGGAAAATCTACCTTCTCCTACATTTGATAAACTATTGCAGGGTAGGGTTGCAGGATTGAATGTTCAAAGCTATTCCGGAGAACCGGGAGGCAGACCCACTTTTTTGGTTAGGGGAAACTCCTCTATCGGAAGAGCAGTGAATGCAGCGAGAGCATTGAGCAGTCCGCTATTTGTGATCGATGGAATTCCAATGGCTAATGAAGACATTTCTTCTTTTGGTGACCTGACCGGAACCAATGTTATCGCCGGACTTAACCCTAATGATATTGAATCGATTGATGTCCTGAAAGATGCTGCCGCGGCTTCCATATATGGTTCCAGAGGAGCAAATGGGGTAGTCGTAGTTAAAACAAAACGTGGAAAGACCGGGAAACCGGAAGTGAATGTGAATGCTTATGCCGGAGTTTCCAAACATGGGGAAATGGCAGAGTATATCATTGGTGCTCAGGAACGCAGGTTTAAAATGGATTACCTGACTAAATATGCTAACCATGCAGATCAGGGGCTTTTTCCGCAAATGTTGACGGATAGTCTCAATCCTGCATTTAACAATGCAAATGACTGGCAGGGCATGTTTTTTCAAACGGGGATTATTCAGAATTATGATGTTTCTGCTTCAGGTGGGGTAGAAAATATCAATTACCGCTTTAGTGGTAACTATTATAATGAACAGGGGATCATCAAAGGAACCGGGTTTAAAAGATATGCCATGTCGGGTACAATGGGAGTAAAACTGACAGAAAAACTGAAAATGGACGCAATGTTCAGGTTATCGCGTGGAGATCGTTCCCGTGGTCGTGGTCAGGCTCCATGGGAAAATCCCTTGCCGATTAGTGCGGGTACTTTTCCAACCTCCTTATTGTACATCAGTCCTTCTGATCAGGCGAATTTTACCGGACAATTGGAAAGTGCGAAAGATAAAAACATCAATGATGATGTTACTGCCAGTCTGAGTCTGGATTATGACGTTGTTAAAAACGTTCACTTCCGTACTCAGGGAGCATTGCAGTCGAGCAAAGGAGGCAGAGATATTTTCAGGCCTAGTATACTGGATGCGAATAACGTGTTTTACGCGCAGTCTTCCAGAGCAAATTATGATAATTTCAATATTGATAACCTCCTGACTTATACGCTTAAGCCAGCTGAAAATCATAACCTGACACTTTTGGGGGGTAATACCATTAATTATACAACCAGCGACTATACTGGTGTTGGCGGTACAGGAATTGGTAATAATGTAATCACTACTGTAAAAGGACTGGAGCCGAAGAACTATGTTCTGAGTGATCCTTACGGAAATATGATTACCGGATCAAAGACTGCGGCTTCAGGTCTTTTGTCTTTCTTTGGCCGTGCATCCTATGATTTTAAAGACAGGTACCTGTTCACTTTTAGTTATCGTGCTGATGCCTCTTCCCGTTTCGGAAAAAACTACAGATGGGCTTATTTCCCTGCAGTTTCGGCCGGATGGGTGGTATCTGACGAACCTTTCATGAAGTCGACCGAAAACTGGTTGTCTTCCCTGAAGTTCAGAGGTAGCTATGGCACATCAGGAAACCTGCCTTCTGATTATTATGCGCCTTTTAACTCTTACCTGACTGGTCAGGGAGGTTACCAAGGTTCTGGTCAGTCGAGCACTTATAATGGTGTCAATGCGGTTACCATTAATCCGCAGTCGATTACTCAGGATAACCTGACCTGGGAACGCTCAACCCAGGCGAATATTGGTGTCGATGCGGAATTCTTTAAGGGCCGGGCAATGTTAACAGTCGATGCCTATAACCGTGGAACTTCAGATATCTTTTTTGATTTAAACCTGCCGGTAACGAGTGGTTATGATAAAGTAAAAACAAATGCCGTTAACATCAGAAACTTAGGTGTTGATTTAAGCCTGTCTGGAAAAGTCTTTAATCAGGATAGTAAATTTCAATGGAACCCGAGATTAATTATGTCCTTTAATAAGAGCCAGATTGTTTCTCTTCCTGATGGCAACAGAGATATTATGGTGACTGATCCCAATACCGGAACAACATTTATACTGACCAAAGGGCGTCCGGTTTATGAATTTTTCCTGGTTAAATCAGAAGGTGTATATTCTACAAAAGATCAGATTCCTTTCGATCCGAGAACAGGCGATCTGATTACGTACTGGAACGGATCCAGAGTGGCACAACCAGGTTCTTACCGCTGGATAGATCAGAATTTCGATTATGACGTATGGGATCACTTTGATAAAGTAAGGGTGGGGAATCCTAACCCAAGGGTAACCGGTGGTTTCAGTAACAGCTTTACTTATAAGAATTTCTCTCTGGAGGTTTATACCACTTTTGTTCTGGGCAGAGAAGTTTACAATACTTATATCTCCAGTCTGTTAGACAGATATAAACAATTAGGTAGCTTCCCTGGAACAGGATTACTGGACCTGAATAAATTGCCGGTATGGCGCCAGCCTGGTGACAATGCCAAATATGCAGATTTGAATCCTTATGGTCCTTACTATTATCAGTTCAATAACTTCTCTTCCGCTTATATGGAGAATGGAAATTATTTGAAGATCAAATACATCAACCTTGCTTATAACTTCCCTGCGAAGATGCTGGAGAAATTTAAGATGAAGCGCTTACAGGTGTATACGATTATAGATAACGTGTATTCTTTCCAAAAATCAAGCTTACCTGATGTGGAAGCTGTAAATGAGCTGGGAGTTTACTCTGGTGATAGCTATCCTGTTCCAAGAAAATTCACTTTTGGTATACAGGCCAGCTTTTAAGGACGACAAATAAGTATTAATTAGAAAGACGATCATGAATTTATCAAAATATAGAATAATAAGTATGCTCCTTTTAGGAGGAATGCTTTGCGGAGGTTTACTTTCCTGTAAAAAACTATTGGATCTTAAGCCTGAAGATTCCGTATACGAAGCGGTGTTTTGGAAAACAGAGACGGATGCTACTTCCGGATTGATGGGAGCGTACTCCTTACTTCGTAAGTCGCTGACGCTGGGCGGACAGGGGATGTCAAACTTTGTGTATGGTGATTTTACGACAGGTGTATTGAAAGAAGGTGGAGATTATGCACTGAATTTCCTGGTAAAAGGAGATGAATACTATGGAACAGGAATAAGTGTGGATGATTTCAGGGGAGATTACATCGAAGACTTTCAAAACTGGACGCCTTATTTCAAGACGATAACCCAGGCCAATACGGTGATAGAGAAAGTAGGTAAAATGCCTGATAATGCCTTTAAAAGTCTCGCTGTTAAACGCAAGATAATTGGTGAAGCTTTATTTATCCGCGCCTACACCTATTTTTATATGGTCAGGATTTGGGGAGATGTACCATTGGTGCTTCAATATGATCAGGATCCGGTATCCTCTAAAAATGTTCAGCGGACTAATGAAGCTGTGGTTTTGGATTCCTGCGCAGCTGATATGAACAGAGCGAGGTTATTAATGGGCTGGAATACTGGAAGCGATCATGCTGTAAGGGCTGATAAAGGTGCTGCTTTTGCTTTGCTTGCTCATGTAAACAGATGGAAATACTTTGTGACCAAAGAATCTGACAAAACTTTATTGACCAAATCCATAGCTGCAATTGATTCCATTACTGCTTCAGGGATGTACAGCCTGGTGCCGGCAGCAAATTTCGACCGCCTGTTTAAAGGAAGATCACAGGAAGGAATTTTTGAAATCAATACAAGTGCTGATCAGTTGGAATATCAACCAAATGGAGGTTTTTACCTGTATACACTAGGACAACCTTACATTCCCGAAAAAACAAAATCGACGGTTTTTAACAGCGAAGTAGTGGGTTGGTTCTTTAACGATCCTACTGATGCCCGTTATGACTATTACTTTGACCGCACTAAAGAAGAAGACCTTATTTTGACCAAGTATATTGGAAAGAACAACCAGAACCGGTTTTTCCTGGATCCGGGAAATAACAGAGGTGGACTCGTTAATTGCAACATCAGTATTTTCCGCCTGGCTGAAATGAAGCTTTTAAGGGCAGAATGTAACGAATTGCTAGGTCGCAGTTCAGACGCTTTAACGGATCTGAATGATGTGAAACTGAGGTCTAACCTGACGGGGTATTCGGGTGCTGACCTGAAAACGGAGATTTTTGAAGAGACATTCCGCGAATTGTTCTGTGAAGGGCATTCCTGGTACGACATGGTGAGGAATAAAAGACTCGTAGAATACCTTGATCGTTTTCCTCAATCCAGATTTGATGAAGAAGGCTGGAAATGGCCGATAGCAAGATCGCTGTTTGTGACGAATAAAGATCTGGCCCAAAACAAATACTGGGTTGGCAGATTAAGGTAAATCAGTGTTTCATTTAAAAAAGATTCTCATGAAAAATAAATTAGTATACATTTTAACCTTCTTCGGGCTCTGCCTTATCGTAACTGCCTGTAAGAAGAAAGACTACCTCATCGGAGGAGACCTTCATGATCCGAGGGTAAATATGACGACCTATGACTTTTTGAAAAGTAAACCTTTGTTCGATACGCTAACCAGGCTCATCGATAAAGCAGGAATGAAAGAAGAGATCAATGGAAATACGACCTTCTTTGCGCCTACCGATTATTCTGTTGCAGAACTGCTGATCCGACGTACCAGAATTATCCAGCGAAAATACAATAATGAAAACCTTAAGTATACGCTGGATAGCCTTCCTGTTCCGGAATTAAGGGATTCCCTGCGTTCCCATCTTTTTACAGGAGCCATCAACCGCGAAAATTTGTCGTTGGAAAACAAGGTGTTTAAAAGTAAATCAAACGAAGATTATTCCATTCTGCTAATTGAAACGACAGCGTATACAGGTACAGTGACCACCAAGCCACAGTATTTGTACCTGGTGAGATTAAGGAACGGACTGGACCCAAAACCGTTGCCTGACAATTATCCGGATGCGGATAAAGACATTCAGGAACTGACCCAGACGTCTGGAATTATCACGACCAATGGAATCCTGCATGTGTTGAACAACAGGCATAAATTTTACTGGTAATATTTAACCACATTAAATCAAAAGAAATGAAGATTATAAGATCTGTTTTAGTGCTGATTGCATTAATAAGTGTAGCCTGGTTAGGCTGTAAAAAGATTCCGGTAGGTTTTATTGGTGAATCAATGTATTATAAAGATAGCCCTTTCAAGGTTGAACAGGGAAACATTAAGCAGGTAACGAGTTCACTTAATCTGGATGGTTCCACGCTTCCGGTATTGGTGAAATTGTTAGAAGTACGAAAAAAGGGAACCACTCAGCGTGCTGAAGAGTTTTATGCAGAACATGAGGTTTATGTTTATAAACAACCTATTGACCCGGCAGTAGACACGACTATCGCAATGGTCAATGCCAAACGGGAGAAGAAAATGCTTCCTCCATTTGAGTTTTTACCAAGCGGACAGTTCCTTTTCAATGCAGGGACGTCGTTCCTCCCTCCGAGATCACAATATGAGTTTGATGTTGAAGTAAGTAATGAAAGCGGTATGCGTGTGTATAAGAATATTGGAGAAATCCAGCTTCTTGATGCGGAATTGTTTAAATCTTATGCCATTGCCAACAGCTGGTTCTCGGATCAGACGGGATTGAGCGGAACAGTAGATGCTACTCCGGAAATGATCATCACAAAAGTGAGCAATGAGGGCACAAGTGTAAGCGTGAAAATTGTGGATAAAAATGGCGTTCCTTTCAATCCGAAAAAAGGGGAGATCATCAAAAGGGGAGACCGTCCTACTTTCGAATCCTATGCTAAATTTAATCCGGTAGTGATTGGAGATGAAACGATGACCTGTAATTATGAAATTACTCCTTTCCCGATGAAACGGATCAGTGGTTATGGGGACTTCCTCATTTATTACCGCATTCCAAGCACTTATGCCAAACTGGATAATTTTCCTCCCGGACAAGCGCCAGGTTCTACCTTTAGCATCAACCCGAGATTTGGATTTCAGATCAAACAGCTGGGGACTTACCTGATTACAATTAAATTAAATGGCTTGACGCATAAATAAGTAAATATTAAACCAATAATTAAACTCAACAATTATGAAAATGTTATCCCTTTTCCGAATGAGCAGTGCATTGGCAATTGTAATGTTTGCCAGTAGTTTTACCAACAGTAAGGAGCTAAATGCTGTTCCTCAGGCTAATGTGAGGGTGGTTCCTCCTGTTACAGTGACAGAGACCATCAATATCCCCTGGACTTCCCAGACGGCTACTGCTACCTTGACTTATGGCTCGTCCGGATCATCTCTGTATCAGATTACGGCTAGTATCAATGGCACGAGCCTGACCAATCTTAGTCTCGCTTTGGTGAATCACCAGGGAGGAACGATCAATGTAGATACTTTCCAAACGCGTGTGGTAGATCCGGCTGGAGGTTATGAGTACGATATTGAGGTTAAAGTTTCCGGGGTAGTCGGAGGACAATGGAGAATACAATCTTTCACTGTTGAGGCTATTGTGAACTAAGCTGAAAAGCTGAGGTCTGAAATGGCCTTTTAATTTGTTCGCATGTTTAATCAAACCACAAGCGGTACTGTTATCAGTACCGCTTGTGGTCGTTTTATACCTATCTGTTCGGTGTTTTAATCCCGTTAAGGAAGGCAATAGTGTTTACATTGTCTGCATAATCCCATAATCTTGGATGCTGACTCTGGCCAGGTGTTAATACAGTCGTATTCAATTCTAAATCTGCATTTGAAACGACACACTGAATATTCTCCGCCTCCTGATTTAGCCTTTCCTGAACTTCGTTCAGGTTCTGGTAACGCTCATAATATAAAACCGCAAGAGGGGAAGCCATATTGGTGTCTTCTTTTAGCAATAAGAACCCATTATCATAATGCGTGGCTGCATTTACCAGGTAAATAGACTTGTTATAATCGTAATTGTTATTGTACTTAAAGTGGTTAACGATGGGTTGGAAAGGTTCCAGTGGCTCATAGAAGTTTTTGATATCGTAATCTTCAGGAATGTAAAGTTTCGATACATTTCTGCAGCCTAAGCCAAAGTAATCAAAGATATCATGTCCCAGCATTGCAATTTCTGCTGTGCTTTCTTTTCCGGTCAGTACGGCAATGCTGTTTCTGTTCTTTCGGATGATATTGGGCACTTTACTGAAGTAAAATTCAAAGTATCTGGATGTATTATTGCTTCCGGTTGCGATTACCGCATCAAAATCTTTGAGACGTTCTACGTAAACAATGCGTTCTGCCAGGAGCGGCTCGATGGTCATCAGTTGTTTAAGCAGGGCAGGAAGTAGCTTATCATCGGAAGATGAAAGCTTGATCAAGGCCGTATTTCCGGTAGCAAGTACAGAAATCACATCATGAAAACCAACTACCGGGATGTTTCCGGCCAGAATCAACCCTACTTTTTTCGGGGTGTCACTTACCTTAATGTCTTTAAACCAGGTTTCAAGATCGGCTTCATTCAACATCTTATATAGGGCATTTAATGCCTTTTCTACCTCTTCAACCGTGAACCAGGCATTGCTGTTTGGGGCTGATAAAATTAAATTTTTGAACTCAGGATCCGGATTGGCAATAAAGTCAGTAAGTTTTTTGAATGCAATAATTAGTTTTTCAGCAGTAAGCATTGGCATATTCCAGATATTTTAAAGTTTATGTGTTATATTTGCATTGCAAAGGTAAACTTAGCATTAGATATAGACGAAGACATGGCTATTAAAATAACAGACGAATGTATTAACTGTGGAGCATGTGAGCCTGAATGCCCCAATAATGCGATTTATGACGCAGGCACGGCCTGGAGATTCTCCGATGGTACCAATTTAAATGGTATTATCGATTTCGGAGGTAAAGAAATTGATTCAGAATCTGCTATGGAAGCAGTATCTGATGAAGTTTATTATATCGTTTCCGATAAGTGTACAGAATGTAAAGGGTTTCATGATGAACCTCAATGCGCAGCGGTTTGTCCGGTGGATTGTTGTGTTGATGATGAAGATATCCGCGAAACTGAAGAGGAGTTATTGGCAAAAAAGGCCTGGTTACATCAGGAAAATTAGTCTTTAAACTAAGATCATAGAAAAGAGGATGTCCAACTGGCATCCTCTTTTTATTTTTAAGGATTAATCTTTATCCTCGAATTTGTTCGGAACGATGAGTACTGGACATGCCGATTTTCTGGCCACATGCTCTGCCACACTTCCCATTAAGAAGTGATAGAGGCCCGTGCGTCCATAAGTTCCGATGACAATCAGGTTGGACCCCCATTCATCTGATTGTTGAATGATGCCATGTGCGGCGCTGTCAATCACACTCAGATAGGTGGTTGGGATTCCCAGGCTATATTTTGATTCTATTTCTTTCAGGAGCATATGACTGTTCTCCTCGCTATTGTCGTAAGTTTCTAAAAAAACAGGAGCTAAAGTCAGATCCGGGTTGATATTTGCCGGTATCGGTTCTATAATATTGACGAGCGCCACCTCGGCACCAAATGTCTTTGCGATCTCATAACCTGTTTTGGCCGCCTTTTCGGAACAGGTACTATTGTCGACCGCAATTAAAATCTTTTTAAGGTTCATGATCTTACAAATTAAATTGATATGCTATAGATACATCTGGTATCTGTTAATTGTTTTACTAAAGCTTGTCAGTATGGTCATTGGTTTAAACAATAAGGCCTATATAAAAATACGATTTTTTTGAAAAATCTGTTGAGCCTGCTTAAATGTGTACAGAATTTGAATGAATGGACACTGATGCAAAAAAAAACGGGGAACAGTAATTGTAATAATCACACAGTTATGCTTATTTTTATTGCGCGAGACTAACTTATCATATGGGACAAGAATATGGAATTTGCCGGGTAGCAGTAGCTCCCCTAAGGACTGAGGCCTCTGATAGGGCTGAAATCAGTTCCCAGTTGCTTTTTGGAGATCATGTTGAGGTTCTTGAAAAAAAAGAGAAATGGTGGCTGATCTACAATGCCTATGATGGATATGAGGGCTGGATGGACTTTAGACAGCTCGCTGAACTGTCCCTTGAACAGTACGTTAAAAATCACGATTGTGACCATGTTGTTCCTGCTGAGCTGGCGAGCATTGTGATTGATGAGGCAGGCAGCAAATATTTTTTATCTCCGGGAAGCAATCTTCCTATGTTGGAAGAGGGCTTTTGTTCCCTTGGTTCGGAGAAATTTATGGTCATGTTTACCCCAAAAAAGACCACTGCCTTTCATACGGCTGAAGATATAGTGACCAATGCTTTATTTTTTCAAAATGTCCCTTACCTATGGGGCGGAAGAAATCTTTTCGGTCTGGATTGCTCCGGGTTTGTACAAATCGTGTACAAGTTAAATGGCATTCAGATGAAACGGGATGCATGGCAACAGGCAGAGCAAGGTACCGATGTTAATTTTCTACCACAGGTGAAAGCCGGAGATGTTGCTTTTTTCGACAATGAAGAGGGTAGGATCACCCATGTAGGTATTATGCTGAACGCAAATGAAATTATTCATGCTTCGGGAAAAGTAAGGGTAGATCCAATCGACGACCAGGGCATCTACAATGTAGAACTTGGGAAATATACCCATCATCTGAGGATAATTAAGCGCTTTATCTAAAGCTGGCTATTGCTGGACCCTTATTCTCCCCATTCCTCCAAAAGTGCTGTTTGGTCAGATTAAAATGTGATTCAAATCCTTTGCAGATGCGTTTTATTTCAATTGATGGTCACCTGACCATCAATAGGAGGTTGATAGGTCCTTAATTGGTCCTGTGGACCTTTAAACGATGTTTCTGAAATCAAGTGAAGGTTGATTTTATGCGAGCGCATATTTATGCCATATTCATATCATATGAAAAACATGGAAAACGGGCGATCTTAAGCCCCTTCTACCACGCATTGTGGCTGGTGCTTTACCGGAAAATTACAGGAATTGGCAATAAAACACATCTTATGGGCCTGTTCGTGCAGCGAATTGGCTTTTTCGATGTCTGCTTTATTGGTGATGGTCACTACAGGATTTAAGGTCACTTCAGTAAAGCGGCCACTTCCGTCAGGCTCTTCGATCATGGTGCCCACTGCATTGTCTTTATAATCCATGACAATGATCTCGTTCTGTGAGCATAAATGAAGGTACCAAAGCATGTGACAGGAAGAAAGGGAAGAAACCAGCAGATCTTCAGGATTGTGTTTGGTTTTGTCTCCTAAGAAGGCGGAATCGGATGAACCGGCAAGGTCGGCTTTGTGGTCAATTGAAATCACATAGTTCCGATCATAAGAGCGGTAATCCATTGTTCCGGATCCTTTATTCCCTGTCCAGGTAAGTGCGGTTTTGTATTGATGTTCTTTAGCCATGATCTGTACTTGTTTACACCAATTTAAACAATCTTCTTTTCCTTTTCTTAGTTTTTTTGAAAGTAAATGGCATTATTTTGATTCCCAGACCATTACTTGTCTGTCGTCACCTGTAGAAATTAAATAACGGCCGTCTTCGCTCCAGATCAGCTTGTTGATTGAATGGAAATGTCCCTCGGTATTCTTTTCCAGGCTTAGAATTCTGTATAGTTTGAAATCTTCAGCTCCCCAAAGTTTAATGCCTTTATCCTGGCTGCAGGTGGCGAAATATGGCTTTGTAGGATGGAAAGCAATCGCATAAATGCTGAACATATGTGCGGCAATACTGTTGATCAGTTCATATTGAGGCAGGCTCCATACTTTCAACTGCGCATCTCTGCTGCCGGAGATCAGGTAATTTCCGGTGGGGGCGTATTGTAATGCGGTAATGGGCAAAGTATGTGCATTCAGTTCCCGAATCAGGCTATAGTCTTCGGAATGATAAATGCGGATTACTCCATCTTTGCCACCCAATGCAATTTCCTTTTCATTATTACTTAAGGCAATCGACCGTACTGTTTGCTGGATTACCGGGAAATGGTATAATAAGGAGAAGTCTTTTAGCGACCAAACGGCAAGCATTCCATCCTCACCGGTGCTGATCAGCTCATTCTTATAACGAATGGTTTTAAGGTCGAAAACTCCTTTTTGATGGAAGCTTAAATTGGCGATCACTTTTTCTTCGTCGAGGTTAAAGACGAGAATCAAACCACTTCGCTGCGCAATGAATAACAGGTTTTCGTGGCGGTGTAAAGCGTAGACAGAACTTTGTACCGGAACCAGAACTTTTACAAAACCCATGGTTTCCAATGACCACTCTACAACACCTTTGTCATTTCCTGCACTAAAGAAGGTGTCTTTTTTAGGCGAATTGGCAAGGGCGTAAATGGGGTTTTGGTGTCCGTTAAGGGTATGTAAGTGCTGTAGCATGTTTATTTTTGTTATTAATTTATGCAAAGATAAATTAGATTTGAAATTCTTCAATTGTAAACCACTGTCCTCCGTCTTTCTGTTCAATTAAGCTGATTTTATTAAAACTTAGCTGAGCAGGTAATTTATATGCCTGAATCTGTTCAAAAATCAGATCAGTACAAGTCGAGTTTCGGGGATGCATTAAAGTTATATGTGCCTCCTGTTTGCGGGGGGACGCATTTATACCTTTCAAAACCATAGTCCTTAGCTCATCAAACGCTGAGTTTTGTTCTTTTGCAGGAATCAACACCCCTTTTCCATTTTCAAATCTTAAGGGAGGGTTAAATTCTATTTCAAGAGGTTTATTGCCGGCGATGGATTTGATATTTGCAATAACTGTTTCAATGGATGCGATTTCATCTTCTCTGCACAGGGTAATATGAGCCGCAATGAGCTGATATTGTATTGGGTTAAATTCAGCACGTATTTTTTCAATGATTTCGTTTTGATCAGAAATGAATAACGTAAGTTGTCTTCTCGTTTCGTACATTTTTAAAGAAAAAATACATGCTGAGGTAATGTAGTTTAAAAAGACCGCCTTATTTGCGGTGTCTTTTTTCCAGGTTTTGGGCGATTTCACTCAGGCTTTTTCCTTTTTCTTTCAGCAAAACCAAAAGATGGAAGATCAGGTCTGAGCTTTCATTTACAAAATCTTCATCGGTCTCATTTAATGCGGCAATTACGGTTTCGACACCCTCTTCGCCTACTTTCTGAGCGATTTTGTTTAAGCCTTTCTGGCGCAGTTTGTTCACATAAGACTCCTCAGAAGGGTTTTCGTAACGGTCGGAAATAATGCTTTCGAGTTCAAAAAGGAAATTCTGATTGTAATCTGTTTTAAAACAACTCCTGCTTCCGGTATGGCAGGTTGGGCCTACCGGACTTGCTTTAATTAAAATTGTATCCCGGTCGCAATCGATATGTGTTTCTTTCACAAAAAGGAAGTTTCCACTTTCTTCACCCTTGGTCCACAGGCGGTTTTTAGACCTCGAAAAAAAGGTCACTTTGCCTTCTTTCTGAGTTTTCGTCCATGCTTCCTGGTTCATGTAGCCCAGCATTAAAACTTCCAGGGTCTGTTCATCCTGTATAATTACAGGGACCAGCCCATCCGTTTTTTCAAAATCTATATTCATAACCTTACAGGTATATTGTGGTATTTTAATTTTTGTTTCAGGTCGGGGATGGGGATTTCACCGAAGTGGAATACCGAGGCCGCCAGGGCTGCATCGACACCTGTTTTTTCGAAGACTTCAATGAAATGTTCTACCTTTCCTGCACCGCCGGAGGCGATTACAGGAATATTGATCATTTGGGTAATGGTATTCAGTAAACCACAGTCAAAACCTTGTTTGGTGCCATCATGGTCCATAGAAGTCAGGAGGATTTCTCCTGCACCGAGGCCTTCCGCTTTGCGGATCCAGTCTTCGGTTTCCAGTTCCGTGATGAGTCTTCCTCCGTTGAGGTGAACCATATTTCTGCCTTCCACCAGTTTCGTGTCTACGGCTACCACTACGAACTGAACACCAAAATTTCTGGCCAGTTCTTCAATTAATTCCGGGTTCTTTACTGCTGCGGAATTGATACTGATTTTATCTGCACCTGCATTCAGCAATGCTTCGGCATCCTGTACGGTGGTTATTCCACCTCCGATGGTAAAAGGGATGTTCAGCTGACGGGCAACTGATTTCACCATTTCTATCATCGTTTTTCGGCGTTCATGCGTGGCCGTAATGTCGAGGAACACCAACTCATCCGCTCCCTGCTGTGCATATTGCCAGGCCAGTTCTACCGGATCACCTGCATCCTTAAGGTCAATAAAGTTAACTCCTTTAACCGTTCTGCCATCTTTAACATCCAGACATGGAATGATACGTTTGCTCAGCATTGGCTTAAAGGGAGGTCATTTGCTTTAGATTCCAGTCTTTAATCTCATCAATAGAGACTCTGTTTTCATAGATGGCTTTACCTACTACCACAGAACGGATGTCTAATTTCGCCAGTTCTTCTACGTCTTCCATCGAGCTGACTCCGCCTGAAGCGATCAGTTTAATGAAAGGAGAGTGCTCCAATAGTTTCTTATACAAATCTATTGCTGCACCACCCAGTTTACCGTCTTTGTTGATGTCGGTACACAGGAAGCGGAAAAAGCCGAGTTGTAAACATTTGTCAACGTAATCCATCAGTTTAATTGGTGAGCTTTCCATCCAGCCGGAATATTTGATCACTTCATCCAAAACATCAATCGCGATCACGATTCTGTTGGCATAATCATATTTCTTACCAACTTCTTTGCTCAGCTCGGCAAGGAAATCAGGGTTAGTGATTGCCTGTGTACCTACAATGACCCGGTGAATTCCGGCATCTAACAGGTTCGTTACCTGTTCGATCGTCCGGATACCGCCGCCATATTGTACGCGCATATCTGTTTTACTGATGATTTCAAAAAGTGCTTTTTGATTGCTAAAATCACCTTTTGCACCATTTAAGTCGATTATATGTATGAATTCTGTACCATTAGAGCGGTAGGTTTCGATCATTTCGGCGATGGAAACATCATATTCAGTTTTCTGGTTATAGTCACCTTCTCTGAGGCGAACTACTTTCCCATCTAAAATATCAATTGCGGGGATAATGTACATCTTACTGTTTTAAGTTTGAAAAATTCTTTAATAAATGCTCTCCGGCGATGCCGGATTTCTCCGGGTGGAACTGCACGCCATAGAAATTATCTTTATGTATTGCTGCAGAAAATGGCATCCCATAATTTGCAGTCGCAATATCAAAAGTAGGGTTATATTCAATAAAGTACGAATGGACAAAGTAAAATTGTGTCAGGTTTTCAACACCTTCAAACAAGGAATTGTTTTTGTGATCGATGTTATTCCATCCCATGTGTGGAATTTTAATCCCCTGATCCTTATTGAATAACCTCGTTTGTAAAGGGAAAATGTTCATCATTGTGGCATCCCCTTCTTCAGAATGGGCAGTAAGCAGTTGCATTCCTACACAGATGCCAAGGACTGGTTTCTTTAATGCCTTAATCGGTTCTACCAATCCCGTATCTTCCAGCTTTTTCATTGCCGCACCGGCATGACCTACTCCCGGAATGATGATGTGGGTATATTTCTCCAGATCAGCTTCGGTATTCACCATTCCGTAAGGAAGGTGTTGTCTTTCCAGGGCCGAAGTCAGGGAGAAGATATTACCAGCGCCATAATTTACAATTCCAATCATTACAATACTCCTTTAGTGCTTGGTAAGACTAATTTCTCGGCATCACGTTTAATCGCCATCTTGATCGCTTTTGCAAAAGCTTTGAAGATGGATTCAATTTTATGGTGTTCATTTTCTCCTTCGGCTTTGATGTTCAGGTTAGATTTTGAAGCGTCACTGAAAGATTTAAAGAAGTGGTAGAACATTTCTGTAGGCATATCACCCACCATTTCGCGTTTAAAATCTGCATCCCAGACGATCCAGTTTCTTCCGCCGAAGTCAATTGCTGCCTGTGCCAGACAATCGTCCATCGGCAGGCAGAAGCCATAACGTTCCAGTCCTAGTTTATTCCCGATTGCTTTGGCAAAAGCCTCGCCAAGGGCGATCCCTGTATCTTCAATCGTATGGTGTTCATCGATGTGGAGGTCGCCATTCGTTTTAATTTTCAGGTCGATGCTGCCATGACGGGCAATCTGATCGAGCATGTGGTTAAAGAAGTTTAAGCCCGTATCAATCTCTGCTTTTCCTGTGCCGTCAAGATCAATATCAATGCTGATCTTGGTCTCATTGGTATTTCTTTCATGGTGCACGGTTCTCGTTCCTGCTTTTAACATCGTATAGATGTCTTCCCAGTTTTGGGTTCTCAGGGCAATCACGTCTGAAAGCGTTTCTATTTTATCCAGGTTCTCATTTGCGCCGAGATCCAGGTTGTTCGACAACCAGATGGCTTTTGCACCCAGGTTTTTTGCCAGGACAACATCATTGATCCTGTCGCCGATAACAAAAGAGTTTTTCATATCGTATCCTTCTTCCATAAAATGCAGCAGCAGGCCTGTATTGGGCTTGCGTGTCGGTGCATTTTGGTGTGCAAAGGTTTTATCAATAATCACTTCACTGAATACCACACCTTCATTGGCAAAGGTTTTCATGACGAAATTATGTACCGGCCAGAAGTTTTGTTCCGGATGTGAATCCGTTCCGAGTCCGTCCTGATTGGTGACCATAACCAGGTCGAAATCCAGCTCTTTTGCTATTTTTGAAAGGTAATAAAGCGAGCGAGGGTAGAATTCCAGCTTTTCAAAAGAGTCGATCTGCTCATCAGCGGGTTCAGTAATGAGGGTGCCGTCTCGGTCAATAAATAATACTTTCTTCATGGTTAGTTGTTAAGCGATTTTAAAGCTTCTAAGAGAATTTGGTTTTCCTGGGTAGTTCCTATGGTGATTCTAAGACATCCTTCGCAAAGTGTTACTTTAGAACGGTCTCTGACGATGATGCCTTGTTCTACCAACGCGTCATAGGTTTTCAACGCATCAATGACTTCAATTAGTATGAAATTGGCATCCGAAGGATAAACTTTTTTCACGAGTGGAAGGTTGGCCAATTCCTGACTCAGGCTTTCTCTTTCTGAGACCGTTACTTTGATCCATTCGTTTACCTGTCCTATATTTTCCAGGGCTTTTAAAGCCAGGTCCTGTGTCGCCTGATTGATGTTATAAGGTGGTTTTACCTTGTTCAGGATATCAATTACCGGGCGGGCGGCAAATGCCATTCCCAAACGAAGTGCGGCAAGTCCCCAGGCTTTAGAAAATGTTTGCAAAATAACCAGGTTAGGATATTCCGTTAATTCGGGAATAAAGGTCCTTTGTTTAGCGTAATTGATATAGGCCTCGTCGATGACAACAAGTCCGTTGAAATTGGCTAAAACTGTTTCTATATCTGTACGGATGATTGAGTTTCCGGTCGGATTGTTTGGCGAGCAGATGAAAATCAGTTTTGTGTTTTCGTCGATCGCTTCCGCTACCTTTTCCAGATCCAGCTGAAAACTTGGAAGCAGGTTTACCTTGCGGACTTCAACATTGTTGATATTGGCTGAAACTTCGTACATCCCATAAGTTGGAGGAAGTATGATTACGTTGTCTTTTCCCGGTTCACAAAAGGCGCGGAAAAGGAGGTCAATCGCTTCATCGCTTCCATTTCCAAGGAAGGTGTTTTCTATCGGTACGCCTTTTATTTTACTCAACGCATCTTTAAGATCAAGTTGCAGAGGATCAGGGTATCTGTTGAAATTCTGATCCAGCGGAGAACCATATCCGTTCTCATTTGCATCTAAAAAAACGCTTGCCTGTCCTTTATATTCATCTCTCGCGGTAGAGTAAGGGCGGAGATTTTTGATGTTTTCCCGTTGTAAGTTATTGATATCCATCTTATGATTTTAAACGAATAGTGATTGCATTTTTGTGTGCCTGCAGGCCTTCGGCTTGCGCCAGGACCTCTACAGTACGTCCTATATTGGTTAAACCCTGTTCGGTGATGTGCTGAAAGGTGATTTTTTTAAGGAAAGAATCCAGAGATACTCCCGAATAAGCTTTAGCAAAACCACTGGTAGGGAGGGTATGGTTGGTTCCTGAAGCATAATCTCCCGCACTTTCAGGAGTCAGGTTGCCCAGAAATACCGATCCTGCATTATAAATCAGGGGTATAAGAGGTTCAAAACCTGTTGTTGATAAGATCAGGTGCTCCGGAGCATAGGCATTGCTGAATTCCATTCCTTGTTCCAGGTTATCCACGAGAACCGCATAGGAGTTTTCAATTGCTTTTGCAGCAATGTCTTTCCTTGGAAGGTCCTGTATTTGTAATTCAATCTGTTTTAGGGTGTTTTCTATGATTTCTTTGGATGTAGCGACCAGGATGGTCTGGCTATCTGTTCCATGTTCTGCCTGCGCCAGTAAATCTGAAGCGATGTAAGCTGGGTTGGCGGTCTCATCCGCAAGCACTAAAACTTCTGAAGGACCCGCGGGCATGTCAATTGCTGTCATGGTTGCCGACTGGATCAGTTGTTTTGCCTGAGTCACATAGCGGTTTCCCGGTCCAAAGATTTTGTACACTTTAGGAACACTTTCTGTTCCGTAGGCCATGGCAGCAACGGCTTGTGCGCCGCCAACGAGGTAGATCCGGTCTATACCTAACTTTAAAGCGCAATAGGCAAGATAGCAATTGGTCTTTCCGTCCTTTTGAGGAGGGGAGCAAACTACAATTTCTTTACATCCCGCTAAAACTGCCGGAATGCCGAGCATCAGAAAGGTGCTGGGCAGCACTGCCGTTCCGCCTGGAATATACAGGCCCACACGTTCTATTGCCCTTGATTCGCGCCAGCAGGTTACGCCTGGCATGGTTTCAATCTTGCTTTCTGAACTGGATTGTGCGGCGTGGAAGGTTTTGATATTGGCATAAGCGATATCAATGGCTTCCTTTTCTGCTGAAGGAATACCTGCAGCAATGATTTCTATTTCTGCTGCATCGAGGTATAGTTGTGTTAAGGAGACCTGGTCAAACTGTTGTGCATAATCCCGCAGGGCGATGTCACCTTCCGTTTTTACCCGTTCCACGATGTGTTTTACCCGGTCCTGGATGCTGCTATCGTCTTCGAGCTGTCTTAAACAGATTTCTTCAATCTGCTGTTTAGATAAGTCTTTATAACTGTAAGTCTTCATCAGATTTTAGGCAATTATTTTTTCAATTGGCATCACTACGATCCCTTGTGCACCGGCCGCTTTCAGGCTGTTGATCTTTTCCCAAAAGTCGTGTTCTGCAATTACGGAATGAACGGCAACCCATTCTTCATCGAACAATGGCACCACGGTTGGGCTTTTCACGCCAGGCAATAGGTCTACTACTTTTTTAAGGTTTGTTTTTGCCACATTCAGCACCACATATTTGGTTTCTTTGGCGCGTAAAACAGAAAGAATTCTTTGCAACAGCTCCTGAACTTCCGGTAGCAACTCTGAGCCTTTACTTCCGATCAGAACAGCTTCAGATTTCATCACTTCCGAGAAAGGCTTCAATCCATTGCTTTTTAAGGTTCCTCCGGTAGAAACGATGTCGCAAATGGCATCACTTAATCCCAGTCCCGGACCAATTTCTACAGAGCCGGAGATCGTTCTGATGTCTGCATTGACGTGATTTTCTTTGAGGTACTTATCCAGAATTACCGGATAGGAGGTAGCGATGGCTTTGCCTTCTAACTGAGCGATCTCTGTGATCCTGCTTTCATTAGGGATGGCAATCTTCAGCGTGCATTTTCCGAAGCCTAATTTCTGAAGATAGGTCACTTCAGCGCCAGCTTCTACAATGACGTTTTCGCCCACAATACCAAGATCGGCAATGCCATCCTGAACATATTCCGGAATATCATCATCTCTTAAAAAAAGAATTTCTAAAGGGAAATTGGTAACGGTGGATATAAGGGAGCTTTTGTAGTTTTCAAATGATAAACCACAATTTTTAAGAATTTCTACTGATTTTTCGTTTAGCCTGCCAGATTTCTGGATAGCAATTTTAAGTGTTTTCAATTATGCTGTGTTGAAATTTGTTGATTATTGGACAAGAAGATAGTTCCGAAACAAGTTTTGAAGTACAAAACATTACATATACATCGCCGACAGGCGATGGTGCAAATGTAAATGATGGTTCAAAATTTGATTCATAATTCTATTTAAGTCCTTAATCAACAATGACTAGCATGCTGAGGAGCTGCAAATATATAGATACAATTTACAAATCAAAATATATATGGCATTTTATTTGATTATATCGCTTCAATAAATATAATTAACATCTAGTTTTGCAAAAAAATACCATCTTGAAAAAAGCGTTACTCTTATTGATTCCCTTTTGTTTGCTGTTAAATGCCTGTTCCTGGTTTAAAGATACTCCTGAGGTCGGTTTAATCCTCTCAAAACATTTCGACAGAAAATTGTATAAAGACTTTGATACTGCAGCCTATAATGTAGTGTTTAGGAAACACTATGACTCTTTAAAGGGGAAATTATCCAATCCCAATACCATCAAAAAGTTCTACATCAACCATAATTACGAGCCTCGTTTGGTAAGTCTGTACTTTCCGGCCGGAGCTTTGGATACGCTGGAAGCGTATATCGGAAAAAGTGAAGATCATGGTTTTAATCCCGATAACTTCCGTCAGAAGCAGTTAGATGCGGCGCTAAAAGAGCTTGCAGCTGATAAATTCAAGAAAATTGAAGAAGTATATCCCGTAATTGCTGATCTGGAGCTGAATGCTGCGGAGGCATTGATCAAGTATGATAATTACATGAGCTATGGGGTCGTAAACCCACGTAAGCTCTTTTCAAGATATTATGTCCCGGTAAAGCGTCCGGATAGTGCCAGTATGTCTGGTGCATTGGCAACCAAAGATTTGGGTAAACTCCTGAAAGAGATACAGCCATCTTCGAAACAATACCTTGCACTTCAACACAGACTGAACATTCTAAAAAGGGAAGGTCTTGGTAAAGGTGATCAGGCAAAGACAATCATGGTCAACATGGAACGTTTGAGGTGGAAGTTACCCGAGATGGGAAAGGAATATGTGGAAGTAAATATTCCTGATTTTTCACTTACCTGGTTTAATCAGGAAGATACGGTTAGCCATATGAAAGTATGTGTAGGTGGAAAAAGAGAAGAGGGATATGCAGCGAAGATTGCCAAATATGCGAAGAGCGGCAATCTCGACGACAAGCCTAAAAACCACGAAACGCCGATTTTGTATAGTAAACTGAACTCTATTCAGGTAAACCCGGTATGGAATATTCCTGTCAGCATTGCCAGAAATGAAATTTACTGGATGGCACGTAAGGATCCTTATTACCTTTCCAATAGCAATATTAATGTTTACAGGAATGGAAAACTTATTGGAGAACCTGATACCATTCAATGGAGCAACTATTCAAGGGAGAAGTTACCTTATCAGTTTAAACAAGGATCGGGAGATGGAAATGCTTTGGGGAAATTTAAATTCATCTTTGATAACGGGTCCAGCATTTACCTGCACGATACCAATAATAAAAACGGATTTAACAAAGCCAACCGCGCCATCAGTCATGGTTGTGTGCGTGTAGAAAAGCCATTAGAATTTGCGCAAAACCTGGTTCGTGATAAATATCAGTACGATCAGCTGAGAATGGAAGTGAACCTTCCTCCATTGGATACAAACAGGATGAATTCCTATAGAAAGAAGCTTGCTAAAAAAGCAGATACCGTAAATTTATTTAAATTGAAGCCTACCTGGTTTGGAACAAAAAAGCCTGTGCCCTTGATTATCAACTACATTACGGCATGGTCTCAGAATGGAAGCATCCAGTTCAGACCGGATGTCTACGGTTTAGATGAAACTTTATGGCTGGCTATGAGAAAATTCATGTAAAAGTTCTACCTTTGGTTTTTAATGAATTTCCTATACCCAGGTTTTCTTTTTGCACTGCTGGCAATAGCCATTCCTATTGCAATTCACTTATTTAATTTCAGGAAATTCAAGAAGGTATATTTTAGTAATGTACAATTCTTAAAGGAAGCTAAAGAACAGAACTCCGCCAGGGAAAAGCTAAAACATTTACTCGTCCTGATCAGCAGAATTCTTGCGGTCATCTTTTTGGTCTTTGCTTTTGCAAGGCCCTTTATTCCATTATCCTCCACAGGAGAGCCGGGAAGAAGAAACCTGATCAGTATTTATATTGACAACTCCTATAGCATGGAGACTGTTAACAAGGAGGGGAGCTTACTCGATGAAGCGAAAAGAAAGGCAAAAGAAATTGCAGCGGCTTATCAGCTCAATGATCAGTTCCAGCTCCTGACCAACGATTTTGAAGGGAAACATCAACGGGCCGTCAACAAAGAGGAGTTTATACAATTGCTGGATGAGCTGAAGATTTCGCCTGCAAGCAGAAGCCTGCAACAGGTGGTCAACAGGTTGCAACGTGAAAGCGGGGCGAACAGAAATCAGATCGCCTATTTGTTGTCCGATTTCCAGAAAAGCTTTGTGGGCATTCAACCGGTTCAGTCGGACAAAGACATTCGCTATTCCCTGATTAAATTGAACGCCAACAGTCTTCCCAATATTTCTGTGGATAGTGTATGGAGCTTGTCGCCGGTACATCAGCCCAATCAGGCAGAGCAGCTTGTGGTTCAGCTTCACAACTATGGAGAAGAAGACGCTGCCGATATTCCTATAAAATTAACCATCAACCAGCAACAAAAAGCCATTAGTAATACTAAAGTTCCTGCCGGTAAATCTGTAAGAGACACTTTATCCTTTAGCGGATTACAAAAGGGCTGGCAAAAAGGGCTGCTGACGATTAAAGACTTTCCACTCACTTTTGATGATGCACTGAATTTTAGTTTCCAGGTGAATACGGAAATGAAGGTGTTAAACATTAGTGGAGATCCTTCACAAAAATTCATTAAATCGCTGTTTGCTGCTGACCCTTATTTCAAACTCAGTGAGATGCCGGAAGCGAATATTAAGTATTCCAGCTTTTCTGATTACAGCCTGATTGTACTCAGCGGATTAAAACAACCTTCTTCCGGACTGGCTCAGCAACTGAAAAGCTATGTGAAAAACGGTGGATCGGTGGTCATCTTTCCGGATCTTGATGCGAATGGAGCGGTGTATACCCCATTTTTAACTGCTTTGTCTTTACCCGCGGTAAAGCAACTCAACTCAGGGCCGGCCATTACGAGCAGTATCGAATTGAAAGATCCTGTTTTCAGAGACGTATTTGATCAGGTGCCTTCCAATATGGACCTTCCGGTGGTGACGCGTTATTTCAGTTACCTGGAAAGGAATGCCGGAGGAAAACAAGGCATTCTGCAATTGCCTTTGGGTCAGTTTCTTTTTGCCAGATATCCTTCCGGAGCGGGGGCAATGTATTTGTCGGCCAGTTCGTTGGATCCCAAAGACGGGAATTTGTCCAGACATCCGGTATTTGTACCGATGATGTTTAAAATTGCGTTCTCGAGCGTCAAAGAGCAGCCTTTATATTATACCTCAGGAGAGAGCGACCTGCTGGAGCATCAGAAGATTTCTTTGGGGGCCAATCAATCTTTGACCTTAAAATCTGATGGAATAGAAGTCATCCCTGAAGTCAGACAAATACCGGGAAAAACACTGTTGTACGTCGCAGATCAGATCCGGAAGCCTGGTTTCTACGACTTAAAGAAAGCGGATTCTGTATTGGCGGTAGTGGCTTTCAACGACAACAGGAAAGAATCTGATATGCATTATGCCACAGATCAAAGCCTGACCGATTTATTCGGCAAGCAAAAGATCGCCCTTTACAATTCTCAGAAAGATGCTTTGTCCTTAAATATCCAGGCAAAAAATAACAGCATAGAGTTATGGAAACTTTGCCTAATTTTGGCTGTTGTTTTTTTAGCCATTGAAATACTATTGATCCGATTTTTTAATAAAACAAAAAACATACAAACACCATGAATCTTCTCATCACTGGCGTAACTATTGCCGACCCAAACAGCCAGTTCAATCAAAAAACTTGTGATGTACGTGTAGAACAGGGCAAGATTACTGCTATTGGGAATAACCTGAAGCCTGCAAATAAGGAAGAAGTTTTTGATGGAACCGGTGCGATCTTATCTCCGGGATTCTTTGACCTGAACTGCTCCATCGGAGATCCGGGTTTTGAAACCAAGGAAGATATAGAAACGGCAACCAGGGCTGCCATGTCCGGAGGTTTTACCGGCCTGGCTGTTTTACCACATACCAAACCGGTGGTTCATTCCAAAGGGGAGGTGGCCTATATCATCAATAAAGCAAAAGGAAATTTGGTAGATGTATTGCCTGTAGGGGCAGTAAGTCATGACCTGGAAGGTAAAGAGCTGGCAGAAATGTACGATATGCAGCAATCCGGAGCGGTAGCTTTCTCTGATGGGAGCAAGCCGATTACAGACGATGGTTTCATGAGCCGTGCATTACAATATGTAAAAGGTTTCAATGGACTGATGATGGTGCATCCGGAAAACAAATCCATAGCGGGGAAATCACAGATCAATGAAAGCAAGACGAGTGTGTTGCTGGGCATGAAAGGTGTTCCTGCACTGGCGGAAGAAATGCACATCAGCAGAGATATTTTCCTTGCAACTTATCACGATGCGCCGCTACACATCAGCAACATTACTACTGCCGGATCGGTAGCGCTGATTAAAAGAGCAAAAAAAGATGGGGTAAAGATCAGCTGTGATGTGGCTGCACATTACCTGGTATTTACGGAAGAATTGTTAAACGATTTCGACAGCAACTATAAAGTGAAACCTCCTTTGCGTGGTAAGTCAGATACAAAAGCATTGTTAAATGGTTTGAAAGACGGGACCATTGATGCGGTATGTTCGCAACACCGTCCGCAGGAGATTGAGTTTAAAGCAGTAGAGTTTGAAATCGCTTCTTATGGCATTATTGCTTTACAAACGGTTCTGCCTTTATTGATCAAAGCTGGATTAGATGCTGGTCAGATTGCCGAAAAGCTTTCCATCAACCCGCGCAAATTATTAAACCTTCCTGTACCTGTGATCGCAGAAAATGCAGAAGCCAATTTTACGGTTTATCACCCGGCGAAGGAATGGGAATACAATACCGCTAACAATCAGTCAAAATCTGCAAATTCGCCGCTTTTGAATAAAAAATTAACCGGTAAAGTTCAACTGGTATATAACAACAAACAATTACAAGCATATGGATAATCATGTAAGAACAGCGCTAATTGCGTCGTTAGATAAATTTGCTGCGGTATCTGGAAAAGATTCCATCAAATTAGAAGAAGGGTTGATCGAAGTATTTAGTAAGGATCTTGGCTTCCTTGAAAAAGTAGAGGAATTCGATGAGGTGTTTAATGACTATCCGGCTTTTGAGGAACTAAGAGAAGTTTTCTTTGACTTGCTGATGATCAACTTCTTCGCCAATGACGTGAAGAAACTGGAAGAAGATTACCTGGAGTCGGATGAGTGGGCAGATATTGAAGAAGAGACGATCGAAAGAGGTACAGAGCTTTTAAACCTGTTGTTATACATCAACGAGTGTCATGATGAGCGCATTAAACCAGAGCTGGGCGACTTCCTGAAGGAATTCTTATTGGTAGAAGAAGATGAGTTCCAGGATGAATTTCACATCTATGAAGACCTGATCAGCAACCAGAATCTGGTAGAAAGCAGCATTGAAGACATCTGTAGTCATGTTGGAATGATCGAAATAGGAGAAGAAATGGAAGATTTATTTATTCCTTTCATGGCCTTCTTCCATCAGCCAAAAGAGAGTGAGCAGGTGATCAAAGATTTGCAGGAATATAGCCCTAACAAAGAATTTGATGTTGCAGTTTATACGTTAATTGCTAATTTTAATAAAAACTAGCTAAACGCTTATAGATATGGAAACCGAACAACCATTAGATAATTTAAAACCAGAAGCAGCTAAGAACGGATTGATTCTGGGCCTGATCACTTTAGTATTGGGGGTCATCTCCGCTTATGTTTTAGTGAAAGCGACTTCAATGTGGGCAATTTTCCTTGTTCCTATTGGAATTGGTTTCCTCATTCCGGTGATTCTTGCTGTGTTCCTTTCTCTTGACCTCAGAAAAAAGATTGGTGGTTATTGGAACCTTCGTCAGGCAACTTCCGGAATATTTATCATGTTTCTGGCTTCGTATATTATTTCTACCGGTGGGAACTTTGTTTTTACCAAACTGATAGAACCAACGATGTCTTCGCAGATTCAGAGTTCCGTTACCAATGCAACTGCTTCAATGATGAGAGGGCAGGGCGTGGATGAGGCAACTATTGAAAAGAAAGAAGCGGAAATGGCGGAGCAATTTGCTAAAAAAGAATCGGGAACGATGATACAAACCATTCAGGGGCATCTGATTGCAGTGATCATTATTTTTGTTGTGGCTTTACTTTTTGGCGCCATATTTAAAAAATCTCCTCCATTATTCTTTACAGAAGACAAAGAGGAATAATTATATACATTATCAGGCAACGTGCAGTTTTATCATTTTATTTGATGAAATTTGCACGTTGCTTTTTTTTAGTACGTTATTTAAGTCATGGATATTTCTATTGTAGTTCCTTTATATAATGAAGACGAGTCTCTTCCCGAGTTAACTTCCTGGATTGCCAAAGTAATGGCAGAAAATAACTTTTCTTATGAAATCCTGTTTGTTGATGATGGAAGTACAGATAATTCATGGTCTGTAATTGAAGATTTGAAAACTCAGTTTGATGCGGTAAAAGGCATTAAATTCAGAAGGAATTACGGTAAATCAGCGGCCTTGAATGTTGCTTTCGAAGCGGCACAGGGTGATGTAGTAATTACCATGGATGCAGATCTACAAGACAGCCCGGATGAAATTCCTGAGTTGTTTCGCAGGATCAAAGAGGAGAAGCTGGACATCATCTCCGGATGGAAAAAGAAACGCTACGACCCGATCACCAAGACCATTCCTACCAAATTATTCAATGCAGCTACCAGAAAGATGTCGGGTATTCAGCTGAACGATTTCAACTGCGGGCTAAAAGCATACCGTCATGATGTGGTGAAAACCATTGAAGTGTATGGAGAAATGCACCGTTATATTCCTGTAATTGCCAAATGGGCCGGTTTCAAAAAGATCGGTGAGCAGGTAGTAGAACACAGGGCCAGAAAATATGGGGTTACTAAATTTGGATTGAGCCGTTTTATCAATGGCTTCCTGGATTTATTGTCTATCTTTTTTGTGGGCAAGTTTGGGAAAAGACCGATGCACTTTTTTGGTTCATTAGGTGTATTCAGCTTCTTACTTGGAACTTTCATGGCTTTATGGCTGATTGGAGAGAAACTCTACCATATTGCCATGCTGATCCCTTATAAAAGAGATGTGACCGAGCAGCCGTTATTTTATATTTCGTTAGTGGCTATTATATTAGGTTCACAGCTTTTCCTTACCGGATTTGTAGCTGAGCTCGTTACCCGTAATGCGCCTGAAAGAAATGCTTATCTGATAGAAAAGGAGATCCTTTAATACATGTTTTTTTCTATAATTATACCGCTTTATAACCGCCCTCAGGAAATTGACGAGTTACTGAAAACATTAACCCATCAAACCTATACTCAGTTTGAGGTGCTGGTCATTGAAGATGGTTCTACTAATGATGCAAAGGCAATTGTACAGAAATATGAGCAGTTGCTCGATGTAAAATATTTCTTTAAGCCCAATGAAGGACAGGGTTTTGCCAGAAATTATGGTTTTGAAAGAGCCAAAGGCGACTATTTCGTCATCTTTGATTCCGATTGTCTGATTCCGGAAGATTACCTGGAGATTGTGAAGAATTATCTGTTTGAGCATCACCTGGATGCTTACGGAGGACCGGATGCGGCACACCAGAGCTTTACTCCTGTACAAAAGGCCATCAGTTATGCCATGACTTCTCCATTTACCACGGGAGGGATCAGGGGCAATAAAAAACACATCGGACAATTCCATCCCCGAAGCTTCAATATGGGTGTTTCCCGCGAGGTATATGAAAAGGTGGGTGGATTTATCCTCACCCGTTTAGGGGAAGATATTGAATATAGCATCAGGATTCATGAGAACGGATTTAAGATTGGTTTAATTCCTGCAGCTAAGGTTTTTCACAAAAGAAGGACGAGTTTTAGTCAGTTTTACAAACAACTGCACTTTTTCGGTAGAGCAAGGATCAATATTTATAAACATTTTCCTTCCGAGTTGAAATTAGTACATTTTTTTCCGGCAGCATTTACATGTTTTGTCTTATTTAGTGTATTCATGAACATCTTATGGCCAGCTTTGGCTTATATCTGTGATTTTATATTATTGGTATACTTTGTGATGATCTTTTTTCATTCCTGGCAAGTCAATAAGTCAGTTAAGGTTGCATTTTTTAGTATAATTGCATCGTTTATTCAACTAACCGCTTATGGGTTAGGGTTTATGCAAGATTTTTTTAAGCGTGTAGTATTTAAACAACAATGATAAATTTTTTAAAGGAGAGTACATTTACAGTGAATGAGGTAATTGTCAAAGCATGGGCGGTTACCAGAAGGAATTACTTCTCTATCGCTACACTATGCTTTTTGATGTTCATCACCTCCAATGCCTCGGGCTTGATGGCATTCTTTCTGAAAGATGTGAATAAAGGGCTGAGTGCATTAATGGCACTGGTTTTCATCATGTTCTATTTTACGATCAATCTTTCTCTTTTTCGTTATATTTTCCATTTACTGGACGATGAAGAGCGTGAGGTGAGTATCGTAAGTACCATTCCGACCAAGCGACAAATCATCAGGTTCCTGATTGGAATGTTGTATTTCATCCTTTGTATTGCAGGGGTGTACACGGTAGTCATTCTTGTTGCCTTTCCTTTCATTTACACTGGAATCAGAATGGAGATCATTACCAATATTGCCATTTCTATCGGGATCATTGCCATGTTTATCACCTGGGTAAGGATTTCCTTTTATCCATTCTTTATCCTGGATAAGAATCTGGCACCTTTTGCCTCTATTAAATACAGTCTGGCTACAACAAGAGGGAATTTTACCAAAATCTTATTGCTGTTATTGATACTGGGTAGTTTTTACCTGTTGTGCATGTTCTTTGGTTATATCAAATGGCCGATTATTGCTTTTCTTTTGAATGTTCTGAGCTCCTTTATTATCGTTCCTTTATCCAGCGTTGCCCTGACCATTGCTTATCGCAAAATGGTGAGTGAATACAAAGGAGAAGGTGAACCAGATATTTTACACAATATAGTTTAATACGCGTTTATGGGATTAAAAGCGGCATTAAGTAAACCCTTTGCTGCTCTTGTTGTTAAGGGCATCAATAAATGGAAAAAAAATGCAGTAGGTGCTCAGCAGACCATTCTGACACAGCTCATCAACTCCGCAAAGGATACTGCTTTTGGTAAAGATCATGGTTTCGGAAACATCCGTAATTATGAAGATTTTAAGAAGAACGTGCCCATCAGGGATTACGAAGGTTTGAGGTCTTATATCGACAGGGTGGTGGAAGGCGAAGCCGACGTGATGTGGAAAGGCAAACCGGAATACTTTGCCAAGACTTCAGGCACGACGTCCGGTGTTAAATACATTCCCATTTCTAAGGAATCTATGCCGGAACATATCAAAGCTGCCAGAAATGCCTTGTTAACTTATATCCATGAAACAGGCAAGGTCAGGTTCATCAATGGAAAAATGATCTTTTTGCAGGGAAGCCCGGTAATGCATAAAAAGAACGGCATCAATGTAGGTCGTTTATCCGGTATCGTTGCCCATCTTGTTCCTAAATATTTACAAAAAAACCGTTTACCTTCTTATGAAACCAATTGTATTGAAGATTGGGAAGAAAAGGTAGATGCGATTGTTTCAGAAACTTTTCATCAGAACATGACTTTGATCTCGGGGATTCCACCCTGGGTGCAAATGTATTTTGATAAGCTTGCTGAAAAATCGGGGGGAAAGAAGATCAAGGATATCTTTCCTGAATTTAGCCTTTTCGTTTATGGTGGGGTAAATTATGAACCTTACCGTGCGAAGATTGAAGAAAGCATAGGAAGGAAGATTGATGCAATTGAAACTTATCCAGCCTCAGAAGGGTTTATTGCTTATCAGGACAGTCAGCAGGACAAAAGCTTATTGTTATTGGCAAAAGCAGGAATGTTTTACGAGTTTATTCCCGCAGATGAATATTATAATGAAAACCCGACGCGTTTAAGTCTGGCGGAAGTAGAATTGGAGCAGAACTATGCTTTGATTCTGAATACGAATGCCGGATTATGGGGCTATAGCATTGGCGACACGGTGAAGTTTGTTTCCAAAAATCCTTATAAGATTATGGTAACGGGCAGAATCAAGCATTTCATCTCTGCTTTTGGAGAACATGTGATCGGGGAGGAAGTGGAACATGCGCTTTTATCCGTGGCCAATGAAGAAGGTGTAGGTATCACCGAATTTACTGTTGCTCCGCAAGTGAGTACCCCACAGGGGGAATTGCCTTACCATGAGTGGTTTGTAGAGTTCTCGGCCGCGCCAAAAGACCTTTTGGCTTTTAGTAAAAAGGTAGATAAGGCTTTGCAAAAGAAGAATATTTACTATTTTGACCTCATTGAAGGAAAAATACTGCAACCTTTAATCATTCGTTCCCTTCAAAAAGACGCATTTGTAATCTATATGAGGGGACAAGGTAAGCTCGGCGGACAAAATAAAGTTCCCCGTTTATCAAATGACAGGAAGATTGCAGATGATTTAAGTAGTTTTACAATTCGTCATAGGGACGAACAATAAGAAAGATCTAATTGAAAAATATAGCTATACTAGGTGCTACGGGTTCTGTAGGAACTCAGGCCTTAGCTGTAATCCTGGCAAATCCGGGATTATACAAGGTTTCAGCGCTGACCGCTCAATCGAATGCCACATTATTAATCAGTCAGGCGTTAACGTTCCTGCCGGATTTGGTGGTGATCGGTGATGAAAATCAATATCAGGCGGTAAAAACTGCACTGGCAGGAACTGCAATCCGTGTCTTGGTAGGAGAAGAGGCTTTGTGTGAAGCCGCATCTTTAGCCCAGGTAGATATGGTGCTGACTGCCATAGTAGGTTCCGTAGGTCTTCGGCCAACCATTGCCGCTATAGAAGCAGGAAAAGAGATCGCCCTTGCGAACAAGGAAACACTTGTCGTAGCCGGTGATCTGATTACCCGCCTGGCCAAAAAACATGGGGTGAGCATCATTCCGGTAGATTCTGAACATTCTGCGATTTTCCAATGTCTGGTAGGCGAGGGGAATGACGCTATAGAAAAGATTTACCTGACGGCATCCGGAGGTCCTTTCAGAGGGAAAGACCGGGAATTTCTGGCGAATGTGACCAAAGTTCAGGCCCTGAAACACCCGAACTGGGTGATGGGTGCCAAGATCACTATTGATTCTGCTTCCCTAATGAACAAGGGACTGGAAGTGATCGAAGCCAAATGGCTGTTTGACCTGGAGGCCGATCAGATTGATGTGATCGTACATCCCCAATCGATCATCCATTCCATCGCACAATTTAAAGATGGGTCTATGAAAGCCCAAATGGGCGTTCCGGACATGAGATTGCCGATTCATTACGCTTTGGCCTATCCTCATAGAATAAGCACGGACTTTAAGCGTTTTAACTTTCTGGACTATCCTGAACTTAGCTTTTATAAAGCAGACAATGATACTTTTAGAAACCTTGACCTGGCCTATGCTGCCTTACGTAAAGGTGGAAACATGCCTTGCATCATTAATGCCGCAAATGAGGTGGTGGTCAATGCCTTTTTACAGGATCAGATCGGCTTTTTACAGATGAGTGATGTGATTGAACAGTGTATGGAAGAGATTACATTTATTGATGAACCAGGCCTGAATAATTATTTAGAAACGGATCATCATACGCGTATATTTGCCAACCAATTAGTAACAAAATAGAATTTTAACAATCAAAATAAAAACATTTAATATAAGATATGAGCGGATTGATTATGGCTGCCCAGTTACTTCTGGGGTTATCGATACTGGTAATTTTACACGAATTAGGACATTTTCTGGCGGCACGTGCCTTTGGGATTAAAGTAGAGAAGTTTTATTTATTTTTTGATGCCTGGGGTGTCAAATTGTTTAGTTTCAAACGTGGTGATTGTGAATACGGAATAGGATGGTTGCCGCTTGGTGGTTATGTGAAAATTGCAGGAATGATCGATGAATCGATGGATACCGAGGCGATGAAACAGCCGGCACAACCTTGGGAATTCAGGTCTAAACCAGCTTGGCAACGCTTAATCGTGATGCTGGGCGGGGTGGTCGTAAACATTGTAGTGGGTATTTTCATCTTCTGGATGATGACTTTCAAATATGGGGAAACCTATATTCCAAACAGCTCGGTTCTTAACGGAATTAATCCTGGAGTGATTGGTAAAGAAATAGGTCTGCAAAGAGGAGATAGGGTGATTGCCGTAAACGGTAAGAAAGTGATCCGCTTTGAGGAACTGATCAGCTCGAAAGTATTGTTGGGTAACACGACGCTGACGGTTGTTCGTGGCAAGAAAACATTAGACGTTAAAGTTCCTGATAATATCCTGAACAAGGTTTCTGATCTTGGAATTGAAGAATTTATCAGCAGGGCTCCTTTATTGAGTACTACGGTAGATAGCATTATTGCTGGAAAGGCTGCAGCTAAAGCCGGATTGCTAAAAGGGGATCAGATTCTGGCAGTAAACAATGTTCCGGTGAAGTCAAATGTGGACCTTAGGGAACAGGTGGAGAAATTCAAAGGAAAAACAGCAGATTTTACGGTGAACCGTGCCGGAAAAACAATAGACTATAAGATTCCTGTCGATACTGCAGGTACGATCGGTTTTGCGTTCAATATCAATGAGATTAAACAGGAAACGATTAAATACGGTTTCTTTGCGGCCTTACCGATCGGTGTTGACCAGGCGTGGAAAACATTTAGCGACAATGGTAAAGGAATCTGGAAGGTATTAACCGGAAAGATTAAAGCAAATAAAGCATTTTCAGGTCCTGTGGAGATCGCACGTAAAGTTTACGGTGGAGAGTGGATCTGGGCAAGATTCTGGGCTTCTACGGGCTTTATTTCGATTGCATTGGCATTTATGAACTTGCTGCCTATTCCTGCTTTAGATGGTGGACATGTGATCTTCCTGTTGATAGAAATGGTGAAAGGAAAACCACTTAGTGATAAATTCCTGGAGCGTGCACAAATCGTAGGCTTCGTGATGTTACTGGCATTGATGGTGTTTGTATTGGGGAATGACCTCTTCAAGGTCTTCTTCAAACCATAAAGGATATGATAGATTACTTTGAGTTTTACGGATTGCCGGTAAGCTTTAATCCAGACGCAGGTTTGGTGAAAAAGAAGTTCTATGAGCTGAGCAAAAAGTATCATCCTGATTTTTACATCAACGAAACAGAAGATAAACAGGAAGAAGTACTGGAGCTGAGCACGGTTAACAATAAAGCCTACCAGGTATTGAGTGATCCACAGAAAAGGTTACACTATATCCTGGAACTGAAAGGCCAGCTGACAGAAGGGGAGAACTATAAGCTTCCTCAGGATTTCCTGATGGAGATGATGGATGTGAATGAAGCACTGATGGATTTACAGTTTGATCCGGATGCAACGCGTTTAGCGGGCTTGAAGATTGAGGTGGATGGAATAGAAAGCGGTTTAAGTGACAGAATCGCTGCCCTGACGGCTTCATTTGAATCAGCGGATACTTCTGGTCAGGTTAGTCTGCTGATTGCTATAAAGGATTTATATTACCGAAATAAGTACTTATACCGGATCCGGGAAAGTATCAATAAGGCCGAATCGGCCGCTTAGGTGTTAAAGCATTGTAAAAAAGCTGATTTCGGCTTTTTTACAATGCTTGTTTGAGGTACTTTTGCCATCAAATCACTTATATGACTACATTATCCATTTTTAGAAAAGTTGCTGTTGCTGAAGGGATCTCTTATCTCTTGCTATTGTTTGTCGCAATGCCATTGAAGTATTGGGCAGGAATGCCACTCGCTGTAAAATATACCGGCTGGGCTCATGGTTTGCTATTTGTAATGTATATCGTGATCCTGATTATGGCATGGCAGGAATATAAATGGAAGTTTACTAAGACTGCAATGATTGGAGCGGCTTCATTGCTTCCTTTTGCACCGTTTATCGTAGATAAAAAGCTAAAGGAAGAAAATTAAAAATAATTGTTGCTAATTAGGATTGTGTTTTATACATTTGCAACCCGCTAACAAAGCAAATGCCCAGCTGGCGGAATTGGTAGACGCGCTGGTCTCAAACACCTGTGGGAAACCGTGCCGGTTCGACTCCGGCGCTGGGTACTAAACCGGAGTTCAAGTTTTCAAAAAACTTAGCTCCGGTTTTTTTATGACGTAACTTGTTGTTAATGTGATAGATGAGAAGCGCCGCCTCATTCACTTTTGTGGTGTGATGTTCCTTGCCGTCAAAAACCCATTTTTCAGGAAAGATCACACCAGTGATGTACCTTTTGCCCTCTAAATTCGCCTCTGAATATAGTTTAGACAGGTTTTTTAGGTGTGATAATGCGTCGGTTGCCATCAATTCAATGTTTAGGCCATGTGAGACCTTATTTTCCAATTCTTTTAACTCCGCTTCGCACCTGATAATCGCCTCGTCACATTCACTTTTGATCAATTTATATTCATCACTAGTGAGGGTATCTGTTAAGAGTAATTCTCTCGCCTTTGTGCTACGGTTATTATTGTTTGTAATCACTTCTACAATCCTTCTGCGCTGGGATTGAAGAAATTTAGAATCGTCATTATAGGCATCACAGATAACCATTTCAAATAATTCAGCCATTCCTTTTCTTGGAATAAACCGCTTTAATTCCCTTTCAAATTGTTCATTTACAAAATCTGCTCTGAAACGCTGCTTGCAGGATATTTTGCAGTGATAGTAATAATAAAGTGCCCTTCGGCCCTTAGATGAACTACCAGTCATATTTCTGCCGCATAACGGGCAGGTTAAAAAACCTCTTAACGGATATACTTCCGGTGAAGAAGCGTTTGCACCACCATTTAGATAATTCCGTCGCCTGCCGTTAATAATGTCTTGTACCTTATAAAATAGGCTTTCAGGGATTAAAGGATCATGTATTCCCTCAGCAAGGTACATTTCTTCCTCTTTAAACTTCGGTACAATGATTTTACCACAATACACGGGATTTTTGATGGCTTCCCAAAAACTGGTTCTGGCACATCTCAGCGCCCTTTCTTTGGCCATCATCCAGACGTGTTCGGTTGCGAAAGTCCCCTTCGCAAGATGCTCAAACGCCCATTTCATATGAGTGGCCTCTGGTTCATCAAAAGCGATATACTTGTGTTTGCCATCTTCAGTGATCCTGTTTTTATAGCCAGGTAAAGCTTTGCCCATCGTCTACAGCCTCTCCGGTATTTGCACAGATATTTAGGAAATGACGAACCTTATTATAATTTTGATACTGACTTTTGATTTTAGGTATAAGGTCTGGGACTTGCACTGTTGCTACCTCATCTCCTTTTAGATTAAAAAAGAAACCAAAATGCATACTTACTGTTGCTGAAACTTGTAGCGAGTTATCAGTATAGGACATCGGTGGAGAGATAATTACAATTACAGGTTGTTGGGGAAATTCAGTTGGATGCAATAAATTCATATCTAAATATAAAGCTTTAAATTAAACAGCTTATTTCAAGCCTTCAGGTTTATCTCTGGCAAAAAGAATAGTAACAATTTCATTTGGATCAAATTTCTGATTACCAATCCTGCCCTGATCTATATTAACAGGAACACCTTGCTGAATTTTCTCCTTATCAAAATTAAGAGACATTTTCTTTACTTCACCCGCCTTTTTTTCGCATCCCGATAAATCTAAAATCTCATAATTCGCTCTACCGGACAAATTTTCTGTTGTAATTACGAAGGGTGGACACATGGGAATTTCCAATTTTTCCATTTCCAAAAGTTGCTTATCACCCTTTCTATAAGGTAAATGGAGCTGTAGACAAGAATCCTGATAGTATAATTGGAATATATGAGTTGGCAGGTCAGAGTTAACTTTTTTTTTCCTAAACAAAATACAGTAGGGAGTGGCTACCTCACCGCCTATTTGACTTCTAAAAACTTGGGTTGCATGGAAAGAAAAGTGATTGGTATTTAAACCCTTCATTATGAAGGCAAGTGCTAATCCATAATTTATAAACTCACTTTCAGACATTCTAGTCAACGCAATTTTTAACAAACTTTTATAAACATTTATTGGGATATATGAATTGCCTTTAACTTGCACTTCGATTTTTCCAGTATCGGTGAGGCTTGTAATTAGTCCTGGCATTTTTGCGGAAATTTCAACTGCTTCATTTCCATAAATTTCACTTGCCCTTGCTTCCATTGAACCATCTGGAGCCTTAAATGTTGGTATCTTCTCTTTACCTAAAGAATAAATACTTCTATTGACCCCTAGGAAGTCGGCCGTACTTGTTTCAAATTTGGAGAAGTGATTATTACATTTGTCACACTCAAAGTCAGATATGCCAGCATTATTTCCAAACAGCCGTGATATTATATGAGGCTTGCTAACAAATGTCGTGTCTGGATGCTTTTTGCCACAAAACCGACAGATCATTTCTGATCGTTTTTTTAGTTTTCCTCTATTTCTTGGGTCTTTTGGCGCAATATATATGTCTAGAACCTCATACTCTTTAAAGAAAGCATCACAGTGGGTATGATTGCCCTCATAAGTTCGGAATTGAATTTTTCGCTGCATTGAATTTTGAGTGTAACTATTCTATTAAGATAACAATAAATACTGTGTCTGAACTGGCTTCTAAAGCTACCTTTCACGCCACTGGTTGGTTCTTTAATGATAATACATAGTTGGGATGAAAATGGTATCGCTAAGTGCAAATTCCAATAATGGATTAGTATGGAGCAGAAAATGATATCAGGTAAAATGCGGAATCGGCGGCCATATTCATTCAAATACCCGACCAGTCTCGGCGAAATACCCAGCTAAATGATTCAAAAACATGCATGAATTTGAATAGGATCGAATTAAAATTCAGCAATTTTCTGATGTTCCTTGTCAAGGGCAAACCAGATAAAATTATTGTCGGCAACTGATCTGCCTGCAAGTGTGTCGACTAAGTTTGATATGAAAAATGAAAAGGATAGGTCTGGGATGTTGTAGACGGAATGCGGATTTGCATCATTAGGCCAGTATTTTACAAAAAAGTCCTTATTGAAGGATATATGGTTTACTTTAAATCGGCTATAATGTTGATCATTCTGAAAACTATTGTTTCCTTGTTCGATGCTATTTCTTATACGGTTGAGGGTAGGGTTCATAGATTGATAAGAAAATATACCATTAAAAAATAGATCCTCTTTATTGGTCTTACCTTCGAAAATAAATTTGCCTTTTTCGTTGGCAGCATTAATCACTGTTCTTGCGTTCTGATTTTGTATATCGGCTTTAACTTCGATTATTGCCCGAACACTATCAGGAGTTGCAATAACAAAATCTCCTTCTTTAAAAATTATTGGGCTTTCATTATCATATATCATCAGATCAATCTGACGAGAGGCCTGGTGTTGTCCGTAATCTTGCATCGGACGGATTACGAAGCCAGAAGCAATCTTATATTTCTCAGGCAGAAATCTGTTTATCATATTTTTTAGAACTGCCTCCTTGTACCGTCCATCTTCTCCATGATGATTAATCAAATTCCTAACATTATTGTTAGTTGCAATAAGTTGGCGTGTGGTGTTTTTATGATATTCTAATAAACTCATAGTTAAGGTTGATTACATTGATTTGATTAGTTTTTAGTTGGTTCGGAAAAAATTCTTGCACCACAGCATTTTTTATATTTCTTTCCGCTTTTACATGGACAGGGTTCGTTCCTGCCAATCTTCGCATGATTTCCAACTGGTATTTTAAATCCTGGGTTGCTCGTGCCGAAAAAACTATTGCATTCTGCTTCTAATTTCTGATCATAAATCCAGGGTTCATCAAGGTATATAATGTAGTCTACGAGGTTGGGACTTCTGGTAAACGTTCCTAATCCCAGCCATGCATTACATTTTGATTTGTATTTCCTCAAAACGGAGTAGACTTCTGTTACAGTTTCCAGTTCTTCGGGATTTTCCGTTTCGGTAACGACGTAGGTTAGGCCGAAGTCTGGAGCAGCTGGGTAGGCAAGTGACTTTCGCGTATTTTCTTTGATGGCCTTTTGTTTATAAGAGATCATATTTTTCACAATGTCTTCCTGCGCAGTGCCCGAGAAGTCCATGAGGCTGAAAATGATGTCGGTAACGTTTTCGTGCCTGCTATGTTTGATGTTATTTAACAATAGATCAAAATTTTCTGGTTTCCATCGGTTGAGAATGGGATCATTTTTTTCAGAGACAAGGTGGGATAGACCAGTTTTGTATGGATAATAGTTGCGGTCTATATTTGCTCCAAAATCGGTGTCCAGCATTCCCCCGTCGTAATTATCCATTTTCCAAAGTTTGTGCCTAAGGTGGTATCCCAGGAACACCAGTTCTTCTGCTGCATGAAAATAATCTAACAGGTTGATCCGCTGACGGACGTAATATAGAAAGTCATAGGGATCAGGTAGGTAGTGAGCAAGTAATTCGAGGTCAAAGATGGAAATGAATAGCGGGGCAGGCCCTTTTTCTTCCTTATCTAGCATCATATGAACTTGGTGCACAAGGGATGGATAGTTTTCTGTAGTCAACCCCATGATATATACTTCATTGATCTCCCTATTCAGTTGGGGAATATCCTTTCCGTTTTCGTCAAGAAATCGGACTTTTTTGTCCAGTATGCTTTGCCGGGAAACCACGCCCTGATCATAGGCATCCTGAATAGCACCTTTGAAATCTTTTGAAAGCTGTTCAAAGTTTCCTCGTTTTGCCATTAAGGTCATCTTTTTTGATTTGACCTGTACGCATAGGGCTTTGTTCCCTAGTAAACATAAAACATCTATATCGGTTTCAGTCTGACCTTTTTTTGCACTGAGCAGGACGGATTTAAAAGTGTTTTCTTTTCCAAAAACTTTGCACAGAAACTCAAATGCCATTTCTTCGCCCACGTCTCCACGGTGTTTGGACAGTTGAGGCCGGTATTGACTGTCATCCCACATCCAGTAAAACGGACTTTCATAAACTGATTCTGCAACCAGGTAATTGATAGGAACAAAGTACCGCTCCTGGTCTAATTGAATAAGCGGGCGTGAATTCATAATGTTATAGTGACCAGGCCCCTCGTAGCCAGTATTGCAATCTGCTGAAAATGAAAAATTTGTAAAAAACTCCACAAGGCCATTCTGGTCTTCAAAATCACTTTTCTTAACCGTAAACAGCTCCAACAAATTGCGGTAAAACTGCTGCCAGTCTTCGGTATTGTTTTTCTTTGAACGGTCAGGCATCGGGAACAATTGCTGGTATTGGTAGAAGTTAAGCGCAATGAACTGTTCACGTTCAATCTTTTTAAAGCCTTCTTTAGAATAAAGCTTGGTTAATTTTTTCTTTGTTTTCTGAATGATGCCAGGAAAAGTCTCTTTCAGATCAAACAGATTGACTTGTTTGGATTTTTCATTCAGAATTTGCTTTATTTTGTTTACAACCTTAACAACTTGCTCAATCTCAAATCCTTTGTTTTTAGTCAGCCATTCAAGGTCATATTTGTATTTTGGTTCTAGATATTCCAGATACTGAAAATCATAAACGCCGTCTCCTGCATAAAAAGTCGGCTCTATTATTCCGCCGTCTTTCACGAAAAAATCCACCTTATCCTCTAGATGGATCGGAAGCTCCTGGCCGTTTTCCGTTAGTTCCATCATTTCACGCAGCTTGCTGAACTGCGGAGCACTAAAGGACATTTGAAGTTCTTGTGCCAGTTCATAAGTATTCTCCTTCATTGCAATTACTTCTTCGGGTGATTTGGGAAAGTTTAGATTCAACGACCGCTGAACCAAAAAGCCGATTATCAGCGAGCATTCCTTAACGCTTAGCTTGGAACGGGGGTCTACTAGGTGAATTTTGTCCAGGTTATGGTGGAAGTCTTCGAAAAGGATTAGGCACAATGCGTAGATGTATCCATCAGTATGAATCAATGCCTTTAAATCAACAAGTACTTGATCAGTAGTTCTTATCATATGTGAGCTTAATTTAGTCAAATATAACTATTTCGGCCCAAAACGATATCGGCGTGGCTAATCACCCCTAGTAGTGATATTGCTCCACTTGGAGTATAAAAAACATCACTACTAGGGTTGACTAAAAATAACGCTTTAGCGATTTTTTGAGTCATAAAATTTCAAGCCAGCTTCTTGCCAAACGATTGAAAGAGGACGCTTTTGCTCTCTTGATCTGTATACTTTCTTTGATACTTCCGCTTAAAATCACGTCCAAGATTGGTACTTTCTAAAAACTCATTCATAGAAGCCAATTCAGCTAGATCATTCAAAAACGAGTGTGAATTCAGGACGGGTTCGAGTACAGATCCCTCTTTACGAAAGTAGAGAGGGATTTTTGGTTTTAGCAGGTTTTGGAGGTTCCTTTAATGCCCTCAATTATTGATGTGCCTGAAGTACCAAAGCCTGTATTGCAACGGCGTAGTTTTTTTTATTTTTAAAAACTGCTTATGGAAATTGGCCATGGTATTGTAACCGCTATCAAAACATATATCCAAAACCGTCTTTTTTGTTTCCACAAGGGATGTACAAGCGTATCCGATTCTTATTTCGTTCAAAAAATTGATATATGTTTTTTTAGTACTTTTCTTAAAATAGTTACAAAATGCCGGTATACTCATAGATGCGATATCCGCTACCTGGGAAAGTGAAATTGACTCCTTAAAAGAATCGATGGTAAATTGAAAGATGCGGTCGATACATTCCTTATCCTTATTGTTCATTTGTTTTACGTCTAGCGTCGAAATTTCGACGTATTCTTTGCTTGTTGCTATAATTTCAAGGCATTGGCCGAGGATCAGGATGCGTTGAAAACCGATGGCTGTTTCGAGATTGCTGATCAGCGGAAAAAGCAATTGTCGGCTGTCGCCCGTTATCTTTAAACCAGATAATGAAGTCAGAAGTAGTTTCTTAATATATCGGCTTTCCGGTATATTTAATATTTCAGTGCCCCAGAAATCTTCCCGGAACTGAACCACCATTGCACTTGTGATCAATTCAGGGTCTCTTTTTTGAAATGTATGCGGAAGATTACTTCCCAAAAAATAAATGTCACCAGTTTCAAATTCGCCAACATGATTGCCAACAAAGCTCAGTCCTGAGCCTTGAGTAAATAAGATGAGCTCGTATTCAATATGTTGGTGCCAACCGACTTCAAAATTTGGTGTTTTAAAAGTCTTGGCAACAAACGAAGTGTTTTCGTTCAGTGTTAGTTTTTGAATGAATGGCTTCATGAGTTGACGATATTTTGTTTTTCCTGTTGTAAGTTAAGGGATTTTGAATTTTTTTATTAAAATAGTTTTCTTTTTTGATATGAAAGTGTAAGATAGAAAAATCAGAAAGGGTTAATTTAGTGTCTTGACAAACGACACATCAATCTGGTTAATATGGCTATTGGATTCTCTTTAACAACATCAAAGCAACTCATACCGAAAGCAGAAGCAATAAACACAAGGTTTATTATCATGATCAGCATGGTGGCTGCACTAGGTGGTCTCTTATTTGGGTTTGACACGGCAATTATCTCAGGTGCTATTCCCTATATTACATCTTATTTTGGACTGGATGGATTTTCGCTGGGTTGGGCGGTCAGTTCAATACTGATTGGTTGTGCTGTGGGGGCGATGCTGGCAGGTCTGCTGGCTGATAAATGTGGGAGACGAATGACACTTATTATGTGTGCGATATTGTTCGCCCTTTCCGGTCTGGGATCAGGTTTGTCTTCAGATTTTACTTTGTTCGTCATTTTTCGTTTGATCGGTGGGCTGGGTGTAGGTGCTGCGGCAATGATTTCCCCAATGTATATTGCTGAAACTGCACCTGCTTCTCTACGGGGGAGATTGGTGGCATTATACCAGCTGGCTATTGTTCTTGGTATATTGCTGGCCTATTTTTCCAATTATCTTTTTGATGGGTTTGGTGAGCACAACTGGCGGTATATGTTTATATCACAAATTGTTCCTTCTTTTTTGTTCCTGGCATTGCTGTTAGTTGTTCCTGAAACGCCACGTTGGCTGGTTAAAAATGGTCTTAAAGAGGATGCATTATTGATATTGACAAAAATATCGGGTAGTACGGCCGCTAATACGGAAATTGAAGAAATTGAAAATACTTTTAAACATGAAAAAGGTTCAAGCCTGAAAGTATTATTTAGCCGCGCATATCGTCCTGTATTATTCATAGGGATATTTATTGCCGTTTTTCAGCAAATCACAGGTATCAATTCCATTCTTTATTATGCGCCAGTAATATTTAAAGAAACAGGTCTGAGTACCGCATCTTCTATGTTGCAAACCATTGGTATTGGTGTCGTAAATGTAATATCAACTTTTATAGCTATCGGCTTAGTGGATAAGGTAGGTAGAAAAATATTTCTGTTAAGTGGATGTGTATTAATGGGGTTGTCTTTAACGGCTATTTCATTTTGTTTTCATTTCCGGTATTTTGATAATTATGTGGTGCTCGGGTTTATGCTGATGTATGTAGGAGCATTCGGATGTACACTTGGTGCTGTTACCTGGGTATACCTTTCAGAAATATTTCCCAACCGGGTACGGGGCATCGCAATGTCGGTTGCAACGCTCGCATTATGGCTTGCAGATTTCATCGTGACCTATACTTTTCCGGTAATGACCAGGGAACTTGGCACCTCAAATACGCTATTTTGTTATGCTGCTTTTTGTCTGATTGCCTTTATATATATGTTTTTTAGACTACCGGAAACAAAAGGCAAGTCATTGGAAGAAATAGAATCCATTTTTATTAAATAATTAAAATCATTCACATGAGTTTTGAACAGGCATATATAGCGGGCGGAAAAGTATCACCTGCTAACATCAAATTTTATAAGGAGTCTGGTTATCTTGTTGCAGAGCAACTGTTGAGCAGTGACGAAATTGATGAGCTGAAAATAGAAACAGTAGAGATATTTAAGGGGAACCGCGGGCATGTGGATGGAATGGTCGATCCGGAGAATTTAACAAATGATGAGATACTTAAAAAATATGTAGCGATACATTTTCCACATAAAATATCCGAAGTGATTAAAACATATTTGAATCATGAAAAGGTGGTTGATATACTTACAAAGATTGTAAGTCCAAACGTAAAATGCATGCAATCTATGTTGTTTGTAAAAGCTCCGGGGAAAGCTGGTCAGGCTTGGCACCAGGATGAGTATTACATTCCTACCCGAGATAAATCTTTAATAGGTGTCTGGATTGCGATCGATAATGCTACCATTGAAAATGGTTGTTTGTGGATAGTCCCGGGATCAAACAAACCTGGGTATATTATGAAAAGGGTGCCGAATAGCAGTAAGGAATATGCCGATGTGGATACCGTTGACGTATCAGGCTTTACAAAGGAAAATATCATTCCTGTTGAAGTTAAAAGTGGCTCAGTTGTTTTTTTTAATGGATATACTTTGCACAGTTCTTTGAAAAATAAGACGACGGATTGTTTTCGTACCGCATTGGTTAATCACTATATGACTGCGGAATCTATGTTGCCATGGGATCAGGATGGTAAATTTGAACCCACAGAGGATCTAAGGGATATTATGATGGTTTCTGGCGAAGACCCTTACGCCTATAAAGGTGTTTTGGATAAGAATAAGCCCTATTTACGACCGGAAACTTTGAAAATTAAAACAACTGAATAGCTGATATGGAACTGAATTTTTTTTGTCCGCGTTGGGGAACTGAACATATCAAGCTGAACGAGTTCTTCAAACAAGCTAAATTGCAGGGATATGATGGTATAGAATATGCCATCCCGGGTGATTTACCTATCTCAATGATTGATGAGATTTTTAACCTGGCTGCGAAGGAAGATCTGTTATTAATAGTCCAACATTATGATACCAATGAGACAGATTACCACAAGCATGGTGATATTTATAACTCCTGGCTATGGAAAATGAAGGATTACAAACCGCTTAAAATTAATTCGCAGACCGGGAAGGATTTTTTTACCTTCCGGGAGAACGCCTCTTTGATTAATGCAGCGCGGAAATTCAGTCAGGATACAGGCATTAAGGTGTATCATGAAACCCATCGGAATAAATTCTCATTCGCAGCACATATTACCAAAGAGTATTTGCTTAATATCCCTGATTTGCAAATTACGTTGGATGCCTCACATTGGGTCTGCGTAGCTGAATCATTTTTAGAAAATCAGCAGGACGCTATGCAATTGGCCATTGAAAGAACAGAACATATTCATGCGAGGGTGGGCTATGAAGAAGGCCCACAGGTACCTGATCCACGAGTTCCTGAATGGCAGCACGCATTAAATGTCCATTTGAGCTGGTGGGATAAGGTGGCGGAACGTAAAAGGCGGGAAGGTGCAGATGCGATGCTAACCATAACACCTGAGTTTGGGCCATTTCCCTATATGGTTTCAATGCCGTTTACCCAACAGCCCATTACTAATCAATGGGAAGTAAATGCATATATGATGCAAATATTGAGAGAAAGGTATTGCTCAGGATTTCAGCATCATGATATACAAGGGAAAAAGATTTAAATAAGAGGAATGGAAACTAATGTAATCTCAGTGTTTTTAAAAAGAAACTATACAAAAAATAAGATGGTATTGAAAAAGCTTAAATTATTGACTTTAGTCGTATTGGCCTCTATGGCTGTCTCTGCTAAGGAATATCATGTATCTGTAAATGGTAATGATGCAAATGATGGAAGTCTGCCTAAGCCATTTAAAACGATTATGGCTGCGGCAAATGTGGCCATGCCGGGAGATGTGGTCACTGTTCATGCAGGTATATACCGGGAGCAGGTGACTCCTCCCCGCGGGGGCAATTCAGAACAGGAACGGATTGTTTACCAGGCAGCCAAAGGAGAGAAGGTTGAGGTTAAAGGTTCGGAAAGAATCCAAGGCTGGGAGAAAATTGGAAATGATGTCTGGGAAGTGAAAATTCCGAACCGCTATTTCGGGAAATTTAATCCATACAGCGATTTAATTCGTGGCGATTGGTACTGGCCTCCGAAAGACAGTAAGTATCATACCGGGGCTGTATATCTGAATGGGGACTGGTTGATGGAAGCGCTCAAACAAGAGGATATCATGAAACCGACGGACGAAAAAAATCCACTCTGGTTTGCAACTGTTGATTCAAGCTTTACCACAATACGGGCACAGTTTAAAAATGTGAATCCTAATAACGAAAGAGTTGAAATCAATGTAAGACAGACTGTTTTTTATCCCGATAAGCCATTTATTAATTACATCACGATCCAGGGTTTTACCATGCAGCACGCGGCTACGAATTGGGCACCACCTACTGCGGAACAAATGGGGCTTATTGGCACCCACTGGAGTAAAGGATGGGTTATTGAGAATAATATAATACAGTATTCAAAATGTGTGGGCATAGCATTAGGTAAATATGGAGATAAATGGGATAATAACAACACCGAATCGGCAGAGGGATATGTAGGCACCATCAAGCGGGCGTTGGCATTTGGATGGAATAAAAGTAGTATAGGAGGGCATATTGTTCGTAATAACACCATCGCGTATTGTGAGCAGGCAGGCATAGTAGGCAGTATGGGTTGTGCATTTAGTACGGTTGAAGGCAATACTATTCATGATATTCATGTCAGAAAACTATTTGGTGGTGCAGAAATGGCTGGTATTAAATTTCATGGGGCTGTTGATGTACAAATCAATAACAATCATATCTTCAGTACCAATATGGGGATTTGGCTCGATTGGATGGCGCAGGGCGTACAGGTAAAGAATAACCTGATGCACGGGAATGGACTGGATGTTTTCTTAGAAGTAAATCATGGGCCAATGCTGGTGAGTAACAATATATTACTTTCCAAAACCAATTTGCTGATGAACTCCAGTGGTGCTGTATTCGCACACAATATCTTTGGTGGCAATATGAATGTGGTTTCCTATGACAACAGGTTAACGCCATATCTCAAACCACATTCTACTTTTATGGCAGGGTTACATGACAATCCTGGTGGCGATGTTCAATTTGTAAATAATTTATTTGTAAATGGGGGCAATGCAGGTGAATACAAGAAAGCCATATTGCCAGTGACCTTTGATGGGAATGTTTATGTGAAGGGGGCTGTAAGGGCAGTTGCAGGAGATAAAAAAAGGAGCTTTGGCGAAATAAGCCCTGAAGCAAAAGAGAAACTTAAAAATGTGGCAGATAAAGATGCAGTAGAAATAAACTTTTTGGCGGAGGGGAATTTTGATGCTGGTGCAAAGTTGATCAGGGAAAAGGAAAAAATGTATCTTGAAATAACCCTTGACAAAAATTGGCAAACCAAACAAAAAAGAAAATTGGTCACAAGCCAGCTGTTGGGTAAAGTCATTATCCCCGATTTGCCATTCGAGAATCCAGATGGCTCCCGGCTAAGGATTGATACTGATTATTCTGGCAGGAAACGCAATATTCTCAATCCGTACCCCGGCCCCTTTGAAATATTGAAAAGTGGAGGGCAACGAATAAGAGTATGGTAACGCCATAATCCGGTGTCTTTCTTTTATCTTTGCCAATAACTCAATATTTCCATACTGTGATTAATGTAAATAACATCTCCGTTTCATTTGGCGGAACTACGCTGTTTAGCGACGTAACCTTTTCGATAAACGAGAACGATAAGATCGCCCTGATGGGCAAGAATGGCGCAGGCAAGTCGACCATCCTGAAGATCATTGCCGATGCGGCTAAACCTACTTCTGGTAATGTAACCGGTCCAAAGGATGCGGTAATCGCATATTTGCCACAGCATTTCCTCACTGAGGATAAGGTGACCGTTTTTGAAGAAACGATGAAAGCTTTTCAAGAGGTAAACCAGATGCAAAAAGAACTTGATGAGCTAAATGAGCAGCTTACTATTCGTACCGATTACGAAAGTGATGATTACATGAAGCTGATCGAACGTGTGTCGGAACTGAGCGAAAAGTTTTATTCGATTGAAGAGGTCAATTATGATGCAGAGGTAGAAAAGGTGCTAAAAGGCTTAGGTTTCGAACGCAAGGACTTTACCCGCCAGACGGCTGAATTTTCGGGCGGATGGCGCATGCGAATTGAGTTGGCTAAAATTCTGTTAAAGAAACCCGATCTCATCTTACTTGATGAGCCTACCAACCACATGGATATCGAGAGTATTCAATGGCTGGAAGATTTCCTGATCAACTCGGCAAAGGCGGTTATGGTGATCTCACACGACCGTGCTTTTGTAGATAACATTACCAATCGTACCATTGAGGTTACCATGGGTAGAATATACGATTACAAAGCTAAATACACGCATTATCTCCAGTTGCGTGCTGACCGCCGTGTGCACCAGCTGAAAGCCTACGAGGAACAACAACGTTTTATTGCAGATAACCAGGAATTCATAGACCGGTTTAGAGGAACTTACTCCAAAACCTTACAAGTGCAATCGCGCGTGAAAATGCTCGAAAAACTCGAAGTTATTGAGATCGATGAAGTCGATACTTCGGCATTACGATTGAAATTTCCACCATCGCCACGCTCTGGTCAATATCCGGTAATTGTAGAAGAACTGACTAAAACTTATGGCGATCATGTCGTGTTCCAAAAAGCATCTATGGTGATCAAACTGGGTGAAAAGGTGGCATTTGTTGGTAAAAATGGTGAAGGTAAGTCGACGATGATCAAAGCGATCATGAATGAGATTGATTTTGAAGGAAGTTTGAAAGTAGGTCACAATGCTAAGATTGGATACTTCGCCCAAAATCAGGCCGCATTGCTTGACGAGAACTTAACGGTATTCGAAACCATTAACCAGATTCCATTAAGCGATGGTAGCATAAAAATAAAAGACCTTTTGGGTGCCTTTATGTTCAGTGGAGATGATACCACGAAAAAAGTTAAAGTACTTTCCGGAGGAGAGAAAACCCGTTTAGCGATGATCAAGTTGCTGTTAGAACCTGTAAACTTGTTAATACTGGATGAGCCTACCAACCATTTGGACATGAAGACCAAAGACATTATCAAAGATGCGCTTAGGGATTTTGATGGTACTTTGATCCTGGTATCCCATGATCGGGATTTCCTGGATGGGTTGGCAGAAAAAGTATTCGAATTTGGTAATAAACGTGTTCGTGAGCACTTTGAGGACATCAAAGGATTCCTGGCCTATAAGAAAATGGATAGCTTAAAAGAAATCGAACAAAGCTAAAAATATGGCAGGGAAAGACTTTTGGTTTGGAGCACCTATCTTCAAAAGTCTTTCCTTTCCATTATATGCTTTATTCTTCTTAAAAAATCACTCTGCTGGTCGACAAAAGGATAATGAGCGCAATTGTGGATGATATGGAATTTGTTTTTACCGACAATTTTCTGCAGATCTGATACTTGTTTGGGCGAGAAAATGCCATCATCCGCTCCATAAACAGCAAACAGTTTTACACCCTTATTTGATAAGCCTTTTAAAATAGGCTTTGTATCAATATTCACACGGGATTCATTTTTATAAAATAAAACTGGTGCCTGATCATTACGTATGTTGGACTTCGAAAATTCACCAGCCTCATATTCTTTATTCACCCTTATTGATTCTTCCGTAGGCCGGGGCATTTTAAAATAGCCAAAACGAGCAGCAATCTGGTAAGTTAGGAGGCGATACTCCGCCCCGCGTTTATCCAGGGTGTTTATATAATGTATCTTGTTAAAGGATGCTGAATCATTTTGCGCTATTGCCTTTTTTGCCCCGGTGTGAAGTATATGATTATAACTTTCCTGCTGTGCGAAAAGAGCACCTACCAAGATCAGACGTTCTACTTTTTCCGGGTATTGATTTGCAAATAAGGTTGAGACAATTCCACCGAAACTGTGGCCTATTAGATTCACCTTTTTTAGTCCATATTGCTCAATTAGTTGGTTGAGATCATTAAATGCTTCCTTAAAGGTGAGTTTGGCTGAGGTGTCTATCGAACGGCCTTCAGCTCTTCTGTCGTATGCTATTACAAAGAAACCCATGTCTGCCAATCTTTGTGCGGTCGTACCTTCAAATAGGGTTGCATTCCCTCTTGGGCCGCCGTGTATAAAAATCAATGAGGGGTTTTTACGATCTCCGTAGGCTTTAGAATATAAAGTTTGAGCAAATAGCGAGGGTAAACAAGTACATACAATAAGTGCGACTGTTATAAATATCTTTTTAGCAAGCATAAAATGTGGGGCATAAATTCTATTTAGAACATGAGGTATTAAACATGCAAACAGAAGAAATAGCTCGGTTTTTATGGTAGGTAACCGATCTTCAAAAATAGAAATAAACTCATGAAAACCTATTCCTTTTTGCATTTCTCCCGCACAATTTTAGGTATGTCCTATTCAACTTCATTCCTGTCCTAACATCAGGATTACCATTCAAATTACTTTTGTGAGGTAAAACACATATTATTAAAAATAACCGGTATGCATGACGAAGTTATTCCTGAAAAAGTAGAAGATATCTCTTCAGTGCGATGGGTTCTGATCAGCCTTTCTCTTTCCATATTGCTTTCCTCGTTAAGTACCAGTATTGCCAACGTTGCATTGCCGACACTGGTACTGGAATTCAATGCTTCTTTCCAGGAGGTTCAGTGGGTTGTGCTGGCCTATCTTCTTGCTATTACAACAATGATTGTCAGTGTTGGGAAACTTGGCGATACCATAGGCCGTAAGCGATTGTTGTTATTCGGACTATTTTTGTTCACATTGGCTTCGGTTTTATGTGGCGTGGTATCTTCGCTTTCCCTGCTGATCGTCTTTCGTACGGCACAGGGGCTTGGTGCTGCTATTATGATGGCACTTTCGCTTGCCTTTGTTAGTGAAATGGTACCGAAAGAAAAATTTGGCCAAACGATGGGGTTATTAGGAACGATGTCGGCAATTGGAACTGCTTTAGGCCCATCCCTTGCTGGTTTTTTGATCGCTGGAATGAGTTGGCGGTTGATTTTTCTTATTAATCTGCCTATAGGCATGCTTGCCTTTTTCCTGGTTAGTCGCTATCTGCCTGCTGATCGCCAGCGGATGAAGATCGGAGGGCTTGGTTTTGATTATATGGGCACGCTGCTACTCGCATTAACGCTTGCCGCATATGCGCTTGCTATGACGACAGGACATGGCCACTACGGTCTGTTTAATGTCGTTTTACTCTCGATTGCCATTTTTGGAGCCATACTATTTGTATGGACTCAGCGGAAAGTTGCAAGGCCATTAATTCAGTTGTCTGTTTTTCAAAGTCCGGTATGGAACGCTGCGCTGATCATGAACATATTGGTTTCGACAGTAATGATGGCCACGTTGGTGATCGGGCCTTTCTATCTCTCCTCTGCTTTGGGACTCAGTCAGGCATCTGTTGGAATGGTGATGTCGGTTGGTCCGGTTGTATCTATACTGAGTGGTGTTCCCGCCGGTCGTATTGTTGACCATTGGGGGGCAGGTTTGTCGGTTATCATCGGACTGATCCTGATGGCTGCTGGTTCATTTATGCTATCTGCTTTTTCAGGGGTATTCGGGATTGCAGGGTACATCGCTGCTATCGCCATTTTAACCCCTGGTTATCAATTGTTCCAGGCAGCGAATAGCACTTCGGTAATGACGGATGTTCTCCCAGGGCAACAGGGGGTAATGTCTGGTCTACTTAACTTGTCGCGCAATCTTGGACTGATCACCGGCGCTTCGGTTATGGGAGCCGTATTTTTTCTTGCATCCGGGGCAAATGAAATGAAGTCAGCCAGTGCTGATGCCATTCTTACCGGTATGCAGATTACCTTTGCAGTTGCAGGAACACTGGTGGTCTTTGCTTTAGCGATTGCGATATATCGTTCGAAACTTTTTAATGCGGTCATACAGGAACTTTAGGCAGCTGCTTTGTGCCGGTTTCTGAGAACCCGGTCCGTTGTTCATCGGAACATAATCAATGATTTTGATTTGCCTTTATCTTAGATCTGAGGAAATTACATTATTATTGCTACAAAAAAAGAGGTAGGTATGGGGCAATTGTCAGGCATGAGCGATGATGAACTTCTGGAAGCATTTCAGTCAGGAGATCAGAAAGCTTATAAGCAGATATACGACCGTTACTGGCAGCTGCTGTACCGCCATTCCTGTAGCATGATGAGAAACGACGAAGAAGCAAAAGATGTCGTACAGGAAGTATTTACCACATTGTGGATGAAAAAGACAGAAATCAGGCCACCTGTTGCCGGTTTTTTGTATACCGCCAGCAGGAACAGGATTCTGAACCGGTTGAAGCACTTGAAAATTGAAGCAAGGTACGCCGAGCAGCGCAAGGCTGTTTTGGAAAATCCGGGAGTAGTCTTGCCGGATCAGCAGGTTATCGAACGCGATTTTGCAAGACTGATTGAAGCAGGTATTCAAAGTCTTCCACCAAAAATGCGGCGGATATTTGAGCTGAGCAGAAAGGAATTTAAAACACATCAGGAGATTTCTGAAGAATTGAATATCTCTTCTTTGACGGTTAAACGGCAAGTTAGTAACGCATTGAGTATACTGAAGGATAAACTTCATGTTTTTTTTACATTTTTTTAATTTTCATCTGCATCCTGGGTCCTTCTGAGTTGTTATATACATGAACAACCGTAGAAAGCTATTGATGATCGATGGATAAATTAGACGAGAAACAAGAAGAACTGCTTAGAAAATACCAGGATGGTACCTGTAGTCCTGAGGAGACTGTTGCAGTCCGGTACTTGTATAATCTGGCATCAGCATCAACAGAAGAGGTTCCCGCCAGGGAGAACGACGAACAGGTTGGAGCGGAAATCTGGAGCAGGCTTCCGGCTGGGAAAAAAAGCCATAGGTTAACTATTTTCAGAGCAATTTCAGCAGCGGCGGCAGTCATCATCATGATGGGTACCGGCTACTTATGGGTACAGAATAAAACGGCTGTTCCAAATGAGCAACAGGTGCATCATGACATTGCTCCGGGGAAAAATTCAGCCACGCTCACTTTAGCAAATGGTAAAAAAATAGTACTCACAAGTGATGTAAAGGGCGAGCTGGCCACCGAATCCGGGGTAAGCATTACTAAAGCTGCCGACGGACAATTGATCTATGAAATAAAGGATCAGCAAAACTCGGATCCAAAAGCTGTAAATCAGCTTTCTACCAGCAGAGGAGAGTCTTACCAGCTTCGTTTACCCGATGGAACTATGGTTTGGCTGAATGCGGCCTCTTCCATTACTTATCCTGTATCTTTTTCAAATGCATCATCTCGTGAGGTGAAGCTTGCCGGAGAGGCTTATTTTGAGGTCGCCAAAGACAAAAAACATCCCTTTCTTGTCACTACCATTCAGCAGCAAATCCGTGTTTTAGGTACAGAATTTAATGTGAACGCCTATCCGGACGAGCCGGAGATCAAGACCACCTTACTCGAAGGAGCTATAAAGTTAAGCCTGGAGGAGGGATCTCAAAACCGCATTTTAAAACCGGGCGAACAGGCCACTTTGGCCGGAACACAACTTTCTGTGTCGACAGTGGATGTGGAACAGGCGATAGACTGGAAAAACGGAGATTTTGTCTTCCAGTCGGAGCCCTTAACGTCTCTGATGAGACGCGTTTCCAGGTGGTATAACGTATCCGTTATTTATGCGAATGGCGTAGATAAAGAAGGCACATTTACCGGGAAGGTATCGAGAAACCAACCTGTTTCTGTCTTGCTGAAAGCATTACAGTCGGCCGGATTAAAATTTGAGGTCATCGGCAATAAAATCATCGTAAAAAATCAATCAACATAACTTTAACCAAACCCTAAACAAATGAAAAAACCATACAAAAAAGATCCTTAAGCCCCGGCAAAATAAGTTAAATGATGGCCGAAAGTGTACCACCACTTCCGGCCCGTGTTTCAGCTTATCCACGAGCCCCGGAAATCCCGGGTAATTCATAACAATTGATTAATGAACTGATGTAGGTTGCCCTGAAACTTTTGAGGTGCAGGCAACTAACTGATTAAACACGATGTAAATATATGATATTTTACACCAAAAGCCTATCTAGGCCATTGGCCGCTATTGCCAAAATTTCACTGATGATGAACCCTGTTTTCAGGAGACTCAGTGAGGTAAATAAAAACAAATGGATCATGCGAATTAAACTGATTGTCGTATTGTTAACTTCCGCCATTCTACAGGTAAGTGCTGCTACTTATGGTCAGAATGTAACCCTTAAGCACGATAGGGTAAAGTTAGCCACGGTATTGAATGAGATTAGAAAACAGACTGGTGTTGATTTTGTATTTAGCGATAAGATTATTGCTGCAGCGAGACCAGTCAGCATCAATGTAGCCAATGTGAGCCTCGAAGCTGCATTGGAAGAATGTTTTAAAAACCAGCCGGTCACTTTTACGATTGACCACAAAATGGTCACCATAGAGAAGAGGCCGGTTTCCTTTCTGGGAATGGACCAGCTGATTATCGCAAGACTAACCGGTACGGTAAAGGATACAGATGGACTCCCTTTACCGGGAGCATCGATTGCCATCAAAGGCACTTCAAAACATGTCATTACGGATGCAGAAGGTAAGTTTGTATTGGACGGAGCACAGAAGGGCGATCTTATTGTGATCACCTATGTGGGCTTTGTTCCGCAGGAAATTGTCTGGAATGGCGAAGGGCCGCTGAATGTGAAACTGGCAAGTACTGTTCAGGGGCTGGACGATGTCATTGTGGTGGCCTATGGAACGGCTAAAAAATCGACTTTTACCGGCTCTGTTGCCGTGGTAGGTGCCGATAAATTGTCAAAAATTGCAGGTTCAGGTTTTGCAGAAGCATTGCAGGGAATGGGAAGCGGAGTCAATGTAACCAATAATGAAGGTAATCCGGGTGGCGATACCCGTATCCAGATCCGCGGGATCGCCTCTATGAGTGGGGCTTCCAAACCATTATATGTGGTAGATGGAATGCCTTATGACGGACAATTGAATTCCATTTCGCCAAGTGACATCGAGTCGATCTCTGTATTAAAAGATGCTGCTGCTTCTTCACTTTATGGGTCACGTGCCGCAAATGGTGTCGTAATGATCACGACAAAAAAAGGAAAATCTTCTAAACCTCAGATTAATTTCCGTTCTGCCTGGGGAACATCAGACAATGCGGTTGGAAATCCGGTTAAAGCGAATCCTTCTGAGCAGTTGCTGTATACCTGGGAAGGGATGTATAATGATCAGTTTTACAAATACGGAATGACCAAGGCCAAGGCCGGAGATTGGGCTTCGGGCAACGTGCTGGGCAAAATATTAAAAGCGGTGAACAATTCTGCTGGTCAGCCAAGCTATGTATCTCCTTTTAAGCACATCAATGAAAATTATGTATTGCACGATGGTAATGGTAATCCTTACCTGAATCCTAACCTGCAAATGGTATGGGATCCATCAGACTATGATGTTAATGACGCGGTATATTCACGTAAGCTGCGTCAGGATTATGGCCTGGACATCAGCGGAGCGAGCAGCGATGGTAAGACCAATTACCTGTTCTCAGGTTCTTATCTTGATGATAAGGGTTTTGCCAGCAACCAGTATTTTAAACGTTATACGTTCAGGACAAATGTGACTACACAGGCGACCGACTGGTTGCAGTTGGGTGGAAATATCGCTTACAGTGGTTCAAGACAAAATAGTTCGGGTTCTATGCGTGCACAAATCTTTACCACAACGATGTCATCGCCATGGTTAAGAAATACAGACAATACAGACTGGGTTTATTCAGAAAAAACAGGTAAAAGGATGTTTGACTATGGTTCATATGTCAACAATTTCTTTGGTATCCATCCATTGAATAATGGTGGTGATTACTGGAATAATCCGAACGATGAGGATTTCAATAATAATCAGCGCAACATGATTTCTACGCGCTTTTTTGCCAATGTTAAATTACCTTTTGACCTGAACTTCAGATCCAGTTTAGGGATAGACAATAACAGTACCAAGCAATTTTTATACGGTTCGGCTGTTCATGGATCCGGACAGATGGCACCATACGGACTTACCGTACTTACTTCAGGTGGTAATGCCACCCGTAACAATACGGATGTTACTTCTCTGACCTGGAACAACCTGTTAACCTGGAACAAAAAGTTTGGAGATCATAGCTTCAGCGCTTTGGCGGGGCAGGAATTGTACAATAACAACCTTTTGTACAATAATGCTTACGGTGAGGGAATCATGCAGATCGGACAATTTGAATTGAACTCAACCACCAAAAACTGGAGCAATGGATCGTATAGAGACCGTTTTGCCCTATTCTCCTATTTAGGGAAAGTGGATTACAACTTCCAGGATAAGTATTATCTGTCGGCCTCTTATCGGGCAGATGGTTCTTCCCGTTTTCATCCGGATAACCGCTGGGGTAGTTTCTTTTCCGCAGGAGCTTCATGGAGAATTTCTAACGAGAATTTTATCAAAGACGTAGATTGGATCAATAACTTATCGCTTCGTGGAAGTTATGGTACCAATGGAAACGATAAACTGACCACGAGAAATGCAGATGGTAGTCCTGGTGGTGAAATACTATACGCTTACGAGGGCGTATACGAAGATGATCCTATGTATGGGAATCCAGGATTACGTCCTTCAGCTCTTGCTACACCAAACCTGAAATGGGAGAGCAACAAGCAGCTGAATGTAGCCCTTGATTTTACCATTTTTAAAGGCATTACCGGATCGGTAGAATATTATACACGTAATTCATCCGGATTATTGTTCCAAAAAACCCTGCCTTTGTCTGCACAAGCTGGTTCTGTTGTGGGGTTAAATACTAATTTAGGAAATATCCGTAATAGTGGTATTGAGGTTGCTTTGGGTGCAGAGCTGATTCGCAGCAAAGATTTTAGCTGGAAGATTGATGCAAACATCTCTACTTTAAAAAATGAAGTAACCTACCTGCCTGCCGGAGCATTCACGTTCTCTAACCGTGTTGCAACCTATAAACTGGAAGAAGGACATTCTATTTATGACTTCTTCATGGTGAAAAATGCCGGTGTTAATCCTGACAATGGAAATATGCGTTACTGGGTTCAGGATGGTTCGGGAGGTTGGAAAACCACAGAGAACTATGCCGACGTAACTACAAAGGATTATCAATATGGAGGTTCTGCACTTCCTAAAGCCTATGGAGCAGTGACTAATAGTTTTGATTGGGCCGGATTTGACCTTTCGTTTATGTTTTACTACTCTTTGGGTGGAAGGATGTTTGACTATGGATACATTGAGCGTACCGCATTACGTGGCGGGGTTGGAGTGATTCCGGATCTGGTACAGGACAGGTGGAAAAATCCGGGCGACCAGGCGACGTTTCCAAAATGGTCTAACGACAATTACTCAGATACCCGGAGAGGTTCAGACTTCTATGTATTCAGCAACAGTTTCCTTCGTCTTAGAAACCTGACTCTGGGCTTTACACTACCTAAGGGAATTAGTAAAAAACTGGGTATGTCATCTGCCAGAATTTATCTTGCCGGAAATAACCTGTTGACCTTCGGAGCGGCGAAAAACCGTTATTCAGATCCGGAAACAGGGGTGCTGGGAAATAATTATAACGGTAATGCCGATACGGATAATGGTGTTCAGGGTTCAAGAAGAATCTATATGGGCGGTATCCAGGTCTCATTTTAATAATATAAAAGATACGATAACGATGAAAAGAATATATAAAACAGTCCTGTTTCTGGCAATACCGGTCTTGATGACAGGCTTTGCTGGTTGTAAAAAATTCCTGGACACAAAATCGTCTACCGCTACCTCGGACGGGGCGGTGCTTAAGAATGTTACCCAGCTGAATATGGTGCTGAATTCGGCATATAAAAAGCTGTATTTTAATAATGGGGGAGCAGACCGGGCTTATTCGGGACTGGCTGGTTTACAGATGTATGTAGACCTTGGCGGTGCTGATATCCTTAGCCATACCAATATGGGGGGGAACCAGGTTACTTCTTATACTTTTGAGCCTACCAGAACACAGATTACCGGAAATTCGGATGCGATATGGTCAATGATGTATAAAACGATCAACCAGGTAAATGCCATTATCACTGCGCTGCCAAATGCAGATGGTGGTGCTGAAGAAAAGGCACAAATCATGGGACAGGCTAAGGCCATTCGTGGGGTATGCTATTTTCACCTGATCCAAAATTATCAGCAGACCTATGTACTGGCTAAAAATAAGCCAGGCGTAATATTGAGGTTATCGGCTAATGACCCGGTGAGCATGCCGCGCTCTTCTGTGGAAGCCTGCTATCAGCAGATTCTGGCTGATCTCAGGGATGCGAAAGCTTTACTGGCGAATTTTCAACGTCAGAACAAATGGACGATTGATAAAAATGTCATCTCAGGACAGCTGGCCAGGGTATATCTGGTGATGAACGACTGGCCAAATGCACTTGCTGAAGCCACAACTGCTTACAATGCTTATAGTCAATTAATGACCCGCGAACAATACCGTAGTGGTTTTGACAAAGTGATCAGCAATGCCTACCCGGAAATCATGTGGGCCATGAAATATACCGAAACAGATAATATAGGTGGAAGCACACAGTTTAATTTATGGTACAATCAGGATGAGAAATATGGTGAAGGTTTTACAGACGGACCTATTTACGCCTTCCTGAGTTTCTTTGCCGATGGAAAGTACGAGCAGCTGTTTGAAAAAACAGAAGACAGGTATCAATTTTGGAAACGTACAAAGAATGCTTCTCAGGAATGGTCTACAAAATGGGCCTACGACAAGTACAAACATTATGGCGATGCCAATGGCGCGGTACAGGGAAATACCCGTCCTGAAGTTTCGCTGATGCGTGGTTCAGAGATGTTACTCATCATGGCTGAAGCTGCTGCCCATTCAGGTGGAGATGCACTTACCTACCTGAACCGTTTACAAAGGGCCAGAGGAGTTACAGCGGTCACTACTGCAGCTGCCGGACCGGGACTGCTGGAGGCCATTTACGTAGAAAGACGCAAGGAGTTACTTTGTGAAGGTGTGACGGGTTTTTATGACCTGTTGCGTTTGCAAAAGCCATTGCTCCGTTATCAGGAAACTGCTACTTACCGTGAAGGACATTAAACCTGGGGTGTGAATCAATTGAATGGTTATGTTGCTTCTTCGGCTCAACCTACAGGCACTTTGCCGTCTAATGATTACCGCTTTATCTGTCAGATTCCACAATTGGAAATGACCAACAATGAGGCGCTTAAGACGAGTGATCAGAATCCTTTTTCCGGTCAATAGGACGTTTAGCTTATATTTTAGCAACAACTGATTTGATATTTTTGCAGCTGCCCGGTTTACAGATAACCGGGCAGCTTTTTTTATGTGCGCCTTGGTAGTAGGAAGCGTGAACTCTTCTTTGAACCATTGAAAATAATTTACATCTTCGATATCACGAGGTAGACACATTGAATCTGAAGCGCTGAAAAATTTGAATAATGAATGATAACGATACGAAACGACTTTCAAGGCTGACTGCAATTTTAACACAATTGCAAACAAAAAGACTTTTGACAGCAGCAGAGTTGGCAAACAGGTTTTCGGTAAGTACCAGGACAATTTACAGAGACATCAAGGCATTGGAACAGGCAGGGGTTCCGGTTTTGACGGAAGAAGGAAAAGGTTATACCTTAATGGAAGGATACAGAATTCCCCCTGTTATGTTTACCGAAAAGCAAGCGAATGCTTTAATCCTTGCAGAACAATTGGTGTTAAAGAATAAAGACGCTTCTTTTGTCGAAGACTATCTGGAAGCGATCAATAAAATTAAAGCCGTTTTAGGGAATAATGTAAAAAACAAAGCAGAGTTACTTACCGAACGAACCCGGTTTAGTCAAAATGTTAACAGTGAAAGAAATAGCAATAACCTATCTGATTTGCAGTTTGCCCTTACAAATTTTTATCTGGTTGGAATCGAATATACCAATGAAGCGGGTAAAAGCACAGATAGACTGATTGAGCCTTTTGCGATATTAAGTACACAAGAAAACTGGCTATTGGTTGCATGGTGCCGTTTACGCAATGAGTTTCGGTATTTTCGTTTAGACCGGATTAAAAAACTGGAAATCCTAGCCGAAAAGTTCAGCGCCCATAAAATGACCTTGCAGGAATATTTTGACAAGCATTATTAATTTCTTACTACCCTTGACATAGGGTTGTCTTTCGGCTGATTTAGATTTGTGACATCATTTAAAAAAAACAACCTTATGATTAGTCAGTTCGCAAACTTAAATTGGATCAGTGTTTTACTCGCATTTGTGGCCTATTTTTTCCTCGGAGCCTTATGGTTCACCTTGCTTTTTAACAAGCAGTACAAAATTTCTTTAGGGCGTGATCATGAGACGTTGCCCAACAAAACTATTTTTATTGCGGGACCTGCACTTTGTACGCTGGTAATTACAATTGTGACTGCAGTTTTGATTTATGCTTTAAATATTCAGTCTTTTGGAGCGGCGCTGGAGCTTTCTTTAATTGTTGGTGTTGGGTATTTGTTTGCCAACACGGTCAACATTGCAATCAACCCAAATATTCCCCGGCCAATCCTCTATGGAATTATAAGCGGCACTTATCATTTGGTGGGAATTCTGATTGCAGGTATTATTTTAATTGCAATGAAATAGGGAAATCCCGATGGAAAAAGAAGCTATAGAAACTTTTTGTCCGGCAAGCCAGCAAGATTGGAGACAATGGTTGAAAGAAAACCATAGTTCAAAACAATCTGTCTGGCTTGTTTATTATAAAAAGAGATGTAATGTTCCAACAATAAATTACAGTGACGCTGTTGATGAAGCCCTTTGTTTTGGCTGGATAGACAGCACAAAAAAATCCCTCGATGAGGATATGTTTATGCAGTTTTTCTGTAAGCGGAAACCGAACAGTGTCTGGTCAAAAATTAACAAGGGAAAGGTGGGGCGATTAATTAATAAGGGGCTGATGACTAAGGCTGGTTTTGATCGTATTGAAATTGCAAAACAAAATGGTTCCTGGGAAATTTTAGACGACGTAGAAGAATTGAATATACCGGAAGACCTGATTAAAGAACTCGATCACAAACCAGGTTCAAAAGAATATTTTCTAGGTTTAAGCAAGTCTGTCAGAAAAAGCATTTTGCAATGGCTTGTTCTTGCCAGGCGATCGGAAACCCGGCAAAAGAGAATTGCCGAAATAGCTGAACTTGCTGCCAAAAAAATGAAACCTAAACAGTTTGGATAAAAAGAGAAGAGATGAATAAGAAAAGAGGGCCTTCAGAACACTTTTTAAAGGCACTCTTTTTTAGCATCAGTTCAGATTAATGTAGTTGGGGAGGGTAACCGCAATCTGATGCCGAACCACCTTCAGGGAAAGAGTCTACACCAGGTATAGCGCCATCCGCACATAATGTTCTACAGGAATGCTTCGATTTTACAGCACCGGTATAACAGAAACAATTACAACCAACAGGGTCGATTGGGCCTCCGCCCATTACATGTTTCAAATCTTTTCTTGATAACTTTTGAACCTCTTTTAAATTTCTCATAGTATTTTTTTTAAGTTTTTAAATTCGGCTACGGATCAATGTAGGCTTAGATTAAATATAACAATTGTAATCGACAATTGATTAATTGTAACTAAATAATTAAACAAGATTATATCTTTTGTGTATCTATTTGTTTAATTGTTATCTGATTTTCATGTAATGCGCTGATGTTTGCTGCATTTTGTTTTAAATTTCGCCATATTTTTATGAAATTTGGTATGTTCAAAGTGATGTAGATTTACGCAAAAAGGTAATACACAATTATTGATGAATAATTATAAGAATGAAACTATGAATATTGTGACACACGAACAAGGTGCAATTAAGATCGCTGAAGTCATTTCTGATGGGATTTTAATCGGCAACGTAGAAGATGGATTGCAATTAATGGGCGATCTTTATTATCAGGGCTATGACAAGATTATCATTTATGAAACAAACCTCACACCTGATTTTTTCGATCTGAAAACCCGTCTTGCAGGAGAAGTTCTTCAGAAATTCTCTAACTACAGGGTGCAATTGGTCATCATTGGTGAATTCAGTAAATACCCTGGAAAGAGTATCCGGGACTTTATTTATGAAAGCAATAAAGGTAAAATCGTTAATTTTCTGCCAACAATTGCTGTAGCAAAAGACAAACTCTTCTGTTAAGGATTTTCAAATTCTTTGTCATTTACCTATCGGCACCGTATCTTTATTCCATAAAAAAGTAAAACGATATGGATACTGAAAAAGCAATTCTGGCCGGCGGCTGTTTTTGGGGAGTAGAGGAACTGATCAGGCAATATCCTGGTGTGATTTCCACGGTAGTTGGATACACGGGAGGAGATGTGCCCAATGCAACTTACAGGAACCATGGAACACATGCTGAAGGCATAGAGATCGTATTTGATCCCGAAGTTTTATCCTATCGTGCACTTCTTGAATACTTCTTCCAGATCCACAATCCAACTACACGAAACAGGCAGGGAAATGATATCGGCACTTCTTACCGTTCTGCTATCTTTTTTATAAATGAAACGCAACGTGAGACTGCAAATACATTAATTGCAGATATGGAAGCCTCCGGAATCTGGCCAGGACCAATTGTAACGGAAGTGGTTCCTGCAGCTGATTTTTGGAATGCCGAAGAGGAACACCAGGACTATTTGCAAAAACAGCCTTACGGGTATACCTGTCATTTTGAAAGGCCGGATTGGAAACTATCCTAATTCCACAAAACAAACAAATCCATTACTTCGAAAAATAGGTAGCCACAGGTAAACATCAGCTAAAAGCGTACTGACGCCGTTGGTGAGTTTTTGTGCCAATTGGTAAAGCTTCCTACTTCGGCCGGTACGGGTTGATCGTGCGTATCTATCCCTTTTTTCAAAGGCTTTCATCATGTTTAAATAAGAGCGTTTTTTCCATAATAAAGTTTTGTTGAATTATAGAATTATTTACATCGGTGGTATTTTTCCTTCTGATATGTACCTTAGCGCATTTATTCCCGGCAGGAACACATAGAGACTGCCATCGGTGCGGATAAAGCGGGTAAGGCCAGTTTGATCTTCATATGGCGGATTATTTCCTGTCTGTCCCACATAGTATTCCAGGTTCTGATGATTTGGATCGGGATCACTTGGCTGAGGCCCGAATAATGGATCTATGCCACTGTTGTTAGGAGTGTCGGGATTACGGAACGAACCCGCAGAGATCCATTGGCTCATAATGAATTGGAATTGATTGAAAAGATCAGCACCGATAAATAAACCCACCAAGCCCCTTTGTATGCCCGGTGTTTCTCCTGGCTGATAAACAGGTCCATATGGTGAAGCACGGCGCATTACCCGATGCTGGACCGCATTCTGTGGTTCACCGTTTACAGGCTCGTTCCCTTTAACATAATTGTCATCTCTGGGGTTTGACCTGCGGATATGAGCTGTATAGGGGCAACGTTGGCCCAGGTTATCCTCAATCGCTGGCCTTTTTTGGTTAGCGGTAGGAGTAATGTAATTAAAGTTGGTATAATCAAAATCTTTCAGACTTTTGTCCTCCCCATTTGGCGATACCTCTAAAGGGGTTCCGTCAAACCAGCGGCCACACATTTTGGCGGCAGTCAGCTCTGGATTTGAGCTGGCGTTGATAAAGGTATTAAAAGCTTCAACATCCTGATATAACAACCGAAAAGCCGCAAAACTGCCATTTAATAGCAATGGATGAGCTTTGTATGGCACATCTTTGTCAAGGCTGATCGCAAAATGATAGGCTGGCACAACCGGACGGTCGTCTATGGTGCTGATTCCATTTTTTAACCGGTTGGCCGTTTTGTTCCATGGGACTTCAGCAACACGGGGTTGCGATAAACTATCCTTATAACCAAAGTGGATATAGTCCGGATCTTCATCTACTATGATGGGGTCAGAATCTTTAAAAAATGCAGGCACAACCGCAGGCTGGCCAGCAATAACCGGAATCATACCTAATAAAAGATCATAATATTTATCTCTGTCTTCGGGGATATTCACGTACAGTGTTAGCTGCAGGTGTAATTCGTTGCCGGTTGCCGTTGGTGGTTCCGTTAACAACCATCCGCCTGACCTGCTCCACCAGTTGGCCGGAGCACTTTCGTCCGTATCGCCTATCAACTCTGTATTGTTAGGATCTGTGGCGCCTGGCGGATATATATTGAAAAGTTTCGGACTGGTTTTAGCTACGGAAGAACAATTTTCTTTTCCTATTAACTGAAGCAGCCCGGGGTAAGAGATCCCCAGATTTAAACAATACTCAGGTTTTATTCCTCCCGGCCATGGCCTTGCAGTAGTAATACTAAGCGGCGACTCGCTTTCCGGCAATAAGGCCGCACAAAACTTTTGTGCCCCCGAGGGGTTCTGTATTTTTAAGATGATGTATCGTATATACTGGAAATTGTATCCACGGAGTATCAACCCTTGTATATCATCAAGGGTAGTATTTGAAGAAAGTCCTGTCATATAGATTTAAGTTAAATCGATCTGCTATGGGTTACATTGAGGCTGTACGGATTTTCCGAAAACTACATTTGTTGCCGGAGGAGAAGGCCACAACTGATTTGCATTGGGATAATATTGAAGGATTTTGCCGACAGTGAGTCCGGGGAACGTTGCACCAAAGATCGGGTTTTTAATTGCTTTCGGATCAACATAAGCTACTCCCGGAACTACAGGATTTGCAAAGTTATACTTCATGAGCAGGCAATTGAACGCATCTGGATTGGCTACTACTCCTCCGTTTTTTTTGATGAAATTAGCAGAGTTAGGACCATCCGGATCTATACCTGGTATATTGCTTTCGTCTAAAAGTTTAACAATCAGATTCAGGCCCTTAGCAATTTCAGGTTGTTGAACGAATGAACCAATATAGGGTGCAAAATCTGCATCATATATGGCTTGTACGACCAGCAGATCTTTATTCTGTTCTGTTTGGAAACTGGTCACATGAATCGGAGGCCGGGTGTTTGCCGGCAATGCATAAAAGAGAAAAAAGTGTACTCCTGTAGATGCCCGCAAATCGGGACCTGGATCAGAAACCTGTAATGTTTGTTGTTGAAGTTCATGAACACCCGCTAAAGCTTGTTTCCAGGTGCCTTTTGTAATGGGCAAAAAAAGGAACAGCATGTGTTGTTGTTCAGGTGCACTGATAAAGGTGAGAGGGTTAATTGCAGTTGACATATTTTTGTCTAAATATTGATGGTACCTACTCTATTCAGGCTTTTCGGTGTCCGCCTTCAAAAAAGATTGATATCTGATCGACGATCTACTTATGATCAATAAGCACCATATACCGTGATATATAGTTCAATGATCCGGGGCAGGAAGTATGCTGATTTGAGAGCAGCTAATCGTATATCTGATTGTTTTTTAACAAAAGAGCTAAAATCAATCTGTTTAATTTGATATTAAAAATAATTCAGGGACAAAAACATAAAAGTTTTAACACATCATTATGTGTAATAATATCAACCTAAAGCTAAGGTAATATAATGACAATTACAATGTTTAAATATAAGATTAAACTGAGCAGGAAGAAAGGACTGAAATTTCTGGCAAATTAGTAGCAACTTAGCCTGCGGTGGTTATATTTGAGGCAATGAAAAATTTGTCAGCTGTACATTTATTTAAAAATTGAATACTACTATGGTTACTTGTCATTTAAAATATATTATTGATCCTTATCAATTGGCCGCTTTTGAAGCATATGGTAAGAAATGGATTGAATTGGTAAACCGTCTTGGCGGACAGCATCATGGTTATTTCATGCCGGGTGAAGGGGCCAGCAATATTGCATTTGCACTATTTTCATTTCCAAGCCTGGCTGACTATGAAATTTATAGAAACCAAATGCAGACCGATCCGGAATGTCTGGAGACAATCAGAATTGCACAGGAAAACAGATGTATCATCAGTTATGAACGTACATTTCTGAGACCTGTATTTGAATAGCTGGTATTTACCCACTTTGGTTACAAGAATGGAATAGATTTCTGAGATATCTGAAAGGAAATGTTTTTGACGCCGGAGGATGGTACGATTGGCATGAGGAAATAAAATCAAAATAGAAGGATGGCTGAGGAACACGCTTTTACACTAAACCTAATCAATTCGTTAAAAGCCGGGGGAAAGAAAAGGATCTGCTCCAGAGGGGAATTGTTACTTAAAGAAGGTGAAATTGAAAAGAACCTATATTACATAGAATCTGGTGCGGTACGTGTTTTCTTACTGTCGGCACATGAGGAGCAAACTATTCGTTTGGGGTACGAGGGTTCAATCATCAATTCCCTGTCCTCTTTTCTTAAGGGGAACCCATCTGAGTTTTATGTGGAAGCCATTAGGAAAACAACCTTAAAAGTGCTTTCCAAAGCAGCGCTCTCTGACCTTGTAAATAAAAACATTGAAAATCTAAACGGATACAATTCCTTATTGGAAACGGTGATTGCACAGCAAATGGAGCGGGAGATCGACTTACTTACCATTTCTCCGGCAGAACGCTTACAAAGGGTACTTCAGCGAAGCCCGAACCTTTTTCAGCACATCCCTTTAAAATATATTGCTGCTTACTTAAGGATGACTCCTGAAACATTGAGCCGCATCCGAAATTCTTGATTTCAATCAAGTTGTATAAAATACATTCTCTTCATTTTTGCAGAAATAAAGCAACCGGAAATGAAAATAAGAAATGAAGCGCTCATACAAGAGCTTTTGGAAATCACCCAGAAGTCAACCCGTTCAATTAACAAAATCAGGACCTTAGCTATCACCCGTTTAAAGTATAAAAGTAATTCGGAGACATGGAGTGTTTTAGAATGCATCGAGCATTTGAATCTATATGGTGACTTTTACCTTCCTGTTATAGAACAAGCGATTCTTTCCAATGAGTCCTCTAAATTTCCGGGAGTATTTCGTAGTGGTATCATTGGCAACTATTTCGTTAATTTAATTCGGGTTAAGTCCGGAGCAGTTAAAAAGATGTCCGCACAAAAGGAAATGAACCCTTTAAATTGTGATTTAACCATCACTACGGTCGATCGGTTTTTAAAGCAACAGCAGCACTTGGAATCATTGCTGATACAAGCTAAAGCCATTGATCTGGTTAAAGCTAAAACACCGGTTTCATTAACCAGATTGTTAAAATTAAGATTGGGCGATACTTTACGGTTCCTGGTATATCATATCGAAAGACATGTCTTACAGGCGGAGCGCATAGCTGATTAAGGTAACCATGGGGATCTCAACGTTTCTCCCCGGAAATTCAGGACGAAACGTTGAGATCACATCATTAATATTGTCTGCCCATCAGGGGATCCGTAAAACTTTCTTTAGCATGTTCTGCATGTCCGGCAAATTGCTGGCTATACACTTCGTTCTTCTCTGTTGTTACCGTAAAATCATACCAGCTATGGCTTGCTTTGAGATCGATTGGAATAAAAATCTCCTCCTGATTTTTGTTCAGCACTGCTTTTAGCATTGGTTTTTTATAGCTATTGTCCTTTATCATGAATTTAATCGGGTTGCCTTTGGCTAAACGCCTGATGTGTAGCAGCACATTCCCATTTACCCGTCTGCCATCTTTTTCACTTTGATACTTTAAAGAGATGGCAATTTCAGGATCATGGGCATTACCGGTGTACCTGCGGTAAAAGCCGTTCGAGCTGTAGACTTTTAGATCATAAGTTTCGGCATTAAAATCAGCCAATGGCCAGTTGTAGTCAATAGTGTCGCCTGCATCAACGGTAAAATTCCAGTTTTTGTCCCCACTGTAAACGATAAAACCTGCACCTTTGGAGCGGTCCCCAAAAAAGGTTTTTCCTGCAGTAAAATCTATCTTAAACTGTTTGCCTGCGCGATCCAATGCCGCATCTGCATACAGTTCATAAGGGATGGCATTTGCAGGTTTAATACCTGGTTCCTGTTTAGGTAAATTGGGGTTATCCTTTGGATGCTTAAGAATTCCGGCTATAGCTGCCTTATCCAGATTTTTAAAGTTGCTGGGTAGTTTTGCAAATTTAGCCTTATGAATCCCTTCTAAAAAAGGCATTCTTTCTACTGCTTTTGGCAGGGGAATGTGTTCTCCGTTATAGGGTCTGAAAACCGAAGTTAAATCACCACACAAGCTTCTTCTCCAGGAACTGATGTTATCTTCATAAATCTTTTTACCCGTTTTATGGGTTAGGAAATGCTCCAGAAATTGAATCGACGAAGTATGGTCGAAGGTTTGAGAGTTCACATAGCCACCTCTGGACCAGGGGGAAACCACTACCATCGGCACCCGGAAACCTAAACCTACCGGACTTTCTCTCTTGCTATGTTCGCCCTTATAAATATATTCTGAGCTGCTGTCTAATGATTTGGATATTTTTCCTGCCGCTGCGTCTTTCGGGTTCGGTGCCACAAAGGGAGGTAAATGATCGAAATACCCATCATTTTCATCGTAAGTAAGGATAAAGATCGTCTTCTTCCATACTTCCGGATTTTTTGTTAAAATATCGATCGCTTCCGATAAGTACCAGGCACCATACCATGGTGCTCCCGGGTGGTCGGAGAAATTGGAAGGGGCAACCAGCCAGGAAACAGTAGGTAGTTTGCCGGCATCAACATCGGTACGGAACTGATGCAATACATCGCCTTTAGGGATTTTAGCTGTTCTTTGAGTCCCGTTATCGTCATAGGTCAGGGTTTCCAGCTTATGGAAATCAGGATCATTCCGATTGGTAACAAAAGCTCTTTTATGTAGATCCAGCTGTTCCGGACTCAGTTTATCTAAGGTGTTTACTTCCAGGAAGTCAATTTCTTTACTTACAAAATCCAGCTTTTCCTGAAGTTTAGCATCCGCCTTTTCTTTTAATTTGCTTTCCAGCTCAGTCTTTGCCTTACGTAGATACGTCAGATGTTCCGGATGTCTTTTAACATGATATTGTTTGAAAAACTCCAGGTCATTGTCCGTGAAATTAGAAAGCCAGTCGTCCTCTTCATCTTGAAAACCTACGCCCACACTCAGTTCATTCTGGTAGATCTTCCAGTCGACATCATGTTTCGACAAACGTTCCGGAAAAGTACTCCAGTTTAAGCGTTCCGAGCCATCAATAAATCCGTTGGAGTGGTGAGCCATGGAACTTTCCTCTTGTTTTTCCCTGATCTTACCTGTCCAGAAGAAACAGCGGTTAGGACTTGTTCCTGTCAGGACAGAACAAAAATTATGGTCGCACACCGTAAAGGCATCCGCTAAAGAATAGTAAAAAGGAATGTCTTCCCGGTTGTAATAACCCATCGTCAGGGGCATCTCTGCATACGCCTTATTGCCGGATTTTTTTGCTTCCAGCCAGCCATCATAACGGCCATTGTTGCGGCCATCCACCTGATTTTCCCAGGAATGGGGAAGGGAGCTCATCCAGGTCGCTTTGGTGTCTTTAATATTTAACCTGAAAGGCGCATAAGTCTCTCCCTTTTTGTTGCTTTGCAGCCAGACCGGATACTGGTTAGGTAAGGTAATGGCTCTGGGGTTGTTAAATCCCCTTACTCCTTTAAGCGTACCAAATGCATGGTCAAATGACCTGTTTTCCTGCATCAGGAATACGACATGTTCTGCATCTAAAAAGGTGCTTCCTACTTTAGGATCGATGGCCATTGCCCTTTGTATCGAGGCTGGTAACATTCCCGCAACGCCAAGGGCGCCGGTTAATAATGTGGCTTTCTTAATGAAATCTCTTCTGCTTTCCATTGAATTGTATTGTAAAAAAGGATTGATCAGCCTAAACTAATCAATCCTTTTAAAAGTTATTATTTGTCGTTGCTTATTTTACCCACCAAACCTGCTGGTTGATCTTGTCGTTGCCTGCACCGAATTGATTTTCGATTGCTTTGGAAACGTTAGCCCTGTTGTTATCATATTCTGTTTGCGGGTAAATCCAGCGGAAAGGAACATTCACTCCCTGTGGCCTGCGGAATTCCGGATACCCTGTTCTGAGCTGGTCGTAGAAAGCGCTCCATCCGGATTGAAAAAATGTTCTCAAATACTTCTGATTAGCAATTTGTTCGATTTTTTGTTCGGTACTCGCGCTAAGTGCCAGGTCATTTAGAGGCAGTGCTAAATATTCGTTGGCTTTTTCTTCTGTAAAAAAGGCAGTATATCCTTTAACATAGTTCTGATAGAATTTGAAAGAGGCTTTTACTCCATTTTTATAATGCGCGTTGGCATCTCCTGAAATCCAGTTTCTCACAATGGCTTCTGCAATGATGAATTCCTGCTCTGCATAGCCCATTAATACCAGGGGCTCATTTATAGGATCACCCGGAAAGCGGAGATTCACTTTCGATACTTTACCTGCCGCCGCTTTGATGCTCGTTTCTGCATAAGGGGCTGCGGGATCTCCACCTTCATAGGAGCTAAAATCATCAATAGCTTTACCCGCTTCTTTGGCAACTTTTGTTTGGGTGCAATAGGCAAATAAACGTGGATCTTTTCTGGCCTGCAGCTGTTCGATAAACGTGGCACTCATAAACATTCCCGAGCCAAATCTACTCGAGTTAAACTCCGGATAGCGGTTTCCTTCCTGATCTAAAAATATCAGTTGACCATCGCCGCCGGCGTCTGTTCCTGTAAGCAGTTCGGCTTGCATTACCTGCGCAAATGTTTCCTTAACTTTTAAGTCAGCATCATTTTCTTTTTTTGAGAGGGTCATCAGGACTTTTAACCGGAAAGCATTGATCAGTCTGCGCCATTTGGCTGCATCGCCCTTATAAATAATATCGCCTGCAATGTTCGCATTAATGCCTTTGAGCATCGTATTGGCTTCGTCCAGTTCTTTAAGGATTCCAATAAAAACCGCCTTTTGAGTATCGTAAACCGGCGCATAGTTTTTTTCGCTTTCGCCTTTTAGTGCCTGTGAATAAGGGATGTCGCCAAAAGTCAGGGTTAAGTTATAAAAATAATAAGCCCTGAAGAATTTGGCCAGTGCTATATAAGAATTGTCTTTAATTCTATCAGCTTCTTCGACCATTTTGGTCACATCTCTAAGGTTCGCATAAGGTGAAAAATCCCCTCTTCCCCATTTAAAATACTGGCCCTCGCTCTCTCCGTCGGTTTGAACGAGCATGCGGTTTGCATATAAAGGAGAGGTGCCACCGAAAGCACGGAAAGCATTCCATTCTACTTTTGTCAGCAATAGCTGAGGGTGGGCCTGAATAGGTTTATTCGGATTGATATTCATGAGATCCTGATCCTTACATGAGCTGATCAGGAGTGCTCCGGCTAATAGACTATATATTAATTTCTTCATCGTTGTTTTTTTAATGGTGATCAGGTTTGTTCTTAAAGTTTGATGCCTATAGAGAAGCCGATAAATCTTGCTGAAGGATCCTGCAGGTTGTCGTCATCACCGTAATCTGGATCTAACAATGGCATTTTCTTCCACATCAACGGGTTGTAGCTATATGCAGAGAGGTGTATTGATTTTAAACTGCCTACTTTAACAATTTTTGCAAGGTCATATCCAACGGATATCCTTCTTAGTTTAAAGAAGGAACGGTCAAAAACATTGGCAAATTTCTTGTTTTCTCCTTCGGTTACCCTTGCCTGATAAGGGTAGATCTGGCTCCAGGTTTGCCAGTTCACAGCGGTTGTATTTTGTTTATAAGTCCGGGTATCGGACAATACATTTCCGTTTACATCTCTTTTAAGTTCACCGCCGGTAACGACTACACCGTTGGGTATATATATAGATTTTCCGGCGGCATATTCTGCATCCCTATACTCGACAGAGTTTGGATGTTTACCACCCCACCACATTTTTTCGATCGTTACCGAACGCATCACGCCACCCCATGCACCATCAATATCGATATTGATGTCAAAACCATTAATCATGAATTTGTTTTGAAGACCCAGACGCCATGTCGGGTCTTTATGACCAAGATTTACATTGAAATTGTCTTTTGTAGGCAGGCCTGTATTCGCATCGAGGATAACTTCTCCAGTTGCACTTTTTTGCCATACCGTTCCATAAAAGCTATCTGCCCTGTCATTTAGTTTCAGGTCTCCGAATTTACTCTGGTTGTTGTAGATTTCTACAAGTTTCTTTGCTGAGGTACTCCAGTTCGCCCCGATGTTCCAGCTAAAGTTCTTGTTTTTTATCGCACTGAAATTACCCACAATCTCCAGTCCCTGGGTGCGGTATTTGTTGCCGTTTACCTTACGTGTGGGGAAACCGGAAGCCTCTGAAGTATTTAAATCAATGATCTGATTTTCGTCGATCACATTGTAATAGGTGAATTCCAAACCCACTCTTTTTACTACTGAAGTGGAAAGTCCAACCTCATAAGAGGTGGATTGTTCAGGTTTAATGTTGGGATTAATCAATCCTTTCGGATAGCCCACCGATGGTGTTGAACCGTAGGTGATGTCTTTATCATAAGCTGAACTCACGCTGTATGGACTAAGGTCATTAGATACTTTTGCCCATGAGGTATAAACTTTCAGGTAATCCACAGCTTTTGGCAGATGGAGATAATCAGAAACCATAGTGCTCAATGATGCGGATGGGTAGAAGTAAGACCTGTTTTCTTTGATTAACGCGGAAGACCAGTCATTTCTTCCTGATACGTTAAGATATACGGCATTGAATAAGTCGAAGGTTGCCGAGGCGTATACGCTGCGGATGGATTTCTGTTCTAGTTTATTCGAGGCCTGTACCGGTCCTTGTGTATTGTTTAAGCTGTATACGTAAGGTACAATTAAACCGTCACTGGATGCATATTCCTGCTGAACATCTCTGTTTAGCGTAGATGCTCCTGCGTTTAAAGTGAAGCTCAGGTCTTTCGATATTTCTTTATTATAAGAGGCCAGGAAATCCAGGTCGACATTCATTTGAGAATTGTTCCACATCTTATAGTCACCATTTCTGGAATCGCCATAGTTCATATAAGATTTAGGGCTTTTCATGCTTTCAAAAGATTTGTTTTCTCTTCCGGAAGCTCTTGCCTGCAAGCTTAATCCGGGCATGACCTGCCACCTTAATTTTGCCTGTGCATTGACTACGTTTCTGTTCTGAGCTTGTGTCAACTCTTCGGAAGCAAAGTAGGGGTTGTTGTACCAGGCATAATTGTAATTGGCTTGTCTGTAACCCTCCATACCCGGAACATAAAGGTGATCTCTCAGGTCTTTTCCGTTTACATCATCACCCATCCAGATGAGGATGGTATACATGTGGTTTTTAGGACCGTAGCCGTAGCGTGGATAGTTGGGCGAACTTACTTTATTATAGGATAAGGAGGCATCCAGCTGAAGATTGTTCGTCAGGTTAAAGGAAGAGTTAAAGTTTGCACCGCCTGTAGTCAATGAGGTATTGGGTACCTGACCTCTTTGGAAACCATATTTTCCCGATACATAGAAACGGGCCTTAGCGGTCTTGTAAGCAACAGAAAAATCATTGTTGGTCACGATTCCGGGTCTGAGAAAATCCTTCAGGTTATCATGTCTTACCCAGTCCGTAGGTACTCTTTCGTACTTGGATTTATCATCATAAATGGTGCCTTTAACATTTCCCCACCATGCGATGGTCTCTCCGGTTTGTTTGTTTCTGATTGGGCTGTTCCATTGTGCAATTTTAACGCCTGGTTGAAATTTTGGTCCCCAGATCATGTCGCCATCCGAAATACCCCCATCTTCACCATCCCAGAATTCATACTTTCCATTGGAACCATTTCCGTATTCAGTTTGGGTTTTTGGAAAAACGGTAAAACCGGCGGTCACCATATTGTTGGTATTGATATTGATTTCCAGTCCGTCTTTTTCAGCGTTTTTTGTGGTGATCAGGATCGCACCGTTTTTACCTCTTGAGCCATATAAAGCAGAGGCTGATGTTCCTTTTAATACGTTGATATTGGCAATGTTGTCTCCTGAAACATCAAAGAAGTCTGTTTCTACAGGAATACCATCAATCACAATTAAGGGGTTTTTACCTCTTAAAGAGAAAGAAGGTGGCTGAAACATACCCGTAGGATTGCTTACTGTTAGTCCTGCTACCTGTCCGGATAAAGCATTCCCGATATTCATTGTTTTTGATTCCGACAAGACATCCATTTTCACTTCTTGTGTCGCATATCCCAGCTTTTTCTTTTGTTGTTTGATACCGATTGCAGTAACTACAACTTCACCAAGGGTCTTTGAATCTTCTTGTAAAACGATGTCCGCCTGAGTCCTTCCGCTAACCGCTATCGTTTGTGAAGTATATCCCAGAGCGCTAAAGGATAGGCTGGCATCTGTAGAAGCCGAAATGCTGTATTTGCCGTCGAAGTCGGTAATCGTAGCTTTGGCTGTGTTTAACACTTTTACTGTCACTCCCGGAATGCCAAGACCTTTGATGTCTTTGACGACTCCCTTAATGATATTTTGCGCCATTGCTACCTGGGTAAGAAACAGGGACAGCAGGCTAAATAGTAGTAATTTTCTTTTCATATTTGTGCTTGGTTTTTACCTGCAAATCTAGATTCAGGTTGTAAAACGAATATGAAACTGGCATTATGGTTATATTTTTCTGCGATACAGTCCGTTCTTTAGGGTTATGAAATTTTACCGCGTTAAAGATGCTGCTGGAATTGGCTAAAACGGTTTTAAGTGAGGTTTTTAGCGCTTTTTTTTAATAACAAGAAATATTGCAGCCTTAGTTTTGGTGGTAATTTCAGCGAGTCAGTCAGGTTGTTTATTAACCAGGTATTAGCTTTTTGTTATGAGATTGTTTTTCCGGGTTGCTGATGCTGTACCAACGATACCCGCCTGAGCGGGTACCTTATGGATGAGTCTCCTGAGAGGGGGGAGAAAAAAATATTGTTTTGAGTCCTGAATTGTCTTTTTTGGATGATCCTGATCAAATCTATTTACATTTTTATGAAAAAAGTAATTTTATAAGGGCCATGCGGTACGGGATTATAATCCCGAATCAATAGGCGGAAAAAAAGGCGCTGCGTTTTATCCTTAATTATCAATTAGCATTATCAATAATTTGGAAATAAACTTATCTTTACTCAATATGTCTAATCCTCATCCTGTCCAGCTGGTTCTTCAACAGCTTTCTTCTTTTCATCCGTTAAGTGCTGAATTAAGTCAGGAATTTGTGGAGAATTCTTCGGAGGTTTTTTTTAAAAAGGATGAGTACCTGATGAGGAAAGGAGAGCTGAGTACCCATGTTTACTTTGTATTAAAGGGAATTATTAGCGGACAGATTACGAGTAAGGAAAAAACAATTACCACTTTTATCACTGTTGACGGAGAGTTTTTGTCTGCCATCGAAGGGATGTATGGGGAGAAGCCCTGTGTTGAAGATGTGAAGGCCGAGGAGGATTCCTACCTGTTGGCCATGTGTTCATCTTACTTCCATAGTCTGTACGACCGATTTCCGGAGATGAACGTTATTTTCCGAAAGGTTCTGGAGATGTACTATGGTGATGCCCATTATCGTTCCATTTTTATACGAATGGGGAGTGTGGAAGATAAGTACATCTATTTCCTGAGGACATTTCCGGAGCATGCAGAGCGTATACCGGTAGAAGTTGCGGCCTCCTTCATGAATCTTAAAACGGCTACACTGGTGAAAATGATCAGCAAGATGAACGCCGGAAAAACGTTGAACCAGCAATTGTCCAAAGAAGATATTCTGGAAAATATGGAAAAGTTTAAGTACTATCTACAGAAAAAACTCACACTTAAGGAACTCGCCGACCGCTTGAATATCAACCCCCATCAGCTGTCTTATCTTTTAAATGTACACTTCAATGAGAACTTTAACAGTTTTATCAACCGGCTCAGAATAAATTATATCCTTGATCAGTTCTCAATTCATGATAACCTGCAACAGTATAGTATTGACGGACTGGGACGTCAGGCTGGCTTTTCTTCCAAAACTACTTTCTTCACTGAATTTAAAAAGCGGATGGGTCAAACTCCATATACTTATCTTCAACAGCATAAGTTATCCTAAAATTATACGCATAAAAAAAGACAAGTGTTTTTCTTGTCTTTTTTTATGTGCTGGCGATACATAATTAAGAATTATAAACATCAAACTCTTCATATTCATGTTTGATTTTGCTGAGTTTGCCATTCTTGAAATATAACCGGACAGATGAACGTCCTGTTTTTCCAGGTTTCACATCCATGAAGAAGCTAAAAGCCCATTCCTCATAATTTGCCATAGCCGGATCAAAGGGCTTTCCAAGAGGCTTTCCTGGCAGAGTGATTTGATAATTTTTATAAGCGGGTATCTGATAGATCGCCTTTAATTTGGTGTAAAGGGCATTTATAGGATCATTTTTATAAATCGCTATTTCGTCCGGAACATCCAGCGGCCATTTTGGTGATTCTTTGGGTAGGGCGCTACCAGCATCTATGGAAATTATTTTGTCCCCGTCAAATTGGATAGTCACCCGCTCTAACTTGCCGGTATTCGTTTCCAGACTGATGAGGTTATAAAAAGTGACACGGTTTTTTATCTCGTCAGGATTGGAGAAAGATTGCTGTTTAACAAGATCAACATCATTGACATTCTTTTCTTTACCCAGTTGCTGAAGCTGAGCATAAACATCTGAGTAGGAGCTTCCAATTTGAAGGCCCCATTTGCTCCCCTTGGAAATGGTTTCTATGCGGGGAGTGTTGTTTTCCTTTTTGCAGGAAAACAACACTAATATTGGAATGATTAAAATGAATATTCTTTTCATGATCAGTTGTTGGTTCTGATAAAGAAACGTACACCTGATCAGATTCGCTACAATGAATGCCGAAAAAAATACCGGTTTAATTCTGCTTCCTTTTGCTGGTCAGGTATTTCCGTACCGGAATGTCAAAAGCAACCATTACAAAATAAGCAATGCAGGTCAATAGAATTGTTCCTGTAATGATGATTAAGGTGAGCTGACTTGTTCCTGGTTTATGACTGGTATAATAATTTAAGAACATCCAGATGAACGCATAATGGGTCATGTACAAGGGATAGGAAATCTTTCCTGAAAACACACATAGCTTTTTAAATCCCTGGCTTAATGCAGCACCTGCACCGAGGGAAAGTAATAAAGGAAAATAAACGAGAACAACCAGTGGTTCTGTGATCCAGTTCCATTTGCTATAGGGCATCAGGAAGGCCAATAATAACAATACCGACAGCCCGATAAAACCCAGTTTATTTTTAATGATCAGATTGAAACGGAAGATCAGCAATCCAGCTAAAAAGGAATAAAAAATACGGGCACCGCCATCCCAGGCATTTGGTCCTCCCCATCCGCCCAGAAGCGATCCTCCGGCACGATGGCTCACATAACACAGTACTCCGGCAGCAATGACGGTTAATACAACCAGATAACGGCGATGAAGTCTGCATAGTACCAAAGCATAAACGATATTGGCCACATATTCCCAGAATAATGACCAGGCAGGGGCATTTATTCCGAATAAATTGAAAGAACGCTCTTCAATCACGGGAAAGGGAATCATAAAAACGGAAGCAAGAAATATCAGTATAATTTTTCCTGCGCTGTATACTTCCGGATGTCCTCCAAATGGATCAAAAAGGAAGGCCAGTAAACCCAATATGGAGCCTAAAATTACCAATGGTTGTAGTCTGATCAGCCTGGATTTAAAAAACTGACCAAGGCCCATTTTGCCGATCCGGTCGTCATAGGCATAGCCGATTACAAATCCGGATAAACAGAAGAAGAAATCTACGGCCAGAAATCCATGGGCAATGAAGTTTTTGTCAGGGAGATAAACCATTTCCATGAAATGAAAAATTACAATGGAAATCGCTGCTATTCCTCTTAATCCATCAAGAATTTCGAAATGTTGTTTTGTTTTTAATAAGTCAGGACTTAGTTCTTTTGTAGACATTTATAATTGGTTTGGTTTCAGTTGTGTTTTCAAGGTTACCAAATTATAGGGATTCCGTCAAGCTTCCGGGGGCAGGTATCGTCAAAAAGAACTGCTTTAGAAGAATACTATCATTATTTTTACTTAACTGACGTTCATTAACGCACATGCAAGGTTCATTTTTGAACAGCCGGAAACTCAAAAGTTGTTGTCGTATAGGTAGATGGAACTTTTTTATTTCTGGCCCTTATTCATATTGGTGGACTAGCCATTGGGATGAGCTGCTGCCTGATGTTTTTGCTATACGTGAATTATGAATGGAGTTAGGATAAACAGTGTCGGACTGCAGACCGTATTTATGCAGTGTATAAAAATTACCGGTCCGGCGGTCAGACCTTTACTTGTGGCGATTTTCTAATGGCTTTATTTTTATCCCTGCTGATCGCTTTATTAACGATCAGCCTGCAGGCTTTTAAAGTGGCAAAGGCCAATTCGGTAGATGCCTTAAAATATGAGTAAGATATTGGGTAAATCTCTACACAAGGAATATTAGAACACCTGACGGAAAAAATATGCAATTCTTTTTTTCTGTTGATAAGGGGTTAATGTCGAAATATGTTACAACACACATACAAAAGTTAAGGATTTTATCTTGCTCCTCTGATTAATTAATTGAAATGATCCGATCGGAGATTTGGCGGATTTATTACTATTGCCTTCATTCCCTGGAACCTGCCTGCCAGCCCTCTATATTAATTTAATATGATATATTCGTTTTTTTGTAACATCTATGTTAGAGCATCAGGACGATTCAGATACAGCACTATTTCACTTAATACAGTTAAGTGACCGTTCTGCTTTCAATGAATTGTATAAGCGACATGTTCAGGCTTTATTCAGGTATGCGAATGGGATCCTGAATGATCGGGATGCCACTAATGATGTTTTACAGGAAGTCTTTATCTGGTTTTGGAATAACCGCAATCAGATCAGGCCCAGTTCGATAAAGAGCTATCTGTTTGTTGGTGTCAAGTTTAAAATTGCCAATTACATCCGTGATGGTAAACTAAGGGATTCTGTTTATACCAAAGTTAAAGATGTCGGGATGGGCGACTTGTTTTATGACCATGATGAACTGGAAGTAAAGGAACTCAGAGCGTTCATTTATGGGTTTATTGAAACACTTCCGGATAAGTGCAGGTATGTTTTTCAACTCAGCAGGGTAGAGGGGTTAAGTCATAAAGAAATTGCTGAAAAACTAAACATTTCTGAAAAAACAGTAGAGAATCAGATCAGCATTGCTTTGAAAAAATTGCGTCAGAAAATGACCAAAAATCCTTTGTTGAGCATTTTATGCTAGTAAATAGCTGATGTGGATCAGAAAGTAATATTATTTTAATTTTCTTTTGGGGGGAGTCATCTTTTCAAGGTTTCTATACATAACGAACCGACAAAACTGATATGAAAGAAAGTGAATTCTTAATGCTGGCAGGCAAAGTATCTGATGGGACTGCTTCATATGCGGAGCTTTCCCTGTATAATGCTTACCTGAATTTTTTGCAAAAGAACGCTTCAGATACCGGAGCGGAGTTGACGGGAGAGGAAGTGTCTGTATTGTGGGATAAGATCAATCTGGGTACTGAAGAGCGCCCGGCAACAAAGTCATTTAGCCTGATTTACAAAATAGCGATCGCAGCTTCTGTCCTGATGATTTCAGGACTAGGGATTTATTTTTTCAATCCTAACCATGTATTAAAACCTACGGAAAACCTGGAGCTGGTTGCTGATATCCAGCCAGGAGGAAATAAAGCAGTGCTTACCCTTGCTGATGGGCATCAGGTTGCCTTGAACGACAGTTCGAATAGAATCATAACCGCAGAAAATGGAATGCAGATTCATTTGAACGATGGCGGTGAATTGGTTTATCAGATTACAGACGACAAAAAGATTAAATCTGATTACAATAAAATAGAAACAGGCATCGGTGGGCAATACCAGGTTATCCTTCCTGATGGAACAAAGGTCTGGCTGAACTCTTCTTCATCACTTCGCTATCCTACAGTATTTAATACAGGGGAAAGAACAGTTGAACTGAAAGGAGAGGGATATTTTGAAGTGACAAAAGATAAGACCAAACCGTTCAAAGTGATCACAGAAACTCAACAGGTAGAAGTGTTGGGAACGAAGTTTAACATTAATGCTTATCCCGAAGAAGAACACATCAGAACCACACTTTTACAGGGAAGTGTGAATGTCGGTGTGCTGAATAAAACATCAGCTTATACTTTGAAGCCGGGAGAACAGGCGGTATTGACTGCTCAGCACTTTAAGATTGCAACCGTTGATACCGAAGAGTTTATTTCCTGGAAAGATGGCTATTTCCTGTTTAATGATGAACCAATTTTTACCGCAATGAGAAAGCTTGCCCGTTGGTATGATGTGGAAGTGGTGTACGAAGGTGATTTTAAAGACATCAATTTCGGAGGATCAGTATCGAAATCCAATTCCCTGCAAAAGACATTGAAAGTACTACAGTCCACAAATAAACTGAAATTTAAAATCGAAGGAAGGAGGATTAAAATTATGAGGTAGCATTTTACTCAATTTTAGTCCATGAATCCGGAAGTGTTTGCCCACTCCCGGATAAATAAGTGGATTACATAAACCTAAATCAACAACTAACCATTTATCAAACAATCAAGAAGTCAAACTATTGGCACGCTCGTGCTATGGCTTTCTGTTAGATCCAATAACCAAATGTATGAAAATTTACGATCCCAACTCGTATGATATTTACTGTCTGAAGGATAAAATTTTATTGACCATGAAACTGATTGTAGTTTTAATTATCGCTGGTTTTTTACAGGTAAGTGCTGCCACTTATGCCCAAAAGAAAATCACGGTATCCGTTGAAAATGCCCCCATTGAACTGATTCTTAAAACGATCAGAAAGCAAAGTGGATTTAGCGTTTTTTTTATCCAGCGGGACCTGAAAAATGCTTTACCCGTAACCATGAGTGTGAAGGAGGTTTCACTGGAAGAAGCATTGGAAAAATGCTTTCATAACCAACCACTTACGTATATTATTGAATCGAATACAGTCGTGGTAAAGGAGAAACCAGCTCCTGTAAAAACAAGCAAAGCCCAGTTTACCATCTCGGGAAGGGTAAAAGACAATTCCAATCTGCCACTTCCCGGTGTATCCGTCCGGGTAAAGGGCAGTACCAATGTAAAGTCTAGCGACAACCAGGGTAAATATAGTATCCAGGTAGAACTGAAGGATAGCCTGGAGTTCTCTTATGTGGGCTATGTAAAGCAGGTATTGATAGTCAAAGGATTGGATAATATAGATGTCACCATGATCCCAAACGAAGGTAGCCTTGATGAAGTGGCTGTGGTAGGATTCGGAAAGCAAAAGAAGATCAGTATCGTTGGTGCAATACAGAGCATTAAACCGGAAGAACTGAGAATTCCCACGAGCAATATTTCTAATGCCTTTGCAGGAAAGCTTGCCGGGGTAATTGCCGTTCAGCGTTCAGGACAACCTGGAGCGGATGGATCTTCATTTTATATCAGAGGAATTTCCACTTTTAATGGCGCTACAAACCCATTGATCATTTTAGATGGTGTAGCAGTTTCATCAGGAGATCTGAATGCCCTGGCACCGGAAGTAATCGAAAGCTTTTCGATTCTTAAGGATGCGACTGCAACTGCCATTTATGGAAGCAGGGGAGCAAACGGAGTGATGATCGTGACCACTAAAAGTGGCAAGGATTTAGATAAACCGAGAATCAATGTGAGGTTGGAAAACTCTGTTTCTTCCCCTACAAAAATTCCGAAATTTGTTTCCGGAACAGAATATATGAAACTCTTCAATGAAACTATTGCAGGAAGAGGCTCCAGTGAAGTTCCTTATACACAGGATAAAATTGATGGGACAAGGGACAGACTGGATCCTTATGTATATCCTGAAATTGACTGGTACGATGAGATGTTTAAAAACGCGGCTTATAACCAGACGGTGAACCTGAATATTCTGGGTGGTGGAAAAAAGGTCGACTACTTTTTAAGTGCAACACTAAATAATAATTCCGGTCTGATCAGGGATTTTAACGTCAATACTTTCAAAAATAATATTTCCGTGAAAAGGTATTCTTTTCAGAATAACCTTAATGCAAACCTGAGCCAGGACACCCGGGTGTCTTTAAAACTAAATACCCAGCTCCGGGATTTTCGTGGCCCGGCTAAAGATGCCGAGGGGATTTTTGGGGATATCATGAATGCCAGTCCGGTTGATTTTCCATTGATGTTTCCTAATAATGCTGCTGAACGGAGGGACGTTTTTTTTGGTGGCCGTTCCGGAGGAAACGTAAACGCTGGTTATTTAAACCCATTTGCAGAAATGGTGAAAGGATATACCAATAATTTTCAAACCACTGTAATTGCAACCTTTGATGCGGAACAGAAATTGAATTTTATCACCGATGGATTGACGGTTAAAGGATTGGCTTCCTTTAAAAACTGGAGCAATACCAATACGGTAAGGAGCGGTGGATATAATAATTATGAAATAAAAAATCTGGTTAAGAATCCCGATGGTACTTATAGCTATGACCTGGCGATGATCGGCACCCCTCAGTCGGCAGCACTTGGAACAACTGGTTCTACAAGTGGCGACAGGATGCTTTACTTTCAATCTTCACTGGAATACAGTAAAACACTGGCCGAAAAACACAATGTTTCCGGTTTGTTACTATATAACCAGGAAGAATATAGTGTAAATAATCCTACTGACCTGATCAGTTCCTTACCAAGGAGAAGGCAGGGTATTGCCGGAAGAGCAACTTATGGATTTGACAACAAATACCTCGCTGAATTTAACTTCGGATATAATGGTTCAGAGAACTTTGCTAAGGGAAAGCGCTTTGGATTTTTTCCTTCTGTTGCAGTGGGGTACGTACTGAGCAGTGAAGACTTCTTCAAATCTTTATCTGCAACGATCCCTTTACTGAAATTCCGTGCTTCGTGGGGTAAGGTCGGAAACGATCAGATTGCAGGCGCAAGGTTCCTTTATATGTCTGATCTTAATCTTGTTGGACAGGGGTATACCACTGGTCTGGATATGAATTATGGAAAATCCGGACCTACTTTTGCCCGTTTTACCAATAATGACATTACCTGGGAAGTCGGAAAAAAAATCAATGTAGGGATGGACCTGAACCTGATGAATAAGGTTAACCTGGTGGTTGATTTTTATAGAGAAAACAGGTCGGGTATCTTCCTGGAAAGAGCAGGGATTCCCGGCTTCTTTGGAACAGACGGGACCAAGGTTTACAGTAATATTGGAGAAGTCCGCAATCAGGGGATGGACCTTTCCCTGGATTATAACCATGATTTTGGAAATGGTTTCTTTATGAGTCTGAAAGGAACATTTACTTTTGCAAGAAATAAGGTCATCAATAATGATGAACCTCCGTTTACCAAATACAAAAACCTTTCTGCTGTAGGTTATCCGATTGGTACTCCGCTTGGTTATCTAGCGGATCGTCTCTTTATTGACGATGCCGACATCAAGGCGCATGCCTTGCAACAGATTGGCGGAGTGATCATGCCGGGGGATATCAAGTACCTGGACATTACCAATGGGGTAGACGGCCTGAACATCATCAACAGTTCGGATATGATGAGGATGGGATATCCCGGAACTCCGGAGGTGATTTACGGATTCGGACCTTCATTTAAGCTTAAGAAATTCGATTTTTCTTTCTTCTTTCAGGGAGTAGCAAATACCTCATTTTTTATCAACGGATTCCATCCTTTTGGGCCAAGAACACAAAGAAATGTATTGCAGTTTGTTGCCGACCAGCGTTGGAGAGCAGATGATCCAAACCCTTATGCAACTTATCCAAGGTTATCTAAACTTGACTTGCCAAATAATACAGAAAACTCATCTTATTGGCTAAGAGATGCTTCCTTTCTGAAACTCAGAAATGTTGAGTTGGGATACACTTATAAATCAGCCAGGATTTATCTGAGCGGATATAATGTACTCACCTTCTCCAAATTTAAGTATTGGGATCCGGAGCAGGGTGGTGGAAATGGTTTACGCTATCCAAGTCAGCGGATTTTCAATATAGGTTTGCAAATGGGATTTTAATTAAGAATACGAAGATGAAATTCAAAAATATTATAGTATTAATGGTCGTTGCCCTGGTAATGGGAACGAATGCCGGGTGTAAGAAATACCTGGATGTAGTACCTGATGAACGTCCGACAGAGAAAGACATCTTCAGAGATGTATTGGCTGCCGAAGGATTTCTCTATTCCTGCTATGCTGCCATTCCAGGCCCAAGGAATACTTCGGGAGGAATTGACTTGATGACCTCAGATGAAATCGCCACTCCTTTTGAGCATGAGGCTGCATCTCAGTTTCCCCGTGGGAACTACAGCGCTTCCTCTCCGGTAATTTCTTATTGGAACAATCTTTATAAGGGAATCAGACAGTGCTATATTCTGATTAATGGAGTCGATGCGACACCAGGATTGGATGATGCTACAAAAATCAGGTATAAAGCAGAGGCGAAATTCCTGATCGGTTATTACCATTCTTTACTCATGAAATTGTATGGTCCGGTAATCATTCAGCGTACTGTTGCTGATGTGAATATGCCGGCAAAGGATTTTCCAGTCCGCAATTCTTATGATGAATGTGTGGATTTTGTAGTTAGTATTCTGGATGAGGCTGCTAAAGATTTGCCGGTAATGCCGGTGTCAACTTCCGAAGTAGGAAGGGCAACTTCTGTAATTGCAAAAGGGGTCAAAGCACGATTGCTTTTGTATGCCGCTTCTCCATTGTTTAACGGAGGCGGAGGTACTGTCGCAAGCTTCTATACCAACTTTAAAAACCAAGATGGAAAGCAACTGATTAGTCCCACATTTAATAAAGAAAAATGGAAAAGAGCTGCCGATGCTGCTAAAGAAGCGATTGATGTTGCGGAAAGTAATGGCTTTGCCTTGTACAAAAACAGCACTTATACCGCTTCATCATTGCCTTCCAATCCGGTGGAGAAAGATTTGAGGTTTACTTTTGTGGATAAAAATACAAATGAGGTGATCTGGGCAAGTACCATTCCGGAAGATATCTATAGCATTCAATATCTTTCAGGTCCCTTTGTGTCTAATGCAGCCGGCGGGGCTGCCGCTCCTTCACTGGCTATAGTAGAGCAGTTCTATACCAAAAACGGATTGCCAATAGATAAAGATCCTGCCTATAACTATGCAGGACGGTATGGGACTTCTACCGGACCAAACGGAGTCACAATGAACCTGAATCTGGATAGAGAACCAAGGTTTAATGCCTGGATTGCCTATCACAACAGTAAATATGAAATCATCAGGGGCGCGACAAAGGAAACAGTGGTTAAGTTTAGAAAGAATGATGCAAATGGGATTCAGAACAGATCTACCGATTATTCTACCACCGGATATTTAAATAAAAAAGGAGTGCATCCCCTGATTACACAAACTACATTAGGGGTAAATCAGCAATATCCTTTTCCTTTTATCCGTTTGGCAGAGCTTTATCTGGATTATGCCGAAGCATTAATTGAATATGGAAGCGACCTTTCACTGGCAAAGATTTATATCGATAAAGTAAGAGACCGTGCAGGAATTCCGGGTGTAGACGCGGCATGGGCTCCGATTGGGGGAGCTTCGGATCAGGGTACACTGCGGTCGGTTGTCCGTCAGGAGCGAACGATTGAACTTTACTTTGAAGGACACCGTTTCTGGGACCTCAGAAGGTGGATGGCAGCAGAACCTTTCGGAGTAAAAGTGAAGGGAATGAACATTCAGGGAGCCACAGATCCGGAATTTTTCAGGGTCACCGAACTGGTATTCCCAAGGTCCTTCCGTGTTCCCGCAAATTACCTGATGCCGATCCCGCAGACAGAGGTCAATAAAAATGAGGCACTTGTTCAAAACCCAGGCTATTAACATCGATTCTATATGAAAACTATATATATCATACTATTCGTATGCATGATCATTACGTCCTGTACCAAGGACAAAGAAACCCAAAAATCACCAACCTCAATCTCGGGTGTTCGCGCAGAGGCCAGAGTTGGGGGAGTGGTATTAAAATGGACATTGCCAAAAGACAGCAATTTCCTTTATGTGGAGGTCCGTTATCAGAAGAAAGGGCAGATGATCAAAACGCTGGTGAGTAAACATACCGATTCTCTGTTGGTAATAGGGTTGTTGAATAAACTGGATTATGCTTTTGAATTACAGGTGTTTAACCGGGATGGGAATGGGCCTAAAGCCGGTGAAACGATGACAACCAACAGCTTGAAGCCATTGGTCAGACCGGTAACCAAGACCTATCTCCCGGATCAATTGACTCAGGTAACAGGAATTACTCCTGCAATGCTGGAAACATTTACCCAGCAAAGTGATGAAGGACCAAAACAAGACCTGATCGATGGAAATATCAGTACCTACTGGCATTCTGCCTGGTCCGGGAATGTTCAGCCGCTCCCACATTGGGTCCGGATTAACTTTCCAACAGAAACGACCATCGGTAGTTTTAAATATTTTGTGCGTCAAAGTACACATGTAACAGCGAGACCCAATCAGTTTGCCATCGAAACAAGTACCGATGGATTGGTCTGGAAAAGAGAATGGACATCCAAACCTAATTTGCCGGTAGACCCTATGACTACCGAAAAACAACAGAATTTTGATAAAAACCTGACCTCAAAATTCTTCAGACTAATGCTTCTGGCCAATCAGGGGAATTTAAGCTATACACACCTGGCAGAACTTCGCCTGTTTAAAATGGCTGAGCAACAAACCGACCTGGAGAAACTTGCTGAAGATAATTATTAAACAATGCTCAAAATGCAGACGGAGGGAATATTCCCTTCGTCTATGCTAAGATGAATTAAAATGAAATCCCAAATGAAAATCAAGTCATCCTTTCTTTCTCTTATCTTTCCTTTTCTAAGTGTTACAGGTACTACTGCACAAACAACTGATAGTCTTGAATTCGCCAAAATCGCCAAACAGATCTCTTTTTCTGAAGTGGTTAAAAAGGGGGGTGTTTCTTTTCCTATACCCGCTGCTCCGGATGGATACCAGGTCATTTTAAAAGGAACAGACCGGTTAAATGTCATAGATCGTGAAGGGAAAATTTTTAGCCCTTTAGAGGATGTTCAGGTACAGTTGTTCTGTCAGCTGTTGAGATTAAAGGATCAAAAAAGCTTTGATATGTCTCCGGTTTTAGTACAGGTAAACGGAGCATTTAATGACCGTGCAGGAAATCCCAAACCATTTGTGATTCCTGCTTTAAGGGAATGGCATGGAGGAACTGGTGCTTTAAAGCTGACAAAGAACAGCAGAATTATTTTAGCCAACAGAGATTCCCGCCTTATTGAGGTAGCTTCTTTACTTAAAAAAGACCTCCTGGTCAGTTCTGGTCTGAACCTGAAAGTAAGCATAGGAAAACCTGAGGCAGGAGATATTTTCCTGGTCTTTGATGCCAGAGATGAGGGATTGGGCGAGGAGGGATATCTGATGGATATTAATGATCATGTTCGCCTGAATGCATTTCATAAAAGAGGCATGATCTGGGCAACACGCACGATTTTGCAGTTGCTGGAACAGGACCCTGCAAACCGTTCTTTACCCAAAGGACAAAGCAGGGACTACCCTAAATATGAGGTAAGGGGACTTGTTCTGGATGTAGCAAGGAAGTTCTTTACCATGGACTTTTTGAGAGACTATGTGAAAATGATGTCTTATTATAAGATGAGTGAATTTCATATCCACTTAAATGACAATGGCTTCCCGATCTATTTTAACAACAATTGGGATCGGGTATACGCAGCTTTCAGACTGGAAAGCTCCACCTATCCTCAGCTGACCGCCAAAGACGGACATTATACCAAGAAAGAATTCATCGCGCTTCAGCAGCTGGCAGCGGAATATGGCGTAGATATCATTCCTGAAATTGATGTTCCGGCACATGCGCTGGCCATCAGCAGAGTGATGCCGGAAATCGGAAGTAAAAAGTATGGAATGGATCATCTGGACCTGTATCATCCAAAGACCTATAAGGTGGTTAGCAATATTTTTAAAGAGTATCTGGAAGGATCAAAGCCTGTTTTTTCCGGAAAAGTAATCCACATCGGCACAGATGAGTACGATAAAAAAGAGGCCGAAAAGTTCAGGTATTTTACAGATTACTTTATCCGGTATGTGCAAGGATTTGGAAAGGAGGCCAGGGTATGGGGAGCATTGACACATGCAAAAGGAAATACACCGGTAACGGCTAAAAATGTAACGATGAATGCCTGGTATAATGGCTATGCAGAACCTTTGGAAATGAAAAAGCAAGGTTATCAGCTCATCAGTACGCCGGATGGCTCACTGTATATTGTGCCTGCTGCGGGCTACTACTATGACTACCTGAACCTTAAAAATCTGTATAGAAAATGGGAGCCGGTAAATGTAGGTAAAGTGACTTTTCAGGCAGGAGATCCTGTGATCAGAGGTGGGATGTTTGCAGTTTGGAATGATAAATCTCCGGCAGGGAATGGAATTTCACAGCAGGATGTTCATGATCGGGTTTTTCCTGCGATGCAGGTTCTGGCTCAGAAGATGTGGGCAGGAACTGACAGCATTCCATACACTCAGTTTCAGGCTAAAAGTAAAGGCATAAAAGAAGGGCCCGGGTTAAATATTGCAGGCTTTGTGAAGGGGCAGGATTCATTGGTTTTACATTATGACTTTAACAGGTCAGAAATAAATGATTTATCTGTTTATAAGCGTGGTAAAGCTGTTCTAAGGCCGCAGAAAGCAGGAAAAGGTCAATCCGGGAGATCACTGGTTTTATCAGCATCAAACAGCTTTGTTCAGCTCCCCTTAAAAGAGATCGGATACAATTATACCATTTCATTGCGGCTTAAACCTGATGGGGATTCGAAGGGTGAAAAGGTCTTGTTCAGCTCCCCTCATGGTGTTTTTAAATCTGCTGACAAGGACAATAAACTGGCCTTTTCAAGAGAAGGTTATGACTATCAGTTTGATTACCAGCTCCCGGCAGGAGAATGGACTGAGCTCACCATTACAGGGACAAATAAAGGAACTTCACTGTTTGTTAATGGAAAATCAAAAGAACGAAAGCTTGGAAAAGAGGTGTTGTATCCTGAAACCAAAGTTAAGATGTTCAAAGTAGAAACCCTGGTGTTCCCGCTGCAAATACTGGGCGATCGTAATCATGCTTTTCGGGGTGAAATTGATGACCTGAAAGTCTTCAATAAGATCTTGTCAGATCAGGAAATAGAAACAATCAACCAAAAACCTATATGAAAAAACAAATCAACCTATTGGCTTTAGCTGCCATTCTTTGCCTCTGTCTGAACAGTTGCAAAAAATCTCCTGAAGTGGGTACAGAAGTACCCGACCCTAATCCCCCGGTTTCAACTGCTGTTGTTACTGTAAAGGAAGGAGACTTTACTTATACTTCCGATTATCCCTATAACCTGAACCTGGTTTATTTTGTGCCTGCTGATTTTCCGGAAGTACCGGATTATCACAGAAGGGTGAGTGAGTATATGCTGCACATGCGTGCTTTCACTGCCAAATGGATGAAACATTGGGGTTATGGAGACAGGACCTTTGGCTTATTAACCGATGTTGCAAAACAAAGGGTAAGGATCACGCTGATCAGAGGCAAGCTCCTTAAAAAAGACTATCCCTATGAAGGTGGAGGAAGTAAGATCAAAACAGAGATTGATGCTTACTATGCTGCAAACCCGGATCAGAAAACCAGCGATCATTATTTTGTACTAGTGCCAAATGACCTGATCAATGACAACAGAGATTCTCCTTTTTATGGGATGGGAAGGTATGCTTATGCACTCGATTCGGAAGGTATTGAAGTGAAAAATATGGGCAAACCAGGACCTGCAGGTGCTTATGCCCAATGGATCGGAGGTTTGTTTCATGAATTGGGACATGGCTTAAATTTGCCACATTCCAAAGGACCGGAATCTGAAGCGAACGATACTAATTTTGGAATGGAACTGATGAGTTCGGGAAACAGTACTTATGGTTCCAGTCCGACTTATTTAAGTGCATTCAGTACTGCTATTTTAAATAAAAGTCAGATTTTTAGCAAGGAGAAAATTACCTTTTATGGACCGGTGACCGCTAAAATAACCAAAATTACAGGGAAGTATAGTGCTGGAAATATGATCATCAGCGGTAAGTTTAGCTCAACAGTCCCTGTGAGTGATGTGATCCTTCGTTTTCAACGTCCTTCAGTTGATGCGGGAGGGTATCAGGCAGAAGGAATCCGGACAAAGATCATTCAGACAGATAGCTTTTATGTAAGTATTCCGGTTTCTGATATAAAGGTGAAAGACAATACCCCTTATAGCCTTCAGGCGATCCTGGTTCATCAGAATGGAGTTTTAACATGGTCTGAGAATCCTGTACAATTCGTTAATGGCATCCCGAAATTCCATTTCAGTTCTGAAAAAGACGAGTTCAGTAAAACTCCCTGGAAGGTCACTGCGGTAACCTCCCAGGAAAATGGAGGTGAAGGTCCCAATAATGGATTAGGAATCCATATGATCGACAATGACTTGTCTACCGTTTGGCATACCAGATGGACAGGTAGTAATCCCCCGGCACTTCCACATTCGGTAACTGTGGATATGGGTAAAGAAAATCTGACGAAAGGATTCTCCATGGTTCAGCGCTCGGGAAGTATGAGCAGCATGAGTAAAGAGATCGAAATATCAGTCAGCAGTGATGGGACAACATGGGAAAGCGTATTGAACATCACCATGGCCCAGAATAATTACTTCCAGTATTTTGATCTGCCTGCTGCAAAAACGTTTAGATATTTCAAAATAACGGCTAAAAGTGCGTATACACCTAATCCTGCAAATGCTTCAATAGCAGAAGTAGGGGCGTATTAAAGATCCTAAATTGGGTTACTTAGGTTAATTTTGCAGGTGCGCTTCGGTCGGCGTACCTGCTTTTTTATGGCATCTGATTCATCAATTGTTTTCTGATATTACAGCGCTAAGCCACAGGGACAATAAGAAAGATTTATTTGTCAGAAGGTTATTTCGGCATTCCCTGGTTTGTGATTCAGAAATAAGCATCACTCTAAAAAGAACTGCATCGGATAATCCAGTTAAATAGAATTTTAGTCTATTGGTTTAGCCCCCTCAGGGTCGCTAAATTGCATTCACCAAGAATAAACTAAAATATGATTAAAAATATTCAGGTGAACGATGCCAGGTTTCCATTAGCCAAAGGTGCAGGAAGCGATGCGATTCACCGCGACCCGATCTATTCGTATGCGGTAACCAATCTGATAGACGACAGCGGACTTACAGGAACCGGTTTTGCTTTTACTTTAGGGGAAGGGAATGACCTCGTTTGTAAAGCTGCACAGTTTTATGCAGCGCAGCTTAAAGGCAGGGATATTGAAGAACTCATGTCTGATTTTGGGAATGTCTTTAACCAGCTGAGCAATGAACAACAGTTCCGTTGGCTTGGGCCTCATAAAGGGATAGTCCATCTTGCTCTTGCTTCGGTAACCAATGCCTGTTATGATTTATGGGCAAAAAAAAGAGGCGTACCACTTTGGAAATTACTCATAGACCTATCTCCGCAGGAGCTAATAAATACACTTGATTTATCGTACCTGGAAGACGAGCTTACCGCAGAACAGGCCTTGCAGTTGTTGAAAGATAACCAGGCAGGTAAAGCTGCGCGTCTTCAGATTACCAGCGCCGGATATCCCGGATATGATACCTCTATTGGCTGGTTTAATTATAGCGATGATAAGGTTCGCGAAAATTGTAAAAAGGCCATCGCCGAAGGGTTCACTGCCATGAAGCTGAAAGTAGGAAGTAAAGATCCGCAAAGGGATATCCGCCGTTCGCATATTGTGCGTGAAGCAGCTGGAGATCAGGTAAAAGTGATGCTCGATGCCAATCAGCAATGGACACTGCCCCAGGCGCTTAAAATATGCAAGGAATTGCAAAGCATGAATCCTTACTGGATAGAAGAACCTACCCATCCGGATGATATACTGGCACATAAAACACTGGCAGATGCGATTGCCCCGGTAAAGCTGGCATTGGGAGAACATGTGCCCAATCGCATCATTTTTAAAAATTACCTGCAAACGGGATCTGCCGGATTTATACAGGCAGATGCGGTAAGGATAGGTGGGGTAAGCGAGTTCATTACCGTTAGTTTACTTTGTCGCAAGTACGGAATACCAGTAGTTCCCCATGTGGGAGATATGGGACAGCTCCATCAGCATTTGGTCTTATTCAACCACATCAGCATGGGGCATGAAGCCTTATTTCTGGAACATATCCCTCATCTGCAAAAACATTTTGTACATCCGGTTATCGTGGAGTCCGGTGTTTACAGAACGCCAATGGAGCCGGGAAGCAGTTGTGATTTGAAAAATAAATAAACAGAAGAAAATGTTAAAATCACTAGACCTCAGCATCAGTATTCTCTATATCCTGGGCATTTTAGCTGTTGGATTATGGGCAGGAATCCGTCACCGGCGTAAAAGTAAAGCCAATGCTGCGGGCGAATATTTCCTTGCCGGAAAAACATTAAAATGGCCGGCTATTGGCCTGGCGCTTTTTGCAACGAATATCTCCACTGTCCATTTGGTCAGCCTGGCACAAAGCGGTTTTGACAGTGGCTTGTTAAACGGAAATTTTGAATGGATGGCCGCTTTTACCCTTATTTTGCTATCTCTGTTTTTTGTTCCTTTTTACATCAGGTCTGGCGTAACGACCTTACCGGATTTTCTGGAAAAACGTTATGACCGGTCCAGCAGAGACTGGCTGGCAGTAATCTCCGTGGTTTCTGCAATCATCATCCATATCGCATTTTCTATGCTGGCAGGAGGGATTGTATTGAAAACTTTGTTCGGATTAAATATGTACGTCAGTGTGATTGTCATTTGCCTGATCACTGCCATTTATACGATTATAGGCGGACTAAAAGCCGTAGTGGTTACAGAATCCATCCAAACGGTGGTGCTGCTTACCGGAGCCTTTATCATCAGCTACGCGGCCTACCATAAAATGGGGGGATGGGAACCCATGACCGATGTGCTTAAAAGCAAAGGGGAGCTGGATAAGCTTTCGATGTTGCGTCCACATGGTGATGCCAGCGGAATGCCCTGGTATACGGTGTTTTTAGGTTATCCCATTCTGGGAATCTGGTATTGGTGTGCGGATCAGACGATTGTGCAGCGTGTGCTGGGTGCTAAAGATGAAAACCACGCGAGGGTAGGTCCTTTATTCTGTGGGTTTATTAAAATTTTACCGGTATTCATTTTCGTGTTGCCGGGTTTGTTTGCCTATACTTTAGTGCAATCCGGTCGTTTAGATGTAAGCAGTCTGGGGGTTGATGCGAATGACCATGTAAATTCTAAAGGAATTTATACGCTGATGATTACCCAGCTCTTACCGTCCGGATTGGTGGGGGTATTGGTGGCTGCGTTGTTATCTGGTTTAATGAGCCAGGTTTCGGGTGCTTTGAATTCGATTTCCACCATGGTAAGCTATGATATGTATCAGCGTTATCGTCCGGAAGCATCAGACAAGCAATTGATCTGGATTGGTAAGGTTTCAGCCGGGATTGCACTGGTGTTTTCATTGGGATTATTGCCTTTGCTGGATCAGTATGAAAGCATCTTTAGTGGTATAAATGACATCATCGCTCATATTGCGCCACCCATCACCTGTGTGTTTTTATTGGGTGTGTTCTGGAAAGGTGCTTCCGCGGAATCTGCAAAATTAACACTCTGGATCGGCTCTGTTTTAGGAGTAGTGGTCTTTGCCATTAATAAGATCTATCCGGAAACACTAATCGGTCATATTCCGTTTATGATGATGGCATTTTACCTGTTTTGTACTTGTGTGGTGATTCAGGTGGCTTTTTCTTATATCTATCCGGTTCAGCATACCGCAGTAAGTGCAACGCTTTACTGGAAATCACCATGGGAACCATTGCAGGGAAATGCCTGGAAAGGACTCGGGAATTATAAGGTGTTATCAGCATTACTCTTAATCGTTACAGGGGTATTATACTACATATTCAGATAGGATGAAACAATATTTTTTGATGGTACTTCTTGCTGGTTTCTTACTGGCAGGTTGCAAAGAGAAGGTTAAGCCGGTTGATGTGAAACGCTTTGGTTCGGTAACTGGATTAAAGCCCGAAAAGCTGGAATATTATAAGCGCTTACACGCGGATGCCTGGCCCGCTGTTTTGAAAAAAATTAAAGAATGCAACATCAGGAATTACTCCATCTATCTCCAGAAAATAGGAGATGGATATTACCTGTTCAGCTATTTTGAATATACAGGAGCCAATTTTGATGCAGATATGAAAAAGATGGCCGGTGATCCGGATACACAGCGCTGGTGGAAAGAGACAGACCCTTGTCAGCAACCACTACCGGAAACTGCTGCTAAAAAACAGATCTGGACAAATATGGAACAGGTCTTTCACACCGATTAAGCGCTTTTAAATGATCAAAAACTACGATAGAAAAGATGAAATTATTATCCGGTAAAGTTATTTTCCTCACAGGAGGTTCAGCAGGGATAGGTTTGGCTTGCGCAAAAGCTTATGCTGAGGCCGGGGCAAAAGTGGTGATTGCAGCAATTGATGCATCAGCTGTTAAATCCGTTGCCGAGGCTTTGGGACCAGAACATTTCGGCATTTTATGTGATGTATCCAGGGCTGCTGATGTGGAAGCAGCAATTGAATTAACCATTGCAAAGTACGGGAAACTGGATGCGATACATAACAACGCAGGAATTGCTTCGCCTTCCAAACCTTTACACGAAACGAGCGACGGGGAATGGGACCAGTTAATGAAAGTAAACCTGAGAAGTGTATTGTATACGACCAGGTACGGATTTGAAGCACTAAAGAAATCTGAGGGTTGTATTTTGAATACAAGCAGCCTTGTCGGGGAAATCGGACAGGAAAACCATGCAGCTTATACGGCAACAAAAGGGGCGATGAATACGCTGACCAAATCTATGGCACTGGATTATGCGGCTGATAAGATCAGGGTCAATGCCGTATTGCCGGCAGGGGTATGGACGCCAATGCTTCGCGAATGGAGTAAAGAACAACCTGATCCTGCTTCTATCGAGAAATACCTGGACGATATACATGCGCTGGGTTATTGCCCGGAAGGGGATGTAATTGCAGATGCCTGTGTGTTTCTGTTGTCGGAGAAAGCACGGTTCATTACCGGAACAATCCTGCCTGTGAGTGGTGGCGCAGAATTGGGGTACCGGGTTTTGAGATAGTTATTTATGATCTGTTTTTGCTTTTGTAATCTACCGGTGAACTGCCCATGATTTTGTGAAACAGGCGGGAGAAGTAAAATGCATCTGCATATCCAACCGCTGCGGCGACTTCCTTGATCCTCAAATCCGACAGGGCGAGTAGCTGACAGGCACGTTGTATCTTTAGATGGATGAAATAATCAATGGGCGAAATTCCCGTTTTCGTTCTGAATAAGGTTTGAAAATGAGAAGCGGAATAAGCAAACTCCGCGGCAATCTCGGGAACCGTTAACCGGGAAGAGATGTTGTTCTTCATGTAGTCAATCACTTTGTCTGAGATATCTTCACTGGGATTCTGAGTCAGCTCAATGTTTTTTTGAGGATATAGAAAATTGGCGATCAGGTAATAAAGACTCAAATTGGCATAGCTTAGGTTTTCCTCACTGTATCCCTTTTCCAGGCAGTTGTAAATCATTTCCCAAAGTTTGATCCGGTGCTCGTCAAATGGAATGGTTTTCGGACTGATCAGATTGTTAATGGATAAAGATTCATTCAGGCTGGATAATTTACTTCCGGTAAAATGTATCCAGTATATTGTCCATGGATCACCCGCATCAGAAGCGTAACGCAAAGGTTTATCGGTGGCGGGGATAATGAAAAATTGATTGGCAGAGACTTCATACTTTTCGGTGTCGATGCTGAACCAGCCTTTACCATCTGTACAATAAATAAGGATGTTGTCAGTACAGCCTTTAGGTCTGTTCCGGTAATGTCCCGCGGCTTTTGGAAAATAACCAATATGGCTTATATACAGGGAATTTAAGAAAAAATCATCCTGAGGCCTGCGCTCAAACAGAAATTCGGGCAGACTGATCAGTTTTTCTCCACTAAAACCATCACGTTTTTTCTTATTGATCTTCATACTCGGCTTATTTGGCTCCATAAACTTACTGTTTTTATTGAAAAATAGCTGGCCTGTGAAGGATCTTTTTTTTCATGGTATAGTCCAGTATATTCATGAGATTCTCTATTCTTTATCCAGTGTCTTAGCGCTAATTTAGTTGGACACGAATGAACCAAAATATAACCCGATGAAAAAACACACCACAGTTTTAACACTTATTTTTATCTGTCTGTCCTGCCTGGTTTTTGCACAGGCACCCGTTATCCGCACTGATAAAAAAGTAGTGGAAGGATTTATGGATAAACGCTTCGGCATGTTTATCCATTGGGGGCCGGTTAGCCTTAGGGGAACAGAAATCGGTTGGTCAAGGACCACCTCTGTAGCTACAGAGGAGTATGATAATTTGTATAAAGAGTTTAACCCGGTATTATTTGATGCGGATAAATGGGCGAAGACGGCAAAAGACGCAGGAATGAAATACCTGACGATCACTTCGAAACATCATGATGGTTTTTGTCTGTGGCCAACCGCGTATTCTGATTACAACATCATGAATTCTCCCTATAAAAAAGATATCGTCGGAGAATTGGCAAAAGCCTGTAAAAAGTACGACCTGAAATTCTGTATTTATTTTACTGTTGCCGATTGGCATGATCCTGATTGGGCTGTACTTTACCCGGCTTCAACACCCAATAAATCGGCAAATATGGACAGGTTCGTATCGAGGATGAAAAACGAGCTGAAGGAATTGATTCAGAATTACAAGCCTTATATGCTTTGGTTCGATGCGAACTGGGATAAAGAATGGACGAGAGCACATTCATCAGCAGTATATAATGAAATCAAAAAACTAGATCCAAATGTGATCATCAATAACAGATTGGATACCAAGGATGCGAGCGGAGGATCACATAAGGTGATGCTGCCTGCTACATTGGCAGATTTTGCTACTCCGGAGCAAGAGGTTGGTGCAATGAATATGGATTATCCCTGGGAAAGCTGTATTACCATTTGTCAGCAATGGGCATGGAAACCAAACGACAAAATGAAATCTTTAAAGGAATGCATCCAGACACTGGCAAGTACAGCTGGTGGAAATGGAAACCTATTGTTCAATGTGGGCCCGATGATGGATGGAAGGATAGAAGCAAGACAGGTCAACCGTTTAAAAGAAATGGGCAGTTGGTTAAATAAAAACGGAGCATCGATCTATGGCACAAAGGGCGGACCTTATAAGCCCGATAGCGTGATGGCAGCAACGAGAAAAGGAAACAAGATTTACCTGCATTTATTTAAAAATCAGGGCACCGAAATTTCAATTGACGCCATACCAGGAGTTAAACTGAAAAAGGCTTATTTTCTTGATGGCGCAATACCAACAGCTTTTAATTCCAGAGCCGGTCAGATTACAATTACAGTGCCGTCGCAATTGCCTGATGGCAACAATACGGTGATCGTGTTAGAAATGGATAAAAATGTTGAATCTGTTCCGGTGATGAGTTTTAAATCCTGATTTGGGACCTTAACCCTGCTATTGTTTTACTTTTATTTTTTCGGGTATTTTTCTTTAGTCAGGACTATTGAATGATCAATCATTTTTGATAAAACTGTGAAATCAATATCTGCCAGTTTTTTTATATAAATACAGGCCTTGCTCATTTTATATTTTCCAAGTTGTTTTAGGAACTCTTCTTTTATCTCAAAGCCACAACCTACATATAAGGTGATGGCAGCACTTCGAGGTGAGAATCCGGCCAATGGCGCATCGCCTTCATGGCCACTTTCATATTTATAATGATAACTTCCAAAACCGATAATGGATGGTCCCCACATCTTTGCTGGAAATCCGGTCTGTTTTTCCATCAGTTCAACCAAGGCATAACTGTCCTGCCGCTTTACCGGATCAGTCACCTGTTCAATGAACTCACTTACACTTTTTGTAGTCTGAGTGGTCTTGTTCTTTGCCATGTTAATTGTAATTTTTTTAATTCATCTAAATGAACGGGTTGCTATCTTCTAAATTAAGAACAATAAATTTCTTAATTTAGAAAATATCTTCCGGAATCACACAAGCCCGGCTGATCACCCAAATGAAACCAAATATGATGAAAAAAACTAATGATTTACACTCAACTGACCGCAGGTCCTTTTTGAAAAAATCGGGTATAGTGATGTTAGGCAGCACGCTTGCTTATCAAGCTGGTTTTTCCAATCCATTATTCAGCACTGCAAAATCAACGATTAAGGTAGGTTTAATCGGATGTGGCGGACGCGGTACCGGTGCTGCGGCACAGGCATTAGCCGCAGATCCCGACGTGGTGATTACTGCAATGGGAGATATTTTTGAAGACAGGCTGGAAGAGGCTTACAATGCCTTAACTAATATCGATGCCAAACGGCTGAAGGTAGATAAAAAAAGAAAGTTTATCGGTTTCGATGCCTACCAAAAGGTCATAGATTCCGGTGTTGATGTGGTCTTACTCACCACTCCTCCGGCTTTCAGACCAGACCAGCTGACAGCAGCAATCGAAGCAGGAAAACATGTGTTTTGTGAAAAACCGGTAGCAGTTGATGCACCGGGAATCCGTAAAGTCCTTGCAGCAGCTAAGAAAGCTCAGGAAAAGAATTTATCCCTGGTGTCGGGTTTCTGTTTCAGGTATGACCTGCCAAGCAGGGCTGTATTTAGCCGGGTGTTAAATGGTGATCTGGGGGAGATCAGGACGGTTTCTACTTTTAGAAACGGATCTGGAAACTGGTCCAATCCCCGTCAGCCTGACTGGAATGACCTGACTTATAAATTGCGCAACTGGCACTATCAGAACTGGCTTTCCGGTGATTTTATTGTAGAACAGGCAGTTCATAGCCTGGACATGATGTCATGGGTGATGGGAGATCAGATGCCGGTAACTGCTACCGGAACCGGCGGGCGACAAGTGCGCGTGAATGAGATCTATGGAAATATTTACGATCATTTTGCCGTAGAGTTTGAGTATGCAAATGGGGCAAAAGGTTTTCATTTCTGCAGACAGCAGGAGGGAACTTCACATCGCAATACAGTGGACGTACTCGGGACGGATGGCAGCGCATTTGTAAACGTCGGTATGAAGTACGAAATCACAGGTAAACATAACTGGAAGTACGATGGGCCTAAGAAAAATATGTATCAGGTACAGCATGATGAGCTTTTTGCAGCAATCAGAAGCGGGAAGCCCATCAACAACGGCGAGTATATGACACATAGTACTTTGCTGGCAATCTGGGGACGGATGGCTGCCTACAGCGGACAGACCATTAGTTTTGAACAGGCTTTAAACTCAGATGTTGTGCTGGGACCAAAAATCGAAGAATACAACTGGGACCTTAAATGGGAAAATCAACCGGTGGCTTTACCGGGTGTGACGAAAGTGATCTAATCCTCCATTTAAATCAAATCATGAAACCATCATAAGCATACCGCTTACAAACAGTAATGAACGTCGCTTGCGAGCTCATGAATACCATTGAAAGCAATAAATAAAAATGAAGAATAGGCGCATGATAGCTTCATAACCGATAAACCGAGTTTACGAGTTCTTGAGAACCATTGAAAATCAATAAAGAACACGAAAAAATCAAATTATATACTGATGAAAAAAATATTAGTGGGGATCGGTATGGCCTTTATAGGCCTGTTGGCGAACACCTCAACCTTGTCTGCACAAACCAAACCGATACAGTTTGGAGAAGAACGGAGCCTGGAACATGGCAAAAAGAAAGCGATCAGCTGGATCAACGTAAACACGGAACCGGAGACCTGGAGAAAGGAAAAAGACCTGCTGATCTGTTCAGGAAAACCAATCGGAGTGATGCGCTCGGAGAAGGTGTATGAGAATTTTATATTGCAGGTAGAGTGGAAACACATGGAAGCCGGAGGGAACTCCGGTGTATTTGTATGGAGTGATGCAAAGCCAGGTGAACAAAACCGGTTGCCAGGTGGCGTAGAGGTGCAAATGCTGGAACTGGATTGGGTGAACCAGAATTTGCAGAATGGCGTAATGGCTCCAATAGCCTATGTTCATGGGGAGCTGTTCGGGGTAGGTGGTGTGGAAACGGTTCCCGATAATCCGAGAGGAGAAAGAAGTAAATCGATAGAAAACAGGTGTAAGGGCAAAGGAGAATGGAATACCTATGAAGTGATTTGTGTAGATGGAACGATCAAACTATCGGTAAATGGTAAGTTTGTAAACGGTGTGAGTAAGTCGACCGTAAAGAAAGGCTACCTTTGCCTGGAATCAGAAGGTGCGGAGATTCATTTCCGGAATTTAAAGGTGACGGAGCTTTGAGCACTCAAAAAGAAGATATGAGCACAGCTAATAACGACTGCAACGGGAATCCTTGTCCGGCGTCAAAATTATTGAAAATATTATCGGGGAAATGGAAGGCGCAGATATTCAGGCTGGCTTTAAATGGACCCTTACGTTTCAATAGCCTGATCCGGCAGCTGGAAGGATCAAATAAACAGGCCGTAGCAGTGGCGCTCAAAGAGCTGGAAGAAGAAGGCTTGTTTGAAAGAAAAGTCATTCAGCTCAAACCACTCCATGTAGAATATATGCTTTCCGAAAGAGGAGCCTCGATGATCAGCGTTTTTCAACAATTGGAAGGATTATAGTATTGATGCTCAGCCCCGGGGGGTAGTCATTTTTTTCTGACTTATTGCAGAAGGTGTTCAATCTGAATAGTTTTGTAGCTGAATGATGAAAAATAGGAACAATCCTTTAATCTGCGATCCCGAAAAAGGGAGCTGCGAAATACCTGGCTTTTCTGAAGAAAATGAAGCCAGCCTGCCGAAAGCGTCAGAAAAACCTTTGTGGGTCACGTATTTTACCGATCCGATTTGTTCTTCCTGCTGGGGGATTGAACCTCAATTGAGAAAGCTGAAGATGGAATATGGTGCGCTGCTCGAAATAAAGTACCATATGGGCGGACTTTTACCCGACTGGTCGTACAACAGTGGGGGGATTAGTAAACCTGCAGATGTGGCCTCACATTGGGACGAGGTGAGTTTACATTACGATATGCCTATTGATGGAGATGTCTGGTTAGAAGATCCGCTGGATTCTTCTTATCCGCCTTCTATTGCATTTAAAGCTGCTCAAATGCAGGATACAGACAAGGCTTTGCTTTTTTTAAGAAGGATAAAAGAAATGGTTTTCCTGGAGAAAAAGAACATCAGTAAATGGGAACATTTGCGGGCAGCAGCGGTAGAAACAGGACTTGATCCTGTGAAATTAGCATCGGATGCTAAAGGGAGCGCAAAGCAATATTTTCAAGAAGACCTGCAGCTGGCAGGCCACTGGAATGTCAGGGGCTTTCCAACTTTGTTTTTTACGGATGACAAAGGCAACCAGGAAAAAATATATGGGGTAAAACCATATCATGTTTATGAGGCGGCGATATTGTCGCTCTTACCAGGTGCTGAGGCAGAAAAAGTAAGGCCGGATCAGGACTGGCAGTCTTTATTTTCCACATATCCCAGCATGACAAGAAAAGAACTATCCGTTATCGCAGGTCTTTCTTCAGCAGATGCGGAAAGTTTATTGGGAAATCTGGTGACTGAAGGGAAACTGAAACTCAGCAGCACAAAAAACGGAAAGATCTGGAAAATAAAAAACTGACAATTACACTTAATGTTTTGACAAAAGCACGCAATCTTTTTATCCCTAATTCTGCTTAATTTGAAGTTGTGAATGTCATATAGAGACATCAAATTTTTATCATAAAGTAATATGATAGGTTAGTTAATTAGATAGGGGTATCTTCTTATCGAATTGAAAAGTTCTGCAGGGGCCTGGATGGGACCTACAGAACTTTTTATTCTGCTTTAACAGCCACTTTCTGGTCCATTGTCTTTTTGTGATCTGGAACCCGCTTCCCTGAATTCATATCGGGCTTAAAAAAGTTATTCTGATGTCCGGATGGGACCTGCAGGATGTTCTTTGTTTGTCGGCATTAAAAAAAAACACTAATTTGGACGTTTCTAACTGCTCGATTCGATATAGATAAATCACCGCTCGTGAAATACAGTAAATTATTTAAATTTTCCATTTTCTTCCTTCTGCTGGTTTTATCTGCAATTTTCTTATACATCAGATATGGAAAAGGGCCGGGCCTTCCGGACGAGCTAAACGATAAGGCCCGGAATGAAACTTTGATTGCGGTATATGATCGTAAACATGTCATTCCTGAAAACCTGCCGGATCAAATCCAATACCTCTCCATTAAATGGAAAAACGAAGGTTTAGCCTCAAATTCTTCAGATCTGAGGGGAAAACTATCCACCTCTAAAAACCTGCTGCTGACCCTTGAAATCTGGCCGGCTAAAAATAACAATGTGCTGGACGAAATCCTTAAGGGAACTTATGATGCAAAAATCAGGCAGCTGGCTTTATTTGCAGGTAACAGGCGGGATATCATGTTGCGCTTTCTTCCCGAAATGGAAATACCTGTTCAGGACTTTCCATGGCAGTACCAGTCGCCCGAACAATATATTAATGCTTTTAATTACTTCGCCAGGCAGTTGAAAAAAAATGCACCGGGCATCAAAATGCTTTGGTCTCCTGCCGGTTATCCGGGCGACTCAGAATTCTGGCCGGGACCGGACCATGTCGATGCGATCAGTATTACTCTGGGCAGCAAATCTGAAATGAAGACGAAGGCTTATCCTGTAGACAGCGGTTTGACGGCTGGTTTATTAAAAAGTAAAATTCATAGAATGCGGTTTATGGATAAACCCATTCTGATCTTGTCGGCAGGATGGAAAGCAGAACGGCCGGAGTTATCTGCTATGTTGAAGAAAGTGGAGCATCAGGCCGATAGTTTTAAAAACACGATCTATTCGTCCAGGTATTTCCAGGCAGATACTCCCGGGGTCATTAAACGTAAGACACTGTTGATAGGCGCCTATGATCCAAGACAGGTATTACTGAAAGAACCTGAATTGACGGTAGAACACCTTTTTACCGATTGGGGAGAAATCCAAAGAGGTGATTTTAACAGAAAATTTCATGAAGTAACCAGACGGAAACATGATGTAATTGTAACCATGGAGCCCTGGAGGGACATCACTAACCGGGAGGATTCATCGGTATTGCAAAATACGATGCGGGGTAAATACGACCGGGAGATCAGGGAACTATACCGGATCATTTCCAATTCAGGTCAGCATGTCTACCTGCGCTGGGCGCATGAAATGGAAATCCCGATTCACCGTTATTCCTGGCAAAGCAAGCTGCCGGTAGATTACATCAATTCCTACCGGTATTTTATGAAATTTAAAAAGAAAGACGATCAGATCTTCCGGGTATGGGGACCGGCCGGCGACAGAGGTTCTGCGGATTGGTATCCCGGAGATGATGTGGTCGATTATATCAGCATCGCTATCTACGGGCTACCCGATAAAAATATAACGGATGAACGTCAGCAGGAATCATTCCGTACCATATTTCAACGTAAAAGTTATAGAATGAGGTTTATGAATAAACCTTTTTTTATCACCGAATTTGGTGTGAAGGGGACAGCAGGCTATAAAAAAAAATGGCTTGAAGGTGCTGCGGAAACCATTCGCCAGAATCAACAGATATTTGGAATATGTTATTTCAATTTATTTGATAATCCTAAAGCCTGGGGGGATATAAAGGCTCCCGACTGGAGCATCACTAAAGATATATTTAAGGGTTTCTGTAAATCACTTCAAACCGGAACGGATTATTAATGAGCTATAAATTAACCAGGCTTTCCATGCTGCTGATGCTGCTTACATTTCTGGGTTGCTCCGGAAAGAAAAACAAGCAGAAGGGGCGTGTTTATATAGAAAATAAAGAAGGGAGATTTACACTGTACCGGGCAGGTGCTCCCTACAACATCAAGGGCGCATCTGGTTTTTCGGAATTGCAGACATTAAAAGAGGCAGGAGGAAATACCATCAGAATATGGGATACCGTTGGATTAAGTGCCATCTTGAAAAAGGCAAACGAAAATGGGATCGCGGTAATTGTTGGTCTTCCTCTGCCGGAAAGCCGGTACCTGTCTTTTTATGATGATCAGGCCAAAGTCGATTCACAGTACAATTCCATTAAAAGAATAGTCAATGCCCATAAGAAGGATCCCGCATTGCTGATGTGGTGTGTGGGAAATGAACTGGTTTTTCCGCTCAGACCAAAATACCGTAGCTTTTATAAAGCTTTTAATGACATTGTAGCACTCATTCATGAGGATGACCCTGATCATCCGGTAACAACCACTGTGCTGAATTTTACCCAAAAGGACATTTTTAACATCAGCATGCGTACAGAGATCGACCTCATTTCTTTTAATATTTTTGGGGCAATAAAGTATCTTAAAAAAGATCTGAAGGATTTTTCCTGGTTTTGGAAGGGCCCGTATCTCATCACAGAATGGGGGATAGATGGTCCCTGGGATGGAACACAGTATACGGCATGGGCCGCATATATTGAACCGACAAGTACAAAAAAAGCGGTACAATACAAAGAACGTTATGATCAATATATGCCGGTTAATGATCCCCGGTATCTGGGCTCGTTTATCTTTTTCTGGGGTCAGAAGCAGGAAACAACGCATACCTGGTTCAGTCTTTTCGATGAGCATGGCCGGAAAACGGAATCGGTTTCTGCAGCTGCAGCGATATGGACCGGAAACAATGGAAAAGATACCTTCCCGAAAATCAACTACATGCTCCTGAATAAGAAAGGGGCATATGACAATATCATACTAAAGCCCAATCAGCCGGCCAATGCGGAGTTATTGATCGAATCAGGATCTTTGGCACCCGAGAAAATTGAATGGGAAATCTATCCTGAAGACTGGTATAGAAAAGGAAATGTAAATAACATTGTCAGGCCTGCTGCAGTTAAAACAAAATTCAGCAGTACCGCGGATTTGCAGGTTGCATTTAATACACCCGCCAAGGAGGGCCCTTACAGATTATTTGTCACCATCACGAACCGTAACGGAAATATCGCCACTTCCAATACCCCATTTTACATAGCCGAGAATAATGAAAAGAAATAATCCTGTAATTAATCCTACCAAATATCAGTTGTTCACCTTACGGCTGATGATCTTTCTTGGTGTTTTTTGCATGTTTTTCTTTTTCGCCGAATTGTTCCGTATGGATACCGATTCAGCTCCGCTATATTGGATGCTCCTGTCTACCATTGGTTTTGCCTGTGCGCAGATCATCCACGAATGGATTCACTATTTATTCATTACGGTGCCCAAAAAACCGGGACCACAAAAAGACTTTACGGTTGATGTCTTCACGACATTTTGCGCGGGAGAACCTTATGAAATGATAAAGGAAACGCTGATTGCAATTAAAGCCATCACTTATCCTCATCAAACTTATCTCTGTGATGAAGCCAATGATCCTTATTTGAAAGATTTCTGTGAAGAACATGGCATCCATCACGTCACCAGGTCCTTGAAAATAGATGCGAAAGCAGGAAATATTAACAATGCATTGAAGCATTCATCGTCTGAACTTTGCCTGGTGCTCGATCCGGACCACGTTCCTTTTCCTGATTTTCTGGATCATGTTATTCCGCATTTTAATCGTCCTGAGATCGGATTTGTACAAGTGGTACAGTCTTATAAAAATCAGGACCAGACCTTGATTGCCAAAGGGGCAGCACAACAAACCTACCAGTTCTACGGACCGATGATGATGACGATGAACAAGTACGGAACGGTGCTGGCGATCGGAGCGAATTGTACATTCAGGCGGGAAGCACTGGATAGTATTGGCGGACATGCAGCTGGTCTGGCAGAAGATATGCATACCTCGATGCAGCTGCATGCTAAAGGATGGAAATCGGTTTATGTACCTGTGGTTGTCGCGAGAGGTTTGGTTCCAAATACACTATCTGCATATTATAGTCAGCAGTTAAAATGGGCGAGAGGTGTTTTTGAATTGTGGGTGACCAGCTACCCTGAATTGTTCAGGAAATTCAGCTGGAAGCAAAAAATACACTACGGAACGATACCTGTCTTTTACCTTTCAGGAATATTTTATCTGCTCAATTTTATTATTCCCATCGCTTCCCTGATGGGGAATACAAGTCCGGTGAATATTGATTTTTCAAAGTTTTTTATCCTCGCATTTCCGCTAACTATTTTGATTATACTCATCAGGCATTTTGTGCAGAAGTGGGTGATGGAAGAAGAAGAACGGGGTTTTCATTTGGTTGGAGGGCTGTTGATGATCGGTACCTGGTGGATCTTCCTGATCGGATTTGTTTATACCTTGTTGCGCATCAAAGTACCTTATATTCCTACACCTAAGGATGATGAAGAGGGGGATAACCGGCTGCTGAACCTTCCCAATATGCTGGTGATTTTCATTTCCCTGGTTGCCATTGGATATGGGTTATACCATGACCTGAACCCCTATAACCTTTTTATGGCTGGATTTGCTGCATTTAACTGCCTGATTCTGTTATTTACCATTGCAGCCAGTAAGCAGCTGCAATTTAGAAAGTATAAGGTCAAACATGCTTATCTGTTCTTCGTGATGCAGCAGATTGCCATATTTAAGACGCATTTCTGGAAATTCAGGCGACGCGTCTATGGATGGATGAGGAATGCAGCGCTCCTCATCACAGGAGCCATCACCTGTTTCACCGTATACCTGATCACTGCGCAGAAATCCGGGACCGAAGCGGCAACCCGGCCTTTTCCCGATCGGAGGGATCTTTTAATACCTGGAGTATTTGCGCCTTCCCAATCGGAAGGACTGAGCTCAATGAGGTTGGTAAGAGAGATAGAAAAGCAAAGTGACATTCATTTTGGTATTGTATCGCTTTATTTATCCTGGGGGGATCAGAAAAAGAATGAATTGCCAGGTAAATTACTGGATAGTATTTATGATGCCAATGCGGTTCCTATGATCACCTGGGAGCCCTGGCAAAGTTTGTTTGAACAAACCCGGAATGATAAAGAAAAAGAGGTAAAGGTCTTTTCCCGCATTACAGATGGTAAGTATGATGCCTACCTCAGCCGCTTTTCCAATCAGGTAAAAGCGCTAAACAGACCCGTTTTTATCAGGTTTGCGCATGAAGCAGATAACCCGCAATATCCCTGGTCGGCTGTTGGTGGAAATACACCTGCTGAATTTATTGCCGCATGGAAATATGTGCATGACTATTTTGGAAATCATCAGGTCCATAATGTGATCTGGGTGTGGAACCCCTGGAAAGCAGAGGCCGTGAAAACGTATTTTCCGGGAAAGGAATATGTGGACTGGATCGGGGTGACCAACCTGAACTATGCAAACCAAAATCCGGATGGGAAATCCTACACAATGGAGGAGCTCTATGAGCCTTTCCACAGACTGAAGGAATTTAAAAACGGATTGCCGGTGATGCTGGCCGAAACCGGGTCATTGCGTACGGCCGCCGGACAACAGGAATGGTTGCAAAATGCGTTTCATCAGGTAGATACCAGGTATCCGGAAATTAAATCTATTGTATTTTTTGATAGCGGGGAAGATAAAAATACTTTGATCACCAATAGCAATTCGCACCTTGACTGGAGGGTTGAAGACTTTAATCCGATAGGGAAAGTGTTAAAGGCTAGCCGAAAGCATACACGATGGGTTTCAAATCAAACTATTGTACGTCCTGAATCAGGTCAGATGACCGATAAGAAAAGGACTTTCAGTTCAGGAAAAACCGAAGATATCAGGGGTGTCAATTATACGAGGGATCAAAACTGGAAGATCAGCTATCATAGTTTGAAAAAGGAAGAAATTATAAATGATTTCAGGCAAATGAAGCAGATGGGAATCAATACGATCAAACATTTTGGGCCGAATATTTACGACCATAACATTCTGAATGTTGCTGCGCAAAAGAACCTTGGCGTGGTGTATAGCTTCTGGATTGAGGATCAAAACAATTTTATCACCGCGGTAGAAAAGATGGAACGTTTTGCGGACGAAATACTGAAAACGGTCAATAGGCTAAAGCATAACAAAAACATCATCATATGGAATATTGGCAATACGCCGATGCTCCAGATGGAAGCGCATTTTTATAAACCAGACTTATTTTATCCAAGAGAAGTTTACCTGTCATGGTTAAGAAAATTAGTACTTTCCATTCAGCAGGCAGATCCGGGGCGCCCGGTGGCGGTAGATTTGGCGCTGAACAGTAAGTTAGGTGCCAATGCCGTATTGTTACAGGATCGGGTCCCTTTCGCTTACCTGGGGCTGGTTGCCGGAAATCATGAAAACGATGAGCACGATGAGGACGAAATAAAAAAACTGAAAATGCCTTATTTTTATAGCAGTATCAATCCGGATCACTATTTAAAACTGAAGTCAAAAATATCAGGTGCCATCATTGAAAACTGGCAGGATCAACAGACAAAAAATACGGTTTCATTTGATGGCTTAAAGGACCTGTATGGGAATAATAAAACGGAGTTGTATGGACTTGGAGCGCGGTGGAATGGTTTAAACCGGCCAGAACCTATCCCCGGAATGAAGATATTAAAGCCTGCAACGACAATTTTGGAGTCTGGCACGGCAACTTATCATGTGATGTATGAGGTAAATGAGGGGTGGAAAATTCTGACAAATCCTAAAGATTTAAAATTCAAATGGCACTTGGTAAAAAACGATAGTTATGGAAATCCAATTCAAACCAATGAAATCGGAACTGGAGCAGAAATTACGTTGAAAATACCCGCCAGCCCTAAACGTTATCAACTTTACCTGTATGTGATCAAAGGCAGGCAGGTACAAGTGATAAAATCAAATTTAAACACGCCTTTAATCCCATAACGTAGCTTATATTTTACTTTTTTTGCGGTATTTTCGTACGCGTTTTAATCGCAATGATCAAAATCAATAATTACAAAACCATGGACAATAGCAATTCGGTAACACACAATGTTTATTTTGAAGGAAAAGTACAAAGCCTCGGTCTGGAAACGGAAAAAGGAAAAGCTACAGTAGGCGTAATGAAAAGCGGAACGTATACCTTTTCTACTTCTTCAGCAGAAAAAATGATCGTCATCTCAGGCACAATGACTGTCAGATTACCGGGGCAGGACTGGGCTAAATATTCCGCACAGCAGGAATTCGATATCGTAGCCGGTGTTTCATTTGAGGTGACCTGCGACGCAGATGTGGCCTATATCTGCTATTACGAATAATTCAATACGCTAATCATTTTCTGAATGAACACTAAAATTAAGGGCTATTTCTGGGCATGTATTTCCTCTGCTACGTTTGGCCTTATCCCTTTATTTGCTTTACCACTCGCACAAAAGGGGCTCTCCCATGATTCGGTTTTATGTTACCGTTTTGCCTTCGCTTCTTTATTTCTGGGGCTTTGGATGATCTTTAAAAAGGAATCATTTGCCATCGCGAAAAGAGAACTGATCCTGTTGACGGTGCTTGGTGTATTGTATGCCTTGTCGGCACAGTATTTATTCATCAGTTATGATTACTTAGGTGTGGGTACAGCTTCCACTATTTTATTCCTTTATCCGGTCTTTGTGGCGGTGCTGATGGCGGTCTTTTTCAAGGAAAAGATAAGTGTGGTGACTACAGCTGCGATTCTCATTGCCTTCTCAGGGATTTCACTTTTATATAAAGGCAATAACGGGATTAGCCTGAACCCCCTGGGAATCGGTACGATCCTGTTGTCCGCATTAAGTTATGCAGTTTATATCGTGGTCGTGAATAAGTCAAAGGTGCAACAGATGTCGGGCTATAAACTGACCTTTTATGTAATGGGATTAAGCTCAGTATACTTCCTGCTAAAAGCACAAATTACCGGAGGCCTGGCGCCATTACCGGATACCACTGCCATCATTGATTTAACTTTACTCTCGCTGCTGGCTACTGCCTTATCCTGCGTGGCAATGGTGTTTGCAGTGCAATATGTTGGTTCTACGGCAACTGCCATACTTGGCGCATTGGAGCCTGTAGTTGCGGTAGCGGTGGGCGTGCTTGCCTTTAAAGAGGTGATCACAGGAAACCTGATTCTGGGGATTTTACTGATCCTGATTGCCGTGTCTTTAATTGTCCTTTCTGAGTATTTTTATAAAAGACTAAAGGTTCAGAATTAAACCATCATTTGCGGAAGCAGCAATCCGCAGACAAAGCCTCCGATGATCAAAAATCCGGAAAGAAGGAACAAGGGGATGGCCAGAAACATCTGGTAGGCCGGACCACTTTCCCTGACCTGGATAAAATATTTGTCATAATCTACCATCTTTGCCGGAAACAAATCGGAAAATACCTGCTCAAATGAAGAGTTCTCAGAGCTTTCCCTAAGGAGCAGTTTGTAACTTCCACTTTCCGCATGAAATCTTTTCATCTCCATTCTGCCGGTTTCAAAGCCATTCATATTGGGGCGTAAAAAGGAGGTCGTTAATGTTACTCCTGCGCCATCACTTTCCCGGATGAGCTGCATTTCGAACTTATCTACAGGAGTTTTTCTGAACAGCTGACCTTTTTGCCAGATGGCGTAAACCCCGGTTTCAGGCAGCTGAAAGGTGGTTTCTTTTTGCGTAAAAGGGATCTCTGCCATCACTTTTCCATTGAAGGTCTTTTTCAGCATGCGGATGGTTTTGATCAGGAGAAATATTCCGACAGGGATAAGGCAAAATAAAACGATGCGCAGTAAGATGATGGTCATATGATTTCTGGTTCTGGTATCTGGTCCGGCAATCTACGATTAAGGCAGGGTTTTGCCATCGGACCACCGCAACTTTTGTTTAACATTTCAGGCCAAAATTTAATATTAGAAGTAAAATAGGAGCCGGGTTTTAATTTTATATTTGAGCTGGATACCATTTTAAATACCTGCATGAAAAAGCTGACAACCACCTTACTGCTGATTTTTAGTGTTTTTGCCGTTTTTGGGCAGGAATTAGAAACGAGATATCGTCCAGCCGTCTCGGGTTTTATTGATGCGGTGAAAAGCAAAAATCTCAGGAAATTAGCCGATAGAACATCCTATCCTTTGGAAAGGGAATACCCAATACCTGCGATTAAAAATAAACAGGAATTTATAAAACGCTATAAAGAGGTTTTTGATGATCAATTGATAAAAAAGATCGTCAACTCCAAACCTGCAAGAGATTGGTCTCAGGTGGGCTGGAGGGGAATCATGCTTTTTCAGGGCGATTTATGGCTGGATGATGATGGTACGTTAAGATCAGTCAACCACCAATCAGCGGTAGAGCAAAAGAACAGAGCAGCGCTGATTGCAATAGAAAGAAACAGTCTGCATGAATCCATTAAGGTGTTCAAAGATCCTGTTCTGGTGTTCGAAACGGCAAAGTTTAGAATCAGGATTGACGATTTGGGGAATTACAATTACCGTTATGCTTCCTGGCCGGTAAAAAGTAAAATGTCTGATCAACCCGATCTGATCATAAAGAAGGGAGAATGGGTTCCTGAAGGAAGTGGCGGGAATCATCGGTTTGATTTCAAAAGCGGCGATTACCTGTACAGTTGCTGGGTAATGGTGATTGGGGCCGGAGAAACTCCCCCGGCTACATTGACGATCTCTAAAGCGAATAAGGAGATCTTATATCAAAAAGCAATAAACATCAGGAATTAGCCTTTTTATTGAGGCTCTACCGGGGGTTTTTGGTTGATTTCTCTTTGGTTACTCATTACAAACTGATACAGTTCTTCGGTAGGAACGAGTTTCCTTTTACATTTTTCTATATCCATGCCTTCTTTCGTCCAGAGATAAGGTGAAAAACTATAGGATTTACTACCATCCAGTTTTGCAATAAACTTATCCCAGGTAGACCACCTCAGACCTTTGTAAAAGGCAGAAAGGTCACTGTCAAAGCAAAAACGAAGAAATTCTGTATAACCAAGTCCAAGAGATTCCCATTCCAGGCTATTGGGAGCGAGGTAGTAAATGGTTTTTAAGTCCTGGCCAAATGCACCGTAATTGATGGCAAAGAAGCCGCCTACCGCATCATCAGCAACCAGAAAATAAGGAGGAACTTCTCCAAATTCTTTAATTGATTTTCCTTTATTCCATTCTGAAACAGAGCGGTTCAATCTTGGGCTTCCTGAACCCAGAATTCGTAACCAGCCGTTGTCGATCATAATCCCTCCGCTATTGTAAACGACAGCACCTAAAGTAGAAAAGGTAGTCACCTGAGTATTAAATAAGGTTGTCTTTGCACTGGCGGAATCAAGTTCCAGGATCTCAACCTTGTTCTTTGCTGAATCTACCCATTTTTGAATCAATGGCCAGGCCGGATCTGTCGTGTTAATCAGTTCCTCCAGGCTTCGCATTTTGTTTTGCGCAAAAGCAGTAAAGGATAGGAAGGTGATACCCAGTATTAAGAGATTTTTGATGACATTTTTCATAGCAACAGAACTTATGTTTTTCAAAGATAGAATGAAAATTGGTTGGTATTGTAAATTCATAAAAAAGAGGTGCATTTACAAAAAAATGCACCTCTTTTTTGTTTAACAGAAGCGAAGGTTACAATCTGAATCCCACTCTTAAAGCAGCATAGGAAGTACCTGCATCTTCAACCCTGATTCCGGCATCGATACGGTTATTGAATTTATAGCCAACACCGCCACCCACAAGAAAGTTTGTTCCGGCGTCATTGAATCCAATCGCAGCACCTAAATTGAAGTTAATAAATACCTTAGGATCTACAAAGTACTTCACTCCACCTTTTAAGGGTAAAAAAGTATAATTGCTATAGTAATCATATTTAGGAAATAAGGTTTCTACTCCTGTTGCAAGGGTTAGCCCCAGTTTTTTCTCTACTGCCCATTCTGCTTCTAAAATTCCGCCAATACCTACATTGTAAGCTCTGCTGAAAGGAATAAGCAATTCTGGAGAAAGGGTTATTTTTGCTGATTGGGCTTGGGATTTTGTGCTCAGGCACACGGTCATCATTCCAATCAGTCCGGCGATTAATAGTCTTTTTGTATTCATAAGATGTGTATTTTAGTGTGATCAGCTTTAAACAAAGATTAGACCAATTTGTTTTTTCTTATTTTGGAGGCTATACATCCACTTTATCATCCTAATGTCTTTTTCTGAATGATTAAATTTCTATACATATGGGTTGTCGCTTTTCCAGCGATCAGAGAATGTAGATTTTAGTCTATTTTAGCAGATGCCTTTAATCAGCAACACAATGGAACTAAGAATAGAACTCGCTCCTCAGCTTGAAATCGCAGAACAGCGCTATCCCGAAATTTTGAATTTAATCCTGGAATACACGAAATTTATTGACGAAAACGGTGATGAAGACGGGAAAGAATACGAAAATCTTATCCACAAGCTGCATTTGCTGACCAATAAAGAGCTATCTAAGTTTAACCTTTGGGAATATTGGGAAGAGGAAGGGGCAGAAGTTTTGGCATTCCGGATTAGCCTGCCGGATCCGCTCAAGTCAGATCAGTTCTCGAAAGAAGAATTAACAGAGGTGATCAGGCGGTTAAAAACCTTTGAAGCAGGCACAGCTGAAGGATTTAAAGAGCACTTTAAGTATTATTTAGCTGATTATTACCATCAATTACTGGCCTTAAATTTCAAGAAGTATACGTATCAACTTTTCAACAGGCAGAAAGATAAAAAAGGAAATTACTTTGAGTATTCGGTTGAAGAGATCAGCGAAAAGATTAGTCCGGGACATTAAAATGGATCAGAAAATAACCACTTATACGACACTTTGGAATCTGGTTGAGGCGGATGAAAATGATCATGAACTAAAAGATATGGCCAGATTACTGCTCGAAGCGATGAGCGATTGGCCAAGGGCAGAGCAAAATAATATTGCTAACTTTTTAAACGAGTTCAAAGGATATTTTGGACAAGCCCTGACGATAAAGATGATTCAGGCTAAGAAGTTTGACGGGCATAATGCCTGGCAGCTAGAAGCTGGAGCCGCCATCCAGGAAATTCTAGATATTGCGGCCAAACACGGTAGGGAATCTGACTTTGATAAAATCATAGCTCATATTTTAAACCACTACAATGAAGTTTTTCGTGCGGTTGATTTTATCGCTGAACTCAGCTATCGGACATCAGCACAAGGCGGCCGGAGTACGCCGGCAAAATCTGGCTACAGGCCGGCGGTTAAATTTGATTTTGATGAAATGCAGACCTCCGGGCAACAAACATTTATAGGTAAGGATACCGTCTTTCCAGGCGAAACAGTAGATGCAAAAATTAAAATCATAGCCTCAGATTACTTCGCCGGTTGTTTGACAGAAGGGATGATTTTTGAATTTAAGGAGGGACCTAAAGTTATTGGAACAGGAATTATAAAGCAGATCATAAATGATAAACTTGAGCTAAATAAGCTGTAGTGATCTTGTTAAATACCTGATCTGATCAGCAGGAGTTTATAGTCTTCTATCTCAGTGGCTCTATATTGGTTTGCAATGGGGATATCTTTCAGGTCAAGCTGCAGCGTATTATGCTCCTTAATATTCCATTTTCCAATGCCTTGCAGGCTATCAATGCCTGTATTGCTAAGCAGGGATTTATGGCCGGTTCTATAGTTTTGAACCTGTTTATAGTCGAAAGCCTGATCGGCTTTAAAAGTTAGGCTGATGTCCCTGCGGCTGATGGCTTCTGGCAGATTGCCAGGACTTGTATGGAGGGAGTAGTTGTCGGTTAATGCGCTATAACTGTTGTAAAATGTCTGGCATTTTCTGGTCTTACAACGGCTATTAAAATCACTCCTGATGAGATAGAGCGTATCTGCATTTTTAGTAGCACTCAGTTTCCATGTTTTATTTTTTAGTAAAGCCAAAAGGTCAAACTGCTGATCCGTTTTTTTGAGGAAAAGTGTATCTACATTGTATTTTGCACCTCTGCGATTTCCACCGCCATATCGGTTGAACGTATAAATTTCATCAGGCTCAAAGCCCTCTTTTTCAATTCTTTCCATCACCATTAAAGGAGGGGCTTCCATGATGAACATCTCTGAGAGTAAGAATTTGTGATATCGTCGCTCCGGGAGTAAGAAGGAACCGTCTTTTGCCGTAGTGGTCTCGCCTACCTTGCAGTTGACCAACGGCTTGCGATTGTAATCCATGATGATCCCACGGATTTCAGGTCTTGCCAACCTGGAGACACAAGCAGGTAATGATAGCGTAAATAAGATCAGAACAATATTTAAGGGGATTTTTTTTGATGTCATTTTGAGTGATAACGCCTGAGCTGATCCGGCACATGACCATGGCAAATATAAGGTTAATGAAGAAGTAATGTATTTCTTTTTTTATTGTGAAGACCTAAAAGAAACTGTGGTGATATAAAATGTGTCATATTTTCATAGATGGTGCTGGAATTAATTTTAGTGAAAAAAAATAATAGTTATGTTTGTTACACACACAAATAAATAAGCAAATGAAAAAATTACAACTAATTCTGCCGGTGGCCCTGGTTTTACTGGCCAGCTCCTGCAAAAAAAACAATGCGGTAACTATCCCTGAGTTGGTAGCCACCAAAAAACATTTCGCTTCTGATAGCAGCTCCTTTACCATCAATGGGAAAAATTATAGTTTCAGTCATAATGCATCAACTACAAGAGGTGCAGGGAATAGGGGCACGAATATGAAGTTGAGTACAAAAGATGGCGATTGGAGCATTAGCAACGGTCATGATTATTGGGTTGGAGCCGTCGATTCAGTTCAGTTTTACAAATTCTATGAAAATTATCTGGACAACGCTAATGGGTCAATTACATTTTCATTTATAAAAAACTATAAAAGAACAAGTTTAGATAAAAATGGATTGTTGTATGCCCCTAAACTGGTGACTGAGGTGATTACTTTGGGTGATAAGAACTATGCATTAGATTTTGAAAGAGAAGGAAAAGATGAGGGCATCGCCATAAATTTATACTTGAACGGACAAACTTTGACCTCTTATAGCCCTTTGCTGATTCGTATTCCTTCATCATTGGGCACGGAAAGCCAACGTGATTCAAAGTTCAAAGTTCTTAAAATTGAAGAGGTCAAAGACACGGATTTTATACGGATAGAGGCGGTTTTTGAAGGTAATCTATTTGATAAGAATGAAAAACCTGTTAAAATTACGGATGGATTTGTAAGACTTACGGTATTGAAATACGGAGGACTCTTTCGATCATAATCTTTTTATATCAGATGAAACCAACCTTAGGAGAATGTAAATGCCTATGAAAATTGGCTTGTATATCATTGTTGGTTGGGTCTTTTAGGGCCAAAAAATAAAAAATCTCTATTTATTCGTCATTTTTAACACAATTTAACACTTTTTCTTACAACGATGTTGTAAATTTAGTTCTGAATTTAATCAGGGATGAATTAAGTTTAGTTAATTTAAGTATACGGGTGAGCAACTGATTACTGCTTGCCCGTTGCTATTTCTTTCTTTTCCCCTTTCTTTCTGTTTCTCCTTTAATGCCCAGGTGGGCAATAGGCATAGCTATAGCATATAACTTTATTCTTTTGGAATGTTTATTCCATTTGTGTAGGTTTGTAGCTCAAAGAAGAATAAGGGCATGAATAAGAAAGAGCAGATCTTAAAAGCGACATTGAAATTAATCGTAGAAAAGGGGATTGAATCCACACCAATGTCGGAAATTGCAAAGGCGGCTGATACTGGTATGGGAGCCATTTATAATCACTTTCCTAATAAAGAATCGCTGATCAGTGCGTTGTATTTTTATTTAAAGGCCAAGGAGTCTGCCATCATCATGGAAGGATATGATCCTTCTTTGCCCGTAAAACAGCGTTTTATATGGTTGTGGAAAAAGATGATCAATTATTTTATGGCTGAACCCATGGATTTTACGTTTTTGGAGCAGTTCTATTATTCTCCTGCAATAGACCCAAAAGCAAAACATGAAGGTAGTCTGTACGTCAGTGTGCTGGATTCGGTGTATTTAGATGGCCAGAAGCAACAGATCATAAAGGATGGAAATGTGAAAGAATGGATCGGATTTACAAGTGGTTCCCTGGTTTCCCTCGTTAAATTGCACCATAGCAATTACATCTGTTTGCAAGATGAAAGTATCGATAACTACATTCAGGCAGCCTGGGATGCCATAAGAAGCTAAACTAAAATTTTAACGTAAAAACGGAATAATCATTCCACTTGGGTGGTTTGGCATGGATAACTATGAAAAATAAAATAGCTTACCTGGGCTGTCTGAGCCTGATAGGAATGATCACCACAGAGTTTGGTGTAATTGGAATACTCCCGCAAATCGCCAGTCATTACCAGATCAGTATTGATCAGGCGGGGATGTTGCTCAGTGCTTACGCGATAGTGGTTGCACTGGCAGGACCTTTCATGACGATGTTTGCTTCCGGTTTTAACCGGAAAACCCTAATGGCAACAACCATGGCCATCTTTCTCCTTACCGGCATTGTTTCTGCGATGGCACCTCCTTTTTGGTTATTGATGACGGTCAGGGTACTGCCGGCCTTTCTGCATCCGGTATTGGTTGCTACTGCAGTGGCTGCGGCAACCAGCAATGCGGATCAAAAGGAGGCACATCAAATGATGGCCATCGTAATTGGCGGGATAGGGATTGCAACAATTACCACAGTTCCTTTTGCAACTTACCTCGCTGGTGCTTTCCACAATTGGCAAGCTTCTTTTGTATTACAGGCCGCAATTAGCCTGACGATCCTGATCTTAATCTTACTGCTCCTGCCTTCCTTACCTGTAGCGGAAAAGAAATCCTATCGCTCACAGCTCATGATTCTCAAAAAGCCGGTCTTTCTTGCCACTGCCTTATGCTCATTTTTGATGATCGGTGCTATTTTTAGTACTTACAGCTATTTTGCAGACTATCTGAGCAAGGTAAATGGGATGGATGAAAAAACAATCAGCCTCATGTTGTTCTTATTCGGATTAACCGGAATTGCCGGGAATTTCATTGCCGGAAAAATGCTGACAAAAAACATCAGCCGAACTACGTTGATCTTTCTGTCTGGTCTTATGGCAATCGCTGTTTTTCTCTATTTCTCTGGCCCAATGTCCATTTTAACGGTACTTGTTATTGCGGTATGGGGCTTCCTGCAAACACCATGTTTTTTAACTTCCCAGGCTTACATGATCGAAACAGCACCTGAAGCACCAGAATTTGCCAATAGCATTTCTATCTCTTTCGGCAATCTGGGCATCTCTGTAGGTACCATTATAGGTGGCTTGTCCATCTCTTCCAAGGGTGTACAAAGCACACCGCTGGTAATGCTGTTTTTTGCCGGTGCCGCATTGCTGATGATGCTGATCAAAACAATGCTGGAATCCAGGGGGAGAAATGCCGCAGCTCATTTAAGAGATCAGAATTGAGGGGTACAATCCGATCTCAAACAGACAGGCCGGGGTATTGTGGTAATGATCGGGAAGGCTCTGCTCTGATACTGCCATTGGCAGGCTGGCGAGAAATAAAATAAGTCAATTTTAAAAAATATAAAGAAATATTCGTTGACCTTATGGAAAGCAAATAGAACTGGCATCCATATTATAAATGAGCGGGAAGCGATTTTATAGTATGGTGTTAACTTCTAAATTTTAAAGCAATGTTAGGTTCGAAAATCGATTTATTTGGCAATGACTGGCTTGATGTAGTATTTGATCAGAAAAACAAAACTTATGGGGCTTATCAGCTTCGCAGGGAAAGCAATTCAAATACAGCTAAAGCACTCCTGATGGCAGGAACACTTTTTATCCTGTTTTTCTTAGCTCCTAAGATCATGAGTCTGATTAAAGGACAAAATACGATAGATGATCCTGTGGAAAGACAAGTGACCGTGGCGATTCAACCCCCACCGGCAGTAAATCCAGAAACGCCACTTCCAAAGACTATTGAACCACCTAAAGCAAGGGAGGCCCATGTTAAATTTCCACCTCCGATAGTAGTAGACAGACCGGTTGATGATGATCCGGTAATGATCAAGGACCTTGCAACAGCAAATCCGGGGCAGAAAACGATTGAAGGTGATATTGAAGGTGATATTGTGATTAACGTTACCCCTGGTGAAGGACCGAAACAAAAGGCCATTACAGAAGATAAAACGGTCTATGAGTTTAGGGCACTGGAAGTTCAACCCATTTTTCCGGGAGGAATGGATAAATTTTATAACTACCTGTCTAAAGCCATCAGGTACCCGGCACCTGCTCAGGAAAGCGGGATACAGGGAAAGGTATTTGTATCTTTTATTATTGAAACAAATGGTACGCTAACTGATCTTAAAGTAGATCGAAAACTAGGTTTCGGTACAGATGAGGAAGCACTGAGGGTATTAAAAGCCAGCCCGAGATGGATCCCTGGTATTCAGAACGGAAGGGCAGTCCGCGTAAGATATAATATTCCAATCAGTTTCTCATTGGCTCAATAAGAACTTATAGAAGAGAAAGGGGCAGTATTTATTAAGATGCTGCCCCTTTTTTTATTTCTGGTTATCGCCGTCCTGACTACCTTCATTTGCATTGATCCCATGATCGTCCAATGCTTTATTGTAACCTAAAGAATGTTTGATTCCACCCCAGGCAGTTAACATTAAAATGATGTCCTCGTCTTTCAATGGTCCGTTAACCTGACTTTTACAATAATCTAAAAATTCGTTTTCCGTCATACCGCAAAATTAGGAATTGCATTTAAATCTGAGGCATAAAGACTACCTTAAAACATTCCTGTTTTTGTACTGACTGGGAGAGATGCCCATAATATTGCTAAACAACCTTGAAAAGTAATACTGATCTGAGTAACCCAGTTCTGCCGCGATTTCTTTAATCAGCTTATTGCCGGAATATAACTCCTGACAAGCCTTTTGGATCTTAAGCTGGTTGAAATAGTCAATAGGGGAATGTCCGGTGCTGTGCCTGAAAATATTAGATAGGTGTGAAACAGAACATCCTGATGCAGCAGCCAGTTCGGCAATGCTAACTGATCTGTTGAGGTGCTGTTTCATATTTTCCACTGCCTTCTGTACAATCAGGTCATGAGGGTTTGTTGTTTCTTTGCGGATCAGAGATCCATGCTGAAAGAAAAACAGCGTCAGAAAATTGACAAATAATAAGTTCACATAAACCAGGTATTGTGTACTATATCCCTGCTCCAGCGTCTGGAACATCTCGTCGAACAATGCAATCGCCTCCGGCCCGTAAGCAAAGGATTTTGGAAGGAAAGATTGTTTAGTGAAGGAAAGCGTGTTTAAGCCGGATAATCCATCTCCTCCAAATTTTACCCAATAAATGCTCCATGGATCATGTTCAGAAGCACCATATTCATGTTCGGTATGCTGGGGCAATATCATAAAAGCGTTCTGGCTCAGGATATGCTTTTCTCCGTCTAATATTACCCATCCTTCACCTTTCAGGCAATAGATGAGAATGTTTTCCGGACTTCCTTTCCTTCGGTATGTATGGTGATTTAAGGCCTCAGGATAATACCCGAGATCGGTCAGGTAAAGCCCGTTGAGAAATACCCCGGTGGTCTTATGCTGTCTGATGATCTGTGGTGGAATGACGATGATTTTCCGCCCTTCCCCATGCCAGTAGTTTTTTGGAATCCCTGTTTTTGTCATTAAGGGTAAAGTTTGTAAAATAATCCATCACTTTTATAAAATCCTCTATTTTTCGGAGATGAACTTAGTAATAACTTGGACTCAGATAAGAAATAAGATAAATTGATATGAAACCAAACCTGATCAGATGCCTGTGTACTGTGAAGATCCTGATCCTGCTGTATTGTTCAGCGCATGCACAATCTTATACTGCAGACTGGAAAAGTTTGGACCAAAGGCCGGTTCCGGAATGGTTTAAGGATGCCAAGTTTGGCGTTTTTATTACCTGGGGCCCTTATTCTCTCCCTGCTTATGCACCAAAAGGGCAATATGCGGAATGGTATCAATACTGGTTGCAGACGAATGCATTTAATGGGGCAGTGGCGAAATACCATAAAGAGGTGTTCGGCGATCAAAGTTATTATGATATGGCAAAAAGTTTTAAGGCCGAATTGTATCAGCCGGAGGAATGGGCAAAGCTGATCGAGCAATCGGGTGCTAAATATGTGGTGCCGGTAGCGAAGCATCATGACGGTTTTTGCTGGTGGCCAAATAAATATGCCAATGAAACCTGGGGTTTCCCCTGGAATGCAAAGGATATGGGCCCAAAGCGCGACCTGTTGGGAGAATTGTTTGCAGCTTTAAAAAAGACCCGGGTAAAGGCAGGGGTCTATTTTTCCTGGTATGAATGGTTCAATCCTTTATATAAAGCCGACCCGGAAAAATATGCGTTGCAACATGCCATCCCACAGGCAAAAGATTTAATTGAAAGGTATCAGCCAGAGGTCTTTTGGACAGATGGTGATTGGGACCAGACCGATACTACCTGGCATGCCCCGGAATTTTTAAGCTGGCTTTATAATGAAAGCGCCATCAGGAAAACGGTCGTTACTTACGACCGCTATGGTAAAGGAACGAGGTTTAAGCATGGCAGTGTTTATACGCCGGAATACCAACCGGATATGGAGTTTGGGGACCATTACTTTGAAGAAAGCCGGGGAATCGGATTCTCTTATAGTTACAATAAGATGGAAGATGCCTGGGATTATAACAGCCCACAGATATTGGTATTGTTATTAAGTGATCTGGTGAGCAGAGGGGGCAATCTTTTACTGGATATTGGTCCTGATGGCTCAGGGAAAATCCCCGCTATTATGCAGGAAAGGCTGTTACAAATGGGCAGCTGGCTCAAAAAGAACGGAGAAGCGATCTATAATACCCGCAGATGGGAAAGGCCATGCCAGTGGAACGAAGGGAAACGCGATTATAAACCCGAAAGAACGCCTGGAGATTTTAAAGCAAATGGTGATTTTATGCTGAAAATGACCGTAGATCCGGCACCGGGATATGCAGTGAAAGAATGCTTTTTTACCTATAATCCGGTCAGCAAAAAAGTCTATGCCATCCTACCAAAATGGCCGCTGAACAATCGGTTTATAATTAAAAAGATGAAAATGAAACCGAATAGCAAGGTTCAGCTGCTGGAAACAGGAGAATTGTTAAAATGGAAACAGGAAAAGGAAGATGTGGTTTTAACCTTCCCTGCATTTAACCCGAATCAGCACAAGAGCGAATATGCTTTTGCAGTAAGCATCACTACCTAGAAAAATGAAAAATATAAAAGAACTAAGCGAACGCCTGGAGAAATGTTATTCCGGAGCAGTATATGATGTCATGAGAAATATGGGATATCCGGATCAGTTGCTGCCCAATCACATTCGTCCCTTGAACCTGCAACATAAAATTGCCGGTCCGGTATTTACTATCGCAGGAAAGATCGACCGGAGTCTGGACAAAGATACCTCTTTGTTGAAATGGTGTGAGATGTTGTCTAAGGCGCCTTCAGGACATATATTGGTTTGTCAGCCTAATGACGATACACTGGCGCACATGGGTGAGTTATCTGCGGAAACACTTACCTTTAAAGGAGTGATAGGGTACATTGTAGATGGTGGATGCAGGGATAGTTCGTTTATAGACCAGATTGGGTTCCCGGTGTATTGCAGTTATTATACGCCCAGGGATGTGGTGTCCGTATGGTCGGCCACAGAATTGGGAGGGAAGATCTGTATCGGTGAAGTCAGCATCTTCAGTGGAGATTTTGTGCTGGCAGACAGGGATGGCATTATCATTATTCCTCAGGACCTGGTGTTAACGGTAATAGAAAAAACAGAAGAAGTACTGGCGACGGAGAATCTGGTACGAAAAGCAATTTTATCAGGGACAGATCCCGTAGATGCTTACCTGCAATTTAGAAAATTTTAAACATGGCAAAACTCATTAAACTACACCCACTGGATAATGTTCTGATTGTTGTGGAAGAGATCGCCGCCGGGGAGCGATTGCTCATCAACGACAGCATGGTCTATATTCCCGATGCCATCGCGATCGGACATAAGGTTGCGGAAGTCTTTATCGAAGCGGGAGACAAGATCATTAAATATGGCGTATCCATCGGCTCGGCGACAACGAAAATTGCCATAGGAATGCATGTTCATCTCCACAATATGAAGAGCGACTACATTCCTACTTACACCATAGAGAAATCTTTTAGAGAAACAAATGACTAAGCATATGCAATGGCAGGGATATTTTAGAAAAGATGGCAGAAAAGGCATCCGGAACTATATTTTGGTGGTATATCTGGTAGAATGTGCACATCATGTGGCCAGAGAAATTGCCAGTCAGTTTAGGGAAGATACGGTTCAGCTGATTGGTTTTGCAGGATGCTATCCGAACGAATATGCAGACCGGATGATGAACGCATTGTGTACACATCCAAATGTGGGCGGGGTATTGCTGGTTTCTCTCGGCTGCGAAAGCTTTAAAAGGGAAAGACTTGAAGAAAATATCCGGGCATCAGGGAGACCTGTGCACACGGTCGTGATCCAGGAAGCTGGTGGCACAAAAAAAACCATAACAGAAGGGTTGTCATGGCTGCAGGAGAGCATTCCTGTGGTTGCCGCTGTGTCCCGTGTACGCATGACGGTCGATGAACTGATCGTAGGAACGATCTGTGGTGGAAGTGATGCCACCAGCGGTATGACTGCAAACCCGGCAGTAGGCAGGGCTTTTAATAAACTTGTAGCCAGTAAAGGGATTGCCATTTTTGAAGAAACCGGAGAGATGATCGGTCTGGAAGACATCATGAGCAGCAGGGCGGTTAATCCGGAGCTTGCAGCTGTACTAAAAGCATCGGTGGAGAAGGCCGCCAGATATTATACTTTAATGGGACATGGAAGTTTTGCCCCGGGAAATGCAGAGGGTGGATTAACGACTATTGAAGAAAAGTCGATGGGGGCCTATTGTAAAAGTGGCGATTCCCCGATTAGCGGACTCATTAAGCCAGGCGACAGGCCCACTAAGCCAGGGCTATACCTCATGGATGTGGTGCCCGACGGAGATCCGAAGTTTGGTTTCCCAAATATCAACGACAACGTTGAAATTGCAGAAATGATTGCCAGTGGTTGTCATACCATTCTCTTTACTACAGGAAGAGGCTCTGTTGTGGGCTCTGCCATTTCCCCGGTGATTAAAATCTGTGCAAATCCGCAGACTTATCAACGGATGTCGGATGATATGGACATTAATGCAGGTGCGGTGTTAACCGGAAGGACAACAATCGACGAGGTCGGCGACGATATTTTTGAAAGCATCCTCCTGGTAGCTGCGGGAAGAAAGACCTGTTCTGAGGAGCTTGGGCACCAGGAATTCATCTTAACTTATAAAACTTTTACCCCGATTGGCCCGGCTTGTCTGCCTGCCTGATCTTTCAGCAAAACGATTTTATTTATGGAATTAACAGCTTCGGAAAGCATACCTCATCAAAAAGAAAAAAGGAAAGTGTTTTTAGGAGGTACGGTTCTTGTCATCAGTTTATTTTTTCTCTGGGCACTCACCGCCAATTTATTACCCATACTTATTCCTCATTTAAAAAAAGCCTGTCAGCTGACTGTGCTTGAGTCTTCTCTGATTGATTCTGCGTATTGGATTGCCTATTTTGTAATTGCCATTCCCGCAGGTCTGGTCATGAAAAGGTTTGGTTATAAAAAAGCCATTATTACAGGGTTGTTGCTGGCTGCTATTGGCGCTTTCTTATTTTACCCTGCTGCGGAATCAAGGTCCTTTGTATTTTTTCTGTTTGCATTGTTCGTTCTGGCCTCAGGGATGACCTTTCTGGAAACTTCAGCCAATCCATTTATGACGATTTTAGGAGATCCTGCTACTGCATCCGGCCGATTGAACTTTGCCCAGGCATTTAACGGATTAGGCGCCTTTATTGCTTCCATGTTTCTCAGCAAACTGATCATCGGTAAAGAGCTGAAAACCGGAGCTGAACTGGACCTATTGTCGCCGGAAGCACTGGATCATTATTATTCCATACTTTTTCATAAACTTAAATTTCCATACCTCCTGATTGGGGGGATTCTGGTGATGGTCGCGTTACTATTTATGCTGACCAAATTCGCTGCGGATCATACGGGCAGAAAAAATGGTCCCGGGAAAAAGATCTCCTTTACTGCGCAACCTCAGTTATTAACAGGGATCATCACCCAGTTCTTTTATGTAGGTGCACAGGTTTGTGTTTCCAGTTTTTTTATTCTTTATGCAACTTCTGTATCTGGAATGACGGAATATGAGGCTACAAATTATCTTGGCCTGCTGTTATTGAGTTTTATGCTTGGCAGGTATCTGGGGACATTTATTATGAAATATGTAGCAGCGGCGAAGTTACTTTGGATCTATGCATTGATCAGCCTGGCACTGATGTTATTTATCGTACTGGCAGGAGGTAAAGCATCTTTATGGGCATTTATTTCCCTGGAGTTTTTTATGTCTATCATGTACCCTACCATTTTCGCATTGGCGATTAAAGACCTCGGGGAGGAAACGCCGATAGGATCTTCCTATATGGTGATGGCAATTATTGGCGGAGCAGTATTTCCACCGATACTGGGTTATTTGTCGGATTTAACCGGAAGTATCCGCATCGCTTACATCGTGCCCCTGATCTGTTTTATTCCTGTGGCTTATTTTGGATGGCAGCAACGCAGAAAGCTGAAATTGAATCCAATAACATTAGTCGTACTATTGCTGTTGATTTCTTCAGGAACTTTGCATGCACAGCGCTCAGAACCGAAGCCCTATGGGGCAGTGCCGACTAAAGCGCAACTGAAATGGCATGACACTGAATTGTATGCACTGGTTTGTTTTGGACTGAATACCTATACGGATAAAGAATGGGGCTATGGCGATGTGAGCCCTTCTTTATTTAATCCTTCTGATTTTGATCCTTCACAAATCACAGCTGTGTTGAAAGAAGCGGGTTTTAAAGGATTGTTGCTGGTTGCAAAACACCATGATGGATTTTGTTTATGGCCAACTAAAACTACGCCATATTCTGTAGCGGCAAGTCCCTGGATGAATGGTAAAGGAGATGTGGTAAAGTCTTTTGAACTGGCCAGCCGAAAGGAGGGACTAAGGTTTGGTTTGTATAATTCTCCATGGGACAGAAACAGTGCAGCCTATGGAAGTCCTGCCTATATTAAGATTTATCAGGACCAGCTGAAAGAGTTACACCGCAACTATGGCCCCTTATTTATTTCCTGGTATGACGGTGCAAATGGAGGTGATGGGTACTATGGAGGGGCAAAGGAAACAAGGCAAATAAACCGGGCGGAGTATTATCGCTGGAAAGAAACCTGGGCCATGGTCAAAAAGCTGCAGCCGGATGCGGTTATTTTTAGTGACATCGGTCCTGACGTCCGTTGGGTAGGAAATGAGAAGGGCTTTGCTGCTGAAACAAGCTGGGCGACGTTTACGCCAAAAGGGGAGAAAGAGGGAGAAGAGGCGGCGCCAGGAGCCAGTCGTTATGAGGAAGCACCCGGAGGAAATAGAAATGGCCGTTACTGGATTCCTGCCGAATGTGATGTTCCACTGCGTTCAGGGTGGTATTATCATGCTGCTCAGGACAACAGTGTGAAATCTCCTTACGAGCTTTTTGACATTTATTTTAAAAGCGTGGGCAGAGGTGCTGCCCTGGATCTGGGAATTGCACCGGATAAAAGAGGGATGCTGCATGAAAATGATGTCGCTGCCCTGAAAGGCTTTGGCAAATTGCTAAAAGAGACCTTTTCCGTTAACCTGTTGGAAAAAGCGGAGATTCAGGCCTCAAATACCCGGGGGAGAAAAAAGATATTCAGCCCTCAGCATCTAATTGATGGAGATAAAAATACCTATTGGAGCACGGACGATACCGTCAGGACGCCGGAGTTTACCATAAAACTAAAAGAACCGACGACTTTTAATATTATTCGTCTGAAGGAATACATTGCTTTGGGACAACGCATCGAATCTTTTGCCGTAGACATTTGGAAAAATGAGGAATGGCAGGAGCTGACGCAGGGGAGTTCAATCGGATCACAAAGATTAATCAGGCTACCTTATTTTGTGAGCACTGACAAGATCAGGGTCCGTATTTTAAGCAGTCCGGTTTGTCCGGTGCTGACGGAATTTGCGGTTTTTGCAGAACCTCAGGCAGCCCTGTCTGCCATAACGATGACAAAAACGGGAATCCTGCCCTTAGCTACCAAAGGATGGACCATACCAATTGCTCCCGGAGAATCAAATAAATTACCGTTCTTGTTAGATGGTAAACCAACGATTTGGGAAGGCCCATTTGGTAAAGAAAAACTAAGCAGGAATGCCATTGTGATGGATATGGGCAAAATACAGGAAATATCAGGATTGCTATTTACACCTGTATCGGAAACTTTTGGAAAAGGAATCCCGAAAGGGTACAAACTCGACATCAGCATGGATGGTCAGCATTGGACTGAAGTTGGTTCCGGGGAATTTGGTAATATTTATGCAAACCCGGTTCAGCAACAAATCAGTCTTTTAGAAAAAAGAAAAACACGTTTTATCAGGTTTACGGTAACCCGTCTCTGTGATGATGGCGAGCTGATGCGTATCGCAGAAATTGCTGCTTATTAGACATTATTCGGATAGTCAGGAGTTTTAGTATCTTCATCGCTCCGGAGATGGCATCCCTGAACAAACTGGTCGGCATCTCCGTGAATGGCATCAAAAGAAAGAGCCGGCAACAACTGATTCCGGCTGCTTGCATAAAAACGGCATGGTTCTAGGTGTTGGTCTATACAATAAAGGCGATAAAACCATGATGGAAAACCAAAAGAAAAAACTCAAAAGAACAGTATCGCTGGTCAGAATACTGGCCAAATATGGATTTGGAGAGTTGCTCAATTATACCAATAATCAGGTGGAGGGGGAAATTTCTTCCCTCAGCATTTATGAACGCATCAGGATGGCGCTGGAAGAATTGGGCCCTACTTATGTGAAATTCGGACAGGCATTCAGCAGCAGGGAAGATCTTTTACCTATGGAAATGATCCTGGAATTACGGAAGTTACAGGACAATGTAGAGGTGAAAATAATGGATATCCCGGCCTTACTGAAGTCGGATCTGGATATCGATCCTGAAGAGTTTTTTGCGCAGATTGATCCGGAGCCTTTTGCCTCTGCCTCCATCGCTCAGGTGTATCGTGCGACATTGAAAAACGGACAAAAGGTCATCTTAAAGATCAAACGTCCGGGAATAAGAGAGGTCGTGGCCTCAGATATGCTCATCATGAAAGATATAGCGAAGCTGCTGGTCAGTTACAGTGAAGTATTCCGGAGGATCAACCTCGTGGAAGTCCTGGAAGCATTTGAAAAATCTATCGTTCAGGAATTGTCTTTTCTTAACGAACTGGCTAACATCAACCGCTTTTCCCGGAACTTTAAAGGCAATACCTCCATTTATCTGCCCGGAGTTTATCCGGAGCTCTCTAATGATAACATCCTGTGCATGGAGTTTTTGGATGGTGTTAAAATAAGTGACAAAGACGCGCTCCTTGCTATGGGCTTAGATCCGGCAGCGATTGCGGGAAAAGGGCTCGACCTTTACCTGGTCCAGGTATTGGAACATGGTTTTTTCCATGCAGATCCACATCCCGGAAACCTGATGGTACTCAAAACCGGACAGATTGCCTTTATTGATTTTGGTTCTATGGGGAGCCTGACACCGATCGAAAAAGAAATGCTGGAGGATTTTGTATCCTATTTCATGGCACAGGATGCAAAGCGTTTAATTGCAATGCTGAAAAAGATGGCGATACGCTTTAATGTGACTGATGAAGATCTGCTGGAAAGAGATATCCATGGCTTCTTTGACCTGCTGGATGGGGCCTCACTGGAGGAAATGGACATCAAAGAAGTACTGGGCAAGTTTTCAGGAATTCTGAATAACAATGAGATATTGATGCCCGACCACCTTTATCTTCTGGTTCGCGGAATTGTGCTCATCGAAGGAATCGGCCGTGCCCTTGTTCCTGATCTGAATATCATTGAGAGCTTACGTCCTTATATCTTAAAAATAGCTTTTCGTAAACTGAGTCCTGAAGAATTAAAGAAAAGTGGATTAAAGTTGTTAAGAACGCTGACGGAAGCGATGAAAACCATGCCTGATGAATTGCAGTCGGTGGTTAGTAAGCTGAATGCCGGAGAGTTAAAAATCCGACAGGAAATACAGGGTTTACCAACCTTAAAGAAAACAATGAACCGGGGCATGAACAGAATGGTCATGGCCATTATGATGTGCGGAATGCTGATCAGTTCGGCAATCCTGATCCTGGCAGATAAGCCTCCTAAATTTAGCGGAATACCTGTTCTTGCTTTATTGGGTTTCCTGATCAGTATAGTCTTAGGTCTGGGGATTTTGATTTCCTCCCGTTCTAAAAATTAATACATGAAAATATACTGCCTGCTATTAAAACTAAAATGATTGTAGTCAGGAAAAGTCTTTTCATTGTTGCGATTTACCAGCTTAATGTCGTTTTTCTGAAAGGTAAGCTCATTCAAAAAATTACAATCCCCTGCCGGATTTAAATTTGCGATATCTTCAGACTGTTGTAGATTTATACGATAAGAAATTTATAGAAATGGCTGATATATTCGACGCGAAAAAAGACTATGTACTGGAAGATGATAATGCCTTATTAAGGCCGCTGACTGCTGCAGATTTTGAGCAGCTAAAAGCTTTTGGAATCAACGAGCCGGAATTGTGGAAATTCACGTTACAGAATGCCGGAAGCGAAGAAGGAATGCATGCATACCTTGAAACCGCATTGGAACGGAGGGAAAAAGGAACAAGCTATCCCTTCATCGTGTTCGACAAAAACAAAAATGAATATGCCGGCGCTACGCGGTTGTATGACATTGATGTTGCCAATAAGAATTTGTCCCTGGGCTATACCTGGTATGGAAAGAACTTCCAGGGAACAGGACTTAATAAACACTGTAAATACCTGCTTTTTGAATTTATATTTGAACAATTGGAGTTTGAACGGGTGGAATTCAGATTAGACAGCGACAATGAAAGAAGCATGCGGGCCATCAAAAGCCTGGGTTGTACTTTTGAAGGAATATTGAGAAATAACGGATATAAAATTGATGGAACGAGGAGAAATTCATCGGTACTGAGCATCCTGAAAAACGAATGGCTGGAGTCTAAGAAAGAACTGCTAAAAGAAAAACTTAATGACTATAAATCATAAGAATTATACTTTTCTGATGCAGTATCAGAACGAGGAGAAATGGAGAGAAAGCTTCAATTCACTTACAAAAAAGACGTATCGTTTTGATTTTGAAAAGTGGTATCAAAGTGGATACTGGGATGAAGGCTGTCTGTTGTACTCCCTTGCGGAAGGAGATAAAGTGGTTTCTCATGTGACCGTGAATGTCATCCGTTTTACCATACTCGGAGTGGAGAAAAAATTTGTGCAGCTCGGTACGGTGATGACTGATCCTGATTATAGGAAGCAGGGATTAAGCCGGGTATTGATGGAAAAGGTCATGCTGGACTGGCAGGATCATTGCGACATGATTTACCTGTTTGCAAACGATGCGGTACTGGATTTCTATCCTAAGTTCGGTTTTGTACCGGTAAATGAATATCAGGCAGTTTATCAACTGAAAGCAGTTAAAAAGGGCCCTGCATTCAGAGCGATGAATATGGACAATGCCGGCGACAGAGACTTGCTTTTTCATACTGCACAACAGGCAGTTCCATTATTTAAGATCTCCATGAAAGATAATGCCGGACTGGTGATGTTTTATGCGCATTATTTTGACCGCTTCAGCGTCAGCGACTTCCTTTATTATATCACAGATTTAAATGCAGTGGTGGTTGCTGAATATGAAGAAGAAATGCTGATCCTGCACGATATCCTGGCACCGGCAACAGTAGATATCAAAACCGTTATTCATGCCATGGCCCGGGAAAATACCAGCGAGGTGACATTGGGGTTTATGCCGGAAAATGCAGAAGATTATGAAATCAGTCTTCATAAAGAAGACAATTCCACCCTTTTTGTTCAGGCTGGTTGCAACAAGCTGTTTGAAGATCATCAATTGATTTTCCCCTTGCTATCCCATACCTAGCTCATTAATAGCCAGGTTCAGTCGAAATCAATAGCTAGGTTCAGTCGAAATCAGGTGTTCATCGATTTCCTTCAGTAATCTGAGCTGAAAAGCATCTGTATTGAATTCATCTAAAGCTACATCCATATTCAGGTATTTGCCATAAAAACTTTTTACGAGTATTTTTACACGATCGGGATGGTCATCTTTATGGCCTCCCGGAATATCGGAATACTTGTCGATATGACAGACGTATAGATAATGATTGCCATTGTATTCAAAGCTTTTAATCTTGGAATCTAATTTATTAGGGTCAACTTCCAGGTGTACTCCGGATTGATCTTCAGTTTTCATAAGGCTAATGTACTTATTAATATAATAGCAGCTTGTCCATAGCGCTAAAAATGGAAGCCAGCTTTCCAGGAGGAATACTTCAATTCACATGCGGGATAACAGCGATAAAGTTGCCCGATGAGGAGCCTTGCTTCCAGGTGGTGATTTTTGAACGGTTTTGGTGCATTTTGACCGAAAATGATATGCCTTTATCAAGGGGATTGTTGCCTATCTTGCTGGTAACAAATAGCAGGGAAACAGGTTTTATATTCGGTGTGTTTCCGCTCTATACCCGGTGTATACACGCTTGACAGCTTGTGAGCAACGGTTAGACCAGGGCTAAAGGTCTTGTTAGAAATGACTGAGCCCCAAAGGCGTTCAAGGGCTGGTATTGATTTAATTGATGTATTATGGCAAGAATTACAAAGGGTTTATTAGGTGGTTTTAGCGGCAAAATTGGCGCTGTGGTCGGTTACACGCTATATGGCATAGACCGGATGAGAAGTTTACCGGACCGGACTGCCCCGCCCACGGAGAATGAATTGAAAAACAGAAGCCAGTTTAAGCTGGTACAGGAAACCTTAAATCCCATTAAGGAATTGCTTAAGCTTGGTTTTAAGGATTATTGGACGGTAAGTGGTGGAACGCGCGGAGCCCTTTCTTATAACAGACAGTTTGCTGTTAAAGCGACTGAGGAGGGGTATGAGATCAATCCGGAACATTTTAAAATTAGTGGCGGAAGCCTTCCCGGGTTAACCGGACTGAAGGTCTTGCAGGAAAGTGAGAAGTTCCTGAGCTTTCATTGGAATCAGGAAAGTGCGCCCGGAGGTTCGGGTTATGACCAGGTGATGTTGTTGGCAATCGACCTGAAAGGTCAGAAATCCTGCTATGAATGTCCGGGTAATTTCAGAAGTGCCGGAACAGGGCTGTTGCAGCTCTCAGAAGATTTGTCGGGAAAAGAAGTAGATGTGTATATTGGAGTTCTGGCTAAAGACAGGTCCGTTCAGTCGGACAGTCAGTATTTAGGCCGGATACAATTACAGGCAGCAGCGCCGATTTTAAACAAGGAAATGAAAATTCCGGAACTGACAGAAGAAGAATTTAAAAACACGTTTAGCTCTGGAATGAGGGAGGTAACAGAGACAGTAGATGCCGTTACGGACATCTGGCCAGCTGTAAAACTGCTGAACGACAGGGGGATCGTAGAAGACCATACTTATCAGAATGAACTTGTTGCACATGTTTACCGCAATAATATTTCAACTTTTGATCATGTACTGCTTCCGGGGGTGTTTAAGAATCGGTTTGTTGTCATTGTAGTTGATATTCCTGAGAAAGTGGTAAAAGGATATTATGACCTGAATCTAAATGATCTTTATGGGCTTGGTTTTTAGTATATTTATTTTCTTATTTATTAATATAAATTCTTTTTAAATATATAGATTAGTCATAACTAACAATAGGCTAATTATTAACTAAGGAATTATGATATCAGATAGAGAGAGAAAAGAATGTATAAAAGCAATGAGGGCTTATACAAAAAAGATTTCCAAGAGTAAGGAAGCAGTAAAAAATCATTTTGTTAAAGCTGGCATATTGACTCCAAAGGGAAATTTGCGTAAGCCGTACCGGAATCTATCTATTCTTCTAGACCAGGCCAAGTATCAAAATAAGGGAACGGCATAATGTCAGATAGAGAAAGACGAGAATTTACAAATGCGATGAGGGCGTATACAAAAGAGCTTTGTAAAAGTAAGGAGGCATGTAAAGATTACCCGTATCGGAATCTATGTATTCTACGAGACCTGGGCTGATTTTAGGCTTTCATGGTTGCGATGAAAGCCTGGTGTCAGAAGTGTTGACTGGGAAAACGGCGCTTCGTAAGAGCACCAACAAGTACGACTGGCTAGGTCATGGTGTTTATATGTGGGATAATAGTCCTGCAAGAGCATTAGAGTTTGCTGAGTTTTTAAAAGCCAATCCCGGAAAGTCAATAAGACCTGTGAAAAATCCGGCAGTAATTGGAGCAGTATTAAATTTGGGTTTTTGCCTCGATTTACTGGATTATCAGAATCTCTCTTTAATAAAGGAGGCGCATGATATGTTGAAGCTTTTTCGCATTATCTTGGGAAAGGATATGCCTGTAAATACACCCTTGGGAAGGAATAATGATTTATTACTTCGGGAATTGGATTGCGCTGTAATTGAGCACTTGCATTTTTTTAGGGACCTGGGGGCTATTCAACCATTTGATTCTATTCGTGGTGTATTTTCAGAAGGCGAAGAACTGTATGAAAATGCCGGCTTTAAAGAAAAAGATCACATTCAAATCTGCATCAGAAACCCCAATTGTATCAAAGGGTATTTTCGTCCAATGATGGAAAATTCAAAATATCAAAAAGTGTAGTGAATTAGAAATAAAAGGAAGTCTAAAACTTCCTTTTATTAAGATCCTTGTCTTATTAATATTCCCGCTGAAAAAATACCCTTACTTTTCCGATTGGAAGATATTAAAAGGAATTAATTTCCCTTTGATTTTTAACGTGATGACACCATGTGCTGGAAGTTCAAACCTTTCTGTTTTTGCTTTTGTTGCCGGATAATCTTGATGTTTCCATAAATCTCTGATCGTATAATGGTGACTGAGGTCAAACCCCAGACTTTCCAGATCAAGATCAACCGAAGCGGTTTTGTCTGATCTGTTCAACAGGCTTACTGCAACCAGCCCACTCATGGTAGACACCAATGGTTTTGCCCAGATTTCCAGTTCTCCTGACTTTTTTAACCTGCGTGCCTGATAGCCAAGCTTGTCCTGATTGAGCGCGATGACCTCTGTATTGGTGACAAGGGTCAATGTCTCTTTGGAAATTGTTCTCAGGTCATTACCGAGCAATAGTGGGGAGTTCATCATGGCCCACATGCTGAAATGTGACTTATCTTCCTCGTAGCTCATGCCGCGGCCTACCTGCAGCATATCCATATCATTCACATGGCCGGGAGAACTATATTTCCACAGATCGGCATTTTTATCTATAATGTTTAAAATCGATTCAAATTTATTATTGATATCGCCGGAGATCCGCCAGGAATCTGCAATTTCAATGGCCCATTTTCCTGGAAACTGCCAGCGGCAAATATTGAATAAAGCCTCTTTTTTTATCCTTTTAATATGATTTGCGATTTGTGTATAACGCATCTCTTCGTCTAAGGCCAGCTTTTCTCCGCCACACCAGTCGACCTTAATGAAGTCATAACCCCAGGTTTTAAGCATCAGGTTTAAATCCTGCTCATCATGGCCATAAAGTCCGGAGCCCACTCCAATCGTGTCTTTATCCCATATCGATGCACAGGTATTGATCCCCGCATCCGAATATATCCCCGCTTTAAGCCCCTTACTATGGATGTAATCGGCGAGGGCTTTCATCCCCGAAGGAAAGCGTTTACCATGCACCAGGAGTTCTCCTTTTTCATTTCTTCCGCCAAAAAATCCATCATCCATATTTATAAAATTATAACCAGCCTTTTTAAGTCCGGTAAGCACCATTGCATCAGCCTGGGCTTTCATCACCTGCTCATTGATGTCTACACGGAAATTATTCCAGCTTGACCAGCCCATCATAGGCGTCTTTGGATGCGGCGGTGTTTCCTGGGCGTAAAGAAGAAAGGGGGCAAGAGTTAAAATAAATATCAGGCGGTAAAAAATGGTTTTGTGGATCATCGACTAAAGTTACTGACAAGTATTTGCATCCGGAAGTATTAAATCGGTTCAATTCTCACCAAAAATGAAAGGGAATGGTTAGATTTAATCCTTTTCAATAATCTGGTATATAGTGTGTTGGGTGATTGTGGCCTGCGTATATCAGGATGGTGTAGAAATATTTAAAAAAAGGCGATGAAGTAAAACTGAAGACGGCAAACAAATAAAATGAAAATAGGAAAAAAATTAATGCTCATAGGGATGCTGTTTGCTGTTGCGCTAAGCCAGGCACAGGATATAGCCATTAATCCCGCTTTGCTGACTGGTTCCTGGCCTGCTTCCTGGATTACCAAGCCACATGCTGCACAACGGGAATATGGAATTTACCATTTTAGAAAGGGTTTTTCATTGCCGGCAGTACCAGCATCTTTTGTGGTCCATCTTAGCGCTGATAACCGATACCGTTTATTTGTAAACGGACAGGCGGTGTGTTCAGGCCCTGCAAGGGGCGACCTGTTCAACTGGTATTTTGAAAGTCTGGATATTGCCCGCTATTTAAAACAGGGAAATAATGTCATTGCAGCAGAGGTTTGGAATATGGGGGATCTGGCTCCGGTGGCGCAGATTTCTAATCAGACCGGTTTTGTCATGCAAGGCAATACCGCGGCAGAGGCAGTGGTAAATACGGATGCTTCCTGGAAGGTGCTTCAAAATAAAGCGTATTCCCCAACTTCCCTGGACAATGGAGAAAGGTTGAGGGCATATATGGTGGTTGGTCCGGGAGATCATGTAGCAGGCGATTTGTATCCATGGGGTTGGGAAATGCCCGGCTATGACGATACTTCCTGGACTGCTGCGAAAAGTATCGCACAACCCGTCCCGGTTGGGTATGGAACGGATAATTTATGGACTTTAAAGCCAAGAAATATTCCTTTGTTTACGGAACATATTTCCAGATTCAGCAGGATCAGAAGAAGTACGGACAACACTGCTCCGGCAGCATTCTTAACCGGTAAACAGCCGATGAATATTGCGGCCAATCAATCTGTTAAAATTTTGCTGGACCATGGGGTAAATTGCATAGGCTATCCGGAACTGCGGTTAAGTGGGGGCAAGGGGGCGGTGATTAAGCTGACTTATGCAGAGGCGCTGGTGGATAAAGACCGGAATAAGGGCAACAGAAATGAAATTGATGGGAAGGAAATTATTGGCAATTACGATGTGTTTATTGCAGATGGGGGTATAGGAAGGAAGTTTCGCCCGCTTTGGCTGCGTACTTACCGCTATGTGGAAATGGAGATCAGCACAAAAGATGAAGCGTTGGTTGTTGATGATTTTTATGGAATGATGACCGGTTATCCTCTGGAGATGAAGGCTTCGTTTAGTAGCAGCGATCCATCATTGGAGCAGATTTGGAATGTAGGCTGGCGTACCGCACAGCTTTGTGCAGGCGACCTGTATTACGATTGCCCTTATTATGAACAGCTTCAGTATACGGGAGATAGCAGGATTCAGGCACTGATCTCTTTGTACCTGACTGGTGATGATCGTTTGATGCGCAAAGCAATTCTGGATTTTTACCATTCAAGAACCCCGGAAGGGCTTACGCAGGGACGTTATCCCAGTAACCGTTTACAGATCATTCCACCCTTTTCTTTATTCTGGGTATCGATGGTCCATGATTACTGGATGCACAAAAGAGATGACGAATTTGTCAGGCAATTTCTGCCTGCCATTAACGAGGTGATGTCCTGGTACATGGAACGAAAGGATGTCAGGACGGGAATGCTGGGCCCGATGAAGTGGTGGAACTTTACGGACTGGGATAATTTTGACGGTTGGGGCGTAGCACCCGGGGCTGCGCATGGTGGTTCTGCAATTATTTCTTTGCAGGCTGCTTATACGATGAACCAGGCCGCCGAGTTGTTTTCGGCATTTGGAAAAGCTGCAGAAGGAAGCAGCTTTCTAAATTGTGCAGAATCGCTGAAGTCTTCTACTTATCGCAAATGTTATGACCCGGTAAAAGGGCTTTTGGGGGATACGCCGGATAAATCCTCGTTTAGTCAGCATGCGGGAATCTGGGCGATACTTAGCGGGGCCCTGGAAAAGGAACAATCAAAGGAGGTCATGCAGCGCCTGCTTTCTGATCAATCTATTGGTCAGGCGACTTTTTTCTATCGCTTTTACCTGGCACAGGCGATGAAGAAAGCGGGAATGGCAGATCAATATTACGGACAGCTCAGCCCCTGGCGGAAGATGCTTGCCCTGGGCCTGAGTACTTTTGCGGAAAAACCTGAACCCGCCCGTTCAGACTGTCATGCCTGGAGCGCCAGTCCTGATTATGATTTCCTGTCGACCATTTGCGGGATTATGCCGGATGCTCCGGCTTTTAAAAAGGTGAGGATCGCACCTGCTTTAGCGGAGCTGAAATGGATCAAGGGCAGTATGCCACATCCTGATGGTATGATCTCTGTTGAAGTGACACGGAATACTAAAGATTCGGGCATCAAAGCGATAGTGGTATTGCCGGAAAAACTGGAAGGTGCGTTTGTCTGGATGGGAAAAGAAATCAAGCTTCATGGAGGCAAACAGGAGTTTCGCTTATAGCCTGCTTATCACCTGCTTATCGCTGATAAAAAAAAGGCTATCTGATGAGGGATAGCCTTTTAATAACCAAAGTGTAAATTAAACGAGTACTTAAATGTTTGTGCTTCGCAGCATGAAACCTTCGAAAAGCAGCTTGCAATGAGTAAACAAGCTGTCAAAACATGGAAAAGTTTAAGCTTGGCCTACAGACCTTCGCTACCACTTAGACGTCATGAGCGGAATCGAACCGCCATTCTAGGTTTATGAAACCTGTGCCTCGCCACTCGGCCACATGACTATATCTGATCAGCTTTCCTGCTGATGATGAAACAAATATATATAATGTCTACTGAATTAGTAGTATTTATTTGTAATTTTATTTTTAATCCTTATGTTTACACTGTTAAGCGCATCCAGAAGACCATAAAGATGTTTTTTGATGCAAAGCCTGACACAGATAACTAAGGAAAAACCAATTAATTAAAAAGAACCATGAGTAAATTTGCAAAACTAAAAGAAGTAGTAGCTGCAACAGAAGCAGACGTAGAGAAATTTTATAACGGCGGCAACAGTGCTGCAGGAACCAGAGTACGTAAAGCTTTACAGGAGATCAAAGGTCTTGCTCAGGAAATCCGTACCGAGATCACTGAAAAGAAAAACGCTGCAAAATAATTGGTAGCTCAGTATAACCGGATGATAATGATCTGGTTATACTGTTTTATTTAGGTAACGGGAATGTTCTGGGAACGTTCCCGTTAAATTTATATCTTTGCTTTCACACCTAATTATTATAAATGTGAAAAGGATATTAATCGCCCTGTTGTCTTTATGCCTCTCTACGGAGTTGGTAAAGGCACAAGACCTAAAATCGCCCGATGGAAAACTGCTGATGAATTTCTCAGTTCAGAACGGAGGGATACCTACTTATAAACTGAGCTATAAAGGTAAAGTTGTGCTTAAACCAGGGAAACTGGGCCTGGAGTTGAAAGATCAGGTACCTCCTGCAAAGTTTGGTACGGAGATGGGAATGAAATCAGGACCAGCCAATCCAAAGACTTCTTTATATGATCAGTTTACCATCGCTGATTCCAAAACAACCTCTTTTGATGAAACCTGGCAGCCGGTTTGGGGAGAGCTTAAAAATATCAGGAACCATTATAACGAATTGGCGGTAACGTTACACCAACAAGGAACCGACCGGAATATACTGATCCGCTTTCGTCTTTTTAACGATGGCCTGGGATTCCGTTATGAATTCCCTCAGCAGAAAAACCTGAATTATTTTGTCATCAAGGAAGAAAAAACACAATTCGCCATGTCGGGGGATATGAAGGCCTACTGGATTCCAGGTGATTATGACACTCAGGAATATGACTATACCACTTCTAAACTTTCTGAAATCAGGGGCTTGTTCCATACCGCAGTGACCGATAACTCCTCTCAGACCCAATATTCTGAAACAGGGGTACAGGCGCCTTTAATGCTTAAAAGCAATGACGGACTTTACATCAGTATCCATGAAGCTGCGTTGATCAATTATTCTACGATGAACCTGAACCTGGATGATCAGAACATGATTTTCGAGTCCTGGTTAACACCGGATGCAAAAGGGGATAAAGGTTATATGCAGTCGCCGGCCACTTCTCCCTGGAGAACGGTGATCGTGAGTGATGATGCACGTGACATTCTGGCTTCTAAAATGACTTTGAACCTGAACGACCCTTCTAAAATAGAAGATACTTCCTGGATTAAAACGAGTAAATATATTGGGGTATGGTGGGAAATGATCACCGGAAAAAGCTCCTGGGCTTATACTGATGAGTTGCCGAGCGTCCAGTTGGGCGTAACAGATTATGCCAAAGTAAAGCCCAATGGTAAACATGCAGCAAATACAGCTCATGTAAAAGAATATATTGATTTTGCTGCCAAACATGGCTTTGATGGCGTTTTGGTAGAAGGATGGAATGTAGGCTGGGAAGACTGGTTCGGCAATTCCAAAGATGACGTGTTTGATTTTGTGACGCCATATCCGGACTTTAATGTAGCGGAAATCAGAGACTATGCGAAAAGTAAAAACGTGAAAATGATCATGCATCACGAAACCTCTGGTGCAGTGCGTAATTACGAACGTCATCTGGATCAGGCTTATCAGTTCATGAAAGACAATGGGTACGATGCGGTAAAAAGCGGGTACGTAGGGAACATGATTCCTCGCGGAGAATACCATTACGGGCAATGGCTGGTCAATCACTACCAGTATGCACTGGAAAAAGCAGCGAAGTACAAAATCATGGTCAATGCACACGAAGCCGTTCGGCCGACAGGTATTAACCGTACTTATCCTAATCTGATCGGCAATGAATCTGCCCGTGGTACGGAATATCAGGCCTTTGGCGGTAGTAAAGCGAACCATGTGACCATTTTGCCCTTTACCCGTCTGATTGGTGGCCCAATGGATTATACACCTGGTATTTTTGAAATGGACATCTCAAAGCTGAATCCGGATAACCACTCTCATTTGAATGCGACACTGGCCAATCAGCTGGCCTTATATGTCACTATGGCCAGTCCTTTACAAATGGCTGCGGATCTGCCGGAGAATTACAACCGTTTCTTAGATGCTTTTCAATTCATTAAGGATGTTGCCATGGATTGGGACGATAGCAAATACCTGGAAGCAGAGCCTGGCGAATATGTTTCTGTAGCACGTAAAGCCAAAGGAACGAACAACTGGTTTGTAGGTAGTGTAGCCGGAGAGAACGGCCATACTTCAAAGATCTCGTTTAATTTTTTACAACCGGGTAAAACCTATGTGGCTACGATTTACAGTGACGCAAAAGATGCGCATTACAAAACGAATCCACAGGCTTATCAAATTAGAAAAGTGTTGTTGAACAGCAAATCAAAACTAACTCAGTTTGCAGCTCCTGGAGGAGGATATGCGATCAGCATCATCGAAGCTGATCCATCTCAAACAAAAGGACTGAAGAAGCTGTAGCGCCTTCGTTCATGAAAAAAGCCGTTTTACTGAAAAGTAGAACGGCTTTTTTATGGATTTGACAAAGATAAGTTGCTTTCGCCTCAATGAGGGGCTGCCGGATAGTTGGGGATGTGAAGGCCCAGCCTGATGTTGTGTTTCGCAATTTGTAAATTACCGGAAACTGAGGTCTTCAGAATGCCGCTCCCTCCACGATTTTCCAGGGCTTTTCTCTTTTTGGCATTCAGCAGGGGATCATCATCAAATACAAATTCATCAATATAATATTCCGTATCGATACCTGGCTCTTTGATCGAAGTATGAATGTGTGCGGGTTCAGAACGGTCGGGATAAGTGGCCGGACGGATGGTATATATGGCATACCTGCCCTGTTGATCTGTTTTTACCCAGCCCCGGATATGACCGTGGCGAAGGGTTCTTTTATCCATTCCTTTCCCGGGCGAATAATAGCCCTTGCTGTCCGTTTGCCAGTAATAGATGATGACATCAGGAGCAGGACTTTTCCCGTCAGGCTTAAATGCCCTTCCACTGATCAGTAGCTTTTGCCCTTTTTCTGTCCAGCCGGCACTGGTATCGGTGGGTTTGATTTGTTTCGGCATGCCGATATACATCAGTTCACAACCGTCGCAACCTCCGCCAACAGTTTGCGTTCTGGCGGCAACCGGATTATTTTTCCCGGCCTGGCCCTTGCAGGAACTGAAAGTCAGTATCGTTAAAATGAGTGCCAGGTAATTAGATTTTATGTGCAGTTTCATACAGATATGGTTTTACTCAAAATTCTGTTTTAGCTCCTGTGTTGTAAAATAAAATAGGCTATCCTGAGGAGATAATGATGCAAGCGGAGGTGCTTATCCCATCAGTTCTTTAAACTTTGCACTATAATTTCTGCTCAACCGGAGACTTTCTCCGTTTTTCAATAACACATCGTAATCACCGTTCAGTCTGGATTTATAAGAACTTACCTGTTCCATATTAAGAATGGTTGATTTGTGGATTCTGATGAACTGCTGCTGGTCTAATTTTTTATGGATGGATTTTAGGGATTCCGCATGTAGGTGGCTCTTCTGTTGGATACGGATAGCAATATAAGGAGCAGCACTGCTGATGTATAAAATCTCGTCAACAGCAATACTGATGTGATTTCTGGCGGAACCAATGGTGATTCTTTTTACAGGAGCTGTCGGAAATGATTTCTGTTTTTGGGCAACTGTCTGTTGCCGGGCATACAGAAAGGGGATTGTTCCGTAAATTAATACATACTTGTAGCTGTCTTCAGAGAGGGTATAACCGATTAAGTCTTTGAATCCATAGGTATGGGTAAATAACAAAGCTGACAATAGCCAGACGGAAAATGCAAAAGCTACAACATGCAGGATGACCGGGATCAACGTGGCGGGAACATATGCAACGGATCTTTTTAAAAGTTGGAACTGCAAAAATGAAAGGGGTAAAAACAGCAGCCAAAAGCTTTTGAATAAGAGCGATTCAGAAAAGTAAAAAGCATAGTTATGATAGCTTGAATGCAGGAAATCCTGAAAAATTGTGAATCCTGTAATCCCCAAAATCAGCAATAACAGAACAGGCAGGAGCGGGGCTCCTGAATGGTCATCTTTTCTGTTGATCTGGATTTTAAGCAGCTGCATACTCGTTGAAACGGACTACATAAATATACGTAATGAAATTTAAAGATCAATATCCTGCATAGCAGGCATGTCAATTTCTTTAACGCAGGTTTTGGAACTGGTATTGATCACAAATCTTAAGGCATTGATGACATCGGAAAGCGGGATCAGCGTTGCTCCCTCCTGATCGGTGGCCAAATCACCCAGATTAAGTATTTTGTTATTCAGAAGAAAATGTAAAACTAAATGTTTAACAATATTAGACTGTCATCAGAAAAACAAATCCTCTTTCTTGTTGCCAATTTCGCTTAATCATTTGGCAGGATCTCAGAATTAGTAAATCATAATGCAACTATCTTTACTATAGCCAACTAAAACAAGTATGAAGAAAAACATCCTGATGATCAGTTTAATGATCTTAATGTCCTCTGCGGTCTTTGCCCAGAAGAACTACCTCGAAGAATCAAAAGAAGCTAAAACCAAGCGCATGCAATGGTGGGACGATGCCACCTTCGGTATGTTTATCCATTGGGGCATTTATTCTGTTCCTGCGGGGGAGTATAATGGTAAAGGTGGAGGAGCGGAGTGGATCATGGAAACTCATAAAATTCCAACTGCGGAATATGAGAAATATGCCGCTCAGTTTAACCCGCAGCAATTTGATGCGAAACAATGGGTAGAGATTGCGAAAAATGCAGGAGTAAAATATATTGTGATCACTTCAAAACACCATGATGGTTTTAGCATGTGGGACAGCAAGCTGACTAAATATGACATTATGGATGCCTCTCCTTTTAAAAGGGACATTTTAAAAGAACTTTCTGATGCCTGTAAGGCAGGCGGTATTAAGTTTGCCTTGTATCATTCTATTATGGACTGGCATCAGCCGGATGCGATGTCAAAAGGCTCTATCCATCAAAATACGGTCAACCCTGATTTCAACAAATACCGGGAAGAGTATTTAAAGCCCCAGCTGGCAGAGCTGATCAAAAAATACGATCCTGCAATCCTGTGGTTTGATGGAGAATGGATTCCGGAATGGACAGAAGCACAGGGTAAAGACCTTTACAATTACCTGCGCAACATCAAGCCTTCCCTGATCATCAACAACAGGGTAGGGAAAGGCCGCGACGGTATGCAGGGCGTTAAGAAATATAAAGACGCTGCAGGCGATTATGATACCCCGGAACAGGAAATTCTGGCCGGAGCAGGACAAGATTATTGGGAAAGCTGTATGACGATCAACAACAACTGGGGATACGTAAAAGCGGACCATAACTGGAAATCTTCACAGACCTTAATTGACAACCTGGTTGACATTACCGCTAAAGGAGGAAACTACCTGTTAAATGTAGGTCCCTCTCCGGAAGGATTAATCCCTGGTCCGAGTGTGGAAAGATTAAAGGAAATGGGCGATTGGCTCAAGGTAAATAAAGAAGCCATTTATGCAACCAAAGGTGGTAAAACCTATAAAGAAGGGGAGCACATCAGGTTTACCCAAAGTAACAACGGCAAATTCACTTATGCGATCTTTAATAAGGCGGATAACAATGAGTTGCTGCTTAAAACAGTTCAACCAAAGGAAGGATCAAAAATTTACATGCTTGGTGTAAAAGAGCCATTGGTATGGACTAAAAAAGGAGGTGATGTGCTGATTAAACTACCTGCAGAACTTCCCTGCAAATATGCATGGACCATCAAAATGATGTAAGCTTTTAAAAACAAAATATCCTGTTCCGGAGCGGAACAGGATATTTTTTAATTTATTTAACTCCTTTTGGAAATTTGTCGGCAATTAAGTTCAGGTTGATGCCATGTTCCAGATAGGCTTTGAGGCCGTCTACTACCGTCGTAAAACCTCCGCTTGCACCACTGATCTCCTCCAGCAATTCGTCGCCTGTGGTCCGAAAGCCATATTGCGTAATCTTTACATAGGTTGCTTCATCGCCCATCGGCTCGAACTCAAAGTCGACGATGGTGGAATACTGATCCCAGTCTACCGAGATCTTTCTGTCTGTGATGATTTCTCTAACGAACACCGTGCTGGAAACACCGTACATTTCCCATTCCCAGGTGATGCTTTTTCCGGTTTCAAGTTTCCCGCTTCCTTTGGTAAACCAAAAGTTTTTAGTGACCTCCGGATCAATAAATGCGTTAAAAACGATCGCTGCAGGTTTTCTGATGAGCATCTGCGCTTCTACATGAGGTGTTTTCCTGGTTTCCATAGGATTTGTTTTTAGATAAAATGATCAGCAAATTAAACAAATGACATGGACTTTCGTTTTCTTTATTTATAGAAAATATAGGATATCTTCCTTACATTTTTTCGATACTTTCGTGATTTAAAATAAGAGCAATGTGTTTTTTTAGCTTAGTTCCGATTGGAGAGGTCATCAGCAGGTATCCATTTCTAAAACAGTATGAAGGGTTTAATTTGTATGACGACTGGAATGAGGAGGATTATTTTTTATTGGCAACCGGCGATGTTCATATCAGCGGACACTTTTACCTGGATATATTTGAGGATAACATCAGGAAATGGCTAAGCAAAACAGGGTTAGCTAAACCGCTGAGTGCTGATACCAGAATAGAAGGGATGCTGATCAACGGAAATCTCATTTGCGGGGGTTGTGTGATCAACAAAGAAGGGGATTATGGTCCCTTCGTCTATGTAGGCGGAAATATAACCTGTCAAAGTATGTTACTGGGGGGTGCTTATGTGGTTGTCAATGGAGATGTAAGTGCAGCGGAAGTGGTCATGACGGATTATAATCATGGGCATTTCGCATGTGAAGGCACAATTTATGCTCCGGTATTTATTGCCAATGACCACAACACCTATATCAAACAACATGTAAACGAATTGTTCTATTATAACGATAGGCTGGGCGATCATCCGGAAGAAAACAATGGTTACGAAGATGATGAAAGCGGAGCAGATTTTTTCTCAAAAGAACTGGCCCGGCATTTGGACAACCCCCTCACCCAAACCTTCGAAGAATTGCTGATGGATCTGGAAAACGGAGAATTTGTATTAAAGGGGCAGACAGGAACACTTAAAGACGCCGCGTACTGGCAAGAAAAAATAGCACAAAACTACCGCAACCTAAAGCGTGTTCCTGCAATATATAAAACCGAAGATTTGTGCTTAGCCGTTTTACAAAAGACCTTTTATGCATTACCTTTTGTCCCTGAACAATACATTACAGCGGCGCTTTGTAAGGAATTGGTGGAAAAAGACGGTTTTGCTATACGGGAAATACCGGAAAGATTCATCTCTCAGGAGCTTTGTATGCTGGCTGCACAAAAAGGGACAATGCTGCAGTTTATTCCGGCTCAATTTATCAGGGAAGAATTAATTGTAGCTGTCTTTACCAACAGTCGCACACAACCGGACATTAACGATGTGCCTGCGGAGTTTATAACAGAAGATTTGCTGGTACAATATGTTCTGCTGGGGAAAGGTTTGTGGTTGGATAAAGCTTGTACAGCAATGGGCCTCAGCAAAATTGCAGTGATCAAAAAAGTGATCGATGCGGGCATTGAATATGTAGATACGATATTTGCAAATCACTGTAGCCGGGAAGCATTTGACTATGCTCAGTTGTTGTATAACAAATCAGCATATCAACCGGAATGGGATAAATACATCAATACCTACAGGAATAAGTTAGGAAGAATAGGCATTGCTGTGTAATGAGCGTTTCTGATGTAGCCGGCTAAAAATAATCAGGGAACACGATGTTAAATATCGTTCCCTTTTTTATTTCAGAGCGGACCTCAATATGAAGGTGATGGTAAACCGCAATGCTTTTTACAATGGCCAGGCCAAGACCGTATCCAACACTTTCTTCCAGGTTTGTTTTCCTGAAACGGTCAAAGATAAAGGGCAAATCTTCCTCCGGAATACCAATGCCGGTATCGCTGATGGTGATTTCGTAGCTGCCTCCTTTTTGATATCCGTCTTTTATCATGATTTCTCCTTGCTGACGGTTAAATTTTATCGCATTATGGATAAGGTTGAAGAACAATTGAAACAACAAATCCCTGTTGACTTGTTTAACGATGGAATTTTCGGAGATATGAAGAACGATTTTGATATTTTTCTCTTCCAGCCTATGGCTGATTTCTTCTATAATCTCATTAAACAATTCCAAGGGTTTAACCTCTTCCTTTCGGATGTATTGCTCATTTTCTATTCTGGAGATCAGCAATAAAGAACCGGAGATTTTCTTTAGCCGGTCTACTGTTTTCATCATTTCTATGATCGCCAGTGTGGATGGCTCATCCAGTACTTCTTCTGCAAGGAGGTTTTCCATCTTATTCTGAAGAATACTAATGGGCGTCATGAGTTCATGAGAGGCATTGGAGGTGAATTCTCTTTCTTTATGAAAGGCTTCATTGATCTGATTCATCAATGCGTTGAGCGACTCGTCCAGGTATTTAAAATCAGTGGTACTGGTTTGGATCAGCTGCGGCTGGTCTTCGAAAGGGAATTTCCGGCTGACCAATTTACTTTTAATAATTTTTGCCAGCGGGCGGATGATCAGACGGGTGAAGGTAAGGTCGATTAAAATGGTTAGCGCGATTAAAATGATCAAAACATATAATGCAAACCGCTGTAAAGGTTTGTTGTATTGATTGATGCTGGCGGTGGTCTTCCCGATTTCCAGCAGGTAGTTTTTTTGATGGTCTTTAAAGGTATGGCTGAGCACCCTGTAATTGAGCGTGTCCCTTTCCAAAAGACGCTGTGAGTCTTTTATGGTATTGATGTTAAGGGAATCGGCAACGGGAATGATGGCAATAAATTCTTCCTTTAACATGGTGTAACTGCCATAATTGTCGTCGCCCTGGAAATAATAATCCAGTCCGTTCTTTTTGACGATGCTCAGTACTTTTTTTCGCTGTTGATGCAGGGTGTAATTGGTGTATTCAGAAGCAATCTGGCGGACAAGGAAAGGGAGGAGGAGGACAAAAAGTAAAACAATAGCCAATTTAGACCCTGTGATAAAAAGGGTAAGTTTCGTTGATAATTTCATATTATTTTCTGATTCGGTAACCTACACCGCGTACCGTCTCCAGCCATTCGGTATCTGCCCATTGGTTGAGTTTTTTTCTGATATTTTTGATATGTGCATCAATATAATTCGAGTCATAATCATCATTAACAAAAGTTCCCCAAATGTGTTCACTCAGTTGTGCGCGGGTAAGCACCCTGTTTTTATGGAGCAGCAGGTAACTGAAAAGGTCGAATTCCTTACGTGAAAGTCCAATTTCGGCTTCCTCAAAAAGGACCAGCCTTTTTTGCAGGTCAATATTAAACTTCCCTATAGACAACAGTTCCTGACTGATACTGAACCTCCGGCGGGCGATGGCCTGCATTCTGGACTGCAATTCTAAAAGATAAAAAGGTTTTGCCAGGTAATCGTCGGCACCCAGATCCAGTCCTGAAACCCGGTCTTTGAGATTGGTCCTCGCGGTGATAATGATGTAAATCGAATCAGGATTGTCCTTCTTGGTCTGCTTAAGGAGCTCCAGCCCGTTTCCATCCGGTAAGCTGAGGTCAATCAGGATATAGTCGTAAGTATTTAACGCTATTTTTTTGACTGCATCCTGGAAAGAATACGCGATATCACAAAGATAAAAGGCCTTTATCAGAAAAGCCTCCATCTCATGGGCCAGGGTTTTTTCGTCCTCAATGATTAAAACTTTCATAAATTAAAACTTAAAACTGATAATAAAAAGCAAGGCCAAAGAAGGACTGCTGACGCTTTAATTCTGGTGCTGCACCGGGACCGAGGACAGACAACTGGTAATTGATTTCGGCGATGTAATTTGCACGGCTCAGGCTCAATGGCAGTTTGAAATTGTAAGACAGGAGGTTGAAGCTATTGCTGGCCACTGTTGTGGTTTCAGGAATCCCTGGTTTGCCGGGTGGTACAACTGGTTTTCCCTTTCCTTTCGCCTGATCACGTTTACCCTTTTCTATGGTATAAGTTTCATAAAAATGTTTGGTACCTGCGATCAGCTCAATTGCCGGTTCTATATAAATTGTATTCTTCTCATTAAATAAACTGCCGAGACTGATTTCTTTCGAATTGGATAAACTTAGAAAAACATCGCTCTGCTTGCCAAAGGCATAGTCTGCGCTGAAATCTGTTTTGAACCATGGCCATAAATAACTGGTCGACAGGTTGACGTTATTTTCATTGGAAGCTTGTAGTAATGGAGAGTTTTCAGGGAAAAATGAACGGCTATAAGCGATCCCTGCGGTCCATTTGTCGTTAAAATCGTAATCGTAACCCAGTCCCAGGTCTGTCTCCGATATTCCTGAGCCATAATTTAAGAGTTTATAAGCCCCTGCGGAAAGGTGGAGCCCCATCGGAAACCTGAGGGTCGCATTAGTGAGTATGTAGGGAAGCTTTTCATCGGTTACCTGTCCGTAATAACTTACATTGCTGTTGTAAAGGGCGGCGAGGGTAAGTGTTGTTTTTTTTGAACTGTCTTGCTGCGCCCGGACCTGAATTGAAAGCAAACAAATGAGCGCGGGAATAAGGAGGAATTTCATAGGTTGGATACTACGGTCTTTTAATTTTTGGACGGATCACTTTAATCGGTTTGCCTTTAATGTTTGGTTTAACAATTACCGGCCTTGACTGTTTTTTCGCCTTTGGAATTTCTCTGATATCAGGGATGTTTTGTTCCGGCCCGCCTTTATCCTCTGTTTTCTTTTTCTCTTTCTCCTGTTGCCGACGGCTGAGGCTATCGCGAATCGCTACCTTATCATGCATTGGCGTGATTGCCCACAGGGACGCAGGCAACAACAAAATGATGATGATGTTCAGTAAAGTTCGGAAAAGGGAGGTATTGCCCATATATAAATATAAAGATTCTGTGGTAAAAAGCCCTGGTCTGACAAAGATGATTAGCCAACATGAAAATAAGATGAAAATTTGCCCCCAATTAATCCTGGAATTTCATCTTACTTTCATGTTCGCTTTTCAATTTTGGAGAAAGAAAATGTGAATATCTATTTAAAACTAAAACTTATGAAAAAGAGAATCTTATATGCCGGACTAGTCGTATTGACGGTAGGGCTGACCGTCCTTAACGGATGCAAGAAAGACGGTAGCAACCATACTGATGGGACGACAAAAGTTCAAATCCGGATGACAGATGCGCCGGGGAACTTTGACAAGATCAATCTGAGTGTTAAAGAGATTGTACTTTTATCTGATGGTAAACCTTATGTCTTTGCCTCAACAGTAAGTACGTTTAATATTCTGGATTTCAGAATCGGAACGGGCAACCCTGATATTTTAGTCGCTTCAGGTGAAATGCCTGCCGGTGAAATCACCGAAATCAGATTGGTCCTGAACGACAACAATACGATTGTCGTAAATGGCATCACCCAGGATTTAAAGACGCCAAGCGGACAATCCTCAGGATGGAAAGTTAAGCTAAGCAAGAATCCTACCCTTGTGCCGGGAGTAGCTTATTCATTGTTACTGGATTTCGACGCTGCAAAATCTATTGTGAGTACTGGCAATGGAAAGTATTTGCTTAAACCGGTAGTCAGAGGAATTACTGCAGCTACTTCAGGGTTGATCTCTGGTACTGTAATGCCTTTAGCGAGTCATCCTGAAGTATTGGTGATCGCCGGAACAGATACCGTAGGTACAATTGCAGATGCTTTAACCGGTAAATTCAGTGTGGGTGGTCTTGCCGGTGGAAGTTACTCCGTGAAATTTGCTCCTGTTACAGGTTATAAAGATAGTACAGTGACGAATGTCCAGGTAGCTCTTGGTCAGAATACCAGTCTTGGAACTGTAGTGCTTAAACAATAGGGGAGGGAAGCGTACTGTCCTGACAACAGGCTGTACCATATAGATGAAAGGCCTCCTTAGGGAGGCTTTTCTATTTCCGGCCAAAAAAAGCCTCCTGATTTTAAAACCAGGAGGCGAATTTGGGTTGCACGCCAAATTATAAGTCGATCTGCTACTGCGCAATAATAAATAATGAATGAATAAGGATTAGTTAATAGTTTTTTTATTAGTAAAGGTAGTTCAGGGCAATTAGGTCGTTTGCATTAAACGTTCTGTTGCCTCCGTTAGAGCAAGCCAACATAAATGATTCTGCATCTGCTTTAGATGGAGTACCTGGAATTTGAACAGCACCAACACCGGCAGTACCTTCATTAGCCCTTTTTCCTCCACAGCTGTAAGCGCGGTTCATGTAATCTGTATGACGGAAACCAATACAATGGCCTACTTCATGCTGCAATACAGAAGTCAAATACAGCAGGTTTGGATTCGTACCATAAGCATTCACATTGGTGTTCATTTTAACCTGGTTGAAGGGTTGTCCTGAAGAAGTTGGGAAGCCGGCTGAGCCTAAAGTAATGTAGCCTCCGCTAGGTCCTTCATTAAAACCGAAAACGTCAATGTTTCCAACAGTTCCGGTAGTTGCTCTCTGGAAAGTCAGTTGCAATCCCAATGCATTGTACCTGGTAATCATCTGGTCAACAGCATCGCTGTAAACCTGTGGCAGGTTGGTCACCGAGATGGTAATTACCCTGGGAAGACCGGTTACTAAATTGGTAGTTCTGTACTGCTCTGTTTCAGCAATGCTTAAATTGGCACCTTTTGATGTGTTTGAGAGGTTATCATCAGTTAAAAGAATATCTCCTTCCACTAAATAGCCGCCTTCTACTTTCCTTGCGCCATCAATACTGAAGCCCAGGGAAGTAATTTTTGACAAAGTAGTTTTAGAGATTTCTTCATTGCTTGTCGTTTCTACCGCATCTTTTTTCGTACAGGCGAACATAGATACAGTAAGCGCGCCGATTAAGGCAAGCGCCAGCAGGTTTTTTCTTTTCATAAATTTAAGTTTTTCATAAATATTATGGTGCAGCTAGTAGATCTTTGATTAAATTAGAATTCTTTTTTTTGTAATCAAAATATTACAAATAGAATATTCTTATTTATAATGATTATTGAGGCGATAAGTTGTTTTAAGTAGCTTTTTTGCTTTTTAAGTATTGTATTTTACTGATTATAAAGAATAAAGTTTTGATGTTTTGTTTAGTACATTTCTATAAAAGCCTGTAGCAAAGGATCCTGGTTTCTGTTCTTTCTGTAAATAATCATGGTTGTGGTACTGCCCAGTTCTTTACCAATAGAAAAGGTTCTTAGCTTTCTGTTTGGATAATACTGTTCAATCAATTCCAGGGGTAATATGGTAATCGCCAAACCTGCTTCTACAAAGTTGACGATGCCTTCCAGAGAATTCACGATGGTGCTTTTATAATTGATGATGCCTTTATAGCTCAGCCAGGATTCCAGTCTTGCCCTGTAAACACAACCTTGTTCAAAGACGATGATCTTAACCTGTGCATCCTGTACGATGTCATTAAGTGTTTCATATTTACCGGAACTGACGATCACCAACTGCTCTTCTTTGATCAGTCGCTGTTCGAGATCAGTCGAGGTAATGGGAGCGGTGATAAAGGCGGCATCCAGTTTATAATTCATGACTTCATGGATCAGGTCGGGAGACATGGCCGATTTAAATTCCAGTTCGATATCAGGGTAGGTGGTATTAAAGCGCTGAATAAGCTCAGGAACCTTTAAGGCCATAGTGGTTTCAATACAACCTATTTTTAAATGGCCGATGAGCTGATTGCGCTGAGAAAGTTCTCTTTTCGCTGCCTCTATCAGCTGGCTGATCTGTTTGCAGTAGTGCATCAGTGTTTCGCCGGCAGCAGTGAGCTGTACCTTTTTTGTCCGGGTAAAGAGGGAAACGCCAAATTCTTCTTCCAGACTTTTAATTCTGGCCGTGACATTAGATTGAACGGTGAAAGTCGCTTCCGCAGCTTTGGTGAAGCTGCCATGTGCAGCTACCGCTTCAAATATTTTGAAATCATTGGTATTCATGTTTAATTACTGATTGTGATTTAGGTATTATATTGAAATCATTTTTTAAGATTAATATAGGAATTAATATTTGAATTATCATAAAAGTAGCTGTTGCGGAAGCGTGACTTTTTTGATAACATTGTAGTCCTCCTGATCTCTTGCTGTAATGAACCTACTGTGCATTATCTTACTCTCACTTTCTACCATTAATAGCCTGACCTTAATTTTTAAACCTGAGAATCCATATTTAAAAAATAAGATGCTCGGCATCTCTCTTTTTTGCTATAATATCTCTCTATTGGTTTATTTTCTATGGTTTGAGAATGGGTATATCGTTGACCATCCTCATTCGCTTCGCAGCATGAGCCCTTTGATGTATTTAAATGCGCCATTCTTTTTCTTCTATATCAGGAATTCACTGAAGAATATAAATGGGCTAAAAAAAGCCGATTACCTGCATTTTATTCCTGCATTCGTTCATTTTTTGGATTTAATCCCTTTTTATTTACTGTCCTTTGAGGAGAAACAGGAGATTGCTAAAGCGATATTTTTGAACAAAAATTTATTGTATTATGTCGGATCGGGATTGATTCCGATCTCCTTTCATTACCTCTTCCGACTTGCATTGCAATTGATTTATTTCTGTTACTGTGTTTACCTGCTGAAAAAGCTGCGGCCTCAGCTGATGACCCTGATGAATAAAGAAAAGCTGGGGAACTGGTTGTTTATTTCTCTGGTTTTAATGGGAGGGGTGGCGGTCAGCAACTTCTTTTATATGATTGCCTGTTATTTTGGCGAAAATCAGCATCAGCTCTCCGGGGCAAAGCTTATTTTTTCCAGTATGGGGACTTTGGGCATCCTCTGCCTTAACCTCTATATAAATTTCAATCCTGAACGGGTTTATGGGTACTTTAATAAAGACGCAGATCAAAAAAATGCTGAAAAGGAGTCCATCGTCAAAACAAGCGCTTTGGAAAATCCGGTAATTGCTGAAATCAAAGACACTGATCTTTTGTTGGAAAAAATCAGATATGCTTTGCATGAGGAGCAGGTTTTTCTAAATAAAGGAATTACGATTGTTGATTTTGGGAAAAGAATCGGCGTTTCTCCTAAGCTCTTGTCTACAGTTATTAACCGGAAATTTGAAACCAATTTTAACGAGCTGATCAATAATTACCGTGTTGACTATGCAAAAGACCTTCTGGAAAAAAATATTTTGGAACGTTATTCCATTGAAGGCTTAGCTAACATGGCAGGATTTAACTCAAGGATAACATTTTTCAATGTGTTTAAGAAGAAAGAGGGGCTGAGTCCAAGTGAATACCTAAAAAGGTCTATAACTGTTGATTAGTCAGGTTTTTAGCTACTTATTTTTGGAATATTTACAGTCTTTATCTTGTTTCATATTCGGTTTTTGAAACCATAACCGGTTGCAGCTTCATTTTATTTTACGGTATTTAGTGTCGTCAAAGGCAAAAGCGCCGGGGGGAGCTTTTTGCCTGGACAATGAAAACAATAGTTACAGAAGCTTATCATATGACGCGCTCAACGTCGCAGCCGGAGTTCCTTCGGCTGCTTTTTTTTGCGTTTATTTCTTGTCAATCTGGTGATGTTTCATTTAGCTTCAGGGGGAGGCTAAAGTTGAAGGCAGCAATGTTGCTGCCTTCAATGAATTTTGCGCCCGGCGGGCGGGCTAAACCTGGATTATATAATTTCCAGATGGAATCCGGTAACCGGTTTTTCCAGCGCATTTAACAGCTTGCTTTTATTGGTGCCGTTGATGAATCCATCTCTGCCGTGTATTTCAATTTCTACATGTTCGTAAGGGTTCTCATTCAAGGCAGAAAAAAGCTTAGTTTCTATTATAGGAAGTTTAAAGAATGCTTTTACTTCCAGGTGTGTCTGGCAATTGGCACAGAATTGTGAATTCCAGCGGCTCAGTATGGCTTCTGTTCCAAGATGAAGTTTTTCTCCGTTCACATTCATGAATGCGGATACGGTAAAAGAACCCCTGATGGGCGCTTTATTAATTTTGCTGACCTTGATAATTCTGCTGGGGAATTCGTCTTGTTTTTTCGCCAAAAAGAGACTTGCATGATCATCCATGGAACCCTGACTATAGGTGTAGCCTAATTGGGTTTCAATATTGATGCAATCTTTAGAGTTGTAATAGTCTGTTTCATTCTTTTTAAAAGGCTCCAGCGGACTGTCCAGTGTTAACCAGGTATTCGGTGCAAATCCCGGTGTAGGTCCTTGATTGTCAATAGTGTTTGTTCCAGGATATTCCGGAATGATCTCCAGTGCATCTGTAGCACCGTGTTTTTTCTGCCACAACCAGAACACCCGGTCAATATTGCAATGGTGAAAATAAAAGATCGGATCAAGCGCTGCAGTATCGTTTTCGCCCATATCCCCATTTGCTCCCGGAATGGGCGATTTATTATAACTGGGGATGTCACAGCCTCCAACAGCAAGATGGATGCTGTTATGTGGTGATTCCAGAGAAACAACGGCCTTAAAATTGGGATCATCGACCATTGGTTTGCCGGTTACAGGATCAATCGTCTGGCGCTCCCCATTCCATTGGGCAGCTGAGCTGGTATTCGAGAAGACGGTAAAATTGGGCGCGTCCAGGCAATCTTTGAACTTCTGAACCAGATTGGTCGGAATGGTCACTTTGTTGACTACAATATGGGAGTTGAGCCAGTCTTTTACGTTGTTATTGAGTATTTTAACGTTATCCTCATACTTAGGGAACAGCGCATTATGTGCATGTGTCGCTGCGATATCGTTTGGTCCCATCAGACCAGACAATGGATAACGTTTGGTTTCGTAATTTTTCGGTTTGGAATAATCCGCTGAGGGGTCCTGACTGATGTTGTCGGTAATGTTCCTTGGAAACACAAAAGAACGTAAAGGGTTAGCGATCGTTTCGTTGTCCAGAACGAAATTTTCATCGGTTAAGCAAGATGGAATCCCATAGAGAATGCTGCTTTCATCGGTTTCATCCCAGTAAGGCAGCACTACATCCGCACAACCTGCAATACTTTGTAAAGCCCGTTCCAGTCTGAGCAGGTAAACGCGGTGCCAGGTTGGAAACAGTATATTCCCGTGGTTACAGTAGCCACCCCAGTAACTGGCGTTGCCCCAGCCTCCACCGCGGAATGGCTCCCCATGGTATCCACCGATTTTAAAGAAGGAATTGTCGTCAGTATAGTCGAGTTCTTTGATGCCTTTCCAGGCCCTCATCAAGTTTTCCAGGGGTTCTTTAATCCCGTTTGTGTAGTCTATCTGAAGGTCAATCAAAGAACGTCTGGTTTTTAATTTTGGAGTTGTCATAGCGTTAATTTTTAAATTATACTCGTTTAAAATTAGTTAAGGGTATACGGATATTGGAAAAGTTGTTGAGCAGTGAACCTGAAATGATCAGGATCATGCCAGTTACAGAAAGCCACTGTGCCAAAGGGAAAAATACTTTGCCCGATAAAATGACCACAGCCCCTGCCAGACTGATCAGGAAAGGTAGGTATCCTTTTTGAGGGGTTTTTCTCCACAGCATCACCAGGTGAACGGCTAAGAAAGCCATTAAGACGGGAAATAACCAGGGCATATAAGGCAGCCTTGCAAGCCCGATGCTTCCGAACATGCTCATGTATATCGCCCAGCAGAAGGGACATTTTGGGAAAAAGGCGATCAGAATGCTCATCAATACAGAAGGGAGCACACGTCCTGTTTTTTTAACCCCGGAAAATGACCCGCCCATGCTTTCGTCCTGCGAATTGTGGTGACAATTGCAGGAACTCATTTCTTTAGAATTACTCATTAGAAATAGGTTTTAGAAGGGTTTGAAGAAAGGATCGTTAAGCCTGTGTTTGCAGTATGGCATAAAAGGAATACACCGCTCCGGCCGGACTTGTGATCCCATGATCGCCGGGATGCGGGATTACTCTGGTGACACTGCCTACTAGCGCAGGGAACTGGTCAATACCATTGGGAATCACCGGAACCTGATAGCATAGGTAGCTGTAAAGCCATGGATCGTCGCCTACTTTACCAAAACCCTGGAACCATAAGGTGGCCGGGTTTCCATATTGAATAGAACCTTTCAGTTCCAGGTTCCAGCCATTGCCGCCGATGTTTCCTGAAATACTATTGTCGTCAGCGATGTTGATTTGCAGGAGCGCCCTGCCTTCTTCAAGGAGGTCGAAATCTGTTGTGATGGCGGGATTGTTTTTTAAGCTTCTGTAAGTCCAGATGCTTGTTTTTGAGATAGCGTTAGTCATAATATTGGTTTTGAGATGATTAATAATTTACATAGGATGTTGTTTATTTAATGAAGATAAGCATTTATTTATAAGTAAATATTCTGAATGAAAAATGAATAGATTTCAAGATGTAATGAATAATTTTTGTTCATTATCTGTGGTTTTATTAATCAGATTTTCTCTTTTTAATGTTGTTGATGTCAAGGCTAAAGGTCTTTTAGTTGCAGATGTCTCAAATAGCCCCTGAAAATGTCGTGATCGGCCACCTTGTAAACCAGCCTGTTGTCGTAACTTTAGATACCGGGATATGAAACATGCTTAATGATCGTTTCATCACCTTTTAAAAAAAATATATTCTTATGAAAAAGCTGGAATTTAAAATTTTGATTGATGCCCCACGTGAAAAAGTATGGGATGTGATCATTGGAAAAGATACTTATCCTCAATGGACTGCTCCTTTTGCAGAAGGATCTAAAGCAGAAACAGATTGGAAGAAAGGAAGTAGAGCGGTGTTCTCAAGTGGGAATGGTGACGGTATGGTCTCTGAGATTGCAGAAAATATTCCTTATGAGTTTCTGTCCATCCGGCATTTGGGAATGATCACCAACGGAGTGGAGGATCTGGATAGTGAAGAGATCAAAAAGTGGTCTGGCTCGCTGGAGGATTACAGGCTCCGTGATGTAGGTGGTAAAACAGAATGGAAGGTAGAGATGGATACCGCCGGAGAGTGGGAAGACTATATGAATAAAACCTGGCCATTGGCACTTCAGAAAGCGAAAGAACTGGCCGAAAAGCCCTGATTTTTTAGACCCTTGAAATTGCATTTAGCAGCGTCATCAAATGACGCTGCTAAATGTAAATATGATTTGGGAACAGGCTACTCCCACTTTACGTTCAGGTTGTTGTCCTGAGCGAATGCTTTTCCTTTTTCTAACAACCGGATGTATTTCTTCTCAAATGCTTCATTGTACTTTTCATCAATTTCCTTGACGATCAGGTCTTTTTGCTCCTGAGTGCCTTTGGCATCACATAATTTGGCATAAGCCATATATTCGTTTTTATAGACAGGAAGAACGAGCTCAAAAAGTTCAAGAGCAGCGGTCTTAATCTCTTTTTTAACGCCGCTTTCTGATAAGGCGTTAATGTCTTTTATACACTTTTCTATATACAGAATCTGATTGCTGATGTTCTTCTGTGCTTCATCTCCGTTTTTCTTGCTGGCCGGTACTCCCGGAAATTCTTTGGTTTCATCATTGAGCCTTTTGGCAAAGGCAGGGCTGCCAAACTCCCGCAGTATATTGGTGTTGAGTACGGCAATACCGAAAAAACGATCTGCAGATTCTGTACAGGCCGTTAGAAACAGCAGCCCGCTAAGTAGGGTGATTAATAAACGATGTGTTGTTGCTTTTTTTAAAATGGAAGTCATCATGCTTTGGTAAATGGGTAAAATATTTGTTTTCTTAGGGGCACAAATTTAAAATTAATTTTTGATCAGCAGCCGGAATAAACCTTATCCGGCCACTGGTTCGGGTGGGTTTTGGTACAGGTTTTGCAACGCGCTGTCCGACAGCTAAAACGGATCGTTTTTTTTAACGATATTGGTTACAATTCAGCAGCATCACACAAACTTATTCTTTAAATAATGCTTCACGACAACCTTATTCTCATTCTTGTCCTGCTTTTAGGTGTTACCATTCTGGTGATGATCGGACATAAGCTGAAAGTTTCCTATCCGATATTTTTAGTGTTATCAGGACTGATCATTGGGTTTGTCCCTGGTATCCCTCATATTTTTGTAGATCCTGACATCATATTCCTGCTTTTTCTTCCTCCTTTATTATACGAAGCTGCCTGGACAACTTCCTGGAAAGACTTTTGGGAATATAAAGGCGCTATCTTCTTAATGGCGGTTGGCCTGGTGCTGATTACCTCTATCGCGGTGGCCTATGCATCTGTAGCATTTATCCCGGGCTTCACTTTAGCCCTTGGTTTTCTGTTGGGAGGAATTGTTTCTCCGCCCGATGCGATTGCCGCCTCGACGGTGTTAAAGGGGGTGAAAATCCCTAAAACCATCAACTCCTTATTGGAAGGAGAGAGCCTGATTAATGATGCTTCCAGTTTAATTGTATTTAAGTTTGCCCTTGCAGCGGTAATTACAGGGAATTTTGTGTTTCAGGATGCGGCTTTAAACTTCGTTGTGGTAGCAGGATTCGGAATTTTAATTGGTCTTGGAATTGGATGCATATTTTATGCGATCCACCGCTGGCTGCCAACCAACGAAAATATAGATACTGTTTTAACATTATTGACGCCTTACTTTATGTACATCGTAGCAGAGCATTTTAAGGTCTCTGGAGTAATGGCTGTGGTTTCAGGGGGACTTTTCCTCTGTAGTCAGTCGCACGTGATTTTAACGCCCAATTCCAGGGTTAAAGTTAACGCGGTCTGGTCTGCCACGACGTTTATGATGAATGGTGTTGTTTTTATCCTGATCGGATTGGCATTGCCGGATATTGTGGCTGGTCTGGGATCAGACTATCCATTGAAAACCGCGATAGGGTATGGTGTTGGCATCAGTTTGCTGACACTGGTAGTTAGGTTTGTCTGGTTATTTACAACGAGCAGGCTGACCCGCCTGGTCAACAAGAAAACGAGGGTTCGCTACCAGGGGATGACCTGGCATTCCTCCGTTGTGATTGTCTGGGCGGGGATGCGTGGCGTGGTTTCACTGGCCGCCGCATTGTCCGTTCCCCTGCTGCTCACCGATCAGACGGCCTTTCCGCTGAGGAACCTCATCCTGTTCATTACTTTTGTGGTGATCCTTGTGACTCTTGTTTTTCAGGGACTTTCTTTGCCTTTTATCATCCGTTTATTGAAAATACCGGAAAATACCTTCAAACTGTCGGAACAGGAGCAAAGTTCGCAGATCCGCCTCCGGCTGATTGACCGTTCTCTGGAAAGAATGCAGCAAAATTACCAGTCTCAGTGTATCCACAATGAGTTGGTGGTTAGTTTTAAGGCGGAGCTGGAAAGATCGCTGGTGGATAAGAAGAATGCCGTGCAGGCCATGCGGGAAGGCAAGGTTGACCTTCAGGAACTTAAAGTGTATAAAGAAATGATGGTAGATTTGATTCACATTCAACGTCATGAATTACACCTCCTGAAAAAGGATAAGAATTACGATGACGATATCCTCAGGGAAGAAGAGAAGCGACTGGATTTAGAAGAACTGAGCAGTAACGGAAAACTGTTTTGATCCTTGCAGATCGAAACATTATTGACCGATCCGCAAGGCCATTAAGTTTATTTCTCTAAAGCATAGAAGAAGCCATTGGAATCTCCAAAATAAAGCATTCGCCCGTCTGTGAGCGGAGTCGATAATATAGACCCTAAAGCCAGGATCTTTTTCTCTACCTCGATATAGTCGTTGCCATACAGCGAAATATCTTTCCTGAAATGGTCTGTCGCATCATAGATACTGGCATACCTGCTTTTACTCTCCTCCGTTTGAAAAGTGGAATTGACTTTTCCTGTTTCCGGATCAACAAAATAAACTTTGCCATTGAAGCAACCAAATACCAGCTCATTGCCCACCATGATGGCAGCTCCATAGACACGCATGTTGAGCGGTAAGGTCCATTTTATCGTTCCGGATCTCGCGTTCATGGCATAAAAGCGATGGGTATCGGAAGTTCCGAAATAGACATTGCCCTTATAGAAAAGAGGGCTGGCAATGATCCAGCTTCCGATTTCCTTCCTGTTCCACTTACCGGTCCCTGTTTTTAAGTCCAGCGCATAAATGTTGTAATCCCGGCTTCCGAAAAAGACGGTACTGTCCTGTACGATTGCCGCCTTTTGTACCTCTCCTTTTGGAAAGGACTGATCGCCTACTGTTTTAAATTTCCATTTCAGACTGCCTGATTTTGAATCCAGGGCATAAAAGAAACCATCATAACTCCCTACTAAGACCGTTTTATCTTTGATTACGGGATCTGCATGGACACTGCCACCGGTTTTATAAGCCCATTGCTTTTTTCCGGAATTCAGCTCCAGGGCATAAATACTACTGTCGCCGCTACCTATATAAACAAATTGATCATCCACCAGGGGAGAGGAAAGGTAATAGTCCCAGGTATCGTACTTTTTCTCTCCATTGGTTTTGAATTTCCAGATCAGCTGGCCGCTGTTTTTATCGAGCGCATAAACAGCGCCATCCCCACTTGAAAAGATAACCCGCTGTTCATTGATCACCGGCGAAGAATGCACCTCTCCGCTGGTCTTAAATTTCCATTTCATTTTTCCGGAGTGTTTATCTAAGGCATATAAATGCTGGTCGCCACTGCCAAAATAAACCATGTTGCCATTGCTGACCGGGGAGGAGTGGATGGCGGCACCGGTAGGGAATTTCCAGGCCATTTTAGCTTGGGTTTGGGCAATCGTGCTTAATGTGCCACAGCAGGTACAGATCAGGAGAAGCAGGAATACTGAGGTATGGAAAGGAGCGTTTTTTCTTTTCATAAATGGCTGTTTACCAATAAATATATTTGAAGATACATAAATATTTTATTAGGCATATTATTCCTTATTTTTAAGAAAGTTCCATTGGGAAGTATCAGCAATTGTAAAAAAAATAACCCTTGACATAGGGCTGTCAAAAGCCCGGTTTACCTTTATCAAAAGAAATTAAATTTCAAATAAAAAGACATAAAAAATGGGCAATTCACAAACACTAAGAGGACTATCTACAATTTGTTATTACGCAATCGATCATGAGGCTGCAAAGAAATGGTATAGCGATTTTCTGGGCCTGCCTCCATATTTTGAACGTCCTGGATATGCGGAATTCAGGATCGGGGATTATCAGCATGAACTGGGATTGATTGACGGCCGTTATGCACCTGCAGGATGGACCCCGGGCGCCCCGGCTGCGATCACTTACTGGCATGTAGACGAAATCGGGGAAAGCCTCGAAAAACTGATCTCTTTGGGAGCGAAATTGCATGAACCGGTTACTGAACGTGGCCCTGGTTTTGTGACTGCCTCGGTCATTGATCCTTTCGGAAATACGCTGGGCATCATGTACAATGTGCATTACCTGGAGGTGCTGAAAGCGAAACAAGGATAAGTTACCTAAATAGATGGAAAGCTATGGAAACGAACAATGGAATACCTGCCTTTTACGCCAGTACAAATGAAGAATGGCGCAACTGGCTGGAAGAAAACGGGGCCAGGGAGAAGGCCGTTTGCCTGATTCTTTATCATAAGAAAAGCAAAACCCCTTGTATTGATTACAAAGAGTCCATTGAACATGCCTTGTGTTTCGGATGGATCGACAGCAAGGCAAATAAACGGGACGAAGAAAGCAGCTATCTGCAGTTTACCCCGAGAAAATCAAAGAGCAACTGGAGTAATGTAAACAAGGAACGGGTCGCGAGAATGACCGCGCAGGGCTTAATGAGGCCAGGCGGACAGGCCATGATCGATCTTGCTAAAGCCAATGGCAGCTGGGATATGCTTGCGGATGCGCAGAACACCATCATTCCCTGGGACCTGCAAAAAATGTTCGACAAGAATATCCAGGCATTCGAGAATTTCCAGCGTTTTTCTCCTTCTTCCAGGCGGATGATTCTGGAATGGATCACTAAGGCAAAGAAAGAAGAAACAAGGGAAAAGAGAATCGTACAGACCGTAGAACTTGCCACCAGAAATATAAAAGCGAATCATTAGCGCAGCGTACCTGCGCTAATGATGGCTGGTTTACTTGTTCCTTTTCGGAGCGTTAACTTTCGGAGCGTTAACGGGATTCAACCTTGCTACACCTCCTCCGGGAAGTTTTACCACATAACCCGTCCCATAACCATTTCCTTTTTTATAGAAATCGGTAGAGATGACTTGTGCCCCGGAATCAAATGCGGCTTTAGCCCTGGTATAGTCGTTTACTTTTGCTTCATAAGTTTCAATGTCACTACGGGTACGTACCATGTAACCCATGTTTACATATTTTTTGATGTCTTCCTGTCTTACAATCGCATTGTCTAACAGGAAGAAGGCGGCATAATCATCATTGGGTGTCGACTGCATAAACATGATCCTATCCTTTAAACCGGGATGATTTTTAAGATATGGAGACTGCGCGTCATTTCCTCCTCCGGCAGAAGGAAGCAATAGAAAGATAAATTTTCCTCTTGATTTGTTGACTTCAGGCCAGTTTTTTGCCAGTACAGCCTCCTTTAGCGTTTGATAATTTCCCCTCACTTCATCAGGAGTGATCAGTTTATCTTTTCCCAGAACACTTAATATCTCCGCATCAAGGGCATTAAAAGCAGTTTCATCAAATTTTAATACCGTTGTTGGATGAGGGAATACCGGAATTCCACTGTCCTTTGCTTCCAGCTGGATAAAGATGGGAATGTGATTTGGGTTTTCATCTGACCATGTTTTTAATGCGGTTAATGCATCCTTAAGCGTTGGGTAATGGGTTCTGAAATCAAAATCAGCAATGTGTAATACTTTAAATCCAGGTTTGTCGAGGCCTTCTTTTTTATAAGGGGCAAGGTTTAGCAGCCCTTTCTCTTTGAAATAGCGATAAGCGGCAGGATCGTTAAACCGGTTTCCCGTTGGATCATAATAGACATCAATCTCCAGGTTTCTCAATCCTGCATTGAGCTGGTCAGGAAATGGAGGATGGTCATATTTCAGGCCTTCTGCCATAGACATCCCATTGGGATGGTATTCTTTAAATTCCTCCAGCTTTGCTTTAGGCATGGAAGACATATAGGCACCCATCATCCTGCTGATTAAAGAATCGCCATAGGCAAGTACCGTAGGGTCCACCGGCCGGGCATAACTGTTATGGGTTCCCAGTACCTGGATTTCATTTATCTTCAGGTTTTTAGGGATGTTGGAGAATTCCATTTTCTGTTGGCCTTTGGCAACTGCAATAAAGGTTAGGGAGATCAGGAATGGACGAAGTACGATTTGATTGAAGTTCATGAGGGTTGATTAATAAAAGTTGACAGATACACCTGCCTGGCCACGGAAAGAAAAATAAGACACGTTCTCTACTCTTTTGGAGTTTCCATGGTAAAAGCGGTTGGGTTCGTTGGTAATGTTATTGAGTTCCAGAAACATTCTGATTTTCTTGCTAAAGGCATAAGAGGATGAAAAGTCTACCGTAAAATTTTTATCAAACCATTGGTAATGCTCCGGACCGGCAGAGGTTCTGATGGTATTCAGGTATTTTCCTTTGTAGTTTCCTGCAATCCTTGCCATGAATTTGTTGCTTTCGAAAAAGAGGATCAGGTTGTAATTGTGCTTCGCCTGTTTAGGTAAAGTGGTTTCTGTTACGCTTGTAGTCAGTCCGTTTGTGAAATTCGGGATCTTCACTCCAGAATTGACATAGGTATAGTTTCCTTCGAAGCCAAACTTGCTCAGGAAACCAGGGAGTTCCGTGAAACGTTTACTGATGCCCATTTCAAAGCCGGCAAGCCAGCTGTTTTTCAGGTTACCGGGATTGGATTTGATATAAGGCTGGTTATTGAGTTGCACCAGGCTTTGGTCATCATAAATCACATTTTTCAATTGTTTGTAAAAAGCTCCCGCAGATACCAGTCCGACATCGCCGAAATAATGTTCAAACATGACGTCAACGTTGTTCGAGAAGGTAGGTTTTAATTTGGTATTCCCTTCGGTAATGGTTCTGGCAACTTCATTGATGACGATCCCGGGGTTGAGGTCGTCAAAATCAGGCCTGGCAAAAGATCTGGTCAGTGCTGCCCGTAATATGGTATTTTTTGAGGGCGCATATTTCAGGTGAAACATAGGGAGGAAAGCATGGTAACTGTTTTTTTCTGTCAGGTCTACGGCTTCTGCACCTTTACTGGTGTTGACTACCTTTTTACCTGAAAAACTAATTTCGTTATACTCATTTCTGAAACCTCCGATGATCCGGACCTCATCAGATAACTTCAAATCACCCATTAGATAAGCGGAATAGACATTCTCTTGCCCCAGATAGGAGGTGCTGAGGTTGGCGCTGGAGTTCGGTCCCTGCACCTGAACCAGGCCTTTGTCTTTTCTGAAATCTTCAGTAAATAAAGCGTCAATCTGTTGATTGCTGATTTGATTGATGATCACATCGTTATAAGGGCTGCCAATTTCTGAGAGAAAACCTCCATTATAAGGGAATTTTTCGGTCGCCAGGCCATTCATGTAGATAGGCGGAGCATTGGGGATTCCCAGGGCTGAAGGGGGCATCCAGACTAAGGTTTTACTATTGGCTTCTTTTCTTTTGTTCACAAACTTCAGCCCTGATTTGAAGGAAAGCCGATCACTTGTCTGGTAGTTGAAATCTGCCTGTCCGCGGTAATCTCTCTCCTGATTGTTGTTTTGACTCATGATCACCTGATTGAGCTTTAGCTGATCCGGGGAAATGGCCGACTGTACATAGGGTAAGGTCCCAAGGTATTTATTTCCATCAGCAGATAAATTGCCATAGGTCATGGGCTGGACAAAATTAACGATTGGGTATCCTCTGTCTTTCTTTGCCAGCTGATCAGGTGAGTCAAACTTAAAGGAGGAACGGGCATTGTTCAAGGACCAGGTTGCGGTTAATTTTTTACTGATTTTAGATTCCCCGCCTACTTGCAGGGAATACAGGTCTGTCAGGTAATCTGCATGCCTGGCCTGCAATTGTACATTCTTCAGGTTAAAGTTGAAATAGGTCTCCCGAACGGATTGCTGATCTAAATATTGACTATATAAGCCTTTGAAATAGATTTTATGATTGGGATTGATCTCATAGTCAAAACCGGTATTGAAGCCTAACGTTCTTCTGTCGGCCACATAGTCCCTCAGTTGTAACTGATTAATGGCATATGATTTTTCGGGTACAGGATCATTGAAATTATAAGTCATCTGGTAATTGTCAAGTGCCGAGGACCTGTTCCAGATTACCCCTGAAGCAATAAACCTCAGCTTATCGGTAATCTTGTCGCCATACACGACTGAAGTGTTGTAAGTGGAGGATTGGGACTGGTCGACGTAGCCCCCGGCAAGGTTTACCGACAGGGTTTTGCGGTAAGGGGATGTTTTGGTAATGAAATCTACATTGCCACCAATTGCATCTCCATCCATATCGGGCGTAAGGGCTTTTGATAATTTTACATATTCGATCAGTTCAGATGGGAAGATGTCCATCTGTACGCCTCTGTTTGCATAGTCTCCACTCGCACTGGGCATTCGGTTTCCATTTAGAGTAGCCGAACTCCATTGGATAGGGGTTCCACGGACGGAGACAAAACGGCCTTCCCCCATATCCCGTTCAATCGTCACTCCCTGTAGTCGTTGAACAGCCTCTGCGGCATTTCTATCGGGCAGTTTTCCAATCGCATCTGATGCTAAAACTTCGGAGATGGTTAAAGAAGATTTTTTGATGTTCAGTGCCCTCGCTTGCGAAGGTTTGTAGGCGCTGCTGATGGCGACCTCATTCAATACATTTTTTTGACTTTCCTGAAGGATGATATTGCCCAGGTCGAGGTGCTGCGATTTGATAAGCGATACTTCCAGTTCTTTAGTCAGGTATCCCATATAAGAGATCAACAGGACGCCAGTACCTTCGCTCAGGCCAGAAAGCTGGAAGGCCCCGTCGTAAGCAGAGGTCGTCCCATTGTTTTTTCCTTTAATTTTAATGGATGCTCCGGGTAAAGGACCCCGGGTATCCATGATCTTACCACTGACTTGGGTTTGGCTAAACAACTCAAGCGTACTGAAAAGAAGGCATAAAAGTATGCCTGATCTGATGACTCCAAATTTCATTTTGTTTGTTCTGTTAAAATTTTGAACAAATCTATCCGGAGTCTGTATTCGGGATGTTCGTTTGGGTTGAAACGGACAATTTAGCTGGTGTTGTTTTTGTAACTAATTGTTTTTCAGTTGATTTTGTGGTGTTAAGAAATTGTGAAGGAAATAGATGCTAAATGTTAACCAGTGTTGAAGTATCAGTGGCCTGGCTAATCTGATACTTGTAGTCTGTCGGATTCAGGCCCATTTGTTTCTTGAAATACTTATAAAAGGTCGTTCTGGATTTGAAGCCACATTGGTAAAATACTTCCGATATATTCTGTGAATGGTCTGCATTGATAATCCGGACAAACTCTTCTACTCTGCATTTATTAATCAGGTCATAAAAGTTTGTCCCAAGGCTTTCGGTAATCGACTGACTTAAATGATGCCTGGAAACCTGAAGTTGTCTGGCGACTTCTTCAAGGGTGACCTCTTCATTAAGATAGGGCTTGTAAACTTTAAGTGTCTGCAACAGATTTTCGGCAATCTCTTTGAGCGTATTTTCCGAAAGGCTGGAGGTTTTGTATTTTATCGTTTCTGCTTTGTCTTCTTGTTTCTCTATCACCGTTGATTTTAATTTCATGATAATGATGATGGCAAACTGAACGAGGAATAAATAAGTATAAATCGTTCTCAAAAGATCTTTATTTAATCCTGCTTTATAAGAGATGTAATAACTGATAATAGAGATGATGAGATAAACCGTTAATATTTTCAGGTACTTCAGTTCTGTACTTAATGGTTGTCTGGCCTTACTGATGTGGTAATAAGTAAGGAGGACATAGCTGAGCCAGTAAAAGGGATAATAATGAAATATCTGCTGATAAATTTCCATGAGCAGATTGGTATGACTTGCCCTGCTGAATACCATAGGGAGAATGATCATATTCCATAAAAACACGAGGAAAAAAGGAAACAAGTGGAGAAAGATTGTTTTTCCGGATACATTTTTTCCGAGGCAGTTCAGGCAAAATAAGAGCAATAAGGGACCTTTTAGAAAACGGAAACTGCTGGGGATACTTTCTATATAGGAGGTTTCCCTGTTAAATAAGTGGTAGATAAACAGTTCGAACAGAAAATCTGCGGTTACTACGATCAGATACAGGTAGAGGAAATTGTATTTTCTGTCGTTATTTTTATTATGGTATAACAGAAAAATAGAGATTAAAGCCTGAATAATGATGGTAATATAGATCCCTGTCATGATTAACTATCGTTCCTTTTATGGGAAACAAAGATAGAACCGGAAAAAGAAGAACGGGAAGCAGGAGGATTATGTTTTTGTTAATTCTGTTTTTTTACCAAATGAATGCAATTAATAGTATTTTCACATGATCCATCCAATTGTTTATGCTCAAACGTGTCGTGCTATTTTTTCTGTTCACGGTGATTTTCCTCCTGAATCCGGGCAAGGGATTTTCTCAGATTGCGGAACTCAGCAAGCTGGAGTCAGGTCTTCCCCTGATCAAAGACAGCATCAGCTATGTGAATGCCTTGAACCGTATTGCGATGCTGTCTCACCTTCGATATCGGGATTCATGCCTTTATTATGCGCGGAAAGCGAAGCAAATATCCCTCAGGCTAAATTATAGAAAGGGGATTGCTGATGCGAAGAACTGCGAAGCCATCTATTATGTGTCACTTAATAACTACCTGTCTGCGAAATATTTTAATGATGCACTGCAAATCTACAGATCGATAGATGATCAGGAGAATGTTTGTCAGGTGCTGATGAATATCGGTGTTTTAATCTCCATGAATAAAGATGACGGGAGATCTCTTGAATACCTTCACCAGGCTTTTGAAAAGAGTAAATCATTGAAAAATGATTCCATCCGGTCTATTGTCATTAGTAATTTGCTTGACTTGGATACCACGCTTACACCCGAACGTTATCATTCATTGTCTGAAGAAGGGATGCAGATTGCTAAAAAATATAAAGACGACCGTATGATTCTTTACTACGACGTTAGCACCGGACAACGGCTTTACCAGCAGGGCGAAAAGGAAAAAGGAAAGGCCATTCTCTTGCGGTCATTGCATAAAGCGGATAGTTTGGGCTTAGAGAATGTGAAAGTTTGGATTTATGCTCCGTTAAGCGATATGATGATGGATGAGGGCAAACATGATCTGGGGATGGACTATCTTAAACGAGGGCTGGAGGAATCCGGAAAATTTGGTTATGCAGATTTCTATCTCATTTTTGCAGAGAAATTATACCAGCATTACAAGCAGCACAATGAGCCTGAGAAAGCCTATTATTATATTTCTCTTTTGCTGTCAAAGCAGAATAGCATTGCAGAGGCAGCAGATAAATCCGGATACAACTACCTGAATTATGCCCTGCGTGAAAATGAAAATGAAGAACTGAAAGGTAAAGTCGGTTCAAGAAGAAAAACAATTGCATTATTGGGCAGTTTATTTGTCGTCAGTGTGGCATTGTTATTCTTTGTATACCGCTCCTTGATGAGTAAAAGACAGCATGTAAAGGTTCAGCAAAAACTACACGATGTGACGTTGCAGCAAAATGCGGCATTACAAAAGACGAATCACTTCAATACGATGCTGATTTCAGTGATTGCACATGACGTCCGGCAACCATTCAGCACGATTGTGATGCTGGCTAATGTATTTAATGATGATGTGGATCTATTGTCTGAAGAAGAGAAACTGGGGATCATGAAAGAGCTTTCGGAGACTTCCCAGAAGAGTCTCTCTTTTATGGATGGGTTGTTGGAATGGATCAAATCCAAGAAAACAGGCTTTGAGTATCAGCCGGAAGAACTACAGCTTAATGGGCTGATTATTGAAGCGAATACTTTTTTTAGGATTGCTCAGGAGAAGAAAAATATAAAGCTGACCGTGAATATACCGGAGCAGACCAGGGTTCTTACGCACAAACAGATGTTGCTTTTTATCCTCCGGAATATCCTGAATAATGCGACTAAGTTTTCTCCTTTGGGTGGAACGATTACGATTGATTCCAGCATAGAAAACGGAAATATCGTCATCTCGATCCGGGATCAGGGTGCAGGAATGAGCCAGAAACAGATCGATCAGCTTTTTACTGCGGGATCAGGAGATCTGGAGCAGAATGAAAATAATGGAGCCGGACTTGCCTTGAGTATTTCTTATGAAATGGCTATGATTATGAATGCCAGGATTTCCCTGGACAGTGAATTGGAAAAGGGGACAATATTTTACATTTCATTGAAAAATGTGAAATAAGTAGGGACAGACGATAAATCGACTGAAAGGTTATTAATTACGCTTAAATAATGGTATTTTAACGTTATCCATTTAGTTGTTTTTATGCTCAAACGCCCTGTCTTGATTTTCCTGTTAATGACAGCACTTCTCCTGGACGCGGGCCGGGGATTTGCCCAAATCGTCGAACTCAGCGGGCTTCAGTCAGCTCTTCCCAGGATCAAAGACAGCATCAAATATGTCAATACATTGAATCGCATTGCCATGCTTTCTCAACTTCGATACCGGGATTCCTGTTTTTATTATGCAGGGAAAGCCAGGGAAATCTCTGTTAGGCTCAACTATAGAAAGGGGATTGCTGATGCGAGAAACTGTGAAGCGATCTGTTATTTCTCGCTCAATGATTACCTGTCTGCGAAGTATTTTAATGAGGCGCTTCAAATTTATGAATCGATAGATGACCAGGAAAATGTTTGTCAGGTTCTCATGAATATGAGCATATTATTGTCTGATAGTGGTGATGACCGAAGATCTATTGGGTACATGCGCCGGACTTTTGAAATGAGCAAGTCATTGAAAAATGATTCGATCCGGTCGCTGGTGATTCATAACCTTCTGGTGATTGATACCACTATAAAACCTGTACGTTTTGATTCTTTGTTCCGGGAAGGTTTCAGGATTGCCAAAAAATATAAGGACGACCGAATGATCCTTGCTTATGAAGACAATTTAGCGGAAAGATTGTATCATAAAGGAGAAAAGGAGCAGGCAATAAAGATATTATTGGATTCCTGGGCCAGAGCAGATAGCCTCGGCTTCGAAAGCGAGAAGGTATCTATTGATTGGATCTTGAGTAATGTAATGGCAAAGCAGGGAAAGGGGTTAAAGGAAGTCGATCATTTACGGAGAGGATTGGATGCCTCAGAAAAGTATGGTTATACAGAATTTTATATGGTTTTTGCAGAAAGGTTATATGGCTTTTACAAACGTACCGGTCAACCTGAAAAAGCTTATCATTATGTTGCTCTTTTACTCTCCAAAAAAGATAAGCTTGCCAAAGCAGCAGATCAGTCAGGGTACAATTACCTCAACTATGCGCTTCGTGAAAATGAAAATGAAGAGCTCAGGAATAAGGCAGGATGGAGAACGAAAACTATTGTATTGTTAAGCTGCCTGTTTGCATTGAGTATCGCGCTGTTGTTCTTTGTATCCCGCTCGTTGAGGATAAAAAAGGAATATGTTAAGGTCCAGCAAAAACTGCATGAAACTACCCTGGGACAAAATACCGAATTACAGCGGACCAATCACTTCAATACGATGTTGATTTCAGTCATTGCACATGATGTAAGACAACCCTTCAGCACGATTGTGATGTTGGCCAGTGTGTTTAATCATGATGTTAATCTGCTGTCGGAAGAGGAGAAACTGGGGATCATGAAAGAGCTTGCGGAAACTTCTAAAAAGAGTCTTTCTTTTATGGATGGCTTGTTGGAATGGATCAAGTCTAAGAAAACAGGTTTTGAGTATCAGCCGGAAGAATTATCTATCAATGAACTGATTATTGAAGCAAATACTTTTTTTAAGATTGCTCAGGAGAAGAAAAATATCAAGCTAACCGGGAACATACCTGAGCAAACAACTGTTCTTGGGCATAAACAGATGTTGCTTTTTATCCTCCGGAATATCCTGAATAATGCGACCAAATTTTCTCCTGTGAATGGATTGATTGCTATTGATTCGGGTATAGATCATGGAAATATGGTCATATCGATCAGGGACCAGGGAGCAGGAATGAGTCAGAGACAGATTGATCAGCTTTTTAGTGCCGGATCAGGAGATCTGGATCATCATGAAAATAGTGGCGCCGGACTTGCATTGAGCATATCTTATGAAATGGCAACGATTATGAAGGCAAATATCTCTGTGGCGAGCGGGTTGGGAAAGGGAACGGTATTTTACCTTTCGTTGAAAAACAGCTGATATCCGATACCTGGGATAAAAAGATAATCCAGGGTTTGTATTATTTCCTCCTGCTTTCATGATCTGTAAAGAGAAAATAGAACATGGCTTTTACCGGTTGGGTCATGAGTCTGGTGCCGTTAACCCATGCAGAAAGACTGCTTTTTTCTATCCCTGTATCTGCCACGATATCTTCAATCTGGATATGGTATTTTTCCATTCTTTCCTGTATCCATTTCGCGTCTACCACATCGACTAAAACTGGTGTGTAAATCAATGGCTGGACAGCAATGACCGGTTTTCCGGGCAATACACCAAACAGGCTTCTCGTCAGCTCGATCAGCTTGACTTCGTCTGCATAATTTCCGGAAAGGTGTTTGTCTTGTTTGGTTCTGATCATTAATCCATTGGCATCTGAGGAAATTACCTGGAAAGAGATATTGGAATGCCGTAAATATAACCTCGCCCCGGCTTCCAGTTTGGCTAAATCGGCAGAATCCACCCTTCCGGCAAGCTTCTCCATATGTTTAATCGTATTTGTCATGATCTATTTCTTAAAGCGGAGCGCTGCCTCTTCATTGTGGGGAAGGTGGACAGGTTGAAAATACGAAATGTTTTAGGCAATTGATACTAAAAGAATATCGGTTTTCTGATTTTCAGCTTGTTAGTTGCTGTTTTTTGCAGCTGTCTTCATTAAGTTGCATAATATTGCATATGATTTGTGTTTTTATTGCATATATTTGCAGTCAATAAGCCTGATTGTTATTGATCAGCTCCAAAATATTTCAATGAAACAACATTCTTCAAAGGTGATACGTATAGCAGTAGCTGCTATGTTTTTTATGACTGGCTTATGCTTTTCAAGCTGGGCATCGCGTATTGCGACGATACAACAAAAGCTTTCGCTATCGGATGCAGAATTGGGTGGTGTATTGTTTGCTTTGCCCGTTGGTTTAATGTTGTCCTTGCCCTTGTCTGGCTGGGCAGTAACCAAAATTGGAAGTCGCCGGCTTCTTGCAGCGGCTTTGATCACTTACGGTCTTATGCTGATTACACTTGGAGCAGCTACTGAAGTTTACCAACTCGTGATTGGTCTGGTTCTTTTTGGATTGGCGAGCAATGCAACCAATATCTCCGTGAACACGCAGGCCGTCGCTACGGAAGCACTGTATCGGAAACCTATTATGGCTTCCTTTCATGGACTGTGGAGCATGGCGGGCTTTATTGGTGCAGGGATCGGGACTTTAATGATCGGTCAGAACATCAGTCCGATGCCGCATTTTATGATCATCGCTGCCATTACGATACTCTCTGTTATATTTTGCTGGTCTTACCTTCACAATGATAAGAACCCCGTAAAAACAGGTTCTGCTTTTGCGATTCCTGATAAATCGCTGCTGACATTGGGATTAATCGCCTTCTGTTCCATGGTTTGCGAGGGCGCAATGTTTGATTGGAGTGTCATTTATTTTAAGAAGATCGTGCTTGCTGAAAAGGCCTGGATGGCTGCCGGATATACGGCCTTCATGTGTACTATGGCGATGGGACGTTTTGTTGCAGATCGCTTTGCAGCCCGTTTTGGATTGAAAAGAACCTTACAGGTTAGTGGGATACTGACTACGATCGGTTTGATGATCGCTGTGGTTTTTCCAACACTGGCGACTGCAATTATCGGATTTATGCTCGTTGGTGCAGGGGTGTCTTCTGTGGTGCCCATGGTATATAGTGCTGCAGGGAAATCAAGTACAATGTCGCCGGGAGCTGCTATTGCCGCAGTATCTACGATCAGTTTTGTCGGCTTCCTGATCGGTCCACCTGTAATTGGTTTCCTTGCAGGGGCGTTCAGTTTAAAAGTTTCTTTTATGTTTATCGCATTGATGGGTTCCTGCGTGGTGATCTTGTCTAGCAGAGCAAAGCTCTGATAGTTGACATAAGGCTCTTCAAATTTGCCATCTGCATATAAACCGATCAAACCATAACCGGGAGCAGTTTCTCTTTTGTTGCCTTTCCAACAGGCGCTACTCACGGACCCGTTGCTGATATAGGTGACCTCGTTATAGCTGACTTTATCTCTGAGGTGAATGTGTCCGCTCAGGAAAAAGCCCCGAATCAGGGCTTTTGTGGAATGATTAGAATTCAGTTCCAAGGCCCGGTATAGCGTTAGGAGTTGGCTGGAAATGCCAATCTTTGGTCTGACTCTTTTTGAATTGGATTGTTTGAATTGTGTAATTTTATAAAACACTTAAAAAGCTGCTATGAGTTGTTTTGAGTAATCTTCGTGTTTTTATGTCGGTTGCGGGCTTGTGTTTTCATTGATTTTCGTAAGTATATGTTTGAATATCATAATTTGGGCTCCTTATAAATTATTAATTTTGTGGCGTCTATGATTACGATTACATCCAAAACAAAAGAAATAAAAGAAAGCCATCAGGGCATTGCTACGCTTTTGGCTTTCGCATTGCTGCCTTTATCCGGCTTTGCTACCGATATTTATATTCCATCTTTACCTACAATGGCAGGGGAGATGCAGGTCAGCAGTATCCAGGTCCAGCTTACCCTGAGCATTTTTCTAATCAGCTACGGAATTTCCCAGTTATTTATAGGGAGTGTGCTGGATAGCTTTGGACGGTATAAAGTGTGCCTGGTTTCTCTACTGATTTTTGCCGGTGCCAGTATGGTGATTGCAGTGACGCATAACATTTACCTTATTTATGTCATGCGTGTGATCCACGGACTTACCGTAGGTGCCATTGTGGTGGCCAAACGTGCTTATTTTGTCGACTTGTTTACGGGAGATAAACTGAAGCATTATTTGAGCTTATTTTCGATCATATGGTCTACAGGGCCTATTGTGGCTCCTTTTGTTGGCGGATATCTGCAAACGGTCTTTGGCTGGGAGTCTAACTTTTATTTCTTAGCAGGATTTGCATTGGTATTTGCCATTTTGGAATTGATCTATAGCGGGGAAACGCTGGTTCATTTTACCGAATTCCGTTTCCGTAAAATTGTAGACATCTATGTCAATATGATCAAAACCGCCAGTTTTACACTTGGCATTGTGATGTTAGGTTTAGCCTATTGTATGGTGATGGTGTATAACATGACGGGACCTTTTATCATTGAACATCATTTAGAGCTTTCGCCCGTTATTGCAGGATATAGTTCGCTGGTTCTTGGCTTTGCCTGGATGGTAGGCGGATTTATTGGAAAGGCAACGATCAATAAACCCTTTTTCAGAAGGTTGGTGGTAAATGTGACAATGCAACTCGTGTTTGTTGCTTTAATGATCTTCAGTCTGCAATTTATCACCAATTTATATTCGCTGATCTTTTTTGCTTTCATCATTCATGTTGGCGCAGGATATACGTTCAATAACTACTTTACTTTCTGTTTAGGTAAATTCCCTAAAAATGCAGGTATTGCAGGCGGACTTACCGGAGGAATCACTTACGTAATTGTTTCTTTTTTAAGTTATGGCATTGTAAATGTCGTTCCTGCTAAAGATGAAAGAAACCTGAGTTACAGCTACCTGATCCTCATCTTGTTGTCGATCATAGTGATGTTTCTGATCTTTAGAATGAATAAAAAAGATAGTGTGCAGATTTCGGAAACGGTTTAATAGCAGGTTGAGCAACGTTTTAAGGAATTGAAAGTTCTGCCTGAGCAAAAGAAAACCTTATCTTAGTATAGGTTATTCCATTCTATGGCTTTAAGGAATGTTCATAAAATCAGGGACTTGTTTCGGCCGGTTCAGCCTGCAGCCGGCGTTGGATCGGGGCCTGTTGGTTATGGCGAGTTTTTGCCGGATCCCGGGCTTCAGGATTTAATTTACTGTTACTGGCAATTGAAATCTGAACAGCATTTGGCAGATCCCTACCCTTATCGGGTAGTGGCGGATGGATGTATTGATATTTTCTTTGAACTGGATAACCCAACAGAGAATTACCTGATGGGCCTGAGCAGTTGTTATACCGAATTCCAGCTGAACAACAGTTTTAATTACATCGGTATCCGGTTTCTTCCGACAAAATTCACCCAGCTTTATGGAATCAGTGCTGCTGAACTTACAGATCTCTGTGAACCTATGGAACAGATCCTCCCTGAAACTTCCTCATTTATCAGGAATAATTTTTCTGTGGGAATGGGAACAGCGAAGATTGTTAAATTGCTGGATCACTATTTTTTGAATCTTTTACAACATGCCATACTAAAAAATGATAGCCGGATTGCGCATGCAATGGAGATCATACTGCAAAGTGCAGGAGTCTTGAATGTGGAAAAGGATTTGGATGTAGGACTAAGCCCGAGGCAACTGAGCCGGCTTTTTGAATATTATACCGGAGATACGGTGAAAACTTTTAGTAAAATTGTCCGTTTCCAGAATTATATCCGAAGGCAATCGGCATCCGGAGTGTCCGGGCAGGATCAGCATTACCTCGCTGCCGGATATTACGATCAGGCACATTTTATCAGAGAATTTAAAAAGCTTTATGGAACTACTCCTTCTAAAGCATTTTCTGTTTAAGTTGTCTGTTTTTTACAATTTTTGTTTTGATCAGGGGACTAGATTTGTGGTCAATATTCACAATTATGAAAAGATCAGCCATGCTGCTTGCCATAATCCTGTTTTGCTGCTTTCAGCCAGGATTGTCTATTGCACAACAACTAAAATCACAACAGAAAATGAAACTAAACGCAGGAATTATTACCAGTAAACTGGCCGAAACAAAAGCATTTTACACCAGCATCCTGGGATTTGGGATTAGCTTTGAAAATGATTTTTACCTCCTTCTTCACACGCCGGGAAAACAGGCAGAGTTGAGCTTTTTACTTCCGGGACACGCTTCTCAGCAACCTTTATTCCAGCCTTCTTTTCAAGGGCAGGGGATGTACCTTACCATTGAAGTGGAAGATGTAGACCTGGTCTATCAGGAACTGAAAAAGAAAAATGTGGATATAAAGATCGATATCCGAAATGAGCCCTGGGGCGACCGTCATTTTGCCATTACAGATCCGAATGGAATAGCCATCGATATCCTGAAATATACCAATCCTGAAAAACCCTGATCTTTTCAGTATTTGAAATTTCTGCGCTGCATTCGAATCCAAAACCTATCTTGTATCTGAAATGCTGAAGCATTAAATGACCTGAACTTATCTTGCATTTAATACTTGGCATAAATACTGCTAAAGGTATTTTTCTCTACTATAAATTGATGGATCATATGGTTTTAATGGGTTCTTATGGCAAGAATGCCAGGGTGTTTTTGATATTCTTCTGCCTGCTTGCTGCTTTTCAGTCTTCTTTTGCCCAGAATAAACAACAAACTGCGCAGAAAAAGCCAAAACATGTCGTTACGGAATCTGAAATTCCTTTGCTGGTCAATAAAGTGGAAACGTATACACTGGCGATCGATAAGAATAATTTTATCATCAAGATTGGCTTTGATTTCAGTGTGATCGAAACGCCTTTATCAGAAATAGAAACGAAATTGAAAACCTTCAAAAAGAGGTTTGAAACCCAGGGACAGAAGATGAACCTGCGGAGCTTGAATAGTGCCGTGATCCTTTTGAAAGAGCAATCCGACAATTTACTGAACTATAAGAAAATACTCGTTTCTTATGGAGAGCAGCTCAGTAAGAGCAATACTGAAGTCAGGAAAATACTTTCTGATCCGGATTTAAATGTAATTATTCCGGATTCGGTTCTAAACGAGCAGTTGAACAGTATGGTCAAAGACGGGAAGCGTCTGGATACCTTGCAGCGAAAGATGTTGTCCCGTGTTAATTTATTAAGAAACAGACTGTCCATTAACCTGTTGCAACTGAACGACCTTTCTTCAAATATGAGCTATTTGTCGATCTCTAAAAAGATCAATATGTTCTCCAGAGAAGAAGCCCCCTTATTTAAGCTCAAGGCCGAAAAGTATAAACAGTCCTTTGGAGAGACGGTTCTGAATGCCTTTGAGCGCTCCGGAAAGATCATTTCTATTTATCTTGCCGGTAAAGGTCACCTGACCACCCTTGCCTTGCTGATCTTTATTTTTATCACCGCCTGGCTACTCTCCAACATGCGCAGAATTAAGAAACAGGAGGAAGTAGAAAGTGTATTGCTGCAAGTCAATTTCCTGAAGCGGAGTGTGATTGTCGGCTCGGTAATGGGCTTGCTTACTTATGCACCTTTGCTGTTTGGCAACCCAACAATGTCCTTATTACATGCCATTGAGGCCCTTAGGGTCATTGCGATATGCTTTTTATTGTTTCCTTTTTTAAATGGATCATCAAAATATTTATGGATTGGTCTGGTGTTGATTTGGTTCTTCTACGCGATTGACGACATCCTTTTGGACAGTTCCTTTGGCGAGCGCTGGGGACTGTTTATTGCCGGGGTATTGTTGTTTTTAATCTGCGTAGATATGATTCGAAGGAGAACGGCTTTCTTTCTGAAAATTGAAGAATCTCCTGTTACCAAAGCACTGGTCATTTTTACGCTGGCCCAGGTCGTACTCTCGATCTTGTTTAACTTGTCAGGACGGTTATCTCTTGCTAAAATTTTCGGAGTGAGTGCGATACAATGCCTGATGCTTGGGATTTCGTTAAAAGTCTTTTGTACGATGGTACTGGAAGCCATCTACCTGCAAACTGAAGCTTATCAATCCAGTCGTTTTTCAGATTTTATTAATTTCAAGGAATTACAGCATCGCTTTCAGCGAACCCTATGGATCCTGGCAAGTATCATCTGGACCATCGGATTGATCAGAAACCTAACGCTTTACGACTTGATGCTCCGCCTTTCGGCTGATTTTCTTCAGGAGTCCAGAAGCATTGGGAGTTACCAGTTTACTTTTGCCAGTATTGGTATTTTCTTTTGTATCATTTGGTTCTCTTCGCTCATCTCCAGCTTTATCAGTTTCTTCTTTGGGCACGAAAAAGCGACGGCAGGAGGTAAAAGAAGCGGTTTAAATTCGATGATGTTGCTCATCCGGCTGGCGATATGGACGGTAGGGTTTCTCATTGCAGTCGCTGCTGCGGGAATTCCAATAGACCGGCTTTCTATCATGCTGGGCGCCCTTGGCGTAGGTATCGGTTTTGGTTTGCAGAATATAGTGAACAACCTGGTTTCAGGGATCATCCTTGCTTTCGAACGCCCCATACAAATTGGTGATCAGATTGAGATTGGAAACAAGTCTGGCGTAGTTAAAGAGATTGGTGTTCGTTCCAGCAAGATCCACAATGCGGAGGGGGCAGATATTATCGTGCCCAATGGGGATTTACTGTCGCAACATCTGATCAACTGGACAATGCAGGACAGAAGTAAAAGAGTGGAATTTATGATTGGGGTACCTTATAGCACTGACCTGGATTCGGTCATCCTGCTGATCAAAGAGACACTGAAAAAAAATGAAAACATCTTGCCTGTCCCGGAGCCTGTGGTGATTGTTCAGGATTTTGGAGAATATGCCATCAGTGTCCGGATCCTGTTATGGGTTGGAGACCTGGCTGTTGGAGGAGGAGTTCGCTCTGCGGCAATGATTGATGTTAAAAAGGCATTGGCAGCAGCTGGAATTCAATTGCAAATCAGGCCTTTGAGTTAAAAGCTGTTTGATTATCAAGATCCTAAATTCCAGGTTCGATTTTTTTTATTTACTACAATGCCCCCCAAATTGTCTGAATTTTGGGGGCATTGCATTTAATACCAGGGCTATTCCTGCTTTATCTCCGGCAAAACGGATTAAAGCAATCCACGTTTAACCAGCATAGGCTTAATATCCGGTTGATGTCCGCGGAAATTAAAAAACATCTTTCCAAGGTCTTCTGTGTTTCCTTTTGATAAGATCATATCGCGGAACCGTTGTCCGTTGGCCCTTGATAATCCACCGTTTTCCTGAAACCAGGAGAAAGCATCATTTTCCAGCATAGAAGTCCAGCTGTAAGCATAATAACCTGCAGCATAACCGTTGCTCCAGATGTGTAAGAAATAGCTGGAGCGGTAACGTGGAGGAACTTCAGTTAAGTTGAGGTGTGTTTTCCTTAAAGCTTCCGCTTCAAATTTATCTACGTCCTGTAATGGTGCATTTGCGGGAAGGGTATGCCATTGCATATCCAGAGCAGCGGCTGCCAGGGCTTCCGTAAATTCATATCCCTGGTTAAATGAACTTGCCTTCTTGATTTTATCTAAGAGCGACTGTGGCATTGCTTCGCCTGTTTTATAGTGAACTGCATAGTTCTTCAGAATCTTAGGATCTGATGCCCAGTGTTCATTGAACTGAGAAGGGAATTCTACATAATCACGGGCAACATTGGCGCCCGAGAGACTTACATATTGCTGGTTGGCAAAGAGGCCATGCAGACCATGTCCGAATTCATGAAACATGGTAACCACATCGTCAAAACTAATCAGTGCAGGTTGTCCGGCAGCAGGCCTGGCAAAGTTACATACGTTATAGATGACTGGTTTTGTACCCATCAGTTTGGATTGAGGAACCATATTGTCCATCCATGCGCCACCATTTTTGTTGTCTCTTTTGAAATAATCACCATAGAACAGTCCAATCTGACTGCCATCTTTGTCCATCACATCAAATACACGTACATCTTTCTGATAAACGGGAAGGTCCTTCCGTTCTTTGAAAGTAATGCCATACAATTGTGTGGCAGCATAGAATACTCCGTTCTCCAATACTTTATTGAGCTCAAAGTAAGGCTTCACCTGGTTCTCATCAAGATCGTATTTGGCTTTTCGAACCTGCTCAGCATAATAGGTCCAATCCCATGGCCATAGTTTAAATCCTCCTCTTTGCTGGTCGATCACAGCCTGGATGTCTTTGGCTTCGGCTCTTGCTTTTGCCGTTGCAGCCGGAACAAGTTGCTGGAAGAAGGCTTCAACAGCTTCGGGAGTTTTGGCCATCTGATCCTGAAGTTTCCAGGCGGCATAGTTCTTAAATCCTAACAGTTGTGCCTGTTGTGCACGTATTTGTGCAATTCTCGAAATCAGCTTGCGGGTATCATTGGCATCTTTTTTTTCGGCACGGGTCCAGGAGGCTTCAAAAAGCGTCTGGCGGGCAGCACGGTCTGACATCCCCTGGAGGGCAGGCTGCTGTGTCGTATTGACGAGGTCCTTACCTGCGGCTAGTAATTGAGTGCTGAACTTGGTGGAAAGTGAAGATTCTTCCTTATTCAGTTCTTTCAGTTTTTCCTTGTCGCCCTCAGATAACTTCGCTCCTGCCAATTCAAATTTCTGATAATAATATTCTACTAAACGGAGAGATTCCGGATCTAATTTTAATTTAGCACGCTCCTGATAAACGCTTTCTACGCGTTTGAATAGTTTGGTGTTCAGGTAAATGGCATCATTGTTTGCCGTCAGTTTTGGTGCTTCTTCTTCCTGTACTTTTTGCAGATCCGGATTGGTATTGGCACCGGTAACTAAACCGAAAACCCGATTTACACGCCCCAGCAATTGCCCGCTCTTTTCAATCGCCAATATGGTGTTTTCAAAGGTGGCAGACTCCGTCTGATCTGCAATTTTCAATATTTCAGCCTGTTGCTGTTTCATTCCTTCTTCAATAGCAGGTCTAAAATCACTGTCTTTGATCTGGTCAAAAGCCGGTGCCTGGAATGGAAGTTTGCTGGCGTTTAAAAATGGGTTGGAAGGAGAGATGCTTTCCTCCGTCCCCCCTGATGAGGATTTCGGCTGATTACAGGCGCTGGTTATTGCAAGTAAAGCCATTATTGGTAAGTAAGATATTCGTTTCATCTATTTGATTTTTGTTTTGAAGCCTTTGATTATTAAAGTAATTATTGTCCTGCGTGCTTAATCCTTCTTTTAATAATGTCGGGTTCATTTTTTATGAATAAATTATAAGTCTTTTATAAAAGTAAGAATTTTTAGCTGAGCGAAACGTTGTAAATTTGGAGTAGTTCAGGAGATATTTTAAACAAAATAATATGAAAGTTTTAGTAACCGGAAGTTCCGGCCATCTTGGAGAAGCAATGGCGAGGAGACTAAAAGAATTGAACCATGAGGTACTTGGTTTAGACCTGATCAAATCTCCTTTTACCAGTCATATTGGCTCGATTACAGACCGTTCTTTCGTGAAGGAATGTATGGAAGGGATAGAGACTGTTTTTCATACTGCTACCTTACATAAGCCACATGTGGCTACCCACGACCTGCAGCAATTTATTGACACCAATATTACCGGAACCCTGCATCTGCTTCAGGAATCGCTGGCAGCAGGAGTAAAGCGTTTTATTTTTACCAGTACGACCAGCGTATTTGGGGAGGCAATGTCACCTCCAGCGGGTAGTCCGGCTGCCTGGGTAACAGAGGCATTGGTGCCGGTTCCCAAAAATATCTATGGCGTTACAAAACTAGCGGCAGAAGATCTGTGTCAGTTGTTTTATAGAAACCATGGCTTGCCTTGTATCGTCCTGCGAACGTCCAGATTTTTTCCGGAAGATGATGATGAAAAAGAAAAGAGAGCCGCTTTTTTCGGAGAAAATCTCAAAACAAATGAGTTTCTCTTCCGCCGGGTGGAACTGGAAGATGTGGTTCAGGCGCAGCTTCTCGCAGCGGAAAAGGCGCAGGATCTGGGGTTTGGCAAATACATTATCTCTGCCACTTCTCCGTTTTTGCCAGAAGATTTGGCCGCGCTAAGAACGAATGCTGCGCAGGTGGTTGGTAAATATTTCCCTGATTATCAGAAAGTATATGAAGGCTATAATTGGAAAATGCTGACGGAGTTTGATCGGGTATATGTGAACGAAAAGGCCAGGGCAGCATTGGGCTGGAAACCAAAATATGATTTCAGTCATCTTCTGGAGCAATTGAAGCTGGGAAATGAGCTGCAAAGTCCGCTGGCCAGGCTGGTCGGATCAAAAGGATATCATGCGCGATCATTTTCTGAAGGGCCTTATCCGGTAGATTGATGAGACCATCATAAGTATACCACTTACAAACAGGAACGAATAATACGGGCATGATCGCTTCATAACCGATAAACCTGGAATATGGGCTCTTGAGGACCATTGAAAATCAATAAAAAGATCGAAAAAATCAAATTATAGGCTGATGAAAAAACAATATATATGATATATTTGTGAACATGACTAAATTAAAACACCTGTTATTATTGGTTTGCATAGCCGGATGCTTTGCAGCCTGTTCGAAAGACAAAGCGGTTGAATGTTCTGGTGAAATACCAAAGTTCCCATTGCCTGCGAGTGCAATAGCCCAGTTTCAGCTGGACACTACTGCAATTCGTAAATTTGTAGTTGACAACAACATTCCTGATGTAAAGAAGGATGAAAACGGTGTGTTTTATCAGATTTTAGCGCCTGGTACCGGTACGCATCATTTTACCTTATGTTCCAACATTACCATTATTTATGAAGGTAAATTGTTGAACGGTACGGTTTTCGACAGCTCAAAAGGAAGTGAAACAACCTTTCCACTGGGTCGTTTAATTCCGGGCTGGATGGTTGGTGTTCCTAAAATTCAAAAAGGAGGAAAAATCAGACTTTTGATTCCTTCTGTTTTTTGCTACGGAACAGCAGCGGTAGGTCCAGTTCCTGCGAATGCAAATCTTGATTTTACCATCAGCCTGAACAATGTAAACTAAAGACGCATCGAATCTTAATATAGCGGAACCTGCAACGAATTCAATAAATGAATTCGTTGCAGGTTTTTTTATGAAGGAAAAGTAAATGTTTCTGCCGGGTTATTCAATTATTCTGATGATTATTGGAGTGGTTAAACCTGAGCCCGTCAGGAAGGATTTTGTTGCAAAATTCAATCGCAATTAGATTGTTTATCTGCTTTTTGTGAAAATTTATTCCTGAATGTTGTAAACTTTGTTTATTTTTATTTTAGTAAAAAGCGCCGTCCTTCCTGAAGGGTCTAATGAAGACAATTGGCGCGTTTGAAGAAGATGTAATCATATGCTCGAAACTACGCCTCACTCCTTAACAGAACATCAGCCGGAAAGCATACGCAGTCTGTATGACAGACATGCAGGCATGTTACTGGGCTATATTTTTGAGGTTGTAAAAGACCGTAAACTAGCCGAAGAATACCTGATTAAAGTTTTTTGTGACCTGTCCATCCGGTATAACGATGTCAATCGGACCGGAATCAGCGGCTGGCCTCAGCTGCAGAAATTTGCAAGGGAAAAGCTATTGTCTTTACCGGACAGCCCCAGATATGTAAGCCTGAATGCCGGAGTAAAAATATCCGATTCCCCGAACAGCTATCTGAGACAGTTAACCGAGGAGCAGAGACAGGTGTTTTGCGATGTTTATTATAACGGAAGAACAATTGCAGACATTTCAATAACGCTAAATAAAACAGAAGATTTAACCCGGAAGACTTTAAAAGAGGCTTTCGCTATAATGAGAAAAGGTAGTGAAAATTAACGAATACATAGAAAGCGGAATATTGGAAGCGTATGTATTAGGTTCTGCCTCTGAAGCGGAAGCGAACGAGCTGTTACACCTAAAAGCGCAACATCCACAGATTGAAGATGCACTCTTTAAACTGGAGTCAGATCTGGAACGTATAGCGGAACACATGGCCATTACGCCACCTCCCAATACTTGGGCTAAAATTGAAGGAGGTATAAATGAGCTGGTTAAAACACCTCAGTTTGAATATTTAATAGGAGAGGAACCTAAAGAAAGCAGCCGTGGTTCCAGATCAGGAAAAAGTGCACAGTTCATAGAAGTAGAGGCCGAATCAGGACACATGCGCATCCGTAAAATATGGAGGTGGGTGTTTTTTGCCGTTTTTGTGCTTGGAAAGATATTTCTTGCCTTTGCGATCTACTATTATCTGGAAAACCGTCATACCCAGGAGGAAATAGAAAAGCTGAAAACAGAGCTGGAAAATAAAAGTACCAAATAAAAATGACGGACTTTAAGCCGAAGCGCATCGAAGTCGTTCCCTATACAGAAAATTGGGCGCAAACTTTCGAAGCATTAGCCAACGTATTTAAAATTGATTTAGAAGATCTGATTATTGGTATGGAACATGTTGGAAGTACTGCTGTTCCGGGACTTGCTGCAAAGCCGGTGATTGACCTGGATCTGATCATTCGCGATAAAAGCAGATTTGAAGAAATTAAAGTTATACTCGGAAAAAGAGGATACCTGCATGTCGGTGAAATGGGGATTCCTGGAAGAGAAGCCTTCAAGCGCTCTTCTGAATACACACCTTTAAATGCTGAAAATCAAGTATGGCCTGCTCATCATCTGTATGTTTGTCTGCAGGATAGCGTAAGTTTAAAAAATCATTTATTATTTAGGGATTATCTGCGTGCAAATCCGGAAACAGCGGCAGAATATGGCCGGCTGAAGATGACACTCGCTGAAAAACATCCTTATGACATCGACCGTTATATTGATGGAAAAACAGATTTTATAATTACTGTTCTCGAAAAGACAGGCTTTGATAAAATGCTGTTGAATGACATCTCCGGACAAAATAAAATCGACGAATCAAATAATTAGTGCTGTTAATGCGCTAATCAGTCCTATCTGAATCATCTCTTTGGAACATAGTTTTGTGGAACTAAATAACAAATTATGAACCTAATGATGAAAAAATCGGTACTTATGGTATGTTGCATGCTTTTGCTTGGCATCACTTCCTGTAAAAAAGACGAAGACAAAACTCCGGAACAACCTGCTGCAAGCCCTTCAGAAATTCTGGCTTCAGTGACCTGGAAATCTACTACGGTTAAGGATCAGACGGGGAAAGATGTGACCGCCGCAAACGGCGGATATGTTGGTATAGCGAAGTACAATGTGAATGGTGATTTTGAAATCAAGGGATTCGATGGCGTGTTGAGAAGCTCAGGCCAATGGGCATTGACAGCTGATGGCAAAAAGAGAATGCTGATCGGTACGACCGCTGCAGGTGCCTCGTTTTCAAGGGTAGTGGATGTTCTGGTACTGAATAAAAGTATTTTTACTTACCGCATTACTAACCCTCAGGGAGAGGTGGTAGATGTAGAACATGTTCCAAACTAGGGGAGAAGAAAGAAGGGAATAATCCCTTCTTTTAAAATAATGCGATGATTTTATCGTAAGTAAGTTCGTTGTAGTTGTCTATGTATAAATCGCAATGAGGAAGCTCCTCAATGGTATGGGAACTAAGCACACCTGCTACACGCATTCCTGCATTTAAGGCGGCGGATATCCCGGAAAAAGAATCTTCAAAAACAAGGCATTGGTCTGGTGATACGCCAAGATTGCGTGCAGAACTCAGGTATACTTCCGGATCTGGTTTATGTTTTTTCACGTCTTCACTGGCCAAAATAGAACCTAATTTTTCACGAAGGTCGATTTTGCTCAGAATCAGGTCCAGGTTCGCAGCAGGGGCCGAAGTGGCTACACCAAGCTTGACCTGATGATCTTCCAGATCTGATATAAATTTAAGAAAACCGGAAATCGGGTCGACATGCGGCTCATAAATTTTTCGGAATAAGCCTTCTTTTTCCTCTTCCATTCGCAGGAATTCTTCCCCCTGAATCGGGCGCTTAAAAAAGTGACTGAAAATATAACTGTTACTTTTTCCGAACATGTGTTGGGCAAACTCAGCTTCAGTAGGGGCAAGGTTCCTTACAGAGAAAAAATCACGAAAAGCAAGGGAGTGGTATGGATTGGTATGGACGATCACGCCATCCATGTCAAAGATCACAGCAATTTCTTTATTCATCCGGCAAAGTTAACAAAGTCGGCGGTTTGCGAATAATAAAAACAAACCAGCAAATATAAATGAGCTGAGGACAAACAATAAGTAGATAGGGGAGTTTAAAAAAATGGGAATATTGATTCAGCAATTGTAGAAAATGAGCATAACTTTCACCCTAATAACTTCCTTTCTTTACGCACAAATCAGGAAAACAGAACTGAAACCGATAATTCTTTCGTGATTACCAGCAAGCCGGCGGCGGTTTATTCGCGGACTTATAAAGATGGTAAGCTATATTGCAGTGGAAGAGGGCTTAAGTCTAGTATAAGGACTGATTTTATATTCTTATTTAATGTCTTTGGTTTAAAGAAATAATAAAATATTATTAATTCCTATGGGATTACTAGATTATTTGTATATTTGCTGTCGAAGATGCTTCTTTAATCTTCCGACTTATCCAGAAAGACTGAGGGAATGGCCCTATGATGTCTTAGCAACCTCTACCTGTTAACCCGGTAAAAGGTGCTAATTCCAATTCGCGAATAGCGAATAAGATAAGCAGTTTCACAGCTACAAAGCTGCTGCTCATCAAGCCATACCTCATCAGAGAAAAAGAAGGAAATGCGGGCGCGTCTTAAACTTAAAATGTTAGCATATGAACCTACAATTACTTCTTTACAAAACCAATTGCGCTAAATCTTTTTACTTTCCTGTAGCAGATGGCTATATGTGCAAGGCTATCCCCATGTGTTGTTGCGGGATCTAGTCATACCAAATTCTAAATTTCTTACACTTAGTTAAAAACCAATATGTTAAAAATATACAAAATTTTTATAGGGATTGCTTTGTCCTTTTTTTTCCTGCTCACGGCCCAGGCACAGTCGCTTAAAATCACCGGTGTGGTTTCAGACGGTCCTGACGGACAGACGATTCCGGGTGCTTCGGTTACCATCAAAGGAAAAGAAACAGCTACTGTTACTGATATAAATGGACGCTTTTCTATTTCAGCAAATGTGAATGACATTATCCGGGTCAGTTATATCGGATATGCCAGCAAAGAAATCAAAGTTACGGCAGGAATAACTCAGCTGAAAGTCAGTCTGGAAGCTTCCTTAAATGATTTAAATGAAGTAGTGGTTACCGCTTTGGGAATTACCAAAGCAAAAAAATCATTGGGTTATGCCACTCAGGAATTGAAATCCAAAGACATCTCTACGGCTAAAGAAACCAACCTCATCAATTCGCTGGCAGGAAAGATTGCCGGTGTACAAACCACCAATAGTCAGGGAGACATGGGCTCTTCGAGAATCATCATCCGTGGGGAAACGTCTATTTCAAGTCAGAATCAACCTTTATTCGTGGTAGATGGTGTTCCGGTAGACAACTCTCAGTTTTTGGGGAATGGCGGTTCCAGGGACTTTGCAAATACGATATCCGACATTAATTCTGAAGATATTGAATCCATCAGTGTACTAAAAGGGCCGAATGCAGCCGCTTTATATGGTTCCAGGGCCGCCGCTGGGGTCATATTGATTAAAACAAAAACAGGAAGAGGCCAGCAGGGATTGGGCATCAGCATCAATTCCAACACAACGATCTCTAATTTATTGACACTTCCAAAATATCAGAATGCTTTTGGTCAGGGCTCAAACGGTAAGTTTAGCTATGTAGATGGTAAAGGGGGCGGTTTGAATGATGGGGTGGATGAAAGCTGGGGCCCCGCACTGGATGGCCGCCTGATTCCTCAGTTCAATACGAATGGAAAACCAGAACCTTTTATTGCGCATCCGGACAATGTAAAAGACTTTTTTGAAACAGGTTATGCCCTGAGCAATGGAATTGCCATTGCCGGATCCGGAGAGAAACAAGACGTTCGTTTTTCTTATAACAACCTGACTCAGGGAGGGATATTGCCCAACTCTTCGCAAAATAAAAACTCCTTACTGCTGAATACTACTTACCGCATTACCCCAAAGCTGACGTTGAATGCAAGTGTCAACTATGTCAAAAGCAGTGCTGCGAACCTGCCTGCATCAGGTGGTAAACGGGCTACGGGACCAATGCTTCAGTTTACCTGGTTCGGAAGACAGGTCGATGTCAGTCAGCTTAAAAAATATAAGGACGACAACGGGAATAACATCAACTGGAACAATAGTTATTATAGCAATCCTTATTTTATTGCTTATGAAAATACAGTGGGTCAGAAACGGGACCGCATCATTGGAAGTGCAGAGTTGAATTATAAAATTACGGAGGCACTATTCGCAAATTTCAGAACAGGAAATGATTATTATACGGATCGCAGAAAAATAAAAATTGCTTATGGTACAAACGGAACTCCTTTCGGATCCTATCAGGAAGATGCATATACGATAAATGAAAACAATACAGAAGGCAGGTTAGAATTTAATAAAAAACTAAGCAACGATTTCTCCCTTAACGTTTTGGCAGGTGTGAATGTGAGGACTTTTACGCAGGAACAGAATGACCAGATGGCTACTAAATTAGCCGTAAACGGTTTATATACCTTAAACAATTCCAGAGATCCGCTGGTATCGTCTAACTTTTACAGCAAGCTAAGGACCTATAGTACTTTTGGATCGGCACAGCTTGGCTATAAAGATTATGCCTTCCTGAATGTAACCTCCCGGAATGATTGGGATTCCAGTTTACCAAGACCAAACCTCTCTTATTTCTATCCTTCAGTAAATGGAAGTTTGATCCTTACGGAAGCTTTTGATCTAAAAAATGAAGTGTTGAGTTTTGCCAAAATCCGAGGAGGCTGGTCAAAAGTAGGTAAGGCAACGGACCCTTATCAACTGGTAAATACCTATAGTTTTACAGCGCCCTTTAATGGAAATCCACAACAAGCGGCGAGTCTGGTGGAGCTAAATCCAAATCTTCTGCCCGAAATCACTAAATCTGCTGAGGCGGGGATAGAAGTCGGTTTGTTTGACAACCGGGTAAAGCTGGACCTGAGTGTTTACAATACCAATAGTATCAACCAGATTTTAAAGGTGAATGTAAGTTCTTCGACGGGTTACAATCAGAAACTGATTAATGGCGGAAGCATCAATAATAAAGGGTTGGAAGTTCAACTGGGATTAATCCTGGTGAAATCGCAGGACTTTAGCTGGGACATCAACCTGAATTATGCGCTGAACCGTAGTAAGGTAACGGAATTGGATAAAGAAGGACTGATCAGCAGTTATACGATTGGCAGCAACAGAACGGTTGATGTATTGGCAACGATCGGAAAGCCTTATGGTACTTTTTTTGGAACTGCTTATCAGCGCAATGCTGCCGGTCAGCTTATGATAAGCTCAGGAGGAACACCGGTGATCAATCCGGCAAAACAATACCTGGGTAAGTTTACACCCAACTGGCTTGGTGGAATCAGTAACAGTTTTACGTATAAAAACATCAACCTGAATTTCCTGGTGGATGCCAGAATCGGTGGTAAAGTATACTCCAATTCAAACCGTACCGGAACTTATACCGGTGTTCTTGCGAGTACATTAAAAGGAAGAAATACTGAAAGCGGTGGCCTTAGCTATTATTTCCCTGGTAATGTAAATTCCGGAACAGCGGTTGGCATATCGAATGGCGGACAGGCTCCGGCAGGTGAAGTCGTATATACTGATGGGATGGTTTTCGATGGAGTATTAGCCGATGGAACAAAAAATGGCCGCATTGTCCCTGCTCAACAATATTATAAAGGCATTACCAATGTGGATGAGCAGTTCATCTATGATGCTTCTTACATCAAATTGAGAGAGGTTAAATTGAGCTACAGCTTACCAGGACAGTGGACTAAAAAAATAGGGTTTCAGAATGCAGTCTTCTCACTGGTAGGACGAAACCTATGGATCATTCATAAAAATGTGCCAAATATTGATCCGGAAACTGCATTTAATACCGGAAATGCACAAGGACTGGAAGACCTGAGCCTTCCAACAGCAAGATCATTCGGTTTCAACCTTAACCTTAAATTCTAAACATCATGAAATTCAACTATATTCCAATTCTTTTTTCTACGATCCTTGCCCTATCTTTCAGCTCCTGCAAGGACCAGCTGGCAGACCTGAACAAGAATCCAAATTCTGCCGAAATTCCTCAGCCGGATTACCTGCTTACCGGAGCGATTAAAAGTACGGCCGATACTTATTGGGGCGTAACGAATAATATGAATTCCAGTTTGTTATTCATTCAGCATTGGTCGAAAATCCAGTATACAGATCCGGACAGGTATATCTTTACCAATAATGACCTTCAGGAATTATGGGCATCGGGTTACACCAAAGGGGTGACCAATCTGAATAAGCTCGTTAGCCTGGCCGATGAGCAGGGAAATACCAATTACAGAGGGGTGGCCAAAGTACTGAGGTCATGGGTGTTTTTATTGCTAACGGATGCTTACGGCGATATTCCGTATTCACAATCGGTACAGATTAATGCCTATGTAAATCCGGTTTATGATGCACAGAAAGAGGTGTATTTCGGATTACTTGCCGATTTAAAATCTGCACAAACGGATTTGAATGTTGCTGGAAAACCAATTTTAGGTGACATTGTTTACAATGGTAAAATTGAGCTTTGGAAAAAGTTTGCCAATGCTTTGCGCTTGCGTATTGCACTCCGGATTGCAGATAAAGAACCGGAAAAATCAAAGTCCGTACTGGCAGAGATTACTTCGGAAGGAGGGACGCTGATTGCATCCAATCTGGAAAATGCACAGTTAACTTATTCCACATCTCCTAATCAAAATCCGGTAAGCAACTTATTTGATACCCGGGATGATTACAGAATTAGCAAAACTATTGTAGACCGGTTGAGATCCCTCAATGATCCCAGACTTTCCATCTTCGCGAGCCCGACAAAAGATGTAACCACGGAAACCTATATCGGTATACCCAATGGATTGCTAACCGGAGATGCCAGCAATTATGGACTTACAAAAACCTCCAAACCAGGTGCTTATTTCCTTGCGCCTGTTGCACCGGCGGTGATCATCAGTTATGCGGAAGTATTGTTCGATCGTGCAGAGGTTGCGGCAAGAGGATGGAGTAATGAGGATGCGGGAGCCTTGTACAAGCAAGCGATAGAAGTATCGTTACAACAATATGGAGTCGGAACGGCTGCCATTGCTACGTATACCCAATCTGCAGCTGTGCAGTATGAGCCTGCCAATTTCAGGAAGTCTATTGGTAATCAAAAATGGATTGCTTTATTCGGACAAGGATTAGAAGCTTTTGCGGAATGGCGTCGGCTGGATTATCCGGAACTTGTTCCTGCAGTAGCAGGTGTCCTGGGCGGAAAGTTGCCGCTAAGATTTATCTATCCGGGTCAGGAGCAGTCCCTGAATGGAAAAAATTATCAGCAGGCAGTAGCCAGACAAGGTGCGGATCTGCTGACGACCCGCCTTTGGTTCGACATTAAATAAATCCATCGGAGGATCACATCAATGCCAAAGAGAGGCTGTATCATTTTGGTATGATATGGCCTCTTTTTTTTACCTTAGAAATTTACATGTAATGCTGTAATATCAGTACTTTTTGCCTTGTTAAATCTGCCAACTTTGTGGTTCGTTAAAAGAGAAAATTATGAAAATTTTAAAAGATAAAGTAATCTTAATCACAGGTGCCTCCAGAGGTATAGGAGCTGCAATTGCACATAAATTAGCCGGGGCCGGTGCAAAAATAATTGTCAACTACGCAGGAAGTACTGCCGCTGCAGAACAAACTGTAAATGAATTAAAACAAAAAGGTGCCGATGCCATTGCCCTGCAGGCGGATGTCAGCAAAACCGATGAGGTAAAAAGATTGTTTGATGAAGCGATCTCCCATTTTGGTAAAATCGATGTATTGGTAAACAACGCCGGGATCATGATTACGAAACTATTAAAAGATACTACTGACGAAGATTTCAGCAGACAATTTGATATCAATGTGAAAGGGACTTTCAATACCATGCGTGAAGCAGCAGACAGACTGGCCGATAATGGGAGCATTATCAATTTTTCTACTTCTGTAAACCGGATTATGCTTCCGGGATATAGCACTTATGTAGCAACGAAGGCCGCAGTAGAACAACTCACCCGTGTCTTCTCCAAAGAAATAGGCGGGAGAGGAATCAATGTCAACTCCGTATCTCCCGGTCCGACAAATACCGAATTGTTCAGCAATGGCAAACCTCAGGAAGTGATCGACCGTTTAGCCGCTTTGTCTGCTTTTAACAGAATTGCTGAGCCTGAAGATATCGCCAAAGTGGTCTTGTTCCTGGCAAGTGATGAAGCCAGCTGGGTTACTGCACAGAATATTGGGGCGAATGGCGGTATGGCTTAACGTTCATAAAGGGGAATACAACGTATTCCCCTAAGGATTAATAACTGAACCAGGTGCTAATTTTGGCGTTGGACCTGATCCAATCTTGTCATTTAAACCTGATCAAAGTTAATTAATTCATTTTTAGGAATGATCATGACTGAATTTCAGATGATTCTTAAATTAATTCTACTTATTTAGTAGAATTAATTTGTATTGTTGGATTCAAATTCTATATTTGTATTAACAATATAACTCACACAGTATAACGATGTTAAGTTCAAACCTACATCCCGATTTAAAATTCATTATTGCAAATGAATATTTGATGTCCTCCCTTTCTAAGGCGGGATGCTGTTGTTGTTGTTAATCTGCTGTATCCTTTAAACAGCCAAATATCTCTAATCAAGAGCGCGTAATTATTTAGTAAAAGAAGTTCAAAAAACAGCATGAAATTTCATGCTGAAGGCCATTGCTATGGCTGACTTCTTCCTGTAACACCACAAAATCAAAATATGACTATTTCAGATGTACAACTGATCGGAAAGAAGATCGCAGTGGGGATTGTAGTAGCTACCGTTCCGCTGGTTATTCTTTTAGGGGGGCTTTGGCTTATTCAAAAAATTTTAACAGATAAACCACCTTCCTCCAGCAGCACTTTAACCCTTAAATAAGATCAGGAGGTCCTCATGATGGTGCCCATTAAAAAACGCAAAAAAATATGCTTATGAAAATTGAAGAATCAGTAAAGAAAAGAATCATCAGGAACATCTTCCTGAGTCTGTTTATCTATGCGCTGCCCATACTGCTGATGTTTTTTACCTTTTATTTTACGGGGCAGCGACCCTGGTTAAAGAAAAGAAATACAGCTGGCCAGGTGATTAAACCCTAAGCAATCCACTAAATAAAAACCAAATAAACCAATAACATGATTAAAATTATCCAACAAGTTATCGATAACCTGAATGGTTATGGACTCAGTGTATTGGTCCTCATTTTAGGGGTCCTGGAATTCTCTTTCGGCTTATATAAAAAGCGCTGGAACAAAAATGAAAAATTTGTAGACATCGCCTGTTTTGTGTTGCCAAAACTGGTCATCAGACCGGCCATCGCTTTCTTTGGACTGAAGTTTTTACCGGCAGTAATTCCTGTACTAAGAAACGAGTTCGACTGGGTTTCTTTCGGTTGGGGATTGCTCATTATTGCAATTGCCGACGATCTGACTCAATATTGGTACCATCGTCTGCACCATGAAATTCCCTGGTTATGGCGATTTCACCGTACCCACCATTCCGCTTCTTATATGGGAATGGCAATGGCCAGTCGCCAGAACGCATTATATACCTTATTCTTTTCTCAAACTTATGTGACAACTATTCTCGTTTATCTCGGATTGGGGGCACCAAGAATTGTCGTAGGGGCGATTAAAAGTACCATCACCACATTGGCACATTCCAGCATTCCCTGGGACAAGCCTTTTTATAAATATAAAGTGCTGCATCCGGTTGCCTGGGTCCTGGAACGTTTGATTTCTACACCTGCAACGCACCATGCACACCATGCCGCAACCACAGACGATGGGGTAGGTTATTATAAAGGTAATTTCGGAAACATGTTTTTCCTTTGGGATGTCATCTTTGGAACAGCTCATATTTCCAGGCAATATCCTTCCGCTTATGGTATTTCCCATTATGAAGGAGATCCATGGTATGCCCAGCTCTTGTGGCCGATCTTTAAATCCAATGTGGCAGGAAGTGAGCTGGCCGCAGATGGGCCCATTGTTAAACAAGACATTACCATAGAAGAAAGAGATTTGTTAACCATCAGGGCCGTCCATCAAAATAACGGAGAGCAGGAACTGGTATTAAAAGAAATACCGGCAGCGGCAGGATAAATAAAATAAACCCTACATCCCTAACGATTAATAGTATACAGAACAGGAAATCAATTGGCGTTGGACCTGTTCAGATCAAGTCATTTTAAATCCTAACAAATATGCAATATCTTGCTAAGGAGAGGGAGCGTTATGCCCTGTCTTTAACCTATCCGGTAATCTGGAAAACTACTGCCTCATTTACTGAAAAGCCAAAGTCGCTGAAGGTTATTTTATTGATCATCTTTTGCTCGCAGCTGCTTTTCTTATTTCCCCTGGCAGTAAAAGCGCAGGAGAATCAACCAATCATTAATTCTACGCTTGTCGGACAAGTGCTCGATGCAAAAACCAAAGAAGTGTTGCCGGGAGTGCTGATACAGATCAAAGGAACGACACATAAGGTCGCCACAGACGATAAAGGCAGGTTCAACTTCAGAACAGGACAGAAGTTCCCATATACTTTAATCATTAGTTATATCGGTTATGAAAGGATCGAGCTGAATGTTACCGGAAGTCCGGTAGAGGTCTTGTTAAAAGAGATCAGCAACAACCTGAACGATGTCGTGGTGGTGGGGTATGGAACACAACGGAGAAAAGATGTGACCGGATCTGTCTCTTCCCTGAAACTGGAAGAAGTAAAAGGGCAACCGGTAAGTTCTCCGGAGCGCTTGCTGCAAGGGTCTATTCCCGGAGTTCAGGTTACGCAGTCTACCGGACAGCCTGGCGGAGGAGTAAGCGTTCAGGTTCGGGGATCTGCCTCTCTTACTGCTGGTTCACAACCACTATATGTGATTGATGGTTTTCCTTTTTATAATGATGAAAAGCTGGCGGATGCGGGAGTGAGTAACGGACCTAAAATCAACCTGCTCTCTGCGATAAATCCCGGAGATATTGAATCTATTGACGTACTGAAAGATGCCTCTTCTACTGCCATATATGGTTCCAGAGGTGCCAACGGCGTCATCATCATCAATACAAAAAAGGGTACAGCAGGAAAATCATCGATTAATTTCGACAGCTATTATGGTTCACAAAAAGTAGTGAAAACCCTTCCTTTGCTCAATGCCAGTGAATGGGGAGCGCTAAGAAATGATGCGCTGATCAATGCAGGAAAAGCGGCTTATTATACGCAGGCCCAGATTGAGGCATTGGGAGCCGGAACGGATTGGCAGGCTGCTGCGTTTCGTACCGCTCCGGTTCAAAGCCATAATATTTCCGTGTTAACAGGTTCTGAAAAAACGAAGTTTGCCCTTTCCGGAAATTATTTCAAGCAGGAAGGAGTTTTGCAAAGCACGGATTTCAGTCGTTATTCAGGCCGGTTAAATGTAGAACATCAATACAATGAACGTCTGAAAATTGTTTCCTACATTGCGGGAAGCAGTTCCAAAGCACAGATTGCACCTCAGGCAGTGGTGCCAAATCTATTGCTGATGTCTCCGGCAGTTCCCCTTTATAATCCTGATGGTTCTTTTTACCTGAAGAGCCCTTTTGAAGGGGCTTATGGAAATCCGATCAATACTTTATATAACCAGCTGAATGAAACCCGCACCAATCTGGTTTTGGGAAACGCTTCCGCAGATTATAGGATCATTGAAGGCTTACAAGCGAAGGTCTCTGCGGGTGTTCTGATCGTCGACAATAAGCAAAACAGGTATTTGCCATCTACGGTATATGAGGGAACCGGAGTTTCAGGCCTTGGACAGGTAGGTAGTTTGTTTACCACCCGATGGCTCAATGAAAATACGTTGAGCTACACGAAGAAAATCAATGAAATCCATAATCTTAATGCATTAATTGGTTTTACACAGGAAGCGGCGGTAACCAAAGGTGCGATTGCAGCTGCGGCTGGTTTCGCTTCGGATGAAACGGGTTTTAATGACCTTTCTTCGGGAATCACTTCTCAAACACCTGCTTCATCGTCCTATGCTACAGCGCTAAATTCCTTTCTGGCTAGGGTAAATTATGGCTATGCAAATAAATATCTCTTAACCCTGACGCTTCGTGCCGATGGCTCCTCCCGTTTTTCGGATGGCCATCAATGGGGTACTTTTCCCTCGGCGGCCATCGCCTGGAATGTAACCGAAGAAAGTTTTCTGAAAGACCATCATTCCATTTCCAATCTAAAGCTTCGTTTTAGTGCCGGGCTGACTGGAAATCAGGAAATTCCCGCTTATCAATCCTTTGCAAGAGAAACTTTTTACCGTTATAATTTCAATGGCAATAATGTATCTGGTTTTGCTCCGGGTACGAATGCCAATCCTAACCTTACCTGGGAAAAAACGGCGCAATATAACCTGGGAATCGACCTTTCTTTGTTCAATAGCCGGATTAACCTGGTGTCGGATGTTTATTATAAGAAAACAAGAGACCTGCTCTACAACATCACCGTCCCCGCAACAAGTGGGTTACTGGATTTCTCCACGCTTCAAAGTCAGATTTACCAAAATATAGGAGCAGTAGAGAATAAAGGTTTTGAACTGGGGATCAATACTAAAAATCTGGTGGGGGATTTCAAGTGGGGAACGAATGTGATTTTTGCTGTTAACAGGAATAAAGTGTTGAGCCTGGATAAGGTAAACCAGATCATACCGGACAGCTCCTTACCCTCTATTGCCGCAGTGGGTTATCCCATCGGCTCTTTTATAGTGTATAAAACAAATGGATTGATTCCGGCGGGAACTCCTCCCGGAAAGGCGCTAACACCTTCTTCGAATAAAGCTGCAGGCGGACAGCAATATGTAGATAAAAATGGTGATGGGGTCATTACCCAGGCCGGCGACAGGTTTATCGTTTCCAACCAACCTTTATTTACAGGTGGTTTAACGAATAATTTCAGTTTCCGGGGATTTGACCTGTCTGTCTTTTTTCAAACCTCCTACGGAAATAAACTGTACAATCAGAACAGGGGAACTTTAGAGTTGGGAACAGGTTATACGAATGCACCCCGCAGTCTGTTGAACCGCTATTCTGCCTCAAATACCAATACAGATGTGCACAGCGCCTATACCGATCCGGCAGTAACGATTGCAGACCGTTTTATTGAAAATGCTTCTTATCTGCGCTTAAAGAATCTTTCTCTGGGTTATACTTTACCGCAAAAAGTCTTAAATAAAGCGAGGTTAAGAAACCTGAGGTTTTACGTTTCTGCACAGAACCTCTGGACCTGGACCAATTATACAGGCTACGATCCTGAAGCGAATTTTAACGGGCAGTCGGCGATCAATTCGGGTGTAGATAACGGAGTTTATCCCAATAGCAAGACCATCATGGCTGGTGCCTCCCTTTCCTTTTAATCCTATATAAAATAAGAAAATGAATATCCTCAAATATTTTTCATTCCTGATTGTTCTTGCAGTGCTGAGTTCCTGCGCTAAACTAAAAGAAGATCCCGGTGCTTTTATTACGGCAGGAGAATACTATAAAACAAAAGCAGATGCCGTAAATGCGGTGAATGCAGCCTATTTCCTTTTAAATTCAGGAGGGCCTTCCGTTCAAACACCATACAATACTTTGTTTGCGACGGGGATGGACTTCATGTCTGACGACATTGATCCTGGACCCGGAGCGACCAATGCGGATGTGCGTTCCCAGGCAGTGCTCAACCATTCTTCTACCGGACTGAGGGTACTGCAATTATGGCAACAACATTATGCGGGAATAAAAAAGGCAAATGTTGCCATAGATAAGGTTCCCGAAATTGAAGATGCGGCTTTGACAGATGCCCTTAAAAAAAGGCTGATAGGGGAGGCTAAACTCCTCAGGGCATTGTATTATTTTAACCTGGTTCGTTTGTTTGGCGGAGTTCCGCTGATCCTGCACGATCAACCTGGAGTAAGCATCTCGGATTTCCAGATTGCCCGTAACACAGTGGCTGAGGTATATATCCAGATTGAAAAGGATTTTACAGAGGCGGCATTGGCATTACCGGACAGCTATACCGGAGTGGACATTGGAAGAGCGACCGCCGGCGCGGCGAAATCATTGTTGTCTAAAGTATACCTGACGCAGGGAAAATGGACGGAAGCAGTAGCAAAAGCAGAAGAGGTGACCGGAGCTTTTCCTTACGCCGCGGGATCCAGTCCTTACCGTTATGATTTGTTTGCATACTATGCACAGGTCTTTCTGCCTGCTTATAAAAATGGGAAAGAACATATTTTTTCTGCGCAATTTAAATCCAATTCCCTAAGCCAGGGAAACAACCAGGCACCACGGGGGGCGCGCTCTGGTGTTCCGGGAATGGTCGGTTCTTATACCGATCAGGTGCGGTTTTATACCCAGGGAGCGGATAAGTTTTTCAGCATTTATAAACTGTACGAAGCCAACGATAAGAGAAAGAAGAATGGCAGCTTTGTGACCCGTTTCCTTGGTACTGATGGCAAGTGGTATGGAGATTTAAACGATAAATCTATTCCCGGAGATTCCATCCCTTATCTCAATAAATATTGGGATCCAAATCAATCTTCAAACCTAAGTGAATCTGCAGCCAATGTGCCTGTGATCAGATATTCTGAAGTATTACTTATCCTGGCAGAAGCAGAAAATGAATTGAATGGACCTACTGCGAAAGCTTATGCGGCTTATAACCGGCTCAGAGACCGGGCAGGTTTAACGCTTCTGGCTGATTTGAGTAAAAACCAATTCAGGGAAGCACTATATCTCGACCGTCGTTTGGAGCTGGTTTGGGAAAATCAACGCTGGTTTGACCTGATCAGGGAGAAAGATGCTACAGGGAAAATTATCCTGGAAGATGCGCTTCGAAAAGTGGGGAAAGTCAATGTCTCTGTCCCTAAACATCTGCTTTTTCCAATTCCTCAACAGGAAATCGATTTGAACACTAAGCTCATCCAAAATCCTGGCTGGTAAGCCTTTTATGAAAAGACAATTGTTATGAATCAGCGAATCATTTTTTTAACGGCTATTTTTTTTGGACTGAACGCTTCTTATGGGCTCGCACAATCAGGAAGCGCAGGGCCCAATGTGCTGATCATCCTTGCTGATGATCTCGGCTTCTCTGACATTGGCGCATTTGGTTCAGAGATTCATACCCCGGCATTAAACCAACTGGCAAAAGAAGGAATGATCTTAAACCAGTTTTACAATGCCGGAAGGTGTTGCCCTTCCCGCGCTTCTTTGCTGACAGGTCTTTACCCGCATCAGGCCGGAGTTGGAGATATGGTTCAGAACAAAGGAACGGAAGCTTATCAGGGATATTTGAGTAAACATAGCGCGACAATTGCTGAATTGTTGAAACAGCAGGGATACCGGACTATTGTTTCCGGGAAATGGCATGTGGGCTTGGTGCCTTCGGCCCTTGCTGTGAACAGGGGATTTGATAAATCTTTTACGTTACAAAATAATGGCAGCAGTTATTTTAACTCCCGGCCGCTGTATAACGATGGAAGAACGGTCACTTTCCAGTTGAATGGGCAGGAAGTTCAGCGTCAGGATACGTCGCTGTACCTCACACAGGCCATTACCAATTTCGCGCTGAAATCTCTGGATGAAATCAAGGATGAACCTAATCCATTCTTTCTTTATGTCGCTTATAATGCACCTCATTGGCCAATTCAGGCCCTGCCTGAAGATATTGCGAAATATAAAGGCCGGTACCTATCCGGCTGGGATGAATTGAGACAGGAACGTTATCAGAAACTTCGGGCTTCAGGATTGATTAAGAAAGAATGGCGCTTATCGCCGGGGTTCGAAAATGCGAAAGCATGGAAATCCTTATCTGTGGAAGAAAAAGACATTTGGGATACCCGCATGGCAATTTATGCTGCCATGATTGACCGCATGGATGCGGGTATAGGGGAGCTCCTGAATAAACTCAAAGAGATCAAAAGAGATAAAAATACGCTGGTCATCTTTCTCTCCGATAATGGAGGCAGTGCCGATGAAGTCAAAAAATGGGACTATGTAATTCAGAAAAACGGAAATCCGGGAAGTGTAAATTCGATAGACAGCTATGAAGCACCATGGGGAAATGCGAGTAATACTCCGTTTCGTTTGTTTAAGAAAAATACGCATGAAGGAGGAATTTCCAGCCCTTTTATTGCCTGGTATCCGGGCTTCATCCCTTCGGGATCTTTAAATGAAGAACCCGCACACCTTATCGATATCTTACCGAGTATTCTGGAGCTTACAGAGACAAAATACCCTGATTCGTTGAAAGGAAATTCCTTAACCGCATTGCCTGGACATAGTCTGTTGAAGGTTTTAAAAGGAAAGAAGGAAGAACTGCATTCCAGGTTGTTTTGGGAGCATGAAGGCAGCAGGGCCGTTCGGGAGCAGGACTGGAAGCTCGTTGCCGAACTCAATGCGCCCTGGGAATTGTACCACCTGAAGTCAGACCGGACAGAAACAAATAATCTTGCCCCGAAGTATCCGGAGAAGGTAAAACAACTGGAAAAAAAATACCTGGAATGGGCTGGCAAAGTTGGGGTTCAGGACTGGAATAAAATCAAATGATCATTGACAACCTAAATCGAAAAAAATGAAATACTTAAAACACCTCTTTTTAATGCTGCTGCTCCTGGAGGGAGCCCTCGTTAAAGCACAGCAGCCATTATCGACTGTGAAAGAACAAACTCCTTCACTCGCCGTATTGGCTACAAAATCAAAAGCTGCAGACGCGCAGATTCTGGATGCAAGGACCAGTGAAGAATTTGCACAGAACCACTTATCGGGGGCGATCAATATTGATCCTGCTTCAGCCAGTCATGAAAAAGACATCGCAGCTTTGTCTAAAGACAAACCCACGTTTGTTTACTCCATTGCCAATGGCCGGAGTGCGGCATTGGCAAAAGAGCTCCGGGAAAAAGGCTTCAAAGAAGTGATTGTGCTTCCCGGTGGAATTGCCAATTGGATAGGTTCAGGATATCCAATCGTAAACAATGCGAAGAAAGGCATATCGCTATCCCTTGCTCAGTTTCAGACCCTAACCGGATCTTCAGACTTTGTGTTGGTAGACTTTGGTTCTAAATACTGTGGCGCCTGTAAGAAGCTGATTCCCGTGCTGGACACGCTGGAAAAGAAAACAGGATTTTCCGCTAAAATAGTAAGGATTGAAGCTTATGATCAGACCGCGCTGCTCAAAGAATTGAAAATTAATCAGCTTCCAACGCTGGTGTTATATCATCATAAAAAACAGATCTGGAAGAAAGCAGGACAATCGACCTCAGCGGAAATTGAAGCCGTTATTGCACAACATCAAACAGAACTGGCAAAAAGCAATTAGAAAATCAATCCATGAAAAGAAGAATCATTACAGCCTGGATACTCCTGGGCAGCGCTTTTAGCTATTCTGAGGGCTATTCGCAAAACATTACACAGCAGCAACAAGCTTTTCAGGGCATAATTGGCAGGACCCTTGCGGATTCCAAAGAATCCTGGACAAAGCCGGTTAAGGCTCCTGCAGGATCACCAAATGTGCTCTGGATTTTGCTCGATGACGTGGGCTTTGGGGCTACGAGTACATTGGGTGGAGTGATCAATACCCCTACTTTTGATAGCCTGGCCCATCAGGGGTTGACCTATACCAATTTTCATACAACAGCCATATGTGCGCCTACAAGATCCGCACTGCTTACCGGGCGGAACAGTCATTCTGTACACATGGGGGGATTTGCTCATGTGGCGATGTCGGCCGGATTTCCAGGTTACGATGGCCGCATCCCTTCGGATAAAGGTACAGTAGCAGAAATCCTCCGCGAAAACGGATACAATACTTTTGCAGTAGGGAAATATGGATTGACACCTGATGAGGATGCGACAGATGCCGGACCTTTTGACCGATGGCCAACCGGAAAAGGTTTCGATCATTTCTTCGGCTTCCTGGGTTCCGCAACAGATCAGTATAAGCCCGACCTGGTGGAAGACAATGCACATGTTCAACCGGATGGCAGGCACCTGAACGAGCAGATCACTGATAGAGCAATCAGCTTTATTGAAAGACAGCAAAAGGCCAATTCCGGAAAACCTTTCTTCCTGTATTATGCACCCGGTGCCACCCATTCCCCACATCAGGTGGCTACAGAATGGAGTGACCTTTATAAAGGTAAATTTGATAAAGGCTGGGATGTTTTCAGAGATGAGGTCTTCAAAAGACAAAAGCAACTGGGAATTATTCCAGCCAATGCAGTATTACCAGCGCGAAATTCAAATATAAAGGCCTGGAATAAACTTCCCGAAGCCGAACGGAAGCTATATGCCCGTTTTATGGAGATCTATGCAGGGTACCTGAGCTATACTGACCACGAGGTTGGCCGGGTGATCAATTACCTGAAGGCCAGCAAACAATTGGAAAATACCCTGGTTTTTGTGATCATCGGCGACAATGGGGCGAGTAAAGAAGGAACCTTCAGCGGGACAATAGATTTACCAAGAGGAGCGACCAATAAGCTGAGCCAGCAGGAAATTATTAAGCATAACCTGGAAGCTTCAGGAGAGATCGGAACACCCAAATCGATTCAGGGAAATTACCCTTTGGGATGGGCACAGGCATTAAACACGCCTTTCAAGCAATGGAAGCAAGATGCAAATTCGGAAGGAGGGACGAGAAATCCATTGATCGTTTTTTATCCTAAAGGCATAAAAGATAAAGGGAGTATCCGGACCCAATATGGTCATGTGATCGATTTGCTACCCACGACATTGGAATATACCGGCATTAAAGCACCTGAGTACATCAGGGGTATTAAACAGGATTCAATACAGGGAACCTCCCTGGTCTATTCTTTTGCGGATGCAAAAGCAGCTTCACAACACCGCATTCAGCATTATTATATTTTTGGCGCAAGGTCAATTTATAAAGATGGCTGGAAGGCCGCACTTTCTTACCATCCGGACTTGCTGGATTTGTCGAACAACAAGGAGGGGCTGCCAAAAAACTATGTGGAGAATGTTTGGGAGCTGTATAACCTGAATGAAGATTTTAATGAACGCATTGACCTGGCAAAGAAAAATCCGGCAAAACTGGAAGAGCTGAAGGCGCTGTTTGAAGTTCAGGCGAAGAAATTTAACCTTTATCCGTACATCACCTGGGACGATGTATATAACACCAGGATTCATAAGAACTACTAAACCACCTAAACTAAGAACAAGGCTGTATCATGAATTTATGATCAGCCTTTTCTTTATTTTAATCTTCAGGAACTATTTTTCTTTTGACTCCATTCTAACCATACATCGTACTTCAACATTGCTCAGGTATACTTCGACACAATAACCCTGAGGGTCTAAGCCGGGAGTGTCCAATAGCGATTTAAATTCACAGCCGATGAGTTCCGGGGCTTTCATATAATCCCTTAGAATGGAACTGATGTAAGTCCCTTTTTTCAGTACTAATGATGGACAACCGTATTTTTCAGCTTCCCCTTCATAGGATTCTTCTACACCAGCACGGTAAACGATGGGTCCACCCTCTGGTCTTGAAATTCCATAAAGGGTCCTTTTCTTGCTTAAAGGGACCAATCTCCCTAATTCCTGGTAAGCCGCAGGAATGCCTTCAGGAAAGGAGGATGCGGTTACATAAAAGATTTTAACGTCCTTGTCTAAGTTGTATTTTTCCATGATGTTTTGCTTTTGGTCTATACAAACTTAGCGATTGAAGGTAAAAACTGAACTGTGTAAACGCGACAAATGCAAGGGGTAATTTCGACAACCAGGGAGGTGTTTTTTTGTTTGCTAATATTTTTAGTTAAATTGCGGAGCTGAATTTGAAAAGAATAGGAAAATGGAGCAATTGAGCTTTTTTAAGGAAGAAGGACAAACACCTGGATTGCCGGTTTCGTTGCTGGATTATCGGCCGGAATTGTTCAGTCAGGAAGAAGGCGAAAGGTTGATGGAGCGGCTGATCAGGGATTCGGAATGGAAACACCGGGTCGTAAAAATGTATGATAAAGAGGTGATCACGCCGAGGTTAACCGCATGGTATGGTGATCCGGAGGCCTACAACTATACCATACTTGGGAAATCGGCTCCTTTGCCCTGGACAGCGGACCTGCTCATGATTCGAAGAAAAGTGGAGTTGATCGCCGGGATTTCTTTTAACAGTGTGCTTTTAAATTATTACCGGGATGGCAATGACTCTGTGGCCTGGCATAGCGACAACGAAAAAGCCCTGGGTACTCATCCGGTGATTGCTTCTGTCAGTTTCGGACAGGTCCGTAATTTTGACATCCGCAACAAAACAGATCATGGTCTGAAATATGCTATAAGGCTGGAACATGGTTCATTGCTGATCATGAAAGGTGATTTACAGGCCAATTGGGACCATCGCATTGCAAAATCTACAAAACCAATGAAAGGAAGACTGAACCTCACCTTCAGGGTCGTGATTTAAGGGGGGAGAGAAATCAGGTATCTAATAAGTGCACTAATTCTGTTTCTTCCAGAACAATGCGTGCAGGACCGGATTCAGGATTGGATTTCCATTTAACGAGTTTGATTTTCCCACCTTCCAGCTCTATTCCGGTAATGTCTCCATCGTTAAAACAGCAGCAACCGGTATTAAAATACGTGTTTTTAGAATAGTCCAATCTGGGGGAGGTGTCTCCACTGATTTTTCCAGCGGCCAGTTCTGCATTTATCTTTTGGATTTCTGCCTGATCTCCCTTTTTTTTTGCTGCTTCCAGCCGGATATAAGTCCGTTCCAGGTGTGTTAATGAATTGAATACCGGTTGATGGGTATGCCCGGTAATCAGGGCAAGTCCGGATTGTTTGGCGGTCCAGTCGTACATAATGGCATTGTGTGCAGATTTCAATTGATTGTCGTAAGCCGGGGTATTTGGATTAATGCGCAGGTAGGCCTGGAGCGGACCCCATACATTGGAAACAAACCATTTGCTAAACCAGTTTCCATCGCTTTGCAAATCTCCCTGATGACCATGGGTCATAAAGATGGACAGCAGCTGATCTTTAATGGGAATGCGCAAAATGACACCCTCATAGATTTTTATCTTTTGCCCATAGACCTTTTCAAGGGTAAAACCTGCAAGAGGATCGTTGTCCCAATACAGGTCATGGTTGCCAAATATTTTAATGAAAGCATTTCTTTTTAGAAATAGCTTTTCCTGCTCAAAGGTCGCTTTGTTATTCCTGATGACGCCGAGAAGCGTATTCTTCCAAAGTTCTTCACTGTCGCCCAAACTGCAAAAAAGATAATTCTGCGCATTGTAATAGCTAAGTGCTGCGAGGTAATTCTTTTCGGAAAGGACAAAGTCATCGCTGTAGTTCCTGCTGCCTTTATGCTGATCGGAAAAGATGATGAGCTTGTCGGAGTGGTCGAAATCTATCAGCTGGCCACGCTTACCGGGTTCTTTTTGGATCTTATTGAACAAGGCTGTTAAAGCATCGTGCACCCGTTGCTGATCCGGTCTGGAGGAATATTTATTGGCCAGTCTGATGATCGGCCCGGTAAACAGCCTTTGTAAAAATTTGCGCATATATAATTGGAACAGGAAATTTTGCTTATTGTTTTAATCGATTACGCTATCCAGACCTCTTTTCAACCCGGTAAAGGAGCCAACTTTTTTAATCGCCAGAAAAGCACCTGTCACATAAGGTTTCGAGCTGTTGCCGGCCTCATGTTTCAAGGTCAGTTTTTCATCGGGCATGCCAAATATGGCTTCCAGCGAAATGACAAATCCGGGAAGCCTCAGGGAATGAACCCGGGTGCCGTTTATATCCGCTCCTCTGGTCTCTTTTACACCTTGAGTGTGCTCCATAGAAACCTGTAGTTCCTGTTTTTTAACCTGCGATAAACGGTAAGCCAATTCCCTCGCACTCCCACTCGGAGCATCAATTTTTCCGGCGCTGGCATAATCGATGATTTCCCAGTTAGACATGTACCGGGCTGCCATTTCTGCAAACTTATTCAACAGTACGACACTGATTGCAAAATTGCCGACTGCAAGTACGGATTGCTGATGCGCTGCAGCCTTGATCCCTATTTCTTCATAATCTTCATCACTCAGACCGGAGGTGCCCACCACCACATTTACACCTTTGGCAATGGCTGTCAGGATATGATGTTTTGCAACGCCGGGTTTGGTATATTCGACCAAAACATCACAGGGAACCGTTAAGGCTTCTTCTATGGTAGCGAAAACAGGGATTTTGGTCCCCGCAATATCCAATACCTCATTTAAACTTTTTCCGGCGTGCTGGCGGGAAATTGCCGCTACCAGCTCCAGTTCTCCTGAAACTGCAATTGCTTTAGCGAGTTCTGAGCCTGCCCATCCGGTTGCTCCGGCTACACATACTTTTATTTTCGATTGATTTGCCATTTGTTTTAAATTAAAAGCTTGATTTATCGTTGCTGATCGTTAATGCTTAGGTTTCGGCGATTCCTGCTATGGCAACGATTTTGTTGTTTTCTAACCTTATTTCCAATCCGTGTTCTGTGTCTATGCCATATCTGATTGGGATTTGCAAGGTATGGTTATCCAGAACCCGGATATAGTTGATCTCTTTTAAATGTTGAAAATGTTTGCCTGGGGTGTTGAGGTTTAGAGGTGGTTCTCCGGATTTTGCTTCATCCTCAAAATAATGTGCATACAGTTTCTGGTACCTGTTGAACGTTTGTTCTTTGATGTCTATGATAATCGCATCCAGATGTTCAAGAAAGCTGGAAAAGGTTGTGGCATAGGCATTCAGTTCTTCCCCGTCCGGAGGGGTATCTATCTCTTCTCCCTCCTCATCAAACTCTTCTCCTAAAAATACTGTTACTTTCTGCTCAAAATGTGGAATGTCGAAGGTCTTTTCCGCAGAAAAGCCAGCCCAGTCTGCCGCTACTTCTCCCCAAAATTTATGTTTCTTCATATGCTATATTGTTTTGATAACTAAGTACAAGGTAGGATTTCGCCTGAGGAGAAAATAACGGTTTAATAGGGAATTGTCAGATATGACATTTCGCTGTGGCTAACAGTGCCCGGTTACGATTTAAGCCCTGAAAGCCAATGTTATCAATCTGTTAATATTCGTAAACATAGGTGTACTTATACTAAACTTATGTTTACCTTTAGGATACTGATCTCTTTAATCATCCCTATTAAAGAAGAGCTGTTTAAGGAAAATAAACACAAAAAATTATGAGAAAAGTAAACCGAATTCAACCTATTCTATTGCTCATCCTGTGTTTTGCAGGAGTTATTTCCAGTTGTAAGCGGGACAGCAGTACCGACAGTCCGGGAACAGATGTCAGCCCTAAAGCCAGGAAAGTATTGTTCATTGGTATCGACGGATTGGTCTGGAGAACACTCACTGCGGCAAATGCACCAACTTTAAAAGCTTTGATGGATAGCTCCTGGACAAGTACAAATGCTTTGGCAGAAACCCCAACCTGGAGTGCAAACGGATGGGCTGCGCTATTAACCGGAACGGGGGTAGCAAAACATAAGGCAAATGAAAACTCTTTTGCAAATGCTGATTTCGCAACCTATCCTTCCTTTTTTCATGCCTTAAAAACAGCGCTTCCAACGGCAAGAACAGGAGCAATTGTTACATGGGGACCTATTAACGACAAAATTATTGCAACCAATGACATTAGCTTTAAAATAAAAGGAGCAGATGATAACCAGACGGAAGCAAGCCTCATCAATGAATTGAGTACGAACAATCCGGATGTCTTGTTCAGTCATTTTGATGATGTTGATCATGCCGGACATGCGTATAATTTTAAACCGGAAACCCCGGAATATGTTGCTGCAGTTACCCTTACAGATAAACGTGTGGAAAGGATTATCAAAGCACTTAAAGCAAGGTCAAATTATAAAAATGAAGATTGGCTGATCGTTGTTGCTACAGATCATGGTGGCGACAATTCACATGGAGGGAGTAGCTATAAGGAGCAAAATGCTTTTATTATTCTGAACAATAAGGCCATCAGTCCGACAGTAGTTGCAGGGGAACCTGAAGTCACTATCGAAACAAAGCCCAACAGGATCAATACCTTGAATTTCCAAAAGGATGTTTACGCAGAATTACCTGCTTTATCCGCTCTTGACCTAAGTGCAGCCGGGAGCTTTACCCTTGAATTCAGGGTCCGGGCAACTGCTGTAAACAGTGATCCGGTGATCATGGGAAATAAAAACTGGGCCAGTGGCAGAAATAAAGGCATTATCATTTCAAATAACGGTGGAACGATCAGGGCAAATTTCGGCGATGGGACTACGAACAGGCTTGATGTTGATGGCGTTGATCTTAGGGATCAGAACTGGCACCATGTCGCCATTGTTGTCAACCGGACTTTACAAAAAGTAACGATGTATGATGGCGGAATACCTGTTGCGCAAGGAGATATCTCGAAGGTCGGGGACCTGCAAAGTGGTACTACTTTTAAAATAGCACAGGATGGAACAGGGGTTTATAATCCTAATTTTACAGGTAACATCGCCGGAATCCGTGTTTTTAAAACTGCGGTTGGAGAAACAGCCATCAGCAATTATGCTTTTATGGACCTGAACGACAGTCACCCTAACAAAAACGACTTGTTAATCTATGCTAAAGGAAACGATGGTACGGGGATCGTTTATGCAGGAAGCCTTGGCCTACCCGGGCTGACCATCAAAACAAATAACGGACTCGCAGCAACATGGGGGTATATTGCCGCTGCTGTATTTATCAAAAAAACGACCAATCTTAAAGGTGCTCCGCATTTATACTCCGTTGCACCAACGATTCTTAAATTTTTGGGAATTGTCATTCCTGCAACCTACGATGGACAACCTTTGATTAACTTCTAAGGATTATTTCATAAAGCCGGATAAATTTGTAAATTCAAATCGTCCGGCTTTTTTGAAAACATGGTACTTGAGCCGGCGGTGTACCTTTACTTGTGATTCATGTTTGTATTTGTAAAAGAAGCGTATCGGAATATAGTGCAGACTGGTTCTATCATTGAGAGTTCCCCCTACCTGGCGCGGAAAATGATGCAGTTTATTGACTTTGAAAAGCCGCTTCAGCTGGTTGAGATGGGAGCAGGAAAGGGCAGCATCACGGGGCACCTGCTGGATAAGATGAATCCTCAATCGAAATTATCGGGGTTTGAAATGAATACGGTGCTTTTTGAGGAATTGAAAAAAGAAGAGGATTATCGTTTTGTTCCCATTCACGATGATGTGATGAACATTACGCAGTATTTCAAAGCCGGAAGCCTGGACTACATCATTTCAGGACTTCCACTGGCCAATATGGGCGGACTCAAAAAGGCTAGGCTATTGAATGATTGTTATCAATTGTTAAAGCCCGGAGGCTGTTACATCCAGTTTCAATATTGTAAAACAGACCTGGCATTGATCAAAAGGAGATTTGAACATGTGCATTGCGAATTTACGTTATTGAATCTTCCCCCTGCGTTTATTTATTATGCCGAAAAATAAGAATACCTTTAGGCTTCTATTTAGCGCAATATGACAAGCTTATACTTTAAGAAAATAATAAATATCTCTCTAATGGCCGTAATCACGGCTTTATTGGTTCCTGTTGTTGCCTTTTCGCAGGAGGAACTTCCCTGGAAAGAAGCCAGTGCGAGCAGTCAGGCTTACCATAAATACCGGCAAAAAAGTACGATTCCTCCCTATGGATTGGCGAAAGTAAAAAAGTTGATTAGCGGAATCGTATATCTGGAAGGTGATGGGGACAACGGAACTTCTGGCCTGGGTAATAAAACTTATATGGCCCTCTCGCTTAGGGAAAAGTTTACTTACCACATGATTCATGCAGAAGTTTCCAGTCAGAATTGCGATGTGAGCCCACCGATTCTGGAGGAGGATAAGAAAATATTCGGGAATCTTCCCGATGCTTTTGACGAAGCTGCCTGGAGTGAAAGACAGGAGAATTTCCTGCAGAGCAATAGAGATTCTGTACTGGCATTGATCAAGGCATCTGTTAGCCGGACAAATAGGGTTGGTTTAAATTATAAGGCCGCCATTGTTCAGGTAAACGGAAAAGAGATCATCCCTTTCTTAATCGAAACCTACAAGCGTGATCAGAAAGATTATGATATCCTGACTGTATTGATGTTACTGATGAAAAAAGGAGAATATAAACCCTTCATGACCTCCGCTTCATTCGTCAAATTATATGGCTCAAAAAGCACCTACCTTAGCTTTATCGACTACAATAAGGCCAATGAAGAGCTGATCATCAACCGGGCAACTGCATTTTACAATGGGCCTAGATAAAGCAATTTTTCTGCTGCGGTCAGGACGATTTTTATTTCTGCTGGTAAGCGGTATGCTCATGATGGTTTCATCTTCTAAACTGAAAGCACAGCCGGACAGTACTTTAGTGAAAATTCCTGCCGGAGCGTATTGGATCGGCGGACAAACACATCAGCTTAACCCTTTAAGGAAGATCAGTCTTGCTAATTTCTATATTGGGAAGACAGAAATTACCAACCTTCAGTTTGAGGACTTTGTTAAGGCTACAGCCTATAAAACCGATGCAGAGCGATTGAGAAATGCAATGGTTTTTGAGCCGGGGCTGGCTGAATTTAAATGGCTTAGAGACAGTACCGCTTTTTGGCGCTTTCCCAATGGAAGGAGCAGAGGAGGGATCGAAAATAAAATGAATCACCCTGTAACCAGCATCAGCTATGCAGATGCCGAAGCCTACTGTAAATGGGCAAAAGTAAGGCTGCCTACTTTGGATGAATGGGAAGTTGCTTCCCGTGCAGGTGCTAAAGGCACTTATTTCTGGGGCGAAGATCAGGAGCAAATCGGGACTTATGCCAATATCTGGAATGCCCGGGATCACCTGACCGCAGATGTTTCGGATGGATATATGTATACTTCGCCGGTGGCTAGCTTTAAAGCCAATGCTTTTGGTTTATATGATATGTATGGCAATGTGTTTGAATTCTGTGAAGGCAGTTTAAAGAACGATCCTAAAAAGCGGAAAGTAGTCCATGCCCGTGGAGGTTCCTGGTGGTGCAGCAGGAATTCCTGTGGATTTTTTAATTCTGTAGATATCGGAAGGGTAAATCCTCATGCGGCATTTAGCAACCAGGGATTCCGGATTGCTAAAACAACGCCGAATTAACTCTAGCCGGCTTTTTTACAAAATAATCAAAATATTTTCTGTTTCTGTGTAACGTTTCTCTTTAGGGAACTGTCTTATGTACAATAACCCTAATCACCAACAACCATTCACATATGTTCAGAGTATGCTTAAAAGCGTATGTGGAAAAATTATGTCTATATGAAAACGAAAATATATACTTCTTTATTCCTCACTTTAGGTCTTGCTTTAGTACTTTTTACATCGGTAAAGGCACAAACAACTGAGATAAGAGGGGAAATATCCGGTAAAGTATTGGATGAAGATCAGAAAGCATTTCCTTACGCAACCATCAGCCTGCTGAATGCAAAGGACTCTACTGCGGTAAAAGGTACACTCACAGGAGATAACGGAACCTACGAATTTAAAGGACTGAATGCAGGAAAATATTTAGTTGCCATCTATGTAGTGGGCTATAAAAAGACCTTTAAAGGACCTTATGCGATTGGTGCCGAGCGGAAATTATATGAAGTTGGCCAGGTCCAATTGGCAACGGATGCCAAGCTGTTGAAAGGAGTAGAGATCGTGAAACAAAAACCTTTGATAGAAAGACAGATCGATAAAACGGTGTTGAATATCGAAAACAGTGTGTTGGCTGCTGGAAATACAGCACTGGAGATCTTGCAAAAGGCACCTGGTGTAACCGTCGATAAAGATGGAAAAATCAGCCTGAGGGGAAAACAAGGGGTAAATGTAATGCTCGATGGAAAACCAACTTATTTATCAGCAGATCAGCTGGCCAATTTACTCCGCTCTACAGAGGGAAATGCGATCCAGTCTATCGAGTTGATTACCAATCCTTCTGCTAAATATGATGCAGCCGGGAATTCAGGGATCATCAATATCAAACTAAAGAAAAATAGAAATTATGGAACGAATGGCACTGCTTCTGCCGGGGCAGGGTATGGCGACAATTATAAAGTAAATGGTAGTTTGAACATGAACCATAGAGAGAAAAAGTTCAATATTTTCGGAAATGCGGATTATGGTTTCAATAAGCGTTTTCAGGAAACAGATATTGTTCGGGTGAATGGTACTACTGCAAATCCGACCTATTTTGATCAAACCAGTCATACTGATATCAAAAGAACAAACCGGAATTATAAAGCGGGGATCGACTATTTTATTAATGACAATAATACCCTGGGATTCTTTCTGAACGGCTATCATACCAATGGGGATGATGCTGCCAATGTCCTTACGCTCATTGGAGATCAGCCAGGAAAAAGAGATTCATCTGTAGTTGCACCAAATACCAATCTTCGGAAATATACCGGGATTACCTATAACTTAAATTACAAAGGAACATTGGATACCCTTGGTCAGGAAATCAGTGCAGATATGGATTATTCCCGCTATTATGGCAAGCAAAACAGTGTCTTTAACAATATGTATAAAAATGCCTCGGGCCAGCCTTTAAAACCTGATTATATTTTCAGGAATGCTTCTCCTTCCATTGTAAAAATATGGGGCGGAAAGGTTGATTATACTTTGCCAATCAATAAGGCGATGAAGTTGGACCTTGGTCTGAAAACAAGCTTTGTACAGACAGATAACAACTTTCTGTTTGAGAACTTTACCAACAACCAATGGGCCAGTGATCCAGGGAAAAGTAACCAATTCCTTTACGATGAAAACATCAATGCTGCCTATGCCAATTTAAACAAGAAATTTAAAAGTACTACGGTACAGCTAGGTCTGAGGTTGGAACAGACTAACTCTAAAGGCAATTCTGTAACCGATCAGAAAGTGGTGAAAAGAGATTATATTAACCTGTTTCCCAGCATTTTTATCAATCAGGAACTCTCTAAAGATCATGAGGTAGGCCTGTCTTACAGTCGAAGGATTGACCGTCCCGATTACGGATCTTTAAACCCTTTTATCTATTATTTGGACTTGTATTCCTTCAGACAGGGGAATCCCTTTTTGAAACCTCAGTACACCAATTCCTTTGAGCTTTCTTATTCCTTCAAAAAAAGTTTAAATGTGACTTTCGGATATAGCCATACCAATGATGTGATGACTGATGTTCTGTTAACGGATACCGTAAAAAAGACGATTTTTATTTCCGTTCAGAACCTGGCCAAACAAGATTCCTATAACATGAACATGAGCTATCCGGTACAGATCACCAAATGGTGGAGCAGCAATAACAATCTGACGGTATATTATAATAAATTCCAGACGCCTAACCTATTGGGACTTCCTTACGAAAGCGGAAGAACATCATTTAACCTCAATACCAGTCAGACGATTACTTTGAATTCTTCCACCAAATTTGAATGGTCGGGTTATTATCAATCGAAACAGGTTTATGGAACCTTGTTGATCGCGCCTCAGTATGGAATTGATCTCGGTGCGAGTAAGTCTTTTATGGACAATAAACTGAGCATAAAGTTCGCCGCTAATGACATCTTTAAATTACAGAAAAGTCAGATTACCAGCGCCATCCCTTCGCAGAAATATGTCGTTAACGAGAAGTGGGAGAGTCAGGTATTCCGCTTAACCTGTACCTACCGTTTTGGAAGTAAAGATATTAAAGGTGCCCGTCAGCGCTCGAGTAGTTCTGAGGCAGAAGGAAGACGTGTGAAATCAGGAAGGTAAATGAGGGTGTAAAGGGTTTATTTTAATTAAAAACGGTTTAGCACAATGGTTTATGATAAAGTATTGCTATTTTAGTATACAAAAAATATCATTCCAATGCGTTCCATTCTAATCCTTGCCATTCTTTCTTTTTCGGCCATTTCGGTTTATAGTCAACATTCCGGGAAATCGGTTAAAAGTCCCGGTAATCCGGTTTTCCCAGGTTGGTATGCTGATCCTGAAGGAGCTGTATTTGACCAGACCTACTGGATTTATCCGACCTTCTCAGATCGATATGAAAAACAGGTTTTTCTGGATGCTTTTTCCTCTAAAGATTTACTCAGTTGGAAGAAACATCCGGGGATATTGGATACTGCCGGATTTAAATGGGCAAAGAAAGCGGTTTGGGCGCCTTCGATTATTAAAAAAGATAAAAAGTACTACCTGTTATTTGGAGCAAATGATATTCAAAGCGACCAGGAAGCCGGAGGAATTGGCGTTGGTATTGCCGATCGCCCGGAAGGACCTTTCAAGGACCACCTGGGTAAGCCATTGGTGGATAAATTTTATAATGGTGCCCAGCCCATTGATCAGTTTGTTTTTAAGGATAAAGACGGACAGCATTACCTGATTTACGGGGGCTGGAAACATTGCAACATCGCGAAGCTTAATCCCGGTTTCTCCGGATTTATTCCCTTTCCTGACGGAACAGTCTTTAAAGAAATTACTCCGGACAATTATGTAGAAGGTCCCTATATGTTCATGAGAAATGGTAAATACTATTTTATGTGGTCTGAAGGAGGCTGGACTGGTCCTGATTATTCTGTTGCCTATGCGATTTCTGATTCCCCTTTAGGTCCATTTAAAAGAATTGGTAAAGTGCTGGAGCAAGATCCTAAAATTGCTACCGGTGCAGGACATCATTCTGTGATCAAACATCCCCATAAAAATGATTATTATATCGTTTATCATCGGAGACCTCTCGGGGAAACAGATGGAAATCATCGGGTCACCTGTATTGACCGGATGGAATTCGATGCCAATGGATACATTAAGCCTGTCAGCATAACCTTTGAAGGTGTAAAAGCCAACTCCATAAAATAAATTGAAAAATATTTCTTGTCTTGTAACCGTATTGCCTTGATTTTTAAATCAGTACAGTCTCTTTCCTGAGGACTGTTTTACCCTGCTTTTTTTCAAGACAGGGTCGTGTTTGAAGCGTATTGGTTGTTTTGTAACTAATTGTTTTACAGTCATTTGTGTTTGTTTTTTAAAATAAAACTATGTTAAATTTACTTAACCAGATGTTTTATTTATCAACCAAATCATAAACCCTAAAAACGAAGCAATGAAAAATCAAACCAAACAAATTCAATTTACCACAGGTATTCTACTGCTGGCCATATTGGCCCTTGGCTCCTGTAAGAAGGATACTAAAGCAGTAGCAGAAGAGCAGGTCAGTTTACAGCAGGAAAGTTCAGCACTCAGTGCCGCCGCTGTTTCACCTTCACTTAACCTGAACTGGGAAAACCGCAGCAATGGATCTACTTATACTGCTTCACAAGCTTCCTCCGACTTCGGTAATGTTTCCGGCTGGCAGGAATCCCGCGCTTTCATCACCAATGGTAAAGATGGAACAAATGGGCTGAGGGTGACTTTACTGCCCAATCAGCTCTCTGGTGCCGGTGGTATGGTGACGAATGTTGACATCACTGATGGCAGTGCTTATGAACTGGATTTTGATGTGAAATTTCACAGTCAGTTTAACTTCAGCAGAGGAGGGAAAATTGGATTTGGACTTTCCGTTGGTGAGGGGAATACAGGAGGAGATCCGGGATGGGATGGCAATGGTGGCAGTTTAAGGTTAATGTGGTATTCGCCGGATAGCAACCCAAACCGGGTATTTTTTCAGCCTTATGTGTATCATAAAGATCAGCCAACAGAATTTGGTGATACCTATACCCAACGTTTCCCGGCTTCGGGAGCACTTCAGAAAGGAGTATGGTATCATGTTCATATGTACATCAAGAGCAATACCGGATCCAGCACAAACGGTCGTGCACAGATCATCATTAACGGAACGACAATTCTGGATACGGATATCCGCTGGACCACCAACGACAGCAAAAGGCTGATCAATAACCTGACCTTCCATGCTTTCAGGGGCGGAAGCCAGGATTACTGGAAAACGAGTACAACGGATTACATCTACTATGATAATTTAGCCGTTAATAAACTGAATTAATGGTCTCTTAAATACCTGAGCCCTGACGACAGCTGACTTCCGGGCTTAGGTATTTGCTAAAATAATCCTCAATAAAAAGATTCTTCTTTGTGAAGAAACTCAAAAAAAGGCACTACTCTTTTCATCCCCGAATCTTTGCTGAAGGGCAAATATTCGAATGTCTTCAAAGTGCAGTGCCTTTTTTTTAAAATCCTGCATGCAATCATCACATGGAATCCTGCTTGAAAATAAGAAAAGGAAAGTATGCTCAGAAAGCTACTGTGTATTTCGGATGTCTGTTTATGCCTGTAAATTCTGCTGATTTTTCAGGAAAATAGCTCTGTTGCTTTTTTCAGCAGGATTTTTATTTTTTTAGAGCAAATAGGAATATTTTTCCAGTCATTTAGCAATAGTTTTGTTTTCTATTTAAGCTTTGCGTTAATAACTCGTTAAGTTATCATCTGTTTTTCTTGTTCCTTGCCGTTTTGAGCTTGTTCTTTTTGTTCATTTTCGGTGATTTTATGGCCCTACGTTATTATAGTAGTAATTTCGCTCCTATAAAAGCGTAGGATTATTGCTTTTCATTGTGTTTTTAGAATCCCTATTGAAAAAATACCTAAAAGCCAATGATTTTCTTGATATAGAGCTACTTTGAATAAAAATCAAGGTGTTTTCTCATTAAAAATCCTGTTTCTATAGGCTATTGTTTTCAATATCTATAGAATAGCTCGAAAGTTGAATCCCTAATCATCCCCCTCAACCTATATGAAAACTCCCTTAATTATTGGAATAACTCCATTTGAAAGGCCCGATGTGAATCTGGCACTCTCTTTATCAAATGCAAAGGCTTTTCCTGTACTCCATCTCGGAAGAGACCGGATCAGGGCTGCTGAAGCACTTGAACAGTTAACAGAAAAATCTTCTATGGAATTTGGCGTTTGCCTTGTTTCGGAAGAATTGAACGACATCATTTTGCCTGAGCAGGTAACAATGGTGATTTTGCCCTATGGCATGAAAAGGACCAGGTCGAAGAAGGTAAAGCTGTTTTACCAGGTTCATGATGTCCATGAAGCACAAAAAGCGCAGGCTGAAGGTGCGGATGGGCTTATTGTAAAAGGCAATGAAGGTGCCGGAAAGGTAGGCTATGAGTCTTCATATGTCCTTTTTCAGCGCATTGCTAAAGAAATAAAAGATATAGACCTCTATGTTCAGGGAGGTGTAGGTATACATACCGCTGCTGCTTTAATCGCCTTTGGTGCAAAAGGAGTAGTGCTGGACAGTCAGCTGGCATTGTTTCCGGAAAGCACAGTTCCAAAGGCCATCAAGCAGGTTTGTGAAAAACTCAGCGGAAATGAAACCCGCCTGATTGGTGATTTCCGTGTACTGGTAAGGCCCAACTCTCCGTCATTAGATAATGATGCCAGCGCAAAAGACCTGGAAAATTATTTCGGGGATTTTGATCTTGAAAAGGCTTTCTTGCCGATGGGTCAGGATATTGCGCTTGCTATAGACCTGGAAGCACGTTATAGAAAACTGGCTAAACTGGTTTTCGGTATCGAAGAGGCCGTTTACGGTCATTTGAACCAGGCTAAATCACTAAATGTAATCAGTGCAGGTAATGCCCTTTCCAAAGAACTCAACATTACTTATCCGATTGCTCAGGGCCCGATGACAAGGGTGAGCGACGTGGCTCCTTTTGCCAATGCTGTTGCCGAAGCGGGCGCACTTCCTTTTATTGCGCTTTCCCTGTTAAAGGGAGAAACTGCAAAAAATCTGATCATTGAAACGAAAAGACTGGCCGGCGACAAGACCTGGGGAGTTGGAATCCTTGGTTTTGCGCCGCAGGAATTGCGCGATGAACAGATCGAATACATTAAAGAACAAATGCCACCTGTAGTACTCATTGCGGGCGGCAGACCTTCACAAGCCAAGCCCCTGGAGAAATTAGGTATAAAAACCTTTTTACATGTGCCCTCGGTATCCTTGCTGGACATGTTCCTGAAAGAAGGTGCCAAAAGATTTGTGTTTGAAGGAAGGGAATGTGGAGGGCATGTTGGTCCTTTATCAAGTATGGTCCTTTGGGAAAAGCAAATCGAACGCCTGTTAAAAGAAGACCATCCTGAGCAGATCAGTGTATTTTTTGCCGGTGGTATCCACGACAGCTTATCTGCTGCATTTATTGCGGTAATGGCCGCCCCATTAGCCGCAAAAGGCGTCAAAGTAGGGGTGTTGATGGGAACTTCTTACCTCTATACCAAAGAAGCGGTAAGTACCGGTGCTATTCAGGAGCAGTTTCAGGAACAGGCAAGGTTATCAAATGATACGATCTTACTGGAAACAGCCCCGGGACATGAAACCAGATGTCTGAATTCGCCCTTTGCCACCTTCTTTAATCAGGAAAAAGAAAAACTTCAGAAAGAAGGCATAGACAAAAAAGAGATCTGGGCAAAGCTGGAAACCCTCAATGTTGGCAGGTTGCGTATTGCTGCGAAGGGGATTGAACGCAGAGGAGATCAGCTGGTAACGATCGATGAGCAGGAACAGTTGAACCTGGGTATGTATATGATCGGACAAATTGCATCGATGTGTAATGAGATTGTCTCCATCCTTGACCTTCATAAGGAAGTTGCGGATGGTAATTTCCAACACATTCAGCAAGCTGTTTTATCAGGCCCTCCGGAAGCGAAAGAGAAATCGTTAAATGTAGCTATCGTTGGGATGGCCTGTATTTTCCCCGGAGCAAAAAATATAGAAGAATATTGGCGAAACATCATTCTTGGAACAGATGCAGTAACTGAAGTTCCCGATGAGCGCTGGAATAAAGCATTATACTATGACCCTGCATCTACCGCCGCAGACATGTCTCATTCTAAATGGGGCGGCTTTATTCCTAAAATTGATTTCGATCCTCTGGAGTACGGAATCCCTCCGCAATCGCTGGCCGCAATTGAGCCCACTCAGTTGCTGAGCCTAATGGTGGCCAAACAGGCCATGGAACATGCAGGGTATAAAGATGGCAGTTTTAACGCCGAGAATGTATCGGTGATTATTGGTGCCGAAGGTGGAAATGACCTCGCCAACAGTTATAGCTTCAGGTGTTTCTTTAAACAGGTGTTCGGAGAAATGCCGGAAGAGCTGGATGCAGCATTGCCAAAGATGACGGAAGATTCTTTCCCTGGAATCCTGGCCAATGTGATTTCCGGAAGGATTACCAACAGGTTGAACCTTGGCGGACGGAATTTTACCGTAGACGCGGCCTGTGCGTCTTCCCTTGCGGCGATTGACCTCGCTTGTCAGGAATTATTTTTGGAGAAATCCGATATGGTTCTGGCCGGAGGAGCAGACCTGCACAACGGAATAAATGATTATTTAATGTTCTCCAGTACACATGCTTTATCCCGCAAAGGACGGTGTGCAACTTTTGATGCAGAAGCCGATGGCATTGCTCTCGGTGAAGGGGTGGCAATGCTCGTCTTAAAAAGGCATGAGGATGCACTAAGAGATGGAGATACCGTCTACGCGGTGATTCAGGGGATTGGTGGTTCAAGTGATGGCAAGAGCCTCGGCTTAACGGCACCAAGGAAATCAGGTCAGGTAAAAGCACTGGAACGTGCTTATGAACAGGCAGGAATCTCTCCCGCTTTGTTGGGATTGGTAGAGGCCCATGGTACCGGAACAGTTGTTGGCGACCGCACGGAGCTCACTGCGCTCACCGATATGTTAAACCAGTCGGGAGCTATTGCCAACCAGACTCACCTGGGATCTGTGAAAACACAAATCGGACATACCAAATGTGCCGCCGGACTGGCTGGTTTGATTAAAGCCACGCTATCCGCCTACTATGGCATAAAACCGCCTACCATCCACCTTAAAACACCGAACAGCTATTATAACGGCAGGACAAGTCCTTTCGCTTTTCATACGGAAGCAGCATTGTGGCTGGAAGAGAAAAGATATGCAGGGGTGAGTGCCTTTGGTTTTGGCGGAACGAATTTTCATGCAGTCATAGAAAGTAACCATCAGGTTTCTGATTTAATTCCCGCGATGAAATCCTGGCCCTCAGAATTATTCGTCTTCAGAGGCAATACCTACGAAGCGGCTAAAGCAAGGTTAACGAAGGTGAAAAATCTGCTGGATGAGAATGATAATATCGACCTTAAAGACATTGCCTATAGCCTGGCTGTAGAAAATGATCAGCCGGTACAACTCAGTATTGTGGCCGACAGACCCGAAGACCTGCTCATGAAAATTGACCTGGCCTTATCAGGAATTGAAAGCAAAGATACCTACATCACCAGGAAAAAAGATGGAAAGGTAGCCTTCATGTTCCCCGGACAGGGCAGTCAGCGGATCAATATGGCAAGAGACCTTTTTGTCATTTTTCCAGTCATGCGTAAACTGCTGAAAGGGAAACCGGAATACGAAAAAGTACTCTTCCCGAATGCAGTTTTTGATGAAGATTCATCAAAAGCTCAGAAAGACAGGATTAAGGATACCCGTATGGCACAGCCACTGTTGGGCATTGTTGACCTTGCCCTGGCGAATTTCCTGAAAGAACTTGGAATGGTACCGGATATGGTTGCCGGACATAGTTACGGAGAGTTGCCTGCTTTATGTTTTGCCGGTGCTTTTGAAGAAGATCAACTCGTGTTCCTGAGTGAACAACGTGCCCAGTCTATTCTGGATGCAGTAGTAGGAGAAGACACCGGAGCAATGATCGCTGTAAATGGCCGTCAGGAAGAGCTGTCTAAATGGATTACTGGTGTTGCAGATGTTTATGCGGTTAATTTCAATTCTCCAACGCAGCAGGTCCTTGCCGGAACAACTCCTGCGATCAAAAAACTATCAGAGACACTGAAAGCTGCAAAGGTTTCTTTCAGACCACTGGAAGTCGCCTGTGCTTTTCATAGCCCGATCGTTGCCAAATCAAAAGAGAATTATCAAACTGTACTGAGTCAGGTGAGTTTTAATGACCTGAGCTTACCAGTGTGGTCAAATACCACTGCTAAGACCTATCCGGTAAATGCTGAAGCGGTAAAAGAAAGACTTACAGATCATCTCGTGCAACCGGTTCAGTTTGTAGAACAAGTACAGCAAATGTATGCTGATGGTGCCCGGATTTTTGTTGAAGTGGGACCCGGAAAAGTATTAACCTCATTGGTAAAAGCCTGTCTTGCCAAGGATGAACTCCTCCTGTATGCAGAGGATAACGGACACAATAAAATTACCCATTTGCTTTGTACCCTCGCCAGCTATATGGCTACCGGAAGAGCATTGAAAGTGGAGAAACTTTTTGATGGACGTGAAGGGAAATTACTCAACCTGGATGAACCCGGACAGTATAAAAAAAGCCCAACCGTATGGTCTGTTAACGGACAACATGCGGTCCCTGCTGTAGGTAAGCTTCCCGCTTATGGTGCATTACCAATCATAGAACCGATTAAAATGAAAAATATAGAAGGAAGAACTGAAATCATCAATGCCCCTTCCAATGCCCCTTCCAATGCCGCTGAATTGATGATGCAGGAATACCTGAACAGCATGAAAATGATGATTCAGGCACAACGTGATGTCATGTTAACTTTCCTTGGGCAAGCTATTCCACAAGGAACACCGCAGGCTTTCCAACCCTTGCAAAGCGCAGCGGTTGCACAGCATGTGATTCCTGCAACGGTGGTGGCAGCAGTTCAACCTGTTGTTGCAAAACAGGCGAAAATACAGATCGATGTTAAAATGGTATTGATGCAGATTGTGAGCGATAAGACCGGATATCCACAGGAAATGCTGGGGATGGAAATGGACCTGGAAGCCGATCTGAGCATCGACTCGATTAAGCGCATGGAAATTATCGGTGCTTTACGTACAGAACTTGGCGGGTTTAGTCAGGCTGATAAAAATGAAGATACCTTTATGGAGCAGCTGGCTGCCATCAAGACCTTAAACGGTCTGGTTAACTGGATTAAAGAAAACAGCCAGGTAACGGAAAATATTGCCGAAGCGGAGCAGACCTTGGTAAGTCCGGTCTCCACTACCGTTAAATTTACTGCAGCAGACATCAAATCGGCCATCCTGTTGGTCGTGAGTGAAAAAACAGGTTACCCTCAGGACATGCTCGGTATGGACCTTGATCTGGAAGCAGATCTGAGCATCGATTCCATAAAAAGAATGGAAATCATCGGGGAACTGAAAGTTAAAATCGGATTTAGTAAAGCTGAAGATGCCGGAGATGACCTGATGGAGAAGCTTGCTGCCATCAAAACACTGAATGGCCTGGTCAACTGGATTTCGGAAATTGAAACAGAAGGACTGGAGACGGTGACCGCTGCGCAGAAAATTATTGATGAAAGCGCAGAAAACTCAGGAGAGCGCTTGTCACGGCTTCGTTTTGAACTGACGCCTTCTGAATTGCTGAACACGGAGTTTACCCCCCTTAAAGGACAACGTTTTGCCGTCACCGACGACGAAGGCCCTCAATCGATCGCCATTAAACGCGCTTTTGAAAAACAAGGTGCATTGGTGGATATCGTAGCTGTAAATGGTAACCTCAAAGGATATCAGGGATTGGTGATCCTCAATATGTTCGCTTCTCCGAATCAAACGGAAATCATCGATAATATTGCCCTCATCAAACAGCTGGATCTGGAAGAGATCAAATGGGTATACGTTATTTCTGATACCAAAGGGCATATGACGGAACAGGCAGATGCCACACTTTTAAGGCGTTTTCAAGGCTATTCAGGCTTATTTAAAAGCCTGGATAAGGAATATGAAAACACTAAGTTCAGGGTAATCAGCCTGGCCACGAAACAAACGGCTAAGCATATTGCCGAGATAACACTGAATGAGATTTTAAACCCTGACGAGCCATCGGAAGTGATTTATAACGGAGAGGGCAGGCAAACGCTGGAACTGATTCCTTCAGAACTGATCACCGGGCTGGGAGATTCCCATATCCAGCTGGATCGCGATGCGGTGGTATTGGTATTGGGAGGTGCTCAGGGAATTACCTCAGAGCTGATGATGCGCTTTGCGAAGGATTATCCTTGCCGGTATATCCTTGTTGGCCGTTCCTCTGATCCTAGAACAAACGGATTGGAACAATTCTCCTTCCTGAAAACTAAAGAGGAGATCCGGGCCTACCTGATTCAACTTGGGAACCTCAAAAAACCAGCTGAGATTGAACTGGAGACTTCTAAAATCTATAAGAACAACCAAATCCTGCAAACGATCAGTTCCATGGAAATCACAGGCTCTACCGTTTCCTATGAAGCATTGGACCTTCGTGACGAACAAGGTTTAAGTGCATTGATCAGTAACGTTTATCAGGAGTACGAAAGGATTGATGGCGTGGTACATGGTGCAGGTTTGCTGGAGGATAAGCTCTTTCATGCGAAAAGCCTGGATTCATTTAAAAGGGTTTTTGAAACCAAGGTGACGCCATTAAGGGTGCTTGCAGAACAACTTAGGGCCGATACACAATTTGTCATCCTGTTTTCGAGCATCGCTTCTGTTTATGGGAACCGCGGACAAACGGATTATGCTGCGGCGAACAGTGTGATGGACAGGTATGCCTGGGCATTAAAAGAAAAGATCAAAGGAAAGGTGATGTCGATCAACTGGGGGCCCTGGAAAGGCGCCGGAATGGTATCACCTTCTTTAGAAAAAGAATATGAACGAAGAGGAATTTCCATGATCCCTCTGGATGAAGGCATGGAAACCTTCCTCAATGAGATGAAATATGGAAACGAATCTCAGGTGCTGATCATGGCAGGAAACAACTGGTAGCCATGAAAAAGACCGACGTAGCCATTATTGGAATGTCCTGCATTTTCCCTGGTGCGGAAGATGTAGCTGCATTCTGGCAAAATATCATCAATAAGGTAGATTCTACGCAGACAGTGCCTGCCGATAGAATTGATCCTGTACACTTTGATTCCGACGCTACGGGGGTAGATCGATTCTATTGCAATCGGGGAGGGTTTATTCCGGAATTCGTATTTAATCCTGCGGATTTTGGAATCCTCCCCCTTGCAGTAGAGGGAACGGAACCGGATCATTTACTAACGCTGAGCCTGGTGCATAAAGCACTGGGAGATGCGGGAGTGTTGGAAAAAGATTCCATTCTTGAAAAGACCGGAATCATCATTGGCAAAGGAAATTATTCCGGACCTGGTGCCACCCGGGCCATCGAGATCGTGCGGACAGGGGAACAGATTGTACATTTATTAAAAGACCTGATGCCGCATTTATCCGGGGAAGAAATTGAAAAAGTAAAAAAGGAATACCAATTGCGCAAAGGCCGTTTTGGTCCGGATACCGCCATGGGGCTGATTCCGAATCTTGTTGCATCACTAGTAGCCAACCGGCTGAACCTTGGTGGAGCGGCCTATAGCCTTGATGCTGCATGTGCGAGTTCTTTACTCGCCATAGATCATGCAGTGCAGGAACTCAATAGCGGCCGCTGTGACCTCGTGATTGCCGGAGGTGTCCATGTTGGACAAAATGCTGCTTTCTGGAGTATTTTCAGTCAGCTGGGTGCCTTATCTAAAAGAGGAAAAATAAGTCCCTTTGATGCGAATGCAGATGGATTGCTGATCGGTGAAGGCTGCGGTTTTGTCGTCCTTAAACGCCTTGATGATGCGGTTCGTGATCAGGACAAGATCTATTCCGTATTGAAAGGAGTGGGAGTGAGCAGTGATGGCAGCGGAACGAGTGTGATGAGTCCTTCTGTAAAAGGACAGCTGAAAGCGATTACACAAGCCTGGGAAAACTCAGGCCTGGCGGCTGGAAAGATCGGCTATATTGAAGCCCATGGAACGGGAACTCCACTGGGAGATAAAACAGAAATAGAAACGCTCTCTCAGTTTTTCGGGAAGGATCAATCTTTACCGAAAGCAGGAATAGGAACGGTAAAATCCAATATCGGACATGCGATGCCAGCTGCAGGAATTGCGGGTTTAATTAAAGCTTCCCTTGCTTTGTATCATGGAATTATTCCACCCACCCTTCATTGTGATGAACCGCTTGCTTTGTTAAAAGACAGCCGTTTTGATGCCGTTCAGGAAGCGCAAGACTGGGAGAAATCTGGGCTACCGAGGGTTGCCGGAGTCAATGCTTTTGGTTTTGGTGGCATCAATGCACATGTCGTATTGGAAGGGTATCGCCCTGCGGAAGGTCAGCTGAACAAAGCACCTGAAGTAAAAAAAGCAGCGGTAGACCAGGTCTTGCTGCTTGCCCGTGAAAGTCATGACGAATTGATCCTTGCATTGGAAAATAATGACCGGAATCCCGGAAAGGGCAGTTATCGGATTGCTGTATTTGATCCCAGTCCGGAAAGGCTAAAGAAAGCCCTTAAGATTGCCACTAAAAATTTAGCATGGCGCAATAAACAGGACATCTGGTACAGCAACGAACCTTTGTTGAGCAAAGGCGGCAAGATTGCCTTTGTCTTTCCCGGGCTTGATGGCCTTGCAGGTGGAGAGGTAAATAGCGTAGCGGAATATTTTGACATCCCACAAGACCAGCATACCAAAGCCGAAGGCCTCCTCAATGAGGCCCTTAAGATCCTAAATAAAAGCAGTGTACTCGATACTGCACTTAAACAGCTCGGTGTATTACCGGAAATGAACGCAGGACATAGCCTGGGAGAATGGCTGGCTGCAAGGTCTTCAGAACTGGCAGAAGAATCCTCCGTACTGCAATTGCTCAGTTTCCTCAACCCGGAAACTTTTGAACTCAAAGATTCCAGATTTATAGCGGTAGGATGCGGTATTGAACAGCTACAGCCCATCCTAAAAGAAATTAAACACCTGTATCTCTCCAATGACAATTGTCCGCAGCAAGTGATCCTTTGCGGAAGTAATACCGCATTAGAGGCCCTGGTACCAATTTTAAAAGCCAGACAGATTTTCCATCAGATCCTTCCTTTCCAATCTGGTTTTCACTCTCCCTTTGTGGCAGATAAGCTGGATGTGATGCTGGAAGGGATGAGCAGGATGGAATTCAGGAAGACAAAATTTCCCTTATGGTCTGCCACGACACTGGAATTGTACCCGGAAGGTTTTGAAGCCATCAGGAGGCTCAGTGTGGAACACCTCATTCAGCCCGTTCGCTTTCGCGAGCTGACTGAAAAGCTTTATGAGGAAGGTGCCCGGATGTTTATTCAGGTGGGCTCCGGCGGACTGATCGGATTTATTGACGATACCTTAAAAGGAAAAAACTGCAGCACGGTATCTTCAAATACCGCATTGAGGTCTGGTCTCACACAGCTGCAACGTGTACTGGCTGCTTTATTTGTAGAAGGTAAAGAAGCCGGAATGAAGTTCATGGGCTATGACCAACAGCAACCATTGCTTAAAAAAGGACTGAAACTGCAACTCGGACTACCTTTGATCAGCAATATGACTGGCCTTAAAAGCCTGGCGCTTCAACAGCAAAATAAGGCGCCCCGAAGGGAAGCCATTATGGAAGATATTGCCCATCCGTTGATGAAAGCATTTAATGAAAATGTGGAAGAAATGATGGGGATTCAATCCGAATTATTTCAGCTATTTCAGAATAAGTCATTTACGCTCAATGCGTACGCTCCGAAGTCCGGGACATCACCAGCGGCCCCACCGCTGGTGGTCACCCCGGTAAGAATGCCTTTTACCAAAGCCATAGACATTACTTTGGAGAATTGTCCCTACCTGGTAGACCATTCTCTGCTGAGGCAACCCAAAGGCTGGCACTGCGTAGACGATATGGACCCTGTAATCCCCATGACGATGATCTTTGAAATGTTCGGGGAGATCGCCGCAGAACAGGCTCCTGCAGAACGGGTGCACAAGATTCTGAACATTAAGGTATTTCAATGGATGAATGTTGCGAAACCTTTTCGGGAAACCATTACCGGTGAATGGAGGGCAGAGCACCTGGTATACCTCAATCTGGAACGTTTTGCAAATGCAGAAGTACTGCTGAACAGGGAACCGGCTACGCCGGCAGGGCGGAATTTTGACATTGGTGAATCCCTGAATATCGACCGGACCGCCACACAAATTTATGAAGAACACATGTTCCATGGTCCCGGATATCAGGGAATCCGGAAATTGACCAAAGTAGGAGAGAAAGGCATTACCGGAATCATTGAAGGAGGGAGCGGTAAAGGTTCCCTACTGGACAACGCCGGACAATTGTTTGGTTTATGGCTACAACTAACCCTGACCAAAGACCGGATCGCCTTCCCCGTTAAAATCCAGGAAATCGAATTCTTTGGAGAGATGATGGATCAGGAGGGAACTTTCGAATGTACCTGCCTGCTAACCGAACTTAACGATGAATTTGCTACTGCAGATTTTGTCATGAAAAGGGACAACCAGGTTTGGGCCATCGTTACCGGCTGGCAAAACAGAAGACTGGAAATCGATGAAGCTTTATGGAAAGTATCGATGTCGCCGCTACACAACCGCTTGTCGGAAGAGGTGGCACCGGGCGTTTTCCTGTTTCATAACGCTTATACCCGGGTCGTTTCCTGGGATTTCATCCTGAAACGCTATTTCAATCAGGAGGAGAAAAAACACCACCTGTCGCTCTTGCCAAATAAAAGAAAGGAATGGATCATCAGCCGGGTCGCGGTAAAAGATGCCGTTAGAAACCTGTTAAATCAACAAAAGAATGCCGCTTGTTACCCGATTTCCTTTGAGGTCCGCTCTGACGAAGTTCATAAACCTTATCTGCAGGGGCCGATGACGGATGGAATCTCCATTTCCATCGCTCATAAAGGAACAGACGCTGTCGGAATTGCCCGATTTGACCGTGCCGTAGGGATCGATATCGAAAAGATAGAGGAACGCAGTGAGGGCTTTTATGAGCTGGTATTTTCAGTAGCAGAGCAGGTTTTACTCGCCGGTAAGGACAAAGCAGAATGGGCAACCCGTTTCTGGGTGGCCAAAGAAGCCTATGGCAAATTCCTTGGAAAAGGCTTACAAGGAAATCCAAGAGCCTATGTGATCGAAGAAATCATGGGCGAAGAATTAAGAATTAACAACATTATCATCAGAACTATTAAACATAAAAACTATATCATCGGATGGACACTATAACCTCAACAACGAAACTGAACAGCAGCGAGATCTTTGATCTTATGAAACAATTTATTACGGAAGTAATCGGCGAAGAATTTGTGGAAGAGATGGACATCACGATGGAAAGCTCCTTCACCAAAGATCTGGAAATGGACAGCATAGAGATTGTCTCTTTCTCAGAAAAGATAAAGATTCATTTCGGAGAACAGATTGACTTCACCGGCTGGTTGTCCAATATGGACCTGGATGAGCTGATCAACCTGAATCTCGGGACGATTGTCAATTACATCGAAGAATGCCAGTAATTAACGTAGAAACACGTGCTGTTCATGTTCAGGAGCTGAATAAAGGAGCCGCAGAGACGGTGCTTCTTGTTCATGGGATGTTCAGCAACCTCTCTATTTATTATTTTAACATTGCCCCTATTCTGGCGAAACATTTTCATGTCGTGATGTATGATTTGAAAAGTCATGGCATGAGCGAAAAGATTGCGGATGGCTACGACCTGAACAGCATGACCGATGATTTGTCTGCCTTGCTGGATCAATTGGAGCTCTCGTCGGTACACCTGGCAGGCTATAGTTTCGGAGGATTGATCTCTTTGAAAATGGCAGCCCGTTTTCCCGATAAAGTAAAGAAGCTTGCCGTAATCGAAGCCCCTGATCCCAACGACGATAAAACCAGGGACATCATTGATGAGTACAGCAGGGAGTTTCTGGAATATTACGTTCAGAACTTTGCCGATACCACCAAGTCCAAAATGGGGAAACGGCAGATGGAGAAAAACCACCGCATGTACGAATACCTGTTTCATGAAACGAGCATCAAAAGCGATATGATCAGGGAACGGGATTTCTTCAGCGCAGCGGAGATTGACGGGATTTCACAAGAAACCCTGTTGCTTTATGGTGCAAGTTCCAATTGTCTGGATGCAGGTAAACAGTTAAAAAAGAAAATAAAAAGAGTGGAGCTGATGGAAGTGGATGGCGATCATAATGTGCCTATCCAGCAGCCGGTAAGCATAGGAAACTTAATGGAAACATTTTTTAAGAATTAAAGAAATCGCCCTATGGCAAGATTTGTATTTGTAGTTCCGCCTTTAACAGGTCATATCAATCCAACACTGAGCATCGGTGCAGTATTGCTTCAACGTGGGCATCAGGTAGGATGGATTACTTTGGATGCAGCCTTAGCCCCGAAACTTCCGAAAGGGGGGGAGCTCCTGCTCATTCAATATGAAACGGATGACCTTCAGAAACAGGAAAGTGAGAAATACCTGGACATCATCACTAAAAAGATCGTCTACGGCATAGACAGCATTAAATTTTTATATGAAGAGGTCCTCATTCCTTTAAACAGGCACAGTTATGAAGGAATTGCCAATTGGCTGGACCGTTTTAAACCCGATCTGGTCATCACTGATCATCAGATGTTTGCCGGTGCAATTGCTGCGGTTAACAAAGGGTATACTTATGCGACCTCAGTTACTGCACCTGCGGCAATTAAGGTAATGGATGAACTTCCTAAGGTGCATGAATGGGAAATGAATCAGGTGATCGCCCTGCAAAAGGAATTTGGTGTCGACAGTGATACTGCGATTGCCTGTTCTGAAGAACTGACCATGGTGCTGACCTCCAAAGATTTCTTTGGAGAAATGGAACTGCCTGAACATTACCGTTTTGTAGGACCCGTGATTCATCAACGGACTGAACAAGTGCCTTTCGACTGGGCACAATTGAACCAGCAACAGGAAAATAAAAAGATCCTCGTTAGCATCGGTACCACCTTCGATCATGAGCATAAAAAAAGCTTTTTTGCGAAAGTAATTGAGGCATTTGAAAATGAACACTTAACAGTGGTGGTCGTTTCTGATCCTTCTTTATTTGAGCAATGGCCTTCAAATTTCATCGTTCAGCGCAGTGTTCCACAACTCGAACTGCTGCCGCATCTGGATGCCGTGGTTTGTCATGGGGGCCATAATACCGTTTGTGAAACGTTGACCCATGGTTTACCGATGGTCGTGGTACCTATCGCCTATGATCAGTCGCACGTAGCGGGAAGGGTAGTGCGTGTTGGCGCAGGCTTGAGGTTGAATTTTAACCGTTTTAAAGCGAAACACCTCAAAGAAGCGGTCGCAGAAATATTGGGAAATGCCTGCTTTAAGAATGCTGCAATAGAAATCAGTGCTTCATTCAGCAGGGTAGGGGGAACCGAAAAGGCGGCCGACCTGCTGGTGGAGCTGGCTAAGGAACCTGTAATAGATTGTTAAACAATTAAAGAAGAAATGATGTCAAAGTTTTTATTCGTTGTACCACCGTTTTTTGGTCATATCAGTCCTACGCTAAGCATTGGTGCCAGTTTAATTGCCCGCGGGCATGAGGTAAAATGGCTCGGCGTAATCCCTGTTGATGCAAAACATATCCCTGAAGGGGGCACATATATATATCCTGAAGCAGACCTGGCAGAATACCAGGAAGAACTTCAGAAAATCCTGAAACGTCAGGATGATGGTCCTGCCTGCTCTGGTCCTGAAGTGATGAAACTTGCACTGGAAGAAACCTATGTTCCTATTGCCCGGATTATGATGAAAGGTTTGGGAAGGTTTGTCGATACCTGGCAACCGGATGTGATCGTAAACGATTGCATCACTTTTGCCGGTGCTTTACTCGCCCATATCAGAGGGATTCCCAGTGTCACGACTACTCCTGTACCTCCGGATGTGATGGGAGATACCGCGAACAGCGCTCCTAAAATATTTGAATGGCAGGAAAATCTGGTTAAGGGTTTACAGCGGGAGTTTAAGGTGTATGGAGATGATATTGTGATTCATTCCCGTAAGCTGAACCTGGTCTTTACCTCTCCTGAATTTGCCGGAATTGAAAATCCGGAAGCACATATGAAGTTCGTTGGCCCCGTTAAAGGAAGACCAAACCATGCGGCTTTTGATTGGGAACGACTGGAAAAGGCGACTACACCAAAAGTGTTTGTTTCCTTAGGAACCTTACTGGTCGACATCAGGGCGGCTTTCTTTCAGAAACTGATCGATGCTTTTGCAGATGCACCGGTTACGATTGTGGCGGCAACAAACCCAGATATCTTTGAAAAATGGCCGGATAACTTCATTGTCAATGGTTTTGTTCCTCAGGCAGAGCTGATGCCGATGATGGATATGGTGATTTGTCATGGGGGATTCAATACGGTGAACGATACTTTTATGAATGGATTGCCTATGCTGATCACACCGATTGCCTATGATCATTTTCATACGGCCAAACTGATTGAAAATGCAGGTTGTGGCATCAAGATCCGTTATAAACGATTGCGCATTGAAGACCTTAAAAACGCCGTGTTTGAACTGCTGGACAATCCCCGGTATAGAAATGCTGCCCTAAGGATTAAAGATACTTTTATTGCTGCGGGAGGAAATGATAAAGCAGTTCAGCTGCTGGAAGAATTTGCGGCTACAGAAACGGAATTGGTGGCCATCAGCTGATCGGTATGAGAAGGAAATTGCTATTTGCCGAACGGATGCTTCATGGAAATGGAGAACTGCCTTTTAATGCAGTAATTCCGATAAAAATCAAAGGAACTTTCCCGGAAGAAAATCTGCATCATGCTTTAAGAAAGCTCCAGGAGAAACACCTGCTATTGAATGCAGCTGTGGCAGATGATGAAGATGGCATGCCCTGGTTTGTGGTTGCGGAAGGTGAATCTGCTCCGATCCCGGTCCGCATTACGGAGCGCTCAGGAGCCGGGGACTGGAAAAAGGAATCTATGCAGGAATGGTCCGGTGTTTTTAACACCCGTAAAGGACCTTTGATGCGGGTGGTGTGGATTAAAGGGGCTGAAGTCTCGGAAATGATTCTCGTCCTTCACCATTGTCTTTGCGATGGCGGTTCTGCGATGGCGATTTTAGCGGAACTGCTGCTGTTGATCGACGATGGCACGGTAAACATCGGAAAGGAAGATCCGATTTTAAGTATGCATGACATCATCCCTGCCGAGATTCTGAAAAGCCGGAAGAAGATCATCAAAGCGAAGCTGATTGGAGGGGTAGCCACTTTTGCCCTCTGGCTGGTTCCTTTAAAGAAGCGCCTTATAGAACGTAAAAAAGACTATATGCTGCACTGGAAGCTGGAAAAGGAGCTGAGCGACCGTTTGATGCTCAGGTGTAAATCCGAAAAGCTAACCGTAAATACCGTACTCTGCGCAGCAGTCTTACAAGCCTTTCAGGAAGTTAGAAAGGCAGCCTTTCACAATAAGATTTCCTGTCCCGTAGACATCCGAAGGTTTGCACCGCAAATTAAAAGAGACAACATCTTTGCTTTTGGTTTAATGTTCGTGGTCTCTGCCGATCAACAGCTGGATTTCCTCGGTAATGCGAGAAAGATGCAGGAAGACATCGACAGGAAAACGGCTAAGCTGGATGCTTATGAAACGATCATGATGATGGAAGCTTCACATTCTTCCCTGGCTAATTTCACTGATTTTTTGAAATACGGCAAATCGAGTAACGATTGCATGTTCTCCAACCTTGGCAAAATAGACATCGTGCATCAATACAAAACCTTTGAACTCGAAACGATATTCAGCCCTTCTGTGATTGGCCCTTTAGGCAATACGACTACCCTGGTGACCTCTACTTACCGGGGGCAGATGGATTTTACCTTCGTTGCAAGCGAAGGATTTATTCCTTACGAGGAAGCGCTGGAGATACAACATAAACTAATGGAAATCATCAATAAACTATGAGACGAAGACTGATCATTGGCGAAAGAATCATGTATGTAGATGCAGACACTCCGCTTAACTGTGTTTTTACCGTTAAAATACGGGGTACTATTCTTATAGAAAACCTGAGGATTGCCCTGGCAAAAATCCAGCAAAAACATCCTTTGTTGCGTGCCAGAATAAAGGAGGATAGCGCCGGTGTGCCGCATTTTGTATCGAGCAACAGCCTTTCGGCAATTCCGGTAAGGACCGTGGAAAGGCATGGCGATGAGGATTGGCAGCAGCAGTCTAAAGCAGAATGGAAAACGCTGTTTGATAGCGAATCGTTGCCCCTGGCCAGAATTGTCTGGGTTAAGGGGGCGGAATGCTCCGAATTGCTGCTGGTCTGCCCGCATTGTATTTGCGATGGGACAGGCTTTGTGGCTTTAATGTCGGAAATACTCCAGCTGTTGGATCATCCTGAACAGGAATTGGTTTCTTATCCGCCTTTTAATTCTATTGAAGAGTTGTTGTCTGCTTCATTTAAGAGCAGTACCGCTAAGGTTTTAAAAACGAAAGCCTTTGCTGTTTTAGCGAGGTTATTCTTTTTCTTTAAGTCGTCCAAGACCATACACCCGAAAGGAGAAGGATATCTGTTGCACTGGAAGCTGAACGCAACAGAAACTTCTGCCCTGGCAGAAGCCTGTAAAGAAGCTGGTGTAACGATGCATGCGGCCTTATGTGTTGCTTTTTTAGAAGCCTTTGAGTTGGTAAGAGGGATTAAAGCGCAAGGCAAAGTGATTTGCCCGGTAGATGTGCGGCATTTTGTAGAAGAGATCAAGAAAGATACCCTATTTGCCTTTGCACCCATTGCGGAGCTTTCCCTACCTAAAGAGAAAGTGATGGATTTCTGGGCGAAAGCAACGACATTAAAAACGGAGCTGAAAAAGAAGATCGCCGCCATGAAAGTGCATGAGCTCCTGGTGATGAGCGAGTATTTTCAGGGTTCCGTAAATAAGATGCTGAAACACCTGAAAACGACAGATGGAGGGCATGACCTTACGCTTTCCAATATGGGAAGACTTAGCATTGCAGAACATTATGATTCCTTTGAGGTGGAAACCTTATACAGTCCGAATGTTGGCTTTCCATGGCGAAATGCGAATACCCTGGTCGTAAGTACTTTTAAAAAGAAGATGGATTTTGCCTTTCTCTCCAATGATTCCTTTTTACCGGAGGAGGAGGCAAAGGCGATCAGAGATCAGGCGATGGAATTACTGAGGACACATGTGATGGTTAGCTATGCTTAATATGAAAACACAGGGTGATGCGATATTGAAAAAGTTTGTGCAAAAGAAGCTGTTGCTCTATATTATTCCTAATGTTATTTTCAATACCGTAATCCCTTATCTGACCCTTCGGAACCTGGGACCTGTTTATTTGTTTCAGGGCGAGTATTGCTTTGCCCGTTTCTTATTGCCTATGGCCTTGTTCCTGCCCTTTATCATCACTTTTGATATGTTAAGGAAGACCATTATCCTGTCGGAAGAAGGGAAGGCCGGTTTTGTGCTGCCTGATGATTTTAGTAAGAACAGGTTTATGTTTAAAATGGCTGGGCAGAACGGATTCGCTTCTTTGGTAGTGTTGTTACTGATGATGCTTTGTGTTCATTTGAATGTACCTAAAGGGTATGGTTTTGATGCGGCCTCGCTTTCGCTGATTCTGGGAGTAGTTGCGGGAACACTGACGGTTATTTCTACATTGTGGCCGATAAAGAAAGTGAAAGAATTGAGTCATTGATGAGCATTCATTCCATCCCGGGCAGTTTCCAAATCGATGCCGAAAGAAAGATCACCGCAAAAGATTTAAGACACAGAGCAGTATCGGCTTATTCAGCTAAGTTGTTTTAAATCAAAAATAATTCATTAATATTGAACAGGGGGAAATATGATTCTGTAGCATTTTGTGTTAGAAATGCACTCGTATTCGATTAATGAAGATTTACCATACTTTTTCTGATCAGGAATTGATCACTATGTTGAGGCATGGTGAAAAAGGAGCGCTTACAGAAATTTACAAACGTTATCAACCGCTTCTTTACAGTCATGCTTACCGCCGTCTGCCCGATCAGGAAGAAATCCGGGACCTGATTCAGGAGCTCTTTATTACGCTTTGGGACAACCGAAGTTCGTTTCAATTGAATGGCAGCCTGGCTTCCTATCTATATACCTCTGTGCGGAACAGGATTCTGAATCTTTACAGGAATCAAAAAGTAAGGGACAATTACAGCCGTTCTTTAGCGCATTTTATCGAGAAAGGAAGCAATGTTACAGAAGAGGTGCTTAGGGAAAAGGAGCTCATTCAGCTGGTGGAGCAGGAAGTCGCTGCTTTACCCTCACAGATGCGTCTGATTTTTGAAATGAGCCGTAACCTCGAGATGAGCCATAATGAAATTGCGGGGGAGCTTGGTCTGAGTCCGCATACGGTCCGTACTCAGGTCAGAAATGCACTTCGTATTTTAAGAGAAAAGCTGGGGGTAAATATCTTTTTAATCTTTTTTTAAAAATCATCTACTCTATGAGCCCGGTTTAGGTGTCATTTGTTTATGGCCCGGAATATTTATGGAGGGCAACTCAATGAAAAAAGCAACAGATTTATTAGATAAGTATAATTCGGGAATCGCTACAGAAGAGGAAAAGACCATTGTAGAAAGCTGGTACCTTAAATATGAGGCTGCAGCTGCTGATCTTAGTCCGCAGAAACTGGAGGAGGAGTATCTCCTTGGGCTGGACGGACTGAGCAGACATATGGACCGCCCTTCTTCGCTGAAGTTATGGCCCCGAATGGCCGCAGCAGCAGTATTGTTTCTGGCTTTGAGCATTGGTGTCTTTTTTACTTTCCGCCCGGCGCTAAAACAGGAAGCAATTTCCTATCGGCACAACGATATCGGTATTGGCGGGAACAGGGCTGTGCTTACGCTTGCGGATGGAAGAAAGATCTCATTGACCGATGCGGCCAGGGGAGTTATTGCTGAGGAATCGGGAATAAAGGTGACGAAAGCCGGGGATGGTCAGCTGATTTATGTGCAGAAAGGAGACCCGCAGGGACAAAAGCAACTCGCCTGCAATACCATCACCACCCCTAAAGGTGGGCAATACCAGATCACGCTTCCCGATGGGACTAAGGTTTGGCTAAATGCGGCCTCTTCTCTGGTATATCCCACCGTATTTTCGGCAGCACAAAGGAAAGTCATCTTGAAAGGTGAAGCCTATTTTGAAGTAGCGAAACAGTTCCCTAAAAAAGTACCTTTTATCGTGCAGACGGACAGGGCAGAGGTAGAAGTGCTGGGGACCCATTTTAACGTCAACGCATACGACAATGAGCCTTTTACAAAAACCACCTTATTGGAAGGGAAAGTTCGCGTCAGTTACCCTGAAACAGACCAGGCCATTGTTCTGAGTCCTAATCAACAGGCCTGGAACAATAAAAAAACAGACTTGATCCGGGTAATTACCGTAGATCCTGAATCTGAGGTAGCCTGGCAAAAGGGCTGGTTCATGTTTAATGACGAAAGGATTGAGAGTATCATGAGAAAGATCGCCAGATGGTACGACGTAGACGTTGTATATGAAGGAAAGATCACGGCTCAGCAGGTATTTGGAGGAACAGTGAACAGGTTTGAAAATGTGTCCAAAGTCTTGGAGATGCTGGAACTAACCAATGCCGTTCATTTTAAAATTGAAGGAAGAAAAATTACGGTAATGCCCTGAAACCACCAGGTGTCGTAAGCTCAGCTAAATATCAATAAACCATAAACAACCAACGATGAAAAAACAACTACAGGGCCAGACTTAAGCATTGCGGTTAATTTAAAAAAGCACACCCCGATTGGCCTCGGGATGCGCTATAATTTTGAGTTAACCCCTCCGGTAATACCGGAAAAAAAGTTTTAGAGAACTATTCATGTATTAACCCAAAACGAACCAAAAGTATGAAAATAAATGCTTTTAACCTTGGTGTGCCCAAACTATGGCTACCCCCTAAACTTCTTTTAGTGATGAAGTTAGTTATCATTTTAATGACTGGCCTCCTGTTACAGGTCAATGCCAGCGGATTTGCACAGCGGATTACGATAAATAAAAAAGATGCTTCCCTTAAATATATCTTCAATGAAATCAGGAAGCAGACTGGTTATGACGTGTTATGGCAATCAAACCAAATTCAGGAAGTTAAAAATATCGATGTTTCTTTCCGGAATGAAACGCTGGAAAATGTATTGAAACAGGCACTTACGGCCAGTGGCTTATCTTATGCCATTAAAGATAAGACTGTCGTTATTCAAAAAACAGATAAAACATTTCTTGACCGCCTGGTTGGCTTTCTGAAGGCAATAGACATTCATGGACTTGTGCTTGATGAAAAGGGACTTCCATTGCCAGGTGCGAGTGTAAAGGTCAAAGGCAGTAACAAAGTAACCAAAACAAATGGCCGTGGGGAGTTTAGCCTGGAGCAGGTAGAGGAAAACGCGGTATTGTCGGTTTCCTATTTAGGTTACCAGACTAAAGATGTTGCGGTAAAGGGCGAAAACAATATGAGGATTACCCTTTCTGAAAGTCAGGAGAAGCTGGAAGCGGTAGTGGTTGTCGGTTATGGAACAACCAAAAGAAAGGACCTTGTCGGCACGGTCGCCACTATTGGTGGAGATGAAATGAGAAAGCAGGTGGCCACGAATTTCACACAGGCCCTGGCAGGAAGAGCTGCGGGTGTTCAGGTGAGCAGGCCTAACGGGAATCCTGGTGCAGGAGCTTCGATCAGAATCAGAGGCTTGTCGACTACAAGTGGGGTGAATGACCCGTTATTTGTGATTGACGGGATTCCGGTCCAACTGTTCAATGGAGGTGGAACAGATGCTGCGCGCTCTGCGCCCGCAAATGGATTGATGGATCCATTGGCAGGAATAGATATGAATGATGTGGAGAATATAGAAGTCTTAAAAGATGCTACAGCGACCGCTATTTATGGTTCAAGGGCTGCAAACGGGGTTGTGATTGTGACTACAAAACGAGGCCGGGCAGGGGAACAACCGGTTTTTAGTTTTAATTATGATGTTTCCATGGATCGCCAGAATAAATTTCTGGACGCACTGTCTGGTCCGGAATATGTAAAATTCATGACCGAAACGTATAAAAAAGCAGGAATTCCTATTGAAGCGCAGGGTTTCCCGGGCACCGCAAGTACCGACTGGCAAAGGGAAGTGATCCAGAAGGGCCTGATCCAGAACCTCAACCTGAGCGTGATGGGCGCATCCAAAGATGGCAACACGAATTATGGCTTTTCAACAGGTTTAACAGATCAGAAAGGAGTGCTGATCAATACCGGTTTTAAGCGTTACTCTTTGCGTGCCAACGTAGAATCTAAGTTTTTTAACCTGTTAAAAATGGGAACGAACCTGAATTATAGCCTGAGCAGGCAAACAGGAGGTTCTTCGGCTATGTATACGAACTACGGAGCGGCGAACTACAGACCGGATGTCCCGGTTCGGAACCCGGATGGATCTTATGCAAATGATGGGCTTAACGATAACCCTGTAGCCTCCAGAATGGCGACTGATATTAATGAAAGTCAGCGGTTACTGGCTTCCGTATATGCGGAACTGGAGATCATTCCAGGTTTAAAAGCGAGGTCATCCCTTTCCTATGATGTGAACCACAATGCCGGCTTTTTGTATAGCCCAAGTTGGCTGCTCGCAAGCATCAATGAGAATAGAAAGGGATCGAGAACGGATAGAAATTTTGAATATACAAACAGGATCTTTGACAACACCCTCAGTTTTACCAAAGCTTTTGATAAACATCATATAGATGCCGTTGCAGGTGCTTCCTGGACGCTAAACAGAAGTAATTTCAGTAACATAAGCAGCATTAACTTCCCTAATGATGATGTCCTGAACAATCTTGGTTCTGCCGGAATGATAAATGGATACAGTAGCGGAGGGGAAAGCAGCGGACTGGAGTCCTTTTTCCTTCGCGCGAATTACAATTACGATGGAAAATATTACCTGACAGTAAGCGGGAGGGCAGACAACTCCACCAAATTCGGACCTGAAAATCAATGGGGATATTTTCCTTCAGTGGGTTTGGCCTGGAGATTTTCTCAGGAGAACTTTATGAAAGGACTGAGCTTTATTGATGATGCAAAATTAAGGCTAACCCGGGGGAAAACGGGAACCTCTGCGTTTGGAAGTTTTGGCTTTTTAACGTTGTTTAATACGGGCTATTTCTATAATGGTGTGAATGGGCTCAGGGCAAACCCTGGTGACGGGCAGCCCAATCCGGACATTCGCTGGGAAGGAACAACACAGACAGATGCCGCATTGGAACTGAGTTTCCTAAAGTCAAGGTTAAAAACTACTGTCAATTTTTATAGAAAATATACCGAGGGTATGATTACCGGACCAGGTATTCCTTCCTCCAATGGTTACAGTTTCCAAAATAAGAACATTGGGGATGTCAGCAATCAGGGTTGGGAGTTTACCGTGTCGGCTATTCCGGTAAATACGGACAAGTTTACCTGGATCTCTGATTTCAACATCAGCTTTAATAAGAACAAAGTTGAAAAGACCTATGGAACCGCATTGTATGGTACTATTCTTCTGACTGAAGGACTTCCCCTGAATGGAATCAGAGGATACCGTACAAATGGGCTTTACCAGAATCAGGGGGAAATCGATGCTTTAAATGCCAAAGCGAGGTTAGCTACAGGGAATCCAGGCGCATTTTATCAAACGGCACTGACGGCTCCCGGCGATGTGAGGTATGTCGACCTCAATGGAGATGGAAGGATCGATACCAAAGACAGGTCAATTCTGGGTTATTCTCAAAACCCAAAATATTTTGGCGGCTGGAACAATACCTTCCGGTACGGACAACTGGAATTGAGTACGCTCTTTCAGTTTGATGTGGGAAGTAAGGTATCAAGAGAACAGAACAATGATATTTTCAATGGCTACTTTTCCAATGTGTCTTCATTGGTGCTTACCGGATGGACGCCAGAAAATACAAATACCCGGCAGCCGAGAAATGTGGTGAACGGGCCTGCACAGAATGTTGATACGAATACAGACCGCTTTATTGAAGACAGTTCTTTTCTGAGGTTAAAAAATGTGCAACTAAGTTATCTTTTGAACACTGCACTTTTAAAAAAGATGCACATTCAGCAGCTCCGTTTATTTACCGGAATGACGAATTTATTTACCTGGACAAAGTATAAAGGGCTGGATCCGGAAGTGAACAGTGAAAATACGTTTACAGATCATGGAAGGGACACTGCCACTTATCCAATTACTCAAAGTATAACGTTTGGTGTTAATCTTAAATTTTAAAAAGATGACGATGAAATCTATATCAATCGCTTTAAGCTGTCTGCTTTTCATGGGGCTGCAGGCTTGTAAATTAACAGACGTTACAGACCTTAAGCCGGAAAATAAGCTGGATGAAAGTACTGTGGTAGTCGATATTCCTTCTGCTGAGAAATTATTGGCAGGTACCTATTATAGCTTAAGGGATGAACCCCTTGCCAATCAGACGCCAATGTATGTGGGGCTGATGGGACTGAACGTAACAGCCAGTGGTACTTCCAACAATCCTTATCTGACGAACAATGTTCCTCCTAATAACAGCAGTTTAAACGGCTATCTATATGGCGGGCCCTATCAACTAATCCAAACGGCTAATTTTGTGATTCTGAAAACAGGCGCATTAACCAGCACAGATCCGCGGAAGGCACAGATTATTGCCGAAGCAAAGTTTCTCCGTGCAATGGGACATTTTTACATCCTGCGTCTTTTTGGTCAGTTTTGGGACCCGGCGTCCAGCTATGGAATCGAGATTAAGAATATTCCGAATTCGCCTGTTGCTGCCAGGGCAAGTGTCAAAGCATCTTATGAGTTTATCCTTGCAGATCTGGAGGCAGCGATTCGTGACTGCCCGGAGTATAAGACCGGAGTGATGAAGGGTTATGCCACAAAACTCGCTGCAAAAGCGTTAAAAGCAAGGGTTCTGTTGTATGAAAAAGACTATGCGGCCGCGGCGGTATTAGCTAAGGAAGTGATGTCTGGTCCGGCAGTATTGTCCGGCGACTTTGTCAACCTTTTTACAAAGGAAAAATACAATTCTGATGAAGTGCTTTTGGCCTCCATCACTTTTGCAAATAACAACAACATCTATTACGAAAATGGAAAATCCTATTACTGGACCTATGGAGGATTTAAATTTACTGACCGGTATGCTGAATTATTAAGACAAGATACCAGAAAATCGATTATTGTGAGGACCCCAAGAGATCCTGTGGACTTGCTAAAATGGCGCGGTAACGGAAAGTTCAGTACGGGTGTGGAAGGAAGTCAAAACGATACAGAATATTATTTGCGTCTGGCAGAAGTATACCTGATTTATGCTGAGGCAGAAGCAAGAAGGCCCGGAGGGAATTTAGAGGATGCACTTAAAGCATTGAATACCTTGCATATGAAACGAGGCAATTCGGAACTGATCGCCTCCGGACAGAAAGAATTACTGAGCCTGATCAGGAAAGAGAAAGAACTGGAGCTGGGTGCAGAATCAGGAGAAGATTGGTACGATATCGTTCGTTATATCAAAAGCGGAGACCTGCAGGGATCAGCTGTAAAACAAAGCCTTACAGATGAGAACAAACTGATTCTTCCGATACCACAAGTGAGTGTTGATGCTTCAAATCATTTAATTAAACAGAACCCTGGATACTAACCCCCCTAAATATGAAAAAGAATATCATTTTATTAAGCTTAACCAGCATTTGCCTGTTTGCAACTGCGCAGGTAAAAAAAGATGGTTATACCATCAACGGAAAAATTGAAGGGCTAAAAGGTCCGCATATGTACATTTATGGTCTGGGAGCAAGCGATTCTGTTGCCGTAAAAAATGGCGCTTTTAGCTATAAAGGTAGTGTGAAGGAGCCTACCAGGATTTACCTGACTGATCGCAAAGGAATGCAATTGGAGTTGTATGTGGAAAATGCGCCGGTAAGCATCAAGGGCAATGTAAATGCAACCGAAGATATGCTGATCTCGGGCGGAAAGACACAACAGGAGCAAAATGCTTTAAAGTTGACGAAGAAAGCCTTGGATAAGGAGCAAAAGCAGCTTTATGCCAGGTACGAAAAGGCAGAAAACGCTAAAGATACTACGGCAATCGCAGGGATAGAAAAGGAATTTTCTAAAATCTATAAAGCCTCAGATGCTTTGAACAAAGCATTTATCAGGAAGCATCCTAAAAGTTATGTGAGCCTGATCAATATTAAGGACCTGGGTATGAGTACCGAATATGCGGAACTGGCTGCGCTTTATCAATCACTGGATGCAAGCCTGAAGTCAAGTCCCGGAGGGAAAAAGATGGAAGCTACTTTAACAGTGCTCCAAAAAGGAAGTAATGGTCAGGCAATGCTGGATTTTACGCAGAATGATATGGATGGTAAACCAGTTCGTTTTTCTTCCTTTAAAGGGAAGTATGTATTGGTGGATTTCTGGGCAAGTTGGTGTGGTCCCTGCAGAGGAGAGAATCCAAATGTGCTGAAGGCTTATAACGACTTTAAAGATAAAGGATTTACAGTGTTGGGTGTTTCGCTGGATGATAGTGGTGATAAATGGAAAAAGGCAGTTCAGGAAGATAAGATGCCATGGACCCAGGTATCTGATCTAAAGGGCTGGAAAAATGAAGTTTCTACCTATTATGGAATTCAGGGCATCCCGTCCAATTATCTTGTAGACCCGAATGGAGTGATCATTGCCAGAAACCTGAGAGGAGAAGCATTGCAGGAGAAGTTAAAAGAATTGATGAAATAGTAAACGTAAATACACAAAAAAAGCTGCCTGAATTAATTCCAGGCAGCTTTTTCGTTGTATTAGCGATTTATAGATGGGCAGATAAAGCTTTGTAATAATTTTCTGAAGCTTCCTCATGCGTATCTAAAAAAAGATAAGGCTCAATCAGTTCCAGTTCCATCAGGTTCAATTCTCCGTTTACGATCAATCCATCAACTCTGGCATACAAACAACCCTGTGCATACTGTTCCACATATGCTGCTGCACTTTTAATGTGTTTGTCGACACCTTCCTGAGCATTAACACTACCGCCATGATAACTCTGTACTCTGAAATCGCCGTCTTTTGGTATTTTCAACAGGCTATGGCTATACTTTCCGTTAAAGAAGAGGAAAGACCATTCTCCATCATGGATTTCCTGCATAAAAGGCTGGGCAACGAAGGCTTCTTCCTGTAATAACTCATTGAGCTGAGTTTCGTGATCAGCAAGGTTTTGCGCAGTTATGATAAATGTATTTTTTGCTCCTGCACTAATACAAGGCTTGATGATTAGTTTTTCGGTATTGAAATGAGTAGCCAAGACATTCAAATCAAGACGATCTCCTTTTTCAAGGAAAAAAGAAGGGATGACTGCTAGTCCTGAGGCTGCAATTTCGCCAAGGTAATGTTTGTCCATATTCCACCTGACCCGTTCGTAGGGGTTCAACAGTTTTACATTCAATGACTCCAGCTGGTTCAGCCATTGTTTAAATGCGGCGATGTGTTCATGGTAATCCCATGGAGATTTAATGATGGCCAGATCATAACTTTCCCAGGCCACTGCCGGGTCATTCCATATCACGCGTTCTATAGAAAGTCCTTTATCGGTTAAAAAGTCTAGTAAGGTTTTATCCTCATCTACGGTAGCTGAGGTATATTTTTCCTGGATCTGATAAGAAACATAAGCGATCTTCATAAAAAAATGGGTTAGGTCGTAAAGATATCATTAATGGGCTGATTTCCATATTTTGTAGGCTTCCCGAAGGCAACGGGCGCAAGGTCTGTAGCCTGCCTGCAGGGCTTCATTTTCATCTTTGAAGAACACCCTGTTTTCTACTTTCATGCCTTTCCCGGAGGCGCAATTCAGCAGGCCATATATTTTGTTTTTTTTATAACCTCCAAGTTTGATCTTTCCGGCCCTGATTAAGGAAAAAAGCTGTCTTCTCCGGGTATCGGGATCAGGGCCAAGGCTTAAATGAAAAATCATATACAAATAGGGCTAATGCCATAAGATTTAAGGCAGGGGCAAGGTAAGGTATAGATCGGGCTGCATCAATCCGGATTTTGCGGTTTAATCCATAGGCATTACTCCCGGCAATTACCAGCTTCAACTGGGCGTCAGGCACAACCTGAAAAATTAATTCCTGTTTTTTTTGTTCAGCGCGGTAAAACCCGTTTTTTCAGGGCAAAATATTCCTAAAAGCGCTGGTTCAATTCGGCCTTCTTAACTATAATTTGTACGATACCAATCAATGAACAAATTGAATGATACACTTTTAGGAGTGATTATTTAATTTTAAATAAAAATATTTCATTATAATTCCCCTGGTTTTTTAATGAGTAATTTTTTGAAGATGATTGCTGAGTGCTTAGATTTCTGATGTGTATTGGTTTTAGTGATTCCTTTTTTTATGAATAAGCGCTCCTGTTTGTAATTAATGAATTAACGAAAAATTATCGCCTCATGAATCCCAATGAAATTGTTTGTAATTCTATTTACAAGGATCTTTTTAAGATCCGTTCAGAATTCCCCGTTCTTCATCAGAAGATAAACGGGGCACCATTGATCTACCTCGATAACGCCGCAACTACCCAGAAACCACTAAGTGTGATTAATGCTATAGCTGAGTATTACCAGTGTTATAACAGTAACATTCACAGAGGGGTTCATCACCTCAGTCAGAAAGCAACAATGGCTTATGAGGAATCCCGCGTAAAAATTGCCAGGTTTATCAATGCCAGGCATGCTCATGAAATCATTTTTAATAAAGGCAGCACTGATGGCATCAATATGATGGCCTATTGTTTCAATAAAAAGTATTTGAAAAAAGGGGATGTGGTGCTGATCTCTGCGATGGAACATCATGCTAATATTGTCCCATGGCAAATCTTCGGACAAGAGAACGGGGTAGAACTTCATGCCGTTCCGATTGACTCCTCAGGAGAACTGAATATGGATGCCTTCCGGTCGATGCTGGATGAAAAGGTAAAACTGGTCTCTATTACCTATGTTTCCAATACCCTTGGAACGGTCAACCCCATAAAGGAAATTATTAAAATGGCACACCGGCAACAGATCCCCGTGTTGTTAGATGCGGCACAGGCGATCGCTCATACTGCTATAGATGTGCAGGAACTGGATGTTGATTTTATGGTATTTTCCGGACATAAGATGTATGGCCCTACCGGAATTGGGGTGCTCTATTCGAAAGAAACATGGCTGGAGCAAATGCCACCCCATCAGGGAGGAGGGGACATGATTAAAGAGGTGAGTTTTGAACGGACTACTTATAACCGTCTGCCCTATAAGTTTGAGGCAGGCACTCCTGCTATTTCTTCTGCCATTGGTTTAGGCGCTGCGGTTGATTATCTCGGGACCATTGGAATGCATGAAATTGCCGCGTACGAACATGAGCTTACCGGCCATCTCATGACATCTTTAACGGAAATTGAGGAGCTCAGATTGATAGGAACAGCAAAGGATCATGCCGGAGCTGCATCTTTTGTCATTTCCGGTCATCACAATTCGGATATCGGGGAGTTGTTAAACCAACAGGGGATTGCCGTCCGTACAGGCCACCATTGTACACAGCCTTTGATGAAAATATTCAACATCAAGGGGACAGTCAGGGCCTCGCTGGCACTTTACAATACGCACGAAGAGATAGAGGATTTTATTTCGGGCCTGAAAAACGCCATCAGCATTCTGAAATCATAAACTATTGTTCACTTAAAAAATCAATTATGACTATTAATCAACGACAGGATGAGCTGATCGTCAGGTTCAGCAAGATGGAAAACTGGCTGGAGAAATATAAATGTATTATTCAGATGGGGAAGGAGCTTCCGGCAATGGATGCCGGCTATCGTAAGGATGCCAACCTGATCTGGAGTTGCCAGGCAATGGTTTGGGTGCATAGTGAAGAAAAGGATGGCAGGCTTTTTATCAGGGCAGATAGCGATGCTTTTATTACCAAAGGCTTGATTGCATTGGTCCTCTATGTATTGTCTGGGCAGCCGGTTACAGAAATCGCAGCATCTTCGCTTTATTTCATCGATGAAATTAACCTGAAAGAGCACCTGACGCCTAATAAATCCAATGGAATACTGGCAATGATTAATGGCATACAAACCTTGGCATCGGAAGGGCGGCTGGTCGCTGCCAGCTGCACGATCTAAATTCAAAGAGAATAAATCATTATGAATAACCAAAACCCTATTGTATGAACACTGCAACAAAAACAACCTCGTTTTCAGGGAATATCCCTGTCAACTATGAAGAACATCTCGGACCCCTGCTTTTCGAACCTTATGCGATTGATATGGCAGAGCGGGTTCAGAAATTGAATCCTGCTGCTGTACTGGAGATCGCTTGCGGAACCGGAAGAGTAACCAATCACCTGTTGAAGGTCTTGTCTGACGATGCCATGCTGACCGCCACGGATATCAATCCGGCAATGCTTAACCTGGCAAAAGAAATGGTAAGAGAGACGAAAGGTATCAAATGGGAAATCGCCGATTCGATGTCCCTCCCTTTTGGCAATGAGACTTTCGACTGTATCGTTGCGCAATTCGGTGTCATGTTTTATAGCGATAAGGTGAAAGCGCATCAGGAAGCTTTCCGTGTATTGAAAACGGGAGGGACACTCATCTTTAATAGCTGGAACATGATGTCAGGAAACATTGCTGTTCAAATGGTAAAAGAATTACTTGATGAATATTTCCCTGAAAACCCACCCAATTTTTATGACATTCCATTTTCCTATTTTAATACCGGATTAATCAGAATGGACCTGACTAAAGGCGGTTTTAGCCATATTGATACCACCTTGCTAAAGGTAAACGGGTATAGCCCGAATGCGTATAGCGCAGCAAAAGGATTGCTGGAAGGAACGCCTGTATCTGTGGGGATTACGGAACGGAATGGGGAGATCCTGCCAGAGCTGGTAGAAATCCTGGCCGGGCGCCTGGCTGCACGTTTTGGTGCAAAAGACCTGAGCGTGCCATTGGAAGCTGTGGTCACTACTGCCATAAAGTAGCCTCATTTTAGCGGATCGGCCATACTGGAAATCACTTCCGGTATGGTCAGATTCCAAATCTTTAAAAATAACAGCATTGGTCATTCTGCCTAACTAATAGCGCTTTTTCCTATATTCGTTGGGGGACAAATAACGAATGACGTTTCAGCACAGGCTTTCTGATCAGGAATTGGTGGATCTTTTAAAGACCGGTAACCAGGCCGCATTTACGGAGATCTACGATAGATACTGGCGGATCATGTACGGTCATGTGTATAAAATGTTGCTCGATGAAGAAGAATCAAAAGATGTAATTCAGGAGCTTTTTAGCTCCTTATGGATCAATTCTGACCGGATTCCCGATCAGTTGAACCTTTCCGGATACCTCTATGTGATGGCGAAAAATAAGGTGTTGAACCTGATCCGGAAGAACAAATTTCAAACGGCTTATTTAAATTCCCTGGCAACATTCATCAATGAAGCGAGCACTGCAACGATGGATGAGTTGAACGAACGCGATCTGGCGACCGCAATTGAACGTGAAATTCAAAGCCTTCCGCCCAGAATGAAACAGGTATTTGAACTGAGCAGAAAGGAAAACCTCTCGTATAAAGAGATTGCAAAGCGGTTGGGGATTTCAGAAGAAACGGTCAAAAAGCAGGTACACAATTCGATAAAAGCGATCAAACATCATTTGAAAGCATCGGGAGGAGCGGCACTCCTGGCCCTTGCCTTTCTTCGCTAACCACCGGTTTAATTTTTTTTTAATACCCGATACCCCCCGGTTATCTTTCATGTGTTTTATTTTAAATGGGGAGGAAACTCCACTTTAAATGCTAAAACTATGAACGAGCAGGAAGCACAGGTATTGATCGATAAATATAATAATGGAACTGCAAGCCCGGAAGAAAGGGCATGGGTAGACCATTGGTATATGAAAGAAGCTTCCGGAAAACGGCTGACTGACGAGGAGGATTTTGAACACCTGAACAAGGAGATCTGGGAAGGTACCCTTAAAAGGTCCGGGCTCCCGGAAAAGAAAGCCCAACCTAAAATCTGGCCCCGGATAGCGGCAGCAGCGGCAGTTTTAATCTTTATCGCTGCAGGAACTTATTTTTATAAAACAGCCTACCTGCCGGATGCCCCTAAAAAAGTACAACAATATGCGCAGGACATTCCCGCCGGAGGCAATAAAGCCATACTTACCTTAGCCAATGGCGAAAAAGTGATATTGACAGATGTTGGAGAAGGCAAAATTGCAGAACAGGCGGGCATCAATATCAGCAAAACTGCAGAGGGACAATTGATCTACGCAATAGATCCTTCCAGCACTGAAAATGCAAATACTCCGGTCACTTATAATACCATTGAAACCCCGAAAGGAGGTCAGTATCAGATCAATTTACCGGATGGAACCAGAGTTTGGCTAAACTCCTCTTCGTCTCTGAAATACCCGACACGGTTTGTCGCCAAAGAAAGAAGGGTAGAATTGAAAGGGGAAGGCTATTTTGAAGTTGCCCGGGATTTAGGAAAACCTTTCCGTGTGAGGAGTAATCAGCAAGAGGTAGAAGTATTGGGAACGCATTTTAATGTGAATGCCTATCCCGATGAGAATGGCACCCGAACCACTTTATTGGAGGGCAGCGTGAAGGTGAAGGAATCCGGACATCTGGCTGTACTTAAACCCGGAGAGCAGTCGGTGCTTAAAGGAAACAGGATGACCGTTGATGAGGTGGATACTGAAATGGCCATCGCCTGGAAAGAAGGATATTTTATGTTTAAAAATGCCAGCCTGCAAACGCTGATGCGTCAGTTGTCCAGATGGTATGATGTAGAGGTGACCTACCGGGGAGAGATTCCCCCCATCTTATTCTCCGGAAAGGTACACCGAAATACCAGCCTCGCACAAACGCTGGAACTCCTCAGCTTTTCGAAAGTTAATTTTAAGATCGAAGGAAAAAAAATGAGCATTATATCTCCTTCAGTCAAAAAGTAATAAAACAATAACCAACAAAACAACCAAATCTAAACCAGACTTACACATGAAAAGAGCACTCAGGACACGGTGATCCACCGTTAGGGAGAGAACAAAAAAAACCGCAGAAGTATTCGAAGTACTTCCACGGTAAGTATTTGAGTCAACCCGGATTTCTGATGAAATCAGGAATAAAAAATCAATTGGAAACGAATTCTTGTATTAACCCAAACACTCAAAAGTATGAAAATAAATGCTTTTAACATAGCTGTGCCCGAAACATGGCGCCCAAGAAAAATACTAATAGTCATGAAACTAACCACTTTCCTGATGATGATAGGCCTGATGTACGCCAGTGCAAAAGGATATAGCCAAATCAACCTGAACGAACGGAATACCACGCTGGATAAAGTTTTCCGGTCGATAGAAAAACAAACGGATTACGTTTTCTTTATAAAGAACTATGACGCAAGTCGTGTAAATGTTTCGGTAAAGCTTAAAAATGCTTCGATTAATGATGCTTTAACCCTATGCCTTAAAGACCTGCCTTTAACGTTTAAGGTGATCGGTAAAAATATAGCCATCGTTGAAAAGGAAGTTTTAAACGATCCTTTAAATACTTCGGTTGTGCTTGCCATTGAGGTCAAAGGAAGAGTGCTGGATGGGAAAGGACAGCCGCTCCCGGGCGTAAATGTCACCGTAAAAGGAATCCCGGGAAAGGGAACCAGTACCGATACACAGGGCCGGTTTTCCCTCAGCGCGAACCCCGGAGATCTCCTTGTATTTAGTTTTATAGGCTTCAAAAAGAAAGAAATAAAAGTAGCGGAAGCTGCGTTGCCGGATATCATTCTGGAGGAAGAACCGGCACAGTTGGAATCGGTTGTGGTGGTCGGTTATGGTGCCGTGAAAAAGACGGACCTGACGGGATCGGTGTCTTCCATCGGATCGGAAAAGATCACACAGGTGAAGGGCGTTTCCAACGTAGCTCAAACGCTGCAGGGACAGATGGCGGGTGTACAGGTGAACCAGGGCTCCGGACAGCCTGGTGAAGGAATGAAAATCTCCATCAGGGGAACGAATTCGATCAGCGGCGATAATGCACCACTATATGTGATCGATGGGATTTTATCTCAGGGCGTTTCTGCTCAGCTCAATGTGGATGATATCGAAACGATTGATGTGCTGAAAGATGCATCTTCCACTGCAATCTATGGTTCCAGAGGGGCGAATGGGGTCATCATGATCACTACAAAAAGTGGCAAAAGTGGAAAATTGCAGGTGAATTATGATGGATACTATGGTTTTCAAAACCTCAGAAAAAGAAAAGACCTGATCGATGCTTCGGAATACGGACAACTCCAGAATGAAGTAGCCGCCAACGATGGCAAAGCCTTGCCTTATACTGATGAGCAAATCAGAGGGTTGGGGAAAGGCACCGACTGGCAATCACTGGTCTATAAAACCGCTCCTGTTCAGAACCATACTTTATCTTTTTCCGGGGGTTCTGACCATACAAAATATTATACTTCTCTGGGCTACTTTGATCAGAACGGAATCATTGAAAACTCAAACTACAGAAGGTTTTCTTCCAGAATTAACCTCGATCAGAAGTTAAGTGAAAAATTAAAGTTCAACACGAATTTATCGATCGTTCAGGACAGGTATAGACAGGCGAACTATGCCGGTGCCGACTTTGGTGGCGTGCCTTTTCAGACGATGGTCATGCCGCCAACCCAGGGCGTGTACGATGCCAATGGAAAATATACGGTCTTTACAGGAGTGAGCTGGGGACAAACAAATCCGGTAGGCGTAGCAAAAGAACAATACAATCCCAGCAATACGCTCCGGATCTTAGGAAGTGCAGCTTTTACTTATGAAGTGATTAAAGACCTGAAATTTAAAAGCAGTGTGAGCATTGATGCGAACAACAATAAGATAGATACCTATAACCCGCCAAGCATTACTTTCGGACAACCGGCTGGTAAAGCCTCCAAAAGTTATGGCAACAGCTCTTCTTTTGTAAATGAAAATACATTGAACTACAATAAGGTCTTTGGCGCGCATCACCTTGACCTGCTGGCTGGATTTAGTTATCAGTATGATAAAAGAGAAGGATTGAACAGCAATGTGGCTTCGGGATTTGTGACGGATGATTACCTGAACAATAACATTCAGGGAGCTACCAATAAAGCGTTGCCGGAGACTTACTTTGGGGAGAGAAGCCTGCTTTCTTATCTCGGCAGAGTCAATTATGATTACATGGGCAGGTACTTTGCCACCTTTACCGGAAGGTTTGACGGCTCTTCCGTTTTTGGAGAAAACAATAAATACGCCTTTTTCCCTTCCGCAGCACTGGCCTGGAAAGTATCGGAAGAGGACTTTCTGAAGAACAATACTTCAATCTCCAACCTGAAACTCCGGGCAAGTTATGGCGCTTCGGGGAGTCAGGCCATCGATCCCTATCAGACGCTGGCGAGGGTATCGGCAGTAAACCCTACTTTTAATAACCAACCTGTATTGGGTTACGTGTTGGGCTCATTACCCAATAGAAATCTAAAATGGGAGACCACTAAAGAGCTTGATTTTGGAATAGATTTAGGACTATTCCAGAATAGGATTCAATTTACAGCTGATTACTACGATAAAAAAACAAATGATTTGTTATTGAACGTAGACCTGCCTCAATCTTCGGGTTTTGGTTCGGTACTTCAAAATCTGGGCTCTGTACAAAACCGTGGCTTTGAGTTCCAGCTGAACACCAGAAATATAGAAGGAGTGGATTTCAAATGGTCTTCTTCCCTGACCTTTTCTCACAATACCAATAAAGTAACGGATTTGGGGAAGGCTGCTAATGGAAGCCCGATCTTATATAAAGAAGTGAGGGCCGGAGGAAACTGGTTTCCGATGATCCTTGGTCAGCCGATGCATTCTTTCTACGGACAAACGGTAGCTGGTGTTTACCAGACCGATGCAGAAGCAGTGGCGAATGGAGAATCTCAAAAACGTGCAGGAGAATATAAGTTTCTGGATTACAATGGTGATGGAAGAGTTGACGATTCAGACAAACATGTCCTTGCGAACATGACGCCTAAATTTACCTTCGGTTTTAACAATAATTTTAGCTATAAAAACTTCGACCTGAGTTTGCTGTTTGTGGGCTCTTTTGGGAACAAAATTGTCAATGAGTTCAGGAAATATAACCTGACACTGAATGGCCTTTGGACACCAACACAGGAAGCTTTTGATGCCCGTTGGAGAGGAGCCGGAACGAGCAATACCGGCGATAAGCCCTCAAGCGCAAGCATGCAGAATACCAGAGATTATGCAAATAGCCTTTGGGTGGAAAACGGTTCTTACCTGAAATTAAGAGATGTGACCCTGGGATATACCTTCTCCCCGAAAATATTGAAGGCCCTGAATATCGCTTCTATTCGTCTGTATGCGAGTGCCCAGAACTACTTTACCATCACCAACTATTCGGGTTATGATCCGGAGGTTTCCTGGTCTGTATCCACAGTAAACGGATGGGACAGGGGGAATTATCCAGCTGCAAAATCAATTACCACTGGTGTTAAAGTTAATTTTTAATCATTTAGAAGAACAGATCATGAAAAGATATATTACCTATTCCCTGTTTACTTTAATGCTGATGACCACGGTTATTTCCGGATGTAAAAAAGCATTGGAGGAAAATCCTAAGACATTTATTTCCCCGGAGAATTTTTTTAAGAATCCTGATAGTTATGAGCTGGCCGTATTGGGGATTTATTCAGGCCTGCCTTTGTACTCTGGAAACAGTGCCATGATGCTGGAGATGTGCACCGATATTTATGGTGCTCCCGCTTCTGCATTTGAACAGGCACTGCCGATGTATCAGAACGCGCCGGCAGCATTTTATTACAATACCAGGGAAGCCTGGGGAGGCGCATACTCCATCATTAAGAATGCAAATTTTATCCTGGACGAATTGCCTAAAGGCCCGCTGGAAGAGCTGAAGAAAAAGCAACTGATGGGCGAGGCCCGTTTTCTTAGGGCTTATGCTTATTTCCATTTGGTACAACTGTATGGTGATATTCCTATGCCTGTAAAGCCGATTACAGATTACGCCAATTTACAAATGCCAAGAACAGCGCAAACCGAGATTTACAAATTGATCCTGGACGACTTAAACTATGCAGAAGCAAATCTTCCGGAATCGACAACGGCTCAGGGTAGGGCTTATAAATTGGTTTCTACGGCATTACTGGCTAAAGTTTACCTCACCATGGGAGGAAGCCCTTTAAAACAAACGCAATACTTTGCCAATGCGAAAGAGAAAGCAACAGCGGTAATCAATTCCGGAAAGTTCCGGCTGGCAGATGATGTTGCTGGTGTTTTTCATAAAACGGTTTATACGTCTGAGTCGATCTGGGAGAAACTGTATGTGACTGGCCTGGGAGGAAATCCGGTACACGGGCTTACCCTGACTGCCGCCACCTACAACCCGATCCTTGTTCCCGCAGATTGGTTTATCAATAGTTTTGCAACCGGCGACCGGAGAAAAGAGTGGGGGATTGTTCAAAACTATGCCGGTCCGAATGGGACAACATTGAAGCCTTTCTTCCAGAAGTTCGCTGATGTATCGGGTGTGGCTTCCGGGACCACTTCTTCCGGAGCAATTGTGAGTTATACTTTTCCTTATCTTAGGCTGGCGGAAATGTATTTGATCGCTGCTGAAGCGGAAAATGAAGTAAACGGACCTGCAGGAGCCTATACTTATATCAACGAAATCAGAAAACGCGCAAGGGTAGATAAAGCAAATGTGACGAATGTGCCGGATTTAAGCGGACTATCGCAACAGCAATTTAGGGAAGCAACCTGGATGGAACGAAAATGGGAGCTTTGCCTGGAAGGAAGCACCTGGTTTGATTTGAAAAGGACGAATACCCTGCAAAATATCCAAAACAGAAGAGGTGCCGGCCTGATCAATCCGATTGGCGCGTATAACCAAACCTGGTTGATTCCTGATAAAGAGGTGGTTAATAATAACATTGCTCAAAACCCAGTATATAAATAATTAAAAAATAATCCTGTTGATTTATGAAACGTACGACAAGGCCCCGGATCACTTTACTCAGCTGCCTGCTGTGTTTATTGTTAAGCAGCAACAGCTTTGCTAAAGAGCTCTACATTTCCAGTAAAGGGAATGACAAAAATCCAGGCAGCAAAGAAAAACCTTTTGCCACTTTTAAAAGGGCGCAGATGGCCCTGAGGTCTATAAAAGGGGCGACAACGGTTTATGTGCGTGGGGGAACCTATTACCTGACCGCCCCGGTGATTTTTACGAATTTAGATTCCCGGAATAGCGGGGAGGGCGTAACCTATAAGTCCTACCCGGGAGAGCAGGTGAAAGTAAGTGGTGCAAAACCATTGCAGCTCAAATGGGAAGCTTATAAAGGCTTGGTTAAGCAAGCTAAAGTAAGTGGTGACCTGTCCTTCGATCAGTTGTTTCTGAATGGAAAGCAGCAACGCATGGCGAGGTATCCGAATTTTAACCCGGACATCAGGTTCTTCGGTGGCGCTGCTGCTGATGCCATCAGCCCGGAGCGCGTTAAAGGATGGAGTCATCCGGACGGTGGCTTTGTACATGCGCTTCATAAGCATGAATGGGGAGGGTATCAATACCTGATTTCCGGAAAAGACGGGGAAGGGAAACTGACCCTTGAAGGTGGTTTTCAGAACAACCGTCAGATGGGAATGCACGATAAATACCGTTATGTAGAAAACATCTTCGAAGAGTTGGATACTGCCGGAGAATGGTATTTCAATAACAGGGAAAAAATCCTTTATTTCTATCCGCAACAAAAGACAGATTTAACGAAAGCTATTATAGAAGTTCCACAATTGAAATCACTCTTTGAATTTCGCGGAACTGAACAACAGCCTGTAAAGAACATTCAGATTGAAGGGATGGAACTGAGCCATACGCTAAGAACCTTTATGGAAACAAAAGAGCCGCTGCTGCGTAGCGACTGGACCATTTATCGTGGAGGAGCAGTGGTAATGGAAGGTGCGGAGAACTGTGTGGTAAAGTCCTGTTTTTTCAATACGGTTGGTGGTAACGGGGTGTTTATGAGCAATTACAACCGGAACAACCTGGTTTCAGGATGCCATATTGCTTTCGCAGGTGCAAGCGGAGTCTGCTTTGTGGGCGATCCTAAAGCGGTTCGTTCTCCAAGTTTTGAATATGGACAGTTTGTACCATTAAACGAAATAGACCGGGTACCGGGACCAAAAACAAACAATTATCCAGCAAATTGTACAGTAGAAAATACCCTGATGTATGGTCTTGGAAGTGTGGAGAAGCAGGTTGCAGGAGTGGAGATTTCTATGGCTATGGACATCAAAGTGAGTCACAATACCATTTACGATGTGCCCAGAGCAGGAATAAATGTGAGTGAAGGAACCTGGGGAGGGCACCTGATTGCGTACAATGATGTATACAATACCGTGTTGGAATCGGGAGATCATGGTGCTTTTAACTCCTGGGGCCGCGACCGTTACTGGCATCCGGATTATGCGGTAATGGCGGGTATTGCAAAAGACAATCCGGCATTGATCACCGCAGATGTGATTAAACCGATTGTGATTCATGACAACCGTTTTCGTTGTGACCATGGATGGGATATTGACCTGGACGATGGCTCCTCAAACTACCATATCTACAACAATGTTTGCCTGAACGGAGGATTGAAACTTCGTGAAGGTTTTTTCAGAACCGTAGAGAACAATGTGATCCTGAACAATTCTTTTCATCCTCATGTATGGTTTAACAATAGCGGCGATGTATTCAGACATAACATTGTAACCCGGAACTATTTCCCTATCCGTGTGAACGACTGGGGCAAAGAAGTGGATGCCAACCTTTTTCCGGACCAGCCGGCACTTGCTGCAGCACAACAAGCAGGTACTGATGCACATTCTGCATTTGGAGATCCTGGGTTTGTAAAAGCAACTATCGGAGACTATCAGGTGAAACCTGGTTCTCCTGCGCTTAAACTGGGCTTTAAGAATTTTCCAATGAACCAATTCGGGGTCACTTCCCCTTCGTTGAAAGCGTTGGTTGTCCCGGTAAAATTGCCGGTGCTGATTTCGGAGATGAAAGCCGGGGGGCAGGAAAGCTATGAGTTCTTAGGTGCAAAGGTGAAAAACCTGAACACGCTTGGAGAGCGTTCTGCAACAGGAATGGCTACAGAAACTGGAGTGCTGGTCTTGGACGTTTCAAAGAAAAGTGTCCTTTACGGAAAACTGCAGCCTAATGATGTAATCCTGAAATTTAATGATGGAGCGGTAAAGAACATGAAAGACCTGATGACGATCCAGATGGGCTTACAGCTGAGTCAGAAAGCAACAGTAGAAGTGTTTAGGAATCAGGCTTCGAAAAAAATTGAAATCGCTCTGAAATAAACATTCAACCCCTTTCTTTATCATCGTAAAAATATTTGCTGTTGAGAAGAAAGGGGTTGTTTCGTTTTCTTACAATACCCGCCTTTGCAGGTGCCCTAAGTTTGTCTTAACAAATTTAAGAAACCATGAAGCACCTCATTATCTATTGCCATCCAAATCCAGCAAGCCTTAACCATGCGATTAAGGAGTCTGTGAATCATTATGCACAAGCTGCAGGACATGAAACAAGAATTCGCGATGTCTATACTTTAAACTTTAATCCGGTCTTAACGCCAGAGGATATATTGTCTTTTAAATCGGGAAACGTTCCTGAAGATATTCGTGTAGAACAGGAACATTTTCTTTGGGCCGAACTCATTACCATTGTTCACCCGGTTTGGTGGACGGGAATGCCGGCTATTTTAAAAGGTTATTTCGACCGTGTGTTGAGCTATGGTTTTGCTTATCGCTATGGCGAGAATGGACTGGAGCAAATGTTAAAGGGTAAAGACCTTTACCTCATCAATACTGTCGGATCAGAAGAACAAAATTATATAGACAAAGGAATTTTTGATGCGATGAGGACCGTTGCCGAAAATACCTTTGGTTTTACAGGAATGCGAATTTTGGAACACCGCTTTTTCTCTAACGTAATTACCTGTGGCGAGGAGACAAGAAAGGGGTATCTGGAATCGCTTGGGGAACTGTTCGATAATGTGGCAGGTAATATAAAGCCCCGGGACGGTCTCAAATTCAATGCAATTTAGGGGGCTACCAGCCCCCTATAAGCAAAATAAAAAGCTGATAAATTAAAAAACAGCCCTGACACCAGCGGCGAGCCTGACACCTGTCATACCATAAGCAAGCGGTCTGCTTTTATCGTAGGCTGGTGAGGCTGTACTTGATGAGAAGGTTTTATCTATTCCGTTGTTGATGTTTGCAGCATCTGCAAAAATGGTAAATCCTTTCTTTATGTTATAGCTAATGGAACCATCTAACTGCCCATAGTTGTTCTGCCATATTTCCTGGCCAAAAACGTCACTTGGCATTAGCAGATACTTATCACGATAGGTATAAGCTAATCTGGCTTGCAGTTTTCCGCCATTGTCATAATATATAGCTGAATTAAGGCTGAAACGTGATATACCTGGGAAAGCGGATGGTTTACCATTGTTTAAATTTAATTTGCCATCAGAAAACGTAAAATTAGCAATGAAACCAAGGCCTTGCAAAAAACCGGGTAAAAATTTTAATGGTTGCTGAAAGGTAATTTCATTCCCTAAAATATTCCCGCCAGCCTGGTTCTGTGGTTGAGAAAAAGATCGGTATTGCACCCCCAGGAAATCTACATTGTTTGTTGTTTCATTAGTAATAAATGACGATAAATCTTTGTAAAAGAAATTGGTTGAAACAATCCCGCCACCGGCAGTGTACCATTCAAAACCTATATCATAATTAGAGGATTTGTATGGCTTGAGTTTGGCATTTCCGTATTTATTCACAAACAGATTGGTGAAATTTACCGATAATCCTCCTAAATCACTGAATAATGGTCTTGTCAAAGATTTAGAATAGGCCATTCGAAAAAATGTATTATCGCTCATCGCAAATTTAAGATTTATTGAAGGCAATAAATTGGTGTAAGAACTGGAACTGTTTATTTTGGTTGTTCCTCCCGTTAGTTCAGGAATACCAATTCCATTAACAAACTTCACAGTAAAGCTCTGCACAAAACTAGTTACATCCGAATGCGTGTTTACGACCCTAAGCCCTGCATTTCCTGTAAAGGGGATGTCGCCTAATGTGCCTTTCAAATTAGCCTGAAAATAACCGCCCATTGTTTTCTCATGGACATCAAATGATTGATTAGGGTTGTAGATATTGGTTTCTACAGCTCCGGCCTGTATTAATTTGCTGTAAATCCCTTCAATATTTGTTGGAAAGGTGATATTGGAATAATTTAAAGGAAAATCACCATTTAGAAAATTACTTATCCCCTGAGCGTGGGGTACACTCGAGGCAGGTAGCGAAATCTGTGTCCCGGTCCCGTCGCTTTTTGTCTGGTTCACTGAGCCGTTATATTCGCTGATATTTTTTTCGCGGTTACTATACCGTACACCAAATTTTATGGATGAGATGAAAAAATTTTCAATCTGTTTTTCCACATCGGCTTTAGACGAGTATTCCCGGTCACGATTTGAACGATTGGTAATTCCATTATTGCGGGTGTGAAGGCTATCAACCGAAAATGCATTTGAGTGTATTGGTATAACGGAAATATAATTACGGTTTACATTAACGTTGACCGGTGTTGAAGGATTGTTTGTCACAAATACAACTCCTCTATCATGCATTGAACCGTCGGCCTTTGCATATGCAGCATCAAAATCCAGTTTCCATCCATTTGAATTATGAGTAATATGATACCCCGTGTTGTAAATATTATCTAAGGATCTTTGATCATCAGCTACACTTGCCGGCCCTCCGGAATTGACAGCATAATTGGTCGCAGTATTGGAAGGACTGACCTGTAATCCTGGCCATTGAACGCTTCCATCTGAATTGGTCCCAGTGCTTCCAATATAACCCCCAAAAGGTTGTGCCGTGAAAATTATCTGTGTAGAACTGGAAAACAGGTTTCTTCTGCTGTATAAGAAGTCCAGCGACATCGTTGTTTTAGGATCCAGCTTCCATTGCAGAGCCCCATTCAGAGAAAGTCGTTTTCTCTTCTCGTTGAAGCTTTCTAAATTGGAGGAAAACGGAAAGTAAACATTGCTTACGTTTGCTTTACCACCGCCATTGTTATCAAATGTATTTCTACCCCCAAATAAGCCTTCAGGGGCATATCCAAAACCTTCTGCTTTATCTTCTCTTATCTGCCTCTCTGAATAGGCTACGTTCAATAAACCGCCAAGGGTATTGGCTTTATTCACCCAGGAACCAATTGCGGAAAAGTCTCCGCCGAGTTTACTGCCAAAAATACGATCCTGTTCTCTGTAGGAGAATGCATATTTATTACCCATGGTAAGCGGCTTCGCTGTTTTAATATCAACTACACCACCAATTCCGCCTTCTGTTTGTTCAGCAGCCCCAGTTTTATACACTTCGATGCTTTGAATGATCTCAGAGGGCAGCACATCATAATTCGTTTCCCTTCCGGTGCTGCTTTGTGCACCACCTGAAATCGTCGAGTTAAAAGATTCAGTTGCGCTTACCAGGGTTCTGCCATTAATACTCCCCGCAACAAACTGAGGCCCAAGTCCCCTTATCGAGACAAAATCACCTTCTCCCCTGTTTCTTTGAATAGCAATACCGGGTACCCGTTGCAAGGCTTCGGCAATATTTTTGTCTGGCAACTTTCCGGCATCTTCAGCAGTAATGGCATCTAAAAATTGATTGCTTGCCTTCTTAATATTCAATGAACGTTTCTGGGCTCCGCTAATTCCATTGACAACAAACTCTGACAATTGTGCGGTATTCTCCTCCATTTTTATCTCTATAAAGGTTCTGTTATCAATCGCTATCTCTATTCTTTGATAGCCAATCAAGCTAAATACCAATACTGCGTTTTTAGGTGCATTTATTGAAAAAGAGCCATCTTTTGTCGTTTTTGTACCTTTACCAGCGGCCCCTTTTAACATTACTGATACATCTTCTAAAGGTTCACCTTTCCCATTGGTCACTTTGCCGGTAATGGTGATGTCGACGGATGCCGAGACGACTCGTTTTGTTACCCCTTCGAGAGCGAGCTTTGGGCTAACCACAATTGTTTTGTTATCAATGGTGTAACTTAGCCCGCTATTTGCCAGGCACTTGTCCAGCACCTCGACAAGGGGGGTAGATTTGAAATTGGCATTAATTTGTTTTTTACTGGTCAATTGACTTGGTGACCACAGAATATTATAACCTGTTTGCTTGTTAATTACCCTAAAGACGCTGTTTAGCGAAATATCTTTTTGCACAAGGGTAATCGTTTGGCCAAAGCCGGTAGCTCTTACCTGTATAATGGCCACACAAATCATCAACACGGTTAATTTCATCACGTTCGCAATTTTTCGGATATAACTACTTTGGTCATATCTAAATTCAATATAAAGTTTATACATTTGGTTATCTGTTTAGGTTGTCAATGATTGTTCGTTCAATAATTAATTAGGGCTTCTACAGATAATCGATCAGGAGCATCGCAAGTGTTCCTGATTTTTTATACTGTATACCCTCATTTGGCGTAATTCACTACGAGGATTCTTCAGCGTTTTTCATGTTTAAATTCTTTAGGTTTTAAATTATATTTATAAATCAAGGATAATTATTTTATGGTCATTAATCTTGGCCTTTACTTCTCCAGTGCGTTCCAGCATATGTAAAAGTTCGGAAATACTAACAGACCGTGTAATGATACCTGATAATATCTTTTCTTTTGACTTCTCATTTTCAAAAACCACCTCCATATCATACCACCTTGATATTTGACGCATGATGTTTCCCAGGTTATCATTGTTAAAATTAAATTGTCCGTTTTTCCAGGCAATCATATTCTCAATATCTACAGTCCGTATTTCTATCCGGCTCCCTTTTAATGAAGATTGCTGTCCAGGTTTTAGTATTGTGGCCTTATGTTCAGAATCAGAACTGGCACCTGATGTGGATACTTTTACGGCACCTTCAACCAATGTAGTTTTAATGGATTGTTCATCAAAATAGGCATTGATATTGAAATGAGTGCCTATGTCTTCAACAATTTGCCCTTTTGTCACCACACGAAAAGGTGATTTGCTATGATGAACTACCTCAAAATAGCCTTCTCCAGTCAACTCTACTTTTCTTTCATTACCAGAGAAAGAAGTAGGGTACCTTAATGTAGAAGCTGCATTTAACCATACCCGGGTGCCATCTGACAAAGTAAGTTTATATTGCCCTCCTGGCGGTACCTCTATGAAATTATAGGCGGTCGTTTGAGCGTTGGATGTTGCCTCTGCATGGTACACCAATTGCCCGTTTCCGGTTTTATTTATGATAACGTTGCCCTGATCGGCCAACTTGCCATTTTGTGCACCGTTAAGAATAATTTTCTTACCGTCAGCTAAAGTCAGTATCGCTTTATTGCCGCCTGGCCGAACGTCATATCTCTGATTTTTTGCAATTTGTTGTTTTACCGGTGTTTTATAGAATAGATTAAAAGAGCCCCAGCCTAATAACAATAATATAGCAGCAGCAGCCGGATATTTCCATAAGTTTTTCTTGTGATTTTTAGTTATTTGCTTTTCCTGAAGGATTGAACCGATTTCAAGACTCATATGTTCTTCTATTAACAAGTCTAAGTCATTAGTCGTTAAAAGACCGAAGAAAGCCAATAGCTCATCCTCAGTAGCTTCTCCGGCGACGTAGCGGTTAATGAGTTTTTTCTTATAGTTTTCGTTCAAGCCTGGCATTTATATTTCGGTTTATATAATGCTTGACGATAGAAGGATAGGTGTCGGGTACCCCTAAATTAAAATAAAACGCAGTAAGCTAATAATCAGCATGTTAATGTGTATCCCTTATGGCTTATTACCTATAAAAGCAATTAGTAGAAATAAAGGTATGCCTAAGCCTCCTTTGGTGGCGTCTTTTAGAATCTTCATGGAGCGAACCATGTGTTTTTTTATGGTGTGAGTTGAAATCCCTAATATTTTGGCAGCCTCATCATATGATTTATATTGCTGTCTGCATAATTTAAAAACTATGCGTGTTTGCTCGGGCATGGCAGCAAGCACGTTCTCAATAAAATTCATGTAATCCAGAAACTCCTGGTTTTCCTCAACTATGTTCAAACTAGGATGATAACTCTGCAAGAGCCGTTCCATGACCTTCTCTTCAACGGAAGCCCTCTTTAAAAAATCAAAAGACATTCGTTTGGCCACTGTAAATATATAAGCACCAAATTCTATTATATCTGTCTGCGCTCTCTGTTCCCAGATTTTCAGAAATACGTTCTGGCATATATCCTTGGAAAGTTCAGACGATTTTAGGTATTTACGAATAAATTTGAAAAGGCAATCATGATATCGGTTATACAACTCTAAATACGCACTATGATCACACTCCTTTACTAAAATAAAAAGTTCGTTGTCAGATAGCGTTTTATATTTCTTCACAAATGGCTTTGATATAGATCTAAAGTTAACAACTTAATTGTTTAATTGACCATTCCGATTGAAATTTCAAGCTTCCTGATCTCTGTTGTCCGGTAAAATAACCAGTTAGTTTCCTTTTGAAGTTGGGAAACTATCAAAGTAACTATGGGCAAAAAATACAACTTTTAGCGGACTGTCGTGACAGCGTCTGGAGAGGTTTGAAACAGGTTTTAGGGTACCTCGTTCTAACCAGGCTCTATACACGCTCTATACTCGGTGGTGACCCGCTTGGAAGCGTGTTAAAGGCGGGTAAACAACTTGTATAAAACGAGTTTTAACTGTGTATTCCTGCAAGCAGTTTTTTACTTGTCTTGTACCGGATCTGAATCCCTTTAAAACCAAAAAAAAATTCCCGTTGAAATTGCTTCCAACGGGAATTATAATTATACAAAATTAGGTATTTCTCTTACCTTTAATCCAATAGCGTCCAGCTTCTTTTCGTCTGAACCTGCTGTACCACCTGTTGTTCTGCAACAACAATATTTTCTTTGCGCTGACCAATGTATTCCAGCATACCCAGCTTATTCCAAAGGGCAACCATTACTTTTAAAAATTCTTCCGTCATAGACATCGAAGCATAGATGTTCTGATGGTCATAGACCATCTCGATCATGCGCGCAAGGATTTCTTCAAAGTTTCCTGGCGTTACATCTCTCCATTCGTAGAAATACTTTAGCATTTCTTCTCTTTCCCTGGACTCTACCAACTTAATTCCGGTAAAGAACACATGGGCAAGATTTGAGCAATAGCCTACAATATAAACCGGAGATTGCTGATAACCAAAGTTCCGGTAATTGAAAAAGATCTGCGCAATATAATCCAGCAGTTTTTCAGACAGCAACCGGATATTTTTGCCCAGTGGCGTAATGGAGTCTTTTCCTGTCGTCTTATCGATGATTTTAAAGGCTGCCAGTTGCAGGTCATTGATGAGGCTGCTAAACAGTTCATAATACCGCGTTAAGCCAGGATGACTAATCATGCTGCTGCTTGGGGCAATGTAATTATGATTGATGGTAATTCTGCCGCTTTCCTGTATCAGCTGTCCGATGGTCAGGTGATAACTGTCTGTCGCCTTAGGCGCCATTTCCGAAGCCGGCAAAATGGTGATGCTGTAATTTTTGGAAATGTCCGGATATCTTGGTGGATTGTCTTCCGGATCAGGATTTCCTGAAGGCATCCTTTCAAATGGGTTCACCATCAGCAGGATGTTAAATACCATGACCCTGGAGTGGTCTATATTTTCGCTGCTGAAATATTGACTATAAGTCAGCTGATCTTCAAAGTTGGAAGAGCTTTCAATATCTATTCTGCAACCTTCGGCAGTGATGGCATTACAATGTCTCACCTTAACCTCAATGTGGTTCGTTGCCTTTTCGATGATCTCGATGTCGTGCGACAAGCGTTGCCCTGCAAAAGGAGGGAGCAGACCATAGTTGAAGTGGTTGATAAACACAGAGTTCGCATCTCTGACAAAGTCCTGGTTAAATTGATCTGTAGCAATAAAATGATTGCTGGAAAGCTTCATGCCATCCACCCAGTTAACGGGCTTGTATTTTAATGGTGAAATCATAGTCGTCGGTTATATAAAAATAGATTCGTCACCTACTTTTTCTGGTTTATTAGCGTTTTCAGATACTCTCTTTGCATAAATGGTCATTTTCTCTGTAATGCCATTGTTGATGATGTCCAGGTCAGGATCAATAAAAATGTTCTTCTTAAAGAAGGATGTTTTTATGAAAAATATCCATTTAAAAGATTCAAAATCTTCTCCCATATATTTCACGGGAGCTTTAGGGAATTTCAGGTTATAATCTTCGATGAATTTATAGAACCAATCGCCAAACACCATGTTTTCCGGTGCTTTTGCTTTTACTTTCAGCGGTTCAGGATCGTTCGTGCTTTTATACAATTCCAGTTCAAGCACGAGCATACGGTCAAAATCAAGGTGATCCAGATTGATGTTCAAAGGACTTGAAGGGTATTGCCAGATTTTATAGATTTCCGTAGGGATGCTAATTAAAGCTACATAGGCCCACCAGAACAGCACAGGAACAAAGAAGGTGGCCAGGCTTGTTGCGGCCCAGATGCCGAAATGAATGTCGCTAAGCCAGTTGAAGGCAAGCTGGAAAAGGTAAAAGCTGAGCAGGCAGCTAATTAATATCGCAAATATTACAAAGAACTTTCTCTCGAGCAATTCTTTTGGGTAGTATTTTGTGAACAGGTAAACAAAAAGAATTCCGAGTCCTATAAAATAGATTTGACAAATGATATATCCCCATGGCATAAAATCAAAGCTTAAAAAGCCAAGGAATCCAGGGAGTGCAAGGCATACGCTGAGTACTAAAATGCTTACTATTAGTCTTTTGTTATTTAGAAATTGGTTTTTCTTGTTGACAATAGAGAGTAGCGCAGCGGATACAATAAAGATTAAGGGGAAAAGTAAATAACGAATAAAAAATGATTGAACGTCCATTAAATAGTATTTGATGATTTATGCTTAATCTGTTAACAAATATAGTACCTTAAATTTTTTAATATAAAAATGGTATAATTATTAGGGTATATAGGTTTAAGTATGCGGTAAATAAATATATGAAAGAGAGTTTACATTTGAAAAATGATCTCCAGACGGATTTTAAGGCTACAGCTTTGGCTGCAGAACTGATTGAAGCGGGAGATTTTGAAGCCGATCAGATTGCCGTACTTCCTGTTGGTCCCAAAAAAAGGGCATTTGCCAAAGAAATCGGTGGCCATACTTTTTATTATTCCGACAGTAAACGGAAGGATTGTATCAATATTGAAAGTCATGAGGAAGGCTTATACGACATGCTTCCGGAAGGCCTCTTTCACAATCCGCCTACCGGAAGTTCCGGGATGTCGGAACAGCAAATGGTTGAAGATGTTCAGTTTAGACGAGCTGAAGAGAAAGATGCCAGAAAATTCTTCATGCCTTTCGAAGCGGAGATCAATCACCTGAAGACCATTCTGGAGCTTTATGAAAACAGACTGGATAAAAAAACGACCTATACTGAGCTGACCAGAATCTTTGCCGCAGAATGGAAAGAGTTTGAATTGTTTGATAAAGAACAAAGCATCATTTGGATGCACCTTTTGCCGGTCATTCATCAGAAACGTAACGATGTTGCCTTCCTCGGACAACTGCTTTCCGTCCTTTTCAAGACGCCGGTAGAGGTACTGATGAAACAATCGAATGTTAAGCCTAAGTTAATAGACGAGCACATGCAGTTTAAACTTGGTTTTGGTGCGCTTGGCATCAACTCCATCATCGGCAACAGCTTTGCCACCGATGAAGAGGAAATGATCATTAATATTGGCCCTACGGATACACAGCGTCTGCTCAGCTTTATGCCTGGGACTTCCCATTCCCGCATCATCGATCTTGCGGTCTCTTACCTGGTTCCGGTAGAGACTGAAGTGAAGGTCAACCTGCTCGCCAGCGAGGCCAACAGGGTAGGGTCTTTGGGTGCCGACAGTCAGAATGCTTACCTTGGGTTTACGGTTTACCTCTAATCGAGGATCAACCGGTAATGGATGTTCATCGTGCTGCGGATTTCAAGTTTTGATTTGGTCAGTTCCAGCATAGATTTCCATTCTTCTCTGCTCAGTTCGTTCTGCTGACTTGGAGTGATCACAATATCAGTCGTTTTGATAAAGCCTTCTTTTGGATTTGGCGTCGACATGAGTCCTTTCCGGATATTGACTGCTTTGATCTTTGTCCCGAGCTCGTAGAAACAGAAATTAATAATGTCAGATTGAGTAACGAGCCTGTTTCCTGTCGTAAGGCCGTATTTATAAGCCTGAACCCGGTTTCCTGCATTTAATCTGGCCCTTCCACCTTTAGAATTACTCAGTAGAAACAGGCTTTCCGGCATCACTTTGCTGCTTTCAAAAGATTGCAGGTGACTTCCCGAACGGATCTGGTTTCCCATTTCTGCATTGGTGGTCCAGAACTCTAAAAACATGATGTCAGCATTGTTCAATGGCTTTACAATCACATAGTTCAGCAGCTCTTTGATCATGCTCAATTGTGCCTTTGTTTTCTGCTCAATGATCGAGATATTTTGTTCGAGGTCTTTTAAAGAGCTGTTTAAAAAGTCGGAACCATAAGCAGAAAAAGCAGCTTTTTCATCTCTCAGTAGCTCAAAAAGATAGTCGACAACTTCCTTCGCATTCCGGCCATCAAAACGCTCTGAGCCACCGTACCGGATGGAAAATGAACCTACATTGCGATCGTCATAATGCGTATGCGGAATTTCTGTATAGGTGTTTCCCAGCTTGTCGCTAAGGGCATGTACAGATAGAAACTGGTCATGGTCCTGTAGCTTTACCGGGATGATATTGGTCATCATTTTTAGGCGGTGTTTGATCTCAAACATCCGCTTATTCACTACAGGGAAGGCATTGGTAGAAATGTGCAGCTCATCGAGCATCACATCAGATATGGCGGCAGGAAACTGGACTTTAAACCAAAGGACAGGCTTTTTAAAGCTAACCAGGCTTCCCGGTTGAAAGACATTTTCAAATTCCTTGGGATAAAGTTGCAAATAAGGATGCGGAAGGAAGATATTCTCGTCGTCGATGGTGAGGAAGCGGCTGGAATAAAAGGCCTGTATGTCCTCATTGAGGAGGTTCAGTATATCATGTTTTTCAAATGGCGACTGGAAGTTGTTTTCCGGTTCCATATGGAACTTATTCAGGGAGACGTTGACGGGGGCATTGTTGATCGACCATTTGGACAAAGAAAGGAGGTCATAAGTATGGTCATTTACCACGTAGTTTCTCCAGTCAAAATAAAAGCTCATGCCTTTAAAGGTCGGGAGTCCCGGCGTAACTTCTACGCCGATATAGATGGTGTTGTTTTCCAGTGAATTCCCTGGAATGGTATTGCTGAGCAGTAATTTGTTGTGCTGTCCGTCAATCTGAAACAGGTTATTCCCATTGGCGAGGTAAGAAACGCCGGAATTGAATACTTTTACCGGTTTCAGCGGGCTAAAAAACACGTCTACCGCATTTTCTTTATTGGATTCGTTTTTGTCTTTTAACTTTTTCCGGTGAAAGAACTGTGTCTTCGTATCAATGGTCTCTATGGCCTCAAAAGGCCTTGCATGAAGGATCGCATGTGCGGGAAGGGCGGAGGTGAGGGTATCTGAGGCGAGTATGCGGGAGATTTTGTCGAGTATTCTGTTTTCCAGATTTTTAACATCGTTGGAAACCCCGAATATTTCCGTGCTCAGCGCTTCGATGATCAGTTTAACCAGTGGATCGAAGTCGTTGGTGTTTTTTATTCCCCAATAGTCTTGTGCATTTTTAAGGATTCTATTTCGGATTTCGTCTTTTGAAGAGTAAAATATGTTTTTCATCGTTTAGAGAATGATTGGTGTGATGGATTAACAGGACTGTCTATAATTGTGTGCATAGTATCCTTAAAATAGAACAATTTGATTTAGCTGGATAATGGGCTTAAAAAGAGACCGGTGTTGAAATAATATTTTTCTCCTGTTATATTCATTTTTCCCCAGATAGAGATATCTACCTTTTTCTTAATTTCTGTAACATTTCTGATGGAAAATATCTTCTCTACCTCACTCATTTTAATTTCTACCTCTACCTGGTACAATCTGGGCTCATATTGCGTGATGGAGCGCAATAAGGATTGGCGGAATTTTTCTTCCCAGGTGGTTTCGCTTACAATTAACTCGAAATCCAGGTCCCAGATTTCACATCCGAAATTACGGTTGTGCCGATGTTCCCCATACCTCGTAAAAATGATGAGTTCTATGTTTTGAGAGATGGATTTTCCTATATCAGCCTCTTTCAAATCCTTGTTTTCGAAGATGTTTTTTAGTCGAAATGGTTTATTGTACAGGAAATCTGACATGGCGTTGTGCTTAAATGGAACAATAATTGGTAAAAGGTTAATCAATATTACGTCCAAAAAATGAAATAGGGTGACGTTAGAAGAAAATTATAAAAAAATGTTTTCGTATTTAAAAACTTAATGCAGCTCAATGCCAAACCAATCATCCCACTATGAAACCAATCAACGCTCAGGAACTTAGCAGATCTTACCGGCTCTTTGTTTTAAACTTTATCCTGCTTACTTCTTTTGCAATTCTTTGTGTATACCTGTTTTTTTTATCCTCAAAATTTGAATACCAATTGCTGGAAAAGGAAGTGAAGCAAACCGATATGCTGCTGGCCAAAAGAAAAGAAATCAATACCAATTTTGATATGATCTTGCAGCGCTTTCAACAACTTTCCAAATACACTTCTATTGGTTCTGCTGAAATGAACAATCAGGCGATCATGCTGGAAGACATTCAGAACAAAAATTTTAGGATCAGAGAAATTATCAAAGAGCAGAAATCTGATGCAAGTAGTTTTCAGCTGTACAAAAAGATGACCGATGACGTCGCACAGATGGCAGGGATTCAGGATTCTTTATTTGGAACGAAATTTCAAATCGCCAACCTGAAGAGTCAGCTGGAATCCTGCCTGAGAACAAATCAGGCCGCAACCAAGAAATTGAAATCAGGAATATTTAAATAAACACGATGATTAAACTGAGTATAAAAGAAAGAAGAGAACAGTTTTTGTTTTTTATCGGAATCTTCCTGTTTACCGCTATACTATTAAGTTTTGGCCTTTTCCACGACTATGGAGATGGTAGAATGGTGTCCAAACAGGATCTGGCAGATAAGTTGTCGCAAAACGCTGAATTTGAAGAAACGGTGAGAGACCAACGCGCTACAGTGGATACCACCTACAAACAAATCATCAAGTTCGATCCGGGGGTACAGGCTGTTTTCCTGGAGAATGACATCAAAAATTCTTTGAGCTCCATCAAGTCAAATTACGAAAGAAGGGCTTCAGATTTACGCTATAAAACATTTCTTCAAGCCTCACAATTGTACAATGACCTTTTTTACGATAGAAGAGAGCTGAAAGGAAATAACAATGATATGGAAGGATTAAACAATTCACTAAAGGATTGTAAACTCTCTACCAATCAGTTGAAACAAACCATGGGCAACCAGAAATAACCGAATAAAAACAATCAAACCACAAGAATATGGCCGACACGACTACCAATGGAAAATCAGTGAGCAGTAATTCGCAGGGATATATATTTCTGTACATATTTATTGCAATACTCGTTCTCGCAGCAATCATTTTTTTCTTTAAGAGCTCCGTTTTTGATAAACGTACTGTTGATGCAAGGATCTTAAAAGATGAGCTGTACCTAAATGAAGACCTCGTATTTACAGACAATACAAGAAATGCCAAAAAATGGCTATGGGAATTTGGTAATGGCGCCAAATCGAATACACAAAACGGAAGCTACCGCTATTTAAAATCCGGTTCTTATATCGTGAGATTAACTGTCGACGGAGAGCTGCGTGAGCAATTTCCAGTGAACGTAAGAGATACGGCAATGGCCGCAATAGACACTTTAGTGAGCATTAACGGACCTACATCAGGGGTGGTTAATGAGGAAGTGCGATTGGAAGCAGAAGGAAAAGCTGGTTTATATGAATGGGCTTTTGGAGAAACAGGACGCGTGGATGTGAAAGGAAGAACTGCATTGTATACTTTTCATGCACCAGGACAATACATGGTGAAGTTAAGCACCGATAAAGGACACAGACCTGTGTACCATACGATCTTTATTACGGATCCGAACGCGGTAATCGATACTGAATTGGTACTACCGGGAGAAGGAGAGCGTAAAGTAATTGATGACATCAGAGCAAGGCTGCAGGCCATTGCCAATGGTGCTGACTTTAACTCGAATTATTATTACCTGACCAGGAAATACATGTGTAACAGCGAAAAGGTTACGGTTGCTGTAGAACAGGACAACGTGAAAAAGTCCAGCGACTTTTATTCTTACTGTATGGGATTAACTTTTGGTGGTGAAATCGTTGTCGACGAAGCCCAGCTGACCATTAGCCCTACTTCTAACTGTGCCATCCTGGTAAATATCAAACAACATTCAGCCAAGACTGTAAAATAACCATCTATGAAACGAATGATCTCCCTATTAGTACTCATCACCCAAACTGCTTTTGTTATGGCACAGTCGCCGGCAGCATTTGGGAAGAAAGTGAAATATATGCCTAAGGCTTTCGAAAAGCCATCTGCCAATACCGATTTAAGCACCGAAGGCAAAACGACAAACTTACCCTGGATCGTTTTCTCCGACAGGGATGAAAATTATACCACAACCGCTCCGGGCGGAAGTCTGATCATGAAGAAATTGAACTTCATGGAGCCTTTTTATGTATCCAAAGAAGAAAACGGATACCTGAAGCTGATCAAGTATAAAGCTGGAATGATCAGGGGCAGAAAGATCAATGATAAAAAAAGCGCGATCAGCTATGGCTGGATTCCGAAATCAAAGCTGTTGCTTTGGCAGCGTTCTTTTTCCAATCAGAAATCCGGCTATCCGGAGAAATCTATCGCCGTCATCAATGGTAAAATGCCAATGACGGAATCAAAGTTCTATTATGACAATACGGATTCTGCTTATGTTTACAATTCTCCGGAATTGAAACAACGTTCGGCAAAGGTGAGGCTTCATGAGATCTCCTACATTTTCAAAAAATCTGAAGATGGAAAGAAATACCTGATTGGAAATGAAGATCAGCTCGTAGCGGATAGCGCAAGAAAAAGTGTTTATGGCTGGATTGCAGCAGATGCGGTGCACAACTGGGGAAACAGGTTGTTCATCTCTCCTTTACAGATCAACTCTTACGAACAAAGTGATTCTGTAGCTTTTGCCCTGCATGGCGTACATATGGACCCGCTTCTGGGAACCAACGATGTGATCCTGAGAAGTTCTCCGGTAGTTGCTGAGGAAGGGAACGGACGTTATGTATTGGGTACTGCTGCTGATGTATACAATAAATCAGACAATAAAGTCATCACGATCAGCGGTTCAGCATTGCCTTACCTGAGCTATCTTGACCTGAGAAAGAACATCCATAAGATCAATGTGGTTTTTGTAGTAGATGGCGGAAGTCCGATGACAAGGTATTTCTCCGGACTGACGAACACGATTCAGTCATTTGAAAATGTTTTCAATGAATATGGTAAAAAACACAATTTAAGCTATGGCGCTGTGGTTTACAGAGATGGTGTAAGTTGTGCATCTACCGGGATTTTAAGTTCTCCATCTTTATCTCCGGATTACAGAACGCTGATGTCCTTCCTTTCCAAAGAAGCGAAGAAAACAGAAGGATGTAATGGACGGATCGCTCATCAACCAGTTTATGATGGAATTAAAGCAGGATTAAACCTGTTGAAAAATCACCATAATGAAACAAACCTGATCGTATTGATTGGAAGTACCGGAAATGAAAGTTCTACTGCTTATCGTTTGAATCAGCTGACGGAAGATTTTGCTCAGGTAGACGCGAGGTTACTGGCCATCCAAATGTATAGCGATTACGATCAGTTGTTTAACAACTTCGTATTGCAGTCTAAGAAATTAGTATCTGATGCAGCGGTTTATGCGGCAGACAGAAAGAAAAGATTTTTGGTAAAAGGAGAAGGATTAAATAGTACACAGGCTTACAATACGAGTAAACTGGATTCCATTTCTTACTACCTGGATTATCCTAAAAACAGTTTGATTCAGGGTGGGGTAGTTTTCCCAACTAAAGGATCGGTAAATTCTGCAGAATCGATGAACATTGCCCTGAAACGTTTCATCAAAGAAACGGATATGGACATCAACAGCCAGATCAGCTCTTTGGATAGCGCTTTCCGCTTAACAGGTATAGCGCGTAAAAACCTATCTGTTACGGTAGAGTCGCAGCTGGAAGCTCCTGTTTACGGTGATGTAGCAGATAAGATGCCGCACAATGCGTTTAAATATTACATGACCAATTCTGTTGCGGAAGATATCGTAGCAAAGAACAAATCGTTGCTGCAATACTCGGTGGTCTTAAATACAATGGAATTTAAGCAATTGAACGATATCTTTTCTTTGATGATCGGACAGAACCTTCAGCCGGACCAGTCGTCCTTCAGAAGTAAACTGGTAAAGAATTACATCAATATTCAGCGTCAGTTGTTAGATATGGACATCTCCAACAGCGATATCAGGAAAATGAGCCTGGCAAAATATTTTAAGACCGTAACGGGCTTACCTGTACAAAACGAGCTGTTGAACAAATACACGGTAATTGATCTGAAAAGAGGAAGCAAAATGCCGCAGCTGGATTTTGAGAATTATTTGAAATTCCTGATCAGCTCAAGTGAGCGCATCAAGAGGAGTACTCAGGTTGGTCAGCAGTTCATTTCCAATGGAAAGACGTATTACTACATCACAGAGCAGAATTTTATTGCTCCTGTTGAAAAAGAAACCCCTTAGCATTTAGATTATGAGTCTTACAAATATCAGTGAATCAGTAAAGCTAGCCATCAGGGTTGCACAATCCCTGGCTAAGGAATACCATAACCCGGAATTTACTGCGGCACACCTGTTAAAAGGGTTGATGCATAAAGACGTGGGATTGAGACAGTTTTTGTCGTCCATAGGGAAAGATGAGGAATATATCAGTGAATGGGCAGAAGTAAGAATTGAAGAGTTGGATAAAGCAGCCTCGGCTCCTGATGAAGTAAAAGGTAGTCGGGAGATCGCAAAGGTTTTTGAAGAAGCCGACCATATCCGGATTAAACTCGGGCTGGACCTGATTACGCCGGTATGTATCCTTACTGCATTGTGTAAGCCTACGATAGGATTTAAACCGGATGAGCTGAAATCATTTCCGATCAAAGAAAGAGAATTACTGGATCTGTACATCAAAGATGAAGAGATTCAGCAGGTTGTTTCGCCTGGAGGATCGGGTAAGGAGGCAAAAGCTTCGGGAGCGGCCTCGGCTCTTCATAAATACTGTATTGACCGGATTGCCCTTGCCAGAGATGGAAAGACGGATCCGATCATCGGCAGAGACCGGGAAGCAAGGATGATCATGGAGATTCTTTGCCGGCGGACCAAACCGAATGTGATCATTACCGGTGATGCAGGGGTAGGTAAAACCGCATTGGTAGATGGCTTTGCGCAGGATATCATCGCTGATAATGTTCCTGAACTGCTCAAAGGAGTTCAGTTGTTTGAGTTGGATCTGGGTTCATTGATCGCAGGAGCTTCTTATAAAGGAGAGATTGAAGACAGATTGAAGAATATCCTGAAAGAGATCAAGCAATTTGATAAAGCGGTGCTGTTTATCGATGAGATCCATACCCTGCTTGACAATAAAGGTCCTATTGGTGGCGGGGTGGGCAATTTGCTCAAACCGGAGCTGGCGAGAGGAGAAATCACCGTGATCGGTGCGACAACGATTGATGAGTACCGTAAAATTATAGAACCTGAACAGGCTTTCAGCAGAAGGTTTGAAGTGCTGCAGGTCAACGAACCGAATGAGGCTTCAGCCATTAAAATGCTGGAGAAACTGAAGGAAAAATATGAGGACCACCACCAGCTGAAAATTCAGCCGGACTCTATCCCTGAATGTGTAAGGCTGGCAAAACGTTATATGAAAGACCGCCGCCTGCCGGATTCGGCCTTTGATTTACTGGACCGGACCATGGCTGCCATGAAAATGATGAACGATACTTCTGATAAAGTTTTGGAAGAATTATCGGTCAGACTTGGTGAACTGGAAATTTCGGAAGAAGCGGAAGAAATCAGACTGGCGGATTATCGCTGGTTGTACAGTCAGCTGATGGACAAGGTAAGTCCTGTACTTCTTGGTCAGCTGACCGATGAAACACAGGTAGAAGCCTTTGAAGCGATCGAAGAGTACCATGATTACCTGAGCAAGAACCTGGCGGCATTAAAGCTGCTGGCGGAACAAAAAACGGATGAAGTGCATAAACAGGACATCGCTTCTATCGTTTCCTATAAAACCGGAATTCCTTTAGGAAAGATCCAGGCTCAGGAAAAAGAAAAACTCCTGAATATGGAGCAGTTTCTGAAGAGAAGGGTAGTCGGACAGGATCAGGCTTTAAGGGCGGTTTCTGATGCAATCCTGGAATCCAGAAGTGGGTTGAATAAAAAAGGACAACCAATCGGATCATTTTTCTTATTGGGACCAACCGGAACAGGTAAAACGGAGCTGGCCAAATCTATTGCCGAGTTTCTCTTTAATGATGAGAAAGCAATGATTCGCTTTGACATGTCCGAATTCAAGGAAGAACATTCTGCGGCCTTGCTGTATGGTGCGCCTCCGGGATATGTGGGCTATGAAGAAGGTGGTTTATTGGTGAACAAAATCAGGCAACAGCCGTATTCGGTCCTGCTTTTTGATGAGATTGAAAAAGCACACCCTTCGGTATTTGATACTTTCCTTCAGATTTTAGATGAAGGACATATGCACGACAGGTTAGGTAAAGAAGGTGACTTCTCCAATTCCCTGATCTTATTTACTTCCAATATCGGAAGTGAGTGGATTGCTGAACAGGTGGCTAAAGGAGAGATTCCTACATCGCAGCAGCTGATGGAAATTATGGCCCGGCATTTCAGACCTGAATTTTTAGCGCGTTTATCGGAGATTGTGCCTTTTGCGCCGATCTCAGAGCACAATGTAGTGCGCATCTTTGAAATTCAGTTGAAGAGCTTAATCGAGGCGCTGGACAAACAAGGCATAGCTTTTGAGATAGAGCCGGAAGCTGTTAAGATGTTGGCTTTGAGTGGATTTACGCCTAAGTATGGGGCCAGACAGTTGTCGGGAGTGATCAGGAATGAGCTGAGAAGGCCAATTTCCAAATATATCATCTCAGGAGAATTGAAAAAAGGAAACCTGATTGTGATTAAAAAGCACGAAAACGAGGAGCGCCTGGAATGGGAAATTATCGAACAAAGTGCGGTAACTGAACTGGAAAACAAAATATAAGTAAATAATGTTTTCTTAATTAAATTCAATATTTTTAGTAATAAAAAGATCTTAAACCCTTAAATATCAATACTATGTTTAACTATGAAATTGGTGGTAACGAAAGAAAAATAGATACCTCCGAAGCGTTTGCAGACATTGCCTATAATAAAACTTTATTCATACAAAAGCTGACAGATAATGATCCCATCAAACCTGAAAAAGTGGAGGGTTTAAAAACTGTACAGGAAGTTTTCAACCATTATAAGCCGAAGGTGAACGTTGCATTTGAAAGAGAAGATGGATCTACCACACCGGAAACCCTTCATTTCAGCAATCTGGGTGATTTTGCGGTAAAACACATCATCAATCAAAGTACCCATCTGAGCAATGTAAACATCGAAAGGGAAATGTCCCTGAATGTGATCAAGCAACTGAAGTCGAACAAGACTTTGAAAGCTACGCTTGATGATGAAGAAACAAAAAGTGCTTTTATCAGTGCTTTGAAAAATTTTGTTGCTGAATTAGAAGAGAATAAATAATTCAGTAATCCACCAAAGAACGATTTAAAAATATTAGCATGGCAACTCCAGAAGAACAAAAAATAGCACAGGATTCATCACAGGAAACGGCATTTAAGCCGGCGGAAAAGCAGAGTAAAGAGAAACTTTCCCTTCAGGATAGTTTGGATAAACTGGCAAGAGTAGGTGGTTTTGATCTGTTGGAAGCAACAGTAGACGGTTTACAGAACTTAAACCCGGAAAGAAAAGCAAGAAAGCAGATCTTCCTGACCGGTGATGAAAAGAAAAAGGAAAGAGATGAACTGAAAAAGAAAATCCAGCTTTGGATTGATGTATTGGAGGATTCTGATTCTGTAGCTTCTATGGTAGATAAGAGCACAGAGAAATTAAAAAATGCAGAAGAAAACCTGAATAAGAACATTGCTTCTGCATTGGAAAGTACCAGAGAACTGGAGCAGGCTTACCGTTCGGTGAACTTGTTCTATCAAAATACGGAAGCAGACAAAGTGAAGAATGTGATCATGATGAATGCTTCCATGGACCAGATCAAAGATCTGGACAACCCAAGGTTTATCGATTATGTAAGCGATGAGCTGAAACAAAAATACGATAGACTGGATCTTCGCGAGAACTACTCTTTAATGGTAATCCCGGGATATATGGGCTCCAATAAAGTAGTAGAGAAATGGAGCAAGATTGCTTATGAAAATAAAGCGATGCTGGTAACTGATTTCGCGGATCTTGATCAGCCGGATGATGTCATTGACTTGTTTACTGCGGCGAACTTAACCGGTGGTGATGCTTTCAAATCAAATACGATCATGACCTGTAACTGGTTGGTAGGAAGAGGAAAGGTTGCTGAAGTAGGTGAAGAAGACGATTTAACCGTACCCGGATCTGCAGCTTTGGCTGGTAAGATGTATTACACCCTGATGTCGCAGGTAACTGCAGGTAAAAAACATGGTGCCATCAATGATGTGGATGGAGTGAAGTTTGACCTGAAGAAAAGTGAAATTTCGCACCTGGAAAGAATTGGTTTGGTACCGATGGTAAACGAGTATGGAAAAGTAATGGCCTTCTCAGCTAAAACCTTATTCAACGGGGATAACATTGGGCTGCAGACTTATTCGGTAGTACGTGTGTTTGATTACGTGACCAAAGTATTGTTCGACTTCCTGAACAGAAGGGCTTTTGAAAACTGGACTTCTAAAACAGAACAGGACCTTCGCGGACAGATCGTGAAATTCCTGGATGGTATTCAGGGACCGGAGCGCCTGATCGAGCGTTTTAAAATCATGCGTTTTGAGCGTGATGAAGTGCAGAAAGATAAAATCCACCTGGACATTCACATTACTCCTTATTTCCCGGCAAAAAGTTTCGTTGTGAAACTGGATGGTCAGAAAGGGGAGGATGAGGAAACTACCTGGAGCTCAGAATATGCACAGCAGTAGCTAATAATTTTTTTCTTTTTTAAACAATGTCCGGACAGATTTAATAAATCTGCTCCGGATTTTTTTTTAAGCCGGATTGCATTTCCTGACTTAACAATTTCTTTATAATTTAGCACCTCAATGTTTACTTAGGCCGGGGAATAAATGAAACAAGTATTGATCATCAATGGTGATCCTGAAAAGACCGCTGCGACAAGCCACCTGATCCAGGCCTACCATAAAGGAGCCGCGGATGCCGGTGCACATGTGAAGGAAATTGCAATTATTGACCTGATCTTTAATTCCAATAAGCAATTCAATAACCGGGTTCCTGAACTGGAGCCGGATCTGAAGCGCGCATTGGATATGATCATGTGGGCAAATCATGTCGTTTTATTCTGTCCGGTATATTTATCGTCGATCCCTACCAGGATTAAAGGTTTCTTCGACAGGCTCTTTATGCCTGACCAGGTTTTTGTGTCCAAATTCCAGAACATCAGCAATAACTTCAGCGGCAAGTCAGCACGCATCATCTCCATTCTGGACGAAGAAACTTTTGAGTATTGGAAACAAGACAAGAAAGTCACTTACCTGTCTATAAAAAGAAACGTTTTTGAAAATTGTCGTTTTCATCCGGTCCATACCAGTACAATTGGTCAGTTGTATTCCCTTGAGAATGATTACAGTAAGAAATGGCTGAGAAAGTTAGAGAGCTTCGGTTCAAAAATGATGTAAGATCCGGAAATCTTTAGATTTTTATTTTTTCAGAAGGAAAATGTCTTATTGCGCTATAAAGTGGCTTTTGAAAATGTTTTTATTTTTTTTCTGATATATCGTTGATTATTAGGTAATAGTGGCAAACTTTTTGACGTTATAGGAGTAGTTAATTAAATAACAACCCTAAAACCAAAAGTTATGGCTTTCAAAGCAAGATTAGACTTTTCGGGCAAGGAGTACGATGTACTTCACTGTGCCTATTCCCTAAACCGTGATGTAGATGCAAAAGGAAGACCTTCTTCCGGAGTGTATGGTGGAACGATCGATATCGAGATCGAATCAAC
>NZ_FNGY01000024.1 GCF_900103665.1 Pedobacter steynii
GGACTGAAAGTATAAGTCAGTGCCGGATCAGCATCGCCATAAGTTTTGCTTTTTGCGGTTGCAGTTAGGGTAAGCGCTTTGGAGGTGATGGTCAGGTTAGCCGGGTTGTAAGTGATCAGGTAATTCGGACCCGCGGTTACTGTTCCCTGTGCAATGGCATAATTCCCGATATTCTCACCTGCAGTTCTGGTTAGGTTTCCTGTAAAGGCATCCGTACCGATCAGCGCCGGGCTGAAGGTATAAGTCAGTGCAGGATCGGCTACGCCATATATTTTGGTCTTAGCGACCGCGGTAATGGTTAATGGTTTGGTGGTAATGTTGAGGTCAGCTGAAGTAAAGGCAAGGGTATAATTTGCATTTAAAGCCAGTGTTCCCTGTCCGATGGCATAGTTACCGATGTTCTCACCGGGAGCTCTGCTTACGTTTCCTGTAAATACATCTGTACCGATTAGTGCCGGACTGAAAGTATAAGTCAGTGCAGGATCTGCAGTACCATATACTTTGGTTTTGGCCGTTGCCGTTACGTTGACTGTTTTCTTGGTGATACTGAAATCAGCGGTAGTATAGTTCAGGGTATAGTTGCCATTTAAAGCGAGTGTTCCCTGTCCGATGGTATAATTTCCGATGTTTTCACCTGTGACACGGGATATGTTACCGGTAAAGGCATCTGTACCGATCAGTGCCGGACTGAAAGTATAAGCAAGTACAGGATCTGCAGTTCCGTATTCTTTGTTGTTTGCAGTCGCTGTTACTGCAACTGTTTTTTTAGTGATGCTTAAATCAGCAGCAGTATAGTTCAGGGCGTAATTGTTGCTTAAAGCAAGGGTACCCTGGGTGATGGCATAGTTGCCGATGTTTTCACCTGGGGCTCTGTCAAGACTTCCTGTAAAGGTATCTGTTCCGTTTAGTGCCGGGCTGAAGGTATAAGTCAGTGCCGGATCAGCTTCGCCATAAACTTTGGTTTTAGCGGCAGCAGTTACAGTAATGGCCTGGGAGGTAATGGTCAGGTTAGCCGGTACATAAGTCATCTGATAATTTGTACCCAGGCTCAGGTTACCCTGTCCAATCGCATAAGTACCCACATCTTCACCTGTTGCGCGGTCCAGATTTCCGGTAAAGGTATCGGTACCGATCAGTGCAGGGCTAAACGTATAAGTGAAAGCCGGATCAGCAGCAGCAAAGATTTTAGTTTTAGCCGCCGCAGTCACAGTTACCGGTTTGGCCGTAATGCTCAGGTCTGCGGAAGTAAAGGCAAGGGTGTAATTGGCGTTTAACGCTAATGTTCCCTGTCCGATGGCATAATTGCCAATGTTCTCGCCAGTGGCGCGGTCCAGTGTTCCTGTAAAGGTGTCTGTTCCGATGAGTGCCGGGCTGAACGTATAAGTAAATGCCGGATCAGCTGCGCCATAGATTTTGGTTTTGACAACCGCTGCAACTGTAATATCCTTTTTATTTACGACCAGGTCCTGAGTTACAGGAGTGGCTGCAAGGAAGGCGGAGTTTCCAGCCTGTGAAGCGGTGATGGTTGTTGTTCCTGCTGTAAGGACGGTTATGGTACTTCCGGATACAGTGGCTACAGCAGTATTGCTGGAGGTATAAGTTACCGCTAATGCTGAAGTGCTGGTTGCCGTCAGTGCAATTGGGCTCGCACCATAAACCGAGGCCGCAAGCGGATTAAAGGTAATGGTTTGAGTTCCTTTAGGAACGGAAACAATATTACCTGATTTAGCGCCTTCATTACCAGTTAAATCTACTGCCGAGATGCGGTAGAAGTAGCCGATACCATTGGTTAATCCGGTATGGGTATAGGTTAAAGTACCTGCCGGAATGGTCTGAATAGCTGTCGTTGGGTTAATTGTTGTTCCTGCATACAGGATGTATTTGTCAAGATCCGGAACTGGACTGGCATTCCAGGTGATGGTGTTTTCTGTATTTCCTGAAGTAGCTGCCAGGCCTGTAGGCGCAGCAGGAGCAGTTCTGTCGACAGTTACACTGCTGCTGTTGGTCGTTGCAGTTACCGGGGTTCCTGCATTTCCAGGTAAATCTGAAAAAGCAATGTTAAAGGCAAGAACTCCTTCAGGAGTGAGTCCTGATACGATTTGTGTTGCTGTCCAGTTGTTCCCTCCGCTATTGGTCGGGGTTACCGTAGTTCCGCCCATGGTTACCGTTGGGGTAGCAATGGCTTCTGAGGCCGTAAAATTCAGGGTGATGAGATCCCCTGCTTTTGCTAAGCTTGTGGTCAGGTTGTTCGAAGCAATAGTTACTGTACTCAGTGTCGGAATAGTTTTGTCGTAGGTGACGCTGCTGCTGTTGGTCGTTGCAGTTACTGCTGTTCCGGCATTTCCGGTCGGGTCTGTAAAGGCAATGTTGAAAGCAATGATTCCTTCTGTTTCTGTTCCCGTTAAGAGATAGGCAGCGGTGAAGCTGTTTCCACCTGCAGAAACAGGGATCACGTTGTTTCCTGCGATGGTTACTACAGGAAGTGTTACTGCTTCTGAAGCGGTAAAGGTTAAGGAAATGATATTTCCTGTTTTAGCCGTTTGATTCGAAGCATTATTGGAGACAATAGCTACCGTAGTTAAGGTTGGTACCGTCTTGTCGTAGGTCACACTGCTGGCATTGGTGGTTGCAGTTACTGCAGTTCCAACATTTCCGGCAATATCGGCAAAGGCGATGTTAAAAGGGATTACGCCATCGGCATCTCCCGCTTGTGTGGTATAGGTAGCTGTCCAGTTGTTTGCAGCGGTATTGGTCACTGTAGCGGCATTTCCAATAATGCTCACCACTGGTGTACCGATGGTTTCAGAGGCGGTGAAGCTCAGGGTAACCACATCTCCTGCCTTTGCTTTCGCAGTATTGGCATTATTGGAAGCAATGGTTACGGTAGTTAAGGTTGGAATGACTTTGTCTATGGTATACACCTCTCCGGCAGTATATCCTGCCTGAATATCGTTACCAATCGTGTTGATGATTCCTGTTCCTGAACTTTTAAGGTCCAGTCTTAGGGTTCCCGATCCTGTTCCTGTATTTACACTAACCGTTCTGGTATTATTACTTCCGGAGACGAAAGTAACTGCAGGAGCGGTGATTCCGGTAGAAGTAATGCTGAAATCAGCGGTATTGACACCGGTCACATTTTCAGAGAAAGTTACTAAAAACTGTGCTGCAGAACCATTGATGATGGCATTACCCGTTCTGGTGATGCTCAGTACGCTTGGTACGGTGGTATTGATGACGATATCTTTGTTGGCAGCTAAAGAACCTGCAGCTCCGGGAGCGGCCAGGGTTAAGGTGGCATCGTTTCCTGCGGCGTCTTTAATGGTTCCACCTGCAAGGGTAAGTGCGGTGGTGCTGGCCTGATCCAGGTCAGCGATACTTTGGTTAAGGGCTACAGTGTAGTTAAATACCAAAGCTGTACCTCCTGAGCCACTGGCATAGCTGGCTGTTCCTCCTGAGTTCAGGCTCAGTGTTGGTGTTCCTGTTACGGTTACTGCTTCAGAGAAATTGACTGTTACGGGAATGAGGTCATTGATTTTATAGGTTCCGTTAGCAAGGCTGGAATTGAGCGAGCTTACTACCGGAGCAGTGTTGTCGATGACAATATTTTTGTTGGCAGCTAAAGAGTTTGCAGCTCCGGGAGCGGCCAGGGTTAAGGTGGCATTGTTTCCTGCTGCGTCTTTAAGTGTCCCGCCATTTAAGCTGAGTGCAGTTGTGCTGATATAATCCAGATCTGCACTGGCATCTGTTGGCTGTACGGTATAGTTAAAGGTTAGGCTAGATGTTCCTGTTCCGCTGGTGTAATTGACAGTGGCGCCGGAATTTAAAGCAAGCTGAGGCGTTCCGGTTACAGTAACGGCTTCAGAGAAATTCACGGTCACGTTAATCACTGCTCCTGCTTTATAAGCACCATTGGCAGTGCTTGAGTTTACAGAAGCTACAGTCGGAGCAATTCCGTCTATGACAATCGCTTTGTTGTTACCAAGGGAGGTAGCTGCCCCGGGAGCAGCAAGCGTAAGAACAGCATTGTTGCTCGAAGCATCCTGAATGGTTCCTCCATTGAGGCTTAGTGCGGTAGTAGCCGAATAGTCGAGGTCAGCAGAACTTTGTCCGCTGGCCACAGTATAATTAAAAGTAAGGGTATTTGTGCCGCTTCCACTGCTGTAATTAACCGTGGCACCAGTATTTAAGCTCAATGTAGGTGTTCCGGTTACGGTTACGACGCTTGAAAAAGTAACATCAACAGGGATAACATCTCCGATTTTATAGGTTCCATTCAGGATTGACGAGGTGACTTGTGTCACTGAAGGAGGCAATTGGAAAATTGGATTTGTGCCTGGGAAACCAGTGCCACCAGGTGTTAAAACAACCGGAGTTGTTTCGCTATGGGTCCAGTTGGTTGTTCCGGACAAATCTGCAAGTATTTGATCTTTGGTTCCTTGAACGGTCCCGGTATAGATGATGAAATCTCCATGAAGTGTACTTCCTGTAAAGGCTGCGGAAAAATTTCCGGCCGCTAATATAGATGGCAAATAAGATGTTGTTGCATTTACAGTGCCAGTTGTCTGCCATGGAGTTGGTGAACTCACTCCTCCGGGAGTATTTGTAGACCAGTTGGCAAAAGCATAGACAAAAACCGGAGCGCTGATATTGCCGGTATAGATGAACCAGTTGTCTCCGCCACCGGCAGTAACCAGGGTTCCCCATCCGGTAGCACTGACGGTTCCATAGGCATCCGGACCAGTTACGGTTGGCGTTACACCCGGTGTAATGGAGACTTTGATGACTGTTCCTGCCGGGATTAATGATGTTGTTGTCCAGGTGATTAAACCTTCGGCAGCGACATTGGCAACATCGAATCCGGTGGTTGGATGCCAGCCTCTGTCGGTAATCTGGATGGTTTGCCCAGAGGGAATAGCTGCCAGCGTAACGATGGCGAGTTCAGCAGGGTTGGAGTTTCCATTGTAGCCAATAATGGCAATGTCGCCTGTTGCGAGCTGTCCCATACTTTTGAATCCGCAGCAGCAGAAAAGACAAAAGATGAGCAGCGTTCTGATGGATCTCATGAATGGATTTTTCATTTTAAGAGCGCGTTAAAATTTAGATTTCGGTTCGTTCCCCGGGAGGAACACTATTGTTGGTATTGGTATTATATATTTAATTTAAATTCAGGAAGTGATCACCAGCTTTTAAGCCCATTGCACATATTTTCTTTCCACTGAAGACACCTTCAGGGGTTTCAATAATATTGATTAACAGTAGTTTTTGATCTGTGGTCAGAACCATAGGGCCATGATGTGGATCAACGTGAAAAACCGTTCCCGGCAGGGTGGCACCAGGGGTAAATTCCCCGGTCACTAAAGAAACTTCAAGGATTCTGAACTGTTGTCCGTTCATTGAAGTAATGGCCCCATTGTATAATGGGTTTGCGGCATTGACCAGGTTTTCTATTTCCTGAGCGGTTTGCTGATTCCATTTTATGGTCAGGTCGTCGAGCTCCGGGCTTGTAAAAAAGCTCTCTTTAGCTGTTTCTGTACTTTGATGTTGTTGATTGGCGGCGATTGCCTGTGTGATTTTCCCCAGATTTTGAGTCAGTAGATGAGTTAACCTTGCTTTTGCTATTCCGTAATTTTCTCCGGCCATTAATGGCATATCCTGACTAAAAACCACCGGGCCTTCGTCCAGTTGGGCAGTCATCTGATGTACCGTTAAACAGCTTTGAGGCTCTCCGTTTTTCAATTGCCAGAATAATGGCGCGGATCCTTTGTAAGCAGGGAGTTTACTGAAATGAACATTAAAGATTCCTTTTTCAGGAATGGTTAAGATGTGTTCTGGGATTTTAAAAGGAAAGGTCATGACCAAAGCGGCGTTTGCATGGAGCCCGGACATCCAGGATGCCAGGTTACCCAGGTTTTGCAAATCGGTTTTGTTGACCCTTAATAAGGGAATTTTGTTTGTTTCGGCGTAGTGAATCGTTCCTGTTAAATCGTAATTGAAATCTTCCGGAATTACAATTCCAGCGATTTCACAATGACTGGTTAATCCAGACACCGTTTTAACAAATAACGAACTACTAGTGAAAATAATAATTTTCATGATTTGAGAGCGTAGAAAGATTATTTTGTCGTCAGCCGATGTAATTTAAATGCCTCGGATGACAGTAGTTAACATCCCCCAACGTTAACCGGGGATAAAAATAGTATAAAAATGCTAGTGTTGGTAATAAATTTATATTTATTACGTTCTTTGAGTTTTTTTTCTAATTTTTGTTCCTAAAAATAACGCTCTATGATATCAAAACGAAGATCATTTTTAAAGAATTCTTCAATTCTTGCGGGGGCTGCCCTGCTCGGTAAACCGCTAAATACATTTGCTGGTTCCGGTAAAAGTCCTAAAAAGCTTTCTGAAGGGTTTCTTAAAATCTCACATACCGGGGGATTATCAGGTAGTAACAATTCAGGTACCGAACATTTTAGTGAATTAATCAGGGTGAACAGATTGTTCAGAAGTATTGCCATTTCTGGTTTGGTTCTGGATTCTGGAAATTTCCTGAAAAGGGGAGGGACATCCGAAGATCAGCTTCGAATCGTTGCCATGATGAACCGACTGGGATACCATGCGGTGAACATTGGCGCGCAGGAATTGAGTATGGGGCAGGAGCATCTTGCTGCATTGCTTCCTTCAATCAGTTTTCCCTTATTGAATTGTAATTATGATTTCAGCGATGCTGAGCTGTCTTCCCGCATTAAAAAGTATATCATATTGAAATCCGGAAACCTGAAAATAGGCATTACAGGATTGGGTGCTATGGTAAAAATTCCCGGGGTGGAGGTTTCAAATCCATTCAACTGCGTTAATGATATCGCAAAAAAACTGAAAGAGGAATTGAATTGTGACTTTGTGATTTGCTTGTCTCAGCTTGATGACGAACATAAAAAATATGACGATGAAAAGCTTGCTGCTGCTTCTGAATACATCGATCTGATTATCGGAAGTCAACAGCAAAAACTGATGATAGATGCGAAGGCATTGAGGAATGCGAAAAAATCGAATGTGTACCTGAGTCAATCTGCGTCTGAAGGCCGGACTGTTGGGGAAATGAGGTTTGACTTTAACCATGCCAATCTGGTTACCGGCTTTCACCACCGTTTTAATATCTCTGGTGCTCAGAATCACCTAAGTCCGAAGTATACCTATGCAGTGCTTAAACGTATGGCAATAGCTTGCGCTTAAATGCTGATATTCCGTCATTGTGTTTCGGTATGAAAGAGACACAATGACGGATAATTTCCTTTACAATTTAGAGAAACTCAGGTATTGAACAAACCTTGGCAGCGTTGAATTGTTACTCGTTGCGGCATGTGGAATCGTATTTCTCCAGAGGATCAGGTCTCCTTTTTCTCCTGCGATTCGCTGAGGAACCTCAGTTAACCGCATAGAAGTATGTGCCCGCTCTAATGAAGAAAATTGTTTTATCCATTCCTCAAAGCGTTGATGAAACCCTGGAACAAGCTGGAGCGGGCCTCCGTTTTCAGGTACATCATTTAGATACAGGATTCCCTGTACTTCAAATTCAACGGGTTTGTCCAGATCAATATCCCAGTGTAATTTTCCATGTTGGAATCCCCAGACCTCACATTCAGGAGGGTTATATCCCAGTTTTTCTATGTTGGCTACCAATTGATCCGTTTGGTAAAGGTCTGCAAATATTTGCCTGATGTTTTCCTGTTTTCTGACGGTTTCCATAGCTTCATTCTGGTATAGCTGAACCATGATGCCTTGCCAGTCCGGGTGTTCCATATACCAGGTTGCAGGGTGGTTCAGGTCTATATTCAGGTGTCGGCGGATCTGTAGTGCAACTTCGTCACAGCGTTGATCGTCGACTGCTTTACTAATCCTTAGGTAACCATTTTCTTCCCAGAACTGTATTTGTTCAGGACTGAGTACTTTCGGAAAAGTTCCCGGATTTTCATTCTCCCTATTTGGATTGTCCTGCCACTGTTTAAATTTTTGGTCTGCTTCGATCACGAAGTCCTGTCCCTTGAGCTGAATTACCCAATTCTTAAAATGCTGAAAATCTTTACAGTCGGCATATAGAAAGAAATAGGTTTCAAACTTACCTAGTCCGTAAAAATTGAGCCATATCGTTTCTATACGGTCAAAGTCATCAGGCGTAGGTTCATTCTTTCCTATCCTTCTTAGCTGATGCGTTTCATAAAAAAGCGTGGTGAAATTGCAATCTGTCATTTTGTTATGCTATGTCTTTGTTGAAATGTACTTGTCTGAAGTTTTCATAAGCCCGGCTAGCTTGTTGATATTGATCTTCCGGACTTGTGGGTGGTTCTTTTTTGAAAGGCTCTGACCCGGCTTTACTATGGTAATTTAGCCTAGCTTTGACGCCTTCCGGATTTCTGATTTCAATCCCGGTGAATGAAGCGAAACTGCTGATCATTTCTGCTGCTCCATCGGCATAGTCTGCAAAGGTGTTTTTTTGGTGTTGTTGCCTTTGTATTTTCAGCAGTTGCTGATAGTATCCTTGCAGGACATCAGCCGTATAGCGGCTAAAGTCGCCCCCATATTCCTTGATAGGATCGATCTGTAATAATTTCTTGTTGATCATTCCCGGAATGCTGTGCAGACCTGCCAGTTTTTTATGTGAAGCCAATACTTCATCCGGTGTTCTGGATAAAAAGAAGAAAGGTGTATCAGGGAACCAGGTTCTCAGTTGTTCGTAAAAATGGAGGTGCCAGCTGTCGAGCTTGATGATAAAGGCTGATTCCTTATCATTTCTGAATTGCCCCATCAGATTTATTGTGGCTTTAAACCAAAGTTCTTTTTGGGTTAAACTTATGTTAGGGGCCTTTTCTTCAGCCCTTAATATTTCGTCTAATAGCGGTGCTTCTGAGATGACAATGTTTTGTTCCTCTTCAGAAAAGGCTTGTGTGATCAGGGTGGAACCGCAACGTGATACGTGAAAAATGAAAGCATCAGGTTTCAGATGAGGAATTTCTTGCGCTATACTGGTTAGGAAATCGACCGAACTGTTACTTTGAATTCTTCGTTTTTCTTTTCTTTGTATGCTGCAGGCGCTGATGGTCTGGTCAAAGAAAGGGGCAGTGATGCGGATGTCTTCCAGGTCCATCCAGGATAGGTTCCATCCATCTTTTTCTTCGTAAGACAGTTGGTAGGGCAGCCAGTTTTTTAGTGGGTGTTCCATCATACTAATTTAAGAAGTGATTCCTTTTAGATTTGCAATGATGCTTCTTGCGGCATCGGTATCCTGACGTTCCAGTTCGGCGATAATTTTGTTTCTGGTCTCTTCATCAAATTCATTTGCCTTCGGCTCCTTACTGATTTCGTAACCATGTTTTTCGAACAACTGATCTGTCCAGTCATTTCTGATCCCGTCTATAATCAGGTGGACCCTGGTGCTGAGTCCTTCGTTTACGATGCTATGCGTACTGCTGAAATCCATGTACCAGCATTCTCCTTCATTTAACCGGAGCTCGTGGTTGTTTACGGTAAACTTTACCCCGGGATTGGTGACCACCGGGATATGGATTCTTAAAACGCCGTCTTTATAGGCACAACCAGGATCCCGGTGCGGTTTAATGACGCTTCCCGGTGCCAGCGCAAGCAAGCGAATCGCTTCTTTTTCGCATTTCCAGGAATCAATAATTTCCTTGATGTAAGGAGTTTCTGCCAATAAAGGGGTATCCTGATAGGCACCCTGGCCGGCATGGGCATAGATGTCATTTGTGAGCCCGCTGATGGAGCGGAGAGAGATACTTCTCCAGTCTCCATTGAAATCCTGCGAATTGAAATGTAAGGGCCATTCACGCTGCAAGCAGTAATCCAGCTCTTGCTGAAGCTGCTTGCGGTCATATTGGAAAGTAAATTTTATATGTGTTGGGAGCATGTTTTTATGACCCTAAGGTATAAAAAAGATAGTATGTTTTATTTGCCTAAACTTAATCTTAGGTTGAGTTCAAAACTGCCATTGGTGTATCCGCTCAAAGCAGATGTTTGTGTGGTATACATTCCGCTAACCAGGTATTTCTTTCTGAAATCCATTCCCAGTCCGAAGGTGGCACTTTCGGTGCTGTGGTATAGACCCATAATGAATACCTGTTTGTTGGCAATTTCCAGTTGCGCACCCGCATCCCAGATGTTGTCAAAACCTTTAACACCCCTGTAAGCGACTTTAGGTTCCAGGTCCAGTCCGTTTAGCCCTTCGCTGATTTTCAGCTTATAGCTGGCTGCGGCGTAGAATGTAGTCACATCAGCCAGTTTGATCACATCCTTTTTAAGCACGCTTTTCAGGTTTGGGATGGATGCCTGCACGCTTAGCTTGTCGGAAGTATAGGCGATTCCGAAATCGCCATCCAGATAGGTCTTTCTGTCATTGTACTGACCTACCATCGGATCGTTGGGATTGCCATAGATATCACTGGTCTCCAGGCGCTGGTTCATGAAACCTAAGGAGATTCCGAAATGCAGCTGATCATTTTTTTCATTGAGTTTAAGGTGGTAAGCATAACTTCCCACCACCCTGATTTGTCTTTGCAGACCTGCACTTTCGTGATAAACGTTTAATCCTATTCCAACCTTATTGAAACCGTAATCACCGGTAAGGCTTTGGGTAAGGGGGGAACCGGGAACATTGCTCCATAGTTTACGGTAGGCGGCATTGAGTTTCAGCCCGTTTGTGGCACCGGCCAAGGCCGGGTTAATGAGGTACTGGTTGCTGTAATATTGTGCTGCCAGCGGGTTTAACTGTGCCTGGCTTTTAGTACTTATGGTGAAACCCATAAGTACTAATGCTAAGAATTTATATTTTGTTTTCATCTTAATGATGTTTTATTTGAATAACAGATTCATCTTAATTCTCTCTGATTACGGTGATAAAGCCTTTGAATTTCGGACTGGCTGTACCGAAGTCCAGCACAAAATAGTAGGTGCCTTCAGACAGTGCGGTTCCGTTCAGGGTACCATCCCAGCTGTTGTCATATCCTTTTTTGCTGTAGATTGGTCTGCCCGCCTTGTCAAATATTTTCACCTCATTGTTCGGATAGAAATCGATGTTGTCAATGACCCATTTGTCATTGTATCCGTCTCCGTTAGGGGATAAAATATTGGTGGCTTTCACTTTCGCGTAGTCCTCCACTACCGTTACGGTAAAGGTTTTGGTATCTGTACATCCGCTGCCATTTGTTGCCGTTACCGTGTAGGTGGTGGTTTCCCTTGGTCTTACCGTTAGTGTGGCCGTGTTTTGTCCGCTGATGATGCTGCTATGAGTAGCCCATACATAAGATACGCCACCTGTTGCGGTGAGCTGCAGTTTTTCTCCCTTACTCACTTCTGTGCCTGTAGCTGTGGTATTGGTTCCTATGTTTGCTGCAATGGCGATGACAGGTAACGGATTCACCGTGATGACAAAAGTTCTGCTGTAAGTATCCACACCTCCGTTGTCTGTTCCGCCATTATCTTTTACCGTTACGGTAATGGTTGCTGTTCCTGAAGCGCCGCTTCTTACACGGTAGCTGATGTTTCCGCTGCTGCCGGTTTTAGTCGCAGTGATGTTTTGGAACAGGTTATTGTTACTGCTTGTTGCGGTAATGGTGGTGGTTTGGGCCGTTTCCGGACCGGCAGAGATTCCTGTTAAAGCTACATTCTGAGCAGCCGTGGTATAACAGATGGTCTGGCTGTTGATTGGATCCAGGGTTGGGATTTCATTGACATCGCTGATGCTGATGTTAAAGCTTTTTTCCAGACTGAAACCATATTGGGTGGTACTCTTCAGCCTGATGCTGTAGCTGGCCTTGTTTTCGAAGTTCAGGCTTGCTGCGGTTAACAGGTTGTTTCCTGAAATGCTGAATGAAGCATTGTCGGTATCACCTGTTCCTGAAACAAGGGCATAGGTAAAGGTTGCTGCCGGATCATCAGAAGTACTGCTGAGAGTTCCTGCCGGAGTTCCCGCCGGACTGTTTTCATAAACTGTCGTTCCGGCTACCAGGATATTTGTTGGTGCACCTGGTCTGATGGTTAACGTTCCGTTTACAAAACTGATCTGGTAATTGTTTGATGTTGCTGCAGAAGGAACGATAT
>NZ_FNGY01000008.1 GCF_900103665.1 Pedobacter steynii
AGCAAGGACGCGGCAGCTGATGGCATAAATTGAAACTATATAAAAATACAAAGCTATATTTTTAATACTTGCTCCACAACTTTTGGCATTGATCCAAATAAATTAATTGAATTACAAGAATCAGGCATTTTAGATTATGCCGAAGCATGTTTATCGGAAAAGCACAGTATCAGCTGAAATTTAGAAAAGTTTTCTTCCTCAGTTCATTTATGTCAACACTGATTTTTATATCCAGAATCTTAGCATAGTGGTGAATAGTCCTAATATTGGTATGCCCGAGCATTTTTGATAGGAGCCTTTTGAAATACATTTTAAACAGGAAAGGCGCAATTTCTTGCGCCTTTCGTGATCCCGCTGGGATTCGAACCCAGGACCACTACATTAAAAGTGTAATGCTCTACCAGCTGAGCTACGGAATCAAAGCTGTTATTTTCAGCTTTACTCTAAGCGTTTCCGTTTAAAGTGATGCAAATATAGGGCTACTATATATAGGGTGCAAATTAAAATCCCATAAATTATATACTGCGCTGATTTTTAGCCAGATTATTTACATATCACCAAATTTAAGCCTCGATTTTAACCCTAAAATCGACCTTTAGCCATTAAAAACGGCTTATCTTTTCAAAAAATTAACCAGCAATTGGTTCAGTTCATCTTTATGCGTAATGAATAATCCATGTGGTGCGCCTTCGATTACATAATATTCTGCATTCGGCAGCAACATGGAAGTGATTGCACTGGTTGCTTTGATTGGAACGGTTTTATCGTCATCACCGTGGATAATCATGATTGGAATAGTAATCGTAATCAGATCTGTTCTGAAATCAGTCTCAGAGAAGGACCTTACACAATCTGCAGTTGCTTTTGGACTGGCTACAATGGCAAGTTGGTGCATCCAGTTCTGGATCTCCTGACTTACCGGTTTATTCAGCACACCTTCGCTAAAAAATTGTTTACCAAAATTTGTCAGGAATGCCGGGCGGTCCTGATGGATACTGGAAACGATCCCATCGAATACTTCCGCAGGAACACCTTCCTCATGGTCCTCAGTTTTTAAAACCAATGGAACTACAGAGCTGATCAGGATTGCTTTCTCCACTTTAGAAGATCCGTATTTGCCCAGGTAACGCACTACTTCACCGCCACCCATGGAGAAGCCAACTAAGGTTACTTCAGATAAGTCGAGTGCACTGATTAGTTCATGCAGATCAGAAGCCAGGGTGTCGTAATCATATCCATTCCAGGGTTTGTCTGACTGGCCAAAGCCTCTTCTGTCGTACGCAATGCAGCGATAACCACTATATACGATGGAAGCGACCTGATATTCCCACATTTCGTGTGATACCGGCCATCCGTGGATCAGGATTACCGGTTTGCCTGATCCCAGGTCTTCATAAAATATGTTTACAGACTTACTGTTCTCTGGGTTTCTTTTGATATATGGCATAGTTCTCTTTTATGTTTAACTGTTTTAATAACATCCGGATCATCATTATGTTTAACTAAATCCGCAACAGACTGCGATACTAATTTAATATCCTCATCTTTGCAAAAAAAAATATACTAAATGAATAAAGCAATTTTTCTGGACCGTGATGGCGTACTGAATCACGAAATATACGATTATATCTGTCGCGTAGAAGATTTTGAAGTCCTGGAATACCAGATTCCTCCTTTAAAGAAACTATATGACGAAGGGTACATGCTCATTATCATTACCAATCAGGGGGGCATTGCTTTAAACCGTTATACCGAAGAAACCCTTGCAGAGATGCATGCCATTCTTGGCAAAAAGTTTGAAGAGCAGGGCGCATTGATCACCCATGCTTACCATTGCCCGCATCATCCAACCGTATCTGAAGAATGTGCCTGCAGGAAACCAAAATCAGGAATGGTGTTAGAAGCCATTGCGACTTACAATATCGATCCTGCATTGTCAGTAATGATCGGAGATAAGCCAAGAGATGTGGAAGCCGCAAATGGGGCAGGAGTGAAGGGGATTCTTATTGAGCCGGATGAGCAGATCAGCTATGAAAACATAAAAAAAGTGCTGTCGAATTAATCAACAGCACTTTTTTTATAATAAGATACGACTTATTTACCGGCAGCTTTAGCATGATCAGCTAAGAACTGAGCAAGACCGCTATCGGTTAATGGGTGTTTGATTAATGCAAGAATTGCAGAAAGTGGTCCGGTCATCACATCAGCACCTAATTTAGCGCAGTTGATGATGTGCATTGGGCCTCTTACCGAAGCTGCAAGAATCTGAGTTTCGTATTGATAGTTGTCAAAAATTAACCTGATGTCTTCGATCAATTGGAAACCATCTGTAGAGATGTCATCTAAACGGCCTAAGAAAGGAGATACGTAAGTAGCACCTGCTTTAGCAGCTATCAATGCCTGTCCTGCAGAGAAGATTAAGGTACAGTTGGTTCTGATGCCTTTTGATGAAAGATATTTAATGGCTTTAACACCGTCTTTGATCATTGGGACTTTAACCACGATTTTCGGATCCAGTTTAGCCAAAGCTTCACCTTCTTTAATCATCGATTCATAATCAGTAGAAATCACTTCTGCACTTACATTCGCATCAACGATATCGCAAATCGCTTTGTAGTGGTTCAATACATTCTGATCTCCGGTGATTCCTTCTTTAGCCATTAGGCTAGGGTTGGTGGTTACGCCATCTAAAACGCCAAGGTCTTGAGCTTCTCTGATTTGTTCCAGGTTAGCTGTGTCTATGAAAAATTTCATATGATATTTAGTTTAAGAAAATATATGATTAACTCGTGATAGTCGTTAGAAAGAAGAGTATGCATTCGAAGCATGGTCTATCTAGAAAAAATAAAAATGGGCAAGCACCTTTTATCGCACCGCTACAACCTTCTACCCTTGCTTCGTTCCCGCCCTGGGGGAGTTCAAAGGGAGCTGATCGTAAAAGACTTGCCCGTCACAAAAGTAGGAAAAGAATTGAATCTACAAAAGTAAATATTGCTTTTATTGTAGTTTTTTCGAGGGATTTGGGGTAATTGATTGAGATTAAACCTATTGTAGTGTAAATTATTTTTAATCTTTTTTCTCATTTTCTTTAACAAATGCTAAAAAAGGAAAAAATCTGCAAAACATCAGTATCAGAAACGAAACATAGAAATACTATGCATGAATAATAATGGTTATGAATGTCGTAATTTATATCGATGTAATTTATGAATATCACAAAATACAAGGATTATAATTGAAATATGCTGTGTATCTCCTAAAAAATATAACAATATTATAATTCCTTGATTTTTTTTCGTAACTTAGTGTCTGAATCACACTATACCCAACCAACATTAAATTAAACTTATGGAACAAACACAAGATCAGCAAGGGTTGTACGACCAGCGTTTTGAGCACGACGCATGTGGCATTGGTTTCGTTGCCCATATCAAGGGCAGAAAGTCGCAACAAATCATTTCCGACGCCATTACCATTCTTGAAAATCTTGATCACCGCGGGGCTTGCGGAGCAGAAATTAATACCGGAGATGGCGCAGGTATTATGATACAGATCCCTCACGAGTTTCTGTACGACGAATGTCTTAAAATCGGATTCAGCCTGAATGAATCCGGCGATTATGGGGTAGGGATGCTATTTTTACCAAAAGATGTCAAGGCGAGAGAAGAGTGCAGAGAGATCATTTACCGTGCAGCAGAGAAATTGGGACTGGAAGTTTTAGGCTTCAGAAGAGTACAAACCAATACAGAAGGTATTGGCGACATGGCATTATCGGTAGAACCGGAAATGGAACAGGTCTTTATCGCACGTCCTTATGCTATTGCAGCAGGTGCAGACTTTGAACGTAAACTTTATGTGTTCAAAAACTACCTGTCAAAGACCATTAACAATACCGTAAAGGGAATCAATGGCGAGTTTTATATTGCTTCTTTCTCTTCGAGAACGATCGTATATAAAGGACAGCTTACCTCTTTGCAGGTGAGAACCTATTTTACTGAACTAAGTGATAAGCGTGTCGTTTCCGCTTTTGGCTTAATTCATAGCCGTTTTGCAACAAATACCTTTCCTTCATGGAAGCTGGCGCAGCCTTTCAGGTATATCGCACATAACGGAGAAATTAACACCTTACAGGGAAACCTGAACTGGTTTAGAGCAAGCGTGAAGTCTTTGGCTTCGTCTTACTTTACACCTGAAGAACTGAATATTTTACTTCCTGTAATTGACGAATCCAATTCCGATTCAGGATGTTTAGATAATATAGTAGAGTTATTGCTTCATGCAGGCCGCTCATTACCACATGTACTCATGATGTTGATTCCTGAGGCATGGGATGGTAATGAAGACATGGATGAGCTTAAACAAGCATTCTATAAGTTTCACGCTACTTTAATGGAGCCATGGGATGGACCGGCTGCTGTTTCTTTTACAGACGGCAATTTGATTGGTGCCACGCTGGACAGAAACGGACTTCGCCCGCAAAGATATGCCATCACCGAAGATGATCATGTGATCATGGCTTCTGAAGCCGGGGCATTGGCTTTAGATCAAAGCAAAATCATCGAAAAAGGAAGGTTAACTCCCGGAAAGATGTTTGTGGTAGATATGGAGCAGGGACGAATCATTAGTGATACCGAAATTAAACAATTGGTTTGTGGCCGCAGGCCGTATGCAGACTGGTTAAATCAATACCAGATCAGACTGGAAGAACTTTCAGATCCAAGAGTAGTCTTCAGCGGACTTTCTCAGGAGTCTATCTTTAAGTACCAGCAGGTATTTGGCTATAGCCGTGAGGACATCGACCTCATCCTGAAACCAATGGCCAGGGATGGTAAAGAGCCGATCGGATCTATGGGAACAGATATTCCTTTAGCAGTCCTGTCGCAAAAACCTCAACACCTTTCTTCTTATTTCAAACAGTTGTTTGCGCAGGTAACCAATCCGCCAATCGATCCGATCAGGGAAAAAGTGGTAATGAGCCTTGCAGGTTTCATGGGTAACAACGGAAATATCCTGGAAGAAAAGGCCATGCAATGTCATTGTGTGGGGATTAAACATCCGATATTAACGAACTTAGAGTTAGAGAAACTAAGAAGTATCGATACGGGAGTATTCCAGTCTAAAACTTTACAAACCTATTTCAGAGCAACCGGAAAACCGGGAGCAATGGCAAAAGCGTTAGACAGGCTTTGCCGTTATGCAGTAGATGCAGTAGAAGACGGATTCCAGGTGATCATCCTTTCCGATCGTGCGCTGGATTCTGAACATGCTGCAATTCCTTCTTTACTGGCCGTTTCTACGGTTCACCATCATTTGATCCGTAAAGGATACAGGGGTGATGTTGGTTTAGTGGTAGAAGCAGGTGATGTTTGGGAAGTTCACCATTTCGCTTGTTTAATTGGATTTGGTGCAACAGCAGTGAATCCTTATCTGGCCGAAGAAACGATTACAGGTTTTGAAACCGAATTGGAGGCTAAACCTGCAAAATTAATTCAGAACTATATATATGCAGTAAATAATGGATTGTTGAAGATCTTCTCAAAAATGGGAATCTCTACATTGCAATCTTACCATGGTGCACAGATCTTTGAAATTCTAGGGATCAACAAACAAGTGGTGGACAATTATTTTACAGGTGCGGTTTCCAGAATTGGTGGATTAGGACTGGACGAAATTGCAAGAGAAGCATTGATCAAACACAACAGGATTTTTGGTTCGGCAACACGCCCGGATACGATCCTGCCTACAGGTGGTAATTACAAATGGAAACGTAAAGGAGAACAACATTTGTTCAATCCTCAGACGATCCACTTGCTGCAAAATGCAACGAGAAAGAAAGATTATAACGTTTATAAGCAATATTCTAAGCTGGTAAATGAGCAAACACATCAGGCTTATACGATCAGAGGTTTATTTGAATTCAATTACGATCGCCCTGCGGTGCCTTTAGAAGAAGTAGAACCGATTGAAAACATCTTGAAACGCTTTGCAACAGGAGCGATGTCATTTGGATCGATCTCTCATGAAGCACACTCTACTTTGGCCATTGCCATGAACCGCATCGGCGGAAAAAGCAATACCGGTGAAGGAGGAGAGGATGAATTGCGTTATGAGACTTTGCCTAACGGCGATTCTATGCGCTCTGCCATCAAGCAAATTGCTTCTGCACGTTTCGGGGTAACGAGTTATTACCTGAGCAATGCAGATGAATTACAGATTAAAATGGCACAGGGTGCCAAACCAGGTGAAGGTGGACAATTACCGGGAGATAAAGTGGACGACTGGATCGCTAAGGTTCGTCATGCCACACCGGGAGTAGGTCTGATCTCTCCGCCGCCACACCACGATATTTATTCTATTGAAGATTTAGCACAGCTGATCTTTGATTTGAAAAACGCAAACCGCGAAGCAAGAATCAACGTGAAACTGGTTTCTAAAGCTGGTGTAGGAACGATTGCTGCCGGAGTAGCGAAAGCACATGCGGATGTGATCCTGGTTTCAGGATTTGACGGAGGAACCGGGGCATCGCCATTGACCTCTATCCAGCATGCCGGACTTCCATGGGAGCTTGGACTTGCGGAAGCACATCAGACGCTGGTTAAAAACCGCTTGCGCAGCAGGGTAGTCCTGCAAACAGACGGACAGCTGAAAACAGGTAAAGACATCGCCATTGCAACGCTTCTTGGAGCGGAAGAATGGGGAGTAGCTACCGCAGCATTGGTTACCTCCGGATGTATCATGATGAGGAAATGTCACCTGAATACCTGCCCTGTAGGGGTGGCGACTCAGGATCCTAACCTTAGAAAATTATTTACAGGAGAGGCAGACCATGTAGTGAACTTATTCCATTTCCTTGCGGAAGAACTGAGAGAAACGATGGCGGAATTAGGTTTCAGAACGGTAGAAGAAATGGTGGGCCAGGCAGATGCCTTAAGCTTACGCCAGATCGATCCGACGGACTGGAAGTTGAAAGATCTTGACCTTTCCGCGATCTTGTATAAAGCTCCGGATAACGGATTAAGTCTGTATCAGACAGAAGTGCAGGATCATGGATTAACAGATATCCTGGATCATGCTTTAATTAAAGCAGCTCAACCTGCTTTGCTAAATAAAGAGCCGATCTACAGAGAGTTTGAAGTGAAGAATACCAACCGTGCGCTGGGAACGATGCTGTCTAACGAAGTGTCTAAAATTTATAAAAGTCAGGGTTTACCGGCAGATACGATCAATTTCAAATTTAAAGGTTCCGCCGGACAAAGCTTTGGTGCTTTCGCAGCGAAAGGAATCTCCTTACAATTGGAAGGTGAAGCAAATGATTATGTTGGAAAAGGACTTTCAGGCGCAAGGTTGTCTATCTATCCTTTCAGTACCATCAGCTATGTCCCTGAGCAAAACATCATCATCGGTAACGTAGCCCTTTATGGTGCAACCTCCGGCGAATTGTATGTAAGAGGGCAGGCAGGAGAACGTTTTGCGGTGAGAAACTCGGGTGCTACAGCAGTAGTGGAAGGCTTGGGTGACCATGGTTGTGAGTACATGACTGGTGGGGAAGTCCTGGTGATCGGTGATACAGGAAGTAATTTTGCCGCTGGTATGAGCGGTGGAGTAGCCTGGATCTATGATGTTAAAGGAGAGTTTGCCAATAAGTGTAATAAAGAAATGGTAGACCTTGATCCGCTGGATGAACAGGATGAGCTGCGCATTAATATCTTACTGAAGAAACACATTCAGCTGACAGATAGCAGTCTGGCTAAATTCATCTTAAACGACTGGACCACTCAATCTGCACATTTTATTAAGGTATTCCCTAAAGAATACAAAGCAGTATTGATGAAAAGAGCTAAAGTAACTGTTTAACCTTATGCTCCGAAACAACCAGAGAAAATTGAAACACAAAATGATCAGAACCACTAAACTAAATATAGCTTAACTATGGGAAAAGTAACCGGATTTTTAGAGTATGAAAGAACTGCTCCTGTAAAAGAAGATGCTAAAGAACGTTTAAAGCATTATAATGAATTTGTACAGAATTTTGAATTAGAGGAGGTAAACCGCGAAGCCGCAAGGTGTATGGATTGCGGGGTTCCTTTTTGTCAGTCGGGTTGCCCGCTTGGCAATGTGATTCCGGAATTTAATGATGCAGTATATAAAGGAGACTGGCAGCTGGCTTCTACGATTTTGCTGAGCACAAATAACTTCCCGGAGTTTACAGGAAGGATTTGTCCGGCACCATGTGAGTCGGCCTGCGTACTTGGCATCAACAGGTCTCCGGTCTCTATCGAAGAAATTGAAAAACATATTATAGAGATAGCCTTCAATAAAGGATACATCAAAGCGGAACAACCTTTGATCCGTACAGGTAAGAAAGTTGCCGTAATTGGTTCCGGACCAGCAGGCCTTGCCGCAGCAGCACAGCTGAATAAAGCGGGGCATGAAGTGGTGGTTTATGAACGCGATGATACACCCGGAGGTTTATTGAATTATGGAATTCCTGATTTTAAACTTCAGAAAGATATCGTCAGCAGACGTATCGCCCTGATGGAAAAAGAGGGTATTGTTTTCAAATGTAATTCCAATGTTGGGGTGAATGTAGAGCTCAATACATTACTTAGAGAATATCAGTCGATCGTGTTGGCTGGAGGATCTACCATTCCAAGGGACCTGAACATTACAGGCCGTGAGGCCAAAGGGGTTCATTATGCAATGGATTTCCTGAAACAACAGAACAAGCGTGTCAGAAATATCAGCGTTGATGGAGAAGCGATTCTTGCGACGGGTAAAGATGTGATCGTAATTGGGGGTGGAGATACCGGATCTGATTGTATTGGTACTTCCAATCGTCAGGGTGCAAAATCTGTGATGCAGTTTGAGATCATGCCGATGCCATCCCAGAACCGTACTTCTAATATGCCATGGCCAACCTTTCCAATGCTTTTAAAAGTAACGTCTTCTCATGAAGAGGGTTGTGAGAGAGCCTGGGGAGTGAATACCAAGGAATTCATTAAAGATGAAAACGGAAATCTGAAAGCCTTAAAAGTAGTGGATGTAGAGTGGGAAATTGATGCGGTTGGAAGGCCTTTGAATTTTAAAGAAAAAGCCGGTACAGAGCGCGATTTGCCTTGTCAGCTGGTTTTATTGGCCATGGGCTTCTTACATCCTCAAAAGGAAGGCTTAATTGAAAAATTAGGTGTAGAGCTGGACAACAGAGGAAATGTAAAGGCCGAAGAGGGTAAGTATCAAACGAATATTGCCAAGATTTTTGCTGCAGGAGATATGCGCCGCGGACAATCCTTAGTGGTATGGGCAATTTCAGAAGGCAGAGAAGCAGCCCGTAAAGTAGATGAATACCTGATGGGACATAGCAGTCTGGCATCTAAAGATGGAATCCCTTATGCTTAATCATTAAAAAAGAGATAAGATTTATTTCATTATTGATAATAAAACCCCGGAAATTTAATATTTCCGGGGTTTTTTAATGTAAAACTGCATCCAAAATTCCTACCCTAAGGAAGATTTATTACGAAATAACGCTGGTATCAAGGTTTTTGGTAAAAAAGAAGTTAAATGATCAGAAAGACTAAACAGAAATCCTTGCGGGGGATGATTGAATATTCTACTTTTTGGCAGTTTCTTTACAAAAGAATTACAATTGATGGGTGTTATTCTGTAAACGGGCATTTTCATTTATTTATATCGTTCTATGTGGTCTGAACGATGTTTTATAAGTAGAGTTAACGGTGTGAATTTTCATTGAATTTCAACTCCCGAAATCAAATGAAAAATGTCCGGATGAAACCCTGATTTGGGATTTTTAGGACGCTAAAAAAAATATTATTAGCGCATTTTTTATGGTAAATCCATCAATTTTATTCTAAAATATGCTGTTTTTTGGTTTTGTTTTAAGTTTAAATACTTGTAGTACTGGTCGTTATGCGCGTTTTGTAACGGAAATGAGACCATGTTGACATATAAAATTCGGCAAAAGCTTAAATTATAGTTATTAACTAATCCTAAATTAACTATGAAAAGACCATTACTAACGCTAATGGTGCTATTGCTGTTTACAATAACAGCCTGGGCACAAACACGTACCATCACTGGTACCGTAATCGCGACAAGCGACAAAAATCCCCTGCCTGGGGTATCTGTAAGGGTGAAAGGGCAGAAAACAGGAACTCAAACCGGGGCCAATGGAAAGTACTCCATCGAGGTGAACGGAAGCAACCTGAGCCTGGAGTTCTCTTACCTGGGTTTTACAACCCAAACGAAAGCAATCGGATCAAATAATCAGTTAGATGTTTCTTTAAATGATGAAGAAACCAATTTAAATGAAATTGTGGTTACCGCGCTTGGTATCAAGAGAGAAAAACGCACATTGACCTATTCTACCCAGGAAGTGACGGGAAATGCTTTAGTCGCCGCTAAAGAGAATAACCTGGTCAATGCACTGGCAGGTAAAGTAGCTGGTGTTCAAATCACAAACTCAAGTGGTGCGGCTGGTAGCTCTTCCAAAATTGTGATCAGAGGAAATACTTCCCTTACCGGAGAGAATGGTGCCTTATTCGTTGTGGATGGAGTGCCGATCAATAATACGGAAGCAGGAAATCCGGATGGCGCATTGAGTGCCGGAGGTACAGCAAACAGAGCAATTGATATTGATCCAAACATCGTAGAAAGTGTCTCTATTCTTAAAGGTGCAGCAGCGAGTGCTTTATATGGTTCGGCTGCAGCAAGAGGGGTGGTGATCATCACGACGAAAACGGGTAAAGGAAGGCCTTCCGTATCTCTCTCTTCGGGTGTTACCTTTGACAATGCCATATTTCCTGAGTTTCAGGACAAATATGCGCAGGGTAGTGATGGTAACTATGTAGATGGTAATAATGGAAAATTAGGTTCAAGTTCATGGGGTCCACTCATTGAGGGACTCATGGTAAATGGAGCGCCGGTTACAAAACACGATCCAAGAAAGGAATTCTTTAGACAAGGTTTTACTACAGACAATACAGTTGCTGTAAATGGATCTACGGATAAATCAAGTTACCTCGTTTCTTATTCTTACCTGAATACAAAAGGTACCATGCCAGGTACAGATTTTGGACGTCATTCCTTCTTTACCAAATTTACAAACGAAATAACCAGTAAGGTTTCTGTCACAGGTCAGGTGAATTATATCAATACCGGAAATGATCGCTTGCCTGAAGGAAACAGTCTTGCCAGTCCATTCTGGACAGTATATGCTGCCCCAATTTCATGGAATCCTTTTCCAACCACCAATCCTGACGGAAGTCAAAGGCTTTACCGCGCAGCGCGGAATAATCCATATTGGCTGGTAGATAACGTTAAATTCAGCTCTTTTGTAAACAGGTTCTTACCTGTATTTACGCTGAATTATAACCCAACACCATGGTTGTCAATTACGGAAAGGATAGGCGCGGATATCTTTAACGATGCAACAACTTATCATGAAGCTCCGGGGATTGTTGGTGGAGAATCTGCAAATGGAAAAATGTACAACCGCGAAATCAATTTCAAACAATTCAATCACGACTTAATCATTGAGGCGAAGAAAAACTTTGGAGACGACTTTTTTGGAAGTATCCTGGTAGGAAATAACATCCTTTCTTCTCAACAGAAAACGGTGTTTGATAAAGGTATTGGCCTATCAGCAAAAGATTTTTATAACATTGCAAATGCCTCGACCATTCTCTCTACAATAACGGACAACAATTACCGAAAAGTAGGGATATATGCACAAATGACGGGAGAATACAAACGCATGCTGTCTTTTTCCTTAACAGGTCGCTATGATGGTACTTCGGTGCTGAGTTCGGATAAAAGATTTTATCCTTATGGCTCTGCTTCTGCCGGATTCATATTTACGGAACCGCTTGATTTAAGTAACAACTCTATCCTGAATTTTGGTAAGATTCGTGTTTCTTATTCTTATGTAGGAAACGATAATGTTCAACCTTATAGCATTGGCAGAATTTATGCCAAGCAAGTCATTGGTAATATAGAGTTTCCTTACGACGGTCATAATGGATTTTTACTAAGTAATGTAATTGGTGACCCTAACCTGAAAAATGAATCCTTAAAGGAATTCGAAGCAGGTCTGGAGTTAAAGATGTTTAAGAGCCGCCTGAATGTTGAAGCTACCTATTTTAATAAAATCAGCGGGGACTTGATCAGTAATACGCCAATTACCCCTTCAACCGGAGCTAATGCAGCCATCATCAATGCAGCAAGCATGTATAACAGAGGTTTCGAATTGGTTTTTAGTGGTACTCCTATAAAAACTAAAGACATCACCTGGGTGGTAGGATTGAACTTCTCTAAAATCAACAACAAAGTGACCGAGATTGGCCAGGGCAAGGATAACATTCAATTCGCAGGTTTTACCAGTCCGGGTGTATTCGCTTATAAAGATCAGCCTTATGCAGTCATTTTTGGTTCAAGGTATCTTCGTAATGATGCGGGGAAAATGGTCATAGATGCGGATGGGTATCCGATTATTGATGATACTCTTGGTCCAATTGGAAATACAGTAGCTAAATGGAACGCTGGATTAACGACTACTTTTACCTGGAAAGGCATTAGTCTTTCCGCGGTATTGGATATGAAAAAAGGCGGTGATGTTTACAATCTTGATAATTTCTATCTTAACTTTTATGGGGTAACCAAGCTAACTGAAAACAGAACTGGAACCAAGGTGTTTGATGGCGTAACAGAAGACGGACAGGTAAATACCAAAGTCGTTCCGATAGATCAGGCATATTATCAGAATAACTACTCCCAGGTAGATGAAAATGGGGTAGAAGATGGTACGTATGTGAAATTAAGACAGGTGAGCTTAGCTTACAGTTTTACGCCTTCGCTTTTAAAGAGAACACCGTTTAAAGGGTTGAGCGTTTCCGCTACAGGAAGAAATTTATGGTTCTATACGCCTCATTATACAGGCTCAGATCCGGAAGTAAGTTTATATGGTACCGGAAATGGTGGTGGCTTTACAAACTTTGTAACCCCGTCTAACAGAAGCTATAATTTTGCTGTAAAAGTTACTTTCTAAAATCGAACAACATGAAAAAGACATCATATATATTAATCGCATTTGTGCTACTGGTGTTTGCATCAGGATGCAAAAAATTTCTTGATATTAACAAGGATCCTAATAACCCGGTAGATGTACAGGAGTCACTGATTCTAACACCTCTGGAACTTTATACGACAACAAACATTGTTGCCGGTTACCCTGGAAGTGTTTCTGCTTACTGGATGCAGCAAATGGCAATCAATCAGCCCGCACCGGAGATCGATTCCTACCGCATCACACCGAGTGATGTAAACAATACCTGGAGCTTTGATCTTTATCCTGCAATTTTGCTCAATGCCAGAATCATGGTCCAAAAAGCGGAAAAGTCGGGTAACAATGGTTACGCAGGTATTGGAAAAATCCTTCTTGCTTATAACCTTGCCTTTTGTACCGATCTTTGGGGAGATATTCCATATTCAGAAGCTTTTCAGGAGCTGGCGAATCAGCGGCCTAAATATGATTCACAGGAAAGTATTTACAAGCTAATTCAAAGTACATTGGACGAGGCAATTGTAATTCTGAACTCAGCTCCGGCCGGAGTTAAAGTAGGTACTGATGATTTAATCTATGGTGGTGATTTTGCTTCCTGGAAAAGACTCGCTTATACACTTAAGGCCAGATATTACCTTCGTTTGAGTAAAGCTGCAGGTTATTCTGCTACAACTCAGGCCGATTTAGCGTTAGCGGCATTGCAGAATGGCTTTTCTACAAACGCGCAAAATGCGAAAGTTACTTACTCAGGAAAAGCAAAAGGAGAGAATCCCTGGTATCAGGGAACTTTGCCGGGAGCAGGAGGTGTAGTGCTTTCCAAATATTTTACTGATTTATTAGTTTCCAATAATGATCCCCGATTGCCAATTATAGCGACGGCGGGTTCTGGCGGAGATTATGTGGGCAGACAAAGTGGAACGACACCCACCCCAGATCCAGCGATTTATGCTACAGTTTCGCCTAATGTGGGTGGATATTCTGAAGCGGATGAAGAAAGTGGGAAAGTTGCCCCGGTATACCTTGCTACCTATGCAGAGGCATTGTTTATCAAGGCTGAAGCCACATTGATAAAATCAGGACCAGTAGCGGCAACACCTGTGCTTAAGGAAGCTATTGAAGCCAATATGAACTTGTTGAAAGTTGCGGCGGTGGATAGAGATGCTTATACGGCTACTCATTCTATTCTTGATCCGGTAACTCCGTTAAAGACGATCATTGTAGAGAAATATGTCGCCAATTTTTTATCACCTGAAACCTATAACGATTGGCGCAAGACAGGCTTCCCAGTGCTGACTATTGTTCCAAATGCATTCAAGCCATATATTCCTCAGCGTTTCCCTTATCCTTCACAGGAAGTTACAGCCAATCCTCAACCTCAACAGAGCGTTCTTACCTCTGAGAAAGTTTGGTGGGCCAAGTAAACAATAAGAATTTCTTTTAAACAAGAGCGGCCGCATCAGTTGATGCGGCCGCTCTTGTTTAAATTTTTTGATGATGAGGTTAGGATTTGTCGTTTGGATTCTTTTTCTTTTCCATCAACATCGCAATGGTTTTCTCAATCCTGCTGATCCTGGTTTTATCCTGCTTTGCCGTTAAGATCCAGAGCACATATTCTTTTCTGTGAGAATAAGCCAGAGATTCAAAATAAGTCAGCGCTAAAGGATATTGTTCCAGAGCAGCCAACAGGTCTTCCGGAAGCGTGACTTTTTTGTTGATCACATCAATATATGCTGAAAATTCATTCTGCTCAATATTTTCATTTCTCACTGAAGAAGCCTTCACCAGATCTATAGGTTTCAGGCGCAGACCTGTCCATACTTCTGAAATAGAGACCGATGCACAGGGCGTCAGTTGGTAGGCTTTCAGTTCGTCCCATGGCGCCATCATATGGAGATCGCTTTCCATTCCTGAAGTTTTTTTAGGATAAGCAATCCAGAACAGCGTATCCGGCTTGAGTTTCCCGGAAATGATAGGCAGTTGTTCTTTCAACTCATAACTATTCATGACAAATAGCAACAGCGCATCAAATTCCTTTTCTGCATTAAAACTGAGCTGTACGGCATCAAAATCTCCCAGCAGCGCTGCTACATTTTCAGGCGCATTTTCTACAAGCAGCTTAAATCCTGCTTTAACATGTAGTTTTTTCAGTAGTTTGTTGTCCATCGGTCCGCTTATTTAATCAGGTAAAGCAATTACAACCTTAGTTTGGCAAAGAAATCCCATAGGACAATACCTGCAGAGATCACAATATTGAAGGAATGTTTGGTTCCAAACTGAGGGATTTCAATACATTTATCAATTTGCGCCATCACTTCTTCACTCACTCCGTTGACTTCATTTCCGAAAATCAACGCATATTTTTTACTGCTTTCGGGCTGGAAAGTATTTAACATCACACTTCCCGATGCCTGTTCAATGGCAATGATTTCATATCCATCTTCACGAAGGGAAGCTACTGCTTCCAGTGTGCTTTCAAAATGTGTCCATGCCACGGACTGGGTTGCGCCTAAAGCCGTTTTTTCTATTTCACGGTGCGGAGGTTGAGCGGTAATGCCACAGAGGTATAATTTCTCTATGGCAAAACCATCTGCCGTCCTGAAAACGGAGCCAATATTGTGCATGCTCCGTACATTGTCGAGCACCACGATGACCGGTAATTTCTCCTGTTCTCTAAATTCTTCTACACCTACACGGTTTAGCTCGTCTGATTTTAATTTTTTCATTAAAGACTTTTGATAATTCTATCCGGCAAAATTAAAATTAAATTGCAGAAGCACCATCACCAATCTCACTGATATAGATGGCCGCCGGATAACCGATTCGTTCTACATAGAAATCAGTCAGTTGTCTGGCGAAATCTTCTTCCTGACCTTTCTTTAACAAGGCAATTGCACATCCTCCGAAGCCTGCACCGGTCATTCTTGCACCGATCACATACTCGTAATCCGTACAAAATTCAACAACTGCATCCAGCTCTGCACCGGTAACCTCATATAAATCCTTTAAAGATTGATGAGAAGCGTACATTAAGCGGCCAAATTCTTCCAGATTTCCTTCGTTTAGAGCTTTTGCAGCAAGGCTTACCCTGTCGTTTTCCCGGATCACATGGGTGGCCCTTTTCAAAACAGTCTCGTCAGTAATCAAATGACTGTGCAGGGAAAATTTCTCTGCATTCAGTTCGCATAGGTTATTTAGTGTAATTTCCTGATTGAGTTGTGCCAAACCCGTCTGACATTCCGCAACCCTTTCATTGTATTTTGACTCCGCGAGTTTCCTTGGTTTGTTGGTATTTATGATGGCCAAAGAATAATCGCCCAGGTTACAGTCCACAGACTTATATTTTAAAGTATCGCAATTCAGTACCAGGGCTTTATGCGCCTCTCCGAATGCAACGGCAAACTGGTCCATAATACCGCAGTTCACACCGATAAATTCATTTTCTACTTTTTGAGCAAGTAAAGGGATCTCAATTTTTTCATAACCAAAATTGAAGTAATCATTTAAAGCATAAGCCATTGCAACTTCTATCGAAGCTGAGGAAGATAAGCCGGAGCCAATCGGAATATTGCCGTAAAAGAGCAGGTCAAGACCGGTAGGGATTTCGTGTTTTTTAAGGATTTCATGGAAAACACCCAATGGATAATTGTACCATTCTGAACCCGTTTTTGTATAAGATGGTTGTAGGGCAATTTCTTGTGTTTCAGGGAAGTTAAGGCTGTTGAACCGAATCACCCGGTCGTTGTTTGGAGCAATGCTCAACCAGGTGCCTAAAGTAACTGCGCAAGGCATTACGAGCCCGCCATTATAATCAATATGCTCACCAATCAGGTTCACGCGTCCAGGGGTAAAGTAGTTCGCCTTTGGCTCTTGTCCATATAGCGCTAAGAATTTCTCGGTCAATTCCGCTTTCATTGTAATATTTTGATTTAAAGTTTTTGTTTTAAGTAAAGTATTGATAGTATTGTTTTAAATAACAACCGCCCTAATATACAATTTATGGAAACAAAGCTAATCAAGACCGGGAAATTTATTGACGGTAAGGAGATCCTTGGTATTGAGTTAACAAATACGCATGGCACCTATGTGAAAATATTCAATTATGGTGCAATCATTAATAAATTTATCGTACAGAATAAGCGGGGCGAAAAGCAGGATATTGTGCTTGGCTTTGATGATTTTGAAGGCTATGTAAGTGAAGCGTACCTGGCAGACTATCCTTATCTGGGCGCTGTGATCGGCCGCTATGCCAATCGGGTAAAAAACGGAAGATTTACCATTGACGGAACGGTACATCAACTGACACAGGCTAAAGGTGGCGATTGCCTTCATGGCGGAAATAAGGGATTTGACAAACAGGTTTGGGATGTTTTATCCACCATAGACCCAAGTGTTACCCTGCAATATGTGAGTCCGGACGGAGAAGAACATTTTCCGGGAAATTTAACGCTGCAGCTGACCTTTAAGCTGACTGACGATAACGAATTGATCCTTGATTTTAAAGGAAGTACCGATCAGGCGACGGCCATCAATATCACGCACCATAGCTATTTTAATTTATCACCTGATCTGGAATCAGTCGGAAACCACCATCATAGAATGCCTGCAAGCCACTATCTTGAACAGGATGATAACTATGCTGTTACCGGTAAGTTAATTCCTGTAGAGGGCACGATACACGACTTCCTGGGTGGAAAGCTGATCTCTCAGGATTGGGATCCGGAAGAAGGTTACGATCAGAGCTATGTTTTGGATAAAGAATACGGAGAATTCACACTGGCTTCAGAAACCTCAGAGGAAAAAAGTGGTTTGAAACTTTCCGTTTATACCACGGAACCTGTGGTGCATTTGTATACGGCAAAATACACCTCCGTGAAACATGGCAAAGGTGGTGTTGAATACCATCCTTATGGTGCTTTCTGTGTGGAAACACAGCATCATCCAAACGGCATTAATATCCCTTCCTTTCCGAGTACCATACTAAGACCTGGGGAAACGTATAAACAAACTACAATTTATAAAATAGAACATAACTAAATGAAAGTTGATATCTGGTCGGATGTAAGGTGTCCGTTTTGTTATATAGGAAAGCGGAAGTTTGAATCTGCACTCGCTGAATTTGAGCATAAAGAAGCGATAGAAGTAGAGTGGCACAGCTTTGAACTGGATCAGAACATGGTTACCGTGCTGGACAAAAGTTCAGAGGAATACCTGGCCGAGCGTTATGGAAAGAGCCGGGAATGGGCCGCAGAAAGCCATAAACATGTGACGGAAGCAGCAGCAGAAGTTGGATTGAACTTTAATCTGGCGCAGTCTATCGTGGCCAATTCCTTTGATGCACACCGCCTGATTCAGCTGGCAAAATCTAAAGGTTTAGGGGATGAGATAGAAGAGGCTTTGTTTAAAGCTTATTTTACGGATGGAAAGAATATTGACGATCCTGCTTCTTTAGTTGAAATAGGAACGCTGGCAGGCCTGGAAGCCACAGAAATTACCGAGCTATTAAATAGCGATCATTTTACAGATGAAGTCAGATATGATGAGAAAACTGCCGAAACTATTGGTGTTCGTGGTGTTCCTTTCTTTGTCTTCAATGAAAAACTGGCCGTGTCTGGTGCACAGCCTTCAGAGACTTTTCTTGGCGCATTAAAGCAGGCCTGGGAAGGTCAGGCTTGATATCAGATTTGAGGAAATCCATGGTCACTAAACAATAAACCCACGTTGAGTCCACCTTTTTCTGGTAAAAGGTGGACTCAACGTGGACTTACTGTGCACTTGCTGTGGACTCAACTTGTGTGTATCTGTAACCTACAGCAAAAGTTTCCAGAGCGGCTTTCTTTTAAAATGATGCCGGGATTCCTGCAGGTATTCATCCATGATGCGTGGCTTTCTTAAAATTAAATCTGTAATCGTATCCCGTTCCGGTTCCGGAACTTTGATGGCGAGGTCATCCAGCTCCACAATATGGTTGGCCAACCATTCCGGTAATTTTGCCTTCCTGGTTAACTGATTAAACAAGGCCTCCGGTGTGATGTTTACATAATCGATTTTACGACCCGTTATGCGGGATAATTTTGCGGCCATTTCTATGTTTGTAATCGCTTGCGGGCCGGCGAGAACAATAGATCTTTCTGTTAATGCCAGGGGGGATAATAAATTGTTGACGGCTACTGTGGCTACATCACGGCAATCCACATAATTTCTTGGCGCATCTCCTAAGGCCCCGAAAATCTTGCCGAAATATTGAATTGTGAATACATTCCGTTCCCAGTTTTGCATAAAAGAATGGGGCCTCAGGCAACAAAAATCCTCGATATTTTGCGAAAGATGTTCGTCTATTTTACTATGCCATTGGCTAACCTCCACCTTTGCCGGTAATGGAACAATCGGTGAAGATAACTTAACGATGCGTTTTACGCCACTTTTTTTGGCCGCATCAATGATGTTCATTTCATGTGCCACCTGATCCGGAGAAGTTGCCGTTAAAAGAAACAATGCATCCGCCCCGAGACAAGCTTCTCTAAGTTGCTCGCCTGAGTTTAAGTCGGCACTTACATAGGTGATGTTCGATGGAAGGCTGTTTTTCAATACTGGATAGGGCCGTTCCGGATTTCTAAGAACCCCTCTTGCGATACAATCAATGCCATTTAGCTGGCGCATGACCTCTGTTCCGACCGTACCTGTGCAGCCGAAGACAACGATTGTAGGCTTAATTTCTTTCATTTTTATAAATCTTTACAGGTTGACGGACAGTTAATATGGTGGCACCTAAAAACGCGGAGAATGTGATGTTAAAGTATTGTGATTGAAGTTGAAAGATCCAGGTGATCAGTAGTCCAAGGCTCATCATGAGCATGATGATCAGCAGGGACCTCAGCAGCTTTTGTCGTACTAAAATCTGTTTCAACTCCAATTGCCAAAGGATCGCAAAGCTTAACAATGTTGACACCAGGGACGATATTCCTATCGTCGTATAGCTGGCCTGAATCAGGTCACTTTTCTGAAGAATAATTCCGGAGATGCCAGACATTAGCGAAGGAAATACATAAGCGGGAACGGATGCCAGGAGCAGGGAGCGCAGGTTAAAACTCCCGGGCTGGTAATTTCTATGATTCATCAGTTTAAAAGAGTTTTATGACTTGAGTAACAGGATCACTGCCCAGGGTTATCGCACAGTCATTGAACCTCGGCTTTGCCGAAGGTTTGAAGTTATTGCCATAACCAACAGGTTCCTGAGGGATACCGAACCAATCCTGCTTTAGTTTTTTATTGTCATCCAAGTCCTGAAAAACAGTGACCGCATAGGTTCCTTTTTTCGGTAAATTAAGGCTAAATGTTAAGGTGGAGCCATTTGCCTTAAGGGTTTTGCTGAGGAAGACTTTTTTCAGAAAATCTTCTTTTTTATCATAAATATTTAGCACAACAGTACCTTTTCCCGGTTCAATGTTAGTGATGTTGATGTTCATTTTTACTTCTTGTGCCTTTGCTAAAGCGGAAGCAAAAATGGCGAGCGTGATCAAAATTTTAGCTTTCATTATTTTCTGTTATTTACTGGTTTTCTTCCGATACGATAGGTTAGTGCGGCTTTTCCGTAAGCCATGTTAGAGATGCTGAAGTCATTGACCGTTTTTTGTTTGTCATCGAACAATTCATAGCGGTTCAATAGTCCCATTCCTCCCTGTACCTGAAGCCAGATGCCTCCAACCAGACGTTGGTGCAGCTGCAGGCCACCATGGATGGTAGAAAACTGTGCGTAGTCGACTTCTTTGCCATTATAGCCTTTGTAGTTTTTCAGGTTAAACCGGGTCCAGTCTATTGAGCCGGCCAATCCAACCTGGGTATTTTCAGTCAGGTTATAGAGTACATTTAACCTCGGCCAGTAGAACTGGGCCAGCAATTTACCGTTCGTGCTTCTGTAATCAATTGAGATTCCCGGCGTGATTAAGGCTTCCCCGAAGGAATACATCGCATGTACGCCAAGGCCGATTTCAAGATTAGATTCCGCACCGAATTTTTTGGATACCCCAAGTATTCCGTCCAGGATCAGGTCATCAAAAGAGACTTTCTTTTTAAAATCTGCCGCGATGGTTGGCATCGCTATTGCCAGAATAGACCATTTACTTGAAATCGGATGTCTGATAATAATGACCGATTTTATTTCATGAATCCTGTCGATACGGTTTGGATCGGCAATCGTCTCATCATCATATTTAAAATCCATCATTCTATAGTTAATGTTGCTGAAAACACTGGTTTTGCCGATGTTGAAAGCTGGAACAGGCAACCAGGCATCGTAAGTGTTCAATTGAAACTTATTCTGTTTCAATGAACTCTCAGCTGGCAAATCTTTAAAATCGCTCTTGGCGTGAACGGTGACAGCCACACCACCAATGTCCTGAATAATCTGGCCCTGGCTTTTATTGGAAAACAGGAAAGCAGAGACGATGATAAAAAGAAAAGACAATTTTTTCATGCTGGTATGAGGATACCGTGGCTGATCGCAAGGTTGATTGCATACCTTCAGGTACCCATAAGTACGCAGGGAGGGGAGTGCTTTTTGTTGGAAATTTCTAATGGGAATTGATGTTTTCATTTTCTTTGAATTTGATAATACAAAGATGACCTGAAAACAGAAGCTGCTTTAAAACAAAACCGTCCTTTACCCGGACAAATCCTGCATAAATGCAATCCGGTATTCGGAAGGAGTGATTCCGACTACCTTTTTAAATAGGCGCCCAAAATAGCTTGGATCACCAAAATTGAGCTCAAAAGCAATTTCAGAGATGCTTTTGGTCAGGTCCTGTAACAACAATTGACTTTGCAGGATACTCACTTTATTGATCCATTCCTTTGGACTTGTACCGGTCGTTTCTTTCACACACCGATGGAGGTAGTTCTCCGACACCGCTAACTCATCCGCATAAAACAACACTGTTTTATGAGTGATGTGATGTTTGTACACGAGCTCCTTAAAATTGAAGGTAATTTCGGAATTTCGGTTTACCCCTTTATTCAGTGCTGTATTTGAAGTAAGGATTTTTTGTAATCCTGCCTGAAGCAGCGAATAACAGATGCCGAGGTTGGGGGCCGGACTATAAAGTTCAATGCTCAGGAGCTCAAAAAGAGGAGTTAGCCATGCACTGCTCTCCTTCGATAACTGGATTACTGTGTTTGCGGAAAAAAGTTTAATGAGTTCCTGTTTGGATAACAGTTGATTCAGTGTCTGATCTTCAAATAAAATCATATGCCCCGTGGCATCTTCACTCACTTCTTTTAAAGCCGTAACATTGCCCTGCCTGATGAACAACACTTCATTTTCTTTGATGGATTGTACATCGGCATCTACCTGTTGTTTTGCCTTTCCTCTGGTAATGTGAACAATGAAATTGAAATCAGGCCTGTGCAGGGGGCTGGGCACTTTGATAAACCCGGATGTCTTTCCGATATCATGTATTTGGATAGGTGTTTTTAAAATCACGAAATCCGTTGACATTTCGGACATATACTGACCTCTGAAATCCGTCGGGCTTACTCTCTTTATTTTAGTCACGGTACAAAGCTAACAGAAATAATATTTAGTAAATGTTTTTTATTTATCGCTCGTCTTGTTTATAGGTGGTATTGGGACAGGCGGCATTGTGGTCGGGATCGGTGCCGGTCGGCTATCCTCTTTATATTTTTGGTACCCCTGGTAATGGTATGATTTTTCAGCACCCTCACCACAAACGGTATAGAAGATGCTGGAAGATGAAATACTGTCTTTCAGGCCGCTAAAATTGCCTTTGGTTTTGGGAGATAACTTGACATATTTACGCAGATAACGGGGATCGTTATACTGATTTTGTCTATAGTAGGCCTCGTTCTCTTTCGCTTTTTTACTGATATATTGGTTTGATGCCTTGTCGTACAGGTAATCGGCAGCTGCCGGCGAAGGGAAAGAATGGTAGTGTTTATTCGCAAAGACGAAATCCCCTGTATTCTTTTTTGACAGGTCATACTCATTTTTCAACTGCATAATATCCCGCCATTGGCCTTCATTTTTATCTGTTTTCTGCTTTTTAAAACCTTTCTCTCCAAAAGATGCGGATAACCTCAGGAGTTTTTCATTTTCATCAATGGAAATCATTCCTGAAAAATGTTCCGCATAGCGACCAGGCGCATTATAAACCAAGGTCAAATCGTTAAAGCTTTTATCTATCTGGTAGGTCCAGGAAACGTTTTTGTTGGAAAGGGTGATGCCGGAAACTTTATTTTTTCGCGTCAATACAAAGGGTGCGTCAAAACAATTGGCGTCTTTATTAAACACGTTTTTAATGCTGTCGGCCCCAAGTTGCACAAGGGTTTCTGCAGCTCTGTCGAAACCCTTAAAATCTATTCTTACGCTTGCTCCGATACTTTTGTTCTGATGGGCATATATTTCAAATAATTCCGATTTATCGGGATAGAAAAGCAGATAGTCTTTTTCAAAACCATAACTTCCGAAGATGGCGGTAGCGTAACCATACAACAAGAATCTGCCATCATCAAATAAACAGATTCCTTCTGTACTTTTTCCATAACATCCGCTGAGCGCTTCATAGCGCAGATCTTTATTGGTTTTTTGAGCGAAACAGAATACAGCTAAAAGCAATAGCTGGCATAATAGGAAGATTTTTTTCATTGTTCTGGGATACTATTCCGTCAAAGATCGGCAATATATTTCCCAATTTTCATTCCGGAAAAAATACATCCTCCAAGAAATGTTCCTTCCAGCGCACGGTAGCCATGCATACCGCCGCCACCAAAACCGGCTACTTCGCCCGCTGCATATAGCCCTTCCAGAACAGTGCCATCGGCTTTTAAAACCTGTCCGTTAAGATTTGTTTCGATACCACCCAATGTTTTACGGGTAAGGATGTTGAGGCGTACGGCAATCAGTGGCCCGTTTTCAGATGCTAATATTTTATGCGGTTTCGCTACACGTCCGAGTTTATCACCTAAATACTTTCTGGTACTCCGGATATAATTAATCTGGGTGTCTTTGGAGAATTTATTGTCCAGTTCCCTGTCTCTTGCTTCCAGGAGCGACCTGATCTTTTGCGCATCCAGCAGAAGATCACCAGAAAGTTCGTTCATCTTTTGCACCAGTTCTTCCAAATCATCTGATACAATAAAATCTTTACCATTTTCCTTAAACGCTTCTACGGGACCGGGTGCTTTTTTACCGAAAATCCTTTTCAGAAAAAGGAGGTAATCTTTATTGGTGATATCCGGATTTTGCTCTGATCCGGAAAGCGCAAATTCCTTTTTAATGATTTTTTGTGTCAGGATAAACCAGGAGTAAGCATATCCCGTTTCCTGGATGTGTTTCAAGGTGCCCAGTGTATCAAATCCCGGTAGGAAAGGAGCAGGGAGGCGATTGCCCTTGGCATCAAGCCAAAAAGAAGATGGACCGGGTAGTATTCTTATGCCATGATTTGGCCAGATGGGATTCCAGTTTTGCAGACCTTCGGTGTAATGCCACATCCGGTCGCGGTTAATGATATTGGCACCTGTAGCTTCGGCAATGCCGATCATTTTACCATCTACATAGGCCGGTACACCACATACCATGTTTTCTGGTGCTTTACCCAGTCTTTCCGGCCAGTTTTGCCGTACCAGTTCATGATTGGCGCCGATTCCCCCGGTTGCGATCACGACAAGAGCTGCTTTATATTCAAATTGAGAAATGACATTCCTGTTGGTCGCAAACCCCCTTTCTTTATCATCATTTTCTAATACATCACCCTGTGTGCCAACGATTTTTCCATCTATGCTGATCAGCGCAGTCACGCGATGTCTGAATTTCATTTGAAGCAGGCCTTTTGCGCTTGCTTCATGAGCTTTTTCGACAAATGGTTTGATGACGCCGGTACCGGTACCCCAGCTGACATGAAAACGTGGAACTGAATTGCCATGACCACTTGCCGCGCCATCTCCTCGCTCTGCCCATCCCACCATAAACATCAGCTTAATGCCCATCTTAGAGATGTATTCGTATTTTTCTCCCGCAGCAAACTTTAGATAGGCTTCTGCCCATTGCCTTGGCCAGTAATCTTCTTCACGATCGAAAGCAGCTGTGCCCATCCAGTCCTGCAAGGCCAGTTCATAAGAATCTTTGATCCCCATTCTGCGTTGCTGGGGCGAGTTGATTAAAAATAAACCTCCAAATGACCAGAATGCTTGTCCGCCGAGATTTTGCTCCGTTTCCTGATCCAGTAGCAATACCTTTTTTCCTGCATTGGTAATTTCCATAGCAGCAACCAGTCCGGCTAATCCGGAGCCAATGACGATCGCATCAGGTTTAAACTCTTCTTCTATAGGCATATACACAAATATAAAAGAAAAGTTGAGGGTTTTATTCCGGGGAAACCGATAGTTTCAAACCAGGTAGTCTATATTCTTCATCCGTAACAGGCTGGTGCCATACTGTAGTTCCTTTTTGCCTGCCGGTGATCGCTACCTGAACAAAAGCAGTATCCTGACTTGCGCCATGCCAGTGGGGGATGTTTGGCGGGCATTTGATCGCATCACCTTTGCGAAGAATTACTTTTGGCTGTCCTTTCTCCTGATAATAGCCTACGCCATCTGTTGCCAATAAAATTTGCCCAGCAGGATGGGAATGCCAGTTACTTCTGGCACCAGGAGCAAAAGTGACGTTTCCAACCGCGTTCTCATTTAAACTATCGGCATCTATCAGGGATTTTACCCATACCTCACCCTTGAAATTATCATTTGTATTTTTATCTCCCTGAGGGAAAATAACCGATGTTTTTTCTCCCTGAGAGGTGCTTTCTCTGGATTTATTGGTACAGGAATAAATTAGGACCAATAGGAATGCAGCACTGAAAATATGTTTCATGTTGAGCTATTTTAAGTATTGTTTAAAGAAGGCGTCTATTTTTTTAAGGGATACTTTCATGTATTCCGGTCTGTCGTAAAGATCAACATGTGATGCTCCGGGAACAACAAAAAGTTCTTTAGGCGCTGCTGCTTTTTTATAGGCATCTTCGCTGAAATATTTTGATACTGCCCTTTCACCAACAATAAAAAGCAGCGGACGTGGGGAAATGGTTTCAATTTGAACAAAAGGAAAGAAATTCATCATTGGAGCGAGGCTGGTAAACGAATAGCCCGTGGTAGAATTGGGATGATTACCTCTTGGGGTACGGTAATAATCAAAAAACTCCTTAGTATTTTCTGTTTCATTTTCGCCAAGAACTTCAGGAATGGCATTGATGTCCTTTCTTTTTGCCCCTGCAAATTCCTTAGTGCGTTGTTCCCCGATTTCATCCAATGTTTTCATGCGCTGTTCATAAGTCATTACATCACCCAGACCTTGCCTGCGGGCGCGGCCCATATCGTACATGCTTACCGTAGCAAGGGCTTTAATGCGATGGTCGATTTGCGCTGCACTTACTGAGTATCCACCACTGGCACATACGCCTAAAACGCCGATTCTGTTTTTATCCACCAATGGATAGTTGCTTAAAAAATCTATTGCCGCACTAAAATCTTCCACTTTGATCTCCGGCACTTCAATATGTCTCGGGAAGCCACCGCTTTCCCCGTGAAAGGAGGCGTCATATGCCAGGGTGACATAACCTAATTCCGCCAGCTTTTGCGCATGCAATCCGGAGGTTTGTTCTTTTACACCCCCAAAAGGATGGCCGACTACAATGGCCGCATATTTTTTGGTAATATCGTAGTTCGGCGGAAGAAACAAGTTGGCCACTACGTTAATCTGAAGTCTGTTTGGATAGGATACTTTTTGGATTTTAACGCCATTTTCTCCATCTTTTAAGGGGTATATCCTTGTATTTAGTAATTCTGCCGCTTGTTTATTGTCGACATTGCTTTGAGCTTTTAACGGATCGGCATCTATGGTTGACATCACTATGGTGGTCAGGATGAGCATTGCCTTTTTCATTTTATTTATGTTTTGAGACTTCATGTTACTTTTTGTTTGTGAGTACTTGATTTAATACCGATTGGGCTGATTTGGCAGCTGTAGCACCTATATTTGATTTTATGATGCCGACGAATTGCTGTAACTGATCTGGTGTTAATCCGAGATTCAGGCAAATGCTCAAATGAGAATTTAGCATCGGTTCTACTCCGCCAATACTGCTCAGCACTGCTACGGTTACCAATTCTCTATCCGTATAACTCAATATATCACGTTCAAAAATATCGGCAAACAAATGCGCTTTGAGAAATACTTCTATTTCTGGGGCAAAGGCAGCGTAACCTGTTTTTGGACCATCTTGTGGAGCTCCGGTAAGTGTTCCCAAAATAGCCTTTCCACGTTCGTATTTACTCCGTTCATCTTTAACAGGAGTGGCTTCCGGACCCCAGGTATCCCTGATGCCTTTGGTTTTACGTTCCTCGAGAACCGATATCAGTGTTTGAAGTCCGCGAATGCTGCGGGGAAATCCGCAATATGCATAAAGGTGGACAATTGCTTCTTTTATTTCGTTAACAGTCAGGCCTGCCTCAAGCCCGGAGTTCAGCTTTGTTTTTAATTCCGGCAGGTCACCTTTAGCCGTAACAGCAGCGATGACGATCATACTTTGTTGTTTGGAACTTAAGGTTTTTTCTATTGCGCCTTTTTGTTGTGCCGCGATAGGGGCAGCTGTACCGGCTACTAATAATAAAATTGCTATCGTCATTACGATACTGAATGTTATGGTCCTTTTCATCTTTTAATTTTCTGATGATACAAAGGTCCAGATAATTTAAAGCGATAAGGGTAGATGGATTACGGGGATTAGTACCAATATTACTTATCGAGTCCTTTTTCTTGTAGCCATTTCGACATCAGATCAGCTATTACTACATTGTTTAAGTCGGAAAATGGGAAATGTGTATTGCCGTTGATTCCTATTTCCGGAAGATGAACTACCCTTGCATCCCCACCATGTTTATTAATTGTAGCGGCCCATATTTTTGCCATTTCAAGCCCCGAACGCCAATGGTCTTTGTTCCAGACCTTTGTCGGCTCCTTTGCAATGTTGTCACCATAATAAATGGCGATTGGTATTTTTGTGAGCTTATTGAAATCGGACAAAGGGATTTCCTGGCCTTTTAATTCGCCAAAAAGACCTGTGGATTTTATCGGCTGGGGTAATTCATCTTTTGGAAACAGGAAACCGCTATAGGGTTCGTAGGCTACAATAGCTTTGACCTTATCATTTTTTATAGCGGTAAACCAGCCGGGACCACCACCTTGTGAATGCGTGATCAATATCCCTTCCCCGATTTTATCAAATAGCTGAGCAACCGCATCCGAGACCATGTTGCCATCAAAACCACCTGTATTTGGGGTCATTTGCCTGAAAAATTGCTCCAGAGCAGGGGAGTCCTTTGGAAACTGAACGTTGGGGAAATAATCGGGATAATTGCCAATCCTGAATTGTGTGAACCAAAACTGTTCGTCCGGGTTAGGAGTGATCGTTGCGGCAACTGTACTCTTTCCCGCTTCGCCACGTCTCGGCTGATCAAGCAGATAAACCCCGAAACTTCTTCTTAAAAAGATATTCTGAAAACCTTCTCGTCCATCAGGTGTCGTTTCCCATGTTTTTTTAGATTGTCCGGCTCCATGAAGAAAAACCAAAGGATACTTGCGGGCCTTTACCGGGATCTGATAGAAAGCATATGCATGGTCGCCATGAAAGGTTTGTCCCTGAGGTTTTAACGCGTTGTTTAAATCGAAATTTCCAGGTTCGAAAATCTTTGTTCCACCAATGGCGAAACTACCTTGTTCCTGAATAACCATTGTGTTTTGTTTCCGTAAGCCACAGGAGGCAAGCAGGACGGAGAGCATCGTAATTTTATATATTTTATTCATACTGAATTCCCGGGATTTAAAGCTAACGGTATTTTAGTTGCCAAGCAATCTGGTGAAAGAAAGGGAGCCTAGCATCCATTTGTCATTTTGTTTCACATATACTTCGGTCACAACAAAAGGATTGGTTACCTCGTTGCCACCAACTACAGCCAGCAACCTGATTTTGCTAAGCACAATCGCAGTATGGTCTATGATGTTTACGGTAACATTTTGTATCTCCGCTTTTTTATAATGTATGCCACCGCTTTTGATGGTATTCAATTCCTGTTCTCTTGACATTGATCCGCCCATATGGACAAAGACCGCTTTTTCATGGAAAAGAGCGGAAAGGGAATCGACATTTTTTTCCGACATCCAGTCCCATTTCTTTTTAGAAAGTAAGCTCATTTCCTGCATGGCATCAAGGCCATCTGTATTGGCGTTTTTAGTTTGAGCACTTGACACTTGAGTGCTCATTAAGAAGGCAAGAAGTGCCAGAATTGATAGTTTCATTTGATGGAGTTTAAAGTTTGATTTGAGGCTATTTAGTGCGATTGTATTCTTTGTCGCTCACCCTGTGCAACCAGATCGTTTTTCCGTTTTGAGCAGGGGAGGTTGCAATATAAGTGACACCGCTTTCAGGCGTTGCACCATGCCAATGCTCCACACCAGGAAGACATTTGACAACTTCGCCAGGACGTACAATTTGTTTGGGCTTACCTTTTTCCTGATAGTACCCAATCCCCTCGGTAATGATTAGTATTTGCCCACCTGGATGGCTGTGCCAGTCTAATCTTGCTCCGGGATCAAATATCGCTACTGAAGTCCCATAAGTAAAGACACTGTCTGCCACATTTAATTCTTTCAGCCAGACATTTCCTACATGATGGACATTGACTGCTTTTTCCCCTTTGGGAAAAATCGGAGTTTCCTGCGCTACTGCCTGAACAGACAGGGCGACACAAAATAAAATCGCAAAATAACGTACCTGTTTCATAATTCTCTTTTTAAAATGTCAATCTATTTTCCAACCCTTGCCTGTAAATGTTCAGGATATCTGGCTCCCTGTACCGCTATTTCAGCAGCGGCTTTTTCTATTTCCTGTAAATCTTCTTTTGAAAGTGTGATGGATGCTGCGCCAATGTTTTCCTGCAAGCGATGAAGCTTTGTCGTTCCCGGAATAGGGCTGATCCAGGGCTTTTGAGCCAGTAGCCATGCTAAGGCGATTTGTGCAGGTGTTGCCTCTTTTCCGGCTGCGATACTTTGCAAAAGCTCCACCAATACCTGATTTGCTTTTCTGTTCTCTTCTGAAAAACGGGGGACGATATTCCTGAAATCGCTGTGGTCAAATTGAGTGTTTTCATTGATTGCTCCTGTCAGAAAGCCCTTTCCCAAAGGGCTAAATGGCACAAATCCAATTCCTAATTCTTCCAGGGTTGGCAATATTTCTTTTTCGGGCTCCCGCCACCATAACGAATATTCACTTTGCAACGCCGAAACAGGTTGTACAGCATGGGCTTTACGGATGGTTTGTACGCCGGCTTCTGAAAGCCCGAAATATTTCACTTTCCCTTGCTGGATGAGCTCTTTTACGGTGCCTGCGACTTCTTCAATTGCAATGACAGGATCAACACGGTGCTGGTAAAGCAAGTCAATGGAATCTGTTTTTAACCTTTTTAATGCTTCATCTACATAAGCGCGAATGCGTTCCGGGCGACTGTCCATTCCTTTTCCTGGCTCACCGTCAACAAAGCCAAACTTGGAAGCAATCACTATTTTGTCCCGAAACGGAGCAAGTGCTTCTCCCAGGAGTGCTTCATTGGTATAAGGGCCATAGGCTTCGGCAGTGTCAAAAAAGGTGACGCCTGCATCAAATGCCGCTCTGATTAATTTTATGGCTTCTTGTTTATCTGTTGCAGGGCCATATCCAAAACTCAAACCCATACAACCTAAACCAAGGGCAGATACTTCTAATCCAAAATTACCAAGTTTACGCTTTTCCATATTTTTATTGTTAAATGGTATACCACAAAGATGAGGACTGAAAATGAAGCGCCTGGTATACACATTCCTGTATTTACTACCAATATTACTGATCGCTTGACTGGTGCTGTTATAGAAACTTTCTAATGTTTATTTTTGTTTCAGAGAAACAACAGTAGTTATGGAAGAGACGGTGAATTTTGCTAAGATCAGTGAATATAATGCTTTTAATAATCAGGAAACCCTACATCCACTGATAAGTGTAGTCCATTTGGATAAAGCTGAACCTCGTCAGCTTCGGCGTTTACGTTACGAGTTTTATACTATTTTCCTCAAGCAAATCCACTGTGGCGACCTTCGTTACGGACTTAACAATTATGATTACGAGGAAGGGACACTCATCTTCCTTGCACCAGGGCAGGTGATTGGCGAAAATAAAGAGGGATATTATCAACCTCAGGGAATCGCCCTGGTATTTCATCCTGATTTGATCCACGGCACAAACCTTGGAAAAAAAATTAACGATTATACATTTTTCTCCTATGCCGTGAATGAAGCTTTGCATTTATCAGAACAGGAGCGAAAAATCATCATGGATTGCTTCGCTAAAATTGAATATGAATTACAGCATGCGATTGATAAACATAGTAAACGACTGATTGTATCTAATATTGAATTGTTTCTGAATTACTGTGAACGGTTTTATGATCGCCAGTTTATCACAAGAGATCATGCCAATAAAGGGATTTTGGAAAAGTTTGAAGAGCTGCTTAATGGTTATTATGCATCGGAAAAGCCATATTCTATAGGACTGCCTTCAGTTGCCTATTGCGCGGATGAATTACACCTTTCTTCCAATTATTTTGGTGATTTGATTAAAAAGGAAACAGGGAAATCGGCCCAGGAGTACCTCCAAAACAAAATTATTGAGGTTGCCAAAGACAAGATTTTTGATTACAATAAGACGGTAAGTGAAATAGCCTATGAGTTAGGCTTCAAATATCCCCAACACTTTAACCGGCTCTTTAAAAAGCGCGTTGGAGTTACACCAAATGAGTATCGAAGCCAATAAAGAGACCAGATTATCATTTTCAGCAGTGCCGGGAAAGGGCACTGCTGAATGAAAAGTGTTAAAGCTTCAGTTTTATTCCTCCGTTGACTACAAATCCGTCAACAGGAGCATAAATGTCTCTGAAGACCGGGCTGGTAATCGTGCCGGTATAAATGGTGTCAAACTTAGTCTGACGGGTATTGCTGAAATTCTCGAAGTTTACAAAAATGGAAAAACCTTCCCAAAGTTTTTCCGCCATCAGTCCGGTGGTCCAATAGCTTTTTCCGATGCTGCCATCGTTTAACTTCTGTTTGCTAAAATAATAGGCTTCCAATCCAATTTTCCACTGGTCTTCCAACTCGTACATCAGTACATTGTTTAGACGATGTTTGGAAACCAACGGATAGGCCGTGCTGGTACTTTCTGTATGTTGGTTAACATCTGCCAGGGTATAACCAATAAATAGCTTAAAATCACTATAAGTGATCTTCACATTCGTTTCCATTCCTTTTGTATCCAGGTTTCCCTTAGGCTGAACATATTGAAGATGCGTACCTGCGAAAGGACTTAACAGGATAGGATTGTTAATGCGGGTATAGAAAAACATCTGGTTAATGCTCAGGCCCAACTTATCTTCAAAAAGTGCTGTGCCGTAGTTGATGTCGTAATTGGCCCCATAAGAACGTTCTGCTTTGGTGTTCGCTACATCAATCGGAAGTACATTTTTGAACTGGATCCGTTCGGCATCTTCCGTAAATACACTTGGTGCTTTATAACCCAATCCGCCACCTAACCGGGTAGAAAAATGTTCGTTAATTTTCCATAAGCCAGAAATCTTCGGCAGAAAGAAGAACCCATATTCATTGTGGTAATCCGCCCTGATTCCAGACTCAATACTGAATTTCTCTGTTGCATTCCAGGTGTTTTGTACAAAGCCGCCAACGGTATTGTAATTATAGCTTCTAAGGGCATTGTTGTTTTGCTGATCCTCTTTGAACCGATCGGTGAGGATGTTGAGGCCGGCAACCCAATCTGCCTGTTCTCCATTGCGGCTATAGTCTACTTCCGTATAAGTAGACAACTGCTTTCCGGAGAATAAATAGTCCGGCAATGCGATACTCCGGTCATAGTAGCTTACCGAATTTCTGAAAATGAATTTTTCCCTGTCGCTTAACTTATGGTCAAGCTCGACCTGGGTACTGTAACGGCCTGTTTTATTTTTTTCAAAATAACTGTGTTCAGCACTGCCATTTCCTCTAATATATTCCAGATCGCCACCCATACGCTTTTCTATAGTCGTATTTAGTCCGGCCGAAATGGTAGTCCCTTCTGTTAAATAGAAAAACAGCTTTGGGTTCAGGGTAAAACGATCAAATTTCGGAATGGCTGTTAAACCAATGTCCGAAGGATCATAAGCTGTGCCGTGATTGTAGGCGGCGTAAACAGTGGCTCCAATTTTCTCGAATTTTTGGGCATAAAAACCACTTACATCCAGACCTAAAGCGGAGGTGCCGTTTAAAAGAAGGTTTAGCTGACGTTCTTCTGCCGGCTTTTTGGAGACCAGGTTAACCAGGCCTGCAATGGCGCCGCCACCATATAGGGTAGAGGATGAACCTTTGATTACTTCCACCTGTTGCAAGTCCAAAGGGGCGATTTGCAGCAAGCCTAAACCACCTGAGAAACCTGAATATAAGGGAAAGCCATCACGGATGAGCTGTGTGTATTTCCCATCCAATCCCTGAATCCTAATGCTTGAATTGCCACTGGTTGCAGAAGTTTGCTGTGTTTGGATGCCTGTACTTTCTGCAAGCAGCATGCGGATGTCGCCAGGTTTCATATTGCCCTTTTCATCGAGTTCTTCTCCGGCGATGACTTCCACACGGGTAGGGATGTTATCGATGGTTCTGCTGCTTCTTGTTGCTGAAATGATCACTTCTTCCAGTTCTTCATCTGTTTCTTCCTGTTGTAAAAGAATAATTGCAGGAACGGATTGAACCAATGGAAAGATAAGGGTGTCAATTCTGGTCTGGTAACCTTTAAAACTAAACCTGATCAGTTGTTTGCCATCGGGGATATTGTTCAGGATGATCTGTCCGTTAGTATCTGAGCTTGTTCCGACATTGATCTCCTGAATTTTTACGGTAGCACCTGATAGGTTGCTGTTTGTTTTTGCGTCTTTAATGATCGCTTTATAAGTATTTTGAGCATATGCTGTAGCTGTAAAAAACAGCACAGACAAAAGCACCATCAATTTCTTCATGATATATTTTGTAATTAGTGATTTCGAAAAATGAAGCCTGAAACGGCTGTTGAGAAGAAGCTAAGCTATTTTCGGCGGTTGCCAGATGGAGGTAGGGATCTGCCTTAATTCAATCATGAGGTAAGTACTGCGGTGGATTTCCGGCCTCAGGTAAGTGGTAAAAGTGATTAATGAATAACCTGAAAATGTAAAACCTGCACAGGTTCCACAAACGTAGAAAGGGGAACAATCCTTACAGCAATCATCATCATTTTCAGGACAGTTATGACCCGGTTCTTTTTTCTCCCTGTTTTCAGTATGGGCCTCACGCTCCTCCAACGCGCAGCAAGGCGTTATGGTAAGCGTAAGTACAACCAAGGCCAATAGCAGGGAGAGTATTTTCACGACGTAAATGTATTGAATTTGTTTTAACTTATTCTTCCATCACTGATATGGATTGTTTTATCTGTATTTTTTGCAAATTCTTCATCATGGGTAACGATGAGCATCGTCTGGTGTTGCTCTGCCGAGAGTTTTTTAAACAGGTCGAATACCAGGCCAGTATTTTTACTATCCAGGTTTCCGGTGGGTTCATCGCCCATTAAAATTAAGGGGTCGTTTATCAAAGCCCTTGCAATCGCCACGCGCTGCTGCTGACCTCCGGAAAGGAGAGAGGCCCGTTTTAAGGCCTGGTCCTGTACATCCAGTAATTTCAAAAGATCCATCGCCTTTTGTTCTAATTCCTGTGGGGGAAAGGCAGCACGTTTTAAACCGGGCAGCATGACATTTTTTAATACCGAAAATTCAGGCAGCAAAAAATGGAACTGAAATACAAAACCAATGTGCTTGTTCCGGAAATCGGCCAGCCAGCTGTTGTTTCTTCCCTGCATTTCGGATCCGTTGATGTTTATACTGCCCTCAAAATCGGTATCCATGGTGGACAACAGATAAAGTAAGGTAGACTTCCCGCTCCCGGATTTTCCGGTAATGGAAACGAAGTCGCCTTTTTCTATCGTTAGGTCCAGGTTGTCCAGTGCTTTGAACTTTTTAGGATCGTAAAAGTATTTATTTAAGTTTTTTGCTTCAAGTATATTCATGGTTTTAGCCTCTTAAAATGGTGATGGGATCTACTTTAGCTGCTTTTCTGGAGGGCAGGTATCCTGCAATGGCTGTGGTAAGAATGCCAAAGGAGAATCCCATAATGTAATACAGTGGGTTAAAACTAACCGGCAGGTGATCAAGTGAGAACATGACGTCGCTATGGTATGGCATTTTGGAAATGGCATAGGAGATGAGGTAACCAAATAGTAAACCAGCGGTTGCACCAATGATTCCAATGACAAAGGCCTGGGTCATAAATATCCGTCTGACATCTCCATTTGAAAAACCGATCGCTTTGAGTATGGCAATGTCTTTCATTTTTTCGTAAATCATCATGGTCAGAATGTTGAAAATACCAAAGCCTGCAATCAGCAGTAGGACAACCTCAACACTGTAGGTAATCATATTTTGAAGTGCTGCACCTTCCAGCAGAGTAGTATTGTCCTTTTTCCAGTCGGATCCTGAATAATTGTAGTTTTTTTGCAGTCTTTTTGCCTCATCAGGGGCAAGTTCAGGATCAAATAGTTTGACTTGAATGTCTGTAAGATAGGAGGAGGGGACATTTAAAAAGCGCTGCACGGTTTTGATGCTGCCATAACTTTGCTGGTTGTCGATATCAACCAAACCCGTTTTAAAAACACCAATAATACTGATGCTAAAATTAGCTCCCTTTTCTGTGGTCAGTTCTATCTTATCGCCGGTTTTTACATTTAGTTTTCTGGCCAGCCCGCTTCCCACTACGATACTGTTTGGCATGGTTGCGAGTTCGGTAAAACTTCCGGACACAATTTTGTTTTCCAGATTAAAAAGAGCATTCGCTTCTTCGAAATTTATGCCCAGGATAGTGCCATTAATAGAAACAGCTCCCAGCCGGTAAAATACTTTAGTGCTGACGGAGCCGGATACCGTTTTTACAAGGGGATTTTTGCGGATCTCCTTTACCGCCTGTTTCCCATCTTTAAGGTTCATGAAAATATCTTTTGGCTTTTGATGTCCGACTGTATTGATCTGATTGGGATAGATATTGTCAATTATCGTTTTGTCGGAAAGCTTTACCTCATTGAAAAGTCTGAGATGGGGAGACTGTTCAAACATGATGGCCTGCATGTAATTCTGTGATCCCTGGATAAATCCAATCATGAACACGAAAATGGTAATGCCCAAAGCAACTCCTATGGTTGCGATAATGGTTTGTTTCAGTTTCGCACTCATATGGACGAAGGCTATGGAAGCCGCCAGTTTGAAATCTGTGATGATCTTTTTCATGATTTATTTGTTTTTTATCAGTACATCCCCTTTTTTTAGACCAGCTTTGACTTCCACCCAATTGTCGTTTTCGGTGCCCCGGGTCAGTTTTATCTTTTGCTGCTGATCCCCTTTCTGAATTAAAACAGAATCGCCAGGTAAAATATAATCGCCCGGAACCATAAGGGCAACCGCTTTTTGACGGATGAGGATGTTGGCTTCTACGGAGGATTGCGGAAAGAAATCAACTGGCTCAGCAACCTGAGCTTCCACTTTAAAACTGCGGGTATCTTTTTGCAGGACGGGGTCAATCTTGCTGATGATGCCTTCAAATTGCCGTTCTGCGAACGCATCCGTTTCAAAAAACACCTTTTGACCCAGTTGGATCTGACGAATATCCCGTTCATCTATCAAGAGTTCCAGCTTATATTTTTCTTTTGAACCTAACCATAAGATCGTTTCTCCAGGGCCGGTAATTTCTCCAGGTTTAAGGTCTATACTCCATACTTTTCCTTCCAGGTTACTGGTCAGCACATTTTTGCTATGTTGTCCCTTAAACCGGGCCAGATCTTCCTCCGCATTCAAAGCAGTTGTTTTTAATGCGGCTGTTTTTACATGATATTCAGCTTGCAGGCTATTGATTTGTGCCAGACTCGTTTTAGCCTGGAGAGCCGCTTTGTCTGCATCCTTTTGCGCTACCGCTTTATCCTTTGCCAGGTCCATGTACCGTTCTGCATTTAGCGCATCCTGCTGATATTGCTGTTTTGCCAGGCTGATTTTTTCCTTTAATTGTTTGAATTCGGCCGCATCTTTCTCTGTACTATTTCTGGCCAGGGCAGCTCGTTCTGAAAGCAAACTGAGCTGTTCTTTTTCGCTTGAAGATCCGAGTATAACTAATGGTTGTCCTTTTTTTACAAGATCACCTTCCTTGACCATAATGGCCAGAATACGCATGGGTTCTGTAGATTTTAACATTTCATAATGCATGGGCATAATTTTGCCTGAAGCATACACGGCCTGGTTAAATTGTTTTTCTGTTGTGGTGTAGGTCTCCGTTTTCTGTTTGCATGCCGCAAAGCCTAAACTGAAGAATATGACCATCGTTGATAAAGCTTTCATAATTTTTGACTGGTTAAATAATAGAGTTCCACTGCATGTTGCAATAGGTTCTGATTGGATTTATTTAGTTTTTCTGTCGCCTCGTTTAAATCTTGCTGAGCCTGTCTCAATTCAATCATATTGATAATCCCTTTTTCAAGCTTTTGATAAGAAAGCGCTACATTTTCCCGGGCAAGCTTCAATTGCGCTTCCTGAGTTTTCAAATCCTGTACGGCCTCCAGGTGGAGCTGCTGTTCTTCCAGGTAATGTTTCTGCTGCGAATTCAGGTAGTCTAGAAATTCAAGTTCTGCCGATTCCAGGCGTGCTTTCTGTTTTCCGGGGTCGTAAAATTGCTTACTTAAGGAGAATAGGGGCACAGTCAATTGCAATCCGATAAAACCAGATCCAATCCAGCGGGATTGCCCAATGAAATCTAAAGATTGCCCAAAACCCATTTTGCTGTAATAGCTCCTGAGGGAAAGAGAAGGGTACCATGCCGCCTTTGCAGATTTCAGTTCCTGCGCAGCAATGCTCAGTTTAACTTTCTGGCTTTCATAATCAGGCAACTCTTCAGTAATGAAACCGGAAGTTGGTAAAATTTCCATATCCTCGCTATTGTTTACCAGGAGTGAATCAGCCAGGGGAAACCCCATCCAGAATTTCAGGTCAAGCAGTGCATTGTGGACCTCCGTATTTTTTCTGGAGAGTTGGTTTTGCAACTCCTTCATCATGCTGGTCGACTGGTTCAAGGCGATCTTGTCTGTAAATCCCTTATCGTATTGTCTGGTGATCAACTGGTGGATCTCCTGGTAGTTGTGATAGCTGTCTTTTGCCAGGGAAAGCCCTTTGTTTAGTGCTTGCAGCTGGTAATAAGACATCCTTACATTTTTAGATAAGGTCTTTTCAAAGGATAAAAGTTCGTTTTTTTTTGCCTGTTGCTGTAAGGCAGAAAGCCTGATGGCTTGCCAGGTTTGAGGATCAACAAGGTTCAGATTGGCCTCTATACCGATATTGCCCATCCAGGGTGTCCCGAGTTTTATCGGGACATAGGTACCTGCCGGCTGACCTACCAGCTCACCAGGAAACACTTGTACCGGAATTTCCCAATAATGATCGATCCCTGCCTTAACGTCTATTTTGGGTGCCAAGCGGCCGATTACAGATTTTCTTTCCCAATCTGCAGCGAGGATGAGTTTTTGCCTGGACTGCCTGGACTGGTTGTTCTTGTGTGCATATTCCAGACATTTAGCAACTGTCCAGTGTTGTCCGGAAGCCAGCCATGGCAAGAAAATAAGGCAGGCCAAGGCCATAAAGAAGGATGTTCTTTTCATATTTATCAATATTATAAGTGTGGTTAGCCCCTTTTTTTATAGACCCTCATCGCCAGGATATAAGCCAGGAGCATAATTCCAACGCACCAGGCGAGGGCGATCCATATTTCGTTGCCGACCGGCTGGTTTGAAAGTAATGCGCGGATGGTTCCGACTATCGATGTCACGGGTTGATTTTCGGCAAAGACACGAACAGGTCCAGGCATGGTCTCAGTAGGCACAAAGGCGGAGCTAATAAAAGGTAGAAAGACAATGGGGTAGGAGAAGGCACTTGCACCGTCGACGGTTTTGGCGGAGAGTCCGGCAATTACTGCGATCCAGGTCAGGGCCAGTGTAAAGAGCACAAGTATACCAGCTACGGCAAGCCATGACAGGATATCCGCTGAAGAGCGAAAGCCCATTATTAATGCGACAAGAATGATCACGATCACTGAAATGACATTGGAAACCAATGAGGTCAGCACGTGGCCCCACAATATGGTGGATCGTGCAATCGGCATAGAGTTGAACCGCTCCAATATGCCCCGTTGCATATCTAAAAACAGACGGTAAGCCGTATAGGATACCCCACTGGCAATCGATATCAACAGAATACCGGGAAGCAGGTAATTTACATAGTTGTCCGTACCGGTTTGGATTGCACCTCCAAAAACATAGACGAATAATAGCATAAACATGATTGGCATAATGGTCACCGTGATGATGGTGTCCATGCTGCGAAGAATATGGCGCATGGAACGTCCAAGCATTACGCCCATATCGCTGAAAAAATAGTTCTTTGTCGTTTCCATTTAGTTTTCCTCCTTTTTACCTACGGTGGAAAGAAATATCTCTTCCAGTGTCGGTTGTTTTTCAATGTATTCTACTTTTACTGGCGGGAAAAGCTTTTTCAGCTCTTCGAGTGCGCCACTCTGGATAATCTTGCCCTGATGAAGAATGGCAATCTGATCGGCGAGCTGTTCGGCTTCGTCCAAATACTGAGTGGTTAGAAACACAGTTGTTCCGCTACCGGCAAGCTCTTTGACAATTTTCCAAACCTCAATGCGTCCCTCAGGGTCAAGCCCGGTGGTTGGTTCGTCCAGAAAAATGAGCTGCGGACTTCCCACAAGGCTCATGGCAATGTCGAGCCTGCGGCGCATGCCTCCTGAATAAGTTGCCGCTCCGCGATCGGCAGCGTCGGTTAAACTGAACCGGTTAAGCAAATCCTGTGCGACCTGCCGGGGATTGCTAAGATGGCGCAGCTGAGCGACCATGATGAGATTTTCACGACCTGTTAGAATCTCATCCACAGCGGCAAATTGCCCTGTCAGGCTAATCGACTGCCGTACATTTCCGGGATTTAACAAAACGTCAAATCCATTTACTGTAGCGTTTCCGCTGTCCTGTTTCAGCAGTGTGGCGAGAATTTTGATAATCGTTGTCTTTCCTGCCCCATTGGAGCCAAGCAGGGCGAAAATACTGCCTGTTTTTACTTGAAAATCTACACCTGTCAGCACAGGTATATTTTTATAGGATTTTTTGAGTCCTTGCACTGAGATCGCGATTTCGTGATGTGACATATTTATTTCCTCCTTTATGGTGTTAGCAATGTGATGCCAGTTAAATCCGCTTTTGCATTTTTCAAAAAAGCATAAGTCAGATTATCCATCTTGCAATCAATAAACCGGATCCCTTTCAAACTCTTGCTTTTAAAGAAGGTGTTATTTTTAAAGAAAGTATTAGTAAGCGTTGCATTTTGAAATGTCACTCTGGTAAATCCGCAGTTTTCAAAATAGCAGTCCTCCAATGTGCCATCAAAGACAATGTCGGCAAGGTAGGTGCCAATAAAAGAGCTGCGATTCCAGACCCCATTTGCAATTGTATTTTTCTCAAGGCCACCGGATTTAATCACCATCCCGGTAAAATCGGTGTCACTGAGATCGCAACCTTTGATATAGCTTCCTGAAAACTCAGTATCTTTCAATAAACAACCCCTAAATAGATTGTTTGCTAAGTTTGAATTCTGAATCCGACTGCTGCTAATGTCGGAGCCGGAGAAATCACAATTCTCCACATTATTGCTTTTTAGAAGAAGGCCTGACAGATCTGAGCCGATAAACAGGCAGTGCTGCATGTTGGAAGAGCTAAATTTTTCATGCAGATTTTTCAACCCGGAAAAGTCAGCATCCACCCAGTTTCCGCTTGACATATTCCAACCTGGCTTTTTCTCCTGCTTTCCGGATGGCAAAGCATCAGATCCTTTAATCAACGGTTCAACGGCCGCTATGTCACTGACCTCCGATTGGAAACTTTCCGAAAAATAATTGAGGTCCACGCCCATAATTTCCGCGAGGGCGTTTAAAGTAATGATGTCGGGCATTGATTCTCCGCGTTCCCATTTTCCGACAGCCTGGGGACTGATGAACAGACGCTGGGCAAGCTGGGCTTGAGAAATATTTAGTTTCTTTCGTGCTTCGGCAATTTTATTGCCAATCGTTTTTGCATTTATCATAAGTATAATGTCTTTAGTTATTTTAATTGTTTTGATACTACAAAGGTATTTGAGCAGCATTTCAGAATCAAAAAAACAGCCCGACTTATAGTTGTAATTACGCTACTTTTGGTTGTAACCAACAACGAATGGTGGTTTCTGCAGGGATTTGAATTATAAGTCTGTTTTTGAGGTATAATTTACAATATGGGAATCATTAAATCTTTGTCAATTTTTATACTAGCCGGCTTATGTGAAATTGGAGGGGATATCTGATCTGGTTATGGCTGAAAGAAGGGAAGCCTTTGTGGTACGGTAGGGGCTTGTATCATTATCTAGATGCCAAGGTAGATTAATTAGATTTTAATAGCGTCTTTAATGGCTCTTTCTCGAAATAAATGATTCCGGCGAGGAAAACAATTAACATGCCATTGCCAATGTAGATGTTTCTTTGAAATACCCAGAAAGAAAGAACGACAAGGACAACAGAGCTGATTAGATAGGCTAATATTCGTTTTAATTTATAAGGTATTGGATAGTGTTTCTGACCCAAAACATAAGAGAGTACCATCATCGTAAAATATACGGTCATGGAAACCCATACCGAACCCATGTAACTATATCTGGGAATCAACAGGAAATTTAGAATAATCGTAAGTATGGCACCTATTCCTGAAATGTAAAGCCCGAATTTTGTCAGATCGGAGAGCCGGTACCAGACCGATAAGTTCATATATACCCCAAGGCATACATAACCAAATAATAAGAATGGCACTGCCTGAAGTCCTTCCCAGTATTCCGCGATATTTGTTTTGTTACCAATGATGAAATATTTCAGCATTTCGATATTGGCCACCAGTGCAACAAACAGTATGGTAAGTGCGATTACAAAATAATACAAAATAGTCGCATAATTCTGTCGGGCATTCGCATTACGGGCATGGCTAAAGAAGAAAGGTTCAGCGCCGAGCCGGAATGCGGTGATAAAAATGCTCATAAATACGGCAATTTTAGAAACGGCACCCAATATCCCCACCGCTTTATCCGCAATAGATTTATCAAGTAATTCGCTTAAAGCGACTCTTCCCAAATTTTCATTTATAATAAAAGACAAGTTTGCGATCAGGATTGGCCAGGAGTAGGAGATCATTTTACCAAACAGGGAGCTGTCAAATTTTAACTGCAATTTTAAGACCTCCGGTAGCAGGAGCAGCAAGGTTAGCATACTGGCAATCAGGTTTGCCACGAACACATAACCTATCCATTGATGCCTGTACCAGGTTTCCAGCCATCCTGCCATTGGCCAGTGCTGTTTTATCGCTATGGGGAGCAGGAAAATAAAGACGAGGTTCATCACTACAAAACAACCGATATTCAGAAATTTGATCAGGCTATACCTGAAGGCTTTGTTATCTGCTCTGAGTTTTGCAAAGGGGATCACACAGATGGCATCAATAAACAGGATCCATAAAAAGTATTGTACAAAGCTCCTGTAGTCTGCAAGCCTGTCTGATCCGTTAGAAAGGTAAACTGCAATAGGTTCTTTAAAAATACTTCCGGTGATCAGAAACAAGCAGGCAATAAAAGCCACACATAGAAAGGAATTGTTATAAACCACCTGTTTCTTATCCTCGTGCTTATTCAGATACCGGAAAAATGTACTCTCCATTCCGAAGGCCAAAACGGCATTAATCATTGCAGAATAGGAATATAAAGTAGTAAAAACGCCATAGGTAACTGCTGGATAGGTTTTGGTATAGATGGGCGTTAAAATGAAATTTAGTAATCTTGACAAAACAGTGCTTATACCATAAATGGCCGTTTGTCCAACAAATTTTTTAAGGATCGACATTTAATAAATCTTAGTCATCAGGATTGTAAATTAATGGCTCATTTGAAAATACTCCTGTAAAGGGCCTAATGCAAATACAGGCAATGTACTTAAAGCGTTGAGTAAGATAATGACCATGAAGAGGAACAGGCCAAAAGTAGCCGTTTCGGTTTTTAATACCCCATCTGAAGTTTCTGCGGATTTCTTTTTACTGAGTAAAAAGGCAATGATCAATACGCCTGCAATAGGCACAAACCTTCCGCTGAACATGGCAATGGAGGTACTGAGGTTCCAAAAGGCGGTATTGTCGCCCAGGGCTTCAAAACCACTGCCATTTCCAGCCGTTGCAGATACATATTCATAAAACATCGTCGTAAATCCATGCGCTCCGGAATTTCCCAGCCAGCCTAAGGTGGCATTACCACCAGGGGTTTCATTGATCACAAAACAAGCTATTGCCGTAAGCGCCAGGGGAACGAGTAGTTGTAATACGGCAACCCCTGTAGCCAGTTGCATTTCCGGGAGACCTATTTTTCTACCGAGTAAAACGGGAGTACGGCCAATCATCTGACAACCTAGAAATGCAGCCACAATCAAATAATAGAAAATATTGATCAGACCGGTACCAAGCCCGCCAAAAAAGCCATCCACCTGCATGCCGATCAGCATAGGAATACCTGATAAAGGCATATAACTATCCAGCATTGAGGTGATCGTACCCGCCGGAACAACCGCATTTTCGCCGCTATAAAAACTGGTATAGTAGCTGCCAAACCGGATTTCTTTTCCTTCCATATTGCCGGAGCTGGTATCAATCCCCATTTTGGAAACGAGGGGATTGCCATTCGTTTCCTGCCAGACAATAGGAATAGTGATCAACACCAGTCCAAGCGTCATCACACCAAGAATCATGTTGGCAAATTTTCGGTTTTCCAGGAAATAGCCGATAAAAAAGATAAATGCCATCGGCAACAGCAGCACGATGATATAGTGGATTACAAAGCTGATGGAATCGGGGTTTTCAAAAGGGTGCGCATTGTTCGTACCAAAATATCCACCGCCATTAGAGCCCAGTTCTTTAATAGGGATCATGGCGGCAACCGGACCTGTGGCGACTACTGAGGTATCTCCCTGGAGGGAAACAACTGTTTCGGGGCTATTGAAGGTCATTGGCATGCCCCGGAAAATGAAAAATGTCGCGGCTAAAATGGCCAAAGGAAAGAGGATCCTGGTGCAGGAACGGATAAAATCTACGTAGAAATTCCCCAATTGCTGACCTGTTCTCTTAAGGCAACGAATGACCGCCACGCCGACAGAAAGACTGGCAGCGGCACTTACAAATTGTAACAGCGTAAAAACCGAGATCTGGGATAGATAAGTTGCCCCCGTTTCTCCCGAATAATGCTGTTGATTGGTGCTGGTGATAAAACTTATAACCGAATGTAAGGCCAGGGTCCATTCCATGGATGGATTACCCGCAGGATTTAATAGAGATTGTCCCTGGACAAGCAATATTCCAAAGCCATATAACAGCCAGATCATATTCACCGTGGCGAAGGCCAGGAGGTATTGCCTGATGTTCATCGTTGAGGAAGGGTTAACCTTCATCAGGCGGAAAATTTTCCGTTCTGCTTTTGTGAGCAATCCATCACCGGAGAGATCATCTTTATATACTTTGCTCATGTACTTGCCTAATGGCCAGGAAAGTATCACTACTATGAAGAATAATAGGAGCGAGCCAACTGCGTCAATCATCATTATCTATAAGTTATCCAATGCGATATTTAGTTCAAGAACATTGATTTTTTTAGGTCCAAACAGACCCCATAGCGGTTTTTCGGTATGTTTTTCTATCAGTTTATTTAGGACAGATTCCTTAAATCTGCGGATTCTGGCAATCCGTTTTACCTGAACATTAGCCGCTTGTACTGAAATATGCGGATCCAGGCCGCTTCCGCTTGCGGTAACAAGATCAACCGGAATTGCAGATTTATCAATCCCCGGATTGTGAACCAAAAAGGAATCTATTCTTGCCTGTATTTCTGCCAGGTATACCTTATTGGAAGGACCTTTATTGCTGCCTCCTGAGCCATTTGCATTATAATTTACAGCAGAGGGGCGGGACCAGAAATACTTATTCCCGGTAAATGACTGACCTATACTTTTATAGTATTTTCGTCCTTTGTATTCAATGATTTTTCCTTTACCATTGTTCGGTCCGAAGTAAGCAATTCCTAGTAGCAGAAGAGGATATAAAATAGAGAAGAGAAAAATCGCAACTGCTGTTACTTTAATCGCAGGGAGCATATTTTCTTTCATTTCTTCAGGAGGTGCATGTTAAATCCCTTGTCATTCTGAGATGCCGAATTCTCATAGTTATGAATTTTCCTATAAAATTTTTTGGCTTTAAAGAGGAGAAAGAAACACAATGACCCAAAGAAGAGGAGTATTAAAGCGAGCGCGACGATGGTGGGGTGAAAGTTGAGTATTCTGATGGAGATCCCAACCAGAATGATAAGGAGGTAAAAAACGATGAGGTAATGGAATGGTCTTATCTGTCGACATCGTTGGACCATTCTTCTTTTTTCTTGCATTGTTCGAAATCGTTCCATCTTTTTATAATTTAAGTTTTTGACAATTTTTATTTAAAATATTTTATTGATTTAGTGATCTGCTCATGTGCTTTGAAAAGCAGTATGCCAATCGTATTCCATTTTTGCTTGCCTTAGGTTAAGTATCTATTTGTCAGCTGATTAAAATATGTGTCTGCAGATTTGTAAAAAAAAATCCTACCAAAATGGCAAGGTTTTTATTAAAATGACGCTGAGTTGTTTGCTTGAATAACGGGCATAAAGTACCAATCAAAAAATGCGTTCCCTGAAAATGAAGTCTTGTTTTACAGGTCTGAAAATGGGGGAAGACCGATCAGTTCTTCCATTCGATTTGACATAAACCTTGTCATTTTGAAAAGGTATTTTTTTTGCATTTATTCTGTTAAAAAAAAATATCAACGATTTTAATAGCATCGTCATCGTTTTTAGTCTGTACGCTGATCAAGGCACTTATTTTGAACCTGAAGGTCAATCAACCTAAAAAAAATGAACGATGAAATGATATTTGTGCGTATTGCTACCATGGATGATATCAGATTGGAAATCAGCTGTAATGAGCAATTCCTGGAGGGCTGTAAAAATTGCCCAAACTACAATGTTTTGGAGCCGAAGAAAAAATGTAATTGCTTATATACAGCCATGCTGTTTGATCCTGAAGTAAACCTGAACTATGATGTTCCTGCACAACCGGATACGCAGCATAGATATAGACTTTAAAATCCTAATATTAAAAGTATGAACAAGTTATATGACAAGGCCATTGAGTTGTTGGAGAATTTAATTAGAATCCCTTCTTTAAGTGGCGACGAAAAAGCAGCAGCAGACAAAATTGAATCATTTTTAGCGGAGCACCAGGTGTTTACCATTCGTAAATACAATAATATATGGTGTTACAATAAATATTTTGATCCATCAAAACCGATTATATTGCTCAATTCCCATCACGATACCGTAAGGCCCAATGATCAATATACAAAAGACCCATTTCATCCGGTTAGAAAAGAAGGGCGTCTTTATGGTTTAGGCAGTAATGATGCCGGTGGATCGTTGGTTGCGCTTATTGCCGCTTTCCTTTATTTTTATGAAAGAACGGACTTGCCTTATAATCTATGCCTGGCAGCAACGGCGGAGGAAGAAAATTCAGGTCAGAAGGGAATAAAATGTATTCTTGATGATTTGATGCCTGTTTCATTTGCTATTGTAGGGGAGCCTACAAATATGCAGATGGCTATTGCCGAAAGAGGCTCAATGGTGTTGGATTGCGTATCGACTGGTCGTCCGGGACATGCAGCAAGGGAAGAAGGAGATAACGCAATTTATAAAGCCATCAGGGATATCCAATGGTTTTCAAGTTTTGTTTTTCCTATTGAATCAGATCTTCCAAATCCGGTGAAGATGTCTGTAACGCAAATTAATGCAGGGATACAACACAATATTGTTCCCGGTGAATGCAGTTTTACGGTTGACATCAGATTTGACCATAGCTACACTGAAAAAGAAATCATCAATACGATTATGAACCATACTTTTTGTGATACCACCCTTCGTCCGAATGTGCTTACTCCTTCATCAATAGATCTCTTGCATCCCCTGGTAAAAACGGGTATTGCTATTGGGCGGAAAACTTACCTTTCTCCAACCAGCTCTGATCGGGGATGGCTGGATATGCCGTCGGTAAAAATGGGGCCTGGTGACTCTGTCAGATCACATACTGCTGATGAATATATTTATCTCGATGAAATAAACGAAGGGATCAGCATATACATAGAACTGTTGGAGTCCATACTTCCATACCTGGTTAATGGTCCCGAACTGGACCGGCAGATTTATGAATCCCATAGCTAATCATTTTACCATATCTAAGAAGAGCCGTCTTTTTAAGACAGCTCTTCTGATCACCACGATGGAATAATTAGTTTATTTTTTTTTAGATTATAAAGGATATAATGCTGCGGTTGCCAGTTTATCTTTCGCTGATAAAACGGTTGCGCCGCTTCCACATTGTCCGCCATTCATTAATGACAACGCATCAGTTCCTCCAACTCCCGGTACATTGATAGTGGTCGATTGGTTGGTGTGTTTGAAAGAGATGGTATGTCCGAATTCGTGTGTAATTGTTCTTGTACGTTGTGCAAAAGAATTGCCCTGGATCAAGGCTTGATTGATCCACACTACGCTACCTGCTTTACCGTTGCTGGTAGATAAATAAGCCTGTCCACATACGGAAGCTCCGATGGTATTGTCTACTTTGATCAAAATATCATAAGTACTGCCGGTGGTCAGGACAAATTTAATTTTAGAGTTTGGCACAGCATTCCATTGTGCGATTGCTGCGTTAATTTCAGCCGCCATACTGGTGATAGATGCATCAACTTTAACAAGGATATTATTGCTGTTGGTTACCAGATATCCATTGTAATACTGCTCTGTTTTTGGCATTCCGTTATCAGCCGGAATTTCCATGTTTTTATCGACCACCATATCTCCATCAACGACATATCTATCGCCTTTGTCGACGATTTGTGCGTCTGTGAATCCCAGATTTTTGATGTAGGCAAGAACTTTGTCTTTTTGTTCTGTTTTAACTTCCTGATCTGCAGGTTGGTCATTCTTCTTTGAGCATGAAGTAATTAAAATAGCGAATACTGCGATGAGCGCAATGCTTTTAAATAGATTTTTCATAATTTGAATTTTAGGGATGATCGTGATGATGTTACAATTTAATAATTATTCCAGAAATATAACATAGAAAAATTATTAATCTTTAAAAGCTAACGTTATACGAGTTCTTAATCTCTGCCATTGCAAAAGTGCTGTGGGTACTGCCTATGCTTTTTACCGAACCTAATTTATTAAAAACAAAATCCTGGTAATGTTTCATATCTCTTGCATGGACCTTTAATATAAAATCAAAATCTCCCGAAATATTATAACACTCTACCACTTCATCAATTTTTAAAATGTCTTCTACAAACTGATGGCCTATTTTTCTATCGTGCTGTTTGAGCTTAATATTGCAAAAGACAATAAATCCCTGATTAAACTTTTCAGCATCAAGTATCGCAATGTATTTTTTAATATATCCGGTACTTTCCAGTCTTTTTACCCGTTCGAAAACAGGTGAGGGTGACAGGTTTACTTTAACCGCTAACTCTTTTATCGTGTAGTTTGAATTGCTGCCTAATATCTTCAGGAGCAACAAATCTGTTTCATCCAATTCTTCCATAGAATAATTTCCTTTAGTGCGGGTAAAAATAGCAAGTTAAAAGCATAATATGCTTGGTTTTATTATTTAAAAAGTTATTTATGCTTATTTATTGCTGACCATAAAGTTTTATAATCTGCATATATACATTTGCGAAGAATTAAAAACTGACTTGTAATAAATAAAGCTTCCAGTGTTAAGAATACAACCCGGGAGCTTTTTACAATGATTATTAACCATTTAAAAAGTTGAAGAAAGATGCAAACGCACAACCTTGGCTATCCACGAATTGGTAGCAACAGAGAACTCAAAAAAGCCTGCGAGCAATATTGGTCAGGTAACATTTCATTAGCGGAATTGTTAAGTAAGGGGAAAAGTATCTACGAGCAAAACTGGAAATTGCAACAGGAAGCAGGAATAGACCTGATCCCTTCCAACGATTTTTCGTACTATGACCAGATTCTGGACATGTCCTTAACCGTAGGAGCCATCCCGAAACGTTACAATCAGGTCGCCTTAAAATCCAACAACGAAATGGATTTATATTTCGCTATGGCAAGAGGCTATCAGAAAGACGGACTGGACATTACCGCAATGGAAATGACCAAATGGCTGGATACCAATTACCATTACATCGTTCCTGAATTTTACAAAGACCAGGAGTTTAAATTATTCTCTAACAAAATCGTCAATGAGTTTGCGGCCGCGAAACAATTAGGCATCAAAAGCAAACCTGTGATCATCGGACCAGTTTCTTATTTGTTGCTCGGAAAGGAAAAAGAAGAAGGCTTTGATAAACTGGATTTAGTGAAGCGGTTACTACCGGTTTACATCCAGATTTTAAACGAGCTAAAAGCTTATGGAGCAGAATGGGTACAGTTTGACGAACCATTCCTGGCTTTAGACATTAATGATAAAACAAGAGAAGCCTATAAATATGTTTACGCAGAGATCAGAAAGCAATTTCCTTATCTGAAAATTTTGGTAGCTACCTATTTTGAAGGCCTGAAAGACAACCTGGCTTTAGCCCTTTCATTGCCGGTTAACGCATTGCACATCGACCTGGTACGTTGTCCGGAGCAATTGGATGAGGTGCTGGATGCAATTCCTGAGCAATTGATCTTATCGCTCGGTATCGTAGATGGCAGAAATATCTGGAAAAATGATTTTGAACAGTCATTGGCAATCGTCAAAAAAGCGATAGATAAACTGGGAAGCGACCGGATTCTCCTGGCACCGTCCTGTTCATTATTACATTCACCATGTGATCTGGATCTGGAAACCAATGATCAAACCTTAACTCCTGAGATTAAAGAATGGCTGGCTTTTGCGAAACAAAAGATTGATGAAGTGGTGGTGTTAAAGGCCTTGTCGGCAGAAAGCCCGGATCAGAATGCATTGGCGAAACTGGAGTACAACAAAAAGGCGATCGCTAACCGCAGCACTTCCAAATTGATTCACAACGGGCAGATCAAACAGCGTGTAAGTTCCATTACCACTAAAGACGCTCAACGGGAAAATCCTTTTTCTATTCGTAAAAAAGCACAACAGGACATTTTGCAACTGCCGCTTTTTCCAACGACAACCATCGGCTCATTTCCACAGACTGCCGAAGTGAGAAGCTGGAGAGCCCGATTTAAGAAAGGCGAGATTAGTCCTGCTGAATACGACAGCCTGTTAAAAAAAGAAACAGAAGAAACGATACGCTGGCAGGAAGAAATTGGTATTGATGTATTGGTTCACGGAGAGTTTGAACGCAACGACATGGTGGAATATTTTGGCGAACAACTGAACGGGTTCAGCTTTACCAAAAATGGTTGGGTGCAAAGCTATGGCAGCCGCTGTGTTAAACCACCGGTTATTTATGGAGATGTCCATCGCCCTGCAGCAATGACGGTCTACTGGACCGCATATGCACAGTCGCTAACCAACAGCCTGGTCAAAGGAATGTTGACAGGCCCTGTGACTATTTTACAATGGTCTTTTGTCCGCAATGACCAGCCCCGTTCGGTAACCTGTAACCAAATCGCATTGGCGATTCGTGATGAAGTAACAGATCTGGAAAATGCGGGAATCAAAATAATTCAGATTGACGAACCTGCCATTCGCGAAGGTTTGCCATTAAGGAAGGCAGACTGGCAAAATTACTTACAATGGGCGGTTAACGCATTTAAAATCTCTGCGAGTGGTGTAAAAGATGAAACGCAAATTCATACACACATGTGCTATTCCGAATTCAACGACATCATTCAGAATATTGCCGATATGGATGCAGATGTGATTACGATTGAATGTTCCCGTTCACAAATGGAGTTATTAGATGCTTTTGCAGACTTCAAATACCCGAATGAAATAGGACCAGGGGTTTACGATATCCATTCTCCAAGAGTACCTTCCAAAGAAGAAATGGTACGGCTTTTAGAAAAGGCAAAAGCGGTCATTCCAGCTGATCAACTTTGGGTAAATCCGGATTGTGGCTTAAAAACCCGCCATTGGCCGGAGACCAAAAGTGCTTTGATTGCCATGGTGGCGGCGGCTAAAGAATTGAGCGCAAATGAACTGGCAGTATATTAGCCGGATTCCTTTTCGGATCAGACCTGAACCGGGGGCACCCGATTGAGCGATACAAACCCCTCTTTACAAATTGTAATGAGGGGTTTTTGCCAGGCAACAAATTCCTTTTATATAGTTGAATTACCAAAATAATTGGAGATTATGTACGAAATGCTAAAAATATTAGCATAACTTTGCGCGTACCTAAATTTCAAATCATGGACAGCGGCAAGCAAATCATCCATATGGATCAGGATGCCTTTTTTGTTTCGGTTGAGGTCAGAAAAGATGTTTCATTAAAAGGGAAACCTGTAATTATCGGAGGAACGTCCGACAGGGGAGTGGTCGCATCATGCAGCTATGAAGCCCGAAAATTCGGAATACATTCCGCAATGCCTTCGCGTATGGCCAAATTGCTCTGTCCTCATGCGATATTCATTAAGGGCAATATGGAGGACTATTCTAAAGCATCTCATGAAATTACTGCGCTTATTCAGGAAAAGGTACCCCTTTTTGAAAAGGCAAGTATTGATGAGCATTATATCGATATGACGGGCATGGATCGTTTTCATAACTGTATGAAATATGCACATGAGTTACGTGAAACCATCATAAAAGAAATAGGACTCCCCATTTCTTTTGGCCTTTCTGTAAATAAGACGGTAGCTAAGATGGTAACCAACGAGTGTAAGCCCAGTGGCGAAAGAAATGTGGAACAGAACGAAGTGCTGCCTTTCCTGAATCCATTGTCTATCCGGAAAATCCCCGGGCTCGGCGAGAAAACGTTTGTCAAACTTAGTGATATGGGGATCAAAAAGATCGTTACTTTATCACAGATTCATCCTGAACAGATGAATTTTCTCCTGGGTAAATCGGGATTATCCCTGCTTCAAAAGGCGAAAGGGATCGACAATAGTGCCGTTATTCCTTATACAGAACAGAAATCTATTGGCACCCAAAGTACCTTTCATGCAGACTCCATTGATATTGATATGATTAACAATTTGCTCGTTGCCCAGGTGATGGATGTGGCTTATCAACTTAGAGAAAAACGAAAACTTTGCGCTTGTGTTACGGTGACGATCCGATATGCCAATTTTGAGACGGAAACAAAGCAGGCAGCCATTGCTTATACTTCATTGGACTCCGTTTTGATCGCCACCGTAAAAGACCTGTTTAAAAAAATGTATAACCGAAGGATGTTTTTAAGACTTGTAGGTGTCCGTTTATCGAATCTTGTGACTGGTTTTGAGCAGATCGACCTGTATAGTGAATCACAGGAACAATACAGCCTGGTTCAGGCACTCGATAAGATCCGCAGGCGTTTCGGGCAGGATGCAGTAACCAGAGCTGCAGTAATGGACCTCAAATTATAACCTCATGTACCTGAACGTCCACTCCCAGTACAGCCTGCGCTATGGCACGATGTCTATCCGGACATTGGTCGACGAGGCCCTGGCCCGGGGTATTACCCAGATGGTGATCACCGATATCAATAATTCAACAGGGGTGATGGAATTTATGCGGGAATGCCGTAAAAAGAAGATCAAACCTATTGGCGGAATAGAATTCCGAAGAGATAAAAAACTGCTTTATATCGGCATTGCCAGGAATAAAGAGGGGATGAAAGAACTCAATGATTTTTTGACTGACCATAACCTGAATCAAAAGGAACTGCCGGATCAACCCGGGGAATTTAAAAACGTGTACGTTGTTTATCCCTATGGACAAAATCGGGAGTTGAAAAGCAATGAATATATAGGGCTTCGTTTCGATGAACTGTATCAGTTGTATAACAAGGATTTAACAGCCTTTCAGGACAAAATGCTGGCCCTGCAGCCAGTATTTGTGGCAAATCGGATTGAATACAGGTTACATGAATACCTTAGAGGAATCGACCTGAATACCTTGCTGACTATGGTGGAGCAGGAAGACAAATGCAAGGAAACAGATGTCTTCCTGAACCCCGGAGATCTGGAGTCAAAATTTTCAAAATACGCGTTTATCCTCGACAATACCCGCAGGGTCATGGATAGCTGTACGATGGATTATCCGGAGGGGCAGCTGAAACTGAATCGCAAAACCTTTACCGGAAATAAAAAGGACGACAACGCACTTCTTGAAAAACTGGCGACAGAAGGGATGTTTTACCGCTATGGAAATAAGAACAGGGTAGCATTGAAACGGATCAGGCAGGAGCTGAAGGTTATTGTTGAGCTGGACTTTTGCGCCTACTTTTTGATTACCAACGATATCATTCAGTATTCTATGCGCCGGGGGTATTATCATGTAGGAAGGGGATCTGGTGCCAATAGTATTGTCGCTTATTGCCTGCGCATTACCGATGTAGACCCGATCACATTGGATTTGTATTTTGAACGGTTCCTGAATGTGGAACGCTCTTCAGCGCCGGATTTTGACATTGACTATAGCTGGGACGAACGGGAAGATGTACAGGATTATATTTTCAAACGCTATGGTAGGGAACATACTGCTTTATTAGGTACAATGTCTACCTTCAAAGACCGTTCGGTTATCCGTGAGATCGGCAAAGTCATGGGGCTGCCTAAAACAGAAATTGATGGTTTTACTGATCCCGCTTCTGCGGCCGCTAACCGGGACAATGTGACCTTTAAAAAAATCATGGCGATACATTCCATGATGGGAAACATGCCCAACCAACGGAGTATCCATGCAGGTGGGGTATTGATTTCAGAAGAACCGATCACGTATTACACCGCTTTGGACCTTCCCCCCAAAGGCATGCCGACCGTACAGTGGGATATGTATGAGGCCGAAGCAATCGGATATGATAAATATGATATCCTTTCTCAGCGGGGCATCGGGCATATCAAAGAGGCGGTGAAACTGGTAGCACAAAATCAGCAAAAAAACCTCGACATCCACCAGGTACAGCAGTTCATGAAAGATCCTCATTTAAACAACAGATTAAAAAGCGGGAATACGATCGGTTGTTTTTACATCGAGTCTCCTGCGATGCGCCAGCTGTTAACCAAACTCAGCTGCGACAATTACCTGACGCTTGTTGCTGCCAGTTCGATTATTCGTCCGGGAGTGGCACAATCGGGAATGATGAAAACCTATATTTACAGTTTTCATCACCCGGATCAGGTACAATACCTGCATCCTGTAATGGAAGCGCAGCTGAAGGAAACTTTTGGAGTGATGGTGTATCAGGAGGATGTGATCAAGATCTGTATTCATTATGGAGGTATGGATGGTGCCGACGCCGACATTTTAAGGAGGGGAATGAGCGGAAAGTACCGCTCAAGGGTTGAGTTTGACAAGCTCGTGGAGAAGTTTCATGAAGGGGCTAAAGCACTGGGCAGGCCGGAAGCGGTAACAAATGAAGTTTGGCGCCAGGTATCCAGTTTTGCGGGGTACAGCTTTTCCAAAGCACATTCCGCAAGTTTTGCGGTCGAAAGTTACCAGAGCCTTTATCTGAAAACCTATTTTCCAATAGAATTTATGGTCGGGGTGCTGAACAATTACGGCGGTTTTTATAGCCGCTGGCTTTATGTACATGAGCTTAAAAAATCAGGGGCAAATGTTCATTTGCCTTGCGTAAATAACAGCAGTTCTGTAGTTTCTATTGCGGGTATTGATGTTTATCTGGGCTTCGTTGGCATACAGGGTCTGGAAGGTAGATTAATAGAACTGATCCCGGAAGAACGCAAACACAATGGCGATTATCTACATCTGGAAGATTTTGTGAAACGAACAGAAATTGGCCTGGAACAAGCGATACTTTTAATTCGTTGCGGAGCATTGCGCTTTACAGGGAAAAGTAAAAAAACGCTGCTATGGGAGGTCCATACGTTGCTTGGCAATAAACTGAAACCAAACAACCATGCCGAACTGTTCCATGTAGAAGCGAAACATTACACCTTGCCGGATCTGGTAAATACTGCACAGGAGGATGCTTATCATGAACTGGAATTGCTGGGCTTTCCACTCAGCCTATCTATGTTTGACTTGCTTAAAACTGAATATAGGGGAGATGTCCGTGTCAATGATCTCATTAAACATCTCGGGCAAACGGTCAAAATGGTAGGTTTATATGTCTGTGAAAAGACGGTACATGCCAGGAACAATAAAAAAATGTGGTTCGGTACTTTTCTGGATGCTGATGGAAATTTTTTTGATACAACACATTTCTCAAATCATACGCCGGTCTATCCTTTCAGAGGGGCCGGATGCTACCTGATTCTGGGAAAAGTTGTGGAAGATTTTGGATTTCCAAGTGTTGAAGTGATTAAATTTGCAAAACTACCTATCCTTAATAATCCGGTGATGGATTGAGTAACATGCTCTTGTTGTTGGCCTGCTTTAAATGTTTCCTGGCAATGCGGGCACCTTATTTTCATATTGTAAAAGTAAAAAATATCCTATGTTTGTTCAGCTGAAAATAAATAATTTACCCTGGCAAATGACTTTTAAAATAAAACTGATGACTGCGCTTGTGATGATGAGCGCAAGTGTTTTCGCTCAAAATCCAGTATACTTTCAATCTTTCGAGCCGGCTGCCCAATACAGCACGACAAAAGGAATAGCCGGATCTGCTCTGGACCTTTCTGCTAATGCAGCGATCCGTAAAATTTTAACGGTAAAAAATCCGCTGAATGAAAAAGACGGAGATTTTTCTGTCATGCTATGGGTAAAAGCTTCGCCTCATCTGGCCAGTGATTATGATGTGCTTTCCTCCACAAGATTAACCGATAAAAAATTAAAGGGCTGGAGATTGGGTGTTCAGGCAAATGGCGCATGGCAGTGGGAAGCGATGGGAAAAAGCAGGTATGAATATAACCCTACTGTGGAGCGACAAACTGTTAAAGACAATAAATGGCATTTGCTTGCTTTTAGCTATTCAAAAGAAAAGGAAGAGGTCCGCTTATATTATGATGGTGTAAATACAGCGATCTATTACAGCCCTGGCTTAGATTCCTTAAATGCAAAGGAGCTCCTGATTGGAGGAAGAATCGCAGATCCTACAAATTCTTCCAGCGCAGAATACCGGGACCAATGGCATGCCTTCAATGGCGCATTAGATCAGGTCACTTTATTTACGGAAGTGCTGAGTTCTGATTTTATTCAAAATGAATACCATGCCCATTTTCCTGTTTTAAATACAAAAGCGTTAACGAATGAAAAGAATGTGCTCAAAGTGATGAACTTCAATATCTTTCACGGAGGAAATGAGACTGGAAAAGAGGTGGGAGTGGAGCGCATTGTAGAAGTGATCAAAAACTCCGGAGCAGACCTGATCTCTATGCAGGAAACTTATGGTTCAGGTGCCAGAATTGCAGATCGATTGGGCTATTATTTCTATTTGAGAAGTACCAACATCTCCATCATGAGTCGTTATCCAATTGAAGAAACCTTGGCAGGTTATAAATCATTTTATAATGGCGGAGCGAAGATCAGGTTGTCTAAAGATCAAAAAATAGCATTTTTTGCCAATTGGCTTAATTTTCCGACAGACTATTGGGGAGATCTGGAGAAGAACGTTAAACTGAATGCCGATACTTTAACCAAACAAATGGACCAGGGGAATACTGCTGATTTACGCAATATCCTGCAAATCATCCAGCCTTATGTGGATCAGTCTGCGACTACTCCGGTGATCTTTTGCGGTGATTTTAATTCTGGCTCTCACCTGGACTGGATCGAATCAACCAAACATCTGAATGGCGGTTTAGTAGTTCCTTTTCCTTCCGGATTGCTGTTAATGAAAAACGGATTCAAAGATTCGTTCCGGGAAATACACCCTGATCCGCTAAAAGTAAGAGGAATTACCTGGAGCCCGATGTCTGTGGATGCATTTAAAGACAGGATTGATTATATCTATTATAAAGGTTCAAAAATCAAAGCCATCGCTTCGGCTACCATCGATCAGCATCCGGTAAAATATCCTTCAGATCATGCCGCACTGCTGACAACTTTTAAAATTCAGAAATAGGGATACTTGTCTTTTCTTGCTTTTTTCCGGTACGGAAATAGATTGGTTTTGTTGGTAAATAAATATAACTTTATGATACTTAGATATTAACAAACCCTTCATCCCTATGAAAAGAATTAATTTAATTTTATCCTTTCTGCTATTGTCAGGATCAACAGGCTTCTACGCCTGTAAAAAAAATGCCAGAGAATTGGAAGCTGGCAAGGCAAAAATGGAAATGTCAAATGCATCAGGTAATGCGCTGGCGACTAATTTTACCATCAATACCTTTAACAAAGAACCAATTGCAAATGCTGCGGTAGTTTCAAAGAAATTTACTTTTCCAGCTGGTTCAGACGACGTAACAAAGATACTCATGCATGTTTATCTTACTTGTCCTACCGGAGGATGTCCGCCATGGGATGTGTTTGCCAACCTGAAGCTGATGAAAAGTAACGGTGATGACACGAAGACCTACGGTTACGAATTGGGACGTTGGATTACGCCCTATGGCAGGCCCAATACTTCTATACCTGGTGGCTGGGTGATCGATGTTACCGATTTTCGTTCGCTGTTAATTGGAGAGGTTACATTGGAGACAAGAGCAGAGGTTTATAGCGGAACCTGGCAGTGCTCTGTTGATTTTGAATACTTCACAGGCACACCGCAATACAAATACTCGGCTGTAGTGCCGGTTATTGAATACAATGCCTGGTCAACATCCGGTATCACTTTCGGCAAAGGTATCGTTACTGCAAATTCATACAACGGAAAGCAAATGGGCTTTTCTATTCAAATGCCATCAAATGCAGAAAAAACATCTTTTAGGAGTATAATTTCAGGTTGGGGTCACGCTCAGCCATTGGCTCAGGGAGGACGTGGCTTTGCGGAATGGGCTTTTAGGAAACATCAGCTAAATATAGATGATACCCCAGCTTTCTGGCATGATATGGCAAGTCTGGGCTGTGGAACGAATCCTAAAGTAGTAAAAAATCAAGGGGGCAACTGGACGGGCAACAGGGCAGGATGGTGTCCGGGAATGGAAGTCCCGGTAAGGACAGATGTGCTGGCAACACCAAAGGCGGGTCAGACTTTTAACTTTAATTATGTTTTGCAGGAAGATCAATGGAACCCATCTGATATGACGAGTAAGTGGAGAGATAATGATGCCGTGCCCGGTGCTTATTATGCGCTGTCGACTTATTTAGTGGTGCAAAGCAATACGCCACTTACCACTATACCGATAGTTACCAACCGGCCGTAAAATACCCACCGACCTAAAAAAGGAGGGCTGGACTTCAAATGTCTTGTCCCTCCTTCTTTTCTCTTATGCTTAAACAGGTAGCGAAGTACTTAATCCTATATTTGTGTTGCCCGAAAAATTTGAAAGATTCATGAACAGGAGCAAAACTTCGATTTCAGCCATATTAGTTGTTCTTGTATTAGCAGGGGTGTTTGTATTCGCCCAAAAACCTAAACGCGCAGACGAGCAGTTTGTAAGCTATATTGTGGACACCAAAAAGCAAGACCTCAAACTGTATTGGAAAGACGACCAGCAGGAAATCTTTAAAAGCATACAGAATCTAAAAAGCTGGCTTGACAAAAAGCATAAGAAATTAGTGTTTGCAATGAATGCAGGAATGTATAAAAAGGACAATTCAGCACAAGGCCTTTTTATTGAAAATCGAAAATTAGTAACCGCTTTAGACACAACAAGCGGAGCGGGGAATTTCTATTTAAAACCAAATGGCGTTTTTTACATCAGGGTCGACAATTTGCCTGGTATCTGCACGACCTCAAAATTCATCAACAATGGAAAACTGAAGTACGCCAGTCAATCAGGTCCAATGTTGATCATCGACGGACAAATTCACTCCGCATTTAAAAAAAGTTCAACAAATCTGAACATCAGAAACGGCGTGGGGATTTTGCCAGATAATAAAGTCATTTTTGCAATGTCAAAGAAGGAAGTTAATTTGTATGATTTTGCTGAATATTTTAAAAACCTGGGTTGTAAAAATGCTTTGTATCTCGACGGACTTGTTTCCAGAACCTATTTACCTGAGAAAAACTGGAAACAAACGGATGGAAATTTTGGGGTAATCATTGGCGTGACGACAGATTAATACGCTGGTTAGGCTCCTGGCTAAATAGACTATCGTAAGAGCTTGAAATAACGGTCGTTAGAATATACCCCTACAATCACATTATTTTCCTTTTTGACAGAGAAAGAACGCAACATTGTCCTGAAATTAATCAAGCCGGTGCTATCGGTTAGCAGGTGTAATTGCCCTTTCAGGTTTCCCCAGGAAACTTTTCCGGCATTGTTGATTTCCATTGTACCAGATTTTTCAGCACCGTCATATCGGCCGGAGAGTTTTTTATCCATTGGTATTTTTTTGTTAATGGCCTCCGTTATCTCCTTTGTTTCCAATGTATCTGATTCGAAGTTTTTCTGTAGTGACAGGAGGTTTTCTTTAGCAATGCTGCGCTTGTTGTCTTTGTTTAAAATCGAATTGTAGATATAGTTTGCTACCAAGTGAGCCAAAGCTTCCATTCCTTTCTTGTTGCTTAAGACCACCACGCCGATCTTTTGATCTTTCATGAACGATAAATGCGAAGAAATGCCGCTGTAACCGCCTAAACGCGATACGAGTTGTTCCCCGTTAAAGACAGATTGTTCCCATCCCAGACCATAGCCAAATCTTTCATAAGATTGATAGCGATTTTTTTGGGGAACAATTGCAGATGTGGCCATAGCAATTTCTTCTTTACTCAATACCCCAGGAACCGAATTTCCTTCACTAATGAAGAACTGCAGGTATTTTAGCAGATCAGCTACGGTAGTCAGATGCCCACCAGCGGCCGACATGGAGTTATCTGCTTTGTCAAATACAGTGCTCAGCTTGCCTTCCGACTCGTCTATTACGTAACTGATGTATTTAGGGGCTGCTTTTGAAACATAGGCCGTGGTCTTTTTCATCCCTAAAGGCTGGAAAAGATAATCATCCATCACCTCTTGCCATGGCTTGCCCAATTGCTTTTCGACGATCATTGAATAGATGACAGGGCCGAGATTGGAATAATTAAAGCGATCGTCTGGTAAGGCGGTACTCCGCGTTTTTAGCATGGCCATCAGTTGTTCGGTACTTTTGATTCCAATAAAAGCTGTCCATACCACTGCATCATTATTTTTGATGCCATGGGTATGGGTGATCAGAGAGCGTATGGTGATTTTATCAGGATGGATCTTTTGATCGTCAAAAGTAAAACCAGGCAGGTAGTCCGCAATTGTTCCATCCAGCCTGATGATGCCTTTGCGGTCTAATATGGCCGCCAGTGTTCCGGTCAGGGACTTGGACGTTGAGGCAATATAAATTTGGGTTCGGTCGGAAAATCTCGTCTTAGTTTCAGGATTGGCATAACCGTAATTCTTTTTCAGAAAAACATGGCCATCCTTTACTACACCTAAGGTTAAATTGAGTTCCTTCCCTCCGAATGAGGACCTGATCTGACTCAATAACACCTCCAGGGAATCGCTTAAATTTTTGGATGATTTATCTCTGTAATAATCGCTTTTAACCTGCTTATTGGTGTTGTTTTGAGGGTTTGTAAGCGCAGCTGAAACTATAAATAGAATGACGCATAGCGGATAGCAAGCGAATGAAGATTGCAGTTTAAGTTTGTGGAGTAATATCATAAATTAATCAGTTTAGGTTAACCTAGGTGTTAAGACCACAAGATTGAGAATCAGGTTACAGTAGATCCACGAGTTTATCCTTAAAGGATAAAACAGTGTTTTTATGTTATTTTTTCTACCTTTATTAGCTATGTTTTTATTAGAACTATTTTTATGAAAAAAGTAAACGCATTTATGCTGATCTTATTGGCCTCAGCATTTCCATCGGTTAAGGCTCAGATTTATGAACAACCGTCGACAGGAAGTATTGGAATCGGAACAACCACAATTGACAATGCCCAGACCTGGCGCAGGGTACTACAGTTAAATGCAAATGATCACGCTAAATTTTTGGTAACCACTACTGGTGGAGTTAAAGTCGGCGTATTTAGTCACGATGGTTATAACGGTAAAATCGGAACTGAAAGCGCCCATAATCTAACCTTTACTGCTGGTTATTGGAATGATGTAATGACACTCACAACAGGAGGGAATGTCGGAATTGGGACATTGAATCCCTCGGCAAAACTGGCAGTAGACGGAAACATTAAAGCAAGAGAGGTAAAAGTCGAAAATACAGTTTGGCCTGATTACGTGTTTGAAGGTTCCTATCAGCTCCCTACATTAAAGGAAACAGAACATTACATCAAAGAAAATGGTCATTTGCCTGGAATTCCCTCAGCGGCAGACGTAAAAGCTAATGGAATTGAGTTAGGAGATATGAATGCCAGGCTGTTAAAGAAAATTGAGGAAATGACTTTGCTTTTTATCGAAGAGCATAAAAGAAATACGGAGACCCAACAGCTCTTAAAAGAACAACGGGATATGATAAAAGCGCTCTCGGAGCGATTGCGTCATGTTGAAAATGCCAACAACAAAAAAACGAGCTAAAAAATGGATGTAATTCCAATCGCATTATTGTGTTCCTGATTAAAGGGGCTTTAGGACTTGAATCATCACCAGGTTTTTATAGAAAATACGGCATAAAAAAAGAGATCTGGTGTTCTCCAGATCTCTTTTTTCGTTAAATCACGTCTGATTAGGAAATGATCTCGTTCATCGCAGTCAGGATTACCGGAGCACCACCTGTCACCATAATCGTATGCTCATGCTGAGCCACAAAACCACCTTTATTTCCTAAAAATGTCCAGCCATCAGCCTGCTCCACGGCAAGACTAGATTGAGTAGCAATGAAAGTCTCAATGGCCACTACCGAGTTTTTCTTGAATCTTTCCTGATTAAAGCGGTCGTAATAATTCAGGATCTGATGCGGTTCTTCATGTAAACTTCTGCCTACACCATGCCCGGCAAGGTTTTTAATCACCATATAACCTGCTTTTTTAGCTTCAGTTTCTATAATCCTTCCAATTTCAGAGATTTTTACACCTCCTTTAATATGTTGAAGTGCTTTTGTTAAAATTCTTTTCGATGCTTCTACCAGAGGGGCATGGTTATTAAAATCCTGTCCCAATACGAAGGATCCTCCGTTGTCAGACCAGAAGCCATCCAGCTCTGCAGATACATCTATATTGATCAGGTCGCCTTCTTTAAAGATCTTATTTTCAGTAGGGATACCATGTGCAATTTCATTGTTCACACTGATACAAGTCCATCCCGGAAAACCATAAGTTAACCTTGGTGCTGATTTTGCTCCTTTAGACTGAAGTAGGGCACCACCAAAATTATCCAGCTCCAAAGCAGACATTCCTGGTTGAGCATATTCCCTCATTTCCTTTAAAGCAAGGGCTACAATTTCACTTATTTTACTGATACCTAGTAATTCGGCTTCTGATGATATCGACATATTTTCTCGTTTATTTCTTTAATCAAAGTTACAGAATTAGAAATAACCTTTCATTTTAAACCTATAATTTTATTTATTTTGTTCAACATGTAAAGTTTTTGCTTAAATTCCTGTAAGAAATGTCTTCTTTACATTCAAAATAGAGACAAATTGCTTTTACTGTCGTAAATTAGCCGCGCCAAATCACTTAATCCCGGAATAATTATGGCCCCAAAGAGAGTATTGAAAGTCGGTTTAGATTCTGCCGCACCATTTCCCATGCATTCGGACTATAATTCCGAAAAATTCGAAGGATTTGAGGTAGATTTATTAAGTGAAATTGCTAAACACCTTGATTTTGAGATACATTATGAAGTTTCTTTGTGGAAAACAATCCTGGAGAAACTTTTTAAAGGAGAATTAGACCTGATTTGTTCGGCAGTAACGGTGACCTCCTCCCGCAAGCATATTCTGGAGTTTACAGAACCTTATTTACACTTCAGACTTTGTGCTGTAGTACCCGCTGAAGGCGCGCTGGACGAGCTGAAAGACTTTAAAAATAAGACAATCGGGGTTAGAACCGCAACAGAAGCGGAAAGACATGTCCATACCAAATTCCCTGACAACAACATGTTCCATGCAGATACGAATAAAGAACTGTACAGAAAACTTCAGGCAGGAAAGATTGATATGCTCGTTGATGACTCACCCATTGCAGGAGGCTTCCTTCAGAACAACAGCAAACTAAAAATAGGCATGTTCCTGCCAAATACCGATTCTCATTATGCCATTGCGATGAAAAAAGGGGATCTGGAGTTGAGAAAACAATTCAATACAGGCCTGAAAATGCTGAAGGAAAACGGAATTTATGATGCCATTTATGCAAAATGGTTTAGCGGGATTCAGTTTTAAAACTCAGGAATTTAACCATTAAAGCTTTGTTGCGCAGTATTTACAGAATTTAGCATCCTGATCATGGCCTTCACGGCCGCATCCAGGACATACCTGATGGTGGAATCCTTTATTTCTTGCTGCGGCGGCCATTTCTGTGGTGATAATCCCTGTGGGGACCGCGATGATGGCATAGCCGATCAGCATCATAAATGAGGCGACAAACTTTCCCATTGGCGTGACAGGGGAGATGTCTCCATATCCAACCGTGGTAATCGTAACAATAGCCCAGTAAATGCTTTCCGGTATACTGGAAAAGCCATTTTCCCTGTTTTCCACCAGATACATAACAGAACCCAGAATCACTACAAGTGTAAGAACGGTAAGCATAAATATGCTGATCTTGCGCAAGCTGCCACTAATGGCTACCGTTAAAAACTTCATTTCCGACAGGAACCGCCCTAACTTAAATATCCTGAAAATCCGCATCAGTCTTAAAGCACGCAGGGCGAGTAAAGACTGGGCACCTACAAAGATGACACTCAGATAAGAGGGAATCAAGGCGAGCAGGTCGATGATGCCAAGGGGGCTCTTTACATAATTGAGCGGATGCCTGATGATCACCAGCCGAAGGATATATTCTATGGTAAACAGGACCGTAAATGTCCATTCGGCTATAGAGAAAAACGAACCGAATTGCCGGTGGTAGCTATCGATACTATCCAGCATCACGATCAGAATACTGGCAAAAATTGCAATAAGTAAACCCACATCAAATGCTTTTCCCGCAAATGTATTGGACTCATAAATGATCTCATGGAGCTTCGCCCGCCAGTCTTTATTCTTTTCGTTCTCCGTATTCATAGTTCTTTATTGGAATTTCCTTATAAAAGCCCTTTTAACTGGCCCCATACATTTTCTGCAAGAATTTTCTGTCCTTCAACAGTTGGATGAATCCCGTCTTTCTGGTTGAGTTTAGGCACACCGCCAACGCCCTGTAAGAGGAAAGGGACCAGTACCATATTGTTTTTCTTTGCCAATGCCGGGAAAATAGATTTAAATTCTTCAGCGTATTCAGCACCCATACTCGGTGGAATCTGCATTCCTGCAAGTACAAACCTGACCTGAGGGTATTTCTTTTTTACCTTATCTGTAATTTGCTGAAGGTTCTTTTTCGTGTCGGCAAGTGGAAGTCCTCTTAATCCATCATTTGCACCAAGCTCTAATACGATAATGTCAAAAGGTTGTTTTAACAACCAGTCGATCCTTGTTTTTCCTGCCGCTGAAGTTTCTCCGCTTAATCCTGCATTGACTACCTTATAAGGCAATTTCAGGGAGTCAATTTTATGCTGAATGACTGCCGGGAATGCTTCATTCACGTCCAGACCAAGCCCTGCAGTCAGACTCGTTCCAAAAAAAAGAATCTTCTTTACCGCCTTATCGTCGGTTTTATTTGCTGTGGATTTCGTAGTATCCGCTTTTTCATTTCCGGATTGCCCGTTTCCTTGTCCGCCGCCACAGGAAGAAAACAAGGATGCCATGGAAAACAGCGTTGTTAAAACGATAGAACTTACAAAATAATGACGTAACATATGTGTTGAATAAGGGTCTGAATATAGTCAATATTGCCGATAGCGTGTATATTTAAACAAAAAGAACTCCGCCTGTGGAAAATATCCTTAACATCCGAAACGTAAGTAAAATTTATCAAAACGCGGGGCATCAGCTCACTGTACTGGACAACATCAGCTTTTCCATTCAAACGGGATCGACAGTTTCCATCACGGGCCCTTCGGGAAGTGGAAAGACGACTTTACTAGGTCTTTGCGCAGGATTGGACCGTTCCAGCTCAGGTAGCGTCGAACTGAATCAAGTAGCATTAGATCAGTTAACTGAAGATCAGCGTGCAGCAGTGAGAAATAAATATGTAGGATTCATTTTTCAGAATTTCCAGCTCCTGCCCACCTTAACGGCGTTGGAAAATGTGATGGTACCATTGGAGTTAAGGGGAGAGAAAAACATTAAAAGCCATGCCATGGATTTACTGGATAAGGTTGGTCTTTCCGATCGTTCCGGACATTATCCCGTTCAACTCTCCGGAGGAGAACAGCAGCGGGTATCCCTTGCACGTGCATTTTCAAATAAACCGGCCATACTTTTTGCAGATGAACCCACTGGGAACCTGGATGCGGAGACCAGTGATAAAGTCGTCAAACTGATGTTCGACCTGAACAGGGAAGCCGGGACAACGCTGGTGATCGTTACCCACGACCTGGACCTTGCCGGGAAAACCAACAGAATGATTAAATTAAAAGGTGGCGTGATCATCTCTGACCTGGAATTGAGCCATGCCTGATCAAAAATTTGATATCAAACGATCGGTAAACTACGCCTGGCTGTTAAAGATGGCCTGGAGAGACAGCCGTAAAAACAGATCCAGACTTTTTCTTTTCATCTCTTCCATTGTATTGGGAATTGCAGCATTGGTAGCCGTTTATTCTTTTAGAGATAACCTCCAAAGGGATATTGACAATCAGGCAAAAGAACTGACAGGTGCAGATTTAGTGATTGAAAGTCGTAGGGCGCCAAAAGAAGCCGTTGTTAGTTTACTAGACACCCTCGGACAACAACGGGCGGAAGAAAGAAACTTTGTTTCTATGGTCTATTTTTTAAAAGGGGCCGGAAGCAGGTTGATTCAGGTGAGGGCACTGGAAGGAAATTATCCTTTTTATGGAACCATAGAAACGAGCCCTGTTACTGCCGCTCAAACTTTTAAACAGGGTAAAAATGCGCTGGTAGATAAAACATTAATGTTGCAGTTTAATGCGGCAGTAGGAGATTCCATCAAAATCGGATCGGTTCGTTTCGCGATCGCCGGAAACCTGGAAAGCGTTCCCGGACAAAGTGGAATTGCGAGTACGGTTACCCCGGTAGTCTATATTCCATTGCAATATCTGGAACAAACAGGGTTAAACCAGATGGGGAGCAGAATCCAATACCGTTATTTTTATAAGTACGATAAGGTTGCTTCCGCAGAACGGGACCTGAAACGCCACCAACGACTTTTTAATAAAGAAGGACTGGATCATGAAACAGTGGCGACGAAAAAAGCAAGTACCGGAAGGGCTTTTGGCAACCTGAATAAATTTCTGGCACTGTCTGGTTTTATCGCCCTTTTATTGGGATGCATAGGGGTAGGAAGCGCAATTCATGTATATATTAAGGAAAAGCTCGGCACCATTGCCACTTTAAGGTGCCTGGGGTTAAATGCGGGAGAAGCCTTTCTCATTTACCTGATTCAAATTGCGGTTATAGGTTTTATCGGAGCCATTGCAGGAGCCATTTTGGGTACCCTGGTGCAGTTCGCCTTACCTTTAATATTACAGGACTTTATTCCGATAGACATTAGTATGCAGATTTCCTGGCTGGCAATTGCACAGGGACTGGCCATCGGACTCATCATTTCCATTTTATTCGCATTGCCATCCTTACTTTCCGTCAGGAACATTTCTCCTTTAAACGCGATCAGAGTTTCTTTTGATTCGGTTGTTGCGAAGCGTGATCCCTTAAAATGGTTGGTTTATGTGCTCATTGTGTGGTTTGTTTATGGGTTCAGCTATTTGCAAATGAACGGCTGGCTGGAGGCATTGGTGTTTATACTGGGTATTCTGATTGCCTTTCTTTTACTGGCAGGGCTTTCAAAACTGCTCATGCTGATTTTAAGAAAGTCCATTCCGGATACGATGAACTATTTATGGCGACAAGGCTTTGCAAACCTTTACCGCCCTAATAACCAAACCTTAATGTTGACAGTGTCCATAGGCTTATCCACTCTTTTTATCGTAACACTTTACCTGGTACAAGGGGTTTTACTGAATAAAGTTTCCCTTTCTGCTGATTCTTCACAATCCAATATGGTCCTGTTTGACATTCAGGCGGGTCAAAAGGAAGCGTTGGCGAATTTAACGAAGCAGCATAAATTGCCGGTGCTGGGCCAGGTGCCCATTGTGACGATGAGAATTGAAGAGATTAATGGCAAAACTGCGGAGGAACTGGATAAGGCGGATAGCCTGCAGCAGAAAAGTGGGAATTCCGCATTGCGGGCTTTTAAAGGAGAAATCCGGGCAACTTATCAGGCAGATCTGAGGGCCACAGAAGAACTCGTGGAAGGAAAATGGACCGGCAACACACCTGAAGGAGGAACCGTGAAAATTTCTTTGGAAAAGGGCTATGCCGAAAGGATCAATGTGAAAGTTGGCGATAAAATTGTTTTCAATGTACAGGGCTTGTTATTGCCGACAGAAATCGGGAGCCTGAGAATGGTAGATTGGAATACTGTCCAGCCTAATTTCAGAGTGGTTTTCCCGACAGGGGCATTGGAGCAGGCGCCACAATTTTATGTGCTGATGACGCATGTGCCTACGGAAAAAGTGTCTGCTGACTTTCAGGTTGCTGTCGTTAAAAGCTTTCCAAATGTGTCAATCATTAATTTAGGTATGATCTTGCAAATACTTAATGATCTGTTTACTAAAATTAATTTTGTAATTCGTTTTATGGCAGGCTTCAGTATGGCGACCGGCTGGATTGTACTCTTATCAGCAGTGATGAGTAGCAAGGGGCAGCGGTTGAGGGAAAGCGTATTATTGAGAACAATGGGAGCGAACAGGAGACAAATCCTGACGATCACTGCACTGGAATATTTATTTTTAGGGGTATTGGCATCGGCAGCCGGGATCATTCTCGCAGTTGCGGCCAGCTGGGCGGTTGCTGCTTTTAGCTTAAATGCTACCTTTGCCCCGGATATTTTACCCTTAATCGCATTTTTTGTGATCATTCCGGTATTGGTCATGATCACGGGGATTTACAGCAGCCGAAGTGTACTCAATCATCCTCCATTGGAAATTTTAAGAAAAGAAGCATAAATGAGCTTACCTGTTTTAGATTTTATATATACCCTTGTTCACCTGCTGATCATCGGTTTCAACCTTTTTGCATGGGCATTTCGGGCAACGAGAAGACTGCACCTATATGGAGTTGCGGTTACCCTGGCTTGCTGGTTGATTCTGGGCATCTGGTATGGAATTGGTTATTGCCCGGTAACGGATTGGCAATGGCAGGTAAAAGCCCGGCTGGGCGAGCAAAACCTGCCCAATTCATTCGTTAAATATTATGCAGATAAAATCAGCGGTCGATCAGTTGATGCAAATCTGATCGACATCATTACCGCTGGTTCTTTCCTTTTATCCATTATTATCTCTGTTTATCTAAACTTTTTTAGCAAAAAATCAAAGCTCAAAGCGAAGTCTAACTAAAGTTGGTAACAGTGCTGTTACTCTGCTTTTTATGAAAGCCGATCCCGGACAACAGGAACTTAACTCCCAGTGTAAAAGGACATTTGACAGCGGTTTTTTGCGCCTATTTTCCTATGTTTAGAAAATTTAGCACCAAAAATCACGTTTGATTATTGTTTTGTTAACGAATCTGCAGCTATGAATAAACCATCTATATCTCTTTTCTTTTTGGGACTGATTTTACTCAGCTCCTGTTCTTCTGTATACATGCCAAACGTGCCGAATACACCTATGTTGAGTCAAAAGGGAGAGTTTAGCGGTGGAGCTCACATTACCCCGAGGGGGAATTTCAGTGTAAATGGTGCTTATGCCCTTTCCAATCACCTCGGCGTATTGTTTAGCGGTGCTTATATGAATAAAGAAAGAACAACAAAAGACTACCGCAATAAATCCATAGAAGTCGGGGGAGGGTACTTTGATACCTTTGGTCCGGACAATAACCGGATTATCGAATTATATGTAGGTTATGGTGGCGGGAGTACCGACCGTAATTTCAGGGAATATGATGACAATAAAGTGCTGACCAAAAATATCGCGGAGGAATTTACCTATACCAAAACCTTCCTGCAGGTAAATTACAGTTCCAAGAAAAACAGCAACTTCAGGCTGTTTGGAAATAACTACCCTTTAAACTATGGAACAGCGCTTCGGATCAGCCATGTGAAGATGGATACTTTCCTGAGTAACAATATCGGGCAGCCTAAGGAAGATAACATGTTCATAGAGCCTATCTTCTTCACCAGGATGCGACTAAGTGATGCTGTACAGCTCCAATATACCACAAGTGGTAATTTTGGCTTAAAGAGCCGCAAATTCATGAATGCAGGGAATTCCATCTTTACCGTAGGTGCAGTCGTGAACCTCGGCGGAAAGAAAAAAGAAGTTAAATAGACAATATCGCCTTCAGGTTCCGGAGTTTCGTTTTTAACCCGGAGCCCTTTTTCAAAAAAGCAGGATAACCTTTCTGAAGTTTAATGGCCTTCACTGCTTCATAACCTAAAGCAATACTCCGGATCTTATTCAAGAGAAAAGTATCATCTTTAAATAAATCGGATTCATTCAGAAAACCATTCTTTAAAAAATCCCGGATCAATACCGCCATTTGCTGATTGGCATAAAGGTGGAGCGGAAGGTTAAACACTTCCTGATTTAAACGCTCAAAAACCTGGTTGATCCATTCGACCTGAGCCTCATCGTTCACCACGAGTTTACCTTCATGAATCCTGATGTGTTCTAAAAATAATTTCGCCGCCGGCCGGTTGATCAAGCCTGCATGTAAAGCGTCCCTTAAAGTATAGTCCAGGCGGTCTGCACATAAATGAGGTAGCGGTTGCTCCAGAATGGGGAAAGATCCGTCGAGAATCTGATCCAGGTGATAGCCATGTTTAATCAGCACTGCAGGAACATCTGAGCTCATCAGTATTTCTGCAAACATCTCTTCATGATAATTCTCTTCCCTGTTTTGAAATACATAATCGCCCACATGTGAAAAGGCCGTATGAGAAGCATCATGCAGCAATCCGGCAATCTGCTCGAGCTCAGTACCTCCAAGCATCCGGATGAGCAACATCACACCTTTGGAGTGTTCCAGGCGTGAATGACTTAAATCCGGATTCACTAAAAAGATCGCGCCACTCTGGTGGATTCCGGCAAGCCGCTTCATCGCTGCAGTAGCCAATAAATCTTCAAAAACCGCAGGCAGTTCTACATTTCCATAAAGCAAATCACTTACTCTTACCATATTTTTTAAGCTAAATCTCTCCGTTTAACATCGTTGAATAACGGAGATACAATATTACTAATTATTTTAGCATTAAAAAATAAAATATGCTAACAATAATAGATTTATCCGTTAATGATCTCACCGCCATTCGGATGTAAAACCTGTCCGGTCATATAGCTCGCATCGTCAGAAGCCAGAAACACATAACATGGCGCTACTTCATTTGGCTCTCCGGCTCTTTTTAAGGGAACATCTGATCCAAAAGTGGCTACTTGAGCAGGAGGGAAGGTTGCCGGGATCAGTGGCGTCCAGATTGGTCCCGGTGCCACTCCGTTGACCCTGATCTTCCTCGGGGCAAGCGAAGCCGACAGCGATCTGATAAAACCTGCTATTGCACTTTTAGTTGCCGCGTAATCTATCAAATGGTCACTGCCGCGATAAGCGGTGACCGAAGTGGTAGAGATAATGCTGCTGCCTTCTTTAAGGTATTTGAGTGCCGCTTTGCTCAGGTAAAAATGAGGGAAGACATTGCTGCGGAAAGTTTTCTCCAATTGTGCAGCTGTAATCTTTTCCAGGCCGTCCTGCGGATACTGAACCGCAGCATTGTTGACCAGCACATCGAGCTGTCCGAATGCTTTAATGGTCTGGTTAACCAGCTTTTTACAATGTTTTTCATCCGCAATATCACCGGAAACCGCAATGCCTTTCCGGCCCATGGACGCTATTGCTGCTATCGTCGTGTGCGCATCCTGGTGTTCATTCAGATAGCTGATCAGTACATTGGCACCTTCCTGTGCAAAGGCAAGGGCCACCGCACGGCCAATCCCGCTGTCGCCCCCGGTAATAAGTGCTACTTTTCCTTCCAGTTTCAATTTCCTGGCGGCGGGTTCATACTCTGGTGCCGGCTTCATGAGCGTTTCCAAACCCGGTTGACGGTCCTGATGCTGCTTAGGCCGAATGTCTTTCTCTTTTTCGGTTTTCATTGGAATAACTTTGTTTTCTTAACAAATCAGTCGGACAAAGGGTTTTCACAGGAATGATATTTGCCTATCTTTGGCGGATATCCATTCCTTTCCGATGCAGCGATCTTCCGATACCATTTATACTTTACAATTTGGACTTGTTTGTTTGAGTTCCTTTCTCTTTTCTGCAAGTTTCAATATGCTGATCCCGGAATTGCCTGCTTATTTAAGCAATATGGGAGGAGCAGAATATAAAGGATTGATCATTGCCTTGTTTACCCTTACCGCGGGAATATCCAGGCCATTCAGCGGTAAGCTGACGGATACCATCGGAAGGGTGCCTGTGATGGCCGTAGGCTCACTCGTTTGCTTTGTCTGCGGTTTCCTGTATCCATTGCTGACTACCGTTGCCGGCTTCCTTTTTCTCCGGTTAATCCACGGCTTTTCTACCGGATTTAAACCTACAGCTACCGCAGCCTATGTTGCAGATATTGTGCCGGTTAACCGATGGGGAGAGGCCATGGGCGTACACGGTGTTTGTTTCAGCACCGGACTGGCCATTGGCCCTGCAATCGGAAGCACCATTACCGATCATTACTCCATAAATATCCTTTTCTATTGTTCCTCATTATTCGCATTATTGTCTATTGTGATCCTGGCGAATATGAAAGAAACCTTGCCCGACAAAGAGAAATTTAAGTTTGTGCATTTAAAGATCAGCAGAAAAGACATTGTCGAGTGGAGGGTAATTCCCTCGGTCATCATCATTTTCCTGAGTTATGTCAGCTATGGCGCGATCCTTACTGTAATTTCCGACTGGAGTAAACATCTTGGAACGAGCAACAAAGGCTTGTTTTTTATGGTTTTTACCCTGACCTCACTTTTGATTCGTTTTGTAGCCGGAAAAGCTTCAGACCGTTACGGAAGACCCGTTATATTAAAAATCTCTTTAACCCTGCTCGCCATCGCCCTGTTCTGGATCGCCGTATCGGACTCTTCAGTAATGCTGATGTCGGCCTCAGCACTTTATGGCGTGGCTACAGGGATGTTATCTCCAACTGCTACCGCGTGGACGGTAGACCTGAGCAATCCGCTGCACCGCGGGAAAGCAATGGCCACGATGTACATCGCATTGGAAGCTGGTATCGGCTTAGGCGCATTACTTGCAGGATGGCTGTTTATAGATGACCTGGCGATGATTCCGGTCACCTTTTATTATTGTACAGGAATTACCTTAATGGCACTGGTTTATTTGCAATTTATCTATAAACCAAAGCCCTTGATTCCGGAAACGATCTCCTGATCAGTCCCGGCCTCAAGCCTGCGTTTAAATTTATTTGGCTTTTCTGCTACTTTCTGAAAGTTATGCCAAATAAATTTATATTTTAGCTAGCTAATCAACATTTAAACCACAATGAGCTCACTTCACAAATACGATTACATCGTATTTTTCATTTACTTCGTCATCGTATCCTCCTACGGTTTCTGGATCTATTACAAAAAGAAGACTGCATCGGCAGACTCTAAAGACTATTTTTTAGCAGAAGGTTCTTTAACCTGGTGGGCCATCGGTGCCTCCCTGATTGCCTCTAACATCTCTGCAGAGCAGATGATCGGAATGAGCGGTTCCGGATTTAAACTCGGCCTTGCCATTTCCGCTTACGAGTGGATGGCTTCAGCAACATTAATCATTGTTGCTGTGTTCTTTATGCCAGTCTACCTGAAGAACAAGATCTTTACCATGCCTCAGTTTCTGAGTCAGCGGTACAATGAAAAAGTAGCGATGATCATGGCTGTATTCTGGCTGATGCTGTACATTGTGGTGAACCTGATGTCTATCCTTTACCTGGGTGCATTAGCCATCAGTGGTATCTCCGGACTTGACCTTACTGCCTGTATCCTTGCACTGGCCATATTTGCCATTTTCATTACCCTTGGGGGAATGAAAGTAATTGGCTATACCGATGTGATCCAGGTTTTCTTTTTAATTCTTGGTGGATTGGTGGCGACTTATATCGCGTTAAACCTGATCTCCGGCGGACAAGGAATCGTTAAGGGATTCGGACTGCTGAGAACAGGTGCTTCAGAACATTTCCACCTGATCTTTAAAAAGGATAACCCGAATTATATGGACCTTCCGGGATTAAGTGTCCTGATCGGAGGGATGTGGATTGCCAACCTGAGTTACTGGGGTTGTAATCAGTACATTACACAAAGAGCGCTGGGTGCTTCTTTACCTGTAGCGAGATCGGGCCTTTTATTTGCCGCCTTTTTGAAAATGCTGATGCCGGTGATTGTCGTGATCCCTGGTATTGCGGTATATTTAATCGTTAAAGACAATATGGGTGGAATAAATGGAAGCAGTTTACTAACCGCTTCCGGTGTGCAGGATCCAAACAAAGCTTATCCGGCCTTACTTGGTTTATTGCCAATCGGACTGAAAGGACTTTCCTTTGCCGCGTTAACTGCTGCGATCGTTGCTTCCCTTGCCGGAAAAGCAAACAGTATTGCCACAATTTTCACCCTTGATATTTATAAGAAAGCCTTCGAGCCCAATGCAGGAGAACAAAGAATGGTTAATGTAGGAAAGATTACCGTAGTGGTATCTATGCTGATTGCCGTACTGCTTTCTCTGGCGGTAGGCGACCTGTTAATGGGAGAAGGAAAACAAGGATTCCAATACATTCAGGAATATACCGGATTTGTATCTCCGGGAATCTTTGCCATGTTCATTCTTGGATTCTTCTGGAAGAAAACAACCTCTAATGCAGCATTATTCGCTACCATCGGTGGTTTCGTCGTTTCAGTGATCCTTAAATTCTTACCGGGATGGATTGACCTTTCAGGTCTATACGAATATGGATGGGCAGTAGCCAATTCATCGGGCGTATTTGAAATTCCGTTTATGGATAGAATGCTGATCGTTTTCGCGGTCTGTATCCTGGGCATGTACCTGATCAGTATTTATGAAAACAAGAAAGGGATCGTTCCTAAAGGTCTGGAGATCGACGTTAAAATGTTTAAAGTATCCACTTCATTTGCGATTGGTGCATTAATCATCATCACCTTACTTGTTGCCTTATATTCGGCCTTCTGGTAAGCCTGAATTAATTATAAGAAAAAACGCCTTCATGTAAATGGAGGCGTTTTTTTGTTGCCCTAATCCTGCTATCCCGGACATAAAAATCAATAATTTGACTTAAATACTAATAATATTCATCAATGGTAATATTATTTATTTTACGATAAAATATTTGGTAATTAGAAACTTGTTTAACTAATTATATCTGTATAGATTAGTACTGTGTCTAAAGGAGTCCTGCTTACCCATTTGTTACTGATGATTGCAATGTTGTCTAAAGCACAACAGAGGCCTCAGTATACCCAGTATGTATTTAACAATTATATATTGAATCCTGCCATTTCCGGGATAGAGAATTATACCGATGTCAAATTCGGATATCGAAATCAATGGCGTGGGATAGACCAGGCACCGATTACCGCTTATTTTTCTGTGCACATGCCATTAGGAAAGCAATACCTGTATGGCAATTCCAATTCATTTGATGAAAGTGGGAACAACCCGATGAAGAGAAATTATATGCATACATATATGGCTTCAGAACCGCATCATGGGGTAGGCGTCTATGGCGTGGTAGACAGGACAGGTCCGATTACGGGTAGTGATTTCAAATTAACCTATGCCTATCACCTGGGACTGTCACCGAGATTAAACCTGAGTGTAGGGCTGGCAGCGGGTGTTTCGAGGTTGATACTGGACATTTCCAAGATCAGCCTGGAGAACAGCTTTGATCCTGCAGTCTCCGAAAATGCGAACAACAAAATTCAACCCGATCTGGCGGCAGGGATCTGGCTGTATGGGGCCGACTTTTTTGCCGGGCTTTCGGCTCAGCAGCTGCTGAACAGGCCCATCAGTTTTAACCCGGATAAAGGATACCATCAAGGTAAACAAGTGCCGCATATTTTCCTGACGGGAGGATATAAGGTTTTCCTCAGTGATGAAATTGCGGCCCTGCCTTCGGTCATGTTTAAATATGTAAATCCGGCACCAGTATCAACCGATGTAAACCTGAAATTCGCGTTTAAAGATAAATTCTGGCTAGGGGCGAGTTACCGGTCCAACGACGCCTTTGCGGTGCTTGCAGGCTTTAACGTCAGTTCTCTCTTTGTGCTGGGCTATTCTTATGATTTTACCACTTCGGAGTTGGGAAAAGTAAGCACAGGAAGCCATGAGGTGGTATTGGGGATTTTATTAAACAACAGATACAAAGTAACCTGTCCGCAGAAAAACTGGTAAAGCGTGATATTTACCGGCATTTCTGCGGACAGGAAAATTAGCTATACATTATACCCGCTATTCCATTTTTCAATGCGTTCCCCATATAAAGCTTTATTGGCCAGATGGACACATATGGCCGTTGTTGCTCCGGTAATCACGTTTGAATCCGGTTGTTTCTTTTCTACGATAGACCGGTGAAAGTCCTTCAGGGAATAATAAGTGCCGTCTTTAGCGGGAAGGTCTGTTTTTATCGGAATTCCACCATCCTTGTCCCAAACGATTTTTGTGGCACCAGTCACCCCATCAACGGTCTCCAGTTCCTTTCTGTTGCTTTTTTCCGGGTAAAATATCGCTTCATTCACCAATAAGGAAATCGTCCCTTTCGTGCCCTTCAGTTTAAATAAATAGCTGTCACGCTCGTTTGCCAGGGTCGTTCCAAAGTTCCCGATCATGCCTTCTTTCGCATAGCGGAACATCACCTGGACATTGTCGTAAGTCTCCCTGCCATCCTTATAAAAATCGATTCCACCTGTAGCAAATATTTCCTGAGGATGGGTATCAAAGGCCCAGTTGATGAAATCCATCTGATGGGAAAGCAGTTCGGCCATCAGGCCTCCGGAATATTCCTTATACATCCGCCAGTTGATTTTCCGCTCCAGTGAAGGGTCCGGAACATTTCTGCGCCAATTGTTGTTCCTGTCCCAGCGGCTTTCAATCTGAGTTACTTTTCCAAGATAACCTTTATCGATCATCTCTTTGACCTTGTAATAAATAGGGGCATAGCGGTATTGATGACCTACCTGCAGAATCTGATCCGGATGCTGTTTCACGATCTTCACCAGATCTAAAGCCTCGGGGATATTATAAGTCATCGTTTTTTCCAGATACACATGCTTTCCGGCTTTCAGCGCAGCTACGGCGATCGGAAAATGCATGTTCAAGGGCGTGGAGATAAACACTGCTTTAATGGTTTTATCATCAAGCAGGGCGAGGTAATCCTTGTATTGCTTTAATCCCGGCTGTTGTTTCAGGGTTTCTTTGAGCCTGAAATCGAGTACATCACAAATCGCCGCGACTTCAAATTCCCCGGGAAGCTGGCTTGCGATATGAAGCAGCCCTTTTCCACGGTCTCCACAGCCAATAATGGCTACTTTGATTTTTTCTTCCGGATTCCCGGCAGCTGTTTTTCCAAACATATCCTTAGGCAGTAATAATCCGCCCGCGAGGATGCCTGTATTCTGTATGAATTCTCTCCTGAACATGTTTAATATTTAAATACTTTACCATCCACCATCACTTCCTGAGTCCTTTCATCGAAGATCGCTTTTTTTCCCGTTCTTGCGGCAGCATTGGTCATGATATTTGCAATGGAATGGTAATAACCCGCTTCTACAGGTGCATTCGTTTGTTCGCGGCTGCGCACACATTCCATCCAGTTCCTCATGTGGGCAGACGTTAGTTTATCTCCACCGGTATTGGCCGAGGCAGCCACTTTTTCTACCATATCTGTGAGCTTCAACTCCGGCAGCAGGTTGGGCTGCATGTGCATCGCACTAGCCGCATTTGCTTTTAATCCACCTTTAGGGGAAACCATATTGGTGTTCAGGTTCAGCTCTCCGCCATTGGCATAATAGATTTCTGCCGGGTTTTCATCACCATTGTGCATTCTCGAAGTGAAGACCACCTGAAATCCGTTTTGTGGATCATCGGCTTTGCCATAGTCGAACACCGCCGTAGTGGTGTCCCAGTTCCGGCGACCATCCTTCCACTGATAAATCCCGCCATTCGCCACCACACTTCTGGGGTGTTTTAATCCGGTAAACCAATGTACGGTATCGATCTGGTGCGACATCCATTGTCCCGGCATTCCTGAAGAATAAGGCCAGAAAAGGCGGTATTCCAGGTATTTGCGTGGATCCCATTCTTCAAAAGGACGGTTGATCAGAAAGCGTTTCCAATCGGTATCTTCCTGTTTTAATTTCGCTACCAGATCCGGTCTGCGCCATCTGCCCGGCTGGTTTACATTCCAGCTGAGTTCTACCATGGTGATGTCGCCAAATTTACCATCCTGAATAAACTTAGAAGCCGCTTTATAGTTTCCACCACTTCTTCTCTGCGAGCCGATCTGAACAATTTGTTTGGATGCTTTTACTGCTTTTAAAGCTGCGCGGGCATCTTCCATCGTTTCTGCAAAGGGTTTTTCACAATACACATCACATTTGGCGCTGATGGCTTCCATGGCATGAACTGCATGTTGGAAATCGGCAGTGCTGACAATCACTGCGTCAATATCTTTCAGGTTATATAATTCTTCATTGTTGCGACATGCAGTGATGTCATGTCCGAATTTTGTTTTGAGCAGGTCTACACCCAGGTTCCTGCGGTAATTCCAGAGATCGGAGACGGCTACCATATCAAAGTTGAGTTCTTTATGGTGGTTCAGGAAACTCGGCAGGAGGGAGCCTGCAAAGCGGTCCGAGAAGCCGACTACGCCAACCCTTACCCGGTCGTTGGCACCAATAATATTTCCATAGCTTTTTGCGCTTAAACCCATGGTTCCCATATAGGTTCCCGCAGCTGCAATCGCCGATTGTTTGATGAATTTTCTTCTTGAGGATAACATAAACAGAAAGGTTTAAAGTTGTTTTAACTTAATGCTTCTGAAAAAAACCTGATCACCATGGTCCTGGATCAGGATATGACCTTTTGGCGCCATTCCAAAATTTTTCCAGTCCTTATACTTGCTTCCTGCTACCAGGGCAAGGAATTCTGCTGATCCTCTGGTATATTCCAGAATTTTATAGCCGTTCAGCCAGTATTCAATTTTATTGTCCGGATAAACCCTGATCAGGCCCCTGTTCCATTCTCCGATTTTCTTTTGTGCGTTAGGAATCTTTTTGCTTGTCATCAGGTCATATAAAGAACCCAATGTACGGTTACCGTCTTTTCCAAGTTTTGCATCCGGATGTTTTGCATCGTCAAGAATCTGATATTCAGGGCCGATTGCTGAGCCTTTGTTTCCTTCTGTGAGGGTGACAAAGTATTTAATCCCGCTATTTGCTCCTTCGGTCAGTTTGAAATCGAATTTCAGTTCAAAAGCGGAATACTGTTTTTCCGTTACGATATCACCACCATTGGTAGATTCTCCACCATTTGATTTTTGTACGCTCAATTCGCCATCCTGGATTAACCAGCCACTTGCAGGGAAAGTTGGTTTATAAGCACCTTTCCATCCTTTGCTCGTTTTACCGTCCCATAACAAGGAATATCCTGATGCTTTTTCCTGTGAGGACAAGTCATTTGGAACAAGATTTACGACAAATATGCCATCATTTTTAGAAGGCTTAAGGTTTGCGGTCTGAATCCGGATGTTGCGCCAGCGGATCTGTTTACCCGGCTGGTCGTTTTTACCAATACCATGAACCTGTAAAGCAATAAATCCGCTAGGGGTCATGGCATCGACAACATTTGCTGCAGGAACACCGTTTACCCAGGTTCTGATGGAGTTACCGATACATTCTACCCTATATTTATTCCATTGGTTATTTTTGAAAGCCGCTTTTCCTGCCGGATTGATGTCCATCGGATACAGCCAGCCTCTTCTTGATTCGTCATAAAGTCCACCGCTAAACTGCCTGTCGGAAGGATCGATCTCTACCTGATAACCATGAACCCTGCCATTTGAATAATCAGCCTTACTCTCACTGCGGATCTGCACTCCGGAATTCATCGAAGGATCTACCCATAATTCCAGTTCGAGGATAAAGTCTCCATAATTTTTCTCTGTGGTCAGGAAGGAGTTGGGTTGATTAGACACGGTAGTACCTACAATTTCTCCGTTAACGACTTCATATTTTGCCTGTCCGTTGAGTTGTTTCCATCCGGTAAGGTCTTTTCCATTGAACAGGTTTTGCCATTTCTGACTTTGGGCCTGCAGGGTCATCGGTGCAGTTCCCAGGAATAAGGCGGCTAAGATTAATAATTTTTTACTTTTCATTTGTGTGTTTACTTCTGTTTTATGTAGTTCTTATTTGGTTTTACTAAATTCCAGTGCTTGTTTTTGCAGGCTGGCAACGCTTGGTTTTTCTGAGGACGTAAGGAGGATCCGGTAACGAAAGGTAACCGACGATCCGGGGAGCAGACGCAGGTTCAGGCGTTCTTTTCCCTTACTGAACACTTCCTGCCCCAATGGATTTGCGGCAAACAAACCATAATCACGGGCATGCCAGTAAGTAGGGTAGCCCGGATTTTTAGGGTGGTCAATTATGGCTACAGAAATCTCCTGCCCGTCTTTTACACCGGATAACAAACACCAGTCGGCCCTGGTTCCCCAGGCATCATTCCCTTTTTTTCCTGCGCTCGTCAGGTAATCTCCGTTTGCCCCGTTTGTAGCAGCGGATACTTTGGTCCGGTTTCCCTGACTATCGCTAAACTCGGCCACCTGATTGGAAGGGAGTTCCAGTTCTTTGGTTACCCTGAGGCCCAGCATTCCATCTTTTACATCTTTGAAATAAACGGTATCCTTTACCGCGGTCAGGGTGGTGATCCTGTCTACAGTCCTGGTATGTTCTGTACCTGAAAAAATCAGTGTTGTCCTTTCTTTCAGCAATACATGCTGGTCTTGTCTTTCCCAGTTTGCGGTATAAACGAGCTTTCCTTCTTTAGCCCCATCTTTCGTCTGAAGGACTTCCACCGATCTGATCCATCCATATTTGCCCTTCTTTTCTGCGGGGATATTATAGGAATTGTTCCAGAAATCAAAGCCGTTTATGCTTTCATAATTGAGCCATAAGCCAACATGGTGCGGATGGTCTGTTCTTTCCTGATCCCTGGTATTCAATGGAAATCCACGGGTAACGGTTAGTCCGCTTGCTGTATTTAAAGGATATAAGATGGGTTTTTCGAGCTGATTGGAATAGAGAAAACTACTAAAATGACTGCCAGCGATGAGCACATCGATTTTATTTCCATCCTTATAGGGGATGAAGCCTACATTTTTAGTCTGCGCATTGGCATACAGACTCCCGCTTAACAGCGCCAGGATCAGGTATTTCTTCATATTTGGTTAACTAACATCCGCCAGGATCGGAATGCAACAGCAATCGATTGTCTTAAGCTAATATACTTTTCTTCGGATAGAAAGCATTCGGAAACCCGCTTTATCGCCAAAAAAATCTACGAAAACGATGGAGTAACCTGTGGATGTCCGGAATTACACTTATTATTGTGTATAGCAATCTGCAAAATGAACAGGAAACATTTTCTCTCTTTTATGGCGATGGCGGGCGCAACATTTCCGGCATTAAAATCTTTTGGAAGTTCAGTAATACCGGAGCCGGCAACGGCTGTAAAAATTCCAGACTATTTAAAGGCCGGGGATACTATAGGAATCACTTGTCCGGCAGGTTTCATTACCATGGCAGAGATCTTACCTTCCGTTCAATTGATGGAAAGCTGGGGCTTCCGTATTAAAATAGGAAAGACCGTAGACCGGAGGGATTTTACTTTCGGAGGGTCTGATCAGGAACGGATGCTGGATATGCAAAACATGCTCGATGACCCGGAGTTAAAAGCGATTATGTGTGCCAGGGGAGGGTATGGTGCAGTCCGCATTATCGACCTGTTGAATTTTGACCGCTTTGTGGCGAGTCCGAAATGGATGATCGGGTTTAGCGATGTGACCATATTACATTGTCACCTTAGCCGCAAATATGGCATTGCTTCCATACATTCTAAAATGTGCAATAGTTTTCCGTCCGACTGGACGCTTGCCGATCCCGTTCAGATCGCAACGATCCTTTCCATCCGGCAGGCATTGAGTGGGGAACAGTTGAAGTACATCGCGCCTCCACATCTCTTTAACAGACCAGGGAAAGTGGAAGGTGTGCTGGTTGGGGGGAACCTCAGCATCATTGAAACGCTTGCCGGCAGTAAATCTGATTTAAAGACGGAAGGCAAAATCCTATTTCTGGAAGATACCGGTGAGTACCTCTACCGCCTGGACCGCATGTTCTGGAACCTGAAGCGGACCGGAAAGCTGGAACAGTTGCAGGGACTGATCATTGGGGGCTTCAAAGTAAAACCCGATGATCCCGGGGAAGAATTCGGCAGAACGCTTTATGATATCGTTCAGGAAAAAATAAAAGAATACAACTTTCCCGTATGCTTCGATTTCCCTGTTGGCCATCAAAAGAACAATTTCGCTTTAAAATGCGGGGTCAAACATAGTTTTGAAGTAAACAGCAATGGCAGCAGCCTGACTTCCTTATATTAGCTTTTCTTTTTTCCGCCAAACCAGGATTTCACCTTGTTAAGTAAGGAACTGATCTTTTCTTTAGGCTTTTTCGTGTACTTGCTGATCAGATAGCCTGGGCTATACTGATGGATATACGTTTTTACCCCGTTTTTTATCGCATCTTCATGTTGCTGTGTATCGGTCTGAAGTTCCTTTTGTTTATTTTTAAGATCCTTTAAGCTGTGAATCTCTTTGTAATCGTAAATTTTTCCCATCTATCTGTCTATACGTGTTCCACATGATCATTGTAATCCTCCTGGTCAAATCCAAGGCTGATCGCATTGCTCAGGCGATCTTTAATGTTTTCTAAATGATCCAGCTTGTTTTCTGCCCCATCCTGCAGGTTGTGACCGAGGTCTTTTAAAGAAAGGCTCAGGTCATCACGGGTATCGCTTCCTTTTTCAGGAGCAAGCAATAAACCCAGCGCTGCACCGGCAGCCATCCCTGCAAATACTCCCAATAGTATTCTTGTATTTTCGTTCATAAAAAATTTATTGTTCTTCGTTCATTATAACTGTAACAAGGGTAGATTTGTTTTTAGAATTCCTAACTTTAGACAATTATCATAGATATCTATAACCCTTGAGCACAATTCCTTCTATAAAGCTGTCTGAGCTGACCAGTCAAATCCAACAGGTAATTGATGGGGCTTTCGGACATAAAACATTCTGGATCATTGCCGACATCACCAATTACACCTATAAACCTCAAAGCAATTACCATTATTTTGAGCTGGTGGAAAAGGATAAAACGGCCGCAAAAATCCTGGCAAAGGTGGCGGGCAGGGCATGGGGCAATGCTTCTCTGAACATTAGCAATTTCGAGAAAGCGACCGGCCAGAAATTCAAGAACGACATCAACGTGTTAATCCAGGTATCGGTACAGTATAATCCATCTTTTGGCTTGCAGCTCAACTTGTTGGATATCGATACCAATTTCACGCTGGGCTTATTTGAGCAACAGCGTAAAGAAACCCTGGAAAGGCTGGTTCGGGAAAATCAGGCTTTTATCAAAAAAGCAGGAGAGGGCTATATTACCAGGAACAGCGAGCTGGCACTCAATCAGGTGATCCAGCGGATTGCAGTCATCTCTTCGGATACTTCTGCCGGATTTCAGGATTTTAGACATACCCTGGAACACAACCCGTTCGACTATAAATTTTATATCGACGATTACTTTGCCCTGGTGCAGGGCGATGGAAACGCAAAACAGTTTCTCGCCAGGATCATCGAGGTTTTTGAATCGCAAAAGCCTTATGATGCCCTGGTCATCATTCGCGGGGGTGGTGCACAGACGGACTTCCTGATTTTTGACAACTATGAACTGAACCGCGCAATCGCCAAGTTTCCCATTCCTGTCATCACCGGGATCGGGCATCAGAAAAACGAGACCATTGCCGATTTAATGGCGCATACTTCTACCAAAACACCCACCAAAGCGGCAGAATTTATCATTGCCCATAACCGGGCTTTTGAAGACAACCTGATTGGTACTCAGAAAATGATCCTGATCAAGACTTATCAAATGATCAATCATCATAAAGACAGGCTGGTCCGCCTCAACCAGATTACCATCAATACCACCCGGAACCTGTTGCATGAGCACCATAAAACCATCATGAATCTGTCAGGAATGATACTGACCAACCCGAGGATCATCATTTCCAACAGGCGGAAAGACCTGAGTAACCTCCAGCTGAACCTGCAATCTTACAGCAAGCTGTATTTTCTGAATAAAACGGCACACATTGCCCATTTTCAGTCGGTGATGAGGATCATGAGCCCGCAAAACATCCTGAACAAAGGCTTCGCCATTATTAAAGTGGATGGAAAGATTGCCGGAAATGCAGACCAGATAGAAGTGGGTACCGAATTAACCGTGAGACTGGCGAACTCCGAAATAAAAACAATTGTAAAATCTAAATCAGCATACGATGAAAACGAATTTAACTTATGAGTTGGCTTATAGGGAACTTGCGGAGATCGCACAGGAAATAGAGACAGAATCTGTTTCTGTGGATATTCTTGCAGAAAAGGTGAAACGGGCTTCCGAACTCATTGAATTCTGTCAGAACAAGTTGCGTGCAACCGAGACTGAAGTAAATAAAATCATTAAGCAAATGGAGAATCAAAAGTAGTATCTTAGTCAGATTCGTAAACCATTAAAGCTTAAATAATATGTCTACACAAGGGAATTTTAATGCCGAACAAGAAGAAGAGTTTTTCAATAAGATTGACCAGGTTTATGATTTAACGGAGGCCTCAGATTTTGATGCTGCAGAACAATTGTTGTTGCAGATCGACGGTTCCATTTCCGGGCCTAAGGAAAACAGTAGCGTGGGAGGAGTGGTGCTCGACAGCATTTACTCTTTTTATGAGCAGACAGGAGCGTTGGAAAAGGCATTGCCTTTCTTCCTGGAAGAGACTGATTATCTGAAAGAAAAAATGAATCATCAAAAGATCAGTTCCACACGTCATTTCTTAACTACAGGCGCAATCTATTATGCTTTAAAAGAGCTGGATCATGCCCGTACGTATTTCGGTATTGCCTATGAAAAAGAAGGCAGCCGGATTTTTCAGGATGAGAACTCAGATTACCTGAGGATCGCTTTGATGGATGATGCTGAATTTGAAGCCTTTAAAACGGATTTTGTGCCGAACAAAGACGAGGAAACACTGGAGCTTACAGAAGCGCAGCAGGAATTGCTGGATCAGTACTGTGAAGAAGGAAATGCAGAGATGGACAAAGAGAATTTCTCCGGAGCCATTGAAGCGTTTAACAAAGCTTTGGAAGTTTTACCAGCACCAAAAGACGATTGGGAGGCAACCGCCTGGATCTCAGCTTCTATTGGTGATGCTTATTTCAGCGAGAAAAAATACAAAGAAGCTTTAGATCATTTGCACCGTGCGTACCAGATTTACGGTGAGGAAGAGCCCAGTGCTTTTGTATTGCTGCGCATGGGACAAAGTTACCTCGAGCTAAAAGAAGAAAAACATGCCACAGATTACCTGCACCATGCCTATAAACTGGAAGGTAAGGAGTTGTTTGAGGATGATAAAAAATACCTTAAATTTTTAGGCACGAAGGTAAAACTATAACCAGTTATTGCTTTTATACCAGCTCACCGTTTCGTTCAGGCCTTTTTCCAGGTCGTACTCCGGTTCATAGCCCAGGTCAGCTTTTACATGGTCGATATTACAAGCCCAATTGATTGCGGTGAGTTCGGCCATCTTTTCTTTATTAAGAGCAGGAGTATTCCTGCTCTTTGCATAAAATACATCCATTAAACTCGCCATAGCCCCTACAATAGGTACCGGCAGGTGGAATTTGAACGTCTTTTTCTGCAAAGCCTTTTTGATGAAATCTGCTAAAGCATAGCGGTTGTAAATGTGACCATCTGAAACATTGTACTGTTTGGAAACCAGCGGAGAGAACAGGGCTTTTACCAAAATTGCAGCAAGGTCCTTTACATAAACAAAGCTTAATTGTTGTGTAAAGCTGCCGATATGAGGTTCCAGTCCTTTATTGATGCTGTTGAACAGGATAAACAAATCTTTTTCCCTTGGGCCGTATACGGCAGTAGGGCGGATCACGATCAATGGAAGTCCGGGAATGGCAGCCAGGTATTGTTCTGCCAGTAATTTGCTTGCACCATAATTGGTGACGGGTTTTCCGGCAGTATTGTCCTGAATCTCTGCCGTTAAATCCCTCAGCGGCCCCAATGCGGCCAGGCTGCTCACAAATACAAATTTCTGCAAATCTATCGCAGCAGTACTTGCCGCTAAAGCCAGGTTTCTTGAATAGTCTGCATTGATCTTATTATAGGTTTCCTTTGTTTTCGCTTTGGTGATTCCGGCCACATGAATGATGTAGTGGTATTGTTTTTCTTCCAGCTCTCTTTTAAGGCTGTCTACGGAACTATAATCCAGATGGGTATACTTGATGTCAAACTCCTGTAAGTGTGCCCTGTCCGTGTCCGGACGAACGGCAGCATAGACTTCTAATCCGGCAGCCAATGCTTTATTGATCAAATGATAACCAACAAAGCCTGTTGCTCCGGTAATCAGTACCTTTTTCATCTGGTATGTATTTTTGTAGAATGTTTTAATGATGATCTAAAGCAGGCATCAGCAGATTTGCTGATGCCTGCTTTGATTATATTGATTTTTCGAGAATTCTGTATTTACGGTACAACTTGCCATTGATCTGTTCAATTGCGCTGTTCACCATGGTATTGTGTTCCAAAGTCCAGGAAGCTTCTGCATACTCAAACTTTTTCTCCTGAAAGGTTTTAATCGTTAGTCCGTATAAACAGGCTTCGATTCCCATTTTGCGGTAACCGTCCATCACGCCAAGGGCCATAATTCTAAGGCCTTTGATTTTCCGCTTGTACCATAACAGCCTGATCAGCCCCCATGGGAATAAACGGCCTCTTTTAACTTTAATGAGTGCCTGGTTAAGGTCAGGAACGGAAAGCGAGATCGCCACCATTTTGCCTTCCTGTTCTGCGATGTACACAAAGTCAGGGTCGACAATCATTTTGAGGTCTTTGGCCAGGTAGTGGAATTCCTTATCTGTTGCCGGTACAAAACCAGTATTGTGGTCCCATGCCGCATTATATACTTCACGCACTTTCACCACCTCATTCCAGAAATCTTTCATATTGATCTTTCTGATGATGATGTTGTTGCGTTTCAGACGCTCCTGAATGGCTTCTGCCAGTTTCAGCGAACGGTCATTGTATTCACCTGCTAAAAATTTATAAGCCCGCAGGTCTACCATTTTAGCAAATCCTGCATCTTCCAGAAGCTGCAGGTAGTAAGGTGGGTTATAAGGCATCATGGCTACCGGAGGACCATCGAAACCTTCCACTAATAAAGCGCAGATATCATTGGTAGAAAAGTTCAGCGGGCCGACCATACTGGTCATATTCCTTTCTTTCAGCCATTTGGTAGCTGTCTCAATCAGCTGGTTTGCAGTTTCCTGATCGTTGATACAATCAAAGAAGCCGAAGTGACCTTCAGTGGTATTGTTTTTCTTATTGTGGTTGTTGTTTTGAATGGCCGCAATTCTTCCTACAACTTTATCTCCATCATATGCGAGGAAACATTGTAAAGTGGAATGCTCATGAAAAGGATGCTTACCAGGGGTAAGCATGTCACTTTGTGCAATAAATAACTCCGGAACATAGTTCGGGTCATTTTTATGCAAATCATGTGGGAAATCAATAAAAGCGGCTAATTTTTTCTTGTCGTTTACCGCAACAATGTTCCTCATATTTCTACCTGAGAAGGTTTAATCTGAACTTCTTTAGCTGCTGATGCGATCTTTTCTACGGCTTCTTCAATCTGCGCGAAGGTATGGGTCGCCATTAAAGAGAACCTGATCAGGGAAGCATCCGAAGGTACTGCCGGAGAAACGACCGGATTGACGAAAATTCCGTTGTTGCTCAGGATATTGGTAATCATAAAGGTTTTATCATTATCCCTGATGTATACCGGGATGATCGGGCTATCGGTATGGCCGATGTCAAAACCCGCCTCTAATAATAGTTTTTTAGCATGGTTTGTATTTGCCCAAAGCTGGTCAATGCGTTCCGGCTCAGACTCAATGATGTCTAAAGCAGCAATTACACTGGCTACTGCCGAAGGCGGCATACTTGCACTGAACATTAAAGAGCGTGCCCTGTGTTTTACATATTCAATTGTTTCTTCTGTTCCTGCAATGAAACCTCCCAAAGAAGCAAGGGACTTGGAGAAAGTACCCATGATCAGGTCTACTTTATCCGTAAGGCCAAAATGAGAAGCAGTACCTGAACCATTAAATCCGATTACGCCTAAACTGTGGGCATCGTCCATCATGATGTTTGCACCAAACTCTTCTGCAATTTTAACAATTTCAGGTAAGTTAACCAGGTCACCTTCCATGCTGAAGATTCCATCGGCAACGATCAGTTTCGCGGAGTCTTCCGGTAAACGGCTAAGCTTCTTACGAAGATCGTCCATGTCATTGTGGGCATATTTGATAGATCTTGAAAAAGAAAGACGGCTGCCATCAATGATCGAAGCATGGTCATATTCATCCAGGATCAGGTAATCGTTTCTGTCCAATAAACAGGAAATCACACCCAGGTTTACCTGGAATCCTGTGCTGAAAAGAACTGCTGCTTCCTTACCAACATAAGCTGCAAGTCTTCTTTCCAGTTCTATATGTATGTCAAGCGTTCCGTTCAGGAATCTTGATCCGGCACAACCCGTACCGTATTTATCAATTGCAGCTTTTGCTGCTTCTTTAATTTTTGGGTGGTTTGTCAATCCCAGATAGGAGTTTGAGCCAAACATCAGCACCTTTTTTCCATCTATAACCACCTCAGTGTCCTGTGCTGATTCTATGGCCCGAAAGTAAGGGTATAAGCCTTTTTCCTTGATTGCTGTAGCGTCTTTAAAAGCGGCTATCCTATCGTGTAATTTTTTGCGCATGCTAGTACTGTATGTTTAGATCACTGAGCTTTTGTTGATGTGTTGTTGGTTTTGTTAAGAAATTATTAGCTCTGTCTTTAATAATATCTCCCTGGGTTTAGCTTGTTAGGTTTGACAAATTTGTCAAATACAAAAAAACTTATCAAATCTAAGATCATAAACACAGAAAACAAAACTTGAGGCCATCCAAGTTTGAATATATTACTTTTTAAAACAAAAATTACAATTTTCTTATAATTTCTCTGGGTTTTAGCCTCAGTTAGGTACAAATACTTCACATCAATTGTCAACCAAGTATACAATATTGATACCAAAAAATAAAGTAATTTTTAAAAAGACATTATAATTCACCGCTTTAAATTTAAAAAGGAAGGGGTAATGCTCTGATAAATGAGCCTGAATCGGACTGATCTAAAGATTTTGTGTATTTTTGGAAAAAAAGATTAGATGAGTACTATTAATACGATACCGACGTTCGAGAATTTTACAGAATTTTACCAAAAAGCCGTTGAGCCGCTAAAGCAGGAAAATATTGCTTACATCAGGTTAGATGGAAAGCTAAAAGGGGGAACAAGAAATGTTTTTGCCTATTTCTGGTATAAAGATAAAAAATGGAGTGTAGCTGCAGATACTTTTATTGACAGGTTGAAGATTGCTTTTGAACTTGCCCAGAAAACAGAAGAGCCTTTTGTAATTAAAGCGACCAGAGATCATAAAGGAGAGTCTTTATCCATCAAAGGACAACCGATCAGAAATAACAAATTCAGTGTATTCAAAGTAGGCGAGCGATAGGCCCGCGAAATAAGCACATAAAAAAAGCGATAAGGTATCTTATCGCTTTTTTTATGGAAACAAAGGCGTATTAACCTTCTCTTTTTACATAAGTTTTGTTTCCGTTTTTGTTGATATAATATTTTCCACCACGTGGGCCGGTTAGAATTTCTTCTCCATTTGGACCTTTCAGACTTCTGTCCACTGTAGGCTTATAATCTTTAGGCGCTACTGTTGAAGCGGCCTCTTTTTTCACCTGGGTTGCTGTCGTTTTAGTTTCTTTTACTGCCGCTGTTGCTTTTTCCTTATTTGCGTTGTAACGCTTGTCCGGTGTGCCATCTTTTTTAAGCCCCGGGGTAGCCGTTGCTTTCACTTCTTTTACCGCTTCGTCTTTTTTAGCCACAGCTTTTGTTGCCGCTTTTTTCGGAGCTTCAGCAGCTACATCTTTTGCGTTGGTGTAACGTTTGTCTGGTGTGCCATCTTTTTTAAGCTTTGTGCCTGCAGATGCTGCCTGGTCTGCTGCTTTCTTAGTATCTGCTTTTGCGGCTTTCTTTGCAGCTGCTGCCTCTTTTTTGGCTGCCGCAGCTTCTTTTTTCGCATCGGCTGTTGCCTTGCTTGCTTCTTTTTTAACCTTTTGTTTTTGAGTCGCAACGGCTTGTGCAGGCTGGGCTGTTTGTGCCATACCTAAACTTACACAGAAGCTCAGAATGGTCAGTAATGAAAGTAGTTTTTTCATGGTTTTCTTTTTTGATACGCTGTTTTATAAATTCTTTTTAATCTATTTTCTGTTGGCTTTACAAACATTAAACCAATTTAACATATTAACAGGAAATTTCTACCAAAAAACTAGAATATTTTACAGTAATTTTCTTAGTGTCAACGCCGTATAATGCGTTTATCCGTTTCTTGTCGCAGAAAAATTTCTTATCTTGCTATAGATTTAGCTCATTTAAACCTTCAATTATGGATCAGCGCATTATCAACCTATACGATGAATATACCCATAGCGGCATCAGCAGAAAAGACTTTCTAAAGAAACTTGCCATCCTCACCGGAGGCACAGCAATGGCCTTAACCGTACTTCCCCTGCTGGAAAACAATTATGCCGCAGCAGCCGAAACACACGATGAGGCCCTCAGTCTGGAAAACATTACTTATCCCGGAACAGAAGGAGAGATGAAGGCTTTCCTGGCAAAGCCAAAAGGGAAAAAACATTTGGGGGCAGTATTGGTGATTCATGAGAACCGGGGGTTAAATCCACATACGATAGCGGTCACAAAAAGAGTCGCTGCTGCAGGCTTTTTAGCTTTAGGGGTAGACGCACTGTCTCCTTTTGGGGGCACACCTGCCGATGAAGACAAGGCGAGAGAACTGATCGGTCAGCTGGATCCGGATAAAAATCTTCAAAACTACCTTAAAGGACTTGATTATTTAAGAAAACATAAAGACGGAAACGGAAAGGCTGGTTGCGTGGGCTTTTGCTGGGGTGGAGGAATGGCGAATAAGCTGGCAGTAAATGACCCTGAATTACTGGCTGCTGTAGCTTATTACGGGGCACAGGCAAAAACCGAAGACGTAGGAAAGATCAAAGCGAATATCCTGTTGCATTATGCCGGACTCGATGAAAGGATCAATGCCGGAATCCCTGCTTATGAAGCCGCATTAAAACTGCATCACCTCCCATATCAGTTGTTTATATATGAAGGAGTGAACCATGCTTTCAACAACGATACTTCTCCGACAAGGTACAATGAGGCTGCCGCAAAGCTGGCATGGGGGAGGACGATCGACCTGTTTAAGGCTAAGCTGTCGTAAGCGGGATTTCAATGACCACAATTGTTCCGTGTTCAGGTTTCCTCCGGATCTCCATTTTCCCTTTAAAGTAAGCAATCTTGGAACGGATACTTTCCAGTCCGATGCCCGCTGAGGTTTGGGAAAAGGGAAATTCAATGCCTTTACCATTATCTTCGACAATAATGTTGACATAATCGCTGTGTTCTACCACTTCCAGGTAAGCATTGCTCGCGCAGGCATGTTTGACAATATTGGTGAGCAGCTCCTGAATGATCCGGTAAATGTCGTTTAAAAAAGGAATGGGGTAATGCCCGCAGGACTCGAACCCGATGATGGCATATTCCAATGCTGTTTTTTCGGAAAGGTTGATTTGGTACACCAGGTCTGTCAACACTTTATTCATGCCATATTTTTGAATGCCCCAGGGGCTAAGGGTATGCCCTAAAGTCCGGATGGCCTGGGCAACATTCTTCAGCACTTCTTCTGCTTCTTCCAGTTTTTCCTTCGCGCTTTCCTTTACATATCCTTCGCCGGTCAGCACAGAAGAAATCTGCCAGGTGGCGATGGAAAGCATGCTGCCGACATCGTCGTGCAGCTGATCTGAAATCTTGCGCCTTTCCTGTTCCTGAGTATCAATAAAGCCCGCAGTGATTTCCTGTTGTTTGATGTTGATCGTCCGGAGCAGTTCTTCCCGGTCCAGGCGGTAGCTGTTGAAACGCTGAGCAAGACCAAAAGTTAAAATGATGGCTTGCAATACCAATCCTGTCTGTATCCCAAAGGCCGACAGGTAAGTATTGCTGATTTCCAGGCCAAAGAAAACAAGGGGAGCTATGGAAACGAGGTAAAACCAGACCTGTTTATTTCCAGCTTTGATTTTCAGGATGAGGCTTGCCAAAATGAAGATACCCGCCAAAATGAGGATACTGGTAAAAACGTATCGATAGCTGTAACCTTTATCTGTAAAGATCCATAAGCAAATCAGTAGTATATATAAGGTATAATATAGATACAAACGGTCCTTTACCGTGATAAAAAGAAACAGGCCGAAGAGCAGTAATACCATTACCGCACCGGAAAGAATGCCATTGATCAGGTGATATTTTGCCTGGCTGGCATCGATGCCGGCCGGATGATGGCCAGCACTAATGTTCCGGTCTCCCGGCATAAAAATGGTTTCCGCTTTAGCAGAATTTACTTTAAATGGGTTCGGATAAGCGAAATTTCCGCCTAAAAACAGGAAAAAGAGGAGCGTGGCCGCGCAAAATTTCATATATTTTTCTTGAAATCAGCAACAATTCAAGCGTAAGATTAACCAAAGATTTTAACATAAAAAAGGAATACCATTGTTTTATATCCTTTAAACTACGAATGCTTCCGATAAGCGCTCTGGAAATCAGGCCAGAGCTTGCCCTCACATAATGAGTGTGTTAAGCGAAAGGAACAAGCCTTTAGAACGACGGAAGGAAAACAAAGGAATGAATTAAAACAGGCGACGGATTTAAGCCTGATCTTTTTTTCAAAAAAAAATATCGTAACTGAAACAAAAAAGGCCTGCCGGTTGTTTTGAAGATTAAATTGATAATTATACTTATAACTGACACTAGCATTGGAATTTAAGCTAAAAATGCTTAACTTTGTGCAAATTTTTAAACATTAATGAAGATATTTATTACAGGCCTTCCGTTAGAAGTAGGGGAAGATGAATTAACAGCCGTATTTGGTGATTTCGGTCAAGTAAAATCACTTAGGATTATCAAAGATCGCGAGACTGGTCAAAGTCGTGGTTTTGGTTTTGTGGAAATGCCGGTAGAAGAAGAGGCAAAAGAAGCAATCAAACGCATGAACGGTGGCGATTATAACGGTAACCGAATTAAAGTTGCTGAAGCTCAGGAAAAACCAGGTACTGGTGGCGCCGGAGGCGGTGGTGGCTTTAAACGCAATAACCGTACAGAGAAAAGCTATTAATAGCTTTTTTCTTATTACAGTTCAAGATTCTATTTTTATAGATCAATCCATATAGGGCAGCAAATATGACTTATATCATATTTGCTGCTTTTTTATCTGGATAAAATCAATTCTGGTTTACCAATGCTGTAACCAGGCTTTTCCACTGTGGATAAGAGAATCCAATCTTAGCACTCCATCCAACCAATACATTTCTGACGTTATTGATCAATACCCCACTGTCTGAATTGGGAACTTCATTGCGTCCATGAACTTCTGCATGTACTTCAAGCCCCTTTCTGTAGACTTTAAAGGTAGAAGTAGCTTTGTCTTTAAAAAAATGTGCCGTCTCGTTATCGGGGTGTAAAGGATTCGCTGCCGGTCTTGCCCGCATCGTAATGGACTGTCCCTGCGCGGATTGTTCTTCCCTGATCAGTTCTACAACTACCCAGTCAAAACCATCGCCGGTGGTCGTTCCCGGACCGGGTATGTTGATCTTAAAATGATCGCCTTCCATCGCCTCACGCCGAATTTCCCTGCCGGAAGCATCAGTCAACGTAAATGTTGCCGAGGTGAAGCCACAAAGTTCATCCCAATTGAAAACTTCCAATAGCCGCGTCCTTGCCAATGCATAAAATGCCTTTGCTGCTGCTTCGTTTTTAAATGTTGTTTTTTCAAAAACATCCATTTCTGATCCTTCTTCCTGTTTTGGGATATCTTTCTTCATTTTTACCATTTTTTCTTACAACAGCTCAAGCCTGATTTTGTTTCCTTTGACCCCATCTTGCAGGCTGTATTTATCGCCATTTTTATTAAATTAGTAAAATGAAAGTAGATTACATTGCTTTATCTGTCCCTGTATTTTTCATCCTGATCGGGATAGAACTGGCCTGGAACTTCTACAGGAAACTGAATTATTACCGGTTTAACGATTCCATCGCTAACCTGAGTCAGGGAATCGGGCAACAGCTCACGGGCATTTTCATGAAAACGGCTTTATTCTTTGGCTATAAATACATCTTTGAAAACTGGAGGTTGTTCGACCTGCCACAATCCATCTGGATCTGGATCATCCTGTTTATCGGTGTTGATTTTTTCTATTACTGGTTCCACCGGATGAGCCATCAGGTAAATGCTCTATGGGCAGCGCATATTGTGCACCATCAATCCGAAGAATACAACCTGACTGTCGCCTTAAGGCAGTCCTGGTTTCAGGGCTGGTTTTCCTGGGTATTCTACCTGCCACTGGCATTTGCAGGTTTCGACCCGATCATGTTCCTGACCCTGAGCTCATTTAATACTTTATATCAGTTCTGGATCCATACCCGCGCCATTAAAAGTATGGGGCCACTGGAATGGATTTTAAACACGCCTTCCCATCACCGGGTTCACCATGGCTCCAATCCAAAATATATCGACCGCAACCATGCCGGAACCCTGATCATCTGGGACCGCATCTTCGGTACCTTCCAGAAGGAAGAAGAAGAGGTCTATTATGGAATTACTACACCACTGGCCAGCTGGAACCCCATCTGGGCCAATGTCCATTACTGGGACGAATTGTTGAAAACGGCCAGGCAAAGTCCGAGATGGATGGACAAGATCAATGTCTTCCTTAAACCACCGGGATGGTTTCCCGCACATTTAGGGGGATTTAAATCTGCTCCTGAGATCGATCCTTTGATTTATAAAAAGTATGATCCGCAGTACCATCAACAGCTGACGGGCTATGTACTTGTCCAGTTCGTCGTAGGGCTCATTGCAGGTTCAGCCATCCTGTTTTTACACAGCAGCCTTCCTTCACCTGCTTTAATCAGCGGGGCAACCTTCGTGATCTTAACCTTACTCACCTGTGGTGCCTTGCTGGAAGAAAAGAAATGGAAGGTAAAATTTGAATATGCACGTTTGGTATTGGGGATTTTAATAGTTTTGCTCCAGGATTTTCCGATCGGTTATCAGGTGATATTTTGTGGCCTGAATCTCTGCTCGGCAGTCTGGTTTTATAACCTTCAAAAAAAGAATGTAGATGCTGAAGAAATACCTGAAGTTTAACCTGTTATTTGCGCTGATTTTTATCCTGCAGATCTGCGCAGAATTTAATGAATTGAGTACCCTGAGGTATGTGATTAAGCCTTGCATCGTACTTTCGCTATTGCTGATGCTCTATACCCAGACCGGGTTGAAAGGAAGGTTTCATAAACGTTTGTTTGCCGGACTGATCTTTGCCCTGGCCGGGGATGTATTGCTGATGCTGGCCTGGCAGGACCCTTCCTATTTCATGTATGGCCTCGTTGCCTTTTTAACCTGCCATATTTTTTACATCAGTGCTTTTTACCTGGACTTCCGCTCTGCGCAGGAGCTGGATAAGAAAGGGGCGAGGATCGCGATTATATTGTGTGCGCTCTTTAGCATTACATTTTACTTCTACTTACGACCGCATTTAGGTGGAATGAAGCTTCCGGTAATGATCTATACCTTTGTGATCAGCATGATGATGATGATGGCCGCGTTCAGAAATCAACGCGTGAATACCCTCAGCTTTAACCTGATCCTTGTTGGTGCCTTATGTTTCCTGTTATCCGATTCTATCCTTGCCTGGAACAAATTTGTGAAGGGCTTTGACTTCGCAGGAGTATTGATCATGGCGACGTACATGGCGGCACAATACCTGATCACAATGGGTGCTGTGGAAAGGAAACTGCTGAAAAACGATTAGTGCTTTCCTTTCTCTTTATCCAGCACCGTAAAAGTCTGCATTAGCCTTTCTCCATTCTCGTCGACCAGTGTCAGGGTATGTTTTCCTGCCGGAGGACTGACCGCGAGCTGGTGATACGATTTGGTCGTGGCCACATACTCGTTGTCTATATGCCAGTAAATCTTTGCATTGCTGTTGCGGTGTGTCGCATTTAAAACCACCTTTCCTCTGCTGCCGTCGAATTCTACCGGAATGTAAACGCTGGCATTGTTCTTTGGATAAATCATTTCCATCACATAATTGCTGCCTGCATCGGTACAACCCGGTTTAAAAGGCGGCAATAGCTTATAATCGCTGTTTTTGATTTTATAGTAATACTCCATTGCTGGTGGAAGCACAAACCAGGGCTGATGAACCATCGTTGCGGTAGATTCACATTGATCGGTCACCCTAAAAGTAGCGGTCTGGTCCAGGTGGATGAGTTTATGGTAAGGACAAAGCCCTGTTTTCTCTCCGGAAGGGGAAACGAGTTCTTCCAATGTTTCCCGGCAATATTCACCGGCTTTATAGCCGCTCTGTTTACAGACTTTCATTTTCCGGAGCTGATGTTTAGGCATCTGAAACCATTTGCCATTTGGCAGCTGACGGAAGATGTCAAAGAGCACCGGAGCAGCCACGTCAACACCGGTTAAACCAGGCCGGCCTTCGCCATCGGCATTGCCCACCCATACACAGACCACATATTGTGCCGTCAGTCCAACCGCCCAGGCATCGCGGAAGCCAAAGCTCGTTCCGGTTTTCCAGGCCACCCTTTGTGAAGAGGAAAACTGTTCCCAAAGTCCTTCTTCGCCCGGCCTCATGAGTTCTTCCATGGCGTTAAAAGTGTTCCAGATTGAACCATAGTCGATCGTGGAGGTCAGCTGGGTTTCGTAAGTGTCAAAACGTTCATCCCGTTTCGCTTTCACATAACGGGGTGCATCGTAATCATGAGGGTTATATTTTCCCTGGTATTCATTGAAATGATTCAGTGTCCTTGCCATACCCATATACGTTTTGGCGAGGTCCCACATCGTCACTTCACTGCCACCCAGGATCAGCGATAAGCCATAATGATCTGCCGGTTGGTTCAGGGTGCTGATGCCCATTTTCTTGAGCTTATCATAGAAGCGCTGGTATTTATAGCTCTGCAGCATTTTCACGGCTGGAATGTTCAGGGAACGGCTCAATGCCCGGTCTGCGGGAATGGCGCCATCGTAGCCCAAATCATAATTCTGAGGGGAATACCCATTGATCTGCGTAGGCACATCAGGAATCAGGGTTTTGGGCAGGATAAAACCATCGTTCAGCATGCCCGCATACAGCAAGGGCTTTAAAGTACTGCCCGGACTTCTGGGGGCCTTAATCATGTCTACATGACTTTCGAGTTCTTTATTTTCCGGTTGATAAATGTTCCCGACATAGCTGAGCACCGTTCCGTTTTTAACATCCAGCACCAATGCGGCGATGTTATTGATGTCGTTGGCCCGGTAGCGGTTGTTGTAGCGTTTCAATAGGGCATTCAGCTTCAGCTGCAGGTCAAAGTCCAGCGTAGACCTGAGGCTGGTGCTTTGTAAGGCTTGCTCTTCTGCTTTAAAGCGGTTGAGCAGGTGGGGGGCATTTTGTGGCAGCTGCTGAGGTTTTCCAGGGATGGGTTCCAGCTTGGATAAGTTGGCGGTTTCCTGGTCTATCATTTTTAACCCTGCAATTTTATCCAGCAGGTCGTTTCTCTTTTTGATCAGCTTTGCGGAGTTTTTACCGGGATGGACGAGGGAAGGGCTGTTTGGAAGAACAGCAAGGGTCGCCATTTCTCCCCAGGATAAGCTCCCGGCACTTCGCCCGAAATACCGCCAGGAAGCCGCTTCCAGGCCAACGACATTGCTGCCAAAAGGAGCGTTTGCGGCATATAATTTCAGGATATCTGTTTTAGAATGCGTCAGTTCCAGCCGAAAGGCCAGGATAACTTCAATCAGCTTCTGCCAGACCGTGCGGCTTTCTCTGCGCGACAGGCGGATGACTTGCATCGTTAAGGTGCTGCCGCCACTCACCACGCTTTTGGCCTTCAGGTTTTGACGCATCGCCCTCGCCATCGCCAGGAAATCTATCCCCGGATGGGTAAAAAAGCGCTTGTCCTCAAAGGCGACAATACATTGCTGAAACTTCTGCGGAATCGTATCTGCCACAGGGAAGCGCCATTGCCCGTCTTTGGCGATGGCGGCGCTTAACAATTCCCCATTGGAAGCTTCTACCACATAAGAGGTAGGATTTAAGAATAATTTTGATGGCAAAAGGAACCAAAACCAGCACAACAATAAGACGCAAATCACATCGCTGAACACCAGTTTTGGTTCGTAACTGAACTTTTTAAACATGCTACTTAATTACCTGCACCCATTTCCCTGCCGTAGTTGCACTAATATTGTCGTTATACATTGCTTCACACTGTACTGCTGAAAGGTAATAGCGACCGATATAGGACGCGTTTAACAGCACTTTGTAAGTTACCGTCTCATTCTCCCTCAGGTTGAAATAAGTGAACACACGGTCGTCCCTGATGTCTCTGTACGTATATGGCGAAGAAGCAACAGCACTCTCACTGTCGTTGATCCTGTTATTGATGATCTCCCAGCCGGAAGGGAAGATCTGCGTCAATGCCATTTGCTCATAATAACCCATTCTTCCCGGGTTTTTGATCGTCACCTCTGCATAGAAATCTGTTCCTTGTTTTAAGGTCGATGGATCCAGTGATTTTCCATTTAACAATTTATAGTCGATGTTCATTTCCAGCGCCTCTGCATTGTTCGGCAGGAAGTTGTTTTGTCCGGCCGAAGGTTGCCCCTGAAGGATCAGACGTCCGAATAAAACACGGTCGCCGGTATTGTTGATGACTACGCCGTTTCCACCTTTAAAGGTTAAATCGGTAATGTTCATGAACTGACTGGAATTTGTAGTTCCGCTTTTTCCATCGATTTTATAGTTGTATTTCAGTGTATTTGAAGCGGTATTGGCGCCACAGAACTTGGCAATCGCCAGTAAACTGTAAGCCGTAGTTTGCGTACTGTACCAGTCGTCCCTGCCTAATTTGGCTGCCAGTGGCTGGATCAGCTGTGCTGCTGCCGATTTACGGCCAAGAAGGGTTAAGGTTTCCAGGATCATTGCCTGATCACGTACATCAGAGCCATAGGTTCCGCCCATTTGGTTATAAGGTTTCACTTCTGTGGCCAGCCCTTTGATCAGACCATTCGCCGCATCGGCTTGTCCGGCCAGTTTATAAGCCGCTGCCAGTCGCCATTTAGCGGTTTCCGACAAGTACTGGAAGGCTTTTAACCTGTTCATCGCTGCCATTTCCGGTCTTTTAGCGAGTGCAAGCACATATAAACGGTAAGACTGAGACAGGTCACCACCATAGAAATTGGTACTGTTTGGTGCCCAGTTCGCCGCTTTACTTTTCAGGTAACGCAGCAATTCGTCCAGCATGCCCACCGGAAGGGTATAACCTGCATTTTGTGCTTCTACCAGGAAGTGCCCGGCATAATTACTTCCCCATTCGTCGGAAGTACCTGCACCCGGCCAGTAGCCTAAGCCACCATCTCCGGTCTGGAAGCCGCGTAATTTATTGATTCCTGCTTTCAGGTTTCTTTCTGTCGTCGCTTTTTGCTGCTCTGTAAGCGGTGTTAACTTATTGAGGAACAACTGAGGGAATACTCCTGAGGTGGTCTGTTCTACACAACCATGGGGATATTGCATCAGGTAACTCAATCGTTTTTTAAGGTTGATCGGAGGGATGGTAGAGAGTTCCAGACTTCCCGTATTTGTTCCTGCCATGCCTACAGGCAGGTAAGAATTAACCCAGTTTTTGCCCGGCTCAATCACAATAGGAACCACATTGGTGATGTATGGATTCGGGTTTCTGATGTCCAGTTCTACATCGTAGGCTGTTTTCTCTGCACCACTCTGTGCAATCAGTTTTACCTTGGCAATGCCCGTCATTTCCGGAACTTTGATTTCAAAGTAAGCCATTTGCTCTCCCGGTTGTTTGAAAGTCAGCTGTTGTGTTTTACCACCGATGACTTCCAGGTTCGCAGATTGCAATTGCAGGGTGACATTTTTAAGGTTCTTTTCTGTCGCAAATACGGTTGCAGGCAGGGTGAAGCTTTCTCCCGGACCGATTACCCTTGGCAAAGTTGCCAGTAGCATCAACGGTTTTTTAACCTGTACACTTTTCTCTGCGAAGCCATAAGCGCCATCCTGACCGGCAACAACCATCGCCCTTATCGCACCAATATATTGAGGCAGTTTAAATTTATGGGTATTGCTTGCGCCTTTAGAAAGTGCAAAAGGGCCGAGATATTTCACGACAGGAACAAACCTGTTTGCTTTTGCAGGGCTGAGGTTCTTGTTGATGCTTCCATCACCACCAATGCTCAGGATTCTTTCCAGGTTACCGCCCCATGCACCGAGCACATAATCAAATAAATCCCATGTTTTTACGCCCAAACCTTCACGGGCATAGAAGATGCCATGAGGATCAGGCGTTTTAAACCTGGTCAGATCGAGCAAACCTTCGTCTACAATGGCAATGGTATAGGTCATTGCTTTTCCGTTTTGTTCTGTTACCGTAATGTTGCTTTCCGTTTCCGGTTTCAGTTTATCGGCCATTTTGATCATTGGTTTTAAGATCGTTTCCGGATCTTCAATGAGCAAAGGAATGGCACCGTACATCCGGATAGGGAGGTCGTTCAGTGTTTGTGCATGTGGTTGTAACAGCGTCACATTGGCAAACACATTCGGTGCCATGTTCTTTTCTGCTTTAAACTTAAATTGTGTTTGTCCGGCTTTGGTATCGGTCCAGAAAGTCTTTAACACCTTACTTCCATTTTCAATCGAAATCAATGCCCTGCCATCTTTTCCCGAAGGAATGGTCAGCACAACTTCTTCACCTACTTTAAATTTGGTTTTATTGGCGGTGAAAGAAAGCATGGATGCTTCCGTAGGATTGCTGTTTTGTTCACGTTGCGCCCATCCCGGCCAATCGATATAGACCGATTTACCGGAAACATGGCCTCCGTTATGGTCTCTCACCAGGATCATGTAACGACCCCATTCCGGTTCTTCGACCCTCAGGTTCCAGCTGGCTTTACCACCGCTGATCTGAACGGTTTCTTTTTTAATCAGTTTATTATAGGAGTTCTGCGTGAAATTGGCAAAGGAATTCTCATTGTCCTGTTCCCACCACCAGCGCCATTGCACTTTATACAATTCTACATCTACAGATTTTGATCCGCCAAGCAGTTTTCCATCTCTGTTGACATTGACAATGTCTATTTTATGGTCCTGACCGGTGAGCAGCATTCCACTTAAACGGTCTCCTTCCGGCGCTTTAATGCCGTAGTAGTCGGAATACACATGGTAGGGGATACTGAAATTGTCTATACTGAAGTTACCACCGGCTTCGAACACTTTAATCGCAAAATTGGCTTTCAGCATTCCCGGAGCAGTATTGTTTTCACTTAAATTCGTGCTTACCGCGGCGGTTCCGTTTTCATTTAAGGTGCCTTCAAAGATCGTTTTCAGCTGCGACTGGAACGAAACGGTCGGGTTGTCGAAACTATAATTTTCAAAGCCCTTAAAGGTCGTCTGCATGGTATTCAGACTTACATCCACCTTCGCTTTCAGGTTCTTGCCCGGCGCGCCAAATAACCAGGTTGCCGTAAGGGAAGCCGCAGCTCCGTTTCCGGAACCCAGATAAGGACGGTTGCCATAGTCGAAATTGATCTTCAACCGGTTTGGCATCACCGTTTCAATCTTAATGGTTTTAGAAAAAGTGGCTCCACCGGCTTTCACTTTTGCCAGCCAGTTTCCTGTTGGTGCGGTACTTTCGGTAGCCGTTCTGAAGGCGTAGAACCCATTTAAAGGTTTTCCATTGATCATCCTTTTAACGAGTTGCCCCTGTGGATTATAAAATTCGAAAGTTACCGGATAACCGCCAGGTAGCTTTTTCAGTTTATCTTCCAGAATGAAAGAAAGGAACACCGAATCTCCGGGACGCCAAACGCCACGTTCTCCGTAGATGAATCCTTTTAAGCCGTTTTGCACCACATCTCCACCTACATCAAACCTGCTCAATGGAAGAGAACTTCCATCGTCCAGTTTCAGATAACCACGCTCATCGCCATTTTTAGCGATCAACAGGAAAGGTTTCTTTTTAAGGTCAAATGAGGCCATTCCATCGCCGTCTGTTTTTACGGTATGGATCACCTGTTTCTGATAATCCAGCAATTCTAACGTAACACCGCTCAGTGTTTTTGCCGTTAACAGATCTGTCGCAATGATCATCATGCTGTTGTCGTTGCCACGTTTGGCAATCAGGCCAATATTTGAAGCGATCAGGTTCCTGCTTGCCCAGCGTTCACTGGTATAGTAGGATGGCGTACAAGGATTATCCCGGTCTTCCCAACGGTAATTGTTGGGGTAATTGCTGTTGTACCGGCTCCAGAAATCATCGTCTTCATCGATCTTCTCTCCGTAGCCGCCGTATTCATCTTCTTCTCCTGAAACCGCTGAAGCATCTGAATCATCGCTGTTTTCTGTATTGGCTTCCACACATTTAAAGACGTTATATTCTCTTCTGAAACCAACGGTAACACGATACATTGCACCTGGTTCTGTACGGATAATCTTATCCAGATCGAGGGTGAAACGGTTTTTCTTATGCAGGTCCAGCGCTTTATCCTCATCCAGGCGAATGGTTTTCTGTACGATAGGTTTCCCTACACGGCGAAGTTCCTGTCCGTCTTTATAATTGTTGGTCTGGAAAAATTGCGGGATATTGTTCTCATAGATTTTGATCACCGTTACATCCACAGCTTTTAAGTTTACTGCTTCAAATGGTAAAACCAGTTTCCCAGAAGTAGGTAGGATGCTTCCGCTTCCGGCAATGGTTACCGAAGGCAGTTTATTCTCAAAAACGATATTTGCTGTTTTAGCAGCGGATAGTTTAACACTGTTGATATTTTCGACACCTTCGTTCACCGTGAACGCATAATTTCCTTCCAGTGTTTCGGCAGAATACACCTTCACCTGACTGGCATCTATGGTAAACCTCAGGTCAGTCAGCTGGGCAAGGGAGATCAATCCGTTCAGGTCCTGTGCTACGTTAATCGGCTCAGAGAACTGAACGAGCGCAAAATCTTCCAGATCCTGTATGGCTTTCATGTTCAGGATTTTGAAAACACCCAGTGCAGGAACTTCCAGCACTTCTTCTCCTTTACCTGGTGCATCAATGGGATCACCGGACCAGATGAGCTTTAAGGGATTGTCGGATTTTGTTTTCTTAATGCTGTCTACGGTAAAAGTAGAAACGTTTTTTGCAGGATTGTGCTGCCATTTCACTTTTAAGGATTGCGGGAAATCTATTTTTAAGGCTTTTTCAATTTGCTTTGGATCTTCCTGATCGGAAGTCAGCACTTCTCCGCTTAATTTCATATAATCAAGGGAAGTATTGTTTTGAGAAACCAGTCCGTTTTGCGTCAGGCTAAGTCCGGGACTGATGACTCTGAAATTGAATTCAAATTCTTCCAGGCCTTTTTCCGTTTCCGTCACTTTGTTCAGGTTGAAGGTCGCTTCGTAATCTTCTCCGGGTTTCAAAGGCTCATCGGGTCTGAATTCCAGGGTCTGGGAGTCGATCCAATACGTTTTTCCTTTTACAGAAGGGGAGAAGCTGAACAGGTCCCGGGAATCGGCCACGCCAATATCACTCATGGTTTTCACCTGACTGGCCAGATGGAGCCTGACATAACTTTTCTTGGAAACTGTTCCCGAGGTATAGGCTTCTATGTATTTAGAATAAGCCTGATTGTAGTCTTTTGGTCTTTCTTTTTTGAAAAAGAAGAGCGAGGCAAGGCCGATGATGATGACCGCTACCGAGCCGATAATAATTCCTTTTTTATTCTTCTGAATAAATGGAGATGACGTGAATTTCATACACTTTTATGGTAAAGTTGGAGATGTGCATGAAAATTAGCAAAAAGGATTGGTATCGGAAACTAAACCGAAATTATTTTATCATCACACCCGGCATATTTACCAAAGGAATCCGGATTAAATTATCATCAACGATACTTTCAGGAAGGAAAATAAATTTTTTATCATAGATCACCTCGTCGAGGTAATAGCTTAACCAATATTCATTGGTTAAGCCAAAAACTTCAGGATCTATTGCTTCAACGCCTGTAAAAGAACGGGGCTGAAGGTCTCCGAGTGAATGTCTGAGCACAGAGGTCTGCACCATTCTGCCATCTTTTTCTCCGTAGCCTTTAGAGCTGATCAACACATTTTTCAATGGTTTATCTTTCAGGTTAATCAGGTAGACAGTCCAGTTTTTTACTTCCGGGCTTTCGCTCTTCAGCACTACTGCAACGGCAATGTCTTGTACTATATTTTCAGGGAGATCTTTCTTCATATCTGCATTGAGCAGGCAAAGCCTACTTTTTCTTTGCTACCGGTTTCTTTTTTGCTGGAGATTTCGCCGCTGCCTTTTTCTTGGCAGCTTTAGGTTCAAAAGCGTTAGGCACCTGTTCTACAATTAGTTTTTTTACGTCTTCGAGGGATACGCCCGCAAGGTCTTCAGGAGTATATTTCTCTCCTGTAGCCGGGTTTTTACCCAATTTCAGCATGTCTTTACCGAAACGGATGAAGGGTCCCCATCTGCCGTTTTCAATCGCAATCTTCTCTGCAGTCCATTGCTGAATAAACCTGTTAGCTTCTTTCTCTACCTTTTTACCGATCAGCTCTTCGATGTCTTTCTGCGTCAGGAAGTCGAAGTTATAAGCTTTAGGCACATTGATAAATAAGTCGTTCCATTTGATGAAAGGACCGAAGCGGCCTTTACCTTTAGTTACCGGTAAACGCTCATAATGCGCCACTGGTGCATCAGCAGTAACTTTCTCAGCGATAATTTCAATGGCACGGTCTCTGTCTACAGACAGCGGATCTTCGTTTTTAGGAATGGAAATATAAGCATCTCCCCATTTCACGTAAGGACCAAAACGGCCTACACCTACGGAAACTTCTTTACCTTCATAATCTTCCAGCTGGAAAGGAAGTTTGAACTGTTCCAGGGCATCTTCTAAGGTTACAGTTCCTACGGATTGGGATTTCGACAGGCTGGCATAACGCGGTTTTTCCTCGTCGTCATTCTGTCCGATCTGTACCAATGGTCCGAATTTACCCACTTTAGCATAGACATTCTTTCCGGAAGCAGGATCAATTCCCAATAGACGCTCTCCGTTGGCACGGTCGGCATTTTCAAGGGTAGTTTCTACTTCAAGGTGGAAAGGCGTATAGAAGGAGTGGAGCATTTTTGTCCATTCCTGCAATCCCTGAGCAATCTCATCGAATTCCTTTTCTACGTTGGCCGTAAAGTTAAAGTCGACAATCCCTTTGAAATGTTCTACCAGGAAGTCGTTTACTACTTCGCCTATATCTGTCGGGAAGAGTTTTGATTTCTCTGCCCCTGTGATTTCTGTTTTAATTTGTTTGCTCACTACTCCGTTAGCCAATACAATGGAGCTAAAGGAACGCTGGCGGCCATCACGGTCTTCCTTAACGACATATCCACGGTTCTGAATCGTAGAAATCGTTGGCGCATAAGTGGAAGGTCGGCCGATGCCCAGTTCTTCCAGTTTCTTGATCATGCTTGCCTCTGTATATCTGGCAGGCGGACGTGAGAAACGTTCTGTGGCATTCATTTCTCTCAGGATGAGCTCCTGACCTTTGGCCAATGGAGGCAGCATATTGCTGTCTTCCGAATCTTCCAGGTCTTCTTCATCACTTGATTCCAGGTATACCTTTAGGAAACCATCAAATTTGAGGACTTCACCTTCGGCAACCAAATGCTCTTTACGGGTACTGATGGCAATCTGAGCGGTTGTTTTTTCAAACAAGGCTTCACTCATCTGAGAAGCGATGGCACGCTTCCAGATCAATTCATATAAGCGCTGTTCTGAGCTGTCGCCGGGTACGGTATGGTGGTTGAAATAAGTAGGGCGGATGGCTTCGTGAGCTTCCTGTGCACCTGCTGTTTTCGTTTTATACGTTCTGATCTGATGGTATTTATCGCCCCATGCGGATTTGATCTCTGCTGATGCTGCCTGTAATGCAGTCTCCGAAAGGTTTACCGAATCGGTACGCATATAGGTGATCCTTCCACTTTCGTACAGGCGCTGTGCAACCTGCATCGTCCTTGATACGGAATATCCGAGTTTACGGGAAGCTTCCTGCTGTAAGGTTGAAGTGGTAAACGGAGGCGCAGGATTTCTTTTCGCAGGTCTGGTTTCCAGACTGTCTACGCTAAAGCCTGCTTTAATACAATCGTTTAAGAATTTCTCTGCATCTGCTTCCTGCTCAAAGCGCTGAGGTAATTCTGCTTTAACCACTTCTTTCCCTTTTCCGGTGCTGAACTGTGCAGAAACCTTAAATGCTGCTGTTGCATTAAATTTATTAACTTCTCTTTCTCTGTCTACAATCAGACGAACAGCCACCGACTGTACGCGTCCTGCAGATAAAGAAGGTTTTATTTTTTTCCATAAAACAGGGGAGAGCTCAAAACCTACCAGCCTGTCCAGCACACGTCTGGCCTGCTGGGCATTCACGAGGTTATAGTCGATCGTACGCGGAGTTTCTATCGCCTTTAATATTGCAGGCTTAGTGATCTCATGAAAGACAATCCTTCTTGTTTTATTTTCTTTTAATCCTAATGTTTCAAATAAATGCCATGAAATCGCTTCTCCCTCACGGTCCTCATCGGACGCTAGCCATACCATTTCGGCTTCCTTTGCTAATTTCTTAAGCTCTGCAACGATCTGCTTTTTATCAGCAGGAACCTCATAGGTCTGGGCAAAATTATTGGCTACATCAATACCCATATCCCCTTTAACCAAATCCCGGATATGCCCGTAACTTGATTTAACAAGGAAATCTTTTCCTAAATACCCTTCGATGGTTTTAGCTTTTGCAGGTGACTCAACTATTAATAAATTCTTCGCCATTCAGAACGTTTTTCTGCAAATAAAGCTATAAATAAGGCTAATTTCAAAATTCGATATGATTTTTATAGTAAATATATTTGAAAATGTGTCATTTTGCCCATGATAAAGTGGTGACTTATAGCCGATTTAAACAAAAATGAACAGTTTTACGGTTTTTTAGGATCTTTTCTCCGGGATTGTTTGGATTTGGTTCTAAGGCATGTATTGTAAACATCTGGAAGGAATATGGTCGTGCTGATTCGGGCAAGCTTATGACCGCTTGCAGGAATACTCATTTTAAGCCCGTTTTACACAAGCTGCTGACCCGCCTTTAATACGCTTTCAAGCGGGTCACCACCGAGTATAGAGCGTGTATAGAGCCTGGTTAGAGCGCGTATAGGTAAAACAGGAATTGGACATGGATTTGTAAAGTCAAAATGTTGTACCGGATTGACTTTACTGATCCGGTATTAACCGAACCCGGGTTATATCTTTACTATTTAATTATATATATTAAACCTTTTTGTGCTTAACTTCGTTTATACATTATAAAAAAACAAAAATGAATACATTATTAATATTACTGAGCCTGATGTTTACCCCACCGGCGAAAAGCATTTATGATTTCAGCTTCAAAACCATTGATGGCAAAGAAGTAAAGCTTTCTAAGTTTAAAGGAAAGAAAATCCTGATTGTGAATACCGCTTCCAAATGTGGTTATACCCCACAATATGAAGCCCTGGAAAAATTACACAAGCAATATGGTAAAAATGTAGTGTTAATTGGTTTCCCGGCTGGTAATTTCGGCGGACAGGAATTGGCTACCAATTCTGAGATTCAGGATTTCTGTAAAAAGAATTTTGGGGTGACCTTTTTACTAAGTGAAAAAGTGAGCGTAAAAGGAACGGATATCAATCCATTGTTCAAATACCTGACTTCAGAAGAGAACCCTGATTTCAAAGGAGACATCAACTGGAATTTTGAAAAATTTCTGATCAACGAGAAAGGACAATTGGTTCACCGTTTCAGATCTAAAGTAACACCAATGAGCGAAGAGCTGACTAAAAACCTGTAGTCAATTCTTTCTTTTTAAACATCAAAAGAGAAATCCTTAACCTGGATTTCTCTTTTTTTTAATCCCAAAACGCATAGATTAATTTAACTTTGGACTTTGAAATCATTATGCAGCATATCCAACCATTGAGAAAATACCTGGCATTGGCCGCTATCCCATTCTTCTTGATTTCCTGCGGCAGCCATTACAAACTCGTAAAAAGTAACCGTGCGGAATACAAGATGAACAATGAACGGGCCGTCGACAGCAGCCTGATCAAAACCTACCTTCCTTATAAAATAAAGATGGAGCAGGAGATGAACACGGTGATCGGACATTCCGAAGTGTTGATGAGTAAAAATGATAAGGTGCCTGAAAATCTGCTGAGAAATTTCTTTTCTGATGCTTTACTTCATGAAGCCCTTAAATTTGATCCGGCAGTTGATTTCGCGATGCCTTCCACCAATGGCGGTTTGCGCGTTGATATCCCAAAAGGGGAAGTGAAAATGGCTAATATTTTTGAGGTCATGCCTTTTGAGAACGAAATGGTGATCTTTACATTGGCCCCTTCAGACGTGAAAAACCTGCTCAATTTTATCGCTAAAACCGGTGGTCAACCCGTTGCGGCATTGAGAATGAAAATTGTCGATGATCAGCCTACGGAAGTGATGATCAATGGAAAACCTTATGATCCGACAAGAAACTACAAGATCCTGACTTCAGATTATGTAGCCGAAGGTGGCGACAATGTACAAAGCTTCAAAAATCCGATAGAGAAAAAGATGATTGGCATCAGAATGCGCGATGCATTGGTCACCTATATAAAAGAAAATGAAGCTGCCGGTAAAACAATCAATCCTAAATTAGATGGAAGAATTACTAAAAATTAACCGCAGAAACTTCCTTAAAACGGGAGGGATGGCAGCTGCAGCAGTTGCCCTGAACTTGAATGCTTTTGATGCCATCGCAGCCGGGGACCTGGTAAAGCTCACGATATTACATACCAATGATGTACACAGCAGGGTAGAACCTTTCCCTATGGACGGTTCGAAGTATCAGGGACTGGGTGGAACCGCAAGGCGGTCTGCACTGATCAAGGCGATCCGCGAAAAAGAGCAGAATGTATTGTTGTTTGATGCCGGAGATATCTTCCAGGGAACGCCTTATTTCAACAAATATGGTGGCGAACTGGAAATTAAGCTGATGTCTGAAATGAAATACGATGCCGCAACAATGGGGAACCATGATTTCGACAATGGCCTGGCAGGATTTTACAAGCAATTGCCACATGCCAATTTCCCAATCCTCTGCAGCAATTATGATTTCTCGAATACCTTATTAAATAAGTCTACACAACCCTATAAAATCTTCAAAAAACAGGGGATTAAAATCGGGGTATTTGGAATCGGGATCAAACTCAAAGGACTGGTGGCAGACAGGAATTATGCAGAAACGCAGTTTCTGGATCCTGTAGCAACCGCAAATAAAACGGCAAGCCTGCTCAAGAATGACCTTAAATGTGACCTCGTGATCTGTTTATCTCATTTGGGCTACCGGTACGACAGCAACAGGGATTCTGACCAGGTATTGGCTAAAAATACAAGGAATATTGATCTGATCATCGGAGGGCATACCCATACTTTCATGGATCAGCCGGAAGACATCCAGAATCTGGATGGAAAGATGACGACGATCAATCAGGTTGGATTTGCGGGGATTAACCTCGGCCGGTTGGATTATTATTTTGAAAGATATAAGGGCAAGCGTATTAAAACTGCTGCACCTTATACCATTTCAGATCAATTAGATCGTTAACAAAGGAAACCGCCTCCAAGAAGGTCGTTTCCTTCGTAGAATACGGCAGACTGGCCCGGTGCTATTGCCGATACAGAATGATCAAATACCACGCGCATTTTATCTTTCTCCTGAACAATAGTGCTTAGGGTTCCTGCATCTTTATACCTGATTTTAGTCACCACGTTATCCATAGGTTCTAAAATATTATCATATTTAATCAGGTTTACGTTTCTAACCATCGCTTCTCTGCGTTCCAGCTCATCTGCTCTTCCCAGAACAACAGTATTGCTTTCCGGAAGGATCTGGGTTACAAACATGGGTTCGCCAAAGGCAATGCCCAAACCTTTTCTCTGTCCGATGGTGTAGAAAGGGTATCCTTTATGCTGTCCAACCACCATTCCGTTGCTGGTAATAAAGTTGCCACCTGCAACACGGTCTTCCAGATCGCCAACTTTATGCTTTAAGAAGGCACGGTAATCATTGTCGGGAACAAAGCAGATCTCATAGCTTTCGCTTTTCTTTGCCAGTTCTTCCTGTCCCATATCCAAAGCCATCTGACGGATATCCGCCTTCGCAAAAGATCCCAAAGGGAATTTTGTACGGGCCAGGTTTTCCTGAGATACCCCCCAAAGTACATAAGACTGATCTTTATTTTCGTCCAGACCTTTAGAGATCACATGACGGCCATTGTCGTGCTGCCTTACATTGGCATAGTGACCGGTTGCGATAAATTCACAGTCCAGTTTGTTGGCACGTTTCAATAAAGCTTCCCATTTAATGTGGGTGTTACATAAAACACAAGGGTTTGGCGTACGGCCTGCAAGATATTCATCAACGAAGTTATCAATTACATAATCACCGAACTCATCCCTGATGTCTAATATATAGTGTGGGAATCCGTAATTTACCGCCAAAGTACGCGCATCATTGATGCTGTCCAGGCTGCAACATCCGGTTTCCTTACCGCTGGTACCTGAGGTCGCATAGTCCCATGTCTTCATGGTCAATCCGATAACTTCATATCCTTGTTCGTGTAACATTACTGCTGCTACTGAACTATCTACCCCGCCACTCATGGCTACCAATATTCTACCGAGTTTACTCATTATAATTTATTCTGACGCAAAAATAAAGGTTTTTACTGATACATTCTCATTTATGCCGTCAGTTACTTGTAAAAAGGAGAAATGATAAAAGTTCTGATTAAACGTTATAGCAACATAATAAAGCTAATTCTTTACAGATTATTTATACCTTAGGTTTATCATAAAAAATTTCAAATCAGAAAATGAAGAAAGCTTTATTGTTTTGTTTACTGTTTCCCGCACTTTCCATTCAGGCACAACAGGCCCTGGTAAAGTATGTAAAACCGATCATTGGCACCCAGAAGATGGGCCATACTTATCCCGGTGCAACTGTTCCTTTTGGGTCGGTGCAGCTGAGTCCGGATACAGACACGCTTTCCTATGAGTTCAATGGGAAGTACAATGGCGATGTGTATAAATATTGCGCAGGATATAAATATGAAGACAAGACGATTGTCGGCTTTAGCCATACGCATTTCAGTGGTACGGGACATTCCGATCTCGGAGATTTCCTGATCATGCCCACACAAGGGGCATTACAAATGAACCCGGGAACAGCTGATGTTCCTAAAAGTGGCTTTCGCTCTGCTTTTTCTCATCAAAATGAAACCGCAGAAGCCGGATATTATAAAGTAAAACTGGATGACCATCAGATTCAGGCCGAATTAACGGCGAGCAAAAGGGTAGGGATGCACCGCTATACTTTTCCAAAATCAGCGGAATCGCACATCATCCTCGACCTGATGTCGGGCATCTACAATTACGACGAAAAAACGGTTTGGACGTATGTACGGGTGGTGAACGACAGCCTGATTACCGGATACCGCCAAACCAATGGATGGGCGAGAACAAGAACAGTCTTTTTTGCGATGTCTTTTTCAAAGCCTTTCAAAAACTACGGACAGAAAAACTTTGATAAGAAACAGGTATATGGTGGCTTCTGGAGGAAATTCGACCAGAACAACAACTTCCCGGAAATTGCCGGACGAAGGATCAGAATGCATTTTGATTTTGACACGGATGAGCAGGAGCAGGTCGAAGTAAAATTTGCATTATCTCCGGTAAGTCAGGACAATGCGCTGGAAAATATGCGTACAGAGATCCCGGGATGGAATTTTGACCAGGTGAAAACCCAGGCGCAGGAAGAATGGAACAAAGAACTGAACAAGATCAACATCAATGCTTCAGAAGATGATAAGGTAAACTTTTATACGGCAATGTACCATGCTTTTATCAACCCAACCACTTATGGAGACGTAAACGGGCAATATAAAGGGCTGGACCAGAATGTACATCAGGCGGAAGGTTTTACCAATTACACGACTTTCTCGCTTTGGGATACCTACCGGGCTTTACATCCTTTCTTTAACCTCATCCAGCCATCCAGAAATAACGATATGGTGAAGTCCATGATGGCCCATTACGACCAGAGTGCATTGAAGATGTTGCCGATCTGGTCGCATTATGCCAACGACAACTGGTGCATGAGCGGATACCACAGTGTATCTGTCCTTGCCGATGCGATTGTTAAAGGGGTATACAATGGTGATGCCGGCAAAGCGCTGGAGGCCTGTATCACGACCGCTAATCACCGCAATTATGAGGGGATAGGAAAATACATTGACATGGGATACATTCCTGCAGAAAGCAGCGGAACTTCTGTTTCCAATACGCTGGAGTATGCATACGACGATTGGTGTATCGCGCAGATCGCTAAAAAACTGGGCAAGCCGGAAATTTATGAAACGTTTTTGAAACGCTCCCAAAACTGGAAAAATGTATACGATAAAAGTATTGGCTTTATGCGCCCGAGACTTGCGGATGGTACTTTCAAAAAGGAGTTTGATGTGCTGAGTACCCACGGACAGGGATTTATAGAAGGGAATACCTGGAATTACAGCTTTTTTGTACCACATGATCCGGAATCCTTAATGACTGCCATGGGCGGGAAGAAGAGATTTGCTGCGCGTATAGACAGCCTGTTTAACATGCACCTTCCGGATGAGTTTTTTGCCGATACCGAAGACATTACCAGAGAAGGGATTATTGGCGGTTATGTTCATGGAAACGAGCCGGCTCACCATGTGGCGTATTTGTACAACTGGGCTGGTCAGCCCTGGAAAACGCAGGAAAGGGTGAGAATGATTTTAAAAATGCAGTATAAACCGACGCCCGACGGGTTGGGAGGAAATGACGATTGTGGTCAGATGAGTGCCTGGTATATGTTTTCTTCTTTGGGTTTTTACCCGGTTTCACCAGGTTCGGATGAGTATGCTTTAGGTAGTCCGGCCGTTAAATCCGCCAGCTTAACGCTGGAAGGAGGGAAAACTTTCAGTATCGAAGCGGTTAATCAGAGCGATAAAAATGTTTATGTGCAAAAAGTGCTCTTAAATGGAAAAGTTTTGACAGAAAATAGCATTAAACATCAGGAAATTGTAAAAGGAGGAAAATTAATGTTCTATATGTCTTCTAAACCTGTTAAATTTTCAAATTAATGTGAAATTAATCTGCTGAAAAGGAGTATTTTACAACTAATAGGAATAAATCCATAAAACCTGCTAAAATCAGTTAAAAATTTTAGCAGGTTTTATGGTTTTTATAAAAATAATACGGATATTTAGTCTACGATCAATAATCGCTCATAGACAAAGCGTTTGTCGTATAAAATTTAGGTTTGATACGGCCGGGTCCTCCGGCCTTATCTCATACCTAAACAAAGGCCGGAACTGCACTGTCCGGATCGTTCCCCTGAATTTGATTCCTCCTGATGTCAGCAAGATCTGTCGGTTTTCTAATGATCTTTTTATTGATGCCTACCGCACCGTTATACAATAATATTCCTCCTAATAAAGTCTCTTGTATGCCAATAAAAGGGTGTTTTGAAATGGCCCTGATCCCTCTTTGAAAGATATAGGCACCTGCTATAATAGAAACTATTCTTTTGCCCGCGTCTAATTCTTCCGTATCGTATGCACTTAACAATGATTTTGCCGCTATAATCCCTAATTTATTCTTTAATATTCCAAACATAATTCTTCGTTCTATATTACCAAATCAACACGATGGGCAACGTTTTGTTTGAAAATTCTGAAAATCACTCAAACACAAATCGTTACCGGAACAAGGATTTAGCTCAATTTATCCAGAACCATGCGGATGGCTTTATCCACCACCTGATCCGGTGTTTTACTAAATTCAAAATTTACCCTGCTGGCGAGGATGGCATTCACAGAAAGGGCTTTATGGCCCAATGCTTTTGCAAGTGCATAAATACCAGCGGTTTCCATCTCCAGGTTGGTAATTCTGTATTTACCGTGCTGGAAAGTATTCAGCAGTTGGATAAAATTAGGAATTGCATTTTTTGCACGGACCTGTCTGCCTTGAGGGGCATAAAATCCCGGAGCAGTAACGGTGATTCCCTGTACCATTTCTCCTCCGATCCGGTTTAATAAACCAGGGTCAGCAGCAGTCAGGTAAGGGTAAATCCCCTTGATATGGGAGGCATGAGAATGGAACGCTTCCAGAATCGGACGCTCGTCGACAGACAATTCATGGATGTAATATTTCATTAGCGCATCCAGTCCTAGTCCGAAAGAAGAGGCGAGGATGGTGCCCATCGGTAAGTCTGATTGGATTGCGCCAGAGGTTCCTATCCGGATAATGTCTAAAGATACCAGCTCTTTTTTAACTTCCCTGGTTTCAAAATCAACATTTACCAGGGCATCGAGTTCATTAAAGACGATGTCGATATTGTCTGTCCCAATGCCTGTGGAGATCACGGTAATCCGCTTCTGACCAAGATAACCGGTATGGGTCAGGAATTCCCGCTTTCCCTTTTTAAGTTCTATGCGGTCAAAATGTTTGGATATTTCAGAAACCCGGTCGGGATCGCCTACGGTAATCACCGTATGGGCAAGGTCTTCCGGTAATAAGTTCAGGTGGTAAATGGTACCGTCCTGATTGATGATTAAATCTGCTTCAGATAATTTATTTCCCATAATTTGGAGATTGATCTCACAAACGTATGAAACAACCCGGAGTTTACCTATACAATGATCGCAAATAAAAAATTTCTGATCAGCAGATGACGGTCGCTTTTATCAGGAAGTAATTTTATCAGGAAGTAAAAAGGTAAGTGACCTTAATCCCTTCGATCTTTTCCAGCTTACCTAAAACGACATTCAGACTGGCTTTCCGGACTTCAAATCTGATCTTACAGGAATTGTCAAAATCCTGAGCTAAGATAGTCAGCTGTTCTTCCTTGAAAAGACGCATCACATCATTCATCATCAGGTAGTCAAAAGTAAGCTCATAAATGTCATTCACCGTTCGTTCCACCACTTCGGCAGCCTGGATGGCTTCCACTGCGGCAGTTTTATAGGCATTGATTAAACCCGGTACACCGAGCAAGGTTCCGCCAAAATAACGGACCACAACGACAAGGATATTGGTGACATCGGCAGAGAGCAGAGCGTTTAAAATGGGTCTCCCTGCAGTTCCGGAAGGTTCTCCATCGTCCTGAATTCTAAAAACCCCACGGTCCGGGCTGAGGCGTAAAGCCCAGCAAAAATGCCTTGCTTTTCCATGTTCTGAGCGAAGGTTGGCAAGGAGCGCTTTTACTTCATCTTCTGACCGGATTGGGTAAGCAAAGGCAATGAATTTACTTCCACGGTCTTTAAAAAGCCCCTCGGACGGACTGGTGATGGTTTTGTAGGTATCGTCAAAAAGCATATATCTGGGATAGTCGTATTAAAATGATGGCCAATAACGCAAGTGCCAGACCTGCATAATTGTACTTATTCATTTTTTCTTTAAAAATGAGAATGCCGATCAGGCTTCCTAAAATGATCACCCCAATGTTCATTGCGGCAAATACAGTAGATGGGCTCTTGGCCATAGCCTGGTGGGCTTTCAGGTAAAAGAGAATGTTTCCAAAGTTGAAAAAACCAAGGATACAACCGCAAAGAAAGTTAACCAATTGCAATTTCTGTTTTTTAACTGCAGAAAGATAGAGAATGGCGATCAGGGAAATGACAAATGAAAGGCCGAATATCAGGATCAGTGAGCTGGTATAGGGGATTTCTTTCAATTGAGAAACCTGTTTAAAGAGGATATCTATCGCGCCAAAACCCACAAACACCAATAAAGGATAGATCCAGCTGCCTGCGTTTGCAGAGGATTTGCTTTTGCGGTACAAGGTGAGGATAATGGCCAGAAATCCAACAATTAAGCCCAGAACCTTTAGGGTATTGAAATGATCTCCAAACAGAAAATAAGCGGCAAGAATAGAAATAAACAAGGATAAACGCTGTGCAATATCCGTTTTTACAATTCCAATATTTCTGACCGATGCGGCAAGAAACCAGAAAACTACCGGTAGTAAAATACCAAGCCCCAGGTAAACAGGGGAGAATGAAGCACCTGCGATCTCTTTTAAAGAAGGTTTGAAAAAGAAACAGCTCATTCCGATGGCAAACAGGTAGTTCCAGGTCACGGCCTGAAGAACATTTATCTTATACCTGCGGGCAAGTTTTAACAATACGGCAACGGTAACGCTGCAACAGATGCTGATGATTAAATAGATCATATTTAACGCTTATTTTGATAAATGCTCAGCTGGTCTTTTCCAATTTGCTGTACTTCGGTGATCATTCCATTGATTTGTGGGGACAACATGCCATCCGCCCAGGAAACAGCGGAGGTAAAGACCCTGGCCTCGTCCCATAATCCGGCAGTAATAAACTGATTAAGAAGCTGAGCTCCTCCATCTATAATCACAGATTGAATGTCCATCAGGTACAATTGAAAAGCGATTTTTTGAGGCAGATAATACTGCATGTCTTCCATTTGAACGAAGTGGATATTGTCTACGACGTCCGTTTTTATTTCATTGAATATTATAGTCTTAGCTTCGTTGTTGTAAAGATAGTGTTCGGATGGAATTTCCAGATTTCGGTCTATTAACAAGCGGATCGGGTTTCTGCCTGGCCATTCCCGGGCATTGAGCTGAGGGTTATCTACAAGCGCGGTTCTTTTTCCAACCAGCACGGCATCTTCTTCTGTTCTCCATTTATGGACCAGCCGTTTGGCAAGCGGACGACTGATCCAGCGCTGTTCATCACCAACAGGTGCAAAAAAGCCATTGGCAGTTCTGGCCCATTTCAGGATGATATAAGGTCTTTTTTGAAGAATTCTGGTGAAAAAACGACGGTTTAACCAGGAAGATTCCTTTTCAAGGATACCGGAACTGACTTCAATTCCTGCATTTTTTAATTTCTCAATTCCTTTCCCGTCCACGGCTTCAAAGGGGTCCCGGTTTCCGATAACGACGCGCTTCAGCTGATGCCTGATCAGGAGGTCGGCACAAGGAGGGGTCTTGCCAAAATGGGCACAGGGCTCCAAAGAGACGTAAGCCGTCGCATTTTTTAGCAATAGCGCAGCTGATTCGGCTCCATACTTGTCAAATACTGCTTTTACAGCATTGACTTCGGCATGTGCCTCCCCAATTTTCTCATGATATCCTTCACCTATAATTTTCCCTTCGCTTACGATGACACAACCAACCATCGGGTTAGGGCTTACATTTCCCATTCCCAGGCTAGCCAGCTCCAGGCATCTTTGCATATATAATTCGTCGGTCATTGAAGCAAAAGTAAGGTATATTGTTCGATTTACTTACTTTTGCAATGCATGAATTTAAGCCAGTTATTACATCATTTTAAGGAAGAATTGAAGGATGTTTATGAGGAAGAGGAAGTTAAGTCGATTTTTTTCATCAGCGTAGAACACTTGTTACAACTCAGGAGAAGCCAGCTGATGTTAAACTGGGAAAAAGAACCGGAGCCGGAAAAACTAACTTCATTCTTAACTATTTTAGAAGGATTAAAGACACATAAACCGATTCAATACCTCCTTGGGGAGGCCTTTTTTTATGGTTCGGTCTTTAAGGTAAATGAAGCGGTGCTGATTCCAAGACCCGAAACAGAGGAGCTGGTAGACTGGATCCTGGAAGAGAAAAGGCCGGCACCCTCAGTGATTGACTTTGGAACGGGGACGGGCTGCATTGCCATCAGTTTAAAGAAACACCTGAAAGATGCAAGTGTAACGGCAGTTGATATTTCTGAGGAGGCCCTCCGGATCGCTTCAGAAAATGCGGGGATTAATCAGGCGGAGGTCAGCTTTGTTTCTGCAGATATTTTAACTTTTCAAAGCGACACCAAATTTGATATCATTGTGAGCAATCCGCCTTACATCACGGAAAAGGAACGGACAGAAATGCAGCAGAACGTTCTTGCTCATGAACCTCATCTGGCCTTGTTTGTTACGGATGAAAGGCCCTTGTTGTTCTATGAGGCAGTGGCTGATTTCGCGTTAAGCAACTTAAAGGAAAATGGCTCTCTGTTCTTCGAGATCAATGAATATCTTGCTCAGGAAATGATTCAGATGTTGAAAGATAAGTCTTTTGTTTCCATTGAATTACGAAAGGATATGCAGGGGAAAGACAGGATGATCCGTGCGGGGTTAAAACTTAACCATTTAAGCTCCGGGGTGATTTAAGCCTGGCAATGTTTTAAGGTCTGAAATGATTTAAGTTCCAGAGTGAGGTAGGCAAAGGAAAGACAGGATGGTTCGGGCGGGGTTAAAATTTAACCATTTAAGCTCTGGAATGATTTAAGCTTCATAATGATTTAAGTTCTGGAATGAAATTCTGTGATGATTCCTTTCAGGTAATCGCGGTCCAGATGTGTATAAATCTCTGTGGTGGTAATGCTGGAATGTCCAAGCATTTCCTGTACTGCCCTCAAATCTGCACCGCCCTCAATCAAATGGGTTGCAAAGGAATGTCTGAAAGTATGCGGGCTAATGCTTTTCTTTAATCCGGATTTTAAAGCAAGGTCTTTGATCAGTGTAAAAACTGAAATCCTGGAGAGTCCGCTTCCACGGCGGTTTAAGAAGATAAAATCTTCATATCCTTTTTGAACCGGAACATGAACCCTGCTTTCTTCCAGATAGATTTTGATGTATTTCAGGGCCGACTGTCCAATGGGCACAATCCTTTCTTTGTTCCCTTTTCCAATCACTTTGATAAACTCTGCATCCGGAAAAACATTCGAAATCCTGAGGTTAATCAATTCTGTTACCCGCAGACCACAGCTGTAAAGGACTTCCAGAATTGCCTTATTTCTCATTCCTTCAGGTTTTGCAGCATCTATGGCGGCGATTAATCCGTTGATCTCTTCGATATTCAGCACATCCGGAAGCTTTCTGCTCAACCTCGGGGTCTCCAGCAATGCAGCCGGATCTTCCGTAATGAGCTGTTCGAGTAACAGAAAGTCAAAGAAAGATTTGATCCCTGAAACGACTCTTGCCTGTGTGGAAGGTAACATCCCCAACTCATTAATCCAGGAGATGAACAGCTTTAGGTCGGCCGCAGTAATCTCCTTAACATGAGGTGTTTTGCTGATAGATTCAAAGTATTGAAATAACTTTTGAACATCATTCATATAGGCCTCAATGGAATTTGAAGAAAGGGATCGTTCCAGTTTCAAATACGCTTTAAAAGAAGGGAAGTAAGGGTTATTAATCACACAAAAATTTTCTACTGTAACTTTTTAACTCTAAGTTTGAGCTAATGAAGATACAAATTATTAATGGCCCAAATTTAAACCTTTTAGGCATTCGTGAGCCCGGAATCTACGGAAGTTTAGGTTTTGACGAGTATATTGAACAATTGAGAGCAATGTACAGCATCCTGGAAATCGATTATTTTCAAAGCAATGTAGAAGGAGAGCTGATCAATAAACTACATGAAGTAGGTTTTAGCTATGATGGAATTGTGATCAATGCCGGAGGGTATACCCATACCTCTGTAGCCCTTGCAGATGCCATTGCTGCCATCAATACTCCTGTAATAGAGGTTCATGTATCTAATATCTATGCCCGGGAAGAATACAGACATGTATCACTGACCGGTAAAAACTGCAAGGGTGTATTAACCGGGTTTGGCCTTGACGGATATCGTTTAGCCATAGAAAGTCTGTTGAAAAGCTAAAGAGATCATGAGAAAAATTATTTTGTTTGCCTTATGCTCCGCCATAAGTGCATCCGCATTTGCGCAAGCCGACATTACGGAAAAAGAGCTTAAAGAACACCTCTGGTTCCTGGCATCGCCAAAGATGAAGGGACGTTTCCCCGGAACAGCAGAAAACAGAAAGGTAGTCAGCTATCTGACAAAACAATTCAAAAAATCAGGGATCCAGCCTTATCAGGGATCATACCTGCAGGGGTTTACCGCAAAAATAAGGGTTAAAAAAGGGGTAACAGATACACCTTATGCGAAGACTCAGAATGTGATCGGTTATATTGAAGGGAATGACCCTCAGTTAAAAAACGAATTTATAGTCATAGGTGCACACTATGACCACCTGGGAATGGGCGGGGCTTCTTCCAAAAAACCGGATACCACTGCCATTCATTATGGTGCGGACGACAATGCGAGTGGAACCTCAGCACTTCTGGAGATTGCCGAAAAACTGGCAGCGAATAAAGAAAATCTGAAACGCAGCATCCTGATCATTGCATTTGGCGCGGAAGAACAAGGTTTACTGGGCTCAAAATATTTTACGGAACACCCATTGGTGCCATTATCGCAGATTAAACTGATGATCAATATGGACATGGTTGGCCGGATGAATAGTGAGAAGCACCTCTATATGGGGGGTGCGGCTAGTTTTGACGGGGGAATGGAGCTCATGAAAAGCCTCGGCCCGGAAGTCGGCATCAACCCAATCGTTATCGCTTATGATGTAGGAGGCTCAGACCATGTTTCTTTTTACAAAAAGAACATCTCTGTTTTAGGTTTCCATACCGGTGGGCATCCACAATACCATACACCTGAAGATGATCGGAAACTGATCAATATCCCGGGAGAAAAACTGGTATGTGAGTACATTTATAAGGCCATGGTTAGTGTGGCCAACAGGAGTGGAGCGATCTTGTTTGTTCCGGAGAAGAAAAACTAGCTGGTCTTTAAAAGCCAGACAAGCAGGATCAGTTGGTCATTGCAAAAAGAGGTTGCATCATCTGCAATGCCGCTAAAAAGTTGCAAAGCCCTCAAAAAGTGTCTGACTTTTTGAGGGCTTTTTTATGATAAAGAAATACAGTTTTGTATTCAAACTGTATTGTATAAGCCAACAATACCTTCTCTTTACCTCCTTAATCCACTAATTATATTCCTAATCCGCTAAAAAATCTGATTTTCTTAATGAAATATGCATAGACGATACTGGAAGCATAATGTCCGGTGTGCTCCTGATAATTGAGCTGTCTGTTTGTTCTTTTCTTCGCATTTGCGGAGAAGTACTTGAAGAAATGGAAATGGGCCTTACTCACGGCCATGGCAAAATCTACTTTCCCCTGTACCAGGAAATGTATTAAGGCCACAAAATCGATGAAAAACCTAATGAAGATCCTGAAATAAGCATCCCCCAAAGGAAGGTTCTTCTGCATAATGATCAGGTTATTTCTGAAGTTCAGATAGGTTTTATAGGGATTGTTTGCATTTAAAGTTCCTCCGCCTACATGGTAAATCTCCGCATCCGGACAATACATGATTTTGTAGCCGAGATTCTTTAGTCGCCAGCAAAGATCGATTTCTTCCATATGTGCAAAGAAGTCCGGATCTAATCCACCTGCTTCCTTCCAGCATTTGCTTTTGATAAACAAGGCAGCGCCGCTTGCCCAGAAAATTTCCTTCTCATTATCATATTGCCCATGGTCATCTTCGACCGTATCAAATAGTCGCCCGCGACAAAATGGAAAACAATGTAAGTCGAGGTAACCACCAGCCGCTCCGGCATATTCAAATTTAGATTTGTCCTTTTGCCATTTTATTTTGGGTTGTGCAGCTGCAATTTGATCGTCCTTTTCCATCATGCTGATCACCGGCGAAATCCAGTTTGCCGGCACTTCAACGTCAGAATTTAACAATACATAATAATCTGCTTCTACCTGTTCCAGCAGTTTGCGGTATCCTTCGGCAAAACCATAATTTTTATCGTTCTCAATGACGCGAATCCCCGGGTAATTGGCCTTTACAAAGGCTACTGAATCATCTGTAGAGGCATTGTCGCCCACTACAATTTGTAAATTCGGATATTCCGATAGGATTACTCCGGGTAAAAATTTCTCCAGCAGGTTCTTTCCATTCCAATTCAAAATCACTACTGCTACACTTGCGTCTGTCATTATACGTGTTGTCGTTTGTTTTTCCATCGCCTATGGCTCCATAGCCAATATGACGGTTCCTCTTTAATAATCTCTTCTAAAAGTTTGAAATGCCTGTTCGTAATTTCGTATTGATCCGTCTCTTCCGGTTTCGGACAGATGGGCACACAATCTACTTCATAACATCCTCTTTTAATATGTTTCAGTCTAAAATAAAATATCGGTCTGTTGGTTTGCAAAGCGATTTTTTCCAATCCCAATAATGCCGGGGTATCCTGGTTTAGAAAATCAATCCAGTAATGTGATTCTCCATGCACGGGACTTTGGTCCGCTGCAAAGCAAAATATGCTGGGCGTTGCTTTGGCGGCCGTCAGTACCCTCAGCGTTTGTCGCATGGGAACTGCGGTATTGCCAAATCTACTGCGTATTTTAAGAAACCAATCGTCAAAAATACCATTACTCAATGGCTTATAGATCACATAGGCTTTCTCCGAAAGGTTTAATCCCAAAGACATCATTCCCCATTCCCAGTTGCCATAATGCCCGGTACAGGCCAAAACGCTTTCCCCTTTTTCAAAATGGGCCTCAATAAGGTGAAGGTTTGTGAATTTAAGTCGTTTTTTGATCTCCTTTTCAGAGATAGAAGCCATTTTCATGATTTCTACACTGAGGTCTGAAAGGTATCTGTAAAACTCTTTTTCGATGATAATGAGCTCTTTAACCGACTTTTCAGGAAAGGAATTGATCAGGTTTTCCCGCACCACCGCTCTTCTGTAACCCGTCACGTAATACAAGACATAGTAGCACATGGCCGATATCAGGTATAACAGCTGCATGGGAAGAAGGGATAAAAAGCTTAAAAAAACTACTCCTATATAAGAAAAGCTTTTTTTTATCATTATTTTGGCGGATTAAGAATGCAAACATAATTTATCAGATGCAAAGTTTAGCTATATTTCCCCTTTTTTATCTTCCCCCAGTCAGCTATTTCAAGGAATTAAAGCGTTCCGGAAATGAGTTCCTGCTGGAAAAAGAGGAGCATTTTCCGAAACAGACTTTCAGGAACAGGGCCACAATTTATTCCCCGAACGGGAGCCTGGACCTGATCGTTCCGGTGATACGGGGAGCAAAGGTTCATACCAAAATTAAAGACGTAAAGATCAGTAATGATTTTAACTGGCAAAGACTTCACTGGAAAAGCCTGGAGAGTTGTTACCGCAATTCTGCCTATTTTGAATACTATGAAGACGAGTTTGCCAAATTTTACCATCAGAAATTCGATTTTCTTTTCGACTATAACCTGGAGGTGCTTCAATGGCTGTTTAAGCAGTTAAAGACCACCGCCAGCTTTGAAGTGACCAATGAATACCATGAAATTCCTGCGGAGCTTGATTTCCGTGGCAGAACCTTGTTTAAAAAACCAGAAGGGGAGTTCAAGCCTTACTTCCAGGTTTTTGACGACAGGGAAGGATTTAAACCAAACTTAAGCATTGTAGACTTGTTGTTTAACCAGGGTCCTCAAGCTAAAAATTACATATAAAGTATGGCCAAACCTCCAAAGCACAAGAAGAAACGTCAGCATTACGCCTTACCACATGCCGGATCGAGTCCGGGGATGATATACATTGATGAGAAGGCCGTAAAACCGATCATCAATCTTTATCAATACAATGCGGAAAGCTATAAGGTTCATGAATTAAATGACATCAGTAACCTTAAACAAATCCTGAGTGATAAGAATTACACCTTTTGGGTGGAGATTAAAGGATTTAAATCCCTGACCTTATTCGAGACGTTAACCAGGGACTTTGGAGTCAATAAACTAATTCTGGAAGACATCACCAGAACTTATCAGCGGCCAAAGCAGGAGGAGTACGACAACCATGTTTTTGCCGTAAGCAGAATGCTGCAGCTGGATGAAAATCAGAACCTGGATAACCAGCAATATTCCTTTCTGCTGACCGATAATGCACTGTTTACCTTCCAGGAACACTATGAAGATTGCTTAGATCCGGTGCGTTCCCGCCTGAAGATCGGAAAGGGCAATATCCGGACCGGTGGAAGCAGTTACCTGATGTATGCACTGATGGACATCATCATTGATACCTATTTCGAAATCCTGGGTGCCTGGGGCGATGAGCTGGATAATATTGAAGACCGTTTGTTTGATAAACCCGATAAGACGGTCATGTTTGATACACAACTGATCAAAAGAAACCTGATCAACATCAGGAGGGTCGCCTGGCCGGAGCGCGACAAGCTGAACGACATCCTGCGAAGTGATACCCATTTAATTCCGGATCAAACGAAAATATACATCCGCGATGCTTATGACCATTGTATCCAGATCATCGACATTGTCGAATCTTTAAAAGAGATCTCTGCCAGTAATATAGACATGTATCTTTCCATCATCAGCAACAGGATGAACGAGATCATGAAAGTGCTGACGATCATTTCTTCCATATTTATTCCCCTCACTTTTATCGCAGGGATTTATGGAATGAACTTTGCAATCGAAGATCCTGTAACCCATAAATTACTGCCAAAGAATATGCCGGAGCTCTATCAGGAGCATGGCTATTTGTATACGATGATCGTCATGGCTGCAATTGCGGTTGTACAAATCATATATTTCTGGCGTAAAGGATGGTTTAAATAAGTGTGATTATTGTAACTTTGGCTACGCATGCAATCTTTCGACCTGGACAAAACAGACGTATCTAAAATCAAGAACGCCTTAAATAGTGATGATGAACAACTTAAAGTTATTCTTGAGGAATACCATGCTTCAGAAATAGCGATCCTGTTTGAAAGCATTACGAGTGAGGACAGGCAAAGAATCATCAACCTGTTGTCGGTGGAGATTGCTTCCGAGGTCATCTCGGAGATGCATGAAGAATCCCACCCGGAGGAATTGCTGTTACAACTTCACCCTGATAAACGGACGGAGATCGTAGAAGAGCTGGATTATGATGATGCAACAGACATCATTTCCCAGCTGGAAGAGCATGAGCAAAAGGAAATCTTAGAAGATTTAAGTGAGGATGATGCCTCCAGTATCCGGAACCTGTTAAGCTATCACGAAAAGACTGCGGGTGGTTTGATGAACACGGAGTTCATCCGGGTAAACCTGAATTTAACTAAAAAAGATGCGATCGATGAGATCATTCGTCAGAGTGAAGAGATCGAAGAATTCTATACCATATTTGTGATTGATGATGACAATGTGTTTCAGGGAATCGTTTCCTTAAAGGACATCATCAAAGCAAAAGGAAACGTACACATCACGGAGCTGGTAAAGGCGGAAGTGGCATGGGTACACCCTGATACCGATCAGGAAGAAGTGGCCAGACTGATCTCACAATACAACATCACGAGTATTCCCGTAGTAGATAACGACATGAAATTACTCGGAAGAGTGACCTTTGATGACGTGATCGACGTTATGGAGGATGAAAATACGGAGGATATCCTGAAAATATCCGGGGTTTCTGAGGATGAGGAACTGAGTGGTAACTGGGTGGAAGCGGTAAAATCCCGTTTGCCCTGGTTGATCATTAACCTGGGCACTGCATTTCTGGCTTCTGCCGTGGTTCGTCATTTTGGCTCTACCATTGAGAAAATCGCTGTACTTTCTGCTTACATGACTATCATTGCAGGAATGGGTGGAAATGCCGCCACACAGGCACTCGCGGTTACGGTAAGAAGAATTTCCTTATACGACCTGACCGACAGCCAGGCTTACCGGACGGTACTCAAAGAATTCACTGTAGGATTGATCAATGGGGCGGTTACGGGATTAATTGTATTTCTTTTCGCCATATTTTTCGATAGCAATCCCTTGCTTGGCGTGGTTATTTTCCTGGCTATGACGGGTAATCTACTGATTGCGGGGGTTACCGGAGCAGGCATTCCCTTAGTATTAAAAAGGGTAGGAATAGATCCGGCCATTGCTTCTTCAATAATTATTACAACATTTACAGATGTTTTCGGATTTTTGCTCTTGCTGGGATTAGCAAGCAAACTATTACTTTAATTTTTTACAATCTATATGCAACCAACAAAACACAACTGGACCAAAGAGGAGATATCAGAAATATATCACAAACCTTTTCTGGACCTGGTTTACGAAGCTGCCACCATACATCGTGAAAATCAGGATTATTCTGAAGTTCAGATCAGCTCATTGATATCTATAAAAACTGGCGGATGTGCGGAAGACTGCGCATATTGTCCTCAGGCTGCGAGATACAATACCGGTCTGGAAGTTCAGGCTTTAATGAAAGTAGATCAGGTAGTTGAAGCTGCAGAAAGGGCGAAAGCCGGCGGCGCTTCACGTTTGTGTATGGGCGCTGCATGGCGCGAAGTACGCGACAACAGAGATTTTGACCGTGTAATTGACATGGTGAAAGCGGTGAATGAACTGGATATGGAAGTTTGCTGCACTTTGGGCATGCTGACTGAAGGACAGGCACAACGCCTTGCCGATGCCGGATTATACGCGTATAACCACAACCTGGATACTTCTGAAGATGACTATAAAAGGATCATCTCTACCAGAACTTATGACGACCGGTTAAACACCTTACACAATGTCCGCAAAGCAAAACTGACCGTTTGTAGCGGTGGAATTGTGGGCCTTGGCGAAACAGATGAAGACCGTGTTTCGATGTTGCGTACCCTGGCGAACCTGCCTAAACATCCGGAGTCTGTGCCGATTAACGCGCTGGTTCCTGTAGCGGGAACTCCACTGGAAAATCAGCCAAGAATTCCAATCTGGGAGATGGTCAGGATGATTGCTACCGCGAGAATCATCATGCCTAAATCTGTGGTCCGTTTATCTGCAGGAAGAAATGAAATGAGTACCGTAGAGCAGGCATTCTGCTTCATGGCTGGTGCGAATTCTATCTTTGCCGGAGATAAATTACTGACGACACCAAATCCGCACTTTGCCGACGACATGAAGATGTTTGAAATACTAGGGCTGAAAACGAGAGAAGCCTTCAAGAATGGCCGACCTGCAAATACGCTGAATAAACCTGTAGAAACTACAGCATAAAAAAAAGACCCCGGGATTCGGGGTCTTTTTTTTTTAGAACGGTTTCTCTTTTTTTATGAAGGTTTTTAGATCGCCGTTACACGGGTTTCAATATTCCCCCTTGTTGCTTTGGAGTACGGACAGGCGCGATGCGCTTTATCCGCCAGTTTCTGTGCCTCTTCTGTCGTGATCCCGGGAATGTGTACATCCAGGTCTGCAGACAAGGCAAATGCATTGTCGTCTTTATTAAAGGATACATGTACCTCTACCGTTGCTTCTGAAACATCAACACCGTCATGTGCCGCTACTGCACCCAGTGCACCCAGATAACAAGGCCCCCAGGCAGCGGCAAATAATTGCTCCGGATTGGTGGCTCCACCTTGTCCACCCATTTCTCTTGGTTTTCTTAAATCGAATTCTATCGTTCCGTCGCTTGATTTGATATGACCATCACGTCCACCTTTTGCGGTAACGGATGCGGTATATATTTTTTCCATAATTTAAAATGCTGTTAATAGAAGAACAACAATCCTGATGGAATTAAAGTTTTAGATTTTAATTTTTTCACAGAGCTTAAATATGTCGTAAGCCACTTTTTGGATCAGGTCGAATTGCTCATGAATGATCATTTCATTGCCTTGTGCTTTGTGCTCATTGTCGATATTCTGCCGGATTAAAGGAACGTTACTAATCGTACTGGTGTGGTTAGACAGCACCTCTATAGACAGGTTCATCAGATAGGTCGTATTGTTGACTACAGGTTTCAGGTCTTCAAAATCTTTGATCAGATAGGAATGTTCCTTATTATATAAAGATAGCGTCGCGACATAAGAGGACAACAGGTGATTTAACGCCGTAAACTGGTGAAGCTCTGTCATCAGTAACTGTTTGCTCTTTGGCTCGGAAAACATCCTTTGAAAAAGAGAAGCCAGATTGGCGGTGGTCACATAAACTTCTTTCCTTGCTACCTTGTAATTGGTCAGGTTGTGTACCTGGTCTGCATATAAGAAAGTAACCTGTTCAAAGTAGTTCATATTTGCCTTCAGCGTATCCAGCATGGCTTCTTTCAGTTTCTGATGCTCCCAGTTGGGGAATAAGGAATAACTCGCCAGCAAGGCAATTCCTGATCCGATCAGGGTGTCATAAATCCTTTCCCTGGCAACAGACAATCCTCCCATGCCAAGGAAATCAAAAAGCACGAGAATATAAGGTGTCATGAAAAGAACACTGACGACGTAGTTTTTCCGCTGGAAACTATAACAGCCGATCATACAAAACAGCAGAATGATAAAGAGCGTGTTTTTATCATGGATATAGACGAGGATACCCATCCCGATAAATGCACCCACCACGGTTCCGATCAGACGTTCATAATTTCTTTTTTTAGTGAGGCTGAAGCCCGGTTTGGAGATCACCAATATGGTCAGTAAAATCCAGTAGCTATGGGAAAAGTTCAATAACCTCGCCACCACAAAGCCAATCAGCATCACGATTGCTACCCTTAAGGAGTGCCTGAAAATAGAAGAGCTAAAGGTTAAGTTTTCTAACAGGATTTTTAAGTCGATGGGCTGTCTGGTGATGAAACGCTCTACATCAATCTCTCTTGTTTTAAGATTTTTCTTTTCTTTCTTATTGAAATAACCGTTAATGGTTCTTACCCTGGCCAGGATATTCTCAATGTTGACTTCAATATTTTTAAGTGCAATAATCCCTAAGGTATTGTACTTTCCATCAATATTTTTGCTTTCCAGATCCGTGATTTCTTTTCGCAGCTTAGAGACATCTTCAATCAATGCGGTAGGCTGATTGGGCGTACCACCGGTTTTAAGTGCAAACGCAATTTCATCCAGCTCTGCTGCAATCTTTCTGATCACCGCCTCATAGTGGACTAAAATTCCGGATTCATCAAACTGGTCATGCAATTGCTGATAATTATAATAAGTGGACATCACCTGTTCAAACAGGTCTACCATATCTACAAATACCAATAAAAGGAACCGGCCTTCCGGCGTTGATTCTCTTACAATCTCCCTGGTCTTGAACAATACTTCTCTTACCGCATCCTGTTTTTCATGTACCAGGACCTGTAACTGCAGCAGGTCTGCATAGTTTTCATCGTAATTGATATTCTGATGATAAAATTTAGCTTTAGCGCGTAGAAATTCGCTGATTTCCTGTATAGAATCACTGAGTGTCTGTTGCACCAATCGGAATGGCCGGATCCTGTAGACAAAATAGCTCAGCAAGGTGTACCAGATACTGCCTGTAAAAATGAGTAGAGCGAAGACCAATACTTCTTTCCAGGGTCTGATGTCGTCAATACTAAGCACCATAACGAGCAATGCTGCTGTTCCGATAGCCGCGGATCTCAATCCATAGACGAAAAACATCGAAAAGACGAAGCTGAGGATAAACAGCAGGCTACCAATGAAATAGGTGTTGGCATTTGTCAGCCCTACCAAAATAGACATCAATGCGATCAGGGCAGTGGTGATGAGCATTGCATTTCTTCGGTGAACAATTGGCCCCGGAGTATCGACTATACTGGCACATAAAGCACCTAAGGATAAGGTCATTCCATACTGAAGCATTCCAAATTGAGCGAGAATGAGGGAGGGGCAGAGCACACCAAAAGTAATCCGAAGCCCATCAGCAAAATAGGTACTTAATAAGAAATCCTGGATACTTCTGATCGGACGATTAAACATAGTGTAAAATTAGTGGTATAATCATCAATTATGCCATGATTTGTGAAATCTGCATAAAACAGCTGTTTGATGCAAAATAACAAAAACCTGTCAGAATATTAAGCCGGTTTGCGGCTGATCTAAAAAAAATATTCCCCGGATAATGTAACCCGGGGAATACGAATGTTTTTTTACATTTAAGATTACTTGATCGGGTAATCCAGGCGGTATTTATATTGGTAACGATGAAATGAATTGTCAGTTGAAGTCGCGTTACTGGTCATCAGTTCTACAGGAGCGCCATAATCATTAACAGAGACCGTATTGGCAGCTGCAATCATTGCAAAATACTTTTCTACCTGCTCAGCACCTCTCAGGCTTTTCAGATGGTTCGTATCACCCGTGCTAAAGCCACGTACAAAAATTGTAATTGTTGCATTCTGAAGTAAGCTTCGATGACTGGCATTGAGGCTTTTTTCTTCTGCCGCATTAAAGGCCGACTTTATCTCGGCAAACGGAGCATCAGATTCAATTGCAATGGTTGCTGTTCGGCCGTAGGTTACATCTCTGACCACAAGGGGTTCATCCGGAATGCTGGCAGGGTTCACCTCTGGCGCAAAGAACTTTCCTTCCTTGGGATAGGTGGTAATACCGAATATCCGCAGGGTTGCGCTGGAATATAAGCCTGTTTTCTTTTTTATTCGTCGGTTTTCTCCTGGCTTGACATTTAAGAGATTTGAAAAATCCCAGCTGTGGCGTTGATTCAGAGAGATTTCAGCGTAATTTTCGAAAGGTTCACCAATGGTACCTGCCATTGCATGGACTTTTCTGGTGCCGCCACGGGTCATTTGTTTTTTGATGTAATCCTCCATTGATTTCTTCGATATTGGCATGTTATCTACCAGATCAAAGCTCCAGTCGCTGGGCAGGACGTCTACAGGTGCCAGAGCATAACCCGTTAATGCTTTAAAGCTAAAATCAGCTAATGATTTTCCCTTGATCAAGGCCCCCGGATAAACTTGACTATCATCAGCTACCGGACCTAAAACGATGGTACTTATGTCTGGGTAATCTTTCAATTCTACGAAAAAGGTAACACCTGTACTATCTCTCCAGACACTGTCGGACATGACACGAATAATGCTTCTACCCGACAAATCTTTGCGAATGGAGTCGATTTTTAAACGCTTCGGCTGGACAATAACTTTAGTTGTATCTTTTTTGGTGGTGTCTTTTGGTACAACTATAACCGGCGGGGTGCCCGTTTCCGGGTGTTTTGGGGCCTTTTTACAGGCTATAGACATGGCTATTAGTATAAAAAGGAGAAAATGGCAGGCTTTCATATAGGAAGAAGGATGGTTTTTGTGTTTATTTTCTAATAAAAACGAAAAATACTAAATAATATGCAATTTATATAATTAGTTATTTAATAAATATATGTAATATAAAATGCGTCAATAAATATGGAAATTTTGTTAAAAAGTTAACAATTTGTAAATAGTGGATTTAGGTGGGTTTTGAGTAGAGTAGGGGCTATAGGTTGAGGATTTCGGATAGGGGCGCTAAAGGCCTTATTTTAAGTCGGTAAATCAGGCCTTGTTTAAAACGTTTTCGTTGCAGTTGATCAGGAAAATAATCAAATATTTACTGTAAATCTGAAGTTTCTGAAATGGAATATTATATCTATATTTATTATACCTAATTCGTTTGTTATGAAAACATTATCATACGAATCAATTTACCTGTCAAAATTGTAATCCATATGCAGCGCAGAAAATTCCTCCAATCTTCAATTTTAGCTACCGCTCTTCAATTTTAGCTACCGCTCTTCAATTTTAGCTACCGCAGGTATAGCAGTAGCCAGCAATCCTGTAATAGCGGCAGGGGATAGGCAAACCATACAAAAAGAAGTATATGAATGGCGTGAATATGAAATGCGCTTTGCGGCCGACCAGGGGCAACTGGAGAACTATTTTAAGACCGCGCTTATTCCGGCATTGAATAAATAAAATTAGCAACACGTTTTTGATTCCCACATCATATTCGCAGGTCTAGTTTTATTTTATTCCAGAAAAAGCACCAAAAACACCTCCTATATTTCCTGTGTTATTATTGTCTCATAATTAATATTATGTTAAGTAGTATTATTGAGCAACCACCCTATGGCCCTGATATGTCTCCTATATTTTTTCGCGATTAATGATTCTAATCCCTTGTTTACCAGCTACAACAGCCTTAGTCGCCATCTTGTAGAATAAGGAATGTTCTACAACTCCGGGAATCATTTTAATATTTGAATTCAGCGCAGAAATCTCCGGTAATTCTTCAAAAAGCACATCTGCCAGCAGATTCCCATTGTCAGAAATCACCAGGCCATCTTTTTGGTCACTTGTCCGAAGTTTAATCGTTGTCGTTGGATAATCTGATTTCAGCCGATTTAACACCGCTGTTAGCGCTTCAGGAAGCAATTCTACCACTACAGGATAAGTATGGTCCAGTTTTGACACCATTTTTGAATCATCTCCGACTAAAATAAATTCCTCCGCCATATTGGCCAGAATCTTTTCACTCGTATGAATGCCACCACCACTTTTCAACGCATTCAACTCCGCGTCAAATTGATCACAGCCGTCAAAGTAAATTGCCAAAGGTGGATTGACCATCGGCGACAACTGCACTTTGAGCCCTTTTTCCTGTAATAAGCTTCTCGTTTTAAAAGACGAAGAAACAAAAACCAGGCTTTCCGACAATTCGGGATGATGACTGATAAATCCAATCAGATGGGAAATGCTGCTTCCAGCCCCCACTCCTATGGTTTGTCCTGGTTTTAAGAATTGTAAACAGGCTTCTGCCGCTATCAATTTATAATCTGTCATGCTTAATTAATTTCTATTTTCTGCTCAGGTACGTTCCAGCCATAAACTTCAAGAGCTTTCTTTAGGCCGGACTCATCTGTATATTCAATTGTTATTTTCTTCGTTTCCCCGGGTAAAACACTTACGTAATTGTCGTCAAAGAAAGCCGGTAGAATTCGCTTGCCTGTTTCCCTGTTAATCAAGGCAATACGGTTGAAAAACGCTACAGGATTTCCAGGAGCATTGCTAAGGCTGACCACTATTTTACCTTTGGAAATGACCGTTGCTTTCACTTCCAAAGCCGCATTTTTCATCTGTTGTAAACCACTGTAGTTTCCATCTTTTGCCGGAAGCCAATAGATGTTTTCACTAAGAATGGCCTTCTGACCATCCAAAATACGCAACAAAACAAATACCTCCTCCTTTTTATCCAGCTTTTTTAGGAACTGATCCATTTTGAACAGTTTTCTTACCGAAGATGCGCCCACCTCATTAAAGGCCTGGCTATAAAAATAATTCTTCCCTTCCATGTCGTACACACTGGCCTGCACCATCAAATTACGACGGGTGCTAAAACCATTGTTAACCACACTGACCATGCTGTCTAAAGGGTTCATCATAACGTGTAAAGGTGCTGCTCCTTTTCTTAAACCATATAAACAGGCATTTACATCGAGGTAATAATCGTACATCTGCCCACGAAGTGCAGTCCATGGATTTTGCGTTTTCCAAATGATGGAGCCTGTATACCAGTCCCACATATGTGAAGAATAACCTTCCATTAAGGCCCTGTATTGATCATAATTTACCAATTGCGCTTTCATCGCAAAATCCCTGGCATTTTTAGGTTTTCCGTAAGGATCAATATGTTCATCATATCCAATATATCGGTGGTAATTCCAAACAGAATCGACTTTGCCTTTAAACTGTGGGGCCGTCATATTTTCTTCAGGAATGAACCGCTGAAGGGAAACATAATCTCCAACACCTACGGAGCCCACTTCTGAATTATAGGGAAAGGTCCTGTTTCCCCAGAAACTCTTTGGATCCTGAATGCCGTAAGGACCGTCTCCATTTCCTCCAAGGTCGTTGAACGACATTTCGTCGCTGTTGGAAAAATCAAAAAACTTCCGTGTACCATCCAGTCTGGGCAGGATCTCATCTCTTAATGGAAGCAGAATGTCATCCGGAGGTGTAATCTCATTCCCTCCACACCAAAATGCCAGTGAAGGATGGTTTCTGATCATCTTTATTTGATCTTCGGCGGCTGTGAGCACGAGATTATGGTTATCCGGATAGTTTCTTCTTGTCCACTGATCGTCTTTTTTCATCGGGTCTTCCCAGCGTCCGTTGCAATCTCCACTAAACCAGAAATCCTGAAATACCAGTAAACCATATTTATCGCAGGCATTGTAAAATTCCGGTCTTTCCGTAATCGCACCACCCCATATCCTGATCAGGTTCAGGTTCATGTCTTTATGATAACGGATCTCTGCATCGTAACGCGCATCGCTGAAGCGAAGCATGGCATCCGAAATGATCCAGTTTCCACCTTTGATAAAAACCTTTTGTCCGTTAACATAGGCGCCCATGCTTCGGGTATGCTCATTCCAGATGTTATCAATCTGTCGTACGCCGACATTGACCTTTTCTTCATCCAGCAATTCGCTCGAATTCGATACAAAGCTCAGTTTAAGTGAATATAGATCTTGTTTTCCATACCCGTTTGGCCACCATAGCTTTGGATTTTGCAATGTAAAATCTGGTAAGGATACTGTTGTTGTCTGATTGGGTACCAATGTCGCTGCTTTACGAATCAGCTGACCGGCTAGCTTATATTGCAAAAAGCCATGCACAGCCTTTGATGTTGGATTTTCCAGCTCTGCAGAAACCTTAATCACTGCTGGTTGTTGCGGTCCTTCAGGAAGACGTTTTCCAGGCACAAGCGTGATGATGTGCGGATTTTTCAGGTTTACCATCCTGGTCTTTTCGATGGTTACTTTATCCCAGATCCCGGTGTTCCGGTCCCGGATTGGCTGGATCCAATCCCATCCTGCAGTATATTGCGTGGTCAATCCACGGGCAATTGTTCCATCTCCCCCTTGGCCGCCATTAGGTGCCCCAGGGAAATCCGGTGGATATACGATGACTGCCAAGCGGTTTTTTCCATTTGCAGCCAACAAACCTGTAATGTTATAATGGTGGCGCAAATGCATTCCCTCCAGTTTTTCCTTATTTATTTTTTTACCGTTCAGGAATAACTCGGCCTTATAGTTTATACCTCTGAATTCCAGCCAGACCTGTTCGTTGCCAATGGCTTTTTCCTCAAAATCCTTGACGAACCAATAGGTATAATGATCATTTCCGGTATGGTAAACATCCGGAATTTTTGTATTGTTCATTCCATAAAAAGGATCAGGAATTTTGCTGTTGTTGACTAAGGTGGTCAATATCGTACCTGGAACGGTAGCGGGCATCCAGTTTTTAACAGAAAAATCTGCACGGGACAGTTCTGCTCCACTCCTGCTGACTTCTTTTACATTTTTGCATAACCAGCCACTATTTAACTCATATCGTTGTTTTGAGGGGCCGGAAAGCGCAACAACGCGCTCAGTTTTATGGGTTTGACCAAAAGCCTGGGCTATGGTGAGACACCACAGTATAATAAGACCTAAAAATGCGGTACAGCGGTTGAATTGCATCATGAAATCAGCTAAGTTATGTAGTGCTAAAACGTTTCAATAGAATGCAATCAAGATATAAATATTTTAAGTACGAACAAAAAATATTTATATCCGGAGGTTAAAACTCTTCCAGTTTGCTTTTTAGCTCCTGAACTTTATCCAGTCTGTTTTTTCGGGTATAAATGTCAATCAGCAACTGAACGGTGGATTTGTCGTTCTGATTGATTTCGTGAGCTTGTAACAACGCTACTTCCGCTCTGTTAATATAGGAACTAAATGTTGGCGCTCCTTCAGTTTTCTTCGATTTCAGGGCCTCGTTGGCTGAGTTAACATAGGCAAGTCCCAGCTGATAAAGTGCGTCAAAATAATTTTCGTCTATTTTTAGTGCTTTCTTATAGGCAAGCTCTGCAGTACTGTTGTTCCCGTTATTCTGGTACAGGTACCCATAAAGGAAATACAGCAATTTGTTATTTGTTTCGACTTTTAAAGTTGATTCTATCACCTTGATGGCTTCATTGTATTTTTCTGTATCCAATAGCAAATTGATGTAGTCATTGGTCAGAAATACATGGTAAGGGTTAGCTTTAATCCCGTCTTCCAGGGTTTTTACGGCCAGCTCATGCTCAAATTTTGAAATATAGATCCCAGTCAGTTTTTGAAATACAACCGGATTTTTGATGCCATTGTCTTTTGCTCTTTTAAAATAGGCCAAAGCGTTATCAAAAGATTGAATATTTTGGGCAGCCAGTCCGGTGTTGATCGCCAGTGTGGTGTCCTTTGGAAAAAAATCGCTGACTTCCTTTAGCAGTTCATAAGCGGTTAAGAAATCGTTATTGGCATAAGCGACATTCCCTTTCTCCTGCTTTTTGATGTTAACATTGTAAACTGAAGCTGATATCAACTGGGAATTTGCCTGAAATTTATCCAGTCTTTTTGCCGAGTCTATGGCTTCAATGGCCAGGTTATAATACCTGTCAGCATTAGGCACATCTGTATCTATGATTGCCACGTAAGAGCTGAGGTAAGATTTAATAGCCCATGTTTCCGGCCATTTCTTGGTTTTCTTATCATTCTGAGCGGACTCTGCAGCTTTAATTCCTTCTCCTAATATACTTAACTGCTTTTTTGCATCCTCCTTATTACCGATCGCTATTTGCAGTTTACCTACGCTGTTTCTGGCGATCTGCAATTGACTTGTCTGTGAAAAAACAGGGTTGGCACTCCATAAAAACAGAAATGCAGCATTAAATAAATATATCTTCCTCATATAAAAACGTGTTCTGTCTACAAACTTATAAAAAAAAAGGAGGGATAAAAATTACCCCTCCTTTTTAATCACAATTCGACCGGTTAAGGTTTAGCTGCTGCTTTTAATTCATCTAATTTTTTCTTGGTTGCCTCATAGTTCACTTTATCATCTTTAAATGCATAAATGATCTTTAGGTTTTCCAATGCATTTTCATTTTTTGGATCTAATGCCAAAGCTGCTTTATAGAATGGAACAGATTGGTCAATAAGGCCAGTCATTTTTGCACCAAGTGCATTGAATTCTTTAGTTTTTTTAGGATCTAAAGCATTTCTTTGCGTCTGTATTGCTAATGCTTGTTTGTAATAAGTATCACCCATCAAATACTGGTAAATTGCATTCTTAGGATCTTTAGCGATCAGCTTATTTAACATCTCCTGAGATTTAGCGATGTCACCCGACTTAATATAAAGGTCAGTTTCCAAACCGATAAAATAAGAATCATCAGGGAATTTGCTTCCTGCTTCTTTCAAAATTGCCAAACCTGCTACGCTGTCTTTCATTTTATCGAAAGTAACATTTACGATTTCAGAGTAAAGCACCTTTGAATCTTTGTAACCTAAGTCAATTGCTTTCTTGAAGTTTTTAACCACTTCAGGATAGTTTTGCAATTCCTTAGCCGTTACTCCTGCATTCACATACATGGAAGTATCCTGAGGATTTTTAGCTGTGATTTCATTAAAAGCATCTAAAGCAGAAGCGAAATCCTTTTTGTTAAAGGCAAAGATCGCTCTGTTTCTCAGGGCGTTGCTAACGTTTACTTCAGCTTGCTGAATGTTGTCTTTCTCCTCACCTTTAGTATCTACCGCTTTAGCCTGAACAATTGCTTCTTCCGCAATTTTCTGATTTGCTTTAGCATTATTGATATCTACAGAGTCTACCAATGCAATTCTGGACGCAAACAAAGCCCGGTAAGACCATGCTTCAGGCATTTTCTTAGATTTCTCATGGGCAATTGCCTTGTCTGTGTGCGCCAAGCCTGTATTGAGCGTTTTTAGGTTCTCCGCTAAAGTTTCTGATTTAGCAATCGCCAAAAGAGCCCATGCATTCTTCGCTTCATTTACTTCACTTTTTTGCGCATTTGCATAGGTGGCTACACCTACCAATAACATACTAAAAAGTACTTTTTTCATCTTGTTAATTTATGTTCAAAAATTTATTTTTCTTCTTCTTCAGTGTCGTCGTCCTCTTCCTCAGCTTCTTCCTCTTCCTCCTCGATTTCTTCACCTTCTGCAACAATTTCTTCTGCTGCAACAGCATCAGTAACGATTACGCTTTCACCATCCAGATCCAATTCCAACGCTTCTTCCACTTCTTCATCCTCATGCTCAATCTTAGCTACTGAAGCAATTTCATCGTTTCCTTTCAGGTTGATCAGACGAACACCCTGAGTTGCTCTTCCCATTACCCTCAGCTGACTTACAACGATCCGGATCACGATACCTGATTTATTGATGATCATTAAATCATCTGCATCCGTTACGTTTTTGATGGCTACCAAAGCACCTGTTTTCTCAGTAACGCTAATGGTTTTAACACCTTTACCACCTCTGTTAGTAACGCGGTAATCTTCGATATCAGTACGTTTACCGTAACCTTTTTCTGAAACTACCAATATCGTTACATTAGGATCATCAACAGCAATCATGCCAACTACCTCATCCTGGTCGTGCGCAAGGGTAACTCCCCTAACACCTGTAGCCGTTCTGCCCATTGGTCTAACCTTCTCCTCATTGAAACGAATTGCCCTTCCTGAACGTAAAGCCATAACGATTTCACTTGAACCGGTCGTTAAACTCGCTTCTAATAACTGATCTCCTTCGTTGATGTTAATCGCATTGATACCATTTACACGAGGTCTTGAATACGCTTCTAAAGAGGTCTTTTTAATCGTTCCCTTTTTAGTACACATGATAATGTAATTGTTTTCCAGGTACTCCTGGTCTTTCAAGTTCTTTACCTTAATGTATGCTTTGATTTTCTCTTCCTTAGGAATGTTGATGATGTTCTGGATTGCTCTACCTTTACTCAACCTTGATCCTTCAGGGATTTCATAAACCCTTAACCAGAAACAACGTCCTGATTCTGTAAAGAACAACATGTAATTGTGGTTAGAAGCCACCAGTAAATGCTCGATGAAATCTTCATTTCTCGAATCACTTCCTTTGGAACCTTTACCACCTCTACCCTGAGTACGGTATTCTGTAGCCGGAGTACGTTTAATATAACCTTCATGAGAGATCGTGATCACTACGTCTTCATCTTCGATAAAGTCTTCCATGCTCATGTCTTCTGCAGAATGTACGATCTGAGTTCTACGCTCATCTCCGTATTTCTCCATCATTTCAGCCAGCTCATCTTTAATGATTTGCATCCTTAATTCTTCTGAATCTAAGATAGACTGTAAATGTTCGATCAGTTTCATTAACTCATTGTATTCATCTTTGATCTTATCGCGTTCCAGTCCTGTTAACCTGCGTAAAGTCATGTCCAGGATGGCTCTGGCCTGAATATCACTCAAACCAAATTTCTCCATTAATCCTGTTCTTGCCTCCTCAGGAGTATCAGAACTGCGGATTAATTTAATTACTTCATCTAAATGATCTAAAGCAATCAATAAACCTTCTAAGATGTGTGCCCTTTTATTCGCTTCCGCCAATTCAAACTTGGTTCTGCGGACCACTACATCATGCCTGTGGTCAACGAAGTGACGGATCAGGTCTTTTAAGTTTAACATCTGCGGCCTGCCGTTGACAAGCGCAATATTATTCACACTAAATGAGGTCTGTAAGGCTGTTTGCTTGAATAAGTTATTCAATACAATAGAAGCATTCGCATCACGTTTAATTTCGTAAACGATACGGATACCATCCTTATTAGACTCATCTTTAATGTTAGAAATTCCTTCCAGTTTTTTCTCACCTACCAATTCAGCGGTACGTTCGATCATCATCGCTTTATTTACCTGATAAGGTATTTCAGTAACGATAATGGTTTCGCGGTCTTTATTGGTTTCGATCTCTGCTTTTGCACGCATTACGATACGGCCTCTACCCGTTTCAAAAGCTTCCTGAACTCCCGTATAACCATAAATGATGGCTCCTGTAGGGAAATCCGGCGCTTTGATGTGCTTCATCAGTTCCGGTATCGTGATCTCATTGTTCTCAATATAAGCGATCGTTGCATTGATGGTTTCAGTGATGTTATGCGGTGGCATATTGGTTGCCATACCTACTGCAATACCTGAAGATCCGTTGATCAGTAAGTTTGGAACTTTCGATGGAAGAACCGTTGGCTCCTGCAGGGAATCATCAAAGTTTAACTGGAAATCTACGGTATCCTTGTTGATGTCCGCAAGCATATCTTCTGCGATCTTCTGGAAACGGGCCTCCGTATAACGCATTGCTGCAGGAGAGTCACCATCGATCGATCCAAAGTTACCCTGTCCTTCTACCATCAGGTACCTTAAGCTCCATTCCTGAGCCATCCTTACCATGGTATTGTAAACAGAGGAGTCACCATGCGGGTGATACTTACCCAATACCTCCCCTACAATACGGGCAGATTTTTTATAAGGTTTATTATTTGCAAGCCCCAGGTCAAGCATACCGTATAAAACACGGCGGTGCACTGGTTTTAATCCATCACGAACATCGGGTAAAGCCCTTGATACAATAACCGACATCGAATAATCGATGTAAGCAGACTTCATCTGCTCGTCAATATTGATTTTAATTATTTTGTCGTTTTCTTGATTTTCTAAATCTTCTGCCATAAATAGTAATGTTCCCTAAGAACGATTTAAACGTGGTATTCTTATAACCTTGCGAATTTAATAAAAAATGCGCCATTAAGGCGCATTGTGGAAAAATTTTGTCGTATAAATTTCGGGTATAAAAAGGCGAATCAGGCCCATTCAACGCCTTTTTTCAGCCTACTCAGGGTGTAAGCTTCAGGGCTGTCGGGAATTGGCTGATAATTATACACCCATTTCGCCATTGGAGGAAGACTCATCAGGATGGATTCTATCCTCCCGTTGGTTTCCAGGCCAAATTTTGTTCCTGCATCGTAGACCAGATTAAACTCCGCGTACCTCGATCTTCTCAAATATTGCCATTCCTGTTCTTCCGGACTAAAGTCGGTATCTCTGTTTCTGTCGATCAGCTCGGTATAAGCTGGCAGGAAAGTATTTCCTACGGCCTCCGAGAATTCCAATAACCTGTCAAAATCCATCCCTGTATTTTCAGGCTTCAGTTTATCATAAAAGATGCCACCTACACCTCTTGTTTCTTCTCTGTGTTTGATGAAGAAATAATCGTCCGCATGCGTTTTAAACTTAGGATAAAAACCACTGTCAAATTCATCACAGGTTTGTTTCAGTAAGTGGTGGAAAAAACGTGCATCCGTATCAATCACATAATGTGGCGTCAGGTCTATGCCTCCGCCAAACCACCTCGTCTGATCATCCATCTCAAAATAGCGGATATTCATATGTATGATGGGCACAAAAGGATTATTTGGATGCATGACAATAGATACGCCTGTAGCGAAGAAATCATCACTCTCGATCTTAAAAGCCTTTTTAATGGCATCCGGTAATTTGCCATGTACCGCGGAAAAATTCACGCCGCCTTTTTCAATTACATTTCCATTCTGCAGAATCCTGGTTCTGCCACCGCCACCGCCGTCACGGCTCCATAGTTCTTCTTCGAAACGTCCTTTTCCGTCGGCCTGTTCCAGACCCTCGCAAATCGTATCCTGAATTTTCTGGTAAGCGGCAACTACTTTATCTTTAAACCCCATTTTCTTTAAAACTTAAGCTCAAAGTTAACCTTTAAAAAAGCGCCTCCATCTCAAAAGTTGAGATAGTACATTTTTTTGACACTATTCCTCGATAAAATTCAGGTCCCGTCCATAAGTTTCTTCCAGGTGATAAAGGGCGATGTACGCCATGCCCACCGTAATCACCGCCACACATAAGGCCGCATTTACAATCCCCATGCTGCCCGCCAGCCATTGAAACAGCATCGTCACCAGGATCAGTGAACCCCGCACCATATTTGGTGCAGTTGTCGTTACTGTAGCCCGCAGGTTGGTGCCGAATTGTTCAGCAGCCATGGTCACAAATACCACCCAATAGCCGGTAAAAATCCCTGTACATAAACAGAAAATATAGAAGTTTGTAGCCGTCCATCCGCTGCTGAACAGATACAGCAGCATGCTGCCAAATGTCAGCGTCAAAAATATAAACACGATTTTCTTACGGGTTTTAAAAACCTGACTCAGGGCGCCCGTCAGGAAATCTCCAAGCGAAATCCCGATATAAGCAAACATCACCCCTTTCCCATTGTCAAAGATTTCTTTTGCATGTAAAGCCTTCCCAAATTCCGGAGCAATTCCGATCAGAATTCCTACCACAAACCAGACCGGCACGGCAATCAGGATACAATTCAGGTATTTAAACCCTCTCTTCCTCGTCAGCAGCATCATGAAATTACCTTTGGAAACTTCCTTTTTTGCCATGTTCTTAAACATTCCGGATTCAAAAACACCGATCCTTAGCAATAAGAGCAATATGCCCAATCCTCCGCCAATAAAAAAGGCATTACGCCATTCAAAAAGATCACCGACAACATAAGCGGCTACGGCGCCACTAAGGCCTACCCCGGCAACCAGCATCGTTCCATAACCACGTTTTTCTTTGCTCATGCTTTCAGATACCAGCGTGATACCCGCTCCCAATTCTCCTGCAAGCCCAATACCTGCGATAAACCGGAATGCCGCATACATGGGGATACTCGTTACAAAGCCATTCGCAATATTGGCGATAGAATACATCAGGATAGAGCCAAAAAGCACAGATAAACGGCCTTTCTTATCGCCTAGAATTCCCCAGAAGAACCCACCGATCAGCAAACCAGCCATTTGCCAGTTCATCAGGCTCAGTCCGGTTTCCGTGATTTTATCGGCAGGAACACCCAGTGCAGCCAGGCTTTTATTTTTTATAATCAGAAATAAGAGCAGGTCGTAGATGTCGACAAAATAACCGAGGGCTGCGACAAGCACCAGGAGGAATACGCTTTTGTTATTATTTTCAGTAGTCATTGGAGGTTTGTTGGTGGACTGAAAGTACAAACAAATTTAATTACCCGGGAAAAATATTCTGATTTAAATGCAGAATGGCCAGATCATCAGACCTGGCCATTCTTTCTAAAACCTGATTTTCAGTCACTTAATCCGGTTGCTGTTTTTTCATCGTATCCGGAGGCAGTGTTTTAGTCGTATCTTTCACCTTATTGGTGTCTATTGGTTTCATTGTGGTGTCGACTCTGGTGCTATCAGAAGCTCCTGAAACACTCTTCGTGGAGTTGCATGCTGCCGCGATCATAATTGACCCACAGGCAATGCTAAAAATTAACTTTTTCATAGGATTTTCAATTGATTCTCCTATTCAAAACAAACAGCAGGCCTAAAAGTTTCCTGGTTAGTCGTGGTGCATCTTCAGTTTATCCAGCAGCTCAGGGGATACATTCTCCGCATAAGCCCCGTACGCATCAATCATCACCCCTTTCAGGTTGCCCACAGGCGAAGAGATCGCATAGATGACCGCACTGTCTGCCGGATCATTCATTCCCTCAAAACGATAGACCTCATCAATCTCAAACTCTTCCGGCATCAGCTGCATATCGATTGCCTTGCATTCGATATAATCAGGGCCTAAAGTGAAATCATATTCATAACCTCTTTTTTCGAGATCTGAAACGGCGGCAGTAACTGTGTCATATACATACATATCCCTAATTTACTAAAAAATTACTTTACTAACCACATTAAAATTTCATAGTTCAATAAACTTTCTGATATTTAAGCATCATGGTTGTATCAGAAAAAACCCTTAAATGGGGCCTTTGTTTTTACCCTCCTTTGTTATTCCAGCGTATATGGGTGAAGAAATTCCATAAAGGTTTTCGGGGAGTGGATGTAAAGATCAATAAAAGCCTTTTCAATAAAAATTATAACGGATCCATCTTCGGAGGAACCATTTATGCCGCTACAGATCCTTTTTATGCCCTGCTGTTTGATCAGTTGCTTCAGAGGGCAGGATTTAAAGTCAGGGTTTGGTTAAAAAGTGCTTCTATTCAATACCTTAAACCGGGACGGGGAGATTTATTTTTTACCATCACCGTTAGCGATGATATGTTGAATGAGGCTATTGAAGCGTTAAATACTGCTGGTAAATTTGTAAAAGCTTACCCGATGGAGATCACCAATGCGCAGGGCGAGCTTTGCGCAACAGTCATGAATGAAGTGTACGTCCGAAACCTGTATCAGGGGGAAGAACCACGCATTGCTTATTAAATTGTATGTTTAAGTCACAGTCCAATGAATATCAAGAAACTCATCCTGCAAGGCGAAGGAACTACCCTGGATTTCAAGAAAACCATTAACAGCAATGAAAAAATTGCCAAAAGCCTTGTTGCTTTTGCCAACAATAAAGGCGGGCAATTGCTCATTGGCGTTGCCGACGACGGCAGTATCAAGGGGGTGAAATCCGAAGATGAAGAGCGGTATATGATCACCAAATCTGCGCATCAGTTTTGCCGGCCGGCGATAGAACCCGAGTTCGAGGAGATTTACGTAGACGATAAACTCGTACTCGTCGTAACCATCCATCCAAGCGATACCAAACCGCATTATGCTTTAGATGAAAACAAAAAATGGTGGGTTTATTTCAGGGTCCAGGACAAGAGCCTGCTCGCCAGTAAGATCATTGTAGATGTGATCAAAAAGAGCGGAGATCCCAACGGACAGCTGATCAGTTATAGGGAGGATGAAAAAAAACTCTTCGAATACCTTGGTCAGCAAGGCCGCATTACCCTGAAGGAGTTCAGTAAGATTACCAGAAGTTCCTATAAGAAAGCGCAGAAGGTATTGGTTAGCCTGATCATTAGTGGTCTGATCCAGCCTCATTCTTCGGAAAAAGAAGAATATTTCACGTCAATACAATAACAACTGGATGTAAAATTATTTTACATCATCTAGAAATGAAGCCGGAATTGCCGACTTTTGCAAAAATGCTTAGTAAAATTTATTCAAAATATAAACCTTATTATTCAGACAACTTACGTCTGGCTATGCCTATTGTGGTTTCACAGTTGGGGCATACACTAGTCCATTTAGCTGACAGTGTAATTGTTGGGCACTTTGCCGGAACGATACAACTCGCAGCAGTATCACTTGTAAACAGCCTTTTCATGCTCATCCTCGTGATAGGAATGGGAATCTCTTACGGGTTAACGCCATTAATGGCTCAGGAAAACGGAAGGAAAAATTACGAAGAATGCGGTAAGCTCCTGTCGAATAGTCTGATCATCAACTTCATCACCTCTCTATTGCTCTATGGGTTCGTCCATCTGGGCACATTGCTGGTCATTGACCACATCGGACAATCGCCTGAAGTGGTTGCCTATGCAAAACCATATCTGGGTTACCTTGCCATCTCCATTATCCCGCTGATGATTTTCCAGACTTTCAAGCAGTTTGCCGAAGGATTGGGGTTCACCAAACAGGCCATGTTTGTTTCTATCTGGGGAAACCTGCTGAACATCATTCTGGGAATCATTTTCGTGAAAGGAATGTTTGGAATCGCGCCTATGGGTGTTAAAGGAGTTGGTTTAAGTACACTGATCGATCGTTGTCTGATGGCAATCGTTATGTCCATTTATGTGATGAGGTCTCAATATTTCAAAGCCTATATCAAAAGCTTTAAGCTGACTTTCTTTGATAAAGTAAGGGCCCTTAAAATTGTTAAAATCGGTGCACCTGTGGCCCTGCAATACTCCTTTGAGATCAGTGCTTTCAGTGGTGCTGCTATTCTGATCGGAACGATTGGTGCGGTAGAACAAGCTGCGCACCAGGTTGCGATTAACCTCGCTTCCGTTACCTATATGATGGCGAGTGGAATTGCGTCTGCAGCCACCATAAAAACAGGAAACAATTTTGGAAAGAAAAACTTCAATGACCTCAGACAATCCGCAATTGCGAGTTATCATGTGATCATTCTCTTTATGAGCATAACCGCGATGTTATTTATTGTGGCCAATAACCTTCTTCCTTACATTTATACAGAAGATCGTGCGGTGATCAATATTGCTGCGCAGTTATTGATTATCGCCGGGTTCTTTCAATTATTTGATGGAACTCAGGTGGTCGGATTGGGCATATTAAGGGGAATTGGCGATGTGAATGTACCGACCTTCATCACCTTTGTTGCTTACTGGGTGATTGGAATTCCATTGGGATACTTATTGGGTATTAAGCTTGATTTAGGGGTAAATGGAATTTGGTATGGCCTTACTTTCGGCCTGCTGACGGCTTCTATCCTATTGTTTTTCAGATTTCAAAACAAAACCCGGCTGCTGATTTCAAAAGCAGCATAATTAGAAATGAAAGGCGTGGTAAATGAAGTGCCCCCCAAAGATTGGATATTTCATTTACCAGGCCTTTTTCTTAATCGGTTTTTTAGCCGTTTTCTTTTTCGGAGTAGTAGTTCTTGGAGGAGCAGGTATGATTTCTGTCGCCACAGCATTAGTCTCAACCTGATCTATACCTGGATCTCCTTCTTCATCTTCTCTTTTGAAATAAGCCTCATGATCCGGAATCTGTAACTTTGATTTAAAGTTTTCGGTCGATTTCAACTGTTTATAGATATGTCTGTTCCCTGTGGTATCAGGTAAGGACAGGGAATCAGGAACCCCTGCATTTAAAAAATAGCTGTCAAATTTAGTCAGATCGATCTCTTTGGACAACTCCTTTTTTACTGCAAAATAGCTTTCTTGCCCACCTTCTTCCGCTAAAAACAGACTGTCGTTTTTTAAGACTGCCTGAAGGTTAACCGGAGGTACCTCTGCCTGAGGATTATAATACAGGATAAAATCGTTCCAGTTGGCGGAGGGTACGAATGTGTACACCACATTGTTGTCTTCTTCCGAGGGGCCATAAAAGCCTTTAGAAAGGAAGAATTTATTTACCGGCCTGGAAGTCACATTTAAGGAATTGCTCCGGCTAAAAGTCGACTGATCCCGCAGGTGTAAAAGCTGGAAATTGTTTGCCTCAAAAACATCGTCAAAACTAACTGCAACGGAAGTATTCTCTGCATAACCTTTAAACGTAAACAGTTTCCCTTTTTCAGCTTTGCTGTTGTGTCTGCCAAAGACGAGAAAGGGATCAGCCGCTGCTTTTTCTTCTTTTAAGCTCAGCTTCCCTCCTGCTTCTGTCCATTTTCCAACAATTATCCGGTCTACAGATCCGTAGCTCAGGGAAAATAAAAACCGACCGTCCGGCAGAATCATGATTTCCTGGGCAATTTCCATTTTCGATCCATTATAACGGCCAGGAAATACACTTTTTTGTGCATGTACGGCCAGATTTAACAGGAGCATCCCTGCCCATAAGCTGATTTTTTTCATTGCGTTTCCTCTTCTTTTATGGCACGTTCTATTCTTAAACTCTCTTCATGAATGGCATTCATCACTTTGGTCATCAGTTTTGCAGAAAGGCCTTCCTGTGCTCCCATTTTGATGTTCTTTTTCAGGATTTGCCTGAACCGCCCCTTCTGAAGTGCGGGAATGTTATTTTTTGCCTTATAAATGCCCACCTCTTTTACCACCCGCTCCCGCTCTCCTAAAATCTCTATCAATTTCTGATCCAGAGAATCGATTTTTTTTCGGTGGAAGGTTAAGGTCGTATCGTTGCTTTGCGCATGGCAGATTCCGGAAAACAGCAGGCAGGTCAGTAAGGTAAGACCGCTTAAACAAAATGATTTCATATAAAAAACAGGTCGATTAAAAAGCCCTAATTAAGGGACAATTGGATCAATTTCAAAGAAAAGCGGCAGAATCTTTCTAAATAATTTTGTTTATTCAGAAAGTTAATATAATATTGCCTACTAATTCTATAGACATTTTACATGACCTGAGATACAAACTTAAATGTCGCCATTACCCTTGATAGATGACCAACTAAATAAATTTTCAATAGAACAACAATAATGAGTTTACAAGACAACGATATTGGCATGGCCCTACAGCACAGCAGGTCTCAGGAAAAAAAGTGGAAGCGCATTGCTTACCTGTGCCTTTTCCTTCTTGCGGCTTTGTTTATCGGATTTGCCATTGGTTCCTTCCTTAGTTATGAAACCGTCCTCACTTTCGGAAAAGAGCTATATGGACAGATGGATGAAAAATTCCTTTGGATGCTTGTGGTGGGGTTTCTTGCCCAAATGGTGGATGGCGCCCTTGGGATGGGGTATGGTGTCGTTTCTACGACTTTATTGTTATCCGGTGGGTTAAATCCCGCGGTCATCTCTGGCAGTATCCATACCGCCGAAATGTTTTCCAGTGGCGCATCTGGTTTCAGTCACTATCGCTTTGGTAATGTGAATAAAAAGTTATTCAAGACTTTGCTGATTCCCGGGGTATTGGGTGCGATTGCAGGAGCAATATTGCTGGGTTACGCCGGAGAAGCTTTTTCTCAGTACATCAGACCGGTAATCTCTATATATACCCTTGCGCTGGGCATTAGAATTCTAAGCAATGCTTTTAAAGAAAAACCAAAGCCTCAGAAAGTAAAGCGCGCAGGCTGGCTTGCTGGTGCAGGAGGTTTTTTAGATTCTTTTGGTGGTGGCGGCTGGGGTCCCTTAGTAACCTCGACCCTGATTTCAAAAGGACGGACACCAAAGTATGTGATTGGCTCGGTTAGTTTAACGGAATTTTTTGTGACGATGGCAAGTGCGATTACCTTTTTCTTTATTCTCGGCGTCAGTCACTGGCAGTCTATATTGGGCTTAATTATTGGCGGTGTTGCTGCGGCACCTCTCGCTGCCCGCCTGGTTGGAAAGCTTCCGATTAAGAAAATGTTTATTGGTGTTGCCGTAATAGTCATTCTGTCCAGCCTGAGAATTATCTGGAATTCCATAGATAAGTTAATTTAAAAAGTCATTCATTTTATTTATCATTAAATATTTCTATATAAAATAGCAGATGGTGTCGTTCCTGAAACACGGAAATAAAACCGGTGAATAACTCATTTTCAAAAGATTAGCTATTTGTCAAATAAAAGAATAAATTTGCTAGCAGTATCCAATGGCAAAGACTCTCCTCCCCTTTTTTCACAGTTTTAAAACACCGGCTCTTGATCAGATGATCATTGAAGACGAGGTTCGAACGGCTAATCTCGGCAGGGGGATTTTAATTACCGGATTATTCATTCCTATTGCCATTATCATTCATTTATATTTCAGTTACGGTAATTTCAGTGTTAGGCCGGTCTCAACGGGCCCGATCAATGGCTTTTTTATCGTCAACATTTATATGGGACTGGCTTGTCTGGCGTTATTCCTTACCGGGATATGGTTAAAACATACCAAAAAAGAACATCAGCTTTTAACGATTCTGTATCCTCACCTTGTGTTTTTTATTTTTGCCAGTGGTGGCGCACTTTGTGCAGTTTATGACCAGGCAATGGACAAGACCATCATTACCTTTTTACTCGCCTGCCTTTTAAACGCATCCACTTTATTGATCCGTCCGGCGTACCTCTTCTTTTACCTGCTGGGCATTTATATTTTTCTTTGTTATGGTGTATATCTAACTCAGCCAGATCAGAATGAAGTGTTGCTGACTGCAATAGATGGACTTTGTGTGATTGCAGTAGCTTATGCCATCGCCTATATTTTCTGGAACAATAGCATAACCCGTTTCAAGCAAGACCGCCTGATTAAATCCCAAAAACTGGTATTGGCACATCAATATGAAAAGCTATCTCAGTCAAATGTGAAACTGGAAGAGTCGAATGCAAGTAAAGATCAATTCTTTTCGATCCTTGCGCATGACCTCCGGGGTCCTCTTAATTCTGCCATCGCATTGACGAAATTCCTGGAAGAAGGCCTGTTTGAAGAGGATCTGGAGGAGCGTCAACAGATGTACTCTTTGTTGCAGAATAGCCTGAACAACAGTTCGAAACTACTTGAAAACGTGCTGTTATGGTCCACCAATCAGGCAGGTGTACTGAATTTTAAGCCCATGGTACTCAATATACACGATACGGTACAATCAAGTGTCGATGTGTTGAAAATTGTTGCAGCCCATAAACATATCGAAATCATCAATCTTATTCCGCAACACCTGACCATATCTGCCGATGCTGATATGATCCATACGGTATTTAGGAACCTTTTATCCAATGCGATTAAGTTTACTCCTAATTTTGGAAGCGTAGAAGTTCATTCAGAGCTTCTTGTCAACGAACAAAATGGTCAGGAATCTGTCCGGGTTTCGGTGATAGATTATGGCGTTGGGATGAGTCATAAGACACTGACTAATCTTTTTCGCATTGAAAAAAAGATGATCGGTTTGGGAACAAACAATGAAACGGGTACAGGTTTAGGTCTCGTTTTATGCAAAGATTTCATTGAAAAGCACGAAGGAAGCATTATTGTTGAAAGTAAGGAGAATGAAGGAAGTAAATTTATTATAACTTTACCCGGCCGAAACTAACCCGACACCAGATGACCCCTGCTTTTAAGCAACAGTTTTCTCAAATATTTTCAAATTACAAGTGGATATTGCACTTGCTATTCTGGGCACTTTTTTACGTTCTAAACTATTATAGAATGGCTCAGGGAGGAGTTTTTAACAACCCTCTGTTTCCTGATCCTTTTCCCCAGCTTGCCTTAACCAGTTTTATGGCTACGGTATTGTTTCAATCCTACACGATGCTGCTGTGGGTATTTCCTTTATATCAAAAAAAACGGAAGTATATTTTTTGGGGCCTCCTTTTTCTGGTTCTTCTGATCGGCTTTATGGCCTATGTTCTGCTGATAAAATTTTCGGCCAGCAACATCCCAATCATGAGTTCCAGACCTGAATTTGAGATACTGGCCCAGATGAAGAGAAGAGCGATGATGTACTTTTTTTTCTCCAACGTATTTATCGCCTTTTATTACTTTATTGACATTTACAGCCATCAGAAAGAAATCCGGCGACTGGAACACTACAAAACTCAAAAAATTGCACTGGAGGGCAGCTTTTTAAAATCTCAGATCAACCCGCACTTTTTATTCAACACCATGAATAACATTTATGCGTTGAGCTTAAAGAAATCCCCGCAAACCCCGGTCATCATTGAACGCCTGGAATCACTGCTGCATTACATGTTATATGAATGTAAATCAGATCTGGTGCCATTGGAAAATGAATTCACTTTCACCAACAGCTACATTGCGCTGGAAAAATTACGACATAAAGAGGAACAGTGTAAGATCAGTATAGACATCAAAGGAGATGCTGCTGCTCATCAGATCGCTCCATTGTTGCTGATCAATTTTCTGGAAAATGCATTTAAACATGGCACAAAAACGAGTTTTGGCAAGTCATGGATAAATATGGAAATAGAAATCTCCAAAAAAGAATTCCATTTTAACCTGCGGAACAGCAAACCGGCCAAGCCCGTCCATCAGGCATTTTCAGAGTACCGTGGCGGAATTGGCTTAAAAAATGTAAAAAGGCGGTTGGAAATTTTATACCCAAGGCGTCACCAGCTCCTCATCAACAATCAACCAGACCATTTCGAAATAGATTTAATCCTTAATTTTTAAAGCATGAGCAACTTTGTACAATTAGAGATTGATGAAAGGAACAAATGGGTTTATTTCAATAAATACAGGTGGGTAGCCCATGTTGTATACTGGATATTTGTATTGATCGTCAGTACGATTATGCCAGCCAAAGGCCCGATTACTTTTTCCCTGATTCTCAACCACTTTTTCTTGGCAAATGTAATGATTGCCAGTTTTTTTTACCTTTACTGTCTGGTGCTGATTCCCTATTTCTTTAAGCGGAATAAATACCTTCAGTTCTGGTTGCTTGTCATTTCAGGCTACCTCATCATTACTGCAGCAGATGTTTTTTTCGGCAGGGCTTTCGTCCACCTGAAAGATCCGGTAATGCTGGAAAAGGACCATAGTTTTCTTGCGGATTATATCGAAAATTTATACGGCTTTCTTTACAATTTTCTCTTTTTCGCCATCATGCTCTTTTTTATGGAGAAGAATGAAGAAAACAGCACCTTAATGGAGCTGGAAAAAGAAAAGAAAGAAATTGAGCAGGTTAAGCTGGACTTTCTGAAGACCAATATCAGTCCGGACTTTATCCTGAGGTCATTGCATCAGCTGAAAGAATCTGCAAAAATACCTGAGGAAAGTACGCCGGAAGCGATTCTTACCTTTTCTGACCTGTTGAGGTACCGCCTTTACAGAGGCCGGCAAACACAAACACCTTTAAAAGAAGAATTGTCTGCATTCTCTTCTTTTGTTCATTTTATTGGTTTTGACCAGCAATTAAAGGTCGTATTTCATGTCCAGGGTGATGCAGAAAATAAAAAGCTCGCTCCTCTTGCACTGATCAATCTCCTGGAGCCTTTTTGTAAAATCCCTAATCCCGAACCGGTAGTTTTAGAGATCATGTTGCTTATTGAGGCCAATGAATTGCTGATGGAGATGAATTATGCAGCAAATGCAACACCTCAACTGCTCACCGATCTTGAAGCCTATAAAGAGAATTATGTACAACTGTATGGTGATTCGGTAAAATTCCAATTTGAGCGTAGTCAAAATGATGTATTTAACGTCAGACTTTCCCTGCCCCTCGTCACAATAGCGCTTTAAATGCTTTTCATTTCCGTTATCTTCCTGTTGGCCATCATTTAACCATTATCAGGTAGTTGATAGGTCAATCGTTGGTCTTCAGCACCTATAAACGATGTTTCCAAAATCAGAAGACTGTTTACTTAATTAAAACGCATATCAATACGATATGAAAAATATTTCGTAAATTGTAGAAAAATAATTAAGTAATTAATTAAAAACATCAAAATGGGAAATTTAAGAAATGGGTTATTTGGCGGATTCCATGGCAGAATCGGCAACCTGGTAGGTTATACCTTAAAGGGTAAACATGTGATTAGAACAATTGGTAAAAGCAGTAAACCGCTTACTCCGGCAAGAAAGGCAAATTGTGAAAAGATGAAAGTGGTCAATGAGATTCTCAAGCCTTCCATTCATGCCATCCGTGCAGGATTCCGTCTGGCGGTTACCGGAACGGACAGAAACGAGTACAATGAGGCAGTTTCTTACAATAAAAAGAACGCGGTTCAGGGCATATATCCAGACATCAGCCTGGACTATACCAAAGTATTAATGAGCATGGGAACACTTCCTGTAGCTATTAACCCAGGTATCAGCCAAAACCAGGAGAAAATCACCTTTACCTGGGAAATATCGGCCAGTCCGGCGAGCGAGTATCATACTGACCGCACGATGCTGGTGATCTATTTTCCTGATATAAAAGAGACCTGTTGCCAGTTGGTCGGGGCAAAAAGAGTCGAAGGTAAGGATCTGATTGTGATCAGCCAGGAACATGTAAATCAACGTATGGAGGCTTATATTTCTTTTGCTAAAGACAATGGAAAAGCAGTCTCGAACAGCATTCATGCGGGTTCTTTGAACCGGGATCGCAAAACGGAAATCACAGACCATAGCCATCTGGAAATGGATCAGCTTATTCAAAAAGTAAGCGGCGATCTGGAGTTAAAACTCAATCAGGATGATGCCCGTATTGCAGAACTCAGGATTAACTCCTCTCCTGACGAACAACCAGACCTGGAAGAATTTTTATCATCAACGCTGTCTGTTTTGTTTGAAAAGACAAAGGTTAACCGGCTTGTAGTGAATACAAACGCGAATAATCTGGAAACAATCAGTTTGCTGAAGCTAATGGGTTTCAGAAAGGAAGGTCATTTTATTGAAAACCGGTTTGTAAATGGCAAATGGATCAATGAATATCAATTTGCGCTTTTAAAATCGGAATGGGACCTGTTGAACGACTAGCCGTTTAGCTAAGAAATTTCGATTGTTTTACCGGCAGATCTTCAGGAGGTATGTTGGTGGGAATTGCTATGGATTTATCTTTGAAATAAAATGTAAAGTCTCTGGCCGAATGGTTAAAGGCTTTACATTTTATTTTTAAGCTGCAATAGCAACCCGCTTATTTCTTCAAATGCCCCGCCTGAAGTTTCTGTAATTCAGGCGGAATGCCTACTCTTTTAATGGTCTCAGTTGCTTTGTTCACTTTTTTAACCAGGTAAGGATCATTACTGTGATCCTTAAGATTAGGAACGACTTTATCCTTAAGAGGATCAAGTGTAAATCTCTCTAATTCAGTTTGAAATGCTTCTTCCTTTTTCATATACAAGTGTAATTAATATTTACGTGACACCATAAACGCTTCATAGTTAACGTTTTCTTTAAACGGAAACCAAGCGTCATCTACCAAACCATACACTTCAAGAACTTCAATAATATCTTGTATATTGGCTCTTAATGCCATCTGATATAATCGGGTTCTTGCCAAAGTACTGCCTTCGGCGTAAACCAAAGATCCGGGCATATGTTCAGTAAAATGAAGAACAGTAGCAGCAACCGTAGTTAATATTTTCTCCCGGTCCCCATTGTTTGTTATGGAAAGATCGTCTAACTCCCCGGTTATTTCGTTTACATCCCCAAAGCCCAGATTGTAAAACTTTAGGCCGTCTACTTCAGCAGGTGTATATTCAACAGCTTTTTGCGTGTTGCCTTTCAGACCAGTGCTTTGGAATGTAAATCTCATTAAGGCAGGATTAGTAACCAGGTTATACCGCTCGTTGTTCATGTCCCAAAGATATATAAAGTTATTTAAATTAACTACTAATTAATATTAATATTATAAATTAAATATTTTGAGTTGTAATTGGATACTTTGAATAGCCGGTCGGGCTGTTTTTACTGCAGTCTTAAACCATGTTTGCCCATCCCTCCTGTCAGATGAGTTATTATTTTCCGTAGGTATTTTTCTCCGTAATGATAAACAGAATTTATAAAAGCGCGCAGTCCCAGTTATTATCTCTGTATTTCAGTTTTACAAAGATCCGAAAATTGGTTTTGTATATTTTATCAATTGCCCTAAACAGAATGAGTTGACTAAAAGACTAAACGAGTTTTTAATCAATGGTAAATGATGAAAAATATGAAAAGGCTAATTAGGTTTATTTTCATAAATCACCGGTACCTGCTGCTGTAGCCAAATGGTCATCCATGCAGATCCCATTCTGCTGGCGATTGCCTCTTCCCTACCGGGATAGCTGTTTTCATGATCTCCGGCATAGGTATGTTTGTCCGCAAAACGATTTTGTTGCTCCAACACTTTGTCGACATGCAGTTTTGCCCAATATTTCCCCTTATGTTTTTTAGCGAGATGATCCCAGCCATAGGAAAAAGCCGCAATATCCAGATTAGCATAAGTATCATAAACACCTGTACCCCAGTCGGAACCTTCCGGGTAATAAACCTCCGGACTTCCTTCCTGGTACATAGTCCCACCCGGAGTGCTGTATGGCGGAGCGGAAAACCGGTGTGTCGTTACTGAGTAGTAAATTTTATCGAGATTAAAGCGGGCTGCTTCCGGCGTTGCTTTTCCGGCCAGAGAGAAAACGATTGGCGCATTTACCATAGATGCGAGCGCATTATACATCGGATGAATGATACCATGATTAATGACAAAGCCAGGCTCCTCTATATTAGAGCCTTGCAGCCAGCTGCTCACAGGACGTCCATGTATAATTTTTGAATTGTGCAGGTCTGAAGGCAGTGAGGTAGCAGCGATCAGATACTCAACAGCCTTGTGCAGCCATTGATCTGAATGTGGATGTTTGGGTAACATGACGGAAGCCAGATACAAGAGTTCCGCATTCCAGGCATCTTCTTCAATTTTAGAATCACCCTTGAAAATCACTTTTCCGGTACTGTCTTTATAATAAAGCGGGACTGTTGGAAGAAAACGGTCTGCTTCTGCAACGATCATTTTTACAATATCAGATTGATCTTTCACAGAAAAATCATCCCATAAAAGCCAGGCAACGTATCCTGAGTAGTAAGCCCAGTGGGCTGCCTGCCAATCCCCTCCCCAAACCTTACGGTTCTGGTTAACTTTATGATCATAAGCCACGGAGCGGACCATAAGGACCGCTTTATCTTTAGCTTCCTGCAAGGAAACCCTGGTTACCGAAGGATCGTATATCCCGGTTTTAATGGCAATAGCGATACCAAAGGCCATTGCTGCAGGAAAACGGTACCGGTATTCATTTACCTTTGATTTGCTTTTCAGGTCAAGATAACCGCTGGAATCCGGCTGATATCTTTTGAGGTCATTATACCAGGTGGTTAACGCAAATCTATTCGCATTCAGCAACGTTGTTTTTACCACATCAGTCAGTTTATTGTGGGGTACTTTCTTTTTAAAACTACCCCAGTTAATAGGCACTACCTGACTTTTTCCAATATTTACTGATGCCATCAGCAATAAAATTATGGCAGCTGTTTTTAAGCTATATTTCATTTTTATTATTTTAAACGCCGTTCTTTAATACTCTACATGATAATCCTTTTTAAAAGGCTGCCCAGTCCAGGCTTTCTTAGCCGTCCATTCTGCGGCAGGCATTGTCCAGAATACATTGTCAGCTGGTAATCCCAAAGGCAAAAATCCCAATGTGGCCATGTATAAACTTCCTGTAGAAGTGTACCCATCGGCAATGCCAGGTTGTGACCCACAGAAACCAAGAACCAACCATCCGGCTTTATCAAAGTTGTCACATTGATCAAACATCCGGCGCATGACAGCAGTAAGACCAGATCTGACTTGTGCAGGGCTGATTTCTGAAGGCAACTTCTCCATCAATGCCACCTGGCCCAGCGCCTGAAAAGCAGCAGTACGGTAAGTTACAGACCTGCCCATTGGCGGATAAGTGCCATCCGGCCCAATGATCCGTTCTGAAAACTCTGAATAACGAACCATGCGTTTAACCGCAGTCTCATACATTTCTTCTTTGATTCTTTTCTTAACTGACAACACTTTGAAAAAATCAACGAGCATTGGATGGATTACATAGGAGTTGTAATAATCGATGCTCAAACTAGGTCCGTCGCTGTACCAGCCATCACCCTGATACCATTCCTGAATTTTTCTTTTTGCAAACTCCAGGCGTGCCGGATCGGGCTGTTCGCCAATCGTCATTAAGAAAGCTTCGTTAATTCCAGCGAAAAGCAACCAGTTGTTATAAGCCCCGGTACGTGTACGTAAGGTTTTAAACTCTTCCGCAATTCTTGCTTTTGTTACCGCATCTAATGGTTCCCATAGTGCTTTTGGGGCTCTTAAAAATGCCTGTGCCATATAGGCTGCGTCTACTATCGGCTGACTTTCGGTTCTGAAATTTAAATAATCCGGATTTGCCGGATCAACTGCATTTGCAATTCCTTTTAGCAAAGCGGTACGAAGTTTCTTGCGCAGGAGGCCTTCTTTTGTTTCGTCATCAGGAAGTGCCAGCCAGGGCGCTACTCCTGCCATGGTACGGCCAACGGCCTCGAGGTAGGTCACCTTTTTAAAGAAATCTGTTTTCTGCCCTGGCGGGACTTCTACCGGCATATTCTGTTTTAAGGTTCCGTTCGCCAGGTTTAAGATGACTGGAGACGCGATTTTATAGAGCAGATTTGACCAGTACTCACGGTCTTGCCCGCCTGTTGTTGTCACACCTGGTTTTGCTTTTCTTAATTGCTGTGCATGCAGAACAGGACCAGCAGTTAAAAGTCCCAGGCCAATCAGAACTGCATATGTATAATTTTTCATCAGAATATATTTTCGGTTTATCGGTTATGAGGCCATCATAAGTATATTCATGAATGCTTATGATGAATCCTATTAATCATTTTATTTGGTGCTGACTTCAAAAAATCTGCTGGATCCTGCAGTAACGTCTGCAACAATCTGTAATGTAACAGGCTTCTTCCGTTCATAATTAATTTTTAAAGGAACAATTTCTCCGGTTGCCGCATCTCTTGCAATTAATTGTTTTGGATCGCCTACTTTAATCTTCCTTTTGATCTGATTCCATCCTATCCGGACAGTTTGTTCCTTGTTAACTGAAGATAAATTATATATCTCACTAATGACGGTATTTTTTTCATTCATCAGGTTCAGGCGAAATACTTCGCTGCCAGCCAAAAGAAATGCCCCCACGCCAAAAACATCGGTGTCTTCATAGCCAACTTTATCTGGCGCAGCTCCCTGTGGTTGTACAAAACCGAGTTTTCCGTCCGGATGTACAGCAGTGCTTAATGCTCCCCATGCCCTGGAAATTACAGGTTCGTATTTTTTATGCGAAATAAGCCCATTGTTGACACCCCAGGCCATTGCATAACAGATTAATCCAGTACCACTGGTTTCTTTGGAAGGATAACTTTGCGGATCCAGCAAACTGGCATGCCAGGCGCCATCTGGTTGTTGTAATCCGGCCAGACGATCAGACATCTCTATAAATAAATTTGCAAAGCGTTTGTAATCCGGGTGATTTTTTGGCAATACCGACAAGACCCTTACCAATCCACCAATTACCCATCCATTGCCCCGGCCCCAAAATACTTTTGCGCCATTTTTTTCTTTCTTGTTGAAGTAGCGGCTGTCTCTGTAATAGAGCTTTTCTTCCTGATCAAACAGGTATTCTGTAGATTTCCACCACAACTCCGCTGCCTTATCCAGGTATTTAGGATCACCAGTCGCCTCAGTAAGGAATGCCAGCGCTGGCGGTCCCATAAACAGCGCATCGCACCAGGCCCATTCACGTGTGTAGATGGCATTTTTCCACTCCAGTGGTTCCAGATGAGGTAATTTCACAATCGAATCACCAAGGTTTTTGAGATCTGCGATAAACTCCGGTCTTTTATAGACCCGATATAGCTTCGCATACAATTGCCCTACACAATAATCATCTGCGAAGTAACGGTATTTACCTGTTGTCCATCGGTTATCTTCCCCCACCTGAAGGAGTTTTTTATAATAAATATCGTCGTTTGCCAACTGGCTCCAGGCCATCATACCGGCATACATTGCGCCATTGGTCCAGTCTTTCTTTTGGTTTTTCCATCCTTCGGTTTCTAAATTTTTCCACTGCCAGTCTGCAACCTCTTTCATCTGACTAAAAATTTGACTTGCTGATACTTGCTGGTTTTGAGCCTGGGTTCTTTTAAAACAAAGAAGAATAAACAGAGATAGGAATATTGATTTGTGCATTTAATTATTGGGTTTTTATGTGTGTTATATCTGTAGCATAGAAATTGGTAAAACGGATTCCCGTTTCACCAATTCTATCGATATCAGGAATAGAAACTTTCGGTATGATAACTACCTGGAAGCCCGTAGCCCTTATCGTCAACATAAATGATGATTACATTCGGTCGTTCTTTGGACACCTGCTGCCCCCACAGTGGTTGAACAAAAAATATGGACAGAAAGGTAATCAGGCAAGTCGCTGTTTTCATTATGTTTTTATTTTTACCAACCTGGATTTTGAATCAGTTTATCTGAAATATTTACCTGAACAGCCGGAATTGGCAAGAGGTTCATTTTTGGTTCTACAAATACCGAAGCTGGTTTTGGCAAATCAAATTTCTCATAGCTATAAGTTCCGTTTGCATTTTTGATGATCTTCATTCCTCTGAGTATGGTCCCATAAGTGCTGGCCCCGATCTTCCACCTGCGGATATCCCAGAACCGGTGATCTTCAAAAGCAAGCTCAATCCTTCGTTCATCTCTGATGAATTTGCGCATCTGTTCCTGATTTAATCCTGCAGGCAAGGCTGCCGGTGATAAGCCCGCTCTTTCTCTGATTTGTCGCATAGGTTCATAAGCGTCAGTGGTTTGTCCGGATTCATTTAAAGCTTCTGCATAATTCAGTAAGACTTCAGCATACCTTAAAAATGGAAAGAAATGTTGTGTTCCTCCGGTTGATCCAGTCACATCTTCACTCATCATTTTTCTATTGTAATAACCCGTCTGCGTTCCCGGGGTGACAAAAGGAATGCTAAGCCCATCACCAGGTGCATTGAAATAAGTAAAAACAGGCTGTTTGGTATTGGTAGATTGGTTTAACCAGAGCGCGCCGTTATAAATAACGGAACGGTAAAATCTTGGATCGCGGTTTACATAAGGATTTTGAGGATCATAACCTGATCCCGGCGTATTGATCGGCATCCCGTTGCGCATCGGATAGGCATCCACATAATCTCCGTTAGGTGAATTATGATATGCTCCACCCCTGCTCGACGGCAAATGTGAATTCTCATAGGTGCGGTTACTTCCGGAGAGCCTTGCAAAAATCAGCTCTTTATTTACGCGCAGAAGGAATACATTGTAAAATCCTTCCGCCGTCGTATTATTGCCCCCCTCACCTTGTAAAAGACCGTAAAAATTCAAATCTATAACCGCTTTAGCAGCCAGGGCAGCTTTTGTCCAACGTTGCTTGTCTTCGGAAGGGTATCCAAAAACGGGATTTGCATCAGCAGCACCTCCGTTAAATAAGGGGCTTGCAGCAAATAACAATACCCGGGCTTTTAACGCAAGGCAGGCTCCTCTGGTCATCCTGCCATAGTTTTGCCCTTCAGTTCCGGTGTATTCCATTGGAAGGTCTGGGGAAGCCTCGTCCATTTCCTTAACAATGTAATTTACGCATTCCTCATAACTGTTTCGGGGAAGGTTAAAATCATCATCAATACTCAGTACATGGTCTATCAAAGGGACTCCGGCATAGTGTTTCATCAGCAGATGATAATACCAGGACCGTAAAAAGCGGGCTTCCGCCTTCATTCGTTTCTTTGTTCCTGATGACAAGGGTGATTCATCTACCCTGCTGATGAATAAATTGGCTTTTCTGATAGAACGGTAACTATTCTTCCAGATGTTATTAAAGGGATCAGGCAAAGAGCTTGGACTGTAATTTCCTTTTTGGAAGGTTCCGGCAGGTGTGTTTGTGGTCGTTGCCCAACGTTCATCAGACTCGTCACTAAATTCGGACAAGGAATTTGAGGTATTGATGCGCGTTGGATAACTTTCGGGTCCCAGATCTGCATATACGCTTGTGAGCACCTGCATGGTACGCACACTATCCGTCCATACGTCTTTATCGAAAATATCGGATTGGGTATCGCCTGATAATACACCTTCTTTTTTGCAGCACCATAAAGTGCTTACTGCCAATCCGATTAATGTAATGTTCTGTAGTAATTTCATGAATCTCTAAAAATTAAGGTTTAATCCAAGACTGTAAATTTTCTGCTGAGGGTAATTCTCTCCACGTCCGCTCGGCGATTCCGGATCAAGGATTTGTGCCTTATCCCAGGTAAATAAATTCGACCCGTTGGCGTAGATACGAAGACTCCCCACACCGATGCGTTTAAGTATTGAAGGGGTTAACTGATAACCAATTTCAAAGTTCTTTAGACGTAGATAATTACCAGACCGAAGCCAGAAAGTAGATGTTGTTGGCCTGTTGTTCGCACCGCCACTCGCCAGGTGCAGTTTCGGATAAGTAGCATTTGCCGCATTTCCTTCCGTCCAGCGCCCAAGGTGGAGTTCCTGGAAACTCCCGATATTGTCGTAGATCAATTCATCTGAGGGCCTCACACTGTTATTGGCTGCGCCCTGAAATAAAACGCTGAAATCAAATCCTTTATAGTTTAAACCTAAAGAAAGACCAAAGGTGGTATTTGGAACTTCCGGAAAACCGATAGGCCCTTTATCGTCATCATTGATGATTCCATCCCCATTCAGATCGGCATATTTCAAATCTCCTACCTGGGGATTAAAAGTGGTCACCGCACTGTTCTTAATGTCATCCAGGCTTTCATAAAAGCCAATCCATGTCCAGCCAAAAGGTTGTTTTACAGATTGTCCGGTTGCCTGCAGCCATGGATATTTTTTATGTTCTTCGTCACGCTCCAACACTTTGTTTTTGGCGATTGCAATGTTTCCTTTTACAAAGTATCCGATCTCCCCGATCTTATTGTTATATCCTATTTCCAGCTCCATCCCTTTATTGCTGACTTTACCCATGTTAACTTCCGGCAAGGTAATTCCTACCAGGTCTCCTACTGTTGTGCGGGTGGTAATGATGTTGTATCTGTAGTTATCGAAGTAATCGAATGTGATGCTGACTTTGGATTTAAACAACTGCATGTCAAAACCGATATTGGCTTTTCTTTCCTTTTCCCAGGTCAGTTTGTCGTTACCCAGCTTTCCTTCCGCCAATCCACTGTAATTGGTATTGGACTCGCCGAACTGGTAAGTACCAGAGGGCACATAAGTACTCAAATAGGCATAAGTAGTCAGATCCAGGCCAACATTATCGTTCCCAACAATTCCATAGGAACCTCTGAGTTTAAAATAGTCCAGGAATTTAAACTGTTTCTTTATAAAAGACTCTTCGGAAAGTACCCATCCTGCCGAGGCTGCCGGGAAAAAGCCAAATCTGCTTTTATTGTTAAATTGGTTGGAGCCCGTATAACCAAGGTTAAGCTCTAACAGGTAGCGGCTGGCATAATTATAGGTCGCCCTTCCTACCCATCCGAGGTAGCTGATTTTACGGGTTGGGTCCGGAACTCCGCTTCCATTTACATAGACCCTGGTATTTTGGTTATAGAGGCCAAGGACGGTTAAGTTATGCTGACCAAACTGATTGGCATAGTTAAGCGAGCCTTCCAGATTGGTCGCCACTCTTGGTGCAAGGTTACCTGTACCCAACTGATAAGGTCTTAACACGGGATAAGCAGCGTTAAACAAACTATAAGTATCATTAGTTGGATTATATCGGTAAGTTGGATACCCGTTTCTGAACAGGTCTTTTTCTGAGAACTGCGTATTGTTGAACGCAAATGAGCCTTTTGCAGACAAGCCTTTCAACAAAAAATCGAGTTTGTGAACTGCAGATAAATTGGAGGTAAGTACCGTATTGTAAGTCCTGTCGTAACCCGCCAGCGTTAACTGGGCAACCATATTTGGATGTTGGTTTCCCTGAGGTGGCGCAGCAAATGATCCATCAGGATTGTAAACCGGGAACGAGTATGGTGCAAAACCAGTACGCAACAATTGGTTAAAGACCGAACGTCCGGCTTCATTGGGATGGGGTTGATTGATATTTTCTAACCTCGAAGATAAATCAAGGCCAATATCAAGGTTGTCGTTTACCTTAACATCAAGGTTTGACCTGAAATTATAACGCTTCAGATAATAGGTATTGTCTGTTTCGCTTTCCTTAAAGTTTTTAAATAATCCATTCTGGTTCATCATTCCTGCAGATACAAAGTACTTTACATTTTCTGTACCTCCGGAAACGTTTGCATTAAATTGTGTTTGCAAAGATCTTGGGCGCATGACTTCCTTGTACCAGTTTACATTTGGGTAAACAGAAGGATTTGTACCCAGGCGGAATTCTTCAAGCTGACTATCCGTATAAGGGAAATTGGCCGCCTGACCATCATTGACATAACTTTCCTTCAATAATAGAAGCGAGTTATAGGCGTCGAGCATTTTAGGCAGGCGTGTAGACTGCTGAATTCCGGTTTGGTTGCTAATGGAAACTTTTGCTTCTCCGGTCTGGCCACGTCTTGTGGTCACGATGATGACCCCGTTTGCGCCACGTATTCCGTAAACTGCGGTCGCCGATGCATCTTTTAAAATAGAAATATTTTCTACTTCGTTCATGTCGATCTGGCCAATATTATCCTGCTGTATCCCATCTACGATCAGGAGTGGTCCTGTACCCGAGCGATAGGTACTGATCCCTCTGATCTGTAGTGCAGATTCGTCTTTACCCGGCTGTCCGCTGTTTTGCTGGGCAAAAAGACCGGGCAAACGACCAGATAAGGCATTGGTAAGGTTTGCAACCGGACTTTGTTTCAGTTCTTTTCTGCTGATACTGGCCACAGATCCGGTTAAGGTTGCCTTTTTCTGCGTTCCAAAACCCACTACAACCACTTCATTCAGTCCGTCTACATTCTCTTCCATCTGCACGTTGTACGTAGTTTTGGATTGTAGTTTTTCTGATCTGGGTTTATACCCTACTCCACTAAAGATCAACCGGCCCTCTGTGGGTGCATTTTTAATCACATAGAAACCCTGCTGATCTGTAGTGCTTCCGATGGTTGTCCCTTCTACTTTAATATTTATTCCCGGAAGAGGGCCGGTATTGTCCGACACCCGTCCGTTTATAGTTCTGGTTTGGGCGAAGCCCATCAATACACTAAGTGTACAAACCAGTATGATGTATATCTTCTTCATGAAATTTTGTCTATCAGTTAATAACCTTGCTTAATTCCAGCCTTGATTTTGAACAAGGGCGCTGTTTTTCTGTATTTCTACATATGGTACCGGATAGAGGTACATTCTGGCCGGATCAAATGTGACCGTCTGTACCACAACATTCGGATCGTAACTCAGTGTTTTATCGGAATTTAGCGTAATTTTCATCCCTCTTAGCATGCCATTTAAAACGGTTTCTGCGATTTTCCACCTGCGGATATCCCAGAACCTATGTTCTTCAAATGCGAGTTCGAGACGTCGTTCATTCCTGATGGCTGTCCTCATTTGCTCTTTATTCAATGCCCCTGCAGGGATGAGCACAGTAATACCCGCCCGTTTTCTGATGTCATTAATTGCCTTGTATACCGAAGCATCCGGTGTGGCGAGTACCTCATTCTGTGCTTCCGCGTAATTCAGGAGGATCTCAGCATATCTGAAAATTGGAAAATTATGTGTGGCGCTCGAAAAGGCCGTAGCGGAACCACTCGTGGTCATAAACTTGCGCATGTAATATCCGGTCTTTGTTCCTGTCCCGATACCGATCCGCGTATTGTTTTTACCTCCGGTAAATGTTTCAACCGGACTTCCCAGCCAGGAATAGCCATTATGGAATATGGTTAGATAAAAGCGGGGATCACGGTTTTTATAAGGATCTGCGGCATTGTAGCCGGAACCCGTTTCGTCAATCGCTTTACCGTTAACCATCGGAAAGGCATCCACCAGATTTTGTGTAGGATTGGTCGTCCCTTGTCCTCCTCTTTTGTAACCCGGTGGCTCATTTAAGCTTTCGATACTGGTATTGTCTGCCTGCTGATAGGCAAGGATAAACTCTTTATTGCTTCTGGTGATGAAAAGTGTGGAGAGATTGCTTTCCAGTGAAAAGCTGTTCAGTTTGATCAGGTCATCTGCTGCTTTAGCGGCAGCCTGCCACTTCAGCATATCGTTAGATGGGTTGTATAGCGGACTGGCCTCATATAAGAGCAATCTCGACTTGAGTGCAAACATCGCGCCCTTTGAAATTCTCCCCAGCTCACCTGCGGTAAGTGTAGCAGGCAATTTATCCTTTAAAAAATCACATTCTGAAAGGATATAATCTACGCATTCTGTCCGTGGATTTCTGGCCAGCTGAAGGTTATCCTCCAACACAAAAACTTTGTCGCCCAGCAATGGGACACCTCCCCATCGTTTTACAAGTTCAAAATAAAAGATGCTGCGCAATGCTCTTGCCTGAAAACGGATCGCATCTTTTCTTAAATCGGGAATTCCGGAATTGCCAATGTTTGCCAATAAGACATTCACTCTCCTTATTGCACTATAACAGGCAACCCATGGATTTTCCGGTAAGTCTGAGGGCCCCCATTGTCCGGTTTTAAATTTATCTACGGCGGTTACCGAGATATTGCCGCTTAATGCGTCGTCTGTTCCTGCATCCAATAAATTATTGCCGATGCGGTTAAAACCATTGGGCAACTGAGCGTATACTCCGGCCAGATATTCGTCGATTAATGTTCCTTCCTTATCCTTTGGATTGAAAATATCGCTAAGGTCAGTACGTTCTACGGGAAGTTGGGTTAAGACATCTTTTTCACAAGATGAAAGGAGCAGTACAACCAGTACTGCTGTTAATATGCCATGTAATTTCATAAGTTATTCCTTTAGAATTTAGCGGTTAAACCGATGTTATAACTTTTGTAAAGAGGATAATTGCTAAATAGTGATTCCGGATCCAGGCCTTTAAGCTTTGTGATGGTAAACACGTTATAGGCAGAGGCAAACAGCCTTACATTGCTCAGACTTGCGCGGCGTGTTAGCGACGAAGGAAGCGTATAACCCAATTGTACATTTTTAAGTCTCAGGTAGTCTCCGTTTTTTATCCAATACGTAGAAGTCCTGTGGTTATTGGTATTGGTTCCGAAGCTCAACCGCGGATAGTCCGCTGTAGCGGCGTTTGATGGTGTCCACCGGTTTAAATGATGTTGCTGTACACTTCCGTTATTCTGGAATTCCCAGGCATTATTCCCTGTAAAATAGACGTCTCTGCCAGACATCCCCTGTAACAAAGCAGAGCAATCAAAATTCTGATACCTTAGTCCGGCAGAAGCACTGTAATAAACCGGAGCTCCCTTCTTTCCTATTGCAGTGACGTCATCTTCATTAATTATGCCGTCGCCGTTCTGATCCAGATACCTGATGTCGCCGGGCTGCAGCTTGCTTGAAAATTGCGCAGGGCTATTGTCAATTTCCTGCTGACTTTGGAAAAGTCCGGCGGCGACAAGTCCGAAAGACTGTCCGATTTGCTGGCCTGTACGTAGCTGATAAGCATATTTTCTTGGCAGCTCATCTGTATACACTACCTTGCTGCTGGAAAACTGAAGATTTCCATTCAGGCTCAATTCCAGCTGGCCGAATTTTTTATGGTAATCTAAGCCCAGTTCTACGCCATTTGTATTATAAACGCCGATATTCTCTAAAGGATAGGTTGTTCCAAGCAATGGGTTGGACAGGCCTCTCTGCTGCAATACATCATACCGATGTTGTCTGAAATATTCAAGAGAGAGCCCTAAACTGTTCTTCAACATCCTGGCGTCAACACCGATATTAAAGACCTTTGTTTTTTCCCAGGTAATCGCCGGGTTTCCTAATGCAGACTCGGTCCAACCCGCCATTCCAGTAGCTGTGCTTCCAAAATAGTAGGCATTGCTGCTCGTACCGTAGTATGGCTGATAAGAAAAATTAAAAGCCCTGTCAAAACCAAGCAAACCAGCTGATGCCTTTAGTTTTAACTGATCAAAAATGCTGTTCTTTAAAAATGCCTCTTTACTCAGGTCATATCCTACAGAAAGGGCCGGAAAGGTTCCGTATTTTTTATCTTTAGGGTATTGTTCTGTACCCTGGTAGCTTACCGAAATACTCGCAAATATTTTTTGATCATAATCGTAGGATGCATTTGCATCCACGCCCTGATAAGCATGGGTCAATATGATACCGATATCATACTGATCCCAGGTATAGCGTAATGCGGCATCAATATGATGTTTCGAAAAGCTTCGGTTGTACTTTAACCCGGCATCATAATTTAAACGCCTTGCAAAACTGTTTCCATAAGAATTGGACTTGTCATAGCTGCCATTGGTCCCAAATTGCAGGTAGCTTTCCGTTTGCGTAGCAGGATCTAACACCGGTTGAAAAACCGCGAAATTAGTTCTGTTTCTCAATACGGTATTGTTGTAATAGGACGTATAATGTATGGAACCTGCCAATGAAAGTCCGCTGGTGATGAAATTAAGTTTCCGGTTCAGGTCTGCATCCACCAACAGGTTGCGGCGGTTATCTCTCGTATACCCGGTATTGTACAGCTGGCCATAAAGGTTTTTAGTGTACAGCGAGTTTCCCGACAGTGACCCGTCTCTATTAAAAATTGGGTAAGCATTTGCAGGTGTTTGTTTAATTTGATCTAGTATTTCCTCTATTTCGACCCCAGGACTGTTTGCCTGTTCATATTTTCCGGCCAGGCGTAAAGCGATGCTTAGATTTTTATCAATATCCACATCTACATTTGACCTGAAATTGTAGCGGTTGACGGTGTTGTTGGTATTAAAATTATTAGGTCCCTCCTTGAAAATACCACCTTGATTCTGATTCTCCAATGCGATAAAATACCGGGCAGATTTGCCACCACCAGAAACATTCAGGTTAAAACGGTTGAAACTATAACGGGGTTTAAGCGTCTCCTCATACCAGTTCACGTTCGGGTATTTGTAAGGATCAGTCCCATTCTTATAGCCTTCCAGATCCGAAGCACTGTAAATTTGAGGCCGTCCATCATTAGCTGATGCCTCGTTGGCCAGCAAGGCATAGTTATAGGCATCCAGATATTCAGGCAATTGAAGTGATTCCTGTACCGCAGTCTGAGCAGAAAAACTGATGATCGGTTTGCTGGCGGAACCATTCTTTGTTCGTACCATCACTATCCCATCCGCACCGCGCATCCCCATGGTTGCCAATGAAACGGCGTCTTTAACGACGGTAATGCTTTCAATTTCATTCAGGCTCAATCCGTCAATATCCCTGACCGCCCCATCTACCATCACTAAGGGACTTCTTCCTCTCAAAAGAAATGAAGAGCGGTCAGTTCCGTTAAAAACAGATTGTGTGGTGATTAGTCCGTTTAGTCGCCCACTTAGTGTATTGCTCACATTGGGGACAGGAATGTCATATAGCGTTTCGGCTTTGACTACGTTGACAGATCTTGTACTGCCATTTTCCTGGAGAAATACATCTATGTTATTTCCCCTGACGCGCTGTTCCTGGGTGTCGTACCCGGTCAGCTCATAAGTCAGCACATGATCGATATCTGCCTCAAGGCTATAATAGCCTTTGGCATCGGTAACTACACTTTCTGTCTTCCCTTTAACCGATACGCGGACTCCTTCCAGAGGAAGACCGTATTGGTTCTTTACCTGCCCCTTAATTAATTTCAGATGATAATGATGCTTAGGTCCATTAAGCAGTGCAGCGTTGACCTCATTATAAGTAAGCAAGCCGACGGTTATAATGAAAATTGTTAGGTAAATTTTCTTCATAAACTTGCTATAATTTGGTGAATACCAATTAAACATTTACTGTTCATACGATTATTTGGTTTAGTTATAGGTTTAGAAAACCGAGTATCCCCACTCAATTCTCATATGTAAAATTGACGCTAACATTTGAGATGCGATGTCGACAATACCGTTTAATTTGTAGGAATATTCTGTGTTTTATGGCTTTTTAGAGCATAGAGCTGCCTTTTCCTATCGCAGGAGCGACAGGAAGAAATAAAGCTTTTGTAAAATCAGGAGTTTAAATATTCGCGTGGCGTTTTCCCGAATTGCTTTTTAAATTCTTTGGTAAAATAGCGGGAATCGTTAAAGCCAATCAATTCAGAAACTTCAGAAACATTATAACCAGACTCTTTAAGTAACTGCGCGGCCCTCTTTAGGCGGATGCTTTTGGAAAAGTCGTTTACCGTCATTTCTGTTAATGCCTTTACCTTTTTATAAAGGACAGACTGACTCATGCCCATCCTGTCTGCCAGAAGGTCTACACCAAACTCTTTGCTCTCCAGGCCTTTCTCTATTACGGCAATCAACCTGGAGAGAAACTGTTCGTCCATGGTATCCAGTAAGGTGTTGCTCGGGGCAAAAATGAACTGTTTGCGATATTTCTGACTTATTTTTTCTCTGGCACCGATGATGTTTCTGACGTTTAACTGCAGGATCTTTATGCTGAAAGGTTTGGTGAGGTATAGGTCTGCCCCTGTGCTTAACCCACTGATCTGATCAGACTGCGCATCTTTTGCCGTTAACAGGATCACCGGAATATGACTCGTACGTTCATCCGTTTTAATTTCGCTGCAAAGCTCAAAGCCATTCTTACTCGGCATCATCACATCGCTGATGATCAGATCAGGGATCTCTGTCTTGGCCAGCTGGAGTGCAATCGCTCCATCGCTGCATTCCAGAATGCGGTACTCAGGTTCCAGTAAATCCTTAATAATTGCCCTTATTTCGTTATTGTCTTCCGCAATTAAGATCGTAAAGCCTTTATCATCCGGGATATCTGTGGCAGTGTCATTGCTGTTTTTCTGATACAAGGCGCCCACTAAGGGTAAGTTAACGGTAAATTGTGTAAATCCAACTTTACTGTCTACAGCAATCGTTCCATTGTGAAGTTCAACAATATGTTTGCTCAATGCAAGGCCAATTCCATAACCTGTATTCTGCAAGGCATCATCGACCTGGAAATAGTTGGTAAACAACTTATCAAAGTAGACCGGTGAAATTCCTTTGCCGGTATCCGAAACACGAATGACAGCTTCATCCTTTAGTCTGCTGACCTCCAAGGCAATCTGTCCCCCTTCGGGTGTAAATTTAAAGGCATTGGAAAGCAGGTTAAAAACAACTTTTTCCAGCTGTTCCTTATCAAAGAGGACCAACAGCGGTTCTTCAGGATGTATAAATGAGAGCTTCAGGTTCTTTTTTTCCGATGCCTCCTGAAATGAGCTGTAAATCTCGTTTAGAAAAGTGATCAGGTCATGTTCCTGGATATGGAGCTTCAGGGTTTTCGATTCTGCTTTTCTGAAATCCATTAACTCGGTCACCAGGCTTAACAGGCGTTCTGCATTTTTTTTAATGCCTGTCAGCGGTTTATTGAGGAAATTATAGGGTTCACTTTCATCGATCACCTTTTCAAGCGGGATCATAATCAAAGAAAGATGTGACCTGATCTCATGTGAAATGTTCGTAAAGAAATTCAGCTTGATCTGATGAAGTTCTTCATCTCTTTTGAGCAGTTGTTGCAGATAGAAAAAGCGGACTACTAAAAAAATAAGACCTGCGATGGCAAGGGCGTAGATAAGGTAGGCCCACCAGGATTTCCAAAACGGAGGAAGAATCCGGATATGAATCGTTTCGGCTTTACTCCAGATGCCATCATTATTTGCGCCTTTTACACTAAACACGTAATCTCCTGAGGGCAAATTTGTATACGTTGCCTGCGGTATGGTGCTTTCATTCCAGTCCAGGTTGATTCCTTCCAGTTTATAAGCATACCTGTTTTTATCAGGCTTAATGTAGTTCAGCAATGCAAATTCCAGTGTAAAAATATTCTGCCGGCTGTTAAAAACAAGCTGCGGCCTGAAAATGATGTTTTTGGGCAATAGCGCTTGTGTATCATCAGGCAATACGTTTCGGTTAAACAGTTTGAGTCCGGTAAATACAAGCGGGGCCCGATAAGCATTACGCTTGATATCTGCGGAAAAAAAGTGGCTTAACCCGTTCATACCGCCAAAAAACAGCTCTCCATTCCGGGCCTTATATACTGAGCTATAATTAAACTCATCTGAAGAAAGTCCATCTGCAACGGTATAGTTCCTAAACGTTCCCTGCCTGGTGTTTAATCTTGACAGGCCATTTATGGTACTAATCCAGAGGTCCTGGTATTCATCTTCCAAAATTCCCAATACATTATCATTAGACAGACCGTTTTGGGTGGTATAGGTTTTTATGATTTTTTTTGTCGCAGGATTATAGCAGTATAGGCCACCATAATAGAGCCCGATCCAGATGTTTCCATTGTGGTCTTCCTCTAAACAATTAAACAATTTTGCGTCCCCTCTTTTGTTATGAATGGTTATTTTTGAGATGACCTTGTTATTTGCACTAAGCTGATAAATTTCTGATCGGGCAACCGTCCATAAATTTCTTTTTTTATCTTCAAAAAACATCATGATCGTCTGATCTTTCAGTTTTTCCGCAAGCGGGAAATTCCTGATCAGGTTCAGCTGAAGACCATTGCGCTGATACACCCCATTGGTACCTATGCCGCCAATCCAGAACCTGTGCTGTGAGTCTTCCAGCATAGATGATATGGCCGAGCGTTTAGATTCGAACATGCTGCGTCCAACCAGAAAATGTTTGAATTTCCCAGTTGCCGGGTCTAAAAGATTGAGTCCGCCTCCGCTGGTTCCCAGCCAGGTATTCCCGCTTCTATCGAGATAAATGGTTTTTACGAAATTAGAAGCCAATGAAGCAGGGTCTTTAGGGTTATTGATATAATACCTGAATTTTTTTGTCTGTTTATCAAGGTAATTCAGTCCTCCCCCTTCTGTTCCGATCCATAAATTGCCATTTTTATCATGTACAATAGAACGGACCACATTGTGGTTCATTCCCGAATTATCTTCTTTATGGGTAATGGTGTTAAATAAGGTCTGGGTACCGTACAGTACATTTATTCCGCCAAAATAACTGCCTATCCAAACGTTCCCGCTTTTATCTTTGTAAATACTGTATATCGAATTTTGGTTAAGGCTTTCAGGATCATCAGCATGATTCTGATAGGAAGTGAAAGTTCTGCTGACCGGATTAAATACGCACAGTCCTCCCTGGGTTCCGATCAGGAAATTGCCTTTTCCGTCGGCGATCATTTTTCTTAATGAATTATGAATAAGGCCATTCCCGCTTCCGGGCTGTTGCTGATAATGTTGAAATGACCTGGTCTTTCGGTCAAATAAATTGAGCCCCCGGCTTTCGGTTGCCATCCAGATCTTACCTTCAGCATCTTCGAGAATAGATTTAACGGGGCTATCACTAATACTGCCCGGCAGATCCGGTTGATAAACGAAGGATTCAACTTCGGTAAAGGATCGGTTAAAACGGCTTTTAACAAGTCCCTTTCCGGTTCCTATCCATAAATAACCATGAAGATCTTCGTATACACATAAAATTTCAGTACCAGCAAATCCGGGCTCCAGTCCCAGTTTAGCCGCATTTACAAAATCCGAAGATGAGGGAGCCCTAACAAAAAGACCTTTATTGGTACCTACCCACAGGTTCTTTTTTTTGTCTTCATATATACAAAAAACTTCGGGCTGTGCCAGACCTTTTTTATGGGTTAAGTCAATGCGCTTAAAGTCATCGGTTACAGGCTCATAGCTATTTAAGCCTTCCGATGTACCCGCCCATAGTGTTTTCCGGCTGTCGAAAGATAAGGCATTAATGTAATTGTCGCTGATTGAGCGCTTGTTTGCGGGATTATTGATGTATAAACTAAACCGGCTGCCATCGTATCTGTTAAGCCCATACCCTGTTGCAAACCACATAAATCCAAAGTTATCCTGGACAATGTCGAGCACAGAATTTTTTGAGAGTCCATCTTTTACGGTTAAATGTTCAAAGTTTAACTTTTGTCCATTTACAATTAAGGCGGAGCTCCATAGCGAGAGCATCAGAATAATCTGAGCGATTGTTCGTTTCAAATGTTCATACATTGGCTCAAAAGTCGGCAAAAAAGGTAGATTTTGTCTGACTTCTGTAAGTCTAATTTACAAAAAATAATCGTTTTAATTTAGATACCCTTAGCTCTTTCCTGAGGAGGAGATCAGGGGATCTGTGGGTGCCTATTGGCTGATAGAAATCGTCTTTAATGCGCTTTGCAGAAGATGCCTGCCCAAACAGGCAGGCATCAGATTTTGCGGTTAGATTAACCCGTAAGAGGGTTTTATTTTTTTGAAATTGAATAGGCACCTACTTCTTTTCCGGAGTCGTCTAACATACTCAGCAGGATTTGTTTATGGTTTGCCTTGATCTTAGTTAATGTCCTGGTCCCTTCCTGAGGTCCCCCTCCGATCACGATGGCATAATTGTTTAAATCTTTAGCCGGTTCATGTATTTTGTACTGGTGAGTATGACCACTTAAAACCAGATCAACCTTTCCACGGTTCATAATCGGTTCAAACAGACTGGTACAATGCGTTGGTCCATGCCAGTCACCTGAATAGCGAGGTGGGATGTGCATCATTACGATACGGAAAGCCGCATTTTTAAATTCCTTACGCTTGATTTCATCTTCAAGCCATTTTGCCTGTTCTTCACGGTATTTATCAAAGTCAACAATACCTGCATATACCGGGTGTGCATCTACTTTGTCTTCCCCCGAATCCAGGATGACAAAACGAACAGGTCCAAGACTGAATGCGGTATACCCTACATGGTCAAAATAGGCCGGGAATTCACGTGCAAATTGGCCTCTGGTTTCATGATTCCCGCGTACATACACAAAAGGTGTATTTTTGGCAAAATTATCTACACAGGGTTGTAACATGTGGTCTATGATCTGTTGTTCATCTGCCTGGTAGTCAAAAATATCCCCATTAAAAAACACGAAATCATGTTTGTTATCTTTATCCAGATTCAGGAGATGTGGAATAGATTTTGGCCGGTCATGAAGGTCGTTCAGCATCACAAAAGAGACTTCCTTTTTTGCAGCATCCGGATTTAAGAAACTTTCTGTTGAACCCGAAACCGTCTCTCCATAAGTAAGTTTGTAAGGCTGAAAATCTTTGATTTCTTTAGAGACTATTTTATAATAGTAAGTCGTTCCTGGCTTTAAGTTTTCAAGTTTGATACAATTTAAGCGGTCTGCAGGTTTGAATCCTAGACTACTTTTACCAAATGCTTTTTGATCAAGTTTATCAGGAGATATTCCATACTCCACCCAGCTGGAGCTATTTTTACTCGTGATCCATAACACAGACATGCTGTTTCCGAAATTCGTCTGCAGGTACGGCCCGGTGATGATCCTGAATTCCTTATCCTGGATTTTTAGTGAGCTGGAGAGTGCCTTTTCAGGGCTAAGTAAAGCCAGTCCGCCGAGGGCGAAACCTCCCTTGAGAAATGCTCTTCGTTTTTCTTTCAATAAACTTTCTTTCATTTGGTCTTTTTACATCAAATTATAATAAACACTATCTTATTTCTGATGACGGATTTTGCAAATTCATTTTGACAAAACCACATCCCCCCTATTTCTTAACAATGCTATCGATAAACAGCCGGCTTAGCAAATGGGCCAAAACACAAACGTTTGCGTAGATCAGTTGAAATCCTGCCTGAGATGCGATCTTATGCAGGAATTTTGGTTAGGATTCCAGCCGAAAATGACATCTTTCCGCAGGTCCGGTATCACTGTGCGTCGTTACTCAGATTTAGTAAACTTCACTTAATCTTTGTTTAATATACCTGTTAAGTTACTAAGACGTTTTAACGATTCATCAATGCTTATATCGTCACCGGAGTGGCTTGTTATGCGTATATGTACATACATTCGTATATACAAACGTTTGCGTAATGTTTGTATAGGCGTTTTGTTGCCGGCAATGGCTCCCGGAAGGACTGCTCATGTTAAAGTAAAAAGCAGTGCCTGTGATGGCACTGCTTTGCATTATACTTTATAATATTGTTCCCAACCTTTACGTGGTGGCGGGCCAATCAGTAAAGCATTGGCCGTTTTATTATTGGTAATTACTTTTCTTTTGCGGTCAAATTCCAGTTTTGTATTTAGTTTTTGAGCGAGCACCCCCAGGCAAAATACCTGGCTCAAAGGCCCCGCTATTGAAAACGGCGACCTTGTTTTTTCTTCTCCCTTACATGCCTGGATAAAATTCCTGAAATGATTTGAAGGACTTGCCGGTACCTCCGGCAGTGTGCCTGCCATGGCCTTTGCTTTTTCTTCCGGAATAATCGATAAGGTACTGCCATGTGAACCACCTTTAAAAGTCAGTTCCTTACTGTAAATGATCTTTCCAGGGTTTAATTTTGCAGCTGCAATTGCTCCTGTACTTGGTGCCGGAATATTCGGGTCTAAACCTGAAACCCCATATCCTTTTGGAATTGGTGGCAGGTTGTTAATGCCATCATACCAGTTGACATCCAGGGCCGGCATAGCTCCCCTCTTTGGGAATTTAAAGGCTATGGTGGAGGATGTTGGGAAAAAGAAATCGTTATGGCCGTCCAGAACCGGATTAATCTGATAAGGTAATCCCAGATCAAGGAATTGGTGAGCAGTATCGAGGATATGCGCGCCCCAATCTCCAAGTGCCCCCATTCCGAAGTCATACCAGCAACGCCATTGTCCGTTCACAAAGTCCTTATTGTAATGGTGTCCTGCGGTGGCCATTTGCCATAAGTCCCAATCCAGGCTATCCGGTAAGGTTTGGGCAGCCGGGAAAGATTTGATGTTGATGTCCCATCCATGCCAACGCCTTGGGGAATTCATATGTGCCGTTATGGAAGTTACATCTTTAATAATACCGGCTTCCGTCCATGCCTTAAATTGAAAATAATTAGCCTCAGAGTGGCCCTGATTACCCATTTGTGTAACCACTTTATTGTGTTTCTCAGCGGCCTTCATCATGAGCGCCACTTCATTAAAAGTACGGGCCATTGGTTTCTCTACATAGACATGTTTTCCTAAGCCCATGGACATCATCGTGATTGGGAAATGTGAAAAATCAGGTACTCCAACGGTAACGGCATCGATCTGGTTACTCATTTTATCAAACATCTTCCTGAAATCCTGGAAACGCGGCACATCAGGAAACTGTTTCAAAATAGCCAGTGTTTGTGGCGCTCCCATGTCCACATCGCATAAGGCGACAATATTAACGAGACCTGTTTTATACAGATCAAGGATAATTTCGCCACCTCTGTTTCCGATACCGATACAAGCCAGGTTCACACGTTCATTAGGACCAGCAAGTCTGATATCTCCTTTGTTCATCCCCATCAGTATTCCGGGGCTAAGTGCGGCTGCAGCAGACAACATCATGGTTTGCTTTAAAAAATGTCGCCTTGAAAATTCTTTTGTTCTCATTTTAATATGTGTTACACATTTATATTTGGTTATGGTCTAGGTTATACAGGGCTTGTTTATTTCGGGAATGCTGATATTGGCATCCGGACGAACCAGTATCTATTAAATCTACATCAGAACAAGCCTGCCATTCAACTGTTATTTATATAAAAAAATATGCTATCTGATCAGTTGTCAGATGAAATGGCGCAATTTAAGGGGTCTTCGTAAATAATAGAATTTCCCTTATAGCCATCCTGCTTTTTTCGGGCCTGATGGATGAAATGGTCAGTTTCAAATACCTGACTTTTGATGACTTCAGTTTTTTAGGTGCATAGTCCTGGCCCGAGATCTCGCTGTTTTGTACTTGGGAAGTCCAGTTCAGGTTGTCTTCAGAAACCATAATGGAATGCTGGTACCAATCGCTATCCTTGCCCCAGAAAATCTGGTAATCTGACAGCTGGTATTCCTGCTTTAAATCGATCAGCAAAACAATCGGTAACGGCATACTTTCCGCCTGCCATACGGTATTCAGATCATCATCTATAATTTGTTTTGTTTGCGCTGAGGGAGAATTTACAGCGGAAATAGTGGCATTTTTAAGGTCCAGTTTCTTTCGGGCGTCAGGCCCCTGAACATCAACATTTATTGGCGTATCAGCAGTATGTTCATGGATACTGTTCCAAACCGGATGGCTGCCGTCCGGCACAAAATTAGCAGGACTGGCTAAGCTGTTAAAACTCAATGTGGCAGGTTTCAGGTTTTTACTCTTTGCTTTGATGGTGATTTTACCTGCCTTTTTAGTGCTGCGAATCAGCGCATAAGCCAATCCTCCTTCCGTAGGCTGTAATTTAACTTCCGGAATTGTTTCTCCAATCAGGCTCCCTTCTCCGGTAACCTCCAGCTCAATATCAAAGGATTCCAAACCCATTTTATTGGCAATAATTGTCCCCTTATGGTCAACTACCTTAATGTAAACAGGAATCATTTCCGAACCATCTGCCAGTATTGGGGTCCCTTCAGCTGCCAGTACAATTTCTAAGTGATCTGGTTTTTCCGGTGTACAAATCTGATGCTGCGTAACCACCTTTCCGTTCATCAGACCCTCGGCTTTGAGTTCTCCTGCCTGATAACTTTCCAGATGAAAAATGTAATAAGGGCTTCCCCCCTTTGAAAAAATATGAGGGGCTGTCCCCGCATTTTCAGCCCTGGTCATTTGCCGGACAAACTGACCGTTACGATACAGCTTTACTGCATCACAATTTGAGAATACCATGATGGAAGAATCCAGGTCTGAGCGGTTGTTATAACTGGCAATAAACACGATGGCCGGATTGCTTTTATTGGGTCTTTCCATGGATTGCATCTGATAATAGCCGAATTTTGCTGAGCGATCAATATCTACTACCCCGCTAAAGGCCGTGATGGCATCAGAGCCACGGGTATAATCATTAAAACTCCATAGAAAATAACCGCCCATTCTGGGATTTGCATCCAGACCTGCATGATCCCAATAACCACCTTTGGCTTCACTCGTTTCCCCATTAAGCGCATTTTGTCTTAGTCTGGCCTGGTTTATCATGCCTTTTTCCGAGTATATCCGGGATGCCCTAAGGCTGTTTTCTTTACTTGCATCAGAAAACCAGGCATCTCCCCATTCCCGGGTAAGCGAAGGACTATCTGGCATAGGATCAGTTCCGTCAGGATTTACCACTTTGTATAAGACATCATAAATACCTTTACTGCGGCTATTCATATCATCTGCTGTGTAAAATTGGTTTCCCGGCATTTCCTGGTGAGCAATCGCCACTGCCTCTTTCATCCATGTTGCAGGAGTTGGAGATTCATTTAACGAGGTTTCCCAAAGAAAAACAGAAGGACGGTTGCGGTCTCTGCGTACCATTTCCCGAATATCCTGAAAAGAACGTTGTACAAAAACCGGGTCCGGATTGTAAAACTGCCATCCCGGCTGGCACTGGATCACCAGCAAACCTATTTCATCACAGGCATCCAGAAATGCAGGTGAAGCCGGATAATGTGCTGCTCTAACCGAGTTAAATCCGCCTGCCTTGATCAGCTTTGCATCTCTATATTGCATCCCGTCACTTGCTGCATCACCTACATATTGATAAGCCTGATGTCTGTTGGCACCTCTCAGATATAATTTCTCTCCGTTGAGATATAAGCCGTCTGCTTTTCCCGCGGCAGATTTAAAGGAAATAGAACGAATTCCGGTATTTGTAACTAACCGGTCCGGTCGGTTAACATTCCCTCCTGATAAACCAGCGTTTCTAAATGATAGAGGTAAGGATGCTCAGGATGCCAAAGCTTAGGGTTTGAAATTTTCAGTTGCTGATGAAAAGTATGCGCTCCATGTGCATTAATATTGTTTTGACCAGTTGCCCTCGCAACTTCTCTATTGTTTTTATCTTTTAATATGCTCAGTAACTTTACCCGGGCAAATTGATCCGATTGGTTCACAATATGGCTTTGAATAGTCAGCGTTGCCCGCCTTTGATCTACCTGAGGGTAACTGATCAGCAGACCACCTCCTGCAACTTTATTGGCCTCCAGTACATCTGATACGTAAATTTTTTCTGTAGCCAGTAAGAAGACATTCCGGTAAATGCCGCCATAGTAGTTGAAATCCAGTTTCTGCATCGGCTTACCCGGTGGCGTTAGCGGGTCGTCGGTGTTGACTACTCTTATCGCGAGTAAATTATCCTGTCCAAATTTTGCCGCTTTGGATATATCTACAGAAAAGCCCATATATCCACCGAAATGGCTGGCGATTTTCTTCCCATTTAAATAAACATCACAATTCATTTGCACCCCTTCGAAATGAATGCTGAGGCGTTTGTTTTTCAGTTCGACCGGGAGTTTGAAATATCTTCTGTACCATCCGGTTCCCTGATAAACAGTACCCCCACCGTTGTGTTTTTTCTCCAGACGCATCACATGGGGAATCGTTACCCCTTCCCAATCTCCATCATTAAATGCCAGTGTTTCCGCATGATTTATTTCTCCCCGGTGAAAGGCCCAGTTCGTGTTAAAATTCAGTTTTTGCCGGGGTTCCTGCAGGCCAAAGGCGAGTATTTTCGTTTGAACCAATAGCAATAAGCTGCAGCAGATTAAAAAAGAATTGCAATGGATTGTACGCATATGTTAACTTTTATAAAAGAAAGATGCTGTATGTTGATTGAGCATCAGCACACAGCATCTTTGTGATAAACCCTATTTTAACTCAAATTAAGGAACTAATAACCCTTATTTTGAGTTAAATTCTTATTAATATCCCGTTCTTTTTGAGGAACAGGCCATAGATAATGTTTGGCAGGATCGAAGTTTCTTTTCTCTACGAAAATCCGGTCTGTAGTCAAAGTCAATGCTCCTGTATTTTCATCTACGGTACCTAAGCGGGCTCCGAAAACATCACCTGATCTTACCTGCGGACCAATTTCCCAACGCTGAATATCGAACCAGCGTAAACCTTCCATTGCAAATTCCACACGGCGTTCACGACGAATCAAAGCTCTCAGTGTGGTTTGAGTGTTATAAACGGCTTGATCTACATCAGGCATTCCTGCACGGTGACGTACTTTATTAACCGCATCATAAACCGTCGCATCGATCTGATTGCTTTCAATTTTAGCTTCAGCATAAGAGAGCAACACCTCTGCATAACGCATTACGATCATATTTAACCCATTGTTCCAGATGTCCTGAAAATCAGATAAGTTGGAAGTGTATTTCTTTACAATATAACCTGTTTTTGAATTATTTTCTCCTAAATAATAATCCGATGCATTTTTATCAATGGAGTTGAAATAGCTTCCATCATACAGCTGACCTGGAAAAATGACGGTAGCTGCCAGACGCGGATCCCGGTTTACATAGGGATTGTTGGCGTCATAACCTGAAGCCGGATCGGAAGTGGTTTTACCATTTATCATTTCATACGCATCCACCAAAGCCTGTGTTGGAGCAATAGAAGAATATCCCCCCATGGATGAAGAAGGCATTACCCCTAAATTGCCATTGGGAAGGTCATTTTCTTTATACTGCACATCAAGAATAACCTCAGTATTGTTTTCGTTCTGGATGCGGAATAAATCCTGATAACTGGGAAACAATTGATAACCAAAATTCATAATTGTCTGGTAATCGGCTATTGCAGTCGCATAATCTTTATTAAATAATTCAATTCTGGCCTTTAAAGTTAGCACAGCAGCACGTGTGATACGTCCGACATCACTCCCTGAATAATTAGTTGGCAGATCCGGAGCAATGGTCTTAAGCTCTTCCAATATGAATTTGGTGATGTCTGCTTTTGGTGTTCTGGCAATCTTATTAGCCTCATCAATGCTGATCATGGTGGTGACCAGAGGTACATCACCATATAACTGGGTTAGAATAAAATACTGATAAGCACGAAGGAAACGGGCTTCAGCTTTAATTCTGCGTTTTAACGTTTCATCCATTGGCGTAGGATCAACATTTGCTAAAAACCAATTGCAACGCTGTATGTTCACATATTTCCAGCGATTGTTGGCATCGGTATCTGTCGCAGAAAGGAAGCCATTTCCAATAGACGTAAATCCTTCCCATACAAACTGGCCATAAGCGTTATCACTGGCACAGTCCAGATACATGACATTATATCCATCTTCCCAATTGTTGTAACATCCATTTAAGACCGCTAAAGCATCAGCGGAAGACTTCCAGAGTGTAGTGGTTGAATATTTATCAAGCGGTTCCTTGTCCAGGAAAGATTTTTTGCAGGCCGACAAAGACATCAGCGCAGCCGCAAAGCATATGATTGTTGTTTTTTTCATTACAATTTGCATTTTAGAAGGTAATATTAAGACCAATTGAATTCACCAATACCTGAGGATAAGTATATCCATTATCACCTCTTGGAGCCTCTGGATCTACCCATTTATAAAAGTTGGTGATTGTAAATAAGTTCTGACCGCTATAGTAAATACGGGCACGGCTTAAGCCAATCCTTTTAACATATTTTTCCGGAAGTGTATAACCCAATTGAAGGTTTTTCATTCGCTGGTAAGAGGCATCTCTGATCCAGTAAGAAGAAGGCATGCCAGACGGATCATTTTGTCTGAAATTAGTCCATAGGCGTGGAAAAGTAGCATCGGTGTTTTCAGGAGTCCAGGAATCCAGCAAAGCTGATGTAGGTTTACCGGTGCTGCTGCTTACCTGGCCCAACATAATTCCCTGCACATAATTTTTCACATCAGCCGCACCTTGTAGAAATACGGTAAGGTCAAAACCTTTCCATGCCGCATTCAGGTTGATACCGAAGGTTGCTTTTGGGAATCTTGAACCTAAATAGGTCCGGTCACTTCCATTGATCACACCATCACCATTGAGGTCACGGTATTTTAAATCTCCAGGAGCAATAGTGCCTCCAGATTGAGTAGCATGTGCATCCACTTCCGCCTTGGTCTGGAAAATGCCATCAGAAATATAACCGTAAAATCCATCAATAGGATAACCAACCTGTCTGAAAGTAGCACCACTAATGATTGGTCCGATGCCATGCAGATCTGTAATTTCATTTTTGATAAATGAAGCATTCAAATTCGCACCATAACTAAAATCTCCTTTTACATCATGGTAAGTTAACATGAATTCCCATCCACTGTTTTTTACTGATCCTGCATTTTGTACTGGCGGAACCAGGCCGTAGACTTCCCCTATAGGTAGCGATAACAGAATATCACCCGTTTTTTTATTAAAATAATCTACGCTAAGGGTAAGTTTGTTATTATAAATCCCGGCATCTAAACCAATTCCGGTTGTAGTGGCACTTTCCCATTTAATCTTCTCATTCGCACCATTTACCACTGCAACGCCTGGTGCAATAGCAGGAGCCGTACCACCGAAAACATAATCCAGCCCTGTATTAATGGTCGAAATGTAAGGATAGTTGGCAATATCAGACTGATTCCCCAATTTACCCCAGGAGCCTCTTAGCTTTAATTCATTTACCCAGCTTTTGACAGGTGCAAAAAACGCTTCCTGTGAAATCCGCCATCCCGCAGAGAAAGAAGGAAATGCTCCCCAACGCTGCAGAGGTGCAAAGCGTGAAGTGGCATCATATCGCAAATTTGCTTCCAGTAAATACCTGCTATCGAAACTATAATTGATGCGGCCAAATCCTGAACGAAGCGCCAGCTCATTGGCATAACCAGCAGTTGTTTGCCCATCAATCGGACCAGCATTTATTTCACTTAAAGAGTTGTTCAGGAATCTTTTGCGATATCCTTCCAGGACATTAACCGAGTTTGATTCCTCTGAATAACCAGCCAAAGCACCAATGGTATGCTTACCAAATGTTTTATCGTATTGCAAAAGTGCCTGTAAAGTAACCACATTTAAAAACTCATTGTAATCTTTCAGAGAGTTTGGTCCCTGATAGAAACTAGGTGCCCCGGTTATCTTGTCGTAATACTGCTGATCCTTAATGAACTTTTTATTCTGATCTATATTGAGCTGGTAACCAACAGTTGGCTTGAAATGCAACCCCTCAATAATGGTCAGGTCTGCACCAACATTACCCAATAGGTTATAGTATTTTTCTCTGTTAAAAGAACCGCCTTCCAGCCAGGCCATTGGATTCCCGTCACTGATGTAACCATAGTTGCCATTTGCATATTTATAAGGTACCATTGGTGAAATGCGGTTGATCTGGCGAATCACCTGAGCAAAATCACCTGTGAAAGGATTTGCCGGCTCCTGCATGGTAGAATTGATAAATCCTAAATTCGCATTGATCTTAATTCCTTTGGTTGCCTGAGTAGTTAAATTGATACGGCTGGTGTATTTATTCGTATTGGTACCTTTTACCAGTCCGTTTTCATCAAAATAACCGAGGGAAACCATATATTGAGTTTTTTCCGTTCCGCCGCTCACATCAAGATAGTGATTTTGCTGAATCCCATTTCCTTTGTAGAAAAGCCCCAGCCAATCCGTGTTCGGATAATTAAACGGATCTGAACCATCTCTGAATTTTTGTATTTCCGCATCGGTATATCTCAAGGGTTTTCCTTCGTTCTTTAAGGCCAGATTATATAAAGCGGCTGCATCCCATGAAGGTAAATAATCCGGTAGATTTGTTGGCTTTTGCTTGCCTAAATAAGCATTGTAATGAATCACAGAAGTACCTGCTTTACCCTTTTTAGTCGTAATCAGGATTACCCCATTGGAGGCTCTCGAACCATAAATGGAAGCGGAAGCTGCATCTTTTAAAACGCTGATGTTGTCGATATCATTTGGATTTACATTGTCCATTGATGAAATTATCCCATCGACGATAACCATTGGATTGGTACCTCCCAATGTCCCGATGCCCCTGATGTTAATTTTTCCAGCGTCTTTACCTGGCTGCCCGTTGCTTTGTGTTACTGTAACTCCGGCCATCGTACCCTGTAAAGCATTACTCACGTTGGTAACTGGTCTGTTTTCAAGTTCTTTTGCCCCTACTGAAGCTACAGAACCTGTTACGTTTACCTTTTTCTGTACACCATAGCCAACCACGATCACGTTCTCTAATCCAATGGACGAAGGGACTAAGGTGATGGTTAATTTTGAAGTTTTATCTGTAACTACAATGGTTTGGCTGATATATCCCAGGCTGGAAAACAGCAATTCATCATTAGGGCTGGCGGCGATTTTAAAAACACCATTTGCGTCAGAGGTGACTACCTTACCTGTTTTTTTGTTCATTACATTTACCCCAGGCAGGGTTTCTTCTTTTTCTCCGAATATGGTCCCCGTAATTTCCATCCTGGAGAAAGCCGATTTTAGATCTGCCGATACAGCAGCTTCTTTCTTCGTCAGGATCACCGTTTTATCCTTAATTGTGAAAACCAGATCCTGTCCGGCAATACACTGGGTCAATACTTCCTCCAGTGGTGCGTTGAGAAACTGTGCGTTAATTTTGACTTTATCATTGAGCACATTCGATTGCCAGAAGACATCAACCCCCGCTTGCTTTCTGATTTCTTTGAATACCCGGCTTATCGTAGCCCCTTTTTGACTATAGGTAATTTGTGCCCTGCTTTTTGCACTAACCTGAATTAAAAACAAGGAGAATACAAGTGCTAAGGAGGCCATACGTCGGATGTTTGTACGCAAATCTGACTGATTACCCGGTTTACTAATTTTTGTAGAATTGTATAACTTCATACTTATTTGGTTTGGTTTAATTGATTGGATTTAGATATCTCCAGGCTTTATCCCGAAGAAAAACATCTGGTGGTATTTTTTATTTTTGTACTGAAATTGTCCTCCCTTCTATTTGAAAATGAACTGCTTTAGTTAGTTCTAACTTTTCCAGGACTTTCGAGACATGATCAAATCTGGAAATGGTACCGGAAAAGGTTTCGTTCTTATTTACCCCTTTTTTATATTCGATCTCGACATCATACCACCTTGCGATTTTTCGCATGATGCTACCTATTTGTTCATCTTTAAATTGGAAATATCCATTCTTCCAGGCGACAGATTCTTCCGCATCTACCGTTTTTACATACAACTGACTGCTGTTTTGTATCGCCTGATCACCGGGGTTCAGGATTTTTGATGCACTGTGTTTCGTTGAGGAGACTTTGACGCGGCCCTTGAGTAAGGTTGTTTTGGTTTGAGGGTCATCGTCATAACTGTTAATGTTAAAATGAGTTCCCAAAACTTCCACATTTTGAAGGCGCGTATGAACAATAAAAGGCCTGTCTTTATTTTCTTTAACTTCGAAATAAGCTTCACCATCCAGGCTAACCGTTCTTTCTGCCTGGAGAAAGGAAACCGGGTATTTTAAGCTGGAAGCTGCATTTAACCAGACTTTCGTTCCATCAGGGAGTATCAGCCGGTATTGTCCGCCTTTTGGGGTTTCCAGGGTATTGTAGATTGGCCTGTGGTCAAGGCTTATCGCATTCATCCCATACCTCAGTTCCCCTTGATTCGTTTTAGTGATGATAATTCCATTCTGCTCTGCGATGGTCCCTTCAGTGGCTTTAACCAAGACGATCTTTTTCCCGCTGCTTAAAGTAAGTATGGCTTTATCCTGTCCCGGCGGCAGGTCATTGTGATAAGCATATGCGCGGGATGATTTATCAGGTAGCTTTACCTCTTTATTTGTGTAAAATACCAGACCGGCAGCTGCTACAAGAATGATTGTTGCCGCAATACCAATTGTTTTCCAGCGTTTGAAAGGTGTTTTCTCTACAAGTTGTAATTGTAAAAGGGACCAGCTTTCCAACTCATCTGCTTTGATTTGCTCCGGATCAATGTCCTGAATTTTATCTTCAAATTTAAGGTACCAGCTTTCTACCCAGGCGATTTCTTCTTCGCTTGCAGTTCCGTTATTATATTTAAAAAGTAGCGCTTCGGCTGATTTATTTTTCATTTTAATACTCAATTTGTTCAGTTCAGTGCATCAATTTTTGACAGACCTATGCTAAACCTGATAACCTAAGGACAGCTCTAAAAGCAGGTGGGAGTATTGAGAAGGAAATTATTTTTAAAAAAACAGGAAAAATACATTTGCGCCTAACTTCTCTCTGAGAATTTTAAGGGTATTGTGTATTTGTTTTTTAACGGTAAGTGGACTGGTATTCAACATTTCACCAATCTCCTGATAAGTCATGTGGGCGTTCCTGCTGAGTTCAAAAACCTTCCTCATTTGCGGCGGCAAAGAAGCGACTTCCTTTTCTACCAAAATGGTCAGTTCTTTTACCCGGATGGCCCAATCCGTAATGTTTTCTCCCTGATCGAGAAATCCCTGCAAAGAATCCGCATATTCATCTCTGATTTTTTGCCGGTTAAATACATTGATCACACGATTTCTGGTCGCCACATACAGATAGGACGCCAGGCCGGAACTGAGAACCAAGGTGTTTCTATTGTTCCAAATGAAGGCAAACAATTCCTGCAAAATATCCTTTACCTCTTCCCGATGAGGTAAACGTTTGTAGGCATGACGGTAAAGAAGACTATAGTAACGTTTATGAATTTCGTTAAATGCGGCGTGATTACCTTCTGTTAAAAGACGACAAAGTTCCACATCACTAAATTCCCTATAATCATTCATAAACTAGCAATCGCCTTTAAAAGGGCATAAAGATAAGCCTATTGTCTCCGTTCACACAGAAATAATGTCAAAAATATCCGTTATACAATCCCGACTCTTATGATCCCCCACCATAAAGAGACTTTATAAATAAAGAGCTTTTCCTTTACTCCGGACGATAATATCGTTTTGGAACAGAAAAAACTCTTTATACTTTTTTTAGTTCAGACACTGAACTTATTTATCATCAAAGCGAAACCAATTAAAATCCGCATATCCACCTATACCAGAATCCCCGGTGCTATAATTAAATAAGGCGAAACGGTTGGCAGTCCAATCCAATCCCAGCGCCATATTTAAGGTATTGCCAATGGTCTGATATTTTTTTCCATCTGTACTGTAGGCAAAAGAAGCCGTGTATCCGATATGGGTAACATTTGCCTTAACCCAGAGCTTATTACCCGTAAAGGGAACGGTTGTAACCAGACTGTCGGCATTCATCATGACTATGGATTTTTGCCCGGCTTTTTGTTGAACTGCTACAAAAGCATAGGGAAACTGAAAAATACCAAAACCTGCTACATTTCCATCCTTTAAAGCGGTAACGTCTATTTCGACAGTACCACTTGATTGTGGTCCCTGCACTCTTTGTGTTAGGGTATTTCTGGCCTCAGAAAGTTTTGTTGCCTTGCCGGCTTTCAAACGTAAATAACCCTTACGCTCGTTAAGAGACCATTTTTGATCATCCGGATTGTGGTTCCATTGCCATTGTAAGCCAAGTTTTGCCGCACTAAATTCGTCGGATGTTGCCGGAACTGTGATTGGGTATGTTTTTCCTACATCAGGTTTTTTAAACGTTTCTACCCCTTTTCCTTTATCTCCCAACATAGGCCAGCCATCTACCCAGGTAACCGGTTCCAGATTAGGCACGCGGCCTATAGGACCACGATCCTGCATAATGATAAACCACCAGCTCCCATCTTTCAACTGGACCATCCCACCCTGATGCAAACCATTGCCGGGATAAGTATGGTCATCATTGATGATCTCTTTTGCCTCATAAGGCCCGTAGATATCGTCTGCCCTCAAGCAAATTTGCCGGCCTGTTGTACCTCCGGTAGAGCCCAGAAGATAATACTTGCCATTAATCTTATAAGTATGAGAACCTTCCAGGTAAGGAAATTTGCGGTTATTATAAATTTCTTTCTGAGGGGTTTTCACTGATAAGGCATCTGCATTTAATTCAGTGATAAACAGTTTTTCCTGTCCGTGGGCAACATATACCTTCCCGTCATCATCAAAAAACAATCCCGGATCGTATAAATATTCTTTAAAAATAGTTCTCGTCCAGGGGCCTTTCGGGTCTTTGGCAGTACATATTGAAAAATTTCCCGGGTCGGTAGCTGAACTGCGAGGGGTACAAAAGCCGACATAAAAGGTGCCATTATGGTAACGGATTGTGTTTGCCCATGAGCCTTTCAGATAAGCATTTCCGCCTTTCATGTCATAGCGCGGGTCTTCCTCATATTTTGGCACTGCATAACCGGCCATTTCCCAGTTTACCAAATCCCTGGACCTCGCTACCGGGCTCCCCGGAACATAATGCATGCTGGTGGATACAAAGTAAAAATAATCGTCCACCCGAATGATATCCGGATCAGGCCAATCTCCCCACATCAGCGGGTTGGTAAATGTCCCGTTTCCATTATCAGGGGTATAAACTGATGGGGTCTTTTTTTGGGCAACCAATACCTGGGAACCGATCAGTAATAAAAAAAGTAAAAAGTGTTTCTTCATTTAAATTTAGTTGTAAAATTGAACTGCTATAGCTAAGGACAGTTCAAAAGGCCGTTGGGAGTATTGAACTATTTTTTGATCAGCATTTACAATGCCTGTAATTCAATTGTTTCCTGTTTTGCTGTGTTAAAAGAAAGTCTGTTTCCGGATAAGGTCTCCGCTTTTTTTCCATTCCTAAGGAGGAGTACCCGCTGATTTTGCCATGGATTGATCAAGCTGCAAGGCCTTCCCTTCTCGCTTTTGATTTTTACGCCGGAAATTACGCCGTTATCCAGGCTCGCGGAAACCAGAAAAGCACCCCAGGTACGAATATTTTTGAAGCTTGCATTTTCGTTTTTTGGGATATTGAAGAGTCTGATGACATTGCCGGCACTCATGCACAACATTTCAGTCAGCGCATTTTGTACAGTACAGCTGTTTTCTATGCCATGTGGATTGTTCAATTGAAAACCATTTGGATAGGTTCTTAAGGCATATTTATGTAGTTCATTGCTGATCATTACCGGATCATATCCAACCCGGATTGCCGCCATAAAAAAGCTGTTACTTGTGTTTGAATCGTGCCATCTTTGCATCGCAGAAATGGTGTTTCGCGAAACCGACAACAATTCCTCCTTACTATCCAGGGTAATTACACTGGCAGGATAGATGTGCTGGATTCCCAGACCATTATCAGGCCACCAATCCACTCCTTCTTCTGTATAGCGAAAGACCTGTTGTCCATTTCTGGTTTGGGTTGAATAACCACTAAGGTGATCCAAAATATGCTTCCATTTCTCTTGTCTGCCGGCATCCCGTTTTAGAGATGAACTTAAATCCATGATCAGGTCAAAGGCATTTCGGATCAGTCCAATAGATAAGATCGGATTTTTGTCCTTACCCGAGCCCTCGTGAATGGCATCCCCGTAAATGACATATCTGCCATTTTCAAATTTCAAATAATCCTCCCAAAAGTTCGCAACTGCAAGTGCATAGGGATAGATTTTCTTCCCGTATTCCTCATCATAAGTACAGCGCCAGTATTGGGCCATATTCAGTAAGCCATAAGCAGCGTTCGACCGCTGTCCAAAGAATAAGCCACCCTGCTCAAAATTCTGACTGTTCTTATACTGCGCAAAATCCTTTGTCACCTCGATCCCCAGTGGACCAATCCCTACCGGGTATAATATCCCTCTGGTATGGGTTATATTTTTTGCATACCATTCTCCTCTGGAGATAAAATCAAGAAGTGGGGCATCATGAGGCGCTGCCTGGAGCAAACGGTTGGCCGAAACCAGCCCGTAAAAAGGAGCCTGGAAATTATAATTCAGGTGATAGTCGCCATTCCAGTTTGGCGAGTCTGTGGTGGTCCAGCCAAATATTCCCGGCGGAAATTTCGGGTCTCTGCTGCAAGCCGCCATGGTGTATAACCCCTGATAATAAGCTTTCATTAGTACACTGTCCTGAACAGTCAGAGAAGATTTATCCCAATATGCCCTCCACCAGTTGTTGTGTTGTTTTTCAAATTTAGCAACCGAACTTCCATTGAGCTGTTTGATTTGATTCAGCACCGATTTCAGTGGGGCCTCCTGCTTGAAATTACTTTGTATCGCCATTGCAATGGTTATCGGTTTCCCTGGATGAACCAGTAGTGTTGTATTGCTGGTGTTCAACACCTTTAATGCCACTGCAACGGTTGTTGGAATGTCTACACTGTCCACAAAGGCACGTTCCAGCCAATCAATTTTTCCGGATTTTCCAGTTTTTAACCTGGCCATGCTATGGTTTGGCGCACGCAGTCCAATGGAGATCTTCAATGCTTCCTGTACCGCTTTCAGTTCTATAAAAATCAGGTTATTTGCAGCGGAGACCCATGATTTTAGTGCGAGTTGCTGATTCCCTTTCTTTAGGAAAGTTCTGGTTATCCCGTTACTCAGCAATTGTTCCGCAGTAAAATCAGCATCTTTCAAACCTTCGATATTTATATCTAATACCGCTGCAACACGTGGTCCTGATAAACCATCGGCTTTTGAACGCAACCGCCAAAAGTCATTTTTAGCCACGTAAAAAGAAAGGCTGTTTCCTTTGTAGCCGATACTCATCGTCAAGTCACCATTTCCCATTAACGGGGCGTCTATAGCCACATTGGCAGGAGTTTTAACAGGAGCTTTAGTCCAGCTGTTTTTATAAGCCGGCGATTGGGCAAAGGCTGCGAAAGACAGCAATTGCGCAAAAATAATTGCGAAAAAAATCTTCATATCTTACTTATTTAAGGCGTTAAGCCTCATTGTTGGTGATTACTTTTCTTTTACGGTCAGATTCTAGTTTTGTATTTAATCCTTTGTTCATCCCCATAAGTATTCCGGGGCAAAGCACTGCGGAGCCAACCTACCTAATTCCATCCCAACGGTTCAACTGTTATTGATTGAAAAAAATACGCTATCTGATCAAATCGCCTTTTTTTGCGTCAAAATAACAGTTGAAGAGCATCATCAGGGTCGGATCAATCTGCCCGCATTAGCGGGTTGGTAAATGTCCCGTTTCTATTATCGGGGATATCAGCTGATGTTTTTTTTTTTGCAACCAATCGTCAGTGTTAGTTGAAAGAAGCTACCAGCTTTTGCCCTTTATTCAGGGTCACTTCATAAACATCACCTGCTTTTGTGATCCCCTTCAGGTTCCATTTTGGTGCCCTTCCATCAAAGTTATCCTTGATGCGCAACTTTCCGGATTTAGCGGCGCTAATGCTGAAGCTTGTTGTTTTATTGTTTTTTCTTACTGCTGAAACCATAAAACCACCTTCGGCTCTCAAATTAGTAAATGACGCATCAGCCCATTTTTTAGGCATCGCAGGGAAAACACGGATTACTCCCGTATGAACGTCTCCAGGTGTAGCGCTCCAGCTTTGCAATAACATTTCATGTACTGCCTGTGAGGCAAGGAAGTTTCCTTCTAATGTAAAGGGCCTATAGGTAAAACCCGAGTAACCGCTTTTCGTCTGATCGCCGTTTACATGAAAGCCATTGCGCAAAACAAAGGCTTTGACGAAGATGTCCAGGTTTTTAACAGCAGCTTCCCCATCTCCTACTCTCGCCCTCAGGCAACTCATCCAGGAAAAGGTGTAACCTACCCAACTGCGGGTGCCTAATTTATCCCAGCTTTTAGTGCTGGCTTCTATCATTTGCTGATCTTTTTTATTTCCTTCGCTGGTAATCAGGTTAAAGGGATAGATTCCGATTATGTTAGATAAGTGACGGTGACTGCTGGTCAGTTCGTACTTCGCATCCAAAAGCAGTGTGCCATCCGCTTTGGTGTGAAAATCACCCAGGGCCAATGCAGCAGCTGCCCATTTCTTTGCATCTGCAGGCTTACCCATTTCCTCAGCCATTTCCTTTAAAGAGAGGAACAACATTTTTATACTCATCAAATCATAATTGCTATTGGGCTGCAGCCAGGCTTTCGGACTATCGTCGAAAATTTCCGGAGAAGAAGAAAGTGGGAGTTTAAGCAGGCCATTGCTGTCTTTTTTGAGTAAACCCAACATGCATTCTCCAACATCGGAACTCCATGGGTAAGCTTTTTCCTTCAGGAAAGCATCATCAGCGGTATACAACCAATGCAGGTAGAATAAATGCGCACTCCAGGCACTCATGGATGGCGACATGCTGTATTGCCCCCAGCCTCCTAAAGGCTGACCAGAATAAGACATCACACCGGGACAAGCCAGGCCGGAAGTACCATAAAAATCCCTGGCGAAATCCTGGAAGAAAGTACGGCGCTCCCAAAGGAAATTCAGGTAAGATGCACCTTCATCGTATCTGCCGGATTGCTGATAAGCGATATAGGTCATTTGTGTATTCAGGTCGTTGTGGTAATCTCCTTTCCAGGGAGGTAAAGTACCGTTATCAGCAGTCCAGACCCCTTGAAGTGGCATCGGCGGTGCTTTTAAACGGGAGGCGGCACCATAAAAATATTGTACCAGGTTGTATTGTTTCTGAACTGCTGTATCAGGGACGCTTACACTTGATTTTTCCCAGAATTCCTTCCACCATTTTACATGTGGTTTACGCATGGCCTGATATCCTTTATTCAATGCTGCAGTACATCGCTGACGGGCAAGGGCCAAAGGATCTTTACTGTCTGTTGTAGAAGTTATCGTCAGCGCAATCAGTGTTTCATTACCATTTTTCTTTGTATCAATATACACGCAATATTTAAGTCCGTCTGCGGCTTCCTGGATGTACCATTCTGCATTGGCCGACTTCCCTTTTATCGCCTCAGGATAACCGAGTTTGCTAACCGATCCTCCGCTGCTTGGTCCGCCATCTCCTTTTGTGTTTTTACGAAACACATCCATTGGGCTAAACAACTGCACGGCATCCGGGACTGTTCCTTTAATCGATAGTAAGGCCACCGGATCAGTGGCGCTGTAAAAAGTATTCAAGACCGCTCCGGAGTTGAATCTTGCAATTCCTTCGGCAGTTGCCTCCATCAATTCAAAATCCTTTACCAGTTCCTTAACAGGGAATTTTAGCTCGATCCGCCCGCCTGGCAGTTTAGTCGGACTTACGCCATGATAAGCCTCATCCCACCAGGAGCCTACAGTTTTAAATTCCCCTTTGGCAATCATGTCTGCTCCTTTTTGATAGGTATATTTTTTCCACCATTCTTTTTCTCCATGGGTACGCTCATCCCATAAATCTCCTCTGTCTAAAGATAGTCTGATGGTATTTTGTTCGCCCCATAACAGACCGCCCATTAAGCCATTGCCTAAAGGAAGTGCTTCGTCCCAGGTGCTGACAGGCGCCTTAAGGATGAGATTATAGGCGGATTCGGGTAGTTTAGGTTGTTGGGCATTGACAGATAAGCTTCCACAGATATTTAAAATAAGGAAGCTGGTTTTTAAAACAGTAGTTCTGTACATTGTAGTTTGGTCTCAGGTTGGTTGGTCGTGTGTGTTGCAGTTGTGGTTAACAAACAAAGCTAACCGGGTCTATTCAATCCATAAATAGACTAATGCATTATTTTACTGGATTATCCGACGGACAAGGGGCTTAATAATAATTGCCTGCCCATTTTTGGTCAATAATTTTATATTTAGAATAGTAGAAGCATCGACTTCTATTCTTCTAATGGCAACTTTTGTAGCCGTCTGTAACGAAGCATCGTCGGCATAAACAGTTGCTTCATATTTCTTGTTTTTATTTAGAAATCCGAGTGGCAGGTTAAAGCTTCGTTCTTTATCCGTTATCGATCCGATATACCAATTGTTGCCATTTCTTCTGGCTATTGTTCCATATTCTCCGATTTTTCCTGCTATCACTTTGGTGTCATCCCAGACGGTGGGCAGCTCATCGTAAAAGCTAAGGTCCGGTATTTCGGCTATAACGGAGGCCGCAGACCCCGCTCCTCCTTTATTTATTGGCGAACCAGGAGGGCGGTCATACCAGTATACAAATTGCCATGGGCTATAGATACAAATTGCTTTTGCCATCTGAGTGGCATGCGAACCCATTTTGTCGACCCTGGGAGCAAAATAGCAATTGGTCATATCAGCTGCGCCAGCCAGCATTCTGGTAAACATGGTCGTTAATATTTGTTTGCTATCCGGACTTTCTTCATCACCCCGTACCCCTTCCTGCGTCATTAAATTGGGATAAGTTCTGGAATAACCTGTCGGACGGTATTCATCATGAATATCCAGCATCATTTGATGATCGGCTGCTTTTCTAACCGCCTGATGCAGCCATGAAATATGCGGTTGTGAACCTACATTTACAAAGCCATATTTTATTCCTTTTACGCCCCATGACTGGTACAAAGGAAGGAGCATGTCAAGTTCTTTCGATAATGCCTTTTGATTCACATAGAGGATGACTCCAATACCTTTTTGCTTTCCATAAGCTATAATTTCCTGCATATCCAATGGCCCCGGAGATCTGGATGGGTCTACGTTTACAGCCAATGCGCTGGATGCATCATCATATTCATGACCATACCAACCTGCATCGAGTTCTATATATTGCAAATGATGTCTGGCTGCAAAATCTATACACGCTTTACTACCCGTTGTGGTCAGCGTTACTTCACGAATTACCTTGCCTGGTTTGATCCAGGATACCTCATTGAGCGCAGAGGGATGGTTTAGGTTTAAAATGAAATGGTTATTTTCCAGTAATTTACCCGCTGATGCTGCAACCATAATATACCTCCATGGAGTTGAGAAATCGTGATTAAATACTGCTTTGCTTCCCAAAGCTGCAAGGAGCAATAAACTGTCTTTTGGGGAGCGGCTAAATTTCATTTGTGGGTAGTCTGTCAAGGCCGCTTCGCCCAGGGCGATAAAACGACTTTGATCCATTTCAATCACATAGGGACGTTCAGTCCCATTGGCTGTTTTACTGATGCTGCCCCTCGTATAATTTGACTGTGCCAGTCCTGCGATCCAGGAGGTATGATCTTTGGTAAACTTAAAACCGGTAAGTTCAGCCGTAATGGTCAGCTGTTTCTTTGTGTTAATCGTATACTTAAATGCGACACCTTCATTGTAAACCCTGGCCGTAATGGAAAAGGAACGGAAAGGTGTTTTCAATTCTTTGAGTTGAATGATGGCTTCTTTATAATGATTAAGATATCGATTCTTTTCGCCATAAACAGGTTTCCAGGTTTCATTGACTAGCTTTTGTTTCACAGAAATGAAGTCGAGATTATCCGACAAAGCGTTTTCATTTTCAAACTCAAGTCCCAGTGCTGAAGCCGCGATGATTAGGTTGTCCTGATACAGGACGGAATAGTTTAAAGCAGGTTCGTTCTTTAAACCGGTGCTGACCTTGAGTACTATTTTTTTATCTGGACTTAGTATTTTGATCTCTTTTGCCTGTACCCATAAGCTGAGGCAGCTGAAGAATAAGATTGATGTTAATTTAGTCATGTGTTTGGTTTGATACGCTATCGTGTTGCATGGAAACAATTTTTGAATCCCTGCGCACAAAATAGACAACCCATAAAATTGGTTTTATTTTTTTAACATAAAAATAGAATTAACAATGAAAATGATGGATAATATTACGGTTATAAGAGGGCGCTCTGTGTTCGACCTGGCCGCCCAACAAGGAAATGAGCAGGCAATCGAAATACTGGAGCAGTATTAATTAAAAAAAACTTAAACCTTTCTTTTGAGCATCGTGTTAATTAAATACATCAACACTTATTACCATGGAAAATAACAGAATAAACATCGAAATCCTTAACGACCTCATTGAAATTAATAACGACAGGATAGTTGGTTATCAGAAGGCATCCGAAGAATTGCAGCCGGAAGACAATGATCTTAAGCCCTTGTTTGCAGAAATGATCGTACTCAGTCAGAACAATAAATCGGCCTTAACTAAAGAAGTTCAGGTTTTGGGTGCGGAACCCGAAGCAGGAACCACCAATTCCGGTAAAATTTACCGTGCCTGGATGGATATTAAAGCTGTTTTTGCCGGTCATGATCGTGAAACAGTATTGGCAAATTGTGAATTTGGAGAGGACGCCGCTAAACGTGCTTACAAAATGGCGCTTGAAACCGAGGGCTTATCCAGTCATCTGGTATCACTGATCTCCAGTCAGCAAGCAGCTCAAAAAGCAGCCCATGATCAAATTAAAGCAATTAGAGATCAGGTAGTCAGATAATGAATTTTATCCATACAAAAATCCGGATCACAAGTTGTGATCCGGATTTTTTATTTAAGCTTCTGATTCGTCATTACTGCCGCTGGCGCGTTCAGTGATTTCCCAGGCCTTATAACTGTCAATTTGCTCCCCTATCTGATCTATCAGTTCCCTTGCAATTGCACCCTCAGCACACCAGATTGTATTGGTGTCTTTTTGTTCAGTCCATACCGTTCCGACGGAAGTATGATCATCAAAAACCTCATACTTTGGTTCCTCCCGATCGGGAACAACCAGGAATTTCTCTTTATTTCCCTCAATGGTAATCCATATTTCAAATGGTTCCCATGGTTCTGCTATTTTTCCCATAACATCAGATTAATGGTTGTTTTATACCCTCAATTTAAGCGGGAATCTTATCCCATTTCCCGCGTTCCCAAAACTAAGGTTGAGATCAAATAGGTGTACGTGGGAAAAAAAGCCCGGACAAATCATCCGGGCCCCTGGTTACTAGAAATTATTCTGTTGCTGCTGCTTCATTAATGGAAGCTACCGCAACTTCTGTCAGAGCGACATCGGTCGCTTTCTCATTATCCAGCGTTTGCTGAAGCAAGTCCATTACCTCTGTATGTCCCATACATTCGGCAAATGTCCGTAGTGTTCCATAAGTGCCAATTTCGTAATGTTCTACTTTTTGGGCAGCAAGAATCAACCCGGCATCTCTCACCATGGTTCCGTCTTCGGTATCTTCGATCACACCGTTGGCCTCTTCCAATAAGCCAACCATTGCATCACATTTCTTTGCGGCAGGCTTTTCGTCCAGTAAAGCAAAGACTTTTTCCAGTGTTTCAATATGAGTCTGAGTTTCTCCGGTATGTTTTTCAAATGCAGCCGCGAGCTCAGGACTGGTGGAGGCTTTCTGCATTTTAGGGAGTGCTTTTACAAGGTGTTTTTCTGCCCAATAAATGTCTTTCAATTCGTCAACAAAAAATTCATGAAAATCAGAATCTTTCATTTTTCCAGTCATTCCTGAAGCGTTTGATTTCTTCCTGTTTTGTGTTTTTGCTGTGGTTTCCATAGTTCTGTTTTTTATAGAGAATTGTGAGCAATAAGAACCCTTTAAAAACAGGTTTGTTTAAAAAATAAAATCTTTTATTTTTTCAAACCAATTCTGTATATACTTGTTCTGCAGTATTTTGTTAAACAAAAAAATATGATTATGTGTTTTTTGTTTAAGTCGTCTCCACAAAATGATTTTTAAAAACCATTTCGCTTCTTGCCTGTTTTTCCTACACTTATAGGCGGTAATTTTTAAAGAAAACAGCATCTTTTAATTACGATGTAATCCTATGAAAGCACTCTTAACCATACTTGGAAAGCTACTCGTTGAAAAGAAACTGACCATTGCTTTCGCAGAAAGTGCCACTGGTGGCCGTCTGGCCTCAGAATTCTCAATGATTGACAATGCTGGAAAATTTTTTAAAGGAGGCCTGGTTTGCTATGATGCGAAGTTAAAAGAAACATTACTTGAGGTTCCACATCAGATGATTGAAGCTTGTACTCCGGAATCTATGGAGGTGACCTCTGCGATTACTGCAGGTTTGTCCCGGTTAATTCCTGCTGACCTGTATGCCGGTATAACCGGACTTCCTGCTCCCGGAGGAAGCGAAACTGAAGAAAAGCCAGTCGGAACGATGTTCATTCACTGCAAATACCTGGGTAAACCCTTATTTTCAAACAGAGTTGTCTTTAAAGGAAGTCCCGAAGAGGTGATCACACAAACCGTAGCGGAATTTGCCAGACTTCTTCATATGGAACTCAGCCGGCTGTTTGAAAAGGAATGCAGATAATATCCTTATTTTACTGGATTATCCGATGGATGATATCCGATTGTTGGGGGAAAGCATATTTCTTGTGCAAATTTTTATATTATTGCATAACCAACCACCATAAACCAAACTTAACGAAGATGAGCAAAAAGCAACTTTTGGAAGAGAAGATCATTTCTCTTCATAGCTTGTGGTGGGAAGCAATGCGTTTGGGGGATAAAGAAGCTTTTCTGGACATCTATAAAAGCCTGTATCGAAGTTTGGGTGGTTTTGGTCTGAGGATATATAGTGATCCTGATGTCGTAACCGATTCCTTAAATCAGGTATTTCTGGACATTTGGGAGAAGCATGAATTTCTGCCAAGAGTAGAAAATGTCGAGGCCTATCTGCGCCGGACTCTAAAAAATAAAATTCTGAAAAACATCGCGCGCCAGCAAAAAATGGACAATGCTATTGCCATGATCAGTCAGGACGACGAACTGCTGGATATGCCTTATGAAGAGTTAGTGGTTAAAATTGAATCCGATGAACTCGTTAAAAGACAGCTGGATATTGCGCTAAAAAAATTAACTCCTCAACAGCGCAAACTCATACAGCTGCGTTTTTATGAGGGCCTGAGTTATGAAAATGTGGCTGAAAATAGTGGACTTACGGTTCGTACGGCATACAACACCATTTATTCGGCTTTAAAATCTCTTAGAGAGCATCTTCGGTTTTAGCTACAATTTTTTGATGTTTTCTATTGGTTTTGAAAAAAAATAAAAAAAAACCGGTAAAAGTTCAAGGTTTTGGGATCAGGTAATAAAGGAGCTTATTTAATGATCGACCAATATACCGAACCCGAAGACTTTTTAATGGATGATACCTTTAAGCAATACTGTGAAGGCAGCAATCAAAAATGTATCCTGTTCTGGGAAGGATGGCTGGCAAAAAATCCTGAAAAACAGAAAACGGCGGCCACAGCAAAAAGATTGCATCAGATTTTAAGCGGCAATTTAAAACCGGTCCTTGAGCAGCTGGAATTCCTTAAAAACGAGATTTCAACAGAAACGGTCATCAGAAAAACCAATTTCCAGGCCTATGGAATTGCAGCCTCCTTCTTTATCATTCTGCTGGCAGGGCTGTTTTACTATTATTTTCAAAATCCTGCTAAACCGATTGTTTATACAGAAACTTATATCGCTCAGAAAGGAGAAAAAAAGAAAATCATTCTTGCGGATGGAACATTGGTTCACCTGAATTCCGACAGTAAAATCGAACTTGGAGAGGGTTTCAATAAGAAATCAAGGAATGTAAGGCTTACAGGTGAAGCGTTTTTCGATGTGACCCAGGATGCAAACAGACCGTTTAAAGTACTCACCAAATGGTTTAAAATTACCGTATTGGGGACTTCCTTTAATGTGAAAAGTTATGCTGCCGAGAAAAAATCTGAAGCGACATTGGTCAAAGGGGTAATTCAGCTGGAAGACAACCAGGTGAAAGGTAACTCTCTGATCATCAAACGCGGTCAGAAAATCATTTATACTCCCCCATTTGTGCTACATGAAAGCAGTCGTGATCCCCATGCTGCTGCAGTTCCGGCACTGCCAAAACTGGAAGTAATGAACCTCACCACCTTCGATAATACAGTGGTAGAATCCGCATGGGTAGACAACGAGATGATTTTTTCCAACAACACATTTTTAGAGATCAAACCCTTGATTGAAAGGTGGTTTGACATCGAAATTGTATTCAATGATAAAGATGTTGAAAAATACACCTATACCGCAAGGTTTAAAAATGAAGACTTAACTACGGTATTGCTCAAACTTCAACAGGTAAAACATTTCAATTATAAGAAGAAAGGAGGCCGGATCATTATTTACAAATAAATTTTTAGGATTGGAAAATAAAAAAGGGAAAGTGCGCTAACACTTTCCCGGATAATTTTTTGATTCTCATTTGAATAAGGGTTTTACACTTCGAAATCTAAGACCCAAATATCAGCTAACCAAAAAACCAAAAGTATGAATAAAATTTACTTCACCCAAGGGTGGCCCGGCATAAGGTCGCTCTCAAAACTCATTGTCATAATGAAGATTGCATTTTTCATAGTACTAGTTACATGTTTAAATGTCTCTGCCAAGGTTTTTTCGCAAGAAAAACTCTCAATTGATGTTAAAAATATACAACTACAAAGGGCACTTCAAATCATTGAAAGAAAAAGCTCATATCGATTTGTTTACAGCCCAACCGAAGGACCATTTGATAAACTGGTGAGCATACAAACCAGTCGCGCGCCAATTGCAGAAGTGCTTAATGCGCTGTTTAGCGGAACCTCTCTGGACTTTTCCCTGGAGAATAACCTGATCACGATTGTCAAAAGAGGAAACAGGTTGCCGGATTTTATTGTTACAGGAACGGTAACCGACAGCCTTGGTGTCGCTTTGCCTGGTGTTACGGTAACGGTGAAAGGCATCAAAGGCATTGGTACTTCGACGGATGTGAGTGGTAAATTCAGCCTGAAAGTTCCCGAGAATTCCATCCTGTCTTTTTCTCTGTTAGGTTTCGGGCAACTGGAAATGCAGGCCGTTCCCGGATCTCCAATGAAGGTGGTGCTTAGAACTGCCAACAATAACCTGGACGAAGTAGTGATTCAGGCCTACGGCACGACGACCAAGCGTAAAACCACTTCGGCGATCAGCACACTCGATATGAAAAATGTGGCATCTTTGCCGGTGCAATCGATTAACGATGCTGTTGCAGGAAGGTTGCCAGGGGTAATCGTAACCGCCAGTAGCGGAGCTCCCGGTTCTAAAAGCAGCATCTCCATACGTGGTGGTGGTACCCCTTTATTTGTGATTGACGATGTGATCCGCTCTGCAAATGATTTTGCCAATATCAATCCAAATGACATTCAGGAATACTCCATCCTAAAAGATGCAGCGGCAACGGCACTTTATGGTGTTTCTGCGGCCAATGGCGTCGTAATCGTAACGACCAAACGTGGTAAAGAAGGTCAGACGAGCATCAACTATTCCTACAATCAGGTATTTTCAAGGCCAGCGATTTTCCCTGAGAAAATCAGTGCTTATGAACAGGCGGTAGCGCTCAACAGACTCTATGCGGATGAGGGTAAAAGTCCCTTCAGATCGCCGGCAGATTTGGAAAAAGTGCGTACAGGATCAGATCCTTTGAATTTCCCGAATACCGATTGGCAGAAATTAACGATGAAAAATTTCGCACCCGAAATGCGCCATGATTTATCACTCACCTCGGGCACAAAACAGCTCACCTATTATGCCTCTCTTTCGCATTTTGATCAGGGCACGATCTTAAAAACCGATAACAACTATAATAAACGAACCACTTTCCGTTTAAATGCGACCAGTGAGCTGGATCAACTGCACCTCAAGGTGACCGCTGGTATTGATGGTTTTATAGAAAAGAATTCTGTTCCTATTGCGGGTTACAGTGGTGTGTATAGTCATATTCAGAACCGGGCCGCTTCTCAACTGGCTGTAAATGAATTTGGTCTTCCCTCGCCTCAACCGGACAATCCGGTAAGAGAGTTGGACCCACTTTCAGGATACAACAGGGTCACCGCCAAAGTTTTCAACTCCAACCTGGGCCTGGAATACAGCGCCCCGTTTTTGGAAGGTTTAAAGATCAAAGCAAACGGTGCCTATACCACCTATAATAATTTCAGAAAAATCTGGAACTACCTGGCCCCGGCTTATGGAATCGGAAGTAAAACACCGATAAACTCGGCGCCCCCATCTTTAACAAATGAACAGGGACAAGGTGCAACACTAACTTTACAGGGTTATCTAACCTATAATAAGACATTTGGCGACCATTCGATTGATTTTACCAGTGTTTTTGAACGCCAGATCGACGACTACTCGATCGTTTCGGGAACGCGGAAAAACTATCAGATCATCTATGATCAGATTATAGCCGGTCCAACCGTGGATGCCAGTACAGGTGGCGGCGAGGGAGAGAAAAGACGTGCGGCAGTTCTGGCCCGTTTAAAATACAGTTACAAATCAAAATACACGGTAGAAGGTTCCATCAGAAGAGATGGTGATTACCTTTTCCCTCCGGGAAATCAATGGGGAACTTTTTATGCGGCCTCGGCAAACTACCTCATTTCTGAAGAAAGTTTTATGCAATCTTTAAAGGAAAGACATATCATTGACTTCCTTAAGCTGAGGGGGTCTTATGGACAGTTGGGGGACAAAAAAGACATTGCCAATAACAATGATGAAATTGCGCCTTTTCAATATGTGCCCGCTTACGGATTAAATGCCAATGCCTGGGTAATTAACGGAAATCTTGTTCAGGGAAGTTCAGAACCAGGTACTTTACCAAGAAACCAATACTCCTGGCAAACCATTGGCAGCCGGAACTTAGGTCTGGAGTTGGGTACGCTGAACGACAGGTTAACCGCAGGCTTTGATTATTTCTATACCCGAAGAAAAGGTTTTGTGGCCAGTGATCCCCGCTTTTCTTCTACTTTAGGGATCGGATTGCCATTGGTAAACGTTGCCGGAGCAGCCTACCGCACAGAAGGTTATGACTTTAGTGTAAGCTGGGCAAGCACCTTAAGGCGTTTAACCTACAAAATCGGCTTTAATTTTACACGCTCGAACACCCTTTGGGAAAGACATCCTCTTGATAGCGATGCAGCTATAAAAAACCCTTATACCAGAAGGACAAATACCGCTGGCGACTTCTTTGATAACGGTTTGCACAGCCTGGGTTATTATACCGATAACAGTCAGCTGTTGACTGGTGCCCGTTTTGATGCGTCCAATGTAGCAGCGGGAGATCTGCGGTATTTTGATGCCAATGGCGATGGCCGGATTACTGCCGATGATTACCGGCAGATTGGCGATAGCTCATTCCCACGCACCAATTACGGCGTTACATTTGATTTGGGCTATAAAGGATTTTCGTTTAACATGGTGGTTCAGGGTTCAGGTAACAGAGACCGGTATATCGGTAATGCGGTACAGGGGTCCGATTTACAAAACCAGTTTTTCTATGATTTTCAAACCGATTACTGGCGACCGGACAATACCGATGCCCGTTTTCCAAGAGCAGTTTCGGGCACAAGTGTGAATGGAAATAACAATTTTCAGCGGACAGATGCCTGGCTGATCAAGTCGAAATATATCCGCTTAAAATATGTACAGCTGGGTTACGATTTTAAGCAAAGCCTGCTTAAAAATGGACCTTTCCAGCAACTGCGTTTATTTGTGTCGGGTACTAACCTGCTCACTTCTTCGAAGAGCCAGGATTATTTCCTCGATCCGGAATCGAACACTAATAATTATGATTATCCTATTCAGCGCACTTTCGCGATAGGTTTAACTGCAGGTTTTTAATCATTTTATTTAAAGAATCATGAAAAGAATTACAACCACTATAGGAATATTAACTTGTTTACTGACATTAAATTCCTGCAAGAAAGTACTCGATACCTTACCTTCCGACCGGATCAGTCCGGATATTATATGGAGCAGTAAAGCCAATGCCGAAACCTTTATATTCAGCACTTATGGCATTATGAACAATTACCAAAGTGGCCCTGGCACGGATACGTATACCACCAATATACTCGCTCAGGAAGGCATCGCCAATGGCGCAAATCCGGTTTTCGGGGAAACCTTAACCAACAGAAGTGATTTTGGGACATTTAACAACTGGGCTGCCGTGCGCCGTTGCAATGTGATCATTAAAAACGTAGGCGAGTCAACGGGGATCAGCGATGCGGATAAAAAACCATTAATTGCTGAAGCTAAGTTTTTAAGGGCGATGTCTTATTACAGCGTTGCCCGCAGTGTTGGCCGGATCGTATGGATTGACCAGGTCTTAAACGAGAATGACGAGTTTAAACTGCCTACAACCGCCAATCCTACCGAAAGTTACAACTACATCATTAAAGATCTTGAAGATGCAGTGGCGGATTTACCCACAACCAAAGTATCGGGCAGAACCAACAAATATGTGGCAGCAGCTTTCTTAACTGAGGTTTGTTTGCAGGCCCTGGCTTATAAAAATTATCCTGCAGCTCCGAATGTTGTGGCCAATGATCCACTGCTGGATAAAATTATAACGAACGCACAACTGGTCATCAGTGGTGGTTATACATTGGAAACGGATTATGAAGGAATGTTCAATGAGGTTAAAAGTACTTCGCCGGAAATCATTTACGCCATTTACAGGAAAGCGATAAATACGACCGTGCAGAATACCCCGATGCAAAATGCAATGCCAAACATTACGGCAGATAAAATCAATAAATTTCAAGGCTCCCCATTGTTCAGCAAATCGGTTCCTTTTGAATGCTGGCCGGAAAATTTCCCTGCGCAAAATTTAACGGATGAGTACCTGACCGTGGATAAGAACGATCCTGGGAAAGCCCTTCCATGGAACCAGACTTCACAGTATATCAATGCCGTAGACGAAACCGTGAACGTGATTGCCCCTTTTACCAGATTGGGCTTTCCACATGATAAAGTGGCCAAACTGAACGATGAAAACCTATTGAAAATGGGACGCATCAAGGCGGGAAGTACAGAAACGTTCTGGACCTTAACCAATGAAAACCGGGATGCCAGATGGAAAGCATCGATCATCAGCGACTCGACCCGCTTTTACGGTGAATTATTTACGACTGGTTTAAGAGGAAACGCGGGACGGTTCCTGGGGGTCATCAATGGTGGAGATTATGCCTTTACTTTAAGCAACATGTACTGGCGCAAAGGGATCTACACCAATGTTTCGCCTTCCTATTTAAACAGCGTAAGTACCGACTATCATTTTGTATGCATGCGTTTAGGCAGGGTCTACTTAAACCTGGCCGAAGCCTATCTGTTAAAAGGTGATTTGGGTAATGCCCTGACCAATTTCAACAAGACGCGTACGCTGCATGGTCAGCTGCCAGCTTCTAACGCAGGTAATTTGGCAGATGCCTGGACAGATTATAAAAGAGAACGCCGCGTAGAACTGACCGAAGAAAATGACCACTACTACAGTCTGTTGCGCTGGGGCAGATTTGGAGGTGATGCAAACGGAGGAACTGCAGCCGGAGGAACAATCAAGGAGTTAACCGAGCCAATCAGGGTGATGGACGTCTCTAAAGACCGCAAATCTTTTTCTATAGTTACCGGGCCTTTCAGAAACATCTATAATGACCGTAAGTTTCAACCCGGAAGAAGGTACCTCTTCCCTATCCCGCAAGGCTTTATAGACAACAACTCAAAATTTGCGCCTCAAAACCCCAACTGGTAAAACCTAAAACACCTGATCATGAAAAGAAAAATTAGATACATATCAACGCTGCTGATGTTACTGGTGGTCACTTTAACCTCCTCCTGTTTAAAAAAGAACCTGGATGATTATCCTTTGTTCGATGCGGCAGAAATTACCCTGGTCAATGCAGAATACCGCTTTAATGGTAGTCAGATGATGAATGGTCAGCCGGTAGTGGCTTACCAAAAGTTAAACCTTAGCCAGACTGTCGACAATAATACCTCAACAATTAATGTGACCATAACTGTTCCGGCAGCAAACGGACAGTTCACTACGACGGAAAAAGCGAAGGTTAGTCAGAATAAATTATGGTTCTATATGAACATTTCTACTGCAGCAACTATTGCCCCAATTGGCGACACACCTAAATTGGGCGATCCAACAGATGCAACGAAACCTTTAAAGTATACCGTTACAGCAGCAAATGGGACTACCAGGACATGGACCATTAATGTGAGTTCATTTACAAATAATTAATACCCCTGGGTCGCTTATATGGACCTTGGAGGAATGGTGGGGATACTCAAACCCACCATTCTTCAAACTATGTTTAAATATCTGAAATATGTTCAAAAGAAATCTGATTATGCTGATTTACAGTCTCCTTTCTGTAACTCAGCTCAATGCCCAGGTCTATAAAATAGACCTTAAGGATAAGACAGAAAAGCCATTGGAAAAGATCCCAACGATGGCAGGTACTGTAAATGGAACCACATTTTCCGTCAACAACCGGTATTTTGAAAAGGATGGAAAACCCTGGTTTCCAATTATGGGCGAGATGCATTATAACCGCGTAGCTCCGCAAAATTGGGAACAGGAAATCATTAAGATGAAAAATGCAGGCATTTCAATTGTTGCGACTTATGTATTCTGGAATGAGCATGAAACCGCAAAAGGCGTATGGGATTGGAAAAACAACCGTGATTTAAGGCAGTTCATCCAACTTTGTGCCCGGCAAAAAATGATGGTTTGGTTGCGCATTGGCCCCTGGAGTCATGGCGAACAGCTTCATGGAGGATTTCCAGATTGGATCCAGCAAATAAAAGCGCACAGGAGCAATGACCCTGATTATCTTGCAGCGTCGAAGCAATTGTTTCATCAGATTGCCGGGCAGACTAAGGGTTTATACTTTAAAGATTCCGGGCCGATCATAGGAATACAGCTGGAAAATGAATACGCCTCCGGACAGGCCGAACACATTTCTGAACTCAAAAAAATGGCCTTGTCGGCCAATATCAGTCCCGTTTATTGGAGCGTAACTGCAAACACCGTTTTCGACGACCGCAAAATGGAGGTCATCCCGTTGCAAGGCTCCTACCCTTACCGCGGATGGGAAAAAGCAGGTGGTGGCGCCACCAAAGATTTTTTATATGGGAACGATCAATGGATCATGACCGATGCTTTAGGAAAAGTGTTTTACGACGTCCACAAATTTCCAAAAGGCTTATGCGAACAAGGTTGTGGAAGTCAAATGACTTATAACAATCGCTTTGTGGTAGAACCTCATGTGGTTGAAGCCCATTTACAAAACCAGATTGGCCGTGGGATGAACCTGGTTGGTTACTATATGTTTCATGGCGGTACGCAAACACCTGGATTGAAAGAACCTGGTCTTCCGGAAAGTTATGATTTTCAATCTCCTCTTAGTGAGTTTGGCTTATTGAGACCTTCCTATAGAAGCCTTAAAACTCTTCATTCTTTCGTCAATGATTTCGGATCAGATTTAGCGAAAATGAAGATCTTTGAGCCAGAAAATCCGGTTAGAGATGAAATGGATACTAAAAACCTGAGGTATATTGCCCGTGCAAATGGTAACAGTGGGTTTCTGTTTCTGGGAAATACTCAGGTAAGGGTAAATATGCCCGACAAAACGGTAAGCATGCAGGTCAACTTGCCGACTGAGCAGATCAGTTTTCCTTCATTAACGCTTAAAGGCCAAACAACGGCTATACTCCCATTTAATTTAAAAGCGGGTACTGCACTGATCAAATATGTAACGGCGCAACCTTTTGCCCGATTGGTTAACGGTAAACACATCAGTTTGTTCTTTCAGGAATTGCCGGGTGTAAAACCTCAGCTGGCCATCGACGCAAAAACGATCCTCGTTAAAAAATTCAAAGGTTGGCAGACGATAGCATTGAAAAATCAGCTCCTGCTAAAGTCTGAAGGCCGAAAAGACCTGAGTTTTTCCGATAAGGAAGGAAATAGGGTTACCCTGATTTTTTTAAGCAGGACACAGACAGAAAACGCCTGGCGGGTCAAGCTAAAAAAACAGGATGCATTGCTGATTACTTCAGCAGATGTTTTAGCGGAAGACCACAAAATAACATTGCAGGAAATCAACAACAAAGAATTCAAATGGCAGGTCTATCCGAAGTCGTTAAATGCATTCAGTCAACACACAGCGATACCTGAAAAAGAAACCTTTTTGTTTGACACTTACCTGCTTAAAACCGATCCTTATATCCCCGAAGTTGCGGTTAACTATCCAAAAGAACAAAATGCACTGATCACCTTGCCTTTATCTTTTCCGAAAAATGTGTCAAATGTGATCTTAAAAATAGATTATCTTGGGGGGCTTGCGCAGTTGCTTCAAAAAGGAAAATTGATCACAGATAATTTGTTTAATGGGACCAGCTGGCAGGTCGGATTAAATGACTTTTTGAAAAATGGGGAGCTTCAGGTTGATATTCAGGACCTGGATGATCAGGTGACCGGCCTTCCGGCAGATTTGCTCAATGAAATCAAAACAAAAGGAACGAGATTTAAAGAAATAAAGGCATTGCCTCAATATCAGGAGATATTATCACTAAACAATTAAGGAAATGAAGTACTATTTTTTATGCCTGGTATTATTTGGCAGCATCAGTTTAAAAGCCCAGACCATTGACGTGACTAAATTTGGGGCCCGGCCAAATAGTTTTGCTGATGCGACAGAAAGTGTAAGAAAAGCCATTGAAGCGAGCAAAGCGCAAGAACAGACGGTTTTGAATTTCCCTAAGGGAAGGTATGATTTCTGGCCGGATCAGGCTACAGAAACACATTATTACATTTCCAATAGTTCTTCAGAAGCGGAATTCCCGGTTAAAAAGCAAAAGGTAGGTTTATACCTGAAGGGATTGAAAAACGTCACTATTGAAGGCAACGGATCGGTATTTATTTTCCATGGAAAAATGATCACCTGGGTATTGGACGATTGTGCGCAAATCAGCATAAAAAATTTAGCGGTCAATTACGAACGTCCCGGCATGTCTGAAATGACTTTAAAGGAAGTCTCTGATACTGCAGTGGTTGCCGATATTCATCCAGATTCCAGGTTTTCCATTGTCGATGGTCATCTGGAATGGTACGGAGAGCAATGGATCGCCAAAAACCACCATGCCGTACTGGTACGCCCGGAAAAAGGCATGCTGTTGTACAGCAGCTGGGATCCTTTTTTTAAAAGCAAGGCTGAAAAGATGGAAGGTCTTAGGGTGAAATTCAAGGGCGATTTCTCTAAGTTTAAGGGAAAACCTTCTGAAGTGCTTAGCGTCAGGGACCGCTACCGGGATTATGTGGGTGCTTTCATCAACCGTTCAAAAAATATCCGCCTGAGAAACCTGTACATGAACTCAATGCATGGCCTGGGTATTGTTGCTCAGTTTTCTGAAAATCTGGACTACGATAGTGTCTTTGTAGAACCCGAAAAAGGAAGTGGAAGAGTGATTGCCTCCTCTGCAGATGGCATGCATTTTTCTGGCTGTAAAGGGCAAATTACGATCAATAACTGCAGGTTTAATGGTTTGCACGATGATCCTGTAAATGTTCATGGAACGCATTTGAAAATAGCGGAAATCGTGTCGCCAACAACCCTGAAGTTGAGATTTATGCACCATCAATCCTATGGTTTCGAGGCTTTTATTCCAGGAGATACCGTGGCTTATCTGCACAGTGCTTCACTACAGATTTTTGAGCAAGGCATTGTTAAAACGGCGAAACTAATTTCCGAAAGGGAAATGCTGGTAGAGCTACAAAAGCCATTTTCCGCAGGGCTTAAAGTTGGGGATGCACTGGAAAATATGACCTGGACACCTTCTGTGACCATTAAAAATTCCAGATTTGAAGGCACGATATCCAGAGGAACGCTAATTACTACAAGGAGAAAAGTGATCATCGAAAACAATGTCTATTACCGGACGGGGATGCATGCCATTTTAATTGAAAATGATGCCTCCGGATGGTATGAATCAGGCGCTGTAACCGACTTGACCATTCGTAATAACCATTTTATAGAATGTGGCTTTAATTCGGCTCCGGATAATTATGTCATTAACATCAACCCGCAAAATCATGAGGTTGTACCCGGATATTATGTACACAGGAACATCAATATTACCAATAATACATTTAAGGTTTATGATGCCCCTCTGTTAACGGCAAGGAGCACCAGGGGTTTGGTTTTCGCGGATAACAAAATAGAAAAATCAGATTTTCTACCCGCAAATAAGACTAAGCCTGCTTTCACTTTTACAGGCTGTACGCAGGTGAAAGTAAGCGGCAATCATTTTTATAATGATGCACCGAGGGAAATTAAAATAAGCGGAATGAGCAGTAGTGATATTAAGCAATTGAAGTGATGATATAGTAGCGGAGGTTTATCGCCTCCGCTATCTGAAAAAGCACGTTATCGCTTAAATAAGGAAATGATCTTTTTAGTCCCTATTGTCAATGCGACGATAATTAAACCAGCCACAAATCCAATCAGCGATTCTTTAATTATCGATGGCAGTTCCGGAAACAAATGGTGTAAAAAGTCAATGTTGTGAACAAAGATTCCGCCGGAAACCAAGATTAAAGCAATCGTTCCAACAACGCTAAGAATCCTAATGATGACAGGTAGTGATTTAACCAGCAGACGCCCCAGGATTGCCAAAACACCTTTATCATTGGAAGTTTTGATTAATTTGTGGCCAGCATCATCCATTCTTACAATAATTGCGACGATGCCATAAACCCCAATTGTAGCCAATAGTGCAACAACAGAAACAGTTAGAATCTGTATCGTTAAACTTTTTTCTAAAACAGTCCCCAATGCAATAATTACGATCTCTACAGATAGAATGAAATCGGTCGTTACCGCAGATTTAATCTTCGCTTTTTCTGCATCATTGCCATCCTCTTTAATCTCTGCAATTACTTCATGACCTTCCTTTGGACGGTGAAACAAGTATTCGACGATCTTTTCTACTCCCTCGTAAGCGAGATAAAATCCTCCTAAAACCAGGATGACTTTAATTGCGATTGGGAAAAATGCACTTAGCAGTAAGGCGATCGGAACAATAATAACCTTGTTAATTAAAGAGCCCTTGGTAATTGCCCAAAGCACCGGTAGTTCGCGTGAAGAGAGAAAACCTGTGGCTTTTTCTGCATTCACCGCTAAATCATCACCCAAAATACCAGCAGTTTTTGAGGTTGCTACTTTTGTAGTAACCGCAACATCATCCATTAAAGCAGCAATATCATCTAAAATCGCAAAAAAACCTGAAGCCATATTTATTTTTTTAATAAGGCCGCAAAATATAAATACGATTTCGAATTACAACAAAAACAGTTGTATATATTATTAAAGACTGATTTTATATGTGTGCGATGATCCCTGTCAACTTTCCGATATTTTTAGTGATGGCGACTTTATCGGCGGCCGAGTTTGCGAGCATCAATGCTTTTTGAAAATGTTTGAGCGCCTTTTCATTGTAGAGCTGCAAAATAGCTACCCACTTATGGCCTGTCTCCACTATTTGTGTATGATGAAACGCAATTTGTGCTTCCAGATGATATTTTGTCAAATTGCCTTTGGCGTATGCCCTGTCTAAAAAATATGCTCCTTTCTTAATCAGTTCCTGGTCCCAAAGGTTGGTATCCTGGTCATCGTATAAAATAATTGCTCCGGTTTGATCCGTTCTCGCTTCAAACCTGGAGGCATGGAAACACATTAGCGACAACAAAGCATTGGCATTTTTTTAATTATTATTTGTCTTTCCTGGCTTTAATGCTTTTAATTGAATGAATGTTCAATCTATTTATTAATTTCAGCCTAACCTATTCCTAACATAGGCAACCGAACTTAGCAATCACACAAATTAAACAATGAAACTAAACAGAAGATCTTTATTAAAAGCGGGGGGGCTTGCCACAGGCGTCGTGGTAAGCGGAGGACTCCCTGCGCTGGCTTCCGTAAATGAACCGGAAAACAGAAAAGGAAAAAAATTAGCACTGAAGGTCGCACACATTACCGATGTGCACATCAGAGAAGGAGAAAATGCACCCGAAAGGTTTAAGCAATGCTTAAAGCAGATCATTGCTAAACACAAACCTGATTTCTTTTTAAACGGTGGGGATTCCATTAATGATGCTTCGTATGACAATGTAACTTACGAACAGATGATCAAACAATGGAGCATCTGGGATGAATGCACCGCATTGCTGAATAAATATGAGTTACACAGTTGTATCGGTAACCATGATCCATGGTGGAAAGCCCCTTCAAAAGAGGATGCGATGTACGGAAAAAACTATGTGGTTAAGCGACTAAAAATTCCGCACCGCTATTATAGCTTCCGTAAAAAGAACTGGCATTTTATAGTGCTGGATGGCAATAATAAAAATATCTCTTTGGATCAGGAGCAGTTTGACTGGTTAAAAAAAGAGCTGGAACAGCTTCCGGCATCAACACCTACCCTGCTCATGTCGCATTATCCAATCCTGGGCACGACACAAGTGTTGGTAGGCGGCGGCCATTCTGATTGTAAGCAGTTAAAAGATTTATTCTACAAACACCGCGATAAGGTCAGAGTTTGTTTAAGCGGGCATAACCATTTATCCGATCAAACCCGTTACAACGATGTGTTATACTGCTGTAATGGTGCAATGAGTGGTTTTTGGTGGGGCAAGGGCGATGCGGAATCAGCCGGGCCCGGTTATTATCTGGAAACCCCTCCGGGTTATGCAATGCTCAATTTATACGAGGATGGAACGGTTGAAAATGAATATTTTCCCCATACTTATTAGTCAGCTATTTTAATCTAGTATCCGTTGCTGTTGATCCATAACAGCAGCGGATCTGTCTTCAGTTTTAATGACGTATTCGCCCCCTTATATTGTCGTTTTTGCTACGTCTTGAACTGCATTTTGCAGCGTAGGTTTGTGTATAAATATAAATCATATGAAAAAAAACGTAAAAAAGAACCGGCTTTATACATTTTGTAAGCTGGTTACCATCACTGGCATTTTGGGCATCGTAACAATTAGTGTCTGCCTGGCTCAGGCACCGTTAAAAAAGGGTTATGCACCCCTGAATGAGCTTCGGCTATACTATGAGATTCATGGTCAGGGAAAACCATTGGTACTGATACACGGCGGTCTCGGTTGTATAGAATTGTTTGATCCCATTCTGAAGAATCTTGCAGCAACAAGACAAGTAATTGCAGTAGATCTGCAGGCACATGGTCGTACCGCTGACATCAACCGCCCGTTGAGCTATGAAGCGATGGCTGATGACATCGCGGGATTGCTGGAATACCTCCGTATTCCAACAGCAGACCTGATGGGATTTTCGGTAGGTGGTGGCGTGGTACAACAGGTTGCCATCCGCCATCCACAGATGGTGAATAAGCTCGTGGTTCTTTCTGCACCATATAGACACGCGGGCTGGTATCCGGAAATTCGGCAAGGCCAGGCTCAAATGGCGCAAGCTGCTGAAGCATTAAAATCAACCCCACTCTATGGCCTTTATGCATCTCTCGCGCCGAGGAAGGAAGACTGGACAGTGCTCTGTACTAAATTGGCCGAGTTTTTAAAGAAAGATTACGATTGGAGTAAAGCGGTTGCAGCAATCAGGAAACCTGTACTATTGATTGCAGGTGATGCAGATGCAATCCCTCCTGCTCATCTGACAGAATTCTTTGGTTTACTTGGGGGTGGTAAGCAAGACGGAGGATGGGATGGTGCTGGTGTGCCTGTTTCCTCATTGGCTCTCCTTCCCGGGGCGACTCATTATAATGTCATCAGCTCCCCAACACTGGTGCCAATAGTAACCGCATTCCTGGATAAGCAAGCGGGACAAAGGAAATAGATACCCTATGAAATCTTTGTTAAGATGAAAAGAATGTCTACCTTCATCAGATATTTCAAAGTATAAACATTAAAAGCATATGTCAACATTATTTTCTTTACTTACTCTTGTCGTTATTATCATGGCTTCTGCCTTTTATCTTTCTTTCATTAAAAAGACAAAAGAGTCAAACGGTCATCATTAAAATATTCTTTTTCGCTTCTTTCTGATCAGTTTAAACAATTGGAAAGAAGCGTTTTAACTCGTTACCCCCAAGACCCTCCATCCCTGGGCAGTTTTATAGGTCTGTAATTTTTGTACAGATATTCCTCCATCCGGATACGTGCAGACTTCCGTAATGATCCAATAGTTTTCATCTACCTTATCGCGCTGTGTAAATGCCCTGTTGATATTTTTGAAGTCAGGCATCCCCTCTTTTTCAATATAACTGACGAAAGAAAGTGCTAAAGCTTCGGAAGTACTAACGATCATCTCCTCCTCTATTGGAAAGTCCATTGCGGAAAGCATCAGCTTTGCTTCCTGATAAAAATCTTTGCAGGAAAGTGCTTTGTCTATGTCGTTTTTCTGATAAGCTTCCTCCAACGACAGTATTGCTCCTTCGGGCGTATCAAAGTCTGGTTTAAAATAATCACTGCCGGCATCTACCAGCAGGCCGATAGACTCGTCAAACGCCTGTCTTTCGGCTTCGGGGAGACCTTCACGGATGGCTCTGATGGTATAACCGCCAACTAACCGGCCTTTTTCAACGATCATCCAATCGGAAATCAAAGACCTCATTACACCAATTTTCTGCCCCAGTTTAACCGTTTTTATCTGGACAGGTTCATTGCCCACCTCTCCAAACAAGTTTCCCTCTTCGTCAAAATCCGGTGAGGTTAGCCAGATGTGTTCCACCTTTCCTGAGTCTTCAATCATCACTTTAATGGAAAAATATTCCTGTCCGGAAACAGGACTTTTGAGGCTCTTTTCAAAATGCCATAAAGTAAGCCCTGCCTTTTCAATGGCCCACTTCATGCGCTCATCTTCATTGGGTATATAGACCAAATCAGGCTCAGACTCTCTTTCTACAACTTTGTTTTTTCCAAAAAAACGTGATAATAAACTCATGATTGCGTAATTTGTGATTTTTTAAATATAATAATTCTTCTATATTTAAAAAAGTCTCTCCTCCTACTTATTAATGTTCAAATGCCAATAATAGGTTTACTTTGTCAATAGAAAATGTAAATTTGGTTTACACAAATCAGAACCAAACCTTAATGAACACCATGAAACGGGCGATTGCCTCCTCCTTCAGTTTACTATTTTGTTTATTTTCAAACATTTCTTTTGCCCAGGATTCTTTAGCTATTATTCCAAAGCCGTTGCAGCAAATTTCAAGGCCCGGGTATTATAGCTATGCTCCGGAGACGGAAGTGTATTCCAGTACTTCTTTTCTGGAAGCAGCTGATCTTCTTCGGGAGCATCCTTACCTGAAATTCAATAAGATAAAAAAATTGCGTCCGGGAAAGAAAGCTCCGCTTAAAGGGATCATTCTTCTGGAAGCCGGAAAGGGCGATACCCTTGCCATAAATGCCTACCGTTTAGAAATCAGTACCGATCGGATTCTAATCACTGCACATCAGCCCGAAGCCATCCTGAATGGCATAGCAACGCTTCGTCAGCTGGCACTCACCAGAAAAGACAGCAGGTTACCTGCGGTATGGATTCAGGACCAGCCAGCTTTTGGCTACCGGGGCCTCATGCTGGACGTATCCCGTCATTTCTTTCCTATTCCTTTCCTGAAAAAATACATAGACCTGATGTCCTTGTATAAACTGAATACCTTCCACTGGCACCTCACAGATGGCGCCGGCTGGAGATTAGAAATCAAAAAATATCCCGAGCTGACCAGCAAAGCGGCATGGCGGACCAATGCCAACTGGAAATACTGGTGGAACAACGGGCGCCAATATTCAGAAATGGGCAGCCCGAATGCTTTTGGCGGGTATTATACTGCGGAGGAAGCAAAAGACCTGGTAAAATATGCGGCAAAACGCGGGATTACTGTGATCCCTGAAATTGAAATGCCGGCACATACGGAGGAGGTCCTGGCGGCGTATCCTAATTTGTCCTGTTATGGTTTACCTTATAAAAATTCAGAATTCTGTATCGGTAATGAAGATACTTTTCGCTTTCTTCAGGATGTGCTTGATGAGGTGATTGAAATCTTTCCTTCTAAATATATTCATATCGGTGGTGATGAAGCCGATAAATCGGCCTGGAAACAATGTCCGAAATGCCAGAAAGTGATTAAAGATTTTGATTTAAAAGACGAACATGGTTTGCAGAGTTATGCCGTTAAAAGAATGGAAACTTATTTGAAAAGTAAAGGAAGAAAGCTGATCGGATGGGATGAAATTCTGGAAGGCGGACTGGCCCCTGAAGCGACGGTAATGAGCTGGCGCGGGGAAAAAGGAGGTATTGAAGCCGCAAACTCCGGTCACGATGTGATCATGACACCTGGCTCCCATCTTTATCTGGATGCCTATCAGACCAATCCAATCGGACAGCCGGAAGCCATTGGTGGATATCTGCCTTTAAAGAAGGTATATGGTTATCAGCCAATCCCTGCGGAAATCAATGCCGACAAAAGAAAACATGTACTTGGAATTCAGGCCAATGTGTGGACAGAATATATGCCGACAACGAGTCAGGTAGAATATATGGTTTTTCCAAGAGCAATGGCTATGGCAGAGGCGGCATGGACGGCAGAGGGGCAAAAGAACTGGAGTGATTTTCAAACACGCCTGCAAAAACATTATCTGCTGTTACAGCGTCTGAATGTGAATTACTACCCGCCATCAAATGAACTGAGCATCCTCTCTAAATTCGATATTGCAGAAAAAAAAGCGGTGGTGACGATCAGCTCAGAGCAGTTTAAACCGGAAATAAGGTACACTACGGATGGCACTAACCCAATTGCAAGCTCGCCTTTGTACCAGGATGGCATTTCACTAAATGCGACGGCAAAGGTAAAGGCGGTCATCTTTAAAAATCAACAACCTTTAGGCAAAATTCAGGAACTGGAACTGGATGTCCATAAGGCCATTGGTAAAAAGGTCATCTACAATAATAAGTGGAGCAGCAGTTATCCCGCGCAAAAGGAACTGACCCTGGTAAACGGACAAACCGGGGACCTCACTTATGGCGACGGACAATGGCAGGGTTTTCTCGGCGATTTTGATGTCACTATTGATTTGGAGAACCCCATCCCCTTAACGCAGTTGAAAATTCGTTTTATGCAATTAACCGGCCCTGGTGTATACATGCCAGCAAATGTTACTGTGGCGGTTTCTGAAGATGGAGTTGTTTTCAAAAACATTCAGAAAGTAGAAAACGATGTTCCGTATACGGATGCATCACTGAGGTTTAAAACTTTTATGTTCGACCTCAAAGGAAACAATGCCCGTTACCTCAGGGTAACCGGTAAAAACGAGAAAAAAGGATTTATGTTCAGTGACGAAGTGGTGGTTTATTAAGACATCGCTTTAGCGTTTATCCCTGATTTCTAAGATATAGCCTATATTTCTTACGGTAAGAATCCTGATTCTGGGATCTTCCCGTAAGAATTTCCTTAACCTGCTAATGAAGACAGCCAGGCTTCTGCCAGTGAAGAAATTGTTTTGGTCCCACAATTCTTCCAGTAATTCCTTTTTTGTGACTACACCGTTTTTATGCTCAATCAACTTTTTTAACAGCTCCGACTCCCGGTAAGAAAGACTGCTGCTGACCCCGTTAATGCACAGTTCATGCATTCTTGAATCAAAAGCATAATTGCCAACACTATATTTCGGATAGTCTATTTTATTTGTCTTTTTTAAATGACTATGCATCCTCGCAATCAGCTCTTTAATGCTATAGGGTTTTTTCATGTAATCACTGGCCCCTATTTCGAAACCTTTTAATACATCTTTAATCTGTATTCTGGCAGTGGCAAATATAATTGGAACATGATCATCCATCTCGCGAATTTTCTCTGCCAGATGGAAGCCGTTTAACTCTGGAGTGATGATGTCAAGAATAATAATGTCAGGTCTGAATAACTTAAAGCTTTCAAATGCCTCGCGTCCATTGAGGTAATGACGAACCCAAAATCCTTCAAATTTAAGGCTCTCTACCACAATCTCAGCCATTCCCGCTTCATCTTCCAGAAATAATACATCTATCATAATTTAAAAGGGATTGAAATCAAAAAAGTACTTCCTATGCTTAATTTACTTTCAAGACCGATGCTGCCTTCATGAAGCTCTACCACCTTTTTGACATAAGAAAGGCCAAGTCCAAAGCTTCCTGTCGCATCGTGATCAGAAGAAACCCTAAAAAAGCGTTCAAAAATATCATCATGATATTTTTCAGGAATACCAATCCCGGTATCACTGATGGAAAGTCGCCAGATCCCGTTTTCAAAAGCACTGGTGATCCTGATGATGACCTCATCGCTGGCATATTTTATCGCATTATCTATAATGTTGCGAAGTGAATTACTCAGGTGAAGCGGATCGATCAACAGTGCCGGGATTTCATGACTGCAGTCCAGCCTGATGTCAACAGCTTTAGCGTTTTTGATGGAATAGTTTTCAAGAATCTGATGAATGAGTGCATTGACGTCCGTACTTTCTTTATGCAACACCATCTTATCGTTGTCAAAGATAGATTCCTGTAAAATTAACTCGATTAATTTGGACAGGTGATTGATCTCATTCGTGGAGATTTCCAGATAACGTTCTGTTTTGTTTTTATCCAGCAAGGTGCCATAACGTTTTATGGCTTCTACGGCCACGGAGATCGTTGCCAAAGGTGTTTTTAACTCATGCGCCATACTGTTGATGAAATCGTTTTTTACGAGTGACATTCTTTGTTGCCGGAATATGGTGACCAGCATATAAGCCAGGCTACAAGTCGTCAGTACGATCAATAGCACAGATACGCCGAACTGCCATTTCATCTTATTGAAGATATAAGATGCCGGTGCTTTGTAAGCAGTAGTTCTGGCGAATTCAACAGGCATAGCTCTGCCTTGTTGTATTCCAGACTGGATCCGATCTGTGTACCTGAGTGTGTCTCCGAACGGTACTTCCGTTTGGCCGGATTTAAAAGCAAGTGGGGAGGCAGGATATATCCGGCTGCTAAACATTGAGGTATCTTCGGATAGTGTTGCAGATTTTGAAAAATCAATAGCCATAGGCAATGCCGGTATCGTCTGTACGGGCACCGTCTGTAAAGGCATCATCGCAGAAACTGTACCCGACGGATAGGCAATAATTGTATTTGCTCCTATTTGATTTCCATCAATAACCATTGTTTTTGCACTGGCAACGCTTAGAACAGCATGGGTAGCAGGAAGAAAAAAATCATAGTCAGAGGAGAAAAAAGGCTGACTCTTATAATACCTGTAGTCTCTGTAAAGCCAGAATCCCTGCGCCAGGATAACACCTAAGATACATAAGGTCATTAAACATAAAATGTACTTTATCCGATGTAACATAGTTCGTTTGTTTTCATAGACCAAATGTAACCGCCCCTACTTCATTAAAAGTTTCTCTTAACGATTTTTAACAAATCGTAACATTCGTTAACATTCACTCAGTACATCTTTGTCAGCATCAATTATTTATAACGAACTATGAATTCCATTATTAAGATTTCGCCAAATCAATTGCTGCTCTGTTTCTCTTTTGCAGTCCTTTTTGTTTCAGGTTGTAGAAAAGGCGACAATATTGGTTTGCCTAAAGATCAAAATCCAATCTCTATGGAGATGACTGATACGGTTACCGTTATTGCCTCCACTTATCTGCTGGACTCCTTACCCACTTCCAACAGCGGTTCGATACTGCTGGGACAAGTCGATGATCCCCATTTCGGAAAAACAAGATTATCTTCCTATCTCCAGATTGGGATCCCGGTATGGAATAATGGAACTATACCCGATGATGCCCTCTTTGATTCATTGAACCTGGTATTGAAATACAATAAGTATGTGTATGGTGATACCAATGAAATACAACGGTTTTCTGCGCATCAGCTGACTAAAAGAATAAAGCTTATAAAAGTCGAGCAGGCAGCTGAACCGGAAGAACAACCCATCTTTGTTAAAGAAGAGGCCTTGTACAGTACCAGTAAATTTGAATATGATCCTGTGCCATTGGGCGAGATCAGCTTGTTACCAAAACCTTTTTCCAGTGATAGCATCACTATTCCCTTAAAAAAGTCTTTGGGACAGGAGCTGCTTAAAATGCTGATCGAAAAAGACAGCAGGTTAAACAATATTGAAGATTTTCTTAATTATTTCAAGGGGCTTGCCCTCAGTACCGGAAGCAGTGGTAAAAGCATTGTTGGCTTTGATGCTGAAAAGCTAAAGATCGTATTGTACTATAATTATAAAGGATCTGATGGTTTTCCGAGAAAGGGAACCGTTCAGTTCAATTTAAATGATAAACAGTATCAGTTTAACCATATCGATGCAGATCGGAATAAAACCAGGCTACAGGCTTTAAATTATCATTCCAGAGAATTAAATGCTGAAGCCACAAACAAGGAACTGTTCGTTCAGGCCGGAACAGGCATCGTCACCAAGCTCTCTCTGCCCGGTTTAACGAGCTTTCTTCAGCAACCAGGAATTGGTGTTAATACTGCAGAACTGGTGATAGAAACCGAATCATCGTCGTACAAAGTTTTTAAAGCACCTCAGGAGCTTAATTTATTTATCTCGAATTCTTCGAACACGCCTACTCAGGTGCTGACAAACGCTGATGGCAAGTCTATCCAGATGGCAAAGTTCCAGCCGGGAAATGATGCTGGTTCAAAAGCAAAATATGTTTTTCAGCTTGGAGGATATATCGATGCCATCAAAAAAGGTAAATATAAAAAGACTGCGCTGATGCTTAGCCTTCCTTTCGATCCTTTAACAAAAACAGTTAACAGGCTGCATATTGCCAATGGGGAGTCCATACGCTCCATAAAAGTCAAGATTTTTTATACTAAATTTTAAAATATATGATCATGTTGAAAAACCTGCTAAAAGTGTCCTTATTAGCAATTGTATTGATGGCCTCTGCCTGCAAAAAAAAAGAAAACGAAGACCCTAAGGAATGGGTTCGTGGATCTGACTTTGAAGGGATCCGCCGGAGTGGGGCAACCAGTTTTGTCATTAACGGAAAAGTATACATTACGGGAGGCTTTGATGGCGAGAAAAGATTAAATGACTTATGGACCTATAATGAAGAAAAATCAAATTGGATCAGGGTTAAAAACGACAAAGCCGAAGATGTGGTTTTCCCGGGGAAGGCAAGAAATTATGCCGTTGCTTTTACCGTTAATGGAAAGGCTTACGTTGGATCCGGTTTTGACGGTAAAGATGCGCTTTCCGATTTTTATGAGTATGACCCAGTCCCGAAAACATGGAAAAAGGTTGCGGCTGACTTTCCTGGGGAAGCCAGATATGGAGGTGTTGCTTTCGCGGCTAACGGTTTGGGAGTTGTGGGTACAGGAACAAATAAGGCCGGAGATCTCGTTGATTTTTATACCTATAATCCTCAGACCGATCAATGGAAGAAAGTAAGTAGCCTACCCAGTTCTAAAAGATCAAATGCATTTACTTTCACGATTGGAGAAACTGTTTATATTGGTGGCGGCCTTAATAATGGGAGTTATTTGTCTGATTTCTGGAGGTATTCTGTTAAAGAAGATGCCTGGGTACGGTTAAATGATTTGAATCGTCCTAAAAAGCCATATGAGTATAACCTGAGCCGACAGTTTGCTTCTACATTTGTGATAGGAAATAATGGATACCTTATTGGGGGAAGCTCCGGTCAGCTTTTAAGCTCCGTGTGGAAATACAGGGCTGATACCGATGATTGGAAACAATACGGAGATTTTAAAGGTGCTGCAAGAGAAGCTGCTATTGGCTTTTCTATAGGGAATCAGGGATTTATTACAACAGGAAGAAACGGATCAACACTGTTTGATGATACCTGGATATTTACACCCAGTAAATAATTAATGAGGGGCCTGTTTATTAAACAAGCTCCTCTTTTTGATATTTGGCCTTATGGTTATTTCCCCACTCCGACATCTTGCTGAGCATGGGTTGCATACACAATCCATCTTCAGTAAGCTCGTACTCTACTTTCGGCGGAACCTGAGGATGCACAATCCTGATCAGGATGCCATCTTTTTCCAGTTCCCGGAGTTGTTGCACGAGCATTCGCTCTGAAACCCCGATGATGGAGTCCCGAAGGTCACTATACCTGACTTTCCCATCCATTAACCTGCAAATGATGGTAGGCTTCCAGCGGCCACCAATGATGGACAGTGCGTAGGACGTTCCGCACAATTCCCTTAGCCTTTTTTCGTTGATATTGTTTGTGGAACTTTCTTTTCTCATTTCTTACTTTTTTGTAAGTACCTAACAATTTAATGTGTACCCTTAAATACAAATATCTATATATAATTTTGATAGAAATAAATATCCTTTCAATATGACAAATTTAAAAGACAAAGTTGCCCTGGTAACCGGCGGAAGCAGAGGTATCGGTGCGGCGATTGTAAAAAGACTAAGTGCTGAAGGTGCTAAAGTAGCCTTCACTTATGCCAGTTCTGCAGCAGCCTCGGAAGATCTGGTTAAAGAAATTGAAAATAACGGAGCCCAGGCAATTGCGATTAAAGCAGATAGTGGCAACTATGAAGAAGTGACAGCAGCAGTAGATAAAGCAGGAGCACATTTTGGTAAAATAGATATTCTGGTAAACAATGCCGGTGTTGCAGATGGTAAAGCTTTTGAAGCCTATACACAGGAAGATTTTGACAGAATGTTTGATGTGAACGTAAAAGGCGTGTTTTTTGCTACGCAGGCAGCCCTGAAGTTTGTCCCTGATGGTGGAAGAATCATCACCATAGGCAGCTGTCTGGCTGAAATTGTGACGGTTCCTAATCTTACTTTGTATTCCATGAGTAAATCAGCATTGGTTAGCTTTAACAAAGGACTTGCACGTGATCTTGGTGATCGAAGAATTACGGCTAACCTCGTAAATCCTGGACCAACAGAAACGGATATGAATCCGGCTACTGGTGCGTCTGCAGATGCAGCAAGGGAGAGAATGGCGATTAAAGAATATGGAACTGCCGAAGGAATTGCTTCACTGGTTGCATGGGTTGCCGGTGAGGAGTCGAAGTACATGACGGGTACTTCATTAACGATGGATAGCGGAACAAATATTTAAGTAAACAGCGCGTGTTACCGGGAACAATACTCCAGGTAACACGCGCCGTTTTTTATTTCAACCCTTCTTCAAAGGCAGCTTTGGCTAGTTCTGCGATGATCTTATCGTTTTCTTTATCATTTTCTTTTGACATCGATACAAAAGTAGAAATGAGCATTTTTTTTCCGTTAGGAAGCGTCACGATTCCGATATCATTAGATGCTGCAGTAATCCCTTCTTTATTTACTCCGGAATTTCCAGTTTTATGGGCAACAAGTGTTCCCTGAGGTAATAACCCCTTGATCTTTCCCGGGCCTGTTACGGTCTCTTCCATAATTTTCATTAAGAAATCTCCGGTTGTCTTTTTAAGTACTTTACCTTCCTGGAATTTTTTAAGCAGATCGTTGGCCGCTTTTGGCGTAGTCCAGTTGCGAAACTGAACCTGATCGTCTTTGTGCATTTCTTCTTCTGTTCCGACGATGGATATCTCTTTAATCCCTTGTTTTTTGATGAACTGGTGTGCTTTGCTGGTGCCTCCGATGAGTCTGAATAAAATATCACAACCGTTGTTGTCGCTTTCTGAAACGGTATATTTCAGAATCTCCGATAAGGGCACTTCTACATTTCCATTGGGATATTTTTCGCGTAAGGGGCTCCAGGTATCCGGAAGCAAGTCGCTTTTTTTAATAAGGACCTTTTGATCGAGCTTAAATTTTCCCTGATCTACCTGATTCAATACGGCCAGGGCCAGGTGAAATTTATAGACACTTTGCATGGGATAGTGCTTATCTCCGTTAACGGAAACGATGCGCTGATCTGATAGGTACAATACGGATACACCCACATCAGCTTTTTTGCTGTTGATGATGCTGTCCATTTTTATCTGGAGTGCGTTGGTTTGTGCAAATACTGCTGAGGAAAAAAAGGATGCCGTCAGCGTTAAAAAAATACGGGAATTTCGTTTCATGTTGTAAATTACGTTTTTCTGTTACGCTTCCTTTTAACGTATGCAGATTGAAAATATTCTGGGAAGACGAAAATTTAATTGTAACAATTTGAAGCCTGTTTTGTGACCCTGATCATTTCCTGTTCAGGGGAATTTTGCCTTATTTGCAGGTATTAACAGGTGATTATGAATGTAGGCATTATTGGTCTTGGTGATATGGGTAAAATGTATGCTGTAGGTTTTTCTAAAGCAGGTTATACCGTTTATGGCTCAGACCTTCCGGAACGAAGGGAAGAACTTAGCGAAGCATTAAATCCTTATGGGATTATCATTTTGCAAGATGGAAAGGAAGTTTCCCGGATTTGTGACGTGATTTTTTATGCCGTAGAATCGGAAAAGATTGAACAAGTGCTGGCAATGTATGGCAGCTCAACCAAATATGGGGCAATTGTAGCCGGGCAGACTTCGGTAAAACATCCGGAGATCGTTGCCTTTGAAAAATACCTGCCTAAGGACATTCATATCATCACCTGCCATTCTTTACACGGCCCGGGTTTTGATCCTGCAGGTCAGAAAATGATTGTGATTCCACACCGCACCAGCGATGAGGCTTATCAGCGTATGACTGACCTCCTCTCCTGCCTGGGCTCCGAACTGGTGGAGATGAAAGACTACCGGGATCATGACCGGATTGTTGCGGATACACAGGCTGCGACACATGTGGGTTTTGAAAGTATGGGCACTGCCTGGGCTTCAGCAGGCTTCTTTCCCTGGGAAAATGCCTCTTACCTGGGCGGTATCGACAATGTGAAGATCCTGACTACCCTTAGGATCTTTAGTTATAAAGCACATATTTATGCCGGCCTGGCCATTTTAAACCCTTTTGCCCGCCAACAGGTGAAACGTTATGCGCAGTCGGAATCAGAGCTTTTTAAGATGATGATCATGGAAGAAGAAAAATCCTTCCGGGAGCGTCTTTATAAGGTCAGGGATTTTGTGTTCCATGAAAGCAGGAAACCTTTACTTCTGGACGATCAGGTGATGCAGGAGTTCTCCCTTTCTTCAAATCCGGGAGTGCGAAAGGCCAACTCTCACCTGAGCCTGCTCAGCATGGCTGATGCCTGGTATCATTTACAGATCAATCCTTATGACAACCTGATTTGCCAGACTCCTCCCTTCCGACTAAGACTAGGGATTGTAGAATACCTTTTTCGAAATGAGGATCTACTGGAAGAATCCATCCATGCGGCGCTGTTCGACAAGAGTATCCGTGCCGACGATCTTGAGTTTCATTCGGCAGTCCGGGAATGGACTTCTATCATCGGATATGGAGATATGGAGGGGTATAAGCAGCATTTTGACCAGACTAAACTGTTTTTCAAAGACAGGCTGGAGCATGGCCGTGAACAGAGCTCAGCGATGATCAAAAGGCTGACAGATCAAACGTTTCTTTCTTAGTTTTCTTTTTTAAGATAGCTGATCAGGTCTTCAATCGAAATGATTTTCAACTGATGTCTGGCTGCGATTTCCATTAAATCAGGTAAGCGGGCCATTTCTCCATTGTCTTTAAGGATTTCTACAAGGACTCCTGCGGGTTCCATGCCTGCTAAGCGGGCAAGATCGATGGTCGCTTCGGTATGTCCGGGTCTGGTTAACACCCCGCCATCTTTAGCACGTAGCGGAAAGATATGACCGGGTCTGCCAAGGTCAAAGCCTTTTATTTTAGGATCAATCAGCGATTTAACGGTTTTGGAGCGGTCGGAGGCCGAAATCCCGGTGGTACAGCCGCTGCCGAGCAAATCAATAGAAACGGTAAAACTGGTTTCATAGGCGGCAGTGTTATCGCTCACCATTTGGTGGAGATTCAGCTCATCGCACCTTTCTGCAGTTAAGGGGGCGCAAACCAGGCCTTTTCCATGACTCACCATAAAGTTAATTACCTCCGGACTTGCATTTTGAGCAGCGGTAATAAAATCTCCCTCATTCTCCCGGTTTTCATCGTCTACTACAATAATTACTTTACCTGCCCTGATCTCTTCAATGGCTTCGGCAATGCTGTTCAATTTAATCTGCATGATGCGGTATTGGCTCTAATGTTTAAAACGCAAAGGTATCCAGGCTGGATTTTCGAATGTTAGGACTAAGAAGCGCTTTATTGGTACTTTTGATGAAATGATCAGGAAGGCGTACTTGTTTTACGGAATTCAGCGGGTGTTAATCCCTCCTGCTTTTTAAAATGCCTGGAGAAATAAGAGAAATCTTTAAATCCAAGTTCTGAAGCAATCTGTCCTACGGTCCAATGTCCATGGATCAACATTCTTTTTGCTTCGAGTAAAACCCTTTCCCTGATCAGTTCCCCGGCTGTTTTACCGGTGATCTTTTTAACGATCTCGTTTAAATGGGCATTGGTCATAAACAGTTGCGCAGAGAAAAAAGACAATTTCGTTTCTTTTTTATAATGTTCTTCAATCAGCTTTTTGAATTTTTTGAGGCTCAGGACCTGGATGTTATCCGGCCCGGAAATTGCATCACCTGCCATCATTCTCTGGATCTGGAAGAGCAGTGCCAGCAAGAGGTGTCTGATGATACTGGCCGAACGGTCCTCGCGTCCGGATTCTTTCAGCAGCAGGTTGATGATGCTGGCAAGCTCTTTACTTTGCTGAGGGATTAAACTCAGCGATGGCTGGGAATAGCTGTTTTCCAAAAATGACAAACCGGAAAGCATTTCAGGATTGGCATGACTGAGGGAAAGAAACTCTTCTGTAAACATAATGCTATACCCTTTTACGTTTTCCGAATGGCCGAGTTCATGAATCTGACCGGGGGCAATAAAGAATAAAGTATCGGAATCGAGATCGAAAATATGCTGATCGATCAGGTGTTGCGCATTTCCTTTTTCAATCCACAGCACTTCATAAAAGCTATGTTTATGAGGCCATACCATATCAGCAGGTTTTCCGATATCTTCAAAGCGATCCATCATGAACTGTCCGGGGAGAGAGAATGGAGCGCTAAAATCGTCGAGATGGTAGCTGATGATCATGACCTGTACTTGTTATCTGTTTAATACTTCATTGCCGTCCAATGGATGAGCTTGCCACTGAAATCGCCGCTAAAATAAGACAATAATTCTTCCGCAGAAGGAAAACCATCATTTATAGCGAGCTTATTGAGTTGCTCATCATCCAGCGGATTACCATCTACGCTAACGGTATAACTTTCCTCTGCAGACTGTCTGATTTCAATTTTCTGAATACCAATGCAATGAAGCATTGGGGCGAACTGAAATTCGTCGCTGGTGTCTTTATAGATCACCATAGCGATTTCTGTACCCGGATGCCAGAAACCATCAGGATCTTTTCTGATGGTATGGAATTTTGGTTCAAGAAATTCGGTATAGGTATCTCCGTCCCAGTTCCTGTCGAACTTCTGGATATGTCGTTCCTGATATCTGTAGTGCTCATTGTCCAGATGTGAAGAAAGGGCCATGAGGCCCTTCCAGATCTTTTCAATGAAGTAATTCGGCTGATCATTAATGACCGTTCCAAATGATAATTTCATTCTTTAATGTTGTTATTCGTAGCTTAATTGTCTTCGTTACGGCCGATGTGACTACCACCACCATCTGGTTTATTGTCCCTTGTGTTTTTCTGCACTGCGATAGCGCCAAACATAGCGAGGAGGAAAGCAAAGGCATAAAATCCTTTTTCACTTGGCAATAATGTCGCATTCCAAAGTCCAATGGTCAATAAGACAATAGACAAAAGTGTGGCAAACCAGCTTAATCCATAATAGATGTCTGTTACAGGAATTCCTTCCAATCTATCCCTTACACTTTTTTGAACGGATACTACGGCAAACAGACCAAACATCATGATGGTGAAATAATATCCTTTTTCATTGAGTTGCATTTCTGCTCTCGCTAAACCGACGAAATAGCCGATCATACCCGCGCCAAGGGCGATCCAGGATACAGCGACGAAAGCGTTAGATGTTTTTTGATTCATAGTTTGTGTTTTTGTAACTGTAATTATAATGAATAATCAGATATAATTATTCATTATGCAAAATATATTTACGGTAATAATTAAGGTACAATAGGCAAAATACTTGGATTGCAGCATCTGAGCAGAATAAATTTTCAAAAACAAAACTTATATAGGTTTGTTAAAGAAATACATTTAAACATATCTTATGAAAAAATTATTCTTAACAGCGAGTCTATGTGCCGGACTTTTATTTGGAGCAAAAGCACAAATACAAAAAGGCAATGTATTTGTAGGTGCCTCCCTTTCAGATATCAGTTTTGGTCTGGATAAACCCAATACATTCAGTTTCAATGTCAATCCTAAAGCAGCCTGGTTTGTACAGGACGGGCTTGCAATTGGTGGTGAAGTCGATTTTGGTTTGACTACTCAAAAGGGTGGCGGAACAGGTATCAACTATGGCATCGGTGCTTTGGGTAGATACTTTGGCGCAACAGGAGCAAATGAAGTGGTGAAAAACTCAAGATTCTTTGGTGAGGCGACTGTGGGTATTAATGGGATTAATCCTGCTGGTCCTGTTGGAAATACCAATGGACTAGGTTTTAGTTTTGGTCCGGGTTTTACGTATTTTGTAACCCCATCTATCGGATTGGAAGGATTGCTAAAGTACAACGGTGTTGTTGGATTTGGCAGCAGTGCTTATGCTCATAAATTAACACTTGGTGTTGGTTTTAGCATCTATCTTCCCGGAAAAGGTACCGCCAGAAAAGTACAAAAAGATATGAACTAACGTATACTATCTTTTTTATTGCCGTATACAAGGGGCAGGCGCTTTCAAAAGAAAGCTTTGCCCCTTTTGTTTTGAATCTCATTTTATGCTCTTTTTTGTGATGCTGCCACCCTCCTTTTTTATGAGCGTATGTATTTTGTCCGACTGCAGCACGTCAGGCCTTCCTTAAAGTATACCGGCTTCGCCGATAATCCGATTCCTAATCCCCCAAATTGTAGCATAATTCTACAATAAAAATATACCTCTTAATTATTAACTATCTAAAAATCAGCTATGTGCCAAAAATGGATTTTTGCGGCATCATTATTAAACCTAGCCTAAACGTAATTAACAAGAATATTAACTGAAATACAAAGAATATGAAAAAGATCATTTTATCAGCAGCATTTTTAGCTTTCGCAGGATTCACAGCAGCAAACGCAACAGAAGTAAAAGAACCGGTAGCAATTACCGCTAAACAAGACAGCACTACAAAAGTGCCGGTGGAACTGAAAGATTTACCTGAACCAGTTAAAGCCACATTACAAACAGAACCGGTTAAAGCATGGACGCCAACAGCTGCCTTCCTGGTAACGGCCGCAGATAAATCTACTTACTATCAGATCGACATCAAAAAAGGAGAAGAAACCGCGTCAGTAAGATTAGATAAAGACGGTAAACCTGTAAAATAATAACAAGTATCTCTATATATGCTATAAAAGAGCCGGATTTTCCGGCTCTTTTTGCGTTTGAGCTATTTTTTGGTCATAACGACCTCCTGCAGTCCGGTGTTTCCTACTCCTTCTTCCCTCCTTTTTAATTGATCCGCTGATTTCTTTAGTTCGGACACCTTTTTCTACAACTCAGTCAGTTTCTCCTCATAACCACCTTTTCGGGGAATAATTTTGAAGAAATTAAACAACCGAATAAAAATGAAAAAAGGAAAAAATATCATCATCTGGGGATGCTCAATAACCGGAATATTAGTATTTATTGCCTTCATACTGATGGGGAACAAAGAAGCCGCCGACAATGAGATCAGGAAAGAGCTTAGCCCTATCCCCTATACCGCCGTAGTCGCTTATGCTACAGAAATGAACATTCCCGGGGAGGCCGTATTCCGAGGCTATATCGCGGCAAAGAATATCGTTAATATCTTTAGCGAAGGAGAAGGTAAGCTGACCAGTTCGAGCGTGGAATTGGGCAGGACAGTGCGTAAGGGGCAGGTCATCGGACAGATAGATAAAACCATTCGGTCGGCAGCCAATCAGATCAATGTGTTGGGACTGGATAAAGCAAAAAACGATTACGAAACCGCCAAAAGAAATTCAGTACGTTTTGAAGCTTTGTTAAAAGAAGACAATGCTTCCTACGTAGAAGTAGAAAATGCCCGTTTGCAGCTCAGTTCAGCGGAAATGCAATTGAAAACCTATCAGCAACAGCTTCAGATTTCCAGGAAGCAAGTCGGACAAACCAATATCATCTCTCCGGCAAATGGAGTGATTGTTGAAAAAAAGTCAAATCCCGGCGACTATATCAGTCCGGGGACATTATTGGGTGTCATCGCAGAACTGGACCATGTACTGGTTAAAGTGGCTGTTCCTGAATACCTGATCACAAAGATTCAGCTGGGTGGAACGGTCAGCATCAAACCCGATGTCTATGCAACAACAACACTTAAAGGAAAGATCAAAACCATTATTCCATTGGCAAATGAAGCCAAAGCATTTCCGGTAGAGATCGAAATCCCTAACCATAAAACAACGCCACTCATGAGCGGAATGAATGTTTCCGTTCATTTCAATGAAAATTTGTTTGCTAAAGCCCTAAGCATCCCAAGGACCGCTTTATTAAGAGATGTTAAAGGCAATTACGTTTATGTGATTGATGCAGGAAAAAAGCCATTGCGAAAAATGGTGGTCCCGGGAAGAGATATCGGTACTGCGGTTGAAATTAAAGCCGGCCTTGCTAAGGGTGATATGGTCATCAGCTCTGGCCAGGGTAATGTTGAACCTGGAAAAGTATTGAAGTCCTATACCATCAGCACCCCTTAATCCATTTATTTCATTCATTAACATCAACCATCATGTCTATTACAGGTTTGGCGATCAAACGCCCTATCATATTTCTTGTCCTTTTTATCGTATTGGGAGGCCTTGGTTTCATTTCCTATAAAAAGCTAAAATACGAATTACTGCCTGATCTGGCGACTCCATACGTTACTATTTTGACCAGCTATCCGGGTGCTTCGCCTAAGGAAGTTGAAAATAGCGTCACCAAAAAGATCGAGGAAAGTTTAGCTTCCGTTACTAAGGTTAAAAAGATGAGTGCAACCTCATCGGAAAACCTGTCTGCAATTACCCTCGCGTTTATTGCAGATGCCAACGCGGACCAGGCTGTACAGGATGTTCAAAGGGCAATCAGCGGCGTACTTACAGAAATGCCTGCAGGGGTTAAAAGTCCGTACGTAGATAAGTTTAACATCAACGACCTTCCCGTCCTCCGCCTTGGGATTACCGCAAATATCACGTCCACGGCTTTATATGAGCTGCTTAAGGACAAAATAAAACCGCGTCTTGCACAGCTAAAAAGTGCAGGCAGGATCAGCATACTTGGCGGCGAACAGAAAGAGGTGAAGATTTGGATTGATCCGGATAAAATGGCAAGTTATCAAATTTCCAATGCGGAGCTGGTAGAGACCATCCGGAAGAATAACAATGATTTTCCACTTGGGAATATTAAAGATACTGATGCCGAACTGAGCATCAGAATGGCAGGAAAGATCAGCGATCCTGCGCAGGTTGCAGCATTGCCAATCCGTGTTTTTCCGGATGGCAGCGCGATTCGCGTTAAAGATGTCGCCCGTGTAGAAAATGCGGCTAAAAGTATTGAGGTGGTCAACCGTTTGGACAGAGCCCCCTCTATAGGTTTATTTATCAATAAGCAATCAGGTGCCAATGCGGTTGATGTTTCTGAAAAAGTAAGTGCAGAACTGAAGGTGCTGGAAGAAGAATACAAAAACATTCAGCTGAAATTCGACATCGCCCAGGACAGTAGCGAGTTTACTTTAAATGCGGCCAAAGCTGTTTATACCGATTTCTTTATTGCCATTCTACTGGTTGCACTGGTGATGTTGGTGTTTTTGCATAGTCTCCGGAACGCGGCAATTGTGTTGATTGCCATTCCCACCTCTCTGGTAACGGCCTTTATCATGATGTATCTGATGGATTACTCACTAAACCTGATGACCCTCCTGGCGATGAGCCTGGTGATCGGGATTCTGGTAGACGACAGTATTGTGGTGTTGGAAAACATCTATCGCCATATGGAAATGGGAAAGGGAAAAGTACAGGCTGCTTTGGACGGCAGGAATGAGATTAGTTTTACCGCCCTGTCCATCACCCTGGTAGATGTGGTGGTGTTCTTACCCATGGCACTGGTTCCCGGCCTGGTTGGCAGTCTGGTTAAACAGTTCTCCCTCGTGATTGTCGTCTCTACGCTGACCAGCTTATTTGTTTGTTTTACGCTGACACCCATGCTGGCTTCAAGATTTGCAAAATTAGAACATTTAAGCAGTGCTTCTTTTTTTGGGAAAACCGGACTTTTCTTTGAGCAGCGGATCAATGCCCTGATTCGTTGGTACACTGAGGCACTTAAAGTGTCTTTACAACATAAAATGGCCACGATATTGATTACGGTTGGCTTGTTAATCGCTTCCTTAAGTCTGGTGTTTACCGGAATTGTAGGCGCTGAATTTACACCGGCTACCGATAAAGGAGAGCTTTCCCTATTGATCGATATGCAACCCGGGACGAAACTATTCACTACCGATGAAGCGGTAAAAGCGATTGAAGAAAAATTAAAAGCAGTTCCGGAAATCACTAAAGTATTTACCAATGTCGGTTATCAGTCTGATGGTTTTGGTGAAAACACAAGTGGAAACGTAGCGGCCATAAATATCTCCCTGAAGCCAGCAAAGCAACGGACAAAATCCCTTAACGACCTGAGTCGGGAAATCCGCGCATTGGCGATGGAAGTGGGCGGTGTAAAGGCCCGGGTATCTCCTATCGGATTGTTTGGTGCGAACGACGCGCCGATTCAGATCCTGCTATCCGGAAATGAGCGGGATAGTGTTTTGGTGGCAGCCGGACAGCTCATGGGAATCATGCGTGCAACTGCCGGTGTAGTCAGTCCACGTATGTCCTCTGAGCAAGGGAAGCCTGAAATTGAAATTGAGATCGATCCTGAAAAGGCCGCATTATTGGGGCTGGACATCGGCATAGTCGGTGCGAATATGAGAAGTGCGATTAATGGTTACGATGAACTGAAGTTTAGAGGTACCACAGAGGATACACCTGTACGGATTCAGTTACAGGAAGATCAAAACAACCATACCAGCAGTTTGTCGAAATACAGTTTTACTAATCATCAGGGAGCACTTGTTTACCTGAATCAGTTTGCTAAGGTCGTGCTGAAATCCAGTGCCACCATTCTTCAGAGAAGAGCGAAACAAGCAAGCCTGGTTTTGTTGTCGCAAGTAACAGGAAGACCTGTTGGTGATGTTGGTGAAGACATCAAAACTGCGGTTGCAAAGCTAAAATTCCCCCCGGGGGTTCAGATTTCTTATGAGGGTGATCTGGAAATGCAGGATGATGCCTTTACTCAGCTTGGATTGGCTTTATTGGCCTCTTTCAGCCTGGTTTATCTGATCATGGTGGCTTTGTATAACAATTGGGTATATCCTTTTGTAGTTTTGTTTTCTATTCCGGTAGCTGCTGTAGGCGCGCTTTTAGCACTAGCCTTAACCGCAAAGAGTCTCAATGTCTTTTCTATTCTAGGTCTCATTATGATGATGGGACTGGTGGCTAAAAATGCCATTCTGCTTGTCGACAGAACGAACGAAGCCAGAGCTGAAGGCAAATCACTGACGGATGCCCTGCTCGATGCCGGAAGCACCCGTTTAAGGCCCATTTTGATGACGACACTGGCGATGGTGATTGGGATGCTGCCTCTGGCACTCGCAAAAGGTGCTGCTGCAGAAATGAACAGTGGCCTGGCTTGGGTACTCATTGGCGGATTGAGCAGTTCCATGTTCCTGACCTTATTTGTTGTTCCCGTAATCTACGACCTGATTACGCGTTTCCTGGAAAAATCAGTTGCGGGAAAAGCAGAGAAAAGCAAAGGCGTTGCTGCGCTATCGGGAATGGCTAAAGTAACCGGGGTATTTTTGCTGATGGTGTTTGCGGGGCAGTCTGCGGTGGCGCAGACGCAAAAACTCAGCCTTCAGGAGGCGTTAAATAAAGGTTTGTCTGAAAATATCCAGATTAAGCAAGCAGAACTGGAAGAACTGAAAGCAAAACATTTCCGGGCAGAAAGCAAGGGAAACTTATACCCTAATATTTCTGCCTCCGGAGAATATTACAGGAATGTCAAATCACCGGTGATGTTTTTTCCAACCGTAGGTTTTGATTCAAAAGGCAGCTTATTACTGGACGATAAGAACCTGATGCCCGTAAATGCTGCGGCTAAAAACTCCTATTCCCTGACCGGAACTTTAAGCATGCCTGTTTTCAACAGAGAAATTTATAAAGAAATTGAAGCGTCGAAATGGAATGAGCAACTGGCTAAAGTCAACACCCTGCTTTCTAAAACACAGCTGGCCGATGAGATCAGAAGGGCTTATTATCATGTACTGGCTACAGAAGCAGGAAAAGCACTTGTTGCACAGTCGATTAAGCGGGCGGAATTCAATTTAAGAAATAGCCGGAATTTAGTGAAACAAGGAATGGCAGTACCCGCGGATACCTTGTCGGCATTTGTCAACCTGGAATCTATGAAAATCAATGAGCTGAAGTCAGACAATGAAATCCGGCAATCTAAAAACTTCCTGAAAAACTTAATCCAGCTGCCATTGCAGACCGAAATTCTGCTGAGTGATGAGTTGAAGGTGGGTATTGCTCCATTGACATTAACGGATACTGCTGCGATAACTGCGACTGAAAATCGTCCGGAAATCATCAGGAACAGGATTCATATCGCAGCAGCGATGAATCAGATTGAACTGGAAAAAAGTAAATACCTTCCGAGTCTTAATTTTATCAGTCAGTATCAATTACAGACCCAGTCGGATAATTTTAGGTTTGTCGATTACAGGTGGCCAAACAGTATGTTTGTCGGCCTTCGGTTAAGCGTACCTATCTTTTCGGGGTTTAAGACTAGCAATAGGATAAAACAGGCGCGCGCTACAGCAAAGATCGCGGAATTGGAAAATATTAAATTGAACCAGGACCTCAGTATGGAATTACAAAATGCAAAGAACAACCTGAATACGGCCTGGCTGGAATGGGAACATCAGGGGAAAATTGTCCCTTCGGCAGAGCGGAATCTTCAGCTCATCATCAGTCGATGGCAAAAAGGCGTAGTGAAATACCATGAAGTAGCGGATGCAGAGCTTACGCTGATCCAGGTTAAAAATGGTCAGCTGCAAGCTGCTTATGGTTATTTAATGGCAGAAATTGCCTATTTAAAAGCCAGTAATCAACTTTTGTAAAGTTCATGAAACCGAAATTTAAAATATATTCCGTTCTGTTGTTGATTCTCGTAATTTTGATGATGATCTCGTTTAAAACCATAATTCAGAAATTCTGATGCAAAAACTCACCTATCGGCTGTTCAGATTGTATGGTTACCCCTTTTTGACGGTGATTATTTACCTGTTGTTTTTTTTCATGACCAGCGAGGATCACCTAAAGTCCTACGCTGACTATATTCTTTACGATTATTTTCTGGAGGTCTTTTATCTGAGCTATTTTGTCATTGTGACTATAGAATCAGCGATTCTGATTACGAGGACCCTCAATAAATTCCTGCCCTGGGAAAAATCACCAGTAAACCGTTTTCTCTTGCAGCTGGTTATCCAGATTGTGCTGTTGACGGTGATGTTTTATGGAACGTCTATGTTGATCCAGGCTGTTTCGTTTAGTGCTTTCCAATTCCTGACGGAGTTACTGATTCGTCAGGCCCTTGTGCTCGGTGTACTCATTTCGTTATTGAGTACCGCTGCCTTTACGATAGATTATTTTTTACACAAATGGACGGACGCAGAGCTGGAAGCGATAAAGCTGAAGCAATCCGTTACACAGGCACAATTGGATGCCTTAAAAGCACAAATTGATCCTCATTTTCTTTTCAATAACTTCAGCACGCTGACTGCTTTAATTGAAGAAGATAAGGACATTGCCGTAAAGTTCCTTCAGCAACTTTCTTCCGTATACAGGTACTTGCTGGCCAACCGGAGTCAGAGCGTAATTGCGCTTAAAGAAGAACTGGCTTTTATCAGGTCTTATTTTTTTCTGTATGAAATGCGCTATGGCGATAGTATCGCCCTGCTGATTGAGATACCGGAGGTCATGTATACTTCCGGTATCGCTCCGATCACCCTGCAACTGCTGATTGAAAATGCCATTAAGCACAATGTAGTCAGTGCGTCTGAACCCCTCCATATCCGGATCTATGGATCGGGGGAGTACCTTTTCGTGGAAAATAACATTAACCTGAAAACTCATGTGGAGCCGAGCTCTAAGATGGGCTTAAAAAATATTGAGGAACGTTACCATTTACTCTCTGATCACATTCCTGTCATTGTTCAAAGTCCGGAAACCTTTCAAATAAAAATCCCTTTGTTGCCTTATGACCATAAATAGTTTAATTATAGAAGATGAATTGCCCAATGCCCGGCGATTGGAAAAGCTCCTTAATGAATCTGCTTATCCGGTTCAGATCGTTGGGCGGTTACAAACGGTTAAAGGGGCCATTGCCTGGTTTAAGAGCAACCCCGCTCCTTCCCTTATTTTTATGGACATCAGGTTAAGCGATGGGCTGAGTTTTGAAATTTACAAAAACGTGGAGCTGGAAGCACCAGTGGTCTTTACCACCGCTTACGACGAGTATGCCTTGCAGGCTTTTAAGGTAAACAGCATTGATTATCTGTTAAAGCCTATCGATAAAGCCGCGTTGGAACGGGCACTTGATAAATTCAGCAAGCAGCAGCATAAGTCGAATTATCAGTCTATGGTACAGCTGTTTGGGCAGATCCAATCTCAGCAGGTGATTTACAGGTCGCGGTTCCTGGTGACGTTCAGAGATCAGCTGATTTCTATCCCGGTAGAAGAGATTGCTTATTTTGGCTCTGCCTTTAAAACGACTTTCTTTGTGAGCCATAAAGGCGAAAAACATTATATCAGTCAGACGCTGGAAGAAGTTGAAAAGGAACTGAGCCCGGCATTGTTTTTCAGGGTGACGAGACAATTCCTGGTCTGCACTGCTGCGGTAGCGAAGATTCATCTGTTTTTTAACGGAAAGCTAAAACTGGAATTGTTACCAGCTACAGAAGAGGAAGTTGTGTTGAGCAGGGATAAATCTATTGCTTTTAAAGAGTGGCTGGATAAGTAATTAAATTCTTTTATTCAAAGAGAATAATATCTTTGACGTTACACACAACATGTACCATAATGAAATTCAAAAAAACACTAATCATTGCCGCATTGTTAGGAATGCAGCTGATGGCGAGGTCGCAAACCATTTCTGACCTCCACTTTTTTATTCCGGGAAAAGCAACAGCTTACGCCAGAATGAATGTCGACGACATTACCCTTTACCTCAGTGGAAATGGAAAGATTTCACTGGATGATGTTCAGGAGCTAAATGGGGACATCGACTATTATGACGGACTGAATGATGGCGTAAAAAGAGGAAAGCTCAAATCCATTGGTTCTATGTGGATTGATTACTACGATGGTTTGAATGATGGTTCAAAAACGGGAAAGATTAAATCCGTAGGAAACATTAGGTTTGATTATTATGATGGCCTTAACGATGGGCCGAAAAGAGGAAAAGTCAAGTCTGTTGGTTCCATGTCGGTTGACTATTATGATGGGCTTAATGATGGTGTGAAAACAGAAAAGCTAAAATCTGTAGGCGACACACAAATTAAATATTATGATGGCCTTAATGACGGTGTGAAAGCAGGTTTAATCAAGGCAATTGGCGGGACGCAAATTCAATATTATGATGGGTTAAATGATGGGATTAAAGCCGGAAAAGTTAAGTCTGTAACTGGCAGTAGCCCGGGGATAAAAGTCTCTGTTGGCCAGTTTAACCTTAACATCAATTCTAAAGAAGAGTAAAAATAATACTATTTTCGCGATATATTGTTCCACAGCCCGGTATCATACCGGGCTGTTGGCTTAAATTTTCAGCCCGATGATCAGCAGCTTTCTAAGTTCATTTGACATTTTCACGCCATCAGAGATTGCCGCTTTTGAAGAAAAGACAGTACTAAGGTCAATTAAGAAAGGTAGTTTCTTAATTCAGGAAGGTCAGCTATGTAAGGAGGTTGCCTTTCTTAAAACCGGCATTCTGAGGTCTTTCTTTAGCCCGGAATCCGGAGAGGAAATTACGTATTGTATCACTTTTCCAAATACCTTAACAACCGCGTATTCGTCATTTATAACCGGATTACCTACTTTGGAAAATATTCAGGCGGTGTCGGCAGCAGAGTTGGTTGTCATTCAGAAGGCCGACCTGGACCAGTTATCTCAGTCCAGCCTGAACTGGACCAGGTTCCTCAAGATGATTGCTGAACAGCAATATTTGGAACTGGAAAAGCGGTTATTCCTTTTCCAGAAAGAAAAAGCGAAGAAAAGATACATGGATCTTCTGGAGAATCAGCCTGTATATGTTCAGCAAATTCCTTTACAATACCTGGCCTCCTATCTCGGCATCACGCCAAGGCACCTCAGCCGGTTAAGAAGAGAAGTGGTTTTATAGACAAATGTCCTGTAGCCGGAATCAGCATGGAGATACCTTTGCCCTGAACAAATTAACATCAGGACAAAATGACCAAAATACTTATTATAAACGGACACCCCAACAAGGAAAGTTTCAATCAGGCACTGGCGATAGCTTACGAAGATGGCGCAATAAAATCAGGTGCTGCCGTATCCATGATCCATATCCGGGAACTTCAGTTTAACCCAAACTTACAATTCGGTTATACCAAACGAATGGAGCTGGAGCCGGATTTACTGGACAGTCTCGAGAAAATAAAAGCCGCAGATCACCTCGTTTGGATTCATCCCGTTTGGTGGGGCGGTATGCCAGCCATTATGAAAGGGTTTATTGACCGGCTGTTTCTTCCGGGACTTACTTATCAATACCGTGAAAATTCCATGTGGTGGGACAAACTGCTGAGCGGTAAAACTGCGCGGATCATCACTACACTGGATCAGCCGGGATGGTATTACCGTTTGATGTACGGCAGACCAAGTGTCAATCAATTGAAAAAAAGCACGCTGGAGTTCTGTGGGATCAAGCCCGTAAAGGTGACTTATGTTGGCATCATCAAAACCGCTACACCTGAACAAAGACAAAAGTGGATCAACCAGATTTTTAACTTAGGTCTGCAACAACGCTAATTCTATTATCTACCCGTAAATTTATAATTATGCCAAGAGTAAAAGTGCAAAGAAAGGCGTTGACCATCGATATGACGGCCATGACGGATGTCTCGTTCCTGCTCCTCACCTTTTTTATTTTAACTGCCACCGCAAAACAGCCAGATCCGCTAGATGTAAAAATTCCAACCTCTACGTACACGATTAAGGTGCCCGACAAGGATATTGCCATCCTGACGATTGGGAAAGGAAAGGTTTTCTTTGAGGCTACCGGCCAGGACATCAAAATCGCCATGCTGGAAAAGATTGGCGCGCAATATAAAATCGCGTTTAGCGCTGAGGAAAAAAAAAGATTTAGTGTAATCGGTTCTTTTGGGGTGCCTGTTCAAAGCCTTAAAGCCTACATCATGATGGACGGTACAAAACGAACCGCTTCTGGGCTGGAAACCGGAATCCCTGCTGATTCGGCAAACAACCAGCTTGCAGATTGGGTATTGCATTCCAGGCAAGCGGTCGCTGAATTGCATGCCACCGCGATGAGGGTAAGTGTTAAAGGAGATGCAGAAGAAGAATATCCTTCTGTTAAAAAGATTATTGACGTCCTGCAAAAACAAAAAATCAATAAGTTTAGTCTGCTGACGAACGCAGAAGCTGCTCCATAAATTATAATTATTGCTTCCTTATGCTACAAAGTGTAGAACATCTCTACAGTTAATTTAACTGGTAATTATATAAGTTGCTGTTTATCAGGTGTGTGCCAGGTTGATGTCGTTGTGGCATCATTATTAAACATAGCCTAAACGTAACTAACAAGAATAATAACTGAAATACAATAGCATATGAAAAAGATCATTTTATCAGCAGCATTTTTAGCTTTCGCAGGAATATCAGCAGCAAACGCAACTGAAGTAAAAGCTCCGGTAGCCATTACAGTTAAACAAGATAGTACTACAAAAACTCCTGTAGAATTAAAAGATCTACCTGAAGCAGTAAAAACAACCTTGCAATCAGAACCTGTTAAAGCATGGACTCCAACCGCTGCTTTCCTGGTAACGAATGCAGATAAAACTCAATACTACCAGATTGATGTGAAAAAAGAAGCAGAAACTGCTTCCCTCAAAATTGGTACAGACGGTAAAGTGATTCAATAGATCCCTATTAATCCATCAACATGTATGTTTAAAAAAGGGGTCGGAGCAATCCGGCCCTTTTTTATTATGCCTCTCTTTTTATTATAAAAGCATTGTCAAGATGGTCCATCCCAATTCTGGGATAATACGTCATCGCCGTTGGCGCCGACAACAATAGCAGCATCGACTCCGCTCCTATACATTCTTTGGTTAGTGCAACCAAATGTTTTCCTATTCCACTTTTCTGGTAATCCAGGTGAACAGCAAGGTCTGAAAGATAACAGGAATAACAGAAATCTGTGAGCGACCTGGCAATCCCCACCAATGTTGCTCCATCCCATGCGGTAACTACCAGATTGGAGTTCGCATACATCTTATATATTCTTTCAAAATCACCTGTAGGTCTGTTTAAGCCGGAACTAACGTACAATGCTATGATTTCAGCAGTATCGGGACATAAGTCGGTTTTATAAGTAATGTTCATCATATCGGTTGTTTATTTTTATTCAAAAGTAAGGTGTATATGGACTACCTTTACTGTCCAGATTTAAAAAACAGAGTAGTCCAGATGCTTCCATTTACCACCCTCCTGTCTATCGACAAAGAATCTCCGCAACCGATCTATCTTCAGATCGCGAACAATGTCGTGAACATCATCCGAGAAGGACAGATTAAGCCTGGAACCATGCTCCCGGGCACGCGTGAGCTGGCTAAGCTTTTGAATATTCACAGGAAAACCGTTATTGCTGCTTACGACGAACTTTATGCGCAAAGCTGGATAGACGTGATTCCAAGAAAAGGTGCAATGATTGCACAAAACCTTCCTGATTTGAAGCCACAACGCTGGAATGAACCCAGGTTGAGTTCCTATGGGGAATTTCTGACGGTACCTTTTTATCCAATGGACACCCAAACTCCTGTTTCTTCTGCCCCTGTTTTGAGGCTTCCGGAATTCATCATTGATGAAGGGTACCCGGATTCCAGACTGGCGCCCTTAGACCTACTAAACAGGGAGTATAGGAATCGGGCGAAGCAGGCAGCAGCAAGGAAATGGCTTCCAGGAACTTTAGCCGGGGGATCGCCATTGCTTAGAGAGGCGTTGGTGAGTTATCTTTTGGAAAGCCGTGGGCTAAATATTCAAACGCAGCATACCATGGTTACCCATGGGGCACAAATGAGCATTTACATTGCCGCCAGTTTGTTATTACAAGCCGGAGATCACGTTATCGTAGGTGATCCGAGCTATTTCCTGGCCAATAAGGTGTTCGAGAAGCTGGGCGCGCGTTTGATTAAAGTTCCCGTTGATGCCCATGGAATGGACATGGATGCTGTAGAGCAGGCCTGTAAAAAGCATAAGGTCAATGTGCTTTATGTGATTCCACATCACCATCATCCAACTACAGTCACGTTGAGCCCGGAGCGGCGAATGAGGTTACTGGAACTCTCAAGGAGGTTTGATTTTGCGATTATTGAAGATGATTATGATTACGAATTTCATTACAGCTCTGCACCATATCTTCCTCTGGCGAGTGGCCAGCATGAAGGAAGGGTCATCTATATCGGCTCCTTTTCAAAGTCTATTGCTTCTTCCGTAAGGATCGGCTTTATGATTGCCCCCGCAGACTTTATCCGGCAGGCGATTCAGTTGAGGCTGATGATCGATTTGCGGGGTGACCATATTCTCGAGGACGCGCTTGCAGTATTGATTCAAAACGGAGATGTCGGCCGCTATTTGAAAAAGGCGAACAAGGCCTATTTTGACAGGCTGAATAACATTTGTACGTCCTTACAGGAACTGAAAGGGATCATTGATTTTGAGCGGCCTTCTGGTGGAATGGCAATTTGGGCACGTTTTAATAAAGACTATCCCCTGGCAAAAGTGGCCGATGCTGCTGCTGCAAAGGGTTTGTACATTAGTCGTGGTTTTCAATCTCATGGCAACCTGAGGGATGGCAATTCTATCCGGATGGGTTTTGCGGCAATGAACATCGGGGAGATGAATGCAGCAATTGAAATCCTCAGTAAGGTATTAAAAGCTAAAATATAATGTAGCTTTGGGCTTGCTAAAGGCCAGTTATGAGAACAACGATCAATCAATTGACAAAGGGGAAATATGTATTCTTCGGAGCTCCGGAACAACAGCAGGGAGAGAATCTGCTCGTTCCCTATTTTACGGCCAGTGGATTAAGTATTACTGAGGAAGATGGTGTCTTATCGGGTAAGGTACAGTTGTTTGACATCAGTAACCTCATTTCTAAAAGGTCCGTATATGTGGATAGCCAAAGGTCTATTGAAGCCCATAAACTGTATACCTGGCCTGCAAAACTTGGCGATCCGAATGCCTGGGCGGACAGCAAACGGATATTTTTCGAAGATCATTTGATCGATCACCCTGTTGAAATCCTTTTTGAACTTGGAGAAGATCAGGTAAGCTGGAAGTACATCAGTCCGGAGACATTTTTTGAAGCTTGTTCTGCTGCTTCAACTCCGGCTGAATTTAAAAAAATTGAAGCCACCCTGGATTTAAAACACAAAGTTACGGAACAATAAGGGCCAGATTATCCTCCTGGTCTATCATTTTATCAAGTTCAGTATTGATTTTGGTGTTTAACAGAATTGTTAAATCAATGCCATTTAATGGTTATAGGAATGCCATATCCCGGTTTTTGCCTTTTTACCCGCTGCGGATAGTACTAAGTTTGGCTGAAATAGCAGATTTTAAATGAGAATGTTTTTAGTACCGGCATTAATTACCGTGATGGGATTAATGAGTTGTAACAACTTTGAATATAGTCCCAATCAGGTGTTCGACAAGAATTCGTATAAAGACATCAATGCAGGTAATCTTAAACGCCTGGGCGATGGCCGTAAGGACGATACGGTTCGTTTTATATTGAGCGGTGATACCCAACGATCCCGTGATGAAACGATCAGGTTCACCAAAAAGGCAAACGAAATACCGGGTATAGATTTCGTCGTTGTTGCCGGAGACATTACCGAATATGGTGTATTACAGGAAATGGAATGGATCAGCCGGAGCTTATCAAAGTTAAAAGCACCCTATGTAGCCGTAATTGGAAACCACGACCTCACTTCCCGTGGCAGAGAGGCTTTTATGAATATGTTTGGTCCGCTTAATTATTCCTTTGTCTACGGAGGTGTGAAATTTGTTTGTCATGATACCAATAGCAGGGAGCATAAATTTAATGGGGAAGCGCCTAATATTCCCTGGTTAAAAGCGGAATTGCAGGCACAGGAAGGGGTAAATAATTATATTGCCATTTCCCATGTTCCTCCAAATTCGGCAGATTTCGATCCCAAGCTGATTGCTGACTACACCGCTACTTTTGCCGCAGTTCCAGGTTTTTTGGCTTCCCTGCATGCACATACCCACAGATATGAGCTTTTTTATCCCGATAACTCCGGGATCCCCTACTTCGTTACGAGCGCGATGGGAAATGAAGAGTTTTTATTAATAGAAATCATTAATCATAAATTAAGTTTTGAACGGATTCATTTTTAAAATCATATGCCTCGGCTTATTGCTGCTTGTTGCGGGGACAACGAAAGTCTCTGCCCAACATTTGAAATTTCTGATTCCCGATAATGCCATTGTTCAGTTTGCCGGGAGTATCGGTTATTTTAGTGTGGGTGCCGGTTATGATTTATTCAAAAACAAGCGGGGAATCCTGGATTTCAACTACGGATATGTTCCCGCTTCTAAAGGAGGCGAATTGAATATTGTTACCGCTAAATTTGCCTATAAGGCATATGAGGTCAAGCTCAGGGACTGGGGAAAATTATATCCTTTTAATCCTGGTTTCTTTCTGAGTTATACTTTTCACCCTGAGCTCTCCTATCGTTTTAACAGAAACAGGTATTCTTCTGATTATTACCGTTGGTCTGAAGCCTTAAGGCCACACCTCTCTATTGCTACGGAGATCGAGTTCAACGGTGATAAGCTGATGAAAGGATCAGGAATAAAAGCGGTCAGTTTGTATACAGAATTCAATACCAATGATTATTACCTGATCAATTACATCCAGAATACCTCATCGCTTACCCTTGCAGATATTTTCCAGTTGGGAATAGGACTACGGGTTAAGTTTTAAGGTTCTTTTGTATAATTCAAAGGAAGGAAATTATAACCTTTTATCCAACAATGGTAACCAGTGCGACTCTGCCGCCCTCTTCACTGGAAAATAAGATCTTTTTCCCTGCTGTGAGTTCCACAAAGCCTCCGATAGGGATATCGGCCTGTTCGGTTACATCTCTTAGGGAAGTCAGTGTTTGGTTTACAAGGACCCATTTGTCATTGTGTTTCACAAAATAACCGGCAGGTACTTTATCTGCGGCTGTTAGCTTTTCATTCCTGAGGATGTTCCTGTTCACATGCCATGGAAACAGGTATTGATTGGTATAGACCATTAGTCGGTGCTGTTCGGGGCGGTAAGCGCCCTCAGCAGATTTAAAATACAGGTCCAGTACGGGCAAGCTTCCCGAATGGACTTGTCCGCAGAAGGGACATTTGGGTTGCGTGGTATTGTCAAAAACATACCACTTTTGTACACAGGCAGGATTACTGCAAGGTTGTAACAGGTCGCTTGTTTTCATCAATGCCTGCTCCCAGATGTCTGCTGCCGGCCGCGATGCCGGATGATGCAGTCCTTTGACAAAAGCCTGGTCAAACAATTCAGAAAGGTAAGGTCCGGTAAGGGTGTAAGGTAATTTCGTTACATCTCCCCAGGGTTGCTCCCATTTTGACAGCTGGTTTACTTTGGGCCGGTTGCTCAGGTCTGTCGGATGCTCTATAAATAAGGCATGTGCTCCCATAGCCAGCAGGTTGTCTGTTTCAGGATCAAGGTCATGGACTTTTCCCCCAAGCAGCGGGTGACGGTGCAACAGATACATATAGATCAGTACGGGAAGAGAATGCAGGTCTGTTTCTCTCCTGGGTAGTTTTCTATTGGGATCAGATTTGTTCAGGTGTTTTGTAGCCATTACTTCCGGAGCGATAAATTCGGCAGTGCCGATCACTTCTGCGGGAAACAAACCGGGAACCACCAGGCCATCCAGATCTATCATACATGCCGATTTGCTCACCGGATCTACCAATACATTGTTATAAGACAAGTCGGAATGTGCGAGGCCCATTGCATGCATCTTTTTTACTCCCCGACAAAGGTTTACGCAGATTTGGAGGTAGCTCATCCAATTGCCCAATTCTGAAGCGGCAATTCTTAAAGGGAAATTCGGATTCCTGAACTTAGAGCCGGCAAACCATTTCCCGTTTTTCTCTCCGCCCAAAATGAGGTCATTCTTCTCATATCCTTTGGAAAAGAAGAACTTTGGTGCATATATCGGAACGATGATTCCTGTAAGACCTTTCCATTCTATAACATCTGTAGGCCATCGGTAAACCTCATTGAGGTAATAATCCCCAGCTTCCTTGCTACTGATCTGTTGTAGGTAGTGACCGGTAATTCTTTTTAGCCGTTCTTTTTGATTCTCATCCAGGGGTTCTCTGAAAATGGCCACCACATATTGTTTGTCTACACTAAAGTAAACGTCTTTGAGGCCACCTTTTTTGGGCGCTCCGTTATCATAATACTGGTATCTTTTTTTGGTATATGGAGATTCTACGGTTACAACTGCCATTGCTAAATTTAATAAATGATTACTAAAGTTCGGTCATCATGGTTTCCGGTACTCCAGAAGTCCATCCATTGGGAAAGCGCAGCGCCCAGATCCACCTTTCCCTCTTTAAAGTCCACCCGATGGCTTTCCGGATTGTTTCCCTCCAAATCTGCAATAAGTTGGTTCCACATTGCAGGTTGTGCGAGCTTAAAGGTCGTCTCAAATTTAGCATCATAGATTCCATCGGTCATCATCATGAGGTAAGAGAAATCAGAAACTATTCTGGCTGAGAACCGGCTGGAAAAATCCTGATGTTCGAATATCTCCGGCATCGTGATGAAACGTGTGGCTCCTCCATATGCTCCGGAATCTAACCAGTTTAATAACATAATGTTATTTTTCTCTTTGTCTAATAGTGCTATAGGACAATCACCTACACTAAAAGTTAAGATCAACCAACCTTGTTCGGATTCCTTAATCAGGCATAATGCAAGTGTAGAATGGAGGTCGGAAAGTTCAGCTTCCAGGTTCCCTGCCAATGTTTCCAGTTCGGCATATAGCTGCTGTATGACTGGGCTGAGGAATGTGGTTGCGATTTGCTGAAACTGGTGTTCAGCTGGATTTTCAGTAGTATTACCCGCTTTTTTTAACGCTCCTTCCAGGGCTTCGTAGGCTGAATCCGGTAATTCCTTCAAATGGCTGATTACCGTTTCACAGACCACTTTTGAACCTAGTCTGGACAAGCGGGCACTTCCTGCCCCATCTGATACCGCTAAGATATTCCAGCCTTCAAAACCCGTATTTCCCAGAGCGTAGTGGTCTTCCCGGAACTTGCCGGCATTTGCATGTGCTCTTCCTCTTTTTGAGGCCGCTACAAACTGTTTAGTTCCAAAAGGTTGTTGTATATGCACTTCATCAGCTTTCCACCAGGGATCATTTTTATCACTTTCCAGTGTTTTCCATAAGGAACGCGGATCCGGATTTACTGCAAAAGGAACTTTTTTTTCCATCGTTTCTCCCGCAACAAGAAGATGAAAAACAAGTTTAACATCTGCAGATTCCAAGGGAATTCCACTTAAGGTATTGCTATCTGTAGTGTAGGTTAACCCGATCTGTTCCAGTCCGGTTATAGCTGATATGATCACCTCGTTCCAATCGTCTCCTTCCAGGTCAAGAACCACCTGGTAAGCTTTACCTACCGTGGCATTTGGCAGTACAATACGTTTCTCTTCCAGGCTTTTCCTCCTTTGAAATATTTCCCATTTTTCCATCTTTCTTCCTATCCCTGAGTTCTGCTAATGTCGAAACCACCACCACCTGTTCCATATTGTGCCTTTGTATTGCACCATGGGCAGGTACTGTATTCTTCTTCTCCGATGCAGTGAATTTTACCACAGGAACAGATGGCAAGACCATATTGATTGCCGCAGGAAGGGCATGTCGGTGCGCCGATCAGCTCTTCGCTGTTGATCTTAAAGGAATTGACAGATTGGTCAGAAAGTTCGTAATAAGAATTGTCGACCTGGAATGCACCGTTAAGTTTATAGGCAACAGTTTGAAGGCCAAGGTCAGAGAATGGGGAATCATTTAAAACCTTTCTGTATTTCATCAGGTAAGGTCTTTTGGTATTCTGGCATTTCGCGGCAAGGACTACGTAATTTGGATCAATATATTCCTGAGGCATGGTTTTCTTGCTCAGGTCAATCTTACTGATTACCTGATCATCCAGTTTGGCCAGCTCAAAACCTGAAGTGCTGTTATCTACACTGACACTGCTGGTTTTAATAGAGTCTGTTACCCATTTAAAAAATGCGGTGTATTGTTCTGTGCTGCTATTGTTAAACATCAGCACATGCTCTGTTAGTTCAGTTAACAGAGAAAGATCTGTTTCCTGTCCAAAAGAGATGGCCACCAGATTGGTTGATTTCTGCCAGTTCTGTTTCCACTCCTGAATTGCGGAGCGGGTATCGTCTGTAGGGACTCCGTCGGTAAGCAGGAAGATGATTGGCTTCCAGTCTCCCTTTTGCTCATGGGTGGTTTTAATCACATTTGACCTTAGTTCGTACATCAGGTGGCCCAGCCCCTTACTCAGGGAAGTTCCTCCGCCAATGGGAAACCTGGGTGGGTAGAAATCGGCGATTTCCTGTAGCGGAACAATGGTCTTCGCCTGTCCGGCAAAAACCAATACAGAGACCCAAACCGTTTCTATGGCATATGGGTCTGATTTTAAAGCTTTAATAATGTTGGCCATTCCTTCTTCAACATGTTGAATAGGTTCGCCAATCATGGATTCAGAAATATCGATAAGAAAGTATATAGGAAGTCTTCTCATGTGATGGAATAGGATCAGATAATTAAGTGGATTTCGGACGGCGGCGGTGGCAGGGTAATACTTTCTGTAGTTCCCATAGACTTATTGCCCTGGTCTATGGTATCGGAAACCCATTTAAAGAATTGTTTCAGTGTGCTGCTATCAGCAGTATCCAGGTGAACTACCGTATCTGTTAATTCCTTTAAAATGGAGTCGTCTGCCAGATGTCCGGCAGCGCAGGCCACAATGGAGGCGAAATTTAAGGCTTTGACTTTAGGGATCATCTCTCTGTACAGCTTCAGATCAGAAGGTTTGCCATCGGTAAACAGGAAAAATAAGGGACGCCAGTCTGCACTTTGTTCATCTGTAGCTTTCCGGATTTCAGCCGTTGCTTTTCCATGTAACAATTCCAGTCCCTGGCCCATATGCGTAGGTCCGCTCTGAGGGCACAGGATTTCGGGCAGCTGGAAATGAACCAATTCAGTTAAGGGAACAAGCTCCTTTACTTCTCTATCGAATGTAATGATGCTGATCCATAAGGAATCCAGCGCCTGTGCATCGGTTCTTAAGGTGCTCAGCATTCCGTTTAAAGCATTATTTAACGCTTGAATAGGCTCTCCATACATCGACCCGGATGTATCCAGCAAAAAATAAACAGGTAATCTTCTCATCTAATTTTTCAAAAAGGTAATCAGCTAAACGCTGTGGTATATGTTCTTATGAATAGGTTAAAGTTAATTGGTTTTTTACATATAAAATAATTAATTCAGAGGCCATAGTTGTTTTTCTACTTTAATTAAATACCATTTGTTTTATATTCATATCATAGAATTATGTCTATCTTAATCGGACTCATCAGCTATCATCCTTATGAAAAACATACTGAGAATCCTTCTTTTTGAGGACCCTAAAGAAAATAAAGGGGAAGTTGTTGCTGCATTAAGGCACTCAGGTACTGAGATTAACCTCTTAGAGGTCTATGCGCTGAAAGACTATGCGGAGGCATTGAAAGAATTCTGTCCTGACCTGATATTGGCCTCGTTTTCGGAAGCTGACTCGATCGGACATCGGGCTTTTCAGTTAGGAAAAGCCATTGATCAGCAACTTATTTTTATAGGAATCAGTAGTGTTGAATTTGAAAATGAGGGGCTGAAACTACTGGAGGCCGGAGCTGCGGACTACTTTTTAAGAGACCGGTTGACGCGTCTGCCTTTCGCCATGCTGCAGGCATTGGAAAAAGCAAAGTTAAAAGAGCGGGAAACGCAGCAAGTTCAGTTGCTTCAGAAGATTCCTTCTGCAGTTGCCATTGTGATTGGACCAAAGCATGTATTTCAATTCGCAAATTCCTTTTATCAACAGCTGACTGGAAAAGAAGATGTTCATGGTCAGTGCTTATGCGAGGTCTTTACAGATCCGGGGCAGCAGTTTATTGCAGAGGTTGCCGATCAGGTTTATAAAAGCGGTGAAACTTTTATGGATAAGGAAGTCTTTGTTAAGCTCGACGAAGGGATTGATGGAAATCCGCTTTTGACTACTTTATACATCAATTTTACTATTCAGGCCTTGCGCAATCATAGCGGAGCAATAGAGGGGCTGTTGATTTTTGGAATTGATGTGACCGAACAGGTGCAGTCGCGCAAGGAAACGGAACAGGTAAATCAGGAAATTGACAAGTTGTTTGACGCGGTTAACGAAGGGTTCTACCTGAAAGATATTGTAAATAATAAATATATTCAGCTGTCTGCGGGCTGTCCTAAAATATACGGCTATACGAGTACAGAGTTCCATGAGAACCCTGATTTATGGTATGAGGTGATTTATCCTGAAGACCGGTTTATCGTTGAGCGGGATAATGTATTGCTCCTAAAAGGTGAGCAGGTGAAAAGTCAGTACCGGATTGCCCATAAGGATAAAAGTATGAGGTGGCTGGAGGTCAGGGCTTTGCCAAATCTCGTAAATGGGAAGCTCATCAGTGTCGAGGGGGTGGTGAGCGACATCACCCAACGAAAGTTTTCCGAGGAAAAGATCAGACTGGCAGAGGCTGGTCTTTCTGAAGCTCAGAAGATGGCGCAGATTGGCAGCTGGAATTACGATTTGGTCAGGCAGGAACTCACCTGGTCTGACGGTTTGAAAGAAATCTATTGGGGAGATGAATCCCTTATTCCGGCCAATCAATATTTTGAAAATCTTGTTCATCCTGATGACCGGCTAAGGCTGGAGTACGAAGTCAGTAAACTGAAGCGCAGCGGAAAGAATATGAAGACCAGTTTCAGGATCATCAATTCTAAAGGGAAAGTCAAAATTCTGACTGGTGAGAACCGCATTGAGCTGGATAAGGAAGGTAAGCCCATCCGCCTCTATGGCATCTTACAGGATGTCACTTCGTTGAAAATTGCAGAAGAAACGCTAAAGAAATCAGAAGCCAACCTGCGAACTTTACTGAACCATACCGATGCGGCTTACATTCTGGTAGACCATCAGTTGAAAATTGTTTCTTATAGTCATCTGGCGCAGGAAATCGCCGAATTCAGGGGGTACTCGAAGCCCTATGAAGGCACTCATATTTTCGATTACTTCGTAGAACAGAAGCGCTCTAAGCTGGAGAAAATCATTGAAGAGGTGACCAATGGAAAGAACATCTCTTATGAGATTAAGGTGAAGGAAAAGAGTGAGCAGTACAAATGGTATGCAATTAAATGGGTCGGTGTTAATGATAATGAACATAAAAACTGGGGCTTCATACTTTCGATAAAAGACATTACGCAGGTGAAGATACTGGCGGATCAGCAAAATCTGATCACCTCAGAGCTGATCAGAAGAAATAAAGACCTGGAACAGTTTACCTATGTGGTTTCTCACAACCTGCGTGCTCCCGTTGCCAACATCATCGGGCTTAGTGAATTGATGAGGACTACCGGTTTAGACCAGCAGGGCCAGGCCGAACTGATGCATGGCCTGCAGACTTCGATCAGGAACCTTGATACCGTGATCAAAGATCTCAACTATGTTTTACAGGTGAAAAAAGACGCGCCCGGACGGATCAAGGAGCCTGTTGATATTCGGGTTCTTGTTGATGAAATCAAACAGAGCATCAACCACCTGGTGATGAAAGAGCAAATGGTTTTTGAATGTGACCTTGAAGTTCAGCAGGCCTATACTATACGTGGTTACCTGTACAACATTTTTTATAATCTGATTTTAAACAGTTTAAAGTATCACAGGACAAACCTTCCCCCCTGTCTTCAAATCAAGTCTTATCTGGCCGGAAACCATTTAAACCTGGTCTTCAAGGATAATGGAAAAGGCATAGACCTGCGTAAATATGGGAATCAGCTGTTTGGCCTTTACAAGCGCTTTGACCTGGAAGTGGAAGGCAAAGGAATGGGGTTATTCATGGTAAAAACCCAGATTGAAGATTTAGGCGGAAGTATTCAGGTGGAAAGCGAACTTGAAAAAGGAACGACATTTCACATCATACTTCCGGTATAGGGCTGATTTATTTAATGATGTCTCCAGTGTAATATTTGGCCAGGAAAAAAGCAAGATCTTCCTTGTAGCCTCTCCCTGAAGCTTCGAATTTCCAACTGCCGTTTCTTTTATAAAGGCGGCCGAATTCAATTGCCGTTTCAATAGAGAAGTCTTCATCCAACTCGTATTTGGCAACCTCCTCCTCTGTGGTATCGTCTACGATTCTGATGTAAGAGCTCCTCACCTGTCCGAAGTTTTGTCTTCTGATTTGCGCTTCATGAATGGTCACTACAAACAGCAGTTCCTGAATGCGGTCGTCCACCAGGGAGAGGTCTACTTTGACGATTTCATCGTCTCCGGTCGCACTATTTCCGCCTGTAGGGTCATCTCCTGTATGAAAGAGTGCTCCATCCGGAGATTTATCATTTCCGTAGAAAACGAAAAACTCTTCTGCAGGGATCATTCTGTTCGCATCGACCATGAAAGCAGAAGCATCAAGGTCAAAATCATGTCCTGTTCCATCATTAGGGTCCCATCCCAGTCCCACACTAATCTTTGATAAACCAATATTAATTTTTTCGCCTTTACGTAAGTTAATTGCCATTTTTTCTCGATTTGAACTTTTTAAAGTTAGCAGGTTTTGCGGGAATGGCAATTCTATTTTTTTATCTTGGCACAAATTTTACAAGTGTGAGCGCAAAAGACTATTCAGCGAAAGCTACCAACCAGGAAATAGAAAACAGATTTGATCAGGATGTGGAACGTTTTTCCAATCTGGACACCGGACAACTGACTACACTGGATGCACCCTTAACCATGGAATTGTGTACTGATGCCGCGAAATATGTGAATCCTGAAGCGAAAGAATTGCTGGATATTGGCTGCGGTGCAGGTAACTATACCCTGAAGATGCTGAGCAAAATTCCAAACCTGAACTGCACTTTAAATGACCTGAGTTTGCCAATGCTGGAAAAGGCAAAGGAAAGGGTAACTGCAGAAACACAGGGAACCGTGACTACGATTCAGTTAGACATGAGGCTCCTGGAACTGGAAGCGCAGCAGTATGACATTATCCTTGCAGCGGCAACTTTGCATCACCTCAGAGGAGATGAAGAGTGGAAGCAGCTGTTTCAGAAGCTATACCATGCACTGAAACCTGGCGGCAGCTTTTGGATTTCCGACCTGATTACACATGATGCCCCTCATTTGAATGCTTTATTCCAACAGAAATATGGCAGTTATCTGGAAAGCCTCGGCGGACCGGAATACCGGGAAAAGGTTTTCGATTATATTGCCTATGAAGATACCCCCCGTTCTATCGGGTATCAGTTGGGGTTAATGGAAGAGGTTGGCTTTAAACATGTGGAAGTGTTGCATAAAAATCTTTGTTTCGCAGCTTTTGGAGGGGTAAAATAAAATATGTCTTTGCTTCAAACTATTGCCGGGAACTATAAAAGGTCGTTCTCCGGATTGAGCCGTGAAACCTGGATTCTGAGTATCGTGATGCTCATTAACCGAAGTGGGTATATGGCAGTACCTTTTATGGGTTTGTATGTGACCCAATCGCTCCACCGTTCTGCGTCTGATGCGGGCTTTATCATCACGCTTTTTGGCCTGGGTTCTATCCTTGGTTCGGCGGCTGGCGGTAAGCTGACTGATGTGATCGGGTTCCGGCCTGTTCAGATCTTTTCGGCAATTATTGGCGGCACATTTTTTCTGTTCTTTGCCAGTATCACCCATTTTCACACACTTTGCATCCTTGCGGTGGTGATTAGTTTCTTTGCGGAAGCTTTTCGTCCCGCCAACTTTGCTGCGATTGCTGCTTATGCTAAACCCGGACTGGAAACCCGGTCTTATTCTTTGAACCGTCTGGCAACCAATATTGGATGGGCATTTGGGGTAAGTATGGGCGGATTGATTGCTTCTTATAACTACAGTTTACTTTTTTATGTAGATGGAATGGTGAGCATTTTTGCAGGATTGAGTATCTTATTTTTCCTGCCAAAGATAAAGGCTTATAGAAAAACAATCAAAGAAAAAGTAAAGGGAATTGTAGTGCGTAAGCCATGGGAAGATGGTCTGTTTATCAGGTTCATCCTGTTGAGCATGATTTTTATCATCTGTTTTTTCCTGATGTTCAGGGTGGTTCCGGTCTTCTTTAAAGAATCCTGGAAGATCAATGAGTTTATGATTGGTCTGATCCTGGGCCTGAATGGGGTAATTATCGCTTTGTTTGAGATGGTGATGGTACACCGGATAGAAGGAAAAAGATCTCCTGTATTTTTCATTACCGTTGGGGTGTTGTTTATTGCGGCATCTTTCCTTGTGCTGATGATCCCATTCGGTTCTCCAGTTTTACTGGGAACTTTATGCATCGTATTTTTTACGGTGGGAGAAATGTTTGCCCTCCCCTTTGTGAACACTTTTGTGATGAGCAGGGCAAACGAGTTTAACAGAGGACAGTACGCTGCCGGTTATATGCTGGTTTGGTCTGTTGCACAAGTGGTGGGACCAACAGCGGGGTTTTACATTGCCGAACACCATGGTTATAATGTACTTTGGCTGATCTTAACTGCTTTATTACTGGCCTGTGCTTATCTGTATAAATTTATGAAAACGGAATAGTCGTTTTTATGCGTTCAGAAAATCTTCACGATGAGGTGTAAAAGCGTCAATCAGGATTCCCGGCTCCAGACAAACACAACCATGAATGGCGTGTGGAGGTACATAAAAGCCATCTCCTTTTCTGATGATTTTCTTTTCTGAGCCAATGGTCATTTCAAATACGCCGCTGTCTACATAAGTAACCTGGGTATGGTGATGTTCGTGTAATGTGCCGATGGCTCCCGCTTCGAATTTCGCTTTGACCAGCATCACCCGTTCGTCATATCCAAAAACCTGTCTTTGAATGCCATTACCAAGATCTTCCCAGGGCATTTCGTTTTCTATTTGAAACAATTCACTTTGCATGTTGAAATAATTATAGCCAAATATAAATAAAGGGGCCAATGAATAATCACCGGCCCCCATTATTTTGTTACGAAAGAAGAATTAGAAAATTTTGAAACCTACAGATAAGTTGTAAATGCCTGTTTTTTCCTGTAATCCTTTGTTGATCTTTGTGAATCCTCTGGTGTAGCGGGCGTCTATGGTTAAACTTCCCAGGTCCACTCCTGCGTTAATTACCCCACCAATATTGAATTTCTTATAATCAAATGAGGTCGGTGAATTTGGTTTATTCAGGGTATAGCTGAAATCTGGCCCTGCGGATACATGCAGGTTAAAGGCCTCAGTATTGATGATTTTATAACCGACCATTAATGGAATGTTCATTTGTTTGAAATTAGGCTTGTAAGTAGATCCGCCATAGCTGTACTCACTTTTAAATGAAGTGTAGTTAATTTCAGGCTGAAAATAAAGGGTTTTACCAATCCTTGCAAATGCACCGATATTGAATCCCATTTTCCCTTTTTCATTAGACAGGCCTTTGAAATCAGAATGTAGGTTTGCAAAGTTTGCTCCTGCTTTAATCCCAAAGTTCAATCCCGGAACTTGTGCCTTAACGGAATTCATACTAAAAATGCTTACAGTAATGATAAGTAGATACTTGATTGTTTTCATTTTGTTGTTCTTTTAAATAATTGATCAATTAATTTGTTGATGATTTACAGGTAAGACAACGAAATCAGAAGATACCCCTACGTCCTTTAAAAAAAAATCCCGGAGTAGCTCCGGGATAGGATGATCTTTCTTTTTGAAAAAAGAATGAAATGAATTATTAAAATGAGTTACTGTTCATTGAAGAAAGGGGAATACTCCCCTTTTTGAATTAACAAACTATATGAGAACGCGAGATGTTTTAGTTCAATTACCTTTAGGGCAGTAATTTGAATAAAAATCCCCGATGCACCTCCATGCATCAGGAATTTTCGTTTTATAGGGGGGATGTCATAAAAGTAGGTAAGATCAGTGATACTGCGAATTCTTTTACGCCAATGAGTGCTTTTACGTGGTGAATAATATGAATTACATGGTGAATGAAAAAGTGACCTTCAAAATCCGTTAAAATCATCCATAACTTGGTGTAAACGCAATAAATCCTAGACTTCTGCATAGAAAATTATAGTTTTATCCCTGAATTTGATTTAACTTTACACATTCTTAATAAAATTCATGAAATAATAAAAAGTATTACGCCAAGGACCTGTTTTGCGTTGTGAATATTTTTAGGTTAGATTTATTAATATTATTCCAATTATAGGAGGAGATCAATGGACAAGAAATTAAACTGCGTAATTATTGACGATGAGAAACACGCTGTAGAACTCCTGGTAGATTATATCAATACCATGCCCAACCTGCAACTTGTAAAATACTTTACAAATCCATTGCAGGCTTTGATGGAAATTTCGGCCAATGACCAGATTGATATTGTGTTTATGGACATGGATATGCCGGGGATGTCAGGAATAGATCTTTCCATTGCCATAAGAGACAAGACTAAGTACCTGGTGGTCACTACCGGGCATTCGAAGTATGCTTATGAAGCGTTTGGTGTTCAGGCCAACGAGTATCTCCTGAAGCCGATTTCCATGAGTAAATTCGCTTTAATGATCAAGAGGCTCCTGAATTCGGAACTTGCCGTAAAAAATACGGTTGCAGCAGATGATTTCTTTTTCATCAAAACAGATCAGGTTCAGAAATATACTAAAATCAATATCAGAGACATCATCATGATTGAGGGTTTAAACAACTATGTGAAGATACATACGGTGAACGAAACGCATGTGGCTTATTTGACGATGAAGGAGTTGGAAACAAAGTTGCAGGACAATCCTAACTTTGTAAGGGTGCAAAGGTCTTTTATCGTATCCATGAATTACATCACTAAAGTAGAGGGATATACGATTATTCTAAGTAATAAAATGGAGGTTCCATTGGGGACGACTTATAAAAAGCAGTTTTTAGTCTTTCTGGGGGAAAAGACAATGAAATCCAAGCGGAATGTGCCCGATTAGATTTCATTGTCTTAAGGCCTCACTAGTGTGCTCCATATCCGGCTATACCACTGGTATGCGATGTTGCACTGGTATTGGTAGGATCGGTATACGTTTTAAAAGTATCAGTATAGTAACCTGATTTACCTTTTTTTGATTTGAACACAAATAATGTGCTTTTCTTTAGATTGATTGCTGTTAGTTCTTTTTTCATGTTCTGTTTTTTTCGGAAAATTAGGCAGGATAACAGGCTTCATGAAAAGTATTACGTTAACACTGACTTCTTTTACACGAAATGAAAATAACACCTGATAATTTCAAGGACTTTTTATACCGATACCGGATCCATTTTATAGGCTGGTTCCTCTTTATATTCTATGAAGTGGTGATTATGGGCGTGATCCGCGGGGCCTTTGCAACGTTTGGAAATTATGCACTTTTCTATGCGTTTAATGTCATGCTGTTTTATTTTCATGCGCTGGTGGTGATGCCTGCAGCAAAAATGAAGAGCATTCAGGCACTCTGGAGATTGCCTTTATTCATTTCGCTGGAAGTGGTCCTCTATATTCCACTCGTTCTTCATGCTGCCAATTTCTTTAACCGCTATGGTTATCTGGAGCTGATTGAACCGATACAGTTTACCTTCAGGGCACATACGAATGTGGCTTATCGGGCGATTTATTTCATTCTGTTTGCCACCGGATACGATTATATCCTCAATTACTTCAAGGAAAGAAAACGGGCAGAAGAACAGGAAAAGGAGCGGCTGCTGGTCATTATCGAAAACCAAAGGATTTATTCCGATCTGATTAAATCGCAACATGCCCATCTTAAAGCGCAAATCAATCCGCATTTCCTGTTTAATACCTTAAATTTTATTTATACAAGCACAAGGAAGACTGCTCCTGAAGCTGCAGAAGCTATTATGGCCTTATCAGAAATGATGAGGTATTCTATTGAGGAAGTGAAGGACCATGCGCAATCTGCGTTGTCGGGAGAACTGGAGCAGGTAGAAAACCTGATTAAGCTCCATCAGATTAAGGCAGGTCATGGTTTATACATTTCCCTGAATTATATGGAAGATGTGGAGTACATTCAGGTCATTCCCCTACTCATCATGACACTCGTGGAAAATATGTTTAAACATGGGGAACTTCGGCAGGCCAATCATCCGGCAAGCATTGACATCAGCTGTTCCGGCGGATTGCTCCAGGTCAGTACGAAAAACCTGATTAACTTACAGCCAGCATATACCAGTCACCATATAGGCCTCAGTAACATAAAGAAACGGTTAAAGTCTGCTTATGGCAACAAAGCCGCTCTTCATACTGCTGTTACTGAGGATCATTATTTTCAGGCTACTTTAACGATCGAGCTTAACCAGGCGTAAATGCTGTTTTTCAAGTTGCAGCAGTTTGTACAGAAAGCTGTAAATGATGGTTTCATGGGCTCTTGGCTGATGGGCAAATAACCTGTTGATGTGCATGTGAAAAAGACTACAGAATAAGGCTTTCCGGTTTTCAGCAGCAGTTTCAGCTAAAGTAAAGTTAAAGGAATGGATCAGTTCATTCGGGATGGTATGAAGTACATGATCCAGGCTTCCAAACGGGTATTCTTCCAGGAAAAGACTCCATTCCCTGTTTACCTTTTTGAATTCAGTGCTGGTCATGCGGTGTTCTTTCTCAAATGATTGCTGAATATTTCGGATAAAGAGCGCCCTGTCTCCCTGGTCAAGGCCAAGTGTCTCCAGTACTGTTTTCATTAGTACCGTGCAACTGGCATATTTATTAAACAGATCAGCATTGTTTTCGATGAGGCTTAAGGCATAATTACTATCGATGGTAAAATGACGCTCTGTAAGTGTCATCTGTGCCACTCCATAACGTTCCGTTTCCCGGTGATAGGTTTTTAGTTGAACGTCTGTAATGATCCCGTCTGATAAATCCTCATCAAGTATTTCCATTAACCTGCTGATGTAAAAATAACCATCTTCTTCCTGATTCAATTGTAATCTTAATCTCAGGTGCGGAGCCGGATCGTTGTACCGGATAAAGAACCAGGTTTTAAAATTCCGGGAATAGCTTTCTATGAATTTTCCGATCAACGCTGCAAGGATGAAGTCTGTCCGTTCCTCATGACAGTAGATCTCAAAATAAAGCCAGTCTTTCCCCGGAACAATGACCCTTTCGATGTCCTTATATTTTGTTTTTTTTATCGGCGTATGCCCGGGATACAATAATTCATCATGATTTAGCGTGAGGAGAATCTGGCTGAAGTAATTCTTCTTTAATTCATCTTTAAATATCTGACTACTAGTGATGATACATTCACTTATAACGAAATCGTTGTATTGGTTTATGTAGTGTTTAAAGTGAAAAAGATCGGTTTCATTTTCTTTATCAAAGCATAAAGTCTGGTCTCCGTTTCCTGCAGAAAAATACCTGCTTACCCCCATTTTGTTCAACAGAGAAAGGATTGGCTCCTGCCCCGGATCTGATGCTTTGATCCTCCATTTTGCCGTAGATAAAACCAGGTTTTTGTATTGCACTCTGGGATAGAAATCCAGTCCGGGTAGTAGCGATTGAATGTCAAATAAGATTTGTGTCTGGAGTTGTTGATGTTGTAAATCACATAGAAAGCGGTAAACGGACAGATCAGACCTGCTGTAGTTATAGGCAGAAGCAAGTCTTGGGATCAGACGTTTTTCATATTTGGCAGAAAGAAGGATGATTTCTCCGTTCTTAACTGTAACCAGCAGGTCATTCAAAGAAATGAGCTCCTTCGCACAGGAGTAGTTTAAAATGGGAAGCTCATATTCATAAATGCCCTTTCTTCGGTTTACATTGTCGACCCTCCCTTCGGCCATATAGCCCAGATCGAAGAAGATTACCTCTGGATTTGCTGCCGATTCTGCCGCGGCAATCTGCTTACAATGTAATTCTACGGCCTCGCTGGCCATGGTAAACCTACCAGCCAGCGCATTGCCTGTGCAACCTCCCATTTGCTCCAGGATCACGAGATCATCCGCAAATCTTGCTAAAGCGCTAAAGCTGTTGGCGGGCTTTATCTTATTATGAGACTGAGGATTGTTTTTTACATTCTCCAAAGTAATGACCTGTTTTCTATCTCCATTTAACATTTCTTTGAGTAAAGACCACGCAAAGGCTCCGGGATGAGCTTGTGCTGGCGCGGTGCTGCCGATCGATTCACTCAGTTCATTTGCGAGATCCCCTGTAGTAACAGTCCCCACAAAATCTCCGTAACCGATTCCCAACTCCGGATCCAGAACCATCATCAAAGGTAATTCCTGAGATTCGAAGCGCCTTTGGAATTCGGATGAGAAAGATTTAAGGCCTTGATTTTCTGTCGTTGAGCTAATTGTTGTTAAATAATCTATACATGAGGGCAGGTGCGCTAAGGCGGCTTTATCGATACCACCTGAAAATACCCTGCGCTCTGCAATCAGGTATTGTTCCTCTGTTTCGCTGAAGGGCTGGTTGTTCCGGTCAAAGTAATCTGGTCCGATGATATTCGGATTCAGGTCTGTGAAAAGCAGCTGTAAATCAAGCATCGCTTTGAGGATCCCTGTAAGTACTTCTTCGGAGACGGCGCTTTCTGTGGCGAAATCACATATGGCGGCATATGTTGCCTTTTTGCTGCAAAAATCCAGCAACTCTGTGATGAACGCGCTTTTTTCAATTTCAGCCAATTCAAAGACCTGTTCCTGCAATGAAATGAAGCGAATATTCCTGGAGGTTGAATAGGTGCTTGAATTTGAGAAATAGAGACGATCTGCGGAGGTTAAGTCCTCAATTGAGGTTTGTATGTCATTGCGGTAAGACCAGTCTTTAAAACGATGCAAATGCTGCTTCTGTGAAAAGATGACTTCCTTTGCATCTGCTGTCAATTCAGCTACTGCAAAACCTGCAAAGCTGCCATATGGTGTCCCCCGGTATTTGGACCGGTTGAAATACTTCCATATCGTAAACTGTGCTTTCGGATCTAAAGCAGCCAGTTCATGGGCTTTAACTGTTTTAATTTTCTCATAGAAAGCGCTGGAAGAAAAGCTAATAGCTATTTTTAGTTCCTCCCATACTTCAACTAGTTGATCTGTAATGGAGAATGCCGGAATTCTTAAAAGAACGACAGGGCTGATGGTTGTTTTCATACTTACAAATTCCTACAGAATACAGGAGGAACAAAATCTATTACGTAAACGAGCTGATCTATTACACGAATCTTTCAGCTGTTTTTAAACCTTTTGCCCTTATTTGGGTCTTTATAGGAGGTCATAAAGATAGAGCGGATTTAAGCCGCTGATGAATTGGAAAAAAAACATCATAATTATTAAGAGGAACATCAGTTCCGGCAATTTGACATGACGATAATACACTATTAAGATAGTTAAGTCATGAAAAAGTAATAGCCCATTAAAAATAAATCTAAACATCAATTAATCAATATATTAGCGTTTAAAAATCAAGCCTATAGCAGAAAAATACTTAAATAACAATTCAATTATTCATAGCACTAAACCCAAATTCTATGATGAAATACCTTTTTGGTGGAGCAGGATTTATTACGATGACGGTGGCCTTCACCATGATAAACCGGGAGCCGGTAACTCCCCAGATTAATCCGGTTGTAATTCCAACTGAAGATAGCCTGTACAACAGGCATGTCAGTAACATTTACCATTCCGCACATCTTGCCGAAAGCGGGTTAACCCCATTAGTTTTTGAAAAAGCCCTTACCGGTTTTTACAATCTTAAGAAGTCCGGGCAGGTATCTGCCGGCAAATCCATTTTAACCATTGCAGATTTTGATCAGAACAGCACGAGTAAACGTCTGTGGATCATTGATCTGGAGAAAAAGAAGCTCTTACTGAATACCTGGGTTGCACACGGTCAGCGTAGCGGAAATGACAAAGCAACCCGTTTTTCTAACGTTAATGATTCCTTTCAAAGTAGCATAGGATTTTACTTAACTGCCGAAATTTATAACGGACAACATGGTAAATCATTGCGTCTTGATGGAATGGACGAAGGTTTTAATTCCAATGCCCGCAAACGCTCCATTGTTGTTCATGGAGCAGATTACGTGAGTCAGGGGACGATTAATGCACTTGGGCGACTCGGGCGGAGTCAGGGCTGCCCTGCAGTAGCACCGGAACTGGCAAATACCGTGATTAATACCATCGAAGGAGGAACGGTTTTATTTATCAATGTGACCGATCATTATTATACTTCCAGGTATCTGAATGAACATATTGCAGCGCAATATGCGGCAGCAGATACGATTGATCATGAGCTGTTGCACAATGCTTTGAGTATTTAAACCTCATTAAATACATTATAAAAAAGAAGCAGGCTGAATTGTCCTGCTTCTTTTCATCTTAAAAGCCGGAAGCCTGAATTTCTAAGTAAAGTCCGGGGCATGAAGCTGAAAATAATTTCTAAAACCAGGTTAAGTTTTTTAGACTTTTAATACCGAAATTTGAACTATGCAGGTGATTGCTTCATGTCCAAAAAGAAATAATTATATACTTATGAAAGCATCATAAGCATACCACTTACAAAAAGCAATGAATATGCGTATGATAGCTTCATAACCGATAAAAACAATTATATACTTATGAAAGATAGAATCAATATTCAAAAGACCAACCCAAAAGCTTATCAGGCCATGTTCGCATTGGAAAGTTTTTTAGACGAAAGTTCCCTCAGCAAATCTCATAAAGAGTTGATTAAGATCAGGGCTTCACAAATCAATGGCTGTGCCTTTTGTCTGGATATGCATACCAGAGATGCCCGGAAAAATGGAGAAACGGAGCAGCGGATTTATACCCTGAGTGCCTGGAGGGAGACCTCATTTTTTACTGAAGAAGAAATGGCTATTCTTGCTTTAACAGAAGAAGTTACGTTAATTCCTTCCGGAGTGTCGGAACAAACCTATCAGCGTGCCGCTGAATTGTTTTCCGACTTGCAGCTGTCTGAAATTATTATGGCAGTGGTGACCATCAATGCCTGGAACAGGATTGCGGTCAGTACCCATAAAAAACCAGAATTGGATCGGGTTTAGAAAAAGAAAGCCCCCTCCTGGTTTGTATAGCACAAATCCGGAGGGGGCTTTTTAATGCGGTAAATAATTTACGATTTCGGATTCAATGCATTGTTGATGCGCACCAATAGATCCTGTAAATGATATTTACTCAAACCTGTCGCTGCAGGAATGGCAAGACGGACATCTTTGGCTAAACTGGCCATGTGCGCGCGGCTAATACTGGATACATCTGAACTAGTAGGATCAGATGACCTCATCCCAGGGAAACCACCCGGAGCAGCCGATGATGGCGCTACCATTAGCTTACTTAGGTTGTCTATGTAAGCTTTTTGAAGGTTTCTTCTGTACACATCGATGTTCTTATTGCTGTACAATTCAGACCATATTCCGCTTTTAAGGTCGGCAAACAGATGCTCTGCAGTGTAGGCTTTGGCACCACTCATCACCTCTGCATTGATTAGTTTGCCAATGGTATTGGCATTCAGGAATCTGGATAATGTACTTTTCTGAATCCCCTGAAAAACATCTACAGCATTAATTCCCGTACGTTCTATCAATTCTTTGTTGATTAACCAGGTTGGACTGGTAAATAATTGTGCATTTAAAAAGGTCATTGCCTCCTTTTGTGTAACATAAGGAACGGCAACAAATGAAGCGCCGCTTTCTTCCACCGTTTTAGGTGTAGAATAGATTCCTCCAATGTTTTTTGCCACATGTCCCATGTAACGGCCATATTGACCTACCAGTTCGCCATACAAAGTTTTTGCATTTTGATAACCTTCATTTGGTTCTTTGCTCCAGGTTAAGAGGTTCGGCAAAATGCGCTTTAAGTTCTTAATTCCATAAGCAGAAGCCAGCATCGCATTGTCACCAAGGTCTTCATTCTGGTTGCGGGGATCGTTGGGATCACTCTCGGTTCCGAAGATCAGGCGTTTACTTCCGGAGATTTTGCTGATGATGTTTTTGTTAGAACTCGCCAGTTCCTCTTGTGGTCCTTTAAACTCAGGCGTCCATTTGTAACCCCATTCGATTGCCCATAAATCATAATCACCGATTCTTGGGAAAATTCCTTTGGAACTGATGTTATCTTCCGGTTGAGCAACATAGTTGAAACGGGCATAGTCCATGATTGATGGCGTATGTCCATTTTTTTCTACCCATTGTTTGTCTCTTAATTTTTCTACCGGTACAGTTGCTGAAGATCCGAAATTATGACGTAATCCCAGTGTATGTCCGATTTCATGAGAAGACACAAAACGGATCAGTTCACCCATCAGCTTGTCATCGAAGGTCATTTTGCGCGCCGCAGGGTCAACTGCTGCCGCCTGGATCAGGTACCAGTTTCTAAGAATCAACATCACATTGTGATACCAGTTCACGTGCGTTTCCAGGATTTCTCCGGTACGTGGATCATGAACATGTGGTCCACTTGCATTTGGAATGTCTGAAGGTTTGTATACAATTACGTTATGTCTGGCATCTTCAAGGCTCCATGCAGGATCTGAAGGCGCTTCTTTAGCTACAATTGCATTTTTAAATCCAGCTTTCTCGAAGGCCGCCTGCCAATCATTTACTCCTTGAATCAGGTAAGGCACCCATTTTTTCGGTGTTGCAGGATCGATATAATAGACGATTTGCTTCTTAGGCTCTACCAATTCACCTCTTTTATATTTTTCGATGTCTTCCGCTTTAGGTTCTAATCTCCATCTCGTGATCAGGGAAAGGTTTTTCACTCCCTGAGGGTTGGAGTCAAAATCTACGAAACCAGTAGCAAAATAACCCACACGCGGATCAAAATACCTTGCTTTCATTTGTGAGGAAGGCAATAAGACCATAGAGCTGTTCAGTTCATAGGTGGCCGGACTTGCACTCGGTGCCCCACCCATTCCACCAGGCATTTGAGGTGCCGATTTTGCATAGGTTTTTAAGGTACGGATTTCAATGTTCATCGGGTAAGCTTTGATCTCTTTGATGTAACTTCTGTCGTTCATCATTCCGGTTAGGTTTAATGCTTTTTTCACGGAAGGATCGAAAAAGAAAATCTCATTGTCGCCATTCATGTAATCTGTGACATCAATGACTACGCCTTTAGCACCCGAAACGGAATCTTTAGCAAATGCCTTAATGTCAAATGAAGCGACCAAGGGCTGAACATTCGAGTTCATGACCGATTTATATAAACCTTGTGCAGTCGTATCCTGTGAACGTTCTCCAAAAGAAATGCTCTTTAAGAATAATTTGTTAGCAGGTCCTTTCTGGAAGGAAATGACATTATCGCCAATCTGGTCTCCGCCATAACCCATCATTTGTGAACGGTTGCCGGCAGCAGCCTTGCTGATTCTGTTGACAATAAGAATCTCCCTATCCAGCAAAGAATCCGGGATTTCAAAGAAGTAACGGTCTTCGATGGTGTGTACTTTAAACAGTCCTTTATCTGTTTTTGCCTTGGCGGTGATCACTTCGGCATAAGGCTTAGGCCCGTTTGGCGCAGCTGGGCGGTTAACCGCATTCGGATTTGCAGCGGGACTTACCGAAGCCGCATTTTTCTTTGGGTTTTTCTGTTGAGCAAAACCTTGAAAACCGGCACCTAAGAGTACCAGCGTGATCAAACTTAATCTTTTCATTAGTTATAATTGGTTTTTAGATCTATTCGTTCCTTTATACCGGAACAGGCTATTTGTGGTATTTAATTTTGGATGACATTTTAAAACGATGGCCAGCATCCACCAACCATCGTTTTTACTATTAACTATTAACCTAAATTTTCAATTATTTATTGAAAGTCTTTAAGCCACTATTGAGGAATTCAAGGTATTCCCCGGCATTGTAATTTGCACCTGTAGGTGGCGCCAGCAATTGCCCGTCGTTACCAAGTAAGACGTAGAATGGCTGTGAGTTGGAGTTAAAGCGGGCGGCCTGAAAGTCGCTCCATTTATTTCCAATAGTATTTACAGCTTTGCCGCTGAATTTAGATTTGAATTTTTCGTTTTCTGCGAGTTCAGTCTTATCATCAACATATAGCTGAATGATGACATAGTCATTGCTCAGCTTGCTGAATACGGCCTTATCCGGCCAGACATTCGCTTCCATCTGCCGACAATTGACACAAGCATGGCCAGTGAAATCAATCATGACGGGTTTCTTCACTTTCTTTGCATAGGCCATTCCCTCTTCGTAATCGAAAAATACGTTGAGGTTTAAAGGAGCATGAAAGATCTCCGAATATTTATGAGGACCCTCCTCATGTTTTACCGCAGGACCATTGGATGCACCTGTTAAGGTTGAGGTATACAAGTCGAAATCCTGAGTCGCCTGAGGCGGCAGAAATGCAGATACCGATTTCAAAGGTGCTCCCCATAATCCGGGAATCATATATACAGTAAATGATAAAACCACTATAGCGATCAATAGCCTCGGAACAGAAATAGCGTTTACGGGGCTGTCATGGGAGAATTTGAGCTTCCCAAGCAAATAGAGCCCCATCAATCCAAAGATCACGATCCAAAGCACAAGGAAAACCTCCCTGTCAAACCAGTTCCAGTGATAAGCAAGGTCTACATTGCTTAAAAATTTCATCGCCAATGCGAGCTCCAAAAAGCCAAGAACCACCTTCACACTGTTTAACCAGCCGCCGGATTTAGGTAAAGCACTTAACCAGGATGGGAACATGGCAAACAAAGCAAAAGGAATGGCCAGGGCGAATGAAAAACCAAACATGCCTATTGCCGGCCCTAATAATGCACCACTTGTAGCTGCCTGAACAAGTAAAGTCCCGATAATCGGCCCCGTGCAGGAGAAAGAAACCAGCGCAAGCGTACCTGCCATGAAGAACAAGCCCGCAAGGCCTCCTTTATCAGAGTTGGCATCCATTTTATTAACCCATGAAGAAGGAAGGGTAATTTCAAATGCACCCAGGAAAGATATGGCAAAGATCAGTAGTAAAATAAAGAACAAGAAGTTAAAGATTCCGTTTGTGGACAAGCTATTGAGTGCGTCTGGCCCAAAAAGGACCGTTACCAATAACCCCAATACCACATAAATAACAATAATGGATAAACCATAAAACATTGCCCGGCTTACTGCTTTGCTTTTCGTCTGACTTCCTTTAGTAAAAAAGCTGACGGTTAGCGGAAGCATCGGAAAAATACATGGCATCAGCAATGCAGCCAGACCTCCAATGAAACCTGCGATAAAGATGGCAATCAGCCCCTGCTTTTCTTCCTTCTTTACCACAGGGGTAGCCGGATTTGTAGTCGGGGTGCTATCCTTTTCCGGACTAACGACGGTAGCGGTGATGCTATCTTTGTGTGTACTATCTGGCTTAATTTCGGTGAATTCTATGTCGCTGAATGCGGTATCCGCTTCCTGAGCGAAGACCGCAGTAACCGACCCAAAAAACATGAGTATTCCCATGACGAGCATTTTTATGCTCGTCTGATTGTATTTTAAAGTCATTTTCTGCTTACTTTACCGGGATGGAGAATTCAACAGTTTCCGGAGGAAGGCATTGAGAATCATCACATACCATAAACTCCAAAGTGCCTTTAACCGTAGCATTTGCGCCAGTTAATTTGATTTTTTGCTGGAAGATCACAGAGTTCTCAAAATAGCCAACGTTCATGTCAAACGCTTTTTCAAACTTTACGATTGGTTTTGGTTCTGTAGTTTTACCATTCAGTTTGTACGTTTTTGCTGGTGTAAACTTGAAAGAAGTTTTTACAGGTCCACCGTCTGGTATATTCTGTGAATACAGGTGCCATCCTTCTTCCACACTCGCTTTCAGGTACAAGGTAGCTTCTGTTTTTGAAGTCTTTTTTGCCGCGTAACTCCATTTTACGGGTTTTAGAATCTGGCTGCTAGCGGTCATGCTGAAAAGTAAAGCGACAGCAAATAAGAATAGGTTTTTCATGTTGTTGTTTTTTTATGTGTTAGCAAACTTATATATTAGGTGATATATGGTGGTTATTTTTCTTAACTAATAGTTATTGCTTACTGGCCATTTCCGCATAGGGCATGACAATAATTTTGTTTCCTTCTACCTTAAACTGGATTGATTTTGTGAGTTCCATAATCCGGAGTACCTGTGATAAATTCTTCATCCTCGATACTTGTCCGCCGAAACGGATATTGCTCACATCTCCCCTATATTCTACGTCAATATTATACCACCTTGAAAACTGGCGCATGATGCTAAAAATGCTTTCATCATTAAACCAAAATAAGCCTTGTTTCCAATCGATTACCGAACTGGCATCTACCTGGCTTACCTTAATATCAGTTAAGACATCAGATTGATCTCCGGGTTTAAGCACAGTTGATTTATTAGAAGGGAGCTTCACTTTTACGCTTCCTTCAATCAGGGTGGTTTTTACGCCATTTTCATCCTCATAAGCATTGATGTTGAAATGAGTACCCAGCACTTCTACTTCCTGTTTGCTGGTTTTCACCATAAAAGGCATGTGTTTGTTTTTTGCTACCTCGAAATAAGCTTCACCGGTAAGTTCTACATTTCGCGCTTTACCTGTAAATGCTGATGGATATTTCAGGGAAGAAGCTGCATTTAACCAAACCATGGTGCCGTCGGGAAGGGCAATTCTATATTGTCCACCTTTTGGTGTCGCGATGGTATTATAGCCCACTTTTACATGGCTTAATCCCGGACGTGCTGTATATAACAACCTTCCATCTGCGGTTTTTGTGATCTGAACACCAGATTCTTTAGCAATCTCTCCATTCGCCACATCATCGAGCGCAATATGGGAACCATCGGAAAGGGTAAGCACAGCCTTATTGCCACCGGGTTTAATGTACTCCCCCTTTTGTCCGGCAAATTCCAAAGGAAGGACTGTTTTGTTGTATTTTGAATTCAGGTAATAAGCACCAAAGGCCATGGAGAAGAATACCACCGCTGCCGCTGTCCATCTTAATGCAGGGCGGAATGAAATTATTCCCGGTTCCTGTATGGTTGTTTGTAGCTTCACGCGTTCATAAATCATATCCAGTTCTTCTTTTGTGGCTGTGGCCGGAAAATCCTCCGAAGAAAAGTCTTCCGTAAAAAGACTTTCCAGTTCCCCACGGTACTCCGGATGATGCAAAAGCGATAAAAGCTGTTGCTTTTCGGGTACAGTTAAGGTTCCTGAACGGTGACCTGCTAAAAGTGATTTGAATATTTCTGGTGTCATTACATTTATATAGACAGTTAAAAAGAAAAGTTGTGGGGGTGGGTATTTAATATTTTTTTATTGATGCCTGGAAAACAGCCATAACAATACCATATAGCGGTAATTATTTTCTAAAAAAATGCGGAGGTTCTTCAGGGCCTTGCTCATATGTTCCCTTACGACATCATAGGAAATAGACAGTTGTTCGGCAATTTGCTTGTGACTTAAACCGTCTTCCCTGCTTAATCTATAAATCTGTTGTTGTCGCGGGGAAAGACTTTCTACCCCTTTTTTGATGAGTTGTTCCAACTCCCGGAAATCAATGTCATTACCGGAAACTGCTGCCAGCCCCTGCTGCTCGCCGGGATGGAATTCTTCCAGTGTCTCCATGGGAACCTGTTTCTGAAGGTCATTGATGAGTTGATTTCTGGAAATGGTGCTGAGCCAGGCGGGGAAGTTTTTTACATAGGGCAGTTCCCCTCTGTTGTTCCATACTTTTACAAAGATTTCCTGTACGGCATCCTGTGCCAGAAAAGGGGATTTGAGGTATTTCATGCCCATAGCATACACCTTACCTGCATACTTCTCGTACAACAGATTGAATGCGGATTCGTTGCCCCCTGCAACTTCTTCCAGCAATTCCAGCTCGGTATAACCTTCGGGTCTATTAAATAACACGGCCTTTATAAAGGATCATATAAAGGCCAATGTTAAATAATTAAAACTTTAGTTTTATCATTTCGCGATGTAAATTTTACAATACTATCGCTGTCAGGATTAGAAACCCCCTCCCAAAGAACGGTAAAGTTCTACTGAAGCATTCAGCTGTGCTGTTTTAATGCTGGCCAGTTCCAATTCACTTTGAAGAGAATTGCTTTGTGCTGTGATTACTTCCAGGTAATTGGCCATGCCATTTTTAAACAACAGATTGGCGTTTTTTACCGCTTGTTGTAAAGTACCCACCCTGCTTTGTGCAATGGTATACTGTTGTTTCAGTTTTTCAATTTTCACCAGTTCATCAGAAACTTCTCCTACTGCGTTCAATACAGATTGTCTGAATTCAATCACTGTTTTTTCACGATCGATCTTTGCCCTTTCATATTGTGTTCTCAACTGTTTGCGCTGAAAAATCGGCTGTGTGATCCCTCCTGCCACCGTTCCAAATAAGGAAGCCGGAATGTTGAACCAGTTGCTTGCTTTAAAGGCATTGAGCCCTCCGCTGGCAGTAATGCTTAAAGATGGATATAAACCTGCTTTGGCAATTCCCACCTGGGCATTGGAGATATTTAAAGAAAGCTCTGCACTTTTTACATCCGGTCTTCTGCTCACCATGGCTGATGGAAATCCTGCTGAAAGTTGTTCCGGAAAGGATATTTTGTTCAAGTTTGCTGTTCTTGCGATGGCTTTAGGAAGCTGTCCCGCTAAAATACTCAGTGCATTTTCCTGAATGCTGATGTTCTGCTCCAGTTCCGGGATCAGCTGCGCAGCCACCAATTGCTGCGCCTGTGCCTGTTGAATGGCCAGAGAGGTCACCTGCCCTGCATCAAACTGCATGTGGATGATCCTTAAAGTGCTATCGCTCAGGGCCAGGTTTCTTTTGGCAACTGCCATTTGTTCGTCCATCATTAACAAGCGGTAATAACCCTGTGCTACGTTTGCGATTAAACGTGTTTGCACAGCTTTTTTAGCTTCCGCGGTCTGCAGGTAAGTGGCCAGTGCCGCTTGTTTCTGACTTCTGATTTTTCCCCAGATGTCGGCTTCCCAGCTCAGACCAAGGTTTGCATTGTAATCCTCGATATGTTTGGTTTTTAAAAACTGACCTGCACTCAGGCCGTTCAGACTATTGTCTGAAGGACGGTTGGTGTTGGCCGTAATGTTCAGGTTCAGCTGTGGCAGATTTCCCAGTTTGGACTGTCTGAATAATAAATCAGCGGATTCCATATTCTTCAGGGCTATTTGCAAATCGTAATTTCTAAGCAGCGCTGTATCCAGCAAATTCTGAAGAGTCTGGTCTGTAAAAAACTGTTTGACCGTAAGGCCGGCGATACTGGTCGAATCTGCAGATGCTGCATTTCTGAACTGCTCCGGAATGCTGGCTTTAGGGATTACGACATCTTTTGAAACCTTACAACCGGCAAGTAAGATCAGGATCACTATCGGCGCAAGTCTGTTTATATATGTTCTCATTAGTTCTGTTGTTATTGTTGATGGTTCCTGAATGAACATTAAGCCCATTCAGAAACCATTTATTAAATCAATTAAGAGTAGATGATGTTGGCTTCAGGATTTACGGTCACCCCATGGCCGACTTCTTCTGCTACCGGTGGTTTGCCACTTACTTTTTCCTGAAGGTATTGGAAGATCACAAACAATACCGGAATGATAAACAAGCCTAGAATTACACCGGAGATCATCCCTCCTGCTGCACCAATACTGATCGAGTGATTACCCAGTGCTGATGGCCCTGTGGCAGTCATCATCGGGATTAACCCTACAATAAATGCCAGTGAGGTCATGATGATCGGACGTAAACGCAATTTCGCGGCTTCTAAAGCAGCAGCGATCAGGGTTTTTCCGGCTTTTCTACGCTGTACCGCATATTCTACAATCAAGATTGCATTTTTTGCGAGTAAACCGATCAGCATCACCAATGCGACCTGCACATAAATGTTATTTTCAATTCCTGTAAGTCCGATGGCTACAAATACCCCAAATACACCTGCCGGAATGGAAAGTACGACTGCTAAAGGCAGGATATAACTTTCATATTGTGCAGATAACAGGAAGTAAACAAACACAAGACACAACATAAAGATGATGGTCGATTGTCCGCCTGAAGAAATTTCCTCTTTCGTTAAACCGGAGAATTCGAAGGAATAACCTGAAGGAAGGTGTTTCTGAGCTACTTCTTCTACTGCTTTAATCGCATCACCAGAGCTGTATCCAGGTTTGGCAATGGCATTCACCCCAATCGAGTTGAACAGGTTATACCTGGAAGCAGTTTCTGCACCATATACCCTCGACAATGTAGCTACCGTACTAATCGGAACCATTTCACCTTGTTTGTTTTTAACATAGACCGCATCCATCGCCGAAGCATCTGAACGGTCGGCAATATCCGCTTGTACCATCACCCTGTAATACTTACCAAAGCGGTTGAAATCTGAAGCTTGTGCACTTCCGAAATAAGCCTGCATGGTTTGCAGGATGTCTTTGGTATTGATACCGAGTTGTTCTGCTTTCTCGTCGTCAATTTTAAGTTCCAACTGAGGATAATCGGCTTTAAAGGTGGTAAAGGCCACAGCGATTTCTTTGCGTTTCATCAGTTCGCCGATGAAGTTATAGGCAATACCGCTGAATTTATCCAGTTTACCTCCGCTTTTATCTTGTAATACAAGGTCTAAACCGTCCACGTTACTGAAACCAGGAACCGTAGGGAACGTGAAGACAAAGAAATTGGCTCCTTTTACAGTAGATAATTTAGCCCTGATGTCGTTCATGATGTCATTGATCCCTTTTAATTTGCCACGTTCTTCCGTAGGTTTCAGCAAGACGAAAGCAACCCCGGCCGATGGACTGGTACTTTGTGTCATGATGTTAAAACCGGAAAGTACGTTTAACAGGCGGTTCGACTCTAAAGGCATCAGTATCTTTTCTGCTTCTTTCAATGCTTCAGTGGTACGCTCCAAAGAGGCGCCAGCAGGCATAGACAGGGCAATAGCAATAAAGCCTTGATCTTCAGAGGGAATAAATCCAGTAGGTGTTTTCTTAACCATCCAGATGGTCGACAGGGTGATGATGATCAAACCTGCAATACCTACCCATTTAAAACGGATCAGGAACCTTAAACTACCAATGTATTTATTGGTTAAGCTGTTAAATCCACTGTTAAAGCCGATGAAGAAACGTTCTTTAAAGGTGGTCTTTGTAGCTTCGTGTTTATTGGCATGTGGGTTTTTAAGGAACAATGCACAAAGTGCAGGGCTTAACGTCAATGCGTTTACAGCAGAAATCACAATGGCGATGGCCAGGGTAAAAGCAAACTGTCTGTAGAATACGCCTGTAGAACCTTCCATAAATCCTACCGGTAAGAATACCGCCGACATTACCAAAGTAATGGAGATGATGGCTCCGGTAATTTCCTGCATCGCAGAAGCTGTCGCCGCTTTTGGAGACAAATTATGGTGTTCCATTTTGGCATGCACCGCTTCCACCACTACGATCGCATCATCGACCACAATACCAATGGCGAGTACGAGGGCGAATAAGGTCAGGAGGTTAATAGAAAAACCAAAGAGCTGCATGAAGAAGAATGTTCCTATGATCGCAACCGGTACGGCAATTGCCGGAATCAGGGTGGAACGGAAATCCTGAAGGAAAATAAATACCACGATAAATACCAGGATAAAGGCTTCAATCAGGGTGTGTTTTACCTGATCAATAGATTGGTCCAGAGATACTTTAGTACTGTACAGTACATCATATTTTACTCCTTTAGGGAAATCTTTCTCTGCTTTTTTCATGAAATCCTGAATCTTAATCTGGATTTCATTGGCATTGGAACCTGCCAGTTGCAAAATCCCCACATCAATTCCGGGTTTTCCATTGATACGGGTTAAACTTCCGTAAGTATAAGCACCGAACTCTACTCTCGCTACATCTTTAAGTCTTAATATAGAACCGTCTGCATTGGAACGGATCACCATATTTTCATAATCCTTAGGCTGGTTCAGCTTGCCTTTATATTTGATCACGTATTCAAAAGCATTCTTGCTGCTCTCTCCGAATTTTCCGGGAGCCGCTTCTACGTTTTTGTTTTGGATGGCGGCCATTACTTCATTAGGCATCAGGTTGTAACTGGCCATCTGCGCCGGATTTAACCAAACCCTCATAGAGTAATCCTTGTTTCCACCAAAGATGCTGGCAGAACCTACACCCGGGATCCTTTTGATCTCCGGGATCAGGTTAATCTGCGCATAGTTGGCCAGAAAAGTCTGATCATAATCCGATTCTTTATCGGTGTACATATCCAGTACCATGATCAGACTGTTCTGTTGTTTGGCAGTGGTGACACCGGCTTGTACCACTTCAGCCGGAAGCTGACTGGTTGCCTGTGCCACCCTGTTTTGTACGTTTACAGCAGCCTGATCGGGATTGGTTCCCAGCTTAAAGTAAACGGTGATCACGAGTGATCCGTCATTACTGGCAGTAGAGCTCATGTAACTCATTCCCTCTACCCCATTGATGGATTCTTCCAGGGAAGGTGCTACTGAACGCAATACCGTTTCCGCATTTGCACCCGGATATAGTGCCATTACCTGTACGGCCGGCGGCGCAATATCAGGGAATTGTTGGAGTGGTAATTTTGAGAGTCCGAGCACTCCAAAGATCACTAACAGAATAGAGATCACGGTTGCAAGGACCGGTCTTTGTATGAATATCTTAAACATGACTGGTTTTAATTAGCGGCAATTTTTAATGTTTTTTCTTCTTTTGATACTTCAGGAGTGATGGCATCTCCGTCTTTCAGGATTTCCATTCCTTTGGAAACAATCCTGTCTCCGGATTTCAAACCATCTTTGATCAGGTAATTTGTACCACTGATTCCGATGACTTTGATCGGCTGTTTAGCCACTTTATTGTCTTTACCTACGGCGTATACGAACACTTTGTCCTGTACTTCTACGGTGGCCGACTGAGGAACCATCATGGCGTCCTGATGTTGCAGGCTTAACCTTACTTTACCTGTATTTCCAGATCTCAATAAACCGGAAGCATTAGGAAAGCTCGCTCTTAAAGTGATGGAACCTGTAGTTTTATCAAACTGCCCGTCGATCATATCGATTTTGCCTTTTTCTGCATACGTACCATTGTCGGATAATACGAGCTCTACCGGAGGAAGATTTTTCAATTTTCCGGCAGCAGTTGCGGAAGGATACTTCTCTTTGAAACTGATGAAATCAGCCTCCCCTAAAGAAAAATAAACGTGTACCTCATGTACATCAGAAAGGTTGGTTAAAGGCAAAACATCTGAAGGGGAAACGAGGCTTCCCTGTTTCTTCGGCAAACGGCCAATATATCCACTTACCGGAGCTTTGATTAAGGTATAACCTAAATTGATCTGTGCAGTACCTACACTTGCTTTTGCCTGTGCAACATTGGCTACAGCGATCTGATGCGCCGTTTTTGCCGTCTTTAGCTGAATGTCGGAAACCACCTTGTTTTGTACCAGGGGAACCAGTTTATCCACTTCAAGCTGCGCATTTAATACAGCGGCTTCTGCGGCGCGTTGATTTGCTTTGGCATTGTTCAGCTGCTCTGTAAAAGGAAGCGAGTTGATTTTGAATAAAGGTTGTCCTGCTTTAACTAAGGCACCTTCATTTACAAGAACCTGCTCTAAAACACCACCCACCTGAGGACGGATTTCCAGATCTATCGCACCTTGTACAGATGCCGGGTATTCCTGATAAGTGGTTTCTGCGCTCTTAGTGATAGAGATCACTGGCAATGAAGGCGCAGGTGCTGTACTGGCAACCTGCATCGGTTCGCTGGAACAGCCAAAAAGAAATATTGCGGTGGAAAGTAAAATTATTGTTTTCATAACGTTAGTAGATCGTTTAACAGTGTTAAGTGATTGCGGGAAGTTGGGGTAATATTTCATGATATGTTTGATTTAAAGAGGGTGTAACGTGGATAAGTAATTTAACAGTGTTAAGTAACTGTTAATAAAAAAACGGATAATGATTTAAAACCCGTTTGCAATGATTTAATCGTTGATGTATTTTATGATTCCTTTAAGTGCATCTCTCAGTATATGTTGATTTGTTTCATTGTCGGTGCCTTTTCTTACAAAGTTGATGGAGATCAAGCCATGTACAACAGACCAGAAGGTGAAGTATTTTCTACAGACCAGGTCATCATTGATAGGATCTGCCGTCATCAGCGCTTTAATGGTATCGCAAATGATGTTCGTGGTTCCTTCCGCTTCCGGAAAGGCCTTCATCATTTCGCAGCAGTTCATATCTACGCCATACATGAGCTGATACAATTCCTTATATTTAAAGGCAAAATTCCAATAGGCCAGCCACATGCCTTCCAGTTGATCTTCGGGAAGCGTATGTTTGTTTTTTTCCGCTTTCAATTCCTGCAATAAAATAATGTATCCTTTTCTGGTTAATTCCAGGAGGATTCCTTCTTTATTGGCAAAGTATTCGTAGATGATGGGTGCTGTATATTCTATTTTATCCGCAATCTTTCTCATACTGAGTGATTGCCAGCCATCTTCTTTCACGATTTCCAGAGCTGCATCTAGTATATTGAGTCTTGTTTCCTCTTTCAACCGCTGTATGCGTTCTTTACTTCCCATTGGTTTAGAAAATTGAATAGTGTAAATAATTTAACACTGTTAAGCAAATGTACAGCGCATTTGGAATATTAATATCATCACTTTGTCAAATACAATAAAAAGGCCTTTCAGGTATATCTGAAAGGCCTTTTTATATTTGTGTTTTTCCTTACTTAATCAATTGAGAAAAGGAATTGACATTTTTTTTCTTGAAATCTATTTGTCCCTGGAGCCTCCCCTTTTCGGTATCGAGCTTAGTTGCGGTCAATTTCAAATGAGTAAATGGTTCAATAAAGGAATTTAACAAAGGGAATTGTTTTTGTGCTTTAATCCGGTTGATGTCTGCTTCAGCATAGAAGAAATACGGGCTTTTTATCAACACCGTCTGGAAGTCATCTTCTTCTTTAGTGCTCAACTGCCAGCCATCGTCCTGTCTGGAACTAAAAACCTGGTACAATGGAAACAGTTCCCTGTTCAATTGATTGGCATCGGTAATGATGTTTTTCATTTTCAGATACTTTAGCATCGGATCAGGATTGCCATTAAAGCTGAGTTTAAAATGAGGTACTGCTGTTGTTTTGAGCGTGGTCTGTGCGACTTTCTCAAAGTCGTCATTGTATTCGTAAGTGATCACTGACTCTTGCTGAGTAATGTTCTTCCTCAGTTCCAGCGAAACGTAAGCCCCGTAAGACTTCAGTAAACTGTCGGACTGCAAATTGAAGCTCTTGAAATTAAATTCCTGATGTGCTAAGAAGGAAGTCAGTCCTGCATTCAGCCAGATCTTTAAAGCGGCATCTTTAGCGAAACTATTTCTATAAGCTGTTTGTTCCGGAATTTCCAGGTCCGAAATCGGGAAAGTACAGTCAACGAGCGCCTGCCCGTCTTTGAAATCGAGGCTTCCCGAATACTTGTTGAAGTTCCAGCTCAGGTGTCCTGTTGCTTTTTTCAAATCCACCATTTCCGGAGCGCCGGGATCCATCATATTCTTTTGTTCGAGTAAATCATTCAGAATGCCGGTTACCGATTCTTTTCTAAAACTATAGGCCATGGCAAGATCGTTCGCGTTGTAAACGACAGTCAGCTTTTGATCTGCTGAGCTTCCTGTTATGGTTCCGTTTGCGTTTCTTAGAAAGGTTTTTAGTTTAAAGACACGTTTCAGGTATGGCCTGAGTGCCGCACTGTCGGCCACCGGTAAAGCACAGAAATAAGTGCCGGCAGATTTAGAACGAAGTGTATAAACAAAGATATTTGCAGGTAAAGAAATTCCCCTTGGGCTACTTCCCTCCTTTTTGCTTTCGCTTAAATAATAGCCAGGGTTGCTCATAAAATCTGCCGACATGGTTTGAAAGATGCCATCAAGATTAATCTTGAAAATCAGATTTGCATCTTTATGAATCTTGTTCTGATAAGAACGGTATTCCCGGAATTGCAAATACCCATAAACGGAAATCAGCAGCAATATGACTATTGCTGCTGATATTTTTAATATTCTTTTCATCAGTATATCATTTGATTTTTATCGGTTATGAAGCTATCATAAGCATGTTCACTGTTTTTTTTGGCATGCTTATGATGGTTTCATTGGTAAGTCTTTTGACTACTTCAGATTTTCAATCACTGAAAACAGATATTTCAATGAATTTTTTTGATCTGCAGGAGTATCCATACTGATTTCTCCGGCAAAGGTATTGCCATTCATCGGATAAGACCTGATATAGATATCCCCCAGAGAATTCAGTGTTTTATTCGCTTTCTCGATTTTAGCAGGGCTTCCAAGTTCTTCTGCAGGTATTTTTCCTGCCAGTCTTTTCGGACTGAAATAAGCAGCATAGTTATTCCCTAACAATGCGCTTTTATGTCTGCCGGAAACCTTAGCCTGATAAGTATTACTCACGATTTGCTCCATTTCCGTTGCGTCGGTACCTAAGAAAATAATACCTTCCTTTATGGTGAAATATAAAGCGAGCGGGCTTTTAGGAATGGTCACTTCATAATAGCTGTTTTTGCTTTTTACCACTTCTTTTTTTACACCATAAGCAATCAGTTTGTTGATCAGGCGGGTATCCTCGGTAGAGATCATTGCAAGGAAGTCAGGCAAAGTCTCTTTTTTTGTTTTCATGACTTCAGTAGTCTCAAAGTTTTCTTCGTTATAGTCGTAAGATTTATAAGAAACTTCTTTTTGTGACAGCCCGTTGAAAATAAAGATTCCATCACCTTTGATCACTTTACTGATGGCTTCTTCATCTAATACTAAAGAGAAAAGGTCTGTTGCCATTCCGATTTCGTCCGAATAAAGTGAACCGTAGATCTTAGAAACCAGTTTAGGGTATTCCTGCAGATAAGATTTGGTATCCATTGAATAAGCCATGTAACCAATCAATTTATCTTCATTTACATATTTTAAAAAGGCTTTGTTCAGCTTTCTCTGGTGTACTTTCCTCAATACGCTGCCCATTTCTTCACCAAAAGTCATTGCAGAACTGATGCGAATAGATTTTTCTTCCAGATACAATTTCGCGTTTGCCGTTCCATAACCGCTAAGGAAATTGAAATCCTTCAGGTACGGAGTAGAGGGCATAAATGCTTTTCCTAATTTCTCTACGCCTGCAACCCAAATGGTAGCTTCAGCTTTTTGGTCGATATTTTTAGTGAAATCTGCATTTTTCAAGATGGAATTCTGGTCGGTACCGGTAAAAGCATCATCTATCATTTTAACAGTCCAACGCGCTACTACCGCTGTTTTAACCTTCTTGTCTTTGTAATACGGTGAGTTTTTATCGTCGTAATAAGAATAAGCAGTGTCTACTACAGCTGCTGCGCTATCAACTGCTGCTGCTGCACTGGCTGCGGCCTCTGCAGCATCCATATATACCTCTTCTGCAGGCTGAACTTTAACCGGTTTCTTTTTATAAGATTTTTTGGCTGACTTCTTTCCTTTTAATTTGGTTTTTCTGGACTTCGCAGCATGACTGCTTTTCTTTTTAGATCTTACGCGCGGTTTAGGTTCCTCTACCATTACCTCACTGGCATCCATCACCCCATCGCTGGCAGCTGCAACATCCGTCACTTCAACTGCATCCGTTACTGTGGCAGCGGTATCTGCAGAAACCTCAGCCTGAGGTATTTCAATAGCCGACATCCCGAAACGTTCACGAATCTCCGGGCGGTCAAAATAAGCGCTTCTTCCGTCTGCCAATACCATCAGCAACATTTCATCATTCCAACGCATGATCTTCGAAGAATCTGCATTGAAAAATGTTCTCTGTTTGCCGTTGATACTAAACTTCTTACCTGATTGCTCAAATACTTTGTCCAGCTGAGCCAGATTTTTTACCGGAGCAAGAAAGCAGTTGTAACTAACGCTGTCGTTCGTTTGGTTGTAATAATAGAAGGACGAGGATAGGTTAAATCCGAAATCTTCCACACTATTGTAATTGTTGTTTTGCTCCTTTGCCAGTTTGCTGAACATTTCCTTTCCGATAAAAGTATTGTTGAACTCCTCGGCGGACATCAGTTCAAGAAAGTTGTTTCCCTTAATGGTCATCACTGCCATGGCATCAGCTGGTATTTTACGGGAAAGGTCCTGGGCATTAACTGTCAGTGTACCTAGTAGAAAAGCACTGGTAACTGCAGATTTAAAATAGTAATTCATGCGTAGATTGATAATTTAGATAGGTAAAAATGGAGATTTATTTAGATAAAATAATTTTATTGGAAATATTGGTTTTCCCGTTGATCAGCCCCAGCATGCCGGTATTCAGCATCACTGCTTTCTTTGTCTTGGATACTTTAGCCAATGGGTTTGAACAGGTGCTTACCGGTTTTTCAAAACGGTAAATGCTGGTATAACTCGCTTCTTTAAATACGTTTTTAACTTCCGGCTTTAGCTTATTATATTCGGTCAGTGTTTCTTTGGTATGTGTGTAGTTTCGTTGAAAGGTATTTGTTTCGGGACTATAGCTGTAAGAGGAGTTGCTCACGGCCTTAATTTTCATTTTCTTCAGCACATTCTGATTGACATTATTGATATTGGAAATGTTTTTGAATGCAAAGCTGACACTTGCAATATAATTTTCCAGGTCCACGGTTTTTTTTATATTGCTGATGCCTGGAGAATTTTTCAGGTAAGCAACTACCTCATCCATCTCTTTCTGAATCTTTTGCTTTGAGGGTACTTTGTAACCGTTCACACTGTCTAAGAGCATGATAGAGGCTGCTTTCGTTTTGCTTGCACTCAAATTTACCGTTAAATTTACGGTGCCTGAGCCATTCGCAGCCACATTAATCTCTTCTATAATCTGAAAACAGGAAGAAAAAACACATGCCAATAGTATTAATATAAAGTACCCCAAATTTCTCTTTATCATGTGCGCTTCGACAATATTAAAAATATATAATTTCGCAAAGATATAATTTAGTCCTTTAATATTTAGGATGAATATGAGTTAACCATGCATCTGTTTCTTTTTGTATACTACCTCAGCGACTTAGCAATTTCATTTAACAAATATTCTTTAGGATCCGACGCGTATTCCCAAAACATAACCCCAGCCATCCCCTGATTTGTTACATATTTGCATTTTTCCCTCACCGACCACTCATCATCATAAGTAATTAAAGTATTGCTATCTGCATTGAAAAGATAAGAGGCTTTTGCATCCTGGTCCTTAAACTCTTTAAAACCTTTTTTATTGATCAGACTGTCTTTAATTTTACTAAAGCCACTTCCGAACTCCCCGGTAACATAACCGGCACCCAATCCGGTAGTACTTCCGGCTGCTACTTTGGAATTTCTTCCGTAAAAGGCAATGCCCATCACCAGCTTCGAGGCAGGTACTCCGGCAGCAATATAAGCACTGATGGCTTTATCGGCGGAGTTTTCTGTCGGGTAAAGCTTTGAAGGATATAAATTGGTATGGTGTCCGGCGATCTTTCCCGAATAAAAATCATAAGTCATAAGGTTGATGTAATCCAGATAAGCAGCTGCTTTATCCATTTCTGTATGTTTTAGAAAATCAGGAAAGCCGCCAACAGCGGTGGTCAGTAACTTCTTCATACCACTTTCTTTCTCCAACACATCAAGCTCCTTTCTCAACGCTTCAAACATAAGGGTGAAATTCTGTTTATCCTCTGGCCTGACCACATTTCCCGCTTCTCCGGGCTGGGCCGGGTATTCCCAATCAATATCTACCCCATCTAAATGGTGCTTTCTGATAATGTCTACCGCACTTAATGCAAAAGCAGCCCTGGAAGTATCTGTCAGCATGGCGTCTGAAAAGTTTTCACTCCATGCCCAACCACCTATAGAAATCAAAATTTTTAAAGCCGGATTTTTCTTTTTTAACTGTAAGAGCTTGCGGAAATTAACGGTATCTGTTTTTTCGTTGGTTAGAAATGCCCGGTTCCGCTGGACATCCACAAAAGCATAATTGATATGTGTCAGTTTCTTCGCAGCGATCAAATCGGTATTAACAAGACCTCTGAAGCCACCTACATAGCCAATAACGACTTTCTGAGGTGTTTCTTTCTTCATAGCCCCAAACAATATGACCAACAGGAATAAAACCAGTGTTCTTTTCATCTTCATAAAATCAGTGTTAATTTCATTTCCATTAAAGATATAAAACATTATGGTAAAATGAAACCGGATACAGTAGATAATGTATTGATAAACAAAGTCTAACCGAGGCTAAGGCACGCATTATCCCTGCCCGGTTGAAACTGTTTCCTGAAAAACCAGACAAAAAGGACGATACACACCAAGCCCTGGCAAATGCCGTTTAGATAAGAACGACGGTCTGGTGTAATTAAAGAATTACCAAAATATAAAAAAAAATGAGCCTTATCTCCCCTAATAATTGCAATTTAGGCATCAAAATGAAACCGGCATGAACAACAGTATCACCTTAAAGGATATTGCGAAAGCGCTCCATCTGTCTACTTCCACGATATCCAAAGCTCTTAACGACAGTTACGAAATTGGTGAAGAGACCAAGAAAAGAGTGGTGGCTTATGCCAGGGAGCATCATTATGTCCCAAACCGCATGGCTAAGGGGTTAAAACAAGGAAAAAGCAGGTCTATTGGGGTCGTTGTCTGTTCACTGGATAACAATGTGATTGCGCAAATGCTCGATGGGATTGATAAAGTTAGCACAGGCAAGTCTTATCAGATTATCATTATGCAAAGTAAGGAATCTCAGGCCCAGGAGATGGCCTGTATAGATTTATTATATGCCGGAGGGATAGACGGTCTGCTTATTTCTCCTGCCTGTGAGACCATTGATTTCAGCTACCTTAAAGCTTTACAGGCCTCGGGTTTGCCGGTGGTACTTTTCGACCGGCTGACGGATCAGATGGAAACCCATAAGGTTGGGGCAGATAATTTTAAAGGAGCTTATGATGCAACCCTGCATTTAATTGAAAACGGATATAAGCGTATTGCCCATTTAAACACCAATACCAACCTGAGCATTTCTATCGATCGTCTCAATGGATATAAAGCCGCATTGGCCGATCAGAAAATCGACTTTAAAGCGGCGTATCTGAGGTCTTGTGATTATACGGATACGAACAGGCTCAATGCCGATCTGGAGCAGGCAATCAAATATTATATGTCCTTACCGGAACCGCCGGATGCGATTTTTACCACAACAGATCAAATTACCACCAGGTGTGTAACCTTACTGAATAAATTAGGCTATCGCATCCCCGGGGATGTTGCTTTGATCGGATTCACCAATACAGAACTGGCCGATGCCATGAACCCTGCATTGAGTACCATACATCAGCCAGCTTTTGAAATCGGACAGCTTGCTGCCGAAAAGTTGATTTCTTTAATTGAGCGGAAGCACCTGGAAGAGGATTTTGAAACCATTAAGTTAAAAACCCAGATTCTGGTGAGGTCGTCCAGTCAGAAGAACTAATAATTTCCTGTAATGCCCAATTCCAGTCCACGCAACTCTGCAAGACCGCGTAAGCGTCCTATCGCGGAATAACCGGGATTGGTTTGTTTGTTGAGGTCATCCAGCATTTGGTGACCATGATCAGGACGGAAAGGAATCGGTGTTGCCCTAACTGCATTTTCTTTCACTATTGCCTTCATTACTTCGTACATGTTCACATCGCCACCCAGATGGTCTGCTTCATAGAAGTTTCCTTCTTCATCTTTGGTCACATTTCTAAGGTGTAGAAAATGTACCCGCTCTTTTACCGCTTCAAAGATTTCAGGCAGGTTATTGTCCATCCCTGCTCCCAGGGAGCCGGTACAAAAGCAAATGCCATTAAATTCCTGGTTTACACTGTTGATGATGTGAAGCAGATCAGCCTTGGTACTCGCAATTCTCGGAAGCCCCAGTATCGGATAAGGAGGGTCGTCAGGATGAATGGTCATTTTGATGCCCTCTTCTTCACAGACTCCGGAGATCCCGTTCAGAAACCAGATCAGGTTTTCTTTAAGTCCTTCGGTACCGATTGCCTTATATTCATCAATGCTGTTGCGCAAAGCATCCAGCTCTATTTCTTTTTCATTCGGAATGCCCATCAGTACATTGATTCTGAGCAGCTCCAGTTCTGATACACTTAGTGCTGTATAACGTTGTTCCGCCTTAATGCGAATCTTTTCCTCATAATCAGCTGCTGCCCCTTCCCTTTTTAAAATGAACAGGTCAAAAACGGCGAGGTCTGTCCAGTTAAAATAAAGTGCTTTGGAACCATCTTCCATCACCAGGTCCAACTGTGTACGCGTCCAGTCCAGTACAGGCATGAAGTTATAACATACAGTTTTGATTCCGCAGGAAGCCAGATTTTTTAAGCTTGTCTTGTAGTTCTCTATATACTGACCTGCATCTGCGCGTCTGGTTTTAATGGCTTCATGAACAGGGACACTTTCCACTACTGCCCAGTTTAGTCCGGCAGCTTCAATAATTGATTTGCGTTCCTGAATATCAGCCAATGGCCATACTTCACCATGTGGGATATGATGTAGTGCGCTGACAATCCCTGTTGCTCCCGCCTGTTTTACATCCTGCAGGCTTACCGGATCAGATGGCCCGTACCAGCGCCAGGTCTGAACTAATTTATGATTCTTTTTATCCATTGTTTTATACGCCGCTATAGGCATTAAATCCACCATCAACTAATATTGTTTCTCCGTTCACAAAGGCCGAAGCATCGCTAAGCAAATAAATCAGTGTTCCATTGAGCTCTTCCGGATTCCCCAGTCTGCCGAAAGGCGTATGGTTTACGAAACGTTGTGCCCGATCTGTATAAGAACCGTCTGTATTCGTTAACAAAGAGCGGTTTTGCTCCGTTAAAAAGACGCCAGGTGCCAGCGCATTCACCCTGACACGGTCGCCGTAACGCTGCGCCAGTTCTACCGCCATCCATTTGGTATACCCTTCTATTGCTGTTTTCCCCATAGTATAGCCCAGTACTCTTGTCAATGGCCTTTGTGCAGCCAGTGAAGAAATATTTACGATAGAACCTTTACCTTTTTCGGCGATGACTCTTCCAAAAACATGAGTTGGAAGTACCGTTCCGAAAAGATTGAGCTCTACCGCTTTTTGGGTATCTGCAATATTGATATCAAATATATTCTGATCCGGGGCAATTGTTGCGCCCGGAATATTTCCTCCGGCTGCATTCACAAGGCCATCAATGGTCCCCCAGGCGTTTAAAATTTGTGTTCTTGCTGCAATCAGGGCCTCTTCATTCAGCACATCGGTGATTACTGCGATGGCTTCACCCCCATTTAAGGTGATGGCTTTCACCCTTTCATTTGCTTTTTCTTCATTTCTGCCCAAAATGGCCACTTTAGCTCCTGCAGCAGCGACTGCCAGTGCAAATGACTCTCCCAGTACACCGGTAGCTCCGGTGATTACAATCACCTTATTTTCTAATGAAAACAGATCTTTGCCATTCATAATTTAAGTTTATATAGGTTAAATACTTCATTCAATGTTAATGAAATTTAGCCTCGTATAACCACGATTCTCTTTAAATATTTACGATAACGTTTGCGTTTTCCTTATCTGCTGAGCTCAAAATTACCTGCTTCCAGTCCCTTGTCTGCCAGCATGCGGAGAGAAAGCTGATGATAAAAGAATGTTTTTCATTTTCATACTGATAGCTCGCCACCAGGGAGACTGAGATCGAGTAAGATACAATCGTAACTGTAAAGATTGGTCTTTTACATTGCGGCATGATAGTCGCAGGCTATTTCACAGATATTTCCTTCCGCACTAAAATAAGCAAGGATACTTTCCCGAAGTGACTGCTCATCTTCAACTAATAGTAATTTCATCGGACAAAGGTTTCTGTAGGTGTTTCAATTTAACAATTATTATTGATGACTTCATATGTATACCCCAGATAATCTACCGCAATAACATTAAACCGGCTCTCAAATTTCTGTCGTAAAGTAAGCCGGGTAAAGAAAGAAGATATGACCATAATGAGCATTAAAAGCAGGCCGGTATAGCTTAAGAAACAATGGAGCCAGGACTTGATAAAGTACTGTGGCAGAAGAAATAAAATATAGTGTAAGAGAGTGCCAGAAAGGCTGATACACCAAGGTCGTAAAGCAGACCCTGAGCAAATATCCGGAGGATGGAAAGAAAGAAAAAGTCTGTTTTTTCAATTGCAGCTGTCACCAGTCCGGGACGAATCAGGAACGACTCGGATATAAAGACAGCTACAAATGAAAAAATACACTGTACCTGTTTTTGAACAAAAAAGTAACGTTCATAAGACCGTAAATATACCGTCAAATGTACCTTCCTATTCTGAAGAAAAACTGAAGTTAAACAGCTCTTTCTACCTAGCGTATAGGTGAAAGACTGGTCGATCATAAGCTTCAAATTAAGAAATGAAAAAGCTGTTGACCGACCAGGTATTTTAAAGTTTAGGCAATTTTGTTGCGCTGATCTTCCTTATCATATAAGTCGATCAGTTTACTTTGCAAACGTATTACAGAACTCTCCAACTGACTGATTTTTTCCTTCAGTTGTTCAATAATCTGAATGTGTTCACTTACCCCTTCTTCCCCAACATCGAGAAACTCTCTTAAACTTAATCCGTGTACTTCAGCGATCTGATTGATGCGGCTAAAGTTTGGATCAGTAATACTCGTTTCTAATTTTGAGTACGCTGGAATTGAAATGTCCAGCAGATCGGCCATCGCTTTTTGGTTGACCCCTTTTTTTTGTCTTAAAATTCTAAATTTCTCCCCTAATGTTTTCATAATGAATATTATTATTTGTAATAACCCCTAATTGAAATAAATTTAAGAAATATTAAATATAATATTATCATATTATTACAAAATTTTGAAATTAATAATCAAAACTGACTTTTTGACCCCAAGTTTTAGGCCTAAAAAGCATAAAAAAAGGGCATAAAAACTCACAATTTTTTCTGTGATTTTTGCCCTTAATCCAATCATAGGAAACGATTTTTCGCATTTCCCTGATGTCACCACTTTTACCCATAATTACCTGTTTATGAGCAAAATAAATAATGATTATTTTTTAGTTTGCCTTAATATAAAGGCCCCTAACATGATCGCTACAGCCAATCCCGAAAACCCTGGGAAGAGGATAAATAAATATAAAACTCCGGCGACAAGGACTAAAGCGACAATAAATAAAAAACCTTGTAAAAAAGTCTCCATTTTGAACGCTGCGATGAGTGCAAACCCTAAAAAGGCTAAAGCAAGAATGGTTAAAAACATATACAAAGATGCATTTCCAATGTTAAGTTAACGTTAAGAAATAAGATTTGACTCTTTTTTTTCAAAAAAAATAACAATATAATCCTCAAAAATGACCGGTCATGAAGCCAGATATTATGGAAAGGTTATAAAAAAAAGACCAGCATGAAAAAACATACTGGTCTTTTTTTGAAACTAAAGTTCGGCGATTAATAATCGTCGTTTAGTGCGAAGATTGGTTTTCTCTTCATCCAGCTTCCACTGGTAAAATCAGGGAAGTCGATGGTTTCATTCCCAAGCTCTATAGATTGCTCACTCAATGGTGTAATCGCGCTCCATGCTGCAGCATCATATACATCCAATGGAGTTGGCTCATTTCGTTTCGCCGCTTCAATAAAAGCGTGGATGACGAAGAAGTCCATGCCACCGTGGCCTGCGCCTTGTGCATCATTACCGTATTTCTTCCAAAGTGGGTGATCATATTTATCTAACCACTCTTTTGCAGGATCCCAGGCGTGTGGTTTGCTCACTCCTTCTACATATATACTCTTGTTTACATCCATCCATAATCCTTTTGTTCCCTGAACGCGGAAACCTAATGAATATGGTCTTGGCAAATTGGTATCGTGCTGCAAAATAATAGTTTCTCCGTTTGCACAGTCGATCGTAGTGGTCACGATATCTCCTAAACGGAAGTTTACTTTCGCATTTGGATGACTTTCTCCACCTTTCTCTACGATATAGTTATGTAGTCCTCTTGATTTGGTTGCAAAAGAGTTCAGCTTTAAAAACTTATTACCTCTGTTGATGTTCACACATTGTGCAACCGGACCTATTCCGTGAGTCGGATATAAATCACCGTTACGGTGTACAGAGTGATTGGTTCTCCATTTTGCTTCTGAGAAACCTTTTTCATTAAATTCTACACCGCCACCATAAGGTTTTATGCCATCGTTGAATTTTACTTCTCTCAGGTCATGCTGGTAACCGCCCTGTAAATGCATGATTTCTCCAAACACACCCTGACGTACCATATTTAAGGCAGCCAATACATCTCTTCTGTAACATACGTTTTCCAACATCATTACATGTCCATTGTATTTTTCTGTTGCCTGTACCACATCCCAATGGTCCTGCAAGGTAATGCCCAACATCACTTCAGTTGCTACGTATTTAATACCAGCCTCTAAAGATTTGATGATCATTGGTTTGTGTAATTCCCATGGTGTAGCAATAACAATTGCTTTCAAACCTTTTGTTTCCAGTAGTTTCTTCCAGGCATTTTCGTCGCCAGTATAGATTTTAGGCATCGGCTTACCGCTTTTAGCGATCATCGCTTTAGCCGAATTCAGCATTCTCTCTTCTACATCGCAGATGGCTACCAATTCTACATCATCTCTTTTCAGTAAAAGATCAAGATGATTCTGGCCTCTCAATCCAACTCCAATCATGGCAACCTTGATCTTTTCTGCTTTAGTACCTGCAAAAATGGATTGCTCCGGTAAAACAGTCAGGGCTGCCGCAGTGATGCCACTACTTCTCACAAATTGTCTTCTGTTCATAATTTATTTAGTTCATTAATATGTTCGGTTCAGATTAAAACCTCTGGTCAGGCATAACCAGGATGATTAATCGAATACAATATATATACTATATCAGCAACCCGACAAACTGACGATTAAAAAAAAGCACGCAAACGTTTGATATTTCACCTTTCCTTGAAATTCCTAAATATCCGGGACATTTAATAATTACATTATTGACTATTGTAACAATTGTATGGCTATTTTGACCAAAATACTTGCATAATTTGCAAAAACAGCGATATTTTGTTCGGTAAAACCTGTTTTTTATCCGAAAAATATCGCTTGAAATTTAAATCCGGGCTTTTATTTTCAAGCAAACGTTTGCGCACATTTTTCTAAACAGCGAAAGATTTAAGACCTCATTGCAATTGTTTTTTTAAAATTATTCAAGGTTATTGAAAGTTTATTCTAATATTTGAATATCATGTCTGATAAACCTACCACGATAAAAGAAATAGCCAAAATACTTAAGATTTCGGTTTCCACCGTCTCAAGGGCTTTAAACGACCATTCCAGTATCGGTTTAACAACAAAGATGAGGGTCAAAAAGCTTGCTACCGAGCTAAATTATGAACCAAATCAGAAGGCGATACAGTTTCTTCAGGGCAAGTCCCATATTATAGGTGTCATTTTACCGGAATTATCTGAATCTTTTTTTTCCACTGCGATTAGCGGAATTGAGGATGTTGCGTATAAGCGAAATTACACCGTTTTACTTGCGCAGTCGCACGACGATGCCGAACGTGAAAAATTGCTGGTCGAAAAAATGAAGACGCAGCGTGTAGATGGCTTATTGGTTTCGGTTTCTAAAACCACCAGTACCTACGAACATTTTGAAATGTTCAAAAAGCTGAACATTCCTGTGGTATTTTTTGACAGGATCCCTCCTATCAAGGACATTCACTATGTGGCTTCCAACCTGGAAAACGGAACCTATGAAGCAGTTAATTTCTTATTGAAAAAAGGGCACCGGACTATCGGAATGATCAATGGACCTACCACCCTGGTGGCCAGCCATGAACGGAAAGAAGGCTATATAAAGGCTATGATTTCCAACCGATTAAAATTCGACCCCTCTCTGATCGTTAGCTGCGACCTGTCTGAAAGTGGCACCATCGACGTGATGAATACCATGTTAAACCACAGGCGTAAACCCACTGCAATAGTTACCTTTAATGACTACGTGGCTTTATTCGCCATGAGGTATACCCGTTCGCTGGAACTGGAAGGGATAGATTTTGTAAGTTATGCCAACCTCCCGATTATTAACTACATGGATTATACGCCAATAGCCTCTGTAGAGCAGTTCCCATATAAACAAGGTAAGAAAGCAGCAGACATTTTAATAGACCTGATCAACCGCCCAAAAAACGAAACAGGAACGGAACAGGCTTATTTTAACGTAGTTGTAGAATCAGAATTGATAGTTCCAACGCCTAAGTAATTTTGCGCAAACGTTTGCTCAATGGTTTAATGACTTAAATAATTACGTTTGAATTCTATAACCAATTCTGATAAGACGCATGTTTGAAAATATTTTACCATTGTATGGCCTGAATTCTGATGAGACTACTGTTAACCTATTCGGCGATGGCCTGATTAACCATACATGGAAAGTAACTGCAGGCGGGCAGAGCTACATTCTGCAAAAAGTAAATACCGACGTATTTAAGAACCCTTCAGATATCGATAAGAACCTTTGTTTGTTAAAAGATTTTTTAAGCAAAAAAGACCCTGACTATCTGTTTGTATCTCCTGTAAAAGCATTATCAGGTGAATCCTTGTTGAATACACCTTCCGGTTATTTTCGCTTGTCGCCATTTGTAGAAGGGTCACTTTCTTTAAATGCGCTGACAAAAGAGGACGAGGCCTATGAAGCTGCAAAGCAGTTTGGAAAATTCTCCAGCTTGCTGGCAGATTTTGATGCAGAAACACTCAACATTACCATTCCCGATTTCCATAACCTGAGTTTAAGGTATGAGCAGTTTAAAACTGCCTGTGCAAATGCAAACCCGGAAAGAATGGAGAAAGCAAAGCAATATGTAGATTTCATCAATGCACATCAGGACCTGGTGGCTACTTATCTGAGTATTGTAGACCATAAAGAAGTGCCATTGCGGGTGATCCACCACGATACCAAGATCAATAATGTCTTGTTCGACAAAGACTATAAAGGCATTTGTGTGATTGATCTGGATACAGTGATGCCTGGTTATTTCATTAGTGATGTGGGCGATATGATGCGGACCTATCTATGTGCTGCTACTGAAGAAGAAACCGACCTCAGCAAAATCAGCATCAGGAAGGAATTCTTTAAAGCCGTATATGATGGTTATATGGAAGAAATGCAAGACGTACTAACGGACACCGAGAAACAATACTTTAGCTATGCCGGCAAGTTCATTATCTACATGCAAGCCATTCGTTTCCTGGCAGATTACCTGCAGAATGATATCTATTACGGCGCTAAATACGAAGACCATAATTTTAACAGGGCAATCAATCAAATCACCCTGTTAAAAGAATATATTAAAATTGAGAAGGAGCTTACAGCTCCCCTTTCTTCATCTGCTGAACCGCATAATCAACAGCACGCGCAGTAAGCGCCATATACGTTAATGATGGGTTTTGTGTGGAGGTAGAAGTCATACAAGCCCCATCAGTAACAAATACATTTTTACAGTCGTGCAACTGGTTCCATTTGTTCAATACTGATGTTTTAGGATCATGCCCCATCCTTGCACCGCCCATCTCATGGATGTCCAGACCAGGAGCCTGTCCGCCATCATTTGGCTTGATGTTCTTAAAACCCGCCTCGGTAAACATTTCTGTCATCTGCTCCAGGTAGTCTTTTTTCATCTTTGCATCGTTGTCATCGTAATCTACAGAAATACGCAGCAGCGGAATTCCCCATTGATCCTTTTGATCTTTATCCAGCTTCACGTAATTGCTCTTCTTAGGAATGGTCTCCCCCATCATGTGTGAGCCCACCTGCCAAGGACCCAGGTGCTTATTGAGCAATTGGGATTTTAAATCGGTGCCCATGCCTGAGGTATCCCTTTCTGGTGATCTGTAAGCAGAAAAACCTGCTGCATAACCCCGTTTGAAATCCGTTTCCTGTTTCAACAGGTTCCTGAAGCGTGGGATATAACCACCATCAGAAGGATTTCTGCCGTCGGTTGTAAATTCCTTTAAACCTTCGTATTCCGCACTGATCCTCGCGCTATAGTTATGAAAAGCAACATATTTACCCAATACCCCACTGTCATTTCCCAGGCCATTTGGAAAGCGGGAAGAAGTAGAATTTAAGAGGATCAGATTGGTATTAATAGCAGCTGCATTTACAAAAATAACCTTTGCAAAATATTCAGTCACCTCTTTTGTATTGGTATCCACCACCCTTACACCGGAAGCCTTACCCAGCTTTTCATCATAGATCACAGATTCCACTACGGAGAAAGGTTTTAAGGTCAGGTTTCCCGTTTTTGCGGCCCAGGGTAACGTAGAAGCATTGCTGCTGAAATAGCCACCAAAAGGACAGCCACGCTGACATAAATTCCTGTTCTGGCATTTCCCCCTGCCCTGGTCAAAATGCACCTGCCTGGGCTGCGATAAGTGTGCACAGCGTGAGCTGATTACATGTCGCCCTGTATATTTTTCTTTCAGTGTTTTCTTAAAATAATCTTCTACTGCATTCAATGGGAAAGCAGGTAAAAAATCACCGTCCGGCAATTCTGCCAGGCCGTCTTTATTACCGGAAATTCCGGCAAACTGCTCTACATAACTATACCAGGAATCCAGGTCTTTGTGCCTGATAGGCCAGTCGACCGCGAAATCATCTCTCAAAGGGCCTTCAAAATCAAAGTCGCTCCAGCGTTGTGTCTGCCGGGCCCATAGTAAAGATTTTCCACCCACCTGGTAACCACGGATCCAGTCGAAGGGCTTCTCCTGAACATAAGGATGTTCTTTGTCTTTCACAAAAAAGTGCATGGCATCTTCCCGGAAAGCATAACACTTGCTCACGACAGGATTTTCTTTGCGTATGGCGAGTGTCAACTCCCCACGGTGTTCAAATTCGTATGGATATTTATTTGTTGTCGGATAATCGATCAGGTGTTTTACGTCCCTTCCCCGTTCCAACACCAATGTTTTTAATCCTTTTTCTGTAAATTCTTTGGCGGCCCATCCACCACTAATGCCGGAGCCAATGACGATGGCATCATAAGTATGTTGTTTCTTTGACATGTTCTCTTTTGATTAAGCGGTTTTAACAGGGAAATAACCGTTGTATCTTCCCGGAACCAGTTCCCAGATCACCAGGTTGCTCATTACATATTTGGAATTGAGGTAGCCACCGATGGTACGTGATTTCATAATGGCGTAAAAATCGCCAACTTCTTTCGCCAGACCTGGTTTCCCGGAATTGGCTTCGATGAGTTTCTCCTTTAGCTCCGCTCCTGCTAATCCTTCGAAAGCCTGCAGCCCTTTTAGGAAAGATTCCTGTTCTTTTTTGTCGTAACAGTCATCCAGCATTTTTAATACAAAAAGGTGGAGCTTCAGGTCCTTGGCACCAGGAGTATTTGTTTTAGGAATAATCAGCTCTGCGATCTCTTCCAGTAATTTTTCCTGTGTGGCGGAAATATCCAGGTGCTGCAGTTGAATGGAAACCTTGCCCTCCTCTCTTAGACAGGAAGGTAGCAGGGCCATGGCCCCTGCAAATATCAATACTTGTTTTATCGCTAAACGTCTGTTCATTGGTTAATCGTGTGTCTGCTAATGTAATCCAAAATCCTGAAGTCTCATAGAAAAACCAAGTAAGAAAAACCGGGTCACCCCGTTCGTCCGGCTTTCTGTGACCGCATTGTCGGAAAAAGTCCTGTTCAGGCCATTGCCCTGATTCAGGAGGTCATTTACCGCAAATGTTATCATTCCTGTTCTCTTTTTGAAAATGGTTTTTTCTATTCCTGCATTGATCAGCAATGGATTGTTTGCCGCAATGGAATATCCGCTGTTGATCCTTTTGGAGCTATTGAAATTCAGGGTCCAGGATTTGCTGAGGATGAACCTCGAGTAAATGTTGAACGCCCAGGTTTCTACATTTCTGGTCTGACCGGCGTTGCTTAAAGAATAGGTGTTTGCGTTCAATCCATAGCTCGCCTGTGCAGTCATGCTCAGTTTCTCGGTGTTTGCGGAAAAGCTGAATTGCTGGTTATAATTAAACCTTTTGCTGAAACTCTTCTTGCCATTGGTAAACAACACATCATTGGCACGATCCAGATTTCCATTCAGGGCAAAAGCAAACCTGTTTCTAGAAAAGGGGTAAGACAAGGTATAGGAAGTTCCGATATTGTAATTCCCGTTTGCATTCACATACCTGGTTTCCTGTTTCAGGTTGTTTAAGCTATCACCGACCAGGACCACATTCGCGACCACCTGATTTTGGATCAGACTGGTGTTCAGTCCGATCTGGAAAGAAAGTCCCCCAGCTGGATCAAAAAGGCGGTAATCTACATTTGCATTGTGGTTGAAAGAAGTTTTCAGATTCGGATTTCCGATAATCACATTTTGCAGGTCTCTGGTATCGGCTACAGGTTGTAACTGCTGGAAATCGGGCGCATTACTGGAACCATTATAGTTTCCACTGAGCGCCTGCGAGGGCGAAATCACGAAATTAAGGTTCCCCGAGGGAGAGAAATTCAGGGTGTTCTGCCGGATCCGGTCTGTCCGGCCCTCATAGCTTCCCTTTAAAGAACTGGGCTGCAAAGAAATTCCCGCAGTATAATTCAAACGCTTTGAACCGTATCTATAGCTGACCCGAAAATTATTATTGAGGAAGGTGGAATGGTAAACATTACTCAGTGAATCTACAAAACTAATGACCCCATGGGGATCTCTCACCCGCGTCTGTAAACTGTTATTGGTCGAAGATAAAGAGAAAACGTAGTTAAAGTCGATGTTTTTTGTGCTCACCGTATCATCCGCACGATTGAGCGGTTCACTAAAGCTGACGCTTGCGGTAAGCTGATCATTGGAGCTCTTGTTGTCCACAAGACGGTTCAATAAACTATCCTTTATAAAAGCACCCGTCTTCTGATCATAGTAGCCAATTTTGTTCATCATATCCTGATCGCTTTTTGAACTTCCTAAAACACCTGAGAGGTTCACATACATGGTCCTTCTTTTTTTTGCAAAATTTTTCCCCCAGCCAAAATTACCGTTCAGACTGGGATTGTATTGATTGGAATTGCTGCTGTTGTACAGGTCCTGCCTGATGGCCCCTTTCTGAATATTTTCGGAACTGCTGTTCGTTCGCCCGTTAGAAAAACTTCCGTTTAAAGAGGCGGTCAGGAATTCTTTATCATAATTCCCTTGCAGGTTCAGGTCGAAATTATGTCCGCTTGACTTCGACTCCGAAGCATTGTCGTTCGTCGTATATAAGGTTCCCAATGGATTAACACGTTCTATATAATTGAACTGCTTATTTTCATTGAGGTTATGGTTAAAGGCATAATTGGCTGATCCGACCGTTCTTTTGCTGAGGTGATTCCGGTAGTTTCCGGAAGTATAAAGCCCCCTGGTAGATCCTGCGCTGTTATTGGTGTTGTTCAGGTTGGCATTCAGCCCGATTTGTTTGTCGTCCTTCCATACATTGCCTGAGGTCTGGAAGCCATACCGGTTATTTGTTCCTCCTTCTACGCCGGCATTGCCAAAAGTCCCCCTGTTTCTTCCGGGTTTAGTCACCAGGTTGAGGATTTTCTTTGGTTCTCCCATTTTTATCCCGGTAAGCTTAGCTTCATCCCCATAATCATCAACTACTTGTATATGAGAGAACATTTCTGCGGGCAGTTGTTTAATGAATTCCTTTACATTTCCGGTAAAAAAATCCTTACCATTGACCCTGATTTTAGTCATCTCCTTTCCCATTGAAGTCACCTTTCCCTTCTCGTCCACTTCGACTCCCGGCAACTGTTTCAGCAATTGATCCACATGGTCCCCATCACGAACCTTATAAGCAGCTGTATTGTATTCCAGTGTATCTTTTTTGACCTTCATGGCCACAATCTTTCCTTCAATCACCACCTCTTTCAACATTTGGGTATCCGGTCGCAACAGAATCGGTTTCAACTGAAGCGTGTTTTGTCCTGATTTAAAGGAATGGGTGCTTGAGGCAGGGCGGTAACCTATACTTCTGATGAGCAATGAAAAATCCGGAGATTGAAATTGATCAAAAGAAAACTTCCCATCTTTATCCGTATTGGTACTCAGGGTATCTTTACCGGCAATCATCCGGATATTTGCACCTGGAATGGCTTGCTTAGTACTGTCAGTTACACTACCCTTCACCACCAATTTTAGCTGGGCGCTTAGTTTAAGCCCGGAACATAACAAGATGATAAGAAATAAGAAAATCCTCCCAGCAATACTCAATTTAATTTCAGTTTGTAGCCTTAAAGCGACTAAGATAGAGAAAATCGATGGTTAGTTGACCAGGAAATGAACAATACGGCAAGCATTTCCGATACTTTTTTCATTTTTATGATCACTGATCCGAAGCTTTAAGATGTGGTTCCCTTCTTTCAGGTCAGAACCAAACAGGACATACCAGGGTAAATGTAAGGACTTGCTCCATTGGGTATATAAATCCAAGTCTTTTTCCGGGCCGTTATCTATCGAATAAGTGACTATTCCGGCATCTGCACCGGATATTACCGACATCCCTACCGCATTGCCCTTAAAGTTCAGTGTTAATGTCGCAGCGGGGCTATTGGCGATCAGCATTGGAACATGAACAAAGCCCTTGCGCGTTCCAAGCCCATCTGCAGGAGTCCAGTCGCCCTCCAGTTTCCATCCATCTGAATATTTGGCGGTTGCGATATCCTGATAATGTCCATGCTCAAAATTGCCTTTGATCATTGGCTTTGGCAGAGAAGAAACCTTCGCTTTTTTTCCGGCCATTAACGCCGCATCCTCAAAGTTAAGAGATAACATTGTCCTGATGGTTTTCGCATAAACTCCCTGTCCGAATGGAGAGGGATGCAGGTCTTTAAAATCTTTCTCCCAGCTGAATTCCTTGTTTTCCATCCGGTCCCTGACCTCTTTTGCGAGGTTAATAGATGGCAATCCATAATGGCTGGCTATGCGTTCATGGTTGGCAATTGAAACCGGTGTTTTTCCTTCATTGTAAGCTCTTGTTTTATCCGGATCTGCAAAAGACATCAGCACAATGTCCATATTGGGTTGATGTAACCTTGCATGTCTTACTATCCCTTCCAGCGAGCGCAATTGCGTCAGGCTATCGGTACCATTCACCTCGTCATTTACAGCGGCTTCCAAAAATAATAAATCTACTTTTCCGGAATCCAGGACATCCCTTTGCAGGCGAAAAGCATGCGGTAAGCTCCCCAATGAAGGAATGCCCGCTGCGATAAAATGGAAGGAAGTATTGGGAAAACGTTCCCGTAAGGTATTGCAAACGGAATCCCGCCAGCCCGGAGCATTGGTGATCGATCCACCAAGGAAGGCAACAGTTGCTGATTTCTGATGATTAAAAGCCCGAAAAGCATTCGGTAACCCTTTTCTGGAGGAGATATAATGGCGGTTGTCGAGCGGAGTAACCTGTCCCTCAACATCATTTAAAAAGCACAGTCCTGCCGATAAAAAAAATAATAGTCTCTTGATCATAAAAGTGTATCCCCATTAAGTTAAGGCCTTTTAAATATAGCTATTTTAATGATTCGGGTCGTATTGATATACGATTTGATAAGGTGTGTTTCTCAATTTCGCAGAGATTACACCAATTGGAAGGTCCTCTTTTTGAGGGGTAGGTTCGCAAACGGAATATAATTTCCCTTTGTAAACGATGGCATTGCCGATCGGCTTATCAAACTGAACCGCCATGGTGATGTGTGTAGGATATAACATCGCAATCATGGGCAGGTTATAAATTTCTTTAACCAGGTAAAAGAACAACGCTACCCGATCGTCACAGTCACTATGACTGGCAAATAGGGTCTCTTCGGGGGAAAGCCGTTTCTCTCCCCCATAATTGGCCTGATCATCCTCATATAAAAAGGCATAACGTGTGAAGCGCATTAAATAGTCCACCCCTTTTTTCTGGTTCATTCCTGCTACATTTTTTTTAAGCAGGGGAATCAGCGAGCCATAGGTTTCTTTGCTCAATGGGATGTTAAAATAACTTTCAAAATCTACACCTGGATAATTGGCAAAGATGGCTTCTACATCCCTGCTCAGTTTAATGTTAAAGTGGTAAGCCTTATGCTTATAGACGAATTCCAGTTTCTTTTCAAAGTAATTGTCCGGTTTGAAATCAGGCAGTTTAGTCACCTTATAAGAAAAAGACTTTGTAGCCCCGGCAACTGCAATCGATACCGGAATGGGCGGGTCCTGATTCAGGTCTGCTTTGGGATAGTCATGGTAATTGAGACACATAAATTTCTTCTGATCCACCATAAAGAATGGAATATCTGAAATGTTTTCATCATTAAAAATGTAGAAGATGATTCTGTCTTTACTGATGGCCAGCCTGGCATCATAGCCTGACTTTGCTAAAAAGAACCATTTATATAAGGTATAACGGCTGTAATTATCTCCTTTAGGGCTAATTTGCTGGGCAGTTCTGCGGATCAGCTGATAATACAACCAATCGTTCAGGTCGTACCTTTTCCGGTAAGCCAGCAGAGAATCTATGATCGGTTGGTAATCAGCCGAATTCAGGCGTTCGTAAGCGGATCTGATCGACCGTTCGGAAAGCTCCGGAGCCGGGACCATTACCGAAGTATCAATTTCTGTATTGAACGTTCCCTGATAAAATTCAAAAGCAATCCCCTGCTTACCCTGGCCAAAAGCATTTGTCAAAGTAAGCATCAGAAATAGCGTCCCGAAAATTTTAAGCATACGGTCCATAAGAATTACTTCGCTTAACATTAAATATACATAAAATTCACCTTAAATTAATGTAATATTTATGTCTTTTTAACTGAATAAAGCCAGCAGTTCTTTTTTGGTTAAGGATTTATAAATGGACGCATCAGTTTTGATCAGGTCCCGCACGAGGTCCTTTTTGGAAGCCTGTAGTTTCATGATTTTTTCTTCAATGGTATCCGGGCAAATGAGGCGTACCGCAATTACGTTTTTCTGTTGCCCGATGCGGTAGGTACGGTCAATGGCCTGATTCTCTACCGCAGGATTCCACCAGGGATCAACAAGGTATACGTAATCTGCCTGTGTCAGGTTTAAGCCCACTCCTCCTGCTTTCAAACTGATCAGGAAGACCTTGATGTCCGGATTGTCCTGAAAAGAGGCAACCACCGCTTCCCGGTTTTTTGTTTGCCCGGTCAGGTAAGCAAAGGAAATTCCTTTATGTTGTAATTCCTTTTTTATCAGATCCAGCATGCCAACAAACTGAGAGAAAACAAGAATCTTGTGCTGTTTGGATTTGTTTTCGATCTGCTCCAGCAATACCTCCATCTTCGCGGAAGAGCTGCCATAAAATTCATCTTCGCTCAACAATGCCGGAGAATTGCAGATCTGCCTCAGTTTGGTGATGCCTTTCAAAACATTCATCGTATTGCTGGCTACTTCTGCATCGGTCTGATTGGTCAGGTAATCGCGGATTTCCTTTTCATAACCATCGTAAACTTTACGCTGTTCCGCTTCCATTTCACAATAAATCACCATTTCTGTTTTATCAGGCAATTCTTTGGCCACCTGCTCCTTTGTTCTTCTTAAAAGGAAAGGATTGATCCGGTTTTGCAATTGTGTAGCAGCCCTCCGGTCCTTAAACTGGTCGATTGGCGTAGAATAAATCTCTCTGAAATACTGTTTGCTGCCTAGTAAACCAGGACAGGCAAAAGACAATTGCCCATAAAGATCAAAAGTGTTGTTTTCTATAGGTGTTCCTGTTAACACGACTTTGTTTCTCGATTGGAGCAGGCGAACGGATTTATACCGTTGGGATTCCGGATTCTTAATGGTTTGTGATTCGTCAAGAAAAATATAGTTAAAGCGATATTCCTTCAAAAACCTGACATCGGTAAGTAAGGTGCCATAAGAAGTAATGACCACTTCATACTGATCGAAATCGCGGTGGTTTTTGATCCGGTCTGCGCCATAGATCGTCAGCACTTTTATAGAAGGGGCAAATTTGGCAATCTCCTGTTGCCAGTTAAAAATCAACGATGCCGGGACTACAATCAGATTGGTATTGTGTGCTGCTTTTGTTCTTTGAGAAAGGATAAAAGCGATGATCTGTATCGTCTTCCCTAAACCCATATCATCCGCCAGGCAGGCACCAAAGTTAAAGTCATCCAGGAAGTTCAGCCAGTTTAAACCCTGCTTCTGATACGCTCTTAAGGTGGCATTCAGACCTTCCGGTACGGCAACCTCAGTAATGGTGTCTGAACCTGAAAGCCTGGTTTTATAAATGGCCAGCTGATCTTTCACCGATTCATCCAGGAGCTGGTCTTCGTACATCTCTTCGATGGCCGTAAAACTGATCTTGGGGGTTTGGATGTGCTCTTCTACGACTTCCCCTGCATTGAAATATTTGGTAAACTTCCCGATCCATTCATCCGGAAGGATGCCCAGGGTGCCGTCGTCCAGCTTTACGAACTTGTTTTTATTACGGATAGACTGGTGCAGGTGCCTTAATGAAACGACCTGATTGCCGTATTTAAGCTTTACAGCGGTTTTAAACCAATCGATTCCACTCATCACATTGATGGAAATATTGGCTTTATGCTGGTTTAAGTTGTTATTTTTTAACTGATTGAAACCCAGTATGGTAATGCCTTTATTCCGCCACTCTTCAAAGGCATGGAGAAACCAGTCATTTTCTAAAAGCCGGGTTTTATGGAGGTAAAAGCAATCGTTGCTTTCCAGTTGTTCCTCAAAATAAGGATGTTGTCTGACTACATTGGAGGTAAACTGAAGCTCGGTTGCCGCATCTCTGGATAAGGTAAAAAGATTACCGTTTCTGTCCTTTGACCGGATTTGTTTCCTGGATAAAACCGGAATTTCCAGGTCTCCATACCTCATCACCGGAGTGAGCAATACAAAATCATCAGATTCAGAAAGATAGATGAGTTGTTCATTCTCGAGGTCAAAACCCTTTTCCTCGATCTGTTTTTTCGTCGCTGCTTTCAGGTAGTCATAGGTCACTTTAACCCTGTTTTCCAGCTTGGAGAGAATGTCCTCCTGGAAAGCTTCAAATTTAGAATGGTGAATCAACATCCGGTCATGGTGTTGTTTGAAGAAGTCAATCACCCTTAAAAAATCAGGATTGTCAATCAAATGAAGGTCGCGGTTCATTTGGATAAAATAATGATACTTCAGCTGGATCTGATCCAGCGCATAATCATTCCCATCCAGTGTTAGCTTTCCCGATACTTCATAAAATTCCTGCTTTTGACTCACATGTAGACTCATGTTCGCAGTTCCGCTTTTTAATTTTATGGGTACAATGGAGCTTGCAGTTAGATTGGTTGACACTTTAGCATCATGAAGAAAGACATTCAGCTTTAAAGGGTTCTTTGCCAGTGCTTTTAAAGCGTCCAGATCTGAATCCGTACGTTCTGAATTGTAGTTGTTTTGAAACTTCAGTACCCCACTATAGAATTTCAACTCCTCCCTACTTTCTGTCTTCCAGAGCAAATCTGAGGGATTTATGGTATTTATCGGGTTTTTAAACTTTCCCTCAAGGGTGATTTGTGCCTCAATCAACTCCAGTGTAAGGTGGCTGTAAAAGCGGTGTTGCCCAAAGACCAGTCCCATTTTATGGTTGGCTTTAGCAGCCATTGAAACGGGCAATTGTAAACCTTGTTTTGGCAGCAGGGTATTTCTAAGCTCTTGTTTGATTTGCCCGTTTAATGGAAAAAGCTCCTTTCTGACCGTATTAATCTTTGTACTCCCGTTATCATATTCCAATTCAAAAAAATCAGAAAGGTTTTCTTCCTTTTCCAGGCCATAATCTTTGGCCTGAAGCCTCATCTTTTCCCCGCGTAATTTCGAGTCAAAGAAAAGCCGGATCGCCGGACGTTCCATCATATTGTGCAATACCTGGGTCTGATGTGCACACAATTTATTGCTGATGTCCGCGCAGCCGCAAGTCAGAATGGTTACGTTACCGCTTTGTGTAACGCCAACTCCGGGAAAAGGAATGCTGCTGCCAGGATGACTAAAGAAAACAGCATCAATGCGGATGTCTTCCGGAAGCAGGTCGTAATATCCCCTAACCCCGGTATCCGGTTGCTCATTGACGTGTTTTAATATGAATAAGGTGGTTAATTCTGAAAAATCAAAATCTCTTAAAATGTACTCTTTTTTAACATCCATTTCCTGCGGCAGTTCCAAATGCTAAAGGTAGTGAGAAAAAGAATTTAACCTGACTATCTGTCTTTTTTTGTTGCAATAACCAATCCGGTTGCCCAGCATTGTTTGGTGATCAGCAGGTCTTCTCTTTTTTCCAATACTTCCAGGAGCTTCGTTGCTTTATCTGCATGTCCTTCCGGCCAGTTGTCCTGTGGCAACATATCGTCGATGATGTAAAAGGCACCCGGTTTGAGCATCCCGATCACTTCGTCGAGCATCAGGTATTTCCCATGCCAGGTATCGGCAAAAATATAATCGAATTTTCTGTCGCTGTTTTTTTCCAACCAGTCCCCTCCATCCGTACATTCCAGATTCAGTCGCTGGTCGCTGCCTAAGAAATCTCTGGCAATGGCTAAAAACCGCTCGTCATTGTCTATGGAAATCAGGGATGAGGAGTCGTCCATCCCATCTAGGATCCAGGAAGTCGACAATCCTGTTCCTGTACCCAGTTCCAGAAAATCACCGCCTGGTTTTGAACCCGCCAGTGTTTTGAGCAGGGAACAAGTCAAAACATCAGAGGCCATTGAAAATTCTGAATCTATAGTTGCGTCATTAATGGCAACATAGGCCTTCGGGTAGGCCTGTCTGATTTCTTCTATCATCGCTAAAGGGGATCTGGTTTAATTACTAAATGGTATTTATTATAAAGGCAGAAGATAGTAAAATAGAATAGAAAATGAAGCTTATTTGAACGCTAAGCGTCGATTAAGTTTTCTTTTTCCAACAAAGTCAATACATCTGTCCAGCTTTTCACCCGCACATGGTGATGTTGATTCACATTATGCGAAGCATCAAACATAATTGCTTTCCCTTTACAGAAATCCAGATTTTTACAGTGATCATCAATCAGATAATCGGTAGCAATCAGACTCTTGTCTCCACAGAAAATGATATTCGTCCAGCTGATGAATGGAAAATGTTCTGCCAGCCATTCGTGTTTTTCTTGTAAGCACTGCGGAAATTCCATTGCAGCGGATACAATATATACCTCATATTCTTCCATCAACTTCGTCACTGCCGCCACTGCCCCCTCCATTACAGGAATCGTCCTGAAGAAGCCAGGTGTATATACGTATCTCTTAATCGCGGTTTTATCAGGAAAGCCTTCTGGTTCTAAAACACCAAGTCTTTCTTCCCTTGATACCCTAACGCCAAACTCTTTTTCGTACCAGTCCATGAATTGTTGTTCTATATCTGCAAGAACCCCATCCATGTCAATTCCAATTGTCTTTTTTATCTTCTCCATGTATTTTTCGTAAATTATTGCAACAAATATAGCAATATTTTGCAGTATATTGCAATATGTAAGGTGATTTAAATCCTTATATTTGCAACAATATGATAAAGGAAGAACGATTACAACTGATCATAGAACATATCCGCAAAGAGCGAAAAGTTCTATTGGGTGATTTAAGCACGTTATTAGAGGTTTCTGAAGATACCGTAAGACGTGACATTAAAGAATTATCAGACCAGGGTTTGCTTAAAGCCGTTCGTGGCGGTGCAATTTCCCGCTCTCCTATTCCGCGACATTTTCGTGAACGTGAGCATTATGATGTGAGTCATAAAGGTATTATTGCAGAAAAGGCAGTCAAACTGATCAAAAACGGGCAAGTCGTCCTGTTTGATTCCGGAACTTCAGTGCTTGCAATTGCGACACTTTTACCGCAAGATCTGCAAATTACCGTGATTACCAATAGCTTTCCTGTCGCCTCTGTGCTGGAAGACCATCCCTGCATAGAAGTGATTTTCCTTGGCGGAAGGTTGAACAAATCTTCCTTCTCCACTTCTGGTTTTGAAGTGATCCAGACGATCAGAGGCATCCGTCCGGACATTTGTTTTTTAGGCATTTGTAGTATTGACCTGATCTCCGGCGTTACGGGGATCAATTATGAAGATTGTCAGGTTAAAAAGACAATGGTAGAGACTTCTAAGCAGATTATTGCACTCGCGACAGTAGAAAAGCTGGGGACCACAGAACCTTATTACATCACCAGCATGAGTGATATAGATACGATTGTCACCGATATTGCCCCTGACCATGAAAGCCTTAAAGCTTATAAAGATGCAGGAATCAGACTGGAATAAACCATCTGGTCCCTGCAAATACCTTTTGTATTAAAACAGATACCTGGTACTTAAGAAATTAGAACTGTTACCTTCCACAATTTCGTTGATCAGGTGTTTGTTGTTTTCATTTAATTTCGTCGCCACCAGGGAACGGATGGAGAATGACCGCAAGGCATCAACTACTGATAATGTACCTTCGGCACTGTCTTTTCTTCCCGTGAACGGAAATACATCCGGCCCACGCTGACACTGGCAATTGATATTTACCCGACTCACCTGATTCACCAGTGGATCAATTAATGCCGCAATCTCTTCTTCGTCATTGCTAAAAATGCTGACCTGCTGACCGTGAGTGGATTCAATCAGGTAATCGATTGTTTCTTCCAGATCGTCGAAAGGAACTACCGGAATTACCGGGCCAAACTGCTCCTCAGTATACAGCTTCATTTGTTTGTTTACCGGATAAACAATTGCCGGGTATACAAAAGATTCATTCACTGCTCCCCCATGTTCATTGATCACTGTTGCACCATTTGCAATCGCATCGGCGATACATTCCTGCAGGTAAGCCGGTTTATGTGGCTCTGGCAGAGGTGTTAAAGAAACGCCATTTTCCCAGGGCATTCCAAATTTCAATTGCGCTACTGCTTTGGTTAGCTCCTTTAGAAAGACATCCGCCAGTGTGCGGTGAATAAAAATAATCTTTAAAGCCGTACAACGCTGCCCGTTAAAGGACAAAGCGCCCAGTACGGTTTCCTGCACTGCCAGCTGTACATCTGCTTTGGCCGTGATGATGGCAGCATTCTTGGCATCCAGGCCCAGAATAGCCCTCAAACGGTTTACTTTTGGATGTAATTTCTTTAGCTCATTTGCCACCTTACTGGAACCAATCAAAGTCAGCACATTGATCTGACCAGATTTCATCAGGTCAGGAATGATTTTATTTCCCCGTCCATAGATCGTATTGACCACACCTTTTGGAAAGCAATCCCGAAAGGCTTCCAGTAAAGGATAATGTAATAACGTTCCGTGTTTAGGTGGTTTAAATAACAAGGTATTCCCCATGATCAACGCCGGGATTAACGTGGTAAAGGTCTCATTCAATGGGTAATTGAAAGGCCCCATACACAATACAACGCCCAAAGGAGAGCGTCTGATTTGCGCCACGATTCCCTGCTCAATACTAAATCTGGACGACTGGCGGTCGAGGTCTTTCAGGGCATCTATCGTTGCATGAATGTATTCTACTGTCCGGTCAAACTCCTTGACAGAATCTGCATAAGATTTGCCAATCTCCCACATCAGTAATTTCACGACGATTGCTTTCTTCTCTATGATCCTGCCTGTAAATTTCTCTACACAGCTGATCCTGTCGCCGACACTCATGGTTGGCCATTCGCCTCTTCCATTGTTGTAAGCGGTTACTGCGGCATCTAATGCTTCAGCGGCTTCCTTTTCGCTACATAAAGGATAAGTCCCAATCACTTTGCGCTTCAGGCCCTCCGGGGTCTTCAGACAGATTGGCGACAATACTTCATGCACTTCTCCATCCCATGCACGTAGCTCACCATTACTCAGGTATTCCCGTTGGTGAACCTCCTCTTCTAATTTAAATTCCTCCGGAACCTGATGTGTTTCCACAAAGATGGCCTGGAGCTGTTCATTAAAATTCATAGTCATATGGTCGGTTAGGTTAATCTTACAGATTTATAAATCAGTGATCGGCGCGTATTTTGGAACAAGGAATTTCATTACTACCCAGGCCAGTAAATAAGCCACAGCGCAAATCGTAAACATAATGGTATAGCCGGTTTGTGTATGTCCTAATAGTTTGTAATGATCGAAGAGTGCACCGCCTAATTTCGACATCACCACACCGCCCATGCCACCAGCCATACCGCCAATTCCAATCACTGAGGCGATGCTTTTCTTAGGAAACATATCGGAAACAGTGGTGAAAATATTTGCCGACCATGCCTGATGTGCAGATGCACCAATTCCAATAAGGACTACAGGAATCCAGAAACTGATGTGCCCTAAGGGTTGTGCTGCCAATACCACTAAAGGGAATAAGGCGATGACAAACATGGCACGCATACGGCCATCATAAGGCGAATATCCTTTTTTAATGAAGTACATCGGAAACCATCCTCCGCCAATACTTCCAATCATGGTCATGCTATACAATACGGTTAAAGGCATCATGATGTCTGTTCCCGTCAGGCTGTACTGTACTTTAAGGTAAGAAGGGAGCCAAAAAAGGAAGAACCACCAAACCCCATCGGTCATGAACTTGCCGAAGGCAAATGCCCAGGTTTGTCTGTAACCTAATAATTTAAACCAGGCCACTTTTTCAGTTGCAACGGTTTCTGTTACCGGTGCTTCCTCCTGCTGATCACTATTGATATAAGCCAGTTCAGCTGCGTTCATCCGTTTCTGATTTTCTGGCTTATCATAAAAAACATACCAGAAGCCCAACCAGATAAAACCAACTGCACCTACAATGATAAACGCAGATTCCCATCCCCATACTTTTGCAATCCATGGCACTGTTAGCGGCGCTAAAATGGCCCCAACATTGGCCCCGGAGTTAAAGATTCCGGTAGCGAAAGAACGTTCTTTCTTTGGGAAGTACTCTGCCGTCGCTTTAATCGCAGCCGGAAAATTTGCAGATTCACCAAAAGCCAGGACTGCTCTTGCCAGGATAAAACCGATCACGGAAACCGGTACCATACCCAATCCAACCCAACTGATCAGGGCAGCTGCACTGACACCGATGGGTACCGCAACGGCATGCATGATGGCTCCTATAGACCAGATGATCAGGGCAATGATGTATCCCCATTTCGTGCCTAAACGGTCTACAAACCTTCCTGCGAAGAGCATGGAGATGGCATATACAAATTGAAATGCCGCTGTGATATTGGCATAGTCGCTATTGGTCCAGTTAAATTCTTTCTCCAGCATGGGATGCAGGAGGCTCAACACCTGACGGTCAAGGTAGTTGACTGTGGTTGCAAAAAACAATAATGCACAGATTGTCCATCTGTAATTACCCATTTTAGTCTCTTTCATTATATTTGGCTTTGGTTGGTTAGGTCAATTGGCTGGGCATTATCTGCCCGATTTTACCAGGTCAATTGTCTTTCTGGTTAAGGTATCTAATTCGTTATAATCTTTGTTCTCTAATATTTCTTTGCTGATCAGTTTGCTGCCCATGCCGACTGCACATACGCCTGATTTAAACCAATCGCTGATGTTGCGTTGTTCAATCTCCACACCGCCTGTCGGGATGAACAGCTGGCCTGGGAAAAGATCTTTAATCGCAGACATATAGGACGGGCCGAGAATGTTTGCAGGAAACAACTTGATCAATCCCGCTTTCAGCTGATGAGCAGTATTGATCTCTGTAGGCGTAAAACATCCCGGGATCCAGAGTAACCCTTTGGAATGAACCAATTCGCCTACTTCAGGATTTACAATCGGGCAAACGATAAAATGAGCACCTGCAGCGATAAAATCTTCCGCTTCCTTAACGGTTTTAATCGTTCCTATTCCCAGGTAAAGGTCTTGCATTTCAGTTTTAAGTGTCTCTATCAGCATGCTGAAGTTAGCCAAAGCAGCGGGACCGCGGTTGGTATATTCGAGTACCCTGATTCCCGCTTTATATAATGTTCTGATGATATCCAGACTCACCTGTGCATCTTCAAAATAGAATAATGGCAGGATCCCCTGATCTGTGATGGCTTTTAAAGAACTTTCTTTTGTTTTCATTTCTATATTTTTTACCGTACGTCTTATTTATTTTTCTGTTTAAAAAGTGGTTTCATAAGGTTGAACCACCTGTTGAATGTCTTCGATTTTTGTCGTGTTGAAATCAGTAGTTGTAAAGAGCTTCGCGAAGGCTGCTCTGGTGGCAAACCCAAGTATTTCTGCAGGAGGCAGCTGATGGTAAAAACCATAAATCAAACCTGCCATATAACAATCACCGCTTCCTATTTTTCCGCCGATCTTTTCTGCACGGTACTCTTTGGAAGTGAACAACTCATTATCCGTAAACAAAGTGCTGTAATATTTAACACCGGTTTTGAAATCAAACCTGAAGGTATTGGCTACCGCTGTACACTTAGGAAATACAGCAATAATCGCTTTGGAGGTTATGGTTGCCTGTTCCAGATAATTCTCTTTCAGGTCTGCTTCGACAAGCCCCTCAGGCACCGGAATGCCGAGCATATTTTCAGCCGCCCAGATGTTTCCCATGATAAGGTCGCAATACGGCGCCAGCAACGGCATCACCTCTATCGGATCTTTTCCATATTTCCATAGTTTACTTCTGTAATTCAAATCCAGTGAAATCCGGATATTCCTTTCGGAAGCAGCTTTTAAAGCCTCTTCACATACTGCAGCTACATCCGTGTTTAATGCCGGACAAATTGCGCTGAAATGAAACCAGCTGATCCCTTCAAAAACGGCATCCCAATCGATTACTCCTGTTTTTAAAGTAGAGAAAGAAGAATAGTTACGGTCGTAAATTACACCCGAATTTTTAAGGTCTTTCCCATTAGCGAGATAATATAAACCAATCCGCTCTCCCAGGTATTGCATCGGACTGGTGTCTATATTCAACTGATCCAGATAAGTAACCACCTGTCTGCTCAAAAAATTATCCGGTACCGCAGAGAGGTAAGCCGAAGGAACACCCCAAAGTGCCAAAGCAGCCGCCACATTCGCTTCTGCCCCTCCTACATAAAAAGGAAGGTTATTTTCTTTCAGCCAGGCTCCCTCTACATCCGGGGAAATCCTCAATAACAGTTCACCAAAGTTTAAAACCTTGCCCATATATCATTAAAAATTAAAATATTCTTTTGCATTGTTATAGCAGATGTCCTGAATCACTTTGCCAAGCCATTTCTGATCATCAGGCAATTCTCCATTCTCTACATCATCCCCAAAAAGATTACATAAAATCCTTCTGAAGTACTCATGACGGGGATAAGACAGAAAGCTTCGGCTGTCGGTAAGCATTCCTACAAAACGACTCAGTAAGCCCATATTTGATAAGGTATTGATCTGTTTGATCATCCCTTCTTTCTGATCAAGGAACCACCAGGCAGAACCCCATTGTACTTTTCCTGCAACCGTTCCATCGTTGTAATTGCCAATCATTGTGGCCATCAACTCATTGTCGGCTGGATTTAAATTGTACAAAATGGTCTTTGTCAGGCAATTTTGAGCGTCCAGTTTGTTTAAGAACCTAGACAATGCCTTTCCTTGCGGAAAATCGCCGATAGAATCGAAACCGGTATCCGGACCTAACTGGCTCAATAACCTGTCGTTATTATTTCTCAAGGCCCCCAAATGGTATTGTTGTACCCATCCTTTTTCGTGGTCCCATAAGGCAAACTGAAACAGTAAAGCAGATTTAAACTGACCAGCTTCTTCGATCGTTAAAGGAATCCCATTTCTGATCTTTCCATAAATATCTTTAATCTCATCGTGGGTATAATCATCGGCATAAATCCGCTCCAGGCCATGGTCGGATACGGAACAGCCATTTTCTGCAAAATAATCATGTCTTGATTTAAGCGCAGACAGGTAAGCATCCAGATCGTTTAATTCCTTGCCTGTTAAAGCCGAAAGCTGATCTATATATTTGTTCAGTGCCTGCTGATCATCTGCATTCATCGCTTTATCCGGACGGAATGCGGGCAAAACCTGGATGTCCAGCCCATCATTCTTTATTTTCTGATGGTGTTCCAGGGAATCTAAAGGATCATCGGTGGTACATAAGGTTTTCACCTTCATCTTGCGCAGCAAGTTTTGCACAGAATATTCCGGTGTCTGTAATTTAGCTGTACATTCTTCATAAATCCGCTCTGCATTTGCAGGCGACAACACTTCATGAACATCAAAATAACGTTGTAATTCCAGGTGTGTCCAGTGGTATAAAGGATTTCTCAAAGTATAGGGCACTGTTTCAGCCCACTTTTTAAATTTCTCCAGATCAGTCGCATTACCGGTAATGTAATGTTCGTCAATACCGTTTGCACGCATTGCACGCCATTTATAATGATCGCCATATAGCCAAACCTGAGTAATATTTTCAAACATGAAATCGTTTGCAATTTGATCCGGCATTAAATGATTATGGTAATCAATAACCGGCATCTGTTTTGCAAAATTATGATATAGCGTTTGCGCTGTCTTGGTCTGTAATAAGAAATTGTCGTCTAAAAAGTTCTTCACAATAATATTTTTAAATGTATTAATTTTTATAGATAAAGCGGCAAAATGTTACACCTCAAAAACAATTCTACATAATTATTATAAGGATTAACAGGCTTCAGCCGGAATTATTTGCGCAATCGTTATAGGCAGCTTTTGATCCAGTCGACCAGATCCCGGGCCGCGTTTAAATTGTCAAAAGTAACAGGAAGCTTCTTTCCATCCACATATTCATTGTAAAGCCATGGATCGCCGATGGCGAATACCGCCCCTTTGCCATATTTCGCAATGGCGATGACCTGATCTCCGTCCTTGTCCTTCAGGATGGATTTTGCTGCGCCGCTCAATGTAAGTGTGCTGTATTCTTTGATAAACAATTTCCTGGCCGTTTTAAAAAACGGATTTCCCGGTTCTATATCCATGCTCCCCATTTCAAATTCGTTTTTAACCACCCTCCCCTTGCTGTTCATATTGAACTGTATGCCAAATTGTTTAGCAAGCTGGTTGAGGTGTTCCAGGTCTGCATTTCCGGTATCGTTTGCCATCAGCAGCAATACACCGCCGGATTTGAGCCATGAAGTGATGGTAGAAATGTCATTTTCGTTTACAAAGCTGGGATTTGGATTTTCTTTTTCAATATCCGGATCAACAATGATGTATACAGAGGCTTGTTTTAAATTGTCTTTTGTCGGGGCGGACTTTAGCGTCTCTGTATTAAAGCCTTTATCCTTAAATACTCCTGCAAATAAGGAAAAACCTACACCAGAGTTTTCCTCCCATTTGTAATGCCAGGATTGTGCAATGCCATTTGCATCCTTCTTAATTTCGTTGTTAAAATAGGAGTCTAATAACACCAGCGGTTTCCCGGCCACCTTGGGCGCAGATTGGGCATAACATGCTCCTGTCGTGAGCAATGTAAACAAAACAGGGAAAATGGAACTTTTGCTCATATCCTGGTTAATTCTTTTGAATATTTGGTTAAAGCCATAATGAGGCCTGATACAAGTCTACAAAGATTTGACAGCTAATGAAACAAATGCATAGGAAAAAACTACGCAATCGTTAGCGTAAGTTAAGATGAAAACTCAGGTAAGCAGCTATCAGAAATTAATGGAAATGTTTGGTTTCCAGCTCGCTTAAAACTTCTTTCAGGATTTCCTGATCAAGGTGATCGGTATTTGCAATGTGAATTAACTCATAGATGGCTAAAAATGACTGGGAGAATATAGAAGAAATACCTAAATTATCTAACCTCCTGAAGCGGCTTCAGTAAGCTCAAAAAACCGCAGAAAAAAATCAGTAAAATCATGCTAAATTTCTTGAAATAAATCCGGTATATGATCCTCCTTACTGAGGTCTGGATGTTCTCATACTGAGTCCACAGTGAGTCCACGTTTTTGCAGGAAAAAGGTGGACCGAATATGGAGCTGCCCCGGACTCATTACGATGGCATCCCAGACACAGCGCGAAGCAATCTATGACTGGGTGTAAAATGAATATTTATGGTATAAAAAACAGCTGAAATGCAGTGTTTAGCGGGCGCTCAATTGTATGTTAAAATACTTCCAAAGATAATGATGAAATTCTGATACTTTTTCAAATTCTTTTTCCATCACCTCCTTCCCTTCCCGGATTTTTAACCGGTCTCCGGTAACGGTGATCCTGCCGTTTTCTGTAGCAATGGAGCAGATTTTTTTCTTTGTAAAACTGGAATTTTCACTCTTCTGGTGGTAGATACACATTTCCCTAAAGTCGTCGGGAATTCTGGCTATTTCAGTAAAAATATACTCGGGAATAAGCACATCATTTACCAGCTTTTTAACGATCAGATAGGTGTTGTCGAACATTTCCATTTGAAAATCACCATATCGGTCATGTTGTAAGGTATTCAGCATGATTTTTAAAGGTTCTGCGCTAAAATCTCCAAATCCGACATCTACAAGGTAACAATCGCCATCGATTTCTGCAAGGATTGCCATATGGTCAAACTCTTCCCCAAAACCTTGTTCTTTATTCGCTACCCTCCCCGAAATCAGTCTGACCTGAAAGCCGATATTTGTCAAAAGACCAAAGAATGCACCGTTCAACTCATAGCAAAATCCCCCTCTGCCCCTTTCTACCAGCTTTGAGAACGCATTTTCCATTTTAATTTCTACACCCTGGTGGATGTCCAGATTTTCAAAAGGGACATGGAGCAAATGTAAATATTGCAGCTTTTTCAACAAGTCAAGGGAAACGTTCAGGTCTCCCTCATAGTTTATTCTTTTCAGGTACGCAGAATAGTCCATATAGAAAATGTTATTTGCTAATTTCGGCAATACGGTAAGCGCATCTTCGGTCTCCGCTTACAATATGGTCCAGGCGACTGATTTGAACGTCATCACCCAGCACGTGTTTAAATATATTAAGTTCAGCAGAACAAAACCCCTGACAGCTTTTTGCAGCTGCACATATCGGGCAATGGTTTTCTATGAGCAGGTAACCTTCTTTATCCTTCGTATATTCTGCCATATATCCCTCGCGACTTCTGATTTCCGTTAATTTTGCAATCCGATCTTCCAGGCTAAAAATCGATTCAAGCTCGTTCAGGTAACGTGTTTTTCCTGATTGCTCACTAACGTCAATTACCGTTTGAAGGGCTTCTGCACCTAAGGTATCCCTCATGATCTCAATCAGTTTTACCGTAAGTTCCGCATGGGTATCAGGAAATTTGGCATTCCCAAGGGCGGTTAAGTTAAAAAACTGCTTAGGCCTCCCCACCCCCTGGGATTCATTGTAAGAACTCACCAGACCTTCTTCTGTAAATTTTAACAACTGCAATCTTGCACCCTCATTAGTTATTCCAAGTTCCTGAGCAATTGAAGCGGCCGTTAAAGCACCCCTGGTCTTCAATAACATTAAAAATCTGTTTGTCTTCATAATCTAATAAAACAAGTGTTTAGTTGTTTTATTAACAAAAGTACTAACTTTGCTGAACTTATCAAGGCTGAAACCCGATTTATTAGATTTTTCAGATATAACCTGTGATGAGTATAAAGATCTATTTACGTATTAAACAAAGGATTATGCCAATTAAACTACAAAAAACTATAAACATTTCTCCCTTTGCTTCTACCGGAGCCCCTTTCGTATACGTTGTTCCCTACTGGAACGTACTTTTCAAGTGTTCCCGAAAGCGGAAGCAGGCTGAATAAGCTCCTCACCGAAAATCCATATTTATAACTAAACGCATCGCATGAGCATGCATCATGATTACCCGGTTCCTGTAAAGGAATTCAACCGGGCAGGAATCCCTATGCCTTTAAATTAATCTTGCTAAAATACCGCCGAAGCCACTGTAGAATAAACAAAATCAATCAATCAATGGATACCATCATAAATAAAGTAGAACAATCAGGAATCGTCACACTCGACCTCTTGTCTTATAAACCATCAAAAACCGACTATTTCGTCTTTGATATGGTCCCTTACCTCTTTCATGGCTATCTGCTCCAGGAAAAATTATTCAGGGCAGAAATGGGGCTCATTGACTGGCATCAGTACCGCAATAAGGAAGTTGTGCTTTATTGCTCAAATGATGCCATCGTCCCTTACTGGGCTTATGTATTTATCGCCTCCCTTCTTCAGCCTCATGCTGCCTTTGTCTGTTTTGGAGCCTGGGAAGATCATCAGCAACTCCTATGGATACAGAGAATAAAAGCCCTGGATTATTCGATTTACGAAAACAAGAAAGTGGTGCTAAAAGCCAGTTCTGATGTACCTGAAGCGATCTATGTAGCCGCAACAGCAAAGTTAATGGAACAGGTTCAATCCCTGATGTGGGGTGAAGCCGGTTCCCCTTTAATGATTTATAAAAGAAAAAAAACAATATAAATGAAAACAACAATATTTCTATATCCGCTCTTCCTCACTGCAGTTCTCAGTTCCTGTAAACCTGCCCGGAACCAGGGTGCACAAAATGAGATCCCCCAATTCCCGACCCTTGTACTTGAACCTCAGAAAACGGCCCTTTCAGTAGAATATCCCGCTACCTTACAAGGAGAACAAACAGTAGAAATCAGGTCCAAGGTAGACGGGTATATCGAACAGGTTTATGTCAACGAAGGCAGCAGGGTACGCAGAGGCCAGCCACTCTTTAAGATTGATGCCAATAGCTATCAACAGGAAGTAAACAGCAGCAAGGCCGCTGTATTGGCTGCTGAAGCTAATCTGGAAACCGCTGTCCTCCAAAGCCAGAGAACAAAAGTATTGGTGGAACGAAAGATTGTAAATACTTTCGAGCTTACATCTGCCAGAAACGTAGAGCGGGTAAAAAGAGCGGAATTAAATCAGGCAAACGCAGCGCTATCCTCCGCCAAATCCAAACTCGCCTATACGAACATTGTTAGTCCGATAGATGGTGTACTGGGGAGCCTTCCTTATAAAATCGGCAGCTTGGTAAGCAGTACTTCTGAGGCAGCACTCACCACAGTGGCCAATACCAAAAAGATTTATGCCTACTTCTCCTTGAGCCAACAACAACTGGCTTCCTTTCTGAACAAATACGATGGACAGCAGGTAAATGATAAATTTAGAAACATGCCTGAGGTTTCCTTAACCCTTGCTGATGGAACAGTCTACTCGGACAAAGGAAAAATCGAGACTTTAAGTGGTGTACTCAACGCCAGCACAGGAGCTGCCAATTTTAAAGCAGTATTTCCCAATCCGGAAGCGAAACTCTGGAGCGGCGCGAGTGCCGTATTGAACATTCCTACCGCTGTTAATGAGGCAATCCTGATCCCCAAGAGCGCAACTTTCGAGTTGCAGGGCAAACATTTCGTATTTAAGGTGGATGCCGGAAATACGGTTCACAATACACCGATAGCTGTTATGGATGCCGTGACGGAAAAAGATTATGTAATAACCAGTGGTGTAAAATCCGGCGACAAGATCGTTACCCAGGGACTGGAGAATTTAAAAGACGGAATGAAAATCAAAACGGCTCCATCCTCAGCAAAATAAAAAAGACATGTTAAGAAAATTTATAGAAAACCCGGTATTGTCTACGGTTATATCGGTGATTATCGTCATTCTGGGGCTCCTGGGGCTCTTGTCCCTGCCCATCTCTCAATATCCGGAGATCGCTCCACCCACTGTTGCGGTAACTGCAGCCTACCAGGGAGCAAATGCAGATGTAGTGATGAAAAGTGTCATTGTCCCACTTGAAGAACAAATTAATGGCGTAGAAAACATGACTTATATGACTTCTACTGCCAGCAATAACGGAAGTGCCACGATCACCATTTTCTTTAAGCAGGGCACGGATCCGGATCAGGCGGCAGTAAACGTACAGAACAGGGTCACCAAAGCGACAAGCCTGCTTCCTACAGAAGTGATCAAAGCCGGGATTACCACGAGCAAAAAGCTGAGCAGTACTGCATTTAGCTTTCTCATCTATAGCAAAGACAAAGCCTACGACCAGAAATTCCTGGACAATTACCTGCGCATCAATATCATGCCACAGATGAAACGCGTGGAAGGAGTTGGTGAAGCCATCATTTACGGAAACCAGGAATATTCCATGAGGATCTGGCTGAAGCCCGATGCCATGGCCAGCCATGGAATGGTTCCCGACGATGTGATTGCAGCGTTAAAAGAACAAAATATTGAAGCTGCACCGGGGAAAATAGGTGAAAACAGCAGGCAGTCAGTTCAATATGCCCTCAAATATACTGGTCGACTGGACGAAGAAGCGCAGTTTGAAAATATTGTGCTTCGCAGTGCCCGTCAGGGGGGCTTGATCAGGCTTAAAGATGTCGCAAAAATTGAATTCGGAGCCCTGGATTATACCACCTCACTAAAGACGCAGGGAAAGGTCTCCTCCGGAGGAGCCGTAAGCCAGTCGTCGGGATCAAATGCCAGAGAGCTGATCATTGCCTGTGAAAATATTCTGAAAGAAGCGTCCAAAGATTTTCCTCCCGGAGTGGAATACCATACTTTCCTGAATGCCAATGAATTTCTGGATGCCTCTATAGAAAAAGTAATATACACCATCGTAGAAGCTTTTATCCTTGTTTTTATTGTGGTATTTATCTTTCTTCAGGATTTCCGCTCTACCCTCATTCCTGCAATTGCAGTTCCCGTGGCCATCATCGGTACGTTCTTTTTCCTGAAACTTTTTGGCTTTACCATCAACCTGCTGACCTTGTTTGCACTGGTGCTGGCGATTGGGATTGTCGTAGATGATGCGATTGTGGTGGTCGAAGCCGTTCATGCAAAACTGGATCAGGGCGCCAAATCGGCAAAGAAAGCGACGATTCATGCGATGAGCGAAATCAGTGGGGCTATCGTGTCGATTACCCTGATCATGTCTGCTGTGTTTGTTCCGGTAACTTTCATTACAGGTTCTGCAGGCGTATTTTATAAACAGTTTGGATTAACCCTTGCGGTTGCGATCGTGATTTCTGCCGTGAATGCGCTGACCCTAAGTCCGGCGCTTTGCGCGATCTTTTTAAAGCCCCATAACCCGGATCAGCCACATCAGTCAAAAGGATTTCTGCCTACTTTCTATACAGGATTCAATACGGCATTTGAAGTAGTAACGGGCAAGTATATACGCGCAGTGCGGTTCCTGATTCGCCGAAAATGGATTTCAATTGCGGGTATTCTGATGTTCGGTTTTATTTTCTATACCTTATTGAAAACTACGCCAACCGGTTTTGTGCCGAATGAAGATGGTGGCGCCATTTATGGAGATGTGATCCTTCCCCCTTCAGCAACACTGGAACGCACAGAAGAGATCAGCAATCAGGTGGATAGCATTGCCAGAAGTATTCCGGAGGTTGAACTTTCTTCAAGGTTGGCAGGAATGGACCTGATCAACGGATTCGGTGGCTCATATGGCGCTTTATTTATCCGTTTGAAGCCCTGGAAAGAAAGAAAAGGAAAAGACCAGGATGTCAATGCCATAGTCAATCAACTGTTTGCAAAAACAGCACACATTAAAGGCGCTAAAGTGATTTTCTTTGCTGCTCCAACCTTGCAGGGCTTCGGAAATAACAATGGTTTTGAAGTGCAGCTGCAAGACAGAACCGGAGGTGATTATAAAGAATTCGCTAAGTCTATCGGTAAGTTTATGACGGCCATCAACCAGCGTCCGGAGATCATGTATGCCACAAGTCCTTTTAATATCGGATTTCCCGAACTGGAGGTCAACGTAAACATAGAGAAATGTAAAGATGCGGGTGTAAGTGTCAATACCGTATTGAATACTTTGCAAGGGTATTTTGGAGGAGTTTATGCCTCAGACTTCAATAAATTTGGTAAACAATACCGGGTGATGATGCAGAGTCATCCTGATTTCAGAGCGAAAGAAGCAGACATGAATAAGGTTTATGTCAGGACAGAACAGGGAATGATGGCACCGGTTTCGGAGTTCGTCACCTTAAAGAAAACCTATGGTCCGGAGTTTATTAACCGGTTCAATCTGTTTACTTCAACTACGGTAACTGGCTCGCCAAATAAAGGTTATAGCTCAGGCGATGCGATAAAAGCAATAGAAGAAGTTGCTGCACAGACTTTAAGTCGCGGTTATACTTATGAATTTTCCGGCCTGACAAGGGAAGAGCTTTCCAGCGGTAGTCAGACGATGATGATCTTTGCACTTTGTCTGGTGTTCATTTACTTCTTATTGAGTGCACAGTACAAGAGCTATATCCTCCCCTTTTCTGTACTGCTTTCCCTTCCGATTGGTTTGGCGGGGGCCTTTATATTTGCAAATCTCTTTAACATCGACAACAACATTTTCCTTCAGATCAGTCTGATCATGTTGATTGGCTTACTCGCTAAAAATGCCATTCTGATTGTAGAATTTGCACTGATGCACCGTTTGAGTGGCAGAAGCATTGTGCAGTCCGCAATTTATGGGGCAAAAGCAAGATTAAGACCGATTCTGATGACTTCCTTTGCCTTCATATTCGGGCTGGTTCCCTTAATGCTGGCTACCGGGGCCGGTGCACTCAGCAACCGTTCCATCGGTACAGCCGCTGTTGGTGGAATGCTCATCGGAACACTGTTTGGCATCTTTGTCATCCCTGTTCTCTTCATCATTTTCCAGTCTGCACAGGAGAAAATTTCAGGAATACCAACACCGAATCATCCTCCACGAACTTTAAAAGAAAACATTTAACCTACTGTAATGAATATATATAGAAAATCTTTATTGCTATTGATTTCCATTGGATTATGGACTTCATGTAAAGTGATAAAACCTTATCAGAAACCAGATCTGCCTTCCGCTTCATCTTATGGAAATGGCAGATCTGCAGATACCAGAAACATGGCAAAGATGAAATGGTCGGAGGTATTTACCGATACCATTTTAAACCAGCTGATCCTTCAGGGATTGGCTGCCAATCTGGACCTGAAAATTGCTGTAGCACGCATTAGCGAAGCTCAGGCCGGTCTTCGCCTGAGTAAAGCAGCATTCTTACCGGGGGTAAATGGAAATTTGTCTGTAAAGCAAAGCAGGCTGGCCTTCCCGCAAGGTTTCGGAATGATCAACAATTCTACGCAATATGATCTTGGTATCAGTACCAATTGGGAACTGGACATCTGGGCTAAACTGGGTAGTGCAAAACGCGCTGCGTATGCAGACCTCCTGGCCAGTGATGCCGCAAAGCGAGCAGTCCAAACCCAGCTGATTGCCGACATCGCCAATCATTATTTTGAATTACTTGCGCTGGATCAGCAATTACTGGTGACTCAGAAAACAGCAGAAAACAGAGCTGCAGATGCTGAAGCAATCAAATTGCTTTTTGAAAGCTCGATCTTAAACGGCGTGGCAGTCGTACAAAGTGAAGCCAATTATTATGAGGCAGATCTCGCCATTCCGGATATACAGCAGCGGATTAAAGAAACCGAGCATGCTTTATGTGTGTTGCTGGCCCGCTCTCCTTCTAAAATCAACAGGACTTCTTTGGCTCAACAACGATTGACATACGACTTAAAACCAGGAATTCCGGCGCAATTACTGGCCTACAGACCGGATGTCCAGCAGGCAGAGTATCAATTCCGTGCTGCATTTGAAAACACCAATGTCGCAAGGGCTTCTTTTTATCCTTCGCTAACGATTACCGCTGCGGCTGGTTTTTCAAGTCTTGGGCTTAGTAACTGGTTTAGCAGTGCCGGCTTATTTGGCAATATTGCCGCCGGCCTTACACAGCCGATCTTCAATAAGGGGATCAATAAAGCCAGGCTCAGCACGGCAGAATCGAAACAGCAACAGGCATTGTATGGCTTTGAAAGCTCGCTTCTAAAAGCGGCTCAGGAAGTTTCAGATGCTTTATCATCCTATGAACATGCCGTTCAAAAGGAAGGAAAACGGGCTAAGCAGTTAAAAGCCCTGGCACAGGCGGTAGCTTTCAATAAAGAATTGCTAAACAACAGCAAAAACACCAATTATACAGATGTCCTGGCAGCAGAACAAAATCTGCTGACCGCTGAATTAAAAGGGATCAATGACCAAAGTCAGAAATTACATGCAATCGTCAATTTATACCGTGCATTGGGTGGAGGCTGGAATTGATCCTAAAGAAATGATACTTTTACCTTTATTAATCCGGTTTTTAAGATGAGTATAAGAAGGGCAAAACAAGAAGATACGCAGGCCATAGGGTCTTTATTAGCGCAAATGGAACATCCGACAGCAGAAAGCCTGGTCGCCGAAAAGTTAACGCTACTGATCGGACATCCTGATCATGAGCTGATTGTATACGAACTGGATGGTCAGGTTGTCGCTTTCATGTCTATTCATTTTGTCCCTCAGATCGCTTATGCAGGAGATTTTGCGATGGTAAGTTATTTTGCTGTTGACGATCAGTTAAGGAGCCGTGGCATAGGAAAGGAAATGGAAGAACGTTGTGTTCAGTTGGCGAAAGAAAGGGATTGTAACAGGATAGAGCTGCATTCCAGTATTCGCAGAACAGCTGCACATCGTTTTTATGAGAGACAGGGATATGTTGAGTTTCCTAAGTATTTTAGTAAGAAGCTTTTTTAAAAAAAAGGGAGATGGTTTCAGGCTGAAACCTTTGCCTGAAGGGGCAAATTTTTCTATGCCTTCATCCCATCTCGCCTTTTTTTCTACCGCTTTAACCCGGAGGATTACCTTCAAAGGCCTTTAAGTAAGATTCCTTTCAGTGCGGGCAGTCTCTAAGGAGCGCTTTCTTCTCTGAGGTGATCTTTAGGATTGTTATTGCGATTAGAAACTATACCTTAGTCCCAGCTGGCCTCTCCATCTGGAATCGAAAGGTGCATTGATAAAAGAACCGTTTACCGGGCTATAGCTATAAGTTGGTATTGGATTTCCAGCGCTAAAGGCTAATGGATCAATTCCTTTATAGGTCAGGATAGAGCCGCTTAAGGTGGCTGGAAGTTGCGCGGTAGTGATCGATGGTAATTTCACCAATCCCCAATTTTTGTTTAACAGGTTGCCTACATTGAAGATATCGAAGCTGAGTTGAAGGTTGTGTTTTTTCGCTCCTCCGGTGTTGATCAGGAAGTCCTGTGCAAGGTGCAGGTCGAAAATATGTGACCATGGTGTTCTTGCGCCATTTCTTTCTGCAAATTGCCCGCGGTGTTTGCTCAGGTAAGGATCTTGTTCTATGAAGGCATTTAGCTGATCCCAGATTTCTGCCGGTGTACGTTTATCGGATGCATTATTGGGAACTAAAGTGATGTCTTTTGCTGTTGCAGGGATATACATGGCATCATTCTGCGTTTGTCCGTCGTTGTTGATATCGGAGTTTAGACGATAGGTATAAGGAAGACCAGATTGTCCGTTATAGACCAATCCTATCGTTGTTGCAAAATTCTTCAGGTATTCAAAACGGTAAGACAAGGTTCCGATGATCCGATGGTTCAGGTTCCAGTCGGAGGACGTTAGCATTGGATTGTTTGGGTTATTGGCAATGGTATTGTTTCTGAAATTCGTCGAGGCGATGGTAGAATTCATACTCGAAATGTCTTCCGATTGCGCATAGGTGTATGCGATGCTACCGGATACGCCTTGTGATACATTGCGTTGCAGCTGCGCGGTGATGCTGTACTGATAACCTTTGTTTGTATTCGTTAACAAGAATACATTCGTGTATTCAGGGTATTTAAGTCGGCCGGCGCCAGCAGGATAAACGTTTCTGTCTTCTCTGGCAAGTTTTGCATTTGGTTCCACCAGATTCAGGTCTTTGATATAAGGGGCATTCATTTCTTTGCCATAGATTCCTTCCAGTGTTGCGGTAAAGCCGTAAGGAAGTTTCTGATCTATTGCCAGGTTTGAGCGCCATACCTGAGGCATTTTAAAGTCAGGATCCGTCAGGTCGATCTCTGAAGTGGCTACAGTGGCAGTTCTTGGCTGATTGTTCACATCAGGATTAAATCTGATGGTGGATGCAGCAGCGGCACTGACATTGATCCTGCCCAAATCTACACCCGAATTGTTATATGCATTCCCAAGCCATACATAGGGAAGTCTTCCGGTAAAGATTCCTGTTCCTCCGCGGAGAATGGTGTTGCCATCATTATTAATATCATAGTTAAAGCCGATTCTTGGGGAGAACAGCAATTTGGTTTTTGGCTGTCTGCTGGTGCGGTAACCCTCCTCTTTGAAGGAATTGGCGAACTGTTCATTCTCTAAAGGTTTATCCAGAAATACAGGGATATCAACACGGAGGCCACCTGTTAATTTCAGGCCTTCCATAGCCGTGTATTCATCCTGTGCATAAAATCCGAGCTGCATGGCCCTGAATACGGAAGTAGGTATTTTTACATCCGGGATTTTTGAATAAGTGAGCTGGTAAATAGTGGGTGCCTGTGCTTTCGCAAAAGCATCGAGGCTGGCAAAAGTATAATTTCCCCAGATGTTCTGGATAAAAAGGTTGTCGAATTTAAAGAACTCATTCTGTGTACCAATGGTAAAATGATGGTCATTGTGAATGATATCCAGGTTGTCTGTGAGCTGGAAAAGATGTTGCTTTTGTCGCGCTGAAGGAGAATATCCTTCTGTTCCGGCAACCATTGTTTTGGTCGCATCCAGCTGAATCGTTACCTGCGGAAAGGGGCTTCCCGGAATTTCCCTGTTGTCCCTCACATTGGAATAGCCAACGATCAGGTTGTTTACCACGTTATTTGAGAAATAAGTGTTTAACTCGGCAACGGTAATATTGGTTTTATTCGTCTGAATGTATTTGTTGTTCTCAAAGCGCAGCGAATTGATGCCGTTACTGATGTCATCACGTTTTCCATTCACATAATTGTGGCGGAGGGTCAGTCTGTTTTTGGCATTGATCAGGTAGTCAAAGCGGAGAAAGAACTTTTCGCTATTGGTCTTTTTGCTGATGTCTTCAAACTTACCAGGATCATAATTGTAGGTATTTTTTAAAGTGTTATAAAAGCTTTGTGCCGTTTCAAGGGGGATCTGAGCTTCATTTGAAGCACCTTTGCCCCTGTTGGCCTGGTACAATAAAGGTTCATCCCGGCGACTGATTTCTGCATTTACAAAGAAAAACAGCTTGTCTTTTATCACCGGTCCGCCTAAACGAAAGCCATATTGATAGTCTGTGAAATCGTTAAATTTGGTTCTTTTATCATCCGGACTTTTGCCCACCAGGTTTTGGTTTTTACCATAAGTATAGGCTGATCCGGAGAAAGTGTTGGTTCCACGACGGGTGACCGCGTTAATTCCCGCACCGGTAAAACTACCTTGTTTCACATCAAAAGGTGCCAGTACCACCTGAATTTCGTCAATCGCATCTAAACTGATGGGCTGTGTTCCCGCCTGTCCGCCCGGCGAACCGGTGGTTGTTCCTCCGCCTACGCCATAGCCCATGATGTCGTTGTTCTGAGAACCATCAATCTGAATGTTGTTGTAGCGGTTGTTACGGCCACCAAAAGACAATCCGGACGATTGCGGGGTAAACCTTGTATAATCGGCTAAGGACCTGTTCAATGAGGGATAACGATCGATGTCTGTTCTGCTGATGTTAGTCGAAGCACCGGTTTTTGCCAGGTTTCTCGAAGACCCTGCCCTTTGTGCTTTTACCTCTACTGCCTGAAGCTCCTGATTTTCCGAACTCATATATACTTTGAGCGTGTAGACTTGTCCGAGGGAAAGAAATACGTTGTTCTCCGTATAATTGCGGTTTCCTATATGGCGGACTTCAATTCTGTAAGGCCCGCCCACAGGTAAGTTTTGAAGGTTAAAGGCCCCCTTATCTGAAGTCTTGCTTTCATAACGGGAGTTTGCCGGGAGATAAGTAACGATAATCCCTGCCCCGGAAAGCGGTATGTTGGAATTGTCAAATACGGAACCCTTTATTCCGGAAGAGGTTGCCCCCTGCGCCTGCGCTGAAATCTGACTGAACAATAAAGTGCTGAATACCAGTAATGCCAATGCAAAGGGCAATAAACAATGTCGTAATCCTGATCTGTGTTTCATGTTTGAATAATTTGTCTGTGGTGTTATTTTATAGTTTTATTCTCTTTTAGGTAGATTTCCCGGCCCTTTCGTTCATATTGAACCGGCGCCTGAGCTTTGATTTCTTCGAGGATACTTTCCAGCGATTTCCCTTTGGTACTGAGGGTGATGTGCAGGCCGGACAGGCTTTCGTCTTCTAAGTAGATTTTTAGCTTAAACTGCTCTTCAAGCAAAGTTGCAACCCGACTTAAAGGCGTTTCATTAAAGGCCAGGGCCAGGGTTTCCGATTTTGTTAAATGTTGGTTTCCTTGTTTTTTACTGTTTTTAGCAGTGGTTATTTTGGCCAATGTTCCTTCGCTTTTTATAAAGACAGCCTGTTCATCCGGCAATAGGAATACCGTTGAATTCCGCAGGGTTTTCACACCTACTTTACCCGTTTTTACGGTTACCCTGACCCTGGTAGCTGAGGGATGGGCATCAACCCAGAATGAGGTGCCAAGAACTAGGGTCTGAACTTCCCCGCTATAGACGATAAATGGATGATTGGCATCGTGTTTTACATTAAAAAAGGCTTTTCCACGGAGTTTTAATGTTCTCTTTTGCTGGACGAAATGAGAAGAATATTGTAATGAGGCACCTGGATACAGGGTAACTACGGAGGAATCTGGTAAGGTGATTTCTCTGTTCTGCCTTCCGTAATTGTTCATTTCTATATTTTTAACCGCAGGAACATTTTCAGTTTGTGGCAATGCTTTGTGTTCCGGCTTAGGCTGCAGGAATAAAGCCCATACCATCAGGAAAGGAAAAAATACGGCAGCAATACGGATCGACCAGGTGCTAAAGTTTTTCTTTACCCTTTCTCTTCGCTGTATAGTTGCCCTCAGCTCTTCAAAACCAGACTCATTACTGCTAGTCATTGTGACAGGCTGTTGATCGATGTAATCCAGGTGCGCCTTAAAAAAGCTTTCCTGTTCTTCCTCAGTGCAACTGCTGAGCCAATCTAATATCTGCTGATGCTGTTCTTCATCCAGTGTATGCTGAAAAAAGCGGGTCATCATTTCTTTTGTAAACGGAGTATTCTTCATGTCGATATGAAGCTATACGGATCCGGAGGCAGGCAACCCTACCCTACAGATAAAAAAATTAAAGATGGAGCAGAATGAGGAGCATCAGCAACTGCTCATCTTTGAGAACGCCCCTTAAAAAGCGCAGGGTTTTGGTCAGGTGTTTCTCTACTGCCTTCAGGGAGATGTTCAACTGATCCGCTATTTCCTTGTTGGAGAACTGCTGGCCCCGGCTCAGGTCAAACACTTCCTGATTTCTTTTGGGCAATTTCATTAAAACTGAGGCAATCATCCGCTGGTAATCTGCGTAGATAATCTGGTTATGGGTGCTGTCGTCCTGTTCCGGGATTGCCGGATGGAGGCTCCATACCTTCTCCTGACGTTTTGTTTGACGCAAGGAGTCGATGAGCAGGTTTTTGGCCATGGTATAGATCCAGTTCTTCGCACTTTTGGAAAGGTCAAGATGATTCCTTTTCTCCCAGACTTTGATAAAAGTACACTGGATCATTTCTTCTGCCAGATCCTGATCCCTGCAATACGTATAGAGGAACTGATAGACCTGGCGCTCGTATAAACGATAGAAATACCCCAGAGCTTCGACGTTTCCGTCTTTGAGTTCCTGAGCTGCATGCACATCGTTTGTAAATAATTCCATGGATCCCGCCGTAAATTTTTGTCAAAATTATTCAGATCAGGTCCGCCACAGGTTTAGTCAGCATTATCAAATTATTATATCCTTTCCGGGATTCTATGCAGTTAACGGTGATGCTTAATAAATTGTTAACCTGCAGCTAACCCCGATGGTATTGGAATAATTTTAGTTTTGCAGGATTCGGGGTTTCTTCCGAAAAATCGATTTTTATGGAAAAAAGAAGGTCATTTCTTAAAAGCATTGCCTTATTAGGCACGGCACTCAGCGTTCCAACAGCACTTTTTGCGGAGCGTAAATCTTTTAGTCCTGTTCTTAAAGATGCTATGGTTAGCGGAAAAGTAACGGATCAGGGAAAAGGAATCCCGGGAGTTCCCGTTACGGATGGTTTTACAATCGTGACTACGGATCACCAGGGCTCATTTGAACTGCAAAGAGATCCGCGCAGCGAATTTATTTACCTGACCAAGCCGTCCGGATATGAATTTACCCATCAGTCCGGAATCGCTCAGTTCTACAAGCCCATCGCTGCCGGAGATTATAATTTTAGTCTTAAGAAGCTTGGTAAAGACGATGATGAGCATGTATTTGTGGTGTGGGCAGATCCGCAGATCCAGACAGATGCAGATGCACAAAATATCCTGACTCAGGCAGGCCCGGATCTGGTAAAGCTGAAGGCCAGCTACCCTACAGGAACATTGATCCATGGCATTTGTGCAGGAGATATCGTCTGGGACCAGTTCAGGTTATTTAAAGATTATAAAAACAGCATTAGTCAATCGGACATTCCCTTTTTTCAGGTGATCGGAAATCACGATATGGACCTTGATGTCCGCACCGATGATTTATCTGCCAGGACTTTTAAACAGAATTTTGGTCCTTCTTATTATTCCTACAACCGGGGAAAGATTCATTATATAGCTTTGGATGATGTGTTTTTTCTGGGAACGGGGAGACGTTATATCGGCTACCTGACAGAAAATCAACTCCATTGGCTGGAACAGGATTTATCACATGTGCCGCTGGGAACAACCGTGGTGCTTACGCTTCATATTCCTACCAATACGGGACAGAAAAGGCGGTACGGGCTTAAAGAAGATGACATTGCCAATGTGGTGTCTAACCGGGAACAGTTGTATCAGATATTGAAACCTTATCAGAGCTATATTTTATCGGGCCATACGCATTTTAATGAGCACATTGTGGAAGGAAACAGGCATGAGATCGTGCATGGTGCGATTTGTGGGGCATGGTGGAGCGGACCGGTTTGTTATGACGGTACACCCAAAGGATATGGCGTCTATGAAGTTAAAGGAAATCAGCTGAGCTGGTATTATAAGTCGATTGGTAAGGAAAAGGAACATCAGATCAGGGTTTATGATCGGGGTAATAAGGCAAGACCTGGACAAGTGGTGGCCAATGTGTGGAATTGGGATGCTTCATGGGAGGTTAAATGGAAAGAAGATGGTGTGTTGAAAGGTACTATGACGCAATTTTCAGGGAAAGATCCGATGGCGATTGATTTGTATGAGGGTGCGGTGAAGCCTCAGGAACAGCCCTGGGTAGAGCCGATTCTTACAGATCATTTGTTTTATGCAAATCCTTCTACAGTCGCAAAGAGTGTTGAGGTTATTGCTACAGATAGGTTTGGTCAGGTTTTTACAGCGCGCATTGACTTGTAGGTCATTCCGGAATTTTGCGCTGAAGATTTAAAAAAAGGAAAGCTGTTTTCAGGCTGAAACCTTTGCCTGAAGGGGCAAATTTTTCTATGCCTTCATCCATACTTTCCTTTTTTTATAAGATTACACCGGAAATATACTAGATTCCGGGCGGCATGGAATTGGCCTCTTACTACTTACTATTTACTAAGGAAACTATAATACCGTATTAAAAAAGAAAAACCCGCAAATCATATCTGCGGGTTTTTCTTTATGGTATTGGAATTTTAGAACTTAACGGTATTCAGGTTTTTGTCTACTAAAAGTCCCTCAACAGCTTTAAGGTTGAAGTTTAGTTTACGTTTTGCTTTTAATTTTAATACGAAGAGCTCTGTATTGCCATTTAAAGTTTCTTTGTTGCCTACGTTAACAAAGGTTGGATATAAAACTTTGTCGCCATTGGTGTGCAACCTGTCGTTGGTCAGGTTTTCCATTTGTTTTACTTTAATATTTAGATTTTGCACGCTTATAAATTCGTAATCCGCTGAAAGGTATGGCAACGCGAAGCCTAGTGCATTTACCGATTTCAAGTTTAGCCCCTTTACTTTAATTTCGACGATTTCGTCTTTGTTATAGCTCGGTTTTGCCGCACTGATTTCGATTTTACCAGATACTTTCTCTGTTTTAGGAGCTTCTACTCCGCCACTAAGCTGTGTTGCTACAACCGAGATGTCGTAAGCGTCAATACGGTCATTTTTGTTGATGTCACCATTGCTGATGTATCCTTCAAAGTCCGCATCACCTTTTTTCAGTCCAGTGTAATTGGTGTATGAGGTGAAATCATTCATGTCAATCAGACGATCGTTGTTGATATCGCCGGGAAGGTAACTTTCTGTTCCTGGAACTTTGAATACATACAATTCACGGCCTGAACCGAAACCACCAACGGCATCGGCGACAGCTATTTTAATGAAGCGGGCAGTTGGGTGGTTAGCGAAGTTGAATATTTTTACATCTTCTGCGTTTTTCCATTCAAATGAACCTGCTTCTGTCCAGTTTTCCTTATTGTTGCTATAGAAAACTTTACCTTTTAGCAATATTCCGTTTCCTCTTCCCCTACGTGGCAGATAATGGAATTTGTCCAGCTGGTTAATTGATTTCAGGTCCATGACGATGTCAAAAGGAACAGATTTTACACCCCATTTGGTATGCCACATGTTTCCTTCGTCATAATCGAACAATTTATCTATTTCTGATTCCTCCTGATTTTCCGCAGTTGTTTCCGCAACGATTCCGGAAATGGCAAATTCCAAAGGATTAGATTTTGTAGTTGCCTTTACCTCTGTCCAGTCTGAGAAACCATCCTTATTTACAGCACGTAATTTAAAGGAATAAGGCGTTTCTGCCAGTAATCCATCAAATAACAAGGTGGTGTCCCTGATCGTGGTATAATGCATACCGTTGAAATCTATTTCATAGAAATCGGCATGGTCAACTTTATTCCATGTTGGTTTTAAGGTGTATGCTTCTGTGTTTTTCTCTGTAATACGGGCGTTTGCAGGAACTGATAATGTTCCGGATGAGATGCGTTGCTGATCAACAGGTTCAAATTTAAACCCTTCTACTACCACAGAAACCTCATTTAAGGCAATGTCAGTACTGGCCAGTTTTACAAGTAGCTGCGCGTTTTTGGTGAGGATCACTTTTTCAAACTCAGAACCTTTAGTCGCGTATTTATTGAGGTTCGGCTTAGCCTCATAGAAGTATACATTATCTGCTTTTTGGAATTCCTCGATTGAGTTTACTTCTGTCAATTTGACTTTATTGTTTCCGATTTTTGCAGAGAGTTTCTTTGGTTTTTCTGTAACGTTTATTCTGAACTCCGTCGTTTTTTCTTTTACAAAGCCGTCGAAATCACCTTTAGCCGGGTGAACGGTCACTGTTACTTTATTTTTATCCTGTTCTGACTCGATTAAGCTTGAAGTACCCTTGCCGAGTTTATAGGCTTCGGTAACACCATCATCGTCATACTCCGTAAATGAGGTTTTTCCAGCCGGATAAAACTCATAGATGCGCTTACCTTTATTGATTTCCGCCACGTTATTGTTCGGATTTGACATCGGGATAATTGCCCCGCTTTTAACAAAAAGCGGTAGTTTCCAGAGTGGCGCATCAAAGGTGTTCAGGATGCTGTTTCCTGCGTATTGTTCTCCTGAGAAATAGTCAATCCAGGTTCCTTCAGGCAGATAGATGCCGTTGCGGATGTCGTTCCCTTTGTCGTCGGATTTTGTAGCCTGATAGATCGGTGCTACAAGGAAATAAGGACCGTACAGGAATTGGTACTGAGTAGCTGTTCCCTGGGTATAGGCATTTGGATATTCCAGGAACATGGCTCTGATCATTGGTAAACCGGTAACTGCAGCTCTGGAAATGCTGTAGGCATAAGGCATTAACTCTGATTTGAGTTTCAGATAATTGCGGTTAATCGAAGTAACCGGCTCGGCCAACGCATGCGGATATTTTTCATTCGCTCCCCATCCATCCATGTTCAATTCCATTGGCGTAAAGGTTTTCCATTGGAAATCTCTGGCATTGATCGCAGGATTTTTACCGCCAAAGATACCGTCCATGTCTGAAGTGATGTTCGGTTGTCCGGACAAGCCAGAGCCGATATAAGTAGGGATATGGAAGCGGATGTATTCCCAAACACCTCCGGTCTGATCGCCAGACCATACACCTGCATAACGCTGCGTACCGGCCCATCCATCCAGAGAGATGATGAACGGTCTGCTGCTATTGCCGTAATAAGGGATGATTTGTGCAACATCTGCAACACCGTTAAGTCCGAATGAATATCCGGCACCTACCCAGGCCACATCGGTTTTTAAAACGCGAACACCGGCATCTCTCACTTCTTTGATGATGTCTCTTTGAAGTAAGGCACTGACTTCAGGTTTTGGATGAAGGTCGGATTGTGTCCATAAACCAATTTCTACACCATTCTTACGGGCGTAATCTCCTAAGCTTTTCAGGTTTTGGATATTTCCATCTAAGGTTTCTGTCTGTCCATAACCAGCACCATAACCGTCGTTAGGTAATAGCCAGCCAAAGGGCATGTCGTTCTTTTTATACCTGTCGATCACCGCACGGGCTGAAAACTGGTAATTGTTCTTCTCGCCGTTGAGGGATTCTTTTATTCCTCCATTGTCTTTCTGACCTTCTTTATATCGCTTGCCATCTTCAAATAAAGTTCCTTTTTCGTCTTCTTTCCAGAAATCGCGGTTATAGGCATTCAGGTGTCCCTGATAGAAACCAAATTTCGGCAGCAAAATCGGATTTCCGGTGAGCTGATAAAAATCGTTTAACAATGCCGAGGCTCCGTCACTAACCATAAAAAAAGCATCCAGATAATCAGAATCATGGGATAACTTGACCAGGCCTTTTTCTTTGGCCCCGAAGTCGTACTTTCCTTTTTTGAAGGTATGCCACATCATGCCATAGCCGTTTGAGGACCAATAAAAAGGCGTTGGAGAAGCAACTCCCCCATCCGTCCAGCTGTTCTGGTTCTCTATGGAGATCGCTTTTCCTTTATGTGAGAAACGGCCATTCTGTACCCCTCCACCATAAAAATATTCCTGAGGCTGCTCTTTTAAAGTGAGCGTTACCTTTCCTTTTTCAAAATTAATGGGTGCTGCTTCTTCCAGAACAACTGCTTTGGTGGCCTGATTAATGACCTTTAACAGAGAAGTGTTTTTATCGATGAGTACCGTAATCTTATCTGTAGAAATGGTAATTTGATGATTATCGTCGCTAAGCTCTAGTTTTGAAACCGCTCTTCTTGGGTTATCGACTAATATTTTAGCATCCGGTTTGGCTTCAGGATCGCGGATAAATCCACCTGAATTGTCCTGGAAAAGTCTGAACATGTTTCCTCCGTAGAAATCGAGCGTTAACCGCTGGTTGTCGGAAAACAATAACTCCACGGAAGTGGAATTGATCTTTTTTGCGCTGATCACTTTCTGACCTCGCATCATGGCTTGTTTTACGATGTTCATTTTTGGCATCGCCGATGCTGGTATATAGGAAACCAGTAAGGGGAAAGCAAGCGCAAGTAGAACAGCGTTTTTTGGGTTAGCATCTCCAAATAATTTTTTCATCATTCTTAGAATAGGTTTTTCTGAGATTTCATGCTGACAGGTACCTGTTGGCATTCCATTGGTCATCCCAGGTGTTTGTGTGTTGTAGCGCCGAATATAGGAATTATGACTATAAATCTACGGACTGTGCAGACAGCCCAGCCCCACCAGATGCCATAAAACAGCTATTTTGCCTTGCTGAGTGATTTATTCCTGTGGTATGTGCCTTTGAAGAGGAAAAATGCTTTGAGGAAAAAAGGGCAATTACTGCGTATAAGGCCCTAAAAAGAGCGTTTATATCCTTTTGTTTCTTCATGCAAACGGTTGCGTAAATATTGTCGGTTTGAGCCTGAAAAATGACTGCTTGCAGCTACTTTTTCTTCCGGTCAAAATAGCTGATTTTAGGCCTTTATCGATGCATGAGCGGTAAAAACAATGTTATTAAAACTTTTTATTTCATTTACGTAAAATAGCGGAGGAATGGATCAGATTGAAAAACTGAATAAGAAATCAATCGTTTGCGCAGAAATCAACTCCGAATCCATCCACCCATCCTCCATCCTGATAACAAATATTTTGCTCATTTCTTTCACGAAGCAATTGAACATTATCAATTGCTTAACCTTAACCACATCCCCTCTCATACCCACAAACGACAATTAAATTGCTCTTTTGACAATTCTCTGATAGATTTCACTTAAAGTCTACCGATTTAGTAGTGTTTTTATTTATATTTGCAGCCGTAACGCGTAATCCATATAAGACACATTATGAGCAATTTTCTACTTTATCTCTATCAAGTTGTTGATTTCACAACAAGCTTAATCCTCAATCGCCAGCCAACACTTCGAATGTGTTGTTGTATGGCCTAATCCTACATTAATTTAACTCATTAACAAGACCACACAGCCTTTTGAAAAGGCTGAGGGAAACTAATGCCTAAAATTTTCCATCGGGAAAGCTTTAAGGGAAGCAACAATCATTAATTAACTAACAAATTTTCTGATGAAACCATCCTAAGCATAAGCTTATAAAAAGCAATCCATATGCTGATGATGGCTTCATCATCTCTAAAAAAACAAGTGTATTCTAATGAAAACAAGATTATCTATTTTATTTCTTTTGTTCTTCATTCAATTTGCAAAGGCCCAGGACGTGTATCAAGTCACAGGTAAAGTAATTGAAAAAGGAACCAAACTTCCCCTCCCTGGGGTCAGTATCCTGATTAAAGGATCTAAATCCGGTACAACAACCGATCATTTGGGTAATTTCAAATTAAAGCTCAGCAATGCCCAGGAGACGCTGACTTTTTCCTTCCTTGGTTTTGCCAGTCAGGATCTCAGTGCTAAAGCAGGTGAAAACTTAAATGTAGTGTTAACCGATGCTTCCAATGAACTGGATGAAGTGGTAGTAGTCGCTTATGGTACTGCAAAAAGAAGGGACATTACCGGATCTGTATCACGAATCAGTGGGGATCAGCTTCAAAACAGACAGGTTTCTAATATCACTAAAGCATTACAAGGTTTGGCACCCGGCGTTCAGGCCGTGGCTGCCAGCGGACAACCTGGTACTTCAGCTACCATTCGTATCCGCGGAATTGGCTCCATTAATGCTTCCAGTGCTCCTTTATATGTAGTTGATGGAAACCCATTTTCCGGCGACTTAAGTTCGATAAATCCGAGCGACATAGAATCGATCAGTGTATTGAAGGATGCTGCTTCCAGTGCATTGTATGGTTCTAGAGGTGCCAATGGGGTGATTATCATCACTACGAAAACAGGCAAGAAAGGTGGAGATACACAAATCAATGCCAGTTTCAGTCAGGGGATTTCCAAGCGTGCCGTAAAAGACTACGAACAGGTAACGACCAATGAGTATTTTGAAAGCTATTGGTTAGCAGCAAAAAACAAACTAAGGGTATCGAACCCTACTTTTACAGATGAGGCACTTGGACTTGCTGCCGGTCGCCAGCTGATTACCGACCTCGGCATCAATCCTTATGGTCCGAACTACCCTAGTCCGGTAGGATTAGATGGAAAAATTGTTCCGGGAGCTACACCTCTATGGGATAATGACTGGGGAAAAGCGACCCAACAAACGGCCAGAAGGACTCAGGGAGACCTAAGTTTTAACGGAGGTTCTGAAAAGAGTCAGTATTACATCTCCGGAGGATACCTTAATGATAAAGGGATTGCATTGGCTTCAGGATACAAACGATACAATGCGAGAATTAACCTGACTACACAGGCAAAAAAATGGCTTAAGGCGGGTTTAAACGTTTCTGCCGCAAACTCATTGCAGGATTATCCAACTTCAGAAGACAGCAATACCGCTAACGTAATTCAGTATTCAAGAGCGATTCCGAGCTTCTATCCCATTTTTGAACGTAACCCCGACGGATCGTTTAAGTTAGATGGAAACGGAAATAAGGTGCCAGATTTTGGTGCTTACCGTCCAGCTTCAGCCATTCCAAGAAGCAATCTTCCGGCAACAGTAGGCCTGGATAAATCTCAAATCATGAAGGACAATGTCTCTGCAAGGGCCTTTCTTGAAGCGACCATCATTCCTGAACTGACGCTTAAAACAAGTTATAGCAGTGATTATTTAAACAATAACGTCCATAATTACACAAATCCATTATTAGGAGACGGCGTATCGACACAGGGTGACGTTTCTAAAAGCAACAGCAGGACTTATTCCTGGACCTGGAATAACATCCTTACCTATGATAAAACTTTCAAAGAAGACCATCACCTGAACTTACTGGCAGGTCAGGAGCTTTATAAATACAATTATAGGGTCATTTCCGGCTCAAGACAACGTTTTGTTCTTCCTGGTTTTGACGAACCTGATGCCGCTGCACAACTCACTGGGTTTAGTGGAAACTCCATTGATTATACGCTATTGAGTTTCCTTGGAAGAGCAGAGTATGATTATAAGAAACGTTATTTCCTGTCTGCTTCCCTAAGGTCAGATGGTACCTCGAGGTTCTCCCCTGCTCAACGATGGGGAACATTCTGGTCGCTGGGTGCTTCCTGGAAAATTTCAGAAGAAGCTTTCCTGAAAGAAACACCCTGGTTAAGCACATTAACGCTAAGAAGCAGTTATGGAGCACAGGGAAATGACAATATCGGTACCTATTATGCTTATAAAGGCCTTTACTCCATTAAGAGTAACCTTGGCGAAAACGGATTGGTGACTTCCAGATTGGAAACTCCTGATCTGAAATGGGAATCCAACCTGAACCTGAACATAGGTCTTGATTTTGGTTTGTTCAACGATCGCATCAGCGGTACGATAGAATATTTTGACAGAAGGTCTAAAGATTTACTGTTCAGTCGTCCGAAAGCGCCTTCATTAGGATTTGGTTCTATCGATGACAATATTGGTGCCTTAAAAAATACAGGTATTGAAGTTCAGTTAAATGCAGTTCCGGTACGTAATACAGACTTCAGGTGGACCATCAGTCTGAATGCTACCCATTATAAAAATACCATCACAGCACTTCCTCAAAAGGAGATTAAAACTGCCACCAAAATCATGCGTGTAGGTGGTACTACTTCTGATTTCTTCCTGAGAGAATGGGCTGGTGTGAATCCTGAAAATGGAGACCCTCAGTGGTATAGAACGGATGATGCCGGAAATAAAGTATTGACAAATGTGTATTCCAGCGTGACCCAATATGTTCAGAAAACTTCTTTACCTGTTCTTACGGGTGGTATTTCAAATACTTTCAATTATAAAGAATTTGAAATCTCTGCCCTATTGTCCTACAGCATTGGTGGTAAGATCCTTGATGGCGATTATATGGGATTAATGCATGCGGGAAGATCTATCGGCCGTCCATGGTCGAAAGAAATTCTTACACACTGGACTCCTGAGAACCGCAATACAGATGTACCGCGATTAATTACCGACGATGCAGGATGGGCACAGGCTTCCACAAGATTTTTATATAGTGCAACTTATGCGCGTCTTAAAAACCTGACTGTCGGTTACAGTTTGCCTAAGTCTTTAGCTAGTAAATGGGGCTTATACAACTTAAAGCTGACGCTAACAGGAGAAAACCTGCTTACTTTTTATGGTCATCAAGGAATGGACCCGGAGCAAACAATCGAAGGAACGACCTATTTCAGGTATCCTTCTATGAAGACCTTCTCTGCAGGGCTTAACCTTACTTTCTAATTTAATCTTACGACAATGAATTTAAATAAACTCACTTATATCATTGCTGCTGTCTTTCTGATCCCTTTCCTGGGTTGCAAGAAAGACTTGAATACCAGTCCGACGAATTCAGTGGAATCTTCAGCGATTTATTCCAACACAGCAAACATTGAAACGGTCCTGAATGGTACATGGGCCTATATGCACGAAACTTTCTTCACTTTTGCAAATCCCGGCTATTCTACCATCCTGAGAATGAGTGATGCCATGGGCGATGATGTGGCCATTATTCAAAATAAATATGGATATGCAGATTCCTATAATTTCAGTCATGCATCGAATACCAGTCGCCTGAGTGCCATATGGACCATCCTTTACAAAGTGATTGACAATTGCAATAACATCATCACTAAAATCGATGCTGCGTCCGGACCTGAGGCCGACAAAGCGAGAATCAAAGCACAGGCACTTGCCCTAAGGGCAAATAGCTATTTGAATCTGGTTACCTATTATCAGTTCAATTACCAGGTCAACCCCTTGGCAAAAGGAGTTCCGCTTTACACAGAACCGACTACACCTGCGACAGAACCTAAGGCAAAGTCAAGTCTGGAAGACATCTATAAGCTGATCGTTTCAGATTTAACCCAGGCTGCCCAGTCACTGCCGACTTATAAACGTCCGAATACGACAAAATACAAAATCAATATTGATGTTGTACATGGTTTGCTTGCCAGAACTTATCTGAATATGGGCAAATGGGACCTTGCCGCGCAAGAGGCGCTGGAAGCTAAGAAAAACTACACTTATATGTCTGCAGGCGAATATGCCAATGGATTTAATGACCTTAAAAACAGTGAATGGATTTGGGGGCAGGCACAACAGGCGGATCAAAGTAATGCCAGTTATAGCTTCCATTATATTGATGTGGCTACCAGCGCTGCTTATTATTACAGCTTTATGGCTGATCCAAACTTTCTAAAGCTTTTTGATGCCACGGATATCAGGACTAAATTGTTCTTATGGGACGGATTACCGGGAAGAGAAGGCTATCTGCGCTATCAGAAATTCAAATTCCGACCGGATGTAACAGGTGATATTGTGATGATGAGGTCAGCAGAAATGACGCTTATCGCAGCAGAGGGTTATGCCAGAAATGGTGATCTTTCCAACGCTACGACAGTTCTGAATGAGTTACTCAGCGCCAGACAAGCGAGTCCATTTATATTGGGGTCAAAATCTAAAGAAGAAGTGATTGCTGCTATTCTGATAGAAAGAAGGAAGGAATTATGGGGAGAAGGTTTTTCTTTGTCAGATATCCTGAGAACACAATCTGCAGTAGTTCGACTTCCTGCTCTGGGTGCAGACGGACAACCACTAAAAGTGACAGTGATTACCCCTGATGGGAAAACTAAAGAGGTATTGGCGAAACAACATACCACGCTTAAATTTCCAGATAAAGAGAAACCGAACTTTGTACCGAATAGTCCATATTACCTGATTCCTCTGCCACAGGCGGAGTTAGATAATAATCCGAATATCAATAAATAAAGGCTGTTTTTAATCCTGCTTTTGTTAAAAAAGATCCCTGACTCTTCAAAGGCTGGAATCTTTGCCCTGAAGGGGGCAAATTTCCTAGGCCTTTTCTGAGCAGGGATCTTTTTTATTCTAAATTATTGACCAAATATTGCTGAATGATTCCGAGCAGTATTTGGTCAATAATTATTTACTACTTCAAAGGATCAATTCATATCGCGTATTTTTACTTTAAATAGCTTCAGATTGAAACTCATTGAATCAGCTCAGCCAGGTAGTTTGAACCTAGCTTAAATAGCTTCAACCAATGGTTTCAAGGTCAACCCCGACAATATGAGTGCAGCTTGAATAACTTCAAATCAAACTATATGAGATTAGCCAAGTAGTGTGAAATAGCTTAAATTATTGGTGTCAAGGTCAACTCCGACAATATGAATACAGCTTGAATAACTTCAACACAAACTGTATTAGACTAGACAAGTAGTGTGAAATAGCTTAAATTATTGGTATCAAGGTCAACTCCGACAATATGAATACAGCTTGAACAACTTCAAATCAAACTATATGAGATTAGCCAAGATAATGTGACCTCAACTGAGTAGCTTCAAGTTAAAGCGAGCTGAATCAGACTAACCAAGGTAACCTGAGTTCAGCTTAAACACTGTCAAAATCAAAACAAATTGTATCGGCTCAACCTCGATGATGATAGTTTCCAAAAATCAAATGACCTTAGCAAGTAATAAGGCTAAATAAATTTAGTTCGAACACTTCTCTATGAAAACTATGAGGGGCCTTCCAGGAAAAAGATGCGTTCTAAGAAAAGGCATAGGAAGATTTGCCCCCTTCAGGGCAAACATTCCAGCCTTTGATTAGTAATGCTTCTTTTTCAATACTACTCTTTCAATACTACTCTTTCAATACTACTCTTTCAATCCTGCTCTTTCAATACTGCTCTTTCAACACTGCTCTTTAAAAAAACTAAACCGCGTCAGATAAAGAAGTAAACGTGAAATCCCTGATTTTCAACGGTGGCAACAAATAATTTGTATTTGATTCTGCACTAACCGTCCTTTCCGACCGTCCCATTTCGTCAAGATTATTTAACATAATGATTGGACTTTCATTAAATCTGAAATTCTTAACAGGGAATTTAATCTCTCCATTTTCAATATAAAACGTACCGTCCCTGGTCAGTCCTGTTAACAGTAAAGTCTGCGGATCAACCGGGCGAATGTACCATAACCTGGTCACCAGAATTCCCTTTTCCGTGCCTTTGATCAGCTCTTCAAGTGTTTTGGTGCCACCAACCATAATTGCCCCATCCGGAGAGGGAAGTGATTTTATCCCAGTCTTTTCGGCCCAATATCTGGAGGTATATAAGTTTTTCACCACTCCTTTTTCGATCCAGTTGACTTTTTGCTGAGGTCTTCCATCGCCATTCCAGTTCGAGGTAGGCAGTTCCGGATTCCAGGGATCGGAGTAGATGTTTACCCTTTCGTCCAGTAGCTGTTCTCCTACTTTTGTTTTCCCTCCCGGCTTGCTCATCGAACTGCGACCTTCATCTGCCTGTCTCGCATCAAGATCAAAGAATAAGTTTTCCAGCATCACTGCAACAGCTGTTGGTTCGAGGATAACCGTATATTTTCCTGGCTCTATCGCTTTTGCTGTTACAGAAGCAAGGGCTTTTTTCGCTGCGATGGCAGTATCGGCTTTAGTATTGAGTTTGGTATAATCGTTATACCCTTTAGTCGCGTATCCTGAACCTTTTCCATCCTCTGTTCTGATGGTAATATTAAAGGCCACATCGGTAGATTTGTTATAAGCAAATAAGCCATTGCTGTTCATCATCGCAGAAAACCCTGCGCTATTGGAAAGGAATCCGGCCGCATTCAGTTTATTTTCTTTGGCCTGATTTAGGCTCGCTTGTACCGCATCGGCTCGTTCTTTAGGGCCCATGGCGGCAGTGGCCTCAGAAAATGTAGGCGATTCCGGTCCATATTCCTGTGGGCCGAGGAAAGGCATAAACTCTGGGTTTTCGGGAGCCAGCTGTGCCAGTTCTTCTGCTCTTCTCACTACTTTTTCGAGAGAAGCATCGTCAAACTCATTGATCGTGGCTACACCCGATTTTTTTCCAAAGGCGGAATTCACCACCAGGCTGTTCGTACTGATTCCACCGCTGGTAGACACTGAACTTCTCGCATATCTGATGTTACCACCATCGGAACCGCTGAGGTTTACTTCACATTGTTCTGCTTTTGAGTAGCTAAGGACTTTCGTTAAAAGTGCTTTTGCTTGTTCTTTAGTTAGTATTGCCATGATTCCTATCCGATTTTTCTAGCTGTATTGATCACATTAACTCCATTGAAGCGCGCAGTGGAAGATCCATGAGATACTGCACTCGACTGACTTGGCTGTCCCTTACCATCAAAGAATGATCCCCCTAAGCGGTAATCACTTTTATCGCAAACTGCAACACAGGAATTCCAGAACTCCTGCGTATTGGCCTGATAAGCAACATCTTTAAGCATGCCGACGATTTTACCGGCCTTAATCTCATAATAAAGCTGTCCGCCGAACTGGAAATTGTAGCGTTGCTGATCGATAGAGAAGCTGCCATCTCCTACGATATAAATCCCTTTTTCTACGTTCTTTATCTGATCTGCGATGCTCAACGCCTTTTTACCTGGCTGCAGAGAGATGTTTGCCATGCGCTGGAACTGAACACTGCTCCAGTTATCCGCGTAACAGCATCCCTGAGAATGGTCCAGACCGACGATATGTGCCTGATCGCGGATTGCCTGATAATTCACCAGTACTCCATCTTTGATCACATCCCATTGACCGCATTTTACGCCTTCATCATCATAACCTACAGCCCCCAGGGAACCAATTTCAGTTTTGTCGGCCGTAATGTTCACTTCTTTACTTCCATACTGGAATTTTTTAGATTCCCATTTGTCCAGCGTAAGAAAACTTGTACCCGCAAAATTGGCTTCATAGCCCAATACACGATCCAGCTCTGTAGGGTGTCCACAGGATTCATGAATCGTTAGCCAGAGGTGTGAAGGATCCAGGACAAGGTCATACTTACCTGGTTCAACAGATTTGGCTTTTAATTTTTCACCCACCTGAGCTGCCGCCTGTTTGGCATCTTCAAGCATATCATATCGTCCCTTATAAAGCGTTCCTGAAGCTGTTTTAATCTTATCTTCTGGTCTGGCATCCAGGTATTCATAACCTTTACCTGTAGGAGCACTTAAAGAGTTTCGGGTTTCAAATTTTCCTGTTTCCTTATTGATTTTGGTGATAAAGAAAGTTGGCCAGATGCGGTGAATATCCTGGTCGATGTAAGAGCCGTCCGTAGAGGCGAAATATTTTTGTTCGTTGACCGTAAAGATGACCGAGTTGATGTAATCTGCTCCGCCCTTCATGGCGGCATCATTCACCGATAAGAGTAGGTCAACTTTCTCTTTGATTGGTACTTCGAAAGCATTCTTCTCGATTGGTGCTTTCCAGCTCACCTCTCCATAACCTTTTTGCGGTGCCAGTTTTACCGGTTCAGATTGCAGGCGACCGTTTTCTTTGGCAATAGATACCGCCAGTTCTGCCGCTTTAGCAATACTGTCTTTGTCCATTTTATCTGTGGCCGCAAAGCCCCAGCATCCGTTGGCAATCACGCGGATACCAACCCCATAAGATTCAGTATTCACAATATTTTGCACTTTATCCTCTCGGGTAACCACAAACTGGTTCAGGTAACGCCCTACCCGAACGTCGGTATAAGTTGCTCCTTTTGAGCGTGCGGCATTCATGGCTACATCGCTCAGGATCTTTTTAGCGGCGGGGTCGATGTACTCGAGGGCCCTTTCCGGGGAGATTTCGTTCCCCCAAACAGGAATAGCGGGAAGCATCGCAGCGGCTGCTCCAACGCCTGTTAAGTAAATAAAATTTCTTCGTTTCAAGTTAAGGTGGGTTTAAGGTTAATTAATAACAACAATAAGACGCTAACTGTCTGAAAAAGTTACAGGTTAAACACCCGGACTCTCCTATGTTTTTAGCCTAATTTTCTTCCTGTATTGATCACATTTACGCCATTAAATCTTGTAGTCGGACTTCCATGAGAAACGGCACTCACCTGGCCTGGCTGCCCTTTTCCATCAGCAAAGGTTCCACCTAAGCGATAGTCGTTTTTGTCGCACAGCTGAGTACATGAATTCCAAAACTCCTGTGTATTGGCCTGATAAGATGCATCTTTAAGCATGCCCACTATTTTGCCCTCTTTAATTTCATACGCCAGCTGAGCACTGAACTGAAAGTTATAGCGCTGCTGATCGATAGAATAAGAGTTCCGGCCGAACATATAAATTCCCTTTTCGACATTTTTCACCAGATCAGCGGCACTTAAAACACTTTCACCTGGCGCAAGAGAAACATTTGGCATCCGTTGAAACTGAATGCTTTCCCAACTATCGGCATAGCAGCAGGCCTGAGAAGCTTTAAGGCCAAGAATATGTGCCTGATCTCTGATCGTTTGGTAATTCACCAGAATTCCATCCCTGATGATATCCCAGTTCCCACATTTCACCCCTTCATCATCATATCCCACTGCGCCCAATGATCCCGATTCCGTTTTATCCGCAATAACATTGACTACTTTACTTCCAAAATTAAACTTCTTACTTTCCCATTTATCCAGCGTCAGGAAACTTGTTCCTGCATAATTGGCTTCATATCCCAGCACTCTATCCAGTTCTGTCGGATGCCCTACAGACTCATGAATCGTTAGAAATAAATGTGTAGGATCCAGCACCAAATCATACTTCCCTGGCAACACCGGTTTCGCTTTCAGCTTTTCTGCCACATGCGTCGTGGCCTCTCTAATATCTTCCAGCAAATCATAGCGTTTCTTATACATCGTTACCGGCCCACCTTTTATCTTCTCTGACGCTTTGGGTGTCAGGTATTCATATCCCATTCCCATCGGCGCGCTCAAGGCATTTCTGGTTTCAAATTTCCCTCCTGCCGGATCAATCCTGGTTACCGTAAATGTTGGCCAGATCCGATGAATATCCTGGTCAATATACGAACCATCCGTAGAAGCGAAATATTTCTGTTCATTCACCATAAAAAGATTAGAATTCACATACTTTGCCCCTCCTTTAACCGCTTCATTATTTGCATTCAGCAACATATTCACCTTATCTGTTATCGGAACCGAAAAAGCATTGATTTCCAATGGTGTTTTCCAGCTCACCTCACCAAACCCTTTCTGTGGAGCAAGTTGTACCGGCTCCACCAAAAGCTTCGCATTTCCCTTAGCAATCGCTACTGCCATTTCCGCTGCTTTGGCGATGCTGTCATTGTCCAGATTGTTGGTTGCTGCAAAACCCCAGCTTCCGTTGGCAATGACCCTTACTCCCATTCCGTAAGACTCAGAATTGGCGATGTTCTGCACCTGACTTTCCCTGGTGGCGATCACCTGATTCAAATACCTGCCAATGCGAACATCTGCATAGGTCGCCCCTTTTGAACGGGCCGCATTGAGGGCAACATCAGCCATCCTCTTTTTCAACTGAACATCAACAGGCGTTAATGCATCTTCCACACTAATCTCTTTTCCAAAAAGCGGCAAATGAACCATCGAGGCACCAATGCCAACTCCGGTCATGTATAAAAAGTCTCTTCTTCTCAATTTCTATAAATTAGTAATCATAATAATGGTCTAAATATGATCGTCCGAATATTTCGGTGTCGATGAAAGTTTCAAAACAAATTGTATCGGCTCAACCTCGATGATGATAGTTTCCAAAAATCAAATGATCTTAGCAAGTAATAAGGCTAAATAAATTTAGTTCGAACACTTCTCTATGAAAACTGTGAGGGGCCTTCCAGGAAAAAGATGCGTTCTAAGAAAAGGCATAGGAAGATTTGCCCCCTTCAGGGCAAACATTCCAGCCTTTGATTAGTAATGCTTCTTTTTCAACCCTGCTCTTTCAACCCTGCTCTTTCAATCCTGCTCTTTCAATCCTGCTCTTGTATAATACTCTTTCAATCCTGCTTTTGTAATAATACTCTTGCAATCCTGCTCTTTCAAAACCTAAACCGCATCAGACAAAGAAGTAAAAGTAAAGTCCCTGATCTTCATTGGAGGAATCATGCCGCTTCCGGTTCTAACCGGCTTACCCAATGCTTCTACATTGTTCAGCATAATCACCGGACTTTCATTGAACCTAAAATTTTTCACTGGAAACTTAATCTCTCCATTCTCAATATAAAACGTACCATCCCTGGTAAGCCCTGTCAGCAATAACGTTTGCGGATCTACAGACCGGATATACCAAAACCGCGTAACCAATATTCCCTTTTCCGTGCTTTTTATCAGTTCTTCTAAAGACTGCGTACCACCTTCCATTACGATACTGCGGTTAAAAGGAACCGGTTCTACACCTTTTTGCCCTGCCCAATATCTGGAATAGGCCAGGTTTTTCACCACTCCTTTCTCCACCCATTGCGTTCTTTTCACTTTCAACCCATCCTCGCTCCATGCGGCTGAAGGGACTTCAGGATTCATCGGATCGGAGTAAATATTTACATTTTCAGAGAACAGTTGTTCACCAAGTCGGGTTCCCCCTCCTTTTTTACTCATAAAACTTCTACCCTCGTCTGCACTGCGTGCATCAAATCCTCTGAACATATTTCCCAGCATATCACTTGCTGCCAACGGTTCCAATATCACCGTATATTTCCCTGGTTCGATTGCTTTTGCAGTCGCAGAGCCCAGGGCTTTTGATGCCGCAATCTTGCTTAGGGCCAGTGTATCCATTTTATCCAGGTCATTGAATTGCTGTTCGATATAACCTGAGCCTGTGCCTGCCTGATTTCTTACGGTTACCGAGAAAGCGACATTTGTTCTCTTATTATAGGCAAACAACCCTTTAGAGTTCATGATTGCGCCAAACCGTGTGGAGTTCTCCAGGAATCCCGCGGCTTCCAGGTTGGCTGCCTTAGAAACCTGCAAGCTTTTGCCCACCATTTCGGCCCTGGTATCCGGCGTCATTGCCGCTGTATTTTCATTATATGTTGGCGATTCCTCAAAATCCTGAGCACCGAGCAGCGGCATAAATTCCGGGTTTTCCGGGGCCAGCATCGCCAGTTCTTCCGCTCTTTTCACTACTTTTTGCAGGGAGGCATCATCAAACTCATTGATGGTTGCTGTTCCTGTTTTCTTGCCAAAGGTGGAACTTACGGAAAGGTCCATCACGCTGATTTGCCCTGCGGTAGACACTGCATTTCTCGCATAGCGGATATTTCCACCATCGGAACCGTTCAGACTGATTTCACAGAACTCTGCTTTTGAAAAGCTAAGTACTTTTTTTAGTATTGCCTGGGCTTCTTCTTTATTTAATATGGCCATAATTAAATCTTTCTTGCTGTATTAATAACATTAACTCCATTAAAACGGGTAGTTGCACTACCATGAGACACTGCGCTGCTTTGCGAAGGTTGTCCTTTACCATCATTGAACGAACCACCTAAACGGTAATCGCGCTGATCGCATATTGCCGAGCAGGAATTCCAGAACTCCTGGGTGTTCGACTGGTAGGCCACATCATTCAGCATGCCTGCGATTTTCCCATTTTTAATCTCATAAAATGTTTGTCCGCCGAACTGGAAATTATAGCGTTGCTGATCAATGGAGAAACTCCCGTTTCCGATGATATAGATCCCCTTCTCTACATTCTTTATCATATCATCTACACTTAGCTTTTCTTTTCCTGCTTCCAGCGAGATGTTCGGCATCCGCTGAAACTGCACATCATCCCAGCCCTGGGCATAGCAACAGCCCTGAGATTCATCAAGTCCAATGATGTGGGCCTGATCGCGGGTCGCCTGATAGTTGACCAGAACTCCATCTTTAATGATGTCCCATTTTTTACATTTCACCCCTTCATCATCATATCCTACTGCGCCCAATGAACCGACCTGAGTTTTATCCGCAATCACATTTACCCTGTCGCTGCCGAATTTAAATTTCTTAGACTTCCATTTATCGAGGGTCAGGAAGCTTGTTCCCGCATAATTCGCTTCATATCCCAATACCCTGTCCAACTCTGTCGGGTGACCAACAGATTCATGGATCGTGAGCCATAAATGCGAAGGATCCAGTACCAGGTCATATTTTCCTGGCTCTACAGATTTCGCTTTTACCTTCTCGCTGGCGTTCAGCGCTGCGGATTTGGCATCTTCCAGCATGTCGTAACGACCTTTATATCGGGTTACTATCCCCTGCACCTTATCCTGAGGGCGGGCATTCATGTATTCATAGCCCATTCCCATTGGGGAGCTCAATGCTGATCTTGTTTGGAATTTTCCGGACTCCCGGTCTATCCTTGTTACATTAAATGAGGGATAGATGCGGTGAATGTCCTGATCTATATAAGAACCGTCTGTGGAGGCAAAGTATTTTTGTTCATTGACGGCAAAGATGACCGAGTTGACGAAGCTTGCGCCATTTTGCATGGCGATGTCATTCACGTTCAACAGCAGGTCTACCTTCTCCTTTACCGGAACTTCAAAGGCATTGATTTCTATAGGTGTTTTCCAGCTTACCTCTCCAAAACCTTTCTGTGGGGCCAGTTGAACAGGTTCACCTTGTATTTTAGCATTCGCTTTCGCCACTGCTACTGCTTGTTCTGCCGCTTTGGCGACATCCTCTTTGGTCACCTTGTTTGTTGCCGCGAAACCCCAGCAGCCATTAGCCAGCACCCGCACACCAATACCGAAGGATTCTGTATTCGCTACCCCCTGAACTCTTTTTTCACGCGTGGCGACAAATTGATTGAGGTAACGTCCGATCCGGATATCGGCATAAGTAGCACCTTTAGATTTTGCAGCATTTAATGCCACATCGGCGAGTTCTTTTTTAATTTTTACATCTACTCCCTCCAGTGCTTGTAAGGGATCTATTGGATTTCCGAAAGCAGAGAGGTCAGGAAGCATCAGCGCGCCCATCCCTATTCCGGATAAGTAGAGAAAGTCTTTTCTTTTCAAGTGGTTCAGTTAGTTAGGTTAATAATAATCCCAATTTACCTATTCTGAAAAGGAAAGGCTAAGAACTTCTATAACATTTTAGTTTCATACCATAAAAAAGTTACCGCCAGCAGGAAAGGGAAGAAAAACCACCAAATTGAGACTTGCTTTTTCATCAAAATATTTGTTTCCAGCGGATTAATGGTGCTTTTCTGTCCTTTTACAAATGCCGCCGTGGCTTTCAGCTTCGCTATGTTTCGCTGTTCCTTCCAGTCCTGTTCCCTATAAACATAGAAAAACGCCGTTTTACCATTGAGGTTAAGCTCGTTCCAACCTGGTTTTGTTGCCCAGGTGCTGACCTGCCACTGGAATGGAAGTGCTATATTTTGTAAAGGGCTTAACCGGAGCCCATTGCTAATGATTAGCGGAACTTTTTCCGCTGCGTCCTGATCTACCGTTATATTGATCCTTTGTCTGAATACCGGAATAACCGGATCGATATTCCAAAGCTCCGTTGCGGCTGCTTTTCTTGCGGTGCGATTAAGCAGGGCCGACCAAAAGTCTGCATAATCCTCCTTTTGGCCATTCAGGAGCCAATTGTAAGTCGTAGGGACGACGGTAGCCGTCACTTTTCCCATTCCATGAATGCGACTGCTAACCAATACTTTGCCCGTCTTTTCTGTCAGCACTGGCTGGTCAGTAGTGGCTGTCCTCAGAAAGAGGGCCTGTTCAAAGGGCAAAGGACCGAAAAGACGTTCCTGCTCCGGGAGTTGAACCGTTAATGTTTTATTTTTAAGCTCCGGGGATTCATACCTGTCAAAACCCCTGCTAATGGCCGTTGTGGCTTTTACACCTGTTATTCTGAGCAGCAGGCCAAGTCCGGAATCTACTGCAGTACGGATAGAGGCCAGCTCTGCAGCACTAAGTGCTTCCAATTCTCCCTCGTCTATTACCAGGAGGTCTATCTTATTTAACAAAGTGGAATTGATCCTGTTGACATTGATATTTTCCGTATTGAGGAAATCGGTACTGTATTTATCCTTACTGATTCTGCTCCTGAAGATTACCGGGTATTGCTTTTCAAAAAGCCAGTTTTTAAGAAACTTATATTCAAAATCGGGATGAGCAGCAAGCAAGAGTATTTTCAGCGGTAAGGCCGGTTGTACGGCTACCGGCACAGGTTCCTTTGCCAGGGTATCTTTACCCTGCAATGCGATCAAATGATACACCGCCCGACCGGTTTGTTTGGGTCTTCCTTTTAAAGAAAACGTATTTTCTCCTTTAGCATTAATGGTCAGAGAATCCAGACTTTCACCTAAACCCTGCAACAGGATTTTAACCGGAAGATCTCCCTCCTGATTGTAAATCCCCTGCACAGACAAGGTTTCTGAACTTTTCAGCCTCGGGTTCCAGCTTGCAGAAATCAAGCCCTTTGGTCTGGCTGAAGGGTGAAAATTAAGCTGATAACCTTGCAACGCCGAAAGTTCATCTGTGGTCAGGCCATAACCATAAATGTTTAGATGATTGATTTCAGGTTCAGATTTCAAAAAATAAGGAAGATCGGCAATGAGGCCAAGCTTTGGCATCTTTAAAGATTGAAAAAGCCCTGCGTCCGTTGTCAGCAGCCTGCCCTTCAGGTTTTTAACCGTGTCTTTTATTGCTCCTGTACTAAGGAAATTAAGCTCATGCGGTCGTTCCGGCCTTTCTACCTGATAAGTGACAGGAAATATAAATAAGGCAAAACAAATAACCGCGATGGAACTGGCCAACAACCTCAAAGCCCTTCTGGCTTTGTTTGCCCTTCGCCATTCCTTAAACAACAGAAATCCGCCCAGGATCAGGCATAAGCCTATCACAAGATATTTAAAGTCCATTTGCTCCCTCTCCTTTTTTAAGTGCATTAAAGTATTTCCGGTAGAGGTTTGACGCCGGAGGGGCTGAAGGTAATTGTGGAACAGCCTGTTCTTGTCCGATCATTTTTCCAATCGCGGCCTGAACCTTCTCGATTTCTTTTTCTGAGCTATTGCTACCCGTCATCAGTTTTCTCCATCCCTTAAACGCGGGTAGAAAAACAGCCGGGTTATCTGAAGCTGCAACAACCATATATTTTTCCGTTTCCCTTAGTAAGCTGAGTTCTTCAGTCTTAAATACTGTCGCCATTTTCCTGCTTTCCAATGCACTAAGTGCGCGTTTTAACAGTGCTGTCTTTTTATCCAATGGCTCAAAAGTATTTTTCTGTGAAGGCTGGCCGATCTTATCCAGTTCCCCGGAAAAGCGTTTTTCTTCTTTTAACTGTGCTACTTTAACGGTAGTCTTGGCCACATAAGCCCTGGATTTTTGCTGCAGGTCTTTCAGTAAGCGCAGCGCCTTATACTCAAAAGGTAAAGCATTCCTTGTTTTATAAGTTCTCAGTTGTAATTCAGAGCTCCACATTTCGGTAAGTACGGCTTTTAGCTGTGCTTTTAATTCAGGTTCAAAAAAGGTAGCATCTTCGGCGATGTCATGTTTATGGGAGTAGCTGTCCATAATGGCCTTTACATCTCCAAATTTTTCCGTCTGTTTTGTTTCCTTCTCTTCATGATGCGCTTCTCCTTCATGTGCATGTCCTTCCTCATGCCCCTCTTCGTGGTCATGGTCATGATCTGCTCCAATTTCCGTTTCCGTCTCTTCTCCGAGGAATTTGCCGTAACGCAAACGCAACAGCCGCTGGTCTATCCCCAGTGCGTTGCTTCTGTTTTTAAAGCTTTCTTCCGTAATCTTAGGCTGTTCATCCAGGAGTTTCTCGGTATCCATAATGATCTGCCGCTGACTTCTGAAATACTCCGGCACCAGGTTAATGCCGTTGGTCATCCCCGCCATACTCATGAGCTCAGCCGTATCCACAATAGAAACGAAGTATACATCCGACCTGCTCGCCTGCCCATGGTTATCTAGTGCTTTTACGAAAAAATAGAGCTCATCACCTGGTTTCATGCCCAGGGATTTCAAGTCTATCGTTTTGCTTAAGGACATTGATTTGCTATTGTTAAAACCCTTGTCAAAAAGGAGTTTTTTTTCCGTAAAACTAACTCCTTCCCCTTTTCCGCTCGCCATAGTCGCAGAAATGGAGGCGTCTTTAATGCCATAATCATCATTTAAATGAAGCATCAGGCTGAGGCGTTGGGGCTGTCCAAAGTCTATCGTGGTATGCGGTTTAGGTTGGGTAATTCTGATCGAAACCGGCAGGTCCGGGATCAGCTCCAGCTGATAAAGATCTGATTTCTTTCCATCCAGCTCGACCTGATAAAATCCAGGCTGATGAATCGTTTTTAAAAAGCTCCATTCCAGCCCCTTTCCATCTTTGGAATGCAGACTGGCCATCTCCCGGTCGTTAAAAATAAGCTTTAACGTTTTGACCGGCTCATTTGTGCGGATCTCCCATTTGAGCAGGGAGCCTGTTGCTGCTTTAACTGAAAACTGCTCCTGTTTCCGTTCCGGCAAACCGGTATAAGACGGAGGGTTGATATTTAGGGAAAAAGAAGCGATTTGAGGGGGTATCCGTTCTTTTACGATGTTAGTCCTATATTTAGAGGAATGAGCTTCTATAGCGTAGCCTAAAGGCTTTAGATAAGAAATGAAAAAGCTTAATCCAAACCCAATGATCATGAACAATATCGAGAGTCCTAATTTCTTTAGCGGCGCTGCAGGTGTTTGTATCTGGTTAAGGAGCACTTCGACCTTCTGTTGTTGTAAACGTTCCAGCAACGACAGTTCATTGACTGGCCTCAACAAAATCCCTGTACTCTCTTCGAGTTCCGGGAATTTTCTGTCCAGATACCTGGAGATGCCAGGCGCATCTATCTTCCAAAAAGGATAAATCAGGTTAAAGATCACAAACACCATCAGGAAGATAACGACAACTGTTTTCCAATCCGCTAAAGGAAACAGATAAATCAGCATTGCACCAGCAAACAGGGAAAAACCAAGGCTAAGGGCAATCAGTTGTAACAACCTGAATATCCTCCATTGCCTTTTCCAGCTATAAATCCTTTTTCCTGCTTCCTGCTCAACCATGATTCCTCTTGTTTTTGTTGCTAAAAGACAGGACTCGTTCCAGAAGGAAAATAGCCAGTGCCAGCATCCAGAAGAACCGGTTCAAAGGCTCCTGCACGCCTTCTTTATCCATCCCCGCAGATTGAACTGCTGAAGCATGCTTTGAGGAGAATAAACCGGCAGTCCTTCTTTGATCCTCTGAATGTGTTTCAAAACCAAAGCCGGAACCCTGGCCGGCATTTTCATTTCCCAAAATAATGGGCATTAATGCCTTTACAAACTGCCCGCTCCAAACGAGTGTGGTCCATTGCGGATTCAGCCTGCTGTAAAAATGATAATGATCAGGAGACTTTTCTTTTTCTAATGAAAGTACCGGCCTGCCGAAACCATCCTTCCAAATGCTTTCGCCCTGTTCAGCAGGGGCAACAATTCTCTTGTTCAATGCAACGATTGCTTCATTGCCTGCTTTTCCGGGCTGAAGATCAATCAGGGAATGAACGGCAACTGTTTTCCCGGTTTCATAACTGAATAGCCGCCCGGCCTGATTTATATTTTTAAGGAAGTTGTTTGCAAGGGGTTGATCGGAAAGCCAGAAGCCTATGTCGTATTTTAAATCACTGTTATATTGATTATTCCATTGCTTTACCTCTATTTTTCGTTTTGTAAAATCAGCGATAGCATCCAGTGCGGCCATTACATAATTTCCGTCTTCTGTATTTCCCCCATTAAAGAGCAAAACAGAAACCGATGCTGGTTCTTTTGCAGTATCAAGGCTGCGGTAACTGGTCAGGGATGGGCTGGATGTCGCTTCATAAGTTTTTCCTGCGGAAACAGTCGTCCAATTGCGAACCGTATCTGTTTTTCCGGTCTCTTTCCATTGCAGGTTGAAATCAACCGCAGGCAATGCTCCTGTTAGTTTATTCAATTGCTGATCTGCGTACAATGTTACCGGAAATCCAGTTGGCAAGCGCTCATTTAACTGCGTTAGTAAAGAGAGATAACTCGCTGTTTTATGATCACTTAAGCTATCCTTTGTTAAGGTGTCATTCAGGTTTATTTTCAAGAAACCGATATCAAAATTCCGCAATTCGTAACCCGTTTTAAGAAGGGAGTCTATGCTTTTTTTCTGTTTCCGGTAGGTCGAAGAAAAGCGATGCTTCTCCATCAGCAGCCAACCTTTCTGCCCCCCTTTTCCTGCTTCTTTCCTCATATAGGGTTCCGCCAGCAGAAAAGCAAGTAAGATGATCAGCAGCAACCTCAACAGCAGCAACAGCCAGTCTGCGATGCGGTAACTCCTGGAGCTTAATGGTGCGGCTTCTCCCAATAGACTAATGCTGCCGATTTTAAGTGTTTTCCCCTGCTTCACATTCCATAGGTGAATGATCAGGGGGATGATCAATCCTGCAAGCGCAAATAAACCGATGGGATAAAGTAATGACACAGCTAGACCTTTAATTTGTTTCTTTGGTTTAAAAAATCCCTCAAAGCCTGATCAAGAGGCTCGTCAGTTCTGATCATCCGGTAGGAAATCCTTCTGTCGAGCAGTTTCATCCGGGTACTTTCCAGGTATTGTTCCAGCTTTTGCTGATATGTTTTTCTTGTTTTCTCCTGATCGATCTGAATGGTTCTTTTGCTTTCCAGGTCTTCAAAAGAAGTATACCCTTTAAAATCAAGGTCGATCTCATTCCCGGACATCAAATGAAAAACGACCACTTCATGCCGGAGTGTGTTCAGGGTATCCAGCAGGGTGAAAATCTCATTGTTAGTTTCATACAGGTCTGTGATAAAGATCAGCAGCTCCCGCTTTTGTACACCCGCATAGAGTTCTTTATAATGGATCGGCCGGGTGAAAACCCCTTCTGGTTTAATCTGTTCCAGCTGATAGAATAGTCTCGCCAGGTGCTGAAAATCCTGTTTCGCCAACATCGAGAATATCCCGGCAGACTGGAATACATACAAACCGATCGCATCGCCCTGCAAATTCCCGAGGTAGGCCAATGAAGCTGCGAGGTAACGGGCATAATCCATTTTCGTAAAATCTCCGTCCTGATGGTTCATCGAGGCACTCGCATCAATCAAGAGGCGGACAGAGATATTGGTTTCTATTTCTGATTCCCTGATGTAATAACGGTCTGAACGGGCAAACATCTTCCAGTCCAGTGAACGCAGGTCATCTCCGGGCTGGTAACTTCTATATTGACTAAATTCCAGTCCGGGGCCCTTTAGCGTACTTTTGTTGATGCCGTTCATAAAGCCGTCAATTGTCGTTTTTGCCGACAATGAAAGCGATTTAATGGCCATCATTACTTTGGGGTCCAGCAGCCTGCTCATTAAATAGTAACTTTAGTCCTGGAAATGGTTTTGATTAATTCAGCTGCTACCATATCGGCAGTTACATTTTCTGCATCTGCTTTAAAGTTCATGAGCACCCGATGCCTCAATACCGGATAAGCCATCGTTTGCAGGTCTTCCATTACCACTGCATAGCGGCCATGGATCAATGCCCTGGCTTTTGCGGTTAGGATCAGGGCCTGCCCTGCTCTTGGTCCGGCTCCCCACCTTACCCATTCTTTTACATAGGCTACAGAGGAACTCTCCGGTCTTGTTGCCCGGATCAGGTCGGCAACATAGGTAATCAGGTCATCACTGATGCTGACTTCCCTCGTGAGCGCCTGGAGTTGTTTGATCTCTTCTGCTCCGATCACCGCTTCAACCTTGTTTTTCATCATTCCGGTGGTACTGCTCAGAATCCTGGTTTCCTCCGCTGCCGTTGGATAACCTATTTTAATATACAATAAAAAACGATCCAGTTGTGCTTCCGGAAGTGGGTAGGTGCCTGCCTGTTCAATCGGATTTTGTGTGGCGAGAATAAAAAACGGACGGTCTAAAGGATAGGTTTGTCCGCCGTAAGTAACTTCAAATTCCTGCATCGCTTCGAGTAATGCCGACTGGGTTTTAGGAGGTGTCCTGTTGATCTCATCTGCTAAAATGATATTGGCAAAGATCGGCCCTTTGTTGAATTTAAAAAAACGCTTTCCGGTCAGATGGTCTTCTTCAAGGATTTCGGTGCCGATAATATCTGTAGGCATGAGATCCGGCGTAAACTGAATTCTCCTGAAGGAAAGGTCCAGGGCCTGCGACATTGTCCTTACCATCAGCGTTTTTGCCAGTCCGGGAACCCCTTCCAGAAGGCAATGCCCACCGGCAAGTAATGCGATCAACATTTCTTCAATGATGATGTCCTGTCCAACGATAACCTTCTGAATCTCTTCCTTTAATTGCGAAATCTTATGTATTAGTATTTTAAGGTTGCTTTCTGAAATTTCCAAAACAATAATTTTTTAAAAGGTAAGCTATATGTAATTCAATATAGGGCATCTGTGCTTATATTTCATCGCCTGTTAAACAGAATATCAAAAAAATTACAGATATCTATCTTAAAAAACTAGATTGTAATCAAAATTGACGCTATTTTAGAACGATGCAAAAATCGAGGTTTACTTTTGCCAGAATAAAATACAGGTCCGGAGATTGGGATACCGATCAGCGGATGCCCTCCAATTTGCTGAACTCCCTGTTAGAATATACGACCATTCCATTGGATCAGGAAGAAAAGATTGTGGAATTGAGCAGCAATGATTTGTTTAAATATCCTTTCTGTTATTTAAGCGGCCATAAGCTGGTACAGTTTAGTCAGCAGGAAGCCGCTAATTTTAAAAAGTATGTCAATAATGGCGGATTTGTATTTGTGGACGATTGCAACCACGATATTGATGGTTTATTTGCCCGGTCTTTTGAAACACAAATGAGCAATTTATTTGGTGCACAGGCACTCAAAAAGATTCCCAATGACCATAAGATTTACAACTCCTTTTTCAAATTTGAAAAGGGCCCTCCCACCACTTCGTTTGAGCTCAATGGCTGGGGCGACGACCTGGTTCACGACTACCTGAAGGCCATTACCGTTCAGGGCCGGATTGGCGTATTGTACAGCAATAAGGATTACGGTTGCGAATGGGATTATGATTTCAGAAACAAACGTTTCCTCGCAGAAGACAATACCAAGTTTGGTGTAAACATCATTTTATATGCGATGGGCATTCATAGCTAATCCATAAACCTGGCTAAGCCATCAGCCGGATCCCAAAATACCATGCCCAGCTGATCAATAATAGTTGCATTGGAATTCTAAACCAGAGATACCTCGTTCCAGGACCATTGAAATCGCCTTTCTGAAGGTCAATATGGTGGATGGTCGCATAGATGTTGGCTGGCAGTATCAATACAAAAAAGGCAATGAGGAATATGGCAGCAGCAGATCTGGTCTGATCAAACAACAATCCGAGTCCAGCAATCACCTCCATCACTCCTGTTCCAATGACGATCGCTTTTTTAAAAGGGACGAATTTCGGAATCATCATTTCCATTCCTTTGGTAAAAGCAAAATGACCACTGGCAGCAAAACACATCATGATACACAATGCGATGTTTCCGGAGATCAGGAGGTTCCAGGAACCGGTGAACGATTTATAGCCCAACAGGCTTAGTAAAAAACTGACAAATAACACGAGTAATACTTTCATAATGTTTGATTTACCTCAAAATTCGGATAAGTTTAAACGAGAAAAAATGACCTATGTTAGTTTCCGGAATACAATTTCCTAATCCTGCTCAAACTCTCGGGCTGAATACCCAGATAGGTAGAAAGGTGTTTTACAGAGGTATTTCTGATCAGTTCAGGGTTGCGGTTCATCAGTTGGCGGTACCGGTCTTCGGCAGTTGTGGAGAGCAGGTCCATTTCTCTTTCCAATCTCTTTTTATAATGAAACTCCGCAATCAATCTTCCAATCCGTTCTCCGGAATGAGACTGCTGATAGAAATCCTGAAGCAATTGGTAAGGGATTAAGATCGCTTCTATATCTTCTATGGCCTGAATGGCAATCATCGATGGCTGACGGGTGATAAAGGAATAATAGGCAGTCACCATCTCCCCTTCAAATTGAAAGTCAACAGTAAATTCTTTTCCATCTTTTAAGAAGTAATTGCGTGTTGCACCCCTGACCAGGAAGAAAATATAGTTTTCTACTTGTCCTTCCTTACACAGGTAGCTTCCTTTAGGAAAAGACTTTTGCAGCAACAGCTTAGAAAACTTTTGCCATTCCTCTTCCCTCAACCGGGTAAAGGAAGAGATCAGTTCCCGCATTTGATTTAAACCGTTCATATATTCTTTAACGCTAAAATCTGTTTATCCTGTTCAAATCAGAAAATACCATTCCATAATGAAAGGGTTAGCGCTTCGATCAATCATCCTGAGGTGTATTTTTGGGTAAAATCTCCGGTTTATGAAACCTAAAGCACTAGCTGTGCGTACAACTTTTCCAGTGTCTCCTGCGCATCAATACAAAAGCCCGGATGCGTTTTAGAGGTCTGAACTACAGTACTGCGCGTTGCGGTTAGCCAGCGGAATCTGGAGGCCATATCCAGCGCTCCGATTGTTCCTCCTGCTTTCCCACCTTTACTGATCAGTTCAAAAGAACGCAGGTGATCCTGAAGCTCCTGACAATCGAGTTTACCGCAAAAGGCATTCAGCTTCGTTTCATTGGTTTCAAACAAGGCCTTCAAAAATTTCTGTTTAGCACAGTAAAGTATGATTCCTACATTCAGAAATTCTTCCCGTTCTACCCTTGGTACGACGCGGATTACAGCGTACTCAAATAAGTGTTTCTCTTGCATGCTGCGCTTCTTTTACAAATATTTCTGACTTTGCGATTCGTAACTCTAAAAACCTGGAGTATACCTCACGGTGTGCCTCAATGTGCTCAAACATGTTGTCCCCTGAAAGCCAGTCATCGGGAATCAGAGAAACAATAGCACGGATGCGTTCATTGGTAAGAATTGCCCTGAACTCCGCATCTACCTGTTCCAGTTCTGTCGCCTTGCTCAACAATACATGGTCCTTAATCAAAGAAAAAGGTCTTACTGCCTGTTCCTCCCAATTGTCCATCGAATGGTGGAAATATAAGGCAGCACCATGGTCGATCAGCCACAATTCCTTATGCCAGACCAACATATTTGTATTTCGCGCAGTACGGTCCATATTGGTTAAAAACGCGTCCAGCCATACAATTTGAGAAGCCGTTCTTTCATCCACACTGTTCACCAGCGGATCAAAAGTAATCGCTCCGGAAAGGTAATGTAAAGCCAGGTTCAGACCCACACTGGACCTCAGCAAGTCCTGAATTTCTTCATCAGGCTCTATCCTTCCAAAGTCTTTTTCCAGATTTGCAAATACCAGCTCCGGGATCCTCAATCCAAGTAAACGGGCAACTTCACCACCAATTAACTCGGCAATAAGTGCGCGAAGTCCCTGGCCTGCGCCACGAAACTTAAGTACATATAAAAATTCGTCGTCAGCTTCTGCAATAGCAGGCATTGAGCCTCCTTCACGTAAAGGGGTGACATATCTGATGACGTTGACAGTTCTAAGCTGGGGATGGTTATTCTTCACACCTGATTATTTTAGGAATCTCTGCTCCGGTTTTTGCCAAATATACTACAATTCCCAATATCGGTTCAATGGCGCGTGTTTTTCGCCTGTTATTCCTAAACTTTAAGTTCAATATTTATAGAAGTACCTTCATTAATTGCAGCATTCAGGTCCATCGTTCCATGGAGCAGCGCAACGCGGTTTCTGATGTTGCTCAGTCCTATGCCCTTGGCATTCTCAGCGGCACCGGCATCAAAACCTCTTCCATTGTCTTCTGCCGTGATCAGAAAAACGCTTTCATTCTGACTGCACTGTAACAGCAGCTGGGATGCACCGGAATGACGGACGGTATTGCTCAGGATTTCCTGAATGATCCGGTAAATATTGATCTTCACAGAGACCTCCATACTTTCCTGAATATCGAACAGTTGAAGTGTAATTTTAAGTCCGCTATTGTTAAACGTTTCGCACAAGTCTTTCAACGCTGTTTCCAATCCGAATTTCAATAACGTTTCGGGCATCAGGTTTCTGGCGATACTCCTCAGGTCGTTTACAGAATTGTCCAGCTGGGCAATGATCTTTCCTAACTCGGTGTCTTTTCCTGTGGAAGAAGTATTGGCGACTACATCCGAGAGGTTGATCTTTATCCCCGCCAGTGTTCCTCCAAGACCGTCATGAAGATCGCGCCCTACCCTTTGACGCTCGCGTTCCTCACCTTCCAGCATGGCATTACTGATGGTTAACTGTTGCTCCTGCTCCAGCTCTTTGAGCTGCTGCCGGTAATTGATCTCCTTTTGTTTGGTTAGCTTTTTATTATTCCTGAAATATAAGAGTCCAAAAAACGTAATGACCAGTAAAAATATAGCAATGGAACCCAGCAGCCAGGCAATGAGTCTATTGTTTTTAACAGACAATGCAGCTTTTTCATTCGTGGCTTTAAGGGAGCCTATTTCCCTCATATCTTCTGCTTTTTTGTATTGGATTTCCAGTTCATGGACATCTTTCTTAATCTTACTTTCGCTGATGCTATCGCCCATTTGGCTCACTCTTTTCATCCACTTATAGGCCTGAGGCATGTTTCCCATTCCGGCATAAGTCTCTGCGAGATCTGCGTAAACGAGTAACCGGTCTTCACTCAGGAACAACATGTCTTTCTGCTTCAACAGGTAGGAAGCGACGATAAGCGCTTTGTCGTATTTCTTCTGACTTTGCAATACATGGAGTTTCTGCATCAGTAAACGCTGCTCTTCATATCTTTTCTGGAGCTTCAAAGCCAATGCAATCCCCTTATCCAGACTTGCAATGGCCTTATTGTATTGTTTCGTATCATCGAAATACAGTCCTTCTGCAAAGTAGTAATCAAGGTATAAAGGATAATCCGGATTTGGGCCGAGTAAAACTGCCGCACTATCCAGCATGCGTTTAGCCTGCGGGTATTTTTTCAGGAAGACATAGTTTTCCGCTGCCGTATGGTAGGCGACAATTCTAAAGCTTTTCTTTGCTTTCACTTTCTCCAGAATCTGAAGTGTAGAGTCAATATAAACCTGTGCTTTATCAAACTGTTTGTTATTCTTAAATACCAGGGCCAGATCCATGTAGTTGATTCCCAGAAAAGCCGTATCGCCGGATTTGCGTGCATAGGGAATGGCTTTGTTCAATAAGGCATCGGCCATCCCTCTATAATTGTCTTTCAGCTGCTGTACTACGCCGTAATTGTGCCAGGACTTCGTTAAGAAAAGATAAGCCTCTTTGGTTTTAAATGGCAGCAACAGGACATGTGCTTTTTTAAAACTGGCCTCACTTTTATCAAGATCACTAAGGGATTGCACGGTCGCGGCATAGTAATGATAGATGGCCTGCAGGTACTCATTTTTTTTAATGAGTTTCCTTCCCTGCTCCAGGTAAATGGTGCTTTGTAAGCTGTCCGCATACAACAGTTGTTCGGATAAACTGAAGTTTGTTCTTGCCCTGAGGCTATCAGAGATCTGCTGTTGTAACATTCCTTTCAGGCTATCCACTAAAGAAATGCGTTTGGCAGGTTGCTGCGCCCTGGTGCCTGTAGCGAGGATTCCAAGGATCGTCAGCAGATAAAAAAATCTTGTCATACGACAAGATATAAAATAATTAAAACAGAATTATAGGGGCCGGTGCAAAATACCTGGAAACAGGTAGCTCTGAAAAAGCTGGCCTCAGCCTCTATTTAAAGGTATCAAAACTGTCTTTCGCGTCCGACCAGAAGTCGTCCAATGCAATTATTCTCGGCTTAAAGAAGGAGATCAGCTCCGGCCAGTCTTCTTGCTTATAAATGCTTACTCCGGGTAAAGTCTTCACAATTCTGCTCAGGGTCTTGTAGTTTTCATCCTGCTCATGCAACTGCCATTCCCATTCTTCATTCAGACTGGCATTCAGGAGGTTTTTAAATTCCAGGAACTGCTCAAACATCAGCTCCTGAATTCCCGGGTCCGGATGAGACATTTCTATCGCGATGGATGCAGATTTCTTATCGGCCTGCATCTTAAAGTGTAGATTTTTGATCCCGGTTTTATAGTTCACCCAATTGGTTCTTAATCCTTCAGCAGAAAGATGTGGCGCAATATATTGCCCGAAGGCTGTCCAAAATGCCTGTTTTAATTGCGAAGCCTGTTCCTTAGAGTACAATTTTTTATATTTTAATGGTAAATAGTCTTGGTTAAAGAGGCCAGCCCATCAGGGTCATTGTCCTTTGAAATTCGTCCTGAACGCCTGCTTTAAGATGGATCTGTTCTTTCGTTACCGGATGATTGAAGATCAGCTCTGAAGCATGCAGCAACATGGTCGTCATCTCCCATTCTTCTTTGAAAAACTTATTCTGTTTGTTGCATCCATGTTTGCGGTCGCCAATAATGGGATAAAAGATATGTGCAAAATGCCGGCGCAACTGGTGCATTCTTCCGGTGGTTGGTGTTGCCTCTACCAGAGAATACCGGGAAGTAGGATGTTTACCAAAAGCAACGTCCAGCTCTGCACGTTGCAGGGTAACAAAGGCTGTAAAGGCTTCCTGCATGGTTCCGTTTTCCTTAGCCAGCGGATAGTCAATCTCTCCGCTATCAGGTGCATAGCCCCTGAGTACAGCCAGATATTTCTTTTGCACTTCTCCATTCTGAAATTGCTGGTGCATGGCGATCTCCACGTCTTTCTCAAAAGCAAAGAGCAGCAGACCTCCGGTTTTCCTATCCAGACGGTGTACCGGACTCACATGTCTGTTTACCTGATCCCTAAGCAGCTGTAATGCAAACTCTTTTGCATCATTGGCAATAGAAGATCGGTGAACCAATAATCCGTGAGGTTTATTGATGGCAATGAGATGGTCGTCCTGATATACAATTTCCAGCATTTATCTTTTTTTGGCGAAGATAACCTTTTGTAGTTTTAGAATCGCCCCATTGTATCAACTTTGTTCCTTTTTGACGGAGTAGAAGCATTTATCCCTATCTTTCGATAACTATTTTCCAATTATCTAAACGCATTATTTAATGAATACCAAACAAACCACCACTTCCTTTGCTTTGTTAAAACGAAGCACAAGGGTCTTTTTTATGGCCATGCTGATTACCGGAAATATCAGTTATGCCCAATCAAAAAAAGAGACAGTTGACAAGATCGTCAAAGAAGCAACAGAAAATTCACAACTGGAAAACCTTGCCCATGAGCTGCTTGATGTCGTAGGCCCGCGATTGGTTGGCTCTCCCCTAATGAAACAAGCCAACGACTGGGCAGTGGCCAAATATGCGACCTGGGGAATTACCGCAAAGAACGAACAATGGGGCGAATGGCGCGGATGGGAAAGAGGGATTTCTCATATTGACATGGTGTATCCAAGGATAAAATCTCTGGAAGGAACACAATTGGCATGGAGCCCGTCAACAAAAGGAAAAGCAGTGGTTGGAGAGCTGGTGATTTATCCTGACCTCCCCGATTCCGTTTCTTTTAAAAGCTGGCTGCCAAGTGTGAAAGGGAAGTTTGTGATGTTTTCCATGAACCAGCCGACAGGCCGACCGGATTATAACTGGCAGGAATTCGCTACTCCTGAATCTTTTGAGAAGATGAAGAGCAACAGGACAAAACAGACGGATGCATGGCGTTCCAGAATCAGTAAAACAGGATTGAACTTAAAGGCATTGGCCCTGGCCTTTGAAAGCGCCGGAGCTTTAGGTGTAGTCACAAGCAACTGGTCTTCAGGATTCGGCGTGAATAAGATTTTTGGCGCCAATACCACAAAAATTCCTTCTATAGACATTTCATTGGAAGATTATGGGTTGCTGTACAGGCTGACAGAATCAGGGCATAAGCCAAAGATCAGTGTCAATGTGGGCTCTAAAGAACTTGGAATGGTGCCTGCTTTTAATACCATTGCCGAGATCAAAGGTGCTGAGAAACCAAACGAGTATGTGATCCTTTCTGCCCACTTTGATTCCTGGGATGGCGGAACTGGCGCTACTGATAATGGTACGGGAACAATCACCATGATGGAAGCAATCCGTATTTTGAAAAAGATCTATCCTAATCCTAAAAGAACCATTCTTGTAGGTCACTGGGGCAGCGAAGAACAAGGTTTAAACGGATCAAGGGCTTTTGTAGAAGATCATCCGGAGATTGTTAAAAACATACAGGTTGTATTTAACCAGGACAATGGAACAGGCCGGGTAGTTAACCTCGGCGGACAAGGATTCTTAAATGCTTATGCGTATCTCGGACGTTGGTTATCTATGGTTCCGGAAGACATTAAAAAACAAATTGCAACCACCTTCCCCGGAACACCGGGCAGCGGCGGTTCTGATTTCGCTTCCTTCGTGGCGGCTGGTGCTCCCGCATTTTCTTTAAGCTCTAACAGCTGGTCTTATGGAACGTATACCTGGCATACGAACAGAGATACTTATGATAAGGTGGTTTTTGATGATGTCAGAAGCAATGCGATCCTGACAGCTATCCTTGCTTATATGGCAAGTGAAGATCCGGAAACGACTTCCAAAGCAAAAAGTGTATTGCCAATAAATGTAAGAACCGGGGAGCCTGGAAGCTGGCCACAACCGGTGAAAGCAACGCGTAAAGGTGGTGTGAATTAAGCCTCCCCTACGATTAAAAAAAAGCGGTATCATTTGAAGTGAACCCCAAAAGTTGGACAAAAACTTTTGGGGTTTATCATTTATGGCAAAACACACATTTGAGGAGAAGCTCGATATAGTTTCTCAAGT
>NZ_FNGY01000005.1:0-156324 GCF_900103665.1 Pedobacter steynii
AGCAAGGACGCGGCAGCTGATGGCATAAATTGAAACTATATAAAAATACAAAGCTATATTTTTAATACTTGCTCCACAACTTTTGGCATTGATCCAAATTTTCCTACATTATATGGGATCAATGCCAAATAATTCAATATTTTCATTAGGATCTGGTCTTGTATTTGCTGTAAATTCAGATTTTAACCTTAAGGGGTTGTTTTCAATTTTATGAGACGCAATTCATTAGATTTGAGAATGTTTAACACAGTATAAGAATATATCAATTCACCAACAGTGCTTTGGTTAGCTTTGTATATAAGTACCAATGAAAGAATACACGTTTAAATATCAGAACAATAAAGGCGGTCTGTATTTTTTATCGGGCCTTTTAGGAATACCATTTGTTGTTCTTTTTTCGAGTTTATTTCTGCTGGATTACGTATCCTGGATTTTATGGATCAGTATACCGTTAGGGATTGCGCTGACCGTGTACTGCGTCCGACAGTTCATCAAAAAATCCGGAGGTAAGGACACCATTACGGTGGACGATGAAGGTTTTACGTCTAAAGATTATGGTCGGGTGCTCTACAGCGATATTCACAGCATTCCGCCTTATGGTGCTTTTCAGGCGCCGCCACCATCCATGCGGATCAGACTTCACAATGGGGGAAAATTGGTTTGGAAATTAAGTGCCGAGGCTCCTAAGTCTGCTGCTGATGTAGCCACCTTTACCGCGTTTCGGGAAGAATTACTGGAGCATCTCAAGCAGCAGCGGCCAACCACCGCCCGAAAAACAAACCGAACGGAAGTGATTGAAAATAAGGGGCTGCACGAACAGGAAAAAACATCTGCTTCCCCTGCTGAAGTCGTTGAACAGCTGGAAAGACACAAGAAACGTGATTTTAACTACAAATACGTCGCGATCCCTTTCGGGCTGGCGCTTGCGGTTGTGATGTTTGTACGGAGCTGTGGCGAAGATATGATCCGGGAACATAGGCAGAAAGAATTTGAAGGGGTCCGGAATACCATTCTCAGTATGGAAACGAATTATGAAGACAACCTGCAAAAGGCCATGAGCATTGCAAAAACGTATGCCCGTCAATTCGGCCCGGTATTCCTCTTTACGAATGATCCACAGGCTAAGATCGAATTTATCCCAGACATCAGGGGGGATGCTTCTGCTCCTGACATCAAGGTAATGGGCTTACGCCGACTGGAAGATAATGAACAACTGAGAAAATTCGTGGAGCATCCGGATCGTGTAGGCTACGATATGTTCGTCGTCAACCCTTCCATGAAATTTTCTGCAATTATGGGTAAAAGCCTTTTTGGAGAAAAGGACAGTCCTGCCACGGTGGTTTACTTCGCTGTTTACAATCCCAACAAATCGCTGCCTTCATCATTACGTTCCTCCTCGGATACCACATTTCATCCTGTCCAATACATCTCTTCGATTAATATACCCAAAGTGGGAAAGCTGACCGAAGCGGTTCTTAAAAACATGGATTTTGTCGCCGCAAGGGCTATCCTTCAGAAATATAAGGGCACTTATTTTTATATCGCGGTCAAAGGGCAGAAAGGTATACCGTCTGAAAGATTTGAAGAGCTGAAAAAACTGATTGCTGCTAATTTTGAAGAACAGGGTATCAAGGTTGATGGTTTTCAAAGCAAGCGTTTCAATGAATAGAACTGTATATCCTTTGATGTTAAGGTTGGATCTGATATGTACTAAGAATCTGATCGTCCAGGATGAAATTATAATGAACCAGATTTATTATATACGTGGGCATAAGGTAATGTTAGATGCTGATCTGGCTGCACTTTATGAAGTAGAAACCAAACAACTCAAGAGACAGGTTAAACGAAATATGGAACGTTTTCCCGAAGATTTCATGTTTGAATTGAGCCCTGAAGAGTATAGTGTTTCAAGGTGCCAAAATGGCACCTTGAAACAGGGAAGTAATGTAAAATATGCTCCCATGGTCTTTACTGAACAGGGTGTTTCCATGCTATCCAGTGTATTGAATAGTAAAAGGGCAATCCAGGTGAATATTCAGATCATACGCATATTTACACGCATACGTCAAATTATAGCAGACAATACAGATGTCAGGTTGGAAATTGAAAAAATAAAGAATAAGCTAGACCATCAGGATAAAAATATGGAAATCGTATTTCGTTATCTGGATGAATTGTTAGAAAAACAAGAACAGCCTAATCCTCCAAGAACCAGAATTGGTTTTAAACCGGATAACCTTTGATCATTTATTAATGGGGGTAATATTTCTGAATCTTTGAGCGCGTTAATTTAGTTAAAGCGGGAGTTGTCGGAGATCATTCCGATTTCTTGATTTATAATAGCCTAAGCAGATGATGTACGTTACTGGCAACTGAATGAGAAACAGAAGAAGTCCAGCTAATGGCCAACCCTTAACTGTAATAAGCGTTGACGGGATAAAATTATAATCATGTTATAAACGGATCACTTTTACCTTGAAAACATCTGAATAATTGATGCAAGAAATATTATTCGTTTAAAAACTAGTTCTTCCGGAATGGAATAGCAAGATATTGCGAAACCAATCAGCAAAAGCCCCTCAATCGAGGGGCTTTTTTTGTTTAAAACCTTTTTTGAAGGACTCAAAAGATCAATCATTTCTATAATCATCAAAATTTTCAAAAGAATATCACCTCATATCAAACGGAATTTTAGGAATTACCGAAGCATTATCGGATTTCCGGAGGAATGATCGGTATTGTCGGAACTGCTTGATGTTTAGTAATTTATGTTGCCGTATGTTTGTCTCGGAAATCAGTTCAGCTCCCGGATCGCTATCGGGGTCATGTATAAAAGCCGATTTCCAATTGAGATGAAAGCGCGGTAGATGGTAGCCGACCTGGGAAGCAGTTATTAGCCTCCCGCAATTGATTCTCACACTTCCCAAAAATTTCAGAAGGCCTTCTGATTTGCAATTGTAGCAGTCCCCGCGATAAGGTTCGCGGGGGACTACGGACCATTTCATTTCTAAATTTTTGAATTATGTTTGAATTTTTATTCGCCATTTTATTGGGATTGGCATGCCCAACACATACTACTACTACAAGCTGTCCTACAGCACCAACCAGTCAAACTGCGGATGACCATACTGGCGGAGATAACGGCCAGTTGCCACCTCCAAAAATTGATTAATATCCTAAACTTTCAGTAAGGCGGCAAAACCGCCTTACTTTTTTATATTTTAAAATTGCCTGTTTTCAAGGTACATCAGCCTCCACCAATTTATTGGATTCTTCTATCAAAACACCTGTGATGGATACTAAATTCTGCATCTGTTCTATTCCGCAATAAGGGAATACTAATGAAAAAACAGTATCATTTATTTTTCATAATTTAGGTCCAAAACTTAACGATCTTGAAACCTCTCTATTTACTATCTTTTTTGATTGTCTTTCTTGTCTCTTGTTCCGAAAAAAACGATACGATTGAAAAAAAGACTGATAACTTGTTTTATGATAAAGCATACGAGCTTAGAGATCAGCATAAAACAGATTCCGCCCTTATCTATTTTAATAAAGCAAAAGACTTATTCCAACTCAACAAGGATAGTTTAGGGATAGGGAAATGTCTCGTAAACATGGGCATTATTTCAACAGACAGAGGGGATTATTTCAGTGGACAGGAATTTTCACTGGATGCATTCTCCTTTTTTGATAAGAATAAAAAGGAAAATTTTCGCTTTCTTGAGTCTAATAGCAATAACCTTGGAATTGCATCATCTAACCTAAAAAACTATATTCAGGCCATTGATTTTTATAAACAGTCTTTGGCTTACAATCAGGATAGTGCGCGGGTATTGGTGATCAAAAATAACATCGCCAATGCTTACCGGGAACAAAAGGAATATAAAAAGGCGTTAACAATTTATGAAAACATTCTAAATCAGAAAATTAATAATAAAAGAGATTATGCACGGACGCTGACTAATCTTTCAGTAGCCAAATGGCTGCAAAACCCTGATTATAATGCCGCTCCCGGACTGCTGAAGGCACTGGATATCCGTGAAAGGGAAAATGACCTCTTGGGTCAAAATTCAAGCTATTCCCATCTTGCCAATTATTACCAATACACAGATCCGGATTCGGCCTTATTTTTTGCCCTTAAAAGATACCCGGCTGCAATAAAGGTGAATAGCCCCGATGATCAGTTAGATGCCCTTGGTAAATTGATAAAGCTTAGCCCCCCAAAGGAGATGAAGCGCTATTTTGAAGTGTACCAAAATCTGGATGACAGTGTGCAAACTGCACGTAATGCAGCGAAGAATCAGTCGGCATTGATCCGTTACGAGAGTGAAAAGAATAAAGCGGATAATTTAGAACTTCAAAAGGACAATACGGAGAAAAAGTTCCAGATCGCGAAGCAGAGGATCTTAATTTTTTCTGTATTGCTGTTCGTTGTCGCAGCTGCTGTCATTGCGGTAATTTGGTATAGAAAAAGAAAACAAAGAATGGAGTTGGAGTCCCAAAATGCCATTCGCGAGCATCAGTTGAAAACCTCAAAAAGGGTACATGATGTTGTGGCGAACGGACTTTATCGGGTGATGACTGAAATCGAAAACCGGGATGATATTGATAAAGGTCAGGTATTGGATAAAATAGAAGACCTCTACGAAAAGTCACGTGACATCTCCTATGAAAAGCCAGAGCTTGATGATCAGAATTTCCATCAGAAGATATCTGCGCTCTTAATGTCCTTTGCTACAGAAAATGCCAAAGTTCTCATTGCCGGCAATACTTTAGCACTGTGGAAAAAGGTGAATCCGGAAGTAAAGTATGAGGTTGAGCATATTCTTCAGGAGCTGATGGTAAACATGAAAAAACATAGTGGGGCCAGCAATGTAGCCGTTCGGTTTGAGGACGGTGCCGATCAGATAAAGATCTATTACACTGACAATGGCGTTGGCATGTCAGACAAGGCCTCCTTTAAGAATGGATTGAGGAATACGGGAAACCGTATAGATGCTATCCATGGGGAAATTACCTTTGATATTAAGGTGGAAAAGGGATTGAAGATCCAAATTTGTTTTCCACTTTCCTAACTAGAGAAATGATGTTCAAAAGAGTATTAATTGCCGAGGACCACGAAAGTGCCAGTATTTCCGTACGAAAAACATTGGAAGATCTAGGGATAGCATCTGCCGAGTATACCTTTTATTGCGATGACGCATTAATGCACATTAAGAAGAACGTTTACGCCGAACAGCCCTATGATTTGCTGATTACTGATCTTTCTTTTGAAGAGGACCATCGTCCTCAAAAGCTAAGCAGTGGGGTGGAGCTTGTGAGTGCTGTGAAACTCATACAACCAAGTTTAAAGGTTTTGGTATTTTCCGCAGAGAATAAGGCCGCCGTTGTCGATACACTTTTTAAAGAACTGGGTATAAATGGTTATGTACGCAAAGCGCGTCATGATGCCAAAGACCTTAAGCTTGCCATACAGGCCATTTATAAAAATAAAATTTACCTTTCAGAAGACCTAAAGCAGACTATAAAGCAAAAAAATGCTTACGAATTCACAGACTTCGACATTACCATTATTTCGTTACTCTCGCGGGGGATGCTTCAGAAAGAGATTCCAGCCTATCTGCAGGAAAACAACATTAGACCATCTGGCCTGAGTAGTATTGAAAAGCGCCTCAACCTTATGAAAGAGGTGTTGGGTTTTTCTAAAAATGAGCAACTGGTGGCTTACTGTAAGGACTTTGGGATCATTTGATATGCTGGGCTTCTGGTTGACTATAGACTGTAGCCATAGCCTCCGGCTATCGTTTTAAACCATTCATACAGTGCAATCATGGCGACTATGAATACAGCCACAAAAACATATAACCATTTTTTATCTCTTGGGGAGACCGGATTTAAATCATCAGGTCGAATCACTGCGTAGTATAAACCAAATATTAATAACATAGGGCCAAGCATCATTGCTTTCATGGAGTAGGAAATGGACGCCGCATGTTCGGCCATTTGTTGTAGTTTTTGATATATGAAGAAATAGCTACAGAGCAAACCACCTGCAATGAATATCAGACCTAGTGCTATTGGCGATATTTTTTTCTTTGGTGTTCTTGAAGCATGATTTACGAACTCATAATCTTCATTCTGATTTTTTTCTGGTATTTGCATGTGCTGTGTTTGTTTAGTTAATCTTTATTCAGGGTTTGGCCAGCTCTGTCCATCCCTTTAAAGAAAATATGGATAGCCTCTTCACCTATAATCAGAAAGTCCTGATTTTTTTTAAAAACGGAATGACTTAGCGGGATTTTTTTGCCGTCGAAGGCATTGGCTTCGCTGGTGTTGAGCTGATCCCATCCACCGTATGTGGTCACACCTTTCTTTAGCTTTTCTACGAACAGCGTGTCGCCGGAAGTGTTCATATAGCGGAAATAGGTATAGTTGTAGGAAGGCGATGGTTCAGTTACTAATGCTGCAACCCGGTATAGATCGCCTGTTTTAGGGGCTGCTATATATTCAGTTAACAGGGCTTTGTTTTGAATCCGGCTTCGTTTATTCCCCTGTGCAAGAAAATAAACTGTGCCGGCAATAACGGCTATAAAAGCGGCCAATAAGAGCGGGTTGATGAACAGCCCATACCATAGGTTTAGCGGCGTTTTCGTTTCTTTCTTTAGCTGATAGTAACGCTCTTCCAGTTCATCTGTCCATTTAACATTGGGGATTTTCTGTTGACAGTTGCCACAGTAGGCCAGTCCAAATTTACTTTCGGGCCACATGGGCATCAGGAACCAGGCATATTTTTGAAATATGGCCAGTTCCATGTCTCCTCTTGTTCCACATAATGGACAGCTAAGATCAGTGCAGGACGTTACTTTATGTTTTAGGGTTCTAATCTGATAAATGAAAAACATTTGCTGGTTGAGGGTGAAAAAATGGAGCGACTCGTCGTAAATCAAGGTTGCAGTGTCAATAATTATTCCAGTTTCAACGAATGAATGGCTATGAAGATATAAACCAATCAGATAATTTTTTTCTGAGAAACAATTGAATGCAGGTAATCCTTTTTAGAGGACGCAATTAGACGATGGCTATTTATCATTCTTGCTTATTGGATGGATCGACATATCAGAATCAGGAGTTTAAGTAGCGATTCATGATATCTGGGTTTTTAATGAATTTGTGTAATAAGGTGTTGAGATCCATTGAATTGGGGTCAAAAAATGGGGATTTGTTTAACAATTGCCCCCGAAGGGTAATTTTTTAACATCCGGAGCGGTTTTTTCTGATTCGCAATATTTCGATGAAGATGGGTTAAAGTAGTATACAAGTGTCCTGAATGTCTATGTAATTGGTCGATAAAAATGTGTTTACTGCTGTTATAAGGGGTTTTTGCTTTTGACAATTTTATTGAAAAAATCTTTAATGAACGTATATTATCTAATATGCAAACGTTTGTGTTGATATAACGTCATAATTTAATATAGTAGTCCAACAGGAAAATAATTAAGTGCACGCTGGGCCCTCATTAAGGAAAAACAAGTCTTTATTACAATGGATTAATTGCATTTTTGTTTCTTAACTTGCTGTTTATTAATGTTTTATTTTTATTTTGTTGATTTTGTTTGTTCAGCGGGTATCCTGTGATCCAGTATTGCTGGAATGAGGCCAATTGGTTCGGCTAAAGTATTCATCTTGTTTTAAGTTCCTTATAATTCCAGGTTTAAATCTATATTTATCTATTGGTGTATAATGTGTCTTATTGAGAAAAAATGAATGTGCTATTTGGCATCAAAAGTAACTGTTGAAATAATTACAGGAATATCAAACGTTTGCGCTATGAATTGAAATAAAGACATGGATGAAATGACCTAAATTAGATTTCAGTAAGTAGAACCAATCTTGCTTGTTGACCGACCATCAGAGTAATTAATTCTGCAACAGTGAGATAACCGACCAAATAAAAACCAGGGGAGCAATCCCTTTTTAAACCATAACCGACCCAACAACCTAAACCACCAGACCATGACCAAAATCTCTACTTTTTTCCAACATCCAGATCTCAATCGTTTTATATAGCATTAGCATTCAATTCTAATCTATAGAACCATTAGGTTATTCAATTAATCATTTTAGATACTATGTCTATAACTGCATGTGCTGTGGTTTAGTATTTATCTGCCTGTTTTTTAATTAAATAATCCAATCGCAACTACAGGTAGTTGTCGTCATGGGATAGGTATGTCCCATACTCAAGGCAACAACTCCTTTCTAATTTATTGAGCAATAGAAAATTAATAAGCTAACCGTCTAATAATTAATTAATACGAATGAAAATGGTCCGAATTATTGCGAGTATGATTTCTGCCGTCTTGCTTTCTGTGCTTTGTTTGTCAAAGACGGAGGCAAAAGCGCGTTGTACCGCTCCACTGAATTACAACAGTATTCTTTTAAGACAAGATACTGACGACACTTCCAAAAAAAAGCTGGATACAATTATTCTGGCCGATCGGCGGAGCCAGGTAAAGGGAATAATGGATTCTCTGAATGCCAAACTCTCTGCATTAAATCCACATGTATCCGTTCAGCAAATGTTGAAAGGTAAGATTGCGGGACTATATGTGCAGGAAACTAGCGGAGAACCAGGTTCAGAGCAGAGCATGATTATCCGAGGGCTTTCAGCCCCTGTTTTTAGTAAAAATGATATTTACAGGCTTCAGCCAATGGTTTACCTGAATGGAATTCCAATGATTCAGGAAAACGCTTATGTTTTTGATATTCAAAAATATGATTACAATAGAATCGGTCCTGCAACCAATTTACTAAGTTCAATTGATATTAGTAACATTAACTCCATAGAAGTGATTAAGGACCCGGCAGCTTTGGCTAAACTTGGGCCTAATGCCGCCAACGGTGCTATTTGGATTACTACTAAAGCTGCAAAATCCGGCTATAGAGATTTAAGCGTGAATACCTACTTCGGGATGGTACAGGCAAGTAATATCAAAACTGTAAATGCCCAGTACGAGAACATCTTTCGTAAACCATTTTATCAAAAATACGCCTCACAATCAGATTACTTAAATTATGTTGGTTATTTAAGAGATTCTACAAACCTCGACTATTATGGTCCCTCGAAATGGAGTGATTTGTATGCTAAAAACCAGGCAACATATTCAGCTGATTTAGGATTAACCGGGGGCTCTGAAAAGGCTAACTTCAGGTTTTTTGGATCAGCCACTCAGAATGCAGGAAATTCGGATGATACAAAATTAAACCGGTATGCCGCCTCCTTCCAAATCAATATGGCACCATTTAGCTGGGTAACCGTATCGAGCATGGTGAATGCCAGTAGATTAGATCGGGATAGGAACCGTAATCTGAGAGACCGTTTTGCAGAAACCAGGTATATCCCCGATTTATACAATCCGATTTCACCATCAAAAACTACCTATCAATCATTCCTCAATGAATATGATAAAGCAATTGATGACAACCGGACAACATTGGTTCAGGGATACTTGTCACTGAAATTTGATCTTAAGCCTGTAAACTTTATTTCAACATTTAATTTCGATTATAATGAAGGGGTAAGGGATGTTTTCTATCCAACAACTTTAATGGCAGGGAACAATTATGTATCTAATTATTTCGGATATAATCAACGGTTTATGGTCAACAATGCCGTAAATTATACCAAGCACTTTAATAAGGATCATCAGATTTATTTTGAAGCTGGTCAATCTATTCAGGATGATCTGCACAAGTATGGGTATGCCAATGCTTACAATGGGCCAAACGACTTTATCAAGATTAATGTTGTTGAAGGAGATAAAAAGAAGGATAATTACCTTAAGCCTGTTAGCTATTTGGTTTATCGGTATAATGACAAAATTCATAACAGGTTATTTTCCGTATATGGTTCTGCCAAATATTCTTATAAAGATTTATTTACGTTTTCTGCGCTAATTCGTGATGACGGTTCTTCCTCTTCACAACCAGGAAGCCGATGGTTCATCGCTCCAGCTGCCAGTGCCAGCTGGAGTTTAAAGAATCAATTCTTAAAAACAAACAATTGGATTGACAAATTGAATATGGATGTGTCATGGTCCAGAATCGGGAAGCCTTTTAATGATGACAGATTTGCTGCCGGTCCTCAATACCGCAGTAATTCCGGCTGGTCGTTGGAGCCAACCATTCCTGGTTACAATGGCATTGCAACCATATCCAGACCTTACTCTTCGGGCTGGGTTGGGTATGATATCAAATGGCCATATACCGATCAGCTTAACGTAGGTTTTGATGGTTCATTCTTTAAAAACCGCTTGGGAGCATCTGTTACTTATTACATCAAGGATGATAAGAGGATGTTGTTAAACAGCCCGATTTCAGCAGAAACAGGATTTGCCAGTCAATTTAGCAGTGGACTTGCGGTTCGGAATACTGGGATAGACTTAGGTATTCAAGGACATATTATTACTGGAAAGGATTTGGGTTGGACTTCAGGGCTAGGCTTTAATTTCAATAAGAACAAGTTGAAGGCACTTCCGAATGGGCTTAACGAATTGATCATCGGAGACCGGAAATTGAAAGTTGGCGAATCAGTTGACCGCTTCTGGATTTATGAGAACCAGGGAATTTATAATGCTGATGCTGAAGTACCAGTTAATCCGGCTACTAATCAGCGCTTGAGTTTCGAGGGCACTATTCTTAAGGCCGGCGATCCAAGATGGAAGGATACCAACGGTGATTTTACCATTAACAGCGATGATAAAATATTAAAAGGAAATGCTATGCCTAAACTAACCGGGAGCTGGTCAAACGAATTCCGTTATGGCAATTTCAAATTGAACGTTGATATTATATATGCTGTTGGGCAGAAAGCCTTAAATCAATCTGCTGCTTTTCAGTACGATTTCATTAACAGGGAAGCGGCAAATGACATCAATTCCGTTCGGGAGATTTTCTCCTGGCAGGTCAATGTTGATGCGTCAAAATATCCGATATACAATCCCTGGAGCAGTGTTGTGCCTTACCGTTTAGAGCAGGATTTGTTTTTAGAGAATGCATCTTATGCAAAATTGAGAACAGTGTCTTTAGGCTATGATTTATCCAAAACAGCTTTGTTTAAAAATAAAGCCACAATTAAAAGGGCTTACCTATACGTTACGGGAAGCAACCTGTTAACGGTTACTTCGTTTTCCGGCAGCGATCCCGAGTTAATAGAATATAATGGTGTATACACCGGATACGGACTATCTATTCCAAAAACGTATACACTAGGAATAAAAGTTGATTTATAAAGGCATAAGGTTATAAAATTATTAGTATATGAGATCTATTTTTAAAAAAAATATCAGGTTTAATAAAGGCTTACTGCTCTTGCTAATTGCAATCTCGGGCCTTAATTTTTCCTGCAAGAAGATGCTTGATATCGAATCGAGTCGGCTTTCTAATGAAAACACCCATTGGACTTCGCTTCAGGATACCAGGTCAGGATTGATGGCCAGTTATTCGCTGATGAGAAGTGCGATGGCCGAAAACAATGCACACTGGTTATGGGGCGAATTGAGAAATGGCGATTTTACTGCATCCAGCAGATCGGATCTTAAAGTCATCATTAATCAAAACCTGAAAGCCTCTTTCCCTCTGGTTCAAAAACTAACCTCATGGAGGGCGTTTTATGCAGTGATTAATAGCGCAAGTCTGTTCATCGAAAGGGCCGCTGAAGTAAGGGCAACAGACATCCGTTACACTGAACCGAATTACAGAGCTGACCTGGCACAGGCAAGGGCTTTGAGAGCATTTGCGTATTTCTATATGGTGCGCATCTGGGGTGATGTTCCTCTAATCACGGCTTCACATGACGGAACTTTTGAAGAGAAGCCTAAAACGGATCAGTCGAAAGTTTTAGCCTACGCAGAAACCGAGTTGATTACGGCGGCCAAGGACCTTCCTTACATTTATGGAGCAGAGGGAGATGACATTTTGCCTGGTTCTTATTATGGTTATGGTGTGGACCGCTGGAGAGGTGCTTTGTTTACCAAAATATCTGCCTATGCAGTTCTGGCACATATTGCCGCCTGGCAGTCACATTATATAGATGTTTCTGTTTACACAGACTTCATTATGACCAATTATGCAAAGGCAAATATTGCTTATTCTACAACCGGACAATTAACAGCTTCCGATGGAATTTTTAACGGACAGTCTTATAGTCAGGTAATTTCCTTTGGCTTCAATGATGTTTATGGAGAGTCTACTGCAAATGGGCATATCGAACAATTGGTGCTTGCATCCCCACTCATTTCTAAGCAGACACCTGATCTTTACATATCGAAAGATTCTATCGCATCTGTATTTACTGACCTCAACGATCAGCGTTTTGGATTAGACACGATTTCAGGCCTTCCAAGAACAAACTACTTTGTGAATTTCACCGGAGAGATACCTGTTTTTAGTAAAATTAAGGTTTTAAGAGGCGGCTCAACAAATGGAGATTTTGCCATTTACAGTTCGAACATCCTTTTTACCCGTTTGGAGGAACTGGTTTTACTTAGAGCAGAAGCACTGGCAGTACTTGGCCAGCGACAAGATGCCATCACCTTGCTAAACACCATTAAGAAAAACCGCGGTGTAAAAACGATCAATGATGGAGCCGGTAAGGACCTGGTCAGCGAAATCTTTGGGGAGCGCAGAAGAGAGTTGATGGGAGAAGGATGGCGCTGGTACGACCTGATCAGATATCATAAAATACAAAATAATAACCCCGCATTTATGACTCTGATCCAGCAAAAAGGGATATACTGGCCAATTGCACAAGAGGTGCTGAATGCAAACAGTAAGTTGGAACAAAATAACTATTGGAGATGAAAATAACGAAAGAAGAATTAGCACCAAACACTAATCCCATTACATCAATGAGAAATAAAAAGACACTTGTTTTTTCTATACTGATGGCTATGTTGCTCTGCATCATGTTGTTTTCCTGCAAAAAAAACGATTCCGAATATTATAACTACGAGAATGATTTGAAGGAATTTGATGGAAATGCATTTGAGTACTTAAAGACACAGCAATCGGGGGTATACGATTCCCTGTTGCTTGTGCTTAACAGGCTACCCTCCTTGCAGGATTCTCTGAAAACTCAAAAGGTTACCTTTTTTGCGATTACCAACAGAAGCTTTCAGACTTCTGTAGAGAGTTTAAATGCCGTTCGTAAAAGAATCAATAAAGCTCCGTTGTACCTGGCCAATATGGATGTAAAACAATTGGATACGATGGTCAGCAAGTATATTATCCGTGGGGAGTTCAACACCTCTTATTTCCAGGATTATGCGGATGGGCTGATTGTAAAAAGCATTGCTCATAATTACAACATGCACATTCTTTATAAAAAGGCAGATGCATCAGGTTTTAAAGCAGGAGGCCCGGCAGTGATCACATTTACCGACCCTAAGAACTCCATTTTTGTGAGGTATTGGGAGAGTACACCTACCAATTCAGTAAACATTAAGACAAAGAATGCCATCATAAATGTATTGTCTCCGGGACATGATTTTGGCTTTGGCGAGTTTGTAACCCGTGTTAATAATTAAGATGATGAGCATAACGAATACAAAATATCCCTTAATATCATCAGGAGCTTTCTTTATAGGACTGATGTTATTTGTACTAACATCGAGCTGTAAAAAAGGTTTGCCTGCGGACCGGGAGTCTATAGGTTTAGATACCCGTTTTACACAAAGCGTATACAGTCCGGTATTGGGCCGAAATACGCTGTTTTCTGACAATCTTTTTATCGGGGCTTCTTCACAGCCACTTAATTTTAAGATCATCAATATGAGGACCAGGGACGGATCACCCGCTCCGGAACTTACGAATAACACTCCTGTTCAGGTATGGCGCCAACCTTATTTAGGTACCGAGAAATCTATTGAAGAAATAGAAGCAAAGCGGAAAATGGAAAACCGCCCTCTTTTTGAAATCAGAGAACATTCCGGTCAGTTTCTGATGTGGTCTGCAGCAACTTCAACCCTTCTTAAAACGCAACCGGATTCAGGATATGTTTTTGATGTTGAAATGTCTAACTCCGGTGGCCGCAGATATTTCAGGGATCTTAAACTAATGCCACTAAAAGAGCGTCCTTTTGAGCCATCCGTCTTAGATCCGATCACCGGTCTCTCCAGGTTTCTTGGTTTAACCCCAAGCAGCATTAGTAATATACGGGGGGCGAAGACCAACCAACGACTTTTTTATAACGACATCACTGTCCTGTTTAATAAAGTAAACGGGGGAGGTAATTCTTTGAAATTCAGATTTGTAGATTCCCTGTTTAAACCTATAGATCCAAATAGCTTCAACCTCACTAAGTGGGATCAGCTTGTACATGGCTTCAACATGGTCAAAACCAATGAATCCGTAAAGTATGATGTGGCTTACCCAATTCCTCTTGTTGATTTTCAAACTCCATATACGAATCCGCAAGGCAATAGAGCACATACGCTTTTCAGATATGAAAGACAGGGTTTTGGAAATGTACGCGAGGAGGCTTATTTAAGTATTGATTTTTCAATCTATGAAAAGGGCAATTGGGAGATCATCATTTGGTTTACCGGGGAGAGCCCAAAATTTACTAATGATTAATAACATGGCGTTTCTAATTTATATAAGACTTAATATGAGATATACAGTCGTAATATTTTCCTTGTTCCTGTTGCTTGGCTTCAATAGCCGGTTGGCAGCACAGCAAACGAAGATTGTTGTTAAAGGAACTGTAATTGATAGGGCAGATAAAAGACCTATCCCGGGAGTGGTCATCACTTCTGGAAAATCCCAAACGCCTCTTGGCCAAACTGATGGGAACGGAAGGTACAGCCTAAGTGTTACTCCTGGAGTTGAGCTTAGCTTCAGGTATCTGAGCTACAAGACCGTGTTCAGAAAAGTATCGGACAATGCAACGATAGATATCAGGATGGAGGAATCTGTAAATGCACTTAAAGAACAGGTGATCATTGGATATGCTAAAAAAACCAAGGAAATTTCGACAGGTTCAAGTGTGATTATTACAGCTAAAGACATTCAGGACGTACCCGTTGCCAACGTAATGGAGCTGTTACAGGGTAAAGTTGCGGGTTTGAATATTCAGAACAATAACGGTGCGCCAGGGATGAGGGGGTCAATGACCATCAGGGGGATTTCCAATCTGAATATTTCGGGATCGGGAGATGATGCCTTTCTAACGCCCACTTCCCCATTATTTGTTGTAGATGGAATTCCTATTGATGACAATACCGATTATTCCTATGGCTTTGAGTCTGCTGGTCCTGGAATTAGTCCGATTTCCTTAATTCCGGTAGAGGATATTGAGCGGATAGAAGTATTAAAAGATGCACAGGCAACCTCGCTTTATGGCTCCAGGGGTGCTTATGGTGTAGTTTTAATCACTACAAAAAGGGGAAACTCAAAGATTCCGATTGTTCAGTTCACTTCAAATTTTACGGTTGATACTCCACCTGATCTAAAATCAGTAATTGGGGGAAGGGGAGAACGTTTGATGCGGATTGATCAGATATTAAAAAATGACACTAATTTTTATCACGGGCTGAACAACGTCAATAGAAATCCCTTCCTTGCGGATAGCTTAAATGCCTTTTATAACAACTCTACAAACTGGCAAAAGTTGTTTTACAGAACTACGTTTAATCAAACGCATAACTTGTCTATCTCCGGGGGAGATCAGCAGTTCAACTATAAGGTAAACGGAGGTTATTTTGATAAAAAAGGTATCGTAGAAAACACTGCTTTTACCCGCTATAACCTCAATATGAACGCCCAATATCAGCCAAATGAGAAATTTAAGCTATTGGCTTCTTTAAATAACGTTATGGCGAACAGCAGTTCGGGGGGAGGGAGCAGTTTAAGCCAGACCGGTTTGTCGGAATCTGGTTCCTCATCTTCCTTGCTGCCGGCACCGTCGTTATTTACAGCTTCAAGCGGATTATTAAATACCCTGAATACCGACGATGACAATAAGACGATCAATGTCTCCACCAATATTGATGTGGAATATGAAGCAGTAAAAGGATTACGGGCATCAAGCTCATTTAGTTTCAATTACATTACACAGGCAAAAGATAGGTTTACTCCAGGCGCTCTGAGTGCTGGTGTCGATTCGGTTTACAATTATTTCGATCGTAAAAATACTTTGTATAACAGAACGAGGCTTTCTTACGTGAAGCAAGTTGGCGAAAAACATAACTTTAATGCTGCAGTATTCTCGGAACTGAATTCTACAAATTTCAGGGCTGATGTTTCTCAGCAGGTAAGTACGCCTAATGATCAGGTGAAAGGGCCTTTGGGCTCAGATTGGTTTAATTCCAAAGGGGGAACGCTAAATAACCTCAGTAATTTTAGATCTGCCTCTCTCGCTGGATCATTCTCCTATAACTATGATCAAAAATATGTGCTGGACTTGACTTACCGGGTCGATGGTTCTTCTACAAATGGTCCGGATGCTGGTTATTCAAAGAGCCCTTCAGTTGCCGCCAGGTGGAATTTTTATAAGGAGAATTGGCTCCGATCTACAGAAAGCTGGTTAGATTATGGATCCATTCGTGCCAGTTATGGAAAGAACATCGTTCCTACAGGGAATATTTATGATGTTTACGGAAAATACGTGGCCGGAGGTAATTACAATCAGTTGCCCACCGTAAATCTTGACCTGGGGGTAATTCCTAACACGGCATTAACGCCTACCACTACCACACAATACAATGCTGGTTTTGAAGCGGGCTTCCTGAATAATAAATTCGGATTTGTTTTTGAAACGTACTACAAGCAGGTCGACAACATGCTGCGGGAAAAAAACATCTCCAATATTAATGCATTCGGCAAGGTAAAAACCAATGAAATGAGTGTGGTAAATTATGGTTACGAGCTCACGTTGAATGCCCGTCCCCTATCTTCAAACAGCAAATTGAAATGGACGGTAAGTTTAAATGCGGCGCTTAACAGAGATGTAGTGGTACACCTGCCTGACAATGCAAGTCAGCTTTTAGTAAAAGATGCTTCTACAGGACAGAACATTCTTTACCGTTTGGGAAAAAATAGTTTAACCAACGTATTGTTAAATACAAAAGGGGTTTATTCGACAGATTTGAGCGTTCCGGTTGATCCCTTAACAGGCTTAAGGTATCGCGCAGGATCAGTAATTGACCGCCGTACCTATTTCAGAGGAGGAGATCCGATGTGGACTGACCTTAATGGTGACTATATTCTTGACGATAACGATTTGGTTGGGGCAGGAAATTCGCGACCACTTATTACGGGCGGTTTTACATCTTACATGCAATACGGCGGTTTTTCATTAAGTGTTACCGGATCGTATACCTTAATAAGAGATGTCTTAAACAACGCGCTTACATCACGTTTTCAAAGTTTCGAAAATCCACTTGCTTTAAATTCTTTGGTGCCATTGGAACAGTATGATTATTGGAAAAATTCGGGGGACAAGGCAACTTATCCAAACCCTTATGATTATACCCGTTATTCTGTATATAGTCCGTTTCGTTATGATCAGACCCTGTTTCAGGAAGATGGTTCTTACATAAAACTTCAGCAGGCTACACTTGCTTATAACATTGATAAGAAGTATGCCAAGAGGCTGGGAGCTACTTCTATTCGTGTTTATGGTACGGCATATAACATCTATACTTTTTCGAACTATTCAGGTCCGAGTCCTGAAACGGTGACTGATCTGGGTAGAGATTCCTCAAAGGGATATCCGAATCCCCGTACATATACTTTTGGTCTTAATGTTCAATTCTAATATTAAAATGGGTTTTATGAAACGTATCCTATTTGCAGTCGTTATTTTAACAGCCGGATCCATCACATTTTCCGGGTGTAAAAAATATTTAAATGTAACCCCTATAGATAATTTATCGGGTAACAATTACTGGCAAAATCAGAAAGATGTAGAGGCCTTTACAACAGGGATCTATAATCAATTTAGAGAGAATACTTTGTCTTCTCCTTATTTCGCCACCACAGGTGATCTGCGTTGCAGTCCTGCTATTGCAACTTCAGGGCAGGGCCGTACTTATATTACACAGATTGCTACCAATTCTCTTACGATCCTGATAAACAGTGAAGGTTATTTTCAGGATATTTTTAACTACAAGAGTTTAACCAAATGGAACAATTGGTACAAAATGGTTCAGGCGGCAAATATTTTATATGTGCAAGCTGATAAAGTAGCATCGCTTAGTGCAGAACAGCGAAAGAAATACCGTGCAGAAGCTGTATTTCTTCGTAACCTGGCTTATTTCTTTATGGTTCGTCAATTCGGAGATGTCCCTTACTATACCAAAGCTTATAACCAGGAAGCTTTGCCAAGAATGAAAATGGTAGAGGTGCTGAACAATTGTATTGCTGATATGAAGACGGTAAAGGACGATTTGCCCTGGACCTATGAAGATCCTTCAATTGTTGGGATCAGGGCAATGCGCGGAAGTGCGATTGCCTTAATGATGCACATGAATATGTGGGCTGCCGGATTTACTGAAGGGGATAAAACAGGTTATTATACTGCCGTTGATGAATTAGGGAAAGAAATCATGAGTACCAACGCCTATGAACTACTTCCTATTACCAGAACAAAGGAGATCTTTAAAGGTCGTACCAAGGAAAGCCTTTTCGAAGTATTGAGGAGTCTGAACTATGGTGAATATTCTACGGGAAATTACCTCTATAATACTTTTACCGATATGGTATTACACTACCCCCATAAGCCGGTAAAGTCAATTACCAAAAGTTACATTTATTACAACTCCAAGTTCATGGCAAAACTATATCCGACAGGTATGCCAGATAAGCGCGGCGAATATTGGTTTGATCCGGCAACGCTTTACGCTACAGATGGAAGTTGGGAGCTACTTAAGTTCGTAAACATATTCGCGGCGGAGGGAGAAGATGTGCTTCCGGACGATGACCTGATGGTATTCCGATTACCCGATGCCATTTTGTTGAGGGCAGAAGCACAAGCTGAGCTTGGAAATGAGGATGGCGCTAAAGTGTCATTGAATTTAGTCCGCGCAAGAGCTGTGGCCACCCCGGTTACTGATAGCGGAAAGGAATTAAAAGACGCCATATTTTATGAACGTTGCCGCGAACTAATGGGCGAGGGTCATTACTATTATGATCTGGTGCGCACCAAAAAGGTAATGGATAAGGAATATTGTTTTAACCCGATATCTGTAGAAGCTTTTAAAGCAGGTGCCTGGGCATGGCCTATAGATAAAAGCGCATTGATAGACAATCCTTATATGGTACTGAACAACTATTGGAAATAATATTAGAATGAAACCTGCATCAGCTTATGCAGGCTTCATAACCGTTAAAAACAAATATATTTTGATGAAAAACGATATGTTAAAGATAATTAAAACAAGTGCGGCTATATTAAGTGTAATGTGCTGTATACTGATGTCCTGTTCGAAGGATAGCTATTTTGTGGATACCGGCGTTCACAATGCCAAATACAATGGTACAATCCTGCAATACCTTAAATCTAAGCCTGTACTTTTTGATAGCCTGGTGATGGCCATTGATGCTGCCGGAATGAATGAGGTATTTGAAAAAGAGAACATTACTTTTTTTGCACCTGCGAATTCCTGTATACATAAAGCAGTGAAATGGTTAAACGAGGATTTAAGAAGTGACGGCAGAGATACGGTATCTAAATTAACGCAGATCAAACCTGAAGTATGGAAGGAAGTTTTTTCGAAGTACATCTTCAAAGGATCGTATGTATTAAAAGATATTCCTCAGATTGACACATTGGAATTAGCGGCCTTTGGAGGACAAGGCTACGCCTCTTATGGCGGCCGTTCCATGAATATCGGGGTGTTTTATAATAATGCGAATGGAATAAAATATGTAGGCTACCGCCAGTTGGTATTGTCTTTTATTCCGGATTTTTCTAATCCTAAAATCGGGCTAATTCATACTCCGATTGCTACATCAGATATTCAGCCTACAAATGGGGTTATACATGTACTTCGCTATCAGGGGCATTCTCTTGATTTTGAGAGCAAGCGGTTTATTACCTCAGCTAAGTCCGCCGGCATTTTGAAAGCAAATGAATAAGGTTGTCCATATCAGTTAAACAAGATTATTTTAATAAGACTTATGATTTCAATCAATATAAAATATACAAAACTCGGCCTCTTCAAACTTGCCTTATTGCTTTTTGTGGCCATTGGTAGCTCTTGTTCAAAACAGGAGGTTTTCCAGGACGATCCCTACAAAGGCGGAAAAGAAGCACTTGGTGTAAGATTTTCGGAAGCAGATGCCGATCCGATTGCAGGTTCACCAGGTGATGAAGTTACTTTTAAGGTTCGGGGAGTGATGAAGTTTAAAGAGAAACTGGAGTTCCTGGTTAACGAAACCAAGGCCGATATCATCCAGGTAACGGATTCTTCCATTACCGTGAAAATCCCGCAAAACGCAAGTACCGGTGGTACAACGCTTTTGCTGGAAGGTCAATCTTTCTTTGGTCCTAAATTTACCGTACAGGGTAAAGTTTCGATAGATCCCGGCTTTAAGGCCGTAAATGGGACAAATGGCGTAATCAATGATATCGTAACCACTTCTTCCGGGGGGTACATTTTGGTAGGCGGGTTCACGAATTTTGAAAACCAGGCCCCCTCTACGCCTATAAACCGCATTGTTGCAATTGCTAGTGATGGTGCCTATAAAAGTTCACTTTTCGGGAGCGGATCCGATGGGCCGATTCAAAATATTAACCGTCTTTCTTCCGGAAAATACATGATCTCCGGTTCATTCAGTTCCTTTAACAAAACACCTGGAACCTATGGCGTAACCAGATTAAATAGCGATGGCTCACTTGATTCTATGTCTGTTGAGCTCATCAATCCAATTCCTAATAAGCCTGATTTGAGTTTAGATACCGTTCCTACTTTTAATGGTGGGGTGGTCAGCAGCATTAATGCCGGAAATTTCTTCGGGGGTATTGCAAAAAGCTTTGTTAGGGCTGATAACACCATCCTGCTTGGAAATTTTGATTTTTATGTGAAATATTTCTATCCGCGTTCGACTAAAAATGCCAAGATAATTGACATTACCAGAATGTCTCAGATTGCTCAGTTAAAAGAAAACGGAGATCTGGATTCAGCATACAATTTCGATCCCGTTAAAAAGCAAAGCTATGCCGGAGCAAACGGGCCAATCTACGGTGCTTATATGCAAAACGATGGTAAAATTGTGGCAGTTGGAAGTTTTTCAACTTTCAATGGAACAACAGCAAAAAATATTGTACGGATTAACGTTGATGGAAGCATGGATCCGACCTTCTCTTCAGGGACAGGTGCTGATGGTCCCATATTTACCATCAATTACAATGAAACAACCAATAGAATCATGCTTTCCGGGAGCTTTAGAAGCTATAATGGAAAAGTCAGCAGCGGAGTGGTGATGTTAAATGCAAATGGTACTGTAGACGAGAGTTTTAAATTTGGTCAGCTGGTTGGGGGTGCTCCAAACTTTGCGGCTCAGCTGAACAACGGGAAAGTGATTATTTCCGGTGACTTTAACAACTATAGCGGGGTAGTGAGACAAGGCTTTATGATACTCAGTCAGGATGGAACTTTAGCTCCAGGCTGTAACAATACCGGGGCTTTTCAGGGGCGGATTGCAAGGATGGTCCAAACCACTTCTACTTTAGGTTACCCCGCTATATTACTCGTTGGGGATTTTACCAAATTCGATAATAAAAGAGTAGGAAATATAGTCCGGGTAGAGATCAAACCATAAACAGAACAGACATGAACAGGATAACTACAAATATTAATCGATTAACAGCAATTGCAGCTACTGTATTGTTCATTGCCGCGATATCGGCATGTAATAAGGATTTTCCAAGCCGTTTAAAAGATGCCTCTGGTAATGATACCGCGGGTATTAGCGCTAAAGCAAGAAAAGTACTATACATCATAGTAGATGGTGCGAGGGGAAAGGCGATAAAGAGCATTAACCCTCCTAATATTGCAAGAATTACTAAAAATTCCATTTATGCCTTGGATGCTTTAAGTGATTACAACAAAAATACGCTAACAAATGCCGGTGCCTGGGCAAATATGATTACAGGGGTGGGTACTGATAAGCATGGTGTCATTTCAGAAGATTTTGCGGGTAATAAGCTTGCGGCCTATCCAAGCGTATTTACGCGCTTAAAGCAAGCTAACGCTAAATTGAGAACAGTTTCTATAGCGGCCTCAGGTGCATTTAATGCTAATTTCTCAGCAGATGCAACAGTTCGTCAGAATTTTGAAAATAATGATGTATCTGTTAAGAACGCCGTTAAGGACGAGTTAATGAATGGGGATGCTGCTCTTGTTGTAGCTCAATTCCATAGTGCTGAATTAGCAGCAAAGGCTTCAAACTACGAAACCTATACACCGGAATATGCAAATGCCATTCTTCAGATCGACAATTATATAGGAGAGATCATGGCGGCATTAAGCAGCAGAAAGACTTTCTCAAACGAGAACTGGCTGGTCGTAATTGCTTCAAATAAGGGGGGAGTAATTACACCAGATCCAGCCAGTACAGATCTTACTCAGTACGGAGACCAAACCAGGAACAATTTTGTGATATTCTATAACCCTCGTTTTAGTACTTTATTTATTCCTAAACCTAACTCCGATCAGATTCCTTATGTGGGGACAAGCGTACAATTCAATTATACGGTCCGGCCTACGGCGATTGTTACAGACGTAAATGCCTATAACTTTGGTGCGAACGGAAATTATACCATAGAACTGCTAATTAAAAGTAAAGCAGGCTCATACTTCTATCCTACATTTTTATCTAAACGGGCTGCAAGTTTTACAGGTGCCGGATGGAATATGTTTTTGGAAGGAGATAAGTGGACCCTTAACTCCTCAGTTGCCAATCAGGCACAGGGAGGTGTGGTTTCCGATGATAAATGGCATAAACTTACTGCAGTTTTTGACGGGACCAATAAGAAGGTACGTGCATATACCGACGGGGTATTAAATACAGAAAGAGATATGAATACCAATAACATGAACAATACCTCTTCATTCAAGATTGGATACAATCCAGGAAGCGAAAGCAACAATGCGAATGTGCTTGTTAATAGCTTACAGGTTTATAATGTTGCTTTAACCACGCAGGAGATCAGCAATTACAGCTGTAAGACCATTGTTGCCCCGACAAATCCACGTTATGGAAATCTTATCGGATACTGGCCATTGAACGAAGGTGCTGGTACCACAATAAAGGATATCAGTGGAAAGGGAAAGGATTTATTAATGGGTGGTAGTCCGGTATGGGAGAATTTCAGTGATGCAGGGTCCTTATTGTGTCCGGAAATTAATGATTCCTATTTCAGACTGGTTCCTAACAATGTCGATATACCATTTGAGCTATACCAATGGCTTGGTATCTCAATCCCGCTTGCCTGGAGCCTTGATGGCAAAGCATGGAATCCTATTTATTCAGATATTAAACCTTAACCAGATATGAAAAATACCATTTTTTCTAACACAATACTGGCATTTGTAGGTGTACTTACTTTAGCCTCGTGCGAAAAATACCGTTACAATTTTGATGACGGCGTTAATAAACCAAGTACAGCGGAAAGCCAGCAGACTGTAGATACCGCTATGACAATTGTAGACCGCTCACTTTATTCCAGAGCACGTATTTTTCCAGGAATGGTTGAAGCAACTGAGCCAAGGGTAAAAGATTTGAAGTTTACCCTGGATCTGAATTTTTCAGCATCCAACTCCTACTTACTACGGATACAATCTGCACCAATGCCTCAGTTTAGTACGGGGTTTTATGCACCTGCCGGAGAGTTGATCAAAATTGTGGTTCCCACAGGAATTAACGGTTTAAGTGTGCAGGTAGGTGGACATACGGATAACCTTACCGGTCAGCTAAACTTAAAACGAGACCCGATTATTGTGATGAACAGGCAATTGTATCCCGGAGATAACTATGTAAGAAACTTGTATGGAGGTACCATTTATATCAATGCGGCTTTCGGTATCCCGCAACCGGTAGAATTTTCCATTACCGGAGCAGTAAAATCTCCTGATTTTGTGCTGGGGCAAAGTGTTAATGATGCCTGGATTAAAGAAGTAAAAGCATCTACTGTTCCATGGCTGGAGATGCGCACCAAGCGTATTGTTTTTCTCATTCCAAGAGATTTCCTGATCAGAAATTTTGCTTCAGCGAAACCTTTAACCGATCCGACGGCTTTGATGACCGCATGGAATGATGTTTTTGAGCTTGATTACAATAAATGGATGGGGCTTTCTGATAATCCGGCCGATACCAGAGACAGAAGCCCACAGGGTGCCTGGAGAGAAGTGCTGGATATTCAACCTTCCGTAGGGTACGGACATAGCGGCTGGCCGGTAGTTGCGACTATGGACGACGAATGGTTCAATAGTGTTGTGAGCATAGATCAGTTGTTACACGGCGCAAACTGGGGTACCTATCACGAATTCGGACACAATTGTCAGCAGGTTTCTACATGGAGCTGGAGTACGCTGGGTGAAACCACGAACAATCTCTTCAACTTTAAGGTCGCCAACAGGAATGCTGTAAATTTCGCTGTTCTGCATGGAGTGGACTGGCTGCAACCTGCTCTTGCTTTCGCAGCAACTGCCGGTACTAAAAACTTTGACGGTTCGGTAGCGGCGATAAATGATCCATTTGCCAGAATGATCCCTTTCCTTCAGATTTTTGGAATTTATGGTTACGATGCGATGCCTTATTTGTATACTGCAGCCAGACATGCACAGCGTTTTTCAAACACAGATCTTGATAAGCACGACTTTGTTTATGAACGCTTTTCTGAATACTCAAAGATAGATTTAAGACCTTTCTTTGAAGCTTGGGGCATCGCGCTAAGTTCACAATCTACTATCCGCATAGCAAAGATGTTCCCCTTACTCGATAAGAAAATATGGACTTATAATCCAGTCACAAAAACCGGCGGAACGGAGAAATATGATCCGATTAAAATTACGGCAAGTTCAGAGGAATTAACTGGTGAAGGTGCTACAAATGGAAGGGCCACTGCAATGATAGATGGTAGTAATGCTACTTTCTGGCATTCCCGTTGGTCCTCAGCTCCTTTTGGTACGATGCCGTATACGCTACTTTTAGACTTAGGTTCTGCTAAATCAGCTAAGGGGATGTATTTTGTTCCAAGGGCAAGTAGCGGTCAGGTTCCAAAAGATATAGAAGTCTTTAAAAGCGAAAACAATACCGATTGGGTGAGTATTGGTACTTTCCAAATCGGGAGCGCAGCTGGAGCAAGGAACAACTATAACTTCCCGGCAACGATAGCAAACAGATATTATAAAATTGTAATTAAGAACAACTGGGCAAATAATAGCAATGCAGCTCTTGCCGAGCTTAATATTATTCAACCTTAATGCATTCTAAATCATAAAGAATCATGATGAAACTAAAAAATACATTGCTATTTACCGGAGCACTAATCATCAGTGCAACTGTTTTTAATGCCTGTAAGAGATATGAAAACCCACCCCAGGTATTTGAAGAGTATGGGGATAATGGAACCAATCTGGCCACAAGAAAGGTTCTGGTTATTAACATTGATGGGGCAGTAGGTGCAGATATTAAAACGATCAATCCTCCAAATATAGCCGCGTTGATTAAAACCGGGAAATATAGCTTCACGGTGTTGAGAGATGCCATTCCTACTGATGGAGGATCTATTGCAAGTATGCTGACCGGGGTGTCTTCGGCAAAACATAAAATTGTTGATGATACCTATATTCCGCATAATGGTAGTGATGACGATCACAGTGTAATTACCAACTACCCTTCAGTTTTCTCCAGAATGCTGGATGTAAGGCCAGAATTTAAAACGGTTACCATCACAACAGACGTGGCCTTAAATAAATACGTGATACACTCAGATCACCGTATTTTAAATGCCACCGATGCTTTGGTTAAAGATTCTGCGGTTAACATCCTGCAGAATAACAATGCAAGAATGGTCTTTGTTGACTTTCGGGATGTAAAAACCGCTGGTAAAGCAGGTGGATTTGCTGCGGATGCACCTGCCTACAAGGGCGCTATTGAAAAAACGGATGGCTATGTTGGCGAGATGGTCGCTGCGCTGAAGAAGCGTAAAGATTACGCTAAAGAAGATTGGCTGATTATTGTAACTACGAACCGGGGAGGCGATGAGAGCAACTCTAAGCCTGGATTTCTGATCTGCTCGAATCCAAGCTTTAAAGAAAAAGGAGTTTCTAAAGAAGGATTCAATACCATGCACTTCAAAGGGACCTCTACTTTCGCAACAGTAAACAACGACAATGGATTGTATAATGCCGGAACAGACAAGGACTTTACTGTACAGTTGCAGATTAAATCGAATGTTGGTAATTCTTATCCTGGCTTTTTCTCAAAAAGTACCGGCGTTTCTGGTGGAACTACCACCGGCTGGACAATGATGCAAGACGGTACAAAATATTCGGTAATTTTTGGGGGCTCTGCAAATGGAGGAACCGGTAAAAATCAAATCAATGGAAATGCCGTTTTTGATGGAAAATGGCATACCATTACTGTGACCGTAAAACTTAGTGGTGGTGTGAGAACAGCTACACTTTATACAGATGGCTTACAGGTGGCTACCGGAAATATTACTGCAGCAAAAGATTTAAGTACCACTGGTCCCTTAACTATAGGGCATAAAAATATCGATGGCAGTAGTAATCTGGATTTTTATGCGGCAGATATTGAGTACTTCAACGTCGCTCTGGATGCGACCACAGTTAAAGATAATATCGCACTAAAAGACGTAACTAAACATCCGAAATATGCAAATCTGATCGGATATTGGCCTCTTGACGATGGGGGTGGCGCAGTGATAAATAACGTTGCACCGACAGGTTATAACTTTCTAATGAAGGGAAGTGGAACCTGGGACGCTTTAGGAAATGATATTCCCGGAAGCAGGAGCCCTCAGAATATTACCGATGGCACCTTGTCTGTTATTGCAACAGGAGCAGATGTAACCGCCCTTACTTTTTATTGGTTAAAAGTGCCTGTTATATCTGGTTGGGGGTTGGATGGCGTTTCATGGATTTCAAATTTCGAAATCGAGTTTATCAAATAACTGCCCATTTACAAATTTAAATGAAGATGAAAATGATTAAAATAAAAGGAATTTATACAGGTGTATTACTCATTGCCCTTTTTACGGCATGTAAAAAGAACCCGGTAACCCCTGTAGTTGAAACTCCTGAGGTTTCCGCAGTCGTTCCTGAGGATCCGAATTACCAAACGGTAGCTGCCAGTATTGAGATTTCTCCGGTATTGGAAGGTGCAAAGTTTGTATGGGTAAATGCCTCGAAAAAGGCAGTTACTTTAAAATTTAAGTATACAATTGATGGCATTAACAAGGAAACGCTGGTTGACAATAATGTAGCGGCAAATGGTACAGTTACGATTCCCATTTTTGAGTTGACCAACTTCTCCATTGCCATTTCAAATACTGGAGGTAAGGTGTTGACAACAAGGTTAATGGGCGTGTTGCCAGTTCAAAAGCCGGAAGCTAAACTAGCCAAAACGGGGTGGACTGCTACGGCATCGAGTGAAATTAACAATCCAGATGAAGAGCTAAATGGGGCTATGAATATTGTGGATGCAGTTGACCTGAAAAGTATTACTAACCCTTCAGCTCCTTCTTTTTGGCAGTCAGATTATAATCTTGATCCAATTTATCCTTACCCTCATTGGTTAATTGTTGACCTGAAGCAGGCCATTAAGATTACTAAGGTAGGTTTGAATGCGCATAATGACGGAAATCAGGGCTTTACCCAATTTAAGCTTGAAGGAAGCGTAGATGGAATTGGTTTTACCAATATAGGAGGGGGAACAGATAAGACATTTAATCCAAAAATAACCACCGAACAGCTTTTTGCTGTTAGTCCTGCAACTGCCATCCGGTATGTTAAGATTACGTTGTTATTGGGCTCTCCATATCCTTGTCTTGGTAATTTTGAAGCCTACGCAAGACAATAAACTACTGTCCATCCGCTTTGTATGATTAAAAATTAAAATATATGCAGCTTTACGAATGGGTGATCTTAGTGTTAACCATCATTGATGGTATGATCGTTCTTGGCATAAGTGCTATGAAAGACAACGCTTAAAAATGCAAAAGGCCAATCATTGATTGGCCTTTTGCATTTTATAATTCTACTATGTAAATAGTTCCTGAAGATCTCTGTCGGCAGTAGGGATTTTCTTTAAGAAGTCGTCGAACCCAGCTCCTTCTTGTGAACTGTACATGCCATAGGCATCTAAAATATATCCGATCTGTCCGTCTTTATCTTCTAATAAGTAAAGGACGGAATTATCACCCGGATCTGAAGCTCCTTCAAAACGGTATGTTTTTATAATGGACAAATCTTCCGGGTTGTAGATTTTATTGGCGCCAACACCTTGCATTTTACCATGATCGGTCATCTTGATTTCGTTATCCAGGCCTTTTAACCTTAATTTTTCTAAAATCTGGCTAAGCGTATTCATTTCTATCGGCTGTTCCATAATGATTGATGTTTTATACTTAATTAAACAACGGGATAAGAAAATGGTTTTTTGTTTATGCAATTGAGCACTATTTGTCATCATGATTAAAACTTAGCACAATGGCAACCTTAAACGTTCCTCAAAATGGCCAGGCCATGAAAGGAAAAAACAGAACCCGAAAAGCAGTACCTTCAGTAGACCTGACTGCAATGGTAGATCTAGCTTTTCTCTTAATCACCTTTTTTATGCTCACTACGTCGTTGTCTAAGTCTCAGGCAATGGAGATAGCCAAGCCGGTAATTAATGTGCCCAGTCAGCCTTATCCGGCCTCACGTACAGTTACGTTGCTTTTGGGAAAGGGAAATCATATCGTTTGGTATAGGGGCGAAGCAGGAAAGTCGGAGCCTCAAAAAGCTACCTTTGCTACGATCCATGAGGTCCTGAACAGGAATAAGTCGGCTATTGCGAAGACACATGGTAATGACCCTTCGAAATTTATGGTGGTGATCATTAAGCCTACTGAAAAGTCTACCTATAAAAATTTTGTAGATGCATTGGATGAAATGAAGATCACCGATGTGAAATCTTATTTGATAGATGATGGTCATTTATTGAAAGAAGATGCTGCCTTGCTGGCAAAACTTGGCCTGTAAGACCCGAGCAATACCATAACAGATCCCAAACAAAAAAGGCTGAATGAACAATTACGATGTTCAATCAGCCTTTTTTCAACGTGATTTTAATGCTTATAGTGCAAATGCAGCTTTTACTTTATCTACGAAGTCAAGTTTTTCCCAGGTAAACAATTCTACGGTTACTGTTTTTTCTTCTCCGTTTGGAGTTCTGAAAGTTTTAGTAACAGTTTCAGATTTACGACCCATATGACCATAAGCCGCAGTTTCGCTATAAATTGGGTTTCTTAATTTTAAGCGTTGCTCAATAAAGTAAGGACGCATATCAAATAAACCTTCCACAATTTTAGCGATCTCGCCATCTGTTTTGTTTACTTTTCCTGTTCCGTAAGTGTTAATGTAGATTCCCATCGGTTTCGCTACACCAATAGCATAGCTCACTTGCACAAGAATTTCTTCAGCAACACCTGCAGCTACCAGGTTTTTAGCGATATGACGTGTAGCGTAGGCTGCACTTCTATCTACTTTACTTGGATCTTTTCCTGAGAACGCACCACCACCATGTGCACCTTTACCGCCGTAAGTATCTACGATGATTTTACGGCCCGTTAATCCGGTATCACCATGTGGTCCACCGATCACAAATTTACCGGTTGGGTTGATATGGTATTCAATTGCATCATTAAATAAATGTGCATATTGAGGGTATTTGGCAATAATTCTTGGGATCAGAATAGCCACAAGATCTGTTTTGATTTTTGCCAGCATGGTGGATTCTTCATCAAAATCATCATGCTGAGTAGAAATTACAATGGCATCAATGCGGACAGGCTTGTTATTATCGTCGTATTCTAAGGTTACTTGTGATTTTGCATCAGGACGTAAATAAGTGATTTCGTTATTTTCGCGTCTTAAAGCGGCAAGTTCCTGCAATAGTTTATGAGAAAGGTCAAGGGCTAAAGGCATATAGTCTTCAGTTTCGTTAGTTGCATAACCAAACATCATTCCCTGATCTCCTGCACCTTGTTCTTCTTTACTGCTTCTGTCAACACCCTGGTTGATATCCTGAGATTGTTCATGTATCGCAGAAAGAATCCCGCAGGAGTTTGCTTCGAACATGTACTCACTTTTCGTATAACCAATCTTTCTGATTACATCACGTGCAATCTGCTGCACATCAAGATAAGTTTTGGACTTTACTTCACCAGCTAAAATAACCTGACCAGTTGTAACAAGTGTTTCACATGCCACCTTTGACTCCGCGTCAAAAGCAAGGAAATTATCAATTAATGCGTCGGAGATTTGATCTGCGATCTTATCTGGATGACCTTCGGAAACAGATTCTGATGTAAATAAGTATGACATCTTAAATAATTAATTTTGTAATAAACAATTATATAAAATGGCTTCTGATCCTGTAAAACAGGTCGTAAAATGAAGTGAATAATAGGTTAGCACTTTTTTTTACGTGGTTGCAATCCCGCTATTTTTGATGATAGCATCGCAAATCAGTCCACTTTAATGTTGCAAAATTACTATATATATTCAAATAGTCAAAAAATATCAATTATTTTGTACCGTATTTAAACCAGTATTTTGTCAAAATCGAATATTTTATTTATTATCAACCCCATCTCAGGAGGGAAAGATAAGTTGAAGATTCCGGGGCTAATCGATGCGAATTTGGATCGTTCCAAATTTAATGCGAACTATAGCTTTACGGAATATATTGGTCATGCCTCAGAAATTGCGGAAGAAGCGGCGAGTAAAAATTTCGACATCATCGTTGCTGTTGGTGGGGACGGAACCATCAATGAGATCGGAACTAAGGTGATGCAACAAAATAAAATTCTTGGGATCCTTCCATTCGGCTCTGGGAATGGTTTGTCAAGGTTCCTGAAAATCCCGATGAATACCACCCAGGCCATTAAAGTGATCAATGATTGTAAAGTTCGGGTAATCGACACCGCAAAATTTAATGACAAATGTTTTTTTAATATGGCGGGGATGGGATTTGATGCTCATATCAGCTCCGTTTTTGCAGGAAACAAATCCAGGGGACTTTCAGGATACCTGAAACTCGGGTTTAAAGAGATGCTGGATTATAAACCACAGACCTATCATATATATATAGATGGTAAAGAATACATCAGAAAAGCATTTGTGGTCAGTGTTGCCAATTCTTCTCAGTATGGAAATAATGCCCATATTGCACCTAATGCTTCTATTACAGATGGTTTATTAGATGTTTGCATCATTAAGGAGTTTCCTATGTACAAAATTCCGGTATTGGCTTACCATATGCTGAATGGTTCTGCTGATCAGTCCAATATGGTCGAGATCATTCAGGGAAGGGAAATCCGTATTCAAAGAATGTCTAACGATGCCATCCATATTGATGGGGAACCTTTTTTTATGGGCAAGGAAATAAATGTTTCTATTGTACCATTGTCATTAAACATCATTACACCTGATTATGAAAGCTAAAAAGAAAATATTGAATGATTTTGGCGGGATTATGTTTTCTACAGATCCTTCCTTTATATATGAATCAGAAACTGAAGATGTAAATGAGCCGCTTCCTAACCAACAACAAGACCTGAGGGTAATGCTGGACAGGAAAAACCGCGGTGGAAAAGGCGTAACGCTGGTTACCGGTTTTATCGGGACGACAGAAGCGTTGGAGACGCTGGCTAAAATGTTAAAATCTAAATGTGGAGTAGGAGGGGCCGCAAAAGACGGCGAGATCCTAATTCAAGGCGATTTTAGGGACAAAGTTTTGGTACTTCTTCAAAAAGAAGGATATAAAGTCAAAAAATCAGGAGGCTGATAAATCGCCTTAATTATTTTGTAATTGTCTGATTTATAGTTGTTTTTGTGTTAGTGTACACGACACAATAAGTAAAATTTTTCCTGCAAAAGCACCGCTTTTCCCTTTTTATCTGTATAACTTTGCCTCACTAACTTATTTATTTATGAGCAAAGCACTTACGCTTAAGCCGGATTTGAGCTATTTGAATTTAAATTCAGATCAATCCTTATACCAGCTTGATGTAGCACAATTGGTTGAAGAGGCCTTAAAAAATGGAGAAGGAACCCTTGCCGATACCGGAGCATTGGCAATTGATACAGGTAAATTTACCGGTCGTTCTCCAAAAGACAGATTTATTGTTTGCGATGAATTAACAGAAGACTCGGTTTGGTGGGGAGATATAAATATTAAATTTAGCCCTGAAAATTTTGATGCCCTTCTGGAGAAGGTAACTACGCACCTTAATCAGCAGAAATATTATGTAAGGGATGCTTACGCCTGTGCGGATGAGAGTTATAAAACTACGATCAGAGTAGTTACAGAGACTGCTTATCAGAATTTGTTTGCAAACAACCTGTTTCTAAGATTTGGAGAGGAAGACGTTGTGGAAACCCCGGAATGGACCATCATCGCTGCTCCAACATTTTTTGCAGATCCTGCCGTTGACGGGACACGTCAGGGAAATTTCTCTTTATTGAATTTTTCCAGGAAAATGATCCTCATCGGAGGATCAGGCTATACCGGTGAGATAAAAAAAGGAATTTTTTCGGTGCTTAATTTTATCCTCCCTGAACAAAGAAACACCTTGTCTATGCATTGTTCTGCTAATGTAGGCGAGGCAGGTGATACAGCCATCTTCTTTGGATTGTCAGGAACGGGAAAAACAACGCTTTCTGCAGATCCTGAAAGAGGTCTTATTGGCGACGATGAGCATGGTTGGGGTAAAGAAACCATTTTCAACTTTGAAGGTGGCTGTTATGCCAAGTGTGTAGACCTTACTGAGGAAAAAGAACCGCAGATTTTTAAAGCGATTAAGTTTGGGTCATTAATTGAGAATACCAATTATTTTCCCGGAACACGTACCGTAGATTTCAGTAATATTGATAAAACAGAAAATACAAGGGTTGCTTATCCGATTCATTATATTGAGAATGCAGTAGTTCCCTCTATTGCTGGTACTCCTAAAAATGTGTTTTTCCTGACTGCAGATGCATTTGGTGTATTGCCGCCAATTTCAAAATTGACTCCAGGACAGGCTATGTTCCATTTTATTTCAGGATATACGGCGAAGGTTGCAGGAACAGAAGCAGGTGTTACTGAGCCACAACTTACGTTTTCTGCGTGTTTTGGTAAGGCATTCATGCCTTTACATCCTACAAAATATGCATCACTTCTCGGTGAAAAGATGCGTGCGCACGACGTAAATGTCTGGTTGGTGAATACTGGATGGAGCGGTGGTGCTTATGGCGTTGGAAAAAGGATGAAACTGGCTTATACCAGGGCTATGATTACGGCTGCCTTAAAAGGGGAACTGGAAAATGAAAGCTTTAATGCAGATCCGATCTTTGGTTTACAAATTCCTGAAGCATGTCCTGGTGTTCCATCAGAAATATTACATCCTAAGAATACCTGGGAAGATGGAAAAAAATATGACCAGAAAGCAAATGAACTTGCGTTGGCATTTGTCAACAATTTTAAACAGTTTGAAGCTTTTGCAAGTGAAGAAATGCTCGCTTCATTCCCTAAAGTTGTCGAAAACGCACCTTAAAGCATTTTTTTTGCTCAAAAATTTGCATTTCAATTTTTTTTTAGTTTTAATTGTGAAAGATTGTCTCCACACCGAGACAATCTTTTTTAATATACGCCGATACGGACAGGGGGGAGATGTCTCAAAGGGAAGGAACTAACGATTATTTAATTTGGAATTAAAATCAAAGTTATAAATTTGTTCTTACAACAATTGTTTGTAATGATCGTTGTGTGTATTACAGAATATTAATCTAAATTTAAAAAAAACACAAGTACTAAAAACTAAAAAACTAAAAAAAAATGGCAAACGCACCAAAACCAACAACAGTTAAAAAAGAAAGCTCATCTGCTTCAAATTTATTCGCTACATTAACTATTCCTATTTGTATCATTATCGGAATTCTTGTTTTCAAGTTTATTCTAGGTGATAGAAATAACTTCATTGATGGTGCAGATCCGGATTTGCACGAAACACTTCCAAAAGTAGGTAACTACGCAGGTATGGCTTACAAAGGTGGTGTAATCGTACCGGTACTAATGGGTATGTTTTTAATGGTTATTGTATTCTCTATTGAGCGTATGATTGTTATTGGAAAAGCAACAGGTAAAGGTAGCTTAGATGCTTTCGTTAAAAAAGTACAGGCGCTTTTAAACTCAAATAACATCGAAGGTGCTATGGCTGAGTGTGATAGACAACAAGGTTCAGTGGCTAACGTAATTAAATCTGGTTTGAAAAAATACAGAGAAATGGAAGTTGAGCCTAACATGGATACAGATCAGAAATGTTTAGCTATCCAGAAAGATATCGAAGAAGCAACTACATTAGAAATGCCAATGTTAGAGCAAAACTTAACAGTAATTGCAACATTAGTATCAGTAGGTACATTAACAGGTCTATTAGGAACAGTAACGGGTATGATCAAGGCCTTCGGTGGTTTGGCTAACTCTGGTGCTCCGGATCAGGCTGCATTAGCAACTGGTATCTCTGAGGCTTTGATTAACACTGCAACTGGTATTGGTACTTCTACTTTCGCAATTATCATGTACAACATCTTGACTTCAAAAATTGATAAATTAACTTATGCAATTGATGAAGCAGGTTTCAGCATCATCCAAACTTACGCTTCTACGCATAAATAAAAAATAATGTATTTTTTTTACCGGCTTTTATGGAAAACCGGAAGAATTAACATCATTAGTTAAATACATCAATAATTTTTAAAATTATGCCAAGAGCAAAGGTCCAAAGAAAGAGTACTGCGATAGATATGACCGCCATGTGCGACGTATCCTTCCTATTACTTACTTTCTTTATTTTAACAGCAACAGCACGCCAGCCTGATCCTTTGGATGTTACTATCCCTTCATCGACCTATAAACTTAAAGTTCCTGATTTGGACATGGGTATATTATCGATAGGTAAAGGCAAAGTGTTTTATGAGATCGTTGGGAAAGACGTTAAAATGTCGACCCTTGATAAAATGGGTGAGAAATACAGCATTAAATTCACTCCTGAAGAGAGAGAACGTTTTGGTGTTATTGGTGCTTTCGGAGTACCTGTTCAGAGTTTAAAGCAATTTATAATGATGAGCAGCGATGAGAGAACTAAATCCAATATCGCTACTGGTATCCCTGCTGATTCAACAAACAATCAATTGGCGGAATGGATTTTGCAATCCCGTACTTCCGTTGCGGAATTACACGGTACTTCGATGCGTGTAAGTATCAAAGGTGATGCTCAGGAAGAATATCCTGCAGTAAAGAAAATCGTAGATATTCTGCAGAAGCAAAAAATCAACAAGTTTAGTTTAATCACATCTGCCGAAGGCGATGCTAAATAGATAAATATTATGGCAGAATTAGATACCTCCGGCGGGGGGAAAAAAGGCAAAAAAGTAAGGAGTAAGAAAGCGAATACCAAAGTCGATTTGACGGCGATGGTGGATTTGGCCTTCTTGCTGATCACCTTCTTTATGTTGACCACTTCCCTGTCGAAACCAATTGCAATGGATATTGCAAAGCCTGATAAAGATGACAAGTCTACTGAAAAGAACGAATTACGTGCTTCGGAGACGATGACCATTCTATTGGGAAAAAACAACAAAGTAGCTTGGTACATGGGGGAGGCTGGGAAGTCTACTCCTAATGTGGAAAGTTTCAGCGATGTGAGAAAATCAATATTAGATAATAAAAAGAAAGTAGCAGAAACAACTGGCGGAAGACAGATCATCATGGTGATCAAACCTACTTCAGGAGCGACCTATAAGAACTTCGTTGATATTATGGACGAATTAGCGATCACTAAGATCACTACTGCGCCTGCAATTGATGATGAGAACATTACTGATGCTGAAAAAGATTTCATGAAGGGTGCTGGAATTTTATAATAAGAGAATTAATAATATTAAATAGTAAGCTATGTTAGGTTCTAAAATAGATTTATTGAAACGGGAATGGCTTGATGTAGTATTTGCAAACAAGAACAAAAGTTATGGAGCTTATGAGCTTCGTAGTTCTAGTGCCGCAAATACCTCAAAAGCTTTACTGATTGCATCTACAATTTTTATAGTTGCGTTTGTATCCCCTAAAATTTTTAGCTTGATCAAAGGCAGTCTTCCCGAAGACAAAGAGGTCAAGCAAGTAGAGGTTGTGGTTGCACCACCGCCACCGGTGAATCCGGATACCCCTCCACCGCCACCGGTAGAGCCTCCGCCACCGAAACAGGATCAGATTAAATTCCCTCCTCCGATTGTTAAACCGGATAATGAGGTAGTAGATAAAGAACCTGTTCAGATCGAAGATTTGAAAAAAGCAGATCCTGGTCAGAAAACGATCGAAGGTGATCCTACAGCTGATATTGTTATTGCCGGTCCGGTTGGAGATGGTCCAAAACAAGCAGCAGTGGTAGAAGATACTAAGGTTTATGACTTTGTGAGCATTGAAACACAGCCAGGTTTCCCTGGAGGTATGGAGAAATTTTATGCTTATTTGAAAAAAGCAGTAAGATATCCGGCAATGGCCCAGGAAAACAACATTCAGGGTAAAGTGTTCTTATCTTTCGTAGTAGAAAAAAATGGAGACTTAACCGACATCAAAGTTGAAAGAAAACTAGGTGGTGGTACGGATGAGGAAGCAATCAGAGTATTGAAAGCAAGTCCACGCTGGACTCCAGGTATTCAGAACGGAAAACCGGTACGTGTGAAGTACAATATTCCAATCAGCTTTACCTTATCACAATAGAATAAAAGAATGTTTAACTTGAAAACATTTAAACAGAAATCGCCTCAACAGCGATTTCTGTTCATTTTAGGCCTAGTGATGTTTACGTTTTATCTGATTTTGGGATTGTTATTGATCTTCTGGAAAGATATTCCGTTTGAAATCGAAAAAACCTACCGTATCCTATTTGGGCTTTTGTTAATCGCCTATGCTGCAATTAGATTTACCCGGTTGATCAATCCAAAAGAGGATTAATTTCTACAATTTGGGCATCATCATCAAAATATAGCTGAAATCAAATGAAACACCTGAGTCTGATATTATTGTTATTTGTATTTGTAGCCTGCAAGCGCAAAGCAAAAAAGGAAAATGCCGTGGAAGAAACACGTACCTCCGGGAGCGTGAAAATTCTGGTCGACGAATCATTTTCCGGGGTCTTGGGAGATCAGGTTGACGTTTTTAAAGCAGATTACCCTAATGCTACTTTTAACATTGTTAAAGGGAATGAAAACAAAATTATTCCTACCTTTCTGAACGATAGCACAAGAGTGATTATATTGTCACGAATGCTGAGGCCAGAGGAGGATAAGATGTACAGGAACAGGAGTATCGTACCTAAAACTTCCAGATTTGCGATTGATGGGATTGCCCTGATCACAAATGCGGCTAATATTGATACCAATATTACCGTTAAAGAGGTAATCGAAATTCTAAAAGGAACTGCAACGGACGGGAAGCAATTGGTTTTTGATAATGCTTATTCCAGTACTTTGCGATATTTTAAAGATCTGGCGGGTATAAAGGAACTTCCTAAAAAAGGAGTTTATACTTTGCAGAACAATAATGACGTGATAACGTACGTTGCTGATAAAAAAGATTTTATTGGAGTGGTTGGTGTCAACTGGCTGATCTCGAATAGTAAAGAAATGTCAGAGTCGATTGCAAAAATAAAAGTAATGGGCCTGAAAAATTTACCCGGCAAGAAAGGGGATAGCACTTTTTACAAGCCTGATCAGAAAAATCTGATTAGCGGAATTTATCCTTTTTTAAGGAACATTTACATCATCAATGCAGAAGGACGTGAGGGTTTAGGCACAGGTTTTGCAAACTGGTTAGTAAGCCAGAGGGGGCAACTGATTGTACTCAAATCAGGACTGGGCCCACATAAGATGATGCCGAGAGAATTTAATTTTAAGAATACAAACTAAATTTTATATTTGAACCATGAAAATGACAAAGAAAGCAATAACCTTAGGTTTAGGTTTAGTAGTGATGGGTTCTGCCTCTTTTGCTCAAAGCTTAAATGATGCAAAAAAGGCAATAGATGCCGAACAGTACCAGAAAGCGACCACCATGCTTAAAGCATTGGTGAAATCACAAGCCAGTAAAGGAGAAAATTACTTTAATTTAGGTGATGTTTATCTAAGAATGGATTATGTAGATTCTGCAAGAGCAGTATTTACACAAGGCGTTACTGCTGATCCAAAAAACGCTTTAAACTATATTGGTTTAGGAGAGGCTGATTTATTTTCTAATAACCCAACTTCAGCAAACACCAATTTTGCTAAAGCAGTTGAAGTATCTTCTAAAAAAGATTATATCCCACAGCTATATATCGGTAAAGCATACATTGCCACTGATAAGCCAGATTTCACTTCAGCACTGCCTTACCTTCAAAAAGCAGATGAATTGGATAAAGACGATAAAGATGCAGAGACTTTCCTGGCATTAGGTGATTATTATGCCTTGCAAAAAAAGAATTCTGAAGCTTTACAAAATTATATGAGAGCTTTGAACATTAATGCAGGTCTTTTAAGAGCTACAGTTCAAATCGGAAGGATGTATACAGAATCAAGAGCATTTCCTGAAGCAGAGGAGCGCTTAAAAGAAGCGATTGCTGCAGATGCGAATTATGGTCCTGCTTATAGAGAAATCGCAGAGCTTTACATGCAATGGGCAAATCAGATTGCTACCGAACAAGTGGCTAAATCTGCTTTGGCATTGACTAATTATAAAAAGTACCTTGACCTGACTGACCAGTCTTACGAATCAAAACTTCGTTATGCACAATTCTTGTTCTATGCGAAAGATTTCCAAACTTTAGAGCAGGAAACAAGCAAGCTGGCTACAATGAATCCTAACGATCCAAAAAGTCTTGTGGTATCAAGATTACGTGGCTATTCTGCTTATGAAAATAAGAACTATCCAAAGAGTCTAGAGTATATGAATGATTTCTTTGCGAAAGTTAAAGATACTTCACGTATTGTAGCCTCCGATTATCTATATCTTGGAAGGGCTTTGATGCAAAATGGCAATGACAGTCTTGCATTAAAAAATATCGTTAAAGCGGTAGAGAAAGATTCTACAAATGCAGAAGCTTTAGAAGAAGTGGCGACATCTCTTTTCAAAGCTAAAAACTACGCTAAAGCTGGTGATGTATTTGCGATTGCCATCAAAGCAAACCCTAATGGTAAAAATGCATTGACAAACCACTATTACCTGGGCGTGTCGAAGTATGTAAACTATGCAACACTTTATCGTGAGAAAAAGAATCCGGACAGAAAGATTCTTGCCGATGCAGATTCTGCTTTTACCAATATCCTTAAAAATAAGAACGATTTTATTCCAGCTTATGCTTACAGAGCGCGTATTGCAAAATACCTGGATGATGATGCGAATCCAAAATGGTTAGCGGCACCATATTATGAGCAATTGATTCAATTGGTGACCGTAACTAAACCTGAGTTGGCAACCGGAGCTGCAAAAGAGCTTGTTGAAGCTTATGTTTATGTGGGTTCTTTCTTAGCTGAAACTGATAAAGTGAAAGCTAAAGATTACCTGACTAAAGCCCTTGCTATTGATCCTCAGAACTCAGGAGCACAGGAACGTTTAAAACAATTAGCTGGACCAGCGCCTAAAAGCCCGGTAAAGAAAAAGTAATATTTTCGAATAATTGAAATAAAAGAAAAAGGCAGGGTTGTTATCCTGCCTTTTTCTTTTATTTTTGTCCCAAATTTAATGTCATGGAAACCCAAAGTGTACCTGTAGATTTTTTACCTATTGTATTTCAAGTTATTGTTGCTTTAGGATTTGTTGTCGTTACCTTGATCGCAACTCATTTTTTAGGCCCTAAAAGAAAGACTGCAGATAAATTATCAACTTTCGAGGCCGGGATTAAAGTCGTTGGAAATGCGCGTCAGCCATTCTCCATTAAGTACTTCTTAGTCGCCATCCTGTTCGTTCTGTTCGACGTGGAGGTAATCTTCATGTATCCATGGGCAGTTAACTTTAGAGAGCTTGGAATGACCGGTATGATCGAAATGTTCATCTTCATGGGCACCTTGTTACTTGGTTTTATCTACATTTTGAAAAAGAAAGCTTTAGACTGGAATTAACCTATTTAGATTGTTTCTAAATGATCATAGTTTAGGTCAATTGCTTCCAAAATATTGTAAATTTGTGGTTCATTCTCTGTAAGAATGAACCTTTTTTCGTTTTGTATCATGAGTGACATCAATATAGTAGACGCGCCTCCAGGCATAGAAGGATCTGGTTTTTTTGCCACCTCTTTTGACAAAGTAATTGGTTTGGCACGTTCCCATTCATTATGGCCCCTGCCATTCGCTACATCTTGTTGCGGTATCGAATTTATGGCTACAATGGGTTCTCACTATGACTTCGGTCGTTTTGGCTCTGAACGTTTAAGTTTTTCTCCCCGTCAGGCGGATTTATTAATGGTGATGGGGACCATCGCTAAGAAAATGAGCCCTGTATTAAAGCAAGTGTACTTACAAATGGCCGAACCGCGTTGGGTGATCGCTGTAGGTGCCTGTGCATCAAGCGGAGGAATCTTTGATACCTATTCTGTACTTCAGGGAATAGATGAAATCATTCCGGTAGATGTTTACGTACCAGGTTGTCCGCCGAGACCAGAAGCGATCTTAGATGGCTTTGGTAAGATCCAGGAGCTGGTAAGGAATGAATCTTCCAGAAGAAGGGATTCAGATCAATACAAGGAAATGTTGGCTTCATACGGAATACTATAATGACAGAAGTTACAAATAATGAAATCGTTCAGGCGCTAACAGAAAAGTTCGGCGGACAAATCATCGGCGTGAATGAGCCTTATGGCTTGCTTACTTTCGAAACCACTAAAGATGTCATCATCGAAGTGCTGAGGTTTCTGAAAGAAGATGCGAATACTAATTTTAATTTCCTGACCGATATCACTGCGGTACATTATCCGGAGAAAAAACATGGTATTGCCGTGGTTTATCACTTGCATAGCATGGTAAAGAAAATCAGGGTTAGGGTAAAAGTCTTCATTGACGAACATCATCCAACCATTCCTACGGCTACAGTGCTATGGAATTCAGCAAACTGGATGGAAAGAGAAACATATGACTTCTTCGGAGTAAAATTTGAAGGTCACCCGGACTTAAGAAGAATATTGAACATGGACGAACTGGGTGTTCATCCGATGTTAAAACAATATCCTTTGGAAGATCCAAACAGAGTAGATAAAAAAGACGAATACTTTGGTAGATAAGAACATGAATCACAATCAACCGGTATATACAGATAACGATCCTCAGAATGAGTTGGTAACCCTGAATTTAGGCCCTACTCACCCTGCAACCCATGGTGTTTTTCAGAATGTAATTCAATTAGACGGCGAGCGTATTGTAAGTGGTGTTTCCACCATTGGCTATATTCACCGTGCTTTTGAGAAAATTGCAGAACACCGCCCATTCTATCAGATCACCCCACTAACCGACAGGTTAAACTACTGCTCATCGCCAATCAATAACATGGGATGGCACATGACGGTAGAGAAGTTGTTGAATATCCAAATGCCTAAAAGGGTAGATTACCTAAGGGTAATCGTCATGGAGCTTTCACGTATTGCCGATCATATCATCTGTAATACGATCATTGCACAGGATACCGGGGCGACCACTACTTTCCTGTACCTTTTTCAATTCAGAGAGCACATCTATGAGATCTTTGAAGAAATCTGTGGTGCACGTCTAACGACAAACATTGGTAGGATTGGTGGTTTTGAAAGAGATTTCAACGACATCGCGTTCACAAAAATCAATAAGTTTTTAAAAGAGTTTCCGGTAGCATTAAGAGAGTTTGAAAGTCTTTTAAACCGCAACAGGATCTTTATAGACCGTACTTCAGGGGTTGCCTGCGTAACTGCAGAACAAGGCCTGGATTATGGATGGACAGGACCTTTATTGCGTTCTACAGGGGTAGATTATGACGTTCGTGTAAGCGAGCCTTATTCTTCTTATCAAGACTTCGATTTTGAAGTCCCTGTAGGTACCAGCGGTGATATTTACGACCGTTACCTGGTGCGTAATGAAGAAATGTGGCAAAGTCTTCGCCTGGTTGAACAGGGGATGGAGAAATTAAAGAACGAACCGGCAGGAATTTTCCATGCAGATGTTCCTGAATTCTATTTGCCTGGAAAAGAAGAAGTTTACAACAATATGGAAGCATTGATCTATCACTTTAAAATTGTGATGGGTGAAATTGATGCCCCTAAAGCGGAAGTTTACCATGCTGTTGAAGGTGGGAACGGGGAGCTGGGTTTCTATTTGATCAATGACGGGGGAAGAACACCTTACCGTCTGCATTTCAGAAGACCAAGCTTTATTAATTATCAAATGTTTGCGCCCATGAGTAAAGGTATGCTGCTGTCAGATGCCATTATTAACATGAGTAGTATGAATATTATTGCAGGAGAATTAGATGCTTAAAGTAGAAGAACAACAACCTGTGCAGTTCTCAGCGGCTTTAATTGAAAAGTCTGAAGAGATCGTTAAGAGATATCCGGAAGGAAAGCAAAAATCTGCTTTATTGCCAATCTTGCATGAAGTACAGGCGGAGCTGGGCTGGTTAAGTCCGAATGCCATGGATAAAATTGCAGCATTTCTGAGTATCGAACCCATTGAAGTATATGAAGTAGCCTCATTTTACAGCATGTACTTTTTGAAACCTCAGGGTAAATATGTTCTGGAAGTTTGCAGAACAGGACCTTGCTGTTTAGTGGGAGCGGAAAAACTGATGGATCACCTGCAGAAAAGCCTTGGTGTGAAAGAAAACGAAGTTACCCCGGATGGCTTATTCAGCTGGAGAGGTGTAGAGTGTTTAGCGGCATGTGGCTATGGCCCGGTTTTACAGATAGGTCCTGAATATACCTTCTATGAGAACCTTAACGAACAAAAGGTAGACGATTTGATACAAGACTTACGCAAAAAATAATGGCCCGTAAACTATTATTAGAACATATAAACGTACCAGACATTCATACATTTGATGTCTATCGCCAGAAAGGCGGGTACCGCGCTGTGGAAAAGGCTTTGAAAACTTTAACCCCTGATGAAGTGGTAGAAGAAGTGAAAAAGTCCGGATTACGCGGTCGTGGGGGTGCAGGATTTCCTACGGGAATGAAATGGAGCTTTTTGGCTAAACCGGAAGGGGTAGCACGTTACCTGGTATGTAATGCCGATGAATCGGAGCCGGGAACGTTTAAAGACCGTTATCTGATGACCCATATCCCTCATGCACTGATCGAAGGAATGATCGTATCCAGCTTTGCGTTGGGCGCACATACTTCTTATATCTATGTACGTGGAGAAATGATGCCTCAGATCCGTATTCTGGAAAGAGCAATTGCTGAGGCCAAAAATGCAGGTTTTTTAGGTAAAAATATTTTAGGAACAGGTTACGACCTGGAACTATACGTTCAGCCGGGTGGTGGTGCTTATATCTGTGGTGAAGAAACCGCTTTATTGGAGTCACTGGAAGGTAAACGTGGTAATCCGAGGATCAAACCTCCATTCCCTGCTATCGCAGGATTGTATGGCTGCCCAACGGTAGTGAACAATGTGGAATCTATTGCTGCTACTGTGCCGATCATCAATGATGGCGGAGATGAGTATGCAAAAATCGGAATTGGCCGCAGTACAGGAACTAAACTGATCTCCGCTTCGGGGAACCTGGTAAGACCGGGAGTTTATGAGATTGAGCTGGGCTTACCTGTGGAAGAATTTATCTATTCTGATGAGTGGTGTGGTGGTATTGCCAATGGCAAAAGATTAAAGGCAACGGTTGCCGGTGGATCTTCTGTTCCGGTACTTCCTGCCAACCTGAGTTTAAAGCTTGCAAATGGGGATCCCCGTTTGATGAGCTATGAATCGTTATCTGAAGGTGGTTTTGCTACCGGAACGATGATGGGCTCAGGAGGATTCATCGCTTTTGATGAAGATCAGTGTATCGTTAGAAATACCTGGAACTTCTCCCGTTTTTATCACCATGAAAGTTGTGGTCAATGTTCGCCTTGTCGTGAGGGAACAGGATGGATGGAGAAAGTACTTCACCGCCTTGAGTTTGGCCATGGTAAAATGAGTGATATTGACTTATTGGTTGACGTTTCAAAGAAAATTGAAGGAAATACCATTTGTCCTTTGGGTGATGCAGCAGCATGGCCGGTAGCAAGTGCCATCAGACATTTCAGAGATGAATTTGAATGGCATGTGAATGAACCGGTGAAAAGCCTGGATACAAATTATGGATTGGCAAATTATGCTGAACCAATAGCTAAAGCAGTGAGTACAGAAAATTAACGATCAGACGGAAGTTTAAGCGGTTCTAAGACCGGGGAAGCAGAAGAATGATAAAAGAATATCTTTAACAATGAGTGATAAAGTTAAGGTAACCATAGACGGAATAACCGTAGAAGTAGCACCGGGAACCACCATCCTGAATGCTGCCAGACAAATCGGCGGCGATATTGTTCCTCCGGCGATGTGTTATTATTCCAAATTAGAAGGTAGCGGTGGTAAGTGCCGGACCTGCATCGTTAAGGTGAGTAAAGGTTCTGAAAAGGATCCCCGCCCGATGCCGAAACTGGTAGCTTCATGCCGGACCACCGTAATGGATGGAATGGAAGTGCAGAACATTACTTCTCCGGAAGTGATTGAAGCAAGAAGCGGTGTAGTGGAAATGTTGTTGATCAACCATCCGCTGGATTGCCCTGTTTGTGACCAGGCAGGTGAATGTGACCTTCAGAATCTGGGTTACGAGCACGGTTTGCAGAAAACAAGATATGAGTTTGAAAGAAGAACCTTCGAACGCATCGATATTGGCGATAAGATCCAATTACACATGAACAGGTGTATTCTTTGTTATCGTTGTGTATTTACTGCAGATCAGATTACGAATAAACGTGTTCACGGAATCTTAAACCGTGGAGATCATTCAGAGATCTCTACTTATATTCAAACGGCTGTCGACAACGATTTCTCCGGAAATGTGATCGATGTTTGTCCGGTTGGAGCCCTAACAGATAAAACTTTCAGGTTTAAAAACAGGGTTTGGTTTACCAAGCCTATCGATGCACATAGAGACTGTCCTACTTGTAGCGGAAAAGTAACGCTATGGTATAAAGGGGAAGATGTATTGCGCGTAACGGCCCGTAAGGACATTTATGGTGAGGTAGAAGAGTTCATCTGTAACACTTGTCGCTTTGACAAGAAGAAAACCGCAGACTGGACGATTGAACATCCTACACAGATCAGCGATACTTCTGTAATTGCCTCCAATCACTACGATACTTTAAGACCTTTGCCGGTAATTCAGGATAATGCCAGATTACAGGAAGCAAACAGGGTAGAACTAGAAAAAACCACTAAATTCTAATGGATATAGCTTTTGTAATAGAGAAATTTGTACTGGTAGCGATTATATTCGGTATAAGTTTAGTGATAGCCATGTATTCCACTTATGCAGAAAGGAAAGTGGCTGCGTTTTTACAGGACAGGTTAGGACCGGACAGAGCGGGTCCCTTTGGGATTCTTCAGCCTTTGGCCGATGGTTTGAAAATGTTCATGAAAGAAGAGATCATCCCTACGAATGCCAGTAAATGGTTATTTATGGTTGGTCCCGGCTTAGCCATGTTAACGGCTTGTATCGGTACTGCGGTTATTCCATGGGGTACGCCAATGACAATAGGTGATCGCGTAATTCCTTTGCAGGTAACTGATATCAATGTGGGTATCCTGTATATCTTCGGTGTGGTTTCTTTAGGTGTTTACGGTGTAATGATCGGTGGATGGGCTTCTAACAATAAATACTCTTTGTTAAGTGCGATCCGTGCGGCATCTCAAAACATCAGTTATGAGATTGCAATGGGTTTATCCATCATTGCTTTATTGTTGGTGACCAATTCCATGAGTATCGGTGAAATCGTAGCCAATCAACATGGCTGGAGATGGAATGTGTTGTATCAGCCTGTAGGCTTTTTACTGTTTATGATTTGTGCTTTTGCAGAGACGAACAGGGCACCATTCGATTTACCGGAATGTGAGACGGAGCTGATCGGTGGTTACCATACCGAGTATTCATCGATGAAACTTGGTTTCTATTTGTTTGCGGAATACATCAATATGTTTGTTTCTGCAGCAGTAATGGCAAGTTTATATTTTGGAGGTTATAACTATCCTGGAATGGATTGGGTACTGGCACATACTGGTCAGGTAATTGGTCCATTGATTGGAACCGGTGTCTTCTTTTTGAAGATCTTTGCTTTTATCTTTTTCTTCATGTGGGTACGATGGACAATTCCTCGTTTCCGTTATGATCAACTGATGCATTTAGGCTGGAAAGTTTTAATTCCTTTAGCCATTGCGAATATCATTGTCACAAGTATTGTGATTGCTGTAATTGAAAAATTTTAACTGTCCGCATTTAGCGGTATAATAAGGAGGTTTAATGGAACCATTAACCAGTAAAAAGAAAGTATTAGAAAAAATACCCCTAACGTTTGCAGAACGCATGTATTTGCCTGCAATCACGAAAGGATTGTCTATTACCATCAGTCACTTCTTTAAAAAAGAGGCAACGATCAGATATCCGGAGGTACAAAGAGAATTTTCTACCAATTTCAGAGGGATGCACTCGCTGAAAAGGGATGAAGAAGGTAAGGAACGCTGTACCGCCTGCGGTCTTTGCGCCTTGTCTTGTCCTGCAGAAGCCATCACAATGATTGCTTCGGAGCGTAAACCGGAAGAGAAAGACCTTTACCGTGAGGAGAAATATGCTTCTGTATATGAGATCAACATGTTGCGTTGTATCTTTTGTGGATTGTGTGAAGAAGCATGTCCGAAAGAAGCGATCTACCTGGACGGACCAATTGTTCCTTCAGATTACCTGCGTAAAGATTTTATCTACGGCAAGGATAAACTGGTTGAACAACCATTGAATAAAAAATAATTAGCATACATAACCTGAGGGTTATTAATATAAACAGTTTAAACATAAATAAATGGGTACATCGGTATTCTATTTTGTAGCAACATTAAGCGTCATCTTTTCACTGATGGTTATCTTTTCCAAGAACCCGGTGCATAGTGTGCTTTACTTAATTGTTACTTTCTTTACATTAACCGTTCATTACATCCTGTTGAATGCACAATTCCTGGCAGTCGTGAACTTCATCGTTTACATGGGGGCCATCATGGTACTGTTCCTCTTTGTGCTGATGCTCCTCAACCTCAATAAGGACAATGAACCGTTAAAATCGGGTCTGGTCAAAATCGTTGGGGTAATTGCCGGATGTTGCCTAGTGGTTACCATTATCGGTTCCCTGAAAGCTACCGCAATCTCTGATCCTGTTTTATTGAAAAATCCGAATCTGGGATTGGTAAAGAATTTAGGCAAGGAACTGTTTGGTCCTTATATGTTGCCTTTTGAACTGTCTTCTATTTTATTGCTAACCGCAATGGTGGGTGCAGTATTATTAACTAAAAAAGAAAAAGCATAGTGAATAATTTAACTCAAGGATTACAGGGCGTACCACTTAACCATTATATCTGGCTAAGTGCTATTATTTTCACCATCGGTGTGATTGGTGTATTGACCCGCAGAAATGCCATCGTCATCTTTATGTCGGTGGAATTGATGCTGAATGCAGTGAATCTATTGCTTACCGCTTTTTCGGTACATAGCAATGATCCCTCAGGACAAGTGTTTGTGTTTTTTATCATGGTACTTGCCGCCGCTGAAGTTGCAGTCGGACTAAGTATTATTGTAATGGTGTACAGAAATACACAATCTATAGATATAAATGTATTGAATCGCCTTAAGTGGTAATTAATAAGAATAAAGTAATAACATGATAAATTTAGTTTGGCTGGTTCCCTTAATTCCTCTTTTAGGCTTTGTTATCAATGGCCTGGGAAGAAATACGCTTTCTAAAAACCTGATCGGTTTTATCGGAAGCAGCGTGATATTCATTTCCTTTGCCATTAGTGTAGGTATCTTCTTCGAATTGGGAGCAGATGCAAATAAGTCTCATGAGATCTTCTTGTTCGACTGGATCAGTGCTGGTAAGCTTAGTATTCCACTTTCCTTCCTGGTAGATCCTTTGAGCTCGATTATGTTGCTGATCATTACAGGCGTAGGTTTCCTGATCCATATTTACTCGATCGGTTACATGCACAGTGACGAGGCGTTTGGTAAGTTTTTCAGTTACCTGAACCTGTTTATCTTTTTCATGTTATTGTTGGTATTGGGTTCCAACTATATCGTCATGTTTATCGGATGGGAAGGGGTCGGTCTTTGTTCTTACTTACTGATCGGATTCTGGTATACGAACAGCAGCTATGCTTCTGCTGCAAAGAAGGCCTTTATCATGAACCGTATCGGTGACCTTGGCTTCTTATTAGGTGTCTTCTTCATCTTTACCACTTTTGGTAGTGTAGAGTTTTCTAAAATATTCCCTCAGGCAGCTAACATGCTTCCCGGAAACGGTACCATCGCTTTAATTGCCCTGTTACTGTTCATCGGTGCCTGCGGTAAATCGGCGCAGCTGCCTTTATTTACCTGGTTGCCTGATGCGATGGCGGGACCAACTCCTGTATCTGCATTGATTCACGCAGCAACGATGGTAACCGCTGGTATTTATATGATTGCACGATCAAACGTACTGTTTGATTTGGCACCAATGATCCAGCACATCATTGCCATCGTCGGTCTGGCGACAGCCATTGTTGCAGCCATCATTGCGTTGACACAAACAGATATTAAAAAAGTACTGGCTTATTCCACAGTTTCACAACTGGGTTATATGTTCCTTGGTTTAGGTGTTGGTGCTTATAACGGTGCTTTCTTCCATGTAATTACACATGCTTTCTTTAAAGCGTTGTTGTTCTTATGTGCAGGTTCTGTAATTCATGCTTTACACCATGAGCAGGACATGAGGCATATGGGCGGTTTGCGTAAGAAATTACCGGTAACTTTCTGGACCATGCTGATTGGTACTATTGCCATTGCAGGTTTACCTCCATTCTCGGGATTCTTCTCCAAAGATGAAATCCTGGCACATGTATATATGCACGATAAAGTAATGTGGGCTATTGCAGTCTTCGGCGCTTTCTTAACGGCTTTTTATATGTTCAGAATGTTGTTCCTTACTTTTTACGGAAAGTATCGTGGAACACACCATGCGGAAGAGAAAATTCATGAATCGCCAAAATCAATGACGATTCCTTTGATTGTCCTTGCGGTTCTTTCTGCCATCGGTGGAATAATAGGCATTCCTGAGGCATTGCATGGAAATCATTGGTTGTCGCATTGGCTGGCTCCAGTGATCAAGCATACTGCTGAAGCTCCGGATCACGCTACTGAATATGCACTGATGGCAGTTTCTGTAGTAGGGGTATTGGTTTCAATTGCTTTTGCTTATGTGAAGTATATCAAACAAAACCATGTTCCGATTCCTGATGAAGGAAAAAGATCAGCGTTGGCGAATTTATCATACAACAAGTTCTATTTTGATGAGATCTATGATTTGTTGATCAGAAAACCTTTGGATGCACTTTCTACTTTCTTCTACAAAATTATTGACAATAAAATTGTAGACGGTATAGTTAACGGTTTAGGATGGAGCACTTCGGAAGCCAGTAAAGGCTTAAGGTTGGTTCAGTCCGGAAACGTTGGTTTTTATATCTTTATGATGGTGGTAGGAATCATCTCATTGTTATTGTATACTTATTTATCTCTATAAAAGATCGTTCAACAAAAGATAATGGAACAACTTTTACTACTTCTTATATTTCTACCATTGGTTGGCGCCGTGGTTACTGCCTTCACTGGAAGTGCAGCAAAACATGTTGCTTTGGTTTCAGCAATCCTTTCTTTGGCATTGACTTTAATCACGGTATGTAATTTCACCCCGGATGCCAGTACGCAGTTTGCGGTGAATTATCCATGGATCCAGGATTTGGGAATCAATTTCCACGCAGGAATTGATGGCATCAGTATGATCACGGTCTTGCTGACCAATGTATTGGTTCCGATTATTATCCTTTCCGCTTATCAGCATGACTATAAAAACAGCAATGCCTTCTTTGCATTGATCTTATTTATGCAGTTTGGTTTGCTATTGGTCTTTACTGCAATGGATGCCTTCTTATTCTATATCGGATGGGAAGCGGCCCTGATCCCAATCTATTTTATCTGTGCCATCTGGGGAGGTAAGGATAGAATTAGAGTAAACATGAAATTCTTTGTATACACGATAGCAGGATCTCTATTCATGCTGTTGGGTATCATCTACTTATACTTACAGAATCCTGCTCATAATTTCGATATTCAGGCTTTCTATAACTTAAACCTTGATTCTGTTCAGCAGAGCTGGATTTTCTGGGCGTTCTTTATCGCTTTTGCGATTAAGATGCCTGTTTTTCCTTTTCACACCTGGCAGCCGGATACCTATACAGAGGCACCAACTCCTGGAACGATGTTGTTGTCAGGGATTATGTTGAAGATGGGTATTTATGGAGTGATCAGGTGGTTATTACCTGTTGCACCGGAAGGTGTTCAGCAATGGGGAAATGTAGCGGTCATTCTTTCTATTATTGGAGTGGTTTATGCTTCAATCATTGCTTTTACCCAAAAGGATGCGAAAAGATTAGTAGCCTATTCTTCTATTGCTCACGTTGGTCTGATCTCTGCAGGTATCTTTGCGTTAAACACACAAGGGATGCAGGGTGCAATGGTGCAGATGTTAAGTCATGGTATCAATGTGGTTGGTTTGTTCTTTGTCCTGGACATCATTGCCCGCCGGATGAAAACAAATAAAATCGCGGAGCTTGGTGGGATTGCCAAACAGGCACCACAACTGGCCATCGCATTTTTGATCATTGTACTGGGAACAGTAGCACTTCCCGGAACGAATGGTTTCATCGGAGAGTTTTTATTGTTGATCGGAGTATATCAATATAAAGTATGGGCTGGCGTTTTCGCCGGATTGTCCATCATCTTCGGTGCGGTATATATGTTCAGAATGTATCAGAACATTATGCTTGGAAAAACCAACGACCTTACGATAGGATTTACAGACATTAAAGGATCTGAGAAAGTCGTATTGTATGTCATTTGTGCCCTGATCATCGTTTTGGGAGTTTATCCTAAACCAATTCTGCATTTGTCAGAAGCATCGGTACAACAATTAATAGAACAGGTAACACAAAAATTAACATCGGTAAACTAAGCAAATGAATATCATCATAACAATTACTGTTACAGCTTTAGTGGTGCTTTACGCAGGTTTGTTTAAAGCTAAAAAAGCGTTATTACCCCTTACCTTAATTGGTTTGCTTACTTCACTGGCTTTTGTAGTTACCTCATGGAATACAAACCAGACCTATTATGGCATGATGCAAATGGATAACTTTGCATTGGCTTTTGCCGGAATCACCATTTTAGGAACACTCTTTATCTTCCTGCTGACGCAAAACTATTTTGCCGAACACAGTGAGAACATTGCCGAATATTTTACCCTGATCCTCTTTGCTCTGGCAGGGATTGTCATCATGGTCTCTTATAAAAACATGTCGATGTTGTTCATCGGCGTAGAAATCATGTCCGTTGCCCTCTATATCCTGGCCGGAATCCGGAAGAACAATTTTGCTTCCAATGAGGCATCGTTGAAATACTTCCTGATGGGTGCTTTCTCTACAGGATTCTTATTGTTCGGTATTACACTGATTTATGGCGCTACAGGATCTTTTGATCTGGATGCAATCAATCAGTACCTGGTAGGAAATTATAAGAGCATTTCGCCTTTATTCTATCCTGGTGTGATTTTATTGATGGTAGGTCTATGTTTTAAGATCGGTGCTGCACCTTTCCACTTCTGGACACCGGATGTGTATGAAGGAGCTCCGACGTTAATTACGGCCTTTATGTCTACCGTTGTGAAAACTGCTGGTTTTGCAGCTTTCCTTCGTTTGTTTGCGGATACATTCGCGCCTTTACATGATTTCTGGTTACCACCATTGATGGTCATCGTTTGCCTGACTTTATTCATCGGTAACGTTACGGCTTTATTCCAAAAGAACTTCAAAAGAATGCTGGCTTATTCCAGTATTTCTCATGCGGGTTACCTGTTGTTCTCTTTAGTTGCGCTAACTGCAAGTTCAGCGAACAATGTATTGGTATATGCTGCTGCGTATACTTTTGCAAGTATCATCGCCTTTGGTGTGTTGATCCTGGTGAAACAGAAAACTGGTAATGACAATTTTGAAAGTTTCAATGGTTTAGGAAAACGTAATCCTTTTGCAGCATTCGTACTTACTATAGCGATGTTGTCTTTAGCAGGTATTCCTTTAACTGCGGGATTCATCGGTAAATACCTGATGTTTTTGAATGTAATGCATGATTACCAGTTTTATCTGGTTGCCTTCGCCATCTTAAATGCTTTAGTAGGATTTTACTATTATTTCAAGGTGATTGTGGCGATGTATTTCAAAGAGGGGGCTGAGATTGAACTGGAAACCCCTGTGCAATATAAAGTTGTATTGGTACTATCGTTGATCATTACTGTTTTCCTTGGTGTATATCCTTCAGTAATTTTAAATCTGATATAATCATTTCTGTAGATAATTATATGTAGTTTTACGAATAATTGAACTATGCACGATTTCTGGAACTCATTACAGCACTTCATTGATCCCGAAAAACTACTTAAAGAAGGTGGTTTCTATGTTGTAATGTTCGTCATCTTTGCGGAGACAGGTTTGTTCTTTGGGTTCTTTTTACCCGGCGACTATCTGTTGTTCCTCGCGGGGATGTTCGTCGCTACAGGCAAATTAGACGTGAACATATATGTGTTAATTGCCGGGCTGATTGTAGCCGCTGTATCTGGAAATTTCACAGGTTATTGGTTTGGTCGAAAGACGGGCCCCGTACTGTACCATCGAAAGGACTCTTTCTTCTTTAAAAAACGCTATTTAAAGGCTGCCGAGGATTATTATAATAAACAGGGAGCCTTTGCACTTATAATGGGGCGCTTTGTTCCGATTGTAAGAACTTTTGCACCGATTTTTGCTGGTGTAGTAAAATTAGATTTTAAAAGATTTGCATTATATAACTTTGCGGGCGCAATTATTTGGATTGCTTCCTTAACTTTGCTGGGTTATTTCCTTGGCAAGAGATTTGAAAAAGAAATTAACGACTATTTATTATATATAATTATAGGCTTCATTGTAATCACCACTATCCCTCTGGTTTACACATTCGTAAAAAAGAAAGTAGTGAAAGACGACAATGATGATATATCAAACACTGAACAATAAAAAATGATTAAAGACGAGCATCATCCGTGGCACTGTGTTTCTCCGGGTGCAAACCTGCCAGAATCCGTAAATGCAATTATTGAAATTCCTAAAGGATCTAAAGCTAAATACGAAATTGATAAAGATTCCCACCTGATTAAATTAGACAGAGTACTTTTCTCTTCTGTGATGTATCCGGCAAATTATGGTTTTATCCCACAAACATATTGTGACGATAATGACCCTTTAGATATCCTTGTACTTTGCTCTGTAGACGTTTATCCAATGTCTATCGTAGAAGCGAAGGTAATTGGCGTAATGCATATGGTGGATAATGGTGAGCAGGATGACAAAATTATTGCGGTAGCAAAAAATGACATGTCTGTTAACTACATCAATGATTTAGCAGAATTGCCTCCTCATACGATGAAAGAGATTGTTAAATTCTTTCAGGATTATAAGGCATTAGAAGAAAAACAAGTAACTATTGAACATCTTTTGGGCGTTCGGTATGCACATAAAGTGATACAGGAAAGTATCATCCTTTATGACCAAAAGTTTAGAAATAACAATTCTTAATGGAAGGTTTTAAGATATTTTTAACATTCTTCTTAGTAGCACTGAACGGCTTTTTCGTTGCAGCAGAGTTTGCAATTGTCAAAGTCAGAGCCTCTCAAATTGAAATTAAAGCAAAGTCCGGAAGCAGGGTAGCAAATATTGCAAAATATATTACCCAGCATTTGGATGGTTACCTGGCTGCAACGCAGCTGGGTATCACACTAGCTTCACTTGGACTAGGTTGGGTGGGTGAGTCTGTCATGCACAGCCTGATCCACGATGGCCTGGTAAAGCTTAACTTTTCTGAAGTATATATTTCTTCCATCTCCACTGCCATCGCCTTTTTATTGATTACCATAATGCACATTGTGTTTGGTGAGCTAGCGCCAAAATCAGTGGCGATACAGAGACCGGTAGCTACAACATTGTTTATCGCAGTCCCTTTACAGGCATTTTACCTGATCTTCAGACCATTTATATGGGTCTTGAACGGTTTTGCTAATGTGATCCTTAAATTATTCGGAATTTCTAATGTTGGTGGACATGAATCTGTTCACAGTACGGAAGAACTTCATTATTTATTGGATCAGGGTAAAGAAAGTGGCGCTTTGGATACCAATGAGCATGAATTAATTAAAAATGTCTTTGACTTTAATGAAAGGGTTGTAAAGAACATTATGGTTCCCAGAACCAAAATATCAGGAATAGAATTGTCTGCCGCCCCAGCTGATGTGATTTCAAAGATCATTGCTGAAGGCTATTCCAGATTGCCGGTATATGATGAAATCATTGATAAAATTATCGGTATTATCCACGCTAAGGACATCTTACCCTTATTGGCTGACAAGAAGGACTGGGCGCTAAAAGACATCATTAGAAAGCCTTATTTCGTTCCTGAGACTAAAAAAATTAATGACCTGTTGAGTGAACTTCAGCAGAAACGTATCCAGATTGCAATTGTCATCGATGAGTTTGGTGGAACCGCAGGTATGGTTACATTGGAAGATATTGTGGAAGAGATTGTTGGAGAAATCCAGGATGAGTATGATGAGGAAAAACCAACAGTAGAGAAAATCTCTGAGACGGAATTTATCATCAATGCTTATGCTACTGTTTACGATGTAAATGAGCATTTACCTCATGATCTTCCCGAAGATGAAGATTTCGATACGGTAGGAGGATTGGTGTCTCATGCTTTCGGTAAAATACCTGAAGTAGGAGACAGCGAAGAGTGTTACGGTTATTTATTCACTATCCTAAAGAAAACCGAGCAAAACATTGAAACCATAAAGCTTGAACTGGTGATTGCGAAAAGCGATATGGTGGACAACCACTAATCCTTTGAGCAATGCATGTTTTTTATACACCCGATATCGATTCCAGTGAGTATAGCTTAAACGAAGAAGAAAGTAAGCATTGTCTCAAAGTGCTAAGGTTAGGCCGTGGCGACCTGGTTAATCTGATTGATGGAAAAGGTGGCTTTTATGAAGCCGAGATCATTGGAGAGCACAAAAGAAATGTTCAGCTTCGCGTCACACAATCCATTCAGGAGTATCAAAAAAGAAACCATCATCTTCATATTGTCGTTGCACCTACCAAAAATATCGACCGGTTGGAATGGTTCCTGGAGAAAGCAACCGAAATAGGAATTGATGAAATTACTCCGGTGATTTGCGAAAGATCAGAACGGAAGGTCATTAAAGAAGACCGGTTAAACAAAGTAATTACCTCTGCCGTTAAACAGTCTTTACAAGCCTATCACCCGGTGTTAAATCCACAAATATCTTTAAGTGATTTTCTGAAAATGGAGCACAACTCCGTTAAAATGATTGCCCATTGTATCGATGGGGAGCCACGTCAGTACATCAGCCAGGTGCTTGAACCTCATCAACGTTATCTTATCCTTATTGGCCCTGAAGGTGATTTTAGCCCGAAGGAAATCGAACTTGCTTTGCAAAGCGGGTTTAAACCCCTAACTTTAGGTAATACACGTCTGAGAACAGAAACGGCTGCATTAGCTGCCTGTTTTGAAGTGAATTATTTGAACCGATGAACCCATCATAAGCATACTGCCTACAAAAAGCATTGAACATGCTGATGATAGCTTCATAACCACTAAAAGACAATTATATTCTGATGAAAATTAAACTTTGCTTAATTGCCGGATTATTGATCCTGTTGAGTGGTTTCAAGCCGCCAACCTATAAAATGGCAAAATTGAAATATAGTGGTGGAGGTGATTGGTATGCCAATAGAACCGCACTTCCAAACCTGATTGATTTTTGCAATAAAAATCTGAATACGAACTTCGCGCCACAAGATGTCATCGTCGAAGTAGGCAGCGCCGAGCTGTTTAATTATCCTTTTATCTATCTTACCGGGCATGGTAATGTTGTCTTTAGCCCTAATGAAGCGCAGAATTTGCGAAAATACCTGACCGGTGGTGGATTCCTTCATATCGATGATAATTACGGATTGGATAAGTTTATCCGTAAAGAAATGAAAAAGGTTTTTCCTGAGCTTTCTTTTGTAGACTTACCTGCAAATCACCCACTCTATCACCAGAAATTTAAGTTTCCCAAAGGGCTTCCGAAAATCCATGAACATGATGGTAAAATACCTCAGGGACTTGCCTTGATCTGGGAAGGACGGGTGGTTTGCTATTACACATTTGAATGCGATCTGGGGAATGGATGGGAAGACTTTGGTACATATCCTGAGGATACACAAGATAAACGCCTGAACGCCTTAAAAATGGGCGCAAATTTAGTTCAATATGCACTAACACAATAACTATGAAGGTCAAAGTAAATGAACAACACAATTTTGAGGTAGAAATAGCAGAAAAAGCATTAAAGGTTAATGGACTGGAGCTGCAGATGGATGCCAGAGACCTCTCTCCAACACAGAAACACGTGATCTACCAGAATAAGTCCTACAATATAGAGTTGGTAGAGCGCAACGAAGAAGGAAAGGCAGTGGTCATTAAAGTAAACGGTACACTTTATCAGGTTGGAATAGAAGACCAGTATGATGAATTGCTGAAGAAACTGGGAATGGATAGCTCCTCGGCAAATAAAGTGCTCGAAATTAAAGCTCCTATGCCGGGATTGGTACTGAACGTCATTGTAGAAGAAGGACAGGAAGTGAATAAAGGAGACAGCCTGTTAGTATTAGAGGCGATGAAGATGGAAAACATTATTAAATCACCCACCGGAGGGATAGTGAAGAAGATCCTGATCCGGAAAGGGGATAAGGTAGAAAAGAACGAAATTCTACTGCAATTCGCATAAAAAAAGGAGCATTGCTCCTTTTTTTATGTTTTTAACTTTATTTTCCGGCCCTGAATGCTTTCGCTGTCTTAGGCTTAAATTGAGGCTTTCCTGTGGATCGGATCTCTGAAGCGCCTAACATCGTCATTGCACAGCGGAAACCAATATCAGCGGTAGATTCATCCTGAGAAAGGAACCTTCTGGTTGCCGGGTTCAGCCATAATGCCTGATCCTCCCATGATCCTCCCTTATATACCCTTGATTTGTCCGTTACAAGGGTAATCTCCCCGTATAAATCATTTGCTTTATCACGAAATCCTCTTTGATCGGCATACGTGTTAACCGTTGGAGGCGGCGTTGCAGCCTGTTTCTCTGCCCAGGTTTGTTTCTTGTAAGAAATGGCATCTGTTAAGACAGGTTTGTTGTATTTGTCTTTTTCAATCTTTCCGCTAACCGGATCAGCCACTTTTTTGTCTTTATAGTAATTTCCTCTATATGGATTAAAGGCGTCTGCTGCTTCAAATGTTTTGGAGCGATAAACATCGGCAACCCATTCGTTCACGTTTCCTGCCATATTATACAGGCCGAAGTCATTTGGCATATAGGACCTTACCGCAACTGTAAGGCCGCCTTTATCATTCAGTGACCCGCCTACACCCATATAATCACCTTTGGTTCTCTTAAAGTTAGCCAGGATTAATCCTCTTGTACTTCTTTTTGCAGAGCTCAGGCCTAAACCATTCCATGGATAAATTTTATTCGCGGAGATATTCTCATATTGTGTATTTCCAATTAAGCCAAGAGCAGCATATTCCCATTCCGCTTCTGTTGGCAGGCGGTAAGGTTGTTTGATAATCCCATCCTCCAGTCTTACATTTCTTGTAGCTGCGTTTTTACCTGTCGCAGCTCCCTTGGTACCGGCAGCGTTGGAAGGATTCAGGTCTTTCATTGCTTTCTTACCCTTATCATCATACTGTCCGTTCAGGTAAATATCCGTGTTAAAAGGCTCTGTTGGTCTTGCTGTTGCCGTCGCGTTACCAGCTGTTTTTGACGTTCCGCCATTAATATCCTTAAAGCTCGTCATGTAACCTTTTTCACGGAGCAACAACTCATTCACCCTATCCGTTCTCCAGGCACAATATCTTTCTGCCTGTTCCCAGCTTACACCTACTACAGGATAATCCTGATAAGCAGGGTGCCTTAAATAATTATCTACGTAAGGTTCATTATAAGACAAAGGTCTGCGCCAAACTAACGTGTCAGGAAGTTCATTATAATAATATTCGTGATCCGTTGGGTAACTGGTGCGGATCCAGTTCAGGTATTCCAGCCAGTTGGTATTGGAAACCTCTGTTTCATCCATATAGAAAGAAGAAACGGTAGTCTCCCTTTTATGATTGTAATTGCTGAGCTCCTCACCGGGAACATTTATCGCACTTCCACTCATGACAAATACACCACCTTCAATTTCGACTAATCCGGGACCCGGGCCACGCTTGAATTTTTTATTTACTTCAAAGCCTCCAAATTCTTGCTTGTTATATGCCATTCCTGTCTTCTCGGAGGTTCCTGACTTTGATTTGCAGGATGCCAGAGAAGCTATAATTGCAATAGATGCAATTGAATATAAGTATGATTTTTTCATATAGAGGGATATCATAGTGCTTTAACTGTTAAAATTACATAAAAAAAGACGTACACTACAACAAAACAAATGCTTTAAATAAAAATAATCTTTAATAAATGATGTTTTGTGCCTCTTTAAGGCATATTTGAATAAATATTCTGGTGGTTTTTAATGGATTATAGAAGGTATCTCAAATCGAATAGAATGTTCATAATACTTTGATTTTATTAAACACTATGTTAACTTGCATATAATAGTGGTGTAATTATTTGGCAAATGAGTAGAAGACTGGTAAAAACTGTTTTGAGTTTATTTTCTTTATTAACAGTTTACGCTGATTTGTATGCACAAAGCGTCCAGCCGGGAACCCAGACTAATGGAAGCCGTTCCAGTAATATTTTTACCGCGGTGCCTTTCCTGCTGATTAGTCCCGATGCGAGGTCTGGTGGTATGGGCGAGGCAGGGGTAGCCGTTCAGCCGGATGCGAATGCCATGAGTATTAATCCTGCTAAACTGGCCTTTTTAGAGCGTACTTACGGCTTTTCCGTTTCCTACAGTCCATGGCTAAAAAGCCTCATCCCGGACGTGAACCTGACTTATCTTAGCGGTTATTATAAACTGGATAACAGAAATACAATTGGGGCTTCTTTAAGGTATTTTAGTCTTGGAGAGATTCAGCTAACGGATATCAATCAGCAGGACCTGGGTGTTTACAATCCAAATGAACTGGCCTTTGATGTTTCTTTTTCCAGGAAAATGGGAGAATCATTTTCATTAGGAACAGCCGCAAGATATATCCGTTCCAATCTTTTTTCAGGACAGTTCTCTGCCGGTCAGCAAACTAAAGCAGGGAACGCTGTGGCCGTTGATGTCTCTGCATATTTTAAAAAGCCAACCCGTTTTCTAGGCAAGGACGCAATCCTTTCCGCCGGAATGAACATCTCAAATATTGGCACGAAAATGAGCTACGTAGATGGAGATAAAGGTTCTTTTCTTCCTACAAACCTAAAAATAGGAGGAGCCTCCACTTTTATTATTGATGATTTTAATCAGTTCACCTTCGCGCTTGATTTTAATAAATTACTGGTACCAACCCAGCCAGTTTACAACTCCGATGGAAAAATAATTGCCGGCCAGGATCCTGATCGATCTGTTCCTTCAGGTATTTTCGGTTCTTTTGCGGATGCCCCGGGTGGTTTTAAAGAAGAAATGCAGGAAATCAATATTGCTGCAGGAATGGAATATTGGTACAATCAGCAATTTGCCCTTCGTGCAGGCTATTTTTATGAAAGTCCGAAAAAGGGCGACAGACGCTATTTTACTTTAGGTGCGGGTCTTAAATACAATGTATTCAACATAGACTTTGCATATTTGCTGGCCAGTCCACAAAAAAGCCCTTTGGCAAATACGCTGAGGTTCTCTTTATTGTTCAATTTTGGCGAAGCCAAATAATGGATTGGGAATACTAATAAACGAAAATATATAGAAATGAAGATTAAGGTAGGGTTTGGCTTTGATGTACATCAGCTGAAGGAGAATCATCCTTTTGTGGTGGGTGGGGTAGATTTAGAACACCATAAAGGTGCTTATGGACATTCGGATGCGGACGTCTTGTTACATGCCATTTGCGATGCACTTCTTGGTGCAGCTAATTTGAGGGATATAGGCTATCACTTTAAAAATACTGATCCACGCTGGAAAGGGATCAGTAGCATTATCCTACTACAGGAAAGCGTAAAACTGGTTAAAGAGAAGGGTTTTGAAATTGGTAATATTGATGCCATGCTCTGTCTGGAAGCACCAAAGATTAATCCTCACATCCCGGCCATGCAGCAGCACATTGCAGCAGCCATTGGTATTGATATTGAAGATATCTCTATAAAAGCGACCACGAATGAGCAAATGGGCTTTATTGGAAGAGAAGAAGGAGTAGTCGCTTATGCGGTTTGCCTGATTCAGAAGGTTTAAATAATTCTCAACATAAAAAAGCCAGAGATCATCTCCGGCTTTTTCTAAATTATTCCTCTAAATAACCAAATTTACCCTGGTTATAATCTGCAATCGCCTGTTGAATTTCTTCTGGTTTGTTCATTAAGAACGGACCGTATTGTGCGATCGGTTCGTGTATGGGTGCCCCGCTTAAAACAAGAATAACACTGTCTTGTATTGCTTCAACCTGAATTTCTTCTCCTTCATTTTTAAAATGAACCAGTTGATCTGTCTTTGCCAGCACCGCATCATTAACCTTTATTTCGCCTTCAATCACGACAAACGCGGTATTATAATCCGAAGGAAAACTAAAAGATGCCTTCCCATTTTTATTCAGACGTAGATTGTATACTTCTATCGGTGTAAAGGTACTTGCAGAGCCTTTTGTACCCATATATTCCCCCGCAATGACTTCAATTACCCCTGCCTCGTTTTCCAGCTGATGACGGGCAATGCTGCCATGACAGAGTGCCTGATACTTCGGCTTGCTCATTTTATCTTTTGCCGGTAAGTTTACCCACAACTGAACCATTTGGAAGGGGCCGCCTTTTTTGCTGAACGCCTCTTCGTGGCGTTCTTTATGCAGAATTCCACTTGCTGCAGTCATCCATTGCACATCCCCGGGTTTAATAATTCCACTGTTTCCGGCGCTATCCTGATGCGCAACTGCGCCATGGTAGGCGATGGTAACCGTTTCAAAACCCCGGTGTGGGTGTACACCAACACCTCTCGGTTCATTACGTGCAGAAAATTGTATCTTAGAATTATAGTCCAACAGGAAAAAAGGGCTCATTTTAAGCTTATATCCTTTTGGGAAAAAGTTATGAACCCTAAAGCCGTCTCCGACCATATGAGGTGCCGGCGGGTTTAAAACAGCCGACACCTGTTTAATATTTGCTTCCATTTCGTCTTTGTTTTTTACTATGACCTGGATGCATGAGTTTTTATTAAGCTTGTTTTACAAATTGTAATTCACCTAATATTTTTACTTCCTCACTCACCATTACACCACCTGTTTCTAAAGCTGCGTTCCAGGTTAATCCGAAGTCTGTTCTGTTGATTTTACCATTCAAAGTAAATCCAGCCTTGGTATTTCCCCATGGATCGGTAGCAATACCGCCAAATTCTACATTCAATTTTACCGGTTTGCTGGTCCCTTTAACGATCAGGTTTCCATGTAAAGTATAATCATCACCGTCTTTGCTCAATGAGGTAGAGTCAAACGTGATTTTAGGGAATTTTTCTGCGTCAAAGAAATCACCGCTTTTTAAATGGTTATCTCTGTCTTTATTACCAGTATCAATTGAACCTGTTTCTGCATCAAAGGAAACCTGAGCATTGTGAAAATCATCTGCTTCAGAAGTTAATGACGCATTTAATGTTTTTAAGCTACCGGTTACAGTAGTGATCATTAAATGTTTTACTTTAAATTGTAGTTCACTATGAGTTGGGTCTAATGCCCATTGTGTAGTTGCCATAATATTTTTTTTAAGTTGTTTTCTTGATTAACAACACAAAATTACGGCAAGCACATCAGCTACACATTGATGTATGATAAGAAAGAATTATATTTTAAAATGCTTATGTGCCAGGTCTTTACGGACCCTGCTCAGGGACTCTGGAGTGATGCCAAGATAGGAGGCAATCATCCATTGCGGAACCCTTAATGTCAGGTTGGGATAGAGTTGAATAAAGTTCAGGTATCTTTCTTCGGCAGGGGCACTCAACAGCATATTGATCCTTTTCTGCATAAAGCGGATCGAGTTATGCAGCATAGTGTTGTTGAAATCATACATGCAGGGTACATGTTTTGCCGCTTCATCAATAAACGCTTTTGGCATAACGATCGCTTGTGTCGGCTCTATGGCATCAATAAAAAACTCTGAGGCTTCATGGAACATTCCATTGCGGTCCGACATCCACCATTGTTCCGGTGCAAATTGTATAATGTGTGTTTTGCCCTTTGCATCGATAGAATAACTGCGTAACAATCCATCCAATACAAAATAACCATGGGTAGAGACCTCACCTTTCATCAGGATCATTTCATTCTTATCAAAATTCTTGACCTTGAGCTTACCGGCGATCAGATCGAACTGCTCGTCTGTTATGGCTACCTTCTTTTGTAAATAGAGTTTGAACTGTTCAATCATAGGGGATATAGATGAAATCTATTTCTTGTTGGGTTCGATATTGGAAAAATCTACACCGCACTTGCAATTAGAAGCGCAGCCCCCGGTTTTGGGAGATAACGATCTATATATCATACGGCCGATATAGAATATCGCGGCCATAAAAAGAATAACAACTAAAATGGTTTGAATGTCCATATTACAAAACTAATTAAAGACTGCATTTAGCCGGTCTGTTGAATGTAAATTTACTTTTCCATAAGGCCAACCGTTCCGCCCACCCAATCGAAATCTTTATTGTAGCGTACACCAATCATCTTGCCTCTGCTCAGACGTGCCAGATTGATGCAAAGTACAGGTTCCTTTCCTTCCGGCCATAAATACATCAGCCTGATTTCTACCTTTACCCCTCCGTCGGGCGCCTGAACTACTGGTTCGTAATTTACTTTTCTTTGCAAAATCCAGTTTTCAGGATCTGCAACCGCTTCAATATCTTCTTTTTTTACATCAATAATCACGCCCATTCCCGCAAATGAAAATAAAGGCTTCAACACATAGTTTTCCAGATCTGAGGGAATACTGCTCAGTTGATTCAGGAAAAATGTTTCCGGGGCAAACTCGCTTTTCAGAAAAGGCATGGTGTATTTACTGATCCTGTAGAACCAGTTCGGGTGGGTGATCCATTCGATATCCAGCTCGTCCCGGGGGTCAAAACTGTCTTTGAACAGATCGGTATTGTCGCCAATCTCATCAAATATCAGGCGGTTATAAATTCTTTTCAACTTGATGCGTTCCCCGTTCTGCTCGTAGTACAGACTCTTACCCTCTTTTTTAATGTCGCTAAGGCTGAGAATTTTGATACCCAGGTATTGAGCGGTCACGAGAAAATCGATTGCGGTCTTTTGGTTGGGGGCATCGATGTCCATCAATGCAACCTCATGGGCTTCATGATCTCCTAGAACAACTTCCTTGAGTAGGGCAATATATCCGGCTTCATCTATCCCATTAAAATAAGGAGTGAGCTGTTCCGGAAGGGAATATATCGCTTTATAAGTTTCCCCTAACAGTGCCTGAAATCCATAAAGTGAGGGAAAGCCCTGCATTTCTATCAACTTGGGCGTTAACTCGCCATGCTCATCTTTACAAATGCCAAAGTCGAACGTTAAAAAGTGAGGCTGGGCATTTTCTGCAGGAACCTTCCAGTTCTCCGGAATCGACTTTTCAGTGAGTTCCTTAAAGTCGGGTTGTCGAATCAGCGCTACAATTTCAGCACCGGCAGCAATCAGTTTTTCTTTTAATGAAGCAGGAAGAAATATGGGTGTTTCCGCAACGCGAAAGGGGATTTTAGTAAACCCGTTTTCAAGTTTTTCCAAAAACTCACGATACTTCTCCTCCGAAAAATGCTCATTAAATGATGCTCTGTAGCTGCCAATCATAGTTATGCTTCCTGTAAGGCATTTAATGCCTCATTTAAAAAGTTGGGTAAAATCACGCTTCTGGTGAGGGTAATCCTGTTCGGATCGTCTACACTGTCCAACATATCCAGGTATTTTTCCTCTCCATGGTTTTCAATAATTGCTTTTTTCTTGTCTTCCTGCAAGAGGTATTGTTTCATTCCTACCGGATCTGCTTCCGGATGAAACTGAGTTCCAATAATTTCTTTAGTAAACCTGATTGCCATCACACAGCGTTCCAGATCCACATGTGGTCGTTCTTTTTCCAGTGCAAGCACCCGTGCTTCTGTATTCGAGAAAAAGACATCTTCGGGATTGATGACTTGCCAATCTCTGCTGTCTACGGTATAAAAAGGATTGGGAAGGCCGTTAAATACCATCTCGTCTTCACCTTCTTCTGTCAGGTAAATAGGAAAGATGCCAAAGGCGGTAGAACGTCTTCTGATGACTTTTCCTACGCCAAATTTCCGGCAAGCCATCTGGAAGGAATGGCAAATTAAAAAGGCATGTTTCTTTTGATGTTCATTTGTGGTATTAAACGCATCAATATCATCCAGCAATGAGAAAAAATCATTTTCCCATTTTTCTCCTTCTCCATCAAAAGGACTTCCCGGACCTCCGCTTGAAATATAGATATCGTAACCAATGCCTGGAATTTCTCCTTTTTGTCTCAGGTCAAATACATCATAAGATAATTCAACTGACATTTCTTTCTGATAACGCAACAAGACTTCCTGTATCCCACGCATCCCCTGGTTGGTTACCCCATTGTTCATATCAATTACGGCAACCCTAATCTTATTTCTATCCCTTGTCATATTCTATCTCGCACCAATTAACGTTTGTGAGGTGATATAATCTACCACCGCCTCAAAGTTACCATTTTGTTCGTAAACAGCCAATTGCCTGTCTGCGCCCGTGCCATTTTCCAGAATTTTGTGTACATAATTGATGTCATCCCTGCAACCCAGTTCGTCCACCACATCATCTACGAAGTCCAATAGTTCCAGAACAAGATTTCTACAGTTTACCTCCATTTCTTTTCCAAAATCAATCAGGTTTCCATCGATGCCATACCTTGCAGCACGCCATTTGTTCTCATTGATCAAGGCTCTGGAATAACTGATGAACTTCATGTTTTGCAAACGCAGTTTGTATAGCTTTGCACATAAAGCCTGAAACAGGGCAACAAAGGCCATCGTTTCATCGATCAGCATCGGGCAATCACAAATTCTAAACTCGATAGTTTCAAAAAATGGATGCACCCTGATGTCCCACCAGATCTTTTTCGCGTTGTCGATACTGTTGGTTTTGATCAGTAACTTCACATAGTTGTCATAGTCTTCGATGCTGTTAAATATGTCAGGAATCCCTGTTCTTGGGAATTTATCGAATATTTTTGTCCGGAAGGATTTGTATCCCGTGTTTCTGCTCTCCCAAAATGGAGAATTCGTAGACAAAGCAAAGACATGGGGTAGAAAATACCGGACCTGATTGGCAATATGAATGGCCAGCTCCCTCGACTGAAAGCCGACATGCACATGGAGACCAAAAATCAGGTTGGACCTTGCCGCTTCCTGAAGCTCGTTTACGATCTCGCTATAACGTGGGTGCTCTGTAATCAGCTGCTTTTCCCAATGTGAAAATGGATGCGTACCGGCAGCGCCAATACGTAATCCTTGTTCTCCTGCCAGTTGAGATACCGTATATCTCAATTGAGAAATCTCTGCACGGGCCTGTTCTGTATTCTTACAGATTCCCGTACCTACCTCTACCACGGCCTGATGCATTTCTGCCTTCACCTGATCCTTATGTATTTTTTGTGCTGCCTCCACAATCTTTTGATCGTGTGAAGTCAGTTCGCGTGTTACGGGATCGACCACCATGTACTCTTCCTCTACACCAAGCGTAAAATCGTTCATCATATTAGCTGTTGAATTGATGCCTTGTTATTTTTTCGTTGTACTTGCTTTCTTTGCCGGAGCTTTTTTCGCCGTTGCCTTTGGTGCTGCAGCCGTTTTTGCCGTTTCTTTAGCCTTTGCTGCCGGTTTTGCTTTTCCAATCAGTGGAACATCATTTACCGAGGTTCTGATGTATTTGCCCCAGGTCAGGTTGTCTTGCCCCTCCACATGTTCCTTTGCACGTTCTATGGCATATTTTGCCGATGTTTCCACTACCCAGTCGAAATTCTCCTGGCCCACACTGGTTACTTCTGCATCAGGTGCAGGATTGCAAAAATCAATTGCATAAGGGATACCATCACGAACAGCAAATTCTACCGTATTGAAATCATAACCCAGATATTGATTTAACAGGATCACATAATCATGGATCGTTTGCAATAACTTCTCGCTCGAAGGCCCTTTCTCCACTACATAACGTAAGTGAGCTGGGTTTCTCGGTTCATATTGCATGATTTTCACATACTTACCACCAATGCAATAACACCTGAAATATTCGTCAAAAACGATTTCTTCCTGAAGCATCATCACCGTTTGTTTGGTCTGACTGTGCTTGTCAAAGAAATCCTCCTTGTCATGCAGCTTATACACTTCTTTCCATCCGCCGCCATCAAAGGGCTTCATATAAGCTGGGAACCCTGTATATTTAAATATTCCATCCCAGTCCATTGGGAAGGCCAGGTTGCTGAATGATTTTTCTGTGGTGTCGTCCGGTTGATCATAAGAGGGGATCAATGCGGTTTTAGGAACCGGAACCCCTAGTTTTATGGCCAGCGCATTGTTGAAGAATTTCTCATCTGCACTCCACCAAAACGGATTGTTGATCACTGCCGTTCCTGTCATTGCTGCATTTTTTAATGCCGCACGGTAAAAGGGGACACCCTGAGAAATGCGGTCTAAAATTACCGCATATCCTAGTGGTTCGGCCTGAAATATCTTGTCAATACTCACAAATTCTGCCCTGATGTCTGGTCCTGCGATTTCGTTTACCCGTTTTACAAAGGCCTCCGGAAATGATCTTTCCTGCCCAAATAAGATTCCGATTTTTTTCATATAATTAGTATAGTTTTTATAGGTCTTCCTGATTTTTACGTTATCCGGTCCCCTTTGTTGGTTTTCGGCCGACAAGCTTCCTGGTTTTTGCTGATGTTTTGGTTTGTTTTTCGAATCCCCTTTGATTCTCTTGGTTTTGTTAATGATGAAACAACAAAAAGGCGTTAATGTTCTGATAAATATGCCCTTTATGAATTTACAATTGAGACAGGTACTCCGGAAACATTTGTCGCCAGGTGGGCCAGTCATGATCTGCATTTTGGCGGATATCCAGCCAATGCCCGATGCCCTTGTCATTTAAGATGCCGGATAGCTTTTCATTGTCTCCTTTGCACATATCTCTGTCGGATGTTCCCAGAATAATTTTCATATTCCAGAGTTCCCGGTTCTGGTCATGTGGCAGGTAATCTACCGGATTATTGAAATAAACGTCGTCGTTGTAGAAGCCGTCCAGCTGTCCGCGGATATCAAATGCACCGCTCATGCTGATCATATGGCTCACCAGCCAGGGATGTCTGAAAGCGAAGTTCGCCGCATGATAGCCCCCAAAACTGCATCCGGCGGTGATAATCTTGTCGTGTCCGGTCTCCTGCCTTGCCATGGAAGAAACCTCCTCCAGTAACAATTTATCATACCAGATGTGGTTCTTTACCCGGTCTGCCGGATGGATATCCTTGTTGTACCAGCTTAGCTTATCGATACTGTCTACACAGTAGATCTTGATTTTTCCTTCCTCAATAAAGTGTTGTACAGATTCAATTAACTTAAAATCTTTGTTCTCAAAATACCGCCCCATACTGGTGGGAAAGAGCAGGATCGGATAACCACTTTGTCCGAAGGTCAGCAGCTCAAAATCCGCGTTTAGATTATGGCTATACCATTTTTTATACTCTTCAACCATGTTGCGAAAATTAGCTGCTTTAAGGTATAAAAAACTATTTTTAAACCCAAAGGAAAATTCGCATTTCTTTCTATAAATCTGCACATTAGCTGAAAAATATTGACACTTATGAAGATATTTTGTCAATAATAGTACCTTTGCAGACTATTTGTGAGAAAGGGGAAATTGCCGCATTATGTATACCACCATGTTACTTCCGGAAGTGATCAGAACTAAAAACGTGATAAAGTCTAACAGTTTAAAAAGAGAGGTAGAGCTGGAAATCTTTACTCCCGATAACCTGCTGGGAAACGAAACACTGAATCTGCTTATTTTAAACGATGGACAGGACGCCGAAGGTCTGGATTTGGAAAATACGTTAAACGCATTGTACCGGACGCATAAAATAGAACCCCTGGTGGTCGTTGCTGTTAAAGCCTCCAAAGACCGCGTTCAGGAATATGGGGTTGCCGGTGTTCCTGATTTCGCCGGAAGAGGTAGCTTAGCCCCGGCCTATACCGATTTTGTCATCAATGAACTGCTTCCTTTTATTCAGGGAGAAGTAGAAATGCCGATCAATGGGAAAAGGGCTTTCGCGGGATGTTCTCTTGGAGGATTGACTGCTTTTGATATTGCCTGGAACAACGAAAATTATTTCGATGCCGTAGGCGTATTTTCGGGAGCTTTCTGGTGGAGAAAAAAAGACCTTAAAGACGGTTATACAGATGACGACCGGATTCTTCATCAAATGATTAAACAAACAAATGGCAGGCCTGAGCTTAAATTCTGGCTGATGACAGGCACAGCAGACGAAACTGCCGACAGGAACCGCAATTACATTATAGATTCTATTGATGATACCATTGATGTCATCAAGGGCTTGCTGGAAAAAGGGTATCAACGTCCCGAAGACATCGCTTATTATGAAATGGTGGGAGGGACGCACGATGTTCCGACCTGGTCCAAAGCAATGCCGGCATTCTTAACCTGGGCATTCGGTAGAAAAACCTATTTATAGGATTTGCTGCTGATTTCTTCGATTTTATCCGAAGGATAAACAAATGTTCCGGAAGCATCTTCCAGAGACTTCTTCAGCATCGCCGATGCGACCTTCTCAATTTTGATGCTCCTGTATTTCCGCAAACCGGAAATCAGAAATGGGTTTAAGATCTGCATCACAACGGTCATCAGGCCCTCCATGTTACGGCTTTCTTTTCTTTCCCCAACGAGCAGGGAAGGCTGATAGATATGAACGCTTTTAAAAGGAATGGCTTTCAGGTCTCTTTCTACTTCTCCTTTTGTTTTCGTATAAAAGATGCTCGAAGAAGGATTTGCCCCCAAAGCAGATACCAGATGGTATTGTTCTGCCCCGTTGTTTTTGGCAATGGCTGCTGCATCCAGTGGATACTGGTAGTCTATCTTTTTATATTGTACCTGATCCGGGGTTTTATTTTTTGTAGTGCCGAGGCAGCAGAAAACCACATCTCCCTGAATCTGCGGTGCATAATCATTCAACTTATCAAAATCTACAATCAGCTGTTTTAGTTTGGGATGCTGTCGTTCCAGCTTCTTCCGGCCCACGATAAGGACCTCTTTATAATTGCTGTTGCTCAGGAGCTGTTCCAGCAAGCTTTCTCCTATTAATCCACTCGCACCGAATAAAACTGCTTTCTTTTCCATCTTTTATAATTGTTGAGGCGTTGATCAATCCGCTTTTTATGCCGATTTTAACTGTCAACAAAGTACGCATTAGCTGGGGGAACGCCAATACCTGTTTTGAATAAAATGGTCATTACGATCACATTATAAAAGACACTTATTTTTCAATATTTGCTCTTAACTAATTGATTGATATGTCGATAATAAAACGTATCTTTGCGCAAAAATTACACGCATTTTATGCAAAAAATAAGAAATATAGCTATCATAGCCCACGTTGACCACGGTAAAACTACACTGGTTGATAAGATCTTACACTCTTGTTCCATCTTCCGTGATAACGAACAAACGGGAGATTTAATACTTGACAATAATGATTTGGAGCGTGAACGGGGAATTACCATCGTTTCAAAAAACGTATCTGTTCAGTATAAAGATGTAAAAATCAACATTATTGATACCCCTGGTCACGCCGATTTTGGTGGTGAAGTAGAACGTGTATTGAAAATGGCTGATGGAGTATTGTTATTGTGTGATGCATTTGAAGGTGCGATGCCTCAAACTCGTTTCGTTACACAAAAAGCTTTGGCTCTGGGTTTAAAACCAATCGTAGTCGTAAATAAAGTTGATAAAGAAAACTGTCGCCCTGAAGAGGTTTACGAACAGATTTTCGAATTGTTCTTTAACCTTGAAGCTACAGAAGATCAATTGGATTTCCCTGTGATTTATGGTTCATCAAAACAAGGTTGGATGAGTACAGACTGGAAAGTGCCTACTACAGACATTTTCGCGCTTTTAGACGCAGTTGTTGCTAATATCCCTCCTGCACCTACAAACGATGGTACTTTACAAATGCAGATCACCTCTTTAGATTATTCATCTTTCGTAGGTCGTATCGCAGTTGGACGTGTTCACCGTGGTGTGATTAAAGAAAACCAACCGGTTACTTTGATCAAACGTGATGGTAAGATTGTAAAAACAAGAGTTAAAGAATTATATACTTTCGAAGGTTTAGGAAAGATCCGTGCTACTGAAGTGAAATCTGGTGATATCTGCGCTGTTGTAGGTATCGAAGGTTTTGATATCGGTGATACTATTGCTGATTTTGATGCTCCGGAACAATTGCCGGTAATCAAAATTGATGAGCCTACAATGAACATGTTGTTCACCATCAATAACTCCCCATTCTTCGGTAAAGAAGGTAAATTTGTAACGTCTCAACGTATCAAAGAACGTCTTTACAAAGAAATGGAGAAAAACTTAGCCCTTAAAGTGGTTGAAACTCCATCTCCTGATGCTTACTTAGTATATGGAAGGGGTATTCTCCATTTATCAGTATTGATCGAGACCATGCGTCGCGAAGGTTATGAGATTCAGGTAGGACAGCCACAGGTAATCGTTAAAGAAATTGACGGTAAAAAATGTGAGCCTATTGAAACTTTGATCGTAGATGTACCGGGTGAAGTTGCTGGTAAAGTAATCGAGCTGGTAACACAACGTAAAGGTGAATTGTTGATCATGGAACCTAAAGGAGATTTACAACACTTAGAGTTTGACATTCCTGCACGTGGTATCATCGGATTAAGAAATAACGTATTAACCGCTACAGGTGGTGAAGCGATTATGGCACACCGTTTCAAAGCTTATGAGCCTTGGAAAGGTGTAATCCCTGGAAGGTTGAACGGAGTATTGGTTTCTATGGAAAAAGGAAGTACAACTGCTTATTCAATTGATAAACTACAGGATCGTGGTCGTTTCTTCGTAGATCCGGGTGTTGAGGTTTATGAAGGTCAGATTATGGGTGAGCACATCCGTGACAATGACTTAGTAGTAAACATCGTTAAAGGTAAAGCTTTAACCAACATGCGTGCATCTGGTACTGATGATAGCAACCGTATTGCTCCGGCAATTAAGTTCTCTCTGGAAGAAGCTATGGAATATATCCAGGCTGATGAGTACATCGAGATCACTCCATTGAGCATGCGTTTACGTAAAATCTACTTAACTGAAGGTGAACGTAAAATAAAAGGTAAAAACTTCTAGTCCTTTCGGATCAGAAAATACGAGCCCGCAGGTCAACACCTGCGGGCTTTTTCTATTTAGAAGTAATATTCCTCAAACCCTCTTTCCCAGCCCTGTTTTTTCTTAATTTTGCCGCTTAATACAAGATAATATGGAATCATTGAAGGGTAAAAATGCCATCATCACCGGTGCCGGAAAAGGGATCGGACGCGCCATTGCGATTGCTTTGGCACAGGAAGGTGTAAACATAGGTTTAGTAGCAAGAACAGCATCTGACTTAGAAAAAGTGGCGGAAGAACTGGCACAATACGGTGTTAAAACAGCAATTGCTACCGCAGATGTAACCGATATTAATGCTGTCAATACTGCCATTACAGGGCTGAAATCTTCATTAGGTGCAGTAGATATCCTTATTAACAATGCAGGAATCGCTGCTTTCGGATCATTTATGGAACTGGAGCCTGCAAAATGGGAAGAGATTGTGAAAGTCAACCTATTTGGCCCATATTACGTAACCCGTGCAGTACTTCCGGAAATGATAGAAAGAAAAACGGGAGATATCATCAATGTTTCTTCTACTGCCGGTAAAAATGGGGCTGCGGTAACGAGTGCCTATAGTGCTTCTAAATTCGGACTGATCGGAATGTCGGAATCTTTAATGCAGGAAGCCCGTAAACACAATATTCGTGTGAGTACTTTAGTACCAAGTACGGTCTCTACCGATATGGCAAAAGACCTTAAATTAACAGATGGAAATCCTGACCGCGTGATGCAACCAGAAGATTTTGCAGAACTTGTAGTTGCACAACTCAAGCTTAACCGCCGGGTATTCCTGAAAGAAGGGGCATTGTGGTCTACAAACCCTTAATTCAAAACTAAAATCTGTTCGTCCTGAAATTGGGTGAATCCTATAAAAATCCCCTGAATCCTTAAAGGTCTCAGGGGATCATATGTATTGTTCTAGTTTATTTTCTTAAACTTCCATAGCTGCGCCTGAGAAAGACTTAGGGCACCCATTTTTACAGCCGCATCATCAGCTGCAGAAGTATCCTGCACATCTACACCAATCTTTCTTGCACTTGCCGGAATGAGTCTGAAATAACCATCGGTATACGACGGTACAATCTGCCACAATTGATTGCTTCCTGAACCCGAAGTATATACAATCACATTTGCCCCGGCAGCAGTGGAACCTCCTTCTACGTCAAGCGATTTTCCGGTGTTATTCTGAGGAACAAGCTTATAAAAACCATCTCTGACATGACTGATCTGCCAGCGTTGATTAAGCCCGTCATCATCTGTTTTAATCGCTACACTGCTATTGTTCGCAGCAACCTGAAGGTTTTTTCCTGCAGCATGCTGAGGTTCTATTTCATAAATTCCCCCCTGGATATGCGTGCCCTGATTGTACTTGTAATTGGTACTCAAACGATCTCCTGCAGAAAGCTGTGTGCGTTGCATGTTCCATCCCGTTCCATCTTTTCTGGTCATTACTCCTCCGGATGGATAAATCATGATAGAAGTATAGTCGAAAGGACCAATGCCAAAGGCTGTTGGTGCCGGAACGTATTGAGAATTCGTAGTGTTCACATTGATAAACAAATCGCGGTCAGGGCGGCGCTGTTCATGATGTAGACCCAGCGCATGACCGATTTCATGGGCAATCGAGCCTACAGGGAAAGAATCCGTATCCACGGAAATGATCTGAGCACCTCCTTTTCTTCCAATGGAATTGCTAAAAGCAGAACCATCACTATTCTCGTTCAGCTCTATGTAATCTGCGGTATTGGCATCAGCAACGATAAATTCAAAATCAAGACCAGCGACCGTCCAGAAGGCGGTAGCCCTGATCCAACGGGCTTTAAGCGTGTCAGAGATTCCTGTGGCAAACTTATAGTATACTTTTCTGTTGGTCCATAATTTCCCGTCTACTGCACCTTCATTTGATGGTTTTCCGGCAAGAGATACGTCTTCGGGATTTAACACGATGTCATTGGCAAACAGGTATTTCCCATTCTCGATTTCCAGCAGGTCTACGAGTTCTCCATGATAATAGGCTTTTACCGAAGCTCCGGTGGTTTTGGGTTGATAGGCTTCTGCTTTCAGCTCTTTTGAAAGGCCTGGAATAGCGCCGTTTTGTTCTGAATCATTAGATTTTTTACAGGCAATAATGCTACTGCTGATGAAGACAATAGCAATCAATTTTTTAAGGTGACTTTGGTTCATAGGGATAGTTTTTAAGTTGATATCCGTAATGATACCTAATCCCGAATACTTAAATAGGCGGAGCTGGACTTTTGTAAGTTTCCGATACTGTTTTGTATTAAAAGTATATTTTTAGAAACCTAGTCCTGGGATGACAAGTGTTGAAACGCTGAAGCCGCTCTGTACCGATACGAAGGAAGCCGGTTTTCTTTAAAAACCTTTGACTTATAAATCCATTGGTAACTCAGTAAAGCGCAACAGGTTCCGATCAATGCACCAACAATAACGTCTTGTAAAAAATGTTGGGCGAGGTAGATGCGGGAATACCCCGTGAGTACCGCGAAGCACAGGCAGTATAGAGAAATCCTCTTTTTCTTAAAAACGAGTACCATTACGGTGGCCAGGGCGAAAGCTGAAGTCGTATGTCCGGAAGGAAAAGAATTTGAACCATGTAGGTTTATGTCATTTACAAAATAGGGGTAATCAAATCCCGTCTGTTCAAAAAAAGCACTCGGCCGGGGCATCTGGAAGGTTCTTTTCATAATTTGAGCAATCAGGCCCGAGCTTAGGAAAGCAACGAGCAATATGACTGCTTTTTTTCTCTTTCTCCATAAAAGAAGAACGATGATCACCATCAGGCTAAAAAGGCCGTCACCAAAATTTGTAACCAACATGAAAAAGCGATCCAGCCATAATGGATGATAAAGATTGAGCATCAGAAATCCTTCAGTCTTGGAAAAACAGCTGTTAAAAACAACAGCCAGCAAAAGAAGGAGAAAGACAAGGCCGAAATAGCAGGGAAATCTGAGAATTCGTTGTAACATGGAGCGCTTTATATTGCTTTGAGTCAAAAGTAGTGCAGCAGTATAAATTCGGCGTTAAGGGAATGTCATGATTTTGTCACGGACGTCGGCGCGTTTTAGTCAAATAAGAAACGAAAGTAGGCCTCAGGATTGTCCAGGAAGCTTTTTGTCAGCTGGTAATGCTCGGTGTCTTTATAGCCGATTTCTTCCAGTCCGGATGTTCCGAAATTATAAATTGTAGCCTCAGGATAACAAAGGAGCATAGGAGAATGGGTGGCAATAATGAATTGTGCCCTGCCGGATTGTTCCAGCTTGTTAATAATCGACATAAAAGTCATCAGCCGGTTGGGCGAAAGCGCTGCTTCAGGCTCATCCAGAATATAAATGCCCCTGCTGAATTGATTTTGGAAGAGCGATAAAAATGATTCCCCATGGCTCTGCTCATGAAGAGATTTGCCTCCATAGGCATCCAGTATGCTTGCGTCTTCAACTGCAATTTCATCAATATAATCTGCGAAGTTGAAAAAGCTCTCCGCCCGCATGAAAAATCCATTACTGATGCGTTTTGGTGTCCAGCCAAGGGTAATAGATCCACTAAGCGGTGTGCTGTAGCCGTTATATTCTTCGCTGCTGTCTACATTGTGATTGCGGTTTCCACCGCGCAGGCTAAACCCGCATTGATCAGCGATCGCCTCTAACAGCGTAGATTTACCGGAACCATTTTCACCCACAAAGAAAGTCACATTGTCGTGCAACCGGAGTGTTAATCCCTCCTTAAACGCGGGGATAGAAAACGGATAATCTGCTATCTCGGTTTTGGGTAAGGTAATATGGGATAGAAAAGGCATGATTAATCATTGGTTCTGCGGTGGCGGATATAATATTGCGCCAGATTGATGGCAATGAAAATATGATTGATCAGGTTTGGCACCAACCCGTAATATTTTGTAAATATCCGGAAGCGCTCTTTGAGACTGGCGAGGTGCTTTTTCTTAGATACACCACCAACGAGGTATTTCGCCACATAGCTATGCGTATTTACAATACTCGAAGCATTCTTTGCTGCCCTGATGATCCAGTCGATATCAGAACTGTATTTATATTCCAGGTTAAAAGGTTCTGCCAGGCTGCGTTTCACATAGATTGCCTGGTGACTGATGCTCATGCCATATTTAAAACTCTGCCAGTCGAAGTTTTCCGGCGAATGATGTCTCCTTTGTCCCAGACTTTCCCATTGCTCGTTAAACATCTCTGTTTCGCCATAATAGATATCTGCTGCGGCTGCGGTATCAAACACTTCTGCCACCGTTACCGGCGCATAAATTTCATCACCGGAATTCATGAACAGGACATAATCACCTGTCGCGAGGGATAAACCTTTGTTCATCGCATCATAGATCCCCTTGTCCGGCTCTGAAATAAACTGGGCAAGTCTTGATTTATATTTATAAATGATGTCTTTTGTGCCGTCACCGGAAGCTCCGTCAATGAGAATATATTCTATGTTCGGATAGGTCTGATTCAACACAGAAAGCATTGTGCGCTCAATATCCTTTACATTATTATAAACGATGGTGATGACACTTAGCTTTGGTTGCATGGAGGTAAAATCTAAATCTAAAATTAACGCGGCTGTAAATTAATCAGGGACTGATACAATAATAAGTGTTTTTCTGCAATAACGGCTTCAGAGAATTGAGTTAAAATCGTTCTTCTTGCTTCTTTTTGAATATCAGGCGCATTTTCGTCATGATATAGCCATTCTATTCCAGTGGCAAGGTCTTCTGAAGATTTATATTCCGCGAGATAGCCATTTTCCAGATGCTTCACCATATCCGGAATGCCACCTGTTTTAAAGGCCACCACGGGCGTTGCGCAAGCCAGGCTTTCCATTACCGTATTAGGCAGGTTATCTTCCAGTGAGGGGGTGATAAAAACGTCTGCAGCAGAATAGCACTTGGCCAGGTGTTCGTCATTGCTGATGGTGCCCAAAAACGTGGTTTTAAAAGGGAATTCCGGCATATCGACATTGTCTTTATTTCCGAAAATGACGAGTTCTATGTTTTCTTTAACAATTCCAGGTCTCGAAGCCAGGTCGTTCAAAGCATCGATGAGGTAAGAAGTTCCCTTATGCTTGTCGTTTTTGGAGGGCATAAAACCACTCATCATGACAAATTTATTGGGGTTGATCTTTAACACCTTTTTCGCTTCCGATTTTACATAAGGTTTGAAAACCTTGGTCTCAATCGTATTTGGAATAACCGTAATGCCACGGGTGCCCAATAAACTGCTCAGTTTCACAGATTCTGCCATCCAGTTGCTGGGGGCCACAATATGACAGTTCAGCTCCGAATATGCCTTTTTCTTACGCAGCCAGGTTTTATGGGAAAAATCATCCTTTCCACTAAACTTTAGCAATGGGCAGCAGCCACATTCCTTATGGTAATTTTCACAGGAATAGCGGACATGACAACCGCCGGTAAAAGCATTGCTGTCGTGAAAAGTCCAGACCACCGGCTTTTCCAGTTCATCGATCTGCGCCAGAAACTTTGGAGATAAAAAACCATGGTTAATCCAATGTAAATGGATAATATCAGCTTCTTTTACCTTAGGATGTTTGATCACCGAACGGCCAAACCATTGCAATGAAAAGGGTGTTTTTACGGCTTTAGCAAATGCTTTAGACAAATAACGCTCGGCAAGAATGTTGAAAACTGCCAGAGCTCTCTGGAAAGGGCCCTTACTAAAAGTATCGGTGAGCTTACTTTCCTTAAACTGAAAATAGACCACCACATTCGAATCGACGTCATGCGCTTTCAGGGCATCACTTAAGCGCAGACAGGCCCTTCCGGCACCCCCGTTTCCTTCATATGTATTTAAGTGTACTACTTTCAATTTATCAAAATTATCTATTATTGTGAACCATTGTTAAATTCTTATGTATTTTCGTTGGTTTCTATCAAAATTTAATAAAAAGATGTTGTTTTTTGCCACACTGAATTTTTTTCAGTGTCCTCTGCTGTTAACAGCCCTATACATGGGATAAAAATAGCTAAAGTACCACGAACATCTTCTTTTAAAACAGCATAATAGAAAAAACATTGTTTGTATGCCGATAAAATTAATTTAAAAATCGAAAGAATCCTAAGCCATACCCCTAAACAGAACCAAATATATACAATGAAAAAAGTTTTTTACGCCCTTACCGCTGCCTTACTGCTTTCTAATATGGTAGCCACGGCTCAAAACGAGCCCTATTTTACAGCATATCCGGCATTGACCCCGGATGGTCAGATCGTGGTGTTTAGTTATGAAGGAGACCTTTGGAAGGTTCCTTCTGCCGGAGGTGCAGCTACCCGTCTTACGGCAATGCCTGGTAATGAGGTCAGTCCCAAAGTCTCTCCGGATGGAAAATGGCTGGCTTTTTCTGCTAACCAGTTTGGAAACAACGATGTGTACCTCATGCCACTTGCCGGAGGAACGGTAACACAGCTGACTTTTCATGATGCCTCAGATGAGGTGGAGAGCTGGAGCTGGGATTCCAAATCTATTTACTTCACCTCAGGACGTTACAATGGTTACACGGCTTATAAAGTGGGTCTTACCGGAGGTACTGCAAGTCGCCTTTTTGACCACTATTTTAACCTGATTCACAATGTCGCGGAAGCACCCAACGGAGAATTGTTTTTTAATGACACCTGGGAGAGTAAAAACGCGGCCAACCGTAAGCGTTATAAAGGTGCTTTTAATCCGGATATCCAATCCTGGAACCCTAAAACAAAGACTTATAAACAATATACCGACTATAAAGGCAAGGACCTTTGGGCCAGTGTAGATAAAAACGGCAATGTCTTCTTCGCTTCTGATGAATGGAACGATGAATACAATCTGTATACTTTTAAAGCAGGAAAAAAAACAAGACTGACGGATTTTAAGTCGGCGGTTAAGCGCCCGGTGGTGGCTGCATCAGGAAATAAAATAGTGTTTGAGAAAGATTATCAACTTTATCTATATGACGTTGCCACTCAAAAATCAGAGAAGATCAATATCGGCATTTCCAGAAATAATATTTTAACCAAAGAGCAGGAGTTTGATGTGCGGGCCGCTATCAGTGCTTTTGACCTGTCCCCGGATGGTAAAAAGCTCGCTTTTATCTCCAGAGGAGAGTTATTTGTAAGTGATGCAGAAGGGAAATTTGTTAAGAAAATTGAAAGAGGGACAAAGGTTGCAGAGCGCGCAATGGAGGTAAAATGGCTTTCCGATAACCGTACCCTGGTTTTTAACCAAACAGACAAAGGATATCAGAACTGGTTTACCATTGCTGCCGATGGAAAAGGAACGTTGAAACAACTGACAAAAGACAATAGAAACAACCGGGATATTGCCTTCAATAAAGACCGTACTCAGGCGGTATATTTAAGTGGCAGAGATGAAGTCCGGATGCTGGATCTTAAATCTTTGGAAAGTAAGACTGTCGTTAAGGAGGAAGTCTGGGCATTCCAAAACTCTTCTCCTTCTTTTTCGCCGAATGGAGAGTACCTGTTGTTTACTGCCCGCCGCAATTTCGAAGAAGACATCTTCGTACATCAGATTAAAAACAATAAAACCATTAACCTGACCAATACCGGGGTTACCGAGACTTCTCCAAACTGGTCACCGGATGAAAAGTACATTTACTTTGTCAGCGCAAGAACAAAGCCATCTTATCCTTCGGGAATGCAAAACGGACATGTCTACAGAATGGCTTTGGATGAATATGATGAGCCTTACCGCATCGACAAGTTCGACGAACTGTTCACAGAGAAAAAAGAAGATAAACCTGAAGTAAAAAGTACGGCTAAAAAAGATACCACAAAAGCCAAGCCGACAGAAAAGAAAGAAAAAATACCTTCAGTCATTACCATCAATACTCAAAATATTATGGACCGGATTGAGCTTCAGGGACCATCTTTCGGCACCCAGCAGGGAGTCGAGGTCTTTGCAAAAGGAGAAAAAACCTATATGTTCTTTTACTCCGATCATGAGGCTGGTGTTGCTGGAACTTACCGGACAGTAACAGAACCTTTTGAAAGTGCTAAAACGGAAAAAGTAACAGAAGGATATGGCAGTCTGGTAGAAGCAGGTGGTAAATATTACACCCTGGTTCGAGGGGTCATTAATAAATACAACCTGGAAGCGAACAAATTAGACCGTTTAGACATTGGTTTTAAATTTAACAGAAACCTGAATGAAGAGTTTAATCAGATGTTTTACGAAACCTGGGCCGGTGTAGAGGAAAACTTCTATAACGAAACTTTTCATGGAATCGACTGGTTAAAGACTCAGCAGGAGTATGCAAAGTACCTTCCATACCTGAATAACCGCAACGACCTCCGCATTCTTTTAAACGATATGCTGGGCGAATTGAACTCTTCACACCTGGGCTTTGGTACTGCCGGTGCCGAAGAACGTAAAAACCTCAACTATGCCACCAATGAAACGGGAATCATTTTTTCTGATAAGGACCCTTTTAAAGTAGAGCGGATCGTAGCAAGGAGTAATGCCAAGCATGTTGGTGTCGACCTGAAAGCAGGAGATGTGATTACGGCGGTAGACGGAACCAAAGTCGACAAAGATGCCGACCGCGATACTTATTTTACTTCGCCTTCTCTCAGCCAGGAAATGGCACTTACCGTAGAACGTGGAGGGAAAACCATCCAAACAAAGGTACATCCTCAAAGCTCAGGCACATTGCGCAATAACCTGTACGATGAGTGGATTACGAATAACAGAGAACGCGTAAAACAGCTGGGTAATAACCGGATCGCTTATACCTATATGAAAAATATGGGCGGCGGGGAACTGGAAAATTTCCTGTTGGATATGGTGGCTCAGGAAAACAATAAAGAAGGCATTATCCTCGATCTGCGTTACAATACCGGAGGTAATGTACATGATGAGGTCTTAAAATTCTTAGCGCAAAGACCTTACCTTCAATGGAAATACCGTGGTGGTAAAACGGCCCCTCAAAGTAATTTTGGCCCTGCTGCCAAACCAATCGTATTGTTAATCAATGAACAGTCCTTAAGTGATGCCGAAATGACAGCCGCTGGATTCAAAGAATTAAAATTAGGTAAGATTATTGGTACAGAAACCTATCGTTGGATTATCTTTACCTCCGCTAAAGGATTGGTCGATGGTTCATCTTATCGCCTTCCTTCATGGGGCTGTTATACTCTGGATGGAAAAAATATTGAAACGGAAGGGGTAGCTCCTGATATTTACGTGAAAAATACATTCACCGACAGATTGGAGAATAAAGATCCTCAACTGGAACGTGCGGTATCAGAAATACTAAAAGATTTAAAAAAATAATATGGACAACCTGTTAACGGACAGACAGTTTTGGGTGAATTATTGGGAGAGCAAGACCGATTTGTCGGTTAATATTCCGTCGAACTACCTTTTTCATAAGGAACTTGGAGAGATCATCAATAAACAAGGGGTAAAAACAGCGATTGAGTTAGGCGGTTTCCCGGGATACTATGCGGTATTCCTGAAGAAATACTTCAAACTCGATGTGACCCTGCTGGATTATTTTGTCCACCAACCGGTAACGAATGCTTTACTCGAAGCCAACGGGTTGAAGGAATCAGATATTCATATCATCGAGACTGATTTGTTCAATTATCAGCCGGAACAGCAATTTGACCTGGTCTTGTCTTGTGGATTGATTGAACATTTCAACGATACTGCCGACATCATCAACAGGCACATTGCTTTTGTTAAACCGGGAGGTACTTTACTGATCACATTGCCCAATTTTAAAGCACTGAACGGTTGGTTTCAAAAGACTTTTGACAAAGAGAACTACGATAAGCACAATATTGATTGTATGGACCCGGATCTACTCGCCAACATCTGCAAACAGGCAGGTCTGGAAGTGATTCAATCTAAATATTTCGGGCATTTTAGCCTTTGGCTGGAAAATGAAAAACATAAGCCCGCAGGTGTCCGGTTGTTAAAGAAAACAGTATGGCTGGCAGGGAAGTTGTTTACCAAGGTTTTTCCTTTCAACTCCAGACAGCTTTCTCCTTATATCATTTTGGAAGCAAGAAAAGCATAACACCCTATGGGGAAGGTATAGAACTTAGCCTAAACGTTGTTTTAGATATCTTTTAAGCCTTTCCCATAGATTTCCCTTCCTGGTCGACAGGAATTCTTTAATCGTCTCGTAGGCGGCTTTATTTTCTTTTATTTCAACAGGATAATCACTGATTGGTTTAGGATTGATGATCACATTGTAAATGTCGTTGATGCCCGAATGAATTCCCGTTCCGTCATGCCCGATATTGTTCACCAACGATTGCGCAGGATTCAGTGTCAATCCCCCTTTGAGGAAGATCGAAGCGTACCAGCGGATTGCCCAGGAATTGTTTTTCCCCGCTTTGAAGTCCTGCATCTGTTTCCAGAAATTCATTTTATGCTCAATAGAAAAAGCGGATCTCTTTTTGGCATCAAATTGTGCCATCAACGTATCAATATTGGGTTCAAAATGTTGCCATGCCCGGTCCCAGGTAGCCCATCCCCAACTGGTTGCAGCACGGTAAAAGAAAGATTCCGGAATGTTGTTTTCCTTTAAGGGATACATGTAAGCACCAATGTGCATCACCTGATCTTCGTTGCGGTAGCGGTCTAAAGCCTCGTTAAAATAAGTCAGCGTATAAGGAGAAGTGATCAGGTCATCTTCCATCACGATCACTTGTTTATAATCTTTTACCAGGCGGCCTACCCCGGCAATGACTGAATTGGCCAGACCCATATTTTTTTTGCGTTCAATCAGCTCAACGGACTTAAATCCATCAATATTTTTAAGCAATTCGCGTACTTCCAGCACCTTGGCTTCATCTTCCGCAGATTTAAATCCGTCTGAGAAAATGAATAACCTGCTTTCTGAGGCCAGCTGATTCTGTTTAAGGAATTTTATGGTGCGCTCAGTATGCTGCGGTCTGTTATAAACGAATAATGCGATAGGTGCAAAGGTTTGCATATTTAGAAGATCTCCAGATTTTGGGTTGACTTTTTAGTAAGAACGGTATAAGCATTTCCAAATTGTTCCCGTTTGTTTTTTCCTAAAATGGCACCCAATAGGTTCTTGATCCTGTATTCCAGCTCAATTCTTAAGGTTTTGAACAGGCTTTTTGGTGTTTTCTTTACCTGATACTCACAGAATTTGATCGTTTCTATAGGGGTAAGAGAGGTTTTGTCTGCTTCCACAGAAAGGCCTTCACTCTGTAGCAAAAAGCGGATCAGGGTAGGAGTATACATATTGATATGGCCGTAATTCAGGAAATGTTTCATGCGCTGATCCACCCCGAAACGATAATCTAAAGGAACTTCAATCACCAGGTATTTAGCCACTCTTTTTAATTCGCGCAGCAATATCCGTTCATGTTCTACATGTTCCAGGACATGGGCAAGGATCACCAGGTCAAAGCTGTCGTCAGCATAAGGAATGGTATACCCATCAAAGCTGTTGACTTCTTTTAGGCGTTCCAGCTTTCGGTCTCTGATTAAAGAAACGCCACTATCTGCGATTTCAAGGGCATAAAGTTCCTCCCCGAATTTCCATTCATTGAGGTAATGTAAAATGCTGCCATCGCCGGCACCCACTTCCAGGATCTTTTTCGGCTGAATTCCCTGGCAGACTTCTATCAGGTTCTTTGCCTTGGATTTTGCACCAAGCATCCGCCATTCTACATCACTATCGGTGTAAAAATCATTATAGGAAGCAACTAGATCTTCTGTGATTATGGCCATTTTATTAATCTTTTATACCGTCAATAATCAGTGAGGAATAACCCAAAGGTTCATTAAACCTTTTATCAAACCTTCTGGACCTGAGGATGTGACCATCTTCGCTTTTCCAGTCTGTAAAATGAAATTGACGCTGCTCATCATAGTATTCTAAAAGCTGAACCCGGAAACCGGCATCTTCCAGCACCTTAGACAACTGATGATAATCGTATAGCAATTTATGATCGTCGGCACCCTCACCATGTCCGCCTGGTTTTACCATGTCGATATAGTCCTTATTGGGATGAAAACCATCAGGCACCGCAATTCTGATGCTGCCGCCTTTTTCCATGAACTCGAAACAGTTTTTTAAGGCAATTAATGCATTGGCATAGCTGATGTGTTCAAAGACATGCTCTGCAAGAAATTTTGTCGCTTTCTTTTCGCCGAACAGGTTTTGAAAAGAGCTTTTTTCCAATAAATTTAAGCTCTCTATATTCGTAGGCAGCCAGTTGGGATAAGCCGTTTTCTCAGAACCGATGATGATGTTCAAAGGTGCAGATGAATTTTTTATTTTGGACTTTAACTGAATAAGGTCCAGCATGTTTATTGGTTTTAATACGATTGATCTTACTACCTTTCTTAAGGACATCTGTAATGGTTATGTTGTTAATTGTCGGCAGGGCCCAGAAGCCATCTGATCCGGTGTTTGTCATGAGTCTGAGGGCTTTCTTCCACTCAGATCATACCAATATTTAATAGTCAAAGTTAAAATGTTAAACGCAAAAAGCTAATATATCCGTATAATTATTGATCGCAATGCTGATCCGGCTAAGATTTTGGAGCGCGGGGCCTGTTTTTGATCTTCTCCAAAAGGGTAATCAGGAACAGCGATTTGAGCATCATGATGCCCTGAGGCCGTGTTTTTGGGACCAGTAGGATCATGAAATTAGACACGAAATAAGCAACTAAGGTCGCCACAGCAGCACCGGTAATTCCATACCTTGGAATCCAGTAAATGTTTAAAATAATGTTGATCAAAGCGCCCATTCCCGTACGGAACAAGGATAATTTTGTATAGCCCTCTGCAATTAGAAACTGTCCGCTTGCCGTCCCCAGAAAGGTGAAAATACCAGCCCAGATGTGTATAGATAAGACATGGGCGGCTCCCCGGTACTCTGGTGTATAGAATTTATAGACCAAAGGAGAAGCGAAAGTCATGACGATGGCAATGCTCATACTGATCCATACCATGAGGTCATACATGTTCTGCATTCTTTTCTGATAACGTTCCGGATCATCCCTTTTTGCATTCATAATGGCAGGAAAAACAGCAGTTACAATCGCTACAGGGATAAAATACCAGGATTCGGATAACTGGACAACGGTCGAGTAAATCCCTTGCGCAGTAGAGCCCAGATAGCTCTGGATCATCAGCTGGTCGATTTTCATGTAAATGGTCACCAAAATTGCCGAAAAGGCCAGTGGCCATGAATTTGTCAATAAAAATTTTGCAACACTGCTTTCAAATTTCCATTGGAAGAGCGATGCGCCATTATTCTGGTAAACATACACATAGCCAATCGCCAGCAAAACTGCATCAAGCAGTAAGGCGACAATAAACCAGCTCAGGCTCATGCCAAGGAGGATCAGGACGAGCTTAAGCGCAGCAGAGAAGAGATTCCCGAGTACCTGAATCTTCATGATGAATTTCCCCTGAGCCCTGGACTGAAAATAGCTGTCTATAATGTTAAATGCCTGAAAGACTCCGGTAAAACTAACAATCAGGATGTAAGAGAAAGGAGCTGTAATTGGGTTTATGCCGTTCCATATCTGATAAGCCAGATAGATCAGTGGAAGAACCAGCAGTCCCCCGGTTAGTTTTAATATAAAAGCAGTGCCCAGAAGTTGGTCTTTCTTTTCCGGATGCCGTAACAATTCACGGGTAATAAATCCATCCAGTCCAAGCGCAGCTGCGGCAATGAAAAAGGTGGCAAATATTAAGGGATAACCATAAATACCGAATTTTTCCGGACCAAGGTAATTACTAACCATGATCCCAATCCCGATCTTTATTCCAAGACTACCCACTCTGGCGATCATCAGCCAGCCGGCATTTTTAGCATATTTTTCTATTGCTCCCTGATCAAACCCAGGAATACTTGGAATTTTCATTCTTGTTTAACCTGGCTTAAATTAACTTAAAGGTGCGCCAACAGCAATTGCGCAGCTATGACCCGGTTGTCCATGTGCAGGGTTTAGCCTCACTTCTTTCTGATTGGCAGGAACCGTCGGAGGCGTTACTACCGGAGCCTTTACCGGACTCGCGGTAACTGGGGCCGGAGTCGGTGTAGGGCTAACAGGTGCACTGTTCTTTGCATTCAATGGAGCACCTACAGCAATTGCACAATCATGATAAGGTTGTCCATGAGCCGGATTATGTGTCGGTTTTTCTCCTGTGGCCGCTACCGGAGCCGATGCCGAAGGAAGACCTGCGGGGGTTGGCGTGATCACGGACTGCGTTTGCTTCGGACTGGAATTACAGGCAGAAAGCGCCACAACAATACAACTGGCATATAAAATCCTTTTCATAATCGTATTTTTTGTTCTTTTAATACAGATAAAAGATAGACAAAGATGTGAAATTTGTTGGGTTATCTTTGATAGGATTGCTCAATCCTTCGTAATTGTTGCAAATGATGGTTCAAATGGATTCGAATAAATCTTAACCATTGAAAAGCATTTAAATAACCAAGCTTCGGATGTGGTGTTTTAAGTGTGCTATCCGCATTTTCGATCTTCTTCATAGCCATATCCAATTCCAAAAGGAATTGATCTATCAATGCCAAAGCTTCAGTTTTGCTGACTTTCTTTAGCCTTGCCGCCAGTCTTTTGGGTGCGTTATATTTCTTTCCAGGAGGAAGGCTGCCAAAGAATAGAATCACTTTCACGATAAAGGCCGTTGGTTTTCTTTCTCCCTTGCCGGATATGGTATTGGTCATTTCCATCAGAGAAAGAATGCTGGCGTCAAAAATATGGAAGTAAACCTCACTGTATGACCAGCCTCCGATAGGAGGGTTGAGCAAAAATGTTTCCTCACTAAACTCTTTCAGCTTGCTGCTATAGCTGGCTACAATATCCTGAATTTTTTTATAGTCTTTGGCAGTACCCATCTATGAGAAATATTATTGTTTGCTGATCCATTTAATCATATCCTCCTGTGCAAACAGGGACATCAATGCTTTAGGTACCTTGATGAAGTTTTTTCGATCAGTAACACGTGCATAAGCATAATGTGCCACCTCGACCTTGTCTTCGTCAAAAGGGAAAGCTTTCATTAAAACGAGCAACTGATTGGTCGTAATCATTGAATTTTTTAAAGTAGTCTTTGCCAATGCCAATTTGTTTTTCGGAAACATTTCGTTGTTGATAACGGTCATTGCATCTTTAAACTCTTCATCAGTCATCGCCTCTTCATATTCAAATCCTGCTCCATTACCAGCGTAACTCCTGTCCCAATCATCCAGCGCATATTGTCCGCGGTCAAATATCGGAAGGGTAACCACATTGCGCAATCCCGATCTTTTGGAATAGCTGACAATCATCCTGGTATTTGGAGCAACATTGATCCTTCTGCGAAACAGCTCAACACTGTCTTTCTTCACCACCAGCGTAGGCGAATTTCTGTATACATCATAAAAGCGGAAACGGCCTTTGGAAGATCCTGCAAAATCATCATCCAGATAAACGACATAATTCCCACGCTCAGGGATTTCGACGAATACTTCTGAAGTACTCCGGCTTTGCCCAAAAGTAAGGGCGGTTTGCAGCATAACGGCAAACAGTAAAACTAATCTTTTCATAAGGTTTTTTATTTGTGTGTATTTCAGGAATGCGAATCCCATACCAAAATATATCGTCTTTAGAAATGATTTAGTAATTCTTCCAGATGCGTGATTTGCCAGACCACATCTTCGGGTTTTTCCTTGTTCATTGGGTTGAAATAAATGGCTTTCATCCCATAATCCTGAGCACCCCGAATGTCGGCCTCCAGGCTATCACCGATCATAATGCTTTCCTCTTTTTGAGCAGAAGCTAAGCGCAAGGCATACTCGAAAATAGCTTTGTCGGGCTTATTAACGCCTACATCTTCCGAAATAATAACATTGGAGAAATAAGGATTTAAGCCCGATTTGTCCATTTTTGTTAAGGTGCTTTCTTTAAATCCGTTGGAAATAATATGTAAAGTGTATTTCTTTTGCAGGTAAGTCAATACTTTTTCAGAACCTTCAAATAAATTAGTTCTGGTAGGGGTAAGGCGTACATAATCGTCTTCAAATTGAGACGGAATGTGCGAAGGTTGTATGCCTAACTGGATAAAAGTTTTACTGAAACGCTCAGATCTTAACGTTTCTTTCGTTATTTTTCCTAAATGGTATTCTGCCCAGAGCAATTGATTGTTCTCCGTATAGGTATCAATAAATTCGCGGGAAGAGCGGAGCCCCAGGGATTCCAGCTGATATTGGGCATATAATTCTGTAAGGGTTTCTTCAGCATTCCTGTCAAAATCCCAAATGGTATGGTCTAAGTCGAAAAAAATATGTTTAATCATTATTCAGGGGGTTATGCTGCTGTCAATACCTTGTCGTAATGAACACCAGTGCCGCAAAGATAAGTACAATCAATACTTTCAGGTATCGAAGAATTCTTGTGGCGATTGTATATCGCCTTTCGGCATTTTCAGGGGTGATGGCTTTCAGGTAATTAAAATATTGTGGAAATAGGTTTGCTATGGTTAAGAGCACATATAAGGAAGTGCATACGGTCAATAGCTGATAAAGATCAGACTTAGGGCCGAAGGCATTGGGTTTTCCGTTAATGCTGAAATGTGTCGGAATGGAATCCGAAAACTTAGAATAGGCTACCAATACATAGACCCATGCTGCCAGCAAGACCAATAGCCCAAAGATTTCAACACCTTTGTCGAAAATGGAAAGCCGAAGTTTGATGACCGGTCTTTTTTCTATACTCATTTTATCCGGGTTATTGTTTTATGCCATAAGCAAGATCTCCGGCATCGCCCAGGCCGGGAACAATGTAAGATTTGCTGGTCATTTCCTCATCAATAGCACCAAGCCATAATTTAGCTTTAGGTAAATTTGCCCGCACATGGCTTACACCTTCGGCACTGGCAATGGCGGATACAATATGCAGTTCCTTAATCTGATAACGGTTCAGGAGTTCTTTGCAACATAAAACCATGCTCATACCGGTGGCGAGCATTGGGTCGGCCATAATGACTACTTTATCGGTCAGGTCGGGAGTAGAGATGTGCTCTACCTGAATTACAAAATTTCCGTTTTTATGGTTCTTCCGATAGGCGGTGATAAAGGTAGATTCCGACTGGTCAAATATGTTTAACAATCCCTGATGCAAAGGGATTCCCGCCCTTAATATGGTTGCCAATACCGGTTGCTGAGGTAAAAATGCGGTTTTGGCCAATCCTAGTGGGGTTTGGGTTTCTTTCCGCTCAAATTCTAACGTTTTGCTGATCTCATAAGCGAAGAACTCGCCCAGGCGTTCCATATTTTTCCGGAAACGCATGGCGTCTTTCTGAATATTCTCGTCGCGGAGCTCGGCCAGGAAAACATTGGCAATGGAAGTGGTTTTATCAAGGTTAAATATCATCGTGTAAAAGTATAGGAGGGTGTAAAGATAAAAGATTAGGCCAGAGCAATAGTCTTATCTTGCCAAAGGCTGTAAAAACTACCATTTACTAATTTTACATGGTCCATCAGCTCGTTCAACTGTAAAAGCAGGTCTTTATTGGTTTTCCCGGATCTCAACCCATTATCTGTCAGTGCAATCGGGTAGATTTTTAACTGAGATTGTTTCTCTATCTGGAGGTCATACCAGTGAAACGGACTACAGGTGCCTGCCCTGAAACCTGGAGTATCGGGATAATACATGCTGTAATCCTGATTGATGTTTTTTACGGTTAGCCTCAGGTAGCTCTTTGGAATTTTTAACTTTTCTTCCCAATTGCTACTTCTTCCCGGAGCTGGAATATTCGCGATGTCTGTATGCAGGAACTCCGGCCGACTGGAAACTCCGTTTTTATTCATCTCCATCATCAAGCGGTGAATGCCATTCATTTGTTGCACATAATGTTTTCTTTGCAACTTCCGCCTGACTAAAGAATTCATGAAATGTAATGCCTTTCTTAACCTGTTGCCGGTTGCCCTGGATTTGAGTTCAGGAGAATAGGCCGGCCGAAAACTGAAATCTTTCTTGCCAAAAGACATTGATGGGAAGTTTTTGAGCAGAATATTCTTTAAAATCAACGCCCATTCATCAATTACCGGAGCCCGAAGCAGGCCCAGTTTATGTTGCAGGCTCAGCTGAGCATGGTAATTTGGTCCTTTGCGGTCATCAAATGGAAGGTATTCCTCATACCTGGTCAGAAAGTAAAAGGAGGCCGCAAAAATATCAAAAGGCAAACGGCTGCCTGTTACAGGAAAGGGAACTTTTTGATCTCCAAAGCTGGTAATCCCAATCCGCTGAACGGCGATCTTCTGATCGGTCAGCAATCCGCTGCTTTTGAAAAATAGGCCTTGGCCAACGGGCTGTCGTCCATAACAAAGCTTGGGCCCCTCAGTATTGATAAATTCTGACAAGTTCTGGCTGATGTCCAAATTTGCCCTTAATATATCCTTAAAGATAAAATTAAAGATATACTTTATGCGTGGAGTAATCAGGGGAGTATAAACCAGAAGCCTCATAGTATATAATTTAGTATATAAAATTTATCTTTACAGCTCATAGTAAATATACATATGAAATTTCAAATTGTTTTAGCAGGGAGGATAATTTCTGTCAATTAAGCCGATATACGACGAGACTGAACTGTTGAAAGGAATTATCGGGGGGAACCGACAAGCTTTCAGCCAATTGTTTAAAGCCAGGTACCCTGGTCTTTATGCTTTTGCATTGAAGCTAACCCGCTCTCCTGTATTGGCAGAAGAGATCATTCAGGATGTTTTTCTCAACATCTGGCTAAACAGGACCAACCTCGGCAAGGTCGAAAATTTTGGAGCCTACCTCAATAGAATTACAAGAAACCTTTCTTTAAACGCCTTGCGCAATATTGCCAAGCATAAAGTGCTTGTCGGTGATTTTGAGGCGGAACAAATCCCGGATCATTCTACAGCGCATGCACTCGATTATAAAGATACCCTGGCACTGGTACAAATGGCTATAGAAAGACTTCCTGCCCAGCAGCGGGAGGTGTATAAACTCTGCCATAAAGAGGGGCTTAGCTATGAACAGGCTGCCCTCCGGTTAAATATTGCACCATCAACGGTCCATTCACACATGAAAGGCGCCCTGCGGGGAATCCGGATTCATTTTAAAAAGATGGGAATTCCAATGGTGATCATTGCCCTGATCCTGCGTTAAGGTAGTTTTTTGTGTATTTCTGAAAATATTTCATACCCAACTACCCCTTGCTTACTTTTCTCGTGTCTATGTATAGGTAAACGGTCGCTAAAGGACAAGAAGAGAAGAATAAACCGTTTACACGAAAGATATGAATCAGAAGCTTCCTTATTTGCTAAATCAGTACTTAAATGACCAATGTTCAGCTGCAGAGCTGGCAGAATTTTATGTATTGGTGGATGATCCTGCAAATAATTTGGAATTGAGTGACCTGCTCGACGACGCTATAAATACATCTACCGATGAAAAACAGCTGACTGCAGACCAGGAAACCGAGCTGCTTCAGTATATCTTCGATTACAAGGAAAGCCCTCTACAGCGTTCTAAAGCTGTTCGTGGCTGGGATTACCGCAGTTGGTCTGCTGCTGCGGTAATTTTCCTTACCCTATGTGCAGGGTTCTATTATTTTAAATCTAACAGAGCGGAACAGCTTCGGGAACAGGCTGCTGCGGCCATCCCGCCGGGAGGAGATAAGGCCACTTTAACGCTGGCAGATGGAAAAGTGATCTCACTGCAAACGGCACAGAGTGGTCAGCTGGCAGAGGTCTCAGGCGTAAAGATCACCAAAACCAAAAATGGTGAGCTGGTGTATAGCCTTAGCGAAGGGGCTGCTGTAACCGCAAGTCAGAATACCATCAGCACGCCCAAAGGCGGACAGTATGCGCTGATCTTGCCGGATGGAACTAAAGTATGGCTCAATGCCGCTTCTGCTTTGAAGTTTCCTACTGCTTTTTCCGGAATCGGAGAACGGAAAGTAACCCTCAGCGGAGAAGCCTATTTTGAAGTCGCAAAACGCAAAACTCCTTTTGTCGTTACCACGGATAAACAGCGGGTACAAGTGCTGGGAACACATTTTAATATCAATGCCTATCTGGATGAGCAACAAACAAAAACGACCCTGCTGGAGGGATCGGTAAGGGTCTCATCTTTGAAGACGGGCAATGTGGTGATGCTGAATCCGGGTGAAGAAGCAAGGCTGATGGCGAACAGACTGGATGTTCAGAAAGCCGATATCGAAAGAAATACAGACTGGAAGAACGGCATTTTCATGTTTAAGAACGAGAGCCTGGAGGGGATCATGCGGAAAATTTCCCGTTGGTATAATGTAGAAATCGTCTACGAACCATATGCGCCAAGAAAAGAAACGTTCAGTGGAATTGTATCCAGGTACGACAATGTAAATAAGGTGCTGCGCAGACTGGAGCTCACCGGAGCGGTAAGCTTTAAAATCCAGGGAAGAAAAATTATTGTATCAAAATAAATCAAATATGAAGAGAAATCTACCTTAACCATCTACCTATGTCAACAGGTGGCTCTATGAAAAAGCCGGATCGTGCTACGAACACTATCCGGCTAAATAATTGAGTTAACCCCTTCCGGTTTTAACACCGGGAGAAATAAGATCGCACCCACTCCGGGCATTAACCCAACTAAACCAAAACTATGAAATTAAAAGCTTTTAACCTAGGCATGCTATGCTCCTGGCTGCCAACCAAATTCCTATTAATTGTGAAATTGATCATAATTATATTGACCGCCAGCTTGTTACAGGTGAGTGCTGCCGGGTTTGCACAGAAAATAACTTTGAGCAAAAAACAGGTAAGCCTGGAACAGATATTTAAAGAGGTCGCCAAACAGACTGGCTATCACGTATTTTATGCAGATAAAAGTCTGGATGCCGGGAAACGCATAGACGTTAATTTTAAGAATACCACCTTAACAGCCGTGATGGAATTGTGCCTGCAAAAACAGGACTTGTCTTATGCGGTAGAGGATAAAAGTATCGTCATCCGCGTCAAAGAGAAATCGATCATTGACAAAGTAGTCGCTTACATGGCCGCTATTGATGTCAGAGGTAGAATACTGGATGAAACCGGACAAGGCCTTCCGAAAGCGACCATCAAAATCAAGGGAACAGAACGTACGGTCCTGACCAACGAAAAAGGAGAGTTTCAGCTGGACAATATAGAAGAGAATGCCATTTTACAGGTGTTTTATATCGGGTATCAAACCAAAGAAATCAGTGCTGCGGCGCTAAAATTAAACTCTTCCATCCAGCTTGAGGTAAAAACAGGAGAGCTGGAAGAAGTACAGGTAATGGTCAATACCGGCTATCAGCAAATCCCCAAAGAAAGGGCTACAGGTTCCTTTACACTGATTGATAATGCAACGTTGAATAAACAGGTGGGCGTAAATATCCTGAACCGTTTAGATGGGGTAACGAATAGTATTGCATTTGATAAAGCAGAGAACAGGGCAAAATTAACGGTTCGTGGTGTAAGTACCATTAACGGAGCAATGGCGCCACTGATTATACTGGATAATTTTCCTTATGAGGGAGATGTAAATAACATCAATCCTAATGATATCGAGAGTATTAGCGTTCTGAAAGATGCAGCTGCCTCCTCCATCTGGGGTGCCAGGGCCGGAAATGGGGTAATCGTCATCGTAACTAAAAAAGGAAGGTACAGTCAGCCGCTAAAAATTCAGTTCAACTCGAATGTCACGGTTACCGGTAAACCTAATCTCTTTGACCTTAAACAAATGAGCACCAGTGATTTTATTGATGTAGAGCAAAAGCTGTTTGCGGCAGGAGCCTATAAGGTGCAGGAGAGCGATAAAAGGAAGCCCGAGCTATCGGAGGTCCTGGAATTGCTGATTGCAGCAAGGGATAAAAAGATGACAGATGCAGATGCAAAGTCCCGGATTGATGCGCTGAGGGGGATTGACTCCAGAAATGAAATCTCTAAATACATGTATCAGGCTGCGGTTAATCAGCAATATGCGTTGAATTTTCAGGGAGGAGCGGATAAGATGACGTACATGATTTCCGGAGGATACGACAGAAACCTTTCTGTGCTTTCTGAAAAGTATGATCGCATTAACCTCAGGGCAGCGAATACCTTCAAAGCAACAGATAAACTGCAAATCAGCACCTCACTTTATTATACGAACAGTCATACGAAATCAGGAAAATCCGGTTACAAGATGAATGAGCTGGGGGCAAAAAAGATTTATCCTTATTCCCGTTTGGCAGATGACCAGGGAAATGCAGTTCCTTTTAATGTGTATAGAAAAACTTATACAGATACCGCAGGAATGGGAAAATTGATGGATTGGAAGCTTTATCCTCTGGAAGATTATCAACATAATGTGACTAAAGTTAATCTGCAAAGTATCATGGCAAATGTCGGCCTGAGCTATGAACTGACTAAAGACTTAAACCTCGATCTGAAATATCAATACGAAAATCAGCAAATCAAATCAAGCTCGTTACAAGACCTGAATAGCTTTTATACAAGAGATATCCTGAACAGCTTTTCTAAGCTTAACCGCAAAACAGGGGTAGTCACTTACAATGCGCCTTATGGAGCTATATTGGGGAACACAACCAATAGTGTGATCTCTCAGAACGGTCGTTTTCAATTAAATTATAACAAAAGAGTTGGAGATCATCAGATTGCTGCGCTCGCGGGAACAGAAGTAAGACAGATTTCAACAGTGATGAATGCACATCGTACTTATGGATATGATGATGAAAACCTGAAAATCGGAAGACCGGACTATCTCAATTCTTATCCAAATTTTATCTCTGGAAACACCCAGTTCCTGTCGGATGGAGCTAAGGCCGATGAACTACTGAACAACTTTGTTTCTTTATTTGGAAATGCGGCTTATACCTATAAAGGTAAATATACCCTTTCGGGAAGCGTACGTAAAGATATGTCTAATCTGTTTGGCGTAAAGACAAATGAAAAGGGAGTGCCCTTATGGTCTGCGGGAGCTTCCTGGAATATCTCAGACGAATCCTTTTATAACCTGGCATTTTTACCTTACCTGAAGCTGAGGACCACCTATGGGGCAAGTGGAAACCTGGATAGCAGAAGAACAGCTGTTCTGACTTTACAAAGCGCCGGTGCTGCTTTTTATACAGGCTTCCCTCAGTCTGTCATCAGCCAGATTCCCAATCAGGAGCTAAGATGGGAAAGGGTAAAGATGTTCAATATCGGTGCTGATTTTGGACTGATCAACAATGTGCTTTCAGGAAGTATTGAATACTACCACAAAAAAGGAACAGATCTTTTTGGTCTTGAGGATATGGATTATACGACCACCGGTGTGACAAGGATGCTTAAAAATGTGGCAAATATGAGTGGAAACGGGATTGATGTGGAACTGAGCAGTAAAGTTATTGACCGGACCTTTAAATGGTCACAACGACTTAACTTTAGTTACAATACCAATAAAGTGACCAAATACCTGCTGAAAAGCACAAATGGAACAGATTACGTAAATGATGGCAGAACCCTTGCACCCCTGCCGTTGGTTGGGCAGCCGGTTTTCCTGATTGTAGTGCATAAATGGGCTGGACTTGACCCCGTTACAGGTGATCCGCAAGGTTATCTGAATGGACAGCCTTCAAAAAATTATAAGGAATTTACAGGTGCGAACAGCAAGATATCTGATATGGTATTTGTTGGTTCTGCAACACCTACTGTCTTTGGTAATTTTATGAATACGCTGAGCTGGAAGGAATTGTCGCTTACGGTTAATTTAACCTATAAAATGGGGCATTATTTCAGGAGAACCTCGGTTGATTATAACAGACTGGTTGGGGTTTCCGGCACAGGAGGACATGCGGATTATGCCAGCCGCTGGCAAAAACCCGGTGATGAAAAACATACGGATGTCCCTTCCTTTGTTTACCCAAATAACATCGATAGAAATAATTTTTATAACTCCTCAGAAGTGTTGATCAGCAAGGCAGATCATATCCGACTGCAGTTTGTAAACCTGGCTTATACTTTAAAGAAGAGTCATTGGTCAAAATTACCTGTTCAGGAAATTCAGTTTTTTGCAAATGGTAATAACCTCGGCATTTTATGGAGCGCCAATAAGTTCGGTATTGATCCTGAGTATAACAATGAGTTTAATCCGAAAGCAAGCTTTTCATTTGGATTGAAAGCAGATTTCTAATTATTAACCTTTAATAAGAACACGATGAACAAGAATATATATATCCTCTTACTGGCCGTTTTCAGTACCCTTGCTTCCTGTAAGAAATTTCTGGACGAGAAGCCGGATAAAAAATTATTGGTGCCAAAGACTTTAGAAGATTTTCAAAGTCTTTTAGATGGCAATTTTGAGATGAACCTGGCCTCGACCTCCGCAGGGTTTGTCAGCGCAGATGATTATTCGCTCAGCGCCGATGCTTATAACCGTCTTGAAGTGGATCAGCGTAATCTTTATACCTGGCAGGATAAGAGTTTCTCAGAAGTGAGAACGAACGACTGGGGATCAGTATATACCCAGGTTTATAATGCCAACGTTGCATTGGAGGGGACAGCGAAAATCAACAAGACGGGCTTTAATGAACAAAGCTGGAATAATGTTAAAGGTGGAGCTTTATTCTTTCGTGGAAGGGCATTCTTTGAGGCGGCACTGATTTGGGCCAAGGCCTATGATCCGGCTTCTGCAGCCACTGATCCGGGGATTCCGTTAACGATGACTTCAGATTTTAATGTAAAAACAACGAGGCTAAATGTTCAGGAAACCTATAACCAGATTTTGAATGACCTGAAACAGGCCGCAGATCTACTGCCGGCAAATGCAACACATAATATCCGTCCTTCAAAGGCAGCAGCCTACGCTTATTTATCCAGAGTGTATCTGGCGATGCGCGATTATCCGAATGCCGGAAAGTACGCTGATGCTGCCTTACAGCTCAATAATAAACTGATTGACTATGCAGATTTGGATGATACTGAGTTTTATCCTTTGCCGGGAATTACCAATCCGGAAATCATCATGTTCTTCTCAATGGAAGTCACATTTACACCTGTGATTGATCAGTCCCTATACGACCTGTACCTGAATAATGATTACAGGAAGACCGTTTTCTTTGAAGAAAACAGAGATGGATCGATGGGTTTTAAAGGAAGTTACGATGGCAGTTATGCCTATTTCACAGGAGTGGCCACGGACGAAATGTACCTGAACAGGGCAGAATCGGCGGCAAGAGCAAATAAAGTGAATGATGCGATGGACGACCTGAATACCTTGCTGAAAAAACGGATCAAAGGTTTTGTTCCTTTAACGGCAACCAATCAGTCAGATGCGCTGCGGTTAATCCTGAACGAAAGAAGAAAAGAGCTGGTGCTTAGAGGAACCCGTTGGATGGATTTAAAACGCCTGAATAAAGAGCCTGAATTTGCGCTGACTTTAAAGCGAACCGGAGGAGGTAAAGAATATATCTTGGCGCCAAATGATCCGAAATATGCACTCCCTATTCCTGATCAGATCATTGGAAAATCAGGAATAGCACAAAACATAAGGTAACTGATCATAAAAAAATACTCATGAAAAAAATCATGCTAACTATAGGTCTGTGTGTTCCGGCAATGTTGTTTGCACAGGATCAAGCCTTTTCTCTGAAAATAAAAGTAGATAAAATACCTGCTGCAGCCAGAGTTTATATCAGTTATACGGTAAACGGGACCCATATCCTGGATTCAGTAAATGTTAAAAACGGGCAGTTTGAGTTCAAGGGGAAATTGTCAGAGCCCGTACAGGCTAAATTGCTACTGGACCATCAGGGAGCCGGTCAGGAGAATGTCGGGGCAAATCCGGATATGACTTCCCTCTTTCTCGAAAAGGGAATAATTACAATGCAATCCCCGGATTCTTTAAAACATGCGGAAATCAAAGGATCTCCAATAAATAAAGAACACAAAAGGTATGAACAATTCCTGGACGCACCTAAACTCCAGATGTCGAAGGTCAACGAAGAGTATGAGCTCGCTACCGAGGACACTAAAAAAGATCCGGCCTTTATGAAAGGATTGGAGTTGCGCTTTAGAAAAGCCTTTGAGGATAGGAAAGTACTGCAAAAGGAGTTCGTAAAGACCAACCCCAATTCTTATTTCAGCTTAATTGCACTGGAAGAATCGGCAGGCAAAAAACTAGATGTGGCGGAAGCCGAAACCTTGTATAACAGCCTTTCTGCCCCGCTTAGGGACAGCAGGCTGGGAAAAGAATTTGCTGCAAGAATACTTGCTGCAAAACAATAATACCCCCCTAATACCCTCCTCTGGACAATCCCCGTCCGGGGGAGTTTTTATTCCAGAAAAACGGTTGATAGTATTTGGCTGATAATTAATGTGAATAACTTTTCTTTAAAAGAAAATTTAAGGTGCAGATGTTCCGTGTCAAATCTTGTATATTTGTATTACACCTGTTTTTTTTGTAAAAACAAGAACCCCGGATTTTTTAACTTAATCACTGTTTTCATATATGGAAAGCCAAAAAATCGGAAATAAACACCAGGGACAACAAGTAAACGCTTCCGTGAATCTATAGGTATGAAACAGGAAATATTAGCAAAGGAGCTGAATACTACTCAGCAATCACTTTCTTATTATGAAAATCAAGAAGGTCTTGATGAAATTTTGTTTGCGCAATTAGCGCAGGGAATGGGCGTGTCACCGGAAATACTTAGAAACTTTAATATGAAGTCCCCAACGTTCAATATTCAGGAGATGAGAGATAGCTCTCAGGCGATTTACAATTATAATTTTAGCCCCATAGATAAAATTGTAGAGCAAACCGCAAAGCTTGAGAAGCTTTATGAAGACATTTTAAAAGTAGAACGTGAGAAGATAGAGCTACTTACTAATACAAATAAGGCCTTACAATCTTTGATTGAAGAGCTGAAAAGATAATATATAGGAAGCCCTTTTAGCTTCCTATATATTAATAGTAAGGTTCGTTGCGATCTATTTCCAATCCGATTTTAATAGCGCAAATTGATATTCGCTTACCCATTTCCCATCTGAAAACACACTGTCTTTGAAGTATTCTTCTTCTTTAAAGCCCAGGCTTTTCAGCAAAGCTATCGCGGCCTCATCCTGAGCATCCACAATTTTTACGATGCGGTTAACTTCTGATTTGTTAAAGAGGAGGGATATCATTGCTGATGATGCTTCTTTTGCATAACCCTTACGCTGCTCTTCAGGAGCAATGCTAACCTTCATTTCGGCAGTAAACTTATCATTCTGTTTGAATCTAAGGTAGCAATCGCCAATTCTCTGATCACTGGCCCTGCTTTTTAGTACATATATCGACCAGCGGCTGGTTATTATTTTGTCCGGTCCACTTTTTGGTTCCGGAACTCCGATACCTGAAGCCAAAAGATACTCCCGATAGCTGATGATGTCGAAATCCGAACCCGCATAATCGGAATCCCGGTTTGAGCACTCCGTCTCCGAATCCGTTTTTTCCGAAATGTCGAGGGTTTTATGGGTATTTAAAGCACCTGCATAAGCACTGTCAGAAACTTCTCTTCCATTGTCTTTGACAAAAGAAATATAGGCCTCCATGCGTTCATTTACATATTCCGGACCTATGTTGAGGGTGTGTGATCCTTCAATTCTTTTTGAGCCAATCAAATCGCAGTGGGATATTTTTAGATTAGGAAAATAGACCACCAGCATTGCGCGATCGTTCCCATACTGATAGGCCTGATCATCCGTTACTTCCCAGTTAAAGGTGATTTTTTCGTTTGTTTGACTGATGGTAGGATGAATCGCTACCGGAAGTGTTCCCATGCTCATCAGTACCTTGGTATAATCCAGGCTGATGTTCGGATAGACTCCCTGAATGGCGTTCTTTTTATTATAAGAAACCGCTTCATTGTACTCGTTTTTATCCGTTCCGGCCACTGCGAGGCGAAATCCTGCCCGGATCACATCTAGCGAAGGGCTCAGTATCTCATTTACAACGGTCATCTTCTGACAGTTTGCTTTCCTGCCCGGAGTGAGCGGTTTAGAACTTCTGCCTATTTTTCTGATAATGTATTTACCTTTTAAGGTATAGCCAACCAAATTGCCGATCCTGCCATGGAATCCTCCAAATATGCCATTTATCAACTTTCCCATATCTGTTTTTAAATTAAGTAATTCATTTGTGCAGTAACAAGTTACGAAATGTTTTTTATATGATGATCATATGTTGTTAATTAAAATTAATATTTAAGTAACTATAAACACATAGTTAATAAGTCTATTTGACCAATGATTGACCTATCAACCACCTGTTAATGATTAAATAGTCATCAATAAAAATAAAACGGAAATTAGCAACATATCAACCGCATATGCCAATAACGGAAGCAGGATTTTGTTGTGGACTAAGAAGAATGAGTTTGCTATCCCGGAGCATCTCAGCCCCGTCTTCGGAGCATAAGCATAAGCTATACATGGAAAGCTTAATCCGCGTAAATAATTCCTTATCTTTGATCTTTACGAACCGAGCGTGAGCGATAAATAGAAAATCTACAGATGAAATTTCAACTTGTATCAGACTATAAGCCAACAGGAGACCAGCCCAGTGCCATCGAACAACTGGTAGATGGGGTAAATAACGAAGAAAATTATCAGACATTGCTGGGCGTAACAGGTTCCGGTAAAACTTTTACCATAGCCAACGTTATTCAACAAACTCAAAAACCAACCTTAATCCTGAGCCATAACAAAACATTGGCGGCGCAGCTTTACGGGGAGTTTAAGCAGTTTTTTCCGGAAAATGCGGTCAATTATTTCGTTTCCTATTACGATTATTATCAGCCTGAGGCATTTATGCCCAGCACGAATACCTATATAGAAAAAGACCTGAGCATCAACGAAGAAATCGAGAAGCTGAGACTGCGGACCACTTCTGCATTGATGTCGGGACGTAGAGATGTCATTGTCGTTTCTTCGATTTCCTGCATCTATGGTATGGGAAATCCGGAAGATTTCTCCAGATCGGTTTTCCGTTTTGCAGTAGGGACGAGAATCTCGAGAAATAGCTTTTTACATAGCCTGGTAGAGATTTTATATGCCCGGACCATCAATGAATTTAAACGGGGAACATTCCGGGTAAAAGGAGATACCGTAGATATTTTTCCTGCTTACCTGGACAATGCCTACCGCATTTCTTTCTTTGGTGACGATATTGAAGAGTTAAGCGTCATCGATCCGGTAACGGGGAAAACCCTGGAGAAACTGGAAGATATGGCCATTTATCCAGCCAATCTGTTCGTGACACCAAAAGACCGTTTTACCTCTTCCATCTGGGGGATTCAGGAAGAACTGGAGATCCGTAAAAATCAATTGATTGGCGATCGACAAGTCCTGGAAGCTAAAAGACTGGAAGAAAGGGTGAACTTTGATATTGAAATGATGAAAGAACTGGGCTATTGCTCAGGAATTGAAAATTATTCCCGCTTCTTTGACGGACGTTCTCCTGGAATGCGCCCTTTCTGTTTGCTGGATTATTTTCCGGACGATTACCTGATGGTGATTGATGAAAGTCATGTCACCGTACCTCAAATCCGCGCGATGTATGGTGGAGACAGGTCACGTAAAATGTCATTGGTAGAATATGGTTTCCGACTGCCTTCTGCACTGGACAACCGGCCTTTAAATTTCGATGAATTTGAAAGCCTTGCACCACAAACGATTTATGTAAGTGCAACTCCGGCAGATTATGAATTGCAGAAGACGGAAGGTGTGGTCATTGAACAGGTGATCCGGCCTACAGGTTTACTGGATCCGCTGATTGAAATCAGACCTGCAGTAAACCAGGTGGATGATTTGCTGGATCAGATCGATAAAACAATAAAAATGGGCGATAGGGTGCTGGTGACTACACTGACCAAAAGAATGGCAGAGGAACTCGCAAAGTACATGGATCGCTTAAACATAAAATGCCGCTACATTCACTCTGAGGTGAAAACGTTGGAAAGGGTGGAAATCCTGCGCGGACTTCGCCTGGGCGAATTTGACGTGCTGATCGGGATCAACTTACTCAGAGAAGGACTGGATTTACCGGAAGTTTCGCTGGTGGCCATCCTGGATGCTGATAAGGAAGGTTTCCTTCGTTCAGACCGGGCGCTGATCCAAACGATCGGAAGGGCCGCGCGGAACGATAGAGGAAGGGTAATCATGTATGCGGACAACATCACGGATTCGATGGCGAGAACCATTTCTGAAACCAACAGACGCCGCGAACGACAAATTGCCTATAACCTGGAACATGGCATCACGCCTAAAACAGTTGGCAAAAGCAGGGAAGCGATATTGGAACAAACTTCAGTATTGGATTTCTCTGGAAATGCGGCAAGGGCCAAGGCTTATGTGGAAGTGGATGAGGTGAGTATGGCTGCGGATCCTATTGTGCAGTTCATGACAAAGCCTGAAATGCAGAAGTCAATTGATAAAACACGTAAGGACATGGCAAAAGCGGCAAAAGAAATGGATTTCCTAATGGCTGCAAGGTTACGTGATGAAATGTTTGCCATGGAAAAAGTATTTGAAGAAAGATTTAGTAAATAAGATGGACGGAAAGAATAGAAAAGACATTTACCCGGGATTAGAAGTAGACATCATCCTGAAAAAAGACCAGAGAAGCGGAAAGTTAACAAGAGGCATCGTTGCCAATTTGCTCACTTCTTCTGCTTTTCATTCCAGAGGGATTAAAGTTCGTTTGGAAGATGGTCAGGTGGGGCGTGTGGCCGAAATTGTAGAAGATTAGTACAAGGTATGTAATCAAAATGCAATAATCAGAAGGGGTTTGTAATAATGAAATTCCAATTCCGTCTATATTTGTAAACATTAATTTAACAAAATGGCATTTTTAAAATTTCTTTTTATCGCCTTTTTAGTACTTTATATCCTGCGGTTGATTTTCCGTCTGGTATTTCCAATGGTGCTAAAAAATATGTTTAGCAAGGTTCAGCAACAAGCTGAAAACCAGGCCAGACAACGCAATAGCAGACCTGATGGAGCTATTTCTATTGATTATATGCCTCCTCAACCTAAGGGTGGGAGAACAGATAAACTGGGTGATTTCGTAGACTATGAAGAGGTAAAATAAAGGTATTTTATTCTTATCGATAAATTTACTTCCTAATCTGTATCAATTTTATATTTTTGGGGTTAGTTTAATCTTAAACAAACCTTAATGAATAATTGGTTAAAAGCGAATGGCATACACCTGGCCATCATTGGATTTTTTGTTATCATCTGTTTTGTCTATTTCAGTCCCGTATTGCAAGGAAAAGCTCCTGCGCAAAGTGACGTTATACAGGCAAAGGCCACTGCCAAAGAAATCATGGATTATAAGGCTAAAGATGGCAAAGGGCCACTTTGGACGAACCAGATGTTTGGAGGTATGCCCGCTTATCAGATTTGGGTTCAACACCCGCTAAATGGAGCAACTTATGTGATCTCTTTCGTAAAAGCGATCTTTCCTGATCCTGTAGATGCAGTTTTATTGTACCTGGTAGGTGCTTATCTGCTCTTCTGCGTACTCAGGGTGAACCCCTGGCTCGCTGCAGCAGGAGCAATAGCTTTCGCTTTTACTTCCTATAATTTTATCATTATCGCCGCAGGGCACAGCAATAAGGCATTGGCCATTGCTTTCTGTGCGCCAATCATCGCGGGGGTAATCCTCACCCTCAGGGGTAAATACTGGTTGGGAGGAAGCTTAACGGCTCTATTCCTGGCTTTAGAAATCAGAGCGAACCACATTCAGATGACCTATTATCTGATGATTGCACTGTTGATCTTTATCGGTATTGAGGTATACCATGCAGTAAAAGAGAAAAAAACAGCGGCTTTTGGAAAAGCAATTAGCTTCCTTGCAGTTGCAATGGTGCTGGCTTTTATGGTCAATGCCGGAAAATTATGGACGACTTATGAATATGGTAAGGAGTCTAACCGTGGTAAATCTAACTTAACTACAGATAAGGCTGAAGAGAAAAACGGTTTGTCGAAAGAGTATGCTTATGGCTGGAGCCAGGGTGTAGGAGAGAGTTTTACTTTCCTTATTCCAAACCTTTATGGTGGACCAACAAGTATCGACGAATTGGTGAAACCGGAAAGCCATACGTATAAAGCATTACAGGGTATTACAGGAGGAGATCCAACCCAGGCAATTCAGCAACTGGCCGGACAGGTTGGTTTGCAGCAATATTGGGGTGAGAAACCAGGTACTTCAGGACCTTATTACTTCGGTGCGATCATCTGTTTCTTGTTTGTATTCGGTTTGCTGATCGTTAGAAGCAGAATCAAATGGTGGATCTTAAGTACAACGATCTTGTTTATGCTGTTGTCTTTCGGAAAGAACTTCCCGATGATTTCAGATCTTTTCTTTGAATACTTCCCGATGTACAACAAGTTCAGGGCGGTAGAGTCGATCCTGGCATTGGTTGGATTAATGGTTCCTGTTCTGGCTGTCCTTGCGATAAAAGAAGCACAGGAAGGTACTTATGATCAAAAGACACTCGTTAAAAAATTAACTATTGCTGCGGGAATCACGGGTGGTTTCAGTTTACTGGTTGCGATTATGCCTACCGTATTCTTTAGCTTCACCGCAGAGAATCATCCGCAAATGATTCAGGCATTGACACAAATGCTGGAAAACAATAGCGGAATCGCACAAAATATTGCCAGTGCATTGGTTGCCGACCGTGCAGACATCGCACGTGCGGATGCTTTACGCTCTGTATTGTTTATCGTGATTGGTTATGGCCTGGTTTGGGCTTTCTTAAATAAAAAACTGAACGTGCAAACGGCAGTGATTTTACTTGGAATTGCCATCATGGTCGACATGTGGCAGGTGGATCGCCGTTATTTAAATAACAGCAATTTTGCCAGCAAAAGTGATGTAAACAACCATTTTCAGCCACGTGATGTGGACAACTTCATCGTTGCAGATAAAGATCCGGATTACAGGGTATTGGATTTAAGTATCTCTACTTTCCAGGATGCAAGTGCTTCACAGTTCCACAAAACAATAGGTGGTTACCATGCTGCTAAGCTGAAACGTTATCAGGAGCTGATTGATAACCAATTCTCAAAAAGCATCAATCAGGATGTTTTGGATATGTTGAATACCAAATACCTGATCACACAGGATCCTAAAAACGGATCTTATAAAATGCAACGCAACCCGACTGCAGCAGGACATGCCTGGATCGTTCAGAACGTACAGTTCGCAAAGGATGCAGATGAGGAAATGAAAGCCATCAGTAGCTTTGACCCTAAAAAGGAAGCGATCGTAGACATCAGGTATAAATCTTTAATTGATACCAAAACTGTTGGTGCAGATCCATCTGCATTCATTAAACTGGATAGTTACCACCCGGATCATTTGGTGTATTCTTACAGCGCACCTAGAGACATCATTGCAGTGTTCTCTGAGATCTATTACGACAAAGGCTGGAACATGTATGTAGATGGAGAACTGAAGCCTTATTTCAGAGCTGATTACGTGTTGCGTGCAGCGCAGCTGAAAGCAGGAAACCATAAAGTAGAGTTCAAATTTGAGCCGGTGTCGTATTACATGGGTGAGAAAATCTCTTTAGCAGGTTCCATTTTGTTGCTTGCTGGCTTAGGATTTGCATTTTATTCAGAAAACAAACAAAAGAAAAAAGCGGCTTAAACTTATTCTTTGAAAAATAGGAAGGTCCGATACTTTTAGGTGTCGGACCTTTTTTATTGCCCTGAATTCCTCCGAAGAAGTTTTGATCCATATTTTCGATTCGGTGCTCCCGCTTTAAATGCAGACTGAAGAACTGAATGAGGATTAAATTTGTAGCCTGTATATTAAAAATTTACAAAAAAACATTGTAGAATTGCGGAGCTTAAATAACAGAAAATGATCCTATCTCGGAAAAACCTGAACCTGCTATCAAATGTGACAACAAACATACCCGATCCGGCCAGCTTCGGGCTTCCGGAAAAAGTATTGCAATTTGGAACCGGTGTTTTACTTCGCGGTCTGCCCGATTATTTCATTGATAAAGCAAACCGTTCTGGTATTTTCAATGGGCGTGTGGCTGTTGTAAAGTCAACAGGTAATGAGACGACAGAATTTGATCAGCAGGATTCTTTGTACACCATTTGTGTCCGTGGTGTTGAAAATGGGGTCTTTGTGTCAGAAAATATCATTTCTGCTGCGATTAGCAGGGTAATCGCCGCCAATAATAACTGGGAAGCAATCTTGGCCATTGCCGGATCAGAAGCGCTCCGGATTATCGTGTCCAATACAACAGAAGCTGGGATACAATTGGTAGAAGAGTCGATCCATCAAAGTCCACCTGTTTCTTTTCCTGCCAAAGTTTTAGCGGTGCTATACCAAAGATACCAGGCATTTAAAGGGGCTGAAGAATCAGGTTTGGTGATCATCGCAACAGAACTGATCCCGGATAACGGAAAGAAATTAAAGGAAATCGTATGGAAGCTGGCCTTATTTAATGAGCTGGAAGATCAGTTTGTTTCCTGGTTGCTGCAGCACAATCGTTTCTGTAATTCTTTGGTCGACAGGATTGTGCCAGGAAAGCCGGACGCGAAAGCCCTTTCGGCGCTTGAAGAAGAACTGGGGTATCAGGACGATTTACTAGTGATGACGGAGCCCTATCGCTTGTGGGCGATTGAAGGTGATGATAAAGTTGCAGAAGTTTTATCCTTTTCTATGGCCGATCAGGGAATGATTGTGGTGGAAGACATTGAGATTTATAGAGAATTAAAAGTAAGGCTCTTAAATGGGACACATACTTTAAGTTCCGGAATCGCTTTTCTATCTGGTATTGACACCGTTAAAAATGCCATGGAAAACGAGCAGATAAAGAATTACATCGCTATGCTAATGGAGAAAGAAATTGGCCCTGCAATACCTTATGCAGTAAGTCCGGAGCAAATAACTGCTTTTGCCAATACGGTAAAGGACCGTTTTGCAAATCCTTCAATCGCACATTTATGGCTGAATATCACCGCTCAGTATACCATGAAAATGAAAATCCGTATTTTGCCATTGCTCTTAAATCATTACAGGTTATTCCATCATGTTCCGGAGCATATCGCCTTCGGTTTTGCCGCCTACCTGGTATTTATGAAAACGGATCATCAGAAAGATGGGAAGTATTATGGTGCTTATCAAAAGATCAACTATCTGATCAATGATGATAGTGCCGGTTATTTCGCCGGTAAGGTGACGCTGGGTGATGAACATTATGTATTGAGTATACTTGCTGATGTCGATTTTTGGAATGCAGACCTTAGTTTACTTCAGGGCTTTGCTCAGGCCGTCAAGACCAGATTCGAAGAGATCCTGCAACTGGGGATGCTTGGCGCGTTGAGAAGCTAGCATTTCTCCTGTTTTACTATAAAGATTCACTTACTTTTTTAGATAAATAGAAGTTTATGTTAAAATAGCTTAATAGTTGGATAATAAAAGAAGCACTTAAAAGGGCTGGAGGATTAATTTTAGATTAGGAAAGCATGATTGCTTTTGTACCGGGCTAAAATATCAACCAAACCAAATATATGAAAAGTGTAATTCAATGTTTTATGATCTCTATGGTCCTGCTTTCTGCTGCTGCTAAAGCTCAGGTAGCGGAAAAATACGAAGCGAGCTGGCCATCACTCGAAAAATATCAGGTACCGGATTGGTTTAGAGATGCCAAATTCGGAATCTTTATCCATTGGGGAGTGTATTCCGTTCCTGCATATATTGGAGAATGGTATCCAAAACAAATGTATACCCAGGGTACAAAAGAGTTTAAGCACCATGTCGAAAAATACGGCCCACAGGGAAAATTCGGCTATAAGGACTTTATCCCGATGTTTAAAGGAGAAAAGTTTGATCCTGATCAATGGGCAGAATTGTTTAAAAAAGCAGGGGCGAAATATGTAGTTCCCGTTGCCGAACATCATGATGGTTTCGCCATGTATAAAACTTCACTTTCTAAATGGAATGCTGCGGAGATGGGACCAAAAAGGGACATCATTGGAGAGTTGTCAAAATCAATCCGCAAACAGAATATGATATTTGGCTTGTCCTCTCACCGGATTGAACACTGGTGGTTCCTCAGCGGGGGGCGGAAATTTGATTCCGATGTTAACGATCCAAAGTTCGCTGATTTCTATGGGCCTGCCAGGGGAGAAGAGGAAACAATGTCGCCGGAATTTATGAACGACTGGCTTTTAAGGTCTACAGAATTGGTCGATAAGTACCATCCTCAATTGTTTTGGTTCGACTGGTGGATCGAACAACCTGCCCTAAATCCATATCGCAAAAGCTTTGCCGCTTATTATTACAATAAAGCACAGGAATGGAATGAAGGGGTAGTGATCAATTATAAATACGATAAAGCATTTCCGGAAAAAGCCGCCGTTTTAGATTTAGAAAGAGGAAAGTTAGACGAGATCAGGAAACTGCCATGGCAGACAGACGATGCTATCGGGAATACTTCCTGGGGTTTTACCAATGACAATACTTTCAAGTCCGCACAATACGTCATCACCAATCTAATTGATATCGTAAGTAAAAACGGAAACTTGTTGTTGAATATCGGCCCACGTCCTGATGGTACAATAACGGACGAAGAAACGAATGTGCTCTTGGGGACTGGTAAATGGCTGGCCATAAACGGAGAAGCAATTTATGGAACAAGACCATGGAAAATTGCCGGAGAAGGGCCAACACAATCTGCGAAAGGACCTTTTGCAGAGCAGAAAACTCCTTTTAATGCCAGAGATATCCGCTTTACAACTAAAGGTGATGTTTTGTATGCAATAGGATTGGGCATTCCATCAGGAAGCACGATGATCAAATCCTTGGGCCTAACGATTGAAAACAAGACAATCGGGAAAGTAGAGCTGCTGGGAAGCACAGTGCCGGTTTCCTGGAAGCAAACAAAGAATGGATTGGTGATTCAACCTGCAGGTAAATATCCGGCTGAATATGCGGTAGCTTATAAAATAACTTTCAGCGAAAAAAGTCGATAGGATGGTACCGCTTACAAAAAGTAATGAACCGCGCTTGCGAGCTCATGAATGCCATTGAAAGCAATAAATAACAATGAATAATAGGTGCGTGATAGCTTCATAACCATTAAAAAAACAAATATATTCTGATGAAAAATATAATAATTGCAGGGTTATTGAGTGTAATATTGGTGACTGATGTTTCTGCTCAGAAGCCGGGTTTGAAAGGGCTTAAATTGTGGTATAATGATGCTGCAAGAGGCTTTGAAGAAGCATTGCCATTGGGCAACGGACGACTCGGTGTAATGGTATATGGCGGAGTCCAAAAAGAACGACTTTCTCTGAATGAAGAGAGCCTTTGGAGCGGCGGACCGGTAGATGCCCATATGAACCCGAATGCAAAGAATTACCTGCAACCTGTTCGTGAAGCACTATTTGATGAGAATTATAAAAAAGCAGATTCCCTGATGCATTTTATGCAAGGGAAATATTCTGCATCTTATGCACCGCTCGGCAATCTGATGTTTGATTTTAAATATCCTTCAGGTCAGGTAACCGGCTATAAAAGGGAGCTTGATATTCAACGGGCGATGAGTAAAGTAAGCTATCAGATTGGCCAGACTACTTATACCAGGGAAACTTTTGTGTCCTATCCGGATCAGGTGGTGGTGATGAGGCTTAGCGCAAAGGGTAAGGATAAACTGAATTTTAGCTGTAAACTAACCAGTTTGTTGTTAAACCGCTCTGCAGTGGAACAGCAAAGTTTGACCATGAACGGGTATGCTCCGATTTATGCAGCACCCAATTATCTGGGGAATGTCCCTAATCCAATTGTACAGGATACCCTCAATGCAATGCGGTTCAATGCCCGTTTGAAAATATTAAAGTTAAATGGGAAGTCCGAATTTCGTGGAGCGCGTTTAATGATTTCCGATGCCTCAGAAGTGGTGATATTACTGTCTATGGCGACGAGCTATAACGGATTTGATAAAAATCCGGGTAAAGAAGGTAAGTCTGAACAGCAGATTGCGCTCGGTCATTTACAGAAAATTGGTGCAAAAGGATATGATGCGCTTCAGGCCCGGCATGTCTCAGATTTTAGAAAGTATTTTGATCGGGTCGATTTGAATTTAGGGCCTGCTGCTGTTAAAGATTTGAGTACCAAAGAAAGGTTAATTAATTTTTCAAAGGGAGCCGAAGATCAGGACCTGATTGCCTTGTATTATCAATATAGCCGCTATTTGTTGATCAGCAGTTCCAGGCCGGGAGGAATTCCCGCCAATCTTCAGGGAATATGGAATGAAGAAATAAGACCTCCATGGTCCAGTAATTTTACCACCAATATCAATGCAGAGATGAACTATTGGGGGGCGGAAGCAGGAAACTTATCAGAAATGCATACCCCGTTATTTGATTTCATCGGTCGCCTGGCAAAAACAGGAGCAATAACTGCTAAAGATTTTTACAATTGTGCTGGCTGGGTATGTAACCATAACACGGATATCTGGGCGCAGACCAACCCTGTTGGCGATTTTGGAAAAGGAGATGTGTCCTGGGCCAACTGGCCGATGGGAGGGGCCTGGTTGTCGACACATTTATGGGAACACTATGCCTTTACAGGGGATAAAAATTTCTTAAGGGCCAAGGCTTACCCTTTAATGAAAGGGGCAACAGCGTTTTGTCTGGATTTCCTGGTAAAAGACAAAAAGGGAAATCTGATTACCGCGCCCTCAACCTCCCCGGAAAATTACTTCAGGATACCAGGAACCGGATATGAGGGGGCAGCCGCTTATGGAGGAACTGCCGATCTGGCCATGATCAGGGAACTGTTTGTGACTTATCTGAAAGCGGCGGAGCTATTGAACCTGGACGCCGAAATGCAAAAAAAGGTAAAAGAAGCCTTAGACAAACTCTATCCTTACCAAATAGGAAAAGCAGGGAATTTACAGGAATGGTATTATGATTGGGAAGATACCGATCCCCGTCACCGTCACTTGTCGCATCTGTTTGCTGTTTATCCGGGCTATTCCATCACTTCTTCCGGCTCCCCTAAGCTGGCCGACGCAGTGCGCAGATCTTTGGACATCAGAACGAATGAAGGGACGGGATGGGCCATTACCTGGCGGATCAATTTATGGGCAAGGCTGCAAAACGGAGAACGCTCCTATGATGCCATAAAAAAACTATTAAGATATAAAGGAGAGGGGACTCCGTTAAGTATGGGAGGCGGGGGGACTTATGCGAACTTGTTTTGTGCGCATCCCCCCTTTCAGATTGACGGCAATTTTGGCGGAGGTGCGGGGATTTCAGAAATGATTTTACAAAGCCATCAGGGGTATATCGAATTGCTTCCAGCCATCCCGGAGCAATGGAAAGAGGGCGAAGTAAAAGGTTTATGCGCCAGAGGAGGATTTGTAGTAGGGATCAAATGGAAAAATGGGAAACTGGTTTCAGCTACACTATCGTCAAAATATGGGGGAACAGTTAAATTGAAATATGGCCTGAAATTGATTACCTTGAAAACGCTGGCCGGGAAACAATATACCTGGAACGGCATCAGCTGAATACACCATAAAACGTAAACATGAGAAAGAATATCCTATTGGCGAGCCTGGTTTTTCTGACTGCCGCATTGACCTTAGCAATGCCGGTTATTTGCCAGGCTGGCGCAAACGAGGAAAAGCCAACTCATCTTAACCTGATTCCTTTACCTGTCAAAGTGGAAAGCAAGACAGGTGTTTTCAAATTGAGGAGCAGTACCAGATTGATTTCAGACGAAGCCTACAGGGAGATCGCTGAATTATTTGCCGCAATGATAAAAAAGCCGACGGGTTATTCCCTCGTTCGGTCTGGTCATGGGAAGGATGGGATTCATTTTAACATTAACCGTACGTATAATAAACTGATCGGGGAAGAAGGATATGTTCTCGATGTTAAACCTTACGGGGTTAGTATTCAGGCAAATAAACCTGCCGGACTTTTTTATGGCATACAGACGTTAATGCAGTTGTTGCCGGGGGCGATTGAAAGTTCCGGAAAAACTGCCAATAAAAACTGGGATATACCTTGTGTGAAAATTACGGATTATCCAAGGTTCGGCTGGAGGGGGCTGATGCTGGATGTAAGCCGTCACTTCTTTCCAAAAGAACTGGTTAAAAAGTACATCAACCAGCTCGCAAAATATAAAATGAATGTTTTTCACTGGCATCTGACCGACGATCAGGGATGGCGTATAGAAATCAAGAGCCTGCCTAAACTGACGAGTATTGGTGCATGGAGAGCGCCCAGGATGGGTTTATGGTGGAGCAGAAAACCTCAGGGAGCTGATGAAGTTGCCAGTTATGGAGGGTATTATACTCAGGAAGAGGTCAAGGAAATTGTCGCTTATGCCAGTAAACGCTTTGTAACGATATTACCTGAAATTGATGTACCGGGGCACAGCCTTGCTGCCCTGACGGCTTATCCTGAATTGTCCTGTACAGGAGGCCCGTTTAGCGTCAATGTTGGCAACAACTTTCCCGATAAAAAAGAAAATGCCTTGTGCCCGGGAAATGAACAGAGCTTTGAATTTATGGATAAAGTAATCGGAGAGGTCGCGGCACTCTTTCCCGGCCGGTATATTCATATTGGAGGAGATGAATGTGATAAAGCGGTTTGGAAAGACTGTCCGAAGTGTAAAAAGAGAATGGAAGTCGAAAAGCTTAAAACAGTGGAAGAGCTGCAGAGTTATTTCATCAAGCGTATGGAAAAGATGGTTCAGGCCAAGGGTAAAAAATTAATGGGTTGGGATGAGATTCTGGAAGGTGGCCTGGCTCCTGAAGCAACTGTAATGTCCTGGAGGGGAATGAAAGGAGGGATTGATGCGGCTAAGATGAATCACCATGTGGTCATGACGCCCACCGACAATTGTTACCTGGACCTTTACCAGGGTGACCCCGCTGTTGAGCCGCCTACTTATTCGATGCTTACGCTGCGCAATTGCTATAATTTCGATCCTGTTCCAAAAGAAGTGCTGAACCCTGCATTGATTCTGGGCGGACAAGGCTGTCTTTGGACAGAGTCTGTTCCCAGTTACCGCCATGCAGAGTATATGACCTGGCCCAGGGCATTTGCCTTAGCAGAAGCATTGTGGTCGCCAAAAGAACAGAAAAACTGGGAAAATTTTATCCTGCGGATGGAAGGTAACATGGTACGTTATGACTTTTCAAATATCAACTATGCAAGGAGTATATACGATCCTGTGATCAGGCCTGTAAAAGACAGCGTCAATAAAACTTTTCAAATTGCATTGGATACAGAATTGAAAAACCTGGATGTGTATTATACTTTTGACGGTACCTATCCGGATAAATTTTCAGCTGCCTATAAAGCACCATTAAGTATTCCTACCGGTGCAGATTTATTCCGGGTTTTAACGTACCGAAATGGAAAAATGGTAGGCAGAATGATCTCGGTGAACATTAAGGAGCTGGAAAAACGCCTGGAAAAATAGGTGTTCCTTTTTTGTGATAAAGGAGGTGTTATGCAAGCGTATGCGCCTGTTGGTAAAGTTTAGGTGTTTTTCCTGTGATCAGTTTAAAGCTTTTGTGAAAGGAAGCAAAGTTATTAAAGCCGGATTCAAAACATACTTGTTTGATGTACATCTTGTTCTCGAGGATTAGCTTACAGGAATAGCCTATTCTTATTTCAAGAAGAAACCTGGAGAACGTTTTTCCGGTTCGCGTTTTAAAATACCTGCAAAAGGAGTTTGGAACTAAATCTGCAATAGAAGCGATTTCATTAAGGTGGATTCTCCGTTGGAAGTTATTTAACACGAAATTATAGATGTCGTTTATTCTCTCGTCTTCCGAATCTCCGTAATCGTATTTAAAGCCTAAAGACGAAAGTAAAACTACTTGCGGCAGATTGGAAATCGCTAATAAACATTCCAGTAGCTTGATGATTTTGATCAATCCGCTGCTTTGGTAAATTTTCTCAATAGCGCGTACTATTTCAGGACTATTTTCTCCCCGGATGAGAATGCCCCTTTTGGCCTTTTCAAGTATGGTTTTAATCTGCTTGGTTTCCGGAAGATGGAGGAAACGCTCTCCGATAAAGTTATCATAAAAATGAATTACGGTGGAGTAGGGTTCTTCTGCAGCCGGATTCTTGATGCAAGGCATGTCGTACTTCCAGTAATGTGGCAAATCTTTTCCTACGAGTACGATATCGCCAGGCATAAATTTGTTAATGTGGTCTCCTACAAACTGGGTTCCGCTTCCTTTGTGGAAACAGATCAATTCAATTTCATTGTGGTAATGCCAGCGGTTGTTGATGTTTGGCAGCATGTCCTTCCTTACACTGAACGACTGGTCTGCACTGTTTGGAATCTTTAGGTGTTGGGGTTTCATCCGCGTGGTTATTGTATCATTAATTCTTTATGGGGGTATCATCTCCATTTATAGGTTAAAATAGCTTAATTATTTGATAAGTATGGGATTTTTTCTGAAAAAAAAAGAGCTTCCTTTATGATGTGAATTGTCAAAATAATGGAGGTGACCCATCATGGAAAAAGAATACCCAAAGAATATGGTCCAATTTCCCCAGGTAATTTTTGGTACGAGCAGTTTGGGTAATTTGTATCAGTCAATTGATTACGATACCAAAAGAGATATCATCAAAGAATGCATCGCGCATTCGCCTGGAAATGCGCTGTTTGATACTGCCGGTAAATATGGCGCCGGCCTTGCTTTGGAAATCCTGGGCAAGGCTTTATCCGAGCTGCAGGTAGATCCTGATGAAGTGGTCATTTGTAATAAATTGGGCTGGTATCAGACGGAGTTACTTGGTCCGGAACCAACTTTCGAGAAGGGCATCTGGAAACAGCTTAAAAACGATGCGATTCAAACCATTAGTTACGATGGTATTTTAAAGTGTTTTGATCAGGGCAATGCACTGTTGGGGAAATATAAGGCGAAAATGGTCTCTGTTCATGATCCTGACGAGTATTTGGAAATGGCAGGAGCTGGTCTGGAATACGAGAAAAGGTATGGGGATATTCTTGAGGCCTATCGTGCATTGAGGGATTTAAAGAGCCAGGGACTGGTTTCTTCCATCGGCATTGGTGCCAAAAACTGGAGGGTGATTGAACGCATCACTCAGGATGTATCGCTGGATTGGGTGATGATCGCCAACAGTTTAACGCTAAAGTTACATCCGGCAGACTTAATACAGTTCGTGTCTGAATTGAAGATGAAGGGCGTTTTGGTCATTAATTCCGCCGTATTTAATGGTGGTTTTTTAACGGGAAGCGATTTCTATAATTATCGGAAAGTGGAAAGAGACAATGAGGCAGATCAGGCGCTTTATGAATGGAGAGCGAAATTTTTTAAACTCTGCGATAGATTTGGTGTTAAGCCTGCAGAAGCATGTGTTTATTTTAGTTTCAATGTCCGGGGAATAGACAGTCTGGCTTTGAATACCACGAGACCGGAAAAGATAAAAGAAAATATAACGATGGTAAATCATAAAATTCCAGCGGAATTCTGGAACGCGATGAAAGAAGAAGAATTGATCACGATATCTCCTGCTACATGAAAGCACTGATTTGTAATACACCCGGAGAATTTGAATATAAGGAACTGGATATGCCGGTTTTGAAAGATGGCCATACCTTGCTAAAGGTTAAAATGGTAGGGATTTGTGGTACAGATTACCATGCGTATCAGGGGACACAGCCCTTTTTTAATTATCCAAGAATATTAGGGCATGAAATTGCCGCCGAAGTGATCAGGACGAGCTCGGGAAGTAAGTTGACCATTGGAGAGAAAGTAACCATAAGCCCATATTTTTACTGTAAGGACTGTGTAGCCTGCCGCAACGGAAAAACAAATTGCTGTGCGCAAATGCAGGTGTATGGTGTCCATATTGACGGTGCAATGCGCGAATATATCGTCATGCCTGATGAGGCGATCATACCAGGGCAGGGCTTGACTGAGGAGGAACTGGTATTGGTTGAACCCCTGGCGATCGGTGCGCATGGCATCAGCAGGGCAAATGTTAAACCGGGTGAGTTTGTACTGGTCATTGGTGCTGGTCCAATCGGATTAGGGACGATGGATTTTGCAAGAATCGCGGGCGCTGAGGTGATCGCATTAGATACCAACGCGAAAAGACTGGATTTTTGTAAGGAGAAATTAGGAGTAAAGTACATCATCAATGCAATCACTGATGATGTAATGGCTGTGTTAGAACAGGTCACAGGCGGGGATATGCCTACTGTTGTGGTGGATTGTACCGGAAACCTGAGCGCTATAAATAATGCATTTCAATATATGGCCCATGGGGCACGTTTCGTATTGATTGGTTTGCAAAAAGGGGAAATCAGCTTCAGTCATCCGGAATTTCATAAAAGAGAGGGAACCTTGCTGAGCAGTCGTAATGCAGTCCCGGCAGATTTCAGACAGGTGATCTCGTGTGTAAAAGATGGAGCAGTAAAGCCTTTGGATTATATTACCCACAGGCTGATGTTTCAGTATGTGAAGGATAGTTTTGCTGATCTCATGACTTCGGAAGAAGGCTTGATAAAAGCGGTGGTTATTTTTGAATAGTGAGTAGAAAAAAGGCGCCAGATAATTTTTTATGACGGTCATAATGCCAATAAAAAACGGCAATTTTCAAATGGAAAATTGCCGTTTTTATGCTTTTTAACGACTGTTCAAGATTCAATTCTGTTTATGAATTGTGATCAATAATTAAAATTTATAGGTTAGGCTACCTACCACACTTCTTAACCGTTGAGGGTTAACGGTGGTATAACCCACCCAGTATTTTTTATCTGTAATGTTGTCTACCTTAAGACCAATTCTGAATTTTGGATGGTCATAAAAGGTGCTGGCATTAAGAACGGTAAAAGCAGGCAAGATAAAAGCACCGGCAGATTTGCTGTTCAGGACTTTGTTGTCGCTGGCATAATTCCCTCCAAAGCCAAAACCAAGGCCTTTGAGGAAGTTGTCAGGTAAATGGTAGTTTATCCATAGGTTCGCGGCATATGGCGAAGCTGCAGTTCCCGGACGCAGTCCTTCTACATCCGGATCCCCAGCCTTTGTGAGTTTGGAGTCGTTGTAGCTGAATCCGGCAATGATGTTTAAACCTTTTGCAGGGCTGGCGACCAATTCCAGTTCAAACCCTTTGTTTTCCTGGGTGCCATCCTGGATCTTTAAATTTGCGTTGTCTGTTCCTCCTCTATAAGGTCTCACGATGTCTTTTACTTTGATGTCGTAATAGCTTAAAGTTCCGCTAAGTTTTCCGTTAAAGAGGTCCATCTTTATCCCGCCTTCTATTTGGTTTGCCTCTTCGGGCTTGAGTGCTTTCGATTCGAAGTTGGTTCCGGGAACGTTGTTGAAACCATTCTGATAGTTTGCAAAAAGTGAAAGCTGATCTTTCAATAGTTGGTAAACAAGTCCGAATTTTGGAGAGAATTGCGTTTGTTTATAAGGATCACTTGCTTTTTCGCCCTTGTCGTTGAAACTTCCTTTATGCTCAAAACGATCTACCCGGATGGCCGCTAAAGCCATAAATTGGTCGGTGATGTTAAACACATCAGAAACGTAGGCGCTATAAGTGTTGGTTTTGTAGATGTCGGGATAAGGGGTAAAGCCCAGGGCATAAGTCGCTTCCATATTGTTCCTGTTGAAGCTGTCGTATACCGGGCCTGAAGTAATTCCTGTTGAAATTTCATCATATTTTTTACTAAGAAAATGTTGATCTGAGTTGATTCTCAGGAAATCGAGTCCGACTACAAACCTGTTTCTATGTCCTCCGATATTAAAATCGGCATTGAAGTTTTGCTGGATCTCCAATACATTCATTTTACTGTTTCTTGTAGACTGGTCCTCTCGCGAAAGGATGTTCCCGGGCATCAGATAAAAATAAGGAGAGAAGCCGTTTGAATAGCTATTGGTATTGGTAATGTTTGTTTGTGAAGTCCAGGAGTCCGAAAATTTGTATTCCATGGAACCAAAAAGATTGGTGCTTCTGGATTGTTGGGTCAGGTCATCTGAGAAATAAGATTTTTTATAATCTACATTCAGCTTATCGGCACGGTCTACACCGAGTGCAGCTACAGATTGCTGCCAGGGGAAGAAAAAGATCTGTTTGCCTGTGTTTTTACCGCTATAGATTTCTGCATCGAAGAGAAAAGACAACCGGTCGCTGGCTTTATAAGAAAGGCTTGGTGCCAGCACAAAACTTTTATCAAAGCCCCGGTCCTGGAAGGAGCCTTCATAGTTGTATGCTGCATTTACCCGGAATAATGTAGTTTTGGCAGTGTCGAGTGGGGTGTTGAAATCTACACTTAGCCGGTTAAAATCATAGCTGCCGGCTGCATAAGTTATTTCTCCGCCGATTTGATCGTAGGGTTTTTTAGTGACCCTGTTGATCAGGCCACCATACGAGGTTAGCGTGCTTCCAAAAAGGGTTGCTGAAGGACCTTTGATGACCTCTATGCGTTCAAGGTTTGCAGCGTCAATCCTGCTGGTTACATTGCCCGCAATGCCGTTTCTAAGTTTGCTTTGTGTGATGAAGCCCCTCAGGTTATAATAAGAACCGCCATCTCCGCCACGCCCGGTGGCTTCCCACATTTTTTGCAGGCCCGGAGCATTTCTGGTGGCATCATCTATGGAGAAAGAAAGCTGATCGGCCATTAATTCTTTAGAGATGGAGCTGTAAACCTGTGGGTTCTCCAAATTCCGGAGTGGCATCTTTGATACATATGTACTCTTTTTTGTCGCGTACTTGTTGGTTTTGTTGCTGTTAATATTGATCTCTTTTAGCTGACCGGAATTCTCGGTGATGATAAAATCCACGGTCAGGTCTTCTCCGGGAAGAACTTTAATGGTTTTTTCTATCGGATTTGAGCCGACTGCAGTGGCGCGGAGTACATAACTGCCGGGCTTAACACGGGGAATGCTATAGTTTCCGCTCTGGTCGCTAAGGTTGCCTTGTCCTTTGTTTTTTAGGCCTACGCTGATGTAGGCTGCGGCTTGTCCATCTGAGGTGGTGATTTTCCCCTTTACGGTGGAGAATTGCTGTGCACTTAAGGTCATGCTGAAAAACAGCAGATTTAAGGAAAGTAGAAGTTTATACATGTTCAATTAATTTAGATTAGTTCTAAACAAGCGCAAAGTAGCAGATGATTTTTTGGTAATCCAAATTATTTTGAATAATTCTAAATAATAAAGGTGTTGCAAAGCGTGGACTTTTTTTGCAGTCGTTCCTGAATAATGGATATTATTTGCGAAAAAGGTTTGTTTGTCTGATATTGTAGTTTAATGGATAAACTTAAAGATAAAAACAACAGATGGATTGGAAATACTTTCTAGGTGGGTTGGGCTTGTTCCTGGTCGCTTATTTTTTGTACAGAGCAATTGAAGGACTGACTCTTTCTAACAGAACAGCTGTGAAACATTTTGTGGCAAGGAAGTATGTTGCGATCTGGGCTTTTATCATTTTATGTGTTGTAATGGGGATATCGGCTATCGCCAGGTCGTTCGGGATGCTCATCGAATTGTGAATGCTGAACCATAGACTATTTACTTTTATAAATGCGATGTTGTTTTTTGCATGAAAAGAAATAGTAGTAATGTTATTTTTTTACGTTTTATGGTGGTATGTGGTTGATAATTAAATATATAGGAGTGATTTGTTTCGGCTTATTATAATTACTGCTATTAGAAATGATTTTTTAGAAGAATCTATTGTATTTTTAGAAAATTAAATATATCCTGATAGTTGTATGAAAATTAACCTAAAAAAGAACATTTTAGCCATTTCTGTAGCCCTCTTCAGCTTCAGTGCAATGGGACAAACCAATAGTTTTCCAGTAAGCGGCAATGTAGGAATAGGAGTTACTGCTCCGGCGGATCTGCTGGAAATAAATTCAGGAACAGTAAGAAAAGGGATTACGATTAAAGGTGATGGCACATCAGGTGTGTTTAACGATCTCGTATTTACGATGAATACCAAGCCAGCTCCTGCTTTGCATAAGGTAAACACCTGGATCATGAGCCATCGGAAAGATGGATATTTTACCAATAGTCCGATCGGAGAATCTTCTCTGGAATTTTATGCGTTGCGAACCAATAGTTATTATGCTCCCTTAAGTTTTAAATCCAATGGAGATGTTATCCTGGTTTCCAATAGGAATGCGGTTTCGGGTAATGTGGCTATAGGCACAACTGATACCAAAGGTTATAAACTGGCAGTAAATGGGAATATTAGTGCAAAAGAAATTAAAGTTGAAGCTACGGTATGGCCTGATTATGTATTTGATGCTGGTCATCAGGTTCTATCACTTCGGGAGCTGGAAGATTATATTAAGCTCCATAAACACTTGCCTGAAATCCCCTCTGCTGCCGAAGTAAAAAAAGACGGAATTGCCTTAGGAGAAATGAATAAAATGCTCTTAAAGAAAATAGAGGAATTGACATTGTATCTCATTGAAAAGGACAAGGAAATATCGCAACTTAGAAACCAACAATTAAAAATTGAAGATCAGGAGAGCCGTATAAAAAGACTTGAACGATTACTTGAGAAATCAGCTGAACAATAGTTGAGCTGATCCCAGATCAATATTACCAATACCATATTCGAATACAGACAAAAAAATGAAGATCAAATTAATGCTCCCGGGGCTGCTACTTTTACTCGCGATTGGACCTATTTATGCACAACAGCCAGATATCGAAGTTAGCAGTTATACTAAACAGAAAACAATTAGTGCGTCAAGAAGTGTAACCCTTAAACCCGGTTTTCATGTTCCTGCGGGAGATACACTCCGGGTCTTCATCGATGGAGGGCTTCAGCATTGTGTCGATCAAATCTTTCAGCCAAGTGCTTACCAAAATTATATCCTGACCCGAACTTTCAAAGTTCCAAATGTGACTGCGGAAAATATTGGAGTTATACGCAAAACCTGCGAAGAAAATCAGGTGATCCAGTATTTCGATGGTCTCGGTAGACCTGTTCAAATGATCAATGTTCATGGAAGTCCAACCTTTCGCGACCTGATTACGCCGGTTGCCTATGATGCTTTTGGACGGGAGGAGAAAAAATATTTGCCTTACTCAGGAACATTGGCGACAAGTAACGGAAGCTATAAACCTGACGCGTTGACGGAGCAAAATTCCTTTTATACCACTCCGGGAACAACGACTGGCTGGGCTGCCCCAGGGGTAACGGCTATCCCTAATACGGCCTTTTCTAAAACGATCTTTGAAGCTTCGCCTTTAAACAGGGTGTTGGAACAGGGAGCTCCGGGAGCTGCATGGCAACCTGCAGCGACGAGAACCACGACTGGGAGAACAGTTGCAGTCAGTTATGGGAGTAATAACGATCTGATCGATTATGCCACAACGGGCCTTGCGGTTAGGTTATATAGCGCCTCACCTGTTTTGGCTGAAGCCTATAAGAGGACCTTATCTGGTACTGGTTATTATGGGGCTAATCAGCTTTATGTGACCATTAGTAAAGATGAAAACTGGACTACCGCTGACGGAAAGGCAGGAACGGTAGAGGAATATAAGGATAAAGAGGGAAGAGTGGTGTTGAAAAGGTTGTTTAATAAGTCAGGAACAACGATACAAGTGTTGTCTACTTATTATGTTTATGACGACTTTGGAAATCTAAGCTTTGTATTGCCTCCTGGAGCTAATCCGGATGCGATCATCGTGCCTACCCAGGATGTGCTCGATAATTTTTGTTATCAATATCGTTATGATGGCAGAAAGAGACTAATAGAAAAGAGGTTGCCTGGAAAAGGCTGGGAATTTCTATTGTACAATAAACTGGATCAAGTGGTGGCTACCCAGGATGCATCACAGAGAGCGAAGGCACCCCAGGAATATATGTTTACTAAATATGATGCTTTGGGACGGGTAGTGTTAACAGGGATCTGCAGTCCCCCTGGAAGTGTAGCTAATATTTCTCAGCGTGAAGTTTTTCAGTCTGTCTTAGATAGAGATACTGTGCTTTGGGAGGAGCGTGTTGAGTCGGGTAATGGTTATAATGGACTGAGTAGCCCTCACAACAGTTTTATTACGACCATATTAGCAATTAATTATTATGATGACTATTCCGTTCCAGGATTACCGACTATTCCACCATATAATCTTTCAGGTAGTTATAGTAAGATGTTGAAGGGGCTTCCAACTGTAAGTCGTATCAATGTTCTGGGTACTAATCATATGTTATGGAATGTCCAATATTATGATGATGAAGGCCGGGTAGTGAAGACACTTCAGCAGCACTATAAGGGAGGAGAAGTTAGCCCTGATAATTATGATGAAGTAACCAATACTTACAATTTCCCCGGAGAGCTGGTTAATAGTACCAGAAAGCATTTTGTTTTAGGAGCAGAGAAACTATATGTTTATAATGAACTTGCCTATGACCATCAGGGGCGAAAAACAGATACTAAACAAAAGACCGGAGATAATTCAGCAACGACTAATCCAATGATTGTCCTGTCCAGAACTAACTATAATGAAGTTGGTCAGGTAACTAGTAAAGAACTGCATAGCACCAATGATGGAGCTAGTTTTGCCCAGAAGGTGGACTATGTTTATAATCCCAGAGGCTGGATAGAAAGGACCTCTGCACCTCTATTTGCAACTGAATTGAAATATGAAAAGGATTCCGCAGGACTAATTCCACAATATAACGGAAACATCAGCATGCAGAAATGGGGTATAAATACCGGACTATCCAAGGCTTATACTTACACTTACGACAAGTTGAATCGTCTGAATAGTGGGGTTAGTACCGGCAATAACAACGAACAGATCGGATATGATGTGATGGGGAATATTACCAGCCTGCAACGTCATTCCGCAAATACTCTAATTGATCAGTTGACATACAGTTACGCTGGGAATAAATTAAATACGGTTACCGATGAGAATACTAGCAATACGGATGTTAGTTTCCAGCTACCTGGTGCTACTTCCTATACTTATGATTTAAATGGGAACATGATTTCCCGAAGTAATGCGAGCTATGCAGGAAATAATTTGGCAGGAATTACCTATAATATATTGAATCTCCCTGCAACGGTTAATGCCAATGGAGCCTTGATTGCTTATGGTTATGACGCAAATGGCGGCAAACTAAGGAAACAGGTTACAGGTGCTGTAAATTCATTTAATGAGTATATTAGTGGTATCCAATACGAAGATGGGGTAATGAAATTTGTGAGTACAGAAGCTGGAAGGGTTGTTCGCAATAGTGCCACAAATTACAGTTATGAGTATGCGCTGAGTGATCACCTTGGAAATGGACGGTTGTACTTTGATATGAATGCTGGGGTTGCAAGAAAAATTCAGGAGACAGATTATTATCCTTTTGGACTTGGCATACAAGGAACACTTTCAGGGATCGAGAACAAGTATCAGTATAATGGGAAAGAGAAGCAGGATCAGGAAAAGATGTATGATTATGGGGCAAGGTTCTATGATCCGGTAATAGGCCGCTGGAACGTCGTAGACCCGTTGGCTGAACTTGATAGAAAGACTAGTTCTTATGTCTATGTCTTTAATAATCCACTTAGATTCATTGATCCTTCGGGTATGAAGGGAGAGTCAACGCATACTGATAAGTTCGGTAATGTCCTAGCGGTGTATAATGATGGAGATTTAGGCGTTTATAAACATGACGACGCAAAAACGAAAAAGGATATAGAAGAAAAGCCAAAAGCAAGTACTTCCCGTGGTGGGAAGAAAATGGGGGAAACATTAATGTGGAATTCCTTTACAGAGTTTGATGGAAGTGAAGATCCAGCTGGAAAGATTGACTTTGGCTCATTTCAGGCAAGGGGCTGGTTAGATCGCTTTAATAATAGTATTGAGGGTGCAACTGATAATCTTGGAAATTATCTGGGCAGGATGCACTATGCAATCAATGGTGGTGGAAATGACCCATATGACTATAAAACTCAAAATGGAGGGGGAATGTATGCCGGATCTCAGATTTCAGAAGGGGTATATGTATCAGCCCGAGATGTAGGCAATTTTGCTGCTGGAAGGGCCGCAGCGATTACTGGTCAATCTAAGTTAGATTTTATGCTTACGGCCGGTGGATTCAATTTATCAGGCAACAGCAAATTTGGGATCGTCTTCAGGACTACATATTGGCAGAATGAAGCTCGAAAAATCGGGGCACCTGCATTTGGAGAACACCCAGGCTCAAATTTCTTTCAGCGATTAGGTTATGAAAATGTAACCACAAGTCAGGGTATGATGAAAAATAGTAAAAGAATATGGGATCTAAGATAAATAAACTGTTTCTACTATTATACTTGTGGTTGTTTGCTGTAGGGTGTGGACGCCTAGACTTTAATGAAGTTGAAGGGCCCAATGTATTCTATCAGGTTTGCCCTAGTGAACATGATATCATACGTATTAGACGTACGAGCGGAGAAGGGGCCCCTTCAGTTCAGCTTTTTGATAAAAAAGGGAATCAATTGCAAGAATTCACTATTGCACCTATGGGTGTTTTCCTAGTGAGTTCAATGACAAAGGACTCAATACAAATCACCTATTTTGTTGGTCAAAGTGACCTTGAAATGTTTTTGCCGTGGTTCAAAACCAATAGATCAAATCCTGAACGCATTGGCCAATATTCAATTCGTTATAGTTATGAAGTTCAAAACGCCCATTTAGTAAATGATGATTCTAAAATAGATTCTCTGGATGTTAATAGAAAAACACGTGTTGTATCTTTATTCTTTAAAGGAAGTCTAGTCGATACATGGCCTGCGCATTTGTTAATTTTAAGGTCTTCTCAATTGAGGGCTTACGACCCTAATAGTAGGGCGTATACCCCTTATACTTTTACCAATGGAGACCTTGCAAAAGATTATCTTGACAAAATTTTAGCTATTTATCATAAGTAATGATCAAATCAACTTCCCTGTTTAATTCTTAACCATTGTAATGATAAAAACCAGTAACCTAAACGAAGCTATTGTAAAAGTAATTAGAAAAATGCAGACACTAGCTGTGATTTCTATCCTGATTTGTCCAAATGTTTTAGCTCAAAAAAAGCCTCCCGTTTCGTTTCCTACACCTAACGCAGCAAGTTTGGGAACATATGGACAGATTCCTGTTAATTATTTTAATGGACTTGCATCTGTTTCTATTCCAATTCATACTATTGATGACAAGGGGATTTCTATTCCTATAGAACTATCTTATCAGGCGCTCGGTGTAAGAACTGATAACCATCCGGGTTGGGTTGGCCTTAACTGGAATTTAACTGCTGGGGGGATGATTACCCGGATTGCAAATGGGGACGCTGATGAAATTATCGTATCTACGGCTGATGCAGCGAATCCGAATACAAAGTCTTATTTATTCAATTATGGCTTATTAAGTGATGATAACAATTGGTCTACTGCATCTGTTTTAGGTCCTATTATCCAGAATTATGTTACATTTCCTCCATCGGATTTAAGTGCGTCACCATCGCCTGATGAATTCGTTTTTAATTTTAATGGACTTTCCGGCAGTTTTTTTCTTGATCATCAAGGGCAGTGGAAGGTTAGATCTTCAAATGCAAAAGGAACGAAGATTTCAATGACAACTAATTCCTTTGATTTGGAAGGTAGTCAAGGATTCCAATCTATACCTCTTGCCAGAATTATAGATAAAATAGAGTTGACTACTCCCGACGGAGTTGTATATGTTTTTGGCGGAACAGCTGAGTCAATCGAGTTTAGCAGAAATGAGGGCCGTAGAGACGAGACATATAATTCTGTAACAGCAACCTCCTGGATGCTTACTAAAGTTATCCCACAAAGCGGGACAGAAACAATTCTTAATTATGAAAGGGGTGGATACACTATAATCAGTTCCGATTCCTGGAGTAGCTATTATTATGCAAATTATGGAAATCATTCTTCTTCAACAGGTTCACCAAAAATAGTACATACGTTATTGAATCCTGTTTATCTGAAAGAAATTGTTACACCAGGCCAGACCGTTACTTTTACAAGGTCTCAAACAAATGAACTCGCTCATCGGGATAGTTCACCATTCTATTTTAATAATCCCGGAGCGCCACCTACTTTCTATCAGGATATCGGTAATGAGGGGTCGAAATGGTATAAGTTAATCAATATCAGTGTAAAGGATAATTTTACAGAAAAATTGATCAAACAATTTGATTTTACTTATAAGGATCAGTTAGATAGTCGCCTGATGTTGACTTCTGTTCAAGAGAAAGATGCTACCCGCATAAAAAGTAAGAATCCATATGAATTTTATTACTATGACAGCGAGTATTTTGATTTACCTGGCTACGCTTCCATGAAAACCGATCATTGGGGCTTTTTTAATAACTATAATTATTTTGATCATGTCGACAACAGTAAGATAAGTCCGGCTGACATTAACGCTTACACAACCTCAAGAGATGCGAATGCCGAATTCTTGTTGGAAGGAACACTTTCTCATGTATTCTACCCAACAGGAGGACAAACAGAGTTCGTTTACGAACCAAATGATTATTCATCCATTATTAATTCATATGATACAACGCCAAATTTTAGTTTAACCAGTCTTGGGTTTGGTCAAAAAAAGATCGCCGGAGGCTTACGTATTAAAAAAATTATCTCCAAGACTGGAGATGCTATTCCAAACATCCGAGAATTTTCTTACGTGAAATCTTCAGCTTCTTTTCCAACCACATCATCTGGAATACTGGGAGGAAAGCCCACTTATTTTGAACAGCTTTATCCTGTATCAAGTATGTGCGTTGGTAATGCGGGGCTTAATGTGCCGTGTGCCGGTGCTACAGGAAGTTATTGGCTCTTTAGTAACAGAACTGCATTCCCCTTAAGTTTTACCAATGGAAATCATGTAACCTATTCAGAGATAAAAGAGAAATTCCCCGATGGAAGTTATAAAATCTATAACTATTCTAATCATGATAGTATCCTTTATCGAAATACAGCAATTATTAATTCGGGATATTATCATATGGCATCATTTACGAATATCAAGACTACTGATATGAGTTATGTAAGGGGCAAACTTTTAACTGAAAGATCCTATACATCTGTGAATAAATTGCTGAGTACCAATGCTTATGAGTATAATAAAAATCCTGATCGTTTTAACGATCATGTCAGAGTTGTTGATATCACTGCAACCTCAGCGAATGAACCTATAGGTGCTCAAATACATGCTTATAAGAAGTTTTTATTTGAACCATATATTATAAAAACAACTGTGACCAACTATAATCAGAATGACAATAGTTCCTTGAGTTCTGTAAAAACGTTTGAGTATAATGACCTCACGAATCTTTTGAAAAATGAAGTTTTAGAGAAAAGCGATGGGAAAGAGTTAAAAACAATTTATAAGTATCCCTCAGATAAATCAAGTTTAAGTAATACATTTTCCAGTTCTGACCTTTTGGTGATAGACGAGATGGTCGGTAAGAACATGATCTCTTCTGTTTTGGAAGTTGAAACCTATGTCAATTCCACGTTTCTAAAAAGAGAAAGTACAATATATAAAAAGCATACTTTCGGAGGAAATCATCTCTTTTTACCAGAAATACTTAAATCAAGATATGCAGGTGTCAATTTAGATAATTTGGATGCCCAGTATCACAAATATGACAACGAAGGTAATGTCCTTACTTACTCCAGCAACAATTCCTCAAAAACTTCTTTTGCATGGGGTTACAATCAACAATATCCAATAGCAAAAGTGTTGAACTCTGAATATAATGAATTCTTCTATGAAGGATTTGAAGGTCGTCTTTCCGGTTCTGTAGGTGAAGCACATACAGGCGAAAAGAGGCATTTAGGTAGTTATACGGTCCCTTTTGTAAGACCAAATACAAAATCTTATGTGTTGGCCTATTGGGAATATATTGGAACTAAATGGAAATATCAGTTGGAGGATTATACAATTGATAATAAGGTGATTAGTTCAGTCGGCCCAATTGATGACGTGTCTGTTTATCCTAAGGATGCTTTATTTTCATCATATACTTATAAGCCTTTGATTGGTATGAGCTCTGAAACAAATCCATCAGGAAGTACTAAGTTTTATGCTTTTAATTCGCTTGCACAATTATCAGATATAAAAGATAACTCGAAGAATATTATAGCGAATTATAATTATAATTATGCAAATACTGCAGGAAATTGGCAGAATACCGCGAATACCATATGTGAAACTGTGAACGATCTGGAATATAATAATTATCTGGGAACTACGGGGAACAAATTACAAGAACAAATAGACAATAACCCTTTTAGTTTTACTTACAATAAGACCAGATTTGTTGTATCTGATTTTAACCAAAATGCTTGTCCTCCATCTTACTATTTTGTGTATTCAACTGATCCTTCTCTAACCTCTGTTAGCATAAGTGCGAAACGTTCTTATAGCGATAATACAAGCAAAACAATGAGATTCAAGATAAGATATGATTCGATCAGTAACGGGCAGCAAGTTGAGCAATATGTTAATATACCAATCACTGGGACTACGGGAAGTACAAGCTTACAGGTTCAGGCAGGTAGTTATATTGAGGTTGAACATATAGAAACATATTAATTTTATAACCCCTGCTGATCAGCAGGGGTTATAATCTATTCATTTTAAAAATGGAATATCCAGAGCCCGGGTAAACGGGCTTTTGTTAATTGGGGAGTTATTGATGTAGCTTGCTTAACAAATAATATTTACTTAACAGCCTGTTAATCCTTGTGTTGCACCTTTGCATCATAAACTTAAACTGTTATCCCTATGCAGGAGTTGTTTTTGATAATATGCTTAATTGTATTGGTTGCATTCTTTTTCAGTCCTTACGAACTGACAATGGAGGAAGATGATGTCTAAAAGAGAAGTGGATATTGCCGTAATTTCAGATGTTCATCTTGGAACTTATGGCTGCCACGCAAAAGAATTACTAAAATACCTGAAGAGCATTAAACCAAAGATGCTCGTGCTCAATGGCGATATCATCGACATCTGGCAATTCAGCAAACGGTACTGGCCGGAAACCCACATGAAGGTGGTTCGCAAGCTCATGAAATTTGTAGTAGAAGGAGTGCCGGTGTATTACCTGACGGGGAATCATGATGAATTGCTGCGGAAATTTGCAGACATGCACATGGGTGCTTTTCACCTTCAGAATAAGCTGGTGATTGAACTGGACGGTAAGAAAGCCTGGTTTTTTCATGGGGACATCTTTGATGTAACGATGCAACATTCCAAATGGCTGGCCAAACTAGGTGCCGTAGGTTATGATACCCTGATCCTGATCAACAGCTTGGTAAATTGGTGCCTGGAGCTGGTAGGCAGGGATAAAATGAGTTTTTCCAAAAAGATCAAAGCCGCATTTAAAGACGCGGTTAAGTTTATCAATAAGTTCGAATCTACGGCCGCAGAACTGGCAGTAGAGAACGGTTATCAATATGTGATCTGTGGCCATATCCACCAGCCCGAAATGAGAACGGTAACAACAGAAGAAGGTTCGGTGTTGTATTTAAACAGCGGAGATTGGGTAGAAAACCTGACCGCATTGGAATACAGTGATAAGGCATGGAAGATTTTCAAATACGATCATAAGGATTTTGAAAAAGATGAAGTGGAAGAAGGCGAGCTCTCCGATAGTGAAGACCTTCACAGTAAGCTCGATATCAATGCCTTGCTTCAAAAGATTAAATTAGAAATTGTCTAGCGCATAAAAATTGTAGATATTCGGTGCGAATGAAAATACTATACGCTATTCAGGGTACAGGGAACGGACATATTAGCCGGGCAAGGGAAATCGTTCCCTTATTGCAGCAGTATGGAGAAGTTGATTTATTGGTCAGCGGTACACAGGCTGATGTGAAATTGGTTCAGGAAGTGAAATATCAACTCCATGGATTCAGCTTCGTCTTCGGTAAAAAAGGTGGTGTAGATCACTATGCGACCTGGAAGACGATGAACCTTCCGCGTTTTATGAAAGACATGAAGACCATCCCGCTGAGGGATTACAATTTGATTCTGAATGATTTTGAACCTGTAACCGCCTGGGCCTGTAGAACACAAGGCATAGAAAGTGTTGGATTAAGTCATCAGGCCTCTTTTCAGTCGCGAAAAGTGCCGAAGCCTAAAAGTATTGACTGGGCGCAGCTGGTGATGAAATATTATGCTCCGGCAAGTCATTATGTCGGTTTTCATTTTGAACGTTATGATGATTTTATCTATACCCCGGTAATCCGTGCGGAGATTCGCAATATGGTGGTCAGCAATCTGGGCCATTATTCCGTATACCTTCCGGCAATAGACGATAAGTTTTTAGTTCCGATCCTGAAACAGGTTCCGCAGGTGAGATGGGAAGTCTTCTCTAAACATACCAAAATCAGTTATACAGATGGAAATGTTGCCGTGAGTCCGGTAAATAATGAACTCTTCAATAAAAGCCTGGCTTCCTGCGAAGGTTTGTTTACCGGAGGAGGCTTTGAAGGACCAGCAGAAGCCTTATTTCTGGGAAAGAAGCTGCTCGTTGCGCCGATGAAATTTCAGTATGAACAGCAATGTAATGCTTTCGCATTAAAGAAATTCGGTTTGCCGGTGATCTGGGGAAGTAACAGAAATTGGTTGCCAATCATAAAAAACTGGGTAAATAATCCTCAGGAGCATCAGTTTCATTTTCCGGACGAAACAGCCGCTGTAATTGATAAAGTAGTAAAGGATTTTGCCAGATAATTTGCTTTACTTTGCCTTAGTATACAGGCATGATCAATCAATTTAGAAATTTAAACCCTATAAACCTGCTCCTGTTATTCGCATATACTTTTTTTATGCGCATGGCTATATTTGCAGATCCTCCGGCACAGCTGAACTTTGAGTTTCTGGAACCCTATACCAAGTTTTTTATCCAGATTCCGGTTCAAAATACCTTTTCTCCTATTGGGAATGCTTTTTTTGCCGCGATCATCATCTATGTTCAGGCGATTTTGTTCAATAGGGTGGTCAACAATCACGGTTTATTGAATAAGCCCGGGTTCCTGCCTGCACTGTTGTATGTCACTGCAGCTGGTTTATTTATGCCTTTTCTTGTCTTAAGTCCTACGCTGATCTGTAATTTCCTGCTGATCTGGATCATGGATAAGTTCCTGAAGGTGGGCAAATCTCCGAATGCATTGATGATCATGTTTGATATTGGGATGATCATTGCAATCGGTACCCTGATCTATTTTCCATTTATTGTGATGCTCGTGATGATCTGGTTCACGCTGTTGCTTTACCGCTCTTTTAACGGAAGGGAATGGATGGCTGGCCTGGTTGGCTTTTTAACGATCTTCTTTTTTGTATGGGTTTTTTATTATTGGAATGATAACCTTTCCATGTTTTATAAGATTTGGTTGCCACTGGCGAATAAATTTCCTTCGGTCTTTAAAATCAATTATAACGATTACCTGGTACTCGTTCCGGTACTGGTGATGATGGTGCTTGCCATGATCCAGCTGAGAGAGAATTTCTTCCGCAGTTTTATCAGTACGAGAAAGGCTTTTCAGATGCTGTTTATCATGTTTCTGGTGGCCATTATAAGTGTGTATACCAAGCCTGATTTCAGCCTTTATCACTTCCTTTTGTGCGTGCCTCCTGGCTCGGTTTTATTGGCTTATTATTTCTCAAATGCCAGAAAACGATGGTTTTACGAAAGTTTGTTCCTGATTTTAGTTTTCGCTATTCAGTACTTTTTGTTTGTTTAACTTTTTTTAACAATTTGGAACCTTATTCTTTGCTAAAGATTAATAGCTTTGTGACATGAAGTTTGTTTATGTATTAGAACACGCCCTGAGTGCATAATCTGGTAATAGATATTGGAAATACGAACCCTAAAATTGCTGTTTTTAAAGACAGAACAATGGTTCATGCTCAGGTTCTGAAGCAAATTACACCGGATGCAATACTGGATTTAATTAAACAATACCAGATCAGCTGCTCCACAATATCCAGTGTAGGTCCTGAATTAGAAGAAGTAATCGGTGTTTTGAAAGCCAATACCACTTACATTTCTTTTTCAACCGGGAGCAATATTGGGGTAAAAAACAACTATAAAACACCGTCCACGCTGGGATTAGACCGCTGGGCGAAAGTTATTGCAGCCCATTATTATTACCCTGCGAAAAACTGTTTTATTGTCGATGCCGGAACCTGCATTGTCTACGACCTGCTAAATGCCCAAAGTGAATATTTTGGAGGAAGCATAAGCTTGGGAATAGAAATGCGTTTTAAAGCATTAAATCATTATACGGGGCGTTTGCCTTTGGTAGACTGGGATAGGGAAGAAGGAGAGATCCCCGAGGGGACAGATACAATTACCGCCATTCAAAATGGTGTTTTACAAGGAGTAATTAATGAAGTTGAAGGGTTTATCACCCAACAAAATAATAAAAATAACGACCTGACGGTATTGATAACAGGGGGTAGCGCGACATTTTTGCTGAAACAATTAAAAAACAGCATCTTTGCGCCTCAAATTACTCACGATCCGTATTTGGTATTAAAAGGATTAAATGAAGTCATTGCATTTGAATATGTACAAAAAAATTAATTATATAGCAGCCGTATTGGCCTTGTTTACCGGCATTACTGCCCAGGCACAGGTTACTTCTCAATCTCCATATTCTCAGTTTGGACTTGGAAATGTCAAACCGTTGGTCCTTCCACAATTGAAGGCTATGGGAAGCATCTCTACCGGTGTTTATAAGCCAAGTGGATATAGCAATATCAACATGCAAAATCCGGCCTCTTATTCTGGAATTAACCTGACTACGGTGGATATAGGAATGTCGGGATCTTTCACGACACTGAAACAGGGAAGCCTGTCGGAGCAAAGCTTTAATGCTTCATTGAGTCATATTGCACTTGCTTTCCCAATCAAGAATGGTAAATCCGGAATTAGTTTTGGTTTAATGCCGTATACTCAGGTCGGGTATGAATATACAAAAACAGGAAAGGTCGATACGAGCAATTCGACAAGTATTTATACCGGAGAAGGTGGTTTGTCTAAAGCTTATCTGGGTTTTGGTCAGCAAATTGGTGATCATTTCAGGATCGGTGGAAACGTGGAATACATCTTCGGAAACCTGCAAAAAAGCAGTTCTATCGAGCTGGATAGAATCGCTTCAAAATATTCCAGAGAAACAGATAAAAATAGTATTGGTGGTGTGAGTTTCTCTTATGGTGCTCAATATGAGATTCCATTGGGAGCTAAGAAGAGAATTACGCTTGGATATTCAGGCTCGGCCAGTTCTTCTCTCAACTCTACAAGAACTTATCTTGCCAGTCAGTATATTAAGGACGCATCCGGTGCTGAAGGTGGTGTCATAGATACGCTTTCTTCCATACCAGGTAAAGAAACGAAATTAAAATTGCCATTGACACATAGCTTTGGATTTACCATTCAAAGGGACAATAAATGGATGTTCGGTGCTGATTATAGAATGGGTGGCTGGAAAAAATTAGCCATTGATGGTGTAAATCAGGGATTACAGGATAGCTGGGGTGTTTCTGCCGGCGGACAGTATACTCCGGACATTACTTCTATCGGGAGCTACTTTAAGCGTGTAGACTACCGTTTGGGTTTCATGTACGACAAGACTTATATCCAGACTGCAGGTCAGGACATCAAACAACAGGCAATTACTTTTGGACTGGGTTTACCTTTGGCATCCAACAGGTATTCGGTTTACAAACTGAACTTCACCACGGAGATCGGACAAAGAGGAACATTAACGAACAGCCTGGTTAAAGAGAATTACATCAATTTCCATATCGGCTTTACGCTTAACGATACCTGGTTTATTAAGAACAAACTTTATTAATGAGCTCCGGGTTTAGACCCGGAACCATTTTTTTAATATCATCATCATGAAATCCCGGGCAACAACATTATTTGGAATCGCGATACTTTGCTTATTCCAGCTCTGTTTAAGCTCCTGTGGAGATGATGACCTGAAAAAAGCAGCCCCGCTTTCTGCGAAGGATAAGCTCATTCTGAACAGGGACCGGACCATTGGAGTCGAGATCATCTATAGTGATTCGGCACTGGTAAAAGCAAAAGCTACGGCCCCGATACTGGATAAAATTACACCTAAAAGTGGTGCGATTTATCAGGAGATGCCTGAGGGGGTAAAAATCAATTTTCTGAATGAAAAACAAGCGGTCAAGGGATCGGTAACTTCCGACTATGCGATTCAGCGGGAATCGGAAAAACTGGTGATCTTTAAACGGAATGTCATCGTGGTCAATGAAGGGCTTACCTTCAATACAGAAGAGCTGACCTGGGACCAGAATAAACGGATGTTTTTTGCTCCAAGCGGAGTGGTGACGAAACCAGACGGGACCATGGTTAACGCAAATAATTTCAGTGCAACGGAAGATTTCAGCGTTTTTAAGTTCGAGCAGGGATTTGGAGAGACTTATCTGGACAAAAAATTCGGGGAATAATCCGGGGATTCAAAAGGTCATATTTCCTTAATTTTTAAATACTTAATCAAAAACAATTTAATATTTTCTTTTTTTCGCAAAAGTTGTATCTTGCGCCCTCTTAAAAAAGATTTATAAATAAGAATATTATGGGATTAATGACATTTTTGCGGAATCGCGCAGGGTACATTTTGATCGGTGCCATCGGTTTTGCAATTGTTGCATTTTTGGTTGGTGATGCAATTAACGTAGGTAAGCCTTTCTGGGCCGAATCTCAAAAGGTTGTCGGATCAATTGATGGTGAAGAAATTAGCATTGATACTTTTGGTCCTAAAGTAGACCAGAGTTTAGCTCAGTTTAAACAGCAATATGGTGGCTCAGGAAATGCCCAGATGCAAGCCATGGCTGTAGACAATGTTTGGAACGGTGAAGTGGCCGGAGTTCTTTTAGGTAAAGAATACAGCCGCTTAGGTTTGAACGTTTCCAGTGATGAATTGTTCGACCTGATGCAGGGTCAGAATCCTAGTCCGCTGATCGTTCAGTATTTTGGTAACCCTCAGACTGGTCAGTTGAACCGCGCTGATGTGATTACTTCCCTGAAACAAAGGGCAAAAAATCCACAGTTAAACCAACAGTGGGCTTTATTGGAAACTGAAATCACTAAACAGGCTTTACAACAAAAATATGCCAACCTGGTTCGTAACTCTTTATACGTAACTACGCTGGAAGCAAATGACGAATATCAGAACCGTAACAAACTGGCAAACTTCAAATATGTAAGCCTTGATTACGCTTCGATTCCTGATGCAAATGTAAAACCAACTGAATCGGATTATTCTGATTATTATAATGCCAACAAAAAACGTTTTGAGAACCCTGCAGAAACACGTTCATTCGAATATGTAGCTTTCAGCGTTAGCCCAACGGCAGCAGATTCTGCTGCAGTGAAAACTCAGGTAGATAAATTGGCTGCTGACTTCAGAACTGCACCTAGTGATTCTTTGTTTGCTGCTTTAAACTCTGATGTTAAAGTTCCTTACACGTATATGAGCAAGGGTAAATTAGATCCGGCTGTTGATTCTGTAGTTTTTAATCTTCCTGCAGGCAGCTATTACGGTCCTAAATTCTCTGGTAACTCTTATAAATTGGTTAAAGTAATCGATACCCGTTTTTCTCCTGACTCTGTTAAAGCAAGTCATATCCTGATTGACCCTACCAAATTAGGTGGCGTTGATAAGGCTAAAAAACTGGCAGATTCACTAAGAACATTGGTTCAGGGTGGTGCGAGCTTCGCAACATTGGCTAAACAATATAGCGTTGACGGATCAAAAGACAAAGGTGGTGACCTTGGTACTTTTAGCCGTGGACAAATGGTTCCTGAATTTGAAACTGCTGCTTTCGACGGTAAAGCCGGAGATCTTAAAGTAGTGACTTCACAATTTGGTGTTCACCTGATTAAAATCGAAAAACAAGTCGGTTCTTCTAAAGTAGCTAAACTGGCTTACATAGAGAAAAGCCTTGCTGCAAGTAGCAAAACTAAAGATGCTGCTTACAAAAAAGCAAGCAACTTCTTAAGCGAGGTTAAAGACAATAACTTTACTGAACTGGCTCAGAAAAATAAATACACTGTAGGTGTTGCTGATAAAGTAACGGGATCACAAGGTTTTGCTCCTGGATTGGATAACCCACGTCAGCTGATCCGTGATGCTTATGCAGCAGATAAAGGTGATGTGCTGAAGGAAATCTATCAAATGGAGAACTCATTCGTAGTTGCCCGTGTAACTGGTATTAACCCTAAAGGTCCATTGTCATTGGAAGCAGTGAAAAAAGACATCGAACCAATGGTTCGTAATGCAGTGAAAGCAAAACAGCTGACAGAAAAAATTAATGCTGCTTTACAAGGCGCAGGAAATATCGATCAGGTAGCTCAGAAATTAGGAAAACCGGTAGCACCAGTTCAGAACATGGTATTTGCTAACCCAATTATCCCGGGTGCAGCGCAGGAAAATAAATTGGTAGGAACTGTTTTCGGTTCTCAGCCAGGTAAACTTTCTAAGCCTGTAGATGGCGAGCGTGGTGTGTATGTATTTACTGTTGATGGATTCGGTAACCCGGCTCCTCTGGCAAATACTTACAAACAAAAAGAATCAATGATGCAGGCAGCTGCTCAGCGTTCTTTAGGATCGGCATTCCAGGCTTTACAGGATAAAGCCAAGATAAAAGACAATAGGGTGAAATTCTATTAATCTTATTTTACGTAATTTTGTAACCGGAAGTAGTATTGCTTCCGGTTTTTTTATTTTAATTACCATGGACATTCAGGAGAACTTCGTTAATAAAGTAGCTGCAAGTGGCTTGATCACGTTAAATCTGGAAGAATACTATCATACCGGAGAAAGGGTTGTGTATGACATCAAGGATAACCTTTTTCATGGATTGATGCTGCGGGAGAAAGATTTCCGGGAGTTTATAAAAGCGCACGACTGGGCGGCTTACACCGGTAAAAATATAGCCATCATCTGTAGTGCCGATGCGATTGTACCGACCTGGGCTTACATGCTGCTGGCCAATAAATTAAAACCTTATGCAAATGAGGTGGTTTTTGGTAGCTTAGAGACGCTGGAATCAGTGCTTTTTGCTAAAGCATTGGCAAAGATCGACCTGAATACATTTGCCGGAGAAAGAGTCGTGATCAAAGGATGTGCAGATATTGAAGTACCGGTTTCTGCTTATGTGGAAATAACAGGGCTGTTGACACCGGTCGTAAAAAGCATTATGTACGGTGAGCCTTGCTCTACCGTCCCGATTTTTAAGCGAAAGGATTAAGTTTGGATTGTTTTTTGTTTTAACCCTGATATGAAGAAATCATTATTGATCATCACTATTGCATTACTAAGTTTCAGGGGATTGGCCCAGGAGCTTCCTTTTGTTAAAGAACCCGTTTTTCAGGCTGGAGAGGTGCTTAAATATAAATTAAGATATGGCTTCATCACTGCGGCGGAAGGAACATTGAAGGTCATGGATTCTGACCTTAAATTTGATGGAAAACCTACTTTCAGGTTATCCGTTGATGCGGCGACTTCCGGAACATTTGATATTTTTTATAAAATCAGGGATCATTACGATTCTTATATTGATAAAGTGAATCTTAAGCCTTATTTCTATCAGGAGAATATCCGCGAAGGAAGTTACCGAAGAGAAGACAAAGCAAGGTTTTCTCAGGGAGAGCAAAAAGTAGTGGCGACAAAAGGCACGTTTAAAACACCAAACAGCCAGACTTTTGATTTGGTATCCACTTATTATTTTGCCAGAAGTCTGGACATTTCCAAAATGAATATCGGAGATGAGGTGAAAGTGAATTACTTCCTTGGAGATGAGATCAATCAGTTGGAAATACAGTTTGTAGGCCGGGAAACGGTAAAAACAAAATTAGGAAAAATCAAATGTCTGAAATTTAGCCCTTCTATTAAGCCTGGGCGAATTTTTAAGAAAGACAGTAAATTATATCTCTGGATTACTGATGATGGCAACAGGGTGCCTGTAAAGGCCCAGGTGGAAATCTTAGTAGGTGCAGTGACGATGGAAATTAAATCAGCTGATGGGTTAAAGTATCCTTTGGCAATAGTAAAATAAAGAAAATGATAGAAGTACAGAATACACTCGTACATGAGGACCTGATTAGCGAAAGCTTTGTGTGTAACCTGAACAAGTGTAAAGGCATTTGCTGTGTGGAGGGAGATGCAGGAGCACCATTGGATGTAGCAGAAACAGCAATCCTGAGAGATATTTATCCAAAAATCCAGCACCTGCTGGAAGAAAAGGGGATCAAAGCAATCAAAGAGCAGGGGACTTCTGTGGTAGATGCAGATGGCGACCTGACTACTCCTTGTGTGGATGGGAATAAGGAATGTGCCTATGTGACCTTTGAAAATGGAATTACAAAATGTGGAATAGAGAAAGGATATGAACTTGGATTGGTAGAATGGCAAAAGCCGATCTCCTGCCATTTGTATCCGATCAGAGTAACACAGTATCCGGAGTTTGAAGTTTTAAATTACGACAGATGGCATATCTGTCATGATGCCTGTACTTTTGGTAGAGAATTAAAAGTGCCTGTTTATCAGTTCCTGAAAGGGCCACTCATCAGAAAGTATGGCGCAGAATGGTATGCAGAGCTGGAAAATAGCGTGTCCTTAAAAAAGGAAGAACAATAGATCGATACAAACCAAACCTTATATAAATTGAAAGGAATAATTTTAGCAGGGGGAAGCGGTACAAGATTGCACCCATTAACCCTAGTAATGAGCAAGCAAATGATGCCTGTGTACGACAAGCCGATGATTTATTATCCGCTGTCGACCTTAATGCTGGCAGGAATCAGGGAAATTCTGATCATTTCTACCCCACATGACCTCCCTAATTTTAAGAAACTCTTAGGAGATGGAAAGGCTTTGGGTTGTGAGTTTTCTTATGCGGAACAGGCGGTTCCGAATGGACTGGCCCAGGCTTTTGTGATTGGTGCTGATTTTATTGGTGACGATAAAGTCGCGCTGGTATTGGGCGATAATATTTTCTATGGTGATGGAATGGCGAGGCTGTTGCAAGCGAGTTCTGATCCGGATGGAGGTGTTGTTTTCGCTTATCGTGTTTCTGATCCTGAACGCTATGGTGTCGTAGAATTTGATGAAAATAACAAAGCGGTATCTATCGAAGAAAAACCGGTAGCACCTAAGTCAGATTATGCGGTTCCGGGGCTTTATTTTTATGATAACAGTGTCGTGGAGATTGCTAAAAACATTAAACCTTCCCCACGTGGAGAGTATGAGATCACAGATGTGAATAAGGTTTACCTGGAGCAAGGGAAATTGAAAGTTGGGGTGTTGAGCAGGGGAACAGCCTGGTTAGATACCGGAACTTTTGCTTCGTTAATGCAGGCAGGTCAGTTTGTACAGGTAATTGAAGAACGTCAGGGATTGAAAATCGGATGTATTGAAGAAGTGGCTTACCGGATGGGCTTTATTGATAAAGAACAGCTTAAAGCAGTGGCAACGCCGTTGGTAAAAAGTGGATATGGCGCTTATCTGTTGAAGATAGTGAAGTAATTATTATTGCTTATTTTTTAATATATTTTATCTTTTTGTATTAAATGCAGTATTTTGTGTTAATGTAAAAATGTTATATAAATATATGAAAAAAATTCTTGCTATAGGTATTCTGGTGTTTGTCTCTTTTTATGGTTTTTCCCAGTCTTCTGCTGATCAGAATGGATGGCGAACATCAGTTACGAATACTTTATTTGCTAATGGGACAGCGGCGATGCGGTATGAAATTGCTACCGTAGGTTACAACTCCTTCCATTGGCAAAGTGGAGGATTGATTATGATCGAATTGTTTCATCAAAACTTTGCAACAGGCTATGAAAAATATGTTCTTGAAAACGGATATAGCCAGGGAGCTAATCATGGAAGCCCAAAGGTGAGATTGGTAGAGCGATACGGTGTACAGCATACGGCTAAGATAGGAATAGGTACACCATATGATCTTAGTACTTCTCATGGAGGGTATGTAAATAAAGGATTACCGGTTTATCTGGATGTACAGTTTTATTCGGGTTATAAAGTGAAAATCACTTATCTTCAGAATAAAGTAGAGGAGGTTTCTACCCTGGATCAGATTAAGGTAAATGTAGCTCCTGCGGGAACTCCGATTGAAGCTTTTGTTGTTCCTGAGCACCTGGATGTGGACCTGAGTTCATCCCGTTTGTTAACGGTTGTGGGTGATGGAAATCATTATATTGCAAATGGTAATGTCGGTATTGGGACAACTACTCCGGACTCTAAATTATCAGTTAAAGGGAATATCAGGGCAAAAGAGATAAAAGTTGAAAATGCAAATTGGCCGGATTACGTATTTAAGAAATCTTATCCATTATCAACGCTTCAGGAAACCGAAAAATATATTGAAGAACATGGGCACCTGCCTGGAATTCCTTCTGCTGAACAAGTGAAAGCTAATGGTGTTAATTTGGGGGAAGTCAATAGCAAACTTTTAGAAAAGATTGAAGAGCTGACTTTACATTTAATAAGACAACAAAAAGAAATAGACCTTTTGAAGGCGAATCAAAAAAGATAAACGGTAACAAAAAAAGCTCTGGTATTTATTATAATCGCCAGGGCTTTTTTATTGCTTAAATCCTTTTTAGGCTATCTTCCAATAATTCAGTTGGTGCGTAGCCGAATTGCTTTTTAAAAATAAAAGAGAAATGGGATAAGTTTTCAAAGCCGACTTCAAAGATGATTTCGGTTGGCTTTTTGTGGTGTTCACTAATCATGTAATGTGCGAGTTCCAAGCGCCTTTGGGTAAGCCATTTTTGGGGTGTTGTGTTATAGCTCTTCTTAAAATCCCGCTTAAAGGTGGTGATACTTCTGCCCGTGAGGTATCCAAATTTCTCCATGGTCATATTGAACATATAGTTCTTTTCCATAAAGCTGGTCAGGTCAACTTTCCCCGGTTCTTCAAAGTTTCCCAATACACTGTCAATTTCAGGATCAATAGCCCTCAGGATGCTGATTGCCTCCTTAATTTTTAAAGCGGCTATGTTTTCGGGAAGTTCCTGCATCTCAAAATAAGGTATTAATGAGGTAAGACAACTTTCGAGCAGGGGATGGCTGTTGAAGCTTCGGATTTTTGGAATGGGGGTAATGCTGGTGGTGATGTCGATATCTGCATAAAAATTACGAAGTGTTTTTGCTGATAATAACATCACTACGGTTTTGTGTGGCAAGCCGTCTTTTGGAAAATTGATGACCGTAGCGGGCTGATTCCTTGGGATCAAAAAAATATCTCCTGTTTTAAAATGATGACTTTCTTCTGCCTGAATTATTTTTGTTTCGCCGGAGATAAACCAGATCAACATATGGTGGTCAAATATAACATCCGACTTGAAAAGCTTGTCCTCATAGGAGGAAAGCTTAATATCAGGAGTAATGTATTTTGAAGTGTGCTCCATATGCGCTGGGTGGTGATTTATTAAATTGAAAATACAACAAAAATTGCCTTTGTTGTATTCGTTGTCCAAAATTGGATTTCTTTCGGGTAAGCTGATGTGGAAATTGTTATTGAGTATGGAAGGTAAGTCCGGTCATTTCTTCACTTAATGTCCACAACCTTTTAGCACTATCCTCATCCAGCGCATAGGGTTGTACGCCACGTAATGTGGAAGGCTCATTGTATTTGTGTTCAATTGCTCCAGTGTCCAGGGCTGCAATGTCCGAGTCTTCGCAGTATACTCCACCAATGGTGTTGAGCAAAGGACTTACAGCACACCAAACTGTCGTAGCTGCACCTTGTGGAATTGTTTTTAATTTACTGGCCACTTCCTTTTTAATGATTCCATCGGCATCATAAGTCCCCATCTTCTGGAAGAGTGCTATGGGTTCTTCTCTGCCAAGATCAGTGCCATAAACGGAACCTGGGTGTAAAGAGTATGCCCGGATGTTGAATTCCTGACCGCGATTGTCCAGTTCAAGGGCAAATAGGTTGCTTGCCGTTTTTGATTGGCCATAGCCGAGCAGGGTGTCATATTCACGGTGCTCAAAGTTAGGGTCTTCAAAATTGAACGCGGACATTTGATGACCGAAGGAGGAAACGTTGATTACTCTGGCTCCATTTGCGTTTTTGAGCGCAGGCCATAGCTTTGCTGCAAGTTGAAACTGTCCGAGATGGTTGGTGGCTAATTGTGATTCTATGCCCCGGCTGTCTCTGCGCAATGGCACCCACATAATACCTGCGTTATTGATGAGCAAGTGAAGCGGCCTGCCTGACGCCAGGAACTTTTCTGCAAAGGCATCAATGGAATCCGGATTGATCAGGTCCATTCTTTCCAGTTCTACGTTGGGTATTCCCTGGAGGTTTTTCTTTGCTTTTTCCATATCCCTTGCAGGGACAATCACCGTTGCACCCGCCGCTGCGAGGATTTTGGTTGTTTCCAGGCCGATACCGGCGTTTCCACCGGTTACGATTACAATTTTTCCGGCGAGATTGATCCCTCTGATCACCTCAGCCGCTGTTGATGTGGCGTCAAATCCTGAACCAATTGGTTGCTGTAAGACGCCTTGATAGTTGTTCTTTTTCATGTCAGTATTATTTTGCTGACACAAAAGTAGATGGGATTTAAGTATTCAACTTTGTTTTAAAGACCTATTTTGCTTTGTTTTAAGGACCGGTCTTTTTGCATTATTGAGGTAACAATCTTATGCCTGCCAAAATCACTTAATCATTTGACAAATTCAGAAAACTTTATACCCTTCAATTTCCTTTCTTTGAATTAGCCGCTTTTAATTAAATTGAATACGTCTTAAAAGAACCACCTAAATCCAAATAGAATTGACGATGAAACATAAATCAGGCATCCTGCTGTTCATGCTCCTGCTTTGGAGCAGTTTTAGTTTTTCACAACATGATCCTAAAGCTTTAAAAGCCTGGCAGGATCAGAAGTATACAATGTTTATCCATTATGGTATCTATTCCGTATTGGGTGGCGTCTGGGAAGGAAAACCGGTAAGTAAAGGATTAAGTGAGCAAATTCAGGCCCATGCAGGGATCTATAGCGATACTTATGCTAAAGTCGCTAAAAGGTTTAATCCTGAAAAATGGAATCCGGATTCTATTGTCTCTCTGGCAAAAAAAGCAGGGATGCGATCTATTGTGATCACTTCTAAACACCATGATGGCTTTTGCATGTTTAAAACGAATACCACAGATTTTAATGTAGTAGATGCGACGCCCTATAAAAGAGATGTCTTAAAGGAGCTTTCTGAGGCTTGCAAACTTGGGGGATTGCGTTTCGGGTTGTACTTTTCATTGATCGATTGGCATTATCCCCAGGCTTCACCGATTTCGAGCAGCAACTCGGATTACATTACTCCGGAGCATGTGGAATACAATAAAAAACAGATTACAGAATTGTTGAGTAATTATGGTCCGGTATCGGAGCTTTGGTTTGATATGGGCTCCCAGAGTGCAACGGAAAGTAGAGAATTAAGAGATTTGGTTCACCGCCTTCAGCCCGACTGTATGATCGGCAGCAGGATTGGAAATGACATGGGCGATTTTAATGTGATGGGGGATAACCAGGAACCGGATTATACGATTGGCGTGCCATGGCAGTCTCCTGCGTCTTTCTTTGATGAAACCTGGAGCTATCGCTCCTGGCAGAATCGCGGAAGCGAAGAAGAGAAAACAAGAGAAAAGCTAACCAGCCTGATTCGTGTAGTAAGCAGGGGTGGAAACTTTCTTTTGAATATTGGCCCTAAGGGAGATGGAAGCGTGGTAGATTTTGAAAAAGATGTGCTGTTGAAAATAGGAAAATGGCTCAATAAAAACGGGGAAGCTATCTATGGTGCTGATCCCGATCCTTTCCATGTCTCCTTTAAATGGGGCAGCTTAACGAGCAAAACCAACAAGATTTTTTTACATCTAATGGAAAATCCTGAAAATGGACAGATTACCTTACCGGAACTTCAGGGAAAGATTAAAAGTATAACTGTTCTTGGAGAAGCAAAACAAAAAGTTGTTTTCTCGCAAGATCAGTCGGGAGTAAAGATTACCGTTCCGGCAGGTCTTGACATCAATAAAGAATTTAAAGTAATTGCCATCACCTTTGTGAATGGATATCAGGTTCCGCCTGCAAATATTGTAGCACTAAACAAGGAGGAAATCGTACTTAATTCCCATAATGCTTTTAAGCATTACAGCAATTCCGGAATTGACTACAATACCAGATACCAAAGTACTGTTAAAGAATCCTGGACCTTACAAGCCCTGGAAACCGGAAAGTATATCCCGGGAATCTATTATTCAGATCAGGAAAAAGGGAAGACGATCGATCTGGAGCTAAATGGAAAGGTTTCTGCAGTTTCTTTCTCTGATGGGAGCGTAGAAGAGCTGCCAAAGTCCGGAGCAATTGGCTGGGGAGCAATCTATCTTTCCGGACCATCAGGAGCCGGTATTGATGGATTTCCTGGTGATATCCATAACGTAAATCCTAAGCAAGGGTGGGGACGGAATACAGACCAGATCTGGACAAAGAAAACGGAATGGAAAAATAATGAGCAGTATACCTTAGCTGCGGAAACAGAGACTGCCGTCTATCTGATGCAGGAAATCAATTCTGAAGCAGATCAGTCTTATCTGGCCGGAATAACGAGCACTGATGGTGTCATTGTAACGCTTAACGGGGAAATCCTCGCTAAACATAACAATCCTTTTAAAGAAGCCAAATTGAATGATGTGATCTTGCTGCCTTTGAAAAAGGGTAAGAACCAATTGCTGGTTAAATTTTATAATGGCTATAAAAAAGACATCACCCTGGGAATCAACAATAATTTAAAACAGCAGGTTTACTATAAAGAGTTGCCGGAGCTGAATATGGAAAAGGGAAAATATTATCCTTTTAGCTGGCAGCTGCATCGTCCTTTATCTCCGCATACTACACTGGGATTGTCAAATGTTGCCCTTAAATTGCATAGAAAGTAGCCAAAATCATTTAATGATATGATAAAATCATAAAATAAAATGTAACATAATTCGCGTCCTTTGGATAACCAAAAAATTAAACCAATGACTAAAAATAAATACCTTTTTCCATTCATCATGATCACGTCCCTATTTTTTATGTGGGGTTTCGTGCACAATCTTGATCCAATCCTTATTCCTCACCTGAAGAAGTCGTTCAGCCTTTCTACATTGCAGGCTTCACTGGTAGACTCCGCAGTATTTATTGCTTACTTCCTGATGGCGTTACCTGCAGGATTTATCATGAAAAAGTATGGATACAAAACAGGTATCATCATTGGTTTGCTGTTATTTGCAATAGGGTCTTTTTTATTCATCCCTGCGGCAAATACACAACTATATTTTTTCTTCCTGATTGCACTTTTTATCATTGCCTGCGGACTGACGATTCTGGAAACTGCAGCAAACCCATATGCCTCTTTACTGGGGCCAGCGGAAACCTCAACTTTTCGTCTGAATTTTGCACAGTCATTTAACGGGCTGGCGGCAACGCTTGCGCCAATTATCGGAGCGAAGATCATCCTGACAAAAGGATATTCGGATACGGAGTTGAGTGCGATGACTGAGTCTGCAAAACAGGTGGCTTTGGCTTCTGAAGCTTCTAGCGTGAAAATGCCTTATCTGATTCTGGGCAGTATCATTTTGGTGATTGCGATCATCTTCGCTTTCTTAAAGCTTCCGGAGATTAAAGAAACAGAACAAAAAGAAGGAGAGAAAACGGGGATCTTTCATGCCCTGGCACACCGTCACCTGAGCTGGGCTGTTGCGGCACAGTTTTTCTATGTGGGTGCACAGGTTTGTGTATTCAGTTTCTTCATCCTATATGCAACCAAAGCGGCGGGAATAGATGAGCAGCAGGCGGCAAAATATGCAGGATATGGAATGGGAATGGCTTTCATGGTGGGCAGGTTTTTCGGAACCTTCCTGATGAAGTTCATCAGCGCAGGAAAGCTCTTGTCTGTCTATGCTTTTATTAATGTCATTTTATGTATCGTAGCCATAACATCGAGCGGAACAATTGCGTTGTATGCAGTAATAGGCATTGCCTTTTTTATGTCGATCATGTTCCCAACGATCTTTTCTTTGGGAATTAAAGACCTTGGTAAGGATACTAAATTTGGAAGTAGTTTAATCATTATGTCTATCGTTGGTGGCGCCATATTACCTCCGGTAATGGGATATATCAGCGATTTGACACACAATATTCAAGCGGGATATATTGTCCCTTTAATCTGTTTTGTAGTGGTATTCCTGTTTGGCATAAAAGGCCATAAGGTGAATGAAATTAAAAGTTATGAGTAAGCAATATTATTTAACGCTTGATTTGAAAGCGGATGATCAGCTGATCGCAGAATATGAGGAAATGCATCAGGCGGTTTGGCCGGAGATTATAGACAGCATCAAATCCTCAGGAATCCTGAATATGGAGATCTACAGAACAGGTAACCGCCTGTTCATGATCATGGTGGTGAGTGATGATTTTAGTTTCGAGCAGAAAGCAGCAATGGATGCCGGAAATGAAAAAGTACAGGAATGGGAAACATTAATGTGGAAATATCAACAGGCAGTACCGGGAGCTAAGCCTGGTGAGAAATGGATGATGATGGATAAAATATTTCAATTATAAAGGGTAATGTCAGCAAGCACTAAAAGTAGTTTTTTACAAATCCATCCGGATGATAATGTTCTGGTAGCCTTACAGGATTTACCTAAAGGACAGGTCATCGAATGGAACAATTCACAGATCATCTTACAGGATGATATCCGTGCAAAACATAAATTCTTTATCACAGACCTGAAGGTAGACGACGAGGTATTGATGTATGGGGTACTGGTTGGAAAAGCCACTACGCCGATTCTTAAAGGAGGTCTGATGACCACCGAGAACATCTATCATGCTTCGCAGGATTATAGTTTCAGGGATGTAAATTATCAATGGCAAAAACCAGATGTTTCGGCCTGGACAAACCGTACTTTCAATGGTTATCATCGCAAAGACGGCAGGGTGGGAACGGCTAATTACTGGTTGTTTGTGCCTACAGTATTTTGCGAAAACAGAAACCTGGATGTGATCAAAGAATCTTTGTACCATACGCTGGGTTATGCGGTAACGGATAAATACAGGTCATTTACAGATCAGTTGTTAACCGCCTTTAATGAGGGAGAAAACATTGATTCCTTCCAGCTGGATAGCCTTTCTGCAATCCAGCCTGCGAAAAACAGGGCGTTTAAAAACGTGGATGGGATCAAATTTTTGAACCATCAGGGTGGCTGTGGTGGCACAAGGCAAGACTCAGCTTTGCTGAGTAACCTGCTAGCTGCTTATGCAGATCATCCCAATGTGGCCGGAATCACAGTATTAAGTCTGGGTTGTCAGCATTTGCAGACTCAAGACCTGCTGAATGATGTAAAGAAAAGAAATCCTGCATTCGATAAAAACATCTTAATTTTTGAGCAGCAGCAAAGCCAGAGTGAAGAACAGTTGATTAAAGAAGCTATTCTTAGAACCTTTGTAGGGCTAACAGAAATTAACAAAATAGAACGTGCCCCGGCGCCACTGAGCGAATTGTGTGTAGGGGTGAAATGTGGTGGAAGTGATGGTTTTAGCGGAATCTCTGCCAACCCTTCGGTAGGTTATACTTCCGATCTGCTGGTGGCTTTGGGTGCTAAGGTCTTGCTGGCCGAGTTTCCGGAATTGTGCGGGGCAGAGCAGAATATCATCGACAGGTGTGTGGATAAACCCACAGCCGATAAATTTATCCGCCTGATGCAGGAATACGATGCGCAGGCACATGCAGTAGGCTCAGGTTTTCATATGAACCCTTCGCCGGGAAATATTAAGGATGGCCTGATTACAGACGCGATCAAAAGTACCGGAGCAGCAAAAAAAGCAGGAACGTCACCAGTAGTGGATGTTTTGGATTATACGGAACCGGTAACAAAACCAGGATTAAGTCTGGTATGCACACCCGGAAATGATGTAGAAGCAACGACAGGGAAAGCAGCAAGTGGTGCAACCCTTATTTTGTTTACCACGGGTCTGGGAACCCCAACAGGAAACCCGGTATGTCCGGTAATCAAGGTGGCTACCAATACGCAACTGGCGACAAGGATGAGTGACATCATTGATATCGATACGGGTGCCATCATCCGCGGAGAAAAAACAATTGAAGAGATGGGAATAGAAATTCTGGAATATTGTATCAAAGCTGCCAGCGGAGAAATTACTCCAAAAGCAGTATTGCTCAACCAGGATGATTTTATCCCATGGAAAAGAGGCGTTTCATTATAGCAAGAAAATATGTTCAGTTTAAAAGGAAAATCAGCAATTATTACAGGTGGAGGTAGTGGAATAGGTAAAGCCATTTCTATGCTTTTTGCGAAGCAAGGCGCAAAAGTGCACATCATTGAATTGAATGCCGATGCGGCACAACAAACGGTAACTGAGATCGAAGCCGCGGGTGGTGTTGCTGCTGCTTATGGTTGCGATGTGAGCAATCAGGAAGCAGTAGTAAATACTTTCAGTCAGATCGGAGAAATTGATATCTTAGTAAATAATGCGGGCATTGCCCATATCGGTAAAGCAGATACGACGAGCGAGGAAGACTTCACAAAAGTATTCAACGTGAATGTAAAAGGAGCTTATAACTGTTTATATGCCGGAATTCCGGCTTTAAAGAAAAGTGGATCAGGAGTGATCTTAAACATGGCTTCGATAGCGGCTGTAGTAGGGATCACAGATCGTTTTGCCTATTCGATGAGTAAAGGGGCGATCTTTGCAATGACACTCTCTGTGGCGCGGGATTACATGGCTGATGGCATCCGTTGCAACAGCATTTCTCCGGCAAGGGTACATACGCCTTTCGTAGATGGCTTTATTGCTAAAAATTATGCCGGACAGGAAGCGGAGATCTTTGAGAAATTATCGAAAAGTCAGCCTGTAGGACGCATGGGGAAACCCGAAGAAGTGGCCTCACTGGCACTATACCTGTGTTCGGAAGAAGCAGGGTTTATTACCGGAAATGATTATCCCCTTGATGGAGGATTTATTAAATTAAATAATTAAAAACACAAGAATGAAATTAATCAGATGGGGAGCCGCCGATCAGGAAAAGACCGGTGTAATTATAAACGATATTTGGTACGATACTTCCGCCTTTGGCGAAGATTATAATGAGCAGTTTTTTCAAAATAACGGACTGGAAAGATTGTCTGCTTTTGTGAAAGAGAATGAAACGGAATTGCCGGTAGTACCTGCGGATACCCGCCTGGGATCTCCGGTAGCACGTCCTTCAAAAATTGTATGTATCGGTCTTAATTATGCGGATCATGCGAAGGAAACGAATGCGCCACTTCCACCAGAACCGGTGATCTTCATGAAATCGACGACTGCTTTAACCGGCCCTTTTGATGACATTATCATTCCTAAAAATTCAGTAAAAACGGATTGGGAAGTAGAGCTTGCAGTGGTCATCGGTAAAAAAGCTTCCTATGTGGAAGAAGCAGATGCGCTGGATTATGTTGCAGGTTATGTGTTACACAATGATGTATCAGAAAGGGAATTCCAGATTGAAAGAAACGGAACCTGGGATAAAGGAAAAGGTTGTGATACTTTCGCCCCCTTAGGCCCATTCATGGCCACAGCTGATGAGTTGGCTGATGTGAACAATCTTCGCCTGTGGCTGACGGTAAATGGTCAGAAAATGCAGGACGGAAATACGTCCAACTTTATCTTTAATGTTCCTTTCGTAGTGGCTTATGTAAGTCAGTTTATGACTTTATTGCCTGGAGATGTGATCTCTACAGGAACTCCGGCAGGGGTAGGCTTAGGTTTTAAACCTCCAATATATCTTAAAGAAGGGGATGTGGTTGAGCTTGGTATTGATGGACTTGGAACTTCCAGACAGCAGGTAAAGAACTATGTTAAAAATTGATTCCCACCAACACTTCTGGAACTTTGACGAGGTAAGAGACAGCTGGATCACAGACGATATGGATGTGCTCCGGGATGATTTCTTACCCCAGCATCTGAAGCCCATCCTGGACCATTATCAATTTGATGGATGTGTGGTGGTGCAATCAGATCAAAGTCAGAAGGAAAATGAGTTCCAGCTAAACCACGCCGCAAAACATGCTTTTATTAAGGGTGTAGTTGGCTGGGTGGACCTCCAGGCGAAAGACATTTCTGATCAGCTGGCGGTATTAAGCCGGCATGAAAAGCTAAAGGGCTTCAGAGAGATCCTTCAGGGAGCTGCTGATCCTGCCTTAATGTTGAAGCCGGAATTTGTAAACGGAATCAGTAAACTGAAAGAATTCGGATTTACCTACGATATCCTGATCTATCCACACCAATTGAAATATGCAACAGAACTGGCAGGCAGATTTCCTGATCAGGCTTTCGTGCTGGACCATATCGCTAAACCCGGAATCAAAGAGGGCAGCATCAGCCCCTGGAAAGAGGATCTCAAACGATTGGCGAAACATGAAAATGTAAGCTGTAAAGTCTCCGGAATGGTAACAGAAGCAGATTGGAAACGATGGAAAGCGAAGGATTTTAATCCTTATCTGGACGTAGTCTTCGAAGCTTTTGGTCCCAAAAGGGTGATGTATGGTTCAGATTGGCCGGTTTGCCTGCTTGCAGGGGATTATGGAAGGGTGCTGAGTGTCATGGAAAATTATATTGCAAAACTCTCTGAAAATGAACAGAACCTGTTCTGGGGAGAAAACGCAACTCACTTTTATAACTTAAAATAAGCAATCAATGGATCTGCAATTAAAAGATAAAGTAGTCATCGTAACCGGTGGAGCCAAAGGTATTGGTGAAGCTATTGTAAGGTTACTGGCAAAAGAAGGGGCTACACCTGTAATCGTAGGAAGAAATGAAGCGGATAACCAGCGCCTTGCAGATGATATTATCGCAGAAGGTGGAAATGTCTTTCAGTTGGTTGCCGAATTAACTCATCCATCTGCCAGTGAAGAAGCCATTAAAATTGTTCTGGAGAAATATGGCCGAATTGATGGATTGGTAAATAATGCAGGTGTCAATGATGGTGTAGGACTGGAAAGCGGAAACTATGAAAGTTTTGTGGAAAGCCTGCACAAAAATGTAATCCATTATTACCTGATGGCACACCATGCACTACCGGCACTTAAAAAATCTAAAGGAGCGATTGTTAACATCGGTTCAAAAGTAGCAGATACCGGGCAAGGTGGGACTTCTGCGTATGCGGCATCTAATGGGGGTAGAAATGCGTTAACCAGAGAGTGGGCGGTTGAACTCCTGCCTTATGGCATTCGTGTGAACTCGGTGATCGTTGCAGAATGTTATACGCCATTGTATCAGACCTGGATCAATTCTATTCCTAACCCTGAAGAGAAACTGGCTTCTATAAAAGCTAAGATTCCTTTTGGGAACAGAATGACGACGGCAGAAGAGATTGCAAATACAACAGTGTTTTTGCTTTCTGAGGCGTCGAGTCATACGACAGGGCAATTGGTATACGTCGATGGTGGGTATGTGCATCTCGACCGCTCTATCAGCCCGCTTTAATTTAAAAAAATCAAATGTGCTTAGACGACATCCAAATGTTTCGCTGAAGGGCAAAACATTTGGATGTCGTCTAAGCACATTTGATTTTTTTTGCAAAACGCAGAACCTGTATTGCGGTTCTCGTAATGGAGGGAAGGAAAGGGGAAGGGCGTTTGGCTAAGCAGATCAGGTAAATAATTGATGGTTATCTTTAATCAGTAACGCTTTATAAAGTATTAAAAATAAAAAGGTGTATGTTGTGAGAAGGCCTTAGGAAGTTTTGTCCTTTTCAGGACAAAAGATTCCAGCCTTCGAATAATATACACCTTTTTATGATTTAATCTCTCCGGGCAATACTCCGGAACTAAATTGCGGCAGTATATGTTTTCAACCAAGCCACCTCTTCTGTATTTAAAAGTGGACTTAGACGTTCAAATACCAACGCATTGTAACTATTCAGCCAATCTAACTGACCTTGTTCCAATAAATCCTTTTGCACAATAGCGGTACTGATCGGAGCAATGGTTAAAGATTCAAAAGCATAGAATTCGTTAAACTCATTGCTGATGTCTTTAATCGTGTTTACGAGGTTTTCTATGCGGACACCGTGTTTTCCTGGTCGGTATACTCCGGGTTCGATAGACGTGATCATTCCAAGCTCTATGGCTACAGGAACAGCAGTTGGGTTAAAAGTATGAGGTCCTTCATGAACATTCAGGAAATAGCCAACCCCATGACCTGTTCCATGTCCGTAATTGATGGCATAATCCCATAATGGCTTGCGGGTGATGGCATCAATCTGATAACCACAGGTTCCTTTAGGGAAACGCAATTTACAGCCGTCAATCATTCCTTTTAATACCAGGGTATAATCTGTTTTTTCTTCTTCAGTATTGTTTCCCATTGGAATGGTGCGGGTGATATCCGTTGTACCGTAAAAATACTGACCTCCGGAATCCAGCAGGAATAAACCTTCTTCTTTTATTTCTACATCGCTTTCTTCAGATGGGCCGTAATGAGGTAGGGCACCATGCGCTTTATAGGCACTGATGGTATTGAAGCTGTCGCCCACAAACCCTTCCTGTGCAGCTCTGAACTTACGCAGTTCAGCAGCGGCGGAAAGTTCGGTAATGGTGATTTTACCTATGTTTTCTGACAACCATTTTAAGAAACGGGTGATGGCAACTCCATCTTTCGCCATTGCGGTACGGGTATTGGCCAGCTCTGTTTCATTCTTAATGGCCTTTAGATTGGTAGAAGGATTGGTGTCTTTGATCACTTTTACGGAGGCAGGCAGAAGTTTTGCAAAGGCCAGGCAGTTGCGCTTAGGATCAATGAATATAGAAGTGTTTTCAGGAATTGTGGATAACGCAGATTCGATGTCTTCGTAAGGCATCACCTGAACACCACTGGACGCAAGTTGTTCTTTTTCAACTGCACTGAGTTTATCAGGGTTAATGAAGATGGTGGCTTTATCCTGGCCTATTAAGGCAAAGCTAAGCACAACAGGGTTGTAGCTCACATCTTTTCCACGGATGTTGAATAACCAGGCCATATCGTCAAGAGAAGAAATCAGGTGATAGGCTGCGCCTTTTCTCTGAAGCTCCGCTCTTACTTCAGAGAGTTTTGATGCTACAGATTGTCCGATGTGTTGTTCTTCAATCAGAAAGGCTTTTTCTGCAGGTAGGGCAGGTCTGTTTTCCCAAATAGGACTAAGGTAATCTTTATCGCTTAGCTGGATATCTTTGATGGAGAATTGCTGCGTAAAGAGATCTCCTAAAAGGATGGAAAGGAGTTTTTCATTTGTCGCAACAACAGCGCCTTTATCCAGCTTCTCAACCAGCCACTGAAGGTACTCCGGAGCATGTTGTATTTTTTGTTTAACCAGCTCAAAACCGCTGTTTTCCAATTGTTCTGTTGCCTGCTCAAAATAACGGAAGTCTGCCCACAGGCCCGCAAAATCATGAGTAATGACTAAAGTTCCTGCTGATCCTGTAAAGCCGGAAGCAAAAGGAATACACTTGTAATGGTTGGGTAAGTATTCACTGATATGTGGATCTGCTGAAGGGATAATATAAGCCTGTACATTGTCGGCCTTCATTTGTTTACGTATCTCGCTTAATTTTTCCTGATATGTCATGGTTTAATTTTTAATAGCTAATCGCGTTAACGCAAATCTATGGAATTTAATTCCTGTATAAATGGGCAGGTATCTTTTTTTCGGACAATTCAGGATTGTGATATGGGGTTAAAGTTATCCACAGTAATTGTGAATAACTTTGTTTGTTTGCGATGTAAGTGGCAGGTAGTCATTTGAATGTGGGATATTTTCTTTGTGGATAACGGTCCTGTAACTCGTCCTTGTAAAGCCGGTCAGGAAACTAAAATGGGGAATGAGATTTAAAGGGAGTATTTACCCGTAGACAGGAAATTACAATTAGGGATGGCTTTAGGGCTAAATAAAACGGGGGAGGAATTCCTGTTGAATCCTCCCCCGGTAATGGGTTGTTTTCCTAAAAAGGAAATTGATTATTTACCTAAACTTAATCTTAGGTTGAGTTCAAAACTGCCATTGGTATATCCGCTCAAGGCAGATGTTTGTGTGGTATACATTCCGCTAACCAGGTATTTCTTTCTGAAATCCATTCCCAGTCCGAAGGTGGCACTTTCGGTGCTGTGGTATAAGCCCATTATGAACACCTGTTTATTGGCGATTTCCAGTTGTGCACCTGCATCCCAGATGTTGTCAAAGCCTTTAACACCTCTGTAAGCTACTTTAGGCTCCAGGTCCAGTCCGTCTAATCCTTCGCTGATGTGCAGTTTATAACTTGCTGCGGCATAAAAGGTCGTCACATCGGCAAGTTTGATCACATCCTTTTTAAGCACGCTTTTCAGGTTCGGGATGGATGCCTGCACGCTTAGCTTGTCGGAAGTATAGGCGATTCCGAAATCGCCATCCAGATAGGTCTTTCTGTCGTTGTACTGACCTACCATGGGATCATTTGGATTGCCATAGATATCGCTGGTTTCCAGGCGCTGGTTCATGAAACCCAGGGATACACCAAAATGCAACTGGTCATTTTTTTCACTGAGCTTCAGGTGATAGGCATAACTTCCCACTACTCTGGTCTGTCTTTGCAGACCTGCACTTTCGTGATAAACGTTTAGTCCTATTCCGACTTTGTTGAACCCATAATCGCCGGTGATGCTTTGGGTAAGTGGAGAACCGGGAACATTGCTCCATAGTTTCCGATAGGCAGCGTTGATTTTCATCCCTTCAGTGCTGCCGGCAAAGGCCGGGTTAATGAGGTACTGGTTGCTGTAATATTGTGCTGCCAGCGGGTTTAACTGTGCCTGGCTTTTAGTACTTATGGTGAAACCCATAAGTACTAATGCTAAGAATTTATATTTTGTTTTCATCTTAATGATGTTTTATTTTAAATAGCGGATTAATCTTAATTCTCTCTGACTACAGTGATAAAGCCTTTGAATTTCGGACGGGCTGTACCGAAGTCCAGCACAAAATAGTAGGTGCCTTCAGACAGTGCGGTTCCGTTCAGGGTACCATCCCAGCTGTTGTCATATCCTTTTTTGCTGTAGATTGGTCTGCCCGACTTGTCAAATATTTTCACCTCATTGTTCGGATAGAAATCGATGTTGTCAATCATCCATTTGTCATTGTATCCGTCTCCGTTAGGGGATAAAATATTGGTGGCTTTCACTTTCGCATAGTCCTCCACTACCGTTACGGTAAAGGTTTGGGTATCTGTACATCCGCTGCCATTTGTTGCCGTTACCGTGTAAGTCGTGGTTTCCCTTGGTCTTACCGTTAGCGTGGCCGTGTTTTGTCCGCTGATGATGCTGCTATGGGCAGCCCATACATAAGATACGCCACCTGTTGCTGTCAGTTGCAGGGTTTCTCCCTTACTCACTTCTGTGCCTGAAGCTGTGGTATTGGTTCCTATGTTTGCTGCAATGGTGATGACAGGTAGAGGGTTCACCGTGATGACAAAAGTTCTGCTGTACGTATCCACACCTGTGTTGTCTGTTCCGCCATTATCTTTTACCGTTACGGTAATGGTTGCTGTTCCTGAAGCGCCGCTTCTTACACGGTAGCTGATGTTTCCGCTGCTGCCGGTTTTAGTCGCAGTGATGTTCTGGAACAGGTTATTGTTACTGCTTGTTGCGGTAATGGTGGTGGTTTGGGCCGTTTCCGGACCGGCAGAGATTCCTGTTAAAGCTACATTCTGGGCAGCCGTGGTATAACAGATGGTCTGGCTGTTGATTGGATCCAGGGTTGGGATTTCATTGACATCGCTGATGCTGATGTTAAAGCTTTTTTCCAGACTGAAACCATATTGGGT
>NZ_FNGY01000005.1:156640-568222 GCF_900103665.1 Pedobacter steynii
TCAGGATATTTGTTGGTGCACCTGGTCTGATGGTTAACGTTCCGTTTACAAAACTGATCTGGTAATTGTTTGATGTTGCTGCAGAAGGAACGATATCATAAGTTCCGATCGGGCTGTTTGTCGTCGCTGTTGTGCTGATGGCCACCTGGCTGCTGAGTGCTGCCGGGCCTTCTGCATTGACAAATCCATCGTATTTAACGGTAAGTGCCGGATTCACTGTTCCTGCAAATTTCACTTTATCCTCTGCAGTAATGATCAGCGGTGTTTTATTGATGGTCAGGTTTGCAGCGGTATAGTTCAATACATAATTGCTGCTCAGTGCCAGGGTGTTTTTGTTGATGGCATAAGTTCCTGTGTTTTCACCAGGGACCCTGTTGAGGCTTCCTGTAAAGGCATCGGTACCGATCAGTGCCGGACTGAAAGTATAAGTCAGTGCCGGATCAGCAGTACCATAAGTTTTGGCTGCCGGTGTAGCGGTTGCGGTAACGGTTTTTGTACCGATACTCAGGTTGGCAGGGGTATAAGTGATCAGGTAATTCGGACCCGCCGTTACTGTTCCCTGTGCAATGGCATAACTTCCGATGTTTTCACCGGCAGTTCTGGTTAAGCTTCCTGTAAAGGCATCTGTACCGATTAAGGCAGGACTGAAAGTATAAGTCAGTGCCGGATCAGCATCGCCATAAGTTTTGCTTTTTGCGGTTGCAGTTAGGGTAAGCGCTTTGGAGGTGATGGTCAGATTAGCCGGGTTGTAAGTGATCAGGTAATTCGGCCCCGCGGTTACTGTTCCCTGTGCAATGGCATAATTTCCGATGTTTTCACCAGCAGTTCTGGTTAGGGTTCCTGTAAAGGCATCGGTACCGATCAGCGCCGGGCTGAAGGTATAAATCAGTGCAGGATCGGCTGTACCATATATTTTGGTCTTAGCGACCGCGGTAATGGTTAGTGGTTTGCTGGTAATGTTGAGGTCAGCTGGAGTAAAGGCAAGGGTATAATTTGCATTTAAAGCGAGTGTTCCCTGTCCGATGGCGTAGTTGCCAATGTTCTCACCTGCAGCTCTGTTTAAACTTCCTGTAAATACATCCGTTCCGATTAATGCCGGGCTGAAAGTATAAGTGAAAGCAGGATCGGCTTCGCCATAAATTTTTGTTTTGGCAGTAGCAGTTATGTTGACTGTTTTCCTGGTGATACTGAAATCAGCGGTAGTATAGTTCAGGGTATAGTTGCCATTTAAAGCAAGTGTTCCCTGTCCGATGGTATAGTTGCCGATGTTTTCACCTGCGACACGGGATACGTTACCTGTAAAGGCATCTGTACCGATCAGTGCCGGACTGAAAGTATAAGCCAGTACAGGATCTGCAGTTCCGTATTCTTTGCTGTTCGCAGTCGCGGTTACTGCAACTGTTTTTTTAGTGATGCTCAGGTCAGCTCCATTATAAACAAGGGCGTAGTTTGTACCCAGGCTTAGATTACCCTGTGTGATGGCATAGTTGCCAATGTTTTCACCTGCAGCGCGGTCCAGGTTACCTGTAAAGGCATCTGTTCCGTTTAGTGTGGGGCTGAAGGTATAGGTCAGTGCCGGATCAGCTTCACCATAAACTTTGGTTTTAGCAATTGCCGTTACGGTAATGGCTTTGGTAGTAATGGTTAGGTTGGCTGGTACATAAGTGATCTGGTAGTTTGTACCCAGGCTCAGGTTACCCTGGTTAATGGCATAGTTGCCGATGTCTTCGCCAGGTGTACGGTCCAGGTTACCGGTAAATACATCCGTTCCGATTAATGCCGGACTGAAAGTATAAGTGAATGCCGGATCAGCAGCTGTAAAGACTTTGGTTTTAGCTACTGCAGTTACAGTTACCGGTTTCGCGGTAATGTTCAGGTCAGCTGAAGTAAAGGCAAGGGTATAGTTTGCATTTAAAGCCAGGGTTCCCTGTCCGATGGCATAATTACCCGTGTTTTCACCAGGGGCTCTGTCTAAGGTCCCGGTAAATACATCTGTTCCGATTAGTGCCGGGCTGAAAGTATAAGTCAGTGCCGGATCTGCAGTGCCGTATACTTTGGTTTTAGCTGTTGCAGTTATGTTGACTGTTTTCTTGGTGATGCTGAAATCGGCGCTGGTATAGTTCAGGGTGTAGTTATTGCTTAAAGCCAGTGTTCCCTGTCCGATGGCATAGTTGCCAATGTTTTCACCCGCTGCACGGTCTGGCGTTCCTGTAAAGGTATCCGTTCCGATCAGTGCAGGACTGAAAGTATAGGCAAGTACAGGATCTGCCGTGCCATATTCTTTGCTGGCAGGGGTAGCCGTTACTGTAATTGTTTTTGTTGTGATGCCCAGGTTAGCTCCGTTATAAACGACAGCATAGTTTGGACTGAGCGTTAGGGTTCCCTGCGTGATGGCATGGTTACCAACGTTTTCACCTGCAACCCGGTCCAGGTTGCCTGTAAAAGTATCTGTTCCGTTCAGCGCCGGACTGGACGTATAAGTAAATGCCGGATCAGCATCTCCATAAACTTTGGTTTTAGCGACTGCAGTTACAGTAATGCTTTTTGCAGTGATGTTCAGGTTGGCTGGTACATAAGTGATCTGGTAGTTTGTGCCCAGGCTCAGGTCGCCCTGATTAATGACATAAGGGCCTACATTCTCACCGGGAGCACGGTCCAGGTTACCTGTAAATAGATCTGTTCCGATTAATGCCGGACTAAAAGTATAAGTCAGTGCCGGATCAGCATCTGTAAAGATTTTGGTTTTAGCAACCGCAGTAACTGTTACTGGTTTAGTGGTAATACTGAGGTCGGCTGAAGTAAAAGTAATGGTGTAATTGTTGCTTAGGGCAACAGTTCCCTGTGTGATGGCATAATTACCTGTGTTTTCACCTGGAGCTCTGTCTAAGGTTCCTGTAAAGGCATCAAGACCAACCAGTGCCGGGCTGAACGTGTAAGTTAATGCTGGATCAGCAGCGCCATATACTTTTGTTTTGGCCACCGCAGTAACCGCAATATCTTTCTTGTTTACCAGGAGGTCCTGGGTTACAGGAGTCGCAGCAAGGAAGGCGCCGTTTCCGGCCTGTAATGCAGTGATGGTTGTTGTTCCCTGAGCAAGAATGGTTACGGTACTTCCGGTTACGGTTGCTACCGCAGTATTGCTGGAAGTATAAGTTACCGGTAATCCTGAGGTGCTGGTTGCAGTAAGGGTAATGGTTCCTGCACCATAAGTTGAAGGGGCAAGTGCATTGAAAGTGATGGTCTGTGAAGCCTTAGGCGTCGCAACGATACCAGTTGATTTTGCGCTTTCATTTCCGGTTAAATCTATAGCAGCGATGCGGTAGAAATAACTGGTACCATTGGTTAGTCCGCTATGGGTATAAGTTAAAGTGCCCGCCGGAATATTCTGTAGGAAGGCATTCGGATTAACCGGGCCACCATAAAGAACGTAGTTGTTCAGGTCCGGATCTGTATTTGCCGTCCAGGTGATGACATTTTGCGTATCTCCCGAAGCAGCCGCCAGGCCTGTTGGTACAGCAGGAGCTGTTCTGTCAACAGTTACGGTGCTGCTGTTGGTAGTTGCTGTAACCGGGGTCCCTGCATTTCCGGGAAGGTCTGAAAAGGCAATATTGAAAGCAAGAATTCCTTCAGGAGTAGTTCCTGATACGGTATGAGTTGCTGTCCAGTTGTTACCTCCTGTATTGGTTGGAACGGAAGCCGTTCCGCCAATGGTGACTGTTGGTATGGCAATACTTTCTGAAGCAGTGAAACTCAGGGTAACAATGTCCGCTACTTTTGCTTTGCTGGTAGCAGCGTTGTTAGAAGCAATGGTTACCGCGGTTAGTGTCGGAACGATTTTGTCGTAAGTGACACTGCTGCTGTTGGTGGTAGCCGTAACCGGAGTTCCCACATTTCCTGCGAGGTCAGTAAAGGCAATACTGAAAGGAATAACTCCCCCTGTTTCTGCTCCTGTCAATGTGTATGTAGCAGTAAAGCTATTTCCACCTGCAGAAGTAGTCACAGCGGCGCTTCCTGCAATCGTTACTACAGGAAGTGCAACACCTTCTGAAGCTGTGAAGCTTAAAGTGATGATATTTCCTGTTTTTGCGGTTTGATTTGAAGCATTATTGGAAACAATGGCTACTGTAGTTAATGTCGGTAATGCCTTGTCTAAAGTAACACTGCTGGCATTTGTGGTTGCGGTTGCCGCAGTTCCGGCGTTTCCGGCAATATCGGTAAAGGCGATGTTAAAAGGAACAACACCATCTGCATCTGCAGCCTGGGTCGTATAAGTTGCCGTCCAGTCATTTCCCGAGGTATTGGTGATGGCTGTAGCTGGATTTCCAAGAATGCTAACCACTGGTGTGCCAATGGTTTCTGAAGCAGTAAAGCTGAGTGTAACGAGATCTCCTGTTTTTGCCTTTGCAGTATTGGCATTATTGGAAGCAATACTTACCGCAGTTAAGGTCGGATTGGCTTTGTCTATGGTATAAATCTCTCCGGAAGTATAGCCTCCCTGGATCTCATTCCCAATGGTATTGATGATGCCTGTTCCTGAGCTTTGAAGGTTAAGTCTTAGCGTTCCAGATCCCGTTCCGGTGTTTACCGTAACGGTTCTGGTAGCGTTACTTCCGGAGACGAAAGTAACTGCAGCCCCGGTAATACTTCCTGAATTAGTGATGCTGAAATCGGAGGTATTGACACCAGTTACGTTTTCAGAGAACGTGACTAGAAACTGTGCAGATGCAGTGTTGATATTGGCATTTCCAATTCTGGTGATGCTGACTATAGTAGGTGTTAATGTATTGATCACAATATCTTTGTTAGCCCCTAAAGATCCTGCAGCGGCTGGAGCGGGCAGGGTTAAGGTGGCATTATTTCCTGCAGCGTCTTTAATGGTTCCACCTGCAAGAACAAGTGCAGCCGTACTGGCCTGATCTAAATCGGCGATACTTTGGTTGAGTCCTACGGTATAGTTAAAGACTAAAGCCGCTGCTCCCGAGCCACTGGCATAACTTGCTGTTCCACCTGAGTTCAGGCTGAGTGTCGGTGTTCCGGTTACGGTTACTGCTTCAGAGAAGTTGACCGTTACTGGAATCAGGTCCCCGATTTTATAAGTTCCGTTGGCAAGACTGGAGTTGACCGAGCTGACAGCTGGTGAGGTATTATCGATCACAATATTTTTGTTAAAGCCTAAAGATCCCGCAGATCCAGGGAGAAACAGGGTTAATGTAGCATTGTTTCCTGCGGCGTCCTTTAATGTTCCTCCGCTTAGGCTGAGGGCATTAGTCCCGGTGTAATCCAGATCGGCACTGGCATCAGTTGCCTGTACCGTATAGTTGAAGCTGAGGGTGGATGTTCCCGAACCGCTGGTGTAACTTGCAGAGCTGCCGGAATTCAATGCAAGTTGAGGTGTTCCGGTTACGGTAATGGCTTCATTAAAAGTAATGTTAATGACGATGATGTCCCCGGCTTTGTAAGAACCGTTGGCAGTGCTTGAATTGACCGAAGTCAGAAAGGGTACATTTCCGTCGATGACAATCGCTTTATTATTACCAAGAGAGTTTGTTGCGCCCGGTGCCGGAAGGGTAAGCGTAGCATCAACACTTCCGGCGTCTTTGATTGTTCCTCCATTGAGACTTAGTGCAGTAGTAGCGCCATAGTCGAGATCACTGGTGTTTTGTCCGCTGGCAACCGTATAATTAAAGGTTAGTGTATTTGTTCCGGTGCCACTGCTATAATTGACATTGGCACCTGTGTTTAAGTTTAATAAAGGTGTTCCGGTAACGGTAACGGCCGTTGAAAAAGTAATATTGATCGGGATAACATCTCCTATTTTATAGCTTCCATTGGCCGCGGAAGAGGTTACTCCGGTAACATTTGTTCCAAGTTGAAAGATCGGATTCGTACCCGGGAAGGCTGCCCCACCGGGGTCCAGAGATTTCTTGTTGGCAAGTATTTCGGTAGTTGTCCAGTTTGATTTTATATTAATTGCGGTTAGAATGGAAGCTTTTGTTCCGGTAAATGTTCCTGCATAGTTGTTATAATCTCCATGATAACCTGTTGGCGGAGTACCTGCAATCGTTAATGTAATATAGCAATTTGCTGCTGCAAGTGTGGTAGGCAGGTAAGATACTGCTGCAGTAACTGATCCGGCGGCCTGCCATCCTGTGGTAGGATCAGGGGCATTGGTGCCGGGAAGTGCGGTAGACCAGTTTGCAAATCCATAGATAAAATTCGGAGTAGCATCGTTACCGTCGTAGAGGAACCAATTGTCCCCGCCACCTGCAACAACAGTTCCTGTGGTCCAGCCGGCGACTGTCACTGTTCCATAACCTTCGAGTCCTGTTGCCGTTGGTAAGGCACCACCTGTGATTGCAATGTTAAATATCGTTCCTGCAGGAATGCTGCTGGTAGTGGTCCAGGTAATGAGTCCGTCGGAGCCATTCGTTACCAATGCGGATTGGTCCCAGCCCTGGTCGGTAATCTTAAGTACTGTACCTGAAGGAATTACTTTTAAGGCTACAATAGCCAGATTCACTGTTGCTGAGTTCCCGTTAAAGCCAACAATAGCAAAATCTCCGGTAGTTAACTGGGCTGTGCTTTTATTTGCGGAAAAGCAAAAAAGGCAGATGATAAATAATGCCGCTAAAAAGCGAAAGTATAAATTTTTCATGTGAGAGCGTTAATTCTAATAAAATTCTGTGGGTATATCTAGTTTCTGCTAGGGAAAGCCCCTTCCATACAAATGATATAGCTAATCGCGAGTATCGGTTGTAGAATATTTATTGGCTGACTTCCTCCGGCAATACCAACTGTGGTAGTTACGGTACCACCTGCAAGAGGAATGTTAGGTGTTGAAGTCGTATACATTGATACGGGATCTGTGTTTACATCTTTACCTGCTCCCAAAGCATTACCTGCAACCGGAGTTCCAACTGTTGCTGCGGCATTACTGGCATTCAGTGCTAAGGTCGAAGTTGCAATGTGGTTGTGTGCAGGCATGTTGGTGATCAAGATAGAGGTGCTCTCTGTTCCAGAAACCTGCCCTAACGCATAATTACTCAGACCTGGCCCTTGTCCCCATCCTACAGGGACTCTGCCCCTAAGGTCGGGCAAGCCGAAAGTAGTTTGGCCATTTCCACCGTAAGTGGTTCCTAAAAGTGCAAAAAGAGCAGAATTCTGAGCGATACCAATGATTTGTCCATTACAAAATTGAAATCCCCTTGGCGCAAAGTTTCCTGCGAAAATTTTTACCATTCCCATATACTCATCCATAGTTGATTTGTGATTAATTAATTTATAATTGTTAAATTTATTTTTACAAGCCAATGCTCAGGATAAAATTCCTGAGGTACTTTCAGATAGTAACGTGCTTAACTTCTTTTCCAAAGACTTTTGACGATGATCAAAAGATGCCTGGAATGCTAACGCTTATGCCATTCGGTGAATAGATTCCATATAGAACCAATCGGGTTCATGAGCTGATCCGTTTTTTGCAATACAATCGCATTTGTACAAGCAGGAATGTGCATAAGATAAAGAGGGTTGAGGCGTTAATTATCTTTTAATCAGTACTTCAATCTGTTGAAAATCATTGATCTTCAGTAAATTGAAATCTTAATTTCCACTAAAATTAGTGAAAAAAATAAATATTGAGCAATATTTATAAATTTTTTTAATGGTTCTACTCTCTACTGCCCTGTTTTTTTAGTTCTTGTTTGTAGTTTTTGAGCTACTGGAAAGAGAAAAAAACCTTCTGAAGTTAATCGGAAGGTCTTTTTCTCTAAAAAAATGATGGTCGCCGGCTGAGGATATGTGTCTTTCAGCAATGCGGATCAATCAACATAAAATGTCTAGTTTCTGCTTGGAAAAATACCCTCCATGCAGATGATATAGGTAATAGCGAGCGTAGGTTGCAGGATGCTTATCGGAATGTTTCCTCCGTTCAGCGCTGTTGTAGTCGTTACTGTGCCTCCTGCAAGAGGAACGTTAGGTGTTGAGGTGGTATACATCGATACCGGATCGGTATTCACATCTTTACCAGCTCCAAGTGCATTTCCGGCAACAGGAGTTGCAACCGTTGCAGCAGCGTTGCTGGCATTTAGCGCCAAAGTTGAGGTTGCGATGTGGTTGTGAGCTGGCATATTGTTGATCAATATGCTAACGTTCTCTGTACCTGTAACTTCTCCCAAGACATAACTGCTCAGACCTGGACCTTGTCCTTGGCCAATAGGGGCTCTGCCTCTGAGGTCAGGTAGGGCGAAGGTCGTCTGACCATTCCCGCCATAAGTTGTTCCTAAAATTGAAAAAACTGCGGTATTCTGGGCGATACTGATAATTTGGCCGTTGCACAGCATCCAGCCTCTTGGTGCAAAGTTGCCTGCGAAAATTTTAACGACTCCTATAAACTCTTCCATGATAATGATTGTATAATTGGTTAATTGATTTAGTGGTATGGTGATCTGTAATGATTAGTTTCTGCTAGGAAAAAGGCCTGATGTACAGATGATATAGGTGACTGCCAATATAGGTTGTAGAATACTGATTGGCTGACTTCCTCCGGCAATGCCAACTGTGGTCGCTACAGTGCCTCCAGCAAGAGGAACGGTAGGAGCTGAAGTGGTATACATAGATACCGGATCTGTATTTACATCTTTACCTGCTCCCAATGCATTTCCGGCCACAGGTGTTGCAACTGTGGCAGCAGCATCACTTGCATTTAGTGATAGGGTTGAAGTGGCTACGTGATTGTGAGCCGGCATATTGGTGATTAGAATACTGGTGCTTTCTGTACCTGTAGTTTCACCCAGGACATAATTGCTCAGGCCTGGACCTTGTCCCCATCCGACAGGAGCTCTGCCGCAAAGGTTGGGTAAAGCAAATGTGGTTTGACCGTTTCCGCCGTAAGTGGTGCCCAGAATTGAAAAAAGTGCCGTATTTGGTGCAATGGCAAGGATCTGACCCTGGCATAGCATCCAGCCTCTTGGCGCAAAGTTGCCGGCAAAGATTTTAACGATTCCTAAATACTCTTCCATAATAATTGAGTTTATGTAATTTGATTGGTTAATTTAAAAATATGTCAGTGATAAGGATCGTCCCCCCTTACACGGTTTTAGATCGTACGCTTAAATTTTTATCTGAAAGGGTCCAGGCCATTGCTGGCATATTCCTGTAGTTTATTGAGATAGCCGGAAAAATTATTGAAATTATACATTGAGCCCGTTGGTTGTCCAAAAGGTGCCAGTGTTGTTGATACGAACGCATTCGTGAAAACAAAAATGTACATAAAATGAAGAGAGTTAAGGCGTTAATTATCTTTAAATAGTGTTCTTTTTGAAAAAGGATGCCACCATTTTTGTATAAAACTAGTAAAAAAATAAATATCAAATAATATTTTCGGGAATATTTCGACAAATTCTGTCTTTATGTCCGTTTGTTTTTGTTTTTTTATAACATGAATGCTCCATTAACTGCTCTCAAAAATCAGCGAATTATAGATGCAATCGTTACCTTCCTTAGGGAAATAGGTCTGGAAGTCTTATTGGAAAGGCATGAAGGAGATTCCTTTCTTCCTGGTATCCGTATTAAAACAGGGGGTCTGAGTATTGATCCTTCACAAGTACTTTATCCCGGGGACATCCTTCATGAAGCCGGGCATCTGGCCACCGTTACTTATGCAGTAAGATGTAAGCTGGATGGAGAACTACCCGATATTGACCTGCACCGGGGAGCAGAGCTGATGAGCCTGGCCTGGAGCTACGCCGCTTGTCTGAAACTGGAAATACCTCCTCATGTGGTTTTTCATCAGGATGGATATAAAGGTGATGGAGACCACCTCATCCGAAACTTTGAAGATGGTATCTATATTGGATTACCCATGCTTCAGTATCAGCAAATGGCTTATGATGAAAAAAATGCCGGAATCTTAAATGTAAAATCCTTTCCTTACATGCAAAATTGGATTTGCATTAAAGAAGAGCGTGGGGATGACAATATTTAGATGGAGACAGCCAAATTTATTTCTTGCTTGCGGTGATACTTTTATAGATGAAATTGTGAATCGAATTGGCGGTTACTTTCTGGTCTGTGGTTAAGTACCAGATGTTATTGATCCTTTTTCCAACACCTTCTTTATCCAATGGGAACCGGGCCTGTTCGATCGTCTTATTTTTTGATTTAAGAATACTTCCTGCAAAATTTAAAAGTGTGAAATTGGCCATACTCGTTTCAATGTTCGGAAGGACTTCTGAGGCAAAAACGGGAAAAATTTCCTGACCTGAGTTTTTTAATTTATCGAAAATGGAGATCAAAACACTTCGCTGACGCTCGGTTCTTTCGTAATCTCCTTTACCCACAGCTCTGATCCTGGTATAGGCAACGGTTTGTTTTCCGTTCAGTTTCTGAAGACCCGGATTTTGTACATGTACCGCTGGAATTTTCTCATAAATGGCCAGTTCGTCCAGGTAATTATTCAGGTAGGGAAGCTCTTCGGTTTTCACATTTACCATGATGCCATTTAAGGCATCAACAATTTTTGAGGCGCTGTAAAAATCTACATTCATATAGTCTTTAATGTCAAGGTCGAAGTTCTGATTGATGGTTTTGATAGCTAGCTGAGGACCACCTATAGCATAGGCTGCATTGATCTTATGCATACCTTTACCCTCGATTTTGACATAAGTATCCCTCATTATGGATGCCATTTTAATCTTTCCATTGAGCTGATTGATTGAAATGATCATCACTACATCTGAGTTTCCAGCTTCTTGTTCCGTACGCCTGTCGACTGCGAACAGTGCAATATTTATAGGTGGATTGGTTATGGTTTTTATTTTCTGCTGAACTTTTGGAGAAATGCCCAATGCTTCCGTTGACCTGTTTAATGGTACTGGAGATCTTCGTGCCGGTATTGCAGGAGTTTGAGCCAGGCTGTCCTGAGCGTTTGTGGTAAATGAAGAAAGGATCGAAAAGAAAATCACAAATATAAAAGCCTTCATTTTTTTATTTTTATTTACAATTCAGGACCAGTGTATTTCAATAACCGTACCTGAGAACAAATAAAATTCTTGCTACCTTTAAAACGTTCTTAAATCCGCAGATAAAGGAAAAGAAAGATGTTTATGGACAAAGCGTATAAAATTGCAATTATAGGGTTGGGTTATGTGGGTTTACCGCTCGCTATTGAATTTGCTAAGAAATATAAGGTACTGGGATTTGATATCGATCAACCGAGAATTGAAGAGCTTCGTATTGGAGAAGACCGGACAAAGGAAGCTGATCTGGAGGAGTTGCAGAAGTTATTGAATTCGAAAGGTGAAAATTCAGGATTGAAGTTTTCATCTTTGAGCTCAGACCTGGAGTCTTGCAATATTTTCATCATTACGGTTCCTACACCCATTAACCGGTTTAAAGCCCCTGATCTGAGCCCCTTATTAAAGGCTTCTGAAATGATTGGGAAGGTATTAAAGAAGGGAGATATTGTGATTTATGAATCAACGGTATATCCGGGTTGTACAGAAGAAGATTGCGTACCCGTTCTGGAAAGACATTCCGGGTTGAAATTTAACAGGGATTTTTTCTGTGGCTATTCACCGGAAAGGATCAATCCGGGAGATCGGGTCAATACACTGACAAAGATTAAGAAAGTAACCTCCGGTTCTACAGCCGAAGTGGCAGAGGAAGTGGATCGTTTGTATGCACAGATCATTACCGCAGGAACACATAAAGCACCGAGTATTAAAGTGGCAGAAGCGTCTAAGGCGATAGAGAATGCACAAAGAGACGTAAATATCTCTTTTGTAAATGAGCTTGCTCTCATCTTTGACAGGATCGGGATTGATACTACCGATGTGATTGAAGCTGCGGGAACAAAATGGAATTTTCTAAAATATAAACCAGGACTGGTAGGTGGCCACTGCATTGGCGTGGATCCTTATTACCTGGCGCATAAATCGGAGTCCCTGGGCTACCATCCACAGGTTATCCTTTCCGGAAGAAGGGTAAATGATAATATGGGGATGTTTGTTGCCAATAAAGTGGTGAAGCTGATGATTGCTAAAGGATATCCGGTAAAAGGAGAAAAAGTGCTGATTCTGGGCTTTGCATTTAAAGAAAACTGCCCGGACATCCGGAATACCAGGGTCATTGATATTTATGAAGAGCTGCAACAGTTCGGAATGGAAGTTACTGTTTTTGATCCATGGGCTGATCCGGAACTGGTCAGGAAAGAATACGGATTTGAGTTGGACAATGTTCTTATAGATAAAAACTATAAGGCGATTATAGTCGCCGTTTCTCATCAGGAATTTTTGGCGGTGGATTATAAAAAATATAAAGAATCGGGCGCAATTATCTTCGACACCAAATCATTTATAGAAAGAAAATACACCGATGCAAGATTGTAAATTTTAAATATAAGATATTATCAGATCCGGCAAGAAAAAACTTGTTTTTGGCACGTTTTTAGATACTCATTGGAAAATAATAAAAGCAATGCTTTATTCCCTTGTTGACGCCTTCATTCCTAACATTGGCCTTTTTCCGGGACATTTAACTCATTGTAAATCATTGTTCTCAGCGGAAGGCTATCTGGTAGAAAGAAATCCCTCAAACAATGTTTTTTTTTATTGCAAATGGAAATTTTTCTGTTAATTTTATAGCTCTAAATAAACCCGGGGGGGTGTCTAAATGAAAAAAAATCTACTTGTTATTTTACTACTGTTATTTGCTGGTTCTGCGTTCTCACAAATGAATGGCGACTACAATTATTCCATTGCTGCGAGAGGCTTCAGCATGATGCAAATGCCCAAAATTTTAAACGAGACTGATTATAGTAAATATGTGAATACATATTTCAGCGGTCTGGTGATGAAGTTCAATGACAACCAGATTAGCTATAGATTAGGAGGAAGTTACCTCAAAAAATCTAAAACTTTCTATAACAATTGCAATACTTGTGAGATTGTCACTGGTGATGTGACCGACTATGCATTCAAAGTTGGTTTTGAAAAGAACCTTAATTTTTCCAGAATTCAACCTTACTTTGGAGTGGATCTTGGTTATCGCTCTAATAAGTTTATTGGACTGTCTCAAAATGCGAACGTTTTGAAAGGTGCTTTACAGAGTGATGCCATTGCTTCCAGTAAAGTTGAAGCGACTAAAGTTGGTTTTATCGCTACGCCGTTAATCGGAATAAAATTCAATGTGATCAGTGAAGTATCTCTGTTTGTAGAAAGCAGTCTGGATTTCTTTTATTCCTATGAACGACAGGAATTCGTAACTCAGGACGCGAGTAATGTGCGGACATTAGCGAAAACAAATAAGGCAGAGTTCCTTTTGAACCCTGTATCTGTAGGGATTACCATCCATTTAGGAAGTAATAAATAGAACCTGTCAGGCGTCTTCATTTAATTTTGAAGTTGCTTTTGTATCCTTCATAAATACATAAACGAGTAATGAGCTGAAAATGCAGAAGGTGATGTACCAGTAGTAATATGGTTCATGGCCCCGGTCTTTCAGCCATAAGGCAATATATTCTGCCGTGCCTCCAAATATGGCAACAGTTAAGGCATAAGGGAGGCCAACGCCTAATGCGCGTACTTCAGCAGGGAATAGTTCTGCTTTTACGACCGCATTGATGCTGGTATAGCCACTTACAATGATTAATGAGGCCATCAATAGGAGAAATGCGGTCCATTGACTACTGGTCTGGCTTAATGCGGTAAGTAAAGGTACGGTACAAATCGTTCCCAATACACCAAAACCGATCAATAAAGGCCTGCGACCTATCTTGTCGGATAAAGCACCAAATACAGGTTGTAAACAGGCAAAAAGGAATAAAGAGAGAAAGGAAAGGAGGGTGGACTCTTCTTTGGTCATTTTTACGGTGTTGACCAGGAATTTCTGCATGTAAGTGGTGTAAGTATAGAAAGCCAGGGTTCCTCCCAGGGTTAGCCCTACGACTGTGATGAGTGCTCGCGGGTGTTTTAACAATTCTTTTAAGGTTCCCTTTTTTTCAGCTCCCTTTGCTTTTTGATTTTCGAAAGCGCTGGTTTCGTCGAGATTTTTCCTCAGGTATAACGCTACAATGGAAAGTATGGCACCAACAACAAAGGGAATTCGCCAACCCCATTCCTGAAGTTGTTGTTCAGAAAGTAAAACCTTTTGTAAAAGAAGCTGAAGTGCCAGCGCGAGTAATTGCCCTCCGATGAGGGTGACATACTGAAAGCTGGAATAGAAGCCTCTGCGGTTTTTGGTGGCCATCTCGGTCAGGTAGGTCGCGGAGACTCCATATTCGCCACCTACACTCAATCCTTGCAATAGCCTTGCAGTTAACAAGAGGATTGGAGCAAAAATACCAATGATAGCGAAAGTGGGAGTTAAAGCAATTAGAAGTGAACCTAAAGACATGAGCAAGACGGAAAGTGTCATGGATTGTTTTCGGCCAACCCGGTCTGCAATTCTTCCAAACAGGTATCCGCCAAGGGGGCGCATCAGGAAGCCAAGCGCAAATATTCCTGCGGTGTTGAGGAGCTTTGCTGTATCGTTCCCTTCCGGAAAGAATGCAGAGGAGAAATAAATAGCGAAAGCAGAATAGGCATACCAATCATACCATTCTACCAAGTTTCCTACAGAGCCCCCAAATATGGCTTTTAATCGTCGGGGCTCAATGGTTGCTTTCATACCTTGTTTTTGTTTTGGAAAACAAAAGATAAAGCTTTTAAGTAAATTTTCATACCTCTACACGATCTGAACTTATCAAATGATGCAGGGGTATGAAAATTAATGGGGTGTTATAATTAACCTATCTTATTTAAACTGATAGCTTATATTGTGGTTAATGTAAGTATTTGAAACAGGCGATGCGGTTTCTACTACTTTTCCGTCGACCAATATCTCCAATTTAATTGTGCCCGGACCAGCTGTGTAAGTGGAAATGGTTGCGCTTTCGCCAAATTCTACTTTTTTGGTGATTTTTTTGGAGAAAGGTAAGGACTGGTTATCTAAGCTAGTGAATGCCCCTGTTTCATTGGTATATCTGATGTCGGTGAGGCCAACATTTCCAGCGGTTTGTGTTACATTGTAGTCGATGGTTACTGTCTTAGGATAGCCGGCTCTGGGATCATCAAATTTGTCTTTATCTTTTGAGCAGGAGCTGATTATTCCTGCAGCGAGAAACATAAAGGTGATTTTTGTGAACAGGTTGTTTTTAAATTGTAAAAGTCTCATGAGGTTTTTGTTTTTTATAGATTATAATGTGACTACAAATCTATCATGGACGTTTTTTTCAATCAATACCTGGAAAGGAGGTTTTATTTCTACCTGTATCCGGGGATATAGATTTAGAATTCCTCATACCTGAGCAGGTACTGTCTGTATAGCTGGCTTAGCCTAAATACATTTTCGAGAATGAGCAGGATAACTACGGGTAGGATGACAAGTTCAAAAATGTGAAACTTCCAGAAGGCATAAGCGAATAAAAGGATTAGCCGGAAGCATTCCAGGTAATAGATCCATTTCCTTTGTTCCAGCAGTGCACCACAATTGATCAGGGTGATCAGAATGACAGCGGCGGTGAATAGTTTGTCTTCGAAGTGCAGCTCAACATAAAAGGCGGTAACAAAACTGAGCAATGCAATGCAAAGGATGAGTTGGAAGTTTAAGTAAGTCCTGAATTTAAAACGATAGGAGGGTTCTGCTTTTTGCTGGAGGTATCTGCTCTCCAGGATGGGCCGGATGTTTTGATCGAGGGTGGCTGGATTTCCAAAAATGATTTTCAGCCTTGCCTTAATGCTTTTTTCTTTTTTACAGGCTTCGAGGATTTCCAGGTAATAATGAAAGTGCTGCCATAAAAAACTATAACTTTTTACCGGATGGGTAAGACCATATTTAGGCGTTTCTTCTTCGCGTTGAAAAGTCCCGAACAACTTGTCCCAAAAGACAAAAACGTCTCCGTAGTTCTTATCAAGGTATTTCTCGTCGCTGGCATGATGTACCCCATGAAGAGAAGGAGTGATGAAGATGTGTTCCAGCCAGCCTAGTTTTCCGATCAGCTGTGTGTGGGTAAAAAAAGAATAAGCACCATGAACCATGAGGATGGCAATGACCATTGTCGGATGAAATCCCAGTAAAGGGATTAAACACCAAAAGATATTTCTGATCAATGCCTGAAAAATGGTGATTCTTGCAGAAACGGTCAGGTTAAATTCTTCACTTTGATGGTGGACAATGTGCGCTGCCCATAAAAAATTTACCTGGTGGCCTAAGCGGTGATACCAGTACCAGACTAAGTCGGTAGTCAGGATCAACAACACCCATACCCACCAGGAATTGGGAATATTAATAAGGGCATAGTTTTTATATACCCAATAAAACAAGCTGTAAAAGCTTGCAGAGATAAATAAGTTAAGTAACCTTTCCGCAATGCCAATACTGATGTTTGCAATTGAACTCTCATATTTAAAAACTTCCGGCTTTTTTAAGTGGAGAGCCAGACGGTATTCCAGATAGAGGAAGAGGAAAAATGCGGGAATGGCAAAGGCCAGGTAGTTTAACTGGATCATTTATGGCTTGTTTCTTATTTTTATAAAACTGAGTAGCCGCCATTGGTCAATCCCTCTTTGCAGGGTGTGCAGCTTTCCTGAACGGATCAGGTAGCTGATTGCTAATGCAATTAACATGACCTTATTATTTAACAAGACCTGCAAAACGTTGATAAAAGGCGGTTGGACTTTTATCATGTTTTGGTTCATACTTCCCAGCTATAATTGGTAAATAAATTACCCTTCTGCGGCTTTCTTCTCCAATTACGGAGGATTGTGCTACTCTATGCCATAAACGGCCATCATGAATGGTCAGGTCGCCGGCTTCGGGGACAATTGCCACTTCAGCTGCATCAGGCTTGTTGTCCAGAAAATACTTTTTACGAAACAGCATGCCATATAGACTTTGTTTGTGTGTTCCCGGAAGTACGCGCAATCCTCCGTTTTCTGGTTTCAGGCTGCTCAGGTGTATGCCTACATTGAGCATTGGATTGAGTTTTTGTCCCTGGAAGATATCACGTAAACCATCGGTATGCCAGCCCATTTGGGTAAACTTACTCTCAGGCCCGTTGACATAATGATTGAGCACCATACCGTCTTTTTCTGCTGTTCCGAGTCTGGCACCCGGACCAATTAGTTCCAGGAGGGTCTCAAAACGAGGATCATTGGGCAGTTCCGCGAATAAGGGATGCTCCTGGTTGATGAATGCAAAACGTTGAACAATAGCAGAGCCATCGAGGTCTCTGCCATATTTGATAGGGATGCCGTTGATTTTAATTTTTTGATCTGTAATCCATTTTCGTTGAACTTCAAGAGAAGCCTGAATGATGTCGTTTACGGTTTCCGGCTTAATAAAGTTTCTGAAATGAATGAACCCGTTTTTATTAAAGAAGTCGGTTTGTTCGGTAGTTATTTTATTTCCTAAAGTGAATTTTATAGATAAATTTTCCATGATACTGAATTTTTAATGCTAAATGTTGAGGTGAACAATGCCATCTGCGGGATAAGCCGTCAGGAGCTGATGAATGATGAAATCGATAAGGTAATGGAGATCAACAACAACAATAGCAACAACCAGCCCTTTCGGAGCAGCGCATTCGCATCGTGTGTGCGGTATGAATATGGTTGTTATTCTTCATTGAAATAAAGTCTATTAATTTAGTAGACATTACAAATGTAGGAAAATAATTGTCTTCTCAAATTTATTTTGAAAAAAAAGAAGATTAATAATTATTGCTGATACAAGCGGGCTGTGATCCTTTCAATCAGGAACTTAGGAAGGAGTCTCGTGCCAAATGCAGAAATTTTGTTCAGAAATCCAGGGATGATTTCCGCTTTTTTATTAAACATTCCTTTAAGCCCAATTTCAGCAACGATTTCCGGGGACATGTTAAACTTCTCTGCCAGGTCTGCTAAAGCATCCATACCCGCCCGATTGGAAAATCCTGTTGCTGTTGGACCGGGGCAAAGACAACTTACAGAAACAGTGCTGTCTTTAAGTTCATAACGTAAAGCACGGCTGTAAGACAGAATAAAGGTTTTGCCGGCGGCATATAAAGAGAGGGTAGGTACCGCCTGATAGGCTGCGGTACTGGAAAGGTTTAAAATATAGGCTTGTTTTTGTTGCTTTAAAACCGGAAGCAAATGATGACTTAATTCCAGCACCACATCAATATTGAGTTTTAGCATATTCATTTGATCAGCGAGTGTTAACTGATCAAAATTACCCCATAGACCGTATCCTGCATTGTTGATCAGGATGGATAGGGCAGGAGTCTGCTTCTTGCACCAGTTTGCTACCTGATCAGCGGCCTTTTCAACAGAAAGGTCTATAGGTAGATAAAAAGCATGGACTTTATACGTTTCATTTATCAGTTTTGCCAATTGCTGAAGCTCAGCTTCAGAACGGGCAACCAATAGCAGGTGGTAACCCGAACGGGCTAGCAATAACGCAATTTCCCTTCCAATCCCTTTGCTTGCACCTGTTACTAAAGCGTATTCATTCATGCCTTTATACGCTATCCTCATTTTTAATACCTTTCAATAGCGCATAAATTGCCATGGCATGTCCGTGACCTAATTCAAAATCCTGTTTTAACCAGTTGACAATTTCTGTCGCTTTTATATTCGCATTAAGCTGTCCGTTTTCGCTGAATCCTTTTTCATCAGCAATTTTTTTGAAATCTACAGGTCCCAGACCTGTTTTTTCTTTGATGGTTTTTAAGTAGGCTTGAAATGACATGTTGTTATTCTTTATATTGATTTAAACAAATTTAAGTGAATGGTGCTGATTTTTGTCTAGGTGTATGCGACAAAGTTAAGGGGGAATTGCGACAGTCGGATTTTCTGTATTCTTTTTAAGATGTTGTTAAAATGTTTGTCATGAGACTTATCTTGATTGTTGGTTAATAATTTATCAAAAATGCAAATTTTTGTGCAAATCTCTTTTGATTGTTCATTTTACTTTACACCTGTGCCGGATTGTCATCATTTTCTTACAATTCCAATAAATTGGTATATATTTGCCTTCTTAAATTAAACCTATACTATACCAATGAAAGTTGCATTAATTACAGGCGTCACAGGCCAGGATGGAGCATATCTTGCTGAATTTCTACTCAAAAAAGGATATTTCGTTCATGGGTTAAAGAGACGTTCATCTTCTTTTAATACGGAACGTATAGACCATTTATATCAGGATCAGCATGAGCATGATTTAAACTTCAAACTGCATTATGGTGATTTGACTGATTCTACAAATCTGATCAGAATCATTCAGGAAACACAGCCGGATGAGATCTATAATCTGGCAGCAATGAGTCATGTTAAAGTGAGCTTTGAAACACCTGAATATACAGCTAACGCAGACGGTATAGGACCTTTGAGATTACTTGAAGCAGTGAGGATTTTAGGGCTTGTTGAAAAAACTAAGATTTATCAGGCTTCTACTTCAGAGTTATACGGATTGGTACAAGCGGTACCGCAGAGTGAGACCACTCCCTTTTACCCACGTTCTCCTTATGCTGTTGCAAAAATGTATGGTTATTGGATCACTGTAAACTACAGGGAAGCTTATCATATGTATGCTTGTAATGGGATCTTGTTTAATCACGAGAGTCCGGTAAGAGGCGAAACTTTTGTAACCAGAAAAATTACCCGTGCAGCATGTAAAATCGCGTTAGGTTTGCAAAGCTGTTTGTACCTGGGGAATTTATCCGCTCAGAGAGACTGGGGGCATGCAAAAGACTATGTTGAGGCGATGTGGTTGATTCTACAGCAGGAGAAACCGGAAGATTATGTGATTGCTACAGGGGTAACGACTACTGTTCGCGATTTTGTAAAAATGAGTTTCGCAGAATTAGGCATAGAAATTGAGTTTAGTGGCAAAGATCAATACGAACGGGGAGTAATTATTGATGTTGACCAGGAATTGGTACAGAAATTAGGACTAAATGATGAATATTTGAAACCAGGTACTATTGTTGTTCAGGTGGATGAAAAATACTTTAGGCCGACAGAGGTTGATCTTTTATTGGGAGATCCGACAAAGGCAAATACTCAATTGGGCTGGAAACCTAAGTATGATCTGCCTTTATTGGTTCAGGATATGGTTCATTCTGATCTTCATTTGATGAAGAAAGATGAATACCTGAAACAAGGAGGATTTAAGACTTTAAATTACTTTGAATAAAATATAACTCTTGTAAGAGGTAGGATGTTAGCTTTATTTGTACATCTTATTATAAATGCTCTGATTAGTTTCGGGGTAGGGCACAAAATCTGATATATGAATTTTAAAAATACGATAACCGCTGTACTTTTTTTTCTAACTGTGCTTGTCGCACAAAGCGCTTATTCCCAAACTAATTATGCGAATGTTAAAGTAGATGAGCTTTCAGATGCAGAGATTCTGCAAATGATAAAAAAAGCGGAGTCTATCGGGTATTCTGAGGCGCAGTTACAACAAATGGCTGCTGCACAAGGGATGAAAGCTGATGAAGTTCAGAAACTTAAACTTAGGGTAGAGAAAATTCGTAAACAAGGTTCTGGTGTTCAGGTGGAAACTAAGCCTACAAGTGCAAGTCGTGAAGTTAGCGAAACGACTGAAGGTGGTGCCATTGATAATGAGAAGAAGGAGAAAGAAGAAGAAGTTGGGCCAAAAATTTTTGGTGCTGATCTTTTCAAAAATGGTGCAATTACTTTTGAACCAAATTTAAGAATGGCTACCCCTAAAGGTTATGTGATTGGTCCTGATGATAAACTATTGATAGATCTTACTGGTGATAACGAAGCAAGTTATAATCTTCAGGTAAGTCCTGATGGAGTGATTAACCTTCAGTTTGTTGGTCGGATTGCGGTTGGAGGGCTAACGATTGATCAGGCAATATCCAAGATCAAATCTTCGATGTCTAAGACTTATCCAGCTTTACGCTCAGGTCGTACTAGTTTATCGATTAATTTAGGGAACATAAGAAGCATTAAAGTTACCATTACAGGACAGGCAGTAAAAACAGGAACTTATACGCTTCCTTCCCTTGCTACAGTTTATAATGCTCTATATTCTTCAGGGGGACCTTCTCAAAATGGAACATTCCGTAATATCCAGGTGGTACGGAATAATAAGGTTGTCGCTACAATTGATGTTTATGATTTTTTATTAAAAGGAATTCAACAAGATAATATACGTTTGCAGGATCAGGATGTGATCAATATCCCGGTTTTTGAGAAACGGGTAGAGATTTTAGGTGAGATTAAGCAACCTGCTTTTTTTGAGATTGTTAGAGGAGAAACTTTACAAAATCTGATCAATTATGCGGGTGGTTTTACTACACAGGCATATACTGCTAAAATAAAATCCTTCCAAAATACAGATAAAGAACGTCGTATAACTGATATTTCAATGCCAGATTTTACAACATATAATCCTAAAAATGGAGATAAATTTGTTGTTGAAGCGATATTAGACAGGTTTGAGAATAAAGTTGAGATTGCAGGAGCTGTTTTCCGTCCAGGATCATACCAGTTGGATAAAGGCTTAACGCTAAAAAGTCTGATTGCCAAAGCAGATGGCTTAACTGAAGATGCTTTTTTAAACCGGGGTTATATTCAGCGTTTAAATGCTGATAATACCCAACATCTGCTTTCTTTTGATGTTGCTAAAATAATGGCAGGAACGGAAGGGGATATTAATTTGCAAAGAGAAGATAGAATTACTATTTCTTCTTTATTCGATTTACGTGATGAATATAAGGTCAGTATTCAGGGAGAAGTAAGAGCTCCCGGAACCTTTGATTACGCTGATAATATGAAATTAGAAGATGTGATCCAAATGGCCGGCGGCTTTAAAGAAGGTGCCACTCCAAATAGGATTGAGATTTCCAGAAGAATAAAAAACAGCGATGCTATGTCTGCATCTGCAAGAACCGCTGAAGTATTTAATGTTAGTGTTGACGAACACCTTAGAATTGTTGATTCGACTTTTATATTGAAGCCGTTTGATGTGATTTCAATACGAAGTTCTGAAGGGTATCAGATTCAAAAACAAGTGAAATTGGAGGGCGAAGTTTTATACCCAGGTACCTACACCATTACCCAGAAAAATGAACGTATTTCTGATCTGATAAAAAGAGCAGGGGGATTAACCCAAACGGCTTATACTGATGGTGCATCGTTAAAAAGGCCAGGAGCTGAAAAGACAAACCCTGGTGATAAAAATGCTATAAATAATAAAGAAGAGGAGGATAAAAAATTTTTAAGCTTAAAACGTGTACAGGAAAGTGGTGTTAAGGATACTGTTAAAGCTGAAGTAGAACAACAACTAATTCAATCAGATCTGGTTGGGATAGACCTGACACGTATATTAAAAAAGCCGCAATCCAGATATGATTTAATCGTAGAAAATGGAGATGTAATTCGGGTACCCCGACAACTACAAATCGTAAAGGTTACCGGAGAAGTTCTTAATCCCAATAGCATTGTTTATCTGCCAGGGAGAAGCTTTAAGCAATATATCAACGGGGCGGGAGGATTTACCGCCAATGCCTTGAAGAATGGAGCTTACATTAAATATGCTAATGGATCAGTAGAATCAGCAAGGAAATTTTTGTTCTTTAATAATTACCCAAAAGTAAAGCCAGGTGCGGAGATTTTGGTTCCAAAAAGAGCCAATCGTGAACGTATGACCGCACAAAGCTGGATTGGAATTGGTACAGCTGTAGCTTCGATGGCTGCAATTGTAGTGTCATTACTTAGATAACCTTGTAAGATTATTTAAACCTATATGAGTTCAGAAAATTTAAATACCAACTTGGTAAACACAGATGAAATGTCTCTTAAAGAGCTTTTTGGTAAATTTAAAGAATGGTTTCGGTATCTGATTTCCAAATGGATGATAATTGTTGCTTTGGGGCTCGTAGGTGGTGTTTTGGGTTTTCTATATGCAAAATCTAAAAAGGCGATTTTTATAGCAACCACTACTTTTGTTTTAGAAGAAGGCGGAGGGGGAGGCATGGGACAGTATGCCGGAATTGCATCAATGGTAGGTATAGATTTAGGAGGAGGTGGAACAGGTTTGTTTCAAGGGGACAATATCCTTCAGCTCTACAAGTCCAGATCAATGATAAAAAATGCTTTATTGAGTACGTTTGTTATTGATGGAAAGAAAGAGTTGCTAATTGACCAGTATATCAAAAGTGGTAATTTTCGCAAGAGATGGGGCGGAAATCCTAAGTTAAAAGACATTACTTTTCCTCAGTCCGGAAATTTCAACAGAACTCAGGACAGTATTCTTAATGAATTTGTGCGGGAAATAAATAATTCAGTTTTAAACGTAAGCAAACCAGATAAAAAATTAAGCATTATAAAGGTTACCGTTAAATCTATTGATGAAAATTTTGCAAAATCGTTTAATGATCAAATGGTGGCAACTGTTAGTCAGTTTTACGTGGATACTAAAACAAAAAAATCTCTTGAAAATGTTTCCATTTTGCAACAAAAGACTGATTCTGTTGTTGCAGTGATGAACGGCGCGATTTCTATATCTGCGAATACAATAGATGCTACACCTAATTTAAATCCTACGCGTCAAATCTTGCGTACACCGGTTCAGCGTTCGCAGTTTAATGCAGAAACAAATAAAGAACTTTTGAAGGAGTTGATGAAAAATCTTGAGCTATCGAAGATTAGCCTCAGAAAGGAATCGCCTTTGATCCAGGTGGTAGATTCACCTATTTTTCCTTTAGAGATTGATAAGTTCGGAAAGTCAAAAGGAATAATCCTCGGAGGATTTTGGTTTGGATTTTTAACAGTATTGTTTTTTCTAGTTAAGAAAGTATTAAGAGATATATTAGCGTAATTTATGGAACTAAAGAATAAAAGAGTTTTAATAACTGGAGCAGACGGTTTTATTGGTAGCCATTTGGTTGAGCAACTATTAGATGAGGGATGCATTGTAAAAGCTTTCGTATATTATAATTCTTTTAATAATTGGGGTTGGTTAGATACACTTCCTAAGGAGAAATTAAGTCAAATAGAGATTTTTGCAGGAGACATCAGGGACCCAAATGGAGTTAGGACCGCAATGAAAGATATAGATGTTGTTTTCCATCTTGCGGCGCTTATAGCTATTCCTTTTAGTTATCATTCTCCCGATTCTTATATTGATACGAATGTAAAAGGTACATTGAATGTGGTACAGGCGGCAAAAGATCTTGGACTTGAAAGAGTACTGGTAACTTCTACTTCTGAAGTTTATGGAACGGCTCAATATATTCCTATCGATGAGAATCATCCAAGACAACCACAATCGCCTTATTCAGCTTCCAAAATAGGAGCTGATTGTATTGCCGATTCATTCTACCGTAGCTTCGATTTACCACTGACCATTGTTCGCCCTTTTAATACATTTGGACCACGCCAGTCTGCCAGGGCAGTAATCCCTACAATTATTACTCAATTGTTGAACGGAAAGGAAGAAATCAAGCTTGGAGATCTTACTCCAACGAGAGATTTACTTTTCGTAAAAGATACAGTTAGTGGTTTCATTGAGATTGCGAAGTCGGAAAATTTAATAGGTCAGGATTGTAATATTGCTACTCAGTCGGAGATTTCAGTTAATGATCTTGCTCAGGAGTTAATCAGACAAATTAATCCTGCAGCAAAAGTACTTACTGACGAACAGCGTATCCGACCTGAAAAATCAGAGGTCTTTAGATTGTACGGATCAAACAGTAAAATTTTAAAAAATACAAACTGGAAGCAATCCTATACTTTTGCTGAAGGTATCGCTGAGACCATTGAGTGGTTCAGAAATCCTGAAAATTTGAAGCAATATAAAGCGGATATATACAATATATAATATGCAAGAGTTATTTCATAATATTGCCAACTTCGTCAAAGAAAAATTTCCAAATCAGGACTTTATTCCTCTGCACGCACCTGTTTTTATAGGAAACGAAAGAAAATATGTGATGGAAACTTTGGATTCTACATTTGTATCATCTGTTGGTTCATTTGTAAACAGGTTTGAGGAAATGATGTGTGAGATTACAGGTGCGTCATATGCGATTGCAATTGTAAACGGAACTAATGCATTACATTTGGCGCTGCTGCTTGCAGATGTTCAGAGGGATGATGAAGTGTTGTCTCAAAGCCTCACTTTTATCGCTACCTGCAATGCGATTAGTTATATTGGTGCTCATCCGGTTTTTGTTGATGTTGATCGTGATACTTTAGGGATGTCTCCTAACTCGCTCAGCGCGTATCTGAAGCAAAATGCAGTCAGGAATGAAGATGGGTTTTCATATAATAGAATAACAGGAAAAAGAATAAAGGCATGCGTTCCAATGCATACTTTTGGTTTCCCCTGTAGAATAGATGAAATTGCTACCATTTGTCAGGAATGGAATATTGTATTAGTAGAGGACGCTGCGGAATCATTAGGTAGCTATTATAAAGGAATCCATACAGGTATTTTTGGTAAAGTTGGAACTTTTAGTTTTAACGGTAATAAAACGGTAACCTGTGGTGGTGGTGGTGCAATTGTGACCAATGATGAAGAGTTGGCAAAAAAGGCAAAACATTTGACTACTCAGGCAAAAGTTGCTCACCCCTGGGCGTTTGTACATGACGCTATTGGGTATAATTATAGGATGCCGAATTTGAATGCAGCGCTGGCATGTGCACAGTTAGAGCAATTGAGTCCTTTTGTTGAAAATAAAAGAGAATTAGCCAGTCAATATAAATCGTATTTTGATACCTTGAACATTGACTTCCATACGGAGCTTAACGAGACAAGCGCCAATTATTGGTTGAATTCTTTGATCTTAAATAGTAAAGAAGAAAGAGAAGAGTTTCTCACTTTTATGAATAGTAATGGAGTAATGGCAAGACCTGTATGGGAATTGATGCATCATCTTTCGATGTTTGAGCATTGCGAGAAGTCTGATTTATCGAATAGTGAATGGATTGCGGATAGGTTGGTAAATATCCCCAGTAGTGTAAGATTGTGAGAAAGGAAGCAATAATCATCGGCTACTCTGGACATGCGTTTGTTGTGTTAGATGTATTATTAGCTAATAAATATAAAGTAAGTGGGTATTGTGAGCAGGAACTAAAATTAAAGAATCCCTATGAATTGTCCTATTTAGGAAGTGAAGGAGATGAGAAGGTAATAGAACAGATTAAGGATCTTCATGCATTTATAGCAATAGGGGATAATTATATCAGGGCTAAAATTTTCGAAAGATTAATGGCGATGAATGTCTCTTGTCCAATCCTTGTCCATCCTCACGCTTGCCTCTCTTCTAAGGCCAAATTAGGCTTAGGGACGGTTGTTATGCCAGGAGTTGTTGTTAACTCCTGTACAGAGATAGGAAATGCTGTCATTTGTAATTCCTCGGCTGTAATAGAACACGAGTGTCTTATAGGTGATTATTCTCATATTGCTCCCGGGGCTGTATTGGCTGGAAATGTAATTGTTGGGCGAAATACTTTTGTAGGTGCAAATGCTGTAATTCGGCAAGGAGTTAAAATAGGTTCAGAAGTAATTATAGGAGCAGGTTCTGTTGTAATCAGAGATGTTCCGGATGGATCTACTGTATATGGTAACCCATCTAAAAAAAGATAAGATGAGCAAAATATTAATTATTGCAGAAGCTGGTGTTAACCACAATGGCGATATCGAAATAGCAAAAAGGCTGATTAATTCAGCTGCAGAGGCAGGAGTTGACTATGTCAAATTTCAAACATTTAAAGCCTCAAAGTTGGTTAGCCAACAGGCTCAGAAAGCAGATTACCAGAATGAAAATACTGGGAATGTAAAGGAGAGTCAATTACAGATGCTGGAAAAACTGGAGTTGTCACGAGAGGATCATTACACCCTGATTGAGTATTGTAAATCTAAAGGAGTGGCGTTCTTTTCTACTGCATTTGATCTGGACAGCTTAGATTTTTTAAATGAATTGGGTTTAGGGTTATTTAAAGTGCCGTCTGGTGAAATCACAAATTTACCATATCTGGAAAAGATAGCGGTCCTGGCGAAAGAAGTTATTCTGTCGACAGGAATGTGTACTATGGAGGAAATTGGCGAAGCAATTGCCGTGCTAAAAGGCCTCTCTGATGCTAAAATTACCGTTCTACATTGTAACACTCAATATCCTACCCCCTATGAAGATGTGAATCTTTTAGCGATGAACGAGATTAAGCGTGTTTTTGGGGTCGATGTTGGGTACTCTGACCATACTTTAGGTATTGAAGTTCCTATTGCTGCGGTTGCCTTAGGTGCTACAGTGATAGAAAAACATTTTACCCTGGATCGAACACTTCCCGGACCAGATCACGCAGCCTCATTAGAGCCGCTTGAGCTAAGAGATATGGTGAATGCAATTAGAAATATTGAGCAGGCATTGGGTATGGAGATGAAATTCCCAAGTGCATCCGAATCAAAAAATATAGGTGTTGCCAGAAAAAGCATACATCTGAAAGTGGAGAAAAATAAAGGAGAAAAAATAAAAGAAGAAGATCTGGAAATGTTGCGACCTGGTGATGGAATTTCTCCCATGAGAATGAGAGAAATCATCGGTAAAACACTAAATAAAGATCTGAAAAAAGGGACTAAGCTTTCATTTCAAGATATTGAAGGATGAGAATAGGTATTTTAACAAGTTCCAGAGCCGATTTCGGAATTTACCTGCCGTTAATTGAAAAATTAAAAGCAGATCATTTTTTTGAGGTAGATATTATTGCGTTTGGAACTCACCTTTCTCCTTTTTTTGGCGAGAGTGCTAAAGAAATCAGGAAGAACGGTTTCGAGATTGCATATACCATCGATTCAATGCTGTTAAATGATACGCCAGATGCCATTGCGTCGGCTATTGGTCTTACCTCTATAAAATTTGCAGAATTCTGGAAAAACAATGGTGATAAATTTGACGCGATTTTCTGTCTCGGGGATCGTTACGAAATGTTTGCAGCAGTAGTTGCAGGCATTCCTTTTCAAATTAATTTTATTCATCTTCATGGTGGGGAGACTACGCTAGGTGCGATAGATAATATTTTCCGTCATTCTATTACATTGGCTTCCAATTGCCACTTTGTATCTACTGAGGAAAGTGCTGCAAGAGTTGAATCTTTAGTGGGAAAAAAAGAGAACATTTTCAATGTTGGAGCGCTTAGTCTTGACAATATTTCCACTCTGGACTTACTCACAATACAAGGATTTGAGGAGAAGTGGGGGATCGATCTGTCTAAAAAGACAATTTTGACGACTTTCCATCCTGAAACGGTTGAGTTTAGCCGGAACGAATATTTTGCTGCAGAAATTGTGAAGGCCATCGATTTTCTGGAAGATTATCAGGTCATTATTACCATGCCGAATGCCGACACGGCAGGGAATGCGATAAGGCAAACATTTATTTCACATTTTTCTGGTAGCAACAGGGTATTCTTAATTGAGAACCTTGGTCAGCAAAGCTATTTTACGGCTCTGAAGCATGTCTCATTCCTATTAGGAAATACGTCTAGTGGAGTAATAGAGGCTGCCTCTTTTGGGAAGTTTGTGATTAACCTTGGAGATAGACAAAAGGGAAGGGCTGCTGGTGAAAATGTAATACATGTGCCCGTAGAATTAAATAGTATATTAAATGCCGTTTCCAGAATTCAAACATCAGAGATGTTTACTGGCCAGAATTTATATTTCAATAATGGAGCGGCTGATCAGATCATTCAAGTTTTAAAGCAATTTTCCAATGATTAACTTTCAGGAACATATTATATATCAGGGTGAAGAAGCCAGAAGTGCGTTAAGGATTTTAGATAAATTAAAAAACAGTATCAGCAGAACTCTTTTTATTGTTAACACCTCCAATAAGATGGTGGGCTCTTTAACAGATGGCGATATCAGGAGAGGCTTATTGAATGGATTAGAAATATCTCAGCCAATTGAAGCTTTTATGAATAAAGGGTTCAAGTCTATTCACGAACACGAGAATAATGTGCAAGTCATCAGATCTCTGAGGGAAGCCGATCTGAAATTAATTCCCCTTTTGAATGATTTTGGACAGATCACACAGGTGTTGGATCTTACAAAGACCAGAACTATTTTACCAGCCGCGGCATTGATTATGGCGGGGGGAAGAGGTGAACGCTTAAAGCCATTTACAGATACAGTCCCTAAGCCAATGCTGAATGTCGGTGGAAAACCTATCATAGAGCATAATATTGATCGTTTAATTGCTTTTGGTATTTCAGAAATTTACATCAGTGTAAAGTATCTTAAGGAACAAATAATGGATTATTTCGGTGACGGGTCAGCAAAAGGTGTGCGGATTAAATACCTTATTGAAGAGGAACCTCTGGGAACATTGGGTGCATTAGCTCTAATTGATGGAATCGGATATGATGATATCCTGGTTATGAATTCTGATTTGTTAACAAATATAGATTTTGAGGACTTTTTCCAGTTTTATCAAACTCAGGGAGCGGAAATGGCAGTAGCTAGTATTCCTTACCATGTAAATATCCCTTATGCTGTTTTGGAGACAGATCATCATCATGTAGCTTCGTTTATTGAAAAGCCAACTTATACTTATTATTCAAATGGAGGGATTTACTTGTTGAAGTTTAAATTGAAAAGTTCATTTGAAAAAGATAGCTTCTTTAATGCCACTGATCTGATGGATAATATTATATCCGACGACAATACAGCACTTGTCCATTACCCATTGTTATGTTACTGGCTTGACATAGGTAAACATCAGGACTTTATAAAGGCGCAGGATGACATCAAACATTTAAATTTCTAGTGAAATGAATATACTAATTACCATTTGTGCCAGAGGAGGATCTAAAGGTATTCCAGGAAAAAACATCAAATTGTTGAATGGTAAACCTTTGATATATTTTTCATTAAGTACGGCAACAAAGTTTGCCGAACTGATTGGGAATGTTGATGTCGTTTTATCAACGGATGATCAGGAAATTAAAACTGCAGTAGAATCTTTCGGATTCAATATTGATACCGGGTATCTAAGACCTGAATTTTTAGCATCTGACACTGCTGGTAAAATTGATGCCATTCATGATGTTTTTAAATATGCGGCACAAAAAAATAATCAGCAATATGATTATGTTATTGATCTGGACGTAACCTCTCCGTTAAGAACGGTATCAGATCTGCAACAGGCATTTGAGGCATTGAAGTGTAATGAAAAAGCCTATAATATATTCTCAGTGAGTCCGGCTAATAGAAATCCATATTTTAATATGGTTGAAGAGCAAGCTGATGGTTTTTTCTCAACGTGTAAAAAGGGTGCATTTTTAACCAGACAATCTGCGCCAAAAGTATACGATATGAATGCCTCTTTTTATATTTATAAAGCAAAATTTTTTAGCGAAGGTCTTAAAACCGCCATCACAGAATGGTCATTGGTTTACGAGGTTCCACACCTATGTTTTGATCTGGACCATCCAATAGATTTTGTTATGATGGCGTTCTTAATGGAAAACGGTCATTTAGATTTCGAATTGTAATGAATGTCCTGATTATAGGTTTAGGCTCAATTGCGCAGAAGCATATTAATGCATTAAAAGGCATCGATCCAGATGTGCATTTTTGTGCATTACGTTCTTCAACTGAGGCGAAAGAAGTTGATGGAGTTAGGAACATTTATAAGTTATCTGCTTTGGAACTGTCAACAATTGATTTTGCAATTATATCAAATCCAACAGCTTATCATCAGCAGACCATAAGTACACTAATACCCTACAAAATACCGCTTTTTATCGAAAAGCCTGTTTTTGATACCTTACAGATAGGAACACTTCTGGAAGAAATCGCAGCACAGCATACACTGACTTATGTGGCCTGTAATTTACGGTTTCTAGGATGCATCGCATTTGTTAAACAATATATTATCAATAAACGGATTAATGAAGTGAATAGTTATTGTGGCTCTTATCTGCCTGATTGGAGACCTGGACAAGACTTTAGAAAGATCTATAGCGCCAATATAGAAATGGGTGGGGGAGTGCATATTGACCTCATTCATGAGATGGATTATATTTACTGGTTATTTGGTAAGCCGGAAGAAGTCACATCGACTAAAGCGAACAATTCTTCTTTGAATATATCTGCAATGGATTATGCAAATTATATGCTTAAATATCCGGAATTTTGTGCCAATATCGTGCTCAACTATTACCGTAGAGACGCTAAACGTAGTTTAGAGGTTCTGCTTGATGAGGGGACTATTTATGTCGATCTTCTTGAAAATAAAGTGAAATATAATGGGGAAATTATATATGAGTCGGATAAAAACGTATTAAATACATACGAGGATCAACTTCTGTTTTTTACCGAACAGGTTATAAATAATAAAGTAGAATTTAACTCAATTAATGAGGCTTTTGAAGTATTAAAATTATGCATAGCGAACGATTAAAGGGCAAGGTAATTATTGTTACAGGAGGCGGTGGATTAATTGGAAAACCGATATTGAATCATTTACGACAAAATGGTGCTGAGGTAATTAATGCCGAGATAAGCGTTGAAACGGATTGGGCGATTGGAAATTACCATTGTGATGTTACGGACGAGAAAGATATTATTCGGTTGGTTACGGATGTGGTTGACAAATTTGGTCGAATTGATGGTCTTGTTAATAATGCCTATCCCAGAACAAAAGACTGGGGAGTTAAATTTGAAGACATCCCTTTTAGTTCCTGGCAGCAAAATGTAGACATGCAAATGAATGCTGTCTTTCTGCTTTGTCAGCATGTATTAAGACTGATGAAGGAACAACAATCTGGCTCTATCGTGAATATCTCATCAATATATGGAGTAGTTGGTAATGATTTTACTATATATGAAGGCTATGGAGGAACCTCACCGGCTGCATATGCTGCAATAAAAGGGGGAATAATTAATTTTTCAAGATATCTCGCTTCTTATTTCGGGAAGGATAATATTAGAATTAACTGTGTCTCTCCAGGTGGAATAAAAGACGCTCAGCATGTGTCCTTCATAGAGAGATATGAAGCGAAGTCACCTCTTAAGAGGATGGGAAGAGCGGAAGAAATTGCACCTGCTGTGACCTTTCTTTTATCTGAGGAAGCGTCCTTTATTACAGGACATAATTTAATGGTTGATGGCGGTTGGACCGCAATTTAATAAGGTAGTTTTTAATAATTAAAATATGATAACCAGCTTGACTTATCCTTTTGATATCAGTATTATATTAAGAAAGAAAAAAGCTATTAAGCGAGAATTATTGCTCAAAAGCCCTCAAACAGCGATCAATGTAGCTATTTTGGGCGGTTCGACAACAGATGAAATGAAAAACATTCTGGAGTTGTTTCTCCTAAATAACGGCTTTTTACCTAATTTTTATCAATCGGAGTACAATAAGTTTTATGAAGATGCAGTGTTTGATAATGAGGAATTATCACTTTTTAAACCGGATATAATTCTTATTCATACTTCTGTGGTTAATATCACCGAATACCCCCGGTTCTCCGACAATTCTGAGGATGTTGATCAATTGTTGCGAATCGAACTGAGAAAATTTAAAACAATTTGGCAATCGTTAGCTAAATATAATTGTGCAATAATCCAAAATAATTTTGATTTACCTCTAAATCGAAGTTTAGGTAGTTTAGATTGTTATGATATTCACGGAAAAACCTTTTTTATAAGCAAGTTAAATCTTGAATTTTCAAATAGTGCGGGAGAAATTAAAAATCTGTACATTAATGATATTAATTACTTATCCGCTTCAATTGGCATTAAGAATTGGTTTGACAGAAACCTTTGGCATTCGGCAAAATATGCCATCAGTTTTGACTCCATGCCATTGTATGCACATCAGGTTGCCAGTATCGTTAAAGCGATCGTTGGTGGTCCTAAAAAGTGCCTGGTTCTGGATTTGGATAATACGTGTTGGGGTGGTATAATAGGAGATGATGGTTTAGATGGAATTTGTTTAGGCAATGAAACGGCGCAAGGAGAGTCTTTTATGTATTTTCAGAATTATGTTAAAGAATTGAAAGAGCGTGGAGTAATTCTTGCTGTTTGTTCCAAAAATGAGCATGACTTGGCTAAAGAAGGATTTCTACACCCGGATAGTGTATTGAAATTTGAAGACTTTACCTCCTTTCAAGCTAATTGGGAGCCTAAATCTGAAAATATTAAAAAGATAGCAGATCAAATAAATATTGGTTTGGATAGTTTGGTATTTATAGATGATAACTCTGTTGAACGGGAAATTGTATCCTCTCAGTTACCAGTAGTAAGTGTTCCTGACGCAGGGAGTGATGTCATGAATTTTGTTGATCATATAGAGAAAAATGCATATTTTGAAATTGTATCATTGTCAAATGACGATGTAAACAGAAACAAATTTTACCAGGATAACAATGCCAGGCTGGAACAGGAATCTTTGTTTAGAAGCTATGATGAATTCTTAATTTCTTTGGGAATGGTTGCAGAGATAAAGCCTTTTTCATCATTATATATTGATCGGATTACCCAGCTGATTAATAAAACCAATCAGTTTAACTTGACGACAAAGCGCTATGTGATTGGAGAAATCGAGGCGATATCAGGTGATGAAAACTATATCAAATTATATGGAAAGCTAACAGATAAATTTGGTGATAATGGATTGATAACAATCTTAATAGGCCAGATTATTGATCAAGCGTGTCACTTGGATTTATGGCTGATGAGCTGCAGGGTCCTTAAACGAAACATGGAATTTGCACTATTAGACCGGTTGGTGGAAGAGTGTCAGAAACGAGGGGTTACTGAAATAATTGGTTATTATTATAGAACACCCAAAAATAATATGGTAGCCGGATTTTATAAGACAATGGGTTTTGAACTTGTTAGTACAGAGGGGGAAAATTCCGTGTGGAAGTTGATGGTAAATAGTTATAAAATAAAGAATAATTTAATCAAAATAGATAATGAATAGAGCGCAAATTTTTGAAAAAGTACAAGAAATCTTTAGAGATATCTTTGATGATCAAAGTTTAAATATTAATGATGCTACGAATTCTGATCATATAGATGATTGGGATTCCCTAAATCATATCAATCTTGTTGTATCTATAGAAAAGGAATTTAATATTAAGTTTAATTTCAATGAATTGTCAGGTCTTAAAGATGTTGGGGCAATGATTGATTTAATCGTTGAAAAAATTGAGAAATAATGAATGAGTTCGTTTTCTCTGATATCCATATTGGATTAGAACAAAGTTTTGAAGCGACTGTAAGTGCTGATAAGCTCGACAAATTTCTTGAAATATCAGGGGATAATAATCCATTACATATTAATTCAGAATATGCCAGGCATAAAAATTTCCCGGATAGGGTAGTCTATGGGCTACTGACCTCCACTTTTTATTCAACATTAGTGGGTGTTTATTTACCGGGGAAATATGCTATTCTGCATTCAATTGATATTAAATTTTTAAAACCGGTGTTTATCAATGATCAGCTAAAAATTGTAGGAATAGTATCTTATATAAATGAAGCATATAAACAAATAGAAGTAAAAGCTTATATTTCTAATCAGGCTGGAGTGAAAGTTTCAAAAGCGAATATAAAAATAGGGTTGATCGATGAATAATATAATTTTTATAACCGGAGCGTCTTCCGATATAGGGATTCAGCTTATTAGAAGCTTAACGGAAGAATGTTTAATCATTGCCCATTACAATACCTCTCTTGCGCCCTTAACTGAGGTCTCAAAGGAAATAAGTAATGTTTTAATTCCAATTCAAGCGGATTTGGCATCGGAAAGTGAGGTTTGCAATCTTTTAGACTATGTGGAAGAAAATTATGGTGTGCCTAATAAAATAGTCCACCTGGCTGCAGCAAAGTTTGAAAATGTGAGATTTAAGGATATTGAATGGCCTAAATTTCAGGATGAAATACTTTTAAGCTTAAAGTCCGTAATTTTAATTTTAAATCGTTTTCTGCCTAAGCTGGCTAAAGAAAAAAGAGGTAAAGTTATTTTAATGTTATCAAGTGTTACGATTAATGTCCCACCAAAGGCTCTTGTACAGTACACTACGGTTAAATATGCGTTGTTGGGTTTAATGAAATCCCTTGCCAGTGAATATGCGGACAAAGGGATTAACATCAATGCGATTTCCCCTTCTATGATAGAAACCAAATTCCTTTCTTTAATCAATGAAAAGTTTGTTGAAATCTCTGCAGCAAGTAACCCGATGAAGAGAAACGCTACAGTAAATGACGTTATTCCAGTTATGTTACTTCTGCTGTCAGATGAATCACAATATATAAATGGTATTAATATCCCGATTACGGGTGGAAGTATTTTTTAATGATAAGATTAGCCAACCTCCATGACGTCGATGCGATTATGAACTTCATTCATCATGAATGGAAAGAGAATCACATACTTAGTAAAAATAAGGATTTTTTTCTCTATGAACATCGGGCTGGGACAGAGATTAATTTTGCGATATCGATTGATGATGATCAACAAATTAATGGACTCTTGGGATTTATTCCATCATCTTATGCCGAAAAAGCTGACATCTGTACCGTAATCTGGAAAGTAGCAAAACGGGCAGGGAATCCAATGTTAGGAATGCAGTTATTGGAGTTTTTAAGAGATTTGGGGCGATTCAGGACTGTGATGAGTGTGGGTATTAATGAGAAGACGATTGGCATTTATAAATACATGAATATGTACACGGGAAGGTTAAAACAATATGTTTTAGTTAACCCGGCCTTGTCTGAAATGCGAATTGCCAAACTCCCTCCGGAAATGGAAAGCCCTGTTTTTTCTGATCCAGAGAGCCGTAAACTAATTCCGCTAGATCGGGATTTCTCTTTTAATTTTGAAAAATACATTAACAATATCCAATATAAGGATGCGCGATATTTCAACAAGAGATACTTTGACCATCCCATATATAAGTATAACGTATTTGGGATCGTGTATAATAAATCAATATCATCTATACTGGTCATGCGCGTTGAATCTGCGGAACAGTCTCAGGTTTTAAGAATCGTTGATTTTATTGGAGACGAATCAGAATTGAAATATATTTCGAAAGAGCTTTGTGAGATTTTGAAAGATAATAAATATGAATATGCTGACTTTTTCTGCTATGGGTTGGGCGATTCCCAATTAAAGCAGGCTGGTTTCATTGAGGTTGACCCTGATGCCGAAGCGTTAATTATTCCGAACTACTTTCAGCCTTTTATCAGAAAAAACATTAAAGTAAATTTTTTCTCAGATACTGAAGGGCCAGATAATTTAAGATTATTTAAAGCAGATGGCGATCAGGATAGACCAAATTAAGAATATGAAATCAAATGTTACTATTGTGATGTATCACTATGTCAGGGATCTTGCAAATTCAAGATATCCTGAGATTAAAGGGCTTGATTTACCTTGCTTTGTTAATCAAATAGAATACCTAAATAAGCATTATAATGTCATCACTACAGAAGAGTTGATTCATAGTATAGATACCGGGGAAAGCTTACCACCTAAATCTGCTTTGTTAACGTTTGATGATGGGTATATTGATCATTATACGAATGTATTTCCTATATTAAGTAATTATGGTATTCAAGGCAGTTTCTATATACCAGTGAAAGCAATTAAGGAACATGTGGTATTAGATGTAAATAAAATTCACTTTATTTTGGCCTCAACACCGGATAAGTTGATGATAGTTAAAGACCTTGAACATCTTCTTGAAAAGTATAGAACAACATATCAACTCTACCCATTTGATCATTATTATGATATGCTGGCAAAAGCAAGCAGATATGATAGCAAGGAAGTTATTTTTATTAAAAGACTTTTACAGGTGGAATTAATTGAAGAGTTAAGACTCAAAATTGTGGAAGAGCTTTTTGTAAAATATGTTGGTATGGAGGAACATGTATTTGCGAAGGAACTCTATATGACCGAAGATCAGCTGATCCATATGCAGAACAGTGGAATGCATATAGGGAGCCATGGATTCAATCATTATTGGTGGAATCACTTAAATGAAAAAGACCTGGCCAGTGAATTAGATCTGTCCATGAGTTTTTTGCACGATATAGGTGTTGATATGAAAAATTGGACGGCATGTTATCCTTACGGTTCCTTTGATGAACAAGCTGTTAGAATGCTATCCTCGAGAGGCTGTAAGATGGCAGTAACCACTCAAGTAGATGTTGCGGAGCCGATAGAGAAAATGAGGTTTCTTCTACCCCGGTTAGATACAAATGATTTACCAAAAGAAAAGAACAGTACAATTAATGACTGGTATAAAAAAGCTATTTAATACTTTCTGGAATGCTGATAATTGATATAATAAAAAAAATCAGGTATAACCTGAGTGCGGACAGAATAGGGCCTGATATTCCTTTTACGCATTGGAAGCTCTACTATCAAAATCAGATGCTCAAATTGTGTAAAAGAAAATTTAAAAGCTTTTCTGATACAGCAGTATTCAGACCAGGTGCTTATGCTATTGGTTGCTCCAAAATTGTGATTGGAGAGCGGGTTGTGATTAGGCCGCAATCTATGTTATTTGGTGATTCAGTGAGTTCGGAAACAACTATTATTATTGAAGATGATGTAATGATAGGATCAGGTGTACATATTTACATTCATAATCATAGGTTTGACAGGCTGGATATTCCGCTCATTGATCAGGGATATTATGCTGATAAGCCGGTTGTGTTGAAAAGTGGATGTTGGGTTGGAGCCAATGCCGTTATACTTCCAGGCGTAACGGTAGGTAGAAATTCAGTAATAGGAGCAGGATCAGTAGTGACAAAATCAATACCTGATGGTGTTGTTGCCGGAGGCAATCCCGCAAAGATTTTAAAAACAATAACGGACATAAAATAATGGAATTGTTAGAGATTCGCAATGCTCCTTTTGATTCGATTTATATTGTTGAAAACCGAAATCTTTGGGAAGGAATTCAAATTAATAAATCAACTGACTTGGTGCTTTGCATTGATTTTGGATTATATCATCAATTAAAATCGGAAGGTGTCAATGTTGCCTATTTAGACCACCTGACTGATACAGAAACCGCAAATCAATTCAACGCTGAAATGAACCATTATCTGCAAAATTGGTTTAGAGATGGAGAGGGAAATGATCTTCTGAATTATCAGGGCTATGATATTGGTGATGCGCTATTACTGGACATCCTGAATGACATTACTTATCCGTGTCATTTCATTTTAAACCTTATAGCTTTAAGGAAACTAAAATATAAAAAACTCATTGTGGCATCTCAAGATGTGATCATCAACAGTATGCTAACCAGGCTAGGGATAGATTATAGTTTCCTGTCTGTTCATAAAAATGCTTTAAACAAACCGGTATATAACTTTCCGATAATTAAATGGACAAATGAACAAATAAATTCCGTTTCTTTCAAAAGTAAAATAAAGAAAACGGTGTCGGGTTTACTAGATAGATTTTTAGCGATCTATGATAATTTTAGAGGGGGGAAAAATAATGCCGTATTTATTCAGAATTACCATCCCACTGAATCCGTTATACATACATTAATAGATGAGAAGCAACTAAAAGTAGTTTTAAACGATTACATCCCAGGAAAAAAAATCTTTAGTCAAAGACGATTTGAAATTAAAAACTATAGAATTGAGCAATCCGATCAGATAGTTCATAACTATACATCTGCCATCAAAACAAACTGGATATATGAAAATATTAATCTGAGTGAGATACTTGAGGAGAGATTAATAATCAATATTAAAAAAAATATTGATAGAGCACTTGCTCAGATAAATAATATAAATGCATATTTTTCTAGGAAACCGATTAAGCTTTTAATACCTGTTACAAATTTATGGCTGAACAACAGGCTGGTTATGCACTATTGTAAGAACAACAATATTCCAATTTTTATGATTATAAATGGGCTGTTAAATGCTCGGCATTGGCAGGATGCCCATGATAGTACCTGGGTTAATTGTTATTCAGAAAGTTTAAAGATGGATTATTTTGGAAATAAAAATAATGCCCTGCCTCTCGGTGATCCGAGAATGGATAGTTATGCGAAGAGCAGCCCAAAAGTAGTTAATAGGAAATCTCCTAATATTCTGATTGGTGCAGCCGCATATAGTCATTTGGACCAAACGAGCTATGTTGCTTTTGAATTTGACTTTTTATTCGATGTACTAAAGGCACTTACAGACCTAGGGCATACTAATTATAGCATTACTTTAAAAGTTAGAGCGAATGGTTATGCAAATTTATATCAGGACTTCTTAAGGGAATATTTTCCTCATTTGAATGTTACCGTCATTCAGGATACACCGTTCTCTGAAGTTGTTTCAAAAGCTGACCTTTATATCTCCTTTTATTCGCAAACTTTAATGGAAGCTGCTGTCTTAGGGATCCCAACTATTTATTATAAGAAAGATGATGCTGATTTATTTAGACCATATGACTGTAAAAGTGAATTAGTTACTGCATTAAATATCGAGGAGCTTTCAGCTAAAATTGAAGCATTCTATTTGAATGATTCAATTTTTAATAAATTTATGGATCGAAGTGTTCTTGAAAGGTATATAGGGCCATTAGATGGTAAGAATTTGGAGCGTAACGTAGATTTCATTTATTCGATTTTAAATGTGCCAAGATTAAACAGAGGTATATAATTGTGGAGAATTTTTTAAAAATTTATTTCTGGCAGATCGTTTCCATCCTATTTAATTTTGCATCAATATTTGTTGTTACACCTTACTTGTCATCAAATCCTGCTTTATATGGTATTTATACTTTAGTTGTAGCTGCTTATTTATTTTTATCGTATGCAGATTTCGGTTTTTTGAGTGCGGGAATGAAATTCGCTTCGGAATCTTATGCGCAAAAGGATCTGAATCAGGAAACTAAAATATTAGGCTTTACAGGCTTCATATTCCTCGTGTTTGTGTTGTTTTATGCGCTTGGGATATTCTATATTTCATTTAAACCAGAACTACTTGTAAAGGGTTTGATTAATGTTGAAGAACGCGATATTGCAAGCAATCTTTTATTAATACTCTCTTTATTTACTCCAGTATTTGTCCTGCAAAGAATCACACAGATTATTTTTGCAGTAAGGCTTAAAGATTTTATATTTCAACGCATTATGATTTGCTCTAATGCAATTAAAATTATATTTGCGCTTGTTTTTTTTAGTCAGGGAAACTATCCAATAGTTGGTTATTTTTTATTTTCACAAATATGCACAATGATTTGTGTCATTGTTGGTTTATATGTAGCAAAAAGAAGACTTGGGTATGATCTGATTCTCTTTTTTAAAGGATTTAAATTCTCAAAGGACTTATATCGGAAAACTAAAAGTTTAGCTTTTGTTTCTATTTTTCTTACGCTTTGCTGGATATTATATTATGAACTGGATCCTTTTGTTATATCCAGATTATTGGGTGCAAAATATTTAGCAATTTATGCAATCGGCTTTACCTTAATGGAATACTTCCGATCCATTTTCGGAATTCTATTCAGTCCTTTTACAGCCAAATTTAATCACTTTGTAGGATTGAAAGATTTCGAAGGTCTAAAGATTTTTTTTAATAAAATTTTAGTGATAGGACTACCTCTGACTGTATTTCCTGTGTTATCAATTTCGATAACTATCAAAAGTTTTATTTTTACCTGGGTTGGGCCTCAATATATAGACTCCGTACCAGTTGCTGAAGTTTTAGTCTTAAGTTATCTTTTTAGTTTTATTTCTTCTCCTACTGGAATTTTAGTAATGGCCTACGAACGTGTAAAACTTTTATATATAACGAGTGCCTTATTGCCAATTGTATATTGGATAGGCGTTTTTTCAACTTTCGGGGTTATCGGATTACAGGCTTTTGCCGATTTCAAATTGGCTGCTTTTTTTGTAGTAGCCGTTGTTTATCTTTCTATTGCGGTAGGGATTTTACAGCTTAGTTTCTGGCCATTTTTATGGAAATTGATTTCGCCCGCAATTATTCCGATAATATTTATTTTTGCTATGATGATGTTGACAAGATCATTTCTTCCTATCGAAAAGAACAAAATTAATTTATTGATTTATTTTCTATACAACGGAATTATAATTTTCATAGCAGTAGCTATTTACTATTTTTTATCCACTGTTTTTAGACAGATGGTTAATTCAATAATTACTCCTATTTTTACGAAGTTCTTTAAAAATGCGTGATTTTAGACTCGAAATAAATAATTTATGATGATAATAGGCTTTGTCAAAAGATTACTGATCGATTTATTGACCTATATTAAGGAGACTTATGAATTGAGTAAACTTCAACAAGAATATCCGACATGTGAGTTTTATTCGGGTGCCCGTATTTCAAATACGACATTTGATCAATTTAATATTATTAATAGAAATGTAACTATTGATTCTTGCACAATTGGTTCGCATACTTATGTGCAAAAGAAATCGACTATTTTTAATGCAGAAATAGGTCGATTTTGCTCTATTGCGTCTGGAGTAAGCATAGGGCCAGGCATTCATAAAGTTGACGGAGTGACGACTCATCCGGCGCTTTATTTGAAAAATACACCTTTAAGAAAAGTATATAGCAAGGAAGATCGTTTTCAATCGAGTAAAAGAACCACAATTGGACATGATGTTTGGATTGGAGAACGCGCCATAATAATAGATGGGGTAAATATAGGAAATGGTGCAATTATTGCTGCGGGAGCGGTTGTGACAAAAAATGTTGAAGCCTATTCAATTGTTGGGGGAGTGCCATCCAAATTCATTCGGTATAGATTTGATAAAGAAGTCGCTAGTAGAATTAATGAATCTGAATGGTGGAATAACTCAGAAGAGTGGTTGGAAGATAATTGTTTAACCTTTATGGATCAGGAAGAATTCTTAATAAATTTAAATAAGGTATAATTGGAATATATTCATAGAGTCATCTCGCTAATTTATTATTTTTTAAATGTCCGGATCTATAAATATTTAGATTTTAGGGCTGTTGTTCTATTTTCAGTAAGGGTAAACGGTAAAAAGTACATTAGTGTCGGTAGTAATTCAGTAGTTCAAAAAGATGGCTGGCTTCTAGCTTTGAAAATTGATGATAATGATCCAAGTATCGTTATCGGGGAGCATTGCGCTATTGGGGATTTTTCTCATATTGCGGCTGTCAGAAGTGTGAATATAGAAGACAAAGTCTTGATTGCTAATAAGGTATATATCTCCGATAATGTTCACGCTTATGAGGATGTGTCAATTCCTGTAATTGATCAGAAAGTCTTATTTAAATCAACTGTAACTATAAAAAGTGGGGCCTGGATTGGAGAGAATGTTTGTATTATCGGAGCTAATATAGGAAAGAATGCTGTAGTTGGCGCTAATTCTGTGGTTACGAAAGATGTGCCTGATTATTGCATAGCCGTTGGGGCCCCGGCAAAAGTGATCAAAAGATATGATTTTGAAAAAATGAAATGGGTAAACCAGGATTCAAAAATCTCATAGTTAATTAAAAATAGTATCATCATAAGTTTATGGCTTATGGTTTATAAGCATTATACCAATTAAATAAAATTAATGAAAAACATTCTAATAACCGGAGGCGCGGGCTTTATAGGTACAAACGTAAGCAGGCAATTGTTATCGAAGGGATTTAACATTACTATACTCGATAATTTCCTACCTCAGATTCATGGAGGAAAGAATGAACTTCCGGCAGATTTGGCCGGTAAAGTTCGGTTAATCGAAGGAGACGTTTCCGATAAGGACACTTTCTATGCTGCTCTTAAAGGTCAGAATGCGGTGATCCACTATGCAGCTGAAACAGGTACAGGGCAATCAATGTATGATATTTCACGCTATACCTTTGTAAACATTCAGGCCACATCTACATTGTGTGACTACATTATCAACGAAGAGCATGCACTCGAAACAGTGATTGTTGCGTCTTCGCGCTCCATATATGGTGAAGGGAAATACTATTCAGAATTACATGGAGATGTTTATCCGGATTCCAGGACCTTTAATAGCGTGAAAAATAGTTTTGAAGTAAATTGTCCGGTTTCAGGAGACTACAATCTGGAGATCAGGGCTACAGACGAGGCTTCTAAGATACATCCTTCTTCTTTCTATGGCATTACAAAACAGGTTCAGGAACAGATGGTTATTTTGGCTGCGAAGTTGAAGAATATCAACGGCTTTGCGTTAAGGTATCAGAATGTTTATGGCCCGGGGCAGTCTTTAAAAAACCCATATACAGGGATCCTTTCTATTTTTTCCCGTCTGGCGTTACAAGGTGAAGAGATCAACATTTTCGAAGATGGTTTAGAAAGCCGGGATTTCGTATATATTGATGATGTCGTGAAAGCAACTGTTCGCTGTCTGGATGCTGATGTCAAAGGGCAACATATATTAAATGTAGGTAGTGGTGTTCCTGTTACTGTGCTTGAAGTTGCTAATGAAATCGTCTCCTATTTAAAGAGTGCGTCGCCTATAAAAATATCCGGAGCTTTTAGAGAGGGTGACATTAGGCATAATTTCGCAGATCTTAATCTGGTGAAAAATACACTTGGATTTATTCCGGAATGGACTTTTAAAGACGGACTTCATAAGTTTATTGATTGGGTCCTGGAGCAAAAAGATATACCTTTGGATACTACTGATTATAAAAGATCCTTAGGGGAATTAAAAGAAAAAGGATTATTAAATGATTAATAAAAACCAACCAATGGTTACGGTTGTCTTCACAAGCTACAATCATCAGGAATACCTGAAACAGGCTTTAGACAGTATCGTTAATCAAACTTATCCTAACCTGGAAATTATTGTTGTAGATGATAATTCTTCAGACGGAAGTCAACAGATACTCCGAACTTATGCCGATAATCCACGCGTAAGTCTTCATCTGTTGGAAAAAAATACGGGAAGTTATGTCAAGGCGAGTAATTATGGTGCCAAATTTGCAAAGGGAGAATATTTATTATTTGCCCAATGTGATGATCATGCCGATCCTCAGCAAATAACGAAACTGGTAAGTTCTTTGTCTTCAGATAATAGTGTAGGTGTTGCGTTTTCAAAGAGTACACTTATTGATAAGGATGGATTGGTGTACGATGATGACTTTAGAGGACGGGAATTGAAGTTTAAAAAAAGGTGTGCGGTAGATACCGTAATTACTGGAGATGAAATGCGTAGATTTCTTTCCTATTCCTGTGTGATACCTAACTTGAGTGCTGCTATTATTAAAAAGGAACTGTATCTCAAGGTAGGTAAATTGTCTGAAGATTATCTGGTTGCGGCGGATTGGGCGTTTTGGTTGGCCCTGGCGGAAGAAACAAACTTCTACTACCTAACTACTGCACTTAATAATTTTAGGCAACATGAGACGACAATTAGAAGTAAAATAAAGATAGAAAGACAAATTGTGGAAATTTATAGTTTGTTTTATGCACATATACTAAAATATCATTTGCCATTTAGTAAATCTATTCGTTTGAGGTGTGGTGCCGGATTGGTATGGTTTTCTTTTATGATTGAAAACTTTGGAGCCGGTATAAAGAGTTTTCCTGCCGTTTTAAAACAAACATTTAGGTTAGAGCTGCTAAACTTGATATTCTTAGGGGCTGGAGCCGTTATTTTTACTGCTGATTATTTTGGAAGAAAGATAATTAAGTAATTTTAGGCACTATGCTTACCTGAATTTGTAATGAACTGTTATTAAATAATATTAATCTGAAATAATATAAAAATGGAAGTAGTAATTCTTTGTGGTGGCAAAGGCACAAGGCTAAGTGAAGAAACCTTGACAAGGCCAAAACCGATGGTAGAGATTGGCGGGATGCCAATTCTTTGGCACATTATGAAAACTTATAGCTCATTTGGCTATAAAAAATTTGTACTTGCCTTAGGATATAAAGCAAGCTTTATTAAAGAGTATTTTTATAATCTCAGAATCTCAGGTAGTGATTTCACTTTGAAAATGACCCCTGATCATGAACCTGTATTTTATAATTCAATGCCCGAAAGCGATTGGGAGATTACTTTTGTGGACACGGGGGAAGAAACCCTAAAAGGTGCAAGAGTAAAACGTTTGGAGAAATACATCAAATCAGAAAACTTTCTGTTGACTTATGGAGACGGTGTAAGTGATGTTGACATCGATAAATTGGTTGATTTTCATCTAGCCAGTGGAAAGATTGCTACAGTTACCGCTGTACACCCCCCTTCCAGATTCGGTGAATTGGAGTTGGATGGCACCAGTGTTACAAATTTTGAGGAAAAACCCCAAATGGCAACCGGTTATATAAATGGGGGATATTTCGTCTTTAATAAGTCGATTATGAATTATCTTACTGAAGATGAAGATTGTGACCTTGAGTTTGGTGCTTTACAGAAAATCTCCCAGGAAGGCGAGTTACAGGCCTTTATGCATAATGATTTTTGGCAATGCATGGATAATGTAAGAGAAAGAGATTATTTAGATAATTTGGTGAAAAATAATAAGGCACCTTGGATCAAAAAAAACAGCAATAATGTTTAATCATATTTATCAGGGCAAAACGGTTCTTGTTACAGGGCACACAGGTTTTAAAGGGGCATGGATCACTGCCTGGCTTTTAAAATTAGGTGCTAAAGTCGTTGGTATTTCTATTGATATTCCTACAAGCCCCTCTCTTTTTGAAGAGCTGGACTTAGCCGGAAAAATTACAGATTACCGAAAAGATGTTAGAGCTTTCGAAGCAGTTAAGGAAATTATTCTGAATGAAAAGCCAGACTTTGTTTTTCACTTGGCTGCTCAGCCGATTGTATCACTTTCTTACTCAGATCCGGTAAATACATTTTCTACCAATGTAATGGGAACTGTACATGTAATGGAAGCGCTAAGGTCTCTTCAGAATCCCTGTACAGCTATTATTATCACAAGTGATAAATGTTACGATAATGTAGAATGGGTTTGGGGTTATAAAGAAACTGACGCCGTTGGTGGTAAGGATATTTATAGTGGTTCCAAAGGAGCTGCAGAGGTGGTATTCAAATCCTATTATCATTCTTTCTTTAAAGATCACCCATTTGTGAAAATTGCAAGTGCGAGAGCTGGAAATGTAATCGGCGGTGGCGACTGGGCAAAAGATAGAATTGTTCCAGACTGCATGAATGCCTGGTATCTTGGTAAATCAGTAGAAATAAGAAGCCCGGAGTCGACCAGACCTTGGCAGCACGTGTTGGAACCAATAAGTGGTTATTTGAATTTAGGACAGAAACTATCTGAAGATAGTTCGCTTCATGGAGAGAGTTTTAATTTTGGACCTAAGTCAGAGCATAGCCATACTGTTAAGGTTTTGTTAGAAGATCTGAGTGCTCATTGGAATTTTGAGGATACTTCAAAAGCTTACAATATTACGGATAACATTCGTTTTCATGAAGCTGGGTTGTTAAAACTGAATTGTGATAAGTCTTTATTCTTTCTGAAATGGATTCCTACATTGGAATACCAGGAGCTGATTGCTTTCACTAGCCTATGGTATTATGAATTTTATCATGAGAACAAAGGGATGTGGAGTTATACATTAGATCAGATCGACAGATATGAAACTTTAGCCAAACAAAAACAAATTAAATGGACATTTTAGATGGTGTTAATTTAAACCCTTTAAAAATAATTCATCATCCAAAAGGGAATATTATGCATGCGCTTAAAAGTAGCGACCCAGACTATGTTGGTTTCGGTGAGGCCTATTTCTCTGCGGTTGCTAAAGGTGAAATTAAAGGATGGAAGATGCATCATGAGATGACATTGAATCTAATAGTTCCTGTTGGAGCTATTAGATTTGTGTTGTTTGATGAAAGACCTCATAGTAGGTCAAAAGGTTTATTCTGGGAGGAAATAATTGGGATTGATAATTATCAAAGGTTAACTGTTCCACCGCTTATCTGGCTAGCCTTTCAGGGGATTTCTCCAGATCTTAATTTGTTGCTGAACCTCGCAAATATCGAACATAATCCTGTTGAAGCCGAAAACCGTAGTACTGACGAAATAGATTTTAATTGGGGAATATGAAAAAAATATTGGTCACAGGGGCCTCAGGTTATCTCGGGGCTAAGATATCCCTTCGCTTAAGGGCGATGGGATTTAGTGTATCCGCTTTATGCCGTAGTTTGCCGGCTGATATGGATGATAAATTCAAAGATATAGTGGTCATAACAGGTGATATTACTACCGGGGAGACATTAGATGTAATATTTTCAAGCTCTTTCGATGCGATTATTCATACGGTTTCTTTAGATCATAACTTAACTGAAACAGCTCCAATTGAAGATGTCAATAAAACCAATGTGCTGGCTACCTGGCAATTATTGGATTTGTTTTCAAAATCCGAAATGGAAAAATTTATTTTCCTTTCTACGATGCAGGTCGTAGGTAAATTACCTGTTGCACCAATTTCTGAAGAAATCCTTAGAGCACCTGGAAACTTATATGGTTTGACGCATTTAATTGGGGAAGACCTGGTAGATTATTACAATCGGAAGTCAAAAGGCCAATGTATAAGTTTACGTCTTTCAAATGGTTATGGTGCTCCGGTTTTTGAAAATAATAACTGCTGGTGGTTGGTTATAAACGATTTATGTCGATCTGCTTATTACCAGAAGAAAATTGTTTTAAATTCTGACGGAACTCCTTCCAGGGATTTCATTCATGTTGACGACATTGCTAAAGCAGTTGGGATAGTTCTGATGCAAGAGGATTTATTCGAAACACTGATCCATGTTTCCTCCGGACAAACGAAAAGTTTATTAGAAATTGCACATCTGGTGAGCTCGATATATGAAAAAAGATACCATACGCATATCCCTGTTTATCACTCTGCCAATGTCCTTTCTGAAAATATTCCAATGTCAGGAGCTTATTATACGCTTTTGAATGAAAAACTGTCATCCCTTGGATTTCATCCGGAAATGAATTTAGAACTAGGCATTGAAGAGTTATTTGTTTATTTTGAAAAATTAAAGATTCATGATGCCTAAGATCAGCGTTGTCGTTACCACATATAATCGATCTGAATTATTGAGGGAGACAGTTTCTTCTATTCTATCACAAACCTTTACTGATTTTGAGTTGATTGTTGTAGACAATTATTCTAATTATAATTTTTTGGAATTAATTGGCTCTTTCAATGATGAAAGAATAAAGGCTTATCAGAATGTGAATAATGGAATTATTGCGATAAACAGAAACTATGGTATTAAACTGGCTGCAGGAGAATACATCGCACTTTGTGATGATGATGATCTTTGGGAGCCGACAAAACTGGAAGATCAGCTATCGGTTATGGTCAGAAATCCTTCAGTATCTGTTTGCTGTACTAACGTTACATTTATAAATTTTCGTCAAAAACAAACGACTTTCAGTAAGCTGTCGGGTTTTTTAAGGGGCAAATTTTTGTCATTTAATGTGGTTCCTGCAAAATACCTTCTGATTTTTCTGGCTTATGTTACAAATTCTTCAGTTTTATTTCGCAGAGAACTGGTCAATTTGATAGGCTATATTAACGAGGATCCTGATCTTAAAGCGATTGAAGATTATGAATACTGGTTTAGATCAGCTCTTGTAGGTAAAGTGTTCTATATTAATAAAAGGTTAGTCCGATACCGGTTGCATGATCAACAGTTGTCATTAATGGATTCCAATGTTTACAAAAGAACGCTTGGTGTTGTAAGGTCTCAATGGTCAAAGCTCAATGCCATTCAGAAGATGATCTATAAGATTAAAAACGGACAACAAAATACGTGATCTTTACCCAAAGAGCTTTAAATTAATTGTAGAGGATTAGTGGAGAAATTGAATACTCAGGTAATTAAGAAAGTAAGTAAAATAGATTTGAATACTATTTTGCAGTGGGTAAATGCGATCATTTTGATGGCAACGTGGTACTCTTTCTCACAAAACGGGCCGAATAAATATATTGATTTAACGACTATTTATTTAGGTGCATTACTATCAATTCAACTTTTTGCATTCCTGAAGATTGAGAAAAAGCGACGCGATCCATTTGTTATTGTACTTTGTTTTCAGATGGTATTTTATTACGTTCTAAGAATACTGACACTAACTATATATCCATTTTCATTTGTTTTTGATCGGTTTGCTTTTACTCCATCAGATTTAAATAAAGCCATATTATTTATTTTAGTGGCAAATGTGGCTATATTTTTAGGTCTTTATTTAAATAAAGTAAAGGTTAGTACATTGCCTTTAGATAATCAAATAAAGCCGAAGAGACCATTTGTGGTTTTTATGGTGCTCCTGTTTGTTTATTTTATGGTTTTCTCGACTTCTTTTGGAATTGGCCCGCTTTCTATTATAATTGGCTTGTTAAATAGCCTTTTCATAAATATTCTGATTGTTTTATTTATGGTGGCGGTTTATATTATACTGTTTTACAAAAAATTCAATTTGCAATATAAGATCCTGCTCGCGGGAGGGCTTTTATTTTATATTGTGATTTCAACACTAACTGGTAGCCGGGCTGCTGTAATATCAGTTTCTTATCTTTTTCTTTTTGCATATCTTTCTATTTTTGCTGCTGTTAGAATAAAAAGAATTTATTTGGCTCTGGGCTTAATTGCAATTCCTATTCTGGTTGTCTTTTTTACTGTAGCCACCTTTTTGAGACCCAGATTAGAAAATAGGGGGGCTGTTGGTGGAGAGACAATGGAGGTTTTGAAGGAATTCGATATTATGGAAGCTTTTGAAGCTGACAATGAAATCATATTGGCCCCGATCTTTGGAAGGATCGCATTTCTTGACTTTGCTGCCGAAATCATTACAAACAAGGATGAGTATGCAGAAGTCTTTAATTTTCCCTATTATTTTAAAAGTATTGTTGATAATGTTTTGACCCCCGGTTTTGACGTCTTTGACACCTCGAAGACATCAACTGCTTTGACATTTATTTATAATAATCAGGGAAAACCACAAAAATCTAAGGTTGCTGATTCGTATCAATCTGATGAGTTTACAATTTTTGGAGAAGCTTATGTAATGTTTGGGATGTGGTTTTCCATTCTACCAATATTTCTTGTCGCATTCATTTTTAAAAGGGTATATGTAAGGATAGCCGATGAAAGTCCTTTTTTATTTTATGTAAAAAGAAGCTTTGTATTATATGTTTTCTTTACGCTATTAAATAGTTTCGGATTAGATTGGCTGCTATTCGATATTATTGGGATTATATTTACCTATTTGATTTTTAAAAATTTTTTCAAATTTCAAGTTTCAAACAATAATATTCAGAATGTTTAAATTTAATCGCTAAATCAAACCTGATGTCAATAATGACCTGATTAAAAGCGTAATAAAATCATTATTTTTGACAATTAAAACGTTGCCGTGCTGAATGAGCCATTTTAAATTAGTCGAATCGTTGTTTTAAAAAATAAATAAAAGAAAATTGAATAATTTCTGCCAATTATGCAATTATAGATTATGTCCAAAGAGAATATCCAATTATTAGAGAACGAATCTGGTGCAAAGAATCCGGATAAGCCGGTTATACTTGTTTTTGTTGGTAATTATTTGCCTGGTTATAAAGCAGGAGGGATTATACGCAATATTGCCAATACCATCGATCATTTGTCTGATGGCTTTGATTTTCGAGTTATAACTAAAGATAGAGATCTGGGAGACACTGAACCCTATGGTAACATTAGGTTTAATGAATGGCAAGAAGTAGGAAATGCGAAGGTATATTATTTATCTCCTGAAGTTGCTTCATTAAAAGGCATTAAAACGCTGTTAACTCATACTCCACATGACATCGTATTGTTGAATAGTTTTTTTGATCCGTTAACCATTAAAACCTTATTCATCAGGAGATTTTCCGGGATAGGGTTTAAGCCGGTTATTGTTGCACCGTTTGGAGAATTTGCATGGGCTTCTCTCGGACAGAAGTATCTTAAAAAGTATCTTTTTATCAAGGCTGCAAAACTTCTGGGCTTGTACAAAAATGTCATCTGGAGAGTCTCAAGTGAATTTGAGAAAAATGATCTTATTAAAGAAATGAATATTAAATCAGGCACAATTCATATCACGGGAGATTTGCCGATAAAAAATATTCCAGATTTTCTTAGTCAGGAGCCAACTTTGTCAGGTTCTGACCCTCATGATTTAAGAATTGTATTTTTATCCAGAATCTCAAGAGAGAAAAATCTGGATTATGCGCTTAAAGTTCTGAGTAAAGTGGAAACCAATATCTTGTTTGACATTTATGGTCCGGCGGAAAATGAAAGCTATTGGAAAGAATGCCAGAGCCTGATCAAGCAACTTCCGAATAATATTAAGGTTAATTATCTTGGAAATGCTACATCTGATCAGGTTTTAAGAATATTTAGTCAATATGATTTGTTCTTATTCCCGACTGGTGGAGAAGCTTATGGCAATGTTATTGCAGAGTGTTTAACCGTTGGGACTCCTGTCTTGATTAGCACAGAAACACCATGGAGAGATTTAAATAATGATGGGCTTGGTTGGGACGTAGATCTGGAAAAAATGGATACTTTTGTAAACATAATTCAGGAATTCTCCTCATTAAGTAGTGCTCAACATTCGGAAAAGCGTAGGGTGGTTAAAGAAAACATTCAAAGACGTTTATTTGATCCATTTGTACTTTCGTCAAACATTCAGCTTTTTGAAAATCAATTGCCGGAATTTAAAAAGTAAGTTTTAAGTTGATACAGGGCCCGTATTTCGGCCTTGATCTTATTAATTTTTAAAAATATTTATACTATCAATGATTACATATGAGTAAAGTTAAATACCAAATTTGCACCAAAACGATAATGGATACTTCTGATCCTAATATTGTTTTTGATGAAAATGGAGTCAGTGATTATTATCACAATTTTCATAACACAATTGTTCCGGATTGGCACCCTGATGAAAAGGGAGAAAAGGAATTGATGAAAATTGCTGAAAAAATAAAAAAAGAAGGTCTGGGGAAAGACTTTGATTGTATCATTGGAATGAGCGGTGGGCTTGATAGCTCATATGTAGCCTATGTTGCAAAAGAAAAAATGGGTCTGCGACCGCTAATCTTTCATGTTGACGCAGGATGGAATACACAACAGGCAGTTGGAAATATTGAAAAGCTTATTGATGGCCTTAACCTTGACTTATATACAGAGGTGATCAACTGGGAAGAAGTAAAAGATCTCCAGGTCGCATTTCTAAAATCACAAATACCTGATCAGGACTTAGTTCAGGATTATGCCTTTTTCTCTGCATTGTATAAGTTTGCGAGGAAACATAAAATAAAATATGTGTTAACTGGTTCGAATATTTCAACGGAAGGTTGTCGGGAGCCTGAAGAGTGGGGAGGCTATGCAGGAATTGATAAAACCCTGGTAAACGACATACACCGTAAGTTTGGTAAAAGACCATTAAAAACCTTTCCTATCGTAGACGTGTTGGTTTATAAAATATTCTATAAGTATTTCCTTGGGATGGAGGTGTTTAAGCCTTTAAACCTTGTGCCTTACATTAAAAAAGATGTAGAAAAATTACTGGAAGATAAGTTTAAATGGCAAAAATTTCAGCATAAGCACCATGAATCCCGTTTTACAAGGTTTTACGAAGATTACTGGTTGCCAAGGAAGTTTGGGTTTGAGAAGCGCCGCGCGCATTTTTCAAGTCTGATTCTCACAGGTCAGATGAGCCGGGAGGAGGCTCTTGAGCGAATTTCAAAGCCAGAGTTGGATGATCAGTTTCTATTGCAGGAATTTGAATATGTGGCTAACAAGCTTGATCTCAGTGTTCAGGAGTTACGTGATATCTTTAATGGAGAAAATAAGACGTATAAAGACTATAAAAATAAAAAGAGTATCATAGGGCTTGGAACTAAAGTTATGCGTTTACTGGGCTTAGAAAAAAGATTATTTAGATGATAGCAATAATAGATTATGGAGTAGGGAATATCAGAGCCTTTACTAACATTTATAAAAAACTTGATGTTCATATTAAAATAGCACAAAAGCTGGAAGACCTGACTGAAGTAACTAAAATAATTCTTCCTGGAGTAGGAGCTTTTGATCATGCTATGGAACAATTGGAGCGATCCGGAATGCGTCAGCGCCTGGATGAGCTGGTACTTGGAGATCATGTTCCTGTTGTTGGCATTTGTGTTGGAATGCAAATGCTGGCTCATTCCAGTGATGAAGGCAAACTTCTGGGGCTTGGTTGGATTGATGCTTCTGTTAAGAAATTTGATGAAAGTAAAATTAAATATTCAACTCATCTACCCCATATGGGCTGGAATGATGTTAATCCTGTGAAAGAAAATGCAATACTGACTGGATTAGAAAAAGATGCAAAATTTTATTTTTTGCATTCTTATTATTTCCACTGTAATGATGCAGAGGATATCATTGCAACAACTGACTATGGAATTGAATTTAGCTGTGCTGTGAATAAAAAAAATATTTATGGCGTACAGTTTCATCCTGAAAAAAGTCACCAATACGGAATTCAACTGTTGAACAACTTTTCCAAATTATAATGTTACGTCCCAGAATTATACCCTGCTTATTAGTCAAAGACAAAGGCCTTGTTAAAACAGTTCACTTCAAAAATCCTAAATATGTTGGGGATCCTATAAATGCAGTTAGGATTTTTAATGAAAAACAGGTCGATGAATTGACGGTATTGGATATCGATGCCTCCGCCGAAAACCGGGAACCGGATTATAGAATGATCGAGAACCTTGCTGCAGAATGCAGAATGCCCTTGTGTTATGGTGGTGGTGTTAAAACACCCGAACAAGCACAGCGAATTTTTAGTTTAGGCGTAGAAAAAATTGCTATCAGTTCTGCGGCTGTTGAAGATCCGACACTGGTTTCAAGAATTGCGGAAAGAGTAGGAAGTCAAAGCGTCGTTGTAATTATAGATGTTAAGAAAAAGTTGCTGGGAGGATATGAGGTTTATATCAATAATGGAAAGAAAGCCACTGGTAAAAATCCATTTGATCTGGTAAAACAACTCGAGAAATTAGGAGCTGGAGAGATCGTGATAAATTCTATAGATCAGGATGGCGCAATGAAGGGCTATGATTTAAACCTTGCAGATAAAATCAGAGCGGTTACTCATCTGCCGCTGACAATTTTGGGGGGAGCCGGATCCTTAGAGGATATTGGAAAGTTAATCAGCAAATTTGGAATAATTGGGGCGTCGGCGGGAAGTTTGTTTGTATTCAAAGGAATATATAAAGCTGTGCTTATAAACTACCCTAATCCGTCAGATAAAGATACTTTGATAAAAAACAGCTTTCAATTTTCTTAACCAGGATATTAAGCATCAACTATAAAAATATGTTTCAAGATAAAATATTATTAATTACCGGAGGCACTGGTTCTTTTGGAAATGCCGTATTGAATAGATTTTTACATACAGATCATTTCAAAGAGATCAGAATTTTTAGTAGAGATGAAAAGAAACAGGACGATATGAGAAATCAACTTAAGAATGAAAAGTTGAAATTTTATATTGGTGATGTTCGTGATTACAGTAGCATTGAACGAGCGATGCATGGCGTAGACTACGTGTTCCATGCTGCGGCTCTGAAACAAGTCCCTTCCTGTGAGTTTTTTCCTTTGGAAGCCACTAAAACGAATGTTTTTGGCACTCAAAATGTAATTGATGCTGCGGTAGTCAACAAGGTCTCTAAAGTAATCTGTTTAAGTACCGACAAAGCTGCATATCCTATCAATGCAATGGGAATCTCTAAGGCGTTGATGGAGAAAGTTGCAATAGCTGCCTCGCGTAATATCATTGACAATACGACTACTGTTTGTTTAACAAGGTATGGAAATGTAATGGCCTCAAGAGGATCTGTTATTCCGTTGTTTCTGAAACAAATTAAAGAAGGAAAAACAATCACAATTACTGATCCGAAAATGACAAGGTTTCTAATGTCTCTGGAGGAGGCGGTAGAATTGGTGCTATTTGCATTTGAACATGGTAATCAGGGAGATTTATTTGTTAATAAAGCGCCAGCTGGCACCATTGGGGATCTTGCACAAGCATTAAAAGAACTTTGTAATGCAGACAATAAGATTGATGTGATCGGGACCAGACATGGTGAAAAGCTATATGAGACTTTATGTACCCGGGAAGAAATGACCAAGGCACAGGATATGGGAGAGTTCTACAGAATCCCGGCAGACAATAGAAACCTGAATTACAATCAATATTTTACAGAGGGAGAAACTGACATTTCTACTATTGAAGATTATCATTCTCACAATACTGAACAACTTGGTGTAGAGGGGATGAAAAAAATATTATCTAATCTTCCTTTAGTGAGAAAAGTGGTCTTTGGTGATGAAAGTGCTCAATATCCGGATTAGTAAAATTACAATGGAAAAACCAATATTTATTCCGGGGGGGCATCACAGCGATTTTAGAGGTGTAGTTTCTTTTGTAAATGATTTTCATTTGGATAATGTAAAGAGACTTTATACAATTGACCATCCCAATATCGATATCGTAAGGGCATGGCAAGGGCACAAAGTAGAACAAAAATGGTTTTGTGTGGTAGCCGGTAGTTTTAAGATGTTGGTTGTGAAACCTGACGATTGGGTGAATCCTTCGGAAGAACTGGAGGTCATAGAATTTACATTATCAGTTGAGTCCATGGGAGTTTTACATATTCCCGGCGGATATGCCAATGGATTTAAGGCTTTGGAACCAAATTCCAAATTTATTGTATTTTCAAATTTTTCAACGGAACAATCATCCGACGATAATTATCGTTTTGACCAGAATAGCTGGTATGATTGGAATAAAGCATAATTAATGATAAAAATTGGGATAACCGGACAAAGCGGTTTTGTTGGTCAGCATTTATATAACACGATAAGACTTTTCCCTGAAGAGTTTGAATTAGTTGAATACCATCGTTCGTTTTTTGAAGATCAGGAACGGTTAAATAATTTCGTTTCAAATTGTGATGTTATTGTGCATCTGGCGGCAATGAATCGCGATCCTGATCCTCAAATTATATACGACACCAATGTCGTATTGATAGATAAATTATATAAAGCGCTTGTTTTTACGAATAGTAAGGCCCACATTCTATTCTCTTCCTCTTCTCAGGAGGAAAAGGACAATTTATATGGAAAAAGCAAAAAAAGGGGAAGAGAACTTCTGGCCAACTGGGCAGCTCAGGGACCTGGAAAATTTACGGGCCTGATTATTCCAAATGTTTTTGGCCCTTTTGGACAGCCTTATTATAATTCCTTTATCGCTACATTTTGTCATCAGTTGACACACTTTGAACAGCCTGAAATACAGGTTGACGGCGAAGTAAAGCTAATTTATGTGGCAGACCTGGTTAAAGTCATGATTTCTGAGATCAGAAATTGCTCAGGCAGAGACCTTTTCCCGGTTTGTCATAGCGAGGAAAGAAAAGTTTCCGAGATACTAAGCCTTTTGGAAAAGTATAAAACTCAATACTTCGATGCAGGGATTATTCCGGCATTAAATGGGCAGTTTGACCTTGATCTATTCAATACGTTCAGGTCGTATATAGATGTTAAAAATAAGTTCCCGGTTAAATTTATCCAACATACGGATGTCCGGGGCACCTTTGTTGAAGTTATACGTTTAAATGTTGGAGGGCAAGTGTCCTTTTCGACAACAGTTCCTGGGGTAACCAGGGGAAATCATTATCATACCCGCAAGATTGAAAGATTTGCAGTGATTAAAGGTAAAGCCTTGATTCAATTGCGAAAAATCGGATCTACAGAGATCTTTGATTTTTATCTTGATGGAAATGAACCGGCTTATGTTGACATGCCGGTCTGGTATACTCATAATATTAAAAATATTGGTGATGATGAATTGTATACTAATTTCTGGATCAATGAATTTTTCGATCCAACCGATCCAGATACCTATTTTGAAAATGTTTAATTTAATACAGTTAAGAGCGAGCTATACAATATGAAATCAAAACTTAAAGTAATGACAGTGGTAGGAACCAGGCCTGAAATTATAAGACTGGCTCGGGTTATGGCTGCACTTGATGCTTCTGAGGCTATAGAACATATTATTGTTCACACCGGACAGAATTATGATTATGAATTAAACCAGATTTTCTTTGACGATTTGGCAATTAGGAAGCCTGACCATTTTCTGAATGCAGCCGGTGCCACAGCAATCGAAACTGTAGGCCAGATTTTAATAAAGATAGATCCTTTGCTCGTTAGCGAAAAACCGGATGCATTCCTTGTTCTTGGGGATACAAATAGCTGTTTATGTGCAATTCCTGCTAAAAAAAGACACATCCCTATTTTTCACATGGAAGCTGGAAACCGTTGTTTTGATCAGCGTGTACCGGAGGAGACCAACAGGAAAATTGTAGATCATGTTTCTGATGTAAATCTTACTTATAGTGACATTGCAAGAGAATATCTTTTACGTGAAGGCTTACCTGCAGACAGAATTATAAAAACAGGCTCGCCGATGTTTGAAGTCTTAAATCACTATCTGCCACAGATTGAAAAATCTGATATAATAAATCGATTGGGACTAGAGGAGTATAAATATTTTGTGGTTTCTTCTCATAGAGAAGAGAATATCAGTAGTGATAAAAACTTCAGTAATCTGATGGAAAGTTTAAACCTCATTGCTGAAAAATATGGATATCCCATCATAGTGAGTACTCATCCCAGAACCAGAAATATGATTGATGTGAAAGGGATTGAAATGAGGCCGGAAATCCAATTTCTGAAGCCAATGGGCTTCAATGATTACAATGCTTTACAGATGAAGTCTTACGCTGTATTGTCAGACAGTGGGACGATATCAGAAGAATCATCAACTTTAAATTTCCCGGCACTGAACCTGAGAGATGCACACGAACGTCCGGAAGCAATGGAGGAGGCCTCTGTGATGATGGTGGGAATGAATCCTGAACGTATCATGCAGGCACTTGTTCAATTGCAATATCAAAAAAGAGGAGCTGAAAGGAATTTTAGAAAGGTAGCTGACTATTCTATGCCTAATGTCTCCGATAAAATGGTCAGAATTATTATCAGTTATGTAGACTATATTAAAAGGGTAGTTTGGTCCGAACAATAATTTGATGAAGAAAAAAATTCTTATACATTCTATCGTTTTTAGTCCGGATGGCGTTTCTACTGCTTATCTGTACAATGATATTGCCCTGAAGTTTGTTGATAGTGATTATGAAGTCTTGGTACTCACGACAACGCCTCATTATAATGTCCTGGAGAATGAATTGGTAAAGCAACCGATGACTTCCAAATGGGGGGGGATTTATTATGAAAGTAAATATCATAATATCCGTGTTATTCATGTTCCTCAGAAAAAGTTTAAGAGCTTCTTTCTAAGATCCCTTGGGTTTCTGTATTGGCATTTTTTATCCTTCATCCTGGGACTAATGGAAAAGGATATCTCGTTGATCTTATCACCATCGCCACCACTGACCATTGGTGTACTTAACATCATCATTGGGAAAATGAAAGGGGCGAAAGTGATCTACAACGTACAGGAGATCTACCCTGATTTTTTAATAAACCAGGGTAGCCTAAAATTTGGACCGCTTGTTTCCTTGCTTAAAAGGATGGAACAGTTTGTCTATAACAAATCAGATGGAGTCACTACAATTGATAGTGTTTTCTATAAAACTATAGCACCCCGGTTTAAAGATCCTTCAAAATTACACATCATACCTAATTTCGTAGATACAGCCTTATTTAGGCCGGTTTTACCGGAAGATCTTCAGTTAAACAGCACATTCTTTCCTGAAAAAGATAATGTACTGAAAATAATGTATGCAGGTAACATTGGTCATGCTCAGGATTGGGAACCTCTAATTTTTATAGCTAAAAAATTACTTGATTTTAAGATAGAATTTTGGGTGATCGGTGAGGGAGTAATGAAGGATTATCTTGAAAATGAGATAAAAGTGAATAATTTGCCAAACATACATTTAGTTCCATATCAGAAAAGGGAGCTAATGCCAAGTCTGATTTCTTATGCTGACATTCACTTTATCTTTATGTCACCTCAGATGGAGGGGCAGGGCTTTCCCTCAAAAGTGTATACAATTATGGCTTGTGCAAAACCCTTATTGGTGATTTCCGGTGCAAAAACACCAATTTACAATTTTTTGAAATCTGCAGATTGTGCATTTTTGATCGCCGGTGCCTCGTTCGACGAGAAATGTGAAGAGATCGTTGACCTTTTGAAAAAGATTTCATTAGACAATTCACATATGAAAGAGTTAGGAAACAATGGTTATCAGCTCATTGAAAATAAATATTCAAAAAATGCAGTTACGAAACAATATGTGGCGTTGGCTGATCAAATATTAGAAGGCTGATTATGGTATCTGTAAGTGTAACAGGAGGGAATGGATTTGTTGGAAGAAACCTTGTGCCTTATTTAAAAAGTAATGGCTTTGACTTAAACATAATTAACCGGGATCAGCTAAATAACATCAACACTGATGTAATCGGTCATTGTGATGTCATTGTACATCTTGCAGGTAAGGCGCATGATTTAAGAAAGACTCAGGAACCCGATGAATATTATAGCGTAAATTTCGATCTGACAAAGAAGTTATATGATGCTTTTCTAAAGTCTTATGCAACCAAGTTTATCTTCATTAGCAGTGTAAAATCAGGTGCTGATCTGGTTGAAGGGATTCTAAAGGAGACTGATATTCCAGATCCGAAAACAGATTATGGCAAATCAAAGCTGATGGCAGAAACGTATATTCAGCAACAAGATCTTCCGGAAGGGAAGTCTTATATTATTCTTCGACCCTGTATGATTCATGGCCCCGGAAATAAAGGCAATCTTAATTTATTGTATAAAGTCGTTCAGAAAGGCTTGCCTTATCCTTTAGCTTCTTTTGAGAACAAAAGATCATTCTTATCGATAGCCAATCTCAATCTGATTATAGGAAAAATTATTGCTTGTCATGATCTAAACAGCGGAATCTACAACGTAGCCGATGACGAGCCATTGTCGACCAATGAGGTGATTAGATTAATCGCTCACTCCATAGGAATTAAAGCAAGGCTTTGGAAGATTAATCCCAAACTGATCACTTTTGTGGCCAGGATTGGTGACCTTCTTCATTTGCCTTTAAATTCTGATAGTTTGAGGAAGCTTACTGAAACTTATGTGGTTTCAAATGATAAGATTAAAAAAGCTTTGGCTTTGAAACGCTTACCTTTGTCTTCAAGCGAGGGTCTTTCAGTTACTATTAAAAGTTTTGACTCCCAATATTAAGTATGCTGTATCTGATTTTACTATGTGTTTTTTTCTTAGTGATGTTATTGTATTTTAAAATAGCCGATCACTATAATATTATTGACCATCCAAATGAAAGAAGCTCTCATTCAGAAATAACCATACGTGGCGGTGGCGTTATCTTTCTGTTCGCAGGATTAATAGCATTGTTTCTTCATCCAACGTTCTGGATGCCTATATTAGGATTGTATGTTATTGGGATAATTAGTTTTATTGATGATCGAATCACCCTTTCGGGAAAGGTTAGAATCGTATTTCATTTAACAGCTGTTACTTTACTTTTCATTTCATTAAGCGTATTCCAGATTTTTCCATGGTGGCAGGTTCTAATTTTATATGTTTTAGTTATAGGGATTATTAATGCTTATAACTTTATGGATGGTATTAATGGGATTACCGGGACATATAGTCTTGTAATTCTTGGAGGACTACAATACGTAAATTATAATGTTGCGGACTTTATTCATGTCGATTTGATTTGGCTACCAATAATCGCTTCCGTAGTTTTTTTGTTTTTTAATTTTAGAAAAAAAGCAAAATGCTTTGCTGGAGATGTTGGAAGTGTAACGATGGCGTTTTGGATTATATTTCTTTTAATAAAGCTGATTCTACAGACTGAAAATTATGCTTATGTTCTATTTTTAGCAGTTTATGGAGTAGACACTGTGCTAACCATCATACATAGATTAAAATTGCGACATAATATTTTTGATGCACACAGGCTGCACTTTTACCAGATTTTAGCTAATGAACAGAAGTGGTCGCAGTTATTGGTTGCATTAATATATTCTTTATTACAGCTAGGCATTATTGTTGCTGTTATCTTTTCGTCATTGAGCTTTCCTTATATGTTTTTGATTACCACTGTGCCATTAGTGGTAATTTATTCATTAATTAAGCCTCGTATAATGATACGTAATAAAATGTAACCCTATACCTGCCTATTTGGTTGTTATTTTTTGGTTTAATTATTGTTAAATTTGGCATAATGTATACTAATTAGCCTCTATGTTCACAAAACTGGAAATTGTATCCCGCTGGATCATCTTTACGATTGATATTTGTCTGAGCTTATTTGCTTTGTTGTTTGCGGTTATTTTGCAGCACAACTTTATCATTGATAAAATTAATTTTGTAGCTTTCTACAAATCTGTTTTATTGGTAATTGCAGTTAACTCTTTGGTGTTCTATAGTGTGAAAACCTTCGCTGGAATTGTTAGATATACTTCAGCTCAGGACTCTTTTAGAATTCTATTTTCTGTAATTCTTAGCTCTCTGGCCTTATTCTTTATTAATGCGCTGATTATTGTGGTCAGTGGCGTACCGGTAGTGAGCAATGTTGCAATTGTAATCTATACATTGTTTAGCTTTTTAATGTTGATTACGTATAGAATTATTGTTAAATACTTCTTTATGTACCTCAAAAATGCGAAACTCGACAAAATCAGAGTGATTATCTACGGTGCAGGGGAGGCTGGTGTTGCCACAAAAAGAACCTTTGATCATGATGCGAAAGTAAACAAAACGATTATCGCATTTGTAGATGATGACTTAAGAAAGGTTGGTAAGACCATTGATGGTGTTAAAATTTTAGATGCTAGCCAATTAGAACATCTTATTATAAAACATGAAGTTGATGAAATTATATTCGCTTCTTATACTATCCCATCGGATCGTAAAAACCAGGTTGTTGATGTCTGTTTGGAAAATAATGTTAAAATATTAAATATTCCTTCTCCCGATGTATGGGCTAGAGGACAGGTAACTACCGCTCAAATTCAAAATTTAAATATTGAGGATCTATTAAATAGAAAAACAATTCAAATTGATATTGATGGGATCCAGAGTCAATTAAAAGATAAAAGAATTTTAATTACCGGAGCAGCCGGTTCAATTGGAAGTGAAATTGTAAGGCAACTCTTGAAGTTCGAGACCGGGTTAATTATTCTTTGTGATCAAAGCGAAACGGCGTTACATAATATCTATTTAGAGTTGGAAGAATCTCATGCTAATACAAACTTTCATGCTTTTATAGGTGATGTAAAGGATGAAAAAAGAATGGAATTTCTTTTCGAAACGTATAAGCCACATTATGTTTATCATGCCGCAGCATATAAGCATGTCCCTTTGATGGAGGATAATCCAGCTGAGGCTATCAAAACAAATGTGATGGGAACCAAAACCATTGCAGATAAGTCGGTAAAGCACGGTGTTCAGAAATTCGTAATGATTTCTACGGACAAAGCAGTGAACCCAACCAATGTAATGGGAGCTTCAAAAAGAATTGCGGAAATCTACGTGCAATCTTTAAATAATTCTTTACACAATACCCAACATGTTTTTAGCAATGGTTTAAGCTATATAAACGATTTAAATGTTAAGCCAATAACGAAATTCATTACCACCCGTTTTGGAAATGTTTTAGGATCCAATGGGTCTGTCATTCCGAGATTTAAACAACAGATTGAAAAAGGGGGACCTGTTACGGTAACACATCCAGAAATTACTCGCTATTTTATGACGATTCCTGAAGCCTGCCGCTTGGTACTGGAGGCTGGATGCATGGGCAAGGGAGGGGAGATCTTTGTTTTTGACATGGGGAAATCTGTTAAGATTGTGGAGTTAGCTAAAAAAATGATTCGTTTAGCTGGATTGGTCCCTAATGAAGACATTAAGATCTCTTATTCAGGTTTGCGTCCTGGAGAGAAATTATTCGAAGAACTGTTGAATGACAATGAGAATACGATGCCTACCCATCATGAAAAGATTATGATCGGGCAGGTAAGAGAATATGACTTCAACGACGTTCAGGAGCAACTCGTAAAGTTATTAAAATACGCTTTGACCGATCATGTGACCAAAGTTGTCCAGCAGATGAAGGTCATCGTTCCAGAATTTAAAAGTAAAAACTCTATCTTCGAAGAGTTAGATGTGGCCCGTCAGGAAAATTCTGCAACACCGCATACATAGACAAGATCTACATGAATTTTAAAAAAAAATACTACTTCTGGATAGGAGTCCTGGTTTTTGGATGTTTTAACGCAGACGCACAAACGCCCAATGTTAATATACCTTATTCCTACCAGTTTTATCAAAAACTTAATAAATCTGTCTATGATATAGACAGCAGATCCCATTCTTCTATTAAAGGATTTTACGCCGATGACTCTTTATTGATACAGCGTTTCGAGGGTTTGATGAAAATGGGGACTGATTCATTGAACAAACGTTCCTGGGTGAGAAGAAAAATTACGGAGGAACATCTTCTGAACTTCAAAGGAGATGATTATGAGGTGTACGCTGATTTTTTACCTGACCTTCAAATAGGTAGGGAATTCAATCAAAATACTACTACCTGGCTAAATACCAGGGGTTTTCAAATTGGAGGTAAAATAGGAAAGCAATTCTCTTTTTATACAAATGGCTTTGAAAACCAAGGTGTTTTTGCGAATTATATGACTGATTTTATTAATACCAATCAAGTCGTTCCAAGCCAGATGACCGGAAAACTGGATAAAAGTACTAAAGATTGGTCTTATGTAACAGCTTTACTCTCTTATACTCCCAATAAACATTTGAATATTGCCCTCGGTTATGATAAAAACTTTATCGGTGATGGTTATCGTTCTATGCTACTCTCGGATGTTGCATCAAACTATTCCTTTTTAAGAGTTCGCGCCAGTTTGGGTAATGTTCAATACCAAACGATATTTGGTTATATGCTTGATCCTGGAGCCACAAAACTGACTACAGACAGGCGTCTTGGAGATAGAGGTAAATGGGCAGCAATGCACTATGTGGACTGGAATGTGACCAAACGTTTTTCAATCGGTTTTTTTCAGGCAGTTACCTGGGCTGATGCTGAACCGGAAGGTAAACGTGGATTTGATTTTAATTATGTACACCCTTTTATTTTCCTTCGTTCAGTAGAAGGGGCAAATACCACCTCTCCTGATAAAATGCGCCTGGGCTTAAATGCAAAATACGAAGTATTGGATAAAACGACTCTTTATGGTCAATTTATGATCGATGAATTTACGGCTAAGGAATTTTTTGGAAATAAAGGTTACTGGGCTAATAAATGGGCTTTGCAAATCGGACTTAGAGGATCAGATTTATTCAAAGTAGAAGGGTTGAACTATCTTGCTGAATTTAATACAGCCAGGCCTTATGCTTATGCTCATTTTGATCGGGTTTCTAATTATGCGGCCATGAATCAGCCCTTAGCACATCCTTTAGGAGCAAACTTTAGAGAAGTATTGGGGATCATGAATTATAGTTATAAAAGGTTTGACTTCCAGGGGCAGTTGATGTATGCGAGATATGGCTTAGATCCTGAAGGCGCGAATTATGGGAAGAACATTTTTAAGCCTTATGACACAAGAGTCGCTGATTACGGAAATAATATCGGGCAAGGAATTAAGACGAATCTATACTTTGCCGAGGGACGTGTTTCCTATCTTCTAAATCCAAAATATAACCTCCGCTTGGAATTGGGCGGGATCTATAGAAGAGAAAGTAATACCGTAGCTAAAAATACCGGATTAATTACTTTCGGACTTCGCAGTACCTTCAGAAATTTATATCAGGATTTCTAAGAGATTTAAAATGTAAAATGACGACCACTAAGACTATAATCATCGCTGGTCGTGTCGGTTTTATTGGCGCCCATGGAGTAAATACGTCGGTTTGTAAGCAATTATCTGGAATACAAGATTGTCAATCTGGATAAGCTTACTTATGCGGGGAATCTGGCAAGTTTAACCGATATTGAAAATGCGTCTATTTCCACTTTTCCTAAATAACATCAAAAATAAAAAGGATCTCCCCGTTTATGGAAAAGGAGAGAATGTTTGCGCAATTGATATTTAGAGGCCATTTCATATCAATTATGAAGCGGCTTTTTATTTCCCAGAATATCCCGACTATAGTTTTCGTTCAGCCCTATTTGATAAAGGATTAAACGTTATATTTATCTGTTGTTTAATTAAATTTCGATAATAATATGCAGGCAATATTAAATCTAAACGAACTTCGGAATTATTCCTATTTTCCTGAAAATATATATTTACAGGGGCACTCTACCGTTGGCGATGGAGGTGAAGGTGTTTTTTATTGGGATCATCTAAGTCTAGAAAACGATAATAACGGTATTATCATTAAAGTAACAGGTGTAAGTGAGGGAAGATGGAAAAGATTATTTGATGGACAAGCAAACGTCAAGTGGTTTGGAGTAAAAGCAGACGGGATGGATGATACTATTGCATTACAAAATGCTATAGATTGTTGGAATGTTATTTATTTACCGAAAGGTGAGTATAAAATTACGTCTTCAATTGTATTGAAGCCAAGATCTTATGTGTATGGCTCACAAGTGACGGCAACAATTGTTAATGCCTATGGTTGCGATGCATTTTTGGTAGACGGTAATGATGGAGATAATATTACTATTGAGAAAATTCAGATAAGGGGATATTCTTCCGCTGGAATTGGAGATCCGAAAACTTTTACAGGAATTAAGTCGAGGGGGGAATCTGAACATCATGTTAATTACCTAAATATTAAAGATATCTTTTTGATCGGTTTTTTATACTGTATAGATTTACAATTTACTTGGAACTCTCTGATCGATAATGTTGAAACTATGAATTGTGCAAATTCTGTAAGAGTTTTTGGACAAACGGTTAATAATAGTATTAACAATTCAAGGCTAACCGCAAATGGTGGAAATGCTTCAATTCTGACTCAATCTGATGGTGTGGTCACTGGAGAGGGGTTGATGATAAATAATACATTAATGGCCAGCGGCGCATATGGTGTGAAGGTAGAAGGTAGTTTTTTATCGCTATTAATTTCTAATAGCCTTATTGACCTAATTTCGAATATTGGAGTTTATTTTACTGATGCGAAGTCCACACTTATAAGCAATACCTGGATTTATGCAACCAATAGGGGAATTGAACTAGCCCCGTTAAGTGAGGTTGTAGATCAGAACATAAGCATATCGAATTGTAGAATCCAGGCTACTGCTGAAAATGGTTCTTGCATTAAAATAAATGAGCTTAATAGAGGGGTTTTGATCAGTGGAGGATCCTTAGTCTGCAGTTCGGGAGGGAGATGTGTACATACCTATTATGCGAGAGCGATAGCGATTGGAACTCTTTTCTTAGTAAATCCCAGTACAACTATTGATAGTATTCTTGTTGAAAGTTCAATCGATGTTTTGACAAGTATGCTGGTTGGTAATGCTACTATCGAAATTATTTAGAATTTAAATATTCTACTTTTATATCTCAATAACATCATGGAAGAGGAAAAATAAAGAGCCTTCTATCGGGATCGGACCATCACCTCGTGGTGAATACGAAATCACAGATGTGAATAAAGAATACCTGGAAAGAGGTAAGCTGAAGGTGGGGATCTTAAGTCGTGGAACTGCATGGTTAGATACTGGTACATTTGCTTCATTGATGCAGGCAGGTGAATTTGTTCAGGTCATAGAAGAGCGACAAGGCCTAAAAATCGGATGTATTGAAGAGATCGCTTACCGTATGGGATTCATTACTGCTGAGCGGCTTAGGGAAATTGCTACGCCTTTGGTAGAGAGTGGCTACGGAAGTTATTTATTAAAACAAATTAGGTAGTTTCCTGGTTAACGCATATAAAAGCTACCTCGTAATTGATATTGGGTAGTTTTTTTGTGTTTTTCCTGATTTAGCAATCTTAAATGAATTTGTTTAAAACCTCAACTACCCGATATATTTGCTCCGTATCATGAGCAAAGGAACAAGGCAAACTCAATGTCGTCTCGTGAATTTCAGAAGAGATCGGGAAATGCAAATCATTCATCGCCTTAAGCGCTTTCTGTTTATGAGGAGCTACGGGGTAATGTATTTCCGTTCCGATACCCTCATCTTGTAGATACGCTTTAATTCTATCCCGTTCAGGATGTCTTATATTGAATATATGATAAATATTTCCGAAACCCTCAGTAACTACTGGCTTAATGTAGGATTCATTAAGATTTTCAAGATAGATCGTTGCCAGCTGTTGTTTATGCTGATTGATTTTATTAAGGTATGGTAACTTGATCCTTAAAAAAGAAGCCTGAATTTCATCTAATCTGGAATTAAATCCTATAATTCCGTTGTGGTATTTCTTTTCAGAGCCATAATTTCTAAGTTGACGCAGCTTCTCATAATCTTGACTGGACTTACAAATAATTGCTCCTGCATCGCCCAATGCGCCAAGGTTTTTAGTTGGGTAGAAACTAAAAGCCCCGAAATCCCCAAAAGTACCAGCCATCTTTCCTTTGTAAGTTGCACCATGTGCCTGGGCACAGTCTTCTATGATTTTTAAGTTATGGTTTCTGGCAATGAGGAGGATTGGATCCATGTCGCAACATTGTCCGTAGAGGTGGACAGGCATAATGGCGACAGTTTTTCCGGTAATTGCAGCCTTTATTTTTTCAGGATCAATATTATAAGTCCGAATATCTGGTTCAACAAACACCGGAACAAGGTTACAATGCAATATGGCAAGGATCGTGGCTATATAGGTATTTGAAGGAACGATAACTTCATCTCCAGGCTGAAAATTACAGCACTTCAGCGAAAGTATAAGCGCATCAAGACCATTTGCTACCCCTACTACAAATTGTTCCTGGTGGAAATCCCCAAACTCTTTCTCAAAGAGGGAAACTTCATCACCAAGTATGTACCATCCTTTATCCAGGAAATCTGAAAATCGCTTTTTAAGTTCAGCTTCAAAAGGATGGTTTAGTGTTTTTAAATTTTCATAGGGAATTTTCATAAGGCTCATAAATGTAGTCTTTGGGGTCAAATGCTGTGGAAGCTAAAACCAATAAAATAGCGTTGGGTGAAAAATCGTGCATAATGTGCCAATCCTGTGGTTCTAAAATCAAGCACTTTTCCGGCGAGTCGAGATTGAATAATTCGACTTTTGTGTTGTCATTATTTGTTATTTTGCAAGATCCCTGAATGCATATTGCAGCCTGATGGGTATTGTGATGTCTGTGACCTCCGCGGTCTGAATCATCAACAGCATAAATATAAAATAATCGCTTGATTTCGAAATCGACAACGCGGTCGAGGACAGTTAAGATCCCTCTGGAATCTTTAAAGGTTTTAAGATCTATGATATGGGCCATAAGTATTATTCTTCAAAAGTAGGAATATATGTGAGAATGATCTATGATGGAATAACTTGTGGGGAAAATAAAGAGCCTTCTATCGGGATCGAACCAATGACCTACTGATTACAAGTCAGTTGCTCTACCAGCTGAGCTAAGAAGGCTTTTATTATGACATCAAATGCGATAAATATCGCCTGATGCTCTGGTGAGGCCACAAAAGTAGAAAAATATTGTTTCCCGGCAAATTATTTTTTAAAATAATTTATCCTTTTCCAAAGGTCGTGTATGCTCCCTTTGCTTTTAACTTTTTTAACCGTGGTCCTTTATGTCGGGAAGTATAGAAACGGAGTGCTTCTTCAAGTACGACAGGCTGAGGGGTAACCTTGTATAGCGCTATAAAATCTCTGTAAATTTCTACGGCTAGTTTCGGCGAGTCGAAATACGACGTATTGATCATTAATAGCAATAGCGTCTTTACTCTTTCTGCATCAATCGTAAATTTCACTATGTTTTTGGGAATCTTTGATTCATCCAGCAGGTAGAGCTTTTTCAGTTCGCCATAAAAGCCTATTTTTTCAATCAGGAGCTGTTGTTTTCCTTTAATAACGTAATGTGTCACCTTGACTGTAATCTCATCCTCAGTGAGCGCTTTTGTAGGTAAAAGCCTCCATAGAGGCTGGTCATAGAAAATATGGCGTATGAAATTGATCTGATCCAGGTCATATACTGGTATACTTCGCTGCGGGAGTGTGTAAATTCCTGTTTCAGGATCTTTGAATACGGTTCGGGAAGTAATCTTTAATGTTGGGTTTTCTATCTCTTTCAGATGCAGGGGAACCTCATCCATCAGAAAAGCCATATCTGCAATCCAGAAGCCTAGGGCAACTCTCCGCCTCCAGACGTTATAGATGATCTCCAGATCTATGGCGTAAACATTATAAATGAGTACGGTCTGCATATTTCTCTTAAATTTCCTTAAATATGCGGACTATTTCGTAAATAGTAAAATTTGAAAAAAAACTTAAGGGATTTTATTCTTGAGACTGAGGTTCTTCAGTCTCGTTTTTTTTATAGTGATAAGTATCCGGTTCTCCGGTTTTGTGTCTTACAAGGACCCCTTCATCAGAGAGCAGGTTTAACCGGTGACTGAGTGATTTTCGGATAAAGCTTTTTCCAAATAACCGGATACAGTTCGCTTCAATTTCATCCAGATTTACCAGTCTTCTATCAAAGAAGCCTGTTGTAATTAGGGTAAGAATCGCATTCTTTGGACCGATTTCTTTTACACTTGGATTGATGACTTTAAGTACTTTTTTCCTCGAAAGAACTGGTTTTTCCGGAATCAGGTCATGAAGGTTTAGTAAGGTTTTGTTTTTTCCCTTGCCAGACTTTTTTCCCGACAAATGAGATTTATCCGTTTGATTAATGGCTTTAACGATTTTATTCAGGTGTCCTAACGTATACTTAGCCGTTAATCGCGGGTTCTCCGCATTTGAAATATAGCCTTCGGCGATTCCCGCTTTATTTTCGAGTGTCCTATGGGAAATCTCTTGTTTTTCGCGGGCTTCTTTGACTTTATTGATCGTCTCTAAATCAGCAGCTTTTACCGTTGATGGGTGCCACTTTTTCTCTTTTTTGGCCATTGCGCAAGAAATAGCCTTTGCAAAGACTATTTTCAGTTGAGATATCGGTGTAATCGAAAAAAAGAAGCGGTACTGGTGCTGTAAACCAATCCTTTAAAGGGTGCTACCTAATAGAGAAATTAACGATTGGTGAATTTTTGAAAATGATAATGACAAGGTACGTAAACTAACAGCTAATATTTTTTGTTTATTAGTTAATAGCCTTTTGATTGGTTTTTTATGGCGTAATCCTGAAGTAATCAGTCTTGAATGCTAATTAGAGATAGATTTCAAATTGTGTTTTGAATGTACTTTTTTTTCTTATAAATGAAAAGACCGGCAATTTGCCGGTCTTTTCATTTATATCAATAAGAAAAATGGGATTTAAGGAAGGATGTAGCTCGCCACAACAGGAAGATGGTCTGAAGCAGTGATGTTTTTAAGCACCTGATGGCTAGCTACTTTCAGGGGACTGCCTTTTTTTAACAGAATGAAGTCGATCTCGTCTTTTGGGTTAACCTCCGGGATTGTCGGATCGCAATTCTCCCTGCAGCTGCGGGTAAAATGTTGCTCGAGTATGGCCATTGCCGGATTTTTAGCGTCAAGATTAAAATCTCCGGCAAGGATGACCTGCCCTTTTCTTGATCCCAGAACCTTGTTGATTTCGGCAACCTGAAGCAAACGGTGTTCGTCTTTTAAGTCCAGATGTGTACAGGCGAAATCTAATGATTTTCCAGTAGGTAGGGTTACATTTATGACGGCCAGGCTGCGTGCCTCGGCTGGCAGGCCTGCTTTAGCAGGTAGAGGAAAGCGTTCTGTGCGGTTGATTTTGAACTTGGAAAGAATGGCAACGCCATATTCACCTCCGTCATAATCTATGCCCTTAGAGAAGAAAGCGTACATTCCTGTCAGTTCCGCCAGTTTTTTCACCTGGTCAACTCCATTTGCCCTGCCGGTTCGCACGTCCAGTTCCTGAAGGGCTACAAGGTCTGGTGCCTGACTACTGATGACATTCGCAATGGCTGGTAAGTCAATTACTCCATTTTGTGCGGGTGGATTTCCATGATGAATGTTATAAGTCATCACTTTTAACGTTTTTTTTTCGGACTGTGCAACCGTTGTAAATGCGTACATAAGAAGTAGGCAAACCGCACCCGAGAATTGAAAATTTAGTTTCATATATGCTTGTGTTTTATCTGTTTAAAAGTAGAATTTTACTTTCGGATTTGATAGTTGCTTTTCCGTTGATATCAAACGTTTGCGCGGTCAATTTCTGGAAATTATGATGGATCCCAGCTATCTTAGGTTCGATTTATTGGATCAGATAGCTATGGAACGAAGAAAATTTTTAGGAGCGATATCATTAATGGGACTGGCAGGAACGATACCTCCAGCATCACTTTTGGCGGTCGAAAAGAAACCTTTTGAGCTCGCGGGAATGGCGGGGAACGACAGGGAGTATTGGTGGAGATTATTGTATAAAATAGCAAATCCCGTCACTGCTAATCTCGCGGAGGGCAGTCTGAAGAAAAATATGAGGGTAGAGAAGTCACCTTCTTTCGACTCCCGTTCTATTCATGTCACCTATCTGGAAGCTGTAGGCAGGACCTTTGCCGGGATTGCACCATGGCTTGCCTTGCCAGACGACGATACTAAAGAAGGAGTATTCCGTAAAAAGATGAGAACGGACGCGTTGTCAGGGCTAACCCGTTGTTTCGATCCGGCAAGTTCCGATCAATTAAATTTTAAAACGGATTATCAGCCTATTGTAGACGCGGCCTACCTGGCTCATGCTTTTTTGCGTGCGCCAAAAGCACTGTGGGAGCCACTGGATTCGGCAACTAAAGAAAGAATAATTGCTTCATTTAAGTCATTAAGAAATAGAAAACCATTCAATAGCAACTGGTTGTTGTTTGGTTCCATATCTGAAGTTTTTCTGCTCTCAGTAGGTCAGGAGCCAGATACAGAGCGGTTAAATAAAGGGGTAAAGAAATTAAATGAATGGTATAAAGGAGATGGTTGCTATGGGGATGGGCCTAACCTGGCTTTCGATTATTATAACTCTTTTGTCATTCACCCAATGATGGTGGATACATTAAAGGTAATGGTGGATCATGGAATGGCAACATCAAAAGAATATGAGCTCGCCCTCTCCCGAATGGGGAGATATGCTATCGGTCAGGAACGGATGATCTCTCCGGAGGGAACCTTTCCACCAATCGGGCGGTCCATCACTTACCGAACAGGGGCACTACAGGCATTGAGTCAGATTGCTCTGATGGAGCAGTTGCCGACACCAATAAAGCCGGCACAGGTACGCGCGGCACTTACGCTCGTCAAAAAAAACATGTACGACGTAGATGGTACCTTTGATGAAAACGGATGGCTGCAATTGGGCTTCGTTGGCCATGATCCGGACATTGCTGATTATTATACTTCTACCGGGAGCCTTTATATGGCTACCCTGTCCTTTTTGCCTCTTGGATTACCTGCAACAAACGAATTTTGGGTGGCACCGGCTGAAGACTGGACGGCAAGAAAAGCATGGGGAGGGGAAAAATTCGCTAAAGATTATCATGTAGATTATTAATCAGTATCAATTTCAATATTAAAATTCGGATATTTAGAAATCCTTAAATATATTTAAGAGGACGGAATATTGATTCATGATAATGAACATCCCCATGTTGAAAACAGTGACTAGCGGTTTATCGTTGATGATCTGCTTGTGCCTATGGCTAAGCAGTGCTTCTTTTTCTCAAACAAAGCCTAAACAGGGTAACCGCCCAAAGATTGGTCTGGCACTCAGTGGCGGTGGGGCAAAGGGGATGGCGCACATCGGTTTGTTAAAATTGATTGATTCTCTGGGCATAAAAATCGATTATATTTCGGGAACCAGTGCCGGTGGAATCTTCGGCGGACTTTATGCCATCGGCTACACACCAGACACGCTAAAAAAGATTGCGTTGAGAATTAACTGGCGGAGGGTGCTGAGTAATAAAGTCCCTTTAAATCAGATCAATATTGAGGAAAAAGACGAGTATGACAACTATATGATCGAATTTCCGGTAACGGGAGGGAGACCTAGATTGCCGGGGGCTCTAATTGAAGGGCAGTATATTTCTGAGGTCCTCAATACGCTTACTTATCCTGTAAAACACATTAACGATTTTAATAAATTACCTATTCCCATTACGATTACCTCCTCGGATATTGTAAATGGGGGATTGGTTTTGCAGCATAAAGGTTCTTTGCCGATGGCTATCCGCGCTACACTGGCCATACCTGCAGCCTTTGCTCCGGTATATATTGATGGACGCTTGTTGGTGGATGGCGGCCTGGACCGAAACTTCCCGGTGCAGGAAGTGAAAGAAATGGGCGCAGATATTGTGATTGGTGGTTATACCGGATTTCGTCTTTTTACAGAGAAAGAAATTGAAAATCCAATGAAACTAATATACCAGACCCATGCGTTCAGGTCTGTAGAGGATTCGAAAAAGCAGGAAGCCATGGCAGATGTAGTCGTTGATTTTACTCAGGCACTGATAGGTTACTCCACAGCTGATTTTTACCAGAACAGGCGCATCATTGAAATAGGGGAGAATGAGGCGAGAAAATACTTGCCGCAACTGATTAAAATTGCCGAAGAACAGAAGAAATATCCTCAGGAAAGTACAAGAAGAGTCATTGAAGATCCTAAGTTGCCGGTCACAAAAATCACTTATCAGAATGATAAAGGGCAGCCTTTGGATTTTCCTGTAATGGAACAATTTGCAGCCTCACGTTTGGGCTTGGGGGCGGGAAAAGAGTTAAAAGTAAAAGCAGTGAATGATGGCGTTGCAGACATTTATGGAACACAGTTTTTCGATAAGGTGTATTATACGTTCGAGAATAATGGAGATAGTGCATTGACGATGAATGTTCGTCTGAAACAAGGGAAGCCAGGCGCCTTCAAAGCATCTGTTCACTACGATACGGAGCAGTCGGCCGGCTTGATCGTAAACTATACTTACCGGAATATCCTGTTGAGTAAATCCAGACTTCTGGCTACTGTAGACCTTTCGGAGCGATTTAAAGCGAGATTCGATTATTATAAGTTCATTAACGAGAACAACAGGATGTGGCTTAAAGCTTCTTTTAGTTATCAGGCATTGCAGAATAATTCTATTCTTTACCGGTTGATTGCAGATGAGAATTATTATAATAACATGATGAATGCGGAATTGTCTCTGGGATATAGCCTTGGGCGTTCCAGTTACGTTTCTATAAGTGCGGGTCATGAAAACGAGGCGATTAAAAGAGGCCCGAATTTACTTAAACGTGTTTTTGGGGAAGGAAATGATATCCGGACACTGTATAGCCACAGTAATCAGGCATTCGGTCTTCTTTTCAGACAAAATACTTTAGATAACCTGTATTTTCCAAAGCGGGGTAATTCACTAACCATTCAGGCGAAGTATCTCGTGAATAACAGGCTCAGCACGAAAGTTCCAGATCCTGATGATGAAAAAGGACAGTCGATTTATCAATATCTGAACCCTATGGATGGTCTTCCGGGAAATATTGCGAGAATCTTCCTTAGCGAGAATTTTGTGAAGCGGATCAATAGAAGGCTCTCTTTGAATGCTTCCGCTTCCTGGGGATTCAATTATTCGGAGAGATATGGGTTTGAATCTTCCTATATGTACGAAAGTGCTAAGTTTAGCATAGGCGGAATAGATGGGAAACAAGATGTGACGCAAAGTAATTTTATCGGATTGAAGCGGGCGGAGGTTGGACTGAATAGCCTGACTACCTTTGGTTTCGCCTTGCAATACAACTTCAAAGGGAACTTCTATCTGACTCCGCAGGTAAATGTAGGTTGGGAAAATAGGGGCTGGAATCCTTTTAATGTAGCCTTTAATGACGACTACCTTTTCGGGTATGGTGCCAAACTCGGCTATATGTCCTTCGTTGGCCCCATTAATTTTTCCGTAGCTAGAACCAACGGCTTTGACCGCAATCCCTGGAGAATGTATTTGTCTATTGGCTTTAAGTTTTAATCTATTTGATTTCGATCGTCATTTCTATAGCTTCCAGTGGCATGTCGTCATGATATTCCAGCATGGCCAGGGCGGAGTAACGGCCTTTCTTAAGGTTGGCGGGAATAGCAAGGGGAATGGTTCTGTTTGCATCAGGAAAAATAGGGAACTCCACACGTTCGAGCTTAATTTCCTCGCCGGTCTCCATATTGGTTAACTCCAGTCGGGCCTGGCATTGCAGCATTATGTTTCCCGTATTTTTGACAAAAAAATTATAACTGCCTTTCAGGGTTTTGTCGGGACGAAGGTCAATAGCCTTCGCTTCAAAGTTGTGGATTCCGGGAGGAACCTGATAAAGGTGAATGCCAAATCGGAAGATTTCATTGATCACTGCATTTACCTTTCCTTTTTTCTTTTTACTGTTTTCCTGCTCTTTTACATTTTGAACAAATAACATCGCCCATTTCATCTCTTTAAGCATTAAAGTATCTGTTGGGGTGTTTAGCGTAACCCGGACCTCTTTTGATGCTCTGGGTTCTATTTCTATAAAAGAATTGTCCAGTTTGATCCAGTTGGCACAGGAGCGGCTCAGTGTCCCTGCTTTCAGGTATTGGTGATTGCCCAGACTGTCTCTTAACCAATCTCCCAGGGATAATTGAAATACTTGCTTCTCATTGGAGATGTTTACTATTGTAATGGTTTGTGAGGAACTCTCTCCGGCTGCTGCGTTGAAGCTGAGTAAGGTTGGATTGATGTTGACCCGCTGTGCATTTATGATAGAAGGGCAGGTCAGCAGGCCTGATATTAAAACGAAAGAGAATAAGATAGCTTTCATAATTGAATTTTGTGTTCGGATGATCTTTGCAGGTGTTGCAATAATAATGCAGTTTTTATTTTGGGTCGATTTTTGCAACCCTTAAGGAACAGTGCTGCTTTGTTTTATGAAATATTTATACCTGTCTATATTGTTTTTTTGTTTCTTCATCCGGACGAATGCCCAGCCAGCCGCACCTTCTCCCTGTACCGCACTGGGAACGGAAGCCCGAAATAAGCTAACGGTTGTTTCTGAAGGAACGCTGAACTTTACCCTGGGTACGCTCAATAGTTTTGAAACCGGGCAGACTTATTCCAATAACATCAGACTCAATGTCTTGTCCCGAGATTCCAAATATAGGGTGTATGTGGCTGCAGAGCTTTCCCTGGCAGGGAGTCCTTCTACGGCAATTCCGTTAACCAATTTTCAGGTCCAGACAGCACTGGTTGGAACCAATCCTCAGAACAGGATTACCGTAAGTAACCTAACACTTTCGGGAGCTTATCAGCAATTCGTGCAACGCACAAATGTCACGGGTACTGCAGCAGATGTGTTCGACCTGACGGTGAAACTATCAGGAATGAATACTTATACCCAGGCGCCTGGTAATTACATACTTAAGTTTCACTATAGACTGTGTCACTATTAATATGAAGGGTTTCATTAGAACGATTGTTTTTATAGGATCGATTATTTCGTTTATCCCATCGGTAGGTGTGGCCCAGCGTTATGTGACCAGAAGTCGTACTGTACAGTTATATCAGGTGCTGGATGTCTCTTTAAGCAGTACAAGCTCGGTCTTTGATTTTTCTGCTTTGGCGAACTATGAAAATGGGATCACCAAACCTGGTATGATCACAGCTACGGTTAAAGCCAATGTACCCTGGAAGTTAACGTTGACGCTGGCAAGTAACACATTATCGCCCCAGATTACCCCTACGCCGATGCCAGCAAGCGTGATAGGGATCAAGGCTTCAACTGCTTCAACCTATACCCCCGTCCAAAACAATGCCCCCTTTTTTGTTCAAAACAACAGGGGATTATATACCATTGTCTTCGACCTGAGAGCACTTCCTGGCTATCAGTATGAAACGCAGGAGTACCTTGGTGATTTTTATTTTACTGTGTCACAACAATAGTACTTTAACTTAAACTTGTTACATTTTCGTGTGAAGTATTTTCCTCAAAATTCCCCGTTTTGAGAAAAGTGTGGTGTTGTTTTTCTACGTTTTTCTCCCCATTTATAGGTAGTAATACCTATTTTACTGGCATGTCGTTTGTCTCTGTGTTTGCGTATTAACCAACAAACAAAATTATTCGATGAAAAAAATTTTACTCAGTGTTGCACTTTTTTGCGCGACACTTATGACTGTAAATGCACAAGTCGCTACAGGTACGACAGCTACGCGTACCCAAAACATGAAGATTGTCATCAAAGAAGTCTTCGATCTTGCCTTAACACCGGGTACATTACAAACCATTAGCTTTGACGCCCTGGCTAATTATGATGCTGCGGGTGGTATTGAGCTTGCTGCTGCAAATACAGTGAACTATAAAGCCAACCATTTGTGGAAAGTAACCGCAATTGCAAATGCACCTGAATTTACCTATGCTTCAACAGCTAATAGTAAAGTAGCTGATCTTTCTCCAATGCCGACTTCTGTCTTGCAAATCCGTAAAACAGGTGGTACCTATCAGGCCCTGCCTCCAAGTACCGGCGCGGCAATTACAGTAGCATCGGGTACACGTGGTACAGGTAACTTTACCCTTGATTATAAGGCTGTTCCCGGATATACTTATCAGACGGGTGAATATACTGTTGGTGTAATCTATACCATGACCAATCAATAAGCAATTTCCGGCATCATCATAATTTAATAAGGAAAGCCCTCAGATAAAAGGGCTTTCCTTATGATGGAATCGTCGGTAATCCTATGTGTAAGATTCGCTGTATAAGCCTGCTTTACCTGGCTTTTGTCTCTTTTCTGTGCTGTTCCGCTGCTGCGCAATCCATTGACCTTACTTTCCTGAAGGATACGGTGGAGCAAAATGGGAATACCTATAGCTTTAATACGGTAATTTTAAGAAATACCTCTGCGGTAGTTCGTAAGTTTACCATCGAAGCTCAGGCTCCTGAAGGCTGGCAATTGCTTTTCGACAACCGTAAGGTCTTCGAACTTGGCCCCAATCAAACCCTTTCCCTGCCCATGAGGCTTGCGGCCGCTATTCAAACAGAGGCGACGATTTACAGCGTCCGTCTGTTTTTGAACGTTGCAGGATATTCACAGAAGTCAGCTTACGCTTATTATGCAAGGGTTGGTGCCAATTCAAGATGGCGCGTTTCATTGCTCAATCCAAATTTGCTCTTATCGAGGGCAAGCCGGGAAAATAGCTTTCTTGTATTGCTCAGTAACAAAGGAAATGCAACGGAAGAACTAAATGTTCGTATCAATACATCCCTGACGCTTTTGCAGGCGAGGAACAGTACCCTCAAGCTCGCTGCCGGGAAAGACACCACGCTTGTTTACAGTTTCAGCGTCGCCGCTAAGTTTCTGGATGATTTTAAAAGCCAGGAGGTCATGGTTCAGGTGACGGATCAAAAAAAGCAAAACCAATTGCTCCTGCAAAGAATTTCAAGCTTTGGGACTGTTTTCCGGGAGAACCCTTCCGGCTGGTATACCTTTCCGTTAAGTATTGAATTCGTGGCTCAAAATTTTACGACCGCTCAGAAAGCATTGTATATCAATAGTAACGGAAGCCTGGATTTGGATAAAGGCCGTTCCCTGAATTTCAATTACAGAACGGATAACTTTAATGCACAATCTGATGGATCTTCGAGATATGCATTCCTCAATTATAATTCTCCTAAATGGAAGATTTCTGTAGGAGATCAGTCTGAATTTGGTGATTTTCTGATCGATGGTCTTGGCGCACGTCTGGGCTTTGATAATGGAAAAGGATACCGGACTGAGGTGCTTGGTGTAGACAGCAGGCTTGGTGATGCCAGGTTGTTCAGGTTGAATCAACAGCTTAATTTCCTGGGGAATCAGCAGCTGGAGAGCCAGACCCTCGCGAGCTTTGACCGGGAAAATAAGATCAACAGTGTACTCAATATGAGTACTTACGAGCTGGGCTGGAGAAAATATAGCCGCCTCATTCTTCGTGCAGGAATCAGCAGGGAAGAGTTTTACCGGTTCAGTGAGCCGCTGAGAAAAACGGGAAGTACCCTTGGGGCGACTTATAGCTATAGCGGTCCGAATTTAACAGGAAGGTTTGGCATCACTGCTACAGACGTCAACTTTCCCGGGATTAACCGTGGTTTAAGGCAATCCAATAATGAACTGACCTACCATTTTAAGCAGTTATCGCTGGGCCTGTTGTTCGACTATAACGAACGGCAGCTCAATCCTGCTTTGGATACAGGTACGGTATTAAGGCAATTGTTAGGTGGTCGTATTGCAGAATACGGACTGAAGACAGGCTGGAAGTTCGATAAAGGGTACGTTACCTTGATCAGCTCAGTGATCAATCAGGTACAGTCGTCCAGTGACCTGCTCCTGATCAGGTCTTACAAGCTGAATTTTAATGCAGGAAAGGAATTTAGCAACAACCTGTCGGCTTCATTTTCAGGAAACCTATTGAGAAATCAGGCTCCGGATGATCCTTCAGCAAAGGCGGGGTATAGCCTTAATGCTTATGCCACCCTTGCTGCAAGAAACTATGGGTTCTTTGTCAGACTGGACAATGGACCTTCTTATTATTTTGATTTTGTGAATTACCTGAACAATGGTTATTCTACCAGAAGGCTTCAGTTTTCACCCTATTATGAGCAATCTTTTTTTAAAGAAATTTTGCATTTCAGGTTACAAATGGATTATACCGATGATCGTTCCCTACCTGTTCCGGAATTCATGGCGCGTGGAGATTTAAGTATGGACCTGAACAGCAAAGGCTTGTCTTTCCGTATTTTTGGTTCCAAAAATGTAGGGGCCATCTCAGGAAACAGGTCCGATTATGTGAGCATGAGTATCCGCAAAAATTTCAATGTGCCGCTGCTGGGAGTCAAACGCTTTGTGACGCTGAAAATCCTCGTTTTTAAAGATTTTAACAGCAACGGAATTTATGATCTTGGAGATGAAAGTATCCCGGATGCTGCGATCGGAATCGCTGCACAGAATTTCCTGAGTAATAAAAAAGGGGAGCTTAGTTATAAAAACATTAAAGCGGGCGAATATGATGTAGACCTGAGCCGGGTAAATACGGTGAAGGGATGGATGCCCAGAAATGGCTTCCGTCAGCATTATGAAGTCCGCAGTTCGCAGACCGTTTATATCCCTTTTAGTCAGAGTCACTACCTCTCCGGGAAATTGAATGTTCAAAAGGATCCGCGCTCCAACCTGGTCTTTCGTCCTGGTAATATCAGGATCAATATGACCAGTTCAAGTGGAGAGAGCTTTAGTACATTGACGACAGAAAGCGGTGAGTTTTTTATTAACCTGCCTCAGGATACCTATAAAGTGCGGATCAGCAGCAACGTCTTTGATGAAGATTTCAGGTTGCTTTCCGATACTTTTAATGCCGATCTGCTGCATAAAAATTCAGAACACCTCATCTTTGAAGTGCGGGAGCGTAAGCGTCAAATCAATATTAGAAAACAATATTAAATCTTCCATTTTATAGTTGCTAAAACTATTTAAATCTTTCCTATCTTCGTTTTGTGTGCTAATTGATTTAAAGTAATTACAACCAAATATTAAAAAATGAGAAGAAGATCATTTATTCAAAAAGCAGGATTACTCGGGGCTGGGTTATTGGCCAGTGACCTGGTGTCATTTGCTGCAGAACCAGGTTTTCCTACTGTAAGGGTTCCATTGGCGAAACGTCACTTTAGCAGTAAAGCTGTAGAAAGTGCCATCACTGAATTTACATCCAAAGTAAAAAATAAAGAACTGGCCTGGTTATTCAATAATTGTTTCCCGAATACCTTAGACACTACTGTTACTTATACGGAGACGGCGGGTAAACCGGATACTTATGTGATTACCGGTGATATTGATGCGATGTGGCTGCGGGATAGCACTGCGCAGGTATGGCCGTATCTTCCTTTTTTACAAAAAGATAAACCTTTAAAAAATCTCGTTCAGGGGGTGATTAATCACCAGGTAAAATGTGTGCTTAAAGATCCTTATGCGAATGCCTTTTACAATGACCCGAACAAAGTAGGGGAATGGAAGGATGATGTGACTGATATGAAGCCGGGGCTACATGAACGGAAATGGGAGATTGATTCTCTTTGTTATCCGATTCGTTTGGCTTACCATTACTGGCAGGAAACAAAAGATACCACTCCTTTCGGTGCAGACTGGCAGGCTTCGGTAAAATTGATTTTAAAGACCTTTAAAGAGCAGCAGCGCAAGGAAAACGACGGGCCTTATACTTTCCAGCGTAAAACTTCATGGGCTACTGATGGCGTTGCTATGGCGGGATACGGATATCCGGTGAAACCTGTAGGCTTAATCTGTTCTTCTTTCAGACCAAGCGATGATGCCACCGTATTCTCCTTTTTGGTGCCTTCGAACTTCTTCGCGGTGGTGAGCTTAAAGCAGGCTGCTGAAATCTTCAGAGCGATAAAAGCAGACGAACAAACGGCAAAAGACCTGGATGCACTGGCAACAGAAGTTCAGGATGCTTTACAGAAGCATGCCATCATTAACCACGAAAAATTTGGCAAAGTATATGCATTTGAGGTTAACGGAATGGGAAGCTTCAACCTGATGGACGATGCGAATATCCCGAGTTTACTTGCCCTCCCATATTTAGGTGCAGTGCCGGCAGATGATCCGGTATATCAGAATACCCGTAAAATGATCCATTCTGTAGAAGACAATCCTTTCTTCTTTAAAGGGTCTGCTGCAGAAGGAATCGGTGGTCCGCACATAGGTAAAGATATGATCTGGCCAATGAGCATCATTGCAAGAGGGCTCACCAGCTCGGACGATAACGAAATTAAGTTGTGTCTTCAGATGTTGCAGTCTACGCATGGCGATACTGGTTTTATGCATGAATCTTTCCATAAAAACGACCCTAAGAAATTTACCCGTGCCTGGTTTGCATGGTCCAATACCATCTTTGGTGAGTTCCTTTGGAAAACTTATAAAGAAAGACCGCACCTGTTGGGCTAACACTTTAAAAGACCTGGGCTAACGCGCTAAAAGAAATATCAGCCTTCTGAAAATAAATTCAGAAGGCTTTTTTGTGCGGTTATACATCGGGTGCTAAAACCTTTTTTGGCCAAAATTGCTTAATATTTTGCAGGAATGGTTAAATAATTGTTTGATAAAATTTCCTCCCTTGAAGCCATGAAATTATTATCCAGAACCTCCCTGATCCTGATTCTTTTATGCGCCGGATTGACCGGGTTTACGCAGCAGAAAAAAGTAAGTATTATTCCACAGCCGGTTAGCCTTCGTTTGCTGGAAGGTGATTTTGTAATCAATAAAGAAACAACCATCAGTCTGGATGGTGATAAAAAAGTATTGAAACCTGCGGCAGCCTTTCTTCAAAGCTATATCCGGGGGATCTCTGATTGCGATTTGCAGTTAAAAAAGAACAACCTAAATGCCATCACCCTGAAAATTATCGATAACCCGGTGATCGGTGATGAAGGATATACCCTGACCGTTAATAAAGAAGGTGTTCAGATTGCAGCAAACGGACGTGCAGGAATTATTTACGGAATGCAAAGTCTGTTTCAAACCCTGCCTCAGGTACAAACGAATAGGGAACTGAAGGTGCCTGCAATGGAAATCACTGATTATCCCCGCTTTAAATGGCGTGGAATGCACCTGGATGTGGGACGCCATTTCTTCTCGGCAGAGATGGTGAAGGAATACATAGACCTCATTGCCGCATATAAGGTCAATACTTTTCACTGGCACCTGGTAGATGATCAGGGATGGAGGATAGAGATCAAAAAATACCCTGCCTTAACAGATGTTGGCGCCTGGAGAGTAGATCAAACTGCTTTTCCCTGGGATACCAGGCCACAGGCAATGCCTGGGCAGGAAGCTACTTATGGTGGGTATTATACCCAGAAACAAATAAAAGAGATCATTGCTTATGCTGCGGTTAGAAATGTAAATATTGTACCGGAGATAGAAATGCCAGGGCATGTGGCTTCTGCCATTGCTGCTTATCCGAATCTCAGCTGCAGTCAGCACCCTCAGTTGCCCTTAACAGGGGGTAATTTTACAGGAGCATCCTCGAATTACTGTGCGGGGAACGAAGAAGTCTTTACTTTTCTGGAAGAGGTGTTAACAGAGGTCGTGGCTCTTTTTCCTTCAAAATATATCCATATCGGAGGTGATGAAGTGGATAAAACTTCCTGGAAAAGCTGTCCGCGTTGTCAGGCAAGAATGAAAACGCTGGGCCTGAAAAATGAAAACGAATTGCAAAGTTACTTCATTACCAGGATGGAAAAATTTCTGATCGGTAAAAAAAGGAAAATGATTGGCTGGGATGAGATTTTGGAAGGTGGATTGGCTCCGGAGGCGACTGTAATGAGCTGGAGGGGAGAAGCGGGGGGAATAGAAGCTGCAAAAATGAAACATGATGTGGTCATGACCCCGGGGAGTCCCCTTTATTTTGACCATTATCAGGCTGGTCCCGAGGGAGAGCCTCTGGCTTTCGGAGGATTCAATACTGTTAAAAAAGTCTACAATTACGAACCTATCCCTAAAGAACTCGATGGAGAACATGCTAAATATGTCCTGGGTGCTCAGGCTAATATCTGGACAGAACATATCAGGACAAAGGAACATCTGGAGTACATGATGCTGCCGCGTATGTTGGCTTTGGCCGAAGTGGTGTGGTCGCCGGCACAAGCAAAAAACTGGAATGGATTTTCTGAACGGTTGAAGTATCATTTTAATGGCTTTGAACAAAAAGGATATCATTTTTCGCCTGGGAATTATACCGTTGCCATAAAGCCGGCCATCAGTAATGGGAAATTAACTGCCGAACTACTGTCGGATGCCATTGACGGACAGATTTTTTATACCCTTGATGGAGAACAGCCTACTATAGGGAGTCTTAAATATACCGGACCGGTAAAGATTGATGCTACGGCGACATTAAAAGCTGTTTATGCAGTAAACGGAACTGTAATGGGATTGGTTCCTGCCAAACAATCCTTTGTTTTTCATCAGGCAACAGCTAAAAAGGTGGTTTATACCAACCCGGTGAGTCCAAATTACCTGGCAGATGGCCCGAATTCATTAACAGATGGAATTCGTGGAACAGCTGCGGTTAATAAATACTGGCATGGATTCAGTGGGCAGGACCTAATCGCAACGATAGATCTGGGGGCAGAAACCAGTATCGGGAATATTAGCCTGGGTTGTTTGCAGAATTATAAAGACTGGATCATGATGCCAAGGTGGGTAAAGTTTGAGCTTTCCGATGATGGCATTACGTTCAGGGACCCGAAAATCATCAACAGTCCGGTTTCTCCGGAAGAAAAGATGACTTTAATCTATGACTTTCAAGCCGCTTTTGCGCAGAAGAAGGCCCGTTTTATCCGGGTGACGGCTAAAGTGCTGGAAGCTTTGCCAAAAGGCCATAGCGGGGAAGGAAAGCCTGCCTGGTTGTTTGCGGATGAAATCATCGTTACAAAATAGGCAGATTTGAACAATCTGAAAGGGGTTGGATATTAATGGGGTAATGTTATATTTGTTATAGCGCAAATAACATTGCCCTTGAGAGAATTCATCCCTATGAAAATACCCCATCTCCCGCCGAAGGAAAAAGAAAGATTACTTGCTCTAAAAAGTTATGAACTTCTGGATTCAGGAGCGGAAAAAGAATTCGACAGAATTACTGAGCTGGCTTCCTTAATCTGCGAAAGCCCGGTTTCCATGATCGCCTTGCTTGATAAAAACAGGCAATGGTTTAAGTCTAAAGTAGGAATCCAGGAACAGGAAACCCCGAGAGAACTTGCTTTTTGTCAATATACGATTCTAAATCCCGGAATTTTTGAAATAGAAGATGCCAGCAAAGATGAAAGATTTAAAGACAGTGTGCATGTAAAGGGGGAGCCACATATCAGATTTTATGCGGGATATCCCCTGGTAGATCCCGGCGGCCATGCCCTGGGCTCTTTATGCGTGTTGAGTCCCAGTCCGAAAGTCCTGAGTACGGTACAAAAGAATGCATTGTCCCTGCTGGCTGATCAAGCCATGGAGTTGATTGTGCAGAGAAGAAAAGCAGCGGAAAGCCGTTTTTTTGATAACTTTTATCAATTGTCTAATGACCTGATTTGTATCTCTGGTCTGGATGCCTTTCTAAGACGTGTTAATCCTGCATTCAAGCGGGTGTTGGGTTGGAGCACGGAATACCTGCTCAGCAATAGCCTGTTGACTTTTATTCATCCCGATGATTTGCAGCCCTGCCTCACTGCGCTGGAAAAGCTATCTGCCGGAGATACGACCACCAGTTTTTCTGCAAGGTGCAGAACTTTTGATGGCGATTACAGGACTCTGCAATGGACGGTTACACCAGAACCGGGTACAAAAAACGTCTTTGCGATAGGAAGGGACGTTACGCAGGAAAATCTGAGGATAGCTCAGGTCAAAGAAAGTGAACATAACCTGAGGTCTTTTTTTGAAAATTCTCAGGGCTTAATGTGTACCCATGATCTGGAAGGTCAATTTAAAGCAGTCAATACTGCAGGTGCAGCGTTGCTGGGCTATACGACAGAAGAGTTCTGCAGGATGAGTATGTTTGAACTGATCCCAGTAAAACACCATCCGCATTTACAGACTTACCTTAAAGAAATTAAGAATAACAGAACTTCATCAGGATTGATGACTACCCTTCATAAAAATGGTTCACACAAGGTCTGGCTGTATAATAATTTGGTGGAATCTGGTTCTGGGGGCAATCAATATGTGATTGTGAACTCTATCGATGTCACAGGAAAGCACCGTTTGGAACAAGCCCTGGACCGGACCAAAAAGATGTTAGAGCAAACCAACCGCATGGCACAGATCGGCGGATGGGACCTGGATGTCGGACTAAATAAAGTGACCTGGTCTGAAGTGACGAAGCAAATATATGAAGTCGAATATGATTTTGAACCTGAACTGGAAACAGCCCTTCATTTTTATAAGGAAGGAGAGCATAGGGACAAAATCCGCAGGGCGATGGAATTAGCCATGACTAATGGGGAAACCTGGGATCTTGAGCTGATGATGGTCAGTGCAAAGGGAAATGAACGTTGGGTCAGGTCGTTGGGGCATGTGGAATTTGAAAATGAAAACTGCAAGCGGATCTTCGGTACATTTCAGGACATCACGGATAAAAAGAGGGCAGAAATAGCCTTATTTGAAGAGAAAGCAAGGCTCCTGGCTTTTGTTACCCATGCACCGGCAGCAGTAGCGATGTTTGATAAGAAGCTGCGCTATATTGCGGCAAGTAACCGCTGGATCGAAGAATACCATTTGGAGGAAACGCCAATTCTTGGAAGATCTCATTATGAGGTCTTTCCTAATATAACCCAGGAATGGAAGGACATTCACAGCAGCTGTCTGAAGGGAGAGGTCATTAAAAAAGATATGGACATCTGGCGGCCGACGGGTTGGGATGATGACCAATGCCTTCGCTGGGAGGTCCGGCCCTGGTATCAGTTTGATGGATCTGTAGGGGGCATTATGATGTTTACTCAGGACATTACTGAAAGCAGCAGACAAAGAGGGGAGCTGCATAAAGCAAAAGAACAGGCAGAACAGGCCAGTCTTGCGAAATCCGAATTCCTGGCCAACATGAGCCATGAAATCCGGACGCCGTTAAATGGCGTGATCGGTTTTACCGACCTGGTGCTGAAAACAGTTTTAAGTCCAACACAAGAACAATACCTGACCATCGTGAATGAGTCTGCAAACGCGTTGTTAGGCATCATTAATGATATTTTGGACTTCTCTAAGATCGAGTCAGGGAAACTGGAACTGGATATCGAGAAATGTGACCTCTATGAACTGTCGAGTCAGGCTGTTGACATCAATACCTATCAGGCACAAAGTAAGAGTCTGGAAATGTTGTTGAACGTCTCTGAAGATCTGCCCCGTTTTATATGGACAGACGAGGTAAGGTTGAAACAGGTGTTGATCAATCTATTGAGCAATGCGGTAAAGTTTACGGAAAACGGCGAGATAGAACTAAAGATCGTCGCACTGGAAGCGCCATCGGAAGACCATACCCTGTTTCGCTTTCAGGTGAGGGATACCGGAATCGGTATTAAATTGGCAAAACAACATCAGATATTTGAAGCCTTTTCTCAGGAAGATGGCTCTACCACAAAAAAATATGGAGGAACAGGGCTCGGACTGACCATCTCCAATCAGCTGTTAGGTTTGATGGGAAGCAAGCTGGAATTGATCAGCAGCCCGGGAAATGGAAGTACTTTTTTCTTTGACATCAAGCTGAAGGCGGAAGAAGGGGACCCTCTCGAGTGGACCGACCTTTCTATGATTAAAAGGGTATTGGTGGTCGATGACAATGAGAACAATAGAATCATCATTGAACAGATGCTCTTGCTCAGAGGAATCAGCTCGGTTGCAGTGAAGGATGGTTTTGAGGCAATTGAATTGCTCAATAAAGGAGCTCAGTTTGATGTGATCCTGATGGATTACCATATGCCGGAAATGGACGGATTGGAAACCATCAGGCAAATCCGAAAACGATTTAACAGCAAATCGGATACCCAGCCTATCGTCTTGCTTTTCAGCTCTTCTGACGATGATACTGTGGTTCGCGCCTGCGATGAGCTGGATATCAATTGCCGTTTGGTCAAGCCCGTTAAGATGAGGGATATGTATTATGCTTTATCTCATTTGTATCAGGTGAAAAAAACAAAGGGAAATGGGCCTGCTGCACAAACAGAGGGTAGCAAAAAGCTGATCCATGTCCTCATTGCGGAAGATAACCTGATCAATATGCTGCTAGCGAAGACCATTGTCAGAAGGATTGCACCCAATGCCGAAATCCATGAAGCCTCAAATGGATTGGAATGCCTGGAGTATTGTAAGTCAAAGGTTCCGGATATCATCCTGATGGACGTGCAAATGCCGGAAATGAACGGCTATGAAGCCGCAACATACATCAGAGAGCAGTTGTTGCTGAAAGAATTGCCGATCATTGCGCTAACTGCAGGAAATGTTAAAGGTGAAAAAGAGAAGTGTATCCTGGCTGGAATGAACGACTTCTTGTCGAAGCCGGTGCTGGAGGATGAAATTGCACAGGCATTTAGAAACTGGTTAAAATAATAAGGCTGTCTGAAGGGTATGAATTTCATACCGCTCAGACAGCCTTATTTATCTTAAAACTGATCAGATCAGTTTTTTATTTAGAATGCAAAACCAACACGAACACCAGTGATTACACTTGGTTTGATGTTGAAAGAGCTTCCTGCTGATTTGTGCTCAACAGTAGTCGTAACACCAGCAGCTGTAGCTGTAGTTTTAGTTTTTCCTTCTTTTTCGTAAACAAGACCTAAACCAGCTTCAACACCTAAATACATACGTTTTGCGATGTAATAATCAGCACCAACAACTCCACGAAGACCGAAAGATACATAACCTGGACCTTTAGTTTCGTTGAAAATGTCTTTTGTATAAGTAACACCTTTGTTGGTTGTGTTTTCAGAAGTTTCTGTTCTTGAACCTGTTCCGAAAAGGATATCACCACCTACGTAAGGAGATAAACGGTCAGTACCAGTGAAGTGTTTCTCGATACCTAAGTTGATCAATACGTTAGTTGCTTTTTGAGTGAAAGTACCTTTTTGATTGGCATCAGCACCATAAGCGTTAGTTTTATCATTAGTTGAGCTTACATTGAAACCTAAACGGTAAGCAACTTTTTCTTTGTTGAAATAACGGAAACGTAATAAAGCAGCACCATCATTCAATTTGAAATCTGTGTTGTTAATACCGCCTGTTAAACCAAATTCAGTTGTAACGTCACCTGCAACTGGTTTGAAATCCTGTGCTTGTGCTGCTACTCCAAAAATAGTCATTCCTAAAAATAATAATACTTTTTTCATAAATGTGTGTTAAGTGTTAAATAGATGTTAATTAACTGTAAAATTTACGGGTGCAAAAGTAGGCTTAATAGAATTATTTATGTCAAATTATTGTCATTAGAGCTTTTTCAGTCGCTAACTGGCTGATAGTCTGGTCAGTTTTTTTGCCTTTTGTTGGTTTGTTATTTCAATTGATTATTTGACCATTATATTTAATACGTCAAATGCTGTTTTGGCTTAACTTTCAGATATTTAATGCGTTATGGCTGTTGTTTTGGCCTTTATTGCCTTTGGTACTCCGATTTAGAGAAAAAGAAAAGTTTGAGTTTATTTAGGTTTTAGATCCTGTTTTGTGACGAAAATAAAGGGAATTGGAACAAAGAAAAACAGCGCCTGAATGAAGCTTAAAACTGTATTCAATCGTTTGCGTGAAATCCCGGTTTTTTAGTTCAGATATTTTCGTTTAGATAAAATTACTCGTTCCCATGCGGTAAAAATGGTTTTGGTAACTTTTCTACCCTAATTCCTATGACTTAAAGCATTATATTTTTTTGTGAGTAAACCCCAAAAATTTACCCTCAGCTGATTTGCCTTAAATATTTCGTTATCCACCTATTTAAACACAACCGTTTGCATAAAGTCAGTCCCTTATGGACCTTTATTTAGGGATTACTATACGCAACATTGGCTTAAATATTCTTAACAGGTTCAGGAAAGGGTTTGGACGGATAAACTGTACCTGATGCCGGCTTCGCAGAGTCAGATTGACCGATCAAAAAAGGTGTATTGACACAAACACCAGGATACAGCAAATAATTGATGTCCGTTTAAATACCCGGAAAAGCCGCTGTAAAAGAATTACAGGAGCTTTTCTATTTCCCTTGTTATTTTGATAAATTGCTTTTTTGCGGGAAATACGGGGTCTTTTCTTTGCGGGAAATACGGGTAACTCATTGAATATTATTGTTTAAGTTTGCTTTTAAATTAGACGTTACGCTCGAAATAATGAAATTTATACTCTTAATTATAGGTTTTCATATTCTAATAGTGGGTGCTGTACTCCGAATAAGCAAATCTGAAAATAATTTTAATAAGTGCATCCGGCTCATTCTTGGCCTTTCCTTATTGCATGTTATTTATAAGCTAACTCATCTGTATTTTATCAGTAACTGGTTGCCCAATGAAATTGGGAGCCCGATGGCCCTCCTGTACGGACCGTTATTTTATTTTCTATATCTGACGGCGGGAGAAAAGCAAATCCCTGTGAAGACGGTTTTAGTCCACAGCATTCCTTTCCTCTTTTTAACCTTGTTGTATGTGACTTTGACGTACGGCCTGCCGGAAGAAAGTGGCGAATGGCACAGCCGAAGGTTGATGATCAATTCCTTTCATCACCTCAGTTTATCCCTTTCTTTGGTTTCTTATGCGTTTTTTACCGGCTATAAAATGAAGGCAGTGCCACCTGCCGCTCCTGAAAAAGACCGTTTAATTAGCCAGATGATCATTATTGAAGGAGCCTGGGCGTTCATCGTCGCATTGCTGGCGATTGATTCCTTTTGGATAAAGCTAGAATTTGCATTTAATCCTTTGGCTTTGCTGTATGGAACCCAGGTAATGGTGTCCGGACTTTTGTTCCGCTACCTCTTGCTACAAAAGGCGCCTTTGCAATCCGACCAGGAAAAGCTGTCGCCTTCGCGTTATTCCAAATCAGGCCTGGAAGAAGAAACGTTAAAAGCATATGAGTATAAACTGCACAGTCACCTTAAAACTTCAAAGATTTACCTTAAACCGGCACTGTCTTTAGCGGTGCTGGCAAAGGAAACGGAGATCCCGAAACACCATTTCTCTCAGTTGCTCAATGTCCATCTGGGAAGGAGCTTTTATCAGGTGATTGCCGACTATCGGATTGCACATGCAATGGAACTTCTGGAGGAGGCAGGAGCTCAGTTTACTATAGAGTCTCTGGCCTATGAATGTGGATTTAATTCGAAAACTTCATTCAACAGGTATTTTAAAGAAAAAACAGGTTGTACACCTTCTGATTATCGCGGGCTGAAAAATGCGGGCTAGCAGTGTTAATTTTTCCTGAAAAGAAACGTTGCTCCCAGCTGGGATGTCGAATGTCCCACACCGTTGACCCATTGTTGCGGTTTTCTAACGATACATTTGAGCCGGATAATTGTGCTTCCTAAGCGCCTTACTGAAATAGACCTTGCAATGATGAGGGGTATACTTTTGAACCGAATGATGATGTCATGATAAAATACTTTCTCTGCAGCATTATAGTTTTAACTTTTGTAACGTTATATCTGGGTTATAAAAAGAACAACCATAGGCTTTTCCAATGTATAATCAGTCTGCTTGTAGCAGGCATCCTCTTTAACGTTACCGCTCTTTTTGTAAGTGAACAGATTTTATTAGAAAGAGACTATATTCTCTACCTTCCTTTTGCCTTTCTGTATGGTCCCCTTTTGTGTTTTGCCTTTCAGTCCTTATCGGACACTCCGTTTAAGCCCTGGAAAATTCTGCTGCACCTAAGCCCTTTTGGATTTGCGGTGCTTATTTATATCCTCAGGTATACTGATGTCGGGTTGTTTGAAAATCAATGGCTGAGGTATTCTTATCATACCGTACGAACCCTTTTTCTACTCGTCTATGCTTTAAGTATCCTCTTTTTTTATCGCTTTAACCATAATGTAGCCTATCGCAGCGCGCAGAAACTGATTCAGTGGCTGGGATTTTTAATGCTGATTTGTAGTATAATCTACATCATTTTTGCTTACAAAACCATTTTTTATGGAGAAACAGCGGATAAAGTGATCCCGGGAAGATTAATTTATGCGATCTTGTTTGCAGGGGTATTTCTTGTCTTTCGCTATACGATTAATGGCTTTATTTCCCCGGAGGGGAGCAAACTGGAAACAGATAGCGGGAATAAAGAAGAGGAAGTGAAGCGTTACCAAAAAAGTACGCTTTCTGAAGCGCTTTTAGACAGCTATGAACAACAGTTGTATGCGCTTATGATCCGGCAAAAGGTTTTCCTGGATGCGGAGTTATCACTGGCATCTCTTGCCAAAGAGCTGAGGATTCCCAAGCATCACCTTACCCAGGTGTTGAGCGTAAGGGTAGGCGAAAATTTTTACCATTATGTCAACCGTTTTAGAATTGATTATGCTTGTAAGCTCATCAATAAATCAGTCGTAGACCTGACGCTGGAAGAGCTGGCTTATAAAAGTGGTTTCAACTCTAAAACCTCTTTTAACCGGTATTTTAAAAGCCAGGTGGGTTGTACACCCTCTGAATACCGCAACCTTTAAACCCGTAACCACTTTGATAAAATCTATCACCTGCTGTATTATTGTATTGTCATCGGTAACGTTATACCTGAGTTCTTGTATAGGAAAGCCCGGTACTTTCGACCGCATGATCAATATCGGCTCCATAGTTATCCTTTTTCATGGCGCTTTTGTACTCTTCTGCGAAGTGTGCTTTCCCCTGGAACCCTACATCGATTCGGCAGCACCTTTTGGCCTGGTCTACGGGCCGCTTTGCTATTTGTCATTTTATGCCATTTCCGGAAAGATGCCGAAGAAGGGCCGTACATTCCTGCACTTTGTACCTGCCACTATTGGCCTGATCCTGTACTTTCTGCTATTGCTGCTTCCCTCATTCCGCGCTGCCTGTCTGAAGTCTATCCTCCACTGGTTATACCTGTTTATCGCAATTTCAATGATGGGGTGTACCGGTTTGCTCTTGTTCTGCAACGGAGTGGATGAAAAGGAACATAGCCGGGAGGGAAAGACGATGGTGTCTGCGGTGTTTATTCTTGTTTTTATAGTCGCCCTGTTAATTGGTGTTCTTATGTATTCGGGCGCTATCTCCAGAAAGGAAGCGAGTGCAGTCCTGCCAAGAATGGTCATTTATTTTACTATGCTCACGGTCATGGTGTTCGTATTCAGGTATCAGGTAAACAGGATGCTTAAAAAATAGAAAGGCCAGTCCGAAAACTTACCTCATTGCAAATCTGTTGTGCCGGAGGCATCGTTAAAAATGTCAGAAATATTTTAAGTGCCGAACATACCTTCCGTTTACTAAATGACAAGCCCCTTAATTTGAAATCGAAAGAAATATGCTTTCAAAGGGCTTCAATTTCAGGAGTTTCTTTGACCGTTGTTTCAAATCGCAGACGAGCGGTACGCCATCGGAGTATAAGGGTCAAAAAGAAAGGGAGGATCGGCTTTTTAGGTGTGCCAGTTAAATGGCGTGTCGTGCTTCCCGCTTTTCTGGTACATTCTAAAGTCCTGTTTTATACAACTTTGCGCCCATTCTGATACAACGCAGAACAGGAACAAAAATTATCGCATGAAACACGCTACTAGAATTTTTCATTTTGCATCATTACTGATGTGCTTTTTATTTGCGGCCAGCTTTAGCAGTTATGCAGACGGCTCAAAGGACATTTATCCGGATGGGGTAAAAGGAGGACGGGCAAGGCTCAGGGCAAGTACGGCAAGCAGCGCATCCTATCCTTTTCCAACATTAGGAACACATTATGTTTATGCAAAAGCGGGGGAAGTCATCGCAATTGCTTCAAGTACGCAGGGAGTAGCTGCGAGTAACGCTGCCAATGTTTCCAGATTGATCCTGACAGGGCCGGATGGAAGTATGATCGTGTCTCACCAAACTCCACGTACCGGAGCAGGTAGTGAAGTGGGTAGGATTCCGGACCGTAATGCGGAAAAACTCGGGCCTCATCTTCCAAATCAGGCAGATGGTGGATATACACCTTATTATTACGACGTTCCCGCAGGTGCCGGAGGGATTTATAAGGTGGAGTTTATAGCTAATGGTGGCGAGACGAGCACAACAACGCAACGCCAAAGCGATGTCTATGGCTATGCAGACTGGGCGCAAAATAATTCATCGGCGACAATAGCAGCCTGGGATATTTCCATCAGCAATGCGGCGAAAAATGCATGGCAGAAAGGAAGGGTTTATGCAAATATCCTGAATATGGATATCGATGCAGGTTTCAAGGACAATTATAATTTCTATGGACAATTAAAAATCCTGACAAAGGATGGCTATACTTATAACGTAAAGAACAATGGAAATAATGGGATTTCCTTTACTTTTTTTGTCAACAATAAAGGTTTTGTAGATACGGATGGTCAGCCGCTTTATCAAAGTTTAAATACCACTACCGGTATCTCCAGCAAAATTCAGAATCCAACCACAGAAGATACCGAATCAGGTATCACACATAAAATATTTTATACTTTGCCGGATCCTGATCTGCCACAAACGGCGAATGGAGCTGTTCCAGGGGGAACAACATGGCTGAAGAATCCAAGACTTATACCAACTGTAGAGAATTTGAATATCGTTGGAGTAGATGGTACAGTCGGCCAGGTGAGTAATAAAGGAGGGCGAATTCGTTTTGATGCCAACCTGGCCGGGCGGTTTAAAATGGAAATTGCAAGTAAAGTTGCCGCAGGGAATCCGGGTTATTTTCCAACACGCGCGATTTCAGGGAGCGCATTGGCCGGAACAAATAATGTCCCATGGGATGGGAAGGATGGCGCCGGAGTTCCTTTGCCGAATGGCCAGGTTCCCGCAATTTTAAATATTCAATTACAGGGAGCAGAGGTGCATTTCCCTTACTTCGATATGGAGATCAATCCTAATGGAATGATTCTCGAACTGTTGAATGCCCAGTTAAATGGCGTACAGTCGGATATCGTATATTGGGATGATAGTCTGATCCTGCCTGCCAGGGATATTCCTTCAAACCCGGTTAATGCCAGTCAGTTTATTACACCATTGGGGACAAGCAGTTCGGTGAATGGTCACAAATGGGGCAGCTCGAGCAGCCCTACATCGGGAACCTTTGCTGATGAAAGGTCTATAGATACCTGGACATTTATTCTCGGGGCAAAAGAAATTAAAGAGATCACAGTCGATGTAAAAGAGGCCGATCTTGAAGTCATCAGTATCGTCCCTTCAAAAACGATCGTTACTAAAGGGGATGAACTTTCTTATACTGTTAAAGTAAAAAACGGCGGGCCAAGTGATGTAATTGGAAAAAAAGATCCCATTACCGGAATTTACGACAATACCGGTGCGCCCTTTACTTTTAAATTACCTGCAGGTTTTATCATGGGCGACATGCAGTTTGTATCTGCCTGTGGTGCTACCGAAGCAGTTCCTGTAGTTTTCGACCCCGCAACCGGATTGTATAAGTCTGTATTGAAACTCGCCAGCGGTTGTGAAGGTCAGTATGTTTTCAAAGGAACAGTAGGTCCTGCAATGGTGGCCGGAAATATGGAGGTATGGGCAACAATTATGCGCCCTAATGATGTCACAGACATTGACGCGACCAACCCGAATCCAAATGTGCCACCAACAAACCCTTATTTTGAATGTAGTGCATACGACCCTTTAAGTGGTCTGGCCATCCCTTGTAATAACATCAAGAAAAATAATACGGCAACAATCATCAACAAAATCACTGCTACAAAAGAAATTAACGGGAATCCCGCTAAGGTAAAAGCAGGGGATGTGCTGACTTATAACATCATCTTAGAAAACACGAATAGCACGGATAAAACAGGGGTAACTGCAAATGATGTTCTTCCCGCAGGATTGGTAGGGGCAACGGCGATTTCACATAGCGGGATTTTAACCGGAACAACGGTGACCTGGGCAAACCTTACGGTTCCTGCAAACAATAAAATAACGCTGAGCTTTAAAACAACGGTTGGTCCGAATTCAACAGGAATAACTTCCATCAGGAATGTGGCCAGCGTGGTTGATCCGATAGATCCTACAACTCCTTTAACCCCGGAGGTATTGGTGCCGGTAGAACTGGTCAGCAGTTTTACCGCGGTCAAAAAAGTGACAGGGGGATTGCTAAACAATAAAATTACAGCAGGATCAGAAGTTACCTACAGTATAGAGGTTCTGAATACAGGAAATACGGCATTGGCCAATCTTGAAATTGCTGATGTGATTCCTAATCAGATGAGCTATGTGACAGGAACAGCAGATAATGCAGGTGTTTTAACAGGTAATACCCTAAACTGGGTGATTAATGTCCTTGTCGGCCAGGCAAAAACAGTAACTTTCAAAGTAAAGGTTGCGGATAACCTTACCGGTATTGCGGCGATCAAAAATATCGCAACAATTACTGATCCGGCAAAGCCATTAACTCCGGTAAGCCCGGAAGTAGAGGTGCCAACAGATCCGATCCGAAGCTTTACAGCTGTAAAATCCGTTAGTGCAGGATTAAATAATAATAAGATCGTTGCCGGTTCAACGATTACTTATAGTATTGAGGTTAAGAATACCGGAAGTACTGACCTGACAGGTATTAAGATCTCAGATATTATTCCTGATCATACCACTTATAAGGCAGGAACAGCAGATAACGGAGGTGCCATCACAGGCAATACCTTAAACTGGACGGTTAGTGTTCCTTTTGGTCAGACCAAAACCCTGACCTTCCAGGTAGAAGTGGCAAAAGACCTGACCGGTGTTGCTGTGATTAAAAACGTAGCAGCAGTAACCGATCCGCTTACACCAACCCATCCTCCGGTAAATCCAGAGGTGGAAGTGCCGACAGACCCGGTCAAAAGCTTTGCCGCAACTAAAAAAATCAGCGCGGGATTACAGAATAATAAAATTGTTGCCGGCTCTACGATCACTTATAGCATTGAAGTAAAAAACACAGGAAGCACCGCATTAACGAACATCGCGATTGCGGATAACATCCCAAACCATACCACCTATGTTAACGGAACTGCCAATCTTGGAGGTAGCCTGACGGGTAGTACCCTAAACTGGGTGGTTAATCTGGCCTTTGGCGAAAGCAAAACGGTAAGTTTCCAGGTGAAAGTAGCGGATGATCTAACTGGAATTGCGACGATCAAAAACGCAGCAACAGTAACCGATCCGACTATACCAGCCCATCCTCCGGTAATTCCGGAAGTGGAGGTGCCAACAGATCCGGTCAGAAGTTTTACTGCAACCAAGAAAATCAGTGCAGGATTACAGAACAATAAAATTGTTGCCGGCTCTACAATCACTTATAGCATTGAAGTAAAGAACACGGGAAGTACTGCATTGACAAATATTGCCATTGCGGATAACATTCCGGCAAATACCACCTATGTTGAAGGAACTGCCAATCTTGGAGGAGGTCTGACAGGAAATACCCTCAACTGGGTGGTTAATTTAGCCTTTGGTGAAAGCAAAACGGTAAGTTTCCAGGCAAAGGTCGCAGATGATCTAACTGGGGTTGCGACGATTAAAAATGCGGCAACAATTACAGATCCTGTCGTACCCACCAATCCTCCGGTAATTCCGGAAGTAGAGGTGCCAACAGATCCGGTCAGAAGTTTTACTGCAACCAAGAAAATCAGTGCAGGATTACAGAACAATAAAATCGTTGCCGGATCCATCATCACTTATAGCATTGAAGTAAAGAACACAGGAAGTACCGCATTAACGAACATCGCAATTGCGGATCACATACCAGGCCATACCACCTACGTTGAAGGAACTGCCGATCTTGGAGGTAGCCTGACGGGTAGTACCCTCAACTGGGTGGTTAATTTAGCCTTTGGCGAAAGCAAAACAGTAAGCTTCCAGGTAAAGGTAGCGGACAATTTAACGGGGATTGCGACGATCAAAAATGTGGCAACGGTTACGGACCCGACCATTCCGACTAACCCTCCTGTAATTCCGGAAGTGGAGGTGCCTACTGATGCAAAGCGTAGTTTTACGACTGCAAAAAGAGTGGTAAGTGGCCTTGTGAACGGAAAAGTAGCATCGGAGGCCGAATTGATCTATGCAATTGATATGGTCAATACCGGAGGAGAAGACCTGATTGGGCTAAGCATCGCAGATGATCTGCCTGTTGGGACGAGTTTTGTCCGTGCAGATCAAAATGGTTCAGCAAGTGGAACCCGCGTAAACTGGACGATTGATGTTCCCTTCGGACAAACTAAAACGGTGTTGTTGACCCTGAAAGTTGCGGCCGACTTATCGAATGTGGAAACAATTGTTAATAAAGCAATCGTAACCGATCCAAAAGATCCGGCTAATCCGAAAGTGCCGGAAGTAACGGTAACTACAGAACAGAAGGCAGCGATCACCTTGTCAAAAACGGCTATTGCAGGAGATCATCAAAAAGTAGGGGCGGTGATCAGTTACCACCTGGTATTGAAAAATATAGGCAACGTAGCGGTAAAAAATATCATCATTACCGATGATAATGCCGATGCAGGAAGCATCAGCCCGGCAAGCATCGCCAGTCTGGCACCTGATGCAACAATGAACATTACGGCTAAACATACCCTTACCCAGGAAGATCTGGATAGAGGATATGTGAGCAATCTTGCAAAAGCAGATGGTAAAGATCCTAAAAACAAGGAGGTGCATGCAGAATCGAAAGATCCTTCGCCGGTGCCGGGAGCACCAACGGATCTTGCCTGTAAAGATTGTACGGTTACGCCGATCATTCAAAAAGGAGCATTAACCTTATCGAAAACGGCTGTCGCAGGTACCTATAATAAAGTGGGAGGAGCAATTAACTATAACCTGGTCTTGAAAAACACAGGAAATGTAACCCTCAGAAACATCATCATTACTGATGATAATGCAGATGCGGGAAGCATCAGCCCGGCAAATATTACAAGCCTGGCACCTGGTGCAACAGTAAACATTACCGCTAAACATACCCTTACCCAGGAAGACCTGGACAGAGGATCTGTAAGTAACCTGGCGAAAGCGGATGGAAAAGATCCTAAAAACAAAGAGGTACATGCAGAATCGAAAGATCCTTCGCCGATACCGGGAGGACCAACGAATCCGGGTTGTAAAGATTGTACCGTGACGCCAACAGAACAGCTGGCAGGAATAAATCTGGTAAAGAAAATCACCAATAAAGGAAGCGGTGAGCAGGATGCTTTCATCCTGAATGATCAGATTGAATATACGTTTATCATCAAAAACACAGGGAATACTACCTTAACAGGAATCACCTTAAACGATCCTTTATTAGGAGGCTCAGCGATTCGGGTCCCCGGATCTTTGGCTCCGGGTGCAAGCATGAGCCACAAGGAATATTATACCATTACAGCCGCAGATATTGCGGTTGGTAAAGTGACCAACCAGGCCACAGTAACCGCGAAAGATCCTAAGGGCAAAGAGATCACCTCAGTGTCGGGAACGGATGCCGGAAATAATGATCCAACAGTGATTTCGCTGGCAAAACCACCTGTCGCGAAAGATGACCTTGCGAAAGCAGAACAAAATAAGCCGGTTAAAATTGAAGTACAGAAAAATGATGAGCCTGGAAACAGCCCGGTCATTCCGGGAAGTACAAGGATTATTACCCAGCCGAAAAATGGAACACTGACCCTAAACCCTGATGGAACTGTCACCTATACGCCAAATCCCGGCTTTACAGGAACAGACGAATTTGTCTATACGGTAACCGATAAAAACGGACAGATCTCTAACCCGGCAACGGTGAAAGTTGAGGTTACGCCTTCTAAGCCGATGGCTATTGATGATGTGGCGGAGACGGAGTTCAATAAAGAAATCGAAATTCCTTTACTGCACAATGATAAAACGGATGGCGCTGCTTTTGAAAAGCCAACAGTAGAAATTATAGAACAGCCGAAGCATGGCGTCCTGAAGAAAAATCCGGACGGTACCGTAGTATATGTGCCTAACAGTGGCTTCACAGGGAAGGATAGCTTTACTTACAAGGTGAAAGATGCCAATGGAAACTGGACGAATGTAGCGACGGCAAACATTACGATTAAAGGCTTTTTTATTCCAAATGTCATCACCCCTAACGGCGACGGAAAGAACGATGAGTTTGTGATTGTAGGTCTGGAAGAATTCAATAGTGCCGAACTGACCATTTTTAACAGATGGGGAAATGAAGTATACCGCAATGGCAATTACAGGAACACCTGGACCGGCGAGGGATTGAATGAAGGAACCTATTACTACCTGATCCGATTGAAAAAGGAAGGTAAACTGGAGGTTTATAAAGGATGGGTATTAATCAAAAGATAGTTGATCAAATCATGAATAAGGACATTATAAAAAAAGGAATACTGGCTCTTGGATTAACCGTTGCTGGTTTGCTTCCGGCAAAAGCCCAGCAAAACATTCAGTTCTCCCAGTATATCTTTAACGCGCTGAGTGTTAACCCTGCTTATGCAGGATACAAAGAAGAATGGTTCGCTCAAATGGCTTTAAGGAGTCAGTGGAGCGGACTGGATGGAGCTCCCCAAACGGGGCAGCTTTCTATCGATGGGATTGCCGATCCGACGCGTAAGAATGTTGGCCTGGGTCTGCAGCTTAGCGCGGATAAACTGGGTGCACAATCTTCTACCTCTGTATATGGCAATTATGCCTACCGCCTGAGGTTAGATGCAGAAGATACACAGCGGCTGAGCTTTGGCATCGGCCTTGGCTTAACACAGTATGGATTGGATGGGAATAAACTGAAGCCAAAAGATCCCGACGACAGGGAATTGCCTGTCGGAAAGATCAGCAGCACGATTCCGGATATGCGCTTTGGAGTGTATTATAGCAGTCCTAAATGGTATATCGGAGCATCCGTGATGGATATGTTCTCGGGAGATAAATCGAATGGCATGTTTAAATGGGATGGCAATACGGTAGATAACCTGAAACGTAAACGCCATTTTTACCTGATTGCAGGAACCTTGCTGAACTTGTCGGAAGACACGAAACTGAGACCAAGTTTGCTGGTGAAGGAAGATTTTAAAGGCCCGACGAGTCTGGACCTCAGTGCGATGCTGATCTTCGGACACCGTTTCTGGCTGGGTGGCTCGTTCCGCACGGGTGTTTCCCTATGGGACAAGGACTATACTAAAGGACAACGCCTGAGCCATCAGAATTCTATCTCTGCCGTCACTCAGTTTTATGTAACGGAGCGCTTTAGGATCGGTTATTCTTATGATTATATCACGAGCAAATTGAGCAGCATCCAGAATGGAACGCATGAGATTACCATTGGCATGACCTTCCCCGGTAAAGACAAACGTTTACTTAGTCCAAGATTTTTTTAACATGATAAAAACGACTTATACCTTCCTGACCACAGCATTATTGTTATGCTTTTATGGATCTGTTGAAGCACAGGAACAACCCGACCTGAGAGCACGGGCCAACCGCCTTTTTCAGGAGTATCAATATGCGAATGCCGCTAAAGGATACCTGAAATTGGTGGTTGTGAAAAAACCAAAGCTAAAGGATATGGAACGTCTGGCCATTTGTTACCGGAAGATGAACAATTTTGAAGATGCCGAAACCTGGTATGCCCGCATTGTTGCCGATCCGGAAAGCAATGACGAAAACCTGATCCTTTATGGAGAGGTACTTAAAACAAATGCCAAATATGAACAGGCAAAAAAAATGTTGCAGGAGTATGCTGCTAAAACCGGAAAACAGGAGGCAGTAGCCAATGAATTGGCCGGTTGTGATTCTGCAGAGGTCTGGATGGCTCATCCAACCGCTCATAAATTGAGAAATGAAGCGGCCGTAAATACGCAAAACGCGGAGTTTGCTGCTTTTCCTCTGGGATCAACGGTTTACTATGCCGGAGAACCTGCAAAAGGTCTTAATGGGAAAATATACGGATGGACAGGCAGTTCCTTCCTGAAAATTTTCACTGCGGAAAACGGCGCGGAAAATGTACTTTCCAATCCTTTGCCGGCTTTGAATAACCTGAATACGGAAAGCTTTCACATGGGGCCGGTAACCGGAAATAAAGCTGGGGATGTTTTGTTCATTACCCGTACTTATCCAGGGAAAAATGGGGAACTGAGCAGAGAAAATAAACGAAGTTATAAAACGAATACGCTGGAACTGTTTATTCAGAAAAAGATAAACGGAGCATGGCAAAAAGCCGAAGCCTTCCCTTATAACAAGGTGCAGGAATATTCTGTAGGGCATGCGGCATTAAGTACTGATGAAAACACACTGTATTTTGTTTCTGATATGCCGGGAGGTTACGGAGGAACAGACATTTGGTATGTTACTGCAAATACAGATGGTACCTGGTCAGCACCTTTAAATGCCGGGAAGGACATCAATACCGCGGCTAATGAGCTTTTTCCCACAATTGCTCCTGATGGAACCTTGTTCTATTCAACCAGCGGTCTTCCGGGAATGGGAGGCCTGGATGTCTTTAGCAGTAAAGGCCTGGCTTCAAGCTGGAGCAAGCCACAAAATATGAGATTCCCCCTGAACTCTGCTGCGGATGATTTTGCCTTCGTGATCAACGGGGCAAACACCGCAGGCTTTATTTCTTCCAATCGTAAAGGAGGTAAAGGGGATGATGACATTTATTCCTTCAGCCATCAGAAGGCAAGAATTATCCTGGCTTTAGCCGGGGTTACCTATAATAAGAAAACCGGCGAACAACTTCCCGCAGCTGCGGTCACTTTATTTAGCGCAGGGCGAACCATTACCGGTAAGCAAAACAGTAAGGATGATGGAACCTTTTTCTTTGAGCTGGAGCACGGCGTTGACTATCGCGTGCTGGCTACAAAAAATGGTTTCTATGGCGACTCTGCCAGCTTAAGTACCATTGGCATAACTAAATCAGATACGCTTAAAGTAGCTTTAAATCTAAATCCACTGTTTGAGAAAGGTAAGGTCCTGAGTTTAGAGAACATCCATTATGATTTTGATAAAGCCAATATCCGTAAAGATGCAGCTCAGATTCTGAATGAACTCGTTCGCACTATGCGCGACAATCCAACCTTAAAAATTGAATTGGGAAGCCATACCGATTCCCGTGGGGTAGATGTCTACAACCTGGACTTGTCACAACGAAGGGCAAATTCGGTGGTAAACTACCTTGTTTCCAGGGGGATTTCCCGCGACCGTATGACTGCTATGGGGTATGGAGAGCAAAAGTTACTGAACCGCTGTGCAAACGGAGTGGCTTGTTCTGCTGCAGCACATCAGGCAAACCGCCGGACGGAATTTAAAGTCCTGGAATTTTAGTCCGAATACCCGGCCAGGGAGGCCAGATATGGAGGATTTACTTCAAAAAAAGCTTCAAAAAAGAAAAGGGAGGTGCAAATACACCTCCCTTTTCTTTTTAATATCGTTATTTCGTTAAGATGCGATCGTTGCCGTCGTCCTTCTTACAGCCGTTTTTTTTACAGCGGTAATGATGGCATTCGTATCAAATCCACACAATGCCCATAATTCAGGTTGTTCTCCATGGTCTATAAACTCATCAGGAATGCCCAGACGTACCACATGTGAATTGTATTGATGATCTGCCATAAACTCGAGTACAGCGCTTCCCATACCGCCTTGCAGACAGCCATCTTCTACTGTGATCACGTTTTTATAACGTTTGAAAACGTCATGTAATAAAGCTTCGTCCAGAGGTTTCACGAAACGCATGTCGTAATGTGCCGGATGAATGCCCTCACTGTTCAGCTCTTTGCAAGCTTCAACAGCAAAGTTTCCAACGTGTCCGATCGTTAATATCGCCACATCTTCTCCGTCACAGATTTTTCTGCCTTTTCCAATCTCTAATACTTTAAATGGACGTTTCCAGTCGGTAAGCACCCCGTTTCCTCTCGGATAACGGATCGAGAATGGTCCTGCATTTTCCTGCTGTGCAGTATACATCAGGTTTCTCAGCTCTTCTTCATTCATTGGAGCCGCAACGGTCATATTTGGAATACAACGCATATAGGCAAGGTCATAAGCCCCGTGGTGAGTTGCCCCATCAGAGCCTGCAAAACCAGCCCTGTCTAAACAAAATACCACATTGAGGTTCTGAATGGCCACATCATGAATCACCTGATCATAGGCCCTTTGCATAAAGCTGGAATAGATGTTACAGAAAGGAACGAGTCCTTGTGTAGCCAGTCCGGCAGAAAAGGTAACCGCATGTTGTTCTGCAATACCCACGTCAAATGCACGGGTAGGCATGGCTTTCATCATGATGTTCATGGAAGAGCCCGAAGGCATGGCAGGAGTAATCCCGACAATCTTTTTATTCGCTTCGGCAAGTTCTACCAGGGTATGTCCAAAAACATCCTGGTATTTCGGTGGCTGAGGCTTATCAGAAACCGGCTTTTTAATCTCTCCGGTGATTTTATCAAATAATCCGGGAGCATGCCATTTGGTCTGGTCTTTCTCTGCAAGCGCAAAACCTTTTCCTTTTACCGTTACACAGTGCAACAGCTTAGGGCCGGGAATGTCTTTCAGGTCAGAGATAATTTGTGCCAGACGTTGTACATCATGACCATCCACAGGGCCAAAATACCTGAAGTTTAAGGCTTCAAATAAGTTACTTTGTTTCAGCAAGGTCCCTTTAATGCTTTTCTCAATTTTCTTTACAAACTTGTGCGCGTTAGGCCCCAGTTCAGAAAGCTTGATCAAAACATTGGAAATGTCATCACGAAAGCGGTTGTATGATTTAGAAGTGGTAATGCTCGTTAAATATTCCTTTAAGGCGCCAACGTTCGGGTCAATAGACATGCAGTTGTCGTTCAGGATCACCAACAGGTTCGAGTTCTCGATGCCTGCATGGTTTAATCCTTCAAAAGCCAATCCGGCAGTCATGGCTCCATCACCGATTACCGCAACATGCTGGCGGTCTGTTTCTCCCTTATAATGAGAGGCTACAGCCATTCCCAGTGCGGCAGAAATAGAGGTGGAAGAGTGGCCAACACCAAAGGTATCGTATTCACTTTCACTGATCTTAGGGAAGCCACTGATCCCGTTCATAATACGGTTGGTATGAAAAACTGACTTTCTTCCGGTCAGGATCTTATGGCCATAAGCCTGGTGTCCAACATCCCAAACTAATTTGTCGTAAGGCGTATTTAAAGCGTAATGTAAGGCTACTGTAAGTTCTACAACACCCAGACTTGCGCCAAAATGCCCCCCGTTTACACTCACCACATCAATAATGTACTGACGCAGCTCCTGGCAGATTTGTTCAAGGTCTTGTTCTTTATACTGCTTTAAATCAGCAGGATAATTAATGTTTGGTAATAATGGACGGGTAATATCTTCCATGCAGTGTTTTATAGAATAGAAGTACAAAGTAAGGTATTTTGTTGCCAAACTAAGAAGGAAAATCATTAATTTTACAAATTAATACTTCAATAAATGACTAGAGATACTTTAATTTTTGATTTGATTGACAGGGAATTGGACCGTCAGGAAAATGGCCTTGAACTGATAGCTTCTGAAAACTTTGTAAGCAAACAGGTAATGGAAGCCGCAGGATCGTGTTTAACAAATAAATATGCCGAAGGCCTTCCGGGAAAACGATATTATGGCGGTTGCCAGATCGTAGATGAGGTAGAAACCTTAGCTATTGACCGTGCCAAGCAACTTTTTGGTGCAGAATGGGTAAACGTACAGCCGCATTCAGGTGCTCAGGCAAATGCTGCGGTAATGCTTGCTGTGATTCAGCCGGGAGATAAAATCTTAGGATTTGACCTTTCTCATGGCGGACACTTAACCCATGGTTCACCGGTTAATTTTTCAGGAAAACTGTATCAACCGTTATTTTATGGTGTTAAAAAAGAAGATGGACTGATTGACTATGCTAAACTGGAAGAAATTGCGCTAGCAGAACGTCCAAAACTAATCATATGTGGTGCTTCAGCTTACTCAAGAGAGTGGGATTATGCATTTATCCGTAGTGTAGCTGATAAAATTGGTGCATTGGTACTTGCTGATATTTCACACCCTGCGGGAATGATTGCCCGTGGATTATTGGCGAACCCACTCCCACATTGCCATATCGTAACCACTACTACCCACAAAACCCTTCGCGGACCCCGTGGCGGACTGATCATGATGGGTAAAGATTTTGAAAATCCTTTCGGACTAAAAACACCTAAAGGTGAAACAAGAATGATGTCTTCTGTATTGGATATGGCAGTATTTCCTGGAACACAAGGTGGCCCGTTAGAGCACATCATCGCAGCTAAAGCCATCGCTTTCGGCGAAGCATTAAGTGACGAATATTTAACTTATATCAAACAGGTGAAATCCAATGCTCAGGCAATGGCTAAAGCTTTTATGACAAGAGGTTATGGCATCATCTCAGGTGGTACAGATAACCATTTGATGTTAATTGATTTGCGTAATAAAAATATAACTGGAAAAGCAGCGGAGAATGCGCTGGAAAAAGCAGATATTACCGTGAATAAGAATATGGTTCCTTTTGACGATAAATCGCCTTTTGTAACTTCAGGTATCCGTGTCGGAACTGCAGCAATTACAACAAGAGGCTTTAAAGAAGCTGAAATGGAAACTATAGTTGATCTGATTGATCAGGTAATTACCAATGCGGAGGATGAGAACAATTTGAAAGCGGTAAAGGAAAAAGTAATTAACCTGGTAAGTCGGTTCCCCTTATATAAATAAACCGGGACTGAATTGCTAAATGTTAACTAATAACCAGAATTCATCAACTAATGAGAAAGAGCGCTTAAGGGCGTTGCGTGATTATGATATATTGGATACTCCTCCGGAGAACGAATTCGATAATATCACCAAGCTGGCCAGCTTGATCTGCAACACACCTATTGCGCTAATCGTATTAGTTGATGAAAACCGGTTGTGGTTTAAATCTGTTATAGGACTTCAATGTAGAGAAGTACCAAGGGATATCTCTTTCGCAGAATATGTGATGCAGAGCGATGAGGTGTTCGAGGTCTGTGATACCCTCAGTGATGAGCGCTTTATCAACCATCCCGCCGTGATCGACGGAAGCCATGTGAGGTATTATGCCGGTGCACCGCTGATTGATGAGCATGGCTTTAAGCTCGGAACGATCTGCGTTTTCGATCAGGTTCCCAAAAAACTCAGCAACGAACAAAAAGAAGGCATTCAAATTCTTGCCAAAGAAATCATTACCCATATTTCCCTCAGGAAAAAAGCGCTCGAACTGAATATTAAAAATCAGCGTTTTGAAGAACTATTGACCATTTCTACCGTATCACCCGAAATTCATTGCATACTGGATGATAAGGGAGAGTTGTTGTTTGTCAACAGTGCGATTACCAATGTGCTCGAATACGAGGTGGAGGAAGCCATAGGGTTAAGTGCCTGGGGGCTTTGCTACCGGGACGACATCACAAGGGTTGTCAACACCATCGAGGCCGGGCTCTCTGCCGGAATTAAGCAGTTTAATGTAGATTTCAGGATCGTCAGTAAAAGCGGGGTCATTCGCTGGTTAAGCTGGAATATGGTCTGTAAAAACAGGCGGTGGTACGCATATGGCAGAGACATTACCGAAAATAAACGGGTAGAAAATGAGCTGATGAAGCTTTCTTTCGTTGCCAGTAAAGTAAACAATGCGGTGGTCATTAACGATGCGAGCAATCATGTGACCTGGGTAAATGCTGCTTTTGAGAAAATTACCGGATTTACACTGGAAGACATGAAGGGCAACCGGCTTGGCGACCTGATTCAGGGGCCTGGGACGGACCTGGAACTGATCGAACAGGCCAGAGAGCTGACCAATAATAACCAGTCTTTTACCGTCGACCTTTTAGCCTATCGTAAGGATAAACAACCCATCTGGTTGTCTATCTATAATACGGTCGTTTTTAATGACGAAGGAAAGGTAGAAATTGAAGTAGAGATCATTCTCGACATTACAGAAAAGAAAAAAGCAGAAGAAGAATTGCAATTGCTGTCTTTAGTGGCGAGCAAAACCGATACGGGAGTAAACATCTCCGATGAAAATGGAAATACGACCTGGATTAATCATTCCCTGGAAAAACTGACCGGCTATTCTTTAAGCGAGTTACAGGGACTCCCGCTGGGGGATATCCTGGCGCCGGAAGGAGATGCACAACGCAAACTCATTCTGGCCTCCAGAGAGAAAGCAAGCAACCGGGAATCTTATGCAATAGAAGTTCAGGCAAAGAAGAAATCCGGGGAGTCGATCTGGCTTTCTGTTTCCAATACCCCGATCGTGAATGAGAAAGGGAAGGTAGAACGGCAAATCGACCTGATTACCGATATTTCCCAGCGAAAACAGGTGGAAAAAGAAATGGTAGAAGCCAAGGAGCAGGCCTTGCAGCTGAGTGCGGCAAAAGAAATGTTCCTCTCGGTGATGAGCCATGAAATCAGAACGCCCTTAAATGCGGTGATCGGGATGGCACACCTGCTGTTGGACAATGATCCGAAAGAGTCACAGCTTCATGACCTTAACCTGCTGCGGTTCTCCGCAGAAAACCTGTTGAACATTATTAACGACATTCTGGACCTTACCAAAATGGAAACGGGAAATGTGCAATTGGAAACCATTCCGTTTAGCTTAAAAACACTGGCTTCAGACGTAGTGAGTTCCCTGCATATGACCGTATCTGCGCGTAATAACAAGCTGGAGCTGATCTGCGATGAACATATTCCAGGGTATATTAAAGGAGATAAAACGCGCCTGTATCAGGTGCTGATGAACTTGCTTGGTAATTCAATAAAATTCACCCAGAGCGGAAATATCATATTGCGGATCCGGCAGCTCAGTGAGGACGATAAAAATGTATTGATCTATTTTGAGGTTCGGGATACCGGAATCGGAATAGCACAGGAGAAATTAGCTTATATCTTTCAGCCATTCATTCAGGCCAGAACAGACATCTCCAGAAAATATGGCGGAACCGGACTGGGACTCACCATTACCAAGAAGATGCTGGAGCTCTACGGCGCGGATATTTTTGTGGAGAGTGAAGAAGGAAAGGGAACGGTATTTTATTTCTCCATTTCTTTTGAAAAGGCATCGGATTATATCCCTCAGGTAAAGACCCTGAGGCAGCCGGATATGTTTACCGATAAACGGATTCTTGTGGTTGATGATAATGAGATCAATGCGCTGATTGCAAAGCGGATATTTGGCAAATGGGGACTCAACCTGGATTTTGCTTCCGACGGTGAAGAGGCGATAGAAAAGGTGGCGAATAACATTTATGACCTGATCTTTATGGACATAAAAATGCCGGGAATTGATGGGTTTGAAGCCACAAGCCTGATTCGCGCGATGGAGGGAGCTTATTTTAAAAATGTACCAATTGTTGCTTTAACAGCCTCGACGCTCCATGATGAGCATAATAAGTTCAATGAATGCGGAATGAACGGACATATCTTGAAGCCCTTTAAGCCGGAAGAAATGCGGAATATCCTTTCGGAATACCTGAGGTAAAATTAATAACCAATTGTTTTGACCAGAAAATCTGCCCTCTCGGTAATGGATATCTTTGGGATTTCTAAAATATCATATCCTAGCTTTGTGTAAACGTGACGCATCATTTCATAGGTTTCTACAGCTTCAGCAAAAGTTTGTTTACGCTCAGTATCGTTCCTGTAGATCTCTTCCCATGGAGGGGTGATAAAAACGAAAGGATGGTAACGCAGGTTTTTAGCAATTCCTTTCATTTCCCGGCCTGGCTGTAGCCGGCAGAGTTCCATATAGCCGATGACATCAGGAATGCCCCGGTCAAAAAAAACCGGCTGTTCCTGTTCTCCGCAAGTCAGGAAGTCCTCATGTGCTTGCCGGAACATGAGTTCCCCAAACAATCTTGGTGATTTCCAGGGGAGCGCTATCCCTTTTATATTCATTTGATGGATAATAATTTGCCGGCCTGTCTCCGGAACACAAGTGTACCCTCTCTTTGTCATCTCCTCAATGAGCGAGGTTTTGCCCATTCCAGGGCCACCGGTAATTACAAAGAAGTTCTTTCTGTTTACTGTTTTCATGGAGCATATCTAAATGGTATCGTCTTTTGGAAAAAGAGCAAAGCTGACCGATTCGTTGTTTTTTATAAGGCACAACAGATTCAGACAAATTTAAAGTTGGGGGAGGAAAAGAGCAGTTTTTAAAGAAAAGATAAAGGGCCGATATCTCACGAGTGTGAAATTATCGACCCTTAAATTAACGCTCTCAAGGACAAAGTAAAGGAAAAGAAATTAATTGGCAAAATTTATTTTTAAATAATTTGATTTCCATGGGCTAGAGCGTTCAGAACAGGCATTTGTAAAACCTGGAAAAAGTAAAGGGCCGATATTTCTGTGTAGAAAATATCAGCCCTTACCATCTAAATTAACGCTCTCAAATATATAAACGAGCTTATTCGCAGAATGTTATAAGGAGAATAATTTTTTATCCTACAAAGGCCAGGGTTGCAAAGCTGACTTTGTTGATGCCACATTTCAACAGTTCCAATCCACAAGCCTCGAGTGTGGCTCCGGTGGTCATGACATCATCTACGAGTAAGATGTGTTTATCTTTCAGCGCTTCGCCATTTCTGACCTCAAAGGCTTTGGACATATTTTCAAATCTGAGGGATCTTCCTTTTCTGGTCTGGCTGTCGGTGGAGGATTTTCTAAGAAGATGAACCTTGCTCATTGGGATTTGTAATACCTCAGCAATGCCTTCAGCAATACCAGCACTTTGGTTGTATCCGCGTTGCCGTTCTCTTTTTTTATGGAGAGGTACAGGGATAATCAGGTCTATATGTTGGTAAGCAGGGGCAAGGAGCAACCTTTCTCCAAGTAACTTGCCCAGTTTGATGCCCAATTCAGGTTGGTTGCTATATTTTAAATGGTGGATGATTTGCTGGACCCGGCCCCCTTTTCTGAAAAACAACATGGCCATAGCCGCATGACAAGGGATCCGGCCCCAGAATTGTTTCGCTACTTTATTCTCTTCATGCAGGTGATGGTCTGTATAAGGAAGGTTGTACAGGCACTTACTGCACAGCTGTGATTCTCCTCTGTAAAGCGAAGTTCCGCAACCGGAGCAAAGGTTTGGAAATAGCAGACTTAAAAAATCGTTAAAATACGAGCTGATCAGGGGCATAGGCTAATCTATAAGAATTAGCCATCTGTTGGTTGAAAACGGTCTTAATTTTGTTCTTTCACCGCCAGCTGTCCGCAGGCAGCATCAATGTCTTTACCTCTGCTTCTTCTGATATTGGTATTTACCCCCTGACTTTTCAGGTAATTTGAAAAGGCATCGATTTTATCTCCCTCTGCGTTGAGGAAGTCTGCAAACTGGATCGGGTTATATTCAATCAGGTTCACCTTGCAAGGTACGTGTTTACAAAACTTAGCCAGCTCCATTGCATCTTCGATCTCATCATTGAAATGATTGAAGACGATATATTCGTAAGTAACCGGGTTCTTTGTTTTTGAGAAATAATATTTTAAAGCTTCTTCCAGTGCCTTTAATGAGTTTTGTTCATTGATTGGCATGATCTCGTTTCTCTTTTTGTCGTTGGCAGCATGAAGAGAAATCGCCAGGTTAAACTTAACACCATCATCACCCAGCTTTTTAATCATCTTGGCAATTCCGGCAGTAGACACGGTAATGCGTTTGTACGACATGTTTAAGCCGTCTGGTGAAGTAATGCGGTCAATGGATTTTAATACATTGGCATAGTTCAGCAGGGGTTCTCCCATTCCCATATATACGATATTGGTTAAAGGGGCATTGTAGTTTTTCTTGGCTTGCTGATCAATCAGGACCACCTGATCATAGATCTCATCCGCATTCAGGTTCCGCTTGCGGTCCATATAGCCCGTAGCACAGAATTTGCAGGTTAAGCTACAGCCCACCTGTGAACTCACACAGGCCGTCATGCGCTCTTCCATAGGGATCAAAACCCCTTCTACGATATTGCCATCATACAACCTGAAAGTGTTCTTGATGGTATGGTCATTACTGAACTGGGAGTTGTTTACTTCGACTACATTGATCGCGTAATTTTCTGTAAGTTTCTTTCTAAGGTCTTTAGAAAGGTTACTCATCTCCTCAAAAGTACGTGCTGATTTCTCCCATAGCCATTGGTAAACCTGTTTGGCACGGTATGAAGGTTCCTGCATCGCTATAAAATGTTGCTGCAGTTGAGGAAGATCCAATGAACGGATGTCTGTTTTTTTTGTAGTCGTAAGCATTTGTTGCAAAGTTACCTAAAAAAAGAATAAGCCAGACAAAATTGATTTTGCTGGCTTAATATTGTATGGATTACCATCAAATTATGACGGTTAAATTATGTTAACGCTTTGGCCCTCTGCTTTTTCCAGGTGTTCCAGACTTTCCTTTGGAAGGTCTGACCGGTCTTTTGCTTGGTCCGTTTGTTTTATTCCAGTCGTTACTGGAGGCAGAAGAGGCACCACGGTATGGGCTTCCTGATTTTTGTTCCGATCTCGGTTTTCCAGAAGATCTTGGTCCTGAAGTACTTTCACCTGCAGCTCCGGCTCTTGGGCCTCTGGAAGGTCGGCCCGAAGGTGTTTTACGGTGTACCGGTTTTTCTTCAATGGCTTCCGCAGGTTTTTTATTCACTCTCTTTGGGGCAGAAACATCTGCTAAAGAGCTTGATTTTGCAACGAGGTTATAGATTCCGGTTTGTTCTTCCGGAGTCAGCTCTCTCCATTCGCCTACAGGAATTCCTTTAAGGCCAATGTTCATGATTCTGGTACGTTCCAGCTTGGTGACTTCGAACCCGAAATGCTCGCACATTCTTCTGATCTGACGGTTCAGTCCCTGAATAAGGATGATTTTAAAAACAAAAGTACTTTCTTTGGTCACTTTACATTTCTTGGTCATCACACCCAGTACGGGAACACCTTTAGCCATTCCGGTAATGAACTGCTCTGTTAGCGGTTTGCTTACGGTAACTACATATTCCTTTTCATGGTTGTTTCCTGCACGAAGGATCTTATTTACCAGGTCTCCGTTATTGGTCAGGAAAATCAATCCCTGAGAATCTTTGTCCAGACGGCCGATAGGAAAAACGCGGTCACTATGGTTCACATGATCTACCATATTGCTTTTCACTCCGGCTTCAGTAGTACTGGTGATGCCAACAGGTTTGTTATAGGCAATTAAGATAGAATGATCTACTTCTTTAGGTTCAATCGTTTGACCATTAACAGTTACGATATCTCCAAAAAATACTTTGTCGCCTACCTTGGCTTTGCGGCCATTGATAAATACATTTCCTTGTTCTATATATCTGTCTGCAGCTCTTCTGGAGCACAGACCGCTCTCACTAATGTATTTATTTAATCGGGTAGTAGAATCAGACATAGATATGGGTATAAATTATTTCAGTTTACAAAGAACCGAATTTATACCCATATATGCTATCAAAATATTTTAAAGCTGATGATTCTAGAAACTAATGTCATCGGCACTGGAGCCATAAGAGGCAGGGATAGGAATGTCCAGTAAGCGCAGAAACACACCTAGTTGTGCCCTATGGTGGATAATTTGTGAATAAGCATGGCGCACAACCTCTGCTTTAGAGGACTTCATATATATCTGTTCCCCATTTCTTAAAGTCCATTCTTCGGACAATAATTGTTCATTTGCTTTCGCGAGGTGAGATCTTCCATCTGCTAATGAAGCTTCAAAAAATGCCATTAACTCCTCATTACTGTTGATGTCCTGTTTTTCATAAGGTGTTTTGGAAAAATCAAGCTCTTCTGTAGTGACAGCCAGAGTAACCCAGGTTGGCAATTCGGCAATATGGGCAGCAAGGGTTTTTACCGTCATGCTTTTTGGATGTGGCTGCCAGTCAAATTTGTCTGCAGGAACAATTGCCAACATTTTACGGGTGGTCAGTGCCTCTTCTTCGAGTTCTTTTAAGAATGTTTTAGTCATATCCATAATCTTGTGTTTTGTTTAAATGTGTAACACAAAGAAAAGAAGAGCCACTGTCAACCCTATGGCAGTCTGTTTTTTTGCTGTGATTAAATTTTAAAAAGCATTTGGATGGAGTAAAGCTCGGGATTTCTGTTGCTCAACTTTTGAAAGTCCGGGGTCAGGCGAGTCGTGTTGGCGTATAAGCCTACGTACCAGGTTTTTACTTGCTACTTATTTAGTTCTTTTTTGAAGGGAGGTTGATAGGGCCCTCTAGGGTCTGTAGCCCTGTCAAGCCTGATTGTTGTTACGTGAAAATTAATTGTAACATAGAAGTGAGATAAGTCAGTGTACGGACTTTGTGTTGACTTTAATAAAATTTATTGCTTATATTGGTACTGTTGAGTGGAAGGGTGTTAACTTTTATGGTTAAATAATTAATTAAATAAATATGGCGAAAGCAGCAAACGGCCCGTTGGGGGCCTTAAACGGAAAATTAAACAACCTGGTTTTTTATACACTAAACGGACAACATATTTGCCGCACCATTGGTGATCCGGGTAAACCAAGTGTCAATCAGCTGGCCAACCGTCAGGCAATGTCAGTAACGATGCAGGTGGTGAAGTCAATCAACGAGTTTATCAGCGTCAGTTTTGACCTGGAGGCTCAGGGGACAGTTAAAAATGCGCATAACCTGGCTACTTCTTATATTAAGAAGAAGGCTTTAAAGGGTGAATATCCCAATCTTTCTGTGGATTATAGTAAGGTAGAGCTAAGTCATGGTACTTTGCAGGGCGCAACAGACCTGAAACTCGAAAAAACAGAAACAGGTGTACAGGTCAGCTGGAATACTGAGGGACGTTATGATGATATCGTCATGATTTTACTTTGTCATCCTTTAAAAAGATCAGCTACTTCCCGCATTAATGCCAGCCGGAGGGATGCGGGAACGTGTTTTATCGAATTGGAGCACCATGGGTACCTGGATGAACCGATAGAAGCTTACATCTGCTTCAGAGCTGCTGATGGTAAGGCGATTTCAGACAGTGTATACTTAGGGAATCTGAACGGAGTCGCAGAAACTGAGGAACAGATCAGCCAGAAAAAGAAATACGAAGAAGTAAAACAGCGGTTTGATGTGGTAGCAGCTGATTACCTATTGCAAATGAAGAACAATTGGGGGAATCCTGTCGATAGCAAGGCTTTCCGAACCCTGGAAAAGGAGTATCAGGTATTGAAGAGCAAACTGGAACATCTTCCTGGGAAACCTGGTTAAACCGTTTAATAGTTCACCGGAAGCATTTTCATGTATTCGCTTAAAGGCATGTGTTCTGTTTTTCTGAAAGCGAGATCGGTTTGGCGAACCTTTACAATTCTCGATACCCGGAAATCCCGGTATTCTTTGCGTAAATGGCACCAGCCTATTAAATGCCAGTTAAAAGCATAGAATATTAAACCTATGGCTTCGACTTCGCGTTTACTGGTCTCTTTGCTGTTATTGCTATATTCTATTTCAATGATGCATTGGGCTGATATGGCATTCTGCAGCAGCGAAAGGTATTCAAACTCATTATTTATAGATTGAGGCAATTGCAGCTTAATGTTGTTGTTCAGGAATTCCAGCTTTTCTTTTTGAGAATTTCTCAGAACCGCCTTTACTTTGTTTAAAGCATTGGTATAGTGGTTTAGGATGGATTTATCTGCAAAACCGGCAACGAGCCTTTCCATGATCAGCAAAGCATTTGCTTCTTCTGAATTAAAGGAAACGGGAGGAAGGAAGTAACCTTGTACAATGTAATAACCTTTGGGTTGCTCAAAACTGATCGGGATACCTTGCTCTGCCAGGGCTTTAATGTCACGGTAAACAGTCCGGACACTGATTTCAAAGCGGTCTGCGATTTGGTCTGCAGTTACGTATTTTTTTGTTTGAAGTAAAAGCAGGATACCAAAAAGTCGGTCAATGCGGTTCATGAGGTTTTCGATTAGGGCTGATAAAGTTAAACATCTTATGCTTTTTAATACACTAAATGTAAAAAGGAATTTAAAAAATCAGGATGAGGTAAATTGGGTTGCCCGGCCAAAAATAAAATTTTAAGTTATATAGTTATCTAATATAGATATTTATTGTATATTATGTATATTTGAAGTGTTGAAACTCAATAAGAAATGGAAGAAAGATTAAAGACGTTAGAAGATAAGCTGGATACATTTATAGATGCGGTTCAGTCGGCCTTTGAAAAGATTGATAAAAATTTTGAATCGTTTAACAAAAGATTTGACGCGATTCATATTAAGCTCAACGTGATCAATGAAAAAGTAGATTTGCTACAGGGTAATTCTTCTTCAACTATTGAAATCCTGGAAACGGGTTTTAATGATATTAAAACGGAAATAAACAAAATTTCGGTAGTGACACGCTATGATCATGATTATCCCTATTTAGATAAATCGAGTCAAAAATTTACTGGTGAAAATTTAAATTAATTCTGCTGTAAAGTAAGGCCGTATATGAGTTCGTCAAATAATAATACTGTGCCCGATGAAATGATTGTCAGCAAAATATATTTTGTTTGTGGTCAAAAGGTTATGCTGGATAGAGATGACAAGAGAAGAGATGGAGAATTGGAGGTCACAATTTGTGACCTCCAAAGAAAGTTGTGAAGGAATGCTTTTTCAAAATGTAGGATTGATGACATTATTTTTCTGCTGTCGCTTAATGCCGGATTTAAGTTTGACAAAGCCATAATTCTCTAAACTTTTCAAGAGAAATGTCTTTTCTTTGTGCTTATGGTTTCCTACATTTCTGCCTCTTACGTTTATCCTGTATCCGCTGCCCCTTTGAAAGATGGAGTGGTTGCCATTGACTCCGAGGGTTTAATTAAAGAAATTTTAACTGCGACTGAAGCAGCATCTAAAGGAATTACGGACATTACCTATTATAAAGGAGCATTGGTCCCTGGGTTTGTCAACACCCATTGTCACCTGGAGCTTTCTCATTTGAAAGGTAAAATCGCCAAACACACCGGACTTCCCGGATTTGTAGAGCAGGTAATCCGCCAAAGACAAGCAGAAGAAACAGAAGTCATTGCTGCTATGGAGGAAGCAGACCGTAAGATGTATGAAAACGGGATTGTTGCAGTAGGCGATATTTCCAATAAACTCATTTCTAAAGAAGTGAAGGAGATCAGCGGGATTCATTACCATACCTTTATTGAAACAATGGGTTTCAATCCGGTCAAAGCCGAAGAAATGATCAAGGCTGCGGTTGAATTGAAAAATGCATTTCTGCCTTTACCCGCTTCGATCGTTCCTCATGCGCCTTATTCTGTTTCTGATGAATTGTTTCGTCAGATCCGGACAGAAGGAGAAAAGAGCAATGACCTGATCAGCATCCATAATCAGGAAACTCCCGATGAGAATGCTTTTTTTGAACATAAAACAGGAAGCTTTTTAAAATTATACCAGTTTCTCGGACTGAACATCGATTTTTTTGAGGCGACAGGGAAAACGTCTTTAGTTTCTTGTCTGTCTAAACTTTCAACTGCACAAAAAACATTATTGGTGCACAATACTTTTACCAATAAGTCAGATCTTGATTTTGCTTCAGCTCATCACCAGTCTTTATACTGGTGCTTATGTCCAAATGCAAACCTATATATAGAAGATAAATTGCCGGAATTACAACTCCTGCAGGAGGCAAACGTTACAATTACCCTGGGGACCGATAGTCTGGCGAGTAATGATCAACTCAGCATTATTGAAGAAATGAAAACCTTACAGGATTATTTTAAAATCTCTTTTGATGAGCTCCTCAAATGGGCAACATGGAACGGTGCGGCGTTCTTAGGAATTGAAGATCATTTTGGTAGTTTAGCGGTCGGAAAAGCACCTGGTATCGTCCTGCTGGAAATTGTGGACAACTCTGTTGATAACCCTGTGGATAACTATGTGGATATCCTGATAACCGGCAAAATTAAAAGAATAGCTTAGTAGATATGTCGAACAGAATTACAACCTTATTTAATATACAATATCCTGTTATCCAGGCAGGAATGATTTGGTGCAGTGGCTGGAGGCTCGCTTCAGCGGTCTCCAATGCCGGAGGATTGGGAATTATTGGCGCAGGATCTATGTATCCGGAAGTGTTGAGAACTCACGTTCGTAAATGCAAAAATGCCACCTCAAAACCCTTTGCTGTGAATGTTCCATTGCTCTATCCCAATGTGGAAGAAATCATGAACATCATTGTAGAAGAAGGCGTAAAGATTGTGTTCAGTTCTGCAGGAAATCCGGCCAGCTGGACCGGCTTTTTAAAAGAAAAAGGAATTACTGTGGTACATGTGATTGCCAATACCAAGTTTGCTTTGAAGGCAGAGGCTTGTGGGGTTGATGCCGTAGTTGCAGAAGGCTTCGAAGCCGGAGGGCACAATGGAAGAGAAGAAACCACAACCTTATGTTTGATTCCTATGATCAAAGATCAGTTGAAAATTCCGGTAATTGCTGCCGGAGGGATAGGCAGTGGAAGAGCGATGCTTGCGGCCCTGGCCCTGGGCGCTGATGGGGTACAGATCGGATCGGCTTTTGCCGTGGCAGAGGAATCCTCTGCGCATCCTGATTTTAAAAACAGAATCATTAATGCCGTTGAAGGAGATACCAAGCTCAGAATGAAAAAACTGGTGCCGGTCAGACTGCTGAAAAATACTTTTGAAGAAACCATTGCCCAGGCGGAAGCCGAAGGGGCAAATGCAGAAACATTGAAACAGCTTTTAGGGCGTGCACGCGCGAAATTAGGTATGTTTGAAGGAAATTTGGAAGAAGGAGAGCTGGAAATCGGACAGGTATCCGCCATGTTAAAGGAGATTAAACCTGCTGCAGCCATTCTTAACGGGATTTGGCAGGAGTTTTTAATAGCACAACAGCGTATCAGTTCACTGGAATTTTAACACAATTGACTATAATATTTGAATTATAAATGAAACACATCAAGATAAGAATTACCGGAAAAGTGCAGGGTGTATCTTTCAGGCAAACCACAAAAGCAATCGCAGATCAGATGGGCGTCCGTGGAATGATAAGAAATGAGAAAGATGGCAGTGTGTATATGGAAGCCGAAGGTGACGATACTTCACTGGAGGTTTTTCAGGAATGGTGTAATGAAGGTCCGGACAGGGCAAAGATCGAGAATGTAGAAGTGACTTCGGGGGAACTGAAGAACTACCGTAATTTTGAAATTATCAAAAAGTAGCACGTGTCTGTTTTAAAAAAATTCCTTGGTCAGACGGCAATTTATGGTTTAAGCACTGTATTTTCCAGGCTGTTTAATTTTATCCTGACACCGATCTATACCGGCAAATTTGCTGCAGGTACGTATGGGATCTTTACCACGATGTATGCTTATGCCTCAATGATCAATGCGGTACTGGCTTTCGGGATGGAAAGTACCTATTTCCGATACCTGAATAAACATGAGGATAAAAAGCAGGAGGTATATAACAACTCCTTTTTGTGTATTGCTTTTATATCTGTCTTGTTTTTAGTGACCGGACTGGTCTTTTCCAATCCCATTGCAAATTACCTGACCGATGATCCAAAACAGCTGGCCGACTATAAAAGTTATGTTCAGTATTTTATCTGGATCCTATTTGTAGATGCGATATGTGTCATTCCCTTTGCCAAGTTAAGGGCCGATAACAAAGCTTTTAAATATAGCCTGATTAAGTTCATGAACATCGGTTGTTTTGTGGGGTTCAACCTTTTGTTTATTTACGTGATTCCGTTGATGATCAAACACCAATGGCCAATGGGGGAGTGGTTTGCTTCCTGGTACAGAGGAATCTGGGTGGGCTATGTTTTCATTGCCAATCTAATCGCGAGTCTGGTGACTTTTGTCTTGCTGTTACCGGAGTTTTTAAAGATTCAACTTAAATTTGATAAGGAACTGTTCGGAAAAATGTTCTCTTATTCCTGGCCGATTCTGGTAGCTAACCTCTCTTTTATTGTGAATGAAAACCTGGATAAAATTGTGCTGAGCAGGTTATTGCCCGACTCGATTGCCGATCATGAGGTCGGGATCTACGGTGCGGTTTGCAAAATCGCGATCTTCATCAGCATCTTTATCACTGCCTTCAGGCTAGGCGCAGAACCTTTCTTCTTCAGTCATGCTAAAAATGCAAATGCTAAAAAGACATATGCAACGATCTTACATTATTTTGTCATCGCCTTAGCTGTATTATTTGTAGGGCTGATTGCCAATATTGAACTGCTGAAACACTTCATCCGTAAGGAAGAGTACTGGGTAGGATTACCTGCAGTTCCTTATTTGCTGTTCGGTTATGTTTGTTTGGGCATTTATATGAATCTGTCTATCTGGTATCGTTTATCTGACCAGACCCGCTTTGGATTGTACATTTCTATCGTCGGCGCATCGATCACTATCTTGTTAAATTTTGTCCTCATTCCTAAATATAGCTATATGGGTTCTGCGTGGGTGTCTATGCTGGCTTATTTTGTCATGATGGTGATTTCCTATGTTTTAGGGCAAAAATATTATCCCATTCCCTATAACCTGAAAAGGATCCTGAGTTACCTGATCATCTCTGTAATTCTGGTGATTTTATCTTTCTGGGTATTTAACAGAAACATTTATATCGGAAATGCCATGCTGCTCGTTTTCATAGCGGGTATTGCCTATCTTGAAAAAGATGAATTAAAGGTAATACTGTTTAAAAAGTAAAAGATTAACAACAATATATACAACAATGAAGATTAATATCATTAACAATTCCGGACACACCTTGCCTCAATATGAAACTGCACATGCTGCGGGGATGGACATGCGTGCTTTCGTCGAAACTGAAATCACCATTAAACCTTTACAACGTGTGTTGATTCCAACAGGTTTACACATTGAGCTGCCTGTAGGTTTTGAAGCGCAGATCCGCCCTCGTAGTGGATTGGCTTATAAACATGGCATCAGTATTGTGAATTCTCCGGGAACGATTGATGCCGATTATCGTGGAGAGATCAAAGTATTGTTAGTGAACCTTTCTGATACTGATTTTGTCGTAAATAACGGAGATAGGATCGCACAGATGGTGATCGCCAAACATGAAACCATTTCATGGGAAGCAGTGGAAGAGCTAGGTGACACTGTACGTGGTGCAGGTGGATACGGACATACCGGAAAATAAAAAAAAATGAAGCAAAGGTCTCTTTTACTGCCATTACTTTTTGCAGGCCTGTCGGCCGTAGCGCAACAGCCTGTAAAACCGGTATTGGATAGTAACGCGGTAAAAAACCTTTTTTTTGCCGGCCTGAGAGAAAAGCTGAATGAAAATTATAGCAAGGCCGGTGAAAGCTTTAATAAAATCTTAACCATAGACCCGAATAATGCAGCAGTGCATTACGAAATCGCGAGCCTGAACTATCGGCAGAATAAGCTGGAAGATGCGGAGGTTTCGATCAAAAAGTCGGTCGCACTGGATGCCGACAACCTTTGGTACTGGAAACTTCTGGCCGAATTGTACAAGCGTAAAGGGAATATGGAAGGACTGGTAACGGTCTTTACGCAAATGATCCGGTTGTCGCCGGATAATGATGCTTATTATTTTGACAAGTCTAATGCTTACCTTTTAATGGGGAAGACGGAAGAAGCTTTAAAGGGCTATGACCTTTTGGAGCAAAAATTCGGACCTTCAAAAGCGCTGACCCAGGCCCGCCAAAGGATCACGCTGGGAACAGGGAAAGCAGCCACGAAACAGGAGGTCGATAAGATCCTTGCGGAAGGGCAGGATGATGTTAAAGATTTGCTGGAAATGAGCGAGTCCCTGATGGAAAAAGGACAACATGAAACGGCTTTGCCATTGCTCCTGAAAGCAAAAACAGTGGCTCCCGAAGATTATGAGGTAGACCTGGCTCTTGCCGATTATTACCGCAATTCAAAAAACAGTACTGCTGCCGGACAGGCATTGAGGACGGCTTTTGCCAATTCGGGAATGCCGGCAGAAAGGAAGATCAAGATTGTGATGATGCTTGCCGGAGGAGCAGCCAGAAATAAAGCCAGGACACAGGAGGCAGGAGAACTGGCGAAGATCATGGTGGAGTCCAACCCATCAGATCCCAAAGCTCAGGCTTTATATGGGGATATCTTATACCAACAGGGAAACCTTTCTGCAGCACTGGAGCAGTATCAGGCCGTGTTAAAGAAGACGGAAGACCTGTATGCGGTCTGGGAACAGGTTTTAAATATTCAGACGAGTCTGGGGTTATATAAGGAGGCGGTGAAGACCGGAGATGCTGCCATGGGAATCTATCCCAATCAGGCCATTATTTATTACTATACCGCTTTTGCGTTGCATCGCGACAATCAAAACGCAGCCGCACTGAGCAATATTAAAACAGCTTTGCAGCTGGATGGAGACAATAAAGACCTTCAGGCTTTGATTCTGGGGCTACAAGGTGAAATCCTGATTGACGAACAGAAATTTTCGGAAGCGAACGCTGCTTTCGATAAGGCTGTAGCGCTGGCACCGACAAATTACTTATTGCTAAACAACTATGCTTTTTACCTCGCCCTGCGAAACCAACACCTCGCTAAAGCGGAATCATTGATTGCTAAAGCTGCGGCCGCAATGCCTGGGAATCCTTCTGTTGCAGATACTTATGCATTGGTGTTACTGAAGCTGGAAAAATATGATCAGGCTAAAGTATGGGCAGAGCAGGCTTTGCAGAGCATTGGAGCCAAAAACGGACTTTACCTGGAGCATTATGGTGACATCCTGTTCTTAAAAGGGGAAAAGGAGCTGGCATTGGTCCAATGGCAAAAAGCAAAAGAGGCAGGAAATGACTCTGGAATATTAAACCGAAAGATCAATGAAAAGAAATACATTAAATAGCGTACTGCTGCTGACATTGCTGGCTTTCATGCTGGCTGCCTGTAAAACAAAAAAGAAAGTAGTGGTGGTCGTACCCCCGGTCACGGATACTGTGGCAGTAGATCGTAAAAAGTCGGAAACATTACAGCTTTTGCAACAAAAAGATGTGGCCTTTACGAGTCTGTCTTTAAAAGGAAAAGCAATTCTGGACATCAACGGGCTTTCAAATAATGTGAATATGAACATTCGCATCAGGAAAGATGAGGGCATTTGGGTCAGCGTGACCGGACTGATGGGAATTGAAGGTGCACGTGCACTCATTACCCCGGACAGCATTAAGGTGCTTAACAAATTACAAGGGGTATATCTGAAAAAGCCCTTTAATTATGTACACCGCTTTTCGAATAAACAGGTAAACTTTAAAATGCTTCAGGCCATCTTATCGGGAAACACGATCGGAGAACTCATGACGGAGCGTTCCGACCTGCAGTTTGAGAATGGAGTTTGGGTGTTACAGGGAGAGCAGGCAGAGCTGGGTTACCGTGTTTTGTTCAATACCTTACTGAAGGTTTCTGAGAGCAATCTGAACGACCTGAAATCCTGGAAAGCCTTAAAGGTGGTTTATGGAGATTATCAAAATATGAACGGCACTTTATTCCCTACAACTTTAAGTATCAATTCGATGGCGGGTACGCAGAAGATCAATCTTAAACTGGACTTTTCAAAAGTAGAAAGCAATGTTCCTGTGGAATTTCCGTTTAATGTTCCAGGTAAGTATGAAGTAATAAACTGATTTTTTTCCTACTTTTGACGCAATGAAGCTAAATAAATTACTTTTACTCCTATTATTGGTATGCTCCGCAACCATCGCCGTTGCGCAAAACAGTTCAGAGCTTAAAAGAAAAAAGGAAGCTATTCAGCGCGAAATAGAACTCTTGCAGAGAAACCTTACCAAGACTGCAAAGAACAAAAAACTTACTCAGAGTCAGATCAATGCATTAAATACGCAAATCAGTTTAATGCAGAACAAGATCACGGTCATCAATTCTGAAATCAAAAACCTTGACAATCAGATTCATGAGAACACCAATACGGTCATTAATTTAAAAGGACAGCTTTCACAACTCAAAAAGGAATATGCAGGAATGATCCGTTTTGCGCAGCGCAACCGGAATGCTTATGAAAAGATGATGTTTGTCTTTGCATCGAGTGATTTTAACCAGGCATATAAGCGGATTAAGTACCTTCAGCAGTTTGGTCAATACCGTAAAAAACAGGCGGGATACATTCAGGGAACACAGAAAGACCTGAACTATAAGATCGTGGTTCTCGATAAAAATTTAAAGGAAAAAAGTAGTCTCCTACATGAGCAGGAGAATGAAAAAGATAAGCTGGGCAAGAATAAAAATGAACAGGCCCAGGTGCTGAATAAGATCAGTAAGCAGGAAAAACAATACAAACAGGATATTGTAAGCCGCAAAAAACAACAGGCACAGATTGACCGGAGTATCCGGGCGGCCATTGTTCGGGAGATTGCCATCGCCAGAAAGAAAGCGGAAGAAGCGGCGAGAGCTGCTGAAAGAGCTGCGGCGGCAAAAGCGGCTGCGGAAAGAGCAGCAGCAATAGCGAAAGCCAAGGCGGAAAATAAACCTGCTCCGGTAGCAGTAGCGGCCAAACCGAAGACGGTAACAGCCAACAGCAGCAACAACTACCTGACGGCAACTCCGGAAGCGGCAAAACTATCTGCGGCATTTGAAAGCAACCGCGGGTCCTTACCATGGCCGGTGGCTGCAGGAACGACGACAGAAAGCTTTGGAAAGCATAAAGTAGGTCAGGCGGGCTACGATAATGCCGGAATTACCATTCAAACGAGTGAAGGTGCTGCGGTAAGATCAGTGTTTAACGGAAAAGTTACTAAAGTCGGAAATGCCCTTGGAAGGTACTATGTGCTGATCAAACACGGACAGTTTTTTACGGTTTATCAGAACCTGAAATCTGTGAGTGTAGGACAGGGAGACGATGTGAGTACAAAACAGACGATCGGTACGGTGGCTTCATCAGGGGATATGCCGGAACTTCAATTCCAGATCTACAGAGGAGCAGTCGCTCAGAATCCTGCAGGATGGCTTTCTGCAAAATAGAGGATTGAGCAATAAATGTTTATATTTGTATTATAGATTAAAAAAAATAGGGTAAAATGTATACAGGGACAGTATTGGAATTCTTAAATATGGGCGGAGGAGAGATCATGCTCATCCTGGCTGTAGTGCTTTTGTTATTTGGTGGTAAAAAATTACCGGAACTGGCACGTGGCTTAGGAAAAGGAATCCGTGATTTTAAAGACGCTTCTGAAGGCGTGAAAAGAGAAATCCACCGCAACATTAATTCCGTAGGTATAGTGGACGACATAGATTCGATCATTAAAGATACGAACAGCAATGACCGTCACCACCCAACAGAAACCAGTCTGGAGGAACAAATGTATCCTGGCAGCAGTACTGCTAAAGAAGGAATAGACTTAGATAAAAAGGAAGCTGTTGCTAGCAATAGCACGGAGAACCCTAAAATAGAAACAGATAAAACACAACTTTAACTAAAATATCATGTTAAACACAACCATATTAATCGCTGGCTTAGGTGGTGCAGAAATCGCCATTATTCTTGTTATTGTTTTACTACTTTTCGGTGGTAAAAAAATTCCTGAATTGATGCGTGGTTTAGGTAAAGGTATTAAGGAATTTAAAGATGGCAAAGAAGGTGTGGATGGTAATGGCTCTGATGTCGTTGAACAAAACCGCACCAACAAACCTTTATAGGTTTTAAGTCCAATTTTAAATTTAACCTATTCTTGAAATTTGAAGAAGTATAGCTCCTTATCAGAGATACAGTCCCTTATTGCTCAAAAAAAATTAAGTTTATCTGAGCTTCTGGATCACTATTTTAAGCAGATAGAAAGTCATCAACACCTCAATGCTTTTAATGAGGTGTTTTTTTATTCTGCGGCCGCCCAGGCTGCAGCAGTACAGGAGAAAATTGATCAGGGAACTGCCGGGAAACTGGCGGGGATGGTGATCGGTATTAAAGATAACATCTCTTACAAAGACCATGAGGTAACGGCCTCTTCCAAAATGCTGGAAGGTTTTGTTTCTCCGTATTCTGCTACTGTTGTTGCACGTTTACTTGCCGAAGATGCCATCATCATCGGAAGGCTGAATTGCGATGAGTTTGCAATGGGTGGATCTAATGAGACTTCTTATTATGGGGTAGTGAAAAATGCGGCAGATACTTCGCGTGTTGCCGGGGGATCTTCAGGGGGCTCAGCAGTAGCCGTTCAGGCAGACCTTTGCTTATCGGCATTGGGCACTGATACCGGTGGATCTGTCAGACAGCCTGCGGCATTTTGCGGATGTATCGGATTGAAGCCTACTTATGGGCGGATTTCCAGGTATGGTGTGATTGCTTATGCCTCTTCATTTGATCAGGTAGGAACGATCACTTCTTCGGTAGGCGATGCGGCCATTTTACTGGAAGTGCTGGCCGGAGCGGATGATCATGACAGTACGGTATCTCAAAGAGAAGTGCCGGATTACAAAGCTGGTTTATCAACTGGCGGTGTAAAAAAGATTGCGGTATTAAAGGAGACATTGGAAAGTGAAGCGCTGGATCCTGAAATTAAATCTGCAATCCTGGAAGCCATTGAACGTTTTAAAAGTCAGGGCCATACGGTTGAGTACGTGTCTTTTGACCTGCTGGATTACCTGGTGCCTGCGTATTATGTATTGACCACTGCAGAAGCTTCGTCGAATTTGTCACGTTATGACGGCGTCCATTACGGCCACCGGAATACAGAAGCAACGAATCTGAACGATTTGTATAAAGCATCCAGAGCGGAAGGTTTTGGGGAAGAGGTAAAAAGACGGATCCTTTTAGGTACTTTCGTTTTAAGTGCAGGATATTATGATGCTTATTATCAGAAAGCACAGCAGGTAAGAAGGCTGATCCGTGAAAAGATGGAAGCGCTGCTGGTAGATTTCGATGTGATCTTAAGCCCGGTAACGCCAACACCACCTTTTAAAATCGGAGAAAATATCGAAGATCCATTGGTGATGTATATGGCAGATATCTTTACGGTACTGGCCTCTCTGACGGGAATTCCGGCGATCGCAATTCCGTTGGGCAATAATAAAGAAGGATTACCGTTAAGTTTACAGCTTATGGCAAAGCACTTTAAGGAACAGGAACTACTTTCCCTGTCCCATACATTTTTAACCTAGACCCAATGTCACCACACATTGTCTGTGAAATCTGCCGGCCAGCTTCATAGACTTTGAGGACAAAAAAATGCCTATGAAAATAAATGTACTTTTTGCATCTTGTATTTTAGCACTAACCAGCTTTTCAGCAATTGCTCAGCAACATCAGGCTTTACAAATTAACGACACCATTCCGGTCCCTGTTTTACCGGAAACCCCAACTTTTTACAATCACAACTTCGGCTATAAGGCCCGTCTGGATTCTATTCAGAAAATGGTGCCCCTCAGCTATAATGAGCATGTACAGAAGTACATCGACATCTATAGCGGAAGGAAAGATATGATGGGGAAGATGTTAGGCCTTTCAGACTATTACTTCCCTGTTTTTGAAAAAGCATTAAAATATTATAACATTCCTGAGGAGATCAAATACCTGCCGGTCATAGAATCTTCTATGAACGCACATGCGGTATCCAGGGTTGGCGCTACAGGTCTGTGGCAGTTCATGTTTGCTACGGCAAAAGATTATGGACTGAACATGGATAATTTTGTAGATGAAAGAAAAGATCCGATTCAGGCCAGCTATGCAGCTGCAGCCTATTTCAGAGATGCTTACGAGGAGCTGGGCGACTGGCTTCTGGCGATTGCAGCCTATAACTGCGGAATGGGAAATGTGAAAAAAGCGATGCTTAAAGCAGATTCTCAGGATTTCTGGGAAATCAGAGGATACCTTCCTATGGAAACCAGAAATTATGTACCTGCATTCATCGCTGCGATCTATGTGATGAACTATCCTGGTCAGCATCAGATCCGGGTGCAGAAATCCCCATTCGTAAAAAATACCGATACGATTCATGTGAACCGTTTCGTTTCCCTTCCTCAACTGGCAGGTGCATTGAGTATCGATGAAGATGCTTTGTGCAGTCTGAACCCTTCTTATAAAAAGAAGATTGTCAATGGAACAGAACTGGAGCCCAAGCGGATCATTATTCCAAAGGTGAACATGGCCCAGTTTGCACAGATCTATGAAGTGCTGAACAATGCGGAACTGGACGTGAATCCTAATGTGGTTCTGGCATCTAACGATGACCGCAGGCGGAAGAAGAAGGTGGTAGAACGCCCTTTAGCCGCAGTTTCCTATCATAAGGTTCGACCGGGCCAGACCCTTAGCGCAATTGCGGATCAGTATCATGTGGAGGTTCAGGATTTAAAAGTCTGGAACGGACTCAAAGGCTCCTCGATTGTACCTGGACAAAAACTCAAAGTTCACAACCCTCAACCTTCCAAAAAGCGAAAAATGGCCATAAAAGGCTAATCATTGCTTTTAATCGGGATTCCTTTTTTATTTCTGGGCTAATTAAAAGATTGTAACTTTGGCCCTTTATAAATGAACTGATTTATGAGTAAAATTAACAGGAAGCAAGATGCTTTGGACTACCACTCGCAAGGGCGACCGGGGAAAATACAGGTAATACCGACAAAACCAACAAACTCTCAGAGAGATCTGGCATTGGCGTATTCACCAGGTGTAGCTGAACCTTGTTTAAAAATAGCAGAAAACACAGAAGATGTATATAAATATACCGCGAAGGGAAACCTGGTTGCGGTAATTAGTAACGGAACAGCGGTTTTAGGTCTTGGCGATATCGGTCCTGAAGCGGGTAAACCTGTGATGGAAGGTAAAGGTCTTCTTTTCAAGATTTTTGCCGATATCGATGTTTTTGACTTAGAACTCGATACTAAAAACGTTGATGATTTTGTTAAAATAGTAAAAGCCCTTGAGCCTACTTTCGGCGGGGTGAACCTGGAAGATATTAAAGCACCGGAGTGCTTTGAAATTGAACGTCGTTTGAAAGAGGAAATGAATATTCCTGTGATGCACGATGATCAGCATGGTACCGCCATTATCTCTGCCGCAGCATTGATCAATGCCTGCGAATTGCAGAAAAAGAAAATGGATAAGGTTAAGATTGTGGTGAATGGTGCCGGTGCTGCCGCGATTTCCTGTACCCGTCTTTATGTTTCTTTAGGTGCAAAAAAAGAAAATATCGTGATGTGCGACCGTTCGGGCGTGATTCGCGACAACAGGGTAAACCTGGATGCGATTAAAGCTGAATTTGCAACTTCAAGAGATTTGACTACGCTGGAAGATGCAATGAAAGATTCTGATGTATTCATCGGTCTTTCTTCTGCAGATTGTGTAACGGTTGACATGTTGAAATCGATGGCCAAAAACCCGATCGTTTTTGCTATGGCAAACCCTAATCCGGAGATTGCTTATGAACTGGCCATCAGCTCCCGCAAGGATTTGATCATGGCTACGGGACGTTCTGACTATCCTAACCAGGTGAACAATGTATTGGGATTCCCGTACATTTTCAGAGGGGCGCTGGACGTAAGGGCAACGAGCATCAACGAGGCGATGAAAATTGCTGCAGTGAAGGCGATTGCTGAACTGGCAAAGAAATCTGTTCCAGAGGCCGTAAACATGGCTTATAACGAAAAGAATATTAAGTTCGGTAAAGACTATATCATTCCAAAGCCAGTGGATTTGCGTTTGATGACGAATGTATCTACTGCGGTGGCTAAAGCGGCAATCGAATCTGGTGTTGCCCGCAAAATCATCACCGACTGGGATGCGTATACGGAAGAGTTGAAACAACGTTTGGGAATGGATGATGCGATTATGCGCGCCATCACTAACAAAGCGAAGTCTGACCCTAAACGTGTGGTATTCACTGAGGCTGATAATTACAAGATCCTGAAAGCAGCTCAGATTGTGAAAGATGAAAATATCGCCATTCCGGTCCTGTTGGGAAATAAAGAAATCATCAATAAAATTATTGAAGAGAATGCTTTAGAACTGGAAGGCGTGGAAATCATGGATCCTTTCTTAGAGCCTGAGCGTATGAAAAAATATGCAGAAGCTTTGTATCAGAAGAGACAAAGAAGAGGAGTAACCTTGTTTGAAGCGAATAAATTTTTGCGCGACAGGAATTACTTCGGTGCTTCAATGGTGGAATTTGGGGAGGTAGATGCGATGATTTCTGGTTTGACCAAGAATTATGTGTCTACGATTAAGCCTGCCTTACAGGTGATCGGTACGGAACCAGGTGTAAACCGGGTTGCAGGAATGTACATGATGATGACCAAAAAAGGGCCTGTATTTTTTGGAGATACTACGGTAAATGTAGACCCAACAGTAGAGGAATTGGTAGACATTACCTTATTGCTGGAACGTGCGGTACGTAAGTTTAATATTCAGCCAAGAATTGCCTTACTTTCGTATTCAAACTTCGGTTCAAACGAAGGTGTAGTTCCTGAAAAAGTAAGAAAAGCAGTGAAAATTCTTCACGAAAAGCACCCTGATATTATCGTAGATGGCGAAATGCAAGGAAATTTTGCAATTAACAATTCTTTGCTGAAAGATAACTTTCCTTTTAGTAGCTTAGTAGATGCTCCTGCAAATACTTTGGTATTCCCGAACCTGGAGTCCGGAAATATCGCATACAAATTGTTGCAGGAATTGGGCGGTGCGGAAGCGGTAGGTCCGATTCTACTGGGATTGAACAAACCTGTTCACATTGTACAGTTGGGCAGCTCGGTTCGTGAGATTGTAAATATGGTCACTTTAGCCGTTCTTGATGTTCAGTCGAAAGAACAGGAAGCAAACGCTAAAAAAGGTGGTTTATTAAAAAGAATAACTAAGAAATAGGAATTATGTTTGAATATATTGATGGTAAGCTGACCTTTAAATGCCCCGCTTATATTGTTGTGGAGGCCGGAGGAATTGGTTACCATATCAATATTTCACTGAATACTTATAGCAGTCTGGCAGATGTGGAACGCTGCAAGGTGTATACCTGGCTCCACGTAAAAGAAGACGCACATACTTTATACGGATTTGCAGATGAGGGAGAGCGCAGGCTCTTCCTTCATCTGATCTCTGTTTCCGGAATCGGGCCCAATACGGGAAGGATGATGCTTTCTTCCATCACGCCTACAGAAATTCAAACGGCTATTGTGAATGGTGATTTGCCTTTAATCCAGCGGATTAAAGGAATTGGTGTAAAATCTGCACAGCGCTTAGTGCTGGAATTGCAGGATAAATTGAAAAAAGAAGGAACCGGATCTTTGATCGCGGCACCTCTAAATAATACTGTTAGAGAAGAAGCTTTATCAGCCTTGATGATGCTCGGGTTTGCAAAACAGCCTGCGGAGAAATCAATTGATAATGCAGTGAAAAACGGTGGTGTGGACTTATCAGTAGAACAAATGATTAAAATAGCTTTGAAGAACTTATAACCTGCTCCCTTGAAAACCATCTTAACGCTCCTTCTTCTTCTTTTTCTCTGCCTTGGCGGACAGCAAGCATTTTCTCAAACGGGAACCCCGGGAAAAAGAACAGATACCATTAGAAACTCCTTTAGTCTGAAGGAAAAACAACGATTAGGTCTCAGAAACTTAAACAATTCTTTTAAACCGCTTCCGGATAATGTGAAGCGGGAAGTCGAATACGACGCGAAGAATAAAAGATACATCATCCGGCAATTGATCGGTAACCGCCTTTTCTCTCCCCCACAATACCTGACGATTGAAGAATATCAGCGCCTGGTGAACAGCGAGATGAAAAGGGACAACTGGCGGATGTACTCCAGTGAAGAATTAAATGAAGTCAGAAAAAATGGATTCATTCCCAGCCTGAAAATCAATAGTAAGGCTTTTGAACGCATTTTTGGTGGTACAACGATAGACATCCAGCCTCGTGGAGAGGCCGAACTGACCTTTCTGGGCAGGATCAATAAAAACGAAAATCCCCTTTTCAACGAACGTCAGCGTGTGCAGTCGAATTTTGATTTTAACCAGCGTATCCAGATGGATGTGATCGGAAATATCGGAACGCGGATGAAGATCAATATGAACTACAATACCGAAGCTCAGTTTGATTTTGAAAACCAGGTGAAACTGGATTATACCGGAGGAAAGGACGACATCATCCAGAAGATCGAAGCGGGAAATGTAAGCTTACCGCTGAACACGACGCTGATCAATGGAACACAGGCTTTATTCGGGGTAAAAACGCAATTGCAATTTGGAAAGCTGAGTGTGAGCTCGGTCTTCTCTCAGCAGAAGTCGCAATCCCGGGAGATCCGCATCAATAATGGCGCACAGCAAAATGAATACAGGCTGAGTGCCGATAATTACGAAGCGAATAAACACTATTTCTTAGCGCAATATTTTAGAAATAATTACAATAAAACACTGGCTACGCCACCAACGATTACCTCTGGTGTACTCATTACGAAAGTAGAAGTCTGGATTACCAATAAAACAGGAAATACGCAGGATTCCAGGGACGTGCTCGGCTTTATCGATCTTGGTGAAAATGCGCCTTATAACCCGACGGTACCAGGGGGCGGATCAGCATTGCCTTCGGGATTTGACAATCCCCAGTTTCCAAGACAATCGAATACCTTACTTTCACAAATACCCCCGGATGCCAGGCAGACCAATTCCAATGCCATCATCGGTTTCTTTGGCGGAAGTGGGGGAACAGACAATTATGCCAAATTAACTTACGCGAGGAAGCTGGCCGACAGGGAATATACTTTCCATCCTCAGCTGGGATACATCTCATTAAATAATGCTTTAAATACAGATGAGGTTTTGACGGTTGCTTACCGTTATACCTATCGTGGTGTGGAATATCAGGTGGGAGAATTCACAACCGATGTTTCTTTTGATCAGGGATCACCAAAGGTCTTGTTTACCAAATTGCTGAAAAACGAAACGACAAAAGTGAAACTGCCAACCTGGGATTTGATGATGAAAAACATCTATTCTATCGGTGGTTACCAGATTAGCCCGATGAATTTTAAGCTGGACATTTTCAGGATTGACGATAAGACCGGGGTAGAAAAACCATATATTGATGAAGGGGAGAAACTCGATGCCGACCGCAGGCCATTGAAGAATAAACAATGGATTCAGATCGTGGGTTTAGACCGATTGAATCAGCAGAAGGAGCGGAGCCCGGATGGGATTTTTGACTTTGAAGCGGAAAATAAACCTTTCGGAGCCAACCAGAACATCGCTTTCAACACACCTGTCAACAACAATAACAACAACGGTGGAAATACGAATGGTTCCAATACCAATCTGAGTAATTTCTCTACGAATACCAGCAATGGTTATGTGACCATAGATCCGTTGAATGGAAGAATTATCCTCCCTTTGATCGAACCTTTTGGTAAGGATCTTGCCGATCAGTTTAGTCCGGCAGAGCAGACACTGATCGATAAGTACACTTATACGGCTTTATACGATTCAACGAAGGTGATTGCACAGCAATTGTTCACCAGACAAAACCGTTATGTCATTAAAGGGGCTTATCAAAGTCAGGTGGCTTCAGAGTTTAGCTTAAATGCAATCAACGTTCCTGAGGGCTCGGTAAAAGTATTTGCCGGAACGATTCCCCTTCAGGAGGGTGTAGATTATACCGTGGATTACCAGGGGGGAAGGGTCAGGATTCTGAATACAGCTATTCTCATTTCCGGTCAGCCGATAAAGATTTCTACAGAAAATAATGAGCTTTTTGGTTTACAGCAACGTTCCCTGTTTGGAACCCGTCTGGACTATAAGGTGAACAATAAGTTGAATCTGGGAGGTACGATTATGAACCTCACTGAAAAGCCGCTTACTCCAAAAGTAAACCTTGGCGAAGAGCCAATCTCGAATACCATGTGGGGACTGGATATGAACTATAGCTCGCCTTCGAGGTTCTTAACGAAACTGGTGGATAAGTTGCCCTTCATTTCTACAAAGGTACCTTCCAGCTTTAGTTTCTCGGGAGAGTTTGCACAACTGGTTCCGGGACATCCTTCAGCGTTAAACTTCGGTGGCAAGAAAGGTGGCGTAAGTTACCTGGACGATTTTGAAGCTTCACGTTCGGTGATCGACCTGAAAAGCGCAGTGGCATGGCAGTTGTCTGGTACACCTCAGATGTTCTCTGAATCTTCGAGAATGGACGACCTGAGCTACGGCTTCAACAGGGCATTGATTGCTTTTTACAACATTGATCCTATCTTTTACAACCGGGCTGATGCGACGCTTCCTTCGGCATTGAGGAACAATAAAAATGAGCTTTCCAATCACTATGTGCGTCAGGTGATCGAACAGGAAGTTTTTCCTTTTAAAGAAATCGGAACGGGGCAACCATTTGCTTTGCCAACTTTAGATGTTGCTTTTTATCCAACGGTCCGCGGTCCTTACAATTATACGCCTACAGGTTTTAATCCTACAGGTGCCCTGAATAATCCACGTACCCGTTGGGGTGGTTTATTCAGAAGAATTGAAACCAATGACTTTGAAGCTTTGAACATTGAGTTCATCGAGCTTTGGGTAATGGATCCTAATATTTACAAGCCAAATTCTACAGGTGGAGATCTGTATTTTAATATTGGTAATATTTCAGAAGACATATTGAAAGACGGACGTAAATCATTAGAGAATGGTTTACCCGCAGATGGCGATCCTTCCAAATTTGATGAAACGAATTGGGGAAGAGTTCCGAAGTTGCAGCCGGTAGTTCAGGCATTTGATAATGATCCGAATGCAAGAAAAGCACAGGATGTAGGGCTTGACGGAATGGGCAATGCAGATGAACAGCGGAAATTTGCGACTTTAATCAACCAGATTAAAGGACAGCTAAATCCGGATGCTGCAGCTAAAATCGAAAATGACCCTTCTTCTGATGATTATACTTATTTCAGAGGACCGGACCTGGACCGTGAAAATGCAGGGATCTTAAAGCGCTACCAGAAATATAATGGTACAGAGGGTAACTCTAAGACGGCACAGCAGTCGCAGGCCGACCTGGGGGTAGAAAATTCTGCTTCTACTTCCTTGCCTGATGGCGAAGACATCAACAGGGACAACAACATGACACAGTCTGACGAGTATTTTGAATACAAAGTCTCGATGCGCCCGGCCGACCTTGTGGTGGGACAAAAATACATTACCGATAAAGTGACTTCGCAGGTGAAACTGGCGAATGGACAGACACAAGCGGTTACCTGGTATCAGATCCGCATTCCATTGGCACAACCGACGAACGTAGTTGGGGGAATTCAGGATTTTAAATCGATCCGTTTCATCCGGATGTTCATGACCAATTTCGCAGATACTACGGTATTGAGGTTTGGAAAAATTCAATTGGTAAGAGGAGAATGGAGACAATACAATGCCAGTAATGAAGCTTCAAAAACGATTGTTGACCCGGCTTTAGGAACGATCAGTCCTGATCAGTCCAAGATTGAAGTGGCAACGGTGAATATTGAAGAAAACGGTAAACGTACACCGATCCCTTATGTGATCCCTCCGGGAATTGAAAGAGAACGCGATTTCAGTAACTATCGTGGAGATACCCGTCAGAATGAGCAGTCTTTGTCGGTAACGATCAAAGATCTGAAAGATGGTTATGGCCGTGCAGCATTTAAAACTGCTTTTAACGATTTCAGGTCATACAAACATTTGGAAATGTACATCCATGCGGAGGCCCTGGGCTCAAACATTTTAAATGACAATGACCTGAGTGCATTTTTACGTATCGGTACAGACAACCAGGACAACTATTATGAGTACTCACAGCCTTTAAGGGTGACGCAACCGGGAACAAATGATCCGAATAACATCTGGCCTGAGTATAACAGAATGGACATTCAGCTGGAGCTTTTCCAGAAAGCAAAGCTGGCGAGAAACAATGCAAAGACAGCTACAGGTGCACCATGGCCAATTAATATTCCTTTTAACTATATCGTAAATGGCAAAGTGATTGTGGTAAAAGGGCAGCCGGATATGAGCAAGGTCAGGGTGTATATGCTGGGTGTAAAGAACCCTTATAAAAACGTAACAGGGAATGACGACGGACTGGATAAAAATGCGGTCATCTGGTTTAATGAGCTTCGTTTAACAGAGTTTGATGAACGTGGCGGCTGGGCAGCTACTGCAAGGTTGAGTGCGAAACTTGCAGACTTTGCGGATGTGAACGTTTCTGGAAGTAAATCGACCATCGGATTTGGTTCTTTGGAAACCCGTGTGAGTGAAAGAAACAGGGCAGACAATGTCTTCTTTGACATTTCTTCGAGCATGGAGCTGGGTAAATTTTTCCCTAAGAAAACAGGGATCAAAGTGCCTATGTTTGTGAGCTATTCCAGCCAGGTAAGCACCCCTCAGTACAACCCGAGCATGCCGGATATTGAGTTGAAAAATGCGCTGGATGCGGCAACAAAATCGCAAAGGGATTCTATCCTGAACTTTGCGCAGGACTTTACCACGAGAAGCAGTATCAACTTTACCAATGTCAGGAAAGAAAGGACCAATCCGGAGCAGAAGCCAAAGATCTGGGACATAGAAAACTTTAACGTCAGCTATGCTTATACCAAATATTCGCACAGGGATTTTATCGTAGAAAACAATTTCCAGAAAACTTACCGCGGTTCCCTGGCTTATAATTATGCGGGGCCAGCAAAAACTTATGAGCCTTTCAAGAAGCTGATTAAGTCGAATACATTGGCGCTGTTAAAAGATTTTAACTTCAGCCTGATGCCAACAGCAATTAATTTCAGGATTGATGTAGACCGTTTCTATTCGGAAAACAGCCTGAGAAACAATGATCCGATGAATTCTATTCCGGTAAATACCACGTTCAACAAAAACTTCCTGGTATCCAGGGTGTATGGTATTGCCTGGAACCTGAGTAAATCACTGACACTGGATATTGATGCAACGAACTATTCGATCATTGATGAGCCTTATGGAAGAATTGAAGGATTGAAAAGAGATACCTTATGGCAGAACATGATGAGGTTGGGCAGAACTACAGATTATAGCCATAACCTGAACGTCACCTATGCCTTACCAATTAACAAGATTCCAGGTTTAGACTGGGTGAATGTAGCTACGCGTTACGGCACGAACTTTAACTGGCAGACAGAACCGCTTTCTACGTTGAGGGATCCAAATATCAACCTTGGAAATACGGTTCAGAATTCGAGAACCATACAGATTAACCCAACTTTTAACCTGGCTTCACTTTACAATAAATTTGGTTTCGTGAGGAAATCAGGTAGTGGGGCGGATGCGAAACAAACGGGTTCCGGTGTTTTGATCGGATTGTTAACGAGTATTAAAAATGTAGTGGGTGCTTATACCCAAACTAAAGGGATCTTCCTGCCTGGTTATTTGCCGAAGACAAATGTTTTCGGGATCGACAATGCGACCGGCGCACCGGGATTGGGATTTGTTTTGGGAAGCCAGCGGGACATCCGGGAAGAGGCATTGAGGAACGGATGGATTACGACGGATACTTTGCAATCTCAGTTGTACATCAATACGATGAGAGAAGACCTGAGCTTAACGAGTTTAATCGAGCCGATCAAAGACCTGACGATTACGCTGACTGCGAACAGAAATAAGACGATGAATTATTCTACGAATTTCAGGTATGATGATTTGAGCAAAGGATTCCAGAATTTCAGTCCTTTTACCACGGGTGATTACAGCGTGTCCTTCATTAGTCTGGGAACGGCATTTTCAGAGAAATCAGGAAGCGCGGTATCTAAATTGTTCAATGAGTTTATGACGAACAGGCAAGTGATCTCTCAGCGTTTAGGAGAATTGAACCCGAATTCCTCAGGAACAAGAAGCGGAGGTTATGCGGATGGTTATAATCAGAATTCACAGGATGTGGTGATCTCTGCTTTCCTTGCGGCCTATTCCGGAAAGAGTGCATCTTCGGCCAGCCTGAATTCTATGCCTAAAATTCCATTGCCAAACTGGCGGTTGAATTACAGGGGCCTAACGAGGATTGCTTTCCTTGCTGAACACTTCAGCTCTATTGATTTAAGACATTCTTACCGCTCTGTATACAGCATCAATAGTTTTAACTCGTTATTGAAATACGAGGAGCGCAATGGTGGAGTAAGCAGCAGGGATAAGGACAATAATTTCCTGCCGCAGTTACAATATGCAAGGGTGACCATTGCAGAGCAGTTCTCTCCGCTGATCGGAATAGATACCCGCTTAAAGAATAACCTGACGGCGAACTTTGAGATCGGCAGGACACGTTTGTTAGGGCTAAGTATGGCGAACAGCCAGCTGTCGCAGTTAACGGAAAATAACCTGGTTTTTGGCCTGGGTTACCGCACTACGAAGTTCAGGTTCCCTTTCGGATTGTTTAAACAATTGAAGATGGACAACAATATGGACTTCAAGCTGGATGTTGCGGTAAGGGATAACAAGACCGTGATCTACCGCGCTGATGTTGCGGAGGCAGAAGTTTCTTCAGGAGCAAAGAACATTACTTTAAGGCCGAGTGTGGATTATATCCTGAACCAACGCTTTAACGTAAGGGTGTTCTATGATTCGAATATCACCAAACCTTATACTTCGCAAACGTTCAATACTTCATTCAGCAACTTTGGATTTAGTTTAAGGGTAACGCTGAATTAGGCATATTTTCTTTCTGTTGCCGTTTAACGCGCATGTATTTTTTAGAGAAATATATGCGCGTTTTTTTTGCTTGTATTTCCTGCCATTTTTCTTCCAATACAAACTTTTGTATATTTAGTTCCCGGACGAGCGCAATGCAAGGCTGTTGGAAGCAGCTGCTAAATAGTCTAATGATAAATCATGTGGAGCGACAGGTATAATTATTACAACATACAAAGTGATGAAGGTTACACTAAGAAGGTGGAGACGGGAATTGTGCTGCAGATTTTGCTGAAGAGCGGATATTTCCTTCAGAAAGATCATCAGACATTGGTTAATGCGGAAAACTTTCCATGGCTGGAAATGGTATTGGCTGAAACAGAAGACGGGAGTTTTGCCACGTCTGACAAGAAACTGCCTTACGTTAATTTGATTGCGGTTGTTTGCACTAAGTCGGCAGCTATAGACCAGGGCGTTTACCTAAAGGCTTTCCTGGAAATGGCTGAAGAACTGAATTGGAAACTTTATCTGGAAGAAGATGACGAAGGAAATGAGAATATCGAAATCAGATGAAACCAGGGGCTTTTTGCGGAGTTTATCCTGACGGATCATCAGGAGATAAAGGGGGCTTCAAATTTTGTTACCACAAATAAATATGAATACTTATAAATAATAGTAAATTCGCAGAGGATAATGCGTATTATTTGCGGCTTCCTAGTTTAAGTAACACATGCTTTTTATGCGTAACTAATTTATTATTAATATTATATAAAATGAATTTTCCATCAGAACTAAAGTACACTAAAGACCACGAATGGGTTAAGATTGAAGGTAACGAGGCCTATATCGGTATTACTGATTTCGCACAACGTGAGTTAGGTGATATTGTATACATCGATATTAACACTGTAGGTGATGAAGTAGGTAAAGACGATGTTTTCGGAACAGTAGAAGCTGTTAAAACCGTATCTGATTTGTTTATGCCGGTAACTGCAACCGTATTGGAAACCAATCCGGAATTGAATGACAATCCTGAACTGGTAAACTCTGATCCTTATGGAAAAGGCTGGATGGTTAAAGTAGCGATCTCTGATGCTTCACAAGTGGATGGTTTATTAGATGCTGATGCTTATAAAGCCCTTGTAGGAGCTTAATCAATGAATAAATTTAAAGCGTTAAAATATCAGATCTGGGCCATAGTATGGACGGTGGTTATTTTGATCCTTTGCAATATAGAAATGCCTGTCTCCACTAATGGGACAGGCTTTTTTTTTGAAGGATTTGATAAGATGGTGCATCTTGGGTTTTTCTTTGTCCTGACGATATTGTTGTTTTACGGAAGAATAAACTATACCCATAACTATAGTTTCCGTTCATTGACGATCTTTAAGATCATCCTGATCACTGCAGCTTTGGGTGGTGGCATTGAATTGCTTCAATGGAAAGTATTCACCTACAGATCGGCCGAATGGTGGGACTTTACCTGCGATATGGCTGGTGTATTTATGGGGGTTTTCAGTTTTATACTTTTGCATAAATCTCATTATAATGAAAAAGAACTTCAGTAGATTATTTGTGCTTTTGCTGGTACTGACAGCCAGCAGCTGCAGCATTTTTAAGCCGGGTTGTAAATGCCCTCCGGTAAGCTACAACAGCTATCCTCAAAGATAAAATCAACCTGTATTCATTATGTTACTTTGTTGTGACTTTTGGATTGCACAAATAATCCTTCAGCCGCTCTGAAAGCTATTTCCGGGAGGAGAGTGGGATTTTGTTTATTTGGAACTATTATAAATTAAGCCTAAATTGCGCCTTGATTAGGGAAGGAGTCAATATTGTCCTTCGAAAATTAAAATAAATTAATAAAGATGAAACTTTCACAATTGAATCCGGGGGAACGAGGCACTATAGTGGCATTTACTGATTTAGAAATGTCTGTTAAACTAATGGAGATGGGCTGTTTGCCTGGAGAAGTTGTAGAAGTGGAACGGTTTGCTCCGCTTGGTGATCCGATTGCCATTCGGGTCTCAGGTTATCAACTTTGTTTACGTAAAAGCGAAGCATCTAGTATTATAATTCAGTAGTAATTTGGCAAAGGATTTGAAAATAGCGCTGGTTGGGAATCCCAATACAGGCAAGTCTACTCTTTTTAATCTGCTTACAGGATTAAATCAAAAAATTGGAAATTTTCCGGGCATTACCGTTGATAAAAAAGTAGGTTACTGCAAGCTTCCCGATGGCAGAAATGCAGAGATTACCGATTTACCGGGAACCTATAGTTTATACCCGAAGAGTAAGGATGAAAGTATTGTCTTCCAGGTTCTGGCCGACAAGAACAATTCCAGCTATCCCGATATTGTGGTATTGGTTGCCGATGCGACCAATCTCCGAAGAAATTTATTGCTTTATTCGCAGGTAGCTGACCTGCAGGTGCCGGTCGTATTGGCGCTTAATATGACCGATCTGGCGCAAAAAGAAGGGATTAATGTCAACGTTGATTTGCTTTCAAAAAGATTGGGCATCCAGATCGTGGCCATTTCTGCGAGAAGCAATAAGGGGCTGACCGAATTAAAACAAGCGATTAGTAATACCACAAAGATTGCTACGCAGTTAAAAGGTACTGATGTGCTTGCGCTGGCCCCTGAAGCGATTCAGAAAGTGAAAGCCAAGATCGGAACAGAGAACGATTATTTTGCATTGCAGGTATTACACCAGCATTATAACCTCGATCATTTTTCTGAGGTAGATCATGCAGGTTTTGATCAGATCAAAAAGGCGACTGATTTTGAAACCTCGAAATTACAGACGGAGGAAACAGTAGCACGTTACCGGGATCTGGGAAAGATCCTGACTGGTGTAATTGAAGATACAGGAGCGGCAAAGAAGTTTGCTTTTAGTGATAAAATCGATTCCGTCCTGACCAATCGGTTTTGGGGCCTGATCATTTTTATGGGCTTATTGTTCTTTCTGTTTAACGCTATTTTCTCCTGGTCGGCTTATCCGATGGAGATGATTGAGTTTATCTTTGCCAAACTCCAGGAACTGGGACATGAATATTTACCCGCCGGGCAGCTCAGTGATTTACTGCTGGACGGTGTGCTTGCCGGCTTAGGCGGGATTGTAGTTTTCATTCCGCAGATCGCTATTCTCTTTGCTTTTATCTCGATTCTGGAAGACACCGGCTATATGGCCAGGGTGACTTTTATGATGGACAGGATCATGAGGAAATTTGGTTTGAGTGGAAAATCGGTGGTGCCAATGATCGGAAGTCTGGCCTGTGCCGTTCCTTCCATCATGAGTGCCAGAAATATCGAAAACTGGAAAGACCGTATCATTACCATTATGGTGGCTCCTTTAGTGAGCTGTTCTGCAAGGCTGCCGGTATATACTTTATTGATCAGCCTCGTTGTTCCAGAAAAAATGGTTTGGGGCTTCATTAACCTTCAGGGATTAACCCTGATGGGGATGTACCTGATCAGCATTGTTGCAGCGATATTGGTGGCTTTTGTCATGAAATTTATCCTGAAAGCAAAAGAGAAATCTTATTTCATCATGGAAATGCCGGTATACAGAATGCCGAGATGGGGAAACGTGCTTTTCACAATGTATGACAAGTCTAAGACCTTTGTCTTTGAAGCGGGTAAAGTGATCATCGCGATTTCCATTGTGTTATGGGTAATGGCAACTTATGGTCCTTCCGAGCGCTTTGCTGAAATTGACAAAAAATACGCCGCTATAGAGGCTCAAAAAGACAGTGTGCAGATTTCGACACTCGAAAGAGATAAGTCGGCTGAAAGGCTTGAAAATTCGTATGCGGGGATTTTGGGTCATGCGATAGAGCCGGCGATCAGACCTTTGGGTTTTGACTGGAAGATTGGTATCGCACTGATCACTTCATTTGCTGCAAGGGAAGCCTTTGTAGGAACGATGGCCACGATTTACAGTGTGGAAGGTGGAGATGAGAATGTCATGCAAATACGCGACAGTATGCGACTGGCAAAAAATCCGGAAACGGGATTGCCTGTCTTTACTTTTGCTACTGCCTTTTCACTGATGCTGTTTTACGCCTTTGCGATGCAATGTATGAGTACGGTGGCCGTGGTGTTCCGGGAAACAAAATCCTGGAAGTGGCCGATGATACAATTGACGTATATGACGGTTATGGCTTATGTGGCCAGTTTAATTGCTTACCAGTTTTTAAAGTAATATATTAACTTAATTAAACGCAATGCTGTCATGAATAAAAGAATGGAAAAATTGCTCAACGAGCAGGTTAATTTAGAAATGTATTCGGCCAATGCCTATTGGGCAATGTGCTCCTGGTTCTCGGACAAGGATTTGGATGGGTTCGCTAATTATTTTAAAGTTCAGGCAAAAGAGGAGCTTTTCCATGCGGAAAAGCAATTCAATTACATTCATGATGTTGGCGGTAAGGTGACTATAGGCGCAATTGAACAACCTGAATCTGACTTTAGCTCCGTGCTGGAAATTTTTGAAATTACGCTGGCACATGAGAAGGCAGTCACAAAAAGTATCGGTAATCTGATCAAAGCAGCTTTTGAGGAAAGTGATTTTGCCACCCATACTTTTTTGCAATGGTTCGTTACCGAGCAGGTAGAGGAAGAGGCAACGGTATCGCAGATCATCAGCAAGCTGAAGATGATCGGGGACAATTCTTCGGCTTTATATCTGCTGAATACCGAATTGGCTCAAAGAACATTTAACGCAGCCACAGGCGGCGCGGCTTAAGCAGGCTTTTAATTAATTTCCTTATCTTGGAAGCGTGAAAAAGGAGGAGATCTTAGCGCAATACATGCCCCCGGGAGCGGCGCCAATTATCGCAAAGTGGATAGATTATTTTCAATGTGAGTTTAAAATATCTAAAAACAGGGCGACGAAGCTTGGTGATTACCGTCATCCTTATAAGGATTTGGGGCATAAAATATCGGTCAACAATGACCTGAATGCCTATGCTTTTTTGGTCACCACTGTACATGAATTTGCCCATCTGCTGACCTGGAACGACCATAAAAATAAAGTTAAGCCTCATGGTGCAGAATGGAAGCATAATTTTAAAAGGATGATGGCACCTTTTATAGAACAAAATGTCTTTCCACAGGACGTTCAGCAGGCGATTGTGAGTTACCTGAATAATCCTTCCGCAGCAAGTTGTACTGACCTTAAACTTTCCCGCGCACTAAAAAAGCACGATTTGCCTAAAGACGCGTCCAGGTTGGAAGAACTGCCTTTAGATGCGGTATTTACGATTAAAGACGGACGTCAGTTCAGAAAAGGAGAAAAGTTACGGAAGAGGTATCGTTGCCTTTGCCTAACCAATGGTAATGTCTATTTGTTTAATCCTTTAGCTGAAGTAACTTTAGCGGCGACAGGCACATAAACAGCTTCTTTATCTTCCACTTTCCACTTAAAATTAAGCTTTTCATTTCTGAAACTTTGCGAATTGCTTTTTAAGCTGTCGATGAATGCATCGGGTTCTTTTACCAGGATACTGGCGGTATAGCCATTCTGTGCTTTGCTTTTCAGCTGAATGATATTCTCACCGGGGATGTCAATAAACTGATCAAATAACATTTCATACTGGTTGTTTCCCGCAATAGCTTCGTCCAGTGTCCTGATATTTTGTTTGTAATCTTCTTCCTTTGTGGTGTTGTCTTTGATTGATTTTAACGACAGGTAAGGTTTGGTCTGAAGAACTGACGCGGCGTTTGCCTTGCGTTGTTCCTTCCGGAAAGCAATGTTGTTTCTCAGGAAAATGCGGGTGTCTGTATAGTCGTTATTGGTTTTTTTATTTTCCTGAACGAGGATTAAGCTGTCGTTCTTAAAATAATATTTTTTAGTCTGGCTATTGATGAGTCCGTTATCCCGATGCTCCACGTATAGTATGGCTTTGCCATTTGCGCTGTACCTTTCTGCGTACATGGACTGTTCCCCCTGAAGGTAAACGAGGCTGCTTTGTTTTTCCAGTTGGCTCAGGTTGGCATCTATAGAATCTGCTAAGACCCCGATGGTCTTGTCGGTCATCGCAGTTGCAGCAGATTGACTGATCAGGTCTGCCTGGGGATGTTTGGGTTGCTGGCTGCAGCTGAATATGGTGAACAGAGCAGGCAGACAGAATAGGATATAAGAGGTTTTCATGGCGTTTTTTTAGTCTGACAATTTAAAGAAGGCCATTATCGTGCCAGCGAAATGATTTGTTGTTTTCCGGACGGAATGTAGTCCTGATATCGTCTGATATTCAGTTTATATGGTTGATTGAAAATTATTTAATATTAAATTTTATTTATTGCTATTATTTGTATTTTAGATATAATCATTAACTATATGTTTTATATGAAAAAAGAATACTTAAAAGTCAGCATTATTGCCGGAATGGTTTGTATGATGTCTTATTCCTGTAAAAAAGGAGAAGATAAGCATCAGGAGGCGGCTAATCCCAAAGCGGAAGCGGTATTAGCGTATATTAAAAGCATGGGGTTTCCTGCATCTTCTATTAAAGACATCGGAGAGGAATACCTGGTAGAAGGAGATATTTCATTTCCTAAAAATATGTCGCTACCGGCTCCTGATGATCCCAAAACCGAGCAGTATTATACCGGTTATCTGGTTAGCCCCGCAAACCGGACCAATATCAGGGTATATGTGGATCCTTCCATGTCGGGCATGCTGAGCGAAGTGAACTCGGCCATCAATCAATGGAACACTGTTCCCAATACGAATATTCATTTTAATATTGTGACCGGTGGGTCATATGACATTCTGGTGCAGGATGCAAATCTAGGCCCCGGCGGTTGTGGATCGGCGAGATTTCCTAAAGATGGTCTTCCGGGTGGGTTGATCAGAATCAATAAAAGTTATATCTCTGGTAATAGTTTCGAACAGCGACAAAGAACCATTGCTCATGAATTTGGTCACGCAATTGGTTTCAGGCATACCAACTGGGCTGGAAACGGAGAGCCTCAGAATGGCACCGATGATATTGGAACTCCAGCTGGTGCAATTGATGTCCCTGGAGCCGGAGGAACAGATCCAGGTTCACTCATGAATGGAGGACAATGTGGCTCAGGTGCAAGTGTGCTGTCTGATAAGGATAAACTGGCAACAGCTGTTTTATATCCGGTGTCAGCAGCTAATGGTTCTTCAGGAACGCTGTCCACTATGGCAGGAATCGACATTGGCCTGGATGATGGCGTTTTCTTCTGGGGCCTTTCTGGTCAGGTAACTAAAGGCAATTCTACGCTCATTTATGGGCCAACCTCTGGTTATGTATTGCCTGCCGGTAAAAACTTCGTCGATGTAGTAGACATGGGTATCGCCAATACAGGGTATAGTTACGTATGGTATAAAGATGGAACGATGTCTGTGGGCAGCGCAAATGATTTAGGAAATTTCATCGCCCCAAAACCTTATGTACTGCCTGCGGGAAAAACACCTGCGGACCTGGTTGGAATTGCAATTGCTAAAAATACGAGCTGGTGTTACGCCTGGTATACAGACGGAACAGCTTCTGTGGGTAATTCTACTGATTTAGGTGCTTACAGGGGATTGTATAGCTATAGCTTGCCTCCTGGAAAAACTTATACGGATATTGCGGACGTTGGGATTGCGGCGAGTTCAGGTTGGTGTTATGCATGGTATAAAGATGGAACCATGTCTGTTGGTACTTCGGATGATCTTGACTATTATATCCCTTTAAAACCAATGGATTAATTTAGAATTTCAAATAATAGATCACAGGCCATTTCAGGAAAGCTGAGATGGCCTGTGGTTTAAAATCAATATGCTGTTAACTTCTGAATGGTTTCTTTTAGTCTGCTTTTGGCAAGGAAACTTTCTTCCAGGACTTTGCTCATTGGAATGGCAGTATCCGTGCTCGCACAACGCATTACAGGGGCATCCAGGTGCTCAAAACAATGTTCGGCAATCCATGCAGCCAGTTCAGCTCCAAAACCGCTGCTTAACGTATCTTCGTGTAAGATTAATACCCTGCCTGTCTTCTTTACCGCAATTGCCACGGCTTCCTGATCCCATGGTTGTAAGCTGCGTAAATCCAGGAGATTTATACTGAGTTCCGGATGTTCATCCATATAAGACAGGGCCCAGTGTACACCCAGGCCATAAGTGATGATGCTCAGTTGTTCGCCTTCTTTAATCAGGTTGGCCTTACCAATTTCCAGGGTATATTCACCTGTAGGTACTTGTCCGCTTAAACTGCGGTATAGATATTTATGTTCAAAAAATAACACCGGATTCGGGTCATCAATCGCGGAAAGGAGTAGTCCTTTTGCATCAAAAGGGAAAGCCGGGTATACGATTTTTAAACCGGGAGTTTTTGTAAACCAGGCTTCATTGCTTTGGGAATGAAAAGGGCCTGCGCCTGTTCCCGCTCCTGTAGGCATTCTGACTACGACATCTGCCTTTTCTCCCCAACGATAATGCGTTTTTGCAAGGTTGTTCACGATCTGGTTGAACCCACAGGTCACGAAATCAGCAAACTGCATCTCCACTACTGCCTTATAGCCATTGATAGAAAGGCCTAATCCGGCACCTACAATCGCTGATTCGCAGATTGGGGTATTGCGGACTCTCGCCTTACCAAAAAGGTTTACAAAGCCATCAGTGATCTTAAAGGCTCCGCCATATTCGGCAATGTCCTGTCCCATCAAAACCAGATTGTCGTGCTTTTGCATGCCAATCTTCAATGCATCTGTGATGGCATCAATATACCTGATTTCTGTGGATACTTCACTCGGTTCAATATGCTGGTAAGTATGCGCTGCATACATGTCTGCGGTTTCGGTTGCGATATCTGCTACGGGTTCTTCTTCCAGAAAGGCCGCTTCTACTTCCTGCTCAATTCCGGTTTTAAAATCGGCTTTAATCTCTGCTATACTTTCCGGAGTCAAAACACTTTGTTCCAACAGGTACTCTTCAAAGCATTTTACCGGATCTTTTTTTGCCCAGAGGTCAAACAGTTCCTGAGGTACATATTTTGTCCCTGAAGCTTCTTCATGGCCCCTCATCCTAAAGGTAAGACACTCTACGAGTACTGGCTTAGGATCTTCTCTCATCTTTTCGGCGATTTCGGAGAGGGTATCATAGACTTCCAGGATGTTATTCCCGTCTATCTGGATGCCTTCAATTCCATATCCTGCAGCCCTATCCACCAGGTCTTTACATTTAAATTGCTCGTTGATGGGAGTGGAGAGTCCGTATCCGTTATTCTCGATTAAAAAGATAACAGGCAGGTTCCATACCGCTGCCACATTGATGGCTTCATGAAAGTCGCCCTCACTTGTGGCGCCTTCTCCGGTAAATACCAGGGTTGCCTGTTTTTTGTCGGCAATAAGGTCTGCCAGGGCGATACCATCGGCAAGTGCCATCTGAGGCCCAAGATGGGAAATCATTCCGATGATTTTATACTCCTGTGTACCAAAATGAAAGGAGCGGTCCCGGCCCTTGGTAAAGCCGGAAATCTTGCCTTGCCATTGGGCCATCAGCTTTTTTAATGGGATATCCCGGGCGGTAAATACGCCCAGGTTTCTATGCATGGGAAGAATATATTCGGTTTCCTTCATGGCTAAAGTACTTCCTACGGCAATGGCTTCCTGTCCGATTCCGGAAAACCATTTGCCAATTCTGCCCTGACGTAATAAGATAAGCATTTTTTCCTCTACCATTCGGGGGTAAAGCAACTGCGTGTATAAATCTAATAAGGTAGCATCGTTCTTATCTTTTCTGTCAAACTGCATAGCTATATGTTTTTGTCTGCTTTATTTTTCTCCTGATAGAGCTTGGCAAAAGACTTCGGTGCAACTTCCGGCATACTGCGGTACTTGCCCCAGGTCTTCTTGAAAAGAAACCTCAAAAAGAAGTTTTTGACCTTTCCGCTAACCATATCCATTCTTGATCTTTTTTGCATTCCGGTATTGAACAGTTTCCATCCAATTTCTTCAGATTTACTGTTTTCATGATCTGCAGCTGCATCTCTTCTATTGAGCAGGAGCATTTTATGGATGTCTATTTTTACGGGACATACTTCCGAACATTTACCGCATAAGCTGGAAGCATAGCTCAGGTGTTTAAAGTCTTTCATTCCCTTTAAATGTGGGGTGATGATCGAGCCTATAGGTCCGCTATAGGTGGTATTATAAGTGTGTCCTCCAATATTTTTATAGACCGGGCAGGCATTCAGACAGGCACCACACCGGATACAATATAAGCCCTGACGCTGATCTTTCTCAGCGAGCAGGTTGGTTCTTCCGTTGTCCAGCAAGATGACATACATTTCTTCCGGACCGTCCGTTTCTTCCGGACGTCTGGGACCACTTAAAATCGTATTGTAAACGGTTAGGTTTTGTCCTGTACCATGACTGGCAAGCAAAGGCCAGAAGAGGTCCAGATCAGCCATGGAGGGGATGATTTTCTCAATTCCTACAATGGCAATATGGATTTTTGGAAAAGTGGTGCATAATCTCGCATTTCCTTCATTCTCTGTCAATGCAATACTTCCGGTATCCGCGATTAAGAAGTTTCCTCCGGAGATGCCGATGTCTGCTTTCAGGTATTTGTCTCTAAGCAGCTCTCTTGCTTTTTGTGTAAGCTGTTCCGGTGTTGCGTCGATCGGTGTTCCAAATTTATCATGAAACAGCTTTGCAATTTCTTCCTTACTCAGGTGCATGGCCGGAGTTACAATATGGTAGGGTGCCTGACCAAGCAGTTGTACAATGTATTCGCCCAGGTCGCTTTCCAGAGATTCAATATTGTTCTTTTCCAGGAAATCATTAAGGTGTATTTCTTCGGTGGTCATGGATTTTGACTTGATCACCGTCTTCCCGCCATTTCGCTGGATGATGTTCAGGATTTCTTTTTGGGCCTCCTCTGCATCATTTGCCCAGATCACTTTCCCTCCTCTACGTTGAAAATTGGATTCAAATTCAGGAAGAAACTTATCCAGGTTCTCCATCACCCGCCATTTAATCACATGGGCCTTCTTCTTTGAGTTTTCTAAATTTTCAAACCTCGATGTGCCCCTTTCTACGGCAACATTATATTTGCCAATATTATGATTAATTGTCTTGCGATGCCCTAAATCAAAGGCTTTTTCATCGGCCTTAACCAAAAATTCATCAGATATCTTCATCATCTTCAAATATAAAAATAATTAGGCTTCAGTAATGATCTGCCTGATTTATTTCCCAATCTAATGTTTTTTATTACTTCTGGAATGCATTCGGGAATTGAAAGCTCATTTTGCGGAGTTTCGACGAAAAAAAAACGGTCTGTTGGTCGAATAGTAATGGCAGTTGGTCGACTGTTACTGCGGCATGGTCTAATGCGCCAAAAAACGCTGAAACGTTTCCTGTGAGATGGTGTCTTATCTACAAAACAACAATTAAATAATTAAAAACTTAAAATATAAAAGATATGAAAACTGCTATCAAAACCCTATTCGCTTCAGCTTTAACTGCTATCGTTTTAACTTCTTCAGCCTTCACTACTTTCGCTAAAGACACTACACCTGTAAGTGCATCCGCTAATGTAAAGTTCAATAAAGTAGTCGTAACCGGAAATGCCAAAGTGGTATTGGTGCAGGCACATTCAGAAAGCATCACTACAATTGATGAGCTGACTGCGAACACTACTGTTCAACAAAAAGGATATACTTTGTACATCAACTCTACTGAGCAAAATCCTGCAACGATCTATATCTCTGTAAAGGACCTGCAAAGAATAGATGCTTCAAATACAGCTGAGGTAAAAACCCGTGGTAACTTTGACCTTGCCGTTCTTCAGATCTTTTTAAAAGATGGTGCTAAAGCAAATGTAAATGCAAAAGTAGGTAGTCTTTATACCGACATGAAAGACCAGTCAGATTTGAAATTAAGTGGTTCATCAGCAGAACACAACCTGGTTAGAAATGATGTTTCTAAATTAAACGTAACTGATTTCGTGATCGCCAAACTATAAAAGCCCGTAACCCACAGATAAGAAAAGGAACCCCTTTTTGCAAGAAACCGCTGATCCGATCTGCGGTTTTTTTGTATATAAAAAAACCTGCACAAGGCAGGTTTTTCAATTATTTTTAATTCTTTGGCGTTCCGTCGTCGTTCTTGTCTACTTTAGGGCGGGTGGCACGATTGGCCAGTTCCCAAGCAGTATAGTAAACCAATCTTGCTCTTTTAGCAAGCATAGGGAAATCTATTTTGCTGACTTCATCTCCGGGTTGATGATAATCTTCATGAACACCGTTGAAATAGAAAATTACAGGAATCCCGTGTTTAGCAAAGTTATAATGGTCAGAGCGGTAGTAGAAGCGGTTTGGATCTGTTCTGTTATTATATCTCTCATCAAGATTGATATTTACGTAATCCTTATTTGCTTTTTTACCGATTTTGTCCAGCTCCGAGCTCAGCATATCTGAACCGATGATGTAGACAAAGTTATTGTCGGATGCATGGTCTTTATCGCCTCTGCCAATCATGTCGATATTCAGGTTGGTGATGGTGTTTTCCAATGGGAATACCGGATTCTCTGAGTACCATTCTGAGCCCAGTAGCCCTTTTTCTTCACCGGTAACGGTCATAAAGAGGATGCTTCTTTTAGGACCTTTACCGGCTTTTTTTGCTTTAGAAAATGCTTCAGCCATCAGGAGTACTCCTGTTGTTCCTGAACCATCATCATCAGCTCCGTTATTGATTTTATCGGGTCCTTTCGCTTCCGGCGTGATTCCGATATGGTCATAATGTCCGGTAACCACTAAAATTTCATGTTTAAGTTTAGGGTCAGCACCTTCCAGGAATCCCAATACGTTTTCTGCTCTTACTTTAGTTTCCTGTTTTTTCGCATTTACAGATACGGGAATCGTAATTTCCTGTGATGCGGGTTTGCCACTTTCTGCAATTTTCTTTTTCAGGTCAGCGATATTTGTTTTTGCAGCAGCAAGAATCTGATTGGCCAGTGTGGTCCCGATCATGATCGTTGGAAGTCCTGCCGGAGCTTTCCTTTTTTCCATCTCTTCTTTGGATTTCATCACCAATTGTGAAGAAAGAAGATAGGCTTTCAGATTTTCAGGCATGACGTCAATGGTTGGGTCGATGACCAATACTGCTGCCGCTTTTTTTTCTGTTAAATATTTGATTTTTGCAGTGGCTGCGTTTCTTGAATTTGAGGCTGCAGTTCCGCTTGGATCTCCGGATTTGAAAAGCATCACCACTTTTCCGGTAACGTCTATGCCTTCAAAGTCATTGTACCCTTCTTTGGTCAGGCCATAACCAACAAATAAAATGCTGTTGGCATTAAAGGCATAACCTTCTCCTGAAACAGCTTGTGGAACGATATAAAAATCTTTCAGGGCTTCTGCCGGCTGTCCGTTGACCGTTAAGATCTGGGAAAGCGAGGTCGTAACCATATCGACCGGCTGAAAATAATCTCCGTTTACCGGCCCTTTCAGACCCAGACTTTTGAAGTAGTTTTTAATGTAATCAGCGGCCATCCATCCGCCTTTTGTCCCCGTTTCCCGACCTTCGTAGGCATCGGAAGCAAGTACAGACAGGTGTTTGTAGGCATTGTCTTTAGTGATGGTTTTACTGAACCTGACAGCATCCTTATTTTGTGCGGAAGCAGAACAGGCCATTGTAAGCACAAAACTGGCATACAAGAAATGTTTTTTCATGAGTTAATAATTTGGTTAGCGGTTGGTTTGGTTGATACGTCTGGAAATTAGCAGGAAATTTTGTCCACTCTGCCTTCATGCCTTCCACCTTCGAAAGGGGTATTTAAGAAAGTTGTAGTCATTTCTTTTGCCAGGTCTTCAGAAACAAATCTTGCCGGTATACATAAAACATTAGCATTGTTGTGCATTCTTGCCAGGGCAGCGATTTCATTCAGCCAGCAAATGGCTGCACGGATATGCTGATGCTTGTTTGCGGTGATTGCGACACCATTTGCACTTCCACAAACCAGGATACCAAAGTCGTATTCCTTGCTTTCTACAGCCGATGCCACAGGGTGAGCAAAATCAGGATAATCGACAGACTGAGTGGAATATGTTCCAAAGTCTTTGACCTCATAATCAGTTAGAAAGGATTTTAACAATTCCTTGTATTCGAAACCAGCATGGTCTGCGCCAATTGCAATTTTAACTTTTGTTTCTGTTGACATCTTTAAAAATATATAGAATAATAATAAACCTGTGTAACCTTCCTGTTAGTCTTTTCTTACTTTGGCTACGCCATAAAGTTCTTTGTTTTTCTTGCGTTCGATGTTTGCTGAGATGTAAATACTCAATTCATAAAGCAGGAATAAAGGAAGGGCAACAATCAGCATCGTATAAGGATCGGCAGTAGGAGTCACGATTGCCGCAACGATCAGGATCAATATTGTAGAATATCTTCTGCTGGCACGCATAAATGCGGGCGTCATGATGCCTAACTTTGATAAGATATAGATGATTACCGGAAGCTGGAAGATGACACCTGAGCCCAGGGTTAAGGTCATCACAGAAGACAGGTAAGAATCTATCGTAAAGGTATTCTGAATCTCCGGACTCACCGTGAAGTTGGTCAGGAAGTTGATCGACAGCGGACAGATCATGTAATATCCGAAAAGGATCCCCAGGAAGAAAAGAAAGGATGCGAAGGCGACGAAGCCGCTGGCCGACTTTCTTTCATTTTCATGAAGAGCTGGTTTAACAAATAACCAGAGTTCAAACAACAGGTAGGGGATGCCTAAGATAATCCCTACCATCACACAGGAATTCAATTGGAGGGTAAATTGCCCGGCCATTTCTGTGTTGATGATTTTTGCGTCAATTTTGGTGATACAGAAGTCGGAACCTATGGACGGAAACTTTTCTACAAGTTTACACATCATTCTGTAGGTCCAGAAGTTGGGGTTCTTGGGCCCCATAATAATGGTGTTGAAGATAAAGTCAGTATAATAGAACGCTCCTGCAGTTAGCACAAGGACCACGGCTAAGGCGCGTAACAGATGTTTTCTGAGGACATCAATGTGGTCAAAGAAAGACATTTCTGCCTCTAAAGTTTTTCCTTTTTCTTTTATAGCACCAATAAGGTCCCTTTTCTTAGTATCACTCATGTACGTTATTTGTAAAACAAAAATACCATTCTATTGTATTCAGAATGGTATTTACGTTTTAAATCTACTAAATAGTTTTTCTATTCTGAAAATTCGAAGGTTTCCATAAACTTCGTGGTAAAATTACCAGCTCTAAAGTTAGGATCTTTCATCAGTTTTAAGTGGAAAGGTATCGTAGTTTTTACACCTTCAATCACAAATTCGCTTAAAGCACGCTCCATTGTACTGATGGCTTCTTCCCGTGTTTGAGCCACACAGATCAGTTTAGCAATCATTGAATCGTAGTTTGAAGGGATTTGATAACCTGCGTATACATGTGTATCTACCCTTACCCCATGACCACCCGGAGAGTGGAAGTTGGTAATTTTTCCAGGAGAAGGTCTGAAGTTGTTAAAGGGATCTTCAGCATTGATCCTGCATTCGATGGCATGCATATCCGGTAAATAATTTTTTCCGGAGATCGGAACGCCTGAAGCTACTTTAATTTGTTCCTTGATCAGGTCATAATTGATTACCTCTTCTGTAACCGGGTGCTCGACCTGGATACGGGTATTCATTTCCATGAAATAGAAGTTGCGGTGTTTATCCACTAGGAATTCGATGGTTCCGGCACCTTCATATTGTACCGCAAGGGCACCTTTGATGGCTGCGTCACCCATTCTCTCGCGAAGTTCTGGTGTCATGAAAGGAGATGGTGCTTCTTCTACCAGCTTTTGATGGCGGCGTTGAATAGAGCAGTCACGTTCTGACAAGTGACAGGCTTTACCATACTGATCTCCGATAATCTGGATTTCAATGTGGCGTGGATCTTCGATATATTTTTCTAAGTAAAGACCATCATTTCCAAAGGCTGCACCCGACTCTTGTCTGGCGCTGTCCCATGCATTTTCAAAGTCTTCATCTTTCCAGACTACGCGCATTCCACGGCCACCACCACCGGCAGTAGCTTTCAGGATGACAGGATAGCCCATTTCATTGGCGATTTTAATACCCTCTTTGAAATTATCAAGTAAGCCTTCCGAACCTGGAATGGTTGGAACACCTGCTTTTTTCATCGTTTCTTTTGCGGAAGCTTTATCACCCATAGAGTTGATTTGCTCCGGAGTCGCTCCGATAAATTTAATTCCATAATCACGGCAAACGGAAGAAAACTTAGCGTTTTCAGATAGGAAACCGTAACCTGGGTGTATGGCATCTGCATTGGTTAATTCAGCAGCTGAGATGATATTTGGGATGCTCAGGTAAGAATCCTTACTTGGCGGAGGTCCTATACAAACGGCTTCATCGGCAAAGCGTACGTGTAAACTCTCTCTGTCTGCAGTAGAGTAAACCGCAACGGTTTTGATGCCCATTTCTTTACAGGTGCGGATGATGCGTAATGCAATCTCGCCCCTGTTGGCAATTAGTATCTTTTTAAACATATATGTCTATTAAGTAACAATCTGTTGATCTTTGGCCTTGACAGGTTAAGATTCAACAAGACGAATTACATAGGTTCAACTAAAAATAACGGTTGGTCATATTCTACTGGAGAAGCATTTTCTACAAGAACTTTTACGATTCTTCCGGAAACTTCACTTTCGATTTCATTGAACAATTTCATGGCTTCAATGATACAGATCACTTTGCCTACCGCGATTTCATCACCTACATTGGCGAAAGAAGGCTTGTCAGGGCTTGATGAACGGTAGAATGTTCCGATCATTGGTGATTTTATAGTGATGTATTTAGAATCGTCTTCAGCAGCAACGCTTGCTTTTGTTTCTGTTGGTGCTACCGGTTGTGGTGCTGCCGCAGCCGGAACTACTGCCGGAGCAATCTGAGCTGGAACAGTTGCGTGAACAACAGTTGGAGCCTGATTGGTTTTGATAGTAATTTTGAAGTCTTCCTGCTCAATAGCGACTTCATTTACGCCCGAACGAGAAACAAATTTAATAAGTTCCTGAATTTGTTTGATATCCATTTTTTGGTGTTATTTAGAGAAAACAGTATGTCTTAACAATTACCTAAGTTAAGATTAATTATTTTAATAAAATTTAATAAGCCCATTTTAAGTACACGGAGCCCCAGGTAAAACCGCCTCCAAATGCTGCGAGGATAATGTTATCGCCTTTTTTTAACTGGCTTTCCCATTCCCATAAGCAAAGAGGTATTGTCCCATTTGTGGTATTTCCGTAACGTTGAATGTTGATCATTACCTTTTCTGTGCCAAGGCCCATTCTGGATGCAGTCGCATCAATGATCCTTTTATTGGCCTGATGAGGAACCAACCAGGTGACATCATCGGAGGTCAGGTTATTTCTTTCCATGATCTCAGCAGCGACATCTGCCATATTGGTAACGGCAAATTTGAATACCGCCTGACCTTCCTGATGCACTACGTGCTCATTGTTGTCTACGGTTTCATGGCTTGCAGGTCTGGCAGAACCTCCTGCTTTCTGATGTAAGAATTGACGGCCGGCACCATCACTTTTCAGGATGGAATCCTGGATGCCCATTCCTTCTTCATTAGGTTCTAAAAGAACAGCACCACAACCATCACCAAAAATGATGCAGGTGGTACGGTCATTATAATTGATGATAGACGACATTTTATCGCCACCAACAACCAATACTTTTTTGTGTTTACCCGATTCGATGAACTGTGCTCCTGTAGAAAGTCCGTAGATGAACCCTGAACATGCTGCCTGCAGATCATATCCCCAGGCATTTTTGGCGCCAATCTTATCCGCTAAGATATTTGCTGATGCAGGAAACGGCATATCAGGTGTAGTGGTACAGAAAATGATCAATTCGATCTCTTCGGCAGAAATTCCACGTTTTTTAAGCAATCCGTTCACGGCTTCAACAGCCATGTGTGAAGTACCTAATCCTTCACCTTTCAATATTCTCCGCTCCTTGATACCGGTTCTGGAAGTAATCCATTCATCCGTAGTGTCTACAATAGATTCAAGCTCTTTATTAGTCAGTACGTAATCTGGTACGTAACCATTAACAGCCGTAATCGCAGCGTGAATTTTATTCATTTTCAATGTTCCTTATTTAAATGCAGCTTGAATTTTGCCTACCAAGCCAGTAGTAATCATGTCTCTGGATTGCAGGATCATGTTTTTGACAGCCGTCGGACTTGAAATGCCATGACCTATGACCACAGGGGCATTGACACCTAAAACCGGGCTTCCGCCATAGTTTTCATAATTAAAGCGGTCAAAGAACTCGTCTTTTAATCCTCTTTTCAGGGTCAGTACGTAAAATGATTCTGCCAGTTTAAGCATTACATTTCCTGTAAATCCATCGCATACAATGACGTCGGCTTTATCGTTGAATAAGTCCCTTCCTTCCACATTTCCCACGAAGTTAAAGAGATTGGTATCCTTCATTAAAGGGAAGGTCGCGAGGCTGAGCATATCGCCTTTCTCGTCTTCTTCACCAATATTCATCAGGGCCACTTTAGGATTGACAATTTGCATGACATATTCCGCATACAAACTTCCCAATACACCAAACTGAAGCAAGGTATCCGGCTTGCAATCGGCATTTGCGCCAACGTCAAGCATCAGGCCTACGCCACCGCTAAGTTTAGGAAGAAAGGTTGTGAGACATGGTCTGATGATTCCGGGAATAGTTTTTACGCTAAATACGGCACCAACAAGCATTGCACCAGAGTTACCGGCACTAGCAAAGGAATCGAGTTTACCTTCTTTAAGTAAGGAAAAGCCGATAGCAATACTGGAATTTGGCTTTTGAACAATAGCCTTAGTGGGATGTTCGCCCATACCAATCACTTCTTCGGTATGAACATATTCAAAGTGATCCGGATTGAATCCGTTTTCAGTGAGAAGGGGCTTAATCTGCTGCGTATCTCCAATCAGCACTATGTGCTCTCCGGGAGATAACAATTGATGGGCAGCTATTGCTCCTAAAACGTTCGCTTTAGGAGCATAGTCTCCGCCCATTATATCGAGACCTATTTTCATAGTAAAAAATCAGTTTGTGTTAGAAGGCACAATTGCCTTTGTTTCCAGTCGCTAAAGGTAAACTTAAACCGACTTAAAACACAAACTATTTTTCAAGAAAATTAACCTATTGAAGTGTTTTCAATAACCAATTTACCGTTGTAGTATAGGTTACCATCAACGTTATATGCATGGTGAGGTACGTGAATTGCACCAGTGGTTTGACAAGTAGCCAAAGAAGGAGCTACTGCTTTATAGTGAGTTCTTCTTTTATCTCTTCTACTTTTAGAAATCTTGCGTTTTGGATGTGCCATTGCTGATTTGTTTAATTATTATTTTAATTTTTTTAATGCTGCCCAACGCGGGTCATCATCGTTGTTTTCTTCTTCTTCCTGTGTTCCGGCCGATAAACGTTCCAGTCTCTCGATCATTTCCTGATCGCATTTCTGACCATCGCCATCCTGCTCACAGATTTTAATATAAGGTACTGAAACATTGATGAGTTCGTAAATCGGAAGGGCTACATCGAGCTCACTTTCTTTTTTACTCAGGACAATGATTTCTAAATCATCACTTTCCAGTTCATCTTCGGCAAACTTTACGATCTGCCTTTCCTGTACTTCTATTGGTGCATTAAATTCTGATAAACATTTATCACAATCCAATACGATTGTTCCTTTGATGTGGAACTGCAAAATTAACATTGTTTCCTGTTTATCCAGTTCAATGTCAACTTTTAAATTCCCCTTTTTTACTAAAGAGTATTCAAAGGCGTCAAAAAAGCTGTTATCAACGTCAAAGTCAAACTGATGCTTGCCAATTTTTAAGCCGGTAAAGGGGATTGAAAATTGTTTTAGTGGTTTCAATTGTAACAAAATTTTAGCCCGCAAATGTAGGAATTATTTTATAGAATTAAAATGTTTTTTAATTCTAATTTGCATCATCTTTTGTATCTGCTGCAGTTTCTATAATTTTTCCGCCACTTCTGAGCTGGTTTTTCAATAATTCTTCCTGTTCTCTTCTGTTCCTCACGATGTGAGTTGCTGCAAATAAGGCTTCTATAAACGAAGTCGGATCTGCGACATTCTTTCCGGCAATGTCGTATCCTGTGCCATGATCTGGCGAGGTACGGACAATTTTCAGGCCTGCAGAGTAGTTCACTCCGGTGCCAAAAGCAATGGTTTTAAAAGGGATTAAACCCTGGTCATGGTACATCGCCAGAACCGCATCAAATTGTTTGTACCCGCCTTTCCCAAAAAATCCGTCAGCAGGGTAGGGCCCAAAGCAAATTACGCCTTTATCGAAAGCTTGCTGGATGGCCGGCATAATTATTTCTGCCTCTTCTTTGCCCAATAGTCCGTTGTCACCGGCATGTGGATTCAATCCAAGCACGGCAATTTTTGGTTTTTCAACCCAGAAATCTTTTTTTAAACTTTCGTTCATCAGCACGAGTTTCTTCACGATGGCCTCTGTGGTGATGCTTTTGGATACGTCAGTGATCGGAATGTGGCCTGTAACCACACCTACCCTGATGTCTTCGCTCAAAAGAAACATCAGCACATCATTACTTCCACTGCGTTCCATCAGGTATTCTGTATGTCCCGGGAATTTAAAGGTTTCTGACTGGATGTTATGTTTGTTGATTGGTGCGGTAACCAACGCATCAATATCGCCTTTGATTAAGTCTTCTGTTGCTTTCTCCAAAGAAATTAAGGCATATTTTCCGCCAATTTCATTGGCAACGCCAAGGTCGATCTTTACATCTTCCTCCCAGCAGTTGATGATATTTGCTTTTTTAGGATTGGCAAGTTGCGCTTCGGTAATTACATTGAAGTTGAAATCACTCAGGCCTAAAGCTTTGCGGTGGTATGAAGCAACCTTGGTATGTCCGTAAACAATGGGTGTGCAGTAATCAAGAATCTTACTTTCAGCTAAAGTTTTAAGGATGACCTCTAAACCAATACCATTGACATCACCTATGCTTATTCCAATTTTTATTTTATTGCTCATGCTTCATGAAAAATTTAGCGCAAATTACAGAATTCATTTTAAAATGGCCGGATTTACTGTTGATCCTATTGTTTTTCTATTTGTGTGGTCCTGAAAAGCCTTATATCCTGCTTCTCCCTGACGCTCAACAGTTCATGTAGGGATCTTATTACATTTGTCATTAAAAATGAAAAGTCCCTTTTAAAAGCCTTTAAGGAGCTTTCGGCCGAATGTTAGTCCAATACTCGCAAAACTTTGCTTATTTTGCAGCTTTTAGGAGGAGTATATATGAGTTTGGTTAGGGCAAAGAAGCATTTAGGACAACATTTTTTAACCGATAAGAAGATTGCGGCAAAAATCGTAAACGGCCTGGTGCATACCGATCAGTACAGGCAGGTGCTTGAAGTTGGCCCCGGAATGGGAATTCTTTCAGATATTTTATTGGAGCGGGAAGATCTCGAGACTTTTCTGATTGATATTGATGTGGAGTCTTATCACTTTCTTCAGGAAAAATACCCTCAGTTGGGAAGCCGGCTGATTAACGGCGATTTTCTGGCTTTAGACCTTGCCGGAATATTTAAAGAAAAATATGCGATCATCGGAAACTTCCCCTATAATATCTCTTCACAGATTCTTTTCAAGATTCTGGAAAACAGAGGGCAGGTGGTAGAGATGGTTGGTATGTTTCAAAAGGAAGTTGCAGAACGTTGTGCTTCCAAGTCAGGAACCAAAGATTATGGAATTTTGAGTGTGCTGATTCAGGCATACTATGATATAGAGTATTTATTTACCGTGAAACCGGGAACCTTTAATCCACCGCCAAAGGTCAACTCTGGTGTAATCAGGTTGAGTCGTAATCAGGTGGAAAGTCTGCCATGTGATGAAAAACTTTTCTGGAGAACGGTGAAAGCCGGGTTCAATCAAAGGAGAAAGACTTTGAGAAATGCACTTTCTGGTGTCGTTCCCAAAGATAAAATGGACGACCATATTTTCTTTGATAAACGGGCGGAACAGTTGAGTGTGGAGCAGTTTATCGAACTGACACAACACTTAGCCTATCTTTCACAATAACAATCAGTCATTTAATCGTAATGAGCAAAGGGAAAATTTTAATTGTTGATGAACTGCATCCTGTTTTTAAAGAGCGTGCAATAGCTTTAGGGTATGAGGTAGACGATGAGCCCCTTTTTACCCGGGAACAAACTTTAGCTGCGATTTCTGCTTATCAGGGAATTGCGGTAAGGACAAAATTCAGAATTGATCAGGAATTGATGGCTGCTGCGCCTTCGCTTAAATTTATAGCAAGAGCCGGAGCGGGTTTAGATAATATCGATGAAGCTTACGCCTTAGGTCGTAACATCACTTTACTGAATGCGCCTGAAGGCAATATGGATGCCGTAGGTGAACATGCTATCGGTTTGCTGTTGTCTTTGATGAATAACTTCCGAAAAGCCGACCAGGAGGTGCGCAATGGCATCTGGGACAGAGAAGGAAACCGGGGTTATGAACTGAAAGGAAAGACGGTTGGCATTATTGGTTATGGCTTTATGGGGCAGCGTTTTGCGAAAAAACTTTCCGGCTTTGAAGTGAATGTAATTGCTTATGATAAATATAAAACAGGCTTTACAGATGCCTATGCGAAAGAAGTGAGCATGGAAGAGATCGTAAGGCAAAGTGATGTTTTAAGTTTACATATTCCACTGACAGGAGAAACCCGTCAGATGTTGAACGAAGAATACCTGTTTCATTTCCGCAAACCTTTCTTTTTTATCAATACGGCCAGAGGAGAGATTGTGAATACCGGGGCGGTATTGGCAGGGATTCAATCTGGAAAAATCCTGGCCGCCGGGCTGGATGTGCTGGAAGTAGAAAAGTTTCCTGCATTGGCAAATCAGGACTGGTTTAATCAGCTTAAAGATGCGGGAAAAGTGATTTTAACCCCGCATGTTGGTGGCTGGACCTTCGAATCTTACCGTAAAATATCAGAAGTTTTAGCAGAGAAGCTTTCTTCTGTCATTTAAACATACATTTTACTTAAACTACCGAAATTCAAATTAAATAATTTGTTTTTGTGGTTGTACCCCATTATCTTCGTTTTTATTGAAGCAAGACTATGTAGGTTTAAAAACCGATGTAGTCTTGTTTGTTTTTATAGTAATACATAAAATAAATTGAGCTATGACAGAGGTTACCTATTATACCCAAGATGGTTTAGACAGACTAAAGGAAGAATTACATCATATGAAAACTACCGGAAGACAACAAATCTCTAAGGCAATTGCCGAAGCCAGAGATAAAGGTGATCTTTCTGAGAACGCGGAATATGATGCAGCGAAGGAGGCGCAGGGTTTGCATGAAGCTAAAATAGCAAAATTGTCAACAACACTCTCTACAGCCAGATTAATTGATGAATCTAAGCTTGATACCTCGAAGGTATTGGCATTATCTATAGTAAAGATTAAGAATATTAAAAACGGAGCTACCATGTCTTATCAATTGGTCGCGGAGAGTGAGGCCGACCTTAAAACCGGTAAAATCTCCGTAAAATCGCCGATTGCCCAAGGTTTATTGGGTAAATCCGTAGGCGATAAAACTGAGATTCAGGTTCCTGCAGGAAAGATTGAATTCGAGATATTAGAGATCACCCGATAATCCTTTAACATTTTATCCAATGGCAAGCATATTTTCAAAAATAGTAGATGGTGAGATCCCTGCACATGTTGTAGCGGAAACCACAGAATTCCTGGCTTTCTTAGATGTAAATCCCCTCACTATGGGCCATGTCCTGGTGATTCCTAAAAAGGAAATTGATTACATTTTTGACATGGATGAAGAAAGCTATTTCGGACTAACCTTGTTTGCTAAAATTGTAGCTACTGGCCTGAAGGAAGCTTTTCCCTGTAAAAAGGTAGGAGTTGCTGTGATTGGCTTGGAAGTGCCGCATGTGCACATTCATCTCATTCCGATGAATGCCGTGAACGACATGAACTTTAGTAAAGAAAAACTGAAACCTTCTCAGGAAGAACTGGAAGAAGCTGCGATAAAGATCAAGACGGCACTGAGTGAAAGTACCTCTTAAAGGCTAAGATTTACGCATTCAGACCGTAGCAAAAAGCGGGTATTCCTATTTGGAATACCCGCTTTTTGTTGTTGAAGATTTTTTCCGTTCGTTCCTATTGTTAAAATGTGTTGGAGAAGGACATGTCCTTTGCTATTTCCGAGGGGCCTTTCTGGAAGCTGTAATTGATCTGTTCCGGATCAGAAATGATGTCACAGATCAGTTCATCAATTTGATCTTTATCCACATTTGGCATACAGATAATGTGGGACAAACCGCTTTCTGAAGCAAGCTGCCATTTCTGGCAAACCCATTTTGAAGGAGCAGGAAAAACAACAGTGATGGCATTCTGATTTCTCCAGGCTTCAATCCCCAGGCTTTTCAGCTGTTCTTCTGCATAAGCGGCAATGGCCAGACTGTGCATGGCCCTTTCTTTTAGTCCCTTCATTCCTAATTTCTTCAGCGTATACCAAAGGAACAGCGGGCTATGTCCATTTCTCGAACCAGTGATGGTGGTATCCACACTGCCGATATAATCTATAGAACGTGCGATCCTGTCGCGGTTTGTTTTCTTAACGATCACCAGTCCGCAAGGCATCGGCGAACCCAGGAATTTATGTCCACTAATGGCAATACTGTCTACGCCATCGGCAAAGTCGAAGGCTGGACGGGGCTCAATAAAAGCGCTGTAACTTCCTGATAAAGCACCATCAGCATGGATATAATGATTTTTAATAGCCAGGTTTTTTAGAATTCCTTTAATCCTTTTCACATCATCCCTTGCTTCTGTCATGGTTGTTCCTATATTGGCGAAGATGACTACCGGAAGGTGACGGTTCATGAGGAGACTATTGTGAAGGTCTTCATAATCCATTTCTCCATTGGCCTGGGAGCGGATGGCAATATTGGGCATGTTTAGCAATAAAAGGTTCTTCTGAACGCTATAATGCGTTGAGTCGGAATAATAGACCATCGCCTTTGGATAAAGTTCTCTGGCGAGATAGAGGCCGTACATGTTTCCTTCAGAGCCTCCATTGGTCACATATCCCCACCAGTTGTCTTGTTGTGCACGGAATAGTTCAGCAAAGAAGCGAACCACATCTCTTTCCAGTTCTCTGGTGTCTACAGCGTAGGTAGATTCTGTAAAAGGATCTCCAAGATTATTGATCGGATATTGCAGAAAGGGAAGGAGTGGGGTATAGTCGAAATCTTTAGATACAGGATAGCCAAGGAACAAACGGGTTTTCGATTGCAGCTTTTCATATAGCTCCGAGAGTCTTTTATTATCTTCAGTTGAAAGATTAAATTCCATGGTTATTCAGTTTGTTTAGACTTCAAATTTATATATAACCAGTTAATTGATCTTTTAATTTGATTATAATAGAAAATAAACACTTAATTTGCTATTTAATTAGTCTCATTGATCTGAAATGCGGCTGATTATTTTAAAATTCAGAAAAACTAAACTAGATGGAACAGTTCGATAAGATGGATCAACGCATTTTAAATGCTTTACAGCACAATGCAAGGTTGAATACAAAGGAGATTGCACATAAGGTGGGGTTAACCGTTACACCAACTTATGAGCGCCTGAAAAAGATCGAGAAATCCGGGGTGATCAAGAATTATGTGACCTTGCTGGACCGGGAAAAGATAGGCAAGACCCTGGCTGCATTTTGCAATGTTACTTTGCAGGTACACTCTCTTCCATTGCTAAAGAAGTTTGAAGCTGCAATGAGTAAGCTCGATGAGGTGATGGAATGCTATCACGTTGCCGGAACTTATGATTATCTGTTGAAAGTAGTGGTGAATGACATGAACAGATATCAGGATTTTTTAACCAATAAGCTGGCAGCAATTGAGAATATTGCGAACGTGAATAGCTTATTTGTGATGACGGAGATCAAGCACAGCACTGCTTACGTGATTGAAAAATAAGGAGTTATTTTAATTTTTCGTTGTTCTTGTGTCGGTCAGTATCCCTGATGGTTTTCTTAATCAGGTTTTTTTCCATGGCGTCGGTCAGGTCGATTCCGGTCTGATTTGCCAGGCAGATGAGTACAAACAATACATCAGCCATTTCATCAGCGAGGTCTACAGCTTCATCACTTTTTTTAAAAGACTGTTCTCCATATTTTCTAGACATAATCCTGGCCACTTCCCCCACTTCTTCCATGAGGATCGCGGTATTGGTGAGCTCATTGAAATAACGGATGCCTGTATTTTTTATCCATTGGTCTACGGTTTCCTGTGCTTCTGCTATGGTCATACTATTCTTTATTTTTGGTGTCTATCATGATGGTTACCGGGCCATCGTTTACCAGGCTGATCTTCATATCTGCGCCGAAGATTCCGGTCTGTACCTCCTTTTGGAGATGGGCAGATAGTTTTATGATCATTTCTTCGTAGAGTGGAATGGCTTTGTCTGGTCGGGCAGCTCTGGTAAAGCCAGGTCTGTTGCCTTTTTTTGTAGCTGCAAATAAGGTGAACTGACTGATGAGAAGAATATTCCCATCGACATCTGCGAGTGATTTATTCATCAGGTCATTTTCATCCCCAAAGATTCTCATGTTGACAATCTTCTGGCTAAGCCAATCCAGGTCTTCTGAGGTATCGGCATCTTCAATGCCTAAGAATACCAGGAAGCCGGTATTGATGCTGCCGGTTATTGCTCCTTTGACTACACAACTTGCTTCAGTAACTCTTTGTATAATTGCTCTCATGGGGAATTAAGCGCGGGTTTCGTTGCCATTGTAAATGCTGAGGTAGCTTTCATACCTGCTGATTTCGATTTCTCCGTTTTCTACGGCGGTGATAACCGCACATCCAGGCTCATTGACATGTCTGCAATTGTTGAACCTGCATTGATTGAGTAAGGCCCTCATTTCTCTGAAATAATGACCCAGCTCTTCAGGCCTGATGTCGAAGATGCCCAGCTCTCTGATGCCAGGTGTATCAATCAGGTATCCTCCAAAGGGAAGGGTATGCATCTCTGCAAAAGTAGTGGTATGTTGTCCTTTGTCACTTGCTTCGGAGATTTCACCGGTTTTGATGCTTCTGCCCGGAAGCAGTACATTGATCAGGCTTGATTTTCCTACGCCTGAGTGTCCGGAGAATAAGGTAGTTTTATCTTTTAACAGGCCTTCTATCTGAGGGATATTGGTTCCTTCCAATGCCGATACGGTATAGCAAGGATAACCGATGTTCTCATAGATATTTTTGTAATCTTCCAGAATGGCCAATCCATCTTCATTAAATAAGTCGAGCTTGTTAAAAATCAGGACTGCCGGAATATCATAAGCTTCTGCGGTGGCGAGAAAGCGATCAATAAAACCTAAAGACGTTCTTGGTGAAGCGAGGGTAACGACCAGAAAAGCCTGATCCATGTTGGCCGCGATAATCTGCGCTTGCTTAGACAGGTTTATAGATTTACGGATGATGTAGTTCTTCCGATCGTGTAATTTATAAATAACACCATTGTCTGAATTGGGTTCGAGCTCAAATTCTACCTGATCGCCAACAGCAATGGGGTTGGTCGTTTGAATGCCCTGAATCCGGAACTTCCCTTTAATACGGCAGTCGTAATCGACACCATTTTCTGCGTGTACCTGATACCAGCTTCCTGTTGATTTTATGACTAATCCTTGCATATGATGGGGTAAAGGTAAGAAATTGTTTTAGGGTAATTATTTTTTGAGGCGATTGATCATATTTATCGTTTTTACTGTTTGCTGGAATAGTTGTTGAGCAATAAAAAATATGAGTTATATTAATGTTATTGTGGATTGTGAAAGGTTCTTAAGCTTGGTCAAAAGAATAGCATTGAAGTACAATGTGTATTGTTATTTTGAATATAGAGCTGTAACGGATAGGACGAAAAGGAGTTACTTAAAAGTTGACTTCAACCTGGAGAATTACAGTGAATTGTTAAATGAAGCGTACGGGCATTTCTTTTTCATTTCAAAAGAGGTAGCTATTACTGAGAATTTAAGCTTTTATGATGATGGACTTTTTGAGTTTTCAATTGAAGGAGGGGGAGGGAAAAAATCCGGACATGAAATTGAGATTCTTACACTAAGACTTTTGGCCAAAAATCCAGATAAGAGGATTAAATCTTTTTTTAATGCAATTAATAACGAATTCAAGACGAGTGAGGATTTCTCACAAGGTATTGGTCCATCCAATTATTATAAAAAATTCTTTTATTTAAAGGAGTTCGCTGATGGTGACTTTGAAATCTGGAACGATCTGAAAAATAAAAATTTGTCAATGAGTATCGTTAGGCAGTGATGTTATTCTATTTTATCCCCTGAGTTGAGAATGAGCGACTTAACTGCCTGTCCGTTTGAAAGCGCTGTTTAATATGCTTCAAACGCAAACTTTTGAAAAATCAGATAAATATTTTATTAATCATTTGCTAATTAGAAAAATATAACTTTACTTTGAGTCAGAGCACAGTAAGTGTAAAAAATACAATGTTTAATAATTCAACCATTATTTCCATTATTACCACCACCGGGATATCTCGGAGGGAGGCTAGCTAATGGGTAAAAATAAAAAACTAAAAACCACAAAAAGCGCCTTCCTCTAATCGGGGAAGGCGCTTTTTTTTTAACCGTAAATTATGAATATTTTAAAATTTGGAGGTACATCAGTCGGTTCTTTGCAAAGCATAAGTGCATTGCTAAGTATCCTTAAGGATCAGCAAGGCGCTGAAAATCCTATTGTCGTCTTATCGGCCATGAGCGGGGTAACGAATGCCCTGGTCGAGATGGCAGAAAACGCAGGGCAGGCTAGAGATTATAGCGAGGAGTTGAAAACAATTGAGAAAAAGCATTTTGATGTGATTCGGGCTTTATTGCCTGCAAATGCTCAGAACCCGGTACTGACCAAGCTTAAAATCTATTTTAATGAGCTGGAAGAGATCTTACAGTCGGTTTATAACCTAAGAGAGTTGAGTCTGCAGACGAAAGACCTGATTTTAAGTTATGGAGAACGTTGTTCTACGGTAATGATCAGTCATATCGCCAAGCAGACTTTTCCAAACGCCCTTTATGTGGATGGGTCGGAACTGATTAAAACAGATCATAATTTCGGGCAGGCAAAGGTAAATACCTATCTGACAGAGACCCTTATCCGGGATTTTCAGGAGAGTAACGCGGACAAGCTTTTGTTCGTAACTGGTTTTATTGCCAGTAACGATGAAGGCAGGATCACGACCCTTGGGCGTGGTGGAAGTGATTACACTGCCGCAATCTGGGGATCTGCGCTAAATGCGGCGGAGATACAGATCTGGACAGATGTAGATGGAATGCTGACTGCAGATCCAAGAATGGTAAAAAAAGCATTCTCTCTGCCGGAGCTGAGCTATACCGAAGCAATGGAGCTGTCTTATTTTGGTGCAAAGGTGATCTATCCTCCAACAATGATCCCTGCATTTTTAAAGAGAATTCCTATTGTTATCAAAAATACTTTCAATGTAGATTTCCCTGGAACTTATATCAAGCATGGAACCAGTGTTTCGAAATTACCGATCAAAGGAATTTCGTCTATTGATGAGATCAGCGTGTTGAACCTTACAGGAAGCGGAATGGTTGGGAAAGCAGGTTTTAGCGGAAGGCTGTTTTCCCTGTTATCGCGCGAGCAAATCAATATTATCCTGATTACCCAGTCTTCCTCTGAACATAGCATCACTTTTGCTGTGAAACCTGCCGATGCCTTAAAAGCACTCGCCCTGATCAATAAAGAGTTTGAACTGGAGCTTCAGGCACGCAAACTGGAATATCCTGAAGTGGAAAATGGATTGGCTGCCCTGGCGATTGTAGGGGAGAACATGAAAAAAACACCAGGAATGTCAGGGAAGTTATTTAATGCTTTGGGAAGGAATGGTGTGAATGTACGGGCAATTGCACAAGGTTCTTCAGAGTACAATATTTCTGTGATCATCTCCAAACCTGACCTTTCAAAAGCGGTGAATGCGGTTCATGATGCTTTTTATGCTAATCTAAAAAGAACTTTACACGTATTTTGTCTGGGGACTGGTAATATCGGAAAAACGCTATTCGCACAGCTGGAGGCTCAAATGGACTTTTTAGCGACCAACAACGATCTTCAGGTAAAGGTGATGGGCGTAAGTAATACCCGGAAAATGTACCAAAATGCAGAAGGGATCGCTTTGAGTAACTGGGAAAAGGATCTGGAAACACATGGTGAACCTGCGGATTTAGCCGTATTTATCAAGCAGATGAAAGCCATGAACCTTCCAAACTGTGTATTTGTGGACAATACTGCCAGTCATAATCCGATTCAGTTTTATCAGGATGTCCTGCAATCCAGCATTTCCGTAGTGACTTGCAACAAGATCGGAAATTCTGCAGACTATGAACAATATGTTGCCTTTAAGCAGGCGGCAAGAAAATATGGGGTCGATTTCTACTATGAGACAAATGTGGGTGCAGGTTTACCGATCATCCGTACTTTAAAAGACCTGATGATGAGTGGCGACCGGATAGACCGGATTGAAGCCATTTTATCTGGTACTATTTCTTACATTTTTAATAATTATAAAGGAGATAAGCTGTTTCACGAAGTCGTGAAAGAAGCACAGGATAAAGGATATACCGAGCCTGATCCGAGAGATGATCTCAACGGAAAAGACTTTATGAGAAAGATGTTGATTCTGGCCCGTGATGCAGGTTATCCATTGGAAGAAAGCGATATTGAGATCGAAAGCATGCTTCCTCCGGCTTGTCTGGCTGCAGCTACTGTCACCGATTTCTATCAGGAACTGGAAAACAATACGGAATACTTTGAAAAATTGAAACAGCAGGCTGCCTCAGGTAATAAAGTACTGAGGTATATTGGTAAGCTGGAAGCGGGAAAAGTGGTGATCACTCTGCAGATGGTAGATGACAGCCATCCTTTCTATATGCTTTCCGGAAGTGACAATATTATTTCCTTTACCACAGACCGGTATAAAGACCGCCCGCTTGTGGTTAAAGGTCCGGGTGCCGGAGCGGAAGTAACTGCTGCCGGTGTTTTTGCTGATATTATTAATGTAGGTAAACGATGAAAGAGTCTATAAAAGTTTTTGCCCCTGCAACTGTTGCCAATGTAGTTTGTGGATATGATGTCCTGGGTTTTGCCGTAAATCAACCCGGTGATGAAGTCATCATGAAGTTAACAGAGTCCCCCGGAATCAGCATCACAAAGATCACTGGTGATGAAGGGCGCTTGCCGCTGGATCCAAAGAAAAATACTGTGAGCGCCAGCGTGCAGCATTACCTGAACCATATCGGTAAACCGGATACGGGAATAGAAATCGAATTGCATAAGAAAATGCCGATAGGTAGTGGACTGGGATCGAGTTCCGCCAGTACGGTTGCCGGTTTATTTGCTGTGAATACGCTATTTGATAACCTGCTGACCAATAGAGAACTTGTTCCTTTTGCGATGAAAGGAGAGGAATTGGCCTGTGGTTATGGGCATGCAGATAATGTGGCTCCGGCGCTGCTGGGAGGCTTTGTGTTGATCAGAAGCTATCAACCCCTGGACATTATCAATTTACCTCATCCTGACGATCTGTATGCCGCTATTGTGTACCCTGAAGTTGACGTCCCTACTAAGGACGCGAGACAGATGATCCGCTCTAAAGTGTTTTTAAAAGATGCAGTTACCCAGTGGGGAAATGTTGCGGGTCTGGTAAGTGGTTTGTTTCTGAAAGATCATGAGCTGATCGGCAGAAGTATGACCGATATTCTGGTGGAGCCTACCCGCTCTATTTTAATCCCTGATTTCTATAAACTGAGAAGTCTGGCAATGAAGACCGGGGCTACGGGCTTTGGTATTTCAGGCTCTGGTCCTTCGGTTTTTGCTTTAACAAAAGACGAGGCAACCGCCAGAGCAATTACCCAGAAATTGCAACAACACTTAAAAGGCATTGGTATCAACAGTTTGTCTTTTGTGTCGGAAGTAAATAAAAAAGGTCCTGTTATTTTAGATTAACCCCCATTATGAAACTATATAGTACTAATAACCACGATTTAAACGTAGACTTTCCTACCGCTGTTTTTAACAGCATGCCTTTGGATAAAGGTTTATACATGCCGGTAAATATTCCGGTACTGGATCAGGAGTTTATTCAGCAGATCGATCAGTATACCTTGCCACAGATTGCCTTTAAGGTCGCTTCTGCACTATTGGATCATGCCATTCCAGCTGCAGATTTGCAAAAGATCATTGATGAAGCATTTAATTTCGAAGCACCAGTGGTACCACTTGAAGCCGAAACTTATGTCTTGGAGCTGTTTCATGGCCCTTCGCTTGCTTTTAAAGATTTTGGCGCCAGGTTCATGAGCCGGATTATGGCTTATTTCTTAAAAGATGGAGAACAATTACTGGATGTTCTGGTTGCTACTTCCGGTGATACCGGAGGAGCAGTGGCATTGGGATTCCTTGGGGTACCCAATACCAGGGTTACAATCCTTTATCCGAAAGGGAAGGTGAGTGAAATTCAGGAATTGCAATTGTGTACGAACGGAGAGAACATCCATGCCATAGAAGTAGACGGGACTTTTGACGATTGTCAGCATCTGGTGAAACAGGCATTTGCGGATGAAGAATTGAACCGTAAGCTTCGTCTGACTTCCGCTAATTCTATCAATATTTCCAGATTGATCCCCCAGACCTTGTATTATTTCAATGCTTATGCGCAACTCCGCAGGGCAGGAAAGAAGGAAGTCATATTTTCTGTACCCAGCGGTAATTTTGGAAACATTGCTGCGGGATTGCTGGCCTATAAAATGGGGCTTCCGGTAAAACAGTTTATCGCTGCGACGAACGTGAATGATACTGTTCCACGGTATTTGAAAACAGGGGTATATGAAACAAAGCCTTCTATACAGACTTATGCCAATGCAATGGACGTAGGTGCTCCGAGCAATTGGGTGAGGATCATGGACCTCTTTAATCAGGATAAAGCCGCTTTGCAGGAAGTGTTGAAAAGCTATAGCTATACCGATGAAGAAACATTAAAAGGAATTCATTCGATCTATGAGCAGTTTGGATATATTGCATGCCCGCATACCGCAATTGCCTGGTTGGCTCTGGAAGACTATAAAAAAGAAAACCCGCAGGAAAACGCTACGGGTGTATTTTTATCTACGGCACATGCCTGTAAGTTTCCTGATGTCTTTTCTGAGGAGATGAGCAGCAAAATTCAAATTCCCGTTCATGTGCAGGAACTATCTGCCAAATTAAAACATGCTGAAAAGATGGATACGGTGTATGATTCTTTTAAAAGTTACCTGACTACTTTTTACTAAAACGCATGATGGCAATATCGCCCATCATAAAATTAAGTGTGCTGTCACTTACAGAATAAGTACTTGCTTTTTTTAACATTTCCAGAAAAGTGGCCTCTCCTTCACCAGGGCAGGCCATTTTTGTCATGGCTAGCGGATGGGTGAAATTGACGGTAGTATCGTCTGCTATTAAAGCCCCTGAGAAAGAGTTGCAACTGGTGTTTCCACTTAATTTCTTCCCTGCAACATCAAAGGTGATGGTCGGTTTTGTTGCTGGATATAAACCGTTAAAAGCTATTCTGGGACCAGAGATGTAGTTCAGTTCCCAGGTTCCTCCCAATTGAGATAATCCACCATTTCCTATCGTTCCGGGTTTCAGGGTGGTACACGCAACAAAAGTGCTGGTCATTACAATTGCCAGTAACATGATTCTTTTCATAGCCTTATTGTTTTAATGATACCCGAAAGGTACAAAGAGTATTCGAAAATATACCTATCGGGTATCATGAAAAGACTAAAATACTGCCTGTACGATCTTCTTTGTAGGTTCCGGATTGCCCATCGTATAGAAGTGAAGGACAGGTGCACCCATCTCTTTTAACTCCTGACATTGGTGGATCATCCATTCTATCCCCACTTCTTTTACATCCTTCTCTGACTTGCAGGCCTGGATCGCTTCACTCAGTTCCATTGGAATATCCAGGTGGAAAATTTTTGGCAGGCTAACCAGTTGTTTACTGCTTGTAATTGGTTTAAGACCCGGGATAATCGGGACATTAATGCCATTTGCACGGCATTTATCTACTAAAGCTTTATATTTTTTATTGTCAAAAAACATCTGTGTAACGATGAAATCTGCTCCGGTATCGACTTTATGTTTCAGATATTTAAAATCAGTATCCAGGTTTGGCGACTCGTAATGTTTTTCCGGATAGCCCGCTACGCCGATACAAAAATCAGTCTTTGCAGCATCTTCCATATAATCATGCAGGTAACGGCCATTGTTCATGTCAACCACATGTTGTAACAATTCTGAAGCATAAGCGTGTCCATCTGGAGTTGGGATAAATGAATTGTCACTTTTCCGGGCATCTCCACGTAAAACCAGCACATTATCGATTCCTAAAAACTGAAGATCGATCAGTGCATTTTCAGTTTCGTCCTTTGTAAAACCTCCGCAGATCAGGTGAGGCACTGCATCCACATTATATTTATTCATAATGGCTGCACAGGTAGCCACAGTGCTGGGACGTTTGCGGTAGGCGATCTTTTCTAACAAACCATTTGCATGTTGTTTGTAGATATAATCCTCCCTGAGGTAAGTCACATCGATAAAAGGCGGATTAAATTCCATTAAAGGATCTATTGCATCAAAAATGCCTTTAATACTTTGCCCTTTTATTGGTGGCAAGAGCTCAAAGGAGAAGAGGGGTTTTCCTTTTGCGTTACTGATATGGTCTACGATCTTCATTAGTATAATCTTGTTAGGTTGGTTTTCTGTAATTAATAAGCCAGGTTAGGACTTAACCATCTCTCTACTTCTTCTATTGGCATGTCTTTTCTAAGGGCATATTCTTCGATCTGATCTTTCGTGATCTTTCCCAGACCGAAATACCTGGACTGTGGGTGAGCAAAATAAAATCCACTTACTGCTGCGGTAGGGTACATTGCATAACTTTCTGTTAAGCGGAGACCTATCTTATCTTCTGCATCAAGCAATTCAAAGAGCGTCCCTTTTTCGGTATGCTCCGGACAGGCAGGATATCCCGGTGCGGGACGAATTCCGGCATATTCTTCCTTGATCAATGCTTCGTTGCTCAGCTGTTCATCTTTTGCGTAACCCCAGTAATCTTTACGGACCAGTTCGTGCATTCTTTCTGCAAAGGCCTCCGCCAGCCTGTCGGCCAGTGCTTTGGCCATGATGCTATTGTAATCATCATAGTTGGCCTCAAACTCAGCTACAAGTTCATCACATCCTATTCCTGTGGTTACTGCGAAGCCTCCAAAATAATCAGCAACGCCTGATTCTTTAGGCGCGACAAAGTCTGACAATGCATAATAAGGTTCACCAGCAACTTTTTCTGCCTGCTGACGAAGGGTATGAATGGTTACTTCCTGTCCTTCAACATCAAGGATAATGTCGTCGCCAACGGTATTTGCCGGCCAGAAACCGATCACTCCTTTAGCGGTCAGCAGTTTCTCATCGATGATTCTTTTTAGTAAGGCCTGCGCATCATCAAATAGTTTTTTTGCTTCATCACCAACCAACTTATCGTTGAATATTTTAGGATAACTGCCACGAAGTTCCCAGGTATGGAAGAAAGGAGTCCAGTCGATATAAGGAACCAGTTCCGCCAGTGGATAATCTTCAAATACTTTTGTTCCGGTGAATGCAGGAGCCGGAGCCACCAAGTCAAGATCTATTTTAAACTGATCCTTTCTGGCCTCTTCTAAAGTCTTAAAACGTTTATCGGAGCGTTTGTTTAGATGTGCTTCTCTTGCTTTATCGTATTCTTTTCTGATGCCTTCGATATAAGGACCTCTGGTCTCTTCGTTCATCAGGGTACTGCAGACTGTTACACTTCTGGAAGCGTCCAGTACGTGAATGGCGGGACCTGAATAGTTCGGAGCTACTTTTACTGCCGCATGAATTCTGGAAGTGGTAGCACCGCCAATGATCAGGGGAATCGTAAAGCCTTCGCGTTCCATTTCTTTGGCAAAGTGTACCATTTCGTCAAGCGAAGGGGTAATCAGACCACTTAATCCAATGATATCTGCATTAATTTCTTTGGCTTTCTGAATAATGGTTTGTGCCGGAACCATAACACCAAGATCTACGATCTCGAAATTATTACAAGCCAATACCACGCCTACAATGTTTTTTCCGATATCATGAACATCACCTTTTACGGTGGCCATCAATACCCTTCCTGCAGATGAGCTTGCTTTTCCATCAGGATTGTCCAGTTTTTCCTGCTCAATGAAGGGAAGGAGATAGGCTACTGCCTTTTTCATTACCCTGGCAGATTTTACGACCTGAGGAAGAAACATTTTTCCTGCCCCAAAAAGATCTCCAACGATGTTCATTCCGTCCATTAACGGACCTTCAATCACATGTATTGGTTTAGGATATTTCTGTCTGGCTTCTTCTACGTCGGCATCTAAATATTCTATAATTCCCTTCACTAAGGAGTGAGAGAGTCTGCTTTCGACGCTTTCTTTTCTCCATTCCTCATCTCTAACAATCTCTTTTCCTTTAGACTTAATGGTATCTGCAAATTCAACCAGTCTTTCTGTAGCGTCATCTCTGCGGTTGAGCAATACATCTTCCACACGTTCCAGAAGTTCCGGTGGTATTTCCTGGTAAACTTCCAGCATTCCGGCGTTTACAATCCCCATGTCCAGACCTGCTTTAATGGCATGGTACAGGAATGCGGAGTGCATGGCCTCTCTAACGGTATTATTTCCTCTGAAAGAGAACGATATATTGGAAACTCCTCCACTTACTTTAGCGTAAGGCAGGTTTTCCTTGATCCATCGGGTGGCGTTAATGAAGTCTACTGCATAGTTGTTGTGTTCTTCCAGACCGGTTGCTACGGTCAGGATATTCGGATCAAATATGATGTCTTGGGCAGGGAAGCCGACTTCATTCACTAAAGTATCGTAGGAGCGTTTACATATTTCTTTTCTTCTTTCAAAGTTATCTGCCTGTCCTTGTTCATCAAAGGCCATTACGACTACAGCTGCACCGTAATTCATGATTTTACGGGCACTTTCCTTAAACTTTTCGTCTCCTTCTTTTAGTGAGATGGAGTTGACGATTCCTTTTCCCTGTAAACATTTTAATCCGGCCTCAATTACGCTCCATTTAGAGGAATCGACCATGATTGGGAGTTTGGATATATCAGGCTCAGAAGCGATCAGGTTTAAGAATTTGACCATCGCAGCTTCTCCATCCAACATCCCTTCATCCATATTTACGTCAATCACCTGGGCACCACCTTCTACCTGTTGACGGGCAACAGTAAGGGCAGCCTCATAGTCGCCACCTAAAATAAGTTTAGAAAATTTAGGCGATCCGGTGATGTTTGTTCTTTCACCAATATTGACGAAAATACTTTCCGGGGTAACAGTTACGGGTTCCAGTCCGCTTAGTCGTAAGTATGGAGCTACTTCAGGAATTTTTCTTGGGCTAACTTTTTTGGCTTTGGCAGCAATGCAACTGATATGCTCAGGCGTAGTGCCACAACAACCACCCACAATATTCACAAATCCATGTTGTATAAAATCTTCTACTAAATGTGCCGTTTCATGAGGCATCTCATCATAGGCACCAAACTCGTTAGGTAAGCCTGCATTGGGATAGGCGGATACGTAACAAGTGGCCTTGGCAGAAAGCTCCTCAATGTGTGGCCTCATGTCTTTGGCTCCCAGCGCACAGTTAAAGCCTATGCTGATCGGGTTGGCATGAATTACAGAATTTAAGAAAGCTTCCACGGTTTGTCCCGATAGGGTTCTTCCGGAAGCATCAGTAATGGTTCCGGAAATCATGATGTCTATCGTTCTGCCAATCTCTTTTTCATATTTTTTAATAGAAAATATTGCAGCTTTGGCATTTAAGGTGTCAAAGATGGTCTCAATTAATAAAAGATCGGAGCCGCCATCAACCAATCCGCGAACCTGTTGATCATAAGCATCAACAAGTTCGTCAAAAGTTAATGCCCGATATCCAGGATCATTTACATCTGGTGAGATGGAAAGTGTTCTATTGGTTGGGCCAACAGCACCAGCCACGAAAGATCTTCTGTCCGGATTTTCGGCCATGAATTCGTCTACCGCTTCACGTGCAATCCTGGCACCTGCAAAACTCATCTCATAATCCAACTCTTCCATCTGGTAATCTGCCAGTGAAATGCGCTGGGTACTAAAGGTGTTGGTTTCAATAATATCTGCACCGGCTTTAAGATATTCGGTGTGTATTGCTTTAATGATGTCAGGGCGTGTAAGGTTTAGCAAATCGTTATTGCCTTTCACATCACATGGGTGATCTTTAAACCTTTCACCTCTGAAATCTTCTTCTGTTAGGATATAACGCTGGATCATGGTACCCATGGCACCGTCAATAATCAATATGCGTTTTTCTAACTCTTCTCTAATGTTCATTTTTTTCTCCCCGTAAGGCGTATGGAAAAGATGACCAGACATGAACTTCATATCGGTTACTGTTTTATACGCAATCAAAAAGCTTATTGAAAAGTCCGGTATAGGGTCGACTTTAACTTATCTTTCGGGAGCCAATGGTCCGGTTCCAGTAGAATGTAGCACCTTGTAAGCACAGGTTGCTAAGACTTCGCAGGGTCTAATCCCTCCGTCTTTCTCTATAAGCTCTGCAAAAGTGCAACAAAGAAAAATGATTTCCAAAAAAACAGTGCTTAAAGCATATAAAATTGCAAAGGCCATGCAAATTTGCATGGCCTTCGGAACAATATTCTGTACAATTGTGATTATCTTCTGCTTCCGAAGATTCTTAATAAGAATAAGAAGATATTGATAAAGTCAAGATAAAGTGATAAGGCACCCATGATGGCTAATTTTTTAGCATCTGCAGCAACCATTTGATCCCCATTTTCTTCGATACCTGCACCGATACGTTTTAGCTTTTGAACATCATACGCTGTAAGGGCGGTAAAGATGGCTACACCAAAGAAGCTCATGATATAGCTAAAAGTAGGGCTTCCAAGGAACATGTTAATGATGCTGGCAATGAATAGTCCCGCAACACCAACCATTAAGATTGGTCCGAATTTACTTAAATCTACATCGGTCGTATAGCCAAGAACGGCCATAATCCCGAAGATACCTGCTGCTGCAGCAAAACAAGCTACAATAGATCCCGCAGTGTATACCAGAAGGATAAAGCTCAAACTCACCCCTAAGAGGATAGAGAATAAGACGAAAACACCTAACAGTGCACCATAAGAAAGGCGGCTAAATCCAGCTCCCATTAATAATACCAGGCCCAGAGGGGCAAACATGGCAATATATCCTAATACAGTTCTCTGTCCGGTTTCAAAATTCACCAACTGGCTTAGTGCTGCCGGAGAAGTAGAGATAACCAAAGCTGCCACTGTTGATAAACTCAACGCTACAAACATCCATAGAAACACATTTGCGAAGAACTTCTTGGCAACCATTCCGGTTTGCTGTTCTGCAATAACAGATTTGTGTGCCCACTGGTAATTATTGTTGTTATCCATTTTATTTAAGTTTTAGTTTAAAGTTACTAATTGTTTATCTTCTTACAAAACCTATGCCCCGAGTCGTTTTGTCAGGATTTCTTCTACTTTTTTAAATAATTGAAGTGGTTTTAATGTTCTCCATGCCAAATCGTCAAGCTGACCGCCAAAGTTAATGTAGTAGTCAATATTACCGTTTCTGAATTCGTCAATTACATGTTGCTGAAAATTGATTCCGGTGATCCAGCCATCTTCGACATCCTGGAACCACTCTTCATAATAGCTGTCTTCAGAAGAATGGAAGTTAAGGATATTCTCTCCGACAAGGATAAATTTATTGATTCCTTCGTCGATCATCAGTTCCAGAATCTCCCTTTTCAACAACATAATGTCGTTCCCAATCGCATCGTTCCACTCCCCGATAAACTCAATGATGGTGTAATTCCTGTCGTAATCCGTATACAAAACTTTAAGATATAGTGTATTGGAACCAAAATCATCCCATTGAGGATGAATCAGGAAATTGTACAGTTGTTTGTCGAAATAGAACTCTGAGTATTCCGTATTGTAAAAAGGCGAACGTTCATCTTCGGCAGCGATATAATCATCGCGCCATAAGTAGAAGGGCTCAATTTCGTGCATATTTTATGAGATTATTTAGTACCTGCTTCTACAGCCTTACGTACACTTCCGTAACGGATGAGCAGATCAGCCGCCTGATCATGGTCGATGTGTAGTTCTTCCATTACCATTTGTGTGCCACGATCAACCAGTTTATGGTTTGTTAGCTGCATATCTACCATTTTGTTTCCTTTTACCCGGCCCAGTTTAATCATCACTGTCGTACTGAGCATGTTTAAAACCAATTTTTGAGCAGTTCCTGATTTCATACGGGTAGAGCCGGTAAGAAATTCCGGTCCGACCACTACTTCTACCGGGAAGTCACTCTCTGCAGCAATAGGGCCTCCTTCGTTACAAACGATACATCCGGTTAAGATGCCGTGTTTACGTGCTGTATTTAGTCCGCCGACTACATAAGGGGTGGTTCCTGATGCGGCCAGTCCGATCAGGCAGTCTTTTTCATTGATTTTGTATTCCTGAAGGTCTATCCATGCCTGTTCAACATCATCTTCTGCATTTTCTACCGCTTTTCTGATCGCTGTATCGCCACCGGCAATGATCCCAACTACCCAGTCAAAAGGAACGCCAAATGTTGGCGGGCATTCTGAGGCATCTACTACACCCAGACGACCACTGGTTCCTGCTCCGATATAAAATAAACGGCCTCCACTGATCATACGTTCTGCAACTGAGGCAGCTAATTTCTCTATTTGTGGGATGGCATTTTCCACTGCCTGAGGAACTGTCTGGTCTTCCTTATTGATGTCTTGAAGAATTTGAAGTACGGACATCTGATCGATGTTGTTATACTTTGACTCCTGCTCAGTTACTCTTATCATATGTGGTTTTTTTGATAAAATTCGTGATTTTCTTTTTAAACCGGAAATATTCAAGGAAATCAGTTCAAATAAGACAATACTACGCGACATTCCCGCTTATTGTGAAATTTATCAAAACAATTACAAATGAATAGGACTTAATTTATTAATTGACAGGGTTATTTTATAACTTTACGCAGCATTTAACCATGAAAAAGACTACCCGATATAACCTTTTGATCGCCCTTACTTATTCCGTTGTTCTAATAGGTGGTATGTTTGTGGGGTATAAGTTTCTAAAAGATCAGGGATTTCAGGTTAAAAAGCAGGCCGGTTATCTCGCCGACAATACTGAAAAGGTAGATGAAATCATTCATATTATTAATAAAAACTATGTTGATGAGGTAAATGCGGATAGTTTACACCACCTTCCTATAGACAGCTTGTTACATCAGCTGGATCCGCATAGCGTTTATCTTCCTCCCGCAAAAGCGAATGAATTTGCCGAAACCCTTGGGGGTAATTTTGAAGGCATTGGAATCGAATATTATATCCTTAATGATACGCTGTTGGTAACTAATGTGATCAAAGATGGTCCTGCTTTTCTTTCAGGAATCCGCCAGGGAGATAAAATTCTTAAAATAGACACCACTTTTGTAAGCGGAAGGGCATTGCCGAGAGATAAAATGATTGGTAAGATCAAAGGAAAGAAAGGTACTGCGGTGAAATTAAGTATTTTGCATCCTGGAAATCCTAGCGCGGTACTCTTTACGGTGAACCGAGGCAGAGTAAAAGTGAGCAGTATTGATGCAGCTTATATGCTCAATGCTGAAACAGGATATGTGCGTATTAGTAATTTTGGCGCAGAGACCGATCAGGACTTTGTCGAATCTGTCCGTACGCTTAAAGGCAAAGGGATGAAAAAGCTGGTGCTTGACCTTCGTGATAACGGGGGAGGTTACCTGACTGCAGCAACAGGGCTGGCTAATCAGATTTTAGCAGAAAACAGGTTAATCGTATATACTCAGGGTAAACATGAACCGAGAACAGATTACTTTACTACTGGTGGTGGAGAATTCGAGCAAGGAAAACTGGCCATCCTGATTAATGAGAACTCTGCCTCTGCAAGTGAAATTCTTGCCGGTGCAGTACAGGATTTGGATAGGGGAATCATTATTGGTCGCCGTTCTTTCGGAAAGGGTCTTGTTCAGGAGCAGTTTCCTTTTGTAGATGGTTCTGCCTTAAATCTGACCATAGCAAGATATTATACACCTTCAGGAAGAAGCATTCAGAAATCTTATAAAAAGGGCTATAACGCCTATCAGAATGAGATTGAGGATCGTTTTAATGATGGAGAGCTGACTTCAAAAAATGTAAGTGTAAAAGATAGTGTTAAGAAAGGAAAGTTATTCTTAGGCGGCGGAATTCAACCGGATATTTATGTGAAAATGGATACCAGTGGATTTAACAGATTTTATGCGAAGCTGATTGCGAAGAAAGTGCTGTTTGACTTCGTCTATGATGTTCTTGCAAACCGCTACACTTCTTCTTTTATTGAACAGAACCTTGCAACCTTTAACATCAATGATGCGGATTACAAGGATCTGTTGAAATATATTCAGACTAAAGGTGTTGTGATAGAGCCAAAGCTATTACAAGCTGCCAGACCTTTGATCTATAATGACATCAAAGTGTTGTTGTGTAAATACCACCTGGGTGATGCCGGTTATTACAAAGCGCTTAATTTAAGTGACGCCATGGTCAAACAGGCATTAACCAGTTTGCAGTAATCGTATTTTATTTCTGTCTGAAATAAATCTGAATTGGTACTCCGCTAAAGTTAAAATGTTCCCTTAGTTTGTTCTCAATGAAACGTTTATACGGTTCCTTGATGTACTGAGGTAGGTTACAGAAGAAAGCAAACATCGGTGATGTTCCGTTGATCTGAGTAATGTATTTAATTTTGATGTATTTTCCTTTCAATGCTGGTGGAGGATAGTTCTCAATGATTGGCAGCATGACGTCATTCAATTTAGAAGTAGGAACTTTCTTTCCTCTGTTTTTGAATACTTCCAATGCGGTTTCAATAGCCTGGAAGATACGTTGTTTATTGACTACAGAGGTGAACACGATCGGTACATCAGTGAAAGGTTGTAGTTTCTGACGAATCTGGTCTTCAAATATTTTAACAGTTTTACTGTCTTTCTCTACTAAATCCCATTTGTTAACCAGGATTACGATACCTTTTTTGTTTTTCTCCGCAAGGTGGAAAATATTAACGTCCTGCGACTCTAATCCTTCCATGGCATCTATCATTAAGATGACCACATCTGCTTCTTCCAGCGCCTTAATGGTACGCATAACAGAATAAAATTCAATGTTCTCTTTTACTTTGGTCTTCTTACGAAGTCCGGCAGTATCAATAAACATAAATTCGTGTCCGAATTGATTGTAGTGAATATGGATAGAATCTCTTGTTGTACCTGCGATTGGAGTTACAATATTTCTTTCTTTACCAATTAGTGCATTGATCAGTGATGACTTACCTACGTTAGGTCTTCCAACGATGGTGATTTTAGGTAAGGCATTTTCTTCTTCTACCACATCTTCGAAGTGTTTGATCACATCGTCTAATAAATCTCCTGTTCCGGAACCCGTCATAGAAGAGATCGGGTAGATTTCACCTAGACCAAATCCGTAAAATACGGAAGCATCATTTTGTAGTTGTGTATTGTCTACTTTATTTACAACGATAAATACTGGTTTACTGCTGCGTCTAAGTAATTGTGCGATTTCGTCATCCAGGTCGGTAATGCCGGTTACCACATCTACCATAAACAACAATACTGTTGCTTCTTCGATGGCGATAACCACCTGTTCACGGATGGCTGCTTCAAAAACATCTTCAGAATTGGCTACGTAGCCTCCTGTATCAATTACTGTAAATTGCCTGTTTGTCCATTCTGCCGATCCGTAATGACGATCACGGGTTACACCGCTAAAATCATCAACAATGGCTTTGCGACTCTCTGTTAAGCGGTTAAATAGGGTAGATTTGCCTACGTTTGGTCTTCCGACTATTGCGATAATGTTGCTCATGTGTATTGGTATGAATTGTATTAGTTATTAAGGGGTTGCAAAGGTAAGCTTAATTTTCGTACCCGAAACTTTTTAAATAGTTCTTTTTACTTCTCCAGTCCGGGACCACCTTTACAAAGGTCTCCAGGAACACCTTTTGATCCAGAAATTTCTCAATATCCTTACGGGCTTCGGTACCAACTTTCTTTAGCATTGCACCACCTTTACCGATCAAGATATTTTTCTGAGAATCGCGTTCTACAATGATTTCAGCACTGATTCTGGTAATTTTCTCTTCTTCTTTAAAAGAAGTAATCACAACCTCTGTACTATAAGGGATTTCCTTTTGATAGTTATTAAAGATCTTCTCTCTGATGATTTCTGAAACAAAGAATCTTTGGGTACGATCAGTCAGGTCTTCTTTATCATAGAAGGGAGCATGTTCCGGTAAATGATCCAATACCATCTCCATGATGCCATCCAGATTATATAGATGTAATGCAGAAATGGCATAAATATGCTTGGGATTTAGTTTTTCCTGCCAGTAAGCAGTTTTCTCTTCTACCTCTTCTTGTGTGGCATTGTCGATCTTATTGATCAGAACAATCATTGGAATGGTGGTGTCAATAATCTTTTCCAATACATCGTTCTCATCATACTGTTCGTTAATGTCGGTAACGAACAAAATCAGATCCGCATCTGTGAGGGCACCTTTAACCGAACTCATCATGGAATCTTGCAAACCGTAACGCGGTTTTATGATGCCCGGAGTATCAGAAAATACAATCTGATAGTTTTCTTCATTGACAATTCCCAGAATCCTGTGACGGGTAGTCTGAGCTTTCGGAGTAATGATAGAAAGCTTTTCACCCACCAGGGCATTCATTAACGTTGATTTGCCCGCATTGGGCTTACCAATTATACTTACAAAACCTGCTTTATGTGACATGAAAATATTTTTTAAAATAAATTTGCACCGCAAAGAAACGAATTATATCTTTGCATTCCAATTCGGAACAAGAGTTAAACAAATAACGAAAGCTACGAAATTGTATATAGTGCGGGGTGGAGCAGTTGGTAGCTCGTCGGGCTCATAACCCGAAGGTCATCAGTTCGAGTCTGGTCCCCGCTACCAAAGAAGCCGTGATCTTAATAAGATTAAGGCGCTTCTAAAATGGCCCGTTCGTCTAGGGGTGAGGACGCCAGATTTTCATTCTGGAAACAGGGGTTCGATTCCCCTACGGGCTACAGTAATCATTAAGCAGAGGCTTAGTGAAGTTTTTAAAGGTATAGTGCGGGGTGGAGCAGTTGGTAGCTCGTCGGGCTCATAACCCGAAGGTCATCAGTTCGAGTCTGGTCCCCGCTACCAAAGAAGTCGTGATCGTAAAGATTAAGGCACTTCTAAAATGGCCCGTTCGTCTAGGGGTGAGGACGCCAGATTTTCATTCTGGAAACAGGGGTTCGATTCCCCTACGGGCTACGATCCCGCTTTACGATAAGTAGAGCGGGATTTTTGCTTTTTATGACCTATTTGTAATTTAAATCCCTTCCTAAAACACTTAAAACGTGGGGGCGCCTTGAAAAACTCCCTGTTGAACAATAATTGTAGTTCTGGTTATTTAAATTAATAACCCAGTCTGTTTTTATTTCGATTTACTTTCCTATTTTTGAAGCAACGCAAGCTTTAATGAAATATAAACCCGGACTACATATTTTATCAGAATTTACTTCAGATAAAATGAAATATCTCAGCTCCTCTTCTGATTGTAAAAATCTATTTAACGGCTTGATCAATGGGTATGACCTGCAAAAAGTGGGTGAAGTGTACCATGATTTTGAGAATGGGGGCTTTACCGCGGTGATTTGTCTGACGGAATCACACCTCTCTATTCATACCTGGCCGGAGTATAAGCTGGCAACCTTTGATATCTTCCTGTCGAACTATCAAAAGGATAATACCGAAAAAGTCCAATCCATTTATCAGTCGGTACTTGATTTCTTTGAAGGAATTGAGCAACAGAAAACAGAGGTGATCCGTTAATGGCTAGTCTTAATATTCCCTCATTTCCCTCTGTTGAGACTTTAATCTGTCCTAAATGCGACTGGCGTATTACTTCTTACGATCTTCATGGGAGTGTCTTTTTTGCCTGTCCTAGCTGTAAATCGTACGTGGAACGCTTAAAATCTTTGGAATTTGGTGTGAAAGGGAAATTATCTCCCCCGGTGCTCAAGCCCGTTTTGCCGTTGGGAAGTACTGGCGTTTTAAAAGAGCTCGAATTCAAGGTGATCTGCTACCTGGAGAAAAAAGAACGGAATACGGCCTATTGTTGGCGGGAATATCTGCTGTATAGTCCAGAAAATGGGTATGTTACACTTGCTGAGTTTGACGGACATTGGAGTTTTATCGGAGGAAAAGAAATTTTTCCGGATCTTGCCCATTTTGTCCCTAATGGGCTAAATATGATTCCTTACAATGGATCTGACTACCGGCTATTCAATAAATATGCTCCTGTAGTAACTGCTATGGTTGGAGAAGCAGATTGGGATGTCGTGAATGAAAAAATAGCTGCTTTGGAATTTGTGGCTCCTCCTTTTATGTTGGTGAAGGAGAAAACGCAAAGCAGCCCCCAAAGAGTTGATTATTATTTGGCCGAATATCTGGAACTACAAGTCATTGCGGAAGCTTTTAAGCTGGATTCTGCTGTTTTTCCGGTTAAGACAGGTATTGGGGCAATTCAACCATCCAGATACTATGACCGCTGGAATACATTGTTCCCGATTACCGGGATTGCGATTGTTGTCATATTGCTGCTGCAACTTTTATTTGCCACATTGGTTCCTGAGCAGGAACTGATCAATGATGATTTTGAAATCACGGCCGTTGCGGGAAGTCAGGACAATTCTTTTAAGCCTTTTATTACTCCTGCTTTTTCTTTAAATAGGGTTTCATCCAATATTGAATTTACATTTAGCTCCAGGGTAGACAATAACTGGCTTGAAGCCACCATCGTTTTGATTAATGAGGAGAGCAATAAAACCTGGGAAGTAACTCAGGGTATGGAATATTATCATGGAGTGGAAGATGGTGAATCCTGGGATGAAGGTTCCAGGGAGACTTCTGTTTTAATTTCCGACCTTCCAAGGGGAAAATACCATTTAAATGTTTATCCAGCTTCGGGAGATCAACACCTCAGTAATTTATATATCAGGGCGGTAACAAATGTGAATATGTGGAGAAACACGTTAGTTACCATATTCTTATTGTTGATTTACCCCGCATTTTGTTGGTACATGATGACCCGTTTTGAGAAAAAACGTTGGGATAACAGCGATCATTCACCTTTTGTAAACTAATTGTATGAAATTAAAAGTAATCAGGATATATCTTTTCGTTGTGTTGTTGATGATCGGCGGATTTACTTATGCGTTATGGAATGGCATTACTTACTATGACGATAAGGTGGAAAGAAATACAGAATATAAAGGAAATCGCATCCATTCAGGGTATACAAATAGATTTTATCATAAATAAGAAAAGAATATGAGCTTAAACGAATTGATTAACATCAAATACATCATTGCCTCCCTGGTTTATTCCGTAGTGGGAATCATTGTGCTTTTTGCCGCCTTTTGGGTGATTGAAAAGATCACTCCTGAAAATCTTTGGAAGGAAATACTGGAAAAACGAAATATGGCACTGGCCATCGTTTTTGCAGCTTTTATTATTGCCATCGCTATGATTATCAGCTCGGCTATTCACAGTTAAAATGAACAACAGACTACCCGCACTTTTACTCATCTCTGTTTTTGTTGTGGCCACCTGTGGCCTTATATACGAATTAATTGCAGGTACTCTTGCCAGTTATTTATTAGGTGATTCAGTTACACAGTTTTCTACCATCATTGGTTTGTATCTTTTTTCTATGGGTATTGGCTCATGGATCTCTAAATATTTTGATAAGAACATTTTATCATGGTTTATCCAAATAGAGATCCTGGTTGGTCTTGTGGGAGGGTTCAGTGCGACTATTCTTTTTCTCATATTTGAAAATGTAGCCTCATTCCGAATCGTATTGTATGGATTGGTGAGTTTAACCGGTATTTTGGTAGGCCTGGAAATCCCACTACTTATGCGAATACTTCAGGATCGGTTTGAGTTTAAGGACCTGGTATCAAAGGTTTTTACTTTTGATTACATTGGTGCTTTATTGGCCTCTCTGATTTTTCCTTTGTTACTTATCCCGCATTTGGGTCTCGTAAAAACAGCCTACCTTTTTGGTATACTCAATGTCGTAGTTGCGCTTATTGTTTGTGTCAGCTTTAAAAAGGAGATCAAAGCGGCGGCTTATCTGAAAAGTGCCTCGGCAATCAGCATCCTGCTTTTAGTGGCGGGATTTTTTTACGCAGATAAAATTACCAGTTTTTCTGAGAGCTTAACTTACAGTGATACCATCATCTATTCTAAAAGTACCCCTTATCAACGTATCATTTTAACAAAGAAGAATAAGGTATTGCGACTTTTTTTAAATGGAAACCTGCAGTTTAGTTCAGATGATGAATACCGTTACCATGAGGCTTTGGTTCATCCCGGACTTCAAGCACTGCCGAATGCAAAAAATGTCTTGGTCATGGGTGGTGGCGACGGACTTGCTGTACGTGAAATATTGAAATATCCGCAAGTAGAATCCATCACATTGGTTGATTTGGATAAAGGCATGACTTCACTTTTTCAATCCAATAAAATCCTGTTAGACCTCAATAACAGTTCTTTGCTGTCGCCCAGAGTAAAAGTGATTAATGCGGATGCCTTTACCTGGATTAAGGCTCAAAAGAAACAATATGATTTTATTGTGATTGATTTTCCTGATCCCTCCAGCTATGCCGTGGGTAAATTGTATACCAATTCCTTTTATCAGCTCGTTAAAAGCATTCTTTCACCAAGAGGCTTAATGGTCGTTCAGTCTACCTCACCTTATGTGGCACCCAAGTCCTTTTGGACTGTTAACACAACGCTTGAATGTGTGGGTTTAAAGACGATTCCTTATCATAATTATGTGCCTTCATTTGGCGAGTGGGGATATATTATGGCTACAAATCCAGATAATGTGTATAAGAAGCCTGCAAAATATCTTCCCGGGTTAAAGTTTTTATCGAAAGAAAGTTTTGACCTTATGTTATACTTTCCCAAAGATATGGCCAAGGTAAAAACAGAAGTGAACAAGTTAAACAACCAGATTTTGGTCAAATATTTTGAAGAGGAGTGGGCAAATGTCCTATAACTCCAGACTATCGGATTACATTCAAAGACGGGGCTTTTTATTGAGGGTTGGATTGATTACCGGAGGAATATTTCTGAATGGTTGTTATAAAAGGTTAAAGGCCAAATCTTACGACATTCCAGGAAAGCTTTCAGGTCCAAATGAGAAAGCCGGACACTTATTGAGAGATAAAATATCTTTCCCCAAGCCCTTGGAGCACTCCAAAGTGAAAATATTGATAATCGGGAGTGGTATTTCCGGGCTGTCTGCCGGGCGTTGGCTTAAACAAAGTGGTGAAACAGATTTTGAGATTCTGGAATTGGAGGCTCATAAAGGAGGCAATGCTCATTCCGGGAAAAATAAAGACGCAGCGTATCCACTTGGCGCGCATTATGTTACGGTTGCCAATAATGAAGATGAAGTGCTGATGGATTTCTTTAAAGAAATTAACGTCATTACACATATGGAGAAAGGACTTCCTTATTACAATGAATTTTACCTGACCTTTGATCCAGAAGAGCGGCTGCTGATCAATGGGGAATGGCAGGAAGGTTTAGTTCCTGAGTTTGGTGTCCCTGAGCTCGAGAAAACTCAGATCAAACGCTTCCTTGCTGAAGTGGAAGAACTGAGGTTAAAGAAAGGAGCAGACGGAAAATTTGTTTTTAATGTACCCGTTAGTGAGAGTTCATCTGATAAATCCTACCTGAAATTGGATCTGATGTCTTTTAAAGACTATCTGGATAAAAAAGGTTTTACCTCTAAATATTTATTGTGGTATCTGAATTATGCCTGTAAAGACGATTATGGACGGAAGATCAGCGACGTTTCTGCCTGGGCCGGATTGCACTATTTTGCCTCAAGAAGAGGTCTGGCGGCCAATGCGGAAAGAAATGCGGTACTCACCTGGCCACAGGGCAATGGCTGGCTGATGGAACAATTAGCAGATCCTCTGGATAAATACATTCGAACTTCATCGATGTGTTATCAGCTTGGTTACACGGATAATGGAAAGGTATTGGCATTAGTTTATGATGTAAATACTCAGCAAAACCGGACGATTGAGGCCGAAAAGGTTATTTTGTGTGCACCTCAATATGTGAACAACCGATTACTCCGTGGAATTAAACGTCCCGGGGTTGATTATAAGGAATTGCAGTATGCACCATGGTTAGTAGCTAATATTAAGGTTAGTGCATTGTCGGGAGGTAGGGGAATGGGATTATGTTGGGATAATGTGGCTTATGATACACCCTCAGTAGGGTATGTGAATTCAGGCCAGCAACGATTGAACACAGCTGAAGACGGTCATACGCTGACCTACTACCTGCCCCTTTGTGATTTTGAGCCCGCCGTAGCGAGACTGGCAGCATATTCAAGAAGTTATGAACAATGGCTGGACATTATTATGCCTGAACTGGAATACATACATCCAGGGCTTACAAAAGTAATTACGAATATAGACCTATGGGTTTGGGGACATGGAATGATCTCTCCATCGGTAGACCTGATTTGGGGGGATAACTTGCAACAGGCGAGGAAGGCCATCGATCAAAAGATCTTTTTTGCACATAGTGATTTAAGTGGTATTTCGATTTTTGAAGAGGCTTTTCATCAGGGAATCAGAGCTGCTAAAGAAGTCCTGAAAAATAATGGATAGATTCTATCGTCAACCCTGGCTTCAATCTGCGCTAAGCGACGGTATATTTATCCTGTTGCCGCCTTTTTTCTCTTTACTAATGGTATTGCTTTTTCCTGCACAATTCCAGGAGGCTGAGGGAATCCCTCCGATCTATTGGCTTCTATTGGTTGTTTTCATTGATGTGGCGCATGTATACAGTACCCTATACCGTACTTATTTCAATCCCGATAATTTTAGGCGTCAATCTGCCTTGCTGATTGGCATTCCTTTATTTTGCTATATCGTTGGCGTATTACTTTATCAGTTCGACGATTTATGGTTCTGGAGAATTCTTGCCTATCTTGCTGTCTATCATTTTATCAGACAGCAATATGGATTTATGCGTTTATATTCACGGGAAGAATATTTGCCGGTCTATGTGAAATGTATTGATCAGATTACAATTTATACCGCCGCTGTCTATCCGCTACTGTTCTGGCATCTAAGTTCAAACAGAAATTTCTGCTGGTTTGTAGAAGGAGATTTTCTCCTGTTTAAAAATGAAAGATTGTTGCAGTTGTCTGGCGTCGTTTATATCTTGGTAATTGGTACCTACTTTATTAAAGAGTTTATCCTAATCATCATCAAAAAGCAGGTCAATATCCCAAGAAATTTGTTGGTTCTCGGTACTTTTTTATCCTGGTATTTTGGAATTGTGTACTTTAACGGAGACATGGCATTTACAACCTTAAATGTGATTTCACATGGTATTCCCTATATGGCACTGATCTGGTTTTTTGAGAGGAAAAAGCTATGTCATAAGCCTGGAACAATGAAAGGTAAATTAATGAAGCTTTCCTTTGGCAGGTATGGTGTTTTTTATTTTTTGTTGACTTTAGTGGTATTTGCCTATTTTGAAGAAGGACTTTGGGATGGTTTGGTCTGGGGAGAACATCGTGCTTTGTTCAGTCTGTTTACCCGGTTGCCTCAAATTTCCGATCATCAGTTTTTATCATTGCTGATCCCATTGCTTACTTTACCTCAGGCTACGCATTATGTGCTGGATGGTTTCATCTGGAAATCCAAACATAAATTCTAGAATGACTAAAAATACGATAGTACCTTTTCAAAATAACCCTAAACTTCGTTTTGAACGGGTAAAGGAGCTCAAGAAGGCCCCCGACTTACTTATTCATATGATAACCTTGATTACCATGACAATGGTTTCTTTATAGGATCTGATAACAGAGATGGGCAAAAATGTTCGCTTGAAATATTTTAACCAATACGAGATATTTGAAACCGACAACCCGGATCAATACGAGACCCCAGCTATATGGCTATAGATGGTAAATGTGGCCTTTTAAATGCGAATGGGAAAGAAATAATCCCATGTATTTATGACATCCTATCATTGGCGTTACAAAAAATGATTTTATAAACCTGATTCATGGCAAAAGACTAGTGTACCGTGGAACAAGTGCAAAACCACTGTATATTACTGCTGTCGGCATGGAACTGGATATCGCTGCAGATTTTGTTAAATCGATGAATGGAGATTTTAGGACTCCAATTTTATTAAAGCAACTGGATGTTTTGACAAAGCAGCCCTTTCTTAAAGAATAAGTTTTTTATCAATATGCTAAAAGCATGCTTATCGCCACCTAGTATTTTTTCAACTAAGTGTTTGTCGGCGTTACTACTTTCGTTTGGATGGCTCATCTGAAAGATTAGACAAGGCATCGTTATGAATGTTGCAAAAGAATGAATGTTTCTCTTGAACTTTAAGTATTTCTTAATTATTTATGGAAGGAGCAAACTTTATGCATCTTTATGGTATTGTTAGATTGAATTATTAATCGATTGTACATTTAAAGCCATAATTAATTATGAAAAAACCAGCGTTTTACCTTGCATTTCTTACATTTCCTGTTCTTTTTAGTTGTAATCGGGGAACAGAACAAACTTCGGCTAATGCTACCGACTCATTGATTAACGAGCAATGTTTTGTTGCGGTTGACGGGGTTGATACGGCCAATTTTAATATAAAAACCCTAAGTAGCGGGAAGGTTTCCGGTAATTTGACCATTAACTTTAAGGAGAAAGGAAAGAATGACGGTAAGGTTGAGGGGAAATTCAAAGGGGATACTTTATTTGTCGATTATACCTTTAAGATAGGACTGGAGAATAAAACTATTTATAAGAACCCATTGGCATTCTTAAAAAAAGACGGGAAGTTAGTTCTTGGAGTGGGGCAAATTCAAACTACTTTGGGCAGGTCTTTTTTTGTGAAAGGTAAACCAATTTCATTTGAAAAAGGTAGGTTTACATTTGCTCCTGTCGACTGTAAAAAATAAGATTCGCATCGGTTGATCGTTTCATTCCTAAAAGTTGTGGGGACGAAACGATTGATTTTGTTAATGATTTCATTATAAGTGTGTTGCATTTTTGTAGCGGATAAAATGAATGATTTGAATGTTCTTGTAAATCGCTGTTCATTTTACAAATAAACGCGCTCTTAGTTTAAATAGGGCACTTTTACTGCTTATCGTCAAAAATTCATTGATTTCAGGTCATGGTTGGAATCCAGCTTAAGAAATACAGAATGATTATCTTAGTTTTAGTGTTTGGCCACACCAGGCGAATCCTGAAAAGCCTTGAATAGAGTAGGGACCTTAAATAACATTATTCCTATCATGAAAAATTTAGAACTAACAAATCTTGATGTTCAAGAAATGAGCAGAACTGAGATGAAAACAATTGAAGGCGGTGGGTTATTGGGCGATTTCATTAGCGGTACACTAACTGTCGTTATTACGGCTGCGGGTGCTATTGTAGGAGACACCGTTGCATATGCAAAAAAACAGATCGGTACAGTCTTAACTGCAATTTTTAGCTTGTAAGGATTCTTGAAAACGACCGTTATTCCGAATAACGGTCGTTTTCCTTTGAACAAATCATTATTATCAATGCACTCTAATGGATCTAGTCTTCTTGTTTTTGGGGAAACCAAGTTTAATACGGATTAAAAATAAGAAGTATTAGTAGAAACGATGTGCTGTTTAACACTGTTTTTCGAGCGGCATCAGTTCTATTAAATAATTGGTGTCATTTTAGGAAAATATGCAGATATATGTGCCGTTCGGCTGGAGAAAAAATGAATAAATTGAACAAATAGGAATAAAAGTGCCTATGCATAGAGCGAAACCATGTTCTTTGCTTAAAAGGACATGTATTTTGACGTTTTATTCAGGTGAAATGAGCTTTCGACAGAAATTCCACTCCTTAATCTTTATGGATACTATCATTATATTCGTTTCAGCGTTTGGCCAACCTAGGCGTATCCTGAAAAGCCTTAAATAGAGTAAGGAGTTTAAATTAAAAATCCCTAAATATGAAAAATCTAGAATTAAAGAATCTTGGCGTTCAAGAAATGAACGTTGCTGAAATGACAAAAGTTGAAGGTGGTGGTTTATTAAACGATATCCTAACAGGTGTTGTTGGTTCCGTTGTTGGAACTGTAAATGCTGTTGCTGCTGACGCTTCTGTTTTTTTAAACAAAACATTAACCAATGTTTTGAAATTCGTTTGGAGCCTATAAAAAAGTTATAAGTCACCGTTATTCTGAATTTCAGAATAACGGTTATTTTAAACACTAAAACATGCCACTATCTCCCTATTCTGCCGAAACGATCTCTACTACCTCCATTGTCTACCGCTCACAAATCAGCAAATCATCCCAACTCATTTATCAAGTTACCCTGTTGGTTGTATTGTTGACTTTTGCGGCACTTCCATTTATTAAAACACCCATCACCATTAAAGGAAATGGCGTTTTACAATCTTCTCTCGAAAAAACGGAATTAAACATACCTGTCAACGGCCGGTTGGTTCAATATAGACTTACTGATAATAAAAAGATAAAACAAGGAGATACTATTCTTGTGATTGATGGCGGATTACCAAAGCAACAGAGTGTCCTGGTACAGGGGCGTGAAGGTCAGCTTAGTCAGTTTCTTCAGGATATCAATATGCTGTTGTCTTTCCAAACACTTGACAAAACCAATTCTCCAAGCCTGCAAACCGGACAATACAATGCCTCCTGGCAACAGTTTGTACAGGAATTGGAAAATGCCGGAATTGCAAAAATGCAGGCAGCAAGCACTTTTGCACGTTACAATAAGTTATACGAAAATAAGGTACTCACGGAATCTGAGTACGAAAAATATAAGTTTGAACTGGAACAAGCAACCTCGGCCTATCAAATGGTACGGGCTAAATATAAAACACAATGGCAAACGGAAGCAAATGGTTTTCGTAATGAATTACGCCAGCTTTCCGGCCAGCAAGCAGAACTGACAGAGCAAAAAAAGCAGTATGTATTGAGGGCTGCAACCAGCGGGTCTGTTCAAAACCTCAGTGGCATACAAAAGGGAGCTTATGTTTTTGCAAATCAGAAAATCGGAGAAATATCGCCGGATGCGAGCTTAACTGCATTTTGTTATATCAAACCATCAGATATCGGGCTTATAAAAAAAGGCCAGGAGGTGCGTTTTCAGATTGATGCCTATAATTATAATCAATGGGGATCTGCACAGGGAGAGGTCATAGATATCTCCGATGATATCGTTGTTTTAAATGGGAATCAGCCCGTATTCAAGGTGAAGTGTAGTCTGAACCAGGATCATTTGATCCTAAAGAATGGTTATAAAGGTTTCTTAAAGAAAGGAATGAATTTTACTGCCCGTTTCACGGTAACCAGCCGTAGTTTATATCAGTTGTTATATGATAAAGTTGATGATTGGGTCAATCCAAATGTCAGTGATAAGACCTAAAGCTATGAGCACTAAAGTAAAACAACGAGACATTACAGATTGCGGTGCAGCTTGCCTGGCCTCTATCGCATCGCATTATAAACTGGATTTGCCGGTGGCAAAAATCAGACAGTTTGCGGGGACGGATAAAAAAGGAACCAATGTTTTAGGGATGGTGGAAGCCGCTCAGAAGTTAGGTTTTGAGGCCAAGGGTGTAAAAGGACCTTTTGAAAGTTTATTTAAAATACCAAAACCCGCAGTCGCACACCTCATTGTCAAAGATATTCTGCAGCATTATGTCGTGATCTATAAAGTGAATAGTAAGTTTATCGATGTGATGGACCCTATTGACGGCCAAATGCACCGCAGGACACACGAGGCATTTAAAGATGAATGGACCGGCGCTTTAGTGTTGTTGCTACCTTCAGAAGAGTTCGAAACGGGAAATGAAAAGGTTTCTGTTTCCGGACGTTTCTGGAACTTAATAAGACCACATAAGAGCATTTTAATCCAGGCTTTATTTGGGGCTATCGTATATACCATTTTAGGCTTGTCCACTTCTATCTTTGTGCAAAAGCTGGTTGACTTTGTATTGGTTGATGGTAACAGAAACCTGCTCAATCTGATGAGTATTGCGATGGTGGTCATCCTGATCATCCAGCTGTTTGTTGGAATGACAAAGACGATCTTTACGCTGAAAACGGGACAGATGATTGATTCTCAATTGATCTTAGGATATTATAAACACCTGTTAAGATTGCCGCAGCAATTTTTCGATACGATGCGCGTCGGGGAGATTATTTCCAGGATTAATGATGCGGTCAAGATACGGGCTTTTCTAAATGATGTCAGCATTAATTTTCTGGTAAATATTTTCATTGTGGTGTTTTCATTTGCGATGATGTTTACCTATTACTGGAAGCTTGCTTTACTGATGCTGGCCGTAATTCCTTTGTATTTGCTGATCTATTTTGTGGCTGATAAGCTCAATAAAAAAGCGCAACGCTTATTGATGGAAGATTCTGCCGAGCTGGAGTCCCAGCTTGTAGAAAGTCTCAATGCAGTAGGGACCATCAAACGTTTTGGCCTGGAATCTTTTGCCAATGAAAAGACAGAAGTTCGCTTTGTAAAACTATTGAAGGATGGTTTTAAATCTAATATGAATTCTGTTTTTGCAGGAACGTCCTCAGAACTCACCTCCCGCTTATTGACAATTATCCTGCTATGGGTGGGAGCGGGATATGTAATAGACAGCAAGATAACGCCTGGAGAGCTGTTGTCATTCTATACGCTGATCGGCTATTTTACAGGACCGGTTTCTTCTCTGATAGGGATGAATAAAACGGTCCAGGATGCGGTAATTGCTGCGGATAGGTTATTTGAAATTATGGATCTGGAACGTGAAAATGACGAGAATCAGGTAGAACTAAGCCCTGATAAAATCGGAGATATTCATTTTGAAAATGTATCTTTTCGTTATGGAACCAGAGTTTCTGTTTTTGACAATTTAAACCTGATCCTTCCTAAAGGAAAATTTACTGCAATAGTGGGCGAAAGTGGTTCCGGAAAATCTACCTTAATGTCAATTCTGCAGAATATTTACCCGATTCAGGGAGGAAATGTGCGGATTGGAAAATATGATTTGAAATACATAAAAACAGCCTCTCTCCGCCGTGCTGTTTCTGTCGTCCCCCAGCAAATAGATCTGTTTGCCGGTAACGTGATTGAAAATATTGCCATAGGAGATTACGAACCAGATATGCAAAAGATCATTGACATTTCCACTCAATTGGGCTTGATTGGTTTCATTGAATCCTTACCCAGAGGCTTTCAAACCTATCTGGGAGAGAACGGAGCAACCTTGTCCGGCGGACAAAGGCAAAGAATTGCCATCGCAAGGGCACTGTACCGCGATCCCGAAATTCTTATCCTTGACGAGGCTACTTCGTCACTCGACTCTGCGTCTGAAAAATATGTACAAAGAATGATCGATATTCTCAAATCAAAACAGAAGACGGTGATTGTTATTGCACATCGACTGAGTACCCTGAGCAATGCCGATAAAATCATTGTGCTCGATAAAGGTGTTGTTGTAGAACAAGGAAGCCATAAAGAGTTGCGTTTTAGCCCGAATTCAGCCTATGCTAACCTTTGGAAGCTTCAGTTGCCCGAAGAGATTTGATCATTTGGTATACGCCTTCCCGGACTTCTTATTTCCCTTTTCTGAAATCCGAAGGAGTTTTGCTGATGATCTTTTTGAAAATCTTATTGAAATAAGTCACATTATTAAATCCCGATTCAAAGCAGACCTGAGCAATGGTCTTGTCTTGCTGTAAAAAAAGACAAGCTTTTTGTATGCGGTATCGGTTTACGAATTCGGTAAAAGTAATGTGAGTTGTTTTCTTAAAATAATTGCAGAATGAAGGAACAGAGATGTTGACCAGCCCCGCTACGGTTTCAATGTCAATCTCTTCATGGTAGTAATGTTCTACATAAGTAAAGATCTTTTGCAGCCGGGACCGGTGTTTGCTCACCAGATCAGCGATAATTGCCTTCTCATTTAAAATATGATAATCTTCGCTGTTCCCTAAAATATGGAGCACTTGCAGAAAGCTCATTTTCCTTTCAAAAGGCAGCATATCTTTCATCTTTATCAGTATTTCTTTTACCTCTTCTTTAATGTTGTCATTAAATTTAATGCCATACTTTGACCGGTCTACCAATGCAGCGATGTGCTGCATTTCAGGGAAACCCGAAATCCATTGCTGCATCACTTCAGGTTTGATCTGAATAACAATCTCTTCATGTGGGTCCCTGGCATTCAAACCAAATCCGGAATGTGGTACATTGGAGCCAATTAGCACCAAGTCTCCATCTTCATACATACTGATGTGAGAACCCACATGTCGCGTTCCGCCGCCGGAAATCACACAGACCAGCTCGTATTCCGGATGGTAGTGATATTCCCAAACAAACTCATGAATTGGTTGGTTCTGATATAAAAACCGCATGGAAGAAGCTTCATCAGGTTTTACAATCTCAAAGTGAATTTTCATCCTTATTAAGCTAAGTTTATCAAATATGAGTAATTAAATATTAATATAGTTCAATAAATAATGAATAAAGGATAATTATTGCATTTATAAAAACTGGAATTTTATCATACCCAATGAGTTGCCTGCAACTGGTCGGAATTGCTAACCAAATCTATCTATCTTTTTAAAACGCGGTTTAATGGAATTCTTGAAAATTAAGATCTCGGTATTCATCAACTATTTGCTATTCGGCATTATGCTGAATAGTGTCGGTACGGTGATTCTGCAGGCACAACGCTATTACGGAGTTTCAGCTTCTTCTGCCGCTGTTCTGGAAGCTTTTAAAGACATCACGATTGCTGTAGTTTCTTTTATAGTCGCGTCATTTATTACCAGGATAGGCTATAAGAAATCAATGCAGATCGGTCTTGCTGCTGTTGCAATAGGTTGTTTTATCGTCCCTTCTATAAAAACATTTATCGCAGTCAAATTACTGTTTGCCATTACAGGTGCCAGTTTCGCTCTAATTAAGATTTCCGTATTTGGAACCATTGGCTTAATTACTAAAACTGAAAAGGCACACGTCAGTCTGATGAGCTTTGTTGAAAGCTTTTTTATGATTGGAATCTTATCCGGGTATTTCCTCTTCAGTTATTTTATTGATGATGCCGATGCGGCCTCTGGAAGATGGTTTTCAGTTTATTACCTGATTGGTGCTTTCTATCTGCTGGCCCTCTTGTTAGTGAGTATTTCGCCACTTGATGAATCGGCGGCGAAGCCTGAACCGGGAATGAAATTTAGGCAATCCTATACCGATATGCTCAAATTGCTGATGTTGCCATTGGTCGTTTCCTTTGTGATATGTGCATTTCTGTATGTTTTAATTGAACAGAGCATCATGAGCTGGCTACCTACCTTCAATAACAAAGTCCTGCATTTGCCTTCTTCGATCAGCGTACTGATGGCGGGCATTATGGCCAGTTCAACTGCAATCGGACGTTTCCTTGCCGGGGTTCTTTTGAAAAGAATCTCCTGGTATATCTGTCTTACCGTTTGTCTTTTCGCTGCTGCCGGGCTGGTTCTTATTGCGATTCCTCTGGCTTCCAACGCCGGTCCGTATGAGATCCGGACTTGGGCAGATGTTCCATTTGCTGCCTATATCTTTCCCTTGATCGGATTTTTTCTGGCACCTATTTACCCTGCCATTAATTCGGTTATCCTGGGGGCACTTCCGAAAAATCAGCATGGAACAATGTCTGGGCTGATCGTAGTTTTCTCTGCATTAGGCGGCTCTTTAGGCTCTCTGATCACGGGGTATATCTTTCAACATTATGGAGGTCAGACGGCTTTTTACTTCTCGCTGCTGCCGATCGCTACCCTCACAGTAGCCCTGTTCCTGTTTCAGAAAATGAAAACACGACACCTCATTGAACACACATTAAGTTAATCCATTATCCCTACCCATATTTATATGTCAAGTCACTTATTCTATATTGAAGATTTACAAGAATTATTTTCCGATGTTCAGACGCAAAGGATTTTTGCCGACCAGAAGGTTTTTCCCGACTGTTTGCCCAGATTTTCAGCACTTGAAATTCTACATAAATACCGTAAGCAGCAACATGAACCGGAGTTTGACTTGCTGAAATTTGTAAAGGAAAACTTCATATTGCCACCTATTGATGAATTAGGGAACACAGTACAGGAGGAAGATCCGGCAACCCATATTGAAAAATTATGGGATAAACTGACCAGAAAAACGGAAGCGGAATTCAGCTCTTTAATTCAACTTCCTCAGAAGTTTGTGGTACCTGGCGGACGTTTCAGGGAATTTTTTTACTGGGATAGCTATTTTACCATGTTAGGACTGCAAGTATCAGGCAGGACTGACCTGATAGAAAATATGGTGGATAATTTTGCCTACCTGATCACAGAATTTGGCTTTATTCCAAATGGAAACAGGAGTTATTTCCTCAGTCGCTCCCAACCCCCTTTCTTTTCTCTGATGCTGGATTTGCTCGCAGAGGAAAATGGCGAAGATTGCTACCTGAAATACCTGCCCCAGTTGAAAGCTGAATATGCTTTCTGGATGAATGGCAGCGACAAATTAAATCCTGGTGAACTGGCTTATGAACATAGTGTGAGATTACCAGATGGAGAATTGCTAAACCGCTTCTGGGATAAAGAAAATACCCCACGGCCGGAGGGATATTATGAAGATCTGGAAATCTTCAATCATACGACTACAGAAAAAACTGATCTATACCGGAATATCAGGGCCGCCTGTGCATCCGGATGGGATTTTTCAGGTCGTTGGTTTGCCGATGGGCAGCACATCAGCACTATAAAAACAACAGATCTGATTCCTGTGGATCTCAATAGCCTGCTATGGCATTTGGAATGTACTCTTGCCAAGTGTGCTGCTTTGGCAGGCAATGATATGGAGCTGGAATATTATCACAAAAAGGCAGATCAGCGTGCTTTTGCAATCAGGAAGTATTTATGGAATGAAGAGAAAGGAGGCTATTTTGATTTCGATTTTAAACAACGTGTAGCTTCCAAAGCATGGTCCATGGCAATGGCTTTCCCTTTGTTCTTTGGCCTTGCCAACGAAGCAGAAGCCGAAAAAGTAATTGGACATCTGCAAGTTGTTTTTTTAAAAAAAGGAGGCTTGCTTACTACCCCAAATATCACCGGACAGCAATGGGATGCGCCAAACGGATGGGCCCCTTTGCAATGGATCGGCTATAAAGCTGCACTCAATTATGGCGCGCCGAAGCTTGCCGGTAATATCGCAGGAAACTGGATGGCAACGGTAGAAAGGGTCTTCAAAACTACTGGAAAAATGATGGAAAAATACAACGTTGTGGACAGCTCTCTTGCTGCAGGAGGAGGAGAATACCCCAATCAGAATGGCTTCGGATGGACCAATGGGGTCTACTTAAAAATGAAAATGAATGAATAAAAATTAGTCATACAGTATAAAACGAGCCTAAAACCTAACCATTTAAAAACCAAATTATGAAAAGATATCTATTCTTTATTGTCGCCTGTTGCCTGTTGGGCAGTGCAAAAACAACTTATAGTAAAGTGCCGGTAAAACACCTGAAAGTCAGAGAATCAGTAACGGGTACTGTAGTAGATAAAAATGACCAGCCAATTGTCGGAGCTACGGTGGTCATCAAGGGAACTAAAACCGGAACCTCTACAGACCGGGACGGTAAGTTTGCCTTGAACCTTAGTCCTGATGCAAAAATTCTGATCGTTAGTGCCATTGGTTATAAGAGCATTGAACAATCAGTTTCTGCAGGCGGAACTTTGAAAATTACCCTCCTTGAAGATTTGATGGAGCTGAATGCGGTAGTCGTAACCGGTTCCGTAAACCCTTTAAAGAAAATTGAATCCAGTGTGGCTATTACCAGCTTTAGCAGCAAAACTATCCAGCAGTTTGCCCCTTCGAGTGCTGCTGATTTATTAAAACATGTCCCGGGTTTTGTGGTGGAAACTTCTGGAGGAGAGGTAGGAAATAACCTGTTTTCAAGAGGGATTCCATCTGCAGGAGCTTATGAATATGTTCAGATTCAGGAAGATGGAATGCCTGTTTTTGAAGATGGTGCCTTGCAATTTGCAAACGCCGATAACTGGCTGCGTGTTGATGAGACGATTTCTCGTATGGAGGCGCTTAGAGGTGGTTCTGGTTCTATCTTTGCCACCAATGCCCCTGGTGGAATTATCAATTTTATCACTAAAACAGGAAGCAATGATTTCTCGGGAACAGCCAAAATGACTACCGGAACTTCCGGGCTATTTCGTACAGACCTGAATGTAGGGGGCGCGCTGATACAAGACAAATTATTCTTTAATGTTGGTGGTTTTTACAGAACCGAGAATGGCGTACGTAATCCCGGATTTAAAGGAAATGACGGCGGACAGGTAAAGATGAACCTGAAATACAATCTGGATAAGGGCTTTATCAAATTGTCTTACAAAAAGCTTAATGACAGAAACTTATTCCTGTTACCGATTCCTTTAACTGATAGGAACAATCCCAAAGGAATTGAAGGGTTTAATGCGAATACCGGAACCTTAACTTCGAGGAATTTCAGTCAGCTGGATATTCCTCAATATGGTGGCGGTTCTTTTAAACGAAACCTCGAAGACGGAGTTCATCCCATTGTGGATGCAGTAGGCGCTGAATTTAAAACAGATTTAGGTGCTGGTTTTACTTTAAGCAATAATACCAGATATACTAAAATCAATTTGGAGTATACGGCCATCTTTCCTGGTGCTGAACCGCAGACTGCTGCTGATTTTGCCGCAGGATATCGCACTAACGGGGCTGCATTTCCTGTTTTAAATCCGGAATATACCAATGTAAATACCGGTGCGGTAATCAATCCCGGGCTGGTTGCTAAAGTTGGTTATTGGGCAATTGATAAACAAATGAAAAATTTTGCCAACAACCTGAGATTTGATTATAAAAATGATAAAGTGGCTTTATCCCTTGGTTATTATTATTCGAACTGGACCTCTAACCAGCAATGGAACTGGAGTAACCTATTGGTGTCAGTTTCTGACAACCCTCAATTGTTAAACCTGGTTGATAAATCCGTTCCTGAAGGAGGAAACAACCGATCCAGAACCTATAACGGAGTAACTGATATTTCCTGGCTAACCAGGCAGACACAAACGAAAGGGAATCTGAATGCTGTCTTTGGAAATGCGGAAATTAAAGCAACTGATCAGTTGACTTTCGATATTGGTTTGCGTTATGATATGGATCGTTATACCGGATACAAGAATAAGCCCAACGCTGTTTTACAAAATATGGACAACAGTACCGCTTCCAGTAATAATTTTGCAGGTACTACTGCTGATAATTCAATGACGGTCTTATCTGGTGCTTATCAGTATTGGAAATATGATGTGAACCGTTTATCAGGAAGTGCGGCGGCAAACTATAAGTTTGCAGATGATATGGCGGCTTATGTGCGTTACAGCAATGGTTTCCGCTCACCGATTGAGGAGGCCTATTTTGAGAACATGGATCAGCTGGATCAATTAAAGCCAACAGTGATCAATCAGTTTGAGCTGGGGTATAAATACCAGGCGAAACAGTTTGCTTTTTTTGCAAATGCTTTTTATATGGACCTTGCTGATCTGGCCTTTACAGATATCCTGTTAAACGGACAATCAGAAAATAAATTTGCGAAAGCGCGTAATTACGGAATGGAGCTGGAAGGACAGTTTACTGCCGGAAATTTCAGTTTAACCATAAACGCCACTTTACAAGATCCGAAATTTACTGACTTTTCCGGAGAAGGGGTGAATAACAATGGAAACAGGGTACGTAGAATTCCTAATTTTTATGGAACTATTCGTCCTGCTTATAACCTGACAAAAAACCTGGCCATCTATGCAGAAGTGAATCATTTTGGGAAGAAATACTCAGATAATGAAAATCTAAGCCTCCTGCCTGCTTTTGATGTGCTGAACGCGGGAGTATCCCTGAAAGTTAAGCGGATGCGTTTTGCATTAGATGCTTCAAATTTAACCAATACGATTGGGCTAACAGAAGGAAACCCAAGGGTAACCACAGCTCCGGGTACAATCTATTATGCCAGACCTATTCTGGGCAGATTTGCTAAACTCTCTGCGGCATTCGACTTCTAATAAAATATTGATTTAAAGATCAGGTCGCCCGGATGTTTTTTTCGGGCGGCCTTCATAAATAGAAATAGGTTACTTTTGAAGCTGGTCGATTCTCATCATAAAATCGGTATCTCCGGCAAGTTGAAGCCCCTTTTTTAAGTTTCCTGTTTTTATGTTGTAAAGCCAGATATAATTGCCTTCTTTGGTGGAATTGACCGAAATGTAGGCCATCTCTCCGGAAACGATTACACATGCCCTTCTTGTCCCCTTATCTAATGGAAGTTCCAGTTTCTTTATTACTTTCTGAGTGGCGAGGTCGATCAGATAAAACTCAAAATGAGCAGTGCTGTAATGGTCGCTTAGCCCTTTAAATAGATCTTTTCGTTCTGTTCTGATGATGGCCTGCTTTCCACCCAGATACCATATACCATAAGCATGGTTGTTGATAACAGTGCCGGAAATGTTGAAAAAGTAGTTTTTATCCAAAGCATTTTCTCCTGCATTGATCCGGAATATTCCTGTAGAAATATCAGCGCGGTTTCCTAATGCAATCCCCGGACAGGTCATAAAGTAATAATTGCCTTTTTCATCGTTGAAGGAGTATGGTTGCACCATGTTTGTTCCACCCGGATAGGTAGAACGTACATCTTTATCGATCCTGATCTTCGTCATCTGAGGATAATTGAATAAGGCCAGATAGGTGGTGTCGCTTGTCGTGTAATCGTAAGAACTCAGGCGTTGGTGGTAGGTATAGCCCACAAAAAGCTGCTTGTTTTTCAGTTCTGTAAATCCCGTTGATATGGAGGTATATTTTCCGAAAGGCAGGGGAATGGCAAGGTCACCGATAGTAAGTACCTTCATGTCGTCGGTTTTAATGATTGCGTATTTCACCTGACTAAAATCGGTCGTATTTAGGCCGGTTAGCAGGAGACTGTCCTTATTTAGCCAGTAGTAATTGTCGATGGCAAAATTTTCCAAAGGGGCAGTAGCAACCTCTTTCATGGTCTGCTCTGTTGCAGTGTATTTTATAAAAGAAGCTTTTTTTCTGTTTAACCGGTAGTAAAAACCATCCTTTGCAATGAGGTCACGGTCCATTTCTTTTTCATCGAGTTCAGCTCCGGTCTTTTCAGGATATATGATGCCACTATCCAAAGTATTGGTTTCCACGATATATTCTTTGGCATCCCTCCCCAGGATATAGATACTGTACTTTTTTTGTGTTGACGTAGCAGCATCTCCGGATGTATTCCGGCAGGAAAGCAAGCCACACAAAGCGAGAACTGAGCTCAGAAAAAGTATGTTTTTTTTTACAGAACTGGTCGTGGTTCCCGGGGTACTATGAGCAGGGCAGTATTTGACTAAAAGTTTGTTGCTGATTTTCATCATTGATTTCTGTCCTGCAAACTTATAGAAAAAAAAATGGCGTTTTCATACGCTTTATAAATCAGAGTGGTATAGCTGTGTTTTATGGTCCAGATCGATATCTTGACTGTTCTTTTGGATTAGTACCTGAGCCTGACCTTTTGATTTGAACATCTTTATCGCTTTGAAGCGGGCATTTTTTACATCTTCCAGAAATACAGCAGGTCTGTCGTCGGTTTTCTCATAATTGAAGCTACTGTTTTCCAATCTCAATCCCTTCGCATGACGTGCCCAAAGACCGTAGGCGGGGAGTGTTTTCAGGTTGGACACATTGTATTGTCCAAGCCCCAGTTCCGGTGGTGTCTGGCTGGCATCTTCAATTGGATTTCCTCCTTTATCGAGGATATGGATGTCTTTAAATACCACATCCTGAACATAGCCCGTATGCAACCCATTTGGCAGGCGGAAGTTTAATCCCCCTTCAACAGCAGCGGAATCCGGGAGCTGATATCCCGCGATAATCGAGGCTGATCTTTTTTGCGTACCATCATACGCTTTCCATCGGCTTCCGCTATAGGAGCTGCCCCCATAGACCTCAGAAATGTCTATGCCCTGTAGAATAATTTTTTCTACCCGGCCTATGTTTACATTTTTAACCAATAATTCCGTTCTTCTTTTTCCATTTTCCAGGAAGGAATATTTTCCTACTTCAGCACCTGTAATTCTTCCCCGGTTCGATATGGAAATGAAGAATGGGGCAGTGGTTCGGAACATTTTTGAGCGGGAGTGGATTCTTCCCGTATGCCCACAATTGAGGTGAATGTCGCTAACTACTGCCCCGTCATTAGTTGATATAGAGAATCCCGCTTTATTCGCGCCAAGGATATAGATATTGTCTATACAGACCTTACTGATGTCGTCGGCAGTTTCTGAACCGATCTGAAAGAGGTTACAATTGGTATCGCCTATGATGTTTCTCACCTTGTAATTTGTTGCCGGTCTGGTAAAACCAAGCGAACAATCCGAACCTATTTTTATAATGTCATCAGCGCTTACTCTGGAGTAAATATTGGTGGCCGTTACCTCATTACAACCCATGAAATCGTAGATGTCTCTGGCATTGGAAACCTGATTCTTTGCAAAATATGTATTGTGAACATGGATAGAATCCGTTCCGGTTGCCAACAGGGCAAAATGCCCAGCACGTTCAATCTTCAGCATATTGGACGTGTCAAATTGTTTGATTCCGGACTTTCCAAGATAATAAGGTTCATCTTTTTCAGGATCATACCACAGGTCTTCAGTCGTATTAATGCCGCCAATTTCCAGGTTACTACACAATTTAAAAGAAAACATTTTGTCTCCACGATGATCAGGTGGATTGTTCATCACTTTATCTCCTGTTACCAAATTACCATCTCCTGTAATGAGCCCTCTTCCTATGATTTTTACATTGTCCTGCCTTTCACCAAAAAACATGGCATTTCTAAAATAATGATGACCAACATCTTGTTTACTCAGGTAATTTTCAGGATCTTCATAGGGACCGGTATCTGTAGGAGAAAGTCCGGATCTGTATTTTTTATCACTAAACCAGGTGCTTTCCGGAGCATCGGTTCCTTTAATGGCCTTGATGACAGCGTCTTTGTCGACATACAGATAAACATTGCTTTTTAAATGAATGGTCCTTACCTGGTAAATCCCTTTACTAAAAAGAAGTGTTCCTCCGCCATTTTCAGCCAATGAATCTATAGCACGGTTGATCTGATCGGTATGGTCCTGCTGTTCATCAGCCATAATGCCAAATTCTCTGATATCGGTTTTTCCGGAATAAAATCTTGTTTCATTTGAGAATATCGGTTTTTTTCCGCTGCCGTTTTGAAGTCTAAAACGATATTGTTGGTTTGGCATTAACCCTGATATGTGGGCAGTGTTATTTTTAATGTTGACCACAGCAGGACTGAGCTTCCAGCTTCTCCCTTGATCCATTGACTGTAAGATCTTTGTTTTGCTGTGCTCAGCATTCGCACTCCACTTGAAATTAACCTGGGTATAGGTCTCCGGTCCTTCTTTATAATGTAAATTATGAAGCGGAATCCGCTGAAAATCAGAAATGAAATCAACCGCATGTAGTACTGCGATTTCCGTCCCGGGACTTTGCAATACCTTTGGTTTTGAAGTACTGTATATGGCTTTAAAAGAATAAGTGCCCGTTTTGCCGAGATTTACATTTCTAATGGTAATTTTAAGATCAGGACCATTTGCCGGACGCAGGTCCAGATGACTGAATGTAATTGTTTGCCCCTTTGCCGGACTTCCCTCAAGAACAACGGTTCCTACCCTGGAATAGGAATAATTTGTGCCTGTCTTGCCGATAGATTGATTGCCAAAATCCCTTAACATCACCTCGCCGCGGCCAATAACATTAACCGTTGTATTTTCCATGGTGAGCCTGATGCCCGTTGGAACTGTAATGCTTACCGTTGCATCAGGACTTCGCTGCCCAGCGGTAAAATAAAGACTGAGGTGTTGCGGTGTATGAACGGTCATTTTTTCTGTGCCCAACAACAGTTTGCCTGCGATGGCCTGTTCCTTAATTAAAATGTAATACACTTGCCGGGATTTCCTATTTGCGGAAATGACAGTTAACCGATCTCCGTTGATTAAAGGCCCTTCTTCTTTTTTTACATCGGTTGCATCAGTAATCTGATATTTCTGAACAGTGCCATCTGAGGATCTGATTTGTTCGAATAACCCGTTCATCCCAATATTGGTAGAAACCAGTCCCTGATCTTCGGGAGTATCCACAGTAAATGAATAAGTGCTGCCGCTAATCACAATGATGGTGTCCTTGTGAATTCCGGCAATATGACTTGCATTTTTTGTCGGCAGTATTCCTGTACCGGTTTGGTTGGACAGATGAATCTGCGCATTTGTCTGTATAAAAAAACAGAGAAAGATGACGATCAGCAGGAAGAAGAACCTATTCATTTTGTGGACGGAGTAATATTTAGTTAAAAATCGGTAATAAGTACTAAATTTTCTTAACTAAGTAATCAGCAATTCTGGCAACAAAGGGCATTATTATCCCTTCTAAAAAATAATTGAAAATAAATTCTATTAAATTAGTAGACTTTATTATATTTGCTCTCAGTAAGCTTAAAGAATATAATTCTCAGCCCGCCCGGGCTGATGCTTTAAAAAAAATTAGATGTTTGGTTAGATCTAAGTTTTGTTTGGTTAAAAGCCAGGTTGGATGACCTGGCTTTTTCATATAAAAGCTTAAATTACGGCACACAAATAAATAAACCTGTAAATGAGCAAGAAACTATTAAAACCCAACAATTTTTCTATGCATGAAGACTGGACTGTGGTCCTGCTTGGATCGCTTGTAATCTTAATTTCCATTTTATTTTTCCAGGTTCCCGTTCCTGTTTTTAAATGGGACAGTTCTACCGTCTTATTCGATAAAGTCCTGCAGTTTGATAACCTTAGGGCCATACTCGTTCAGTTCTTGTTTATCCTCTCTATTGGGAGTTTGGGTACTTTAGTTATGGGCAAGTCGGTCAGGAATTTTGTTCTTGGCTTTCCGGTAGTCTATGTACTCACCATCATTGCTTTAGTGATTGCCGGTAGTTCCACCATGAGGTCCTTCAATCTGGAAGCGGTGATTTTTAGTCTGATCATTGGTCTTGCTATCGGTAACTTTTTCAAATTGCCGGATTGGTTCCGCACGGCACTTTCTACAGAGCTTTTCGTAAAGATCGGACTGGTCTTACTGGGAACCACGGTCATCTTTGCCGATATCCTGAAAGCTGGTTCTCTTGGCTTGATCCAGGCATTGGTAGTCGTGCTTTCGGTTTGGTATTTCGCTTTCTGGTTGTGTAAAAAACTTAAAGTGGACGATGAACTGACCATGATGATCTCCAGTGCGGTTTCTATTTGCGGTGTTTCGGCAGCAATCGCTACCTCAGGTGCAATAAAAGGGGATTCAAAAAAGCTTTCCTATGTCATTTCGATGGTCTTGATCACCGCAATTCCAATGATGATCTTTATGCCATATATCGCCAATTATTTCTCTTTCCCACAGGCGGTAACCGGGGCCTGGCTTGGTGGAAGTATCGATACCAGCGGAGCAGTAGTGGCTTCAGGATCTATGGTAGGAGATGAAGCATTAAAAATTAGTACCATCGTTAAGTTTTCACAGAATGTGTTATTGGGGATTGCTGCTTTTGCCATCAGTATTTATTGGTCCTATACCAACCATACTGACGAAAGTGGAGAAAGAGTAAAACCTACATTGGGTGTCATCTGGGAACGCTTTCCTAAATTTGTATTGGGCTTTATCGGAGCCTCATTGCTGTTTTCTTTCTTCCTTTCAAAAGGGACTGTAGCTGATGTAAAAGACGGTTTGAAAAATTTACAGGGTGCCTGGTTTGCATTGGCATTTACCAGCATCGGACTGGAAACTAATTTCAAAGATCTTTTTAAGAACAACAGTAAAAAACCGCTTTATGCATTCCTGACCGCGCAGCTTTTCAATGTGATCATTACTTTGATTATCGCCTTCTTTTTATTCGGATAATTCATTCTTTTACTTAAAAACGCAGATCATGGCAGGTTACTTGCTGTTCTATTTGCATTATCAATAATTGTGATCCAAAGAAATGAGTAGTACCTCCAAAAAGAGTTTATTTAAGGCCATTAAAGGAAAGATCATCATCGCATTGCTACTGGCGTGTTTCGCCTTGCTGATGGCCTGGGGGGTGAGTAAGGTCGCTTTTAATGAGATGTTAAATACTGTTGAAAACATTTCTGCCCCGAGTGAACGCCTGAGAATGGTGAACCTGATTTCTCTTAAAATCAGCCGTTTGGATCAGATGCAAAAAAGACAGGCCTCGAACGATCCGAAGAACTATGGCAAGCTGTTTAAAGAATCCAGCCAATTGCGACTCGTGCTGGATTCCTTGTCGATGTTATATCCCCGGGATACGGTACAGCTTCACCGCATTGTAAGCATTCAAAAGCTTTTAAGTGAAAGAGATAACCAGTTTGTCAATTATCTGAAAGTAAGGGAAGGGCTGGTGAACAATAAATCGTTCTCCAAGCAGGTGAAAAATCTGAGCGATATGGTAAATAAAAGCGGGAATGACAGCACCATTCTTGCTTCACAACAGCAGAGTTCTACGACCACTATTTACTCAACGGAGGATAAAAACAGAGGCTTTTTCGGTCGGCTTTTTGGAAAAAAGAAAGAGAACAGTGAAGACAATAAGTCTTATAAAATCATCAACGAACAGAATGTAAAAGTAGATACGATTGCACTTTCAAACGAGGATAAAATTTCGAGAAGTCTGGAAGAGTCCCTCAGAACTATTGAAAAGGAGCAAAGGATGAAAAGTGCGAGGTTCCTGAATAAGGAGGCTGAACTGGCAAATGCGAACAACAGGTTAATCAACCAGATGCTGGATATCCTTAGAAAGGTAGAAAGTGAAGTTGTAACGCAGATAGAGCTCAACGGTATTCAGGCCAAACATGTAGTGAATACCGGGATCAATACCATCAGTATCATTATGCTCGTGTTTTTCCTGCTGATGTTACTATTGCTCTATTTTATTCTGACGGACATCACGCGAAGCAACAGGTATAAAAATGAACTGGAGCTTGCCAGAGATGAGGCCGAGTATCATGGACAGGCGAAACAACGCTTCCTTTCTAACATGAGCCATGAGATCCGGACACCACTGCAGTCCATTATCGGGTATGCAGAAGTGATCCGGCAGCAGGAGCATCCCAAGTCTAAAGATATTGATGCCATTTATCATTCTTCCGAGCATTTATTGCAGATCGTAAATGAGGTGCTGGACTATAACAGGATCATTTCCGGCAAGTTTACTTTCGCGGATAAGCCTTTTGACATTGTTAAACTTTTAGAGGAAGTCGTTTCTGTTATGCGGCCACAGGCAGAGCGGAAATCGCTTGGGTTGTTAACCGAAGTCGCGCTTCATGAAACAAAATACATTACGGGAGATCCCTTCCGGCTAAAACAAATCCTTTACAATTTATTGGGGAATGCCATCAAATTTACAAACGAAGGGGAAGTCGTCCTTTCGGTATTTTATAAAAGGCAGGCCGAACATCTCCATTTTACCTTTATGGTGAAGGATACCGGAATAGGTCTTTCTGAGGCGGCAACAGCTGTTATATTTAATGAGTTTGAACAGGTAAATGCGCCTGACAATGAAGTGCTAAACCAGGCAGGCGCAGGTCTGGGTCTAACGATCATTAAATCACTGGTAGAAAATCAGGGAGGTCGTATTTACGTAAAAAGCAAAGAGGGCGAGGGCAGTGTTTTCACGGTATACCTGACTTTTAAAATTGCAGAGGAACCGATAGCTGAAGCTTTACTGAGTGCAAAGGAAATTACATCCTGGAAGCCTTTTAGGGCATGGGTAGTAGATGATGATCCGCTCATCCTTGATCTTTGTGGCATTATCTTTCAGCGGAATGGCATTGCCTATAAAAGCTTTCATTCTCCATCTGAATTGTTAAAAGAAGAGGCAGCAGACGATTTGAAATATATCCTCGTGGACATGCGGATGCCTGAAATGAATGGGATTGCACTTTGCAAGCTGCTCAGGGAACGAATGGGCTCCGCCGTTAAGATATTTGCCATCACAGCACAAGTGCTCCCTGATGAACGCGAATTTCTTTTAAACAATGGCTTTGACGGATTGGTGATGAAGCCTTTCAGAGAAAATGAATTGCTGGGTGTCTTTTCGGAAGAAATCATCCTTTCTGCTGGCGCTGAGGATCAGCATAGAAAAGAGAAACAAAAAGAAGAAATAGAGGAAAAAGCGATCTCACTTGATCTTGGGCCGCTTCGGAAGATGACTTTCGATGATGAGGACCAATTGAAAAAGATCCTGGGTCGCTTTGTTTTGGATTCGGAAAGCGATATTCAGGAAAGCCAGGAAGCTTTGGAAAAGAAAGATGGAGAAACATTGCGGCTCGTTATCCACCGTCTTGCCGGTCGGATCGCCCAGATTGGTTCCCGGGAACTCGCTACTGAATTCCGGGAGATGGAAATCATTTTATCGGAATATCCTGTTCCTGACAAAGCAATAGGAATCCGCATACTGGCCTTGTCAGCACAACTAAAGCTGCTGATCGGCCAGATAAAAGAAATTTAGTTTTTTACTCTATTTCATAGCGTTCCATCTTACTGTATAGCGTCTTGCGATCGATATTCAGTAATTTGGCTGCCTTTGATTTGTTGTATTTAACCTTGACAAGGGTTTCTATAATCAGCATTTTCTCATTCACCTCATTGATGGCTTTAAGGTCCGTACCATTGGGTTTCGGAATCTGATTAATGGAGATGATCATTTCTTCCGGCAAAGAATCTACCTCTGCCGTTTCCGAAGGAGTCAGTAACACCATACGTTTAATTACATTCTTTAGCTCCCGCAAATTTCCCGGCCAGTCGTACTGCAGCAAAAGATCTTTCGCCTGTTGGGACAGGTTTTGCACATTACGCTGTAATTCTGTGTTGGAAAGTCTGATGAAGTGATTGATGAACAACTCGATGTCCTTACCTCTGTCTCTCAATGCAGGAAGCTGGATCTTGAATTCGTTTAAACGGTGGTAAAGGTCTTCCCGGAATGAGCCATTGGCCACACTTGATTTCAGGTCGTCGTTGGTGGCGGTAATGATTCTTACATCTACTTTTACTGTTTTAGTGCTTCCAAGTGGTTGGATTACCCGTTCCTGTAAAGCACGTAACATCTTTACCTGAACTTCATAGCTGAGGTTTCCAACTTCATCGAGAAACAAGGTACCTCCGTTGGCTGCTTCAAACTGACCTTTCTTGTCGTTCAAAGCTCCCGTAAAGGCCCCTTTGGCATGTCCGAATAATTCACTTGCCGCGAGGTCTTTTGACAATGCACCACAATCGATCGCTACAAATGGTTTGTCCTTACGCTTGCTCTGCATGTGGAGGGCTCTTGCAGCATATTCTTTTCCTGTTCCGCTTTCTCCCTGAATGATGACCGACATATCGGTAGGGGCAACGAGGTTGATGTGTTCGTATAGTTTATCAGCAATGCTGCTCTTCCCTTTGATGGCATCGGCATGTTCGATGGAAGTGCCGGAGCTGATGGTTTCTTTTTTACCCAGGGAATTGTTGATGATCATCAGCAATTCATCCGGATTTACAGGCTTGGTAATGTAATCGAAGGCTCCAAGCTGGATTGATTTTACCGCCGTTCTTACATCATTAAAGCTGGTCATGATAATGACTGGCTGGGTTAATCCTTTTCCGCGTATATGGGATAAAACGTCGAGACCTGTTCCGTCAGGTAAACGATAATCTACCAATAAAAGGTCAAAACTTTGCTGTTCTATTAGCTTTAGACTTTTCTTTACATCATTTACCGGACTGGGTTCATGACCATGTTTGGTCAGAAAACCTTCCAGTAGCTGCGAAAAAGTGAGGTCGTCTTCAATAATCAGTATTTTTGCCATAAGGATTTCGCTTGTAATAATAGCAAAAATACAAAAGCCGGAGGACATCCGGCTTTTGTGAAGTATATTAATTGATATTTATTGTGGGCTTACTCAATAACTGCACCTTCTTTAGATAATTTTAAAGAAGCAGTTTCTTCTCCTTTTTTAGCATCAACCTGATAATATTCAGACTTATCTGCTTTGGTCACTAAAAACGCAGCTGTTGGGATCCATTCTTTGTATTTATCAGATGCCAATGTTGTTTTGACTGCATCTGGAAGATCTTTCAATTCAACTGGAGTTTTAGTTACACTGTCTTGTTTTACCGTAACTATAGTTGAGTTTTTAAGGTCAGTTGCTTTTACTTGTGTTAACCCCACAAATGCTAAAAATGCTGCGGATAAGATGATCTTTTTCATAATTATATATTTTAAAAGTTTATTATTCTGTTTTAATTACGATCAGATAGGTTTCATAATGATGCCAAAACTGCTTTTTGTTGTTAAATCGCTTATATTCAGTGGTTTTTGTTCTTTTACTGGAAATCGACTGTTGCCTTATTCCACACTTTGTTGCGTAAAGAAACAGATCGTCAGGGAGAACAGGGTTATTGGTAAGGTAGTATTATAGTTGAGTTGTATCGTTCTGTCTGTTCTGGTCAAATGTGCTGCGATTCTTTGTAAGCTTTCTTCGACTCAGAACCGAACGAAACCTCGGGAAGAGTTGATTGGTACCACACTCAACCATAACACTACCACAGCAGTATCTCATGAATTTCCTGCAGTTTCAGCTATATATTACGCTATGAGAAAGTAATGTATTTTTCTTAACTTTGTCTTTATGCTATCTAAGAAGACTAAATACGCAATAAAGGCACTTGTTGCACTCGGAAAAAACGCTGGAAATCCTCCTATGCAGATCGTTAGATTGGCTGAACAGGAAATGATCCCCAGAAAGTTCTTAGAGCAGATCCTGTTGGACATGCGTAATGCAGGCTATCTATACAGTAAAAAAGGTGCAGGTGGCGGTTATAGCCTGAATAAAGAACCAGGTGATATTTACCTGGCGGATATTCTTCGCATTACAGACGGACCGATTGCTATGGTTCCATGTGCCAGTCTTAAATTTTACCGCAAATGCGATGAATGTCATGATGAAGTGACCTGTGGCATTAGAAAGACCTTTATCGATGTACGCGATGCAACACTTAAAGTCCTCGCTCAAACCTCTATCGCAGACGTTATTGCCCGTGAAACTGACGAAAGTATTGTCAATTAATCTTTAATTTCAAATAAAGTCTACTACTTCTATAGTCTTTTTGTATATTTGTATCTCTAAGACAAATATGTAATACCTTTAAACGTTAGGCTATGATTTTAAATAAGATAGAAAGTGGTGTAAAAGAAGCTAAAATTACATTGGTAGGAGCCGGTCCCGGCGATCCTGAGCTCATTAGCTTAAAAGGTGTTAAAGCAATTGCTTCGGCAGATGTGGTCTTATATGATGCGCAAGTGAATGAAGCGCTGCTCAATCATGCCCCTGAAAAGGCAATTAAAATATTTGTGGGTAGTAAATCTGACGATGAATCCTTTTCTCAGGATGCGGTAAACAAGCTGATGATCGATTATGCTTTAAATTATGGCCATGTGGTCAGGTTGAAAAGCGGTGATCCTTTTGTCTTTGCCCGTGGTTTCGAAGAGGTCGACTATGCAGAGTCCTATAGCATTCAAACCGAAATTATACCGGGTATTTCCAGCGCTTTAGGCGTTCCGGGTTTACATAAAATACCCATGACCTATAACACCCTGAGCGAGAGCTTTTGGGTATTGAGCGGAACAAATGCTGCGGGTGAGCTTTCTCCTGATTTGATGGTGGCCGCAAAATCAAAGGCAACAGTGGTTATTCTGATGGGAATTGAGAAGATAAGAGAAATCACCGCCATCTTCCAGGCAGAAGGTAAAAACAAACTTCCTGTAGCAGTTATTGAAAATGGCTCCTCGGTAAATGAACATATAAAAATAGGTGTGGTAGATACCATCGCTGAATTAATAGAGGACAACAAAATTTCCTCTCCTGCACTATTGGTTTTTGGAGATGTGGTTTCCCTGCACCCTTCATTTGCCAGGATCAAGGATTTTTACGAATTGATGTCCTTACAATAGGAATTATCTCATTTTGTTTTAAAAGCCGGATATTTGTATCCGGCTTTTTACGTTTATGGGGTAGCAATTGGTGATTGTCGCATATCCGGGATAAACACCTTGAGCTATTTATTAATTAACTTTGTTTAAAATATCAACTTATGAATAAAATAAAAGCAAATTTTTGCTATCGCGGGATTCTGGGTTTGTCTTTATTGGCGACCGTCCCTTTTTTGTCAATGGCACAAAAGCCAAACTGGCAAAACCTGGACCTTAAAGCAGATTCTACTTTCGGTATCAGTACAGAGAAAGCTTATAACGAATTGTTAAAAGGAAAAAAATCCAAATCTGTTATTGTAGCAGTGCTGGATGGTGGTGTCGATACCAATCATGAAGACCTGAAATCGATCATTTGGGCAAACAAAAAAGAAAAAGCAGGTAACGGAAAAGATGACGATAAAAACGGTTACATCGATGATATCCATGGATGGAATTTTTTGGGTTCTGCAAAAGGCTCAATCAATCACGAAACATTGGAGTTAACGCGGCTGGTACGCAGAGACAATGCTAAATTTGGCAATTCCGATGCGACTTCTGTAAAAGCAAATGACCTGGTTGCATTTGAAACCTATCAAAAGAATAAAGCAGAACTTGAAAAAGAAATGGCTGAAGCCAAAGATGGACTGATGCGTTATGGTTCTATCAAGACGGCGATAGATGATGTGGTAAAAAAAATAGGTAAAGAAAACCCTGTTGTTGCCGATTTCCAAAGCTTTGTACCTACAACTGATATGGAGAAAAATATCCAGAGAATTATGGTGCAGCAATTAAAGAACGCCACTTTCAAGGAGTTTTATGATGGTCAGGTTTTACCAGGATATGATCACTTCAAATCACAGGTAGAGTATAACCTGAATCTGGATTATGATCCAAGATCGATTGTTGGAGATGATCCTGAGAATACAAAAGAACGTTTTTATGGTAATAACGATGTGGCTGGTCCGGATGCACGTCATGGTTCTCACGTTTCGGGTATTATTGCAGCAGTAAGGACCAATGACCTGGGTATAAAAGGTGTTGCCGATAATGTAGAGATACTGGCAGTTCGCAATACGCCTAATGGTGATGAACGTGATAAAGATGTGGCAAATGCAATCCGCTATGCTGCTGATAATGGTGCTAAAGTGATCAATATGAGTTTCGGCAAATCCTTTTCATGGAATAAAACTATTGTAGATGAAGCCGTAAAATATGCAGTTTCTAAAGATGTTTTATTGATTCACGCTGCGGGAAATGACAACAAAGATCTGGAAGTAGAACAGAATTTCCCTAATCCTCAATATGCGGATGGTGGAGTTGCAGCTTCATGGATTACTGTAGGCGCGTCAGGCTGGGTAAATGATGGGTCCATCAAGGCTAACTTTTCAAATTACGGAAAAACTACGGTTGATGTATTTGCACCGGGTGTAAAGATCAATTCTACTATTCCAGGGTCTAAGTATGAGAATTTAGACGGAACGAGTATGGCTGCACCTGTGGTTGCAGGTTTAGCTGGGCTGATCCGTTCTTACTATCCTAAATTGACGGCGGTACAGGTAAAAGACATTATCCTTAAATCTGTGGTAAAAGTAGATCAGATGGTTAAAGTACAGCAGGGAGAAACGACAAAGGACATTCCTTTTTCAGACCTTTGCGTAACCGGAGGTATTGTAAACGCTTATAACGCATTAAAACTGGCTGCTGAATATAAGAAATAGTTATTCCTGCCTGTTAAAAAGAAAGCGCCATTAATCAGATTAATGGCGCTTTCTTTTTAACTCACGTTGACGAGCAGTTTATGAGGTATTTTTCTTTCTTCCATAAAGCATAACCGCTCGTATTTATATTCGTTTACTTTTACCGGATCTTTAAGGTCTTTGAAGATGGCAATAATCACATCGTACATCATGATACAATTCAGGTTCAGCTCATTTCTTTTGAAAATCTGAATACACTCATTTGAATACTCATAAGCAAGTACATATTCTCCTCTGTTTCTCAGCTGATTGGCCTGCATCATTCTTAAAATGGCTTCCGAATATTCGGTGAGTTTAAACCGGGTTTTGTTATTATGAATCTCTACCAATATCTGTTCGATCTGATCGGTTTTCTTTCCTGGATTTATCTTTGAGCTTGATAGTGCAAAAACGTTCATCATAAAGATGGTAAAAGCAGTTCTTTTCGAAAATACACGGGGATGTAATTTAGAGATGGTTTTGATGATCCTGATCGTGCCCTCATCACTTCCATAAAAGGTATTCAGGATAAGTAACAATACATAAGCGATTCCCTGTTTGGTATCCAATGCGGCTTTAGTATCTAAAAAAGGATAATTGAAGCTTTCCAGGTCTTGAATCATTGGATGCGGTTCAATCGTTCTGTTGCTCAGTTTGAGGTAAATCAACCAGGTTAGTTCGTAGGGGTTTACCGGCCATCCTTTTACATCCAGGGCACTTAATTTGTTTAACCTCATGGCCACCCTGTCCTGGTCCATACTCATGATGTCAAAAATGGCGAGAATAGATTGATAAATTAGCCGGTTTTCATCAGTATCCGCAACATCTGCCAGAACCGTAACTGCTTCCTTATAACAGGAATCCACGAAATCAAAATTGATCAGTTGTTTGATGAGGATATCATGGAGTTTGTGGTCTGTTAAAAGTTTGATGGTATCGGGACTATACCGGGCCCTGAACCTCAGGTTCTCGGCAATAAACAGAATGAGGTAATTCCGTTCAAAATAATTCAGCTGTAAGTCGAAAATATGAGAGAGGGACCTGAAATCCCCGATCCGGATGATAAAGCGGATGGTCCATTGCAAAAGATGGAACCTTACATTATTGCTTTCATAAGAACTCTGAATAAATTGGAAGAAAGTCCAGTCTACCTGTAAATGGAATTTCTCCAGCAATTCAATAAAGAGAAAGTATTCAAATATATGAGGGTAAATAAAACGTACATATTCCCTCGGCTGATAATCGTCCTGACTTTTCTCTTCCATCAGGATACCCTCGGATAAAAGTTCCATATAGGCATTTTTAAATGCCGATAACTCGCTGATCAGAAGATCCTTTGGAACAGAGTCCACTTTCTTCCCGTAATCCGTGAGCTGAATTACTTTTTTCAGGAAGAGAATTTTCTCGGTATAATAATTTGACCGGTAAATCTTCTCCTGAATAAATCTGGAGATCAGTTCATGAAAAGTGATGCTCGTAGAGTAATTGAAATACGGATCTTCTTCTTTTAACTGATAATACAATTGTATATATAAAGGAAACTTTAATTGAGATTTTAGTTTTGGATTTAATTCATAAACATCAGATTGGTTGATTTTGGAGATGATCTGATCCACTTCCTTACCTGTCAGGGGAGGTACATTGGACACTTCATTCTGATTGAAGTAATTTCCTGTAAACCATTTTGACTTTAAAAAAGCAGAATGCCGGATGCAATCATAAAATCTCATCCATGTAGTAGACCGCATGCTCATCACCAGTTTAATACAATCCACATTTTCAATGGAACAAATAAAGCCGATGATACTTTCAAAGAGCTGCTTCTTTAAATCTTTTTTGATGATGAGTTCTGAAAATCCATCCAGAAAAATGATAAATTTTTTTCCTGTCTGATTATAGTTTTCCTGTATGTGTTCCAGCAGGCTCTCTTTATGGTAAATGCCCAGTTGTACTTTGAGCTGATCTTCGAAGTTAAGTGTAAGCTGGTCTACATTGAAAAAACTATTTGCGGTGATGAACATTACCGTAGATTCTTTGTGTACCGAACATTCGTTATTGAAGAACTTTTCTACTAAATGACTCAGAAGGATGGTCCTGCCATAACCCGGTTGTGAAATAAAACAGGTGTAGGTATAGTTACTTTTAAAGAAGTCATCAAAGTCATGTTCTGCAAATTTTCTGCTGATGGTCATCTCATAAGGAATGCCGGAACGGTTCTTAATCCCTTTCAGGGTAAAGTCGGTGATCCTCTTGGCATTATGTCGTATATCAGTCCAACTGGTTGCACTTTCCTGAGGACTTAAATGAACAGGAGCAGCCCAATTGCCAATTTGTTCCTTATTGACATATTCTGATAAAGTGGTAAGGGTAAACTTTGAAAAGTTATGTTTTACCACAGCGAATCCAAACAACCTCTTTATGGTTGTTTCGCTAACATTCTTATTCAACGTTTTACTGATTTCAATGGAGATCCTTTTACAATCAGCAGGAGTGATGGTTCGAATTCCTGTTTTTAACAGGATTAGACTCTTTACTTCATTTAAGGTAGATATATCGTCCATATACAGTACGAGTGAGCATTAATTTCTTCAACTAAACGAATATAATGCTTTCGGTACAATAATGAACGCGAAGATATGAAGTAAAAAAATGAATGAATGTTGTTTTTATATCTTAACTATTTGTTAAGCAGCTGTTTAAGTGTGGTTTGGGGGTGTTATTTGGGACAGACGGAATCAAAAATGAACAAAATGAATGAATCGATCATTTTTCAGCTTGTAAATGAACAATTCGAACGTGCATTGCGAAGTATTCTATGATTAAAATTGCACCAAAGTAAAATTTTGACATCTCAATTCCGTTCATATGAAATTCACATCTACCCTGCCAGGAAAACTTAAAAAACCTATCCTTATTTTTTTAAGTATTGTAGCTATAACGCTTTTTAATCTGAAATCGTATGCACAATCTCAACAACGTGTTTACGCGTCTACACAAAGTGAGGGAACATTTGGTATTTGTTTGCTTTGTGGCGTAGCTAATCCGGCCCAGGCTGTGGATACCAATCCAAATACCGAATCAACCATTACTGCCGGAGTGAGTCTGTTAGGAGGAGGAATATTTCAGAACCTGATATTCCCGGCTGGAAATCTGCCTGGAAATAATACCGGAGCGGTAGTTAAAGTGTCTACAGGCACCACCCTATCATTAGCAGTTCTTGGAGCAATCAAAGTTCAGGCCTATTTTAATAATACGCCGGTAGGGGTTGTCCGTGATGGGGGAACCGCCTTATTAAATCTCCTGGCAAATGGAAATCAGGCGGAAATATTTGTACCAGGTCCTGGTGTACCTTATAATAGAATCCGGGTTACTGTTGATGGCGGGGCCTTGGCCGCATTAACATCCATTAATGTTTTTCATGCTTATTTTTTAGAAAACACAACAAATATAAATTGTGATGCTCCGGTAGATGAATTACATGGAATCTCTGGAACTGTCGGCGCATTGGGAGGTGTAAACAACCCCGCGAATGCGATAGATGGAGTGGAAAGCACTTTTTCAACTTTAGGCTCTGCGGTAGGTTTGGCGGGATTTGCTCAGCAAACAGTTGTATTTCCAGGTCTTTCTGCGGCGACTGATTCTGCCAGACTACTGATTTCCACAGGAGCAACACTATTGTCTCTTGATTTGTTGGGCTCGATCAGTATCGAAACTTTTAATGGCGGTGTCAGTAACGGTGTTGCTCCCGGTACCGGCGGATTACTTAACCTCAAGTTATTAGATCCTGGTAGCACCATTGGGGTATTGACCTTTGCACCTGGTGTTCCTTTTGATCGGGTTCAGCTGAGAATCGGTGGGCCATTAAGCCTTTTAAATTCGGTTAACCTGCATGAAGTTTCTCGCACAATGGCTTTGCCAACAACCATAAATATAAACAGTTCTGCCTCAGCTACCGGTATCGCGTGTACCGGTGATGGGGTCACCTTAAATATCAATACCCCGGAAGCGGGTGCTACCTACACTTGGTATACCCAGGCTACAGGAGGAACCGGAACTACCGGTGTAAGTTTTACGCCTACAGGCCTGGTAACCGGTGTTAATGATTTTTATGTATCAGGAAAAAGGGCTGGATGTACGAATGAATCTCCGCGTAAGCTGGTGAGGATAACGGTAAATAATCCGGTCTTGCCAGTGGTATCTGCAGTGACTCCGATCTGTGCCGGATCCAAAGCAACTTTGCAAATTGGCGCTCCGGTAGTAGGGGAGACTTATCGCTGGTATGATGCTTCTACTGGCGGAACGTTAGTCTTTACCGGAGAAACGTTTTTAACTCCTGTACTGGCTGCAAATACAACCTATTATGTAGAGTCCGTGATTGGCGCATGTTTCAGTGCACGTAAACAGGTTGACGTAACCGTCAATGCACTTCCGGCAGATGCACAGGTATCTTCAACGAATGTAAATATCTCTACCGGACAAACCGCTACACTTTCAGCGACAGCACCGACGGCAGGTAGTATCGTCAACTGGTATACAGTTTCAACAGGCGGAAGCCCGGTTGCAACGGGAACCAGCTTTACTACTCCGGCACTAAACGCAAATACTACCTACTATGTAGGAACTCAAAGCGCCGGAGGTTGTGCAAGTCTAAACAGAATTGCAGTTAACGTTACGGTAACGAATGTTACACCAGGGGTAACTTGCAAATCGGCTAATTCCCAAACCAATGCTATCCAGGGAATATGTATCGGTTGCGAAGTATCAGACCCTGGATTCTCTGTGGATGCGGATCCGCTTAACTTTAGCAGTATCCGCCTCGCTGTAGGTGTCCTTGCGGTTGGATATCAGCGATTGGGCTTTCCTACAGCTGGTGTGGCTACAGATAGCATCCGTCTTGATTTGAGGTTGCCTGGAAATGTGGTTGATCTTTCTCTTTTGGGTGGGGTAAGTGTGAATGTCATGAATGGCAATTCAATTGTGGCATCTTACGACCTTAACTCTGCATTGATCCATCTTAATCTTACAGGTGGCGATCGCTTTAAAGTAACTGTTCCTGCCGGAGCGGTTTACGATGCGGTAGAAGTACGTTTCGGCGCGGTACTGTCGGCAGTAACTGCACTTGATATCTTCGGTGCAGAAGTGATTTATCCAAAACCAACTGTTGCCGGCACAGGTCTTAACATCTGTTACGGAGCATCAACCACGCTGACTGCAACACCAAACGGTGGTACAGATCTGAAATGGTACGCTGACCCAACAGGTGGTATTGCATTGGCTACCGGAAATACCTATTCTCCGACAGGACTTACAGCTACGACTACCTATTATATAGAAGTAGGTAAAGGTTCCTGCGTAAATGCAGAACGTGTACCGGTTACGGTGAATGTAAACCCGGCCATTGTTTTTGCCACAGCTTCCTTAGCCAATGCTACGATCGCTTCCAGTTATTCAAAACAAATTCCTGTTGCGACAGGAGGAACACCTGCATTTAATTATACGCTGGCTCCAGGCAGCACCTTGCCTGCAGGATTAACATTATCGGCAACGGGATTGATTTCCGGAACCCCGACTGCAACTGAAGGAGCTTATCCTTTTTCTGTTGTGGCTACAGATAGTAAAGGTTGCACCGTCATTACGCCGTTTAACTTAACAGTCACTGCTGCTTTGTCTCTTCCCGCAGCAACGCTTCCTAACGGAACGGTGAACACCCTATACCCAACACAAACACTTCCGGCTGCTATTGGCGGAACCGGACCTTATACTTATAGCGCTACTCCAGGAAGCCTTCCTCCGGGATTGGCCTTTAACCCTGTTACCCGCGAAATCACAGGTACACCAACTCAGGCTGGAACTTATCCGGTTCATGTCACAGTAACCGATGCAAATGGAAATACCAAAACAGCAGACTATACGATAATCGTTAGAGATCCTCTTGTGTTACCTACAGCAACACTTGCAAATGGTACAGTTGGAATTCCTTATCCTGCCCAGGCTATTCCTGCAGCAACTGGTGGCATAGGTCCTTATGTTTATAGCGCCCCTGCAGGAAGTCTTCCTCCGGGATTGACTTTTAATCCGACTACCCGTGAGATCACAGGTACACCGACACTGGCAGGAACCTATACGATTCCTGTGACGGTAACCGATGGAGATGGAAAAACCATCACCACCAATTATACCGTTGTTGTAGGAAATCCACTGGTTCTTCCTCCGGCAACACTTGCCGATGGAAATGTGAATGTAGGTTATACTTCACAACCGATTCCTTCTGCGACCGGAGGTACAGGCCCTTATACTTATGTGGCGACAAACCTTCCTTCGGGATTGAACTTCGACCCGATTACCCGTATCATTTCCGGTACGCCAACACAATCCGGTTTATATTCGGTAACCGTTACCGTAACGGATAATGTTGGGACCACGGCAAGTAATAGTTATGCTTTAAGAGTGATCGGTGCTTTATCTCTTCCAACAATGGCATTGGCCGATGGAACTGTAGGAACCGTTTACACGGAGCAAACCTTGCCGGAAGTAACCGGTGGAACGGGCCCTTATACTTATACATCTGCAAACGTTCCTTTGGGATTGAACTTCGATCCAATTACGCGCAAGTTAACAGGTACACCAACACAAGGTGGAACATTTACTTTCTCTGTAACGGCGAAAGATGCAGCTAACAATTCGACAACCACAGACTTTACCGTAAAAGTAAAAGTTGATCCACCAGCAGTGGCATCGACGAGCATCTGTTCAGGAAGTACGGCTACACTTAGTGTGAGCAATACCTTACCGGGAGTAACTTACAACTGGTATGCTGCTACAGGAAGTACGCCAATTTTTACAGGGCCAACTTATACTACGGCTGCATTAACCGCTAATACCACTTATTACGTAGAAGCAGTTTCCGGAACAGCGGTAAGCAGCCGTACTGCGGTTACCGTAACGGCACGCCCAACTCCAGCTTTAGCTATCGTTTCTGCCGGACAATCGATCAGTGCCGGACAAACAGCTACACTTCAGGCTTCTGCCGAAGCAGGAAATACCATCAACTGGTTTACTACACCAACAGGGGGTATTGCAGTGGGTACTGGTACGAGCTTTACCACTCCGGTATTAAATACCACTACTACTTATTACGCAGAAACAGTAAACAGCACAGGTTGCGTTAGTACCAGCAGAGCTGCGGTTATCGTAACGGTTACCACTGGCCCGGTTAATCCTAACTGTAATGCGGCGACAGCTCAGGAGACCAAAATCGAATCTCTTCTTTGTTTACTTTGCGGAATCACTGATCCGTCTGGTTCAACAGATGCAGACCCCGCTACATTTACCACCATTAACCTTGGGGTTAACGTAGCCGGTGTAGGGTACCAAAAACTGATCTTCCCGAATTCCGGAGCAGCTACAGATAGCATCCGCTTAGATCTTGAAACTCCGGTAGGCCTTGCCGATATCGGATTAATTAACGGTGGAACAATTACCGTTTACAATGGAACAACCGTCGTAAAGGTTTATCCATTGAACTCTCCTCTGTTAAATCTTGAGCTTTTAAATGGCAACAGGTTCCAGGTTACACTTGCTGCAACGGGAACTTACAATGCGGTGGAAGTCCGTTTTGGAGCTGTTGCAAATTTATTAAGCCGTTATAATATTTATGGTGCTGCTATCATCTATCCTAATCCAACTGTTGCTGCAACGGGTCAAACGATCTGTGCAGGAAATGCCACAACTTTAACTGCTACTGCAAATGGAGGTACTACTTTAAAATGGTACGCCACTGCAGCAAGTGGAACAGCATTGGCTACAGGGGAGACTTTCACCACACCTGTACTTGCTGCAACGACAACTTATTATATTGAAGTGAGCAAAGCGGGTTGTGCAAACGCCCTTCGCATTCCGGTTACCGTAACGGTAACTGCTGCACCAACACCACCAGTACTGGCAACGGTATTACCGGTATGTTATGGTTCAACCGCCAGCCTGGTAATCAACACTCCCGGAGCAGGAGTAAGCTATAACTGGTATACAGTGCCGGCCGGAGGTACTTCGGTATTTACCGGAACTACTTTCGTTACGCCTGCATTAACTGCAAGTACGATTTATTATGTAGAAGCAGCGAATCCGGGATGTGGTGTTTCTACAAGGACCTCAGTTCCGGTAACTGTGAACCCAATCGTAACGCTGCCACAGATTCAGGCTTCCGCAACTACAGTTGCTTCGGGTCAGAGCGTGGTCTTAACAGCGACTTCGCCAGATGCAAATGTGACCTTTAACTGGTTTGATTCTGCAACCGCAACGACGCCAAAATTCAGTGGTGCAACTTATGTTACAGAACCACTTACCGCAACGACTACCTATTATTTAGAAGCAAAATCGAATGCAACAGGTTGTATCTCGCTGAGCCGTGTGCAGGTAACCATTACTGTAGATAACAGCTTGCCAAGCCCGGTTCCTTGTGAGGCTGCAATTACAGAAACACATGATGTGACCGGAGTAGCCTTGCTTTCCGCGATATTTAATCCACAACTGGCCATTGATAACGATACCAGAACGGGTTCTTCGTTGGTGATGCCTGTTGGACTTCTGGGCGCTTCAGTTTACCAACGCCTTGGCTTCGGTTCTGTTTCGAGTCCCGGAGATACTGTTAGGGTCTTATTAAGTGCACCAGGTAAACTCTTGAACCTGGGATTATTGTCCAGTATTCAGGTTGGAACATACAATGGTGTGACCAGTAACAATGATGCGGTTTCTATAAACAATACTTTAATACACCTGGACTTGTTGAGCAATAACAGTCAGGCGCTGATTAGCTTTGTGCCAACAGCCGCCTTTGATCAGGTAGAGGTTCGCTTAAATGCTGGTCTTGCCGGTGTGCTTTCAACGATTGATGTGAATTATGGAAGACGTGTTTTAGTGGCACCAACGTTGGCTGTTGCTAACCCTATCATTTGTGCAACGCAAACGGCCACTTTAAATGTTCAAAATCCAAATGCAGCGCTTACCTATAAATGGTACGATTCAAGATTACCGGGAGCCGTAGCGCTGGCAACCGGGCCATCGTTCACTACACCAGTATTGAATGCAAATACTACTTATTATGTAGAAGCAAGCAGAGCTTCCGGTTGTGCGAGTTACAGAACACAGGTAACGGTAACCGTGACGCCTGCACCGGCAGTACCTGAACTGGTATCTGCTACTATAAATACCTGCGTTGGAACTACCGTTACTTTGGAAGTGAAAAATCCACTTGCCGGAATTACTTATAAATGGTATGACGCTGCAGGAGTGACCGAGCTGGCAACAGGAACAACATTTACTACGCCTGTATTAGCTGCGGCTATCAATTATCAGGTTGCTGCAGTTTCAACGAACTGTAATGTGCCTTCTGCTACAAAAGCAACGGCACAAATTACGGTAACCGGTTTAGATAAACCAGTGGTTACCCCGACAGATGCAGTCGTAAGATCAGGAGCTCCTGCAACATTAGCAGCTTCATCAAGCACTGCCGGTGTGATCTTTAAATGGTACGATTCACAAGCGCCGGGTGCAATTCCGATTTTCACCGGCCCGACCTATACAACCGCTCCACTAATCAATACAGGTGCAGCGCCAGTCGTATATACGTATTATGTATCAGCAGAAATCGCTGGTGGATGTACTTCTACTACATTAACCACTGCCACGATCACCGTATTGCCTGCGGTTGATCCAACCAACGACTTGCCTTGTGAAGTGGCAACTATTCAGAAAAGAGCAGGTGTAGATGGCGTAGCACTATTGGGAGGAGTCTTCAATCCTGGATTGGCAACAGATCTTAGTTCTGCGACTGCCTCATCATTGGTGATACCAGTTGGCCTTCTTGGTGCTTCGGCTTATCAGCATATCGCCTTTACCGGCCTTTCTGTTGTCGGAGATACGGTTCGCATCGGCATCTCTTCTCCTGGTAAACTGCTTACTTTAGCGGTTTTACCTTCTATAGAAATTACCACCTATAAAGACCTGGTAAGCAATAATGACATGATGGTGGTTAGCGATAGCAATCCATTGGTCAAATTGGATCTATTGAGCGATAACAGCGGGGCAACGATTTCCTTTGTTCCTTCAAAACAATTTGACGGAGTAGAACTAAGGTTAAAATCAGGCCTGGCTTCAGTATTATCGACACTTGATTTCAATTATGCCAGACGATCATTGGTTGCACCAATAGCATTAAGTGCAAACGTTTCTGCCTGTCTGGGAACTGCGGCTAATTTAGCGGTTCAAAATCCAATTGCAACAGGAACTACTTATACCTGGTACAAAGGAACGTCACCTGCTTCTGTAGGTACAGGTGCTACCTTTGCCACAGAAACTACGCTGGCGGCAGGAACTTACGATTACTATGTAACTGCTAGCCGTAATGGTTGTGCAAGTGCAAAAGTCAAAGTTATGGTAACTATACTTCCGGCACCAGACGCACCGGTAGAATTGGCAGGTAATCCAAAAACTACTTGTCCTAATACTCCGGTAACACTTGGTGTAACGCCGGTAGCTGGTGTGAGCTTCAACTGGTTTGATGCGCCGACAGCTGGAAATAGCCTGGCCGCAAATGCCAATAGCTATACTACTGCTTCGAACCTGAGCCCGGGAGTGTACAACTTCTATGTAGAAGCTTCGAATGCAAATTCATGTCTGAGCACAACTGCACGTACAAAAATTACGCTTACAGTTAACCCTACCGCAACTCCTGCCGACATCAACATAGCTGGAGCGGATGCGCCTTTCTGTAAAGACACGAAAGCAACCTTAACTGCAAGCAGTATCACGGTAACCAATCCAATATTTATCTGGTACAGGGATGCAGCCCTAACAGACCTGGCCTTTACAGGACCGGTGTTTGAACCAACGATTACGGCGAGCACTACTTTCTATGTACGGGTGAGCGGCGATAATATTTGCGCGAGTACACCTGCAAACGCAAAAGTGGTGACCATCAACGTGAACCCTCCTGCGGTAGCAAGTGACATCACTGTCACAGGGGCCGGTGCTCCGTTCTGTAAAGGATCGAAAGCAACACTTACGGCAAGTTCAACCACGGTAACCAATCCAAAATTCACCTGGTATACTGATGCTGCATTAACGAATGCAGTAGCCAGCACCGCCATATACGAACCAATATTAACAGCTGGCACAACTTTCTACGTGACCGTGAGCGGCGATAATAAATGTCCAAACTTACCTGCTGATGCCAAGGTGGTAACCGTTACGGTGAACACCCCGGCTACAGCCGCGGATATTGCTGTTGCAGGAAATGATGCTCCGTTCTGTCAGGGAACAAAAGCAAGCTTAAAAGCAAGTTCAACAACAGTAACCAATCCTACATTTATCTGGTATACAGATGCTGCCTTAACTGTCGAAGTGTTCAGAGGAGCAACCTACGAGCCAACGTTGACCGCAAATATTACTTATTATGTAACTGTTAGTGGCGACAATAAATGTCCAAATGATCCTGCAGATGCGAAAGTGGTAGCCGTTGTAGTCAACACTCCTGCAACAGCTTCGGATATTAATATTGCTGGAAATGACGCGCCATTTTGTAAAGGAGCAACCGCTAAATTCACAGCAAGTAGTACTACCGTAACAAACCCGGTATTTACCTGGTATAGGGATGCGGATCTAACGGATGCCATTTTTACAGGTCCGGTATTTGAACCTGTATTGACTACCAGTACTACTTATTATGTAACCGTTCGTGGATCTAACAGATGTGAAAGCCTGAAAGCAGGAGCAAAAGTGGTGACTGTAGTGATTAACCCACCTGCGGTATCTGCAGACATCAGTGTTGCCGGAAATAACGCACCTTTCTGTAATGGTACAAAAGCTTTATTAACCGCAAGCAGTACGACCGTAACAAATCCGGTATTTACCTGGTATAAAGATGCAGCCTTAACGGATGTCGCTTTCACGGGCCCGGTATTTGAACCTGTAGTTACTTCAACAATTACTTATTACCTAACCGTTCGCGGATCGAATAAATGTGAGAACGCAGCTGGGGATGCAAAAATTGTAACCTTGTTAGTGAATACTCCGGCAGATGCCTCAGATGTTATCGTTTCGGGAGCAGATGTTCCGGTTTGCGCGGGTACAACAGTTAAATTAACTGCCAGCAGCACGACAGTAACAAGTCCGGTGTTTACCTGGTATACAGATGCAGCACTTACAAATGCGGTGTTTACCGGAGCAGTGCTGGAAAAAGTACAGACGGCAACGATTACTTACTACGTTACCGTAAAAGGAGCGAATAAGTGCGAAAACCTTCCGGGAACGGGTAAAGCAGTTACCCTGACCGTAAATCCTTTGCCGGATGTACCAGTGGTTCTGAGCAGCAACGGATTTGCCATATGTTCGGGAGATGCGACGGTACTTAGCATCTCGAATCCACAAGCCGGAGTTACTTTCGAATGGTACGATGCTGCGGTAGGGGGTACCTTATTGGGCACGGGTTCAAGCTTGTCTACAGGAGCTTTAAATGCGACGACCGATTTCTATGTGCTTGCGAAAAGTGCTTCAGGTTGTGGTAGTGCAACAGGCAGGGTGAAGGCGACCGTTACGGTAAACACCAGACCTGCGGTTCCGGCGGTGACTAATGCTACAGTGAATGCTTGTCCTGGAAGTACGACAGTTTTGGGTGTTTCTAATCCGGTAGTGGGTATTACTTATAGCTGGTATGCCGACCCAACAGGTGGAACGGCATTAGGTACAGGTACCAACTTTACCACACCAGTGATCACTGCAAACAGAACATTCTATGTGGGTGCTTCCAATGCGACCTGCAGCAGCACAAGCAGAACGGCGGTTGCAGTAAGTATGCAGACCGCTCCCACTGCACCTGCTTCGGTGATTGGGGCAGCAAGTCCGCTATGTGCCGGTAATCCAGCTGTACTGTCGGTTAACAATCCGGATGCAGCACTTACTTATCGCTGGTATAGTTCTGCTACAGGAGGTATCTCCCTGTCTGAAGGAAGCAGCTTTACTACGCCATCATTAGCGGCAACGACGACCTATTATGTGGAAAGTGTCAATAAAACTACAGGATGTACCAGTGTGGTACGTACCTCGGTGGTCGTGACAATCCTGCCTAAACTTACTGCGCCTGTAGTTTCAGTGCAGTTGGCAACAGCAACGAGTGTCAACTTTACATGGGCTGCAGTAGCAGGAGCTACAGGCTATGAAGTCTCTGTTGATGGTGGAACAACCTGGATTGCGCCAAGCTCGGGAGCTGCGGGATTAACGCATCTGATCAGTGGTCTGAAACCAGACCAGGCGGTAACGATCAGGGTAAGAGCCTCCGGACAATTGCCTTGCCAGCTGAGCGATGCTTCAAGCCTGAACTCGAAAGCGGAGAACCCATTGGGCAACCAGATCTTTATACCGAATACATTCACACCAAATAACGATGGTAAGAACGACATCTTCTATGTATACGGAAATACGATTGCTAAAATGAAACTCCGCGTCTACAATCAGTGGGGCCAATTCATCTACGAATCTCTAAATGTGCTGAATGGATGGGATGGAACCTATAAAGGAGAAATACAGCCGAACGGAGTGTATGTATATGGTGTGGACATCGAGTTTAATGACGGAACAAAAACAACGAAAAAAGGAACAATAACCCTATTGAGATAATAAACACATTTGTTATGAAGAACCTAGTAAAAATTATAATAGCAGGAGCGTTTTTGAGTTTAGGAACGCAAAGGGTTATCGCACAGATTGATCCTCACTTTTCACAATATTACGCCCATCCACTGTGGTTAAACCCTGCATTAACCGGGGTTACCGATGGTGATTACAGGGTGTCCATAAATGCTAAGCAGCAATGGGGGGGTGTCTCTAATTCGTTTTTAACCGGGGGTGCGTCATTTGACATGGCCCCCGTTAAAAATCTCGCTTTCGGGGCGATGGTGCTGAACCAGAATGCAGGAGATATCAGTTATAACCATCTAAGTGTCCTGGCCTCCGCGGCTTACCGGATTCACTTTGGCGAGACGGGACAAAATATGATCAACTTCGGCCTTCAGGCAGGGATCCTGAACAAAAGTTTTGATGCTTCCAAGATTACCCTGGGCAATCAGTTTAACCCGGTAACGGGCTATGATCCTAACTTTGGAATCAGCGAATCTTTTGCTTCTTCCAATACGCTTGTTCCCGATGTCAATGTCGGGGTAATGTATTTTGATGGGAATCCGGACCAGCGTGTGAATGTCTTTGCAGGCGCAACGGCTGCCCACCTGACCAGGCCTATCGATAAATTTCTAGGCACCGATGTGCGGATGCCTATCCGATATGCGGGACATGGAGGCGCAAGGATTAAAATAACCGACATGCTGGACATTACACCCAATGCATTGTACATGAGACAGGGAAATGCGAGAGAAACCTCTGTTGGTGCTTATGCGAAAGTGATGCTAAATCCTGAAGCAGACCTGATGTTTGGAACAAACTATCGGGTGGATGATGCTGCAATTGCCTTCTTTGGCCTCAATATTAAAAACATGGTATTTGGTGTGAGTTACGACTTTAACACCTCCAGTTTTAATAAAATGGCCCGTAGTCAGGGTGGACTGGAATTGTCCATCTCCTTTACCCGAAGGAAAGGTATTATTGGCCCGAATTTCTTTTGTCCAAGATTATAATATAACGCGATATGAAACTTAAAATATTACTCGTCCTCTGCCTGCTTAGCAATATTGTCAGTGCTCAATTTGTAACCAATAGCAAAAGAGTTGCTGATGTTTATTACCTGAATAAGGAGTATTATGCTGCCGCAGAATATTATAAAAAAGCTTTACAGATCTCTCCGGATAGTTCTGGTTTTGTGGTGCCTTATGGCTTTGAATCTAAGCTGAAGCAAGAAAGTCCGAAGAAGGAAGATTATGAATATAATGTTTTCCAGCTGGCAGAGTCACTCAGACAGTATAAGAACTTTACTGACGCGGAGAAATGGTATGCCATTGCTAAAGACTTCAATAACCCGAAATACATCCTGAGTACTTTTTGGTATGGGGTGACGTTAAGGGCCAACCAAAATTATACGGAAGCCATCAGTGCTTTCGAGACTTTCCAGAAGAAATACAGGGCCAGCGATGAGTATGCGGCCAGGGCTAAAACTGAAATTGCTTCCTGCAAGTTCGCCCTATATGAGGTGAGCCATCCGCGGTTGTTTAAGCTGGGAAGACTGAAGAATGACATCAACCAGGCGGGTTCCAATTATACGCCATTGCTAAGAGGGAATAACTTTTATTTTACCTCTTCCAGGCCGGTGAACAGTACCGGTAAAAATGTGGTGTTATCGGATGGAAAAAATGCTTCAAAAGTAACAAGAAAGCAAACGCCGTATGTAAATGCGATTTATGAAACTTCAGGAAATCCATTAACGGGAAGCATTTCTATCAAGAAAATTCCAACCAGCAACAAAGACAAAGAACTGGCTACACCTGCATTCCTTCCCAATGGAAAAGTGATGTTTATCACCGGATGGAGTGCTAAGGAAACCAGAAAGATTTATCAGCTGACTTCAGCCTCTGTAACAGGAAAAGATTGGTCTGAGCCGATAGAGCTTGGTGGTAATATCAATGTGAAAGGTTTTAATGCCATGCAGCCTTCGGTGAGTAAAAACGGGAAGTACCTGATCTTTTCTTCAGATCGTCCCGGCGGACATGGAAAGTATGATTTGTGGTATTGTGCGATCCGCCCGGATGGCTCGCTTGGACAGGCGATAAACATGGGCAATACCATCAATACTTCAGGGGATGAAGAAGCGCCGTACTACAATGTGAAAACTAAAAAATTATTGTATTCCAGTAATGGAAAAGTAGGCCTGGGTGGCTTTGACTTTTATGAAAGTGATGGTGATTTTGACAGCTGGTCTGAACCCCGGAACTTAGGATATCCATTTAATTCTTCTAAGGATGATCTTTATTTTACACCTTTGGATGATGCTGATGTGGAAGGCTATATCAGTTCCGACAGGGAGTCTTTATGTTGTCTGGAGATCTTTCATCTGAAACGCGAATACCTGAGCATCAGAGGAAGAATCCTGGATTGCAAAGATGGAAAACCATTGGAGAATGCAGTGGTGACACTTGCGGACTCGTTGCAGCAGTTTAAGTTTACAACGGGAGCAGATGGACAATATAACTTCAGAGTCAACTCTAACCGTCAGCTAAAGATTACAGCAGAGAAGGCGCAGTACTTTACCAAGAACTTAAGCTATTCTTACGATCAGCTGGCACAGAAAGATACTTTGTTCAGCGAAGAGATCTGCCTGATCCCTTACAAGAAAGATGAAGCAATTGTACTCAAAGATGTGCTGTATGAATTTGATAAGGCAGAGCTGACCGCAGATTCTAAAGTAAAAATGGATTACTTATACAACATCCTGGTCGACAATCCAAAAATTGAAATAGAGTTGAGCTCGCATACCGACAGTAAAGGGACGCCTGCTTACAATCTGGATCTTTCTGATAGAAGAGCTAAATCCTGTGTGGATTATCTCCTTGCAAAAGGAATTCCGGAAAACAGAATGAAGAGTAAGGGCTATGGTATGACCAAGCCGGTTGCACCGAATAAACTTCCAAATGGAAAAGATAACCCGGCGGGAAGAGCACTAAACAGACGTACAGAATTCAAGGTTACCAAAGATTAATACAAATTCTCTCTCAAAAGCCCTGGTTTGAATATTAATTCTTAATATTCGGACCGGGGCTTTTACATTTGCATTAAAAAAGCAAATTATGCATACTGAAGCTCATATTAAAATGGTAGCGGATACCTTACTTCCTGGATTCTTACCGAAAGATCCCAATGAAAAAAATCTTGTTTTTCATTTTACATTGCCTCCAAACGAGAATTATAAAGTCAGCTATCTTAAAACTGCTAAAAACGAATGGGTATTTAGCAGTTCAGAAAAAGTAGATAGATAAGCATCCTGGAATTGTTTTTTTAAGAAAATCGATCATTTTGTTTACTTTTAACTGATATTCAGTTCTATAGCTGTTTTGGGTGTGAGGGCGCCTTTACAAGGGAATGGGATAATATAGCGGATATAATGGATGTAGCGTAGTAAAATAGGCTGATTAATCATCAAAGTGAGTAATAATTGCCCACATTAAGTTGTTGGGTATTGTTGGTTCTGCATTGATTTTCGGGCTGGATTACCGCATTTTGTTCCATTAGTCTTCTTTATGTTCAAGATTCAATTCTTCCTGTGTGCCAAAGAGATAACACCTCCCAATAGGTATGGTAATTGTTAAAGTATACATGACTAGATTTTAATAAATTGGAAACAAACATAGGAAGTATCCTGATTCCGACGGATGAAGATGCAAGATTGGAAAACCTGAAAAAGTATAAGATTCTATATACGAAAACTGAACCTATATTTGATCAGCTGGCAGCCCTTACGGCAACAATGATGAATGTACCTATTGCGATGATTAATTTCGTGGACCGGGATAAAGTGTGGACCAAAGCCGATCAGAGCGGGCATGTAGGACTGGAAGTAGGCCGGGAGGTCAGTTTATGCTCCCTGGCGATCTTAAATGGCAGTGTGACGGTGTTTGAAGACCTCATCCGGAATCCTTGTCTCATCTCTAACCCACTGATTGCCGGAGAATCCGGATTGCGCTTTTATGCGGCAGCAGCAATTACGACGAACGAAGGTTTCAGGGTGGGTGTAGTTTGTATTGTAGATAAGAAGCCAAGGGTGTTTAAAGAAGAAGACCGGAAGAAACTGGAGCTGATCGCATTGATGGTGAGAAGGGAAATGAACAAGCGGGTAGGGATCCCTGAATTTGAAATTCAAAACGCATAACTATATTTTTGTAAACTCATGAGGATTACAAAAATCAAAGACCATATCCCAATGGATTTATTCCTGCTGGCAGATCCGGCAGAAAAGAGTATCCTGGGATACCTTCCGGATTCACTGGTTTATATTGCTAAAATTAAGGAAGAAACAGTTGGCGGTTATATCCTCCAACCCATAGGTCCGGCGAAGTACGAACTTAAAAATATTGCCGTAATGCCCGGATATCAAAATCAGGGTATCGGTGGGGAATTGCTCCGGCACCTTTTTGGAGTCGTAAAAGAACTTAACGGAGAAAGCATCGAAGTGGGGACCGGAACCTTTGGCTATCAGCTGTCCTTTTATCAGCGTGCGGGATTCCGGGCAGACCGCATTGATAAAGATTTCTTCTTACTGAACTACAAGGAAGCCATTTTTGAAAATGGGATTCAGCATAAGGACATGCTGCGGTTGCTGATTAAACTGTAATTCCCTCTTTTCTCAGAATGTAATTATAAATCCCTTCAATAGGCTTCTGATAGATTTTGCCCACTTTTACCTGATTGTTTAAACAGACTTCTCTCAATACATCCCGGTAATAAAAAGCGATAGAGCCTACGAAATGGCAATCCAGACTTTTATAGTTCGCATAGTCTTTAATGTTGGTATCTACGAATTCCTGAAAGCCTTCACGTAAAATGTTAAGAATAAAAGGATGGTCTGTATGTTCTGCCATGAAACGGCTGATGGAAGCGAGGTAGGTATTGGGTGATGGTTTCTGATAGAGATTAGTGACTACCGTTTCTTTATCGATCTGGTAATTTTGTGCAAAAATTACACTTAACTCGGCAGGCATATTTCCGTACAGATAACTGGTGATGAGTTTGCGGCCAAAGAAAGTACCCGAACCTTCATCACCCAGAACATAACCTAAACCATGAGAGCCGCTATGAACGTTTTTGCCGTCGTAATAAGAAATGTTTGATCCTGTCCCCAGAATGCAGGTTAAGCCTTTCTGATCCCCGCAGGTGGCGTAGGCAGAGCCGATTAAATCATGTTCCACAGAGACATAAGCCTGCGTGAAAAAAGAAGAAATGCCATTCGAGATAACTTCTACTTTATCAGGAGAAGAACAGCCTGCACCAAAGAAATAAATTTCCTTTACTTTTTCCGCATAAGCCGCGATTTCCTTTTTCTTGGAAAAAAGCTTAAAAATATCATGTGCATTCAAAAAATAAGGGTTAATGCCCTGTGTGCTGAAACTGATGGTCTCTTCCGGGCTGTAACCCATCCAGTCAGTTTTTGAGGATCCGCTGTCTGCTACTAAAATCATTTGCTAAAAATAACAATCTTATTGAATATTTAAAGTACCACTGATTTCTTTTAAGCTGATTTCGGTAAGTTTTGCCTGATACTGAGCATCCAGGAACCGGGTAATGGCCGTAATTGAGTTCCTTTGTGCCTCTCTGAGCTCCAGCGGGGAGATACTGCCCAGGCGGTATTTTTCAAGCGTAATGTCCAGATTTTGTTTTGCAATGTTCACATTGGTCTGCTCCACCTTCAGCAGGTCGAGGTTGGTCAGGTAATTCTGATAAGCCGAAAGCAGTTGCGCATTGATGTCCTGCCTTGCTTTTTCCAGGTTCAGTTCTGTGGTATTGATCTGTACCTTTGCGTTACGCTCATTCTGACGCTGCAGGAAGCCGTTAAACAAGTTCAGACTTGCCGTTACCCCATAAGTAAAACCGTTGGCCCTGAACTTCTGATTAAAGCCCGTAGGACTCGTGCTGTTCGAAAATTCATAACCACTGTTTAAACCTACCGTCGGATAACGTTGTCCCTTCACTTGTTTCAGGTTCAGCTCTGCAATCTTTTTATTGATAAACGCAGATTGTAAAGCAGGGCTCAGCTGCTCCGTAAGACCAGACAATTCCGTATAGTTGAGGTTCCTTTCGATTTTAATATTTTCATCCACTTCAAAAACCAGGTTCAGGTCTCTGGCCATCACCTGATTGAGGCTCACCATATTCGTCCTGAGTACATTCTTTTGCTGTAAATAAAGGGAAGTATCTGCATTATAATCTACCGTAGCAGAAAGGACATCCAGTTTAGATCCCCTGCCGATCTCCAGCTTGTTCTTAGCGATCGTTAAGCGCATTCTCGAAATGTCGAGTGCCGTGTCTGTTGCCATAACCAGTTGTTGTTGTCTGGCTAAGGCATAATACCCACTGATCACATCCGCCACAGTGGCAATTACGACTCCTTTTGCGTTGACCTCTCCCAGCTTTTGTAATTCTTTTAAACGGTCATAATTGGCAAACATCTGAAAACCATCAAATATTGTCCAGCCTAAAGCGGCACCATAGCTTTGATTCGTGCTTCTGGCACCGTTGGTTTTCCGCTCTGGTCCTGTTGCAGGCGTTTGTACTGTGTTCTGTACGCTACCCCCTCTGGCATAATCGGCAGTTAGTTTTGGCAGCATTCCGGCATTTCCCGGATTGATGTTGTTTTTCGCAATTTGTATTTCATTATTTACGAGACGGATGTCGTAATTGTTCTTTAACGCAGTGCTGATGGCTTCTTCCAGACTCAGCTTTTGCTGTGCAAAGCCTGTACTGCCTGTTAGCAGCAGTAACGTAGCAAATAGAAGTTTCCTGGTTTTCATGGTCTTATAGAGTTGAAACTGGATCATGGGTTAATGTGCTTTTTTTTCTAAGCTTTCTTCCGCTAAGGCCGCTTTCAGTGAAAGTTCTAATTCTGTATTTGCTTTGTGCTCTTTAGACCAGTAAGAATAGATGGCAGGGATCACAAATAACGTTAAGATCAGGGCGAACATCGTTCCCCCAACGATCACGATTCCCATTCCCATCCGGCTTTTTGCTGCGGCACCTAAAGCCATGGCAATCGGTAATGCACCGATGGCAATGGCGAGACTGGTCATCAGGATTGGTCTGAGCCTGGAAACCGAAGCTTCCCTGATGGCATCGTGAACACTCTTTCCGGTTTCTTTCAGCTGATTGGCAAATTCCACAATCAGAATCCCGTTTTTGGTCACCAGTCCGATCAGCATGATCGTTCCGATCTGGCTGAAGATATTCCAGCTCTGACCAAACAACCAGAGCGATAAAAAGGCCCCGGCAACGGCCATGGGTACCGTCAGAATGATGATCACAGGATCTACAAAACTCTCAAATTGTGCAGAAAGGATTAGGTAGACCAGCAATAAAGCAAGGCCAAATGCGAACATGGTATTGGAAGAACTCTCCTGGAAATCCCTGGATTCACCACCAAGATCGGTAGAAAACGATTCATCCAGTATTTTAGCAGAAATCCGGTCCATGGCCTCAATTCCTTCACCGATACTTTTACCCGGAGCCAGACCTGCGGAAACTGTTGCCGAAATGAAACGGTTGTTCCGGTACAGTTGCGGCGGACTGCTTTTTTCTCTCGCCGTCACCATATTGTCTACCTGAATGAGCTCGTTTTTGTTATTTCGTACATAAACAGAACTCAGGTCCAAAGGATCTTTACGGTCATTCATCTCGAATTGTCCGATCACCTGGTATTGCTTGCCGTTCATAAAGAAATAAGAGAAGCGCTGACCACTTAAACCCAGTTGAAGCGCCATCCCGATATCCGAAACAGAGACTCCCAGGTTTTTCGCCTTATCTCTGTCGATCGTTAAATCGATTTCTGGTTTGTTAAACTTAAGGTCTACATCTGAAGTCGTAAAAGTAGGGTCCTTGGCCACTTCGTCCATGAACAAGGGCACTTTTTCCCTAAGCTTATCAAAGTTCTGTGCCTGGATAATATAATTGACAGGCAAGCCCCCTCTGCGGCCTACAGAAATGGTCGGTTGTTGGGTGACTACCACTTTTCCTTCCGTATATCTTCTGGTGATCCTGGTTAGCTTGGCCGCGATCTCATCCTGTGTACGCCCACGGTCGCCGGGGTCAGATAAGCCCATTCTTATAAAACCACTGTTGGTAGATCCCGATCCGCCAAATCCCGGAGAAGTGATGGTAATGTTGACCTTCGTTTGGGGAATAGAATCGGTAATCATCTGCTGGATTTTCAGCATAAAACGATCCGTATAGGCAAAGGAAGAACCTTCCGGCGTGGTTACCCTCAGGTTGATCGCACTGCGGTCATCATAAGGTGCCGTTTCTTTTGGCAGGATTTTCCAGAACAGGGCAATCATTGCCACACAGACCACAATGATGGGAATGGACAACCATTTTTTATTGAGAAACTTATTCAGGTTATCCGAGTAACTGTCGTTCAGCTTTACAAAATAAGGCTCTGTAAGGTTATAAAATTTAGATTTTTCATGCCCTGTCTTTTTCATCAGGTAGGCATTCAGCATCGGTGTTAAAGTTAAAGACACAAAGGCCGAGATGAGCACGGCCGCACCAATCACAATCCCGAACTCCCGGAAGAGCCGCCCGACAAATCCCTCCAGAAAGATAACGGGTAAAAATACCGCTGCAAGGGTCACGGAAATCGAGATTACCGCAAAGAATATCTCATTCGATCCTTTGATCGCTGCTTCAAAAGGAGAGTAGCCTTCTTCCACCTTTTTAAAGATGTTTTCTGTCACCACAATCCCGTCATCCACCACCAGTCCGGTGGCCAGAACGATAGCAAGCAACGACAATACGTTGATGGAGAATCCAAAAATGTACATGATGAAGAAGGTAAATATCAACGAAACCGGAATATCCAGCAAAGGCCTGATGGCAATTGCCCAATCTCTGAAAAACAGGTAAATAATGAGGATCACCAGGATCAGGGAAAGAATGATGGTCTCGGCAACTTCCGTTACCGACATTTTAATAAATTTCGTGGTATCTAAAGAGATGTTCAGCTTGATGTCTTTTGGAATATCTTTCTGTAACTGCTCAAATCTTTTATCAAACTCTTTAGAGATGTCGAGGTAGTTCGCCCCTGGCTGAGGAACAAGACCTACAGCTACCATGGGTTTTCCTGATTCTCTCAAAATGGTTTCTTCATTTTCTGAACCCAGTACGGCATAACCTACATCTTTCAGGCGGACTACATTATCGGTGTCGTTCTTCAGGATCAGGTTGTTGAATTCTTCCTCATTGGTCAGCTTTCCCAATGTTTTCACGATCAGCTCGGTATTCGCACCGGTGATTTTTCCCGATGGCAGCTCTACATTTTCATTGTTAAGCGCGGTTACAATATCCTGGGAAGTTAGTCCGTAAGCGGCAAGTTTATCCGGAGAAATCCGGATGCGCATGGCATATTTCCTTTGGCCCTGAATCTGTACACTGCTCACCCCGGTGATGGTCTGGAGGCGGTCGGCGATTACATTTTCTGCATAATCACTCAGTTCCATCACATTGCGTTTATCGCTTTGAATGGTCATGGTGATCACCGCGTCAGAGTTGGCATCGGCCTTGCTGACTACCGGATTTCCGTCGATGTCTTTGGGCAGACTTCTTGCCGCCTGTGATACCTTGTCACGCACATCGTTGGCCGCATCGTCAATGTTCTTGTTCAGGTTAAATTCTATGGTGATGTTGCTGCTTCCCTGGTTGCTGGAAGAGGAAATGTTCCGGATCCCGTCAATCCCGTTGATGGACTTTTCCAGGGGTTCCGTAATCTGTGACTCAATAATATCTGAGTTTGCCCCAGGATAGGAGGTCCTCACAGAGACGACTGTAGGGTCAATGTTTGGGTATTCCCGGACGCCCAGGAAATTATAGCCGATGACACCGAAAAGAAGGATCATCAGGTTCATAACGATGGCCAGAACTGGCCTCTTTATACTGGTGGTTGAAATGCTCATAAAGGAAATTAATTTTTAACCACAGTTACTTTCACAGGGGCATCCTGTTTTAAAGCCATTGCACCGGTAGTCAATACCGTATCACCTACTTTCAATCCGGAAGTGATGACAATATTTTCAGCAGTCCGTGTTCCTGCTTCTACTTCAATCTGCTGGGCCTTACCATTCTTGCTGATAAATACCGTTTTGCCCTTTAATACCGGGATAATGGCCTCATTTGGAATCAATATCGCATCTTTTGAGGTGGTCAGGGCAAGTTTAATCTTGGCAAAAGATCCGGGAAGGAGCTCCTGACCAGGATTTGGAACCAGGGCTTTAATTTGCAGGGTTCTGGTTTGGGTATTGATGCCAGGTTCGATGGCGAAAACCTTACCCGTAAATGATTTTGTATAACCATCGGTAGTGAAAAATACCTCAGCGCCTGTTTTGATCTGCCCGATGTATTTCTCCGGAACAGAGAAACTGATTTTTAATGGATTGATGCTGGACAGGTTGGCAATGATCGCTGCCGGGGTTAAATAAACCCCTTCGGAGATGGAGCGTAAACCAATCTTTCCGCTAAAGGGGGCGAAAATGGAGGTCTTTGCCAATTGTGCACGGATTAGTTGGGTCTGTGCTTTCAGGGATTGAAGGTTGGCAAGGGAAGTATCGTATTCTTCCTGACTGATGGCGCCTTTTTCCAGTAATTGTCTGGAGCGGTTCTCATTGGTTGCAGAGAGCTTTTGTTTCGTTAAAGCATCCTGTAACTGCGCCTGAATATCACGGTCATTGATCTTCACCAACAGACTGCCCTTGCTTACGTTAGAACCTTCTTTAAAATTGATACTGGTAACCAAACCGGAAACTTCGCTGTGAAGTTCTACGGATTCATTCGCTTCCAGCGTTCCGGTAACTTCCAGATCGTTGTTGAAATCACCCGTCTTGACAACAATTCCATTCACCTGTAGCCCTTTTCCCGGACCGCCTTTTCCTTTACCCATTCCGGCACCCTCACTGGCGATTTTTTTATTGGCAGAAATGCGGTAATAGACTAAATAGGCAATGCCCAGACCGATTAGGATATAGATGATGTATCTTAGTTTCATATGTGGTGAATAGGATATGTTAACGTGCAAAAATATTTAAATATACGGCCTGTAATAGCTTGTATTAAGTATGTTACAGCCTAATATTCTTTTTAAGGACAACGAAAAGAGATAAATTATACATTTGTTTATCGCCCGTAAAAAGTAAATTAGCGCCTTCTTTAACCTATGACTTAAAAGAATGATAAAAGTTTAGCCTGGTTTAATTAGTTTAATATAACAATTATGATACTAAAAAACAGGGTTTGATTGGCGAAGGACTTGATTAGGAGAGAAGGACGGGTAAAATAAAATAATAAGATTAAAGAATGAAAAAATCAATTGCAGGACTAGTAATATTACTATCAGTAGGTATGACAGCCAGATCGCAGGTAAAAGTAGGATTCGAGGTGAGCTTTAAAGAACCTCAGGCACATTATGTGGAAATGGAAATGACGATCTCCGGATTGGCTAAAGATTATGTAGATGTAAAAATGCCGGTATGGGCACCAGGTTCTTACCTGGTTCGTGAATTTGCAAAAAGCGTAGAGGATTTTAGTGCCACTGCGGGAGGCAAGCCTGTAAAATTTGAAAAGGTAAAGAAAAACGCATGGAGGGTATATTCTGCTAAATCCAATGCCATAAAAATTAAATATAGGGTATATGGTTTCGAAGTTTCTGTGCGCACGCCGTTTATCGATGAATCACATGCCTTCTTATCCAGCACTGGTATCTTCATGTATCCTGATGGATTGTTGAAATTGCCAAGTACCGTAAAAGTGATTCCTTTTAAAGGATGGAATAAAGTATCTACAGGACTGGAGCCGGTAGCAGGACAGCCATTTACGTATACTGCCTCAGACTTTGATGTGCTGTTTGACAGCCCTATAGAAGTAGGAAATCAGGAAGTATTTGATTTTATGGCCTCAGGCGTAAAACATGAAGTAGCCATGTATGGTGGTGGCAATTATGATAAAGAGCGTCTAAAAGTAGACATGGCTAAAGTGATTGAACAGGCAACGGCGATCTATGGCGAAAACCCGAATAAACATTATACTTTCATCGTCCATAATTTCGAAAGAGGTGGCGGTGGTTTAGAGCATTTAAATTCTACGGTTTTAGGTGCTTCCAGAAATGCATACAATACACCTGAGGGTTATCTTGGATTCCTGAACCTGGTTGCCCATGAGTACTTCCATTTGTGGAACGTGAAAAGAATGCGTCCGATTGCTTTAGGTCCATTCGATTATGACAATGAGAACTATACTACTAATTTGTGGGTGGCAGAAGGGTTTACTTCTTATTATGAGAATAAATTGGTGTTGCGTGCAGGTTTTGTAGATCCTAAGGCCTTTGTAGATGGATTGGTTACTGCGGTGTCTAATGTGTCTAACACTCCGGGAGCTAAAGTGCAGTCTGCAGCAGAATCGAGCTATGATGCCTGGATTAAAGGTTACCGTCCAAATGAAAACTCGAACAACACCGGTGTTTCTTATTATAGTAAAGGCGAGGTGGTAGGTCTGTTGATGGACCTGGAGATCGCTCAGGCAACTAAAGGAACAAAAAGCCTGGATGATGTGATGAAAGCTATGTATCTTCAGGGTAAAACTTTAAAAAGAGGCTATACCGATGCTGAGTTTAAAGCAATGGTAGAGAAAATCAGCGGCAAAAGCTTTACTGATTTCTGGGCAAAATATGTAAACGGAACCCATCCTGTGGAGTTTGATAAATATTTTGGATATGCCGGAATCAGCATCAAAAATCAAAATGAAGGAAGCAGCATTCCTTATATCGGCGTGGCTTCTAAAAAGACGGAAGGACGGATCATCATTTCTGCAGTATCTAGAAACTCGGCTGCCTGGGTGGATGGTTTGAATGTAAATGACGAAGTGATCAGCGTAGATGGTGTTGGTGTAGAAGCTGCTTTGGAGCGTATGCCGGTAATTGCCAGCAAAAAACCTGGTGATGTGGTAACCTTAAAAGTGAAAAGAGACGGAATTGAAAAAGATATCAAAATCACATTGAAAGCGAGTCCGAATATGAAGCTGGTAGCTGAAATTCAGAGCAATGCTCCGGAATCACAGGTATTGGTACGTAAAGGCTGGATGGGAATATAAATTCAGTTAAACAAAAAAAGGGTTGTAAAAAGTACATACTTTTTACAACCCTTTTTTATGCGTTCTTTCTGGCCTAGAAGGTAAAACGTAAAGATAGTCCAACACCTGAAGCATCAAAATCTGTATCAGGAACAAGACCGATCGTTGGTTTCCAATCTAAGGAAATATTGATTGGCGCATCTGCAAATTTGTAATCCAGACCTAAAACACCATCAATACCTAAATAAAGGTCGCTTTGGTCTTTTGGTTTGTATTTAACCGATCCTACTGTACCACCCGCACCATAATACCAGTTTAATCCTGCTGCATTGCTGATTGGGTTATAGATTTCATATAAACCAGTTACACGGAAATAGTTATAGTTACTGTTTGATCTGAAGTTGGCAATGATATCCACCATCTTGTTTCCACCAAGTGTTGTTTTGAAAGTAACCCCATTTGCAGCGCCGAAACGACCACCAATAGCATTCTTGTAACTCTGTGCGCTTGACTCTGAATTGAAAGCAAACGTCGCAATCACGGCTAAACAAATAATAGTAAGGAATTTTTTCATAATCTGTGTTTTATTAATTTTTTATTGATGATTTCTACATTATCAACTATTGTGCCGTTAAATCTAAAAGAAAAGGTTTTTGTTGCTTTTTGCAGGAGTTGAACAGATATTTTGAAGCAGGATCCGGAAGAATTTAGTCTGTTTTGCCTAAGCTGGAAACAGCTGAGGGAGCGGTTCGGAGCAACCAGTAATTAAGAAGTGATCAGCTGCGGATAAAGCACGAATCAGACGCGTTGCTTACCCGCCTTTAACACGCTCCCGACCGAGTTAGCACCGAGTGTAGACCGAGGTTAGAGCGTGGTCAGAGCCTGTATAGCTGGAGCCGTATTAAGCGCTGTCCCGAACTGTATCGTCCTGCTCTGGCTATACACTGTAAGGTCAAGGTTATACCTTTTGTTTAATGCGGTGTTTTTTTGATTTTTTTTGCCTGTTTTTTGGCTTTCGGCTAAGGGCGATCTCTCCCAATTAATTATTACAGAAAGAAAACATACCAATATTTAAATTGGTTTTGATAGAGAATTTAATTTATTAGATTTGGGAAACACCAGGTACAAATTATAAAATAACGGTTATGGCGGTAACGATCACACGAGTATTCGATTTACTTCAATACAATTTAGAGAATTTTCCAAAAGAGGAGTTTATAAGTGGTAAGATAAAGGGGGTTTGGAAGAAATATAGCACCAAAGATGTTATTGAAGCCGTCGATGCACTGAGCAGAGGATTGGTTGGTCTTGGTGTAGGAAAAGGTTCAAGGATTGCTGTGATGTCTCATAACCGGCCGGAGTGGAATATTTCCGATTTTGCGATTGTACAATTGGGGGCGTATCAGGTTCCCTTATACCCAACACTCGCTGAACACGACATTAAGTTTATTCTGGAGAATGCAGAGATCACAGTGGTCTTTGTGGCCGATGAAGAGATCTATAAAAAGGTTAAACCTGTTTGCGATGAATTGAATCCTTCGATTAAGATCTACTCGTTTAACCCGATTGAGGGAGTAGCCTCCTGGGAAGAGTTGCTGAAAGCAGGAAAAGAAAATGCTTCCATTGATCTCGATGCTTATCGGAAGGAAGTTACACCAGACGATATTTTAACCCTGATATATACTTCCGGAACTACAGGAACACCAAAAGGTGTGATGCTGACCCATAATAACCTGGTAAAGAATTTTGAACACTCTTCTGTCCTTGTTCCGCCAGGCTTGCATAAGGCCCTGAGCTTTCTTCCGCTTTCGCATATCTTTGAACGGATGATCGTTTATCTCCACATGTATAAGGGCGCATCTGTTTATTATGCAGAAAGTACAGAGACGATCGTTGCCGATATTCAGTTTGTAAAACCAAATGGTTTTTCTACCGTTCCCCGCCTGCTCGAAAAAGTATACGATAAAATCATAGAAAAAGGAAAAGCATTGACCGGAGTAAAAAAAGGAATCTTTTTCTGGGCCCTTTCTGTGGCCGAGAAATACGATTTTAACAATGGTCCTTTTTATAATTTCAAATTAGGAATTGCGCGAAAGCTGGTGTTTTCCAAATGGCAGGCCGCAATGGGTGGCGAGATTGTCGTGATCGTATCAGGTGGCGCAGCCTTAAATCCCCGTCTGGCTAAAATTTTCTACGCTGCAGGAATGCCAGTTATGGAAGGTTATGGCTTAACAGAAACCTCTCCGGTAATTACTGTTAATTACTTTGGACAGACCAGATTTGGAACGGTAGGTCCTCCTATTGAAGGTGTAGAAGTTAAAATTGCTCCCGATGGTGAGGTTTTAGCACGTGGACATAACATCATGAAAGGTTATTATAACCGGCCGGACCTGACAGCCGAAGCAATTGATGCGGAGGGTTGGTTCCATACCGGTGATATAGGTGAACTTGTGGAAGGACGGTTTTTAAAAATTACAGACCGGAAAAAAGAAATATTTAAAACTGCCGGTGGAAAATACGTTGCTCCGCAGATGCTGGAAAATAAACTAAAGGAATCACCATTGGTAGAGCAGGTGATGGTGCTGGGTGAAAACAGGAAATTTCCTGCGGCATTGATTGTCCCTACTTTTGAAGCATTGAAAGGTTGGTGCGGAAAAAAAGGTATTCCATATACCAGTAATGAGCTGATGATCAAAAATCCGCTGGTGATAAAAAAATACGATGAGATTGTCGCCTATAGCGTGAAAGATTTCGGGAAATGGGAGCAGGTGAAACGCATAGCCTTATTGTCGAAAGAATGGAGCATTGTGGACGGCGAGTTAACGCCGAAATTAAGTTTAAAACGAAAAGTGATCTTAGAAAAAAATGCCGCTACTATAGAAAAAATTTATGCAGATGCAGAAGGATATAAAGGATAGGATTATTCCGTTGGTGATGGGCTTTGTCCTCTTGTCCGGAGCTTTGGTTACCGGATGTGCAGGTGGACAGCTGGGGAAAAAGAACAGTGAGGAGTACCGCAATGGAATGGTCGTGTCGGCAAGTCCGGCTGCTTCGAAAGTAGGCCTTGATATTTTAAAGAAAGGCGGGAATGCAGTAGATGCTGCGGTTGCCGTTCAGTTTGCTTTGGCAGTGGTCTATCCTAATGCAGGAAATATTGGTGGTGGTGGCTTTTTGGTGTACCGCTCTGCTGAAGGGGAGACGAATACACTTGATTTTCGGGAAAAGGCGGGAGCTGCGGCCTCGAGGAACATGTACCTTGATTCGGCAGGACAACCAATAGTAGATAAAAGTTTATACGGACAACTGGCTTCAGGTGTTCCGGGTTCTGTTGCCGGAATGGTAACGGCCCATGCAAAATATGGAAAACTGAAATGGGCAGACCTGATTGAGCCTGCAATTTTTCTGGCCAGAAAAGGGTTTAATGTTAGCGAACGCCAGGCAGCTGAATTCAATGGCATGCGCGATAAATTTCTGGAATTTAATCCATTTGGAACCGCGCTGATTAAGGATGGTCAATGGGCGAAAGGTGATTTATTGGTGCAAAATGAACTGGCAAATACGTTGGAACAGATCCGCGATAAAGGCCGGGCAGGTTTTTACGAAGGTGCTGTGGCAGATAGCCTCCTGCTGGAGATGAAACGCGGTGGCGGGATCATTACAGCTCAGGATTTAAAGAACTATCAGGCGGTATGGCGCAAGCCCATTACAGGAACCTATAAAGGATATCAGATCATCACTATGCCACCGCCGTCGAGCGGAGGAATTGCCTTAATTCAGTTGTTGAAATCTGTAGCACCTTATCCCTTAAAAAAATGGGGCCATCATGCCGACTCTACCGTACAGGTGATGGTGGAAGCTGAACGCAGGGTTTATGCGGATCGTGCCACACACCTGGGGGATCCGGACTTCTATGCCGTTCCGGGAAAGGAATTGATGGAAGATCATTATGTTAAAAGTAGAATGAGCACTTTTAACTGGGCAAAAGCAACAACGAGTGCAACAGTTAAAGCCGGGGTTGTCAAGGGAAAAGAACATGAAGAAACAACGCATTTCTCGATCGTAGATAAAGCAGGTAATGCCGTTTCGATTACGACGACATTAAATGGTTCTTATGGCGCTGCAGTAGTGGTAAAAGGAGCGGGATTTCTTTTGAATAATGAAATGGACGATTTTTCTGTGAAGCCAGGTGCACCTAATATGTATGGTCTTGTTGGTGGAGAGGCCAATGCAATTGCCCCCGGAAAAAGAATGTTGAGCTCTATGACGCCGACAATTATTGAAAAGGATCGAAAATTATTTATGGTTGTAGGAACTCCAGGTGGCTCTACGATTATAACGTCTGTTTTTCAGACCATATTAAATGTTATTGAATTTGACCAGAATATGCAACAGGCAGTGACCTCAAAACGCTTTCATCACCAGTGGTTACCAGACGAAGTTTATCTGGAAGACGGAGCGATAGATAGTGTAAATGTCTCTAAATTGAAGTCCAGAGGCTATATTCTTACGCCACGTGGCCCGATTGGCAGAGTAGATGCCATTCTGAAAACCAAGTGGGGCTATTATCAGGGGGGCGCAGATCCCCGTGGTGATGATGAGTCACTGGGTTGGTAGCCTGTATAGAATTCTGCACACTTAATCTCAAATAAGAGTCGTTTAAAGCAGTTTTAAATATTGGCCTAAGTATTGAAATGAATTATACGATTAAACATTGTAACAATTATTTAATACTTATTTTATGAAACAAAATTTATTTAAAACCCTGCCTGTGGCCCTAGCTGCGCTCCTAATTGGAGGTTCCGTTCAGGCTCAGGATCAAGCAGGTACAAATTCAAATCAACTGACTACATGGTCATTTGGTGTTAATGCTGGGGTTTTAACTCCTACATCTCCACTAGGTGGTAAAAACGATTTCTCAAACAATAAATCAAGTTTAGGTTATGGTCTTTACATCAAAAAACAATTTACACCATATTTCTCTTTACGTTTAGACGGAGTAAGGGGTAAATTAAAAGCTGACAACACTGAAAACTGGAAAAGTGGTGCAGCCAATTCGGGTGCTGTAAACGCTTTTGAAACTGATCTTAGCTATTCAGGAAGTTTAAATGCAGTAGTTAACTTGTTTAACATTGATATGTTCAATAAAAACAGTGCTTTGCAATTATATGCTTCAGCTGGTGCTGGTTTAGCGGGTTACAAAGTTAAAACTTCTGCTACCAATACTGGTGCTTTAGTTAGCTATGCTGGTGATAAAACAATTAGCGAATTAATCGTTCCTGTAGGTTTAGGTGCTAAAGTTAAATTATCTGAGAAGATCAATTTAGATTTAGGATGGACTGTAAACTTTGTTGATGGTGATAACCTTGATGGTTTCTACCGTGGACAAAACGATAAATATTCATATGCTTATGGAGGTTTAGAGTTTGCTTTAGGAAAAGGAAAACAATTGGCATGGCATAACCCTGTAGCTTTAACTTATGATGAAGCATTACAGGCAAAACAAACTGCCAACGCTTTAAAAGGTGACTTAGATGCTCAGAAAGCTGAAAACGCAAGATTGAGATCTGAAATGAACGACTTATTGAAAGATACTGACGGTGACGGTGTTGCTGATAAATTGGATAAATGTCCAGGTACTCCTTCAGGAACAGTTGTTGATGGTGCAGGTTGTCCTCTAAAAGTTCCGGCTCCGGTTATCCAGGAAAAAGTAATCATCACTGAAGCTGACCGTAAGGTAGTGGATGAGGCGATCAAAAACTTAGAATTTGATTTAGGTAAAGCAACTATCCGCTCTAAATCTTATGCTACTTTAAACCGTGTTGCTGCTTTATTAGTAGAGAAAAACTTTAGCTTGAAATTAGCTGGTCACACAGATAATACAGGTTCAATGGCTTTAAACTTACGTTTGTCGAAAGAAAGAGCTGAGTCGATCAAAGCTTATTTAGTTTCTCAAGGTGCAAATGCTTCACGTATCGAAGCTACAGGTTACGGTCCAAACCAACCTATTGCTACCAACAAAACTGCTGCTGGTCGTCAGAAAAACAGAAGAGTAGAATTCACACTTTACTAGTCTGAAATAGTATTTAGTTTAAAAGCCGTCTTACATAAGTAAGGCGGCTTTTTTTATGACATATTTTTTATTATTACGCTTGCATATAAGGTTTTAATTCTATAGCTTTGTTATGCAAGCATAGTAATTCATGAAACAACAAGAGACAGTAGATTATTTTTTGAAAGTGGTTTGGCAGAATGTTTCCAACACTTATAATCAGATCGCATCCGGATTTGGAATCACACAGGCCATCGGCTATGTGCTGATCAATATTGAGAAGGAAGGTACAGCGGTTTCAAAGCTGGCCGGACTGCTAGGAGTGAAGGCAACAAGTTTGTCAAGAATGCTAAACAATATGGAAGAAATGGGGTTAATATACCGGGAGACTTCCATCGGAGATAAACGCTCAGTTAAGGTGTACCTTACTGATCTGGGCCGTGAAAAAAGACAACTTGCAAAAGGCGTGGTGATCTCTTTTAATGAGTATCTGAACGTACACCTCAGCGCACAGGAAAAAAACAACCTGATTTCAACGCTGCAAAAATTGAACAAACTTACATTGGCATATAAAATTCCTACAGAAAATTATGAACAAGAAGATAAATAGAGTAGCAGTATTGGGCTCAGGTATTATGGGTTCACGTATTGCTTGTCACTTTGCGAACATTGGAGTTGAAGTCCTTTTGCTTGACATCGCGCCGAAAGAACTGAGCGCGGAGGAACAAGCTAAAGGACTGGCCCTGGATCATCCGGCAGTTAAAAACAGAATTGTAAATGCCGCTTTACTAAATACCGTAAAGACCAATCCTTCTCCTGTTTATACCAAGAGCGTTCTTAATAAGATCACTACAGGTAACTTTACAGATGATATGGCTAAGATTGCTACCTACGACTGGATCATTGAGGTTGTAGTAGAAAATCTGAACATCAAAAAAACAGTGTTCGATCAGGTAGAGCAATACCGTAAACCTGGAACATTGGTTACTTCTAATACTTCCGGAATCCCGATCCATATGATGGCGGAAGGAAGGTCTGCAGATTTCAAAGCGAATTTCTGTGGGACACACTTCTTCAATCCTCCCCGTTATTTGCGTTTACTGGAAATTATCCCTACTCCGGATACCGATCCGAAACTGGTGGATTTCCTAATGCATTACGGCGATAAATTTTTAGGTAAAACTACGGTACTATGTAAAGATACCCCTGCATTCATCGCGAACCGTGTGGGTGTTTATTCGATCATGTCTTTATTACATTTAGTAGAAAAGATGGACCTGACGGTAGAGGAAGTAGATAAATTTACAGGCCCTGCGCTTGGAAGACCAAAATCTGCAACCTTCCGTACCACTGATGTGGTAGGTCTGGATACCATGATTAAAGTTTCTAAAGGACTGTATGATAATTGTCCGCAGGACAAAGCGCATGACCTCTTTAAGCTGCCTGCTTATGTAGAGAAAATGGAAGCAAACAAATGGCTTGGTGATAAAACTCAACAAGGCTTCTATAAAAAAACAAAAACTGCAGATGGGAAGACCGAGATTCTGGCATTAGACCTGAAAACACTGGAATACCGTCCTCAGCAAAAAGTGAAATCGGCAACGCTGGATTTGACTAAAGCAATTGAGAATGTAAAAGACAGAATGAAAGTTTTTGCCTCTGGAAAAGATAAAGCGGGAGAATTGTTCCGTGCTTCTTTCTTTGGCTTGTTTGAATATGTATCTGACCGCATTCCAGAAATCTCTGATGAGTTGTACCGCATTGACGATGCCATGCGTGCTGGCTTTGCATGGGATTTAGGTCCTTTCGAAGTTTGGGATGCGGTAGGTATCGCCGATTCCCTGGAAGGAATGAAGAAATATGGCCATGAGGCTGCAGCATGGGTTCATGAAATGCTGGCTGCCGGACATACGACTTTCTACAAAGTGGAAGATGGCGTAAAAAAATATTATGATATCCCTTCCAAAAGTTATAAAGCAGTACCGGGTACAGAAGCCTTTGTGGTATTGGACAATCTGAGGGGAAATAAAACCATCTGGAAAAACTCAGGTGCTTCTATTATAGATCTTGGAGATGGAATCCTGAATGTAGAGTTCCATTCGAAAATGAATACGATCGGTGGAGATACGCTGCAGGCGATCAATAAAGCAATTGACCTGGCTGAAAAAGAATACAGAGGGGTAGTGATTGGAAACGATGGTGCCAACTTCTCTGCTGGTGCAAACGTTGGGATGATCTTTATGATGGCGGTAGAACAGGAATGGGACGAGTTAAACCTGGCGATCAGGATGTTCCAGAACACCTCTATGCGCATCAGGTATTCATCTATTCCGGTAGTGGTTGCACCACATAACTTAACCCTTGGTGGCGGTTGTGAATTTAGTTTACATGCGGACCATGTTCAGCTGAATGCGGAAACCTATATGGGATTGGTGGAGTTTGGTGTAGGTGTGATTCCTGGTGGTGGTGGTACGAAGGAATTCGCCCTGCGTGCCTCTGATGAATATAAAGACGATCAGATTGTTCAAAATGCATTGAAAGACAGGTTCCTGACGATTGGTATGGCCAAGGTATCTACTTCAGCAGTAGAAGCATTTGAGTTGGGCTATTTGCAAAAAGACAAATATTCGATCTCGATGAACAGAAGCAGGTTGATTGCCGATGCGAAAGCGAAAGCAATTGAACTGGCTGATGCAGGATATACCAAACCAGTACAACGCAAGGACATTAAAGTATTGGGTAAACAAGGTCTGGGGATTGTCTATGCAGGCGCAAATACGATGTACTCAGGTCACTACATTTCTGAGCATGATAAGAAAATCTCAGAAAAACTGGGTTGGGTAATGTGCGGTGGAGATTTGTCTTCCCCTACAGAAGTGACGGAGCAATACCTGCTTGACCTGGAAAGAGAAGCCTTCCTATCGCTTTGCGGTGAGCGTAAAACGCTGGAACGGATTCAAAGTATTGTGACCAAAGGAAAACCTCTAAGAAATTAATTTAGGCTAATAAAAGATACGGACATGCAAGAAGCATATATTATAGCAGGATATCGTACAGCAGTGGGCAAGGCCCCTCGTGGTGTATTTCGTTTTACAAGGGCCGATGATTTGGCTGCCGAAGTAATTAAACAGCTGGTGGCCTCGGTGCCCAATCTGGATAAAACACAAATTGATGATGTAATTGTAGGAAATGCGACCCCGGAAGCGGAACAAGGCCTGAACATAGGGCGTATGATTTCTTTGATGGGACTGGATACGGATAAAGTTCCGGGGGTAACAGTCAACAGGTATTGTGCCTCAGGATTGGAAACCATTGCTACCGCAGTGGCCAAAATCAGAAGCGGAATGGCAGATTGTATCATTGCCGGTGGGGTAGAAGTGATGTCCGGAATGCCTTTCGGCGGATGGAAAGTGGTTCCAAATGCAGATGTGGCGATGAAAAACCCGGATTGGTATTGGGGAATGGGTTTAACCGCTGAAGCAGTAGCCAATGAATATAAAGTGAGCAGGGAAGATCAGGATGCTTTCGCTTATCAGTCGAACATGAAAGCGGTGGAAGCCATTAAAAACGGTCACCTGAAAGATGGTATTGCGCCAATCACGGTAGTAGAAAATTACCTGGATGCCAATATGAAAAAGAAAAGCCGCAGTTATGTGGTGGATACGGATGAAGGGCCGAGAGCGGATACTTCATTGGATAAACTGGCTAAACTAAAACCCGTTTTTGCGGCCGATGGCAGCGTAACTGCAGGAAACTCTTCACAAACTTCTGATGGTGCTGCATTTGTATTGGTCGTATCGGAAAGTAAAATGAAAGAATTGGGTGTAGATCCGATTGCCCGCCTGGTAAGTTATGGTATTGCTGGTGTGCCACCCAGAATCATGGGAATTGGACCAATTGAGGCGATTCCTAAAGCTTTGAAAATGGCAGGCATGAAACTGGAAGAACTGGATCTGATTGAGTTGAACGAAGCCTTTGCTTCTCAGTCGCTTGCCGTAATCCGGACTTTGGGTATCGATGCCACGAAAGTGAATGTGAATGGAGGTGCAATTGCCCTTGGACACCCGCTGGGCTGTACAGGTGCGAAATTATCAGTACAATTATTTAACGAATTAAAAAGAAGAGATCAGAAATATGGAATGGTAACCATGTGCGTGGGTAGCGGACAGGGTGCGGCCGGAATTTTTGAAATGCTTTAATAAGATATTATGGAAACTACAGACAAAAAGACAATTAAAGGTGGAGAGTTTTTGATAACAGAAACCAATTACCAGGATGTATTTATTCCTGAAGAATTTGATGAAGAACAACAAATGATTGCACAGACCTGCCGCGATTTCTTAGTGGCGGAGGTGTACCCGAACCTGGACCGTATTGATACGCAGGAAGAAGGACTGATGCCGTCGTTAATGGATAAAGCCGGAGCATTGGGTATTCTGGGGGTTTCTATCCCGGAAGAATTTGGTGGCTTTGGAAAGAATTTCAATACCTCCATGCTCGTTGCTGATGTGATCGGTGCAGGACACTCTTTTGCTGTGGCACTTTCTGCACATACCGGAATCGGAACATTGCCGATTTTATATTATGGAAATGAAGCGCAAAAAGCAAAATATATTCCTAAGTTGGGAACAGGAGAATGGAAAGCCGCTTACTGCTTAACAGAGCCAAACTCAGGTTCTGATGCCAACTCCGGAAAAACTAAAGCGAAATTGTCGGAAGATGGAAAACATTACCTGATCACTGGTCAGAAGATGTGGATCACGAATGGCGGTTTTGCAGATATCTTCATTGTATTCGCTAAAATTGATGATGATGCCAATTTAACGGCTTTCATTGTGGAGCGTGAATTTGGTGGAATCACGATGAATCCTGAAGAACATAAAATGGGAATCAAGGGTTCTTCTACCAGACAGGTATTCTTTAATGATTGTCCGGTGCCGGTAGAAAACATGCTTTCCGACCGGCAGAATGGTTTTAAAATTGCAGTAAACATCCTGAACATTGGAAGGATCAAATTGGCTGCTGCTGCGATCGGTGCCTCTAAGGCGGTGATTGATACCGCAGTCAACTATTCTAATGAAAGGATTCAGTTTGACCGCCCGATTTCAAAATACGGTGCCATCAGGTATAAACTGGCAGAAATGGCGGCTAAGGTATATGCGGTTGAGTCTGCAAATTACCGTGCTGGTCAGAACATCGACGATGCTTATGAAACACTGGTAGCTGGAGGAATGGATGCGAGTAAAGCGAAACTGAAATCTACAGAACAGTTTGCCGTGGAATGTGCCATCCTGAAAGTATGGGGTTCTGAAGTGCTGGATTATGTGGTAGATGAAGGGGTGCAGATCTATGGTGGAATGGGCTTCTCTGCGGAGGCACCTATGGACCGCGCTTACCGTGATGCAAGGATCAACAGGATCTTTGAAGGAACGAATGAGATCAACAGGTTGTTAACCGTAGACATGATGTTGAAACGTGCAATGAAAGGTGAATTAGACCTGATGACGCCTGCTACAGCAGTAGCGGCGGAACTGATGTCGATCCCTGATTTCGGAGAAGAAGACGATGCCTTGTTTGCCGCAGAAAAGAAAATTATTAAAAATCTGAAGAAAGCAACTTTGATGGTGGCAGGTGCAGCAGTGCAGAAGCTGATGATGAGCCTTTCTAAAGAACAGGAAATTCTGATGAACATTGCAGACATGGCGAGTTATGTATACGTGGCGGAGTCGACCTTGCTGAGAACAGAGAAATTAGTGAACCTTCGTGGTGAGGCCGCCTGTGAAGGCCAGCTGGACATGATGCGCATTTATTTTGTAGAAGCCGTTGATGGACTTCAGAAAGCAGGTAAAGAGGCATTGTGGGCTTTCGCAGAAGGTGATGAGCAAAGAATGATGATGGTAGGCTTGCGCAGATTTACCAAAATGGAAGCTTTTAATGTAAAAGAAACACGCCAGAAAGTGGCACAGCAACTGATTGCTGCAAATAAATATTGTTATTAAGATAACGATTCATAATTAAACTGGGCGCCCTTAATTTATTAAGGGCGTTTTTTATGCGGGTTTTCCGGGGCTTTGCAATTGTTAAAATTGGTTAAAAATTGTTCCATCAGTTAGAAAAGACTATTTTTGTCTATTATGTTAAAAAACAAGATCTTTCTGGGCTTATTCCTTCTCTGCGGGTTATTTGCAGCGTGTGAAAAAAAGAAGGATTATGATCCGGTTACGCAGTTGGAGATTGATAAAGTAATTATCGCAAAATACGTGAAGGATAGTTCCATTACTCCAGTTGTAGTTGACCCCTCAGGGATGACTTACCGGATTTTGGCAACAGGTACAGGAGCAGCACCGATACTGACTGATAGTATTCAGGTTTCTTATACAGCAAGAGTGCTGGGATCTAAGAATCCATTTGAAACTATTCCTGTCGAGCGACCGGTTTCATTAAAACTCGATGCTTTAATGATAGGATGGCAAACCGGACTTCCATTGATTGCCAAAGGAGGACAAATCAGGATGTTCATTCCTTCCTCTTTAGCATACATGGACTTTCAGGGCTCATCAATCCCCCCAAATTCAATATTAGATTATACCGTTACCCTCGTGGATATCAATAAGAAAAAAACCAAATGATTAAAAAGTTATCACTTTATACCTTTGCCTTATTAGGGGCAGTTGTTCTTTTTAGCTCCTGTAAAAAGGAATATGAATCTGTTCAGATGCTGGATGATACTAAAATAGCCGATTATCTGGCTAAAAATAATATTGCTGCTTTGCCGGATCCTGCAAAATCCGGATATTTTTATGCCGTTACACAGCCCGCTGGCGGTGGAACGCCTGCAGCTGAATATAAGGATGCAGATTCTGTACGTTATAATATTGTCGGAAAATCAATGATCAATGGTACGGTGTATGGCAGTTCTGCGGTGATCCGTAATCTGGGGATGCCGGTTGGTTATACCGGGATGGCAACTAAAGGTGGTGGATTTATGGGGCTTCCTGTTGCAGCGATCTCGGATGTAATCAAGAAATTGAGGCCTGGAGGAAGTGCCAGGATTTTCGTGCCTTCTTATCTTGCTTTTGGCAAAAACGGATATCCTGCAGCAAAGATTCCTTCAAATGAAGTGATTGAACTGAATATCAGTACCTATTCGGAGAAGCAATCGGTGTTAGATCAGCAACATATCTCGTCGTTTTTAACTGCCAATTCTCTGACTGCCCTAAAAGACGAATCCGGTGTTCATTATATCGTGACGACTTCGGGAACAGGAACTGATCCCATTAACGTTAATACCGATGTAGAGATTAAATATACGTTAAAGATGCTGGATGGAACAACTGCCGATTCTGGTCAGTTTACTGCAGCACCGAAAAGCTTAGTAATGGGAATGACAAAAATGTTGGTGAAATTTACCAAAGGAGCAAAATTCAGGTTATTCATTCCTTCGGTGTTAGGGTATGGGAATACAGCCAATAGTTCTGGAAGCATACCAGCCAATTCTATTTTAGATTTTGATGTAGAGATCATCAACGTTACCAATTAAACCGGAACGATAAGACATTATTCATTTAATGCTTCTTTAAAGACTTTTAATACCCTTTCTCTTGCAAAAGCATGCTCAACTATAGGTTGTACATGCTTTTGTTGTTTATAAGCAGGGAGCCAACGGTCGATGTATTTAAATTCAGGATCAAATTTTTTCGTTTGAAGTTCAGGATTGAAGATCCGGAAGTAAGGCGCTGCATCATTTCCGGAGCCGCAGGCCCATTGCCATCCGCCGATATTGCTGGCCATTTCATAATCCAGTAACTTTTCTGCAAAATAGGCTTCACCCCATCTCCAGTCGACCAAAAGATGTTTGGTCAGGAAACTGGCGACAATCATTCTGACCCGGTTGTGCATATAACCCGTCTTGTTCAATTGTCTCATTCCGGCATCTACGATCGGGTAGCCTGTATTGCCCTGGCACCAGGCTTCAAATTCTGATTCGTCGTTTCTCCATTTTATGAGGTCATAAGCCGGTTTGAATGATTGGCTGACGGTATGTGGAAAGTGCCATAAGATCATCATATAGAAGTCTCTCCAGGCCAATTCAGACAGCCATTTTTCTGCTTTTTGAGCCAGTGCTGCCCTCGCGGCTTCCCGGATGCTGAGGGTGCCAAAACGAAGGTGAATACCCAGATAGGTGGTTGCATCCTCCGCAGGAAAATCTCTTTTGTCTTCATAAAGGTCCAGCTTGCTGCTGAAATCTTTTTTCGGGAAGTCCAGATCTGAGGTTTCAAATCCCATGTCAAAAAGTGAGGGTATTTCCTGAGGGGACAGCGGAAGGAAATTGCCGGCGTATTTTTCTATCGGATAAGCTTTAACGTAGAATTCATTCAGTTTTTGCTGCCATTGCCGGAAGTAGGGTGTAAATACAGTGTAGGGCTTGCCATCTGCTTTGGTGATTTCATTTTTCTCGAAAATTACCTGGTCTTTGAAGGTATGGAAGCCGATCTGTTCGGACCGCAGGTATTCGGCGAGGGCATCATCCCTTTCCCGGGCATAAGGCTCATAATCATGGTTGGTGTATACTGATTTTACGGTATAACTGTTTAAGATTTCCGGCCATACCTCTTCAGGGCTGCCATATCTGGTTAAAATGCTGCTTCCTGATTTTTGAAGCCTGGAATTTAGCGTATTTAGGGTTTGGTGGATAAAAGTTACTCTTGCATCTGTTTTATCCGTGAGCTTACTCAGAATATTTTTGTCAAAAATGAAAAGTAATAATACCGGGAAAGGACTTCGGAGTGCTTCATATAATGCGGCGTTGTCTTCGAGTCTTAAATCTCTTCGTAACCAGCAAATGTTAATTTCTGACTTCATTATTTTAAAGGGTTGGGCGTATTTTGCTAAGTAGGTAAGGGCTAAATGTGTTAAATTGCCTGAGGTTAGACCTGGTAAATATCGGTTAAAGCATTTTCAAGTTGAAGGAATTTAAATTTAAAACCGGTATCCAGGATCTTTTGGGCGGAGGTATTGTTGCTGATCAGTGCAACGGAACTCATTTCTCCCAGGATAAGTTTTAAAACGCCTTCCGGAACATTGATCGGCCATACCGGCCTGTGCAGTTTTTTAGCAATGGCTTTGCTGAGGTTGAGGTTACTCACCGGGAAAGGGGCGCAGATGTTATATGGGCCGGTCCACTGGTCATTTTCTACTGCGCTCAGAAACGCTTCCACTACATCATCGACGTGTATCCATGGGACCCATTGTTTGCCGCTCCCTAGTCCGGCTCCAACAAAAAAACGGATGGGTTTGTCGAGCGCAGGGAGGGCCCCTTCATTCCTGGCGAGCACAAAACCGATCCTGCATTTTACGATTCTCAGGCCCAAAGCTGCACCTTCGTCTACGGCGGCCTCCCATTGCCGGCAACATTCGGCAAGGAACCCTGTTCCGGCAGAACTTTCCTCAGTCAGGATTTGATCTCCACGATCTCCATAATAACCTACTGCCGAGGCGGAAATAAAGGCCTGAATGTCTGTTTGTTGTTCTTTTATCAGTTGGTAAAGGAGTTTTGCTGACAGTACCCTGCTGTCGATCAGTTTTTTCTTTCGGGCCGGGCTCCATTTCTTGCCAGCCACATTTTCTCCTGCCAGATGGATGATCGTGTTTACTCCTTCCAGGCAGGCAGGGTCTATTTCCTGTTCGTAGACATTCCATAAAAAGACCTTAACATTTTCTATTGCAACAGGTTTCCTGGATAGGACAGCGACAGTATGTCCTTTTTCCTGTAAAGCCCCGATTAGTTTTCTGCCAATCATCCCTGTGGCTCCGGTCATCAGAATGTGCTTATTCATAATTTGTATAACCCCTTAACGGTATTTTAGTTTGGATTTAAGTCTTTTTCTTGTAAATGTTTGTTGCGCTTATGTAAATATTGCTTTATGCATTCGTACTAAGCTAAAAATTCGTATATTTTTGTGAATTATATACTTTATGTCCCCCTCATTAATGAAGTCTAAAAGAATATTAGTTTGGTTTAGAAATGATCTTCGATTACACGACAATGAAATGTTGGTTGAAGCCATTGCAAAATCCGACAGTATTTTGCCGGTTTATTTTTTTGATCCTCATTATTTTCAGCCCACCATATTTGAAACGGACAAGACCGGGGTACACCGGGCAAAGTTTCTGTTGGAGAGTGTTGCGGCATTAAGAATGGCTTTTCAAAAACTGGGTGGCGATGTTTTACTGATGATGGGAAGTCCGGAAGAGCTAATGGCCAGACTGGTGGAAGACTACGAAATATCCGAAGTTTACCATCACCGTGAAGTGGCACCGGAAGAGACCTTAATTTCTACTAAAGTCGAAGATCTTTTATGGAAGCTTAAAATCAACTTAAAACATTTCATCGGACATACCTTATATAATAAAGAAGACCTTCCCTTTCCTATTAAGGATATTCCCGATGTATTTGCCCAGTTTAAAAAGAAAACAGAGCGTGATGCCATCGTGAAATCCTGCTTTTTATCTCCTGAGGAGATCTCTTTTGTAGAGAACGAAGATTGGGGGCTGCTTCCTTCGCTTGAAGACTTGGGTTTTGATGCCGCTATTCCTATTCCTGAGCAGTCATTTTCGGGTGGAGAGGATGCAGGTCTGGAACACCTGAAAGCATTGTTGGAAGAGGGTGCTGATATTTACCTGAAACCGGTGAAACATAGTCCTGATAAACCTGGTTTTTCTTCCAGATTATCGGGCTGGCTGTCTTTAGGCTGCCTGTCGCCAAGAAAGGTGTATTGGTTGGTAAAGGAAGCAGAGGCTACTTTTGGAGGAAATGCAAATTTCAACCAGATCCTCCTGGGTTTATTGTGGCGGGATTATTTCAGGTTTATGTTCAAAAAACATGGAATTGAATTTTTCCAGGAAGCTGATTTTGAAAAGGAATTGTTTTCTGTCGCCGATAACGAAAACCCTGCATTGCAAAAATGGAAGGCTGGAAATACCGGACATGCCATGATTGACAAATACATGCATGAATTAAATGAATTTGGTTTCATTCCGCATACAGGACGCTTGTTGGTGGCGACTTTCCTGGTTCATGTCTTAAAGGTTCACTGGACCAATGGAGCGATCTATTTTGAGGATAAACTCATTGATTACGCACCGGCGAGTAACTGGGGGAACTGGGCAAATGTGGCAGGAGTAGGGAAAGATGCAAAATCAAAAAACAGCTTCGATCTGGATAAGCAAATAAAAATTCTGGAAACGGCTGTCTCCGATGCAGCGTCGATGGCTTAAAATCATTCCGTAAACTGCTTTAACAGGCCCTTTCGCGTTTATTTTTAATAAAAATTAAACAAAAATTGTTTTTTAAACAAAGTTGTTTAACATTTGTTGTAAACAATAACGTGAGGAAATTTTCAATAAGTGATATAGAGGGGCTCATTGGGATTAAAGCACATACGATCAGAGCCTGGGAGATAAGATACAATCTGGTGCCACCTAAGAGAACACCCACAAACATTCGTTTCTACGATGAGGACGATTTAAAAATGCTGCTCAATATTGTGGCCCTGAACGAGAATGGCTATAAAATAAGCCGGATCGCGAAGATGACCCACAAACAGATCTCCGATCTGGTTACCCAGTTAAAGTCCGACTGGAGTAATGATTCCGTACAGATGTTAAGTCTTTCCAATGCTACGATCGCTTACGATGAAGTCGAGTTTTCTGAAGTATTGGGAAAATGCATTGAAGAGATGGGGCTGGTTAAAACGATGGATGTTGTCCTTTTCCCTTTCATGAAAAGAGTAGGGATGTTGTGGCAAACCGGGACGATTGATCCTTCTCACGAACACTTTGCTTCCAACCTGATCCGCGACCGCATCATTGTGGAAATCGATAAAGTGGAGAAACCTGAGAAAGCTGAAGTGAAAAGGTTCCTGCTTTTTCTTCCTGAAGCCGAAATGCATGAAACTGGCCTGCTTTTTGCCAGATACCTATTGAAAAGGTGTGGTCATGATACCCTGTATCTGGGATCAGAAATACCTTATACAGATCTTAAAAAAGTGGTGGAATCCTATCAGCCGGATTTCGCTTTTATTGTTTTAACTTCTTTAAATCTGGGTAAAGACATCAATAAAATCATAGGTAAAGTTATGGACAATCTGAATGTTCCTTTGTTAGTTGCAGGTAGTTTAATCTCTGAATTTGATATCCTTGTGAAGGATCAGCTGACGCCGTTAAAGAATGTCTGTGATATGACCGATTTTTTGGAAGATTTATAAAGAAAATTGCCTGATTTAATAGGTAAAATCCTAATTTTGCATCACTTATAGCATATTCACACATAATGGATAATTTATCTTATCTCAACGGCGCAAATGCCGAATACATAGAGTCCCTTTATCAAACTTTTAAAGAAGATCCCAATTCGGTTGAATTTGGTTGGCAGAAATTTTTTGAAGGCTTCGACTTCGGCAGCGGTTCGGCCCCGGCATCAGTAGGAGAAGAAACCCCTGAGCATTTCTTAAAGGAGGTTAGTGTTTTAAACATGATCAACGGTTACCGTCAGCGTGGCCACCTGTTTACACATACCAACCCGGTTAGAGAAAGACGTCAGCACCTTCCAACACTGGACCTGGAAAACTTCAAATTATCAGCGGCCGATCTTGATACGGTATTTAATTCAGGTGTTGAGCTGGGCATCGGCGCAGCGAAGCTGAGTGATATTGTTGCTTTCTTAAAGCAGACTTATTGCCGTTCAATAGGTGCAGAATATAAATATGTCCGTACACCGGAGGTATTGTCCTGGATAGAGCACAAAATGGAAAGTGTTCGCAACACACCAAATTTCTCTATTGAGGAAAAACAAAGAATCCTGAAAAAACTGAACCAGGCGGTAAGTTTTGAAAATTTCCTTGGAACGAAGTTCCTTGGTCAGAAACGTTTTTCCCTGGAGGGTGCAGAGGCTTTAATCCCTGCATTGGATTCCGTGATTGAAAAAGGTTCGGAACTGGGCATCGAAGAGTTTGTGATCGGAATGGCGCATCGCGGAAGGCTGAACGTTTTGGCCAACATTATGCAAAAAACCTATAAGGACATCTTTGCCGAGTTTGAAGGTAAAGGCTATAGTGCGGCATCACCTTTTGGTGGTGACGTAAAATACCATTTAGGTTATTCTACTGATGTAACCACCAATAATGGAAAAAGTGTCCACCTGAGTTTATGCCCTAACCCATCCCACCTGGAAACTGTGAACGGAGTGGTAGAAGGAATGACCAGATCTAAAATAGATTTTAAATACGGTGGTGATGATGCGCGTATCGCACCAATCCTGATTCACGGTGATGCTTCTGTTGCCGGTCAGGGTATCGTATATGAAGTGATTCAGATGGCTGGCTTAGATGGTTACAAAACCGGAGGAACCATTCACCTGATCATCAATAACCAGATTGGTTTTACCACCAATTTTAAAGATGCACGTTCGAGTACCTATTGTACAGATATCGCTAAAGTAACTTTATCACCGGTTTTCCATGTAAATGGCGACGATGTAGAGGCACTGGTTTATGCGATTAACCTGGCAATGGAATACCGTCAGAAATATAAAAATGATGTCTTCATTGATATTTTATGTTACCGCAGGTTCGGGCATAATGAATCTGACGAACCTAAGTTCACGCAACCTTTGTTGTATAAAGCAATAGAGCAACATGCCAACCCGCGTGACCTTTATATTCAACAGCTAATCAAAGAAGGTACGCTGCAGGAAAGCGAGGCAAAAGAAATGGAAAAAGAATTCCGTGGTATTTTGCAGGAACGCCTGAATGAAGCGAAAGAGATTACTTCTACTTATCAGGATGTTAAATTTGGTGGTGCCTGGGCAGATATGCGTCTGGCTACGGTACAGGATTTTGAAACTTCTCCAAATACAGCCGTTAAGAAAACGACTTTGCTGGAAGTGGCAAAAAGAATCAGCAGCCTGCCTTCAGATAAAAAGTTCTTCAAGAAGATTGAGAAACTTTTTGATGAGCGCAGCAAAATGGCAAATACGACTCATGTATTTGACTGGGCGATGGGTGAGCAACTGGCCTATGGTACTTTGCTTACAGAAGGAAAACGGGTTCGTTTAAGCGGACAGGATGTGGAAAGAGGTACTTTCTCTCATCGCCATGCGGTATTGACTTTGGAAGATTCTGAAGAGGAGTACATCCCGTTGGCGCATGTTTCTGATCAACAGGCACCTTTCGATATTTACAACTCACATTTATCGGAATATGGGGTATTGGGTTTTGAATATGGTTATGCCATGGCGAATCCTAATGCATTGACGATCTGGGAAGCGCAATTTGGAGATTTCTTCAATGGTGCCCAAATTGTGATTGACCAATATATTGCCAGTGCAGAAACGAAATGGCAGCGTGAAAATGGTTTGGTGATGTTATTGCCACATGGCTATGAAGGACAAGGTCCTGAGCATTCATCGGCACGTATTGAGCGCTTTATGGAGCTTTGTGCAGATTACAACATGCAGGTAACGAACTGTACCACTCCGGCGAATTTCTTCCATGCGATCCGCAGACAATTTAAACGTGATTTCAGAAAGCCATTGGTGGTGTTTACACCTAAGAGTCTTTTGCGTCATCCGTTATGTGTTTCTAAACTGGAAGAGTTTACAGACAATAAGTTCCAGGAAGTGATCGACGATGCAAATGTGAAAGCAGCATCAGTAAACAGGGTATTGTTCTGTAGCGGTAAGATCTATTATGAGTTGTTGGAAAAACAACAAAAAGATCAGATCAAAGATGTGGCTATCGTAAGGGTAGAGCAACTGTACCCAACTCCGTTAGCGCAAATGGAAGCAGTATATAAGAAATATAAAAATGCTAAAGAAGCCGTTTGGGTTCAGGAAGAGCCTGAAAACATGGGTGCATGGCCATATTTGCTACGCAGATTAAGAAAAACTACCTTTAATGATATTGAAGTGATCTCAAGAAAGGAAAGCAGCAGTACTGCATCAGGTTTTGCAAGACAACATGCGGATCAGCAAGCATATATTTTGGCAAAAGCTTTCGAAATGCCGGTAACGGAAACAGAGAAAGAGATTGCTAAGAAGTCTGTGAGTAAAGTTTATAATGTAGATTAGAAAATATAATACATCAGTTATGAGTATAGAAATAAAAGTTCCGCCGGTAGGCGAGTCAATCACCGAAGTTGTTTTATCACGTTGGGTGAAAAATGATGGGGATGCAGTAGAAATGGATGAGGTAATTGCGGAATTGGAATCTGATAAAGCAACTTTTGAATTAACTGCAGAACAGGCCGGAACTTTAAGGACAGTGGCTAGTGAAGGCGATACATTGGCTATAGGTGCAGTAGTTTGTAAAATTGAAGACGGCGGTGCTGCTCCTAAATCTAAAGAAGCACCTGCAGCACCTGCGGCAGAAAAGGCTGCTGTTGCTGAAGACAAAAAGTCTGCTCCTGTAGCAGAGAAATCTGGAGACAGCTATGCAACAGGTACTCCATCACCTTCGGCAGGAAAAATTCTTGCAGAAAAAGGTGTTGATGCCGGATCGGTAAAAGGATCAGGTGTTGATGGAAGAATCACTAAAGAAGATGCATTAAATGCGGAAAAAGCACAGCCTAAGGCTGCTGCCCCTGCAGCTGCAGCAGTTGTTGCCCCGGTTGCGGGTGCAAGAAATGAGCGCAGACAAAAAATGTCGCCACTACGCAAAACAGTTGCAAAACGTTTGGTAGCAGTGAAAAATGAAACGGCAATGTTAACTACTTTTAACGAAGTAAACATGAAGCCGATCATGGATCTTCGTGGAAAATATAAAGATCAGTTTAAAGAAAAATATGGTGTTGGTTTAGGCTTCATGAGTTTCTTTACCAAGGCTGTTTGTGAGGCAATGAAAGATTTCCCTGCAGTAAATGCAAGGATTGATGGCGAAGAATTGGTTTACAATGATTTTGTAGACATCTCCATTGCGGTTTCTGCACCTAAAGGATTGGTTGTTCCAATTATCAGAAATGCAGAAAGCCTAACGCTTGCACAGATTGAAAAATCAGTGATTGAACTGGCTACCAAAGCCCGCGATAGCAAATTGACGATCGAAGAAATGACAGGTGGAACATTTACCATCACCAATGGCGGTGTATTTGGTTCAATGATGTCTACTCCAATCATCAATGCGCCTCAATCTGCGATCTTGGGAATGCACAATATCATTGAGCGCCCTATCGCTGAAAAAGGTGAAGTAGTGATCCGTCCGATGATGTATTTAGCATTGTCTTATGATCACCGCATCATTGACGGAAGAGAATCAGTTGGCTTCCTGGTAAGGGTAAAACAATTGCTGGAAGATCCTGCAAGATTGCTTTTAGGTGTATAGTCAAGACTAAGCATAAAAAAAATCCCCGGACGATGAGTCCGGGGATTTTTTTTATACCTGATTTTTAACGTAGATACTTCTTTTAGTCTGCTTTTCTGACTTTTCCTGATCCGCCAATAGCTTTGGTCACTGTTGGATTTCCGGTATAGTTGATATTTCCAGATCCTCCGATTGCCGCATTGATCGTTTTTTCTGCGTTGATGTAGATGTTTCCGGAACCACTGATGTGGGCATTTACTTCATCTGAAGACAGGCTGCTTCCAGAGAAGCTTCCTGATCCGCTAATGGCTACATCTGATTTTTTTGCTTTGCCCGAAAAAGACAGTTTTCCTGATCCGCTGATGGCAGCTTCCAGACTTTTTGCATTGATCGTTGCCTTGATGCTTCCGGAACCGCTGATTGCAGCATTAAATTCATCTGCATTAACGGTGTTTTCTACTTCAATGCTTCCAGAGCCAGCCATTGCCAAAGAAGTTAACTTCTTTACCGTAATGTAGGCGGTAATTTTGGAATTTGATCTGCCGAACCAGTTATTGGAGTTTTGCTTTTTCGGTCTGATGTTCAAGCTGCCATTCTTTACTTCTGTGATCAGTTCGTCTATGCCTTCCTGATCTCCTTCTAGTCGGAGACTTTCGGTATTTCCGATTTTGACATAAACTTTCAGTGGTCCGGAAATGCCGATGCCGGTAAAGTTACTTACTTTTCTTTCTTCATCATGAAGGCTTGAAACGCTGATCCTGATTGGTTTTTCTGCTTTGCTGATGGCAGCAAACCCGAAAAGTGCAAATGTTAATATTAAGCTGATTTTTTTCATGTGGTTAAGGTTTTCTATAAGACGCAGCCTACATCACGTTTGTTGCAAGATTTACTATAAATTTTTTATTTTAATATAAAAATTTGGATCTGCTTTGAAGTTGTCCTTATTGATCTGGTTACTTAATGCGGTGGTTTTCCATGCGGTAGTCGGGTAGATGCTGGAAAAGCGCTCGTCTTTCAGTGTTACTTTTAAAGGCATATCAAAGCCTTTTACACAGGAGGTCCACCTGTAGGACAGTTTGCCGTTTTCAATTTTGTATTCCAGGACAGGGACCATCGTTGTTCTCAAATACTGATCAAAAACCTTTTCCAGTTTTAGACCACTTTGTTTCATGATGTACTGCTCTACCTGCCGGGTGGTTACTGTTTGGTGGTAGAAAGTTTTATTCAATCCCCTTAGGATGGCCCTGAATTTCTCATCGTCATTGATCAGTTGTCTGATCATATGGATCATGTTGGCCCCTTTATAATACATGTCTCCGGAACCTTCGTGGTTGACATCATAAATACCGATAACCGGAACATCGTTGGCAATGTTCTTTCTGATGCCGATGACATATGCTGAGCCCGCTTCTTTTCCCTGCGTAGATTCTGTAAATAAAGCTTCAGAATAATTGGTAAATGCTTCATGCACCCACATGTCGGCAATGTCTTTTGTGGTAATGTTGTTTCCAAACCATTCATGACCGCTTTCGTGAATGGTAATGAAATCAAACTTCATTCCCCATCCGGTGCCGGAAAGATCTCTCCCCAGATAACCCATTTTAAAGAGGTTTCCATAGGCGACGGCACTTTGATGCTCCATGCCCAGATGAGGGGCCTGTACGAGTTTATATCCATCTTCATAAAAAGGGTAGGGACCGAACCAGTGTTCAAATGATTTGAGCATCGGCTTAACATCTGCGTCCCAATGTGGACGGGCCTTGGTGCTGTCTTCTTTTAAAGACCAGTAATCTATGGAAAGGTTGCCTTTCTCTCCGGCATACTGATCTGTCCAGTGCGCATATTTACCAATGTAAAAGCTCACATTATAATTGTTGATCGGATTGCCTACAAACCAATTGTACCTGGTGTATCCGTCAGAAAGCGCTTCTGTGCTTCTTAAACGGCCATTGGAAACCTCCTGAAGTCCTTTCGGGACACTGATGCTGATCAGGATACTGTCGACCTCATCGCTTTGGTGGTCTTTGTTCGGCCACCAGCTGCTGGCACCCAGACCCTGACAGGCCACAGACACCCATGGGTTCCCGGATTTATCCTTGCTGAAAATAAAGCCTCCATCCCATGGCGGGGTTTTGGCGATGATCGGATTTCCGGAGTAAAATACGGTAAAACTTTCTTTACTTCCTTTGGTAATGGTTTGTTGAAAATCGACAAATACGGCGTTGAACTCCCTTTTGAAAGGAACGTTTTTGTTTTTATAAACCACCTTTTCTACCCTGAGGTTTTCGAAAAGGTCGAATTGTAATTTGCTGAAATCCTGAGTTGCCCTGAACTGGAATTCATTACTTCCACTAATAAATTTTTGATCGATATCGACTTTGACATCCAAATGGTAATAATTGATGTCATAGCAAGATCGCAATGCGCTTAATGTTCCCCGCAGGCTGTCTGCACGGTTAAATTTTTTCTTTCCTGTCAGCAGCTGTGCATTGCTGAGCTGTGTGTAGCTGAGCAATGCCAGTGTTAAATATAAAATCTTCTTCATGGACTCAGATTAGGGTTTTAATACCGTGACAGATACAGATGAAGCATTCTGCTCATCATGGTAAATGCGCTGAACTGCTTTTTGGAAATCGCTGTCTGATGCATGGTAGATGTCGGTGAATTTCTGAGGATTCCGGTCTACCAGCGGGAACCAGGAATTTTGTACCTGGATCATGATCCGATGTCCTTTTTTGAACGTATGTGCCACATCAGGAATGCTGTAGCTGACCTTTGTTACTTTCCCTGGAACAAAGGGTTCCGGTTTCTCAAAACTGTTTCTAAACTTCCCACGCATCACTTCTCCACGAACCAGCATCTGGTATCCGCCCATAATGATGTTTTTTGGATTAGGCTCCATTGGACGCGCATCTTCCGGGTAAACATCAATCAGTTTTACCACATAGTCGGCATCTGTTCCTGAGGTAGAAACAACGAGGTTGGCATTAACCGGTCCTGTTAAGGTGAAATCTTCTTCCAGAACTTCAGTCTGGAAAACCTGTACATCAGGTCTGCGTGCTGCAAAGCGCTGATCATCGATCATGTATTCCCTGGTTCTTCTGGCCTGTACGCCGTCCTGATAAGGAACCGGGTTGGCCGGATCAGTTTCGTATTGGTTATAGCTGTTGGAAGCAGTAGGCTTTTGGAAGCTGAGCTTGCCTTCAGGTTGAAAATAAAGGGTTTTGTTTTCTGTATTTTTTGGTGGCCAGGTGGCAAAGCCTTTCCATTCATTGCTTCCTGTAATAAAGATATTTGCTTCTGCCAGTTTAGCATCAGTTGCATCTTTCAGGTATTGCATAAAGAATGGAAATTCCAGGTTCTTCTGGTACCAGGTACTTGTTGGCTGTCCGAAGCTGATGTCTCCAAAGCTTTCTCCTGTTCCTCTTGACCATCCTCCATGAAACCATGGACCCATTACGAGGTTGTTTTTTGTTGTCGGGTTTTGTTTTTCTATGGCCTGATAAGTCTGTAAAGCGCCATAGGCATCTTCTGCATCAAAGAATCCACCCACCACAAGTACCGCAGGTTTTACACCTGTTAAATGTGGTCTGATGTTCATTCCTTTCCAGAAGGCATCATAGGTGCCGTGTGCCATCATGTCGTCCCAGAACTTAATGCTGTCGCCAAAGTATTTTTGTTTTACATTTTTTAATGCACCCACACTCAGGTAAAAACGGTAGTTGTCAGTGATGGGATAATTGAACGGTTTGGGTCCTTTGTCCGGGGTGATTGGTTTTGGTCTCGGAACACCAAATGAAGAATAGAAGCTGAAAGCATCTGCCAACATAAAAGCGCCGTTATGGTGGAAGTCATCCCCCATAAACCAATCGGTAACGGGTGCCTGAGGGGATACTGCTTTTAAGCCTTCATGTGCGCCCGGGAGGGCAGCTGTGGAATAAAATCCCGGATAAGAAATTCCATAAATCCCTGCTTTACCATTGTTGTCCGGGATGTTTTTGATGAGCCAGTCTATGGTATCATAGGTGTCTGAGCTCTCATCAATCTCTTTTTTTCCTTTCTTTTGATCGATATGAGGTCTTACGTCAATAAATTCTCCTTCACTCATCCATTTTCCGCGTACATCCTGATAAACAAAAATAAATCCTTCTCTAAGAAATAAAGGAGATGGGCCTAAGGTCGTTTTGTATTTGTCTTCTCCATAAGGGGAGACGGTATAGGGTGTCCGGTTGATCATAAAAGGATATTTTTTTCCTTTACTTTTGGGGACATAGATTGAGGTAAACAATTTAATACCATCGCGCATAGGGATGCTGCGTTCGATTTTTGTGTAATTCTCGCGTACATACGCGGAATCTGATTGCTGGGCATAGCCGGATGTACCTGCAAAAAACAGGATCATCATTAACCAGGAAAATTTAAAGCGGGTCATGTTGGGTATTGGTTTTTATTGAAGCTTAAATATACAGAAAACGTCTGCTCATTTTAAGGATTGTAACATTAAAGATGAGGAAAGAATTGGAATATGGGCGATTATTAGTGTTAGGTTTATTAACTTTGTGCAACAAAAAAAATCCTTTATATGCAATACGATGTAGTTGTTATTGGCTCGGGCCCGGGCGGTTATGTTGGAGCAATCAGATGTGCCCAACTTGGCCTAAAAACGGCAGTGATAGAAAAATATAAAACTTTTGGTGGAACCTGCTTAAATGTAGGTTGTATCCCTTCAAAAGCATTGTTAGACTCTTCAGAGCATTTTCACAATGCGGCACATACTTTCCAGACTCACGGAATTAACCTTAAAGATCTGAAAGTGGATATGCCACAGATGATTGCACGTAAGGATGATGTGGTGACACAGAATACGGTTGGAATCCAATATCTTTTCAAAAAGAATAAAATTGATTCTTTCCAGGGAATCGGATCTTTTGTAGACAAGAACACGATCAAAATCACTAAAGAAGATGGAACGACTGAAACGATAACTGCAAAAAATGTGATCATTGCTTCAGGTTCTAAACCGACTGCTTTGCCATTTTTACCGATCGATAAAAAGAGAATCATTACTTCTACGGAAGCTTTAAATATTAAAGAAGTTCCTAAAGAAATGGTGGTAATTGGTGGTGGTGTAATTGGTCTGGAATTGGGATCAGTTTACGCACGTCTGGGTACTAAAGTATCGGTGGTTGAATTCATGCCATCAATCATTGGAACCATGGATGCCGGCTTAGGAAAAGAACTTCAACGCGTGTTGAAAAAATCTTTAGGCATGGAGTTTTACATGGGGCATAAAGTAACCGGCGCTACTGCCAAAGGTAAAAGAGTAACCGTAACTGCAGACAATGCAAAAGGGGAACAGGTAAAACTGGAAGCTGATTATTGCATCGTTGCTGTAGGACGTACGGCTTATACTGCTGGTTTAGGTTTAGAAAACATCGGCATCACAACGGAAGAACGTGGCAACAAGATTCCGGTAAATGAGCATTTGGAAACTGTTGTTCCTGGTGTATACGCAATCGGTGATGTAATTAAAGGTGCCATGCTTGCGCATAAAGCGGAAGATGAAGGTATTTATGTTGCGGAAACTTTAGCCGGACAAAAACCACATATCAATTATAACCTGATTCCCGGTGTAGTATATACCTGGCCTGAGGTGGCTTCTGTAGGTTATACAGAGGAGCAACTGAAAGAAAAAGGTACGGCTTATAAAGCAGGATCCTTTCCTTTCAAAGCAAGTGGACGTGCGAAAGCAAGTATGGATACCGATGGTTTTGTAAAGGTATTGGCTGATGCTAAAACTGATGAGATCCTGGGTGTTCACATGATTGGCCCACGGGCAGCAGATATGATTGCTGAGGCGGTTGTGGCGATGGAATTCCGTGCTTCGGCAGAGGATATCGCGAGAATTTGCCATGCACACCCAACCTATACGGAAGCACTTAAAGAAGCGGCAATGGCGGCGACTGAAAATAGAGCAATACACATGTAATCATTTGTTATTGATCATGGGAAAAGGCTGCAGATTAATCTGTGGCCTTTTTCATTAGCGCCGGGTAACTTTCTCTCAATGCCCTGACGCCGGCTTCTATCAGCATAAAATTATCTTCCAGGTGTCCGTGCTGGACTTCAACGTTCAGGTAAGGGATGCGGTTCTTCATTGCATAAATAGAAAGAGAACCATCGTCTTCTGCTTCCTGATGCTGTAGTACTACATTCATATTTTCTTTTTTTAGCTCGCTGAATAGCACTTTTTCGGTCACCAGGATCATATCATCAGGATCCATGGCCGGGTTGACATGTACCGAATCTGCCACGTTTTCCAATTCTGCGCCAGGGAGATAAGAGGAGATGCCGAAACCTTCATCAGCGTTGTTATGAAGCGTGAAAATATAACCCAGTTTTGCAGGCTGATAGAAGTTTAGGATTTCTTTGGCAATCTGTTCCAGCTGATCGTTTACCACTTCATCCGTTTTACCATACTTCTCCAGTCCAAGGGTAATGCCTGGTCTGGAATAGATGCTGTTCGGATCGGTCTGGTAGTCCTGTCCGTTATAACTGAATGCATAATTTCTTTGTCCGCCGTACTGGCAGTCAATGATGTTTCCTCCGTTTAAGCGGATGTATTCAAATGCGGCCTTTACACCGGTATCTTCATCATCGTGAATGGCCAGGAAGCTGATCTTCTGGGCGCCATATTTGTATTTTACCAGCTCAACAGGCAGGTCATTTAATTCAAGAATGGTAGAGTCCATGGTCATTCCTTCAAATACGGGAGGATGCTGGGCGTTTGAATCCAGCCAGCCACAGGCAAGTGCGAGTAATAAGGCGTGTTTCATCATGGCAGGTATATAGCAAAACTCTGACCACTAATTTATTACAAACAAAAAAGAGGAACCCTTTATCGGGGTTCCTCTTTTTTGTTATAGTGGATGGAGGATTAATGTCCGCCTTCCAGGTCGTATTCTTTTACATCTTTATGGTCGTAAGGTTCGGCGATCAGCTCTTCCATACTTTTGCCTTTTTTATTGAAGCCAAAGCGGTCTAAGATGCTGTCGAACACCTGGTACATTACCGGAACCACGATTAAGGTCAGGAATAATGAACTGGTTAGTCCACCTACGATTACCCAGGCCAGACCGTTTTTCCATTCCGCACCTGCACCACTTGCCAGGGCAATTGGAAGCATACCGATTACCATGGCAATCGTTGTCATCAGGATCGGACGTAAACGGGCATGGTTGGCCAGTACAAGGGCTTCGTGCGTTGACTTTCCTTCTGCTTTCATCTGGTTTGTAAAATCGACCAGGATGATTGCATTCTTCGCAACCAAACCGATGAGCATGATCAAACCTAAAATGGTAAAGATACCGAGTGAGTTGTTGGTTAATGCCAGTGCAAGCAGGGCTCCGATTACCGATAAAGGAATCGAGAACATCACCACAAAAGGGTAAACAAAACTATCGTAAAGGGCTACCATAATCAGGTATACCAGGATGATAGAGGCCATCAGGGCGATTCCTAACGTACCAAAACCTTCACTTTGGTTCTCCTGGTCGCCGGCCCATACGTAACTTACGCCAACCGGTTTCTTTAGCTCACCACTTTTTTCCATGTCTTCCAGTTTTTTCTGCAGCTCTGCTACGATCGTACCTGTCGGCCTGCCGATAGACTGTGCTTTTACAGAAACTGAAGTACTCTTATCTCTACGTTCCAGCTGACTCGGTCCGGCGCCTTCTTTAATGTCTGCAAACTGAGATAGTTTTACCTGTTGTCCGGTAGCATTGATGAAAATAAGGTTTCTTACATCATCAATGTCTTTACGGTTGAAGGTCTGGTAACGGATGTTAATGTCGTATTCATACTCTCCTTTACGGTATTTACCATCTGTATTTCCACTAAAAGCGGTCTGCATGGTGGTACCTACAGTTTGCAGTGTTAAGCCCAGGGCAGCCATCTTATCACGGTCTACCTGAACATTAATCTCCGGACTACCTTTCTCTACAGAAAGCTTGATCTCGGCTGAACCCTGGATCTTACTCAGGACTTTCATTGCTCCTTCTGCATATCTCATGGCACTGTCCAGGTCTGAACCCATCACGACCATATCAATAGGCGCATTTTCAGCGATACCTAAAATACTGATAGGTACTGTTTTTACCTTTGCTCCAACCAGCACTTTTGCCAGCTCGCGACTTACTTTGGTCGCATAGATACTGGATTCATCTGCACGGTCTTTACGTTCTACCAATTTAACATTGATCTCTGATTTATACGCTGTAGCTTGAGTACCACCAAAGTCACCACTTGATTGTCCTACAGTGGTGATCAACTGTGTGATCTCTTTTTTAGTTTGTAAGAAAGCTTCTGCCTGTTGGGTAACCTGATTTGTTTTCTCAATAGAAGCATCTTTAGGAAGCTCTATCTGTACCAGGAACTCACCTTTATCACTCTTAGGGAAAAACTCTGTTCCGATGAAACCACCAATGGTTAGTCCACATGAACTGAGTAATAAAAGGAATACCCCGATCAGGGTGATGGCTTTATGGCGTAAAGTCCATTCTAAAATTCCGGTTACCCAAACAGTAAAGGAATGCAGCTGCTTTTCGAACCATAAGATGAAACGTCCGAAAGCATTTTTACCTTCAATTTTTTCCAGTTTACCGAAACGTGAAGACAATAAAGGTACAATGGTAAATGAGGTAATTAAGGACAGCAGGGTAGCGATAATTACTACCACACAGAACTGGCGTAAGATATTAGATACCAATCCCGAACTTACCGCAATTGGAAAGAATACCACCACAATTACCAGGGTAATGGAAACTACGGTAAACCCGATTTCGCTGGTGGCATCATAAGCCGCACGAACTCTGTTTTTACCCATCTCCATGTGCCTGTATATATTCTCTAATACCACAATTGCATCATCGACAAGGATACCTACCACGAGGGAAAGTCCAAGTAATGACATCAGGTTTAAAGTATAGCCAAATAACCCGATCCCGATAAACGTAGCAATCAGGGATGCAGGAATGGAAACCATTACAATGGCCGCGTTACGTAAACTGTGGAGGAAGAACAACATCACAAAAGCTACCAGGATAATCGCAAGGATTAAATCGTGGATTACCGCATCTGCAGATTCCAGCGTGAAGATGGAACTGTCGTTTACGATCAGCATTTTTAGATCATTGGCCTTGTAGTCTTTTTGAAGGGTTTCCACAATTTTATGCATTCCCTTACTTACTTCAACCGCATTCGCATCAGATTGTTTAATGATCTGAATTGCAATCGCACCTTTTCTGTCGATACGCGCAATTTTCTCTACTTCTTTCTGTGCATCCTGAACATCCGCAACATCACTTAACCTGATTTGTGCCCCGGCTTTGCTCGTCGATACTACGAGATTTCTTAACTCGTCTATGGATTTATATTTACCTGATAAACGGATCAGTACGTCCTGATTTTCAGTTTTTACACTTCCCGTAGGGAAATCCAGATTGGAGGTTAAGATCGCTTGTTGAATTTGTGGTACAGACAGTCCGTAACCTTGTATTCTATCTGCATCCAGTCCGACCACAATTTCACGTTCCTGTCCACCTACAAGGTTAACCTGAGCTACCCCTGTCACCCTGGAAAGGATTGGAGCAATACGTTTGTCAATTAAGTCGTAAAAGGCTGCATCATCCATTTTTGCGGATGCTGACATGGTAATTACCGGTAAATCATCCAGTGAGAATTTATTCAGGGATGGTGGTTTTACGTCTGTAGGTAAATCTGCAAGGATTGCGTTTACTTTACGTTGTGCCTCATTCAATGATAAATCCACATTGGCTTTATCATTTAAGGTAATGGTCACCACGGATAAACTCTCATAAGATACTGCATTCAGTTTCTTAATGTTTTCCATGGAGGAGACCGCATCCTCAATCTTCTTGGTGACGGTGTTTTCCACCTCATTTGGTGAAGCTCCCGGATATATCGTGGAAATGGATACTACGTTGTTCGAGAACTTCGGTAACAACTCATAACTCAAGCTGAAGTAACTCAATAGCCCCATCAGCGTTAGTACGGTAAAAACCACAATAACGAGTGTTGGGCGCTTTATAGAAATTTCTGTTATTTTCATCAGAATGTATTTATATTTTTCATTGTAAAGGCCTATTCTATTTTACAGGAGCAACCGGAGTACCATCAATCAGGTTGATCTGGCCACTGATGATCACTGTTTCGCCTTCTTTCAGACCATCAAGGATTTCTACATTTTCTCCAAGGATTCTTCCGGCAACTACTTTACGCAATACCGCTTTATTTCCCTCTCCTAAAACAAAGATCTGGTTGCTGCTCACACTACCTACGAACGAACCACGTGGAATGGTTAAAGTAGGCGCCTGACCTGGGAACTTGAAGATCGCAGTACCGTACATTCCTGCTTTAATGGTGTTTTTCTTATTGTTCTCTACCATGATCTCAATAGGGAAGTTTAAGGAAGCATCAGCTTTGGCAGCAATGAAAGTGATTTTACCTACATAATCATCTGTAGGAAATACGTTTGATTTAATTTGTACCTGATCGCCAACTTTAAGGTTAGCTACCTGCGATTCGTTCACGCTTACTTTCAGCTTTAATTTAGAAACGTCTACCAATTCAAACATTTGTGTACCCTGGGCATTTACGAAAGCACCTACTTCAATATATTTCTTGTTGACAATACCGTTGATTGGCGATTTGATGTTTGCATCACTTACTTTTCTCTGCGTGCTTTGCAATCTTAGTTTCGCATTTTGAACCATAAGTCTGGCCTGATCCAGTTGTTGCTGGGTTACACCGCCTGTTTTGAAGGAGCTGCTGTATCTGGCTTCATCTCTGACCGCATTTTGCAGGTTTGCTTCTGCTGTTTCTTTATCGGTATTTAGAATTTCTGCATCAACACGGGCTAAAGACTGACCTTTAGTTACTCTATCACCTTCCTCTACATAGATTTTTGTTACACGTCCTGCATTTTCAGAAAGGAAATTCAGTTCCTGATTGGGCGCAAATGTTCCGTTTGCACTAAAATCAAGGTTGATGGCTTGTTTCTCTATCACTGATGTACGGACACTGATTGCACCGCTACCTTGAGCTACAATTGCCGTTTTTGCCGCATTTTTCTTTTTGTTATTGGTTAATACCAGGACGATGCCTGCGATGGCAAGTATGATTACTAAGGCTGTAATAATTCCTCTTTTCATTGTAGTAGTGATTTTATATTTCCGTTTGATTTGATTAATTGGATTTCGGCAATTTTATAGTTTAATAATGCCTGGTTGTAACTGTTTTGGGCTTGGGTAAGTGCATTCTCCGTATCCAAAAGATCAGTTAATGGTGCAAGTCCGTTGTTGTAATTGTTTTGCGTGCTTTGGTAAATCTCCTGAGCAAGAATCACATTCTGACGTTGGGCAGTTATGGTGCTCATGTTGTCTTTTAATTTGATTTTGGCATTTTCAAGATCTACGTTTAAAGCATTTTTCATTTGTCTGATGTCTTCATCTGCTTTTTTCAGGTTCACATCTGCCTGACGTACTCTGGAACGTGTAGCAAAACCATCAAATATCGGAACGCGTAAAGTAATGCCTACGGAGGCCATGTCATACCAGTTCGCGGTACCTTTGCCTTTAAACAGGTCAAATTTATTGCTGACCCCATTGTAGTTGTAATTGCTGTTCAGTGCAAGCGTAGGATAGTATTCCGAGACTTTCGCTTTTCTGTCGAGCGTGTACAACTCTTTTTGAACATTGGCAATTTTCAGCTCAGTCCTGTTGCTCATGTCAACAGATTCAGCGAATTGAGGCAATACCTTAATCTCTGCTAACTCTGTCTGAGGTAAAATGATAGCCGTTTCTACAGGCATGCCCATCGAAAATTTCAACATATTTTCCAACTGAGTGATGCCATTGATCAGCTGGGCTTTTTGGGTTTGCAGGTTTGTCAGGTTGACTTTGATCCGGTCTACATCAATCTTTTTTGCCAATCCGTTTTTGTATTGATCTGCAAGAATCTTTTCCACAACTTTCACATTTTTGATATTGGTGTCGATCACATTTAGTTGTTGTCTGTTCACCAATACTGAATAGTAATTGTTAGCCACCTGCTCGATAATTTGTTCTTCCGTAAGCTGGGCATTCAGCTTATAAAAACTCTCGCTGGTTTTTGCGGCTTTCAGGCCGGTAAAAACAGTTTGATTAAACAATTGCTGGCTAAATTGAAAGCCTGCTCCTGCATTGTATTTTGTACCTGCTTTAGCGACGATCACTTCTCCCGGTCTGTTTAGAAATTCTCCTGGCAGTACGATACTTTGTACAATAACGTTGTCTGTAAGGCTTGCACTTCCGGTAAGTTGTGGCAGGGCCTGAGCTCTGATCTCCTGAGTTTTAAACTTACCTCCGTCTACGTCAAGGTTTGCTTTTCGTACCGATACAGCGTTCTGAACGGCGTAGTTTAATGCATCTTTAAGGCTCAGTGTTTGCTGTGCACTTACTACATTCGATAATAGCAACCCCAGCAGCAGTAGCGGAATTAATCTTACCTGTTTAATTATAGTATTCATGTTTGTGATAATTTGGGGTCTGTTTTATTTTAATCCTTTGATAAATATTTTAGATAAGCTGAGCTGTTTCTCTAATATGGCTTTCATGTCTTTTTTGCTTGGGAAGAGTTCTTTGTTTCCATGGAGCAGGCATAGTGAGGTGATTCCTGACAGGCTGTCTAAATAGAGCTCGGCCATTTTGTTTACCTCACAAGGCGCAATCTCTTTATTGTCAACTGCCCTTTGCAGAATTTCGGCATGGAGATTTTCATTTTTTGCTTTCATTTTCATAAAGGATTCCCTAAGCTCATCGGAGCTGAGAGAGGCATCCGGGCTGCCACCTGAGAGGTGAAGCATATAATACTTCTGAAAAAAACGGTGTTTAACCTCAACAAATGCGGCGAAACGTTCTTCCAGCGTGTCTTTCGCAAATTGATCTCTTTCTAAAATCTCGAAGTAATCGGAGAAAATCTTATCAATTACTCCCAATACCAGACTGCTTTTATCCGGGAAATAATAATATAAGGAAGGTTTTGATACCGATAAATCATCTGCAATCTCGTTCATTGTGGTTTTGTTAATTCCATAATGAATGAAGCGCTTGATCGCACCCTCAATAATCAGTTCTCTTTTTTTATCTGTCTCTACCATTCTACTTTTCTACTTTCTGACTTTTTTCTTTGAACGGTCAAAAATACTGCCATATTCCGGCAACAGAAACTTAAATATGAAAATCATATAAAAGTTACATAAAAATGACGAAATTTTATTGTTTTATTTTCAGTCCGTTTAGGAAGATATCGGCAAACATCTTTTCTTTTAGAAAAATCTGTTTGAACTGTTCTTTTCCGGGAAACATGCTCTTGTCTTTAGACAGGATGTTGAAATGAATGCCAGATAAGGCATCTATGAATATTTCTGTCGCCAGTTTGGTGTCTGAGATCGCAAATTCTTTATTGGTTACGCCCCGGCTAAACAAGGAGCCAATAATGATGAACTCAAAAGTCCGTGCTTTATGGAATTTCTCTGCCAGGTTGTCGGGAAGTTCATTGCCTATAATCTGGCTGGACTCGAGGATGTTATAGTACTTTTGAATAAACGCCTGTCTTTTTTGTAGCAGTTTAAGTACACCTTCCGTTGCAGTCTTTGTTTTATCCACAGATTTAACCAGATCTCTGCTGATGATTTGCATCAGGTGTTCAATGGCACTTACATACAGGCTCAGTTTATCAGGAAAATAATAATAAAGCAATGCTTTTGAAAAAGAGATATCCTTTGCGATTTCTGTCATGGTCGTTTTCGACAGACCATAATGGGCAAAACGCTTTAAAGCAGCCTCAATAATTAAAATTCTCTTTTTATCCTGATTTTCCATACAAATTCCAATATTCCCCTTCCTATAGCAACTCTTGCTTATGATTTGAGCAATTGAGACGAAAAATAGACAATTTTTTTAAATATTTATTTAAACATGTTTATTACACTCCTTAACAATTACATTTGTACCCTATAGCAAATCAGTTCATTTTATCTATGACCATCTTCCAGGAAAATATCTCATTAAAACCTTATAACACCTTTAGTATACCTGTCAGCAGCCATTACTTTGCAGAAGTATTTAGCCCCTCTGCATTGGAAGAACTGCTGGAGTCTGATTTGATTAAGGAGCAGCCGCTGTTAATTTTAGGTGGTGGAAGCAATCTTTTATTTACGAAAGACTTTGATGGTTTGGTGATAAAAATGAGTATCCCTGGAATTTCTGAGGAGATTCATGATGATGACGTTCTTGTTACCGCAGGAGCAGGTGTGGTTTGGAATGATTTTGTAAACTATTGTGTACAAAAGGGGTTCGCAGGAGTAGAAAACCTGAGCCTGATTCCTGGAACGGTGGGGGCTTCCCCGATCCAGAACATCGGCGCATACGGTGTGGAGCTTAAAGATGTTTTTGAATCCTGCTCAGCATATGAAATTGCGACAGGAAAACGAAGGTCTTTTAATCATCAGGACTGTCGGTTCGGTTACCGCGACAGCATTTTTAAAAATGAACTGAAGGGCCAATACATCATCACAGAAGTGACTTTCAGGTTAAGTAGAGTGGCCAGTATCAATACGCAGTATGGCGCCATTCAGGAAGAATTGGTTAAAAGAGGGATTGCACATCCAACAATCGCCGACGTTTCTGCTGTGGTTTCCCATATCCGGGTAAGCAAGCTGCCTGATCCTTCTACAATTGGCAATGCCGGAAGCTTTTTTAAGAATCCGGTAATTGAGCAGGAAGTCTTCCGGAAAATCTTTGAGAAATTCCCAGAGCTGGTGCATTATCCTGCTGGAAATGGTAAAATTAAACTTGCAGCTGGCTGGTTAATAGAGCAATGCGGGTTTAAGGGTAAGGTGGTTGGACAAACGGGAACCTGGAAAAATCAGGCCCTGGTACTTGTCAACCATGGACAGGCAAGCGGACAGGAAGTGTATAGTTTTTCAGAAAATATAATCGATACTGTAGCAGCCAGATTTGGCGTCAGACTGGAAAGAGAAGTAAATATTCTGTGACATAGGGCTCTTGGTCATTGTCAACCCTAAAAAACAATTTGTTAACATTCGAATTGATTTTTTGGTACATATGTTGTATAGCATTTAGTGTGTAAGATTAAACAAACGTTGAGCGCCACTCCTAAAAACGTTGTTTGCTTTTTTAACCTTAAAACTTAAAACACTATGACAAAAAATGAATTCAACCTCCAGTTAAATGACCATTCGGTTTCTTTGCAGTCATTCGCTTTAAATTTTACGAAAGACATTGAAGATGCAAACGACCTGGTTCAAGATACCATGCTAAAAGCGGTAACTTATTACAGTAAGTTTAAAGAAGGTACAAATCTTAAAGGATGGTTATTTACCATCATGAAAAACACCTTCATAAATAACTACAGACGGTTGGTAAAAACCAATGCGTTAATCACCAAATCAGACGATATTTCTTCTGCCAATCTGCACTATAGTGCTGCAAAAAATACGAGCGACAGTAAGTTTATTATAGGCGATATCAATAAAGCACTTTCTACACTTCAGCCTGAATATTATATTCCTTTCATCAAATATTTTGAAGGATATAAATACCATGAAATTGCCGAAATGTTAGAGATTCCAATTGGTACAGTAAAGACAAGAATACACGTTGCCCGCCAGATTCTTAAAAAATATTTGAAAACCTATTCCAAAGAGATTTTAGGTGCAGAGGTTGTTTAGCCCTCTGGAAAGTATTTAAAAGCGCTTTAACCCAGATGTTAAAGCGCTTTTTTTATGCCATAAAAAAATCATTGGTAAACGCCGTCAAAATCATATTTTTGGGCTTAACTAATGAAATAAATGAATTTTACTTATCTGTTGCTGGCACTTGGCATTTTGCTGATCCCGATGGTTCTGCTATTTGTAAAAAAAACAAGTTTTAACCAGACCATAAAGTTTGCCATTCCTGCGGTGCTGATTACGGGGCTTGCCTTTTCCATATTTGCAACAGTACTGGTGGTTGCTGGTGTCTGGAGTTTTCATCCTGCTTACCTGACAGGGGTATCGCTATGGAAAATCCCGGTCGAAGAGTTCCTGTTTTCTGTGGCCATTAGCCTTGCGGGCATTGGTGTCTATGTCTCATTAAACGCTTTCTTCCCCAATAATGCTTTAGATAAATTTAGTCTTTCTTTTAGCAATCTGCTGATGGGGATTTGTGTCGCCATGCTGATTTTTACCTATACAAAATGGTATAGTGCAATTTCATTCGGCGCACTGTTTGTCCTGATTTTTTACATCGAGTACCTCAATAAGCTTCGCTTTATGTATAAATTTTACCGTGGATTTCTCGCTGCGTTGCTCTTCTTTTATATTGCTTATGGGATGATTTCGACGCTGCCTGTAATCTCTTATACGGAGGTAATCAATTTAAAGCTTGGCGCCATTCCTTTTGAGAGTCATTTTTACTTTATGGGAATGCTGCTGATGAGTATTTATTTATTTGAGCTGTTTAAAAGCAAGGCTAAAGCATAATGGACCTGCCGATTTATACCAAACAACAGCTGGCGCTCCGGAATGGTCAGGATAAACCACAGATCTGGGTTGCCTATCGGGGGATAATTTATGATGTTACAGAAAGCCGCTTATGGCGGAATGGCAAACATTATGAACACTGGGCAGGACAGGACCTTACTGAGGAGCTGCCGGATGCACCACATACGGAAAGTGTTTTTGAGAAGTTTATAGCGATAGGAAAGCTATTTAGTTAGACAAGGAAATGCTTTTGCAAACAATCCTTGTCTAATTTGTAATTTATGCTTCGATGGTAAAAGCACTTAGTTTTACGAATTCCTGAATGCGGTTTGCTACTTCTTCGTCAGTCAGGTTAAGAATTTTTTCTGTTCCAAATTTCTCTACGCAGAAAGAAGCCAGGGCAGAGCCATAGATGATGGCATTCTTCATATTGTTGAAATTGACCGTTCCTACTTTCGCCAGGTAACCGATAAAACCACCTGCAAAGGTATCACCTGCTCCTGTTGGATCAAATACTTCTGCCAATGGTAAAGCTGGTGCAGAGAATATTTTGTCTTCGTGGAATAACAAAGCACCATGCTCTCCTTTTTTAATGATCAGGTATTTAGGTCCCATAGTCAGGATCTTTTTAGCCGCCTTAACCAAAGAGTATTCTCCCGAAAGCTGACGGGCTTCTTCGTCATTAATGGTCAGTACATCTACCAGTTTAAGGGTTTCCAAAAGATCATCCATCATGATGTCCATCCAGAAATTCATGGTATCTAAAACGATCAGCTTTGGTCTGTTTTTTAAACGCTCAATTACAGTACGCTGAACGATAGGAGTAAGGTTTCCTAACATCAGGTATTCACAGTCCTGATAATTTTCCGGGATAATGGGGTCGAAATCTGCTAAAACATTTAATTCAGTCACTAAAGTATCCCTGCTGTTCATGTCATTGTGGTACTTTCCTGACCAGAAAAATGATTTTTCTCCTTCTTTTATCTGTAATCCTTCGGTATCAATTCCGTGTTCATTGAATGTGTCGATGTCTGCTTTATGAAAATCATCACCAACAACAGCAACGATTTTTACTTTGTTATAAAAGTAGGATGCAGCTAAACTGGCATAAGTAGCGGCTCCTCCGACTATCTTATCCGTTTTTCCGAAGGGAGTTTCAATAGCATCAAATGCCACAGTCCCTATGATTATCAAGCTCATAGATATCTTTTTAAAATTATTTTCAAATATTTCGCTACAAATATTGCATAAATAAATTAAAACCCCTAATATTGCATTCCCAAAACGAACGAAACTTAATGTTGTTTAAGACTTCAAAAAGCCGTTTTTTTGGATAGCCAGTACTCCCGAGTAGCTCAGCTGGTTAGAGCATCTGACTGTTAATCAGAGGGTCACTGGTTCGAGCCCAGTCTCGGGAGCCCAATTAAAAGCCTTTCAGTGAAAACTGAGAGGCTTTTTTGTGTGCGCCCGGCACGGGCGTAAACTCGGATCAAGCGGAATTCTTTGGGGAAGGAAATAAATTCTTTCTTTTGCATTCGTAAACCAAACGAGAATTTTCATTTTGAGTCAAGCCGAGCAAACCCTGATCAGTTTATTATTAACGGAAGGTATCCTGGATTATTTTGAATTAACGCAGGTAGAAAAAGAAGGTAAGATGTTGAATATCTACCTTGAAGAGAAAAATATAGCCCCCGACGGGTACGTAAGTAAAGACCTTGAGTCCAAAGGATTCTTTCCAGAGGTAAGCATTCAGGATTTCCCAATTCGCGGTCAGAAAGTAGCTTATGCATTAAACGGCGTCGTTGGACGGTTAAAAACAGTGGAGAGATTATCAGCAGGGATTGGGATTTAGTAAGAAAAGGGGCACGAATGACAACGGAATTCGGTCTTTTTTTAAAAGGAATATTTGGATAACCATCCAATCAGCTGCTATCATTTAGGGCAATATTTTCAGATAGACGGCAAACAGCTTCAGGAACAATATAAAGAGCATATCAGCGATTACAATGGCTGGGAGCAGAAAGATTATGCAGCTGAGTGGATGTTATTTACAAAGAATGTCAGTCCATATTTGAGAATAGACGAAACTGTTTTATCCAATGGAGAGCTCTATACCATCGTTACTAATAAAGGAGCGAAAGGGCGTAAAGGCGCTATTGTAGCGATGATCAAAGGGACGGTAGCCGAAGATATCATAAGTGTACTGAAGAAAATCCCGGAAAGACTTCGCAAAAAAAGTACAGGAAGTCACGTTGGATATGGCTGCAAACATGCAGTTGGCAATCAGGAGATGTTTTACCAATGCAGACAGGGTTATTGACCGTTTTCATATCCAAAAGCTTGCTTATGATGCTGTACAGGAATGCAGGATCAAATATCGATGGGAAGCTCTGGATGCAGAAAACGAGGCGATTAAACAGGCAAAGAGAAACAAAACCATCTTCCGTAGGGAAGTACTTTCCAATGGAGATACATTAAAACAATTGCTAGCCAGAAGCAGATATTTACTCTTCAAGCACCACAGCAAATGGACCCAGGTTCAGAAAAACCGAGCTGAACTACTTTTTGAGCGATATCCTGAATTAAAAAAGGCTTATAAACTATCCCTTAGGTTAGGAGAAATATTTAAGGTGTGTAAGAGCAAGGAGCAGGCTTTTAAAAGACTGGCATTGTGGTATAATGATGTGGAAGATGCCGCAATAGAAGCATTCAGGACCGTATCCAGATCCATACACGCTCATTATCTATCTATTCTGAATTTCTTCACTAACAGATCAACCAATGCTTCTGCTGAATCTTTCAATGCAAAAGTGAAAGCTTTCAGGGCCACTTCCAGGGGCGTGAGAGATGTCAAATTCTTTCTGTTCAGACTTTCTAAAATCTATGCTTAAGTTTGCTTCTTCCCAAGAATTCCGCTTGATCCAGAAAAATCTACATAACTATTGCTTGTTTTCGTAAGTATAGGTAATCACATTAGAAAGACCGCCTGCATATTGATACCTAACACTTGGTGCTATTTGTATACTTGGAAAGATTGTTGCAATTGTATAGTTTTTTATACTGGGATCTGTAAAAGTTGCCGAACTTGCTAGGAATAAGGCAGGCCTTGGTGCTCCTGGGATTAATAAGGCCGAAGGGTCAAAAAGTATAGGATGCTGGATGTAGGTTGCTTTGGAAATGCCACCTGATACGAAATTTGTGATTTTCACAACTTGCGGAACATCTTCGATTATAGCGTATTCATAGTTTTCCGAAGACACTTGATTTCCATTGGAATCCTTGGTTACTTTACTAATCAGTTGTTTGCCAACTGTTAAGTAGGTATGTGTAGAAAGATTCGTGATACTGGAATTATCCGTATTAAAATTGTAAACCTTATCTGATGTTAAATTATCATCGGTATAAAAGTACTCTGTAATTGTTTGTAAATTTGAATTTAATGGTGTGTAAACTTCCTTGTTTAAAAATCCCCTCCCGTTATAAGAATAGTTAGTCTGGCCAACAGAAAATGTTAAACCATTAATAGGGTTAATAAATTTTGTGTTCTTTATAGTTGCCTGATTGTTCGTGTTGTAAATGAATTCAAATAAATCGCTTTTACCTTCTAGACAGGATTTCAGACGAAGCGTTTTATACGGATTTTCGACGATATGATATTTGTAAACTGTAGTTGCATTCATTGATCCTGTGGTAACACTTATGTTATCGAAAGCCCAATTTGCAGGGGTATTTACTAGCAGGGAAGTTGTCGTTGCTTGTTTAATAGTTAAAGCTATATTGCCGATTTTAACAATGTTATTGCTTGCAACGGGATCAAAACCAGAACCATTGATTATAAACTCCGATCCTGTAGTAGTTTGGGCCGGAATTAATCCCGAAATTTTGACCGAATCCTGAGGAATAGGCTGTTCTGTCTCATTGCTTCTGTTTTTTTTGCAACCGTTTAAGCTAATTAGCGCTATTACCAGCGCAATTAGCTGAATTATATATTTTTTTTTCATCGTTTTGTTGATTGGTTAAAAAAATAGTTGAATTGTTATCCTGATTAGAGTTGTTGTTGTGCGTTAAATTATTGTTTGTCAGTTGATTGAACTAATTTAAGTAAAATGCAGTAGATATCAGAATGAAAGTGTTATGGAAGTTTCAAGGAGCTTATTGCCGATCATCTATTCAATCACGGGTTATTTTATCCGGTCAACAAAAAATATAAATGCTCTTGTTGTTTACAGGAACTTATTGATGTTTTAATCGACCAGGTTGATTTCGGTATATCTGATGCTTTATACGCATAGAGAAAATGGTATGATTCATATACTTGATATAAGTATAAAAAGTTAATGTCCTCAGAAAATTATCTAAATAAGAACTGTACTGAGCTGGAAGATTTTATCATTTCAATAGAAATAAACTATCTGGATCCGCACAAACTCTGCAAGCTAAATGACATCGTGCCGGAGATATCGCCTACGTGGCATGCTCTGGTAATCGAGCTGCTTATTGAGTTTGATGCAGCGGGCTGAGACCGGAGAAAGTATCTTCAATTAAAGAAAAATTCGCAGAGTTGGGGTTCTATACAGATGACCAGTATAATGAAAGCTTTAATAAGTTCACTGATAGATCAAAAATGGTTTGCCAAACCTGTGGAGAAAAAAGAATGCAAACGTGCAATACAAGTTGGCACTATATCGCATGTAGAAAACACGATCTCGAAAATAGGGGTTATGTTCATATCAATGTAAAGACGTTATTTGCATTAAAAAAGAAGCTGAGCCATGAAAAGGGAATTTCAGCTGCATTAAGCCTGCTCAAGATTCCTCTTGAAGGAACCCACCACCGTGGCGTTGATGATGCAAATAACATCGCCAAAATACTGAACTGGATTTTAAATTAGAATATGGAAAAACCTAAGCCTGTACATCCCGATTTCTTTAGCTTATTGATCTTGAAGGACCAAAATATAATTGAACTCTTTTGCGATTTAAGGGCTTTCCTGCTCGAGATACACCCGGAAAGTAATGAATTGTTGTATCATACTCATGCCCTGACAACCGCCTTTTCCATCTCTGAGAAACTGGGTGATGCATATTGTATGATCCCCATATACACCAATCATTTAAATTTAGGTTTCACTAAAGGGACACTTTTGGACGACCCGCAGCATTTACTGGTTGGTACAGGAAATCTCATCCGGCATATTCCCGTAAAAACGCCGTCAGACTATAGAAATGATGAGGTGATACAACTGATCAAAGCATCAGTAGAGTTTGCAGTCAAAAACATGGAAAAGCCTACGAAATCCGTTGGAAAGACCATTTCTAAAATTAAGAAAGCTTAGTGCTTATGAAGGGGTTGGAAATCTATAGCTAAATAGCGATTTACCGGCCGTTGGTATCTGGTTTTAAGAAACCGGAAAGGAAATCCCTATTTCCATACGTCGAAGAGATGATGTGATGGACTTTCTGGATTCCTTTCAGACGGTCTGAAGCGCTTCTGATGAACATAGAAAGATTGGGCCGTCTTTTCCTGTTGAAATAATAAATTTGTAATTTCACGACATTACCTATCTATTCTATACTTCATCAATCATTTATCTATGAAAAAGACAGCGCTACTTTTGATCATCTCCTGTTTTAGCCTGATCGGCTATGCCCAGGACCCCGCGGCTTTGGACACCACAAAAAAATGGACCATCCATGGAGAAAATACCTTTTTAATTAACCAGAGTTCCTTTTCGAACTGGTCTGCAGGCGGCGTAAATGCTTTTGCCGGGAACCTGCTTTTTAATTACGATTTCAATTATAAGAAAGATAAATGGAGCTGGGACAATAAAGCGATTGTCGGTTTCGGATTGAGCAAACAGGAAGATGTGGGTGTTCGCAAGAATGATGATAAAATCATTCTGAACAGTTTAGTCGGATATAAAGCGGCTAAATACTGGATGTACACCTTCTATGCTAATTTCCAGACGCAGTTTGCGAATGGTTATTCTTACAACGCGAATGGAACAAAAACATTAATTTCGAAAGCTTTTGCACCTGCATACCTTACTTTCGGACCTGGTTTTGCTTACAAACGTTCTGATAATTTCAGGATTAATATCTCTCCTGCAGCTTCCAGGATTGTGATTGTTGCTAACGATTCGCTTTCCAAACAAGGCGCTTTTGGAGTTAAGCAGGGAAAAACAACTGATTTCCAGTTTGGAGCCTCATTAGATGCCTATTATAAAGTAAACCTGATGGAAAATATCAGCTTTGAAAATATTCTGAAACTATATGCCAACTACCTTGACAAACCACAAAATGTGGTTACTGATTATACAGGCAACCTGTTTATGAAGGTAAATAAGTTTGTTACTGTAAATGCCGGTGTACAATTGATCTATGATGATAAAACTGAAATCCTTAGAAAAGATGGTATACGTAAAGGCCCGGCTTTGCAGGTGAAACAGATTTTTGGAGCCGGACTGACTTATAAATTCTAAATATGAAATTTATCTATTTATTTGTAGCGATTACTGCCGAAGTAATCGCTACAAGTGCTTTAAAGGCATCGGAACAGTTTTCTAAACTGATTCCTTCCCTTATTGTAATTGCGGGTTATATGATCGCCTTTTATTTTCTCAGCCTCACTTTGAGAACCATGCAGGTCGGTATCGCCTATGCATTGTGGTCGGGTGTCGGTATTGTACTGGTTTCTGCTGCCGGATATTTTTTATATCAGCAAAAGCTGGATTTGCCGGCAGTTCTGGGAATTTCACTGATCATCCTTGGGGTGATCGTGATCAATGTGTTTTCTAAATCGGCATCACATTAGGCGCCGAAAAAGCGCCTAAACCATTTCTTTGATGAAGATTTCTTCAATCATTTTGATCTCAGCTGCGTAGCTGGTTTTTTTGCGGGTTGAAAAATAGAGGGTGTTCTCAATTACATCATTTCCTTCCCAGATCACTTTAATGTTGCCGCTCTCGATCTCTTTTCTGCATAAAAAATCAGGAATGATGGCTACTCCGTTTTGCTCACTGATACAACGCACAATAGAGCTCAGGTTGGGTACAATGTAGTTTGGTTTAAAATCCGGGCGCTTATTGAAGTTGAGGTGCCAGAATCGCCTTAAATGTTCCATGTCTGCGGTGGTACCATACCAGGTCTGTTTTTTAAGCCAGGCATGGATCTCTTCCATTTTCTTTTCTTTAAGGAGTTCATCAAAACCGGCAGTTGGTGTTGCCGATCCGCCTACCAATACGATTTTCTCTTTGGAGAAAGGAAGGTAATTGATGTTATTGGAATCCCCTTTCTGAGGGGTAATAATTAAATCAAGAATGCCATTGTCCAGGTCACTCAGCATTTCGGGATATTCTCCAAATTTGATGATGACATTGAAAGGAAGTGTCGGCAGGTAGGATTCTAACGTAAATTGAAAAGTCTCAAAACACATTCCGATACTGATGGTAGGGGTGTCTTTTTCTGTGCTCTTATGAAAATGGTGTTCCGCAGCTTCCAGTTTGGTGACCGCATCCAGTACATAATTGTAAAGTACTTTGCCGCGCTCTGTGGAGACCATTCTTCTGGAAGTCCGGTCAAATAGTTTATAACCTACATAAGCTTCCAGAGAATTTAAATGCAGACTGACCCCGGGTTGAGAAATGTACAATACTTCAGCTGCTCCGGTTAGGGTTCCGGTTTCGTAAATCGCTTTAAATGTTCTGAACCATTCTAGATTAACCATGATCTTGTGTATTATAATTATGATACAAAGGTATGATTTAAGTTATTTTAATTATACATCTTCTTGCCATAATTTTGTGGTCACAATACAAAAATAAAAGAGAAATGAAAATATTCATCATAAACGGCGGACAGGTTTTTGGTCATTCAGGTGGTCGTTTTAATGCAACAATCACTGCGGAAACCATTGCTTTCTTTGAAAGCCAGCCAGAGTTTGAAGTCAGAACAACGAGTATAAATGACGATTATAATCCAACAGAAGAAGTAGAAAAATATATCTGGGCAGATGTCGTGATTTATCATACACCGATCTGGTGGTTCCAGGTGCCACATGGCCTTAAAAAATATATTGATGTCGTATTTACTGCAGGGCATAATAAAGGCATCTATAAAAGCGACGGACGTTCTGCAAAGAATCCTGCAATCAATTATGGTACAGGAGGAATGCTCCATGGGAAAAAGTATTTGTTAACTACCTCATGGAATGCGCCTAAAGAAGCATTTACCCTACCCGGTGAGTTTTTTAACGAAAAAAGCGTAGACGAAGGGCCTTTATTCGGATTTCATCGCATGAACGCATTTACGGGGATGAAACCTTTACCAGGCATCCATTTCCATGATGTGGAAAAGAATGCGGATATCGAAACTGATCTGAAACGTTACAGATACCATTTGGAAGAGACCTTTGTGGGGCAATTACAAGAAGAAAATAGCTTATAAATACTGAAAATAAAGAAATGGAATATAGAAAATTAGGTAAATCAGACCTGGAGTTGTCTGCGATCACTTACGGTGCATTTGCGATCGGTGGTACCATGTGGGGAGGAAATGAGAAACAAAATTCAATAGCTGCGATTCATGCGGCTTTAGATCATGGAGTAAGTACCATTGATACCGCACCTTTTTATGGCTTTGGTTTGAGTGAGGAACTGATTGGTGAAGCGATCAAGGGGAAAGACAGAAGTAAAATTCAGATCCTGAATAAATTTGGGCTGGTATGGGACCAGAGCAATCAAGGGAAAGGAGAACATTTCTTTGATGCGGAAGAGAATGGAAAGACCTTGCCAATTTACAAGTATGCTGCAAAAGCCAATGTGATCAAGGAAGTCGAGGAAAGTTTAAAGCGCCTGGGTACGGATTACGTTGATTTATTGCAATTGCACTGGCCGGATGCCAGCACGCCGATTGATGAAACTATGGAAGCTTTGGAATCGCTGATTCAACAAGGTAAGATCAGGGCAGCAGGGGTGAGCAATTATGACCTTGATCAAATGAAAACTGCAAATGAAACCATCGCCCTTTCTTCCAATCAGCTTGCTTATAGCATGCTCAACAGGGAGATTGCTGATGATATCATTCCATATGCAATAGAGAATGATATCTCTATCATTGCTTACAGTCCATTGGAAAGAGGATTGCTGACGGGAAAGTATTTTAAAGATGCGACATTAAAAGCAAACGATCATCGAAATGGCTACTTCGGTCAGTTTGATGCGGAAAAAGTGAAAAGCTTTTTAGCGGCCATTCAGCCTGTCGCCGATGCGAAAAATGCATCCTTATCTCAGTTGGTTTTGCGCTGGACAACCCTTCAGCCGGGAATCACTATTGTACTGGCAGGAGCGAGAGATGCAAGCCAGGCCATCGATAATGCCAAGGCAATGGACATCACTTTTAAAAGAGATGAAATCGATTATATCAATGAACAGTTGAATAAGATCAGCTTCTAAGCATACCAACGTACATAAGGCGCCCGGCTTCCTTTTGGAGGCAGGGCGTTTTGTTTTTAAGGCGAAAGGTGCTTTCTGCTTCATAAGGCGAACATTTAATATTAACTTAGGCATTAAAATCAGGCTTTACCAAAAGAAGTCGTGACGGGTCACAAAATCTAATTCAGCATGTCAAATATTAAATTGATTATCGAAGAAAGGCCAAGCAATATTGGCAATTTTATGGTAGGCAGACTTTTACCATTCCGGGAGAAGAGAATGGTGGGGCCCTTTTCATTTATTGATCATATGGGGCCTATTTGTCTGAGTGACCATGAGAATTTAGACGTTCCACCTCATCCACATATTGGCCTCTCTACACTTACCTATCTTTTTGAGGGAAGTATTATGCATAAAGACAGCCTTGGGACTGAGGTCGAAATAAAACCGGGACAAGTAAACTGGATGACTGCAGGAAGCGGAATTGTTCATTCTGAACGGACACCTTCCTACCTTAGAGACTCAGATAAAATGCTTCATGGACTGCAGATTTGGGTGGCATTACCTGCTGCACTGGAAAAAATGGCGCCCGAATTCTACCATGCCGGAGAGGAAGATATTCCCTCATGGGAAGAAAATGGAATCGCCTTTAAACTAATTGCCGGTGAAGCTTTCGGAAGAAAATCTCCGGTGCCGGTTTATAGTCCGCTTTATTTTCTGGAGTTGAAAACAACCAGCCGGCAGACGGTAACCATCGGTGCTGATTTGTTCGGAGAAAGTGCTTTGTACATTCTGGAAGGAGCAATTGAAAGCGAAGGTTATACTTATGAGCCTAAGCAGATCCTGGTGGCTAAAGACACCAAACTTTGTGAATTCGTGATGCAGGAAAATACGACCATTTATATCTTTGGAGGAGAGCCTTTTCCTGAAGAACGGATCATTTACTGGAATTTTGTGGCCTCAACAAGAGAACGGATTGAAGAAGCGAAGACCATGTGGCTGGAACAATCATTCGCAAGAGTGCCTGGGGAAACTGACTTTGTACCGCTTCCGGAACAGGGGAAAAACATTAAAAATTAAATTATACCTATGAATATAGAACAGGTTAATGATGATAAAAAAGGCTGGTTTAAGGCTGTAGAAGAGGGGCAGGAAGCCGGACTGATGACTTATGTTTGGGCAGGTCCCGGAAAGATCATTATCGACCATACGGAAGTGAGTCCTGAGTTCTCGGGTAAAGGGGTAGGGAAGGCACTGGTGCTCGAAGCAGTTCGTTACGCCAGAGAAAGTAAAGTGAAAATCCTTCCTTTATGTCCTTTTGCCAAAAGCGTATTTGATAAGAATGCAGATTTGCAGGATGTCCTTTTCTAATTAAAAATAAGTATACAGATGAAAATTTTGGCCTTTGCGGGAAGTAACAGCAGTAGATCGATCAATAGAAAATTGGTGATTCATACGCTTTCCTATTTTGAAGAGGAAAAGGTCACGCTATTAGACCTGAATGATTTTGAAATGCCACTTTTTTCAGTGGATAGAGAACGTAACGATGGTTATCCTCATAAGGCCCATCAATTACTGGAGCTCATTGCGGCATGTGACCTGATGATCGTATCCCTGGCAGAACATAACAACAGCTATACGACTGCTTTTAAGAATGTCATGGACTGGTGCTCCCGGATCAATGGAAAGTTTTTTCAGAATAAACCAATGTTGCTGATGAGTATTTCTCCGGGTGGCTTTGGTGGGGGAAATGTCATGAATTCTGCGAAAGCTTATTTTCCGAAGTGTAGTGCGAATATTCTGGACACTTTTTCTCTTCCTTCTTTTAATCAGAATTTTGAAGAAAATGAAGGGATCATTCATCCGGAGATAAAGGCAGATTTTATCGCTAAGATTAAGGCTCTGAGAGAAGGCCTTAAAAAATAAGCCGGAAGAGTCCCCTCCCGGCCTATCCTTATTAATCTCCCCTAAATAACTATATTTATGTATAGCATATGTCAAATGTATTTCTTTATATGAAGCGAAAAAATACCTAATATTAGGTATTTTTTCGCTTCATATTGAATGGGAACTGCTTGGTTTTAAGCGTTAAAACGATCTCGAAATGCGCGTTCCAGTGTTTCCCTATGCGTTGGGTGGGCAAGGCTGATTAATGCGGTTGCCCTTTGCTTTAAACTTTTGCCAAAGAGGTTCACCTTACCATACTCAGTAACGACCCAGTGAACATGCCCCCTTGTTGTGACCACTCCGGCACCTTCTTTCAAAAAAGGTACGATCCTGGAAATTCCTTTTGAAGTAATGGATGGGAGTGCAATGATGGGTTTTCCGCCCTCAGAGAGAGAAGCACCATGAATGAAGTCCATTTGTCCGCCAATTCCTGAATATTGATAAGTACCCATAGAGTCTGCACAGATCTGGCCGGTTAAATCCAGCTCAATGGCCGAATTGATTGCGGTAACTTTAGGGTTTTGACGGATGACACTGGTGTCGTTGGCATAGGAAATATCCATGACCCTGATGCTGGGGTTATCGTCAACAAAATCGTATAGCTTTTTTGTTCCGATCATAAAGGAAGTAATGGACTTACCCCGGTTTATTTTTTTAAGGCTGTTGTTGATCACTCCATTCTGAATCAATGGGATCACACCATCGGAAAGCATCTCTGTATGTAAACCAAGGTTCTTATGACCAGTCAGATTTTTCAACACCTGATCAGGGATTCCGCCGATTCCCAATTGCAAGGTGGCACCATCTTCCACAAGAGAGGCGATATTCGCTCCGATAGTGACCATGGCTTCACTTGTTTTCGCTCCATAGTCCACTTCCGGTAATGCTTCTTCATGCCAGACCAAGGACTGGAACTTACTGATGTGCACAAAGCCATCACCATGTGTTCTGGGTACTTTGGGGTTCACCTGGGCAATGACGTGTTTTGAGGTGTCTACAGCTGCCCTGGCAATGTCAACAGAAGTGCCCAGAGAGCAATAGCCATGAGCGTCCGGTTCGGATACCTGAATTAAAGCCACATCAATAGGAAGGAAGCCTTCCTTAAATAATTTGGGAATCTGACTCAGGAAAACAGGAACGTAATCGCCATAAGGACTATTGACCACTGCCCGGGTATTGGTTGAGACAAACAGGGAATTAAAGAAAAAGCTTTCGCGGTAAGGGGCTGCATTGAAATCAATATCGCCAAGGGTGGTAATACTCGTGATTTCTACCTTTTTTAAATCTGCATGCCTTTCCTGGAGGGCTTTCACTAAATGAACGGGAGTGGCGGCGCTGCCATGAATAAAGACACGATCGCCGGATTTTATAGCTTGTACCGCTTGCGCTGCAGTAATGTAGGTGGGGGAATTCATTTGTTACTTATTTAGTTTAAGGTAGTTATATTTTGAATGATCTATTGTTTTTCTATTTAAATCTTGAGGTAAATTTCCGGGTAATTGTCAGATAGAGAGGTGATAATGATCACTTTTACCCTTGATTTTCATCAGGAAAAGAACGGTTTTTATTAATTTTACAGCTTGGCAAAATGGAGATGAAAAGCAAAGCGGCAACTGTAGACCAATACTTTTTGGAAATTCCAGAAAAAAAGATTGCTGTGTTGGCGATGGTAAGGACATTGTGTAAAGAGATTTTGATCGGGTATGAGGAACATATGGCTTGTGGAATGCCTGCTTATTCCAGAAATGGTCTGGTGGCGCTGGTTTTTGCCGTTCAGAAAAATCAAATTAGTTTTTATAGCCTGAAGCAGGAAGTCATCAATGCAAATGTTGCTTTATCGCAGGGACTGAAGCCTGGGAAGCCGGTGATGCACTTTGACCGTTTGGAAGAAGTAGATTTTGAATTAATCAGGAAGCTGTTAATGGATATTTTTAACGATAAACCTGTCCATTTCGTTTAGCACCCTTGGATCGGTTAATATTTTGGAATGACTTGTTTCTTCGTACGCGGAAGCTATTGTTTCCGGATTCTCTTTTAGGAATGCTTCGATATAACTGCTTGGGGAGATGAGGTCATTTGAATCGTAAATCAACAGGTGTTTCAACTGATCAGAAAAGTCATAGATTTTATTCAATACAAAATGCTCGGTTTTCTGTTCAAATAGTTTCTCAAAATCAGCAAAGAACCTTTCCCGTGCTTCGCCGGAAGTTTTTACCGCCTCCATAGAGGCAATAAAATTGTCCTTTAAGTTTACCATTGGTGCAATACTGATTAATAGCTGTGGATAGGCTTTGCTTTGCTGTAAGGCTAAAGCGTTGGCCATACCACCCAAAGAATGACCGATCATGACCTGCGGTATACCTGCATGAATAAAGAGTTGTTTGATGGATTCTGCATAGAGAAAAAGGTTGCTGATCTCTCCTTCAGAACTTCCATTCCCAGGTGCATCAAAAGACCAGATTTGGAAATCTTTGTTTGCCCTGAGCATGGAAATAATTTCGCTGAAGTCACTGCCTTTGGAGCCCCATCCATGACTAAGTAGTATCTTAACAGGTCCATTTCCCCATTTAAAGCAATTGATCTTTAAATCCGACTGGCTAAAATATTGATCATGTACTTTTAATGAGGTGATTTCCGCTTCATCCAATAATTTTTGCTGATGGAGGCGGAGCGGCATTTTTGGCGAATAACAAATCAGCTGCCAGAGCAGTGCTTGTAACTGATCAGGTTCTCCGCCAGATAAGTTTTTGATGTCCTCTACGATCTTCCTCAGTTTTTTCATTGGAACATATTGTCTTTTAGTGGTTATGAAGCTATCATGCGCCTATTATTTATTGCTTTCAATGGTATTCAGGAGCTCGCAAGCGAGGTTCATTGCTTTTTGTAAGCGGTATGCTTATGATGGTTTCATTGATATTTTGTTTTGATATCCAATTTGCACAATTAAACCGGGAAATTATTCAGCCTGGGTCAGGATTGATCAATGAGCTCCTTTTGCAGGCTCTTAGATGTTTTACTCTCGCCATTGTGGCTCCATCCCGGAGGATAAAACAGGTATTTTATCTTATTCTTCCAGCCCGGTGCTTTTTTTACATCATCGGAAAGGGCAATCAGTTCATGGAAAATAATGTTTACTGCCCCTGGTTCCGGCTGACTGGTCAATCCGTATCTGATTTCTTCTCCCGGAATTTCTTCCTGAAAAGTGCCAAACATTCTATCCCATAAAATCAGTACCATGCCCATGTTTTTATCCAGATAGCGGACGTTGCTTGCATGATGTACACGGTGATGGGAAGGGGTGACTAAAATATACTCAATAATAGGATGCAGTTTGCCGATCGCCTGAGTATGTACTAAATTTCCATAGATCTGGGTGATCAGGTAAGCAAAGAGGATATCGAAGGCATTAAAGCCCATCAATGCCAGTGGCAGGTAGAAGAATACCCGGTATAATGGCTCAAATACGGTGGAACGGAAGCCCGTGGTCAGGTTAAAATATTCCGAAGAATGGTGGGTGACGTGCATTGCCCAAAACAGACGCACGTAATGCCCGGTGGCATGGAGTACCCAGTAGAGAAAGTCCTGTGCCAGGATCAATACAGTCCAATAAAGGAAAGCATTGGAAATTTCAAAAAAACGGAACTCGTGATAAAAGTAATCGAGTAAGAAAAAGGTGCCGGTTTTCATGGTCAGGTTGATCACAAAAGCGACAGTCATCAGGTAGATATTGGTCCAGGTATCACGCCCATGATAAACCTTTTTATCATGGGCATAACTGAAGTACATTTCTACTAAAGTAAGTAGAATAACAAATCCAAAGAGGGAAACTATACTCAGGTTTTTGTCTAATAATTCATTCATTTTATGGAATCACTAAAGTCCTTTTTTGAACAGTGTGAGCACTGAAGAAACCAAGAGCACCACCTGTTACATTACTTATAGGATTGGCTGGTGAGGCTCCGTTATCAGAGCCTTCTGCGTTGCCTAAACTATGGAGGTAAAGATACGCAGAAGCATCTATACTGTGCATTTCTACACCTAATTTGTCTCCTTTTTTAAAATCCCTTGACAAATCATCGGTCTCATTCTGGAAGCTTACAGTAGAATTTACTTCCTGACCAGGGGTAAACTCATCATTCATCACTGAAAAGTTTCGTTGTTTTTTATCGTTGACAAACAACTGAAACCAATAGTAGTTCTGGCGCTCCAGCGGGTCTTTATATTTTACATAAGCAGTTGTCCGGCTTTTGCCAAAGTCTGATGCTTTCATATAGAAATCATCAAAGGGTACATTTTCAGGCATGGTACTGGAAGCGGTAAATGTTTTTCCGTCTACATTAACCGTCATCATATAGGTCTGACCCGGAGTTCCGTTAATGGTATTGGTCTTATACACACCAGGACTGCTTTCAGAAAGTGTTACAACGACACCATTGTTTGTTATTTTAACAACTGCCCCGCCAATTCCAATAAAATCGTTGTCGTCTTTAAAGTTTTTTGTTTTGCTCAGCAAAACTGAACAAGCACCAGGCTCATTGGTAATCGTTCCTTCGATCACATACCTTTCTTCATTGTCGATACGTTTTAATTCTATCACTTTTTCACAAGACCAGAACAAAGTAGAGAAGAGCATTAAAAGCAATAATTTTGGTATGTTTTTCATGTTAATTGCTGTTTGTAAGGGGGATCTGGATGATGTTTTCATCTTTATATTTTGAATGGTAGGTTTAAAACTTGAAATCATAAGAAACTGAAGGAACAAACCTGAATAAAGTAGTTTTTACCGCTTCAGTTTTAGTAGGATCTTTTTCATTTTCCCTGAAATTGATTCTATAGGCGTTTGATCTTCCATAAGCATTGAAAAGACTAAAATTAAGTTCCGAAGAGAATTTTTTTGTCTTTTTCAGGGTACGTGTGGCACCAAGGTCTAACCTGTGGTATGCCGGCATCCGTTCTGCATTCCTGCTGGAATAATAGTAATAACTTTCTCCCAACAGGTTGTATTTCGCATTGGGGTAGGTGACTGCATTTCCTGTAGCAAAAACCCAGTTGGCAGAAACTGACCATTTTTTATTGAGCTGATACATCGTGACAATGGATATGTCATGGGTTCTGTCCTGTCTGGTATTGTACCATTCATTATTGTTGATCCCATCAACCTGTCTTTCTGATTTGGAAAGGGTATAAGCAATCCATCCGGTGAACTTTCCTGTTTTCTTTTTAATCAGCCATTCTATTCCATAGGCACGACCTTTACCAAAAAGTAATTGAGTTTCAATAGGTTTGTTGGTGTAGATGTTGGCCCCGTTACGGTAATCAATCTGGTTTTTAAGGTCTTTATAATAGGCCTCAACAGTAAACTCATATGCATTTTGGGCAAAATCTTTATAATAACCTAATGACACCTGATCGCTGGTTTCCGGTTTGATGATATTTGTACTGGCTACCCATCTGTCTAATGGAGAAGAAGCATTTGAGTTGGAAATTAAGTGGAGGTTTTGTGCATTGCGGACATAGGAAGCTTTAATTGCTGTCGACCCGTTCAGTTGAAGAGCCGCTGCAAGCCGGGGTTCCAGGTTCAAATATGTTTTTACAATTTCTCCTTTTTTGTAGCTCTTTTGGCCTGTAACTCCGCCTTCTTCATTGATATTGTAGTAATCACCTTTTCCAAGGATACTGAAGGCTGATAAGCGAAGACCATAGGTAAGGCTAAATGCATCGCTGACTTTCCAGGTGTTGCTGGCATATATTGCATTTTCCAGTGAATACCTGTTTTGCAGGTCTTGTGAAATCATTCCTGAATTTCCGGATGCCCTGACCTCTCCGGGTTTTATGGTGTGATATATTGCATTTAGTCCGAAACTTAAGGTATTTTTATCGTTTAAGTACCATTGCAGGTCCTGTTTGAAGTTCCAGTCCTTGATTTGTGAGAATAAAGAAAGCGAACTCTCGTCCTGGTCTGTCTTTACCTGATAATTATAATTGCTGTAGATGATAGAGGTGTTAGAGAAAAGTTTGCTGTTAAAAATATGATTCCAGCGGATTGTTGATGTGATGTTACCCCAATCAATCCCGTTCACCTTATCTGCACCCAATACATCGCGGCCCAGATATGCAGAGACGAATAAACGGTCTTTCTCTCCCAGAATGTAATTCGCTTTGGCATTAACATCGTAGAAATACAGCTTTGCATCCTTGACAGTCGAATCTGAAGAAAGTTTTAGAAAAGCATCTAAATAAGTTCTCCTTGCGGAGATCAGAAAGGAAGATTTTTCTTTTTGTATCGGGCCCTCTACATTTATACGGGCAGCAATCAGGCCTACACCTCCGCTAACCCCAAATTTTTGATTATTCCCATCGTTCATTCTCACATCCATTACAGAAGATAAACCTCCTCCATATTGTGCAGGCATTCCACTTTTATACAGGGTCACATTTTTAATGGCATCTGAGTTAAAGGTAGAAAAGAAGCCAAGCAGGTGAGAGGCGTTGTAAACAGGAGCTTCGTCGAGAAGGATCATATTTTGATCTGCGCCTCCTCCACGAACAAAAAGGCCTCCGGTGCCATCTCCTGAAGATTTGACACCAGGCAACAGCTGTAATGTTTTAATGACATCCCGTTCGCCAAGTACGACAGGGATGTTTTTGGTCTCACTGATGTTCAGCCGTTCCATTCCCATTTGTGGGTTGTCCAGATTTCTTTTTGCAGTTGTGGCACTAATCGTTACGGTCTCCAGCTCATTTGCGTCATCTTCTAAAGCGATGTTCAGGGTCATCGATTTATTCAGTTCTATTGATTTTTTAAGGGTCTTGGAACCTATCGCACTGATTTCCATTACATAGCTTCCGTTAGGTACCGAAAGGGAATAAAAGCCATATTCATTACTCATCGTGGCCAGTTTCGTTCCACTTAGCCTAATGGTTGCAGCAATTAGTGTTTCTCCGGTTTTAGAAGAAGATATTGTACCACCTATAGTATGTTTTTCTTGGTTTAGTGCCGGATTCGCCGCCGGGTCGGCGAGGGGCTTTTTTGCTTTTTCAGCATCATACCGGATATAAATTTCATTGTCTAACTCAGAAAATTTAAAAGGCTGATTGGAGAGGGCAGTGGTTAAGATCTCGTTCAGGCTCTTGTTTTGGGCCTGAATACTAATCTTTATTTTGCTGTTGGCAACTTGTTCGTTGTAGGTGAATTTGATACCACTTGCATTGCTGATTTTATCCAATGCTGTTTTTAGGGCTTCATCTTTAAGGCTAATGCTGATTTTTTTCTCCAGAGGTGCCTGAGCATAAGAGCTGGCCTGAACAAATACTAAAATGAGTAACAAGATGGCGATAAATGCCAGGAACCTTTTAGGTCCGTATTTTTTCATAACTTTATGTTTAAATATTGATTTTTTTCTGCCCTATAGTTCTCAAGGCTTGGGCATTTATTAAATTGATTTAGATACTTGTCCGGGATTCTAGCTGTAGAACCCGGACATTTATTTTAGGATTACATACTGTCCTCCGTCTTTTTTCCAATTGGCTTCCATTACTGTGCATAATTTATTTAGTGTTTGTGTGCTTGATTTTGTCATGTCCAGGTTCCCATAAAACAGGCTTTTGTTCAATTCAGGACTTAACTGAATCTTAATCTGGTATTGGAGTTCGAGGTCCTTTACGACTTCCGCTAATGCCGTTCCTTTATAATCAAAATGGCCTAAACGCCTGTTTAAATAATCACCGGCATTTGGAAAATTGGCTTTGCTGATTTTTCCTTCAGCCTTGTTAATGGTCACCTGTTGATTGGCAACGATGGTTTCTTCGGTTGTGCTGTTTTCCCTTTGAAGGGCAACGGCAACCTTTCCGGTGACGAGCGTTACGCTAACGTCCTGGTTTTGCTGATAGGCGGAAATGTTAAAGCTTGTTCCCAAGACCCTGGTGCTTATCTGCCCGCTTTGGATGATGAAAGGATGGCTGGCATCATGCGCCACTTCAAAAAAGGCTTCTCCTTCCAGGGCGATCATACGGCTGTTCCCGACAAATTTATCCGGGTATTTTAAAGTACTGTTGGGGCTAAGCCATACCCTGGTGCCGTCTGAAAGTTCCAATTGCTTCCGTTGGGCCTGTGCGCTGAAGCTCTGCAGCTGATGAACCGGGCTGATGGCATTCCATAGGGTTGATCTGAAAAAGAAAAGCCCGGTACCTATCAACAGGATTGCTGCGGCTGCAGCAACAGACCGAAAGCCGTAGCGAATCCTGCGGGTTGGGGAAAGTTTAATCTGTTTTGCTTCTTTAGGCAGGAAATCCGGAATAAGACCTGTTTCGGGAATGCGCTGGGTTTGATCCCAACTTGCAGACATCAGCTCAAGAATGGTTTCGTCATCCTTGCTGTTGTCGATCAGCACAAAGAAGCGTTGCAGCTCTTCTGCTGTACACTCATTTGTCAAATACAATTGATATAGCCGTTTTAGTTCTTCTTTTTCTTCCATGGTTTGACCCTTTCCTATCTACAATACAATTGTAAGGAAGAGAGGGACTAGTTGGAATGAAAATAATTTGAAGAAACGATAATGAAACCGATAATTCCGCCATTCTTGCGCACATATTCCCGGATAAATTTGCTCGCCTCTACCATATGATTTTTTACGGTATTCTTAGAGATATCCAGTTTTGAGGCAATTTCTTCATGGCTGAGCTCTTCTGTACGGCTCATTTGATAGATCAGTTTCTTCTGTGCCGGAAGCAGCGTAATCGCATCCTGGTAGATTTTCCTGAGCTCCTTTTCCAGGAGCTGATCTTCTGTACGGTTGGCACTGATCTCTACCTGTTGTAAGACTTCTTCCTGTAAGGATTTATCGCGCGCTACCTTCTTGAGGTGATTTAAAACATGGTTGATCGTGATCTTTTTGATATAAGCGTTAAAGGAAAGGTCGGTATTGATCTGAATCCTTTTCTGCCAGATCCGGATAAACACTTCCTGAACAATCTCTTCGGCTGTATCAGTTGATTTGCTCAGCTGATAAGCATAAGTATGTACTTTTTTGCGGTACTGATTGTATATTTTTACGAACGCGAGCTCATCACCTTCTCTGAGTTTAATCAGTAGGTCTTTATCTTCGAGCTGTTCCGTGTGATGTACCTGCATTGTTATAATCGCCAATGTTAAATAAATTTTTCAAGAAAAGGAGGCTTAACTTCGGATTCGGACATTCAGCTTATAAAGGTTTCCTGGTTTGACAAATATTGAAACTAACTGTTACATACAAATGATCATGGTTTGGCTAGCGCAATATATTTGTGATTCATGTCCATTTCCAAGCGGGTAAGATAAATAAGCGAAAAAGCCTTTCAAGTTAACTTGAAAGGCTTTTTCGTTGAATAAAGTTTTTTATTTAGATATTATCTCCCCGTCAGGTCAACCGTAAAACTATCAAATAATGTAGCTTCCTGATCAGTGTTTTCCCTGTCTTTTCCCGGAAGGGTATAATATTCTCCTTTTATGGCAAAGCTGAAGGGTGTTTTTTCAATGGCCACCTTGAGAAAGCCATGCCTGTTGTCGCAGTAATTTTCCAGTTCTACCTGGTCAAACAATTCGCTTTCGGCATAATAACTAGGCTCATAAGGATCTGCCAGGCCATGAAGCTCATCGAAGCCTCCGGCACCAGCTACGATAAACGGCACAGTCTTTCCATCGCTATAGTGCTTGTTGAACCGTTGATAATTATGTACATGACCACTGAAAATGATGTCTGGTTTAACACCGGCTTCTTCAAAAGCAGATTCCAGAAATTCTATCATAGGCTGACTGGAGCCGTGGTTTACATCTGCAGAATAGGGTGCATGGTGCATACAAACGATAATTGCTTTGTCAGCACTATATTTTGCTGCTTCTTTTAGTTCTTTAATGAACCAGCTTTTTTGTTCTTTCTGAATGCAACCGTATTTAGGTACATTGGTGTGAAGGCCAATGATCGTTGCCAAAGGGGCTTGCATGGTCCAATATACATTGGGTTGAACCTGGCTTTTTCTCTTCAATCCTGTTCCGAAGTGAATGGTGGCGGGGCAGGTATTGCAGAATGCAGCATAGAAAGCCTCCAGGCTTTCGTAATGCTCCCTGCAGTTAGGGTTTACATCTGTATCATGGTTTCCTGCAATCGCGTATATCGGGCCCGGATAGGTTTCATAAGGTTGTAAGAATTGAGATTCATACTGATCTGCTTCCCCATAATGGTACACAATGTCTCCCAGGTGATATAAAAAAGAAGGACGTTCTTCCGGGCATATTGCATTTAAATATTGTTGTGCCATTTGTCCTGCGACTTGCTTCTGTAGCTCTGGTTGTCTAAAACCACCGGTATCACCGACCATATGAAACACCATCGCCTGAGGTTTTTCCGCCGCGGCATCCTCTTCCAGTTTCAGGCGGTACGGATAACTTCCTGATGGTAATGGCAGTGGCTGAAAAGTATGACTGTCATCAATCTGATCTGTTTTAAAAACTGCTTTGTAAAGAATTTTTGTGCTGATCATAGTCGTAGATTTATGGTTTGTCATGAAGTTAAGGGATCCATATTAACGTATGATTAAGTGTTAAATATTTAACAGAAGTTTAAAGTAATCCTAACATATCCGGATAGATTGATCCCGTTTTTGTTTGGCAAAAATGCTGCTGATCATCAGGATTCCAGAAGTCAGATATAGCATGTATCTTTGGAGAAAAAACGTAATGGACGGCACTGAAACTCCGAGATTATCCCGGCTTACGGCCATACTGACACAGCTCCAAAGCAAACGGCTCACGAATGCAACAGAACTTGCGAACAAGTTTCAGGTGAGTATCCGGACCATTTACCGGGATATCCGCGCGCTGGAAGAAGCAGGAATTCCCGTGTTTACGGAAGAAGGAAAGGGCTACTCCCTGGTGGAAGGCTATCGGCTTCCTCCGGTAAGCTTTACCGAAAGTCAGGCAAATGCACTGATTACTGCGGAACAACTGGTGCTAAGGAATAAGGATGCTTCCTTTGTACGGGAATATAGCGAGGCTATTACTAAAATCAAGGCGATATTAATCTACAAAACAAAAGATAAAGCGGATCTGCTGTCTAAACGGATCGCCATTAGAAATAACCTGGAGAACGACAGTACGAGCAATAATATGTCGGCGATTCAGTTGGCATTGACCAATTTCAACTTACTGAAAATTGATTACCAGGCGGATCAGGCAGAGAAGACTCAGAGAACAGTAGAACCTTTTGCCATTTACAGCACCCAGGAAAACTGGATATTAATTGCTTTTTGCAGATTGCGACAGGAGTACCGGGCTTTTCGCCTGGATAGAATCGAACATCTGGAGATCCTGGACGAACATTTTGAACCTCATAAAATGACCCTTCCGGAATATTTTGCTTATTGTTTAGCAAAATCCAGACCCCTGACATAGGGCTGTCAGCTGCGCCTGTAATTTTGCTTCCTAAATCAATAAAAAAACAAAATGGAACAAGAAACACTTAAGCCATTCTTCGTGATTGGAATTTCTGTAAGAACAAGCAATGAAAACGGACAGGCTGCAAATGATATTCCTGCATTGTGGAATAGGTTCAGAGCAGAAGATATTGGGTCAAGACTCAATAATAGAACATGTGACGAGGTATACAGCATCTATACTGATTATGAGGGAGATTATATGCAGCCTTACACCACGATTCTTGGATATGCAGTGGAGAACCTGGAAGATATCCCCGAAGGAATGCGCGGATTGGCGATTGAAGGTGGCGCTTATGAAAAACATCCCCTGAAAGGGAATTTACTGCAAGGGCTGGTATACAATGCCTGGGTAGACATCTGGAGTTCAGGAATTTCACGCGCTTATACGGCCGATTTCGAGGTTTATGGGGCCGCTGCCCAAAATCTGGAGGATGCAGCAGTAGACATCTTTATCGCAACACGGTAAATCGGTCCATCATTTGGTTCCATTCCATATCTTTTGTTAAATTTGAATCATACCTAAATATTTTTTATGATAAAAATGAAAAAATCGATTGGAATTCCTATGGTAGCAGGTTCCATGTTATTTCTCGCTGCTTGCAGTAACTCTGATACAAATAAAGAGCTGCACTCGGGAATCATCCTTAAAAATATGGATACTACAGCCTCTCCGGGGAATAATTTTACGGAGTATGTGAATGGTACCTGGATGAAAAACACGAAGATCCCTTCAGATAAAGCTTCCTATGGCGTAGGTGCTATCGTTAACGATAAGGCTCAGGAAGATGTCAAGGCAATTATCGAGAATGCTGCTAAAGGCAGTGCTACGGATGGTTCTGACGAACAGAAGATCGGCGATTTCTATGAATCTTATATGAACATGAAGGTGCGTGATTCTATTGGATTGGCACCGATGACTGCAGAGTTTAAAAAGATTGATGCGATTGCTTCGGCAAAAGACCTCTCTGCATATTTTGCTTACGCAAATAAGGTTGGAAATATCATTCCTTTTAATGTCGGTGTGATTGAAGATTTTAAAGATCCTAAAAAATACATGCTGTATACCTGGCAAGGTGGATTAGGCCTTCCTGAACGTGAATATTATTCATTGACAGATGCCAAATCTAAAGAGATCCGTGCTAAATATCAGGTTCATATTGAACGCATGCTGACCCTTGGTGGTGTGGCTGAGGCGAAGGCTAAGGCTGCTCAGATCATGGCGCTGGAAACACTGATTGCTTCCAGGCACATGAAGAAAGAAGAAACCAGGAACATGGCTGGCTTGTATAATAAATATGCCATTAAAGACCTTGGTAAACTGATGCCGGATTTTGACTGGACAACTTTGCTTTCTGAAGCAGGCGTTAAAAATCAGGATAGTTTGGTGGTAACCCAGGTTGCTTATACGAAGGAGCTGAACGCAATTCTTAAAAATACGCCTTTAGATACCTGGAAAACTTACCTGAAATGGAGTGCTTTAACCGGAGCTTCAGCTGCATTGAATACCGCAGTGGATCAGGAAAACTTCGATTTTTATTCTAAAACCCTTTATGGTGTGAAAGAACAAAAACCTCAATGGCGCAGGGCTGTAGACGTAGTAAATGGTAGCCTGGGTGAAATGGTTGGTAAGCTATACGTGGAGAAACATTTTCCACCTGCAGCAAAAGAACGCATGCTTAAACTGGTAGGTAACTTGTTAAAGGCCTACGAATCAAGCATTAAAGAGCTGGACTGGATGAGCCCGGAAACTAAAAAGCAGGCGCTGGAGAAAATCAGCAAGTTCACACCTAAAATCGGATACCCTGATAAGTGGAGAGATTATTCTGCTTTAAAAGTGGTTAAGCACGACCTTTATGGAAATGAGAAACGCGCTGCGGAATTTGAATATAACCGTACACTGAATAAATTGGGTAAACCCGTTGACCGTACAGAATGGGGAATGACGCCTCAAACGGTGAATGCGTATTACAACCCGACAATGAATGAGATTGTATTCCCTGCGGCGATTTTACAACCTCCTTTCTTTGACATGAACGCAGAAGATGCGGTAAATTATGGTGGAATCGGAGCAGTAATTGGTCATGAGGTTGGTCACGGTTTTGACGATCAGGGCAGTACCTTTGATGGTGATGGCGTGATGCGCAACTGGTGGACCACAAAAGACAATTCAGAATTCAAGAAAAGAACGAGTGCTTTAGTTGCACAATACAGTGCATTTAAAGTATTCCCTGATCTGAATGTAAATGGTGAGTTTACACTTGGTGAGAATATCGGTGACCTTGGTGGATTGAGCATTGCCTTAAAAGCTTATAAAGCAAGCCTGAATGGTAAAGCAGCACCAGTGATGGATGGTTTTACCGGAGAGCAACGTGTGTTTATCGGTTGGGGACAGGTTTGGTCAAATAAATCCAATGCAGAAGCATTGAGAAATCAGGTTGGAACAGATCCACACTCTCCTGCAAAGTTCAGGGTGAACGGGGTGGTAAGGAACATTCCTGAATTCTATACCGCTTTCAACGTGAAAACGACAGATTCTCTATATCTGGCACCAGAGAAAAGAGTTAAAATCTGGTAATATCATCCAGGTTTAAAATAGAAAGAGCGGCCTTAATCAATAGGGCCGCTCTTTTTATTTTAGCTACTGATATAGTTCTCTAATTGAGATATGGTTTGCTTTTGATCTTCCATAATAAACTTGACCACATCGCCGATGGAAACCATTCCAATCAGCTGATTTTCCTGAATCACAGGTAAATGTCTGATGTGCTTATCGGTCATTATTTGCATACAATGGTCAAGGCTGTCTCCCGGAGATACCGTGATGGGATCGGCAGTCATGACTTCACTGAGCAGGGTATCCACGGAAGCTTTTCCCTGAAGAATAATCTTTCGCGCATAATCCCTTTCCGTAAAGATTCCTAATAACTGACGCTCTTCCAGAACAAGCAGGGCACTGATGTTCTTTTCCATCATTACCCTAAGGGCATTCAAAACTGATGTGTCGGCAGGAACAGAAAAAATATCTGCTGATTTAGTGCTGAGTAGTTGTTTTACGGTTTTCATAACACATTAATAATTAGCTAATTAAATTTACTGAAATAAAAGCAGATTACAATAGTGCGTTACCGAAAAAATCCGTTACTTCATCATTGGCAATATTTCTTCCACATAGGTACGCTCATTGGCTAACCTTGGAACTTTATGCTGCCCACCTAACTTACCTTTAGACTTTAACCAGTTGTAAAAGGTGTTGTATGGCGCATTGTGAACCTTTGGTCTGCGCAGGGCCATGTCTTTAAAGCGCTTGGCATCATAATCAGAATTTACTTCCCGCAGCGTCTGATCCAGCACATCTACAAACTTTTCAAAATCATTGGGTTGCTGATCGAATTCAATGATCCATTCATGGCCCCCCACTTCCTCTCCTTTAAAATAAATCGGACAGGCGGTATAATCCTTGAAAACAGCTCCGGTTTCGGTACAAGCCTTGCAAATGGCTTGCTCTGCATTGTCGATGATCACCTCTTCCCCGAAAGCATTGATGAAATGTTTCGTTCTTCCGGTAATTTTAATGCGGTAGGGAGAAAGGCTGGTAAACTGAATCGTATCACCAATCATATATCGCCATAAACCTCCGTTGGTAGAGATGATGATGGCGTAATTTTTATTTAACTGAACCTGATCCAGAGATAGCGTATCCGGATGTTCTTCTTCCAATTGCTCAATAGGCAGGAACTCATAGTAAATACCATAATCCAGCATTAATAACAGCTCATCTGAATCCCCTTCGTCCTGAATGCCAAAGAATCCTTCAGAAGCGTTGTACGTTTCCAGGTAATACATTTCATTGCAAGGGATCAGTTCTTTAAACTGCTCCCGGTAAGGCTTGAAATTTACGGCACCATGAATGTACAGCTCCAGATTGGGCCATACTTCCAGCAGGTTCTTTTTCCCGGTCATTTCCAGCACCTTTTTTGCCAGGACAATCGTCCAGGTAGGAACTCCTGCAATATTGGTTACATTTTCTTTAATCGTTGCCTCAGCCATCTTTTCCATTTTCTCCTCATAGTTGTCCATTAAGGCGATCGAAATGTTTGGCGTGCGGTAATATTCCGCCCACATGGGCAGGTTTTTAATCAGCACAGCCGAAAGGTCGCCATAAAATGAATCTTCATTCAGCTGGTTGATCTGATGGCTTCCACCAAGGACCAATCCTTTTCCTGTCAGGATCTGATTGTCCGGACGGTTGTTGCAGAAGATGGATAAAAGGTCTTTCCCTCCTTTAAAATGACATTCCTGTAAAGATTCTTCCGATACCGGAATAAATTTACTTCTGTCGCTGGTCGTACCTGAAGATTTTGCAAACCATTTAATTTCTGAAGGCCAGAGGATGTTTTGTTCCCCTTTAAGCATTCGTTCTATATAAGGTTTTAAGGTATCATAGTTCTGTATCGGTACCCTTTCCTTAAACTGTTTGGGAGAAAGAATGGAGCGGTATTCGTATTTAGTCCCCCATTCTGTATCCGCTGCGCTGGAAATCAGTTTCTGAAACCATTCTTCCTGTACATCATGCGGGTATTTCATGAAAAGCTCGATCTGATGGACGCGCTTTTTCATATACCAGGTAAAAATCGAATTTACAATTGCCATCTGTTACGGTGAATAAGGGTTATAATTTTTTAGTACGGAGCACGAAGTTTGATCCAAGATATACTCTTCTTACCATTTCATTGGCCGCAAGTACTTCAGGAGTGCCTGATTCTAATATTTTACCTTCAAACAGCAGATAAGCCCTGTCCGTGATGGAAAGTGTCTCCTGCACGTTATGGTCGGTAATTAAGATCCCTATGTTTTTTTGTTTTAGTTTAGCTACAATCGTCTGGATCTCTTCCACAGCAATGGGATCGACCCCGGCAAAAGGCTCATCGAGTAATATGAAATTCGGGCTTGCCGCCAAAGCTCTTGCAATTTCTGTTCTCCGGCGTTCCCCTCCTGAAAGCAGGTCTCCGCGGTTTTTACGTACTTTATGTAAACTGAATTCGTTGATGAGCTCTTCCAGTTTCTCATGACGCTCTTCCCGGCTCATTTTTGTCATCTCCAGGATGGCCATAATGTTATCTTCAACGGATAGTTTTCGGAATACAGAGGCTTCCTGTGCCAGGTAACCAATTCCTTTCTGTGCCCTTTTGTACATGGCATCAGCTGTGATGTCCTCATCATCTAAAAAAATAGTGCCTTCATTAGGTTTGATCAAGCCGACAATCATATAGAATGAAGTCGTTTTTCCCGCTCCGTTAGGTCCAAGTAAACCTACAATTTCCCCTTGGCTCACAGAAAATGAAACGTCATTTACGACGGTTCTCTGCTTGTATTTTTTGATTAGATTCTCAGCTCTTAATATCATTTATATCTTAATCCCTTTAATATTCAACTGCAAACGTCTCTGTTCCTTCCAGATATTTTCTTCTATTGTATAACAAATAGAAAAAGGCTGGTTTGGTTGTAAGAGCGTTTCAAACTCTGCCAGGCCAAATCCAATGCTTTCAAAAATAGCTGAATTTTGTTGTTTTACATTTAATTTTAAATGTTTTGTCGCCACAACATAAGGCTTTGCCACCAGACTTACCCCATGTGTTACAAAAATAGGTGCCGGATTATGTGGTCCAAAAGGGGCCATTTGTGAGATGATGCGTTGAAATTTGCCATCAATCTGTGAGAATTCAATCTCTGTATCTATCTTTATTTCAGGGCACAGCAGGTCGTCAGTAATGCTGGAAGCAACAATGTTTTCAAATCTCTCCGAAAAAGCATCGATATTTTCCGGCATCATGGTCAGTCCGGCTGCAAATTTATGTCCGCCAAACTGTACAAGCAGGTCTTCGCAACCCAATAACGCTTCATAAAGGTCAAAGCCTGCTACGGAGCGTGCGGAACCAGTCAGTAATCCATTGGATTTTGTCAGCACAATCGTTGGCCGGTAATATTTTTCGGTCAGACGGGAAGCAACAATACCAATCACCCCTTTATTCCAGCTTTCATGGTAAACTACGGTCGTCTTTTTATGGATCAGGATTTCGCAATCCGCGATCAAAGCCAGTGCTTCTGCGGTAATGTTCTGGTCGGACGTTTTACGCTCTGTATTTTGCTGGTTGATAAATTCACTTTGCGACAATGCAATGCTGTCTTCTGCGCACAATAACATTTTTACTGCTTCATTGGCATGGTCCATCCGGCCGGCGGCATTGATTCTTGGAGCTAGTACAAAAACTACATCGGTCAGGGTATAATCTTTATTTCTTCCTGAAATGTCCATCAGTGCCTTCAGGCCCATAGATGGATTATGGTTTAATTTAATCAGTCCATGGTAGGCTAATATTCTGTTTTCATCTTCTACCGGAACAATATCTGCGGCAATACTCACCATGACAAGGTCGAGGTATTGCTCATATCTTTCTGCCGGAAGTCCATGTGTAATACAATAGGCCTGGGCCAGCTTAAATCCAATCCCGCAACCTGCCAGTTCTTTAAAAGGGTAGGGGCAGTCGTTTCGTTTTGGATCCAGTAATGCCGCTGCTGCAGGCAGCTCATCTCCCGGAAGGTGGTGGTCACAGATGATGAAATCTATACCCAGCGTATTGGCATAAGCGACTTTATCTACTGATTTTATCCCGCAATCCAGCGCGATAATGAGACTTTGTCCATTTTTGTAGGCATAATCAATTCCTTGTGTGGATATGCCGTATCCTTCCTTATGCCGGTCGGGAATATAATATTCAATATTTTCGGTAAACTGGCTAAAGAAGCTATAGGCCAGGGCTACTGAGGTGGTTCCATCCACGTCATAGTCCCCATAAACCAATATCTTTTCGTGGTTACTCAGGGCCAGGTCAATTCTTGTAATCGCTTTATCCATGTCCTTCATTAGAAAAGGATCATGTAATTGCGCCATTTGTGGCCTGAAAAAATCCTTTGCTTCTTCAAAGGTAGAAATGTCCCTTTGTACTAATATCTGTGCTAAACTGTGGTCTATATTTAGTTGTTGTGCAAGCAAATCTGTTGTTTCTTTATTCCCCTGTACAGCTTGCACCCATCTTTTTTCCATTAGTTTTTATTGTCTTTTTATTGTCGGATAACTGGTTATTCTTCGTCGCCTCCCCGAACGCACAGGCGCTCTTGTGCTGTTATGACGCTCCGATGAACCTCTTGCTTGTGTTTTTAAGCCATAAGTTCCCCGAGGTTCCATATCTTTGCAACGAATCGTAAATATATCATTAAATTATTTCTTCTTACTAATAACTACGCCATTGCAAGTTTTCACTTTATATGAAGGATCTTATTCCGTAGATGCGACTAAAAAATTCCTTCCTTTTAATCCGGAAACGGATCACCCAAAAGACCGTCCTGCATCCTTGTTTATTCATGTTCAGCCTTTCCTGGTGAAACTGGAGAATGACCTGATCTTGTTTGATACCGGTTTGGGCTATAGCAATGAAAAAGGGCAGTTGATTTTGCATGAAAACATCAGAAAAGCGGGATTTAAGCCTGAAGAGGTAACGATGGTGCTGATGTCTCATTTACATTTTGACCATTCCGGAGGAATGATTCATCAGGTTGGAGACAAAGTAGAACTGAGTTTTCCTGATGCCGTATATGTGATTCAGCGTGGAGAGTGGGAAAATGCATTCACCAATACTTCTTCTTCCTATAAAACCGAGATCTTCGATTTCCTACAGCGGAATGCGCAATTGAATTTCATTGAAGGCTCCGGACAACTGACGCCGGAGATCAGCTACGAGCTTACCGGAGCTCATTGTCCTTTTCACCAGGTTTTCCTGTTGGATGATGGAACGGATAAAGTATTCTTTGGAGGTGATGTACTGCCGGAACCTGAAGAATTACTGAGAAAGTTTATTGCCAAGTATGATTTTGATGGCAGAAAAGCAATGGAACTCCGCGAAGAGTTTGGGCAGAAGGCGGCAGCTGAGCACTGGAACTGCCTGTTTTATCATGGCAAGTCAAGAGCCACAGGTTTTGTTACTTTGAATGAGGGACAGTTTAAAATCCATTAGTCTGCTGTTCTACCAGTTTCAGCAGTTCGGTGAGTCTTTCTATGGATAATGGTTTGGAGATAAATCCCTTGACCATCGTATAGGTTTTTGCCTTTTCAATGTCATTCTCGTATACGGAAGAGGACAGCATATACATGTCTACTTTTTGAGGTACACCTAATTTTTCGTAGGCTTCCAGAAACTCCCATCCATTTAAAACGGGCATATTAATGTCGATCAGGATGAGCTGTGGAAGGGCTTCCGCGGAACTGAGTACCCCGGCAAGGTAGTCAATGGCCATTTGACCATTTGTTTTGGAGATCATTTCTACATTGTACCCCGTTTTTTCTACTATTTTTTTTATGATGAAGATATTGATGTCGTCATCATCAATTACAAGTAGCTTAATTTTCGAGGTCATCATAGAGGTCAAAACGTAACGGTAAAATTCTTGTGTAACTATAAAGTTATAAAATATGTGTAAATGGCGGAAGTGATATCTATTATGTTACAAAAAAAAGGCCATTATACAATAATGGCCTTTTTATAAATAAAATTAGACGAATTATTTTTTAGCCACTAGTTTAATAGCCAGTTCAAATTCATCATTTATCATCTTGTCGCCTACATCAGGGAAGATGCTTTTAGATTTGTATTTAATCCCGTATTTAGTCCTGTCAACGCTTACTTTGTCTGCTGAAGCAGTCACAGAGCCATCTGCATTCCATGCTAAGGTAGCAGGGAAAGTGATAGAATTTGTAATTCCTTTGATGGTTAGATCACCGGTTACATTTACTGTGTTTCCATTTCCTGCAACTTTTTTAATGGTGAATGTTGAGGAAGCAAATTTATCAGTTCCAAAAAAATCGTCTGCTTTTAAGTGCTTTTCTAAATTTGCGCTTTTGTCAGCATCCTTAATAGTGGTCATGTCAATCACGAAATTTCCACCAGCTAATTTTTTTCCATTGAAGGACAATGAACCAGATTGAAGGTCAATCGTACCATTATGGCTACCTGTTAGTTTTTTACCTACCCATGTGATGGATGATTTTGATGCATCAACTTTGTATGTATCTGCTTTAAATACCGGGGCTATGAAAGCCGATGAGGCAATTACTACAACTAGTAAGGCCAGGGAAGTTAATTTTAATTTCATGTTTAATGGTTTGTGTTTTTTTATGCTTTGGTCAGTTTAGACCTTTTAATATATTCAGATGATAAATATATTAAAAGGTTTAACTGATTCCATTATTTTAAACAGTTTCTTCTTCCATATAACTTTCAATCGGAGGACAAGCACAAACCAGTGACCTGTCGCCGAATGAATCATTAACCCTACCTACTGAAGGCCAGAATTTGTAGGCCGCAACATAAGGAAGCGGGAATGCCGCAGTTTGTCTGCTATAGCCATGGTTCCATTCATCACCTGTCACAACCGTAGCCGTGTGTGGTGCATTTTTCAATGGGTTATCTGTTTTGTCTGAATCTCCGTTCTCTACTGCCGTTACTTCTTTTCTGATGGCAATTAAAGCATCACAGAACCTGTCTAACTCATGTTTAGGCTCACTTTCTGTAGGCTCCACCATTAGCGTTCCTGCTACCGGGAAAGATACTGTAGGTGCATGGAAACCATAATCCATTAAACGTTTTGCGATGTCTACCACTTCGATTCCGAAGTTTTTGAAAGCTCTGCAATCCAGGATCATCTCGTGTGCACAACGTCCGTTAGCACCTGAATACAATACCGGATAATGTTGCTCTAAACGCGCTTTCATATAGTTGGCGTTAAGAATCGCATGTTTTGTTGCACTGGTTAAACCTTCGCCACCCATCATTGCGATATAGGCATGAGAGATCACTAAGATCGATGCTGAACCCCATGGAGCAGAAGAAACTGCGTGAATAGACTTTTCTTTGCTGATGTCTACTACTGCGTGAGCTGGTAAGTAAGGAACCAGGTGTTTAGCCACACCGATCGGCCCCATACCTGGACCACCACCACCGTGAGGAATGCAGAATGTTTTGTGTAAGTTAAGGTGACAAACGTCAGCACCGATATTTCCCGGGCTGGTTAATCCTACCTGAGCATTCATATTGGCACCATCCATATATACTTGTCCGCCATTTTCATGGATGATGTTACAGATGTCGATAATGCTTTCTTCAAACACGCCATGTGTAGACGGATACGTTACCATTAAGCAGGAAAGGTTTTCTTTGTTCTCTTCTGCTTTGGCTCTTAAATCATCTACATCAATATTTCCGTTTTCAAGAGATTTTACGATGATGATTTTCATTCCTGCCATTGCTGCAGATGCAGGGTTGGTTCCGTGTGCGGAAGAAGGAATTAAAGCAATGTTGCGGTGATGATCACCACGATCCTGATGGTAAGCTCTGATCACCATTAAACCTGCATATTCACCCTGAGCACCAGCATTTGGCTGTAAACTCATTGCTGCAAATCCAGTGATTTCACTCAACCATTTGTCAAGCTCGTTAAATATGGTATAGTAACCTGCAACCTGATCAGCAGGTGCAAATGGATGGATTCTTCCGAATTCCGGCCAGGTTACAGGGATCATTTCAGTCGTTGCGTTTAGTTTCATCGTACATGAACCTAAGGCAATCATCGAATGACAAAGAGAAAGATCTTTTGCTTCCAGTGATTTAATGTAACGCAACATTTCATGTTCTGAATGGTGTGCATTAAATACCGGATGGCCTAAGTAAGCAGAAGTACGTTGAAGTGATGTAGGAATAACCGTTGCTACAATTTCATCAGCCAGTTCTACTGCATCAGCAGCGATGCCTTTTACTTTAGCGAAGATCTTCACTAACAACTGAACATCTTCAATAGCAGTAGTTTCATCTAAAGCGATGGTCACTACACTTCCTTTGTAGTTCAGGTTGATTTCATTGTCGATACATTCTCTGTGGATCGAGTCTACTAAATTACCAAGATCTAACTGGATGGTATCGAAGTAAACTTTATTCAATTGCGTATAACCTGCTTTTTCTAAAGATTCAGCCAAAGTAACTGCCAATCCATGTGTACGCTCAGCGATTAGTTTTAATCCTTTAGGGCCATGGTATACCGCATAGAAACCAGCCATAATCGCTAGTAAAGCCTGTGCAGTACAGATGTTTGAAGTCGCTTTATCTCTACGGATATGTTGTTCCCTGGTTTGAAGGGCCATACGTAAAGCATAATTGTTATTGCTGTCAATCGTTACCCCGATGATACGTCCCGGAATGGAACGTTTGTACTCATCTTTAGTCGCGAAATAAGCAGCATGAGGACCACCAAAGCCCATTGGTACACCGAAACGTTGCGTAGTACCTACTACAATGTCAGCGCCCCATTCTCCCGGAGGAGTCAATAAAGTTAAGCTCAAAAGATCTGCAACAACCGTAACTTTTACATTCAGTGTGTGTGCGTTTTGTGCGAAAGCAGTATAATCAAATACTTCACCGTTACCGGCTGGGTATTGGATGATCGCGCCAAAGAACTCCTCATTAAGGGTTGTGGTTTGGTGATCACCTATAACTAACTCGATACCAAATGGATTGGCACGGGTTTTTAAAATGTCAATAGTTTGTGGGAAAAGCAATTCAGATACAAAGAATTTCTTTGCAGCCTGATTTTTGCGCAAGCTGAACTGCATGAACATGGCTTCAGCCGCAGCAGTACCTTCATCCAATAAAGACGCATTTGCAATTTCCATACCGGTAAGGTCAATTACTAAGGTCTGGAAGTTTAACAACGCCTGTAAACGGCCCTGAGCAATCTCTGCCTGATAAGGCGTGTACTGAGTATACCATCCCGGGTTTTCCATTACGTTACGTAAGATTACACCTGGAGTAGTGGTATCATAATATCCCTGACCGATATAAGATTTGAAAACCTTGTTTAAAGAAGCCGTTTGTTTTAAACTGCTCAGGTAATCCTTTTCAGATTTCGCCTGTGGCAGGTTTAATGGCTGTTTCAAACGGATCGTTTGAGGAACGGTTTGTTCTATTAATTCGTCAACTGAACCTAGTCCCAGTGTGTGCAACATGGCATCGACATCGGCTGTGTTAGGGGCAATGTGACGATCTTTAAAGTCTTCTTTGTAATGAATATTTAAGCTCATGAAATCTATATATAAAAAGTTCCGCAAAGGTAATAAAAAATCCCCTTAGCTCTAAGTGTAAAAGACTTTGATCTAACTAATCCCCGGTCAGTACCCAGCCCTCTTCTTTTTTGAACTTTAATTTATAGGTTTTTGTGATGAAATTGCTTGCCGTTCCCTTGTCTTTCAGGAAAATAGCAAAGTCATTCTGTTCCTTTTTTAAGGATACCGTGACTCTGGCTACTTTGGAATCACCTTTAATCAGCGTGATGGGTTTTTCTGGATCCAAAACATAATCTAATACCCGGAGTGTTGCTTTTGAAGCATCCTGTTTCAGTACGTAAGGTTTTGACTTATCTGTTAATGAAACCTGATATATATAGACACTGTCTTTTGATAAGAACTTCTTCTTCTGATCCTGTAAGGTCATTTCTACCAGGCCTTTTCCCTGCAAGCCTTTGTATTTCTCCAACTCCACCTTATCATTTTTACTTCTGAATTTCATTTCTCCAACATTGATCCGGATGCTTTCAAATTCAGGATTTGCTTTCAGGTGCGCAGTGATGACATCTGTTGCGGTACCTTCGTCCAGGTTACCGGCACCACCTTTACAGCCGGCGATAAAGAAGAGAAATACAGCAGAGATCGTTAATAAGGTTAAGTTTTTCATAAGTATATTTAGTCTTTTAGTTGTCTTAAATACATTTGAACGGTATTCTCTAATCCAAGGTATAGTGCATCACTGATTAAGGCATGGCCGATGCTTACTTCCAGTAATCCCGGAATATTGGCTGCAAAATAGCTCAGGTTCTGAAGGTCCAGGTCATGGCCTGCGTTGATCCCAAGGCCAAGTTTGTTGGCTCTTTCTGCAGCAGCAACATAGGGAAGAATGGCCTGTTCTTTATTGGTATGGAAATGGCGTGCATAATCTTCGGTATACAGTTCGATGCGGTCTGTCCCACTTTCCGCCGCTGCGTCGATCATTTCGACTACCGGGTCTACAAATATCGAAACCCTGATTCCGGCAGCCTGGAATAAGGTCGTCATCTCTTTAAGGTATGCTTGATTTTTGATGGTATCCCAACCATGATTGGAAGTGATTTGCCCTTCTGTATCGGGCACCAAGGTCACCTGTGCTGGTTTATTGGCAAGCACAAGGTCCACAAATTTCTGTTCCCGGCAATTGCCTTCAATGTTAAATTCTGTGGCAATTACGGCTTTCAGGTCAAACACATCCTGATAACGGATATGTCTTTCATCTGGTCGTGGATGTACGGTGATGCCCTCTGCGCCAAAGCGTTCGCAATCTAACGCTACCCTTACCAAATCCGGATTGTTACCCCCGCGACTGTTTCTTAATGTCGCGATTTTATTAATGTTTACAGATAATTTTGCCATGACGTAAAAATAGTGGATTATTTCCTTATTTTGTTGTCAACAATCACGATAATTTCTTACACCAATGTCCATAAAGTCCCTTTTTACATTTCTATGCCTGTTGAGTTTACAAAGCGTATTGTATGCACAGCAAGCCAAAGTTGATCTCAAAGGATATCCGGTTATTGCACATCAGGATACCTTGTTTCACATCAAAAACAGATTGGGTTCCTTATCTGCTTCAGAACGGGCAGCGCGGACTTCAGAAAAAGTGGAGAACCTGGCGGATGACCTTCTTTTTGTGGCTGATTCTGTCAGGATTGAAGAGGACTCTGTAGTTACGGATCTGATCTATAAAGGGAATATCCTGATCAGCTTGTCTAAGGCCGACGCAGATTCGGTACGTATGGACAAAGGTGTGCTGGCAAAGACCTATCAGCAGATCATCGTAAAAAATGTAAAAGAATACAAAAGTGAAACAGATGTTACTGAATTATTGAAACGTGGGGGGTTAGGATTCCTAATCTTATTGACGCTCGGGGCCTCTATTTTCTATTTAAATAAATACTCCAACCGCTTCCGTGCCTGGATCAGTGTGAAACTGCAGAAAAGGATCGGAAACATTAAAATTAAGGATTACGAACTAATCAATAAAAGGAGTGAATTGTTGCTCATAGGCAGGTTACTGAACCTGCTTAAATTTCTATTGATGTTTTTACTGATCTACATCACACTTCCACTGGTGTTCCGTCTTTTTCCATGGACAAAGCCCTGGGGAGATAGCCTGATCAGTTTTGTGCTGAACCCACTGAAAAATATATTCAGTGCAATGATCAATTTCATTCCTAATCTGATTACGATCGTAGTCATCTTCTTTGTCTTTCATTACATTAAAAAGGGAATTAAGTTTTTAGCGGATGAGATAGAAACAGAGAAACTTAAGGTAAATGGTTTTTATCCTGACTGGGCAAAGCCAACTTACAATATCGTGAAAATTGTCCTGAATGCATTTATGCTGGTGGTGATCTGGCCATTTATTCCGGGCTCTAATTCTGAGATTTTCAAAGGGGTCTCTGTATTTTTAGGACTCTTGATTTCCTTTGGTTCTTCTTCTGCCATCAGTAATGGGGTTGCAGGAATGGTGATTACCTATATGCGGCCTTTTAAAATTGGCGACGTTGTGAAAATAGGAGACATCACTGGGGCAGTACTCGAGAAATCTTTACTCGTTACGCGGTTAAAAACGATAAAAAATGAAATCATTACCATTCCGAACAGCGCGATTTTGAATGGCAATACGGTTAATTATACGAGTTTATGCGTGAATGAAGGATTAATTATTCATTCTACCCTGACTCTGGGCTATGATATTCCATGGAAAACGATTCACGATTTGCTGATCAATGCAGCGCTTGGAACAGAAGGAGTTGTTAAGGAAAAGCAACCATTTGTATTGCAAACAAGTCTGGACGATTGGTATGTATCTTATCAGGTCAATGCTTACGTTAATAAACCAGAAATCATGGCTTTGATTTACTCGGAGCTTCATAAAAATATCCATGAGGCTTTTGATGCTGCGGGAGTAGAGATCATGTCGCCACATTACCAGGCGATCAGAGATGGAAATGCGAGTACGTTGCCAGGACAGGGTGTATAATTCAATTGGAAGAAACATGGTTTAGTACCAAAGGGAAAGTATGTTGGGAGAGATGCCAGGAGCAGCAGCCTAAGCACTGAGTACGACGTTCTACCGGAATACTATTTCATAAAAAAGGGCTGCTGTTTTTTTTCAAACAGCAGCCCTTTTATTTATTTAAAGATATTTCTAGTATCTGTAAGCTTCAGGCTTGAATGGACCTTCAACAGGTACACCAATATAATCCGCTTGATGCTGATCTAAAACATCCAGTTCAACACCGATTTTTGCCAGGTGTAAACGGGCAACTTTTTCATCAAGATATTTAGGAAGAACATAAACTTTGTTCTCATATTTATCTGTATTTGTCCAAAGCTCTAACTGCGCTAAAGTTTGGTTGGTGAAAGAGTTCGACATTACAAAACTTGGGTGACCTGTAGCGCAACCTAAGTTTACCAAACGACCTTCAGCCAATAGGATGATGTCTTTACCGTCAATAGTATATTTGTCAACCTGAGGTTTGATCTCAATTTTAGTATCACCATAGTTTGTGTTTAACCAGGCAACATCGATTTCATTATCGAAGTGACCAATGTTACAAACGATAGTTTTATCTTTCATCAGTTTGAAGTGTTCTGCACGAACGATATCACAGTTACCGGTAGTGGTTACCACGATGTCAGCTTCTTTAACTGCGGTAGAGAATTTTTTCACTTCATATCCTTCCATTGCTGCCTGTAATGCACAGATCGGGTCAATTTCAGATACGATTACACGTACACCTTGTGAGCTTAATGATTCCGCAGAACCTTTACCCACATCACCGTAACCTGCAACAACAGCAACTTTACCAGCCATCATTACATCAGTTGCACGACGGATTGCATCAACCAATGACTCACGGCAACCGTATTTATTGTCGAATTTAGATTTGGTAACTGAATCGTTAACATTGATCGCAGGTAAATGTAAAGTGCCATTTTTCATGCGCTCATACAGACGGTGAACACCTGTAGTAGTTTCTTCAGATAAACCTTTAATTGCAGCAATCAGCTCAGGATATTTATCGAATACCATGTTGGTTAAATCACCACCATCATCTAAGATCATATTTAATGGCTGACGCTCCGGACCAAAATGTAAAGTCTGCTCAATACACCAGTCGAAATCTACTTCATTCAGACCTTTCCAGGCATAAACCTGAATACCTGCAGCAGCAATAGCAGCAGCAGCGTGATCCTGTGTAGAAAAGATATTGCATGATGACCAGGTAACTTCAGCACCCAGTTCAACTAAAGTTTCAATTAAAACTGCAGTCTGGATAGTCATGTGCAAACATCCTGCGATGCGCGCACCTTTTAATGGTTTTGAAGGACCGAATTCTTCGCGTAATGACATTAGACCTGGCATCTCTGCCTCTGCTAATCCAATCTCTTTACGACCCCATTCTGCCAGTGAAATGTCCTTAACTTTATAAGGAACGTAAGTTGTCTCTACTGATGACATATTTATTTTATTTAAGTGATTAAATGCTTGTCTTTACTTGTTTTGATCTCCGAATAACCGCCTTACAGCAAATCAGTTCAGATATTGTGCAAAATTACATAATAGTTTGACCAAATTCAATTTATAATGTCTGCGTAAAGTCCTACTATTCTATAAACCTGCTGCCGGTGCTCTCTGAAAATACAACCAACAGGTCATATCCCTTAATCCATTCTTTCATGGGTTCAGAGATTTTAAGTTTACCCATAAACACGACATTGCGAATGGGTCTTAAATCAAAAGTTGCCCATTCTTTGTCTTTCAGCTTTGCGGTAAATGGACTGAGCATACCCAGTGTGTCGCTCCTATCGTCATTATTGGGCTGGATTGTCAGTTTGTTGTCGAGTGGGGCCATCACATTCATGGTTCCTTGCTTGCCATAAATCAGGATATGTAAGGGCTTTTTATTAGCCGATGCCGCGAGATTGTTTGCGAGATTTCCTACCTCGAAGACTCCTTTAAGATCATCTGTGCGGGGAAGGTGGTTGGCTCCAAGCTTAAAAAGCAATTTTGGGACCTTAATTTCGTCGCTGGTAATATAAGGGGCAAGATAGTTCATCAGATTTTTCTTCATCAGGTTTGTCCTTAAGCGGTAGCTTCTGTTCCCAAAGGCAGGGATACTCAATTTAAGGTAGTTCAGCATTTGTTTCGATAACTTACTTTCCTTTTGGAAATCAACAAGAAGGGAATCGACAGTGGCTGTTGTAATATGATATCCCCTGAAATCACCATATCTGTTTACGTCCTGATAAATGGGTAAATCCCATTTAAAGCATTCTTCTTTCTTTTGCAAAGCTTTTTTCTTGTTGGCAGGCGATTTTGCTTCATTGGCCAGCATATCAAAAAAGCTACCAAGCCCCATCGTATTGAGCTCGTTTAATCCCCAGATGTCAATGTTTTTTAATTGCATTTGTCTGGCCAGTTCCATTTCCGGCTCCCAGCAATAAAAGGCAAAATCATAAGGATTTTGTTTGAAATGCGCAGAGTATTGCTCTGGATGAACACTTATCTTCTTTAAGCGCATTGCACTAAAGGGATCTATTTCCGTCACTAAAGCTGTGGGTTTGAAGATCTCTGCTATTCTGGTGGTAAAAACAGGAATTTCAGCTTCCCCATGTTCTTCACCTATCATCAGAAACTGTGTAGTTGCAATTTCCTTTTGAAGGAAATCCCAACCTTGCCCTTCAAAGTTTCCCTTTTCAAATTTAAACGCTTGCTTTTTGATCAGACTATCGAGTTTTAAGCTGTCAGAAGGGCCTGCGGTGATACGGTACCTGTTTTCTAAAGATGGATTATTTCTGGCGCAAAGAGACAAAAAACTGCGGTGAAAAGTGTTTTCAAGTACTTGGGTTTAGGTTTTGTATAAAAACAGTAGACTATGTTCTTTGTAATATGTTACGGTTAATGATGAAGAAAGCAGCTCCGCAGACAGCGATAGTTAAGATGGAATTTAGCAGGACATGAATCCATATTCCCATAACGGAAAAAGTACTCCAGCTGGCTACACGGTCATTGAACTCCATATAATTCATCAATAGCCAGAAAATGACCAATACCAAAGTACTTAGAATGACCTTACTCAGTATTGATTTTCTTTTTAGCATCAGCAATAAGCAATTTAAAAATATCAGGGAAATGAGGGCATACCAATGAAGGTAAGCTATAGGGGAGTTGCTCATGTCTGCGGCTGATACCCCCTCGGGTGCTGACCAGAGCACCTGGACATAAGTACAGATTACTGCGCTAAGGTTGAATAATACGATTTTATGGTTGCTGGTCATGATATTTTTTAAGTCAGGATAAAGTAGATAAAAAAGAATATACGGACTTTGTGTATGATGACTTATACTATTTTGATACCGCTTTAGATAACCGTTTATTACCTGCTGATAAAAATAACCTGGAGATTTTTTAGCATGGACGGCCCGTTTTCCATTGAGCTTTGTTGAGTGCCATATCAACGGCCGTCCATGTAATGTTGTTGTCTATCTAAAATTTTATGAGTAATTTTTCAGAATTAAGCTGATCATTGCTGTAGTATTCAAAGAACCAATCTCCATTCTTTTTGAGTACGATGCCGTTAGACTTTCCGTTATCTGCAATAAAATAATCCTGTACTGATGTTTTAAGCAGGGTTAAGACTTTTTTTGGTGTGGTATCTATCAATTGAAATCCATTCGCTGTTGGTTGTGCGTATAAGGTTCCTGCGGGTTGAGTTGTGGCTACTGCCAGCGCTTCTTTTGCTACAGGAAGAGGTTCTGCAACTTGTTTTACAACAGGGGCGACTGTTGCCGCAGCTGGGACCCTTTGCTGAACCGGCGCATTTGTTGATCCGTTGTATGCGTATTCCGTCTCCGTCAGGGAAGTAAATGCATCCCTTAGTGCAAGATTATAAGATGCTTTAAACTCTTTTTCCCTGCTTTTTCCTTCCTTGCTTTTAAAAACAACATTACCCTGACAGTCCTTTAATAAAAGGGTGATATTGGTGGTGAACATCCCATTCTTTTCTAATACATCGGTTGTCAGTGCATTACATTTGTTGTTGGCGATTTCGGTAGGTAGCTCAGCGTTATCAAAATATACCGTAAATCCCTTTTCTTCTAATAATAACTTGGTCAGCGTGTTTAATCGATATTGATCATTTTGCTTAAGAAAGTTAAATTTTTCAGGTACCAGAACATATTTGTAGTTGTTAATCGTATTCTGGGCGAAGCCTGAAAAAGGGAGAACTAAAATGAGTAATAAAAGGTACTTTTTCATATTGAAATTGTTCTAAATCAGTTAATGAGTATCATTCCTGGCTACCGCAAATGACAGCAGCCCAATGTGCGCTATAAATATAGTTTTTATTGTTTCAAACTTAAACAAGGCGAATCAAAGATTCGATGTGGTTTTATCTTATCTGTAGATTTTTCCATTTTTAATAACGGTTTTCGATAGGCTGAAATTATGGTAATCGTCAAAAGGACTTTTGTCCCATATCAACAGGTTGGCCAGCTTTCCTTTTTCCAGCGTTCCTGTTTCCTGGTCAATGTTAATCGCTTTTGCCCCATTGATGGTTGCAATTTTAAAAGCATCAGCCACGGAAAATCCATATTTACAAAAAAGGATCAATTCTGAGATGTTTACCTTTCCTCCGTTTGGTCCGTCCGAACCGAGCCGAATTTCAATCCCTTTATCCTGCATTTTTTTTGCATATTTCATCAGGATTGAAAAATTTTGCAGGCATCTTTTAGTTTGATCTTCTGTGAGCAGGATGTCTGCAGGCCTGGTGTAATAAGTGGGTTGAAATTGCTCGTATAGTCTGTGAATTGTGGTAGAGAAGGTTGCCTTTTTTTGGGCCAGGGCCACTATAAATGCGTCCATTTCAGCGGGCTTGTTCTCCTCAATGAAACGGAACTGCTCCAGATAACATTCCAGGAACCTTGCTTCTGTATTTATTTCTCCAAAATGAGCTTTAAATTGTTTGTCGAATTGAGTTTTGTCCGTTTCGGAGGTAATTATTGTATTTGGAATGGCTGCAAGATGTTCATAATTAATTAATCCGATCGCTAAAGTTTCATTGATGGTCAGGTAATCGGAACTGAAATCACTAATATGGCCGTAAATTCCCATGCCGAGACTGTCTGCTATTTTGTAGGCTGTTATAAATTCCGGCCTTTGAAGGCGATAATACAACTTAACACGATGGATCCCTTTCCTGTGGTATTCCAGGATCTTTTGTTTTGCGGATTCCGGTGTTTCTACAGTTGTGTGTGCGATATAGGGAGTTCTTTTTTCTTTTGAGATTAATGCTCCGCCTGAGATATACAGGTCCGTGTAGCTGGCGTTTTGATTTTTCTGCCAGCTTAATAGCGGTGCCAGCCAGTTTTCCGGCTGGCCCATGGTTAATACCGTTGTGGTTCCAAAAGGAAGGTATTCGTCGGACAGTTTTTTGCGCAAATTCTTCAAAGCATCTTTGGCCAGAAATGCCGGTGCTTTTTTATAATCTCCAAAGACATCTGTCGGATGAATATGTGTATCAATAAAAGCGGGTGTGACTAATTTTCCTTTTGCATCGATGGCCCGTTTTGCAGAATATACATTTGAACCATCAGTTAATTTTTCAATTCTGCCATTGTGTATAAGGATGTTTTGATCCTTAGTGATGATGCCGGTTCTAACATCAAGAACCTGGGCATTTGTAATGATTAAGTCGTATTGCCTATTCTGACCAAAAGCTGAAGCCAAAGAGAGTAACAGCATTATTGTTAATGTTATTTTTCGCATTTCTTTAAAAAGGGGAATATAGCAAATATTGAATAACCTAAGCCTGCGGGAGCGTATTCAATATGAAGATGAGCAGACCGAAAAAAGCAACAAATAACTCACCCGGTTTTGCTACCGTAAGAAATGCGCTTGACGCTTTTTTGTCACCACAGCGCTTATCACCTCCATATTCGGCTCCTGCTTCCAAAGCGAGCATCAACACATCCTGAATGCTCAAGGATGCCTTTTGGGCTTTAATGGCAGCTTGAAGGATTTTATTAAAAACCTGATTATTGCTTAAGGTATTGCCCTGAACGGATATCCCCGTTGAAGTTGTACTTCCTTTAGCATCGTTTGTTTCTGTTCCGGTGTAAGTTTGCGGTTGATCCATCCCATTCAGGCACACGATTCCGTATTGCTGTTGTTCGGGATCAAATTCAGGGTTCCTGAGTGCCTCCAGGATTTCTTGCGGCGATGCATCAGCAAGGATCATTTGAAGCCCTTTGTTCCGCGCATTTTTATTGCTCATGGCTTGCACAACAATTGCACCTTTGCCAGGAGCAATCGCACCGATACCATAGACACTAAAGGTGCATGAGGCACCGGCTACGCCAATTTCTTTTGTCCTGGGATCGATCACAATAATCGACCAGGTTGCTTTAGCATTCAGGGTTAATGCGAGTAGCAAACTTGATATTGATAGAAAATATTTGAATTTGCGCATATCATAAAGATATGTAATAGATTGAAAATCAGTTGGAAAAAAGAAGGGAGAGTGGCCGTTTTACCGAACTCTCCCTGTTGTGCTCCCGGTACCAGGTAAATCTCGAACCAATTATTGCTTCATTGAATAAATTGGCAGATTTTAGCATGATGTTTTGTTAAAATCGATTTAAATTTTTAGTAAAATAACAAACTGATTTTTATTCTTTTATAGATATATAAGTTTCTACTTCGGCATGATCTCCATCGTAATATTTTTTTTCGTGAATAGTGAAATCAGCTTTATAGGCCCGGTTTAATTTGTCATTTTGCCATATCTCCAGCCAGGTATTGAAAACTGCTGCTGGCATCTTACCTTTAGAAATGAATTTTTGATAGGCAGCTGTTTCAATTGTTATTCCGACAAAGCCCTGCGGAATATTTTCCAGCGAGCTTACAGCAAGTCCAATAATGGTGGTATATGGGCCATTGAAGTCCGCTTTATAATCTGTGTAAACTGCATAAATATCATCATTGACTTTGTTTGGAATTTGTCTTTGTATTTCCTCAGTCCAAAATTTAACCCATAATTTTTCAATGTCTTTGGCAGATTGTCCGTTTTCATTGGTTGTTCTTGTTGAAATTCCAATTACGTTAAATTTTTGAATGTTCATTGCTGTAGATCTTTTGGTTTGTGATTGAGCGGCGAAGGAGCATAGCATGAATGCAATAAGCATCCGATACTGAAAGTTCTTTGTTGTCATTATTATATTTGTTAGGGAACAAATCTAGAATGCACCAGTGACAACCCTATGGCAGCGTATACTGGACAGAAAATAAAAAAGGCAAGCGACCGTTTTACCGTGCTTGCCTTTTTGTGCTCCCGAGACTGGGCTCGAACCAGTGACCCTCTGATTAACAGTCAGATGCTCTAACCAGCTGAGCTACTCGGGAATCCTTCGATTTGAAGAAATCTGGTTTTGTAAACAAAAAAAGATCCTCTTTTTTCGGAGTGCAATATTATAGATTCTGTTTCAATTTTAAAAGAGCCCTGACCAATTTTTTTGAAACTTTTTTTTAAGCGCTTATACCTGTGTGGATTAAATATCAAAAAAAGGGGTTCTGATAAAGGAGAAGCAGTCTGCCCTGCCGGTGAAATCATCAAACTCTAAGTAATTTAAAGGTAAAATCGGACCTGCATCTCATCTATTCCTTTGATGCTAATGACTTGTACTGTACATTTGTATGGATTAAAGAATTAAAAATAGAAAATATGTATCCTGAATATTTAGTAGAACCTATGCGTGCAGAACTTACCAAAGTAGGTTTTGAGGAGTTGAAATCTGCAGCTGATGTGGATAGTGCCATCACTGGCGAAGGGACTGTATTTGTAGTAGTAAACTCTGTTTGTGGTTGCGCAGCAGCAAATGCACGCCCTGCAGCAAGATTAGCAGCAGCAAATGAAAAACATCCTGATAAACTGGTAACAGTATTCGCAGGTATGGAAAAAGAGGCTGTTGACAGAGCAAGAGGGTACATGTTGCCTTTCCCTCCATCTTCGCCATCTATGGCTTTGTTTAAAGATGGTAAGTTAGTTCATATGATTGAACGTCATCAAATTGAAGGCAAACCTGCACAAATGATCGCTGATAGCTTAATCGGCGCTTTTGAGCAATACTGCTAATCATACAAAAATATCTCAAAAAGGGTTTGGTTAAATAATTAATCAGACCCTTTTTTGTGAAGACCTCTCTGGTCATCTCACGCGCTATTCCAATTTTCTTCTGAGTAAATGTTTAATGTGACTTCCCTCCGGGATGTCGCCGGGTTAAGCCTGTACTGACTCCATTATTACTCCATCGTAAGTACGGAATGAGTCCACCTTTTTTCAGCAAAAACGTGGACTCACCGTGGACTCACTGTGGACTTACTGTGGACTCAATACAACTGCATATCGGAGGAGGTACGGAACGATCCCGAATAAGGTCAAAATGAAGATGTAGTTTAATTGAAAGGAAATTTTAAAAATCTTTATTGAGCAATTTCTCCAGTTCTCCAAAAGAAACGTTCATGCGTACACGCCCCTGTTTAGCATAAGCAATTTCTCCGGTTTCCTCAGAGATGATCACTGCAACCGCATCAGTGGTTTCTGAAACCCCAATACCTGCCCGGTGACGTAAACCAAACTGAGGAGGGAGCTTGTCGTTATCCGTTAAAGGAAGGATACAACTGGCACTTTTGATTTTATTCTCCGCAATCACTACGGCACCGTCATGGAGCGGGCTATATTTTTGAAAAATGCTTTCCAGCAATCTTTTCGATATTTTAGAATCGATGATCTCGCAGCTATTGGCAAAAAGTTGGTCGTCATAAAACTTGACAAACACAATCAGGGCCCCTGTGCGGGATTTCTTCATGCTTTTACAAGCATCGATGATTGGTTTTATACGAACAAGATTATCTCTTTCAATATTTTTACTTCCGAAGAGGTAGCCCCACCAGGCTTTATTCTGCTGGAGAAAGGTGTTTTTTCCAATCATCAGTAAAAAACGCCGGATTTCCGGCTGGAAAATTACAATGAGTGCAATGATTCCCACACTCATGAATTTATTGATGATGGTCGACAACAAACGCATATTCAGCTGATCTACTGCGAACCAGATGATCAGGATGATCAGCATGCCCAGCAATAGATTTACAGCAAGGGTATTCTTGATCAGGTTATAGATATAGTAAATGAGCAGGGCCACAAAAATAATGTCCGCTACATCTGTTAATGATACTTTTAGAAAATCGAAATCAAATCCTTTCATTATCGCCAAGTTAGGTATTTTTTGAGATTAATAGGACCTGGTCTTTTCCACCAAAGCGATACATTCTGCTGCCGCTTTAACGTCATGAACCCTTAAAATACCTGCTCCTTTCATTAATGCGATCGTATTTAACACTGAAGTGCCATTGAGTGCTTCTGCCGGGCCGCCACCTAAAAATTTATAAATCATCGATTTTCTTGAAAAACCTACGAGTACCGGCATTTCGAAAACATCGAGGTCTGCGAGCTGGTGTAACAACTGGTAATTTTCATCAGTTGTCTTTGCAAAACCAAAGCCAGGGTCCAGGATGATGTCTTTAGCGCCTAATTTATGAAGCCCGGCAACCTTTGAAGAAAAATAATCTACCAGATCTAAGCCAATATCAGCATACCCTGTTTGTTGCTGCATCGTTTGCGGGGTTCCCCTCATGTGCATGAGAATATAAGGGACCTGTAAATCTGCAATGGTCTGGAACATGGCTTCGTCCATTCCTCCTCCTGCAATGTCATTGATCAGGTGAGCGCCTGCTTCAATACTTTCTTTAGCAACCTTTGCACGAAAAGTATCAATGGAAAGCCAGGCTTCGGGGAATTCCTTGCTGAGCAGTTCTACAATAGGAACAATACGGCTTAATTCTTCATCCGTACTGACCTCAGCTGCCCCGGGACGGGAAGAATAGGCTCCGATATCAATATACTTAGCCCCCTCATTTAGAAAAGTTTCGGTTCGTTTTAGGGCATCATCGGCAGTGCCAACTCTGCTGTTGTTATAAAACGAATCCGGGGTCAGGTTCAGGATTGCCATCACGGCTGGCCGACTTAAATCTGCCAGCTTACCTTTTAGGTTTAGTGTGGTCTTTCGGTTTAAAAATGTATCTTTAGCCATCGTATAACACAAAAATACGGTATTTAAATAGCTTTAAACTAAATATTTTAATTGTTTTGGCAACAAACACATCTCAAGAATTCGATTCAGTAATCGCGATTTGTAAATCGCTTTTTTTAAAGAAAACAAAGGACTATGGAACCGCCTGGAGAATCCTCAGGCCATCCTCTATTACGGATCAGATTTTCATTAAAGCGCAACGCATCCGCACGCTGGAAGAAAAGAAAGTTTCAAAAGTAGGGGAGGACATCAGTTCTGAATATATTGGCATCATCAACTATTGTGTGATCGGGATGCTGCAGCTGGAACTCAATGCAGATGACCCTTACGAGATGGAAGTCGCTCAGGTAGAAGCCATGTTCGATGAAAAGGTAAACCTCACCAAAGAACTGATGTTTGCTAAAAACCATGATTATGGAGAGGCCTGGAGAGACATGCGCACGAGCTCATTAACGGACCTGATTCTGATGAAAATCATGAGGGTTAAACAAATTGAAGATAATTTAGGAAAAACAGTGGCTTCTGAAGGCATTGATGCCAATTATCAGGATATGCTCAATTATGCTGTTTTTGCGTTGATTAAACTGGACCTGAAATAATGAAGAAAATTGCCCTGAATTTTGCCCGGATATTTGTTGGAGTACTGTTTATATTTTCAGGACTCATTAAAGCCAATGACCCCCTGGGTTTTGGATATAAGCTACAGGAATATTTCGATGAATTCCATAACATCTTTTTAAAGTTTATAGGCTCAAATGCAGGAGGAAGCTTTTTCTTAAGCGAAATGGCTACCGGGATTGCGATCCTGCTTTGTGTGCTTGAAATTGTATTGGGTGCCTTATTACTTTTTGGTTTCTGGAGTAAAAAAGTAACCTGGGGGCTGTTGGGGACAATTATATTCTTCACTTTTCTAACCTTTGTTTCTGCATATTTCAAAATCGTGACTTCCTGCGGATGTTTCGGGGATGCCATTCCTTTAACACCATGGCAGTCCTTCTCCAAGGATCTGGTATTGCTGGTGCTGATTGTATATCTGTTTCTTTGTCATAAATTGATTAAGCCAATTACTGATCAGCCGGGCTTGCAAAAAGGCCTGTTGGCAGGGGTGCTGATATTGTCAACCTTATTTAGTCTCTATACTTATCGCAGACTGCCTATTCTTGACTTTCTGCCTTATAAAGTAGGTGCGAATATTCCCGAACTGATGCGCATTCCTCCGGGAGCGCAGCCAGATGAGTTTCAGATCATGTACAACCTGACGAACAAGAAAACCAAAGAGAAAAAGGTGATGAGCGATAAGGAGTACCTGAAAACGGAAATCTGGAAAGACGACAACTGGGAGATTGTAGGGACACCTGAGAAAAAGCTGATTAAAAAGGGATATGAGCCTAAGATTAAAGATTTAAACATCAGCGATGGTTCAGGTACAGACTATACAAAAGAGCTGATAGAAAACCCTTATTACAACCTGATTGTTGTTGCGTACAACCTGAAGGATACGGATGAAGAAGGGATGTCTGCCTTAAATGCGATGTCTTTAAATGCTGCAGAACAGTTTAACATCAGAACGGTATTGCTCACCTCCAATTCTGCACAGGATGCGGCGGTGTTCAGTAAAAAGATGAAGTTGTTTACGGAAATCTTTTATGCTGATGCGGTTCCTTTAAAAAGTATGGTTCGGGCTAATCCCGGTGTGCTCTTGCTAAAGAACGGGGTAGTCATCAATAAATGGGCATACAATGCGATGCCTTCCTTTGAGGAGCTTTCCGAGAAATATTTCAGTAAATAAACCATGCTACAGTACGCCATCAAGAAGTTTTTATACGGATTAGCGGTCATGGCCGGAGTGGTAAGTGTGGTGTTTGTACTGTTTAATGTATTGCCTGGAGATCCGGCAAGAATGACCATGGGCCAACGGTCCGATGTGCAATCTCTGGAAGCGGTACGTAAAGAATTTGGTCTGGATAAGTCCAGACCAGTTCAGTTTTTCTTATACCTGAACGATCTTTCTCCCCTGAGCATTCATCCTGACAATGAAGAGAACCTGGAGAAATACCATTACCTCAAACTGATTGGTATAGGAAACGAAGCGATTGTCTTGAAATGGCCTTATCTGCGCAGGTCTTATCAGACCAAGAGGGAAGTAACCTCAATTCTAAGAGAAACAGTGCCCAATACTTTTATTCTTGCCTTAACGGCAATGATCTTTGCTACCATCATCGGTGTGTTTCTTGGCGTGCTTTCTGCTGTCCATAAAGATACCTGGATTGATAAAGCAGCAAATTCTTTCGCCATCCTTGGGATTTCTGCACCTTCTTTTTTTGCAGGCATCATTATCGCCTGGTTATTTGGTTTCGTATGGAGTGATTACACCGGATTGAATATGTCGGGCAGCTTATACAGTTATGATCCTTTTAAAGGAGAAATCATGACCTGGAAGAACCTGTGGCTGCCGATGCTTACTTTGGGCTTAAGGCCATTGGCGATTATCGTTCAGCTTACCAGAAGTGCCATGCTGGATGTACTGGCGCAGGATTATATCCGCACGGCCAGGGCGAAAGGTTTGGGAAGAAATGCAATCATCTATAAGCATGCCCTTAAAAATGCCTTAAACCCTGTGATCACTGCCATTTCAGGTTGGTTTGCCTCGCTGCTTGCGGGATCTTTCTTTGTGGAATATATTTTTGGTTACAATGGCTTAGGAAGAACAACAGTGACGGCTTTGGAAATGTCAGATTTTCCGGTGGTAATGGGCTCAATTCTTTTTATTGCTTTTATATTTGTGCTGATCAATATATTGGTGGACGTATTATATGCCTTTGTTGATCCAAGGGTAAAACTCGCTTAAAAGAATGAAGATATTTCTGATTGGATTTATGGGTTGTGGTAAAAGCACTTTGGGAAGAAAGCTGGCCACTAAACTGGGATATGATTTTATTGATATCGATCATCAGATCGAAAAGCAAATCGGCATGTCTATCGGTGCTTATTTTGCCGCCAATGGCGAGGAAGCATTCCGGGCGTTTGAACGTAAAACCTTGCAGGAATTCGATTACCCTTCCAATTGTGTCGTGGCAACAGGTGGGGGAGCGCCTTGTTATTTCGATAATATGGAATGGATCAATAACAATGGAACTTCAGTTTACATCGAAATGTCTGCTACTGCTTTGGCCAGGCATCTGGAAAATGGAAAGGATAAACGCCCTTTGTTAAAAGACATGAATCCCGAGGAAATGATCCATTTTATTGAGCAGAAACTGGAAGAACGCAATCCGTTTTACCTTCAGGCAAGCTTAAAAGTTAATGGAATCAGTCTGACGCCGGACGATCTAAGAGCACTACTCCTGTCTGACGTTTAATTGTCTTCTTTCTCGAACTGCTCCTCGATAAATTTGATGTGAGTTTTATCATGAGCAGCAGGATTGCCATCTTCATCAACGTTTACAAATACCATTTTATCAATGGTCAGGATGCTCTTTCTGGTGATTTTATTTCTCACTTCACAGCGCATGGTTAAGGAAGTGTTGCCAAAATCGGTTGCAGTAATCCCCATTTCTATAATGTCTCCCTGTTTCGCGGAGCTGACAAAGTTAATTTCTGAGATGTATTTCGTTACGACCCTTGGATTGCCCAACTGAACGATGGCATAAATCGCTGCTTCTTCATCGATCCAACGGAGCAGACTCCCGCCAAATAAGCTCCCGTTGGGATTTAAGTCTTCTGGTTTTACCCATTTTCTGGTGTGAAAATTCATAGTACTGATTTTGCTCAAAAATAAGCTTTTAGTACCTATAGAATCTCACAGGGGCGTAATAAAGAAATCGGTTTTATCGTCTCGGTTTCCGCTTCATCTGATGATCCACAGAAAAAGGACCTGATCCGATTACCCAGAACAATACCAATAGCAAGAGTACGATTACGGATAACCATAATTCTGAGTTCAGCATGGAAAATCCTCTGGAGAGGTTGACAAAAAATACCGCGCATAAAAGGATCGGGATCTGTATAACTACTGCAAACCTGGTCAACAGGCCCAGTGTGATCAGTATTCCTCCTACCAGATGTACAAAACCTACGATATGAATGGCCACACTGGCCATCATTCCCGAAAAACCAAATACATTGTTTTCCAGTAACAGGTCCTGGAGAACGGCGGTATTGCTTACGATAGCGATGCCTTTAAAGAAAATAAGTATGCCTAAAACAATGCGGATTACGTCAAGCCATTTGGCATGATGTACATCACCCCAGTGCTCAATTCTCTGAATAACAGTCATGATAAACCTCCTTTTTAAAAATGCTTATTGAAGTTACCGAGAAAAAATGAGATAACCAATAGTTTGTATGGCGACTTTATACTATTGCGGTATTATGTTTCTTTTTCTATATTTATGGGAAAATTATTAGTTCTGAGTAAGTAGAAATATAATTGACCATGTCACCACTTACCTGGATTATCTGATTTATCTTTATATCGCAAAAATTCCCGCTCTCAGATTTATACTATTGAAAAGCTAATGGCATTTATGCGTTTGTGGCCATGCATTGAACGGAACGCATCTAAAAAAAGATTCAATATCCCCCCCTATATTGAATAATCCCTCCTCATGGCGTCTGTTATCAAACGCCATGAGGTTCGTGTTTTTTCTTCCCCAATTTTAATGTGGTGAAGATCAGGGCAGAGGAGGAGCTGCTGAAAAATAATCTCGCAATCGTCGTGTTATTTCCGGTGAAAAATAATTTTTATTCCTAAATTCCCTCAAAAAACGTCGATTTCTTTGAATTGGCGTTGAATAACGCCTCTCCTGGATAATAAAATGGACCTTTCAAGAATTCCCCCTGTTGATATGGCTGAAAATGTAATTGAAAAACCAATAAAAAACCGTCTGCTGACGGAACGTAGACTTATTGATGCCGTAGGATCGATCATCAGAACTCAGGGATATACCGGGCTGGGTGTAAATGCGATTGCAAAAGAAGCAAAGGTGAACAAGAAATTGATCTACCGGTATTTTGACAATGTAGAGCGTCTGATTGAAACGTATGTGATTGAAAAAGATTACTGGCTGTCATTTAACAATAAGATCCTTAGTCAGATAGATCTTAAGGACAAAAAAAACAGCATTATCGACAACTACGTTTCCATCCTGGAAAAGCAATTTGAATTCTTCTGGAATGAGGATGAGATGCAGAAGATCATTTTATGGGAAATTTCCGAAAGTACGGAGCTGCTGGATAGTGTTTGTAAGGTGCGGGAAGAGTATGGGAACGCACTCCTGGCCCTATCAGATTCTTACTTTAAGAATTCTGCAGTGAGTATGCGTGGCGTTTCTGCTTTGCTGGTTTGCGGAATTTATTACGTAGTCCTTCATGCAAAGAAAAACGAAAGCACGATTTGTGGTCTGGATATCAATACAGAAGAAGGCAGGGCCGAAATTCAAAAGTCTTTACGCCACATTATAGAATGGGCTTTTCATGCCGCAAAAACTAAAATTAAACCTAACCGAACTGATCCACCTGATTCTGCAGAATAGCGGAAAATTCTGTTCTCGGCGGCAGGTTCAGGTAAGGATAGGTCACTTTTGATAAGTATAATCCCTGTGGATGGGCAGGTGTGATCAGCAGGGGCGTTTCTTTGCTGATCAGGTAATGCTCAAACTGATCTACGCTTAATTCTCCTTTTCCTATTTTCAGCAATTGTCCCATGATGATCCGGATCATTTTACTCAGAAAGCGGTTCGAAGAAATCTGGAACCGCAGGCGGTCTCCGGAACGGTCCACTGTCAGGCCTGCAGACATTACGTTACAGATCGTATGTTCGTATTTATCAGGACTGGTACAAAAAGGTCGGTAATCTTTGTATTGTGGCAATAGGGCCGCTGCCTGCTGCATTTTGTCAATGTGCAGGTCTTTTAGCAGGTACAAAGCACTCAATCCGTTTAGGAAGGGACTTTTATAGGTATGGATAAAGTAGTCGTAGCAGCGCTGTACGGCGTCAAAGCGGGCATGCTGCATGCCAGACATAGGAATGATGTCAAAAATGGCGATGCTTCCGGGTAAGAGCTTATTTAGCCTGAAAACAAGGTCGAAGTCCCAGGGTTGTTCAATGTCCATGTGGAAGAAGAACTGGCTGGCGTGTACATGCGCATCCGTTCTGCCACAGCCATTGATGAAAACCGGAGTTTTCAGCACCTGGGTTAGGGCCTGTTCCAATACCCCCTGAACATTCAGAATCCCGGGTTGTTTTTGCCATCCATTAAAATGAAGGCCATGATAGCCAATATGTACGAAATACCTCAATGTCCTATTTTCTTGCTCTCTTGTTTAACTCATCTATTGGCATGTTCAGCATTCTTCCTACAGGTTGTTTTCCCTTGTAAGTGATCACTCTTAACATTCCAGCATCTTTTGGTACGGTTAGTTTCTCGGTATACTTCGGATAAAATCGATCCGGGAAGGAATTGTCGAAACTGTAATAGATGTCCAGTCCTTCTACCTCTGTGCTCAATTCAACCAGTAGCTGGCGATCTGCAGATCTGCTGGCCTTAAATATCGGATCGTATACACTTGGGGCATACTTGGTTTCTGCAATGTCCAGTCTTTTGAAATGCTGTTCTACTCTCCCAAAGAAATTATTCCAGTTTTTCTTTTCCCTCGGCGACCATACGGATTCGGCAATCGCCATCCCCCTTGGCCAGGTCATGTACTCTGCCTGTCTGATGTTGTATACCTGCTCTGTCCATAAATTCGCTTGTCCGCCTTTGATGTATTTGGGGTCTACGCCTGCCGGAACAGGATCAAACTCATAGGACTTACTCAAGCGCAACGAGGCATAAACTTTAGGTTCGGTAATGACATCAGCCTGCATGTAATCAAAATAGGCATAGGTCGTAGGGCTCATCACGACATCATGTTTCTTCAGCGCCGCTTCGGTACCATATTTCATGCCTCTCCAGCTCATCACGGCAGCACTTGGCGACATGTCGCCATCCAGGATCTCATCCCAGCCCATGAATTTTTTGCCTTTTGATTCTACGATCCCCTGCACCCGTTTTTCAAAATATCCCTGAACCTGGTGCATGTTTTTTAAACCTTCTTTTTGCATCAGGGACTTAATGGCATCACTTTTCTCCCAGAAGTTGAAGGGAGCTTCATCACCGCCCATATGCAGGTATTCGAAAGGGAAAAGTGCGGCTACCTGTGTAATTACGCTATCTAAAAAACTATATACTTTTTCGTTGGCCGGACAGAGGGTATTGTCTACCAAGGCTGTTGGAGGTGCTCCCCTGGACCAGTCCATAATTCTTTCTCCCGAACGAACGCGATAGTTTTCCGCACCGGGTGTACAGGACAGTTCCGGATAGGATGCAATAGCGGCAAGGCTATGTCCGGGAACATCAATCTCGGGCAGGATGTTTACAAACCTTTCCTGTGCATATTGTACGAGTTCTTTGATGTCTTCCTGAGTATAAAATCCACCGTAGTTACGTGGTTCATCGGCTCCCGGTACACTGAAATTGCCGAATTCTCCGGTTTTTTTAACACTCCAGGCACCAACCTCAGTCAGCTTTGGAAAACCTTTGATCTCTATTCTCCAGCCTTCATCATCTGTAAGGTGTAAATGAAGAACATTGTATTTATAGCGAACCATCGCATTGATGTATTGTTTGACTTCTTCTTTTGTAAAGAAATGACGGGCAACATCAAACATTAAACCTCTCCAGCCTACACGGGGGTAGTCGGTGATGTCTACGCAAGGACTTTTCCAGTCCATATCTTCTACCAGTTCTTTGCCTTCTATCTCTTTCGGAAATAACTGGATAAGGCTTTGTGCGCCATAATATAAGCCTGCTGGTTTATTTGCTTTGATGACAATGTGATTGCTGGTTACCGACAGCTGATAGCCCTCATTTCCTAAAACAGGATTTGCCTTGTCGTTTAATACAAGTTTGATCGTTGGCGTAACACCGGCAGTAGTACTGACTACTGAAACGTAACTCCCTGTAGGAATGGAAAATCTTTCCTGTAGAAACGCAATCACCTGTTTCAGTTCCGGATTTCCGGGCGACTGGATCGTAACATTGGCAGGTAAAACGAAATGACCTTCGTTTTTAACTACAGAAACGGGCTCAGGGATGATGGCGATTTCAGAGGGGATATTGGTTCCGGCAGCTGCTTCGGCCGGATTACCGGATTCAGGAGCGATCGCCTGTGCAAAAGTAAACGTGCTCATCAGGCAGCAGGATAAAAACAGGAAGAATCTTTTCATAGAACTGGCTAACAGTGTATTTCGAATTTTATAAACGGGCGCAATTTATCAATAAAAAGACAAATAATCTTATTTAAGCGCATCCAGCACCTTGAATAACTTCCTGCTGATGCCTGATCCTGAATAATTATTGATGTTAATCACGATGATGTATTTGTTGCCGGATTTGTCGGTATAATATCCCGCATAAGCAGAAACATCGTTGATGCTGCCACTTTTTAGCTTCATGCCGTTGTTTTCCGGAAGCGATTTTAAATAGTCAGGAAACCATTCTTCTTTTTGTGATTGAAAGAGGACACTGGCCATAGCTGTTGCGGTTACCCTGGTTGCAGGAGAGAGGCCGCTGCCATCCATAATGTTCAATGCGCCTTTGTCCAGACCTTTGCCTACCCAGAAGTTGACCTCGGCCTGTGCCCCGTTTTTTGTGGTGGGTAGTTTCCCGGATTTCCAGGCAATGGTCCTGAGCAGGTGCTCTCCGTAGAGATTGATGCTCTTTTTGTTAAACCAATAGACCATCTCGCTTAAAGCAGGAGAGGAGATCGTGAGCAACTTCTGACTAACAACGGGTAAAGCTTGTTGATCAACCGCCAATAGTCTTGCTGTAGTTACTCCTGATTGTGTGCTGATCCCGATTCTTTTCAGGGTGTCCTGTAAACGGAAAGCCGCATCAAATGCAGGATCAGGCAGGGCTGCGGAAACACCGGATTTAGAAATTCCCAGGGCCCAGGTGCCACGCAGGTAAGCGGTATTGCTGTAAGGCGGAAGGTAAGCATAAACATTGTCTCCGGTTCCTTCAGAACCAGCTTTCAGTTCATTTACGATTTTAAGGTAGGGCATTTCAGGAACAACTTTCAGCACAGAGACCTCATTTTCTGCTGATCTGCTGGCTTTAAGATGGATGTCAAACTGATTTTCACGCCAGCTAAGGGCTGAAGGGCCTGCACCATAATAATTCCCGATGTCTTGCCAGATCCAGCCGTCAGGCGTACTCTGACTGCCCCAAAGGCTATCATCACCAATGATTCTGCCTTCTATTTTCTTTATTCCTGCGGCCTGAATGGATTTTAGCCATTGATCAAGTATGCGGGCTTCTTTACTGCTTTCGTACCTCCAGGAGCCGAGGGTAGGATCACCACCACCAATGATCAGCAGGTCGCCTTTTAAAGTTCCGTCTGCAGTAATATTTCCACTATAAGCGAGTGTAGTCTGGTATTGAAAATCTTTGCCAAGTATGCTGAATGCTGTGGCAGAAGTAATGGTCTTTAAAGTTGATGCAGTAGCCAGTCCGAGATTTTCATTCCTGCCGAAAATGGTTTTTCCGGTGTTTGCATCGAGCACACATAAGGCTACGATCCCATACTTTGCCTGAGGATCTGCAATCAAGGTATTGTAGGCCTGTTCCAGCTTTTGTACCGGATTTTGGCTTTGGGCGGATACATACTGCTGAATCAACAGAAAGAATAACAGGAACAGTTTTTTTGCAGTACTCATCGAAATAGCTTTGGATATGAACGAAAAAAGTGATGTACGGATTGCCTTGACCAGCTTTCCATACATCACTTTGTAATTTTATTTAAAGATTAAACCAATCCTTTTTTTACCAGGAATTCAGCGATCTGAACTGCATTCGTTGCTGCACCTTTACGCAGGTTGTCTGCAACGATCCACATGTTTACTGAATTTGGCATAGATTCATCACGTCTGATCCTTCCAACAAATACCTCATCTTTTTCATGAGCATCTTTTGGCATTGGGTATTTCAGGTTGGCAATATCATCTACTACAATGATTCCTTCTGTTTTCTCGAGCAATGCTCTTAGTTCAGCCAGATCAAAATCATTTTCAAACTCAATGTTTACAGATTCTGAGTGACCACCCATTACCGGAATACGTACCGTAGTTGCGGTTAAGCGAATACTGTCGTCACTCATGATTTTGCGGGTCTCATTAATCATTTTCATTTCCTCTTTTGTGTATCCGTTTTCTACGAAAACATCAATCTGAGGAATCACATTTAAGTCGATCGGGTAAGCATAAGCCATAGGGCCGTCGATACCTTTACGCTCGTTCATCATTTGCTCTACTGCCTTTACTCCGGTTCCGGTTACAGACTGGTAAGTAGAAACAACAACACGTTTGATCTTATATTTATCATGTAATGGCTTTAAAGCCACTACCATTTGGATGGTCGAACAGTTTGGGTTTGCAATGATCTTATCATCAATAGATAATTCATGGGCATTTACTTCAGGAACAACAAGCTTCTTCGAAGGGTCCATGCGCCATGCAGATGAATTGTCAATCACGGTAGTGCCTGCCTCAGCGAAACGTGGTGCATGCTCTAAAGAGGTGTTTCCACCAGCAGAGAATAATGCAATATCAGGTCTCATTGAAATTGCAGTATCCATGCTTACAATCGCGTACTTCTTACCCTTAAAAGTGATTTCCTTACCAACACTTTTTTCGGATGCAACCGGAATTAACTCGGTTAACGGGAAGTTACGCTCTTCTAACACTTTTAACATTACGGTACCTACCAGACCGGTGGCGCCTACAACTGCAATTTTCATTTTTTTAAATGGTTTTTTTAATCGTTTTTATTAATTTATATAGTATTCAGTTTTTATAATAAGTTCTTTATTCTCAATGGTCTGAGTAAGACTCAGATTTTTCAAATATGGTGATTTTTTTACGCTTTTTATTCCCCGGGAACTTAAAACTTGCATTTTGATTTGTTTTTGACAGGTGATCCTTACCGGTTTATGTAAAATAAAAGTCCAAATGTGAATTTCCGGATACAAAAAAGGGAAGTGGCTTTATAAACCACTTCCCTTGATACTTTAAGATCTTTATTCTTAAATCAAATCGTGATTTACATGGTCGAAGCTTTTCTTAATGCTGACAAAAGGATCCATGGAGAAGTTTTCCTGCTCTACGATCGCATGTTTCAGCCCTGCCTGCTTGGCATGTTTAAAAATAGATTTAAAGTCGATGCTTCCGCTACCTACTTCCGTATTGATGGAAGGTTTTGCTTTGTCCATGTCCTTCACATGCCACATAGGGAAACGTCCCGGATATTTGTTGAATAAAGCTACAGGATCATTTCCTGATCTCACTACCCAGTATAAGTCCATTTCAAACTTCACGAGGTCTTTATCCGTTTCCTGAAGCATCACTTCATATCCGGTTCCACCATCATATTTTTTGAATTCAAAATCATGGTTGTGGTAAGCAAGCGTTAATCCTGATTTTTTACATATTTCAGCAGCTTCGTTTAAGCGGGCTGCTACTTTTTTATAATCATCAAGGCTGGATCTCAGGTCTTCGCCTAACCACGGTACGGTCAGGTAAGACATGCCGATGCCTTTTGCACCTTCGATATTGATTTTTAAATCGTCCTGGTTGCCATCTTTAATGAAGGCATCTAAACCAAAATGCCCGCTGGGCGCTTTTAATCCGTTTGCTTTCAGAAGATTTTTGAATGCTTTTGGATCTAATCCCCAGTAACCACCTTTTGCAGAATAACCATAGGTTTCCACTTCTTTATAGCCTGCTTTGGCCACTTTCTCAATTACTCCTTTAACATCTTTCCCAATCACATCACGTAAGGTGTACAATTGAAGGCCAACGGGTTTTCCTTTTGCTGCTGCAAAAGCAAACGAAGGGAGTACAATCGCACCTGCTGCGGCAATCCCTACATTTTTTATAAATGTTCTTCTTGAATTCATAGCTTTTAATTTATACGTCACAAATATTTACTGCATCTCTCAGTGATTTGAGCTTATCCTTGTATCGCGGAATAAATTCCTGTGCGAGGTAACCCTTAAAGCCTGTCGCAAGGATGGCTTTAATAATTGCCGGATAAAATAACTCCTGAGTATCGTCTATCTCGTTTCTTCCGGGTACTCCGGCAGTATGGTAATGTGAAATGTACTGATGGTATTTGTTGATATTGGCAATCACATTGCCCTCATCAATCTGCATGTGGTAAATGTCGTACAACAGTTTAAAGTTCTCTGAGCCTAGTCTTTTGGCCAGTTCAGCGCCCCATGCAGTGGTATCGCACTGATAATCTTTATGGTCAACTTTGCTGTTTAACAACTCCATCACCAATACTACATTGTGTTTCTCGGCAATACCGATCACTTGTTTTAACCCTTCCACGCAGTTATTCCATCCGGTTTCGTCATCTTTCCCACGACGATTTCCGCTAAAACAGATCAGCTGTGTGTATCCGGCTTCAGCAACCTTAGGGATCATCTCTGAATAGTTTTTGATCAGGGTAGCGTGAAATTTAGGGTCATTCCAGCCGTCCACAAGGTTGATTTCTGCGCCGTTACACATCGAAGAATACAAACCATGTTTCTTCAGGATATGCCAGTCTGCAGGGCCTACCAGGTCGATTGCTTTCAATCCTATTTTTTTGGCTTCTATACATAAAGCCTCTAATTCCATTCCGCCGAAACACCATCGGCAAACAGAGTGATTTACATTTCCTTTCAATGCCGTTGATTTATAGGGTTCCAATGCAAAGGAGGGTAAGGCTGCGGATACGCCCAATGCGGCAGTTCCGGCAACTATACTTTTCAGTGCAGTTCTCCTGCTTAGTTCTTCGCTCATTATGAATTGATTTGGGCTTCCACTTTCTTTTTATCGGTAAAGAAGAGTGCAAATAATACAAATACAACTAAAGCAATACCGGAAGGAATGATCCAAACCATTTTCCAGTCGAAGGAACCATCGGCAAGTTTGTAGGTATCGGTGATCCATCCTGCAACCATAAACCCAATTAACATCCCTACACCATAGGTAGCCAGGGTAATCAAACCCTGGGCTGAACTTTTATATTTCTCTCCCGCAGCAGAGTTGGTATAGATCTGTCCGGATACAAAGAAGAAGTCATAACAAATTCCATGAAGTGCAATACCCAGGATGAGCATGAAACTTAATTCACTGGCATTTCCATAGGCAAACAGTGCATAACGTACTGCCCAGGCTAGCATACCTACTAAAATGGTTTTCTTAAAGCCAAATCTTGTAAAGAATACCGGTAGAAGCAACAGGAACAGCACTTCGGAAGCCTGCCCAATGGTCATTTTTCCGGTAGCGTTTTCCAGTCCGATATTGGTAAGGAAAGGATTGGCATTCTGATAGTAGAAAGCCAAAGGAATACAGATCAGGATAGAAGAAACAAAGAAAATGGCAAAGTTTTTATCTTTCAGCAATTTTAAAGCATCTAGTCCTAAAATGTCAGATATTTTCACTTTTTCACCTGCCGCTACTTTAGGCGGTGTTTTTGGCAAAGCAAAACTGAAAAGTCCCAGTACCAGTGAACCTATGCCAGCCATCAAAAAGGTGTTTTTCAACAGACCTTCGGCCACATTTTCTTTTTGATCCCAGTGGAAGATATAGCTGATCATTAAACCCGCAGCAATCCATCCGATTGTTCCCCATACCCTGATGGTTGAGAATTCTTTTTCCGGATCTTTCATCTGGTTAAAAGAAACAGAATTTACCAAAGCAAGCGTTGGCATGAACAGGATCATATAGCCCAGGACATATGGATAAAATACATTGATGTCTGTGGCATTGTACATCTGATACATCAGCAGCGCACCAACAAGGTGTAATACGCCGAGAATTTTCTCTGCATTAAAGTAGCGGTCAGCGATCAGTCCAATGATGAAAGGGGCAATGATTGCTCCCCAGGATTGGGTGGAGAAGACCGATCCTGTCTGGCCTCCGTTAGCACTAAGGTTACTTCCAAGGAAGGTACCCAGTGTCACAAACCATGAGCCCCAGATAAAGAATTCCAGGAACATCATAGATGACAATTTGATGCGGTTGTTTAGGTTCATTTTTGGTTAGTTATATCTCGTTTTGTTTATCAATTATAGTTCTTTAATCATAATATTGCGGTACCAGACCTCATTACCATGATCCTGAAGGGCAATCTTTCCTGATTTGAAAGTTGCAAAACCTTCCCATCCGGCAAATTTACTTCCTGCAATTAAAGCTTTAAACTGATCATCCCAAAGGGTGGTGCTCACTATTTTAACGCCATTTAATTTAAGTTCCAGCTTGCCGTTTTTGCTGATGATCTCAGCAGTGTTCCATTCTCCTACAGGTTTTACCGGCTCTGAACTGCTTTTAATCAGGTCATAAAGGTCTCCTGAGCGGTGTTTGGTAATCTTTCCGTCCGGATGGCCATCATTGTCCAATACCTGCATCTCTAAACCTGTGCTATAAGTATTGGAATATTTAGCCTTTTCTTCATTGATATAGAAAATGATTCCGCTATTTGCTTTTGGGGCAACTTTCCAGTCGATTTTAAGGTGGAAATTGCTGTATTCCTTATCGGTAACAAGATCTCCACCACCTTCTCTTCCTGATTTAGGAACAAAATGAAGCGTGCCATCTTCTACCTGCCATTTACTACCTGCTGTCGCCTGGCCATAGGTATGCCATCCTGTTGTAGATTTACCGTCGAATAGTTTTGTAAATCCTTTTTTGCCAGATTGCGCTGCTGCAGATCCGATGACCGCAGTTAAGAACATGGCTGAGAAAATATATTTTTTCATCTATTTGTTTTTATTTGTCAATGGAGCCTTTGATTATTTTAATGATCAAAGGCTCCTAATTTTATCTTTTAACTGAAATCAGAATTACCACCCTTTGCGGTATTCGCGTTGAACGTATTGATTTACCGCATCGAAATTGGTGACTCTCATTTTGTCATTATCCCAAAGTAATTTGATGTTTCTGCCAGGGAAACTTGCCCTGCCTTTATCATTTTTCAATTGGATATCAGTTGCTCTGATCGCCAGATTGGCCATCAATAAAGCTTCCGTTAAAGGGCCTGCAATCTCAAAAGGAGAACTAAGTTCTTTCTTGCCATATCCGGCAATGCAAGCTTCTACCCATTGTGCATAGTGTCCGTCTGCGCCACCTTTAACTCTTGCCAGACTTTCAGGAACCCTGATGTCCTTGTTTTTGCTCAATGGCAAGAGGCGGGGATCTGCACTATAGGTACTGGCCATCATTTTACCTTTGGTGCCAATAAATAAAGTTCCGTTTCCACCATCACCAAAAACTTCGTTTGCTTCCAGTTCTTCAGGTCTTTCCGGCTGAATACCGCCGTCCATCCAGTGAACCACTACATCACCTTTGGTTTTATTCGTTTTCGGAAATTTTAAGGTCACGTGGCTTGATGGCGGACAACTGTCAGGGAAATAGCCCCTTTTGAATTCATCCACATATACAGAGCCAACACTGGCCTGAACTTCCGAAGCATATTTCAGGTTCAGCATGCTGAAAGGAGCCTCTAACAAATGGCATCCCATATCTCCCAATGCGCCTGTTCCGTAATCCCACCAGCCTCTCCAGTTGAACGGAACCAGTTTTTCTACATAATCTTTATAAGGGGCAGTACCCAACCATAAATTCCAGTCCAGATCACTTGGCACTTGTGCTTTGTTTGCCGACCATGGTACGCCCTGAGGCCATACTGGTCTGTCTGTCCAGGCATATACGGTATGTACATCACCAATTAAACCTGCATCATACCATTCCTTCATCTGCCTTGGTCCATCATTAGATGCACCCTGGTTTCCCATTTGCGTCACTACTTTATATTTTGAAGCTGCTGCGGTTAATGCACGGGCTTCATAAATGTCGTGGGTTAATGGTTTTTGAACGTATACATGTTTCCCCAGTTGCATCGCCGCTAATGCCTGTATGGCATGGCTATGATCCGGAGTAGAAACCGACACTGCATCAAAGTTCTTGGATTCTTTGTCGAACAGCTCACGGTAATCCCTGTAGTATTTTGCTTTTGGGAAGGCCTTTACACTGGCAGCAGCCCTGGAGTCGTGTACATCACAAAGGAAGCCGATTTCGGCTTTACCGCTTTTGTAAAAATTAGCAATGTCCGACTGCCCTTTACCTCCGGCGCCAATCCCTGCAATAATCAGGCGGTCACTCGGTGCGGTAAATCCTCTTCCGCCTAAAACATGACGGGGAACGATCATAAATGCAGTAGCTGCAACGGCAGCAGTCTTAAGGAAACTCCGTCTCGACGTCGCGTCCTGGTTCTTGTTGGTTTCTTCCATGGTTTACAGGTGGTTCTGTGGTTTATAGGTTGGTGCTGTGGTTCAGGGTTATTTTTTCAATGAAAGAATATATCTTACCATTTCTTTGGCATCATCCTTAGAAAGGCTGGCATGTGGCGTCATTGGAACTTCTCCCCAAACACCTTTACCACCAGCAATGATCTTTCCTGCCAATAATTCAATGGTTTCATCATTCAAGCTGTATTTGGCTGCGATCTCTTCGTAGGTTGGGCCAATTACTTTTGTTACTTTATTGTGGCATCCGATACAATCTGCGGTAGCGATCAGTCTTTCTCCAGGGTGTTTTTCTGTGGAGGCAGTGCTTGCAGCAGGTGTACTCTCAGTTGTTGAGGCGTTGTTTGTTGCATTTGATTCCGGACTTCCGCAAGAAGCTAAAGCAAGAATAAAGCAGGCAAGGATAAATAGTGTGTGTTTCATTTTGTGTTGTATTAATATTATAGACCTAAAATTTTATTGTTGAAATCATCGTTTCCACCGGAAGCGGCAAAATCGTCAAAAGCCCTTTCAGTTACTTTAATGATGTTTTTGCTGATCAGTTCTGCGCCTTCTTTTGCACCAACCTGAGCATCTTTAATCGGGCATTCCCATTCCATTACTGCCCATCCCTGGTAATCATATTGTGCCAATTTACTGAAAATGGTTTTAAAATCCACCTGACCATCGCCTGGTGAGCGGTATCTTCCTGCACGGTTGGCCCAGCTTTGGTATCCACCAAAAGTTCCTTGTTTTCCTGTAGGGTTGAACTCAGAATCCTTCACATGGAAAGCTTTGATGCGCTCATGGTAGAAATCGATATATTGAATGTAGTCCAGTTGCTGTAATATAAAATGTGAGGGATCGTATAGCAAACAGGCACGGGGATGGTTGTTTACTTTTTCCAGGAACATCTCGTAAGTGATGCCATCGAAGAGATCTTCTCCGGGGTGAATCTCATAACATACATCCACACCACAGTTGTCGAACTCATTCAGAATCGGGGTCCACCTTTTGGCAAGCTCGGTAAAGGCAGCGTCTACCAAACCTTCCGGGCGTTGTGGCCAGGGGTGGAACATGTGCCAAAGCAGGGAACCACTAAATGTAGCATGTGCATTTAGTCCCAGGTTTTGTGAAGCTTTCGCCGCATATTTTAATTGCTGAACTGCCCATTTGGTGCGTTCAGCAGGGTTGTTCTTGTATTGATCAGGAGCAAATGCATCAAAAGCGAGATCATAAGCAGGGTTTACCGCAACCAGTTGTCCCTGAAGGTGGGTAGAGAGTTCTGTAATCTCTAATCCATGTGACTGTACTTTACCTTTTAACTCATCCGCATAGGTTTTACTCTCTGCCGCCTTTTGAAGGTCGATAAAACGGGAATCAAGTGTCGGCATCTGAATGCCTTTAAAACCTAATCCTGCCGCCCATTCACAAATGGCATCTAGGGAATTGAAAGGGGCTTCATCTCCAATAAACTGGGCAATAAAAACTCCGGGTCCTTTAATTGTTGTCATGATGTTTATATGTTAAAATCAAACCACTTTTGATCAGAGGCTGAGGAAGCCACTACATTTTCAATAAATGCCATTCCTCTTACACCATCTTCTACTTTAGGGAAGTCGAGCATTGCAGCAGTTGGTTCTTCACCTTTACTGATTGCTCCTATTGTTAACGCAAAGTTTCTGTAAATATTTGCAAAAGCTTCCAGGTAACCTTCCGGATGTCCTCCCGGAACACGGGTATTGTGTTTGGCAATGTCAGACAGGTAAGCCTGTCCAGCACGATAGATTTGTGCCGGCTGATCCAGCCATTTTACGATTAAGGTATTCGGTTCCATCTGGTGCCATTCCAGGCCTCCTTTTTCTCCGTAAATTTTGATTTTTAGTGCATTTTCTTCTCCGGCAGCAATCTGCGAAGCAATCAGAACACCGTTGGCGCCATTGTCGAACTTCAACAATACGTTGCCATCGTCGTCTAATCCACGACCAGGAACTACGATATTTAAATCTGCACAAAGTTTGGTGATCTTTAATCCGGAGATGTATTCTGCCAGTTGGGCAGCATGTGTACCGATATCTCCCATACAACCACTTTTACCGCTTTTCTTTGGGTCTGTACGCCAGGCGGCACCTGCGTTGCCTTCTCTTTCAGTCAACGTACTCAGCCATCCCTGTGGATATTCGACCATTATTTTTCTAATGGCTCCGATTTTTCCTTCTTTCACCATTTCCCTGGCTTGTTTTACCATTGGATAACCTGAATAGGTATGGGTAAGACAAAGGACCAGTCCTGTTTCTTCAACTTTTTGCTGCAGTTGTTTTGCCTCTTCCAGGGACAAGGCAATAGGTTTCTCGATTACGACATTAAAGCCATGGTCAAGCGCCATCATTGCAGGCGCAAAGTGAGCGAAATTAGGGGTCACGATGGTGACGAAGTCTATGCGTTTATCTGCGGGCAGCTGACTTTCTTTTTCGATCATCTCCTGGTAATTCTCATAGATTCTGTCATCATCCAGGAAAAGTTCCTTTCCGGATTGTCTGCCTACTTCAGGATTTACACTTAAAGCTCCACAGCAAAACTCAACCTGACCATCTATGTTTGCTGCAATGCGGTGAACGGCGCCGATAAATGCGTCTTTACCTCCACCGATCATACCCATTCTCATCTTTCTGTTGTTCATCAGAATATTTTTTTTATTGTTTTTAATATACCTAAACCGACTTAGCGGGGGCTTAAATATAAAACCTGCATGCCAGTTTTACAAGCATGCAGGTTTAGTTTTAAAGATTTCCTTTTTTAAGTTCATTAACTGCAAAATCACATGCTCTTGCGGTCAGCGCCATATAGGTTAATGATGGATTCTGACAAGCTGCAGAAGGCATACATGAACCGTCTGTTACGAATACGTTTTTCACTTCATGCATCTGGTTGAATTTATTCAACACAGAAGTTTTAGGATCATGTCCCATACGGGCGGTACCCATTTCATGGATGGCCATTCCCGGAGTAGAACCGTTATCATAAGTATGTACGTCTTTGATTCCTGCGGCTTCCAGCATTTCGGCAGCATCGTTCATCATGTCTACGCGCATTTTTTGCTCGTTGTCTTTGAATTCACAATCAATTGCCAGAACTGGTTGTCCCCATTTGTCTTTTTTGCTTTTATCAATGTAAACGCGGTTTTCATGATATGGAAGAGATTCTCCGAAACCACCCAAGCCCATGTTCCATGCACCCGGAACGGTCATCTGGTCTTTGAAATCACCCCCAAAAGCAAGTTCTGCTACATCCGCATGCCAGTTTCCGCGACCTGCACCACCCTGGTATCCAAAGCCCCTTACATAATCACGTTTGTCGTTGCCAATGTTTCTGTATCTCGGAATATAGATTCCGTTTGCCCTTCTTCCGAAGGTGTATTTATCGTCAAAACCTTCTGCTCTTCCTGAAGCACCGCAACGGAAATGGTGGTCCATCAGGTTATGTCCCAATTCGCCGCTTCCATTACCTAATCCATTAGGGAAGATGTCTGAAGTAGAGTTTAGCAATAAGAAAGTAGAGCCTAAAGTTGATCCGTTAACGAATACAATTTTGGCATAATACTCAATCGTTTCCTTAGTTTCGGAATCGATCACGACTACTCCTTTTGCTTTTTGTGTTTCTTTATCGTAGATGATGGTATTTACCAGGGAGAAAGGACGAAGGGTTAAATTACCTGTCGCCACTGCTGCCGGAAGGGTAGAAGACTGGGTGCTGAAATAAGCGCCAAAAGGACATCCCCTGCTACACAGGTTACGGTATTGGCATTTACCCCTTCCGCCATGTTCCACCGTTAAATTTGCCGTACGGCCGATGGTCATGATTCTGGACTTTTTCCATTTGTCTTCAATTCTTTTCTTCACATCTTTTTCCACACAGTTCATCTCCATTGGTGGAAGGAACTGTCCGTCAGGGAAGTGAGGATAGTTTTCTGCCTGCCCGCTGATTCCTGCAAATTTCTCTACATAATCGTACCATGGGGCAATGTCTTTATATCTGATCGGCCAGTCTACACCGTGTCCGTCTTTTGCATTGTCTTCAAAATTCAGGTCACTCAAGCGGTAACTCTGACGGCCCCACATCAATGATTTACCACCTACATGGAAACCACGGTACCAGTCAAAACGTTTCACTTCTGTATAAGGACAGTCGTGGTCATTTACCCAGAAGCTTTCATTGTATTCCTGATAAGGATAATCTCTGATCTGAACCGGATGGGTATCCTTTTGCGCTTCTGTTAACCTTCCGCGGTGTTCGAATTCCCAAGGCTTTTTCATGGCCGTGGTATAGTCTTTTATGTGTTCAACGTTTCTTCCTCTTTCCAGAAGTAAAACTTTCAAACCTTTTTCTGTCAATTCTTTTGCAGCCCAGCCGCCACTGATTCCTGATCCTACAACGATCGCATCATAAGTATTCTGCGCCGTTGCCTTTGTATTTAAATTGCTCATTGTCTAATTTTATAAAAGATTTATGCCCAAACTTTTTGACCTGGTTTTAAGTCCACACAGCCGTCATAACGGCCAGGGATTTCTACATAGGCCAAGGCCTTGGTAGCACCGATCTCTGAGGTGAAATAACCCAATAAGGTTAAATCCCTGATGATTGCAAAGAACTGAGGAGCCGTTTTAGGCTTGTCCTTAGGGGTCATTGCATTCCCGGGAGCTTCTTTTTCAGACTTTTTCTGAACAACATTTTCCTGTTGTTTCTCTAATGCATCTTTTTCCACCTTGCTTGCTGCAATGGTTGCTTCACGAACTTTGTTTAAAAGTTCCTGACGCTGTGCTACAGAAATTTCAAGGAATGATTTTTTAAAGGTGTCTTTTGATTGTTTTTCCAGATCTTCAAGACCCTTGGTGAATGCTTTTTGAGCATCTGAAGGGTAGCAATCTTTGACCATCATGGCGATAAATGGTCCTACTCCAGCTTCTTTAGCCCCAGGTGTGCTTGTGGTTGGGATAATGATGTCTGCTACTTCGGTAATTAGTTTTTCCTGATCTGCGGAAAATAAACTACCGGCAGTTGATGTGGATGGTGAATTGCAACTCTCTAAAAATACTCCGATCGTAGTTGCGGATAATGCTGCCCCCATTAAAAAGGCAACACTCTTCACTGCTTCTCTTCTGTCCATATTAGGCGGTTTAGGTGTTTATATGTGGTTATAAGTGTGTTTTGTTTTGTAATAATAAGCAAAAATTAACAGTTAGTGTTATAAATACACAGTATTTATAAATATATAATGTTTTTGTTACTTAATCAATTTCCTGTGCAATTCTTTGGAGGGATCGAAGGGAGGGAGAAAGGAATTATCAGGGAGATGCATGATAAATCATAAACATTTTATATAGGTTTGTTACGTTTTTTTAACTTTGTCAAAATCCAAATAATTCATGATTGAGAAAATATTAGTATTGGGCTCTAACGGTCAGATCGGCACTGAACTTGTAACCGCCTTACGTAAGAGCTATGGTGAGAGTAATGTAGTGGCCTGTGACATTCGCAGACCTGATTATGACATCAAGAACTCAGGACCATTTGAGTTTGTGAACGTGCTTGAAAAAGACATTCTGAACAACATTTTTCAGAAGTATAAGCCTACACAGGTTTATTTGCTGGCGGCATTGTTGTCGGCCACAGGGGAACAGAATCCTAAACTGGCCTGGGACCTGAACATGAATGGTTTGCTTAATATTTTAGATCTGGCCATCACTTATAAAACGGCTAAGGTATACTGGCCAAGTTCAATTGCAGTATTTGGGCCAAACTCGCCTAAAGATGCAACACCTCAGTATTGTGTGATGGATCCGAATACGGTGTATGGAATCAGTAAACTGGCTGGCGAACGCTGGTGTGAATATTATAACCAGAAATTTGGCCTGGATGTCCGCAGTATCCGTTATCCTGGATTGATCAGCTGGAAAGCTGCTCCGGGTGGAGGAACAACAGATTACGCCATTCATATTTTCCATGATGCCTTAACCAAAGGAAGTTATGCTTCGTTCTTAAATGCGGAAACGGAATTGCCAATGATGTATATGGACGATGCCATCCGTGGAACAATCCAGTTAATGGATGCAGAATCGAGTAAAATATCTATCCGTTCCAGTTATAATTTTGGTGGGGTAAGTTTTACACCGGAGGTTTTAGCAGCCGAAATCAGGAAACATATTCCGGATTTTACCTTAACTTACAAAGACAATGATCCACGTCAGGCGATCGCGAACAGCTGGCCGCGTTCTATCGACGACAGCTTTGCTCAGAAAGACTGGGGGTGGAAACCGGAGTTTGACTTGTCGAAAATGACGGTAGATATGTTGAAAAACTTACAGAGTAATCATTAATAAGGGGGATCCTTAAATAAAATATACAATGGGAAGAGCATTTGAATTTAGAAAAGAGCGAAAATTTAAGCGTTGGGCTAAAATGGCGGTTCAATTTACCAGGATAGGTAAAGAGATTGTAATGGCCGTTAAAGATGGTGGTCCTTCACCAGATACAAACTCCCGCTTACGTACCGCGATCCAGAATTCGAAGGCAGTAAATATGCCTAAGGATAGGGTGGATGCTGCCATTAAAAGAGCATCGAATAAGGATGAAAACGGTTATGAAGAGTTTGTTTACGAAGGTTATGCACAACATGGTGTAGCCATTCTGATCGAAACAGCTACAGATAATACCAACAGAACTGTGGCGAATGTGCGCAGTTACTTCAATAAAACAGGTGGTACTTTAGGTAAAACAGGATCTCTGGATTTTATTTTCAGCCGCAAATCTATCTTTCGTTTCTTACCTGGAGAAAAAGACCTGGAAGAACTGGAATTTGAATTGATTGATGCCGGTTTAGAAGAATTGTACCTGGAAGCAGATGAAGAAGGAAACGACATTGCAGTAGTACAAACTGCTTTTGAAGACTTCGGAAAAATGCAGAAGGCTTTAGAAGATACAGGTCTGGAAATGAAAAGTGCAAAATTAGAGCGCATCTCTCAGTCTACTACTCCTATTACAGAAGAGCAGGCAGTAGATGTATTTAAATTAATTGATAAACTGGAAGAGGACGATGATGTTCAGGCTGTTTATCACAATATGGCAGACTAGCTAACGCTGGTTCTGATTAGAAAATAACCAGGGCAATAGTTTGGGATCTGCAAATGCAGTGTCCCAACTGTTGTGATTGGCATTAGGATACAAAGTAAGCTTCGGTACCTTCCCTAAAACCTTAAGCTGATCCGCAATGATGGTAGAATGAACTACCGGTACCACATCATCTTTCTCCCCATGAAAGATCCAGAGGGGAACATCTTTGTATTTCTGAACATTTGCTACGTTATCACCTCCGCAGATGGCAAAAGCTGCTGCAAAAAGTTTCTTTTTTCGTCTCAATAACTCATAAGTTCCCATTGCACCCATTGATAAACCCGCAATATATACGCGCTTTTGGTCTACAAAAGGTTTATCCAGGAAGTTATCAATCATGCCCAATAAGGCATGCATGGCCTTGGTTGGCTTTCCTCTTTTTTGAAAATTAAAGGAACGTTTGCCTTGTGGATCTGTACCGAATTCTACGTTTGCCCAAAAGCTATTTTCTGCACATTGTGGAAAAACGATAATGGCAGGGAACTGTTTACGGACGTCCTCTTTAAGGAATAGTTTTGCACCATGTGTCAATTGCTTCTGATTGTCATTGCCTCTTTCTCCGCTTCCATGTAAAAAGAACAGGATGGGGTATTGTTTGGTAGCATCAAAATTCTGAGGAAACAAGATGCGGTAGTAAATGCTGTCTTTTCCTTTAATAAAGCTTCCTTTATCAAATTTTTTCAAATCCTGGGCTTTAGTACCCATGCCACAGATGAGCAGTAACATCGAAATAATTATTGTAGGGCGGTTCATTTCCCAAAATTAAACAATTTAAGAATCATTTAAAAAAAATAAACCCTGACGGCATTTCTGCGGCCAGGGTTTATATGGAGTAGAAAGAACTAAAGCGTCAGCTGGAAGGAAGCTTCCGAATTATCTCTGGAGTTTGTTCCCACGAATATTTTAAAATCACCAGGCTCGGCAACAAATTTCAAATCTGCATTATAGAATTTCAGGTCCTCTACAGAGATTTTGAAACTGATGTTTTTGCTTTCTCCGGACTTTAAATTGATCTTTTGAAAACCTTTTAATTCTTTAACCGGGCGGGTAATGCTACCTGCCAGGTCTCTGATGTACATTTGAACGACTTCTTTACCCTCTACTGTACCTGTGTTTTTAACGGTGATGGTTGCGGTAATGGTTTCGCCAGCTTTAAACTTAGTCTTGCTCAGTTTAAGATTGCTGTAGTCGAAAGTACTGTAGCTCAGGCCATATCCGAAAGGATATAAAGGCTCATTGCTCACATCCAGGTAATTGGAGCGGAATTTCGAGAACCATTTCCCTTCTTCTAAAGGACGACCAGTGCTTTTTTGGCTATAATAAAGTGGAATCTGACCCACATTTTGCGGGAAAGTAGCGGTTAGTTTTCCGGATGGGTTTACTTTTCCAAACAAAACGTCCGAAATGGCATTTGCTGCTTCTGTACCGCCAAACCAGACATTTAAGATGGCAGGAACATTTTCATCCTCCCATTTCAGTGTTAATGGTCTTCCGGTGAACAATACCAGCACTACCGGTTTTCCAGTTTTTAGCAGGGCTTGCAATAATCTTTTTTGAGGCTCAGGAATGTCAAGGTTGGTACGGCTGGAGCTTTCTCCACTCATCTCAGAACTCTCGCCAAGCGCGGCAACAACGACATCAGATTTTTGAGCAGTTGCGACTGCTTCATTGATCATTTCTTCTTCGCTGCGGTTATCTCTCGGAATATCACGACCAAACATCGTGGCTCTTTTCTGATATTCAGGGTCTGTTAATAAATTGGCACCCATGCTGTGCAGGATTTTAAGATCGGTGCCTGCATTGGCTTTTAGTCCTTCCAAAAGAGAAATGGTGTTTTTTAAATCACTGTTTACGCTCCATGTTCCCGGCATGTTGCTTCCGGTATTTGCCAATGGACCAATCAGGGCTACAGTACCAGCTTTCTTAAGTGGCAGGATTTGTCCCTGATTTTTTAACAATACAAAACTTTGAGCAGCCGTTTCACGGGCTGCTTTCAGGTGTTCCGGAGTCAGGATTTCATTCTTAGCACGTTCTTCACTGCAGTAACGGAAAGGGTCTTCAAATAAACCCAGTTTGTATTTCGCTTCCAGTACCAGTCTGCAGGCATTGGTGATTTGTTGTTCCTTAACTTTTCCTTCCTGAACTGATTTTTTCAGGGTGGTTAAGAATCCTTCACCTACCATGTCCATTTCTACTCCTGCATTGATGGAAAGGGCAGAAACGGCCTGTAAGTCGCCTAATCCATGATCGATCAACTCATTTACAGCGGTATAATCGGTAACTACAAATCCGTCAAATCCCCATTGCTTACGCAATAAGTCGGTCATTAACCATTTGTTGGCGGTAGCAGGAACCCCGTTGATGTCGTTGAAAGAGGTCATCACACTTCCTGCTCCTGCATCAACTGCTGCTTTATAAGGAGGTAAATATTCATTATACATTCTGTGGAGACTCATATCCGTAGTATTGTAATCTCTTCCCGACTCGGCAGCACCATATAAGGCGAAGTGTTTTACGCAAGCCATCATGGTATTGTATTTAGACAAATCATCGCCCTGATATCCTTTAACCATTGCTTTCGCGATTTCTGAACCGAGGTAAGTATCTTCTCCTGATCCTTCAGAAATCCTGCCCCAACGTGGATCTCTGGAAATGTCTACCATAGGGGAGAAGGTCCAGTTTAAACCATCAGCAGTTGCTTCAATAGCAGCAATTCTGGCTGTTTTCTCGATGAGTGCCATATCCCAGGTGCAGGACAAGGCCAAAGGAATCGGGAAAGTAGTTTTATAGCCATGAATCACATCCTGACCAAAGATGATCGGGATTTTTAAACGGGTCTGATTCACCGCGATTTCCTGTGCTTTACGGATTCTGGCAGGGGTGGTCAGGGAGAAAATTCCTCCTACCTGTCCGTTTTTTATTTTGCTTTCTACGCCTGTACTCACTACAGAGCCAGTGGTTGCTTCTCCGCCAGTCAGCAGGTTGAGCTGTCCGATTTTTTCCTCCAGCGTCATTTTTGACAGGAGGTTTTTAATAAAGGTATTCATCTTTTGATCGGCCGCTGTTACCGCTTTCTTTTGTTGTGCAAAGCCGGAGCTCAGACTAAAAAGGGCGGCCAGAAAAAATAAGTAAGTCGCTTTTCTCATTATATGTTGTTTTTATGTGTGTTCGTTATTTAATCAGGTGAGGGGTTATGGCTTTGATCCAGATGGCATAACCTTCCTGGTTCATGTGGAGCATATCTTCCAGAAAAAGCTCTGGGCGGACTGCATTGTTTTTTAACATTTTGCTGTTTACATCCAGGAACTGGGCATTTTTATAATGACTTAGGTATTCCTTAATCAGGGTATTGGTATGCGTGTTTGTTGCGGAAAATTTAGTTCTGGAAGGGCTGTTTTTTATGGAGAGATACAACACCGGAACATCTGGAAATTTATTTCTGATGCTGGTAAAGAAGCTGGAAAATCTGTTTAGGGTTTCCAATGCACTGACACCGTCTACGGCAATGTCATTCTCTCCGCTATAGATTACCACTTGGCGGGGCTGATAAGGATACACCAGGTCGGCCACATAATAGTTGGCCTGGGTCAGGGTAGAACCACCGAAACCTCTGTTGATGGCATGGTAATCTTTAAAGACTGTTTCCAGGCCTTTCCATTTCTCAAATGAAGAACTACCTACAAACAGGATCCCATTTTTTTGAGGGATAGTAATGCTGTCTTTGTGTTTGAATTCCTGGATTTCTTTCCAGAAGGCTGGTTTTTCCTGAGCTAGTGTTGTTCCGCAGCTAATGCTCAATAAAACCAGGAAATAATAAAATCGCTTCATTTTTTGTTTAGTTAATCGCCTGCACTTTTGTTCTTTCGGAAAGGCCACTTTCATTAATGGCCTCGATACTGAAATAATAAGTTTTTTCCTTATCCATTCCTTTAAACCAATATTCGTTTGCATTGTGAACCATAATGCAGTTGTATAATTTGTCCGGGTCTGTTCCCAGATAGATGTTGTAGGCATAGGCATCGTTTGACATTTGCCATCTGATCCATGCGCTGCGTTTGTCTTTTTCCGTTCTCAGGATGATAAAATCTTTAACCATTTCCGGTTTGGAGAGGTTGCTGTTTCCGAAGACCCTGAGTCCGCTGATGGCAAATTTTCCGGTTGGCATGTGGATGTTTTCCAGTTTGATGAACCTGGCTTTGATGGGTTTTTCCAGTTCGACATAATCATGTGGCACATCTTTTTTATTCTTGCTTTTATCTGCCAGGATTTTCCAGCTGCGTCCATCCACAGAATACCAGAGTTTATACTGATGGTATGTGCTTTGTTGTTTCCCTAAAAAGGCAGCATCCTGATCCGCATAATTAATTTGTACCGCATTGACAGTAGAAAGGGTACCGAGGTCAGACTGGATCCATTCTCCTCTTTGATCAGAAGCGGCACTCCAATAGGTTCTGATGCTTTCGTCGACTGCATTATTGGCATTATAATTTCCCGAAGTGGAAGACACACTTACGGGTTTATTGTAGTTGAGTAACATCCATCCGGTGAAGCCGCTTTTTAAATGATTTGTGGCTTTATTAGGAAGGTAATGAGGATAATCTCCAAAAGCAGCATCCATATACATCACATCGTCTTTATCGAAGCCTGCCGGCCAGATGCCAATACGTCTTTCAAAATTGTTTTTAATGCCCAGTACCATCGTTGAAACATGCCAGTAATTTTTCCAGTTGTCCTGGAAAGTAGCCCCATGTCCGGCACCACGGGCAAAGCCCCCGGGTTTATAAGAGAAGGGGAGCGACTGATGTTCGAATGGTCCGAGTGGTGTTTTTCCAATTGCTACGCCATCGGCATAACCGCTGAATTCAGTGGCAGGCGCACCGTATTGAAGGTAATATTTGCCATTGTGTTTGGTCATCCAGGCACCTTCCATAAAAGGATCGAGAAAAGTATTGTCCAGATTTTCTCCGAAGCGTTGCCAGCCATAGCGGTCCGGATTCAGGAGTAGCAGTTCTTTTCTTGTTCCTATGGGCTGGAAAGTTTTTCTATTGAGTTCTACACCATAGAGCGGATAGACATTACTGCTGCCATTGTACATATATAGTTTTCCGTCGTCATCTACAAAATGTGCAGGATCCCATCCGCCAATTTCAAATTCATGAACTACCTCTTTCCAATCATTGCCCTTAGGGTTGGTGCTCATCCAGATGGGAAAGTTGCGGGAATAGGTGGAACCGAAAACAAGCATGGTATCACCTTGTATCCACACAGAAGGGGCACATAAATCGTCGTATACTTTGTGTTCCGGTCTTAAAAATGATTTGGAGACAAAAGTCCAGTTGTTCAGGTCCGGGCTCCACCAATAGCCCCATTGGTTAGTGGAAAACAAATAGTAATCGCCTTTATAATTGACAATTACCGGATCAGCCGTGGCCCTGTGTTTTCCCTGAGTGGCAAAATTTGGGATAGGGGTATATCCATAATCCAGGTTAACCGGATTACAATAGGTGAATTGTTTTTGCTGTGCAAATGCCACGATGCTTTGCAGGAAGCAAAATATGAAAATCGTTAAGTGTTTTCTATTAGACATTATCAATGAGTTAAATGTTTAGCCAGTACCATTTTAGTTGAAGATTTTTATTTGCGCACAGCTTGGACATGCAAGTGCCATTCCGTTCGCAACCAGTCCGGTGACCTTGGTTTTGTGTTCCCAATAGATCCACATGTCGTGCGCCCCTCCGGTAGAAGATAAGCTGACATTATAGATGTCATTGTTTGCCGGCAGATACCCCAGCGCGATTGGGTTGTTGGTATTTGGCGGAAGATAATAAGAAACATAACCTCCGGAGGTTGTGTTCCATAATTGTACATAAACGCCGTCGATGGTACTGTTCGTAGCCATCAATGGAATTTGTGCCTGTATTTTCTTAACCTTTGTTTCTGAATTTATAGTTGTTTTTAAAGGGGTGTTTTTATTGCTTTTTGCAAAAGAGTTATTGGATGGACTTAAGAGTACAACGGTTAATAAGAGAGCTGTTAAAGCGGTGAGGGTTCTTTTCATAATTTTAGATTTAAAGTTTAATGGATATGATATGGCTAAACATTTATAAATTGAATCCCCCGATTCTATAAATTACTTAATTGCAGGCGTGCTAAAGCCTAGTTTTGTTAATCCCTTTTGTACGTCCGGGCTGCTCATGAATAATTTCCACAATAAGCCGGTCCGGTAGTTTTCAATCATGACAATGATCGGTCCCTGATCAATGGCGAGGTGAGATTTGGCCACCCAATTGTGCTGTTCGCTAAAAGCATCAGCAAAGCCATATTCTGTCCAGAGCTGATCACCCATGTCTTCGTAAAAATGTCTTAAAGCCTGCATGGAATATTCCGGTGTGTAAGGAAATGCGGATAAAGCTGCGGTAGGTGTGATGACCCCCAAATCTTCCGCAGGAGAATGAGCCGCATAACCCTGCCAGCTATCGCTAGCCGTTAAACCCCAGCTTTTTGCACTATATCCTTTGTAGTTTTTAGGATTTTCGATGCAATAAGCCCTGTTGATCAGGGTATGATTTTTATTTTGTTCCCAATAGTCTGCGTATTTATCTTTTAATCCTCTTGGATCTAGTCCGAGATAAGAATAATGAGAGAAGAACAATGGGCCACCTCCATCAAAACCTAAGGGAAGCGTGATGTTATTGAATTTTTTGCCGTTGAAGAAGGTATTGCTCATGGCCCATCCTTCGTCGTATACTTTTTTATCAATGGCGTATTTAGGTGCAGATGCAGCAAGGACATAGGTCATCAGGCATTCGTTGTATCCCTTGATCTGGTGGTTCATGCTCCAGCCATTGTTCGGGCTCCAGTGCCAGTAAAGCACATTCTGGTTTTGAGTGAACCAATTCCATTCGATGCCTTCCCACATCCATAATATTTTATTTCTGATGTCTCTTTCGGTGGCATTGTCGACGGTATAGTATTGACGCGCTGTTAGCAATCCCTGAAAGAGAAAAGAAGTTTCTACGATATCGGCACCATCGTCTTTAGGACTGAAGCGGATGGTTTTTCCGGTTTCGCCATTTAGCCAATGTGGGAATGCGCCATGAAACATATCGGCTTTCCAAAGGAAGTCTACGATCTTTTTTGTTCTGGCTGCTGCCTGTTCCCGGGTAATAAATTTACGTTCTGAAGCCACAATGGTGGCCATGATGCCAAAACCGGTTCCTCCGGTGGTTACGACTTCATTTCCGTATTCAAAGGCCACATTGCTGCGCTCACGCGCCATTCCGCTTACCGGATGTGCAAAGTCCCAGAAATAACGGAAGGTTTGTTTTTGTACGAGATCCAATAACTGGTTGTCGGTTAAATTCTTTTGTATTTTTAGCTCTGGTTTGATACCTTCCGGATTTTTCTTTTGTGCGCTGACCTGCTTAAATGAGCAAATAACGATGAGCATTAAACAGGTATGGCGTAAGTGTCTTTTCATTTTAAGTCGTTTTTATAAATTAGGGCTGGTAAAGCCGAGTTTTTGCATTCCTGATTTTACTTCAGGAGCGCTCATAAATAAGTTCCATAACAATTTGCTTCGGTGGTTTTCAATCATAATGATAATGGGGCCCTGATCAATGGCCAATGTGGAGCTTGCGAACCAGGCATCATGCAAGGAAAACGCATCTGTGAAGCCATAGTCCGACCAGATTTTATCGCCAAGTTTATAGTAAAAATATTTTAAAGCCTGCATGGATTCTACCGGAGTATAAGGAAAGGAGGAAAGGGCAGCAGTAGGAGAGATGACACCATTGTCGTTGTTAGGTTCATGAGCCAGATATCCGTTGATGTCGTCACTTGCAGTGAGACCCCAGCAGCTTTCTCCGTAACCATAGAAGTTCTTCGGGTTCGCTTTGGCATAATTGTATTGGATCAGGCTATGCGCTTTTGTTTGGGCTTCATAATCTGCATAAGTATCTTTAAGGCCTATAGGATTGATTCCGAGGAAGGAATAATGTGAGAAGAATAATGGGCCCCCATTAACCGGTCCCAGTGGTAATTGTACATTGTAAAAGTTACCTCCATTTTTCATACTTCCGTTATTTGCCCATCCGTTGTCATAAACATTTCTTGGGATGCCATGTGTGGTAGAGGAAGCGGCCAGTACATAGGTAATCAAGGCTTCATTCCATCCTCTGATGGGCATATTCATATCCCAACCCAAGGTTGGACTCCAATGCCAGTAGAGGGTGTTTGAATTGTTCTTTCTGAACCAATCCCATTCTACTTCATTGTAGATGGTGCTAATGTCTTTTCTTAATTGAGTTTCTATAGGGTCAGGGTTATTGAAAAATTGCCTGGCACTGAGCATGCCTTGCATTAGGAATGAAGTTTCTACCAGGTCTGCTCCATTGTCTTTTGGACTGAATGGTATTACTGTCCCTGTATTTCCATCCAGCCAATGTGGATAAGCGCCATGAAAACGTTGTGCTTTATCTTTTAGAAAAGCGACGATTTTTTGCATTCTGCCAAGTCCTTCGCTGCGGCTGATGAAACTCCTGTGGACACCAGTGATTAACGCCATAATGCCAAAGCCGGATCCTCCTGAAGTCACGAGGTTACCCGACGTATTTCTTTCTCTGGAAAGCCCGCTGTTTGGGTGGGCAAAATCCCAGAAATATTTAAAGGTTTGTTTTTGAGCCAGGGTCAGGAGTTCGTCGTCGCTGATTAAAGGGAATTTATCCGCGGGATCAACCTGGGTTGTGAAATTTACGGTGATGGCGCTGTTTAAATTTGCTCCTGTTCCTGCTTTTAAATTCGTTTGTATGTCAAGGAAATATTTGCTGATGGATTTTAGAGGGCTGAGGGGCTTGATGATCAGTGTCTGATCATTGTTCTCGTACGTGATTTCTGTTTTGACGGCATTTCCATCTTTATCTTTCATCAGAATGGCACTTGCTACGGAAATTTTATCAACAGGACCGGAGAAGGAAATCTTAAATACCGGACTGGCATTTAAGCCGTAATAGCTGTAGCCACTAAAAAGCTCATTTACTTTTAACGCTGTAAAGGTAAATGAACCTGCTGGCGGTTTTATGGGCTCAACGGGAATGGGTGTGTCCTTCTTCGCACAAGATAACAACAGCAATAAGGCACATGAATAGAGATAATGTCGTAAAGTCATGTCAAAAGGGATCGGTGATTTTGTAAAGCGTTGCCAGATTACTCCGGCAACGCTCTGAGACAATGGTATTTTACAGTTGAAGAGATTATTTTCCTCTTCCTTCTAACTTCGTGATTGAGCTGATTTCATCCACAGTGAGTGCTTTATTAAAGATTTTCACTTCGTCTAACTGGCCGATTAAAGAACCTGCCCATGACTCTTTACCCGCAGTTGTTGACAGGCTAGGTGTGGTTTGGAACTGAAGGGTTCCGAACACCATTTTGGTAGCATTCTGGAAGGTAATCGGCCCGTAGTTAGGAACATTGAGTGCCTTACCAATTTTACTCCCATTTAAATAGAGCGTGAAATCTGAAGTGGTCTGATTGTAACTCAGGGCGAGGTGATTCCATTTTTTCCATGGATTCGGTACCGTATAAAGCTCAGACCAGGCTTCCTTACTATTGCTGTTGATATGGAATTTAATCAAACCTTTTGTTGCATCGCCACCATTTTCAAGAAAGATGGTGAGATTTCCCCATCCTGCAGCGGAGTTCGCAATGTCAATGAGTCCGGTTGCTGCGGTGTTGAGATCCGACTTAAACCATAGCATCGTGGTAAAGCTTTTCAGGTTTTGCACATCAGTGGGGGTATTTGAAACGACATAGCCGTTTGCTGCTACTTGTAGTGCTTTTCCTTTTACTCCGGCAGAGAAGGAAGTCCCTGTAGGGGTGCCGACTGTTTTGGAAACACTGTCGATGGTGCTGTCGTCAAAAGACCATTGTGCAATTAAATTAGCAGAGGCCACCTGTTTGGAGTTGGAATAGCCACCAATATTTAATGCAGGTGCATAACTGGAAGGATCGAATTTTTTTGTGCAGGAGGAAACAGCAAAAGAAAGCGCTAATGCCGACACAATATATGATAAGTTTGTTTTCATGTTGTAAGGTTTAATTGGGATTAATAACCTGTGTTTTGAGTAAGTACGCCCACACTAATGTCTATTTCATTTTGTGGGATTGGCCATACTTCATTTTTATTTGCTTTCCAACCTTTAGGACCAAATACTACCGAGGCTCTTCCCTGACGGATCACATCAAAGTAACGGTCAGATTCCATAGCAAGTTCTACTTGTCTTTCGTGATAGATGGCCGTACGTAGAGCTGCCTGATCAGTGGTGGTTACTTTTGGCAGGATCGCATTATTGCCTTGTCTTGCTCTTACCCTTACAAGCTCTAAAGATGAGATCGCCTGACCTGAATTGCCCAATTCATTTGCAGCCTCTGCATTCATCAGTAGTACATCTGCATAGCGTAATACCCTTACATTTTGCTGACCTCCTCTTGGATTTCCATTATCCCATGGAGAAGCAAAAGGAACATATGCTTTGTGGTTGTATTTTGTCGGGTCACCAGGATTAGCCGTAATTGCGTCCCCTTCAGTTGTAGTCGTTCCTACATAAAGAATAGTCGCGGTTCTGCGTGGATCTCCGGTTTCATAGGCACTTTCCAGGGCTGGAGTAGGTACATTAAAGCCCCAGTATCCGGTTTGGGTTCTCACGCCCTGAACTTGTGCGTACTGGCTGTTACTTGCGTCTTTAATGCTTGGATTATAGACACATTGAATTTCAAATATAGATTCTGAGCCGTTCTCGTTTCTTTCCCGGTAAAGAGTCTCGTAATTTGAGAATAGGTTGTATCCCAAGCCCATTACCGTATTTGTTAAAGAAAGGACCTGATCCCATTTCTTTTGATACATGGCTACTTTTGCATGTAGTGACATGGCTGCCCCTTTTGTGATGCGGCCCTGATCGGCAAGAGAATAAGTTACAGGTAATATTGCTTCAGCATCTTTAAGGTCATTTTCTATGGCTGCCCAAACCTCTGCTTTTGGCGTGCGTGGAATATTAAATTCTGAAACTTCTTTAGGAACCTTCAATTTCAGCGGAACATCTCCAAAAGCCCTTACCAGTCTGAAGTAGGAATAAGCTCTGATAAATTTTGCTTCAGCCAAATAACGGCTTTTCAGGTTTTCGTCCATAGTAATGCCCGGAACGTTATCTAAAACCTGATTGCATAGATTGATGTTTTGATATTGGCCTTCCCAGAATCCAAGGATTTGTCCGTCTGTAGCAGTAGCCGTGAAATCATCAAAATTGTTCAGGTAACTTGCATCATTTGGCGTACTTCCTTTTTCGGCTTCGTCGGAGCCTATGCTTTCTACCGCCAGTGCCGGAAATGCGGTGTTTGACCAACTGCGTAAATTGCCATATATGGAACTTACAGCAGCGGTTGCATCATCCTGGCTTTTCCAAAAGGTTTCCGCCGGTTGTTGGCCTTGTGGATCTACATTTAAGAAACTTTTCTTGCATGAAGTACTGAATAAGACGCTGCCTGTAATGATTACAGTACATACCTTACGCAGGTTTATATTTTTATATATATTCATCTCTTTAGTTGTTAAAAAGTAACGTTTACACCGAAATTATAAGTCGCATATAATGGATATACGTTCACATCTATACCTGCGCTTGTTGGAGAGTACTTATCAGTCACCTGTTTGCTGATTTCAGGGCTAAATCCTTTGTAGCCAAATAAGTTGACCGGATTTTGTGCATTTGCAAATACCCTTATTTTCTGCATTTTCCACTTACCTAATACAGATTGAGGAAGGGTATAGCCTAATTGTACATTTCTTAACCTGATATAGGCACCACTTTCAACATAATATGAATTCGGGGCAGCATTATTGGTAGAACCGATATTTACAGAAGGATACTTATTTGAAGTACCTTCTCCATGCCACCTGTTGTCATAGAAGTCCTTAGAGAAATTCTCATTACCAAATCTTACGCTCTGGTTTGCGTTATAGACATCAACTCCTGCAACGCCTTGGATATCTACAGCAAGATCGAAGTTCTTATAAGCAAAGCTTGTGTTTAAACCATAGTTGAATTTAGGGTTAGGATTGCCGATAGCTACCCGGTCATTGCCATTAATTACACCATCACCATTCTGATCTACGTACTTGAAATCCCCAGGTTTAGCCGAAGTTTGTGCAGAACCGGCAACCTCTGCAGTGTTCTGGAAAATACCGTCTACCTGATAACCATAGAACTCGCCAATAGGTCTGCCTAAAAGTGTTCTGGTCGCTTTTGAACCATTTGCCAATCCACCACCACCAGAGTAGATCGGGTTTTTACCTGAAACGGTTGACTTAACTATGTTTTTGTTATAGCTGAAATTTCCACTGATGGAATAGGTCAGGCCTCCCTCAGTTTTATCTCTCCAGGTAGCCATGAATTCATATCCTTTATTCTCGAAATCGGCCTGATTGCCAATTTGAGTAGCAGCTGTTAAACCAATATTTGAAAATACCGGGATTTCAAATATCGCTTTTTGAGTTGTTTTGTTATAATAGTCTGCCTCTATGCTCAATCTGCTATTCAGGAAGCTGGCTTCGAAACCAAGATCTACACCTGAACTGCGTTCCCAGTCCAGGAAAGCCGGCACCATCGTGTCTATATTTTTTCCAGTGTAAGCAATGCCATTAAAATAGGCTACATATCCTCCTTTTTGACCAATTAATTGGTTGGTTGGATTTAGAGGTACACCAGCATTTCCTACTTTACCCCAGCTTCCACGTAATTTCAGGCTATTGAACACTTTTTGATCTTGCATGAACGCTTCTTTAGTCACGACCCATCCTGCACCAATGGAAGGGAATTTCCCCCACAGGTTTCCGCCACCAAAAAACTGGGAAGCGGCGTCTGCACGCAGAGAAGCATTCAAGAGATATCTGTCTTTATAAGAATAATTGATCCTTCCGAAATAGGACACGGCAGTATTTAATTCGCCACGATCACTAATGGTACGGTTGGCTGCGTCACCTAATCTGAGGTAAAGGTCGCCCTCACTAGAAAAGGGTACATTCATTGCGCTGGCGTTAATTACATATAGTTTTGATTTTTGTGCGGTCTGGCCAGCCAAAACAGTCAGGTTATGATCGCCAAAAAGCTTTTTATAAGTTAGCGTGTTTTCAATAATCCAGTTTCTGGTTTCAGATCTGTCAATCCCTAGCTTGCTGTTGTCGCTTTGCTGCCCTTGGGTTGCTTTGTAAACCGGATCATAGATTCTTACCTCATTCTGACCGAAATCTCCTCCAATGCTGGTCTTGAAGGTCAGATCTTTAAAGATGTTGAGTTCTGCATATACATTTCCAACCAATTTATAGTCTTTAGTTACACCGTTGTAAAAATCGGAGGTAACTTGAGGATTGAAGTTGTTTCCTCCACCCAGACTAAAATCATTTGGATCGCCATAAGTACCATCGGCATAAAAAACCGGTACTACAGGACCAGCGGCGTAAAGCTGGCGGAAGATACCTGTATTGATGTCTCTGGTTTTGCTGGAAGTCCCTGAAACGCTATAACCAATCTTTAAAGGCTTTAATACTTGAAAATCATTAGATAATCTGGCAGTGTAGCGTGTGTAGTTGTTTTTTTCAACAATACCATCCTGATTTAAATATCCCAGGGATAAGTTATAAGTACTTTTTTCACCACCACCACTGACCGACAGCTGGTGATTGGTCACCATTGCATTTCTAAGGAGTTGTCCGTACCAGTCTGTTCCAACACCAAAACTTCCCGGGTCTTTAAATAAAGGTGGGTTTCCTGATGAAGCCGTCAATTCATTGATCAATGTTGCATACTCGGTAGCATTGGCCATTTTTAGCTTATTTGTTACGCTTTGATAACCAACAGTTCCGGTATAGTTAATTATTGCATCGCCTTTCTTTCCTTTATTGGTGGTGACCAGTACTACTCCATTGGCAGCCCTGATTCCATAAATAGATAAGCTGGATGCATCTTTTAAAATGCTCATGCTCTCGATGTCGGCAGGATTTAAGAAGTTAATGTCTTCAAACCAAACTCCATCCACAACATATAAAACACCAACCTTACCGTATACTGTTCCGGTACCGCGGATCGTGATCTGAGGAGAAGTACCGGGCGCACCACTGTTTGATATGGCGATACCGGCAACCTTACCCTGTAATGCACTTACGGGATTTACAGAAGCTTGTTTAGAAATTTCGTCTCCCTTTATTGTAGCGACTGAACCAGTTACATCAATTTTTCTTTGTGTACCATAACCCACTACAACTACCTGATCCAGTTGTTGAGCAGATGAGGCCAATACAATATTGATGGTCGTTCTATTGTTTACCGGTACTTCTTGTGTCGTATAACCGATATAGGTAAATACCAGTGTCGCGTTCGCCGGGGCGCTGATGGAATAGTTTCCATTGACATCTGTTTGCGCTCCTGTTGTTGTCCCTTTTACCTGTACACTTACTGCCGGGATAGTGGTCTTATCACCTCCGTCAGTAACCTTTCCTTTCACAGTAATGTTCTGTGCGAAGGCTGTATAATTAAAAAGAAAACAGAGAAATGTTAAAACAGAAAATTTTGTAAAGATTCTTTTCATGCTCGTTTAAGTTTTGTTTAATTGTTTGTTAAATCTCTGAGACTATAACCGCTATTACAAAAAAAAGGCCTATACATTTATACATCAGCGGTTGATGTGTAGTGTTTTAAACGCCTTGTCCAAATCAGTTTTTGGCCTAAAAATGCGGTTCTATGACTTATTAGGCAAAATTATATATGGTTGCGCAAGGTTTTGCTGAAATGCAGAAATGTGGGGGTAAAATCTATCGATGTGTGGTAATGATGTAGTCCTAAAGTTCCATTAAGAACTCAACAAGGTTCTTGTCGTGTGGGATTTCCAGCTTTTTTCGAAGTCTGTAGCGTCTGATTTCTACACCTCGCAGAGAAATGTTAAGTAATGATGCCATTTCTTTACTGCTCATATTCATGTGCAGATAAGCACATAGTTTCAGGTCGTTTGGTACGAGGTCAGGGTGATTTGCTTTTAATTTTTTGAAGAAGCTTTCATGTGCTTCGTTGAAGCTGCTCTCGAATAAATTCCAGTCGCGCTCATCGTTCATTCCTTCGTCAATTACCTTTTGGATTTTTCGCAGCTGATCTTCCGCCAATGGTTTCCCATTACCATCCTTTAACTTCAGAATTTCCTGACTCAGCTTTTGCAATAATTCGTTTTTATAGACAAGGCTCATCGCCGAATTTGCGAGTTCCCTGTTCTTACCGGCCAGCTCGACCTGTAACTTTTCAGTCTGCAGTTTGATGATTTGCCTTTCCGTTGCCTCAGCTTCCTTTTTAAGATAAGCTTCTTTTTCTGCCTGTAGTTTTTTGGAAATGGCCTGCTGGTCTTTCTTTAGCTTTTTCTCATAAAGACGTTTTGAAGAGATGAGCAGGGCAATGGTTGCTAAGAGGTATAGGGCTATGGCCCAGTTTGTGGCATAAAAAGGAGGGAGGATGCTAAATTCAAACACGGTTTCTTTACTCACCAGCTCATCATTGATCTTGGCCCTTACTTTAAACACATAACTTCCCCTGCTGAGATTTGTAAAATCTTTCTGCGAGGCAGGGCTCCAGTCTGACCATTGTTTGGAATAGCCCTCCAGATAGTACTGGAACTTTACTTTTGCCTGCCGGTAATGGGGAAGGGAATAAGAAATCCTGATGTTGTTCCTGCTAAAGGGGATTTCCATCTCAGATCCATTACTTCCAATTTCACTCAGGGTGTGGTAAGTATCGGTAATGTCTTCTATCCTACGGATGAGTACAGAGGGTAAAATTGATTTTTTGCTTTCTGTCTGGCCATCAGTTCCGTTATAAATGACGAAGCCATCATCCACGCTGATCAGGTAGATGTCGTTGCTGATCTTACTGATATTTTCGTAGTACTGAACCATTCTGCCATCAAGAATGCTGAACCTGTTGGAATCGATGCTGAGCTTACCCGGCTGCGTGAAGTGAACCAGTCCCATTTTACCGCGGTTAATGAACCAATATCTGTTGAGGCCGGCACTGATAATCTTGTTGGAAGTAGAAAATCCTTTTAATCCCTTATTGAGCTCTTCGTAGTTTTTAAAACGGTTACTGATCTCATCATAGATGAAAAATCCCTGATCAGATGAGAAGACAAGTTGGTTTGCGATTTTAAAGATATTGATGTTATAATCGTCAGGGAGGCCATTGGTTTCATTGTAGGGCCAACTGGAAATGACCTTTGTAAGGTCCGGACTTAGGGTCAGTTTGTAAAGTCCTTTATAGGCATGACTTACCCAGATATCGCCTTTTGCATCCCTCTCCACATATCGGGAGGGTGCGTCAAAGCCGGAAATTTTATGGTGAAATCTCCAGGTGCCTTTGGGATCCTTCTTATAAATGACAAGGCCATTATAGGTTCCCTGGATCAGGCAATCCTGGCCGTCGTCCAGTTTTTTGATGGTCCAGCCACCGTTGGCGCTGGATATTTTCTCCAGCTTATTCCCGGTCACATTAAACGTACCGTTATTGTGTCCGCAAATCAATTGCCCGTCAATAATAGAAAGGTCCCAGACCTGTCCCTGAGAGCCAGGGATCAATTTAAAATCAAAAGAACTGAAGAGGTCTTGCCCTGAAGCCCATGGACTGTAGAATAGCCCCTGATTGGTGCCCAGATAAATGGTATTGTTGTAAATCAGGCTGGAATAAACGGTTCCGAACTGTCCGGTTTTGTCAAAATAGAAATATAGTGGGGAATTGAGCTCTATACGGTCTATGCCATTGTCGAGTCCTGCCCATAGGTTTTGGTCGTTATCAGCGTAAAGACTAAGGACGGTGTTGTTCTGTAGGCCACTGGATTTATTGATGCGCTGCACGATATTTCCCTGTTCATCAATGATGATCAGTCCGTTTAGTATCGTCCCGTAAGCATAATATTTATCTAAAATTTTTACCCCATTATTTAACTGATAGACTTTTAGGAAGGCATTAGCAGGAGTATTTAAAGGTGTAAAGTTATTCCCGTCGTAAGTGAACAGGCCGTCTTTGCTGGTTCCAATTAACAAGCTTCCGTTTTTGTAAGGTAAGATCGACAATACGTCGGTGGAGTTTGCAGGCGTACTTCCTTTTAATGGAACCAGTTTATCGTTAATCAGTTCAAAAAGCCCCTGGCTAAGCACTTCTACAAAAAAACGCTTTCCTACCTGGTGAAGAAACAAAAATGGATGGCCTGCTTTGACAACCTTTATCTTGTTGTTTTCGTAGATATAGATGGTGTTAAACGATTGAAAAATTACCTTTTTTCCCTCTGAACAAATCTTCCAGATCTCATCTTTTACGGCGCTTGTCTTGGGAACAAGCTTTGTTAACGAGGTGTAGCTTAACTTCCTGTTTTTATTAGACCAATAACCGAGTTCTCCAAATCCACCGGTATAAATGATTCCGGAAGGATCTGCAAACACCGAGCGAACAATTTGTCTGTTCGGCATTTTGTATTGCTGCCAGTATTTACCATCATAGGTAAGCAAGCCCTGTGCATTTCCAAAATACATAATGCCCTGTTTATCCTTGGTAATTGACCAGTTCTGATTTCCGGAAAGGTATACCGATTTGGGATAATTTTGTACATAGGGAACCCCAATACTTTTAATGTTTTCTGCAATAGCGGAGAATGAAATAAACGCAAGCAGGATAGGGAATAAAAAGTATTTGAGGTGGCCGATCTTCATTAACGACTAAGATAGTTATTTAGCAGCAACGTTTACAGGTTGAGGTACTTTTACATAATATCCGGTTCCGTCATAAATGCGTTTACGCGGGTTGGTGGTACAGGCTACAGAGCAGCAGCCTTGTAATTCTTCCCCACAGGCATCACACTGTGTGATGTGCTCGTTACATTCCGGATTGGCACAATTGATCATTTTCGGTGTAACTGTCCCGCAGTTAAAACATTTGGAAACGATACTTGGATTTACCGAGTTGACATCAACCGCAATGCGGTTGTCAAAGACATAACATTTACCTTCAAAATCTTCTCCGCCGGCTTCTTTACCATATTTGATAATTCCGCCATGAAGTTGATATACATCGTTGAAACCGTGATGCAACAATAAAGCCGACGCTTTTTCGCATTTGATTCCACCGGTACAATAGGTGAGTACTTTTTTGTCTTTATACTGCGCAAGCTCATTGATTTTTTCCGGGAAATCCCTGAAATTTTCAATATCCAGCGTTACCGCGTTTTTGAATTTACCCAGATTGTGCTCATAATTTGAACGGACGTCAAGAATGATGACATCCTCATCGTCGATCATCTTTTGAAATTCTACGGGTTCCAGGTGTTTACCTGTACGCTCATTGGGATTGATGATGCTTGTATCTCTTAATCCTGAATGCACAATTTCCGCTTTATAACGGCAATGCATTTTGATGAAAGAAGGCTCATCTACCTCGTCAATTTTGAATTCTGTTTTAGCGAAACGTTCATCGGCCTTAATGGCAGCCATATAGGCTTGACAAGCTTCTTTAGTCCCGGAAACGGTACCGTTTAATCCTTCATTGGCTACAATAATGCGCCCAACAAGGTCTAGAGATTTACAAAATGTAAGGTGATTGGCAGCAAATTGTTCTGCTTCTGCTATGTAACTATAGCAATAGTAAAGTAGGGTCTGGAATTTTTTCATATATTCATTGATACTGTTGCATACAGCGTTTAATGCAGCGCAAAGTTAAGAAAGATAAATGATATAGGAAAAATCTAAATGGAAGGTGTGCATCCGCCGTCTACCCGGATACTGGTCCCTGTTACATAGGATGCCGCCGGAGAAGCAAGGAAAGCAACCACATTGGCAATTTCTACTTGCTGTTTTTCAGAGAAGTCGGCAACCTGATAGCTATGCTGCTGATCCTGATCGCAGGGTAGCTGTAGAACCGCACTTTTTAAGGTCGCTTCATTTCTGGCCATCAGAACGCAATTGGCACCAAGGCCAGCTAAAACTTTTGCCGTTGCCAACCCGATACCCTGCGTACTGCCGCAAAATTAATGCGTATTTTCCTTTTAATGAGATGTCCATATCCTGATGTAAGGATGAAATTATGGAAATTTTCCGCAAACACGTTCCGTAACATTCTTTTTAAGCTGTTGTTGACTGAAAAGAATATTGTTAAGTTTGCCTTCGTCATTATAAATCATATCCTGATTTGTGAGGCGGATTAAATTTAAACACATAAAATGACTAAAATTTCTATTAAACCGGTATTGATGGCTGCAGGCCTTCTATTCAGTGCTGGTAGCGGATTTGCGCAAGATGATCTTGTGAATTCACTAAAAAACAACCAAAGTACAGACAGTAAAAATAGTTTTGTTTTTACTCCGGTGATCAACGCAGAGGCAACTTCTGTTAAAAACCAAAAATCATCGGGAACGTGCTGGAGCTATAGCACGAACTCTTTCTTAGAATCAGAAATGATCCGTGCAGGTAAAAAGCCAGTCGACCTTGCAGATATTTTCACTGCCCGTAATGCGTATATCGAAAAAGGAATCAACTATGTGCGTATGCATGGTGCTTTAACGCTTGGCGACGGTGGTGCATGTCATGATGTAATCAATATGTTTGCTTTATATGGTGCATTGCCTCAGGAAGTTTATAATGGCAGAGATTACGGAACCGCAGCAAACAAGTCTGATGACATGAATAAGCTGACGAAAGCCATTCTTGAAGAAGCGGTTAAAGCACCTAACGGAAAGCTTGATCCGAACTGGAAAAAGAAATATATCGCTACGATAGATTCATGCCTTGGCGCGGTTCCTGAAAACTTTATGTTTGAAGGTGAAAACTACACGCCAAAAACTTTTGCTAAAGAAGTGGTAGGGATTAATCCAGCAGATTATGTGGAGCTTTCTTCTTTCAATACTGCTCCTTATTATACAAAAACGGTATTAATGGTTCCAGATAACTGGTCTTATGATCAGGTATATAATGTACAGATGGATGACATTACTAAAGTAATTGACAATGCTTTGAAAAAAGGATTTACAGTTGCCTGGGCTACCGATGTAAGTGAAAAAGGCTTCAGCTGGAAAAATGGTGTTGCTTTTGTTCCTGAAAAGGACTTTGAAAGTATGTCGAAAGAAGAGAAATCAACGATGTTCAACGGACCTAAAGCTGAAAAAGAAATTACTACTGAATTGCGTCAGGAAGCATTTGACAATTATCAGACTACAGATGATCATGGAATGCAAATCACTGGTATTGCAAAAGATCAGAACGGTAAAGAATATTATATCGTTAAAAACTCATGGGGTGCAACCAACGATTATAAAGGATACCTGTACGTTACCAAGAATTTTGTGAAATATAAAACCACCGCGTTCTTGTTAAATAAAAAAGGTCTTCCATCTGACATTCGTAAAAAGCTTAGTCTTTAATTAGTTATCTTGTAAATAAAGAAGGCGGCTCCAAAAAATTGGAGCCGCCTTCTTTATTTTGAGAACATTTGTCCGGGAGGGTTGTTTTTTTTATATAAAAGAGGATTTATGAAAGTATTTGTAACCAGGGTGATTCCGGAAGAAGGAAGAAAATTGATGATTGATGCGGGTATTGAAGTGCAGGAGTGGAAAGAAAAACGAGCACTTAGTAAGGAGGAACTCATTGCTCATACCAGGGATTGCGATGCATTATTGAGTGTAAGTACCAGACTGGACAAAGATTTTCTTCATGCTTCCAGACATCTAAAGGTGATTGCTTTACATTCTGTAGGTTATGATAATGTAGATGTTGAAGCGGCTACTGCTGTTAAGATTCCGATAGGTAATACGCCTGGTGTATTGAGTGGGGCAACTGCAGATACTGCATTTTTGCTGATGCTTGCCACTTCCAGGAAAGCTTTCCATATGCATAAAAGCATTATAAAAGGGGAATGGGGCTTTTTTGACCCCACAGCAAATCTGGGCATAGAATTAAGAGGTAAAACATTGGGTGTTTTTGGCTTGGGGAAAATCGGACTGGAAATGGCGAAATGTTGCATCGGCGCATTTGGAATGCAAGTGATCTATCACAACAGGAACAGAAACGAAACAGCTGAAAAAGAATTAAATGCCAGCTGGGTTTCTTTTGATGAACTGCTGGAACAAAGTGATGTCCTTACTGTACATACAGCGTTAACCCCGGAAACAGAAGGGAAGTTCGACCGGTCTGCTTTTAATAAGATGAAACCCCACTCGATTTTTATCAATACGGCAAGGGGGGCAATTCATAATGAGCCGGATTTGTTAAGCGCATTGCTAAAAAAGAAGATCTGGGGAGCAGGGCTAGATGTAACCAACCCTGAACCAATGCATCCAGATCATCCTCTTTTAAATATGCCCAATGTATCCGTTCTTCCCCACATTGGCTCTGCAACAGAAGAAACGCGGGCGGCAATGTCTGTTCTGGCTGCCAGGAATATCATTGCTGGCCTCAAAGGAGAACGAATTCCGTTTGTCGTCAATCCCGACGTTTATAAATGATTCCGGGTTACTTTACCCTTGACGAGAAATATTCGCTTAATGACCTCTCTTTGAATAACTGTATCTCCTTTAAATTCAGGATTTAGGGAACGCAATACAATCTTTTCCGGGTTTGGATCTTCAAATAACAGTTTTACGGTGGTGATGTTGTTCGCCCGCTCATCGGCCACCACCAGGTAAGCCTCGCCCCATTGAATGATGTCCCGGTTTCGGATCTCTTTTACAATAATAATCTCTCCGCTGGTGAATTTAGGATACATGCTGTCTCCATAGATAGGAAGGTAAGCATCGCAATCATTAAAAGGCCGGTAATTCACATAGTATTCCGGAGGGTCCTGAAAGACCTGAAGTTCTCCAAAGGTCATTTCAGTGAGATTTACATTGAAAAAAGGGACCCCTTCTTCCAGATGAGGCTGTTGCTCTGCAGGATCGTCAGACCTTATAAACATCTCCCCCATACCGGTATTGAGGTATCTGGGATTAATTCTATGGTATTCCAGGATTTCCTTTGAAAGTCTTTTCCCAATTCTTCTTCTCCCACTTTCAATAGACGAACAGTTCCCTATATGTTTGGTGATTGGGGTATAAAACTGGGATAGGGTCATCTGTTTTGTTAATCGGACTTCCCTCAGCCTTGCGCCGGCTTTGTCGGTCTCTAAATAAATGTTTTTTCTCATAGCTTTATTTATTGTCTTAATTAGTTTGTCTTTTGATTAATTATTTGTAAGCTTGTATTAATTATTTAGCTAATATAATATTTTAAACTATAATTATTATATCATTAATTAAAAATTCGTGTATTATGAGAAGACGGTATGAGGGATTAGAGAATCCCGGTTTCAGGTATTTGGTAGAAATAGAAGTTAAAAACCCATTATTGGTGGTGGAGGAATTTTTTGATGCGACTGATCTGGAGTTGTTCAGGCAGGAACTACGTTTGTTATTCAGCCTTTCTTTTGGTAATTCTGTTTATGGAGAAGAAAAGGTATATGACCGGTCCAGGCTGATGTGTGTTCATCAGTATGCCACCCGCCTTATTGAAATGGCCTGGATACTGTTAAATGATGATGATATAGATTTGGTCATCCGGGAAGGGGATCCGCTTTATCAAAGCAGGGGAATGTGGAGAGAGACTTCTTTTATAGAAATGCGGAAAAGATTATCAGATGACGTTATGAAAAACTGCCGTGTACTGGAAGATCAGGAAATCAATAATATAAAGTTTGTGTTTAATGATATCTTTCAATATCAGAGTCTTTTGGCATGGCAGGATGAGCTGGATATGGTCTTGTTTTATAGTATGCGGTCTACGCCGATGTCTGAGGAATGTGACAATGGACACCTCGCCTTTGCCATGTATGAATTGCTGGAAAAACTATTGGAATGTACTCATGTGATCCATGAGGTTAAAATCAAGGCAGATGAAGGTTGGAATGTGCTGCCCCCGGATGCGGATGTCATAAACAAAGACTACAATTATTCTCCGCCTGAGCTCATTATGAGCCTTTACCATCGGATGTTAAGTTTTGGAAATTGAGTGTAAAGCATTCATCCGGGCATTTTCGCAACGGATGAATGCTTTTGTGTTTTAAAAACCGTAAGAAAGCCTGAAACCGTGATTTACCCTTTTGTTGCCATCATAGGCAAAACCATAAGCAGCTCTGAAAATCAGGCGTTGTAAGCCAAAATAGAACTCCGTATAATTTCTTTTCAAGGGTTGGCTAAGGTAACTGACGCCGGCCAGTTCTTCCAGTTTTAACTTCCGGAGTAATGGTACTTTGTTGGTAAATAATCCGGAGAAATTATGTTCGAAATGCGCTTCAAAGTACTCTCTGTTCGTACTGTGCAGGTAAAAGTCAAGAAATAGGAATTTTCTCAGTTCCGGTAAGCCAAATAAGGAATTGTTTCCTCTGAAGTGTTTAAACTCCGGATAGTAAACCTGTGCATTATTAAGGAACTTTCCTGCACCAATAACGAAAGAGGAATAGCCCCATAGACCAGAGCTGATTCTGTTTTGATACACTTCAGCGGTAATCAAATCGTAATCCACATCGCTGCTCAGGATGCCTTTGATTCCTTTCTTATAAGCGAGTCTGATGCTCGGATATTTTGACTCCTGATAAACTTTACGATCGGGACGGGTAATGTAACTCTGTCCGATGGTGTAGGTAAGAGAAGCATTCATGATAAAGGCTTCGTAAGTAGGAAATAAAGGTGTTTCTACTTCAGGGCTGAAAGGATTATTGGATTTAAAAGTTTCTCCTTTTAAATCCTTGATCTTATAAGTCGTGGTATTTACCAGATTGGTGTTTCTTGTAAATTCAGCAGAAATGGTGGCCTGTAATCCATTCGTCAGTTCTCTGCTCGTTCCGATATTTGCAAATTCCTTTTTATAGAATTTGGAGAAATTGGTTTCGAAGAACAGGGAGTTGATCGAGTTGGCCAGCAAACTCATACTGCCATGATTATTCAGGTCATAGATTCCGGATCCAATGCTGGCATTGATGCTTGCACGTTTTACAGGATCATAAAGGTAATTTCCACTTAGCGATCCGGTAAGTAATTTATTGGAAAATCCATACCTTACTTCCGGACGGATGCTGTAGAAAGCACCATATTCCAGATCTTTGGTATAGGTTGCACCGTATCTTGCCCCAAAGCCTTCTACCGTATTATAGAATAAGGCAGGAAGGATGGGGTCAAACCTCAGCCGTTTTCTGTCGTACCGGTTATTTATGGTATAGCTGGTTAGTAATATTTTAACAATCCCAAACTTATTGTTTGCTCTTTCCACAGAATCAAGGTAGCGTTTTGAGGTCTTTAAAGCAGCGATACTATCCTTTCTGACATAGTCACGGCTTTCTTCCGGAGTTAATGGTATTGGTCTGTTGTTTAACCAGAAAAGTGAATCCTTCTTATTCACTGCCTTGGTTATTTTTAAGATCTCTCCATTAAAGTAGTTTTTGGGAAAGTTCGGATGGATGTTATAATTGCTGTAGACTCCAGCATAGTAACCTTCAAACTTAAAGCCAAATACATTTCCATTAAATTGGAAATTCATGTTGGAAGGCATATAAGTGTCTTCCACTTTCAGGAATTGCTGAGAGATGGTTAAGGTATCTATTAAGTTAATCCCCGAATTTTGAGTCAGGTAAACATTGGCGTTCACCAGGTGCCAGCTGTCTTCTTTGATATAGATAATTCCTCTGAATACCGGGTCGTGTTCTCTTTTTGGAATGATTTGGATCTTATTGATGGTCTCGCCATTTTCATTGCTGAATCCTAAGAGCTTATACCGGTAATACAAGAATGCATTATCAGAAATAGGGGATACAAATCCACGTGCACTCATGGTATTCTCTAAAAGGATGTTGTCATAGAAATTAACAATCAGGTCGGAAGCTTTGTTAAAGCTGAATGCATTATTCCGTCCGGATATTTTAGAGGACACCATTTCTTCATGGATTTTACCTGGACGCTGGAAAGCAAAAGTGGAAGTGGACTCCGATAAATAAAGGATTCCCTTTCTGTTGGTGTCCAGATCAAGGGTTTTCCGAACATCTCTTCCAAAGAATTTTTTAGGGGCACCAACGAGCTTTTGCACTCCTTTAATATAGACATCAGCAGTATAGGATTCTACTTCGGTTAAATGTTGCTTCCTCCTTTTTATGGCCTGACGTACGATTTCATAAGCAGGATCTTCGGCATTGCCATCAATCGTAACTCCGGAAAGGGTGTAAGATTCTGCAGCCAATACGACATCTTCCGAGATATTGTCAGTAATATTGATGTTCTTTTCTATCGCTTTATAACCTATGGCTTTATAAATGATGGTAAAAGTGCCTTTGTCCAATGCCAGACTATAAATTCCATCGACGTTTGCGGACGTCCCTTTTGTTGTGTTCTTAATATATACGGAAACAAAAGGGACTGCCTGACCTTCAGTGTCTTTAATACTGCCTTTTAATTTGAATTCCTGTGCAAATAAGGTACTGACGCTGCCGAATATTAATAAAAACGCTAGATGGATTCTCTTCATATGTGTATTAAAGCCTAAATATCGCTATGTTAATGTTAGATTAACACAATAATCTTACTAAAGTTTGTGAATGATGATTTAATAAGGTTGTTCCTGGAAGACGATATTTTTATAACTTTGGTTGCAACAAGCAAATAATAGTATGTATAAAACATTACAACCTGTTCTGCAACAAGAACTGGAGCAAATAGAAAAAGACGGTTTATTTAAACGTGAACGTGTGATTGTTACGCCTCAGGGTGCAGACATCAAGGTAAGTACCGGACAGGAAGTGATCAACTTCTGTGCGAATAATTATTTAGGATTGTCTTCTGATCCACGTGTAACGGAAGCTGCTAAAAAAGCAATTGATAAATACGGCTACGGCATGTCATCAGTGCGCTTTATCTGTGGTACCCAGGATGTGCATAAAGAACTGGAAGCAAAGTTATCCAAATTCTTAGGTACAGAGGATACCATTTTATATGCTGCAGCTTTTGATGCAAACGGAGGTGTTTTTGAACCTTTATTTAACGATCAGGATGCCATCATTTCAGATGAACTGAACCACGCTTCCATCATTGATGGGGTACGTTTGTGTAAGGCGAAACGTTTCAGGTATAAAAATGCAGATATGGCAGACCTGGAGCAGCAATTGATTGCTGCAAAGGATGCCAGACATCGCATTATTGTTACGGATGGAGCTTTCTCTATGGACGGTGTCGTTGCCCCACTTGATCAGATCTGTGATCTTGCGGATAAATATGAAGCATTGGTGATGATTGACGAGTCGCACTGTACCGGATTTATCGGTAAGACGGGACGCGGAACCCATGAACATTTTAATGTGATGGACAGGGTAGATATCATTACCGGTACTTTGGGTAAAGCATTGGGTGGTGCTTCCGGAGGTTTTACTGCAGGAAAAAAGGAAATTATTGACATGTTGCGTCAAAGATCACGTCCTTATTTATTCTCTAATACTTTAGCTCCTGCTATTGCCGGTGCTTCTGTAGCGGTATTGGATATGCTAAGCGAGACCACTGATTTAAGGGATAAACTGGAAAGTAATACCGTTTATTTCCGTAAAAAAATGACTGAAGCGGGTTTTGACATTAAAGAAGGAGTTCATCCGATTGTTCCGGTAATGCTGTATGATGCAAAGCTGGCGCAGGAATTTGCAGCGCAAATGCTGGAAGAAGGGATCTATGTAATTGGTTTCTATTATCCGGTAGTTGGACAAGGAAAGGCGAGGATTCGCGTACAGTTGTCTGCGGCCCATGAACAACATCATTTAGATAAAGCGATCGCTGCATTTACCAAAGTAGGCAAAGCGCTTGGCGTGATTTAAAATATAACGCTGAGTCCATTTACCTGTTGGAGATCAGTTCAAGTTGATTTTTGGACTCAGCGATTATAAAAATATTGTATAAATAGCTGTATATTTGGCCTCATGTTACAAGATAAGATAACACAATATACCGCCGAAATAAATGCGTTTTCCACTGATAACGCTGATGAGTTAGAACAATTCCGTATTAAATTCCTTGGTACAAAAGGGATAATCAAAGATATTTTTGATGAGTTTAAAGCCGTCTCCCCTGAGGAAAAAAGAACCCTGGGTAAGGTTTTAAATGAATTTAAGCAGTTGGCTGAAGCAAAATACCAAACGCTTAAAGACCAGACTGAAGTAGCCGATACTTCCAAAGACTCAGGTTTGGACCTGACTTTGCCAGGTGAAGGTTTTGAGATTGGCGCACGCCATCCTTTGGCATTGGTAAGAAGAGAGATCGTAGAAATTTTTAATAAATTAGGTTTTATTGTAGCCGAAGGCCCGGAGATCGAAGACGACTGGCATAACTTCTCTGCACTAAATTTTCCTGAGGAACATCCGGCACGTGATATGCAGGATACCTTTTTCATTAAAAAAGGTGGAGAAAAGGGAGACATCGCCCTGCGTACCCATACTTCTTCCGTTCAGGTGAGAATGATGGAAGCCGGAAAACCACCATTCAGGGCAATTATGCCGGGTCGTGTGTACCGTAACGAAGCGATATCAGCAAGGGCACATTGCTTCTTCCACCAGGTTGAAGGCCTGTATGTAGATGAAAATGTTTCTTTCGCAGATTTGAAGCAGACCTTGTTTTATTTTGTACAGGAGCTATATGGAGAAGGAACTAAAGTTCGTTTCCGCCCTTCTTATTTTCCTTTTACAGAACCTTCGGCAGAAATGGACATTTCCTGTACCATTTGTAAAGGAGCAGGTTGCCAGATGTGTAAATATAGCGGATGGGTAGAAATCCTGGGCTGTGGAATGGTAGATCCTAATGTATTGGACAATTGTGGTATTGATTCGAAAAAATATAGTGGTTTTGCATTCGGAATGGGAATTGAAAGAATTGCTAATCTTAAATTTGAAATTAAGGATTTAAGGTTATTCTCTGAGAACGATGCCAGATTCCTGAAACAATATAAAACTTCATTGATATAATGATCAAAAGAATAACCGCCGCGTTTGCCTTATTATTGCTCTTTGCAGGTTGTGGTAAAGACGATGGGAGTTATATTCCTAATGTTCAGGTAAGGTACCATATGACTGCAGCTGCTTTTAGTGTGGATGCAAAAAATGGTGTTTATATCGTTGAGAACATTGGAGTTGCGGGTATCATGATCATTAAGATCGCAGTGAATAATTATGTTGCTTTTGACCGCTGTAGTTCTGTTAATCCTGAACAACGCTGCAAAGTAACGGTGGACGATAGTGGAATTACTGCCACTGATCCATGTTCAGGAGCTAAATTTTTGCTTACTGATGGCAGCCCTCAAAAAGCTCCGGCAGTACGTGCTTTAAAGTCATACCAGGTATCTTTGTCCGGTATTGGTAATGGCGAAATAAATGTATCTAATTGATGGAACCAGAGAAAATTAAAGAAAGTATAATTAGAGCAGCTAAAGAGTTATTCAGGAAATACGGGTATCACAAAACAAGTGTTAACGAGATTGCGAAGAAAGCGCGTATAGCCAAAGCCACCATATATAAGTATTTCGAGAGTAAGGAACAGGTGCTGGATGCCATTTTAATGGATTATCTGGATTTGAACCTACATGAGATCCTTAAAAATAAGGCTCAGTTTGCAAATGAAGAAGAACACCTGAAGGCACTGGTAATGAAAACCTGCAGGTTAACCTATACCGTTTGCAATGAATTTATCGGATGGGATTTCGTAAGGGAGAATGCCAATTCTCAGGAGTTTTTAAAACATCTTTCTGATCAGTTGGAATCATTGTTGCTTTCCGCTTATCTGGAACTCGATCACTTTAAAAACAACCCTTCCCGAAAAGAAGGACTGGCCTTTTTGTTGAAAGCCAGTAAGAGCATTGTATTCTCCTTCGCCTTTACTTCTGTTAGCGATTCTGATGTTCGGAAGAACTTTGTGAGTTTCCAGAAGGAGCTTTTGCCTTTTCTTGTTAAAGCCGCTTTATAGTCATTAGTCCTTCCATCCCCAGGGAGCGGAAGGCGTATCTATTGTTTTTGATAAGTCGAACTTGACCGTAAACAGGCGGTCGGAGCCAATTCGTCTCAGGTTATAGGAAAAGAGATCTTTATCCAGTGTAATCCACCATACATTGGTTGATGCATTGGGAAGCAGACTACTGGTTTGCTGATCTGCCGGGAAAAACTGGATTTCCGGCAAGCCTGCATTTGTACTTGTTCCTCCATATTGTGTTACTTTATCTTCTGAACCATCCTCATGGCGATGGTCGTGCTTGAGGCTGATCCGGTCGTTGGCAAAAGTCAGTACCCAGGTTCTGGATTTGTTTTCTCCCACAAAGAATGGAATCCTTATGGTATTCTCTTCACAAGAGCGGACATGCATCGTTAGTTTTTTATTGCTGAAGTCGTCGTTCCCTGCACCTGCAGAAATGCTTCCTTCATAGGACTTTCCGCAATGTTTTTTTAGGTTTTCCCAAAATTGTCTTGCTGCACTTTTTTCCTGTGCATAACCGATCGTACTCATGCTTAAAAGCAATAAAAAAAACAGTTTCTTCATGTTTTGAAGGTACATAATTATAAAACTGTTTAAGATAATTTGACATAAACTTAATGTATACCGTTTTGGTGTTTGGTATAAAAATAGCTATATTTGCGTCATTATCAATGCATAAGACAAATGAGTAAAGAAGTTTTAGAGATTTCTGTTTTAGTTGATGAGAAGTTTGATATGAGCTTTAACCTTGTTGAAGGCATTTTTGGTTTTATCCTTAAAGTCTTTGGTAAGTAGCATCTGATATCCTGATTTCTTGTTTAAAAGGCGTTAAAATGCCGACAGGAAATCCTTATGTCTTGAAATTCCAATTTTCCCTTACTATTTATAAACCCGCTTTATTCGAAAGACGCTGAAATTTCCGGAGAGGATAATGATGTTGAAGAAATGATAGAGAGGAAACCCGCCTAATCAGGCTTCATAGCCATTAAAAAAACAAATATATTCTGATGAAAAAAATCTTAAATTTGCGGCATAATGAGTAGAAATAGAAAATCCGGAACGGTAACCATTATTCCCAATCTAAGAATTATTGATATTGCTGAAGAAGGCAAAGGGGTAGGTAAAGCAGATGAATTGGTGGTATTTGTGGATAAAGCTGTACCCGGCGACGTCGTTGATGTTCGTGTAGTAAAGAAAAAGAAAAATTTTGCTGAGGCTGTAATTGAGTCATTACACGAAAAGTCGGAACTGAGAACAGATCCTTTTTGTCAGCATTTCGGAACCTGTGGTGGCTGTAAGTGGCAACACATGAGCTACGATGCACAATTGACATTTAAGCATAAAAATGTGGAGGCTGCCTTGCAGCGACTGGCTAAAATTGATACTTCTGCTATGGAGCCTATTTTGGGTTCCGCTGAGAATAAATACTACCGCAATAAACTGGAATATACTTTTTCTAACAAACGTTGGTTGAACAAACAGGATATGCCGGCTGCGGAGTCTGCATTGGAAAACGGAGAAGAAGAAGCTTCTGAAGAAAAAGCAGCGCTGGAAATGAATGCCCTGGGTTTTCACGTTCCCTTGCGCTTTGATAAAATCCTGGATATCGAGCATTGTTATTTACAGGCCGAGCCTTCCAACACTTTGAGAAATACTGTAAGAAGTTATGCCCTGGAAAATGGAATGAGCTTTTACGACCTTCGTAACCACGAGGGGAGTCTGAGAAATCTGATCATCAGGACTTCTTCCACAGGAGAAGTGATGGTGGTGGTGGTTTTTGCTTACGTGGAGCAGGAACAGGCAGATGGCTTGATGGAGCACCTGAAAGTTAATTTCCCGGAGATTACTTCGCTTTTATACATCATGAACCAGAAGAAAAATGATACCATTTTCGATCAGGAGGTCATTACCTACGCCGGAAGAGATCACATTTTTGAGGAAATGAATGGACTGAAGTTTAAGATCGGTGCAAAATCATTCTATCAAACAAATTCTATACAGGCGCATGAATTGTATAAAATCACCAAAGAGTTTGCGGGTTTCTCCGGGGATGAACTGGTTTATGATTTATATACAGGTGCAGGAACGATTGCCAATTTTGTTGCTTCCAGTGTCAAACAGGTGATTGGTGTAGAATACGTACCAACAGCAATTGAAGATGCTAAATTCAATTCTGCATTGAACGGCATTGACAATACTGTTTTCTATGCAGGTGATATGAAAGATATTCTGACTACTCAGTTTATTGCAGAACATGGGAAACCTGATGTGGTAATTACGGATCCGCCAAGGGCTGGAATGCATGCAGATGTTGTTGCACGGTTACTGGAGATGGAGGCCGAGAAGATTGTTTATGTAAGCTGTAATGCAGCGACACAAGCAAGAGATCTTGCTTTGTTAAAGGAGAAATATGAAGTTGTTCGCATTAAGCCTGTGGATATGTTTCCGCATACCCAGCATGTTGAAAACGTAGTTTTATTAAGATTTACAGGAAGCACTTCTCCAGAGGTTCTTTAAGCAAATAAGATATATTAGAATGGATATTGAAGAGTTATTGCCTCAGCAGCCCGAGGGTTCGAAAGAAGAACCTAAGAAACAAAGCCCGCTGGTGAGTTTAGAAAAAGATCTGGAATTGTATTCAGACTCTGTTAAGGAGGTCTCTATCGCAATTATGTCGGAAGGTATTTCGACACATCCTATCTTTGTTGCCCACCAACACACGGTGAGTATAGGTGAAGTCATTCTTGACAGAAAAGAATTGAATACTGATTGGACCATCCAGGCATCCACAATGGATGAGTTTATAGAAAAAGGAATCATTAATCCTGAAAAGAAAGCACTATTTCTGAAAAGCTACAAAAAACCGGAAGATTTTATGTGCGTCTTTGTGATCGTTCCTGAAGGAGCTAACTTTATTTATTATCCGTATAAAAAATAGCGCTGATGCGCTATTCTTTTGTAAAGAGTAAACCTTTTATCCGGACATGATCTATTATAAAGCCATCAATCTGATGGCTTTTGTTTTTTGCTAAAAGCAAAAAATCCCTACCAGGAATTCCTGAGTAGGGATAAACTAAAAACTAATGGTCTAAATTATTTTATTCTCGTTACGTCTCCGCTTTTCGAGGATGATGTTTTATTCACAGCAGGATCTCCTTTGTAATTGATATCACTTCCACCACTGGCACTGGCTTCCAATCCTTTTGTAACATGTACATTGGCATCAGAACCGCCACTTGCAGTTACCTTAGCATATTCAGATACCAGGTTGAGGGCATCAACATCTGAACCTCCGCTCGATTGGATGTTCAGATTGCTTACTGTTCCTTTGAGGTTGGCATCAGAGCCACCACTAACGGTCAGCTCCAGGTCTTTTGCTGCAATCTCCATTTTGATGTCAGAACCTCCGGAAGCCTGAATTTTAAGTGAGGTTGTTTTTAAAGTGTTTTGCCCATAGACATCACTACCACCACTGGCGGTAATGGCCTGTAAAGTTTTATAGTTCACATAAACTTTTAAAGTCTGATTTTTAAACATGCGCTGCCAGCTGATGTTCTTTTTGTATCTGATATTCAGGGAAGAGCCGTTTTTTTCTACTTCTACATTTTTAATCAGGTCCTCATGTCCGCTGACCTTGATGTTTTCTGAATTGCTTTGTGTAAGGTAAAGGTCTATTCCGCTGGCTACACTTACTTCATTGAAATTGGTAAGTGCTATATTTTTGCTTTCCTGTGCTGTTGCAGTCAGGGTATTTAATGAAAATGCAAGAAGTACAGGAAGGGCAGATTTAAATATTGTTGTACTTTTCATGTTGTCGGTTTGTTAAGGTTTATATGGATTAGACGCTGCGAGGCAGGAAACGTTGCATCATTTAGAAAATATTTTTCAAATATTTGAATATGACCCTTAAAATCGTTCTTTTTGTAGTATAAACAATGAAATAACAAATGGCAGAATCTCAATTGCTTATTCTAGATAAGAAGCAGATACAACAAAAGATTAACAGGATCGCTTACCAGGTATTGGAAGATAACCTGGGTGAGAAGGAAATTGTATTGGCCGGAATATGGGATAGGGGCTATAAGATAGCATTGCGTTTAAAAAAGGTGTTGTCTAAGATTTCTGATCTTAAGATCACCATGTTGAAGGTAGACCTTGACCGCGTAAGTACGAAGCTCGTTGCCAATACCGATTTAGACGAAAGTCACTGGAAAAATAAGGTGATTATTTTAGTAGATGATGTGTTGAATAGTGGAAAAACGCTGGCATATGGCCTGGGTGTTTTCCTGAATACGCCCCATAAAAAAATCAGAACGGTAGTGTTGGTCGACAGGAGTCATAAAATATTTCCTATTGCTACAGATTTCGTAGGGCTGCAAATGTCGACAGTTTTAAAGGAACATGTGGATGTGGTTATTGATGTAGAGGGAGAGGAAGACCGGGTTTATTTGAGTTAATTTTTGCATTTAAAGCTTATTTTTCTCATTTTAGGGAGATGTACCGGTCCCGTAAAAGCCCAATAATTTTTCAATTCTTTTCCTGGTATATCGCTTATATCATAAAGAAGGACTTTTCCAGCTATACTTATAACAGGCTTCAGCTTAAAGAAGATGAAGCCATATTACTCTTGTCTAACCATTTCAGCTGGTGGGATGGTTTTCTGATGTTCCAACTGAATAAAGTGGTATTTAAAAAGGAATTCCATGTGCTGGTGTCGGATGAAGATTACCGGAAACAATGGTTCTTGAAATATTTGGGTGCTTTTGCTGCGGATACCAAAGGCAAAGATGTGGTAGAAACATTGATCTATGCCGGACAACTATTGGATCAGCCACAAAACCTGGTGCTGTTATTTCCTCAGGGAAGGCTTTATACGAGCTATATCAATAGCATTTCATTTGAAAGAGGAGTGATGCAACTCATCAATGCTTCCAAAAAGAAATTTCAGATCGTATTCTCTGCAACACTCATCGATTACTTCGATAAAAGAAAGCCAAAAGCAGAAAGTCACCTCTTAAGTTGGGAAGCGGAGGAATACATGAGCCTGCAGTTGTTGAAAAGAGAATACAACAAACATTATAATAATGCCGTCAGTAAGCAAAGTAAAGAGGTGGCATGATCATTTTCATTTATACAGTCCTTGTTTTCTTAGTATTACGTTTTTCAGTCACCTTGTTTAACTTTCTGTCTAATCCAAAAATGGGAAATTATGGAAGAAAGTTTACAGATCCCGTTTCCCTGATCATTAAGGTTGAAAAGGAAGCATCTGAAGCGGATGAATTACTGGCCTCCATAGCTGCACAGGATTATAAACATTTACAAATCATCATTCAATATGCGGCAGCTCCTTTTTCTGTAAAGGATGCTACCGGCGATTATTTTTTGTTTTTAGAGGCAAACACGGTGCTGAAGAATGGGTTTATTCATAGCCTGATTTATCGGACTAAAATCTTTAACCTCGCCTTACTCAGTGTGATCCCAACCCAGAAAAATGTGGGTCTTTTAGCTAGCTGTGTTTATCCTTTGAGTGACTTTGTCTTGTTAAACCTGTTTCCGTTAAGACTGGTCCGATTGATCAATCACCCTGTGTTTGCAACAGCAAATGAATCCTGTCTGTTTTTCGATGCGAGGATATATCGCCAGTTTAAATGGGATGAAAGGGTGAAAAGAAACGTATCCAGAGCGGTGGAAATTGTAAAAATGGTAAAGCAGGAGGGACTGAAAGCAGATGTTTTGCTAGGCAACAGGCTGATATATTTTGGAGAAAGACAATTGAAATCTGGTTTTCTTCTTTTCTCCAGGCGTCTGATGCTTAACTTTAGTAACAATGTCTTAGTCGCAGTTCTCTATTTAATTCTTGTCATTGCTGGCCCCATCGTCGTGGCCATTGAGTTGGAACCTGCATTTCTGGTTTTGCCTTTTGGTTTGATCTTTTTGTCGAGGGTGATGACCTCATTTTTATCGGCCCAGCACCCTGTTCCCAATATTTTGCTTCATCCTCTACAAATGTTGGCCCTGGTATTGTTGTTGCTTGGTAACCTGTGGAATAGGGTATTCTCAGGTCTTGGTGATAAGAAATAGCATATCAAACTCTTTTTGTGTAATTTTGTAGTCTCATTGATTTCTATATAATTGATTTATGAAATACGATTTAGCCGTAACTATAGATAAAGCATCAGGGTTTTGTTTCGGAGTGGTGTATGCGATCGACATGGCTGAAGACATTCTCGATGAAGACGAATATTTGTATTGCCTGGGCGATATTGTACACAATGATGAGGAAGTGAAGCGCTTAACAGCTAAAGGGCTAAGGATAATCGATCATGAACAACTGCGTGAATTGAAGAACGAGAAAGTTCTGATTCGTGCACATGGAGAGGCACCTTCTACCTATCAGCTCGCTTTAGAGAATGAGCTGATCTTAATTGATGCTTCTTGTCCGGTAGTACTAAAACTGCAGAACAGGATTAAAAATTCTCATGATGAAGATGAACAGATCCTGATTTTTGGTAAGCATGGGCATGCTGAGGTCATTGGATTGCAGGGGCAAACCGATGGAAAAGCGATTGTTTTCCAGGATCTTGCGGAGCTGGATGAGGTGGCGCTGCCCCCGAAATTCACTTTATATAGCCAGACCACAAAGAGCACGGACAAATTTTACCACATCAAAGAAGAACTGATCAGCAGGGGATATGACGTGAAAGCAAATGATACCATTTGCAGACAGGTTTCCAACAGATACGGTGATTTAGAGAAATTCGTTGTTAATTTTGATAAAATACTCTTTGTATCCGGCAAGAAATCCTCCAACGGAAAAGTATTGTATGATGTATGCAAAAAATACAATACCAACGCTTATTTCATCTCTAACATAGAGGAGATCGACCTGAATTGGTTCTCTGCTAAAGATAAAGTTGGTATTTGTGGGGCAACCTCTACGCCGATGTGGCTGATGGAGCAAGTTAAGGCTAAGCTGGAATCTTATTAAAATAATCAAACATCATTAAAAAGTAATTATTGGTTTTCCCTTAAGAGATACAGGGTTATAATCGATTGATTAGTTATTTTTGCTAAAATTATGGGAAAAAAGGGCGTATTACTAGTGAATTTGGGAACTCCGGACAGTCCGGAAGTGAGTGATGTAAGGACATATCTGGATGAGTTTCTGATGGATGAGCGGGTAATTGATATCAATGCTTTCAAAAGAACATTACTGGTAAAGGGCATCATTGTTCCTTTTCGCAGTCCGAAGACCTCCAAGTTGTATAAAGAGATATGGGATGAAAATGGCTCCCCATTACTATATTTCAGTAAGATCCAGGTGGCCATGGTTCAGGAGAAGCTTGGCGGCGAATATCATGTAGAGCTGGCTATGCGCTACCAAAATCCCTCTATTGCTTCCGCTTTAGATAAGCTGAAAGCGGCGATGGTAGAAAGTATACAGGTGATCCCATTGTTCCCTCAATATGCCTCCGCCAGTACAGGTTCTGTGATCCAGAAAGTAATGGAGCTGGTGGGTAAATGGCAGACGATTCCACCGATAAGTTTCATTAATTCTTTTCATGATAATGAATTGATGATTGATACTTTTGCGCAAAATGCAGAGAAGTATCAACCGGAAAGTTATGATCAGATTTTGTTCAGTTTTCATGGATTACCGGAAAGGCAATTGAAAAAATGCGACCATAGTGGTCAGCATTGCCTGAAAAAAAATGATTGCTGCGCTACTTTAACAGATGTAAATAAGTTTTGCTATTCTGCACAATGCCACGATACGGCCAGGCTGATTGCTAAACGTTTAAATATTCCGGCAGAAAAATATTCCGTATGTTTCCAGTCCAGGTTAGGAAAAGAGCCATGGGTACAACCTTATACAAGTGAAGTTTTAAAAGAGCTTGCTGAAAAGGGTAAAAAGAGATTATTGGTGTTCTGCCCGGCCTTCGTAGCGGATTGCCTGGAGACTTTATATGAGGTGAGTGTGGAATACCATGAGGAGTTCAGAGCACTAGGTGGAGAAGAAGTTCAGCTCGTTGCCAGTCTGAATGATGACCCTAAATTCATTGAGGCATTGGTGGCAATGGTAAAAAACTAAAACTGCTTTTCTATAAATTCCAGAATCTGACGGGTTGATCCCGTTTTTTCATTTACATATTTTTGGGCGATCTTTCCGGCTTCCTTATTTTCTCTGAAATGGGTAAAGGCTGCGGAAAGGTCGCTTTCTGTTTCGATACTCCTGGCCGCAGTAAGGGCAATCAGGTCTTTTGCCTCCTGAAATTTATCATACTTAGGGCCGAAAATAACAGGAGTACCAAACGCTGCCGCTTCTAAGGTATTATGAATACCTACGCCAAAGCCCCCTCCGATGTAAGAAATGCTGGCATATTGATAGAGCGAAGAAAGCAACCCGATATTGTCTATAATTAAGGTTTGAGGCCTGCTTGCTGTACCATTATCTAAATTAGAATAGCGGACTGCTCCCGGAATCAGTTTTTCAATGTCATGGATATGAGCTTCGTCGATTTCGTGGGGGGCGATGATGAATTGCCAATCTGGTTGTTGTTGAATTAAGACCGCGATTAAACGTTCGTCTGCGGGCCAGGTTGATCCGGCAATGAATACAGGGTTGTTTATCCACCCGTTTTCCACAAGTGTGACCTTTTTAGGGGATAATGCATTTTCTGCTACCCGATCAAAACGCGTATCACCACTCAGACTTACATTTTCCAGTTGCAGTTGCTTTAACAAATTAACGCTCTCTGTGTTTTGTACAAAGAAATGATCCACAAAGCCCAGGATGCGGCGGTGAAATGAGCCATACCAGCGAAAAAAAATCTGATTTGGCCTGAATATTCCTGAAATGAGGTATAGTGGGATTTGCTGATCGTTCAGGGTTTTAAAATAATGATACCAGAACTCGTATTTGGTAAAGATGGCCATCTCCGGATTGATCAGCGAAATGAACCTTTTCGCATTGCCGGCCGTATCCAGCGGCAGGTAAAAAACACCACTTGCAAGTGCGTAGTTTTTCCTGATCTCATATCCCGATGGGGAGAAAAATGTAATAACTATTCTTTTTTGGGGATGTAATTCCTTTATCTTTTCCAGAAGAGGTCTTCCCTGCTCGAACTCTCCTAAAGAAGCAAAATGAAACCAAATGTGCTTCTTTGTGCCATCAAGGGCTTTTTCTATATGGTCAAAGATGTTTTTTCGACCCTGACTGAATAGTTTGGCCTTGGAATTGAATATAGAAAATGCGCTAACGATTAATCCGTAAAATGAGATTCCTATATTATAAAGCCAAAGCATTTTGTGTGTTTATTTATTATCTTAGCCGAAGATACTCCATTAAAATTAAAACGTAATTAATATATGAAAATAGCTGTTATTGGGACAGGATATGTTGGTTTGGTTACCGGTACCTGTTTAGCAGAAACAGGAAATAAAGTAATCTGTGTAGATATAGATGCTGCCAAAGTACAGAAAATGCAGGAAGGTCAGGTACCGATCTATGAACCAGGACTTGACGTGTTATTTCACCGGAACATTGCGCAGGGAAGGCTGACTTTTACTACGGATCTGGCTCATGGCATAAAGGATGCACAGATCATCTTTATGGCATTGCCAACTCCTCCGGGAGGAGATGGAGCAGCAGATCTTTCTTATATTCTAGGTGCAGCAAAAGACATTTCTAAATTAGTTACTGAATATAAAGTCATCGTGAATAAGTCGACGGTTCCTGTAGGGACTGCAGATAAGGTTCAGGCGGTTTTTAAAGCGCATACTAACGTAGAGATTGATGTGGTTTCCAACCCGGAATTTTTACGTGAAGGTGTAGCGGTGGAAGATTTTATGAAGCCTGACCGTGTCGTAATCGGTACCCGAAGTGAAAGAGCTCAGAAACTGATGTCCGAATTGTATGGCCCTTATGTCAGACAAGGAAATCCGGTGTTGTTTATGGATGAGCGTTCTTCAGAGCTGACAAAATATGCTGCAAATTCGTTTCTGGCGACAAAAATTACTTTTATGAACGAGATCGCAAATCTTTGTGAGATCGTTGGGGCAGATGTAGATGCTGTCCGTAAAGGAATTGGATCGGATGCAAGGATTGGTAAACGTTTTCTTTTCCCCGGAATCGGATATGGCGGAAGCTGCTTCCCTAAAGATGTTCAGGCATTGGCAAAATCTGCTGATGAGAATAATTACGATTTCCAGATCCTTAAAGCGGTCATGGAAGTAAATGAGAAACAAAAGACCGTATTGGTAGATAAACTACTGAAATATTATAAAGGCGATCTGAAAGGCAAACATTTTGCTTTATGGGGATTGGCATTTAAGCCGGAAACGGATGATATCCGCGAAGCTCCGGCCTTGTACATCATTGATGAGCTGGTTAAACATGGTGCCACAGTAACGGCTTTCGATCCGGAAGGAATGGCAAATGTGAAGCGGCTTATAGGAGATAAAATCAGCTATGTAGAAGATCAGTATGAAGCATTACATCATGCAGATGCTTTGTTGATCGCTACAGAATGGTCTGTCTTCAGGAATCCTGATTTTGAGAAAATGGAAGAAGTGCTGAGTAATAAGGTGATTTTTGATGGGCGTAACTTATACGACCTGGAGAAAATGATCGACTTAGGGTATTATTATAACAGTGTTGGCCGTAAACTTATAGATTAATGGGACGTAAAAGAGTATTAATTACTGGAGCCGCGGGGTTCTTAGGATCACACCTATGCGATAGGTTCATTAAAGAAGATTACCATGTCATCGCAATGGATAACCTGATCACAGGTGATCTCAAAAATATTGAACATCTTTTTAAGCTGGAGAACTTTGAGTTTGCCCATCATGATGTATCTAAGTTTGTCTACGTTGCAGGTGAATTGGATTATATCCTTCACTTTGCTTCTCCGGCAAGCCCTATTGATTATTTAAAGATCCCGATTCAAACCTTGAAAGTAGGTTCATTAGGAACACATAATTTATTAGGCCTGGCAAAGAGTAAAAATGCGAGGATGCTGATTGCATCTACTTCTGAAGTGTATGGTGATCCAAATGTAAACCCTCAGCCGGAAGAATATTGGGGAAATGTAAACCCTGTGGGTCCGAGAGGTGTATACGATGAAGCAAAACGTTTTCAGGAAGCAATGACGATGGCATACCATACTTTCCATGGTTTAGAAACGAGAATTGTCAGGATCTTCAATACTTATGGCCCCAGAATGCGCCTGAATGACGGACGGGTTCTACCTGCTTTCATCGGACAGGCCTTGCGTGGGGAAGACCTGACTGTATTTGGTGATGGTTCTCAAACCCGTTCATTCTGCTACGTGGATGATCTGGTAGAAGGAATTTACAGGTTGCTGTTGAGTGATTATGCCATGCCGGTTAATATCGGTAATCCGGATGAAATTACAATTAAGCAATTTGGTGAAGAAATCATCAAACTTACGGGAACAAATCAGAAACTGGTTTTAAGAGATTTACCTGTTGATGACCCTAAGCAAAGACGCCCGGATATTACAAAAGCAAGAGAAATTCTTGGCTGGGAGCCTAAAGTAAGCAGGGCGGAAGGATTGAAAATTACCTATGAGTATTTCAAGTCTTTACCTGCTGATGCCTTAATTAATAAAGAACACAAAGATTTTACAACCTATAATCGTTAATAAAAAATGTCTAAAATACTAGTAACAGGTGGTACGGGATTTATCGGATCACATACCGTTGTAGAGCTCTACAACGCGGGATATGAAGTGGTGATTGTTGATGATTTTTCGAACTCTAACCCAAAAATTCTTAACCAGATAGAAGCCATCACAGGAAAGAAACCTGAATTTGTAGAACTTGATCTGTGTGATGAATTGAAAGTGAAAGAATTTGTAACTAAGCATACAGACATTAGCGGAGTGATTCATTTTGCAGCATTTAAGGCTGTAGGTGAGTCTGTACAGCAGCCATTAAAATATTACAGGAATAACTTTTATTCATTGATCAATATTATCAATGGTTTTGAGAGTAAAGTTAACCTGGTTTTCTCTTCTTCATGTACCGTATATGGTCAACCTGATGTTTTGCCGGTGACCGAAAGTGCTCCGGTAAAAAGGGCAGAATCTCCTTATGGAAATACCAAGCAGATTGCAGAAGAGATTTTGCAGGAAACCTGTGCGGTGACTCCAGAACTAAGGGTGACTTCCTTGCGTTATTTTAATCCGGTTGGTGCTCATCATACCGCTTTAATCGGTGAGTTGCCGATAGGAGTTCCACAAAACCTGGTTCCTTTTATTACACAGTCTGCCATCGGTAAACGTGGTCCGATTACGGTTTATGGAAATGATTATGATACTCCGGACGGCAGCGCAATCAGAGATTATATCCATGTTGTTGATCTGGCTAAAGCACATGTTGCAGCCATCAGAAGAATGGAAAGCGATCAGGCGGAATCTAATTATGAAGTCTTTAACTTAGGGACTGGTACAGGTTCTACAGTACTGCAGGTGATTGAAGCCTTTGAAAAAGCAACAGGAGAGAAATTAAGTTATACCATCGGCGCGAGAAGAGAAGGCGATATTGAAAAAGTTTGGGGAGATGTGACTAAATCAGCACGTGATTTAGGATGGAAAGCTGAACTGGATATCAATGTAATGATGTCTTCTGCATGGAACTGGGAAAAATATTTAAAAGATAACCCGTTTTAGATGTTACTAAGCGAGCATAAAGACCTTAAGCTGGAAATTAAGTCCCTTCCTGAAAAGGAAAAGGACAAGCTTTTGCTCAGGTTGATCGCAAAAGACAAGATCTTAACAGAACACCTGCATTTTAAATTGCTGGAGGATGAACAGGATTTAGTAGACAGGCAGGAAAAGTTAAGAGAAAGGATTGATCTGGAAATCGCCGAACTGTTGTCGAACAGGAAAATGAATTCCAAAGATGCTTTGCTAAAAATGAGAAAGCTGAATGGAAGCATTACCCATCATTTTAAGGTAACAAAAGACCTGAATACGGAGATTGAACTGAGAATTCATCTTTTTCAGACTGTTCCCATTGATTTCAATGAAGGGGTGTTTTCTCCGATGCATAAGTTCAATGAAAAGCTCATGATCTATTTTGCCAAATCTGTTCTTTCTGTATTTAATAAATATGAGAAAATGCATGAAGATATTCAGTTTGATCTGAAAGCCGGTTTTAATGAGGTGCTGAATAAGCTATATGTATATAGAACGGCCGCAGTAGCAGCCGAATTAGGGTTGCCTAAGGAAATTTAAAAATGTGATATCCATTGGGATGAAACCATCATAAGCATACGGCCGGAAAGAAGGCAATGAACAGGCTTATGATCGCTTCATAACCGATAAAAATCAAATTATATACTGATGAAAAAGAAAATATTGATTACGGGAGGAGCCGGGTTTATTGGTTCGCATGTGGTTCGTCGTTTCGTGAACAATTATCCGGAGTATGAAATCCTGAATCTTGACAAGTTAACTTATGCAGGGAATCTGGCCAATTTAACGGACATAGAGCATAAACCTAATTATCGTTTCGTAAAAGCAGACATTACAGATGCGCTTTCGATGAGCGAATTGTTTAAGCTGGAGAACTTTGATGCGGTTATTCACCTCGCAGCTGAATCACATGTAGACCGGTCGATCTCAGATCCTACAGCCTTTGTGATGACCAATGTAATTGGTACGGTAAATCTTTTAAACGCTGCCAGAGAACATTGGAAAGGTGCTTATGAGCAGAAGCGGTTCTATCATGTCTCTACAGATGAGGTATATGGTGCTTTAGGGGAAACAGGCATGTTTACGGAAACTACGGCCTATGATCCACATAGTCCATATTCGGCATCAAAAGCATCCTCAGATCACTTCGTTCGTGCTTATCATGATACTTATGGATTGGATGTGGTGATCTCGAACTGTTCTAATAATTACGGTTCTCATCATTTTCCAGAGAAATTAATCCCTCTGGCGATCAACAACATTAAGAATAACCAACCTGTTCCTGTTTATGGAAAAGGAGAGAATGTAAGGGACTGGCTTTGGGTGGAAGATCATGCAAGGGCAATAGACGTCATCTTTCATCAGGCAAAAACAGGAGAAACCTACAATATCGGAGGGCATAATGAGTGGAAAAATATCGACCTGATTCATTTGCTGTGCAAGATCATGGATCAGAAATTAGGTAGAACTCCCGGAGAATCAGCAAAACTGATCTCCTTCGTAACAGATAGGGCAGGGCACGATTTACGTTATGCCATTGATTCTTCTAAATTGCAAAAGGTATTGAACTGGGTTCCGAGCTTACAGTTTGAAGAAGGATTGGAAAAAACGGTAGAGTGGTACCTGGAGAATGAAGAATGGCTTTCTAACGTCACTTCAGGAAACTATCAGGCTTATTATGAAAATCAATACGAAGGCAGATAAGCTTTTGTAAATATTATAGAACGGGCATCTTTGGTAGCAAAGATGCCCGTTTTTTATTATTCGTACCGCAACGCCTCTACAGGATCCAGCTTGGATGCCTTTTTTGCCGGATAATATCCGGACATAATACCTACCAGGACGCAAAGTGCAAAACCACCGAAGATCCATACCCAGGGCACAATAAATGAACCACCCATGCTGAAGGAAATGATATTGCCTATTGCGATGCCCAGAAAGATTCCGAATGCTCCGCCCATCAGACAAATCATGACGGCTTCAATTAAAAACTGTTTTCTGATTACCGAAGGATTTGCGCCAATGGCTTTTCTGATTCCGATTTCCCGGGTCCGCTCGGTCACAGAAACGAGCATGATGTTCATTAAGCCAATAGAAGCCCCGATAAGAGTAATTCCTCCGATAGCAATTCCACCCAAGACCACATATTTCAAGTTTTCAAATAAAGACTGCGCAATGGCATCGCTTTTTGTGATCTCAAAATTATTGGGTTCTGTTATTTTGATCTTCCTGATGTTTCTGAATTCTGCTGTGGCTTCTCCGATAATGGTTTCCTGAAGGTCATTGGTAGGAACCATTACCGTAATGGTATAAGAAGGATTGGCATTGGAATTAATCAGCTTTGCTTTTTGCAGGGGAACGTATACCGCCCTGTCTCCGCTAAATCCCATACTTTGACCTTTAGAGGCCAGTAAGCCAATAACTTTAAGCCTGTTATTACCCACGTTGATGACTTTGTCCAATGGAGATTCCTTTTTGAATAACTTCTCACTCACTTCACTTCCAATGATACAGACATTGTTGCCCTGAAGGGTTTCTGCCTGGCTGAAATTTCGTCCCAATGTCAGTTGAAGGCCCTGAGAATTCAATCCGTTTTCATCAACGCCCTGTATGTTGATATTTGGATTGGTCTTTTCTGTTCCATATTTTATGGTAGAACCAAAACTGGCACTTACACTAATGGCTACAGTGGCAGGGGTATTCAGACGCGCTTTAAATGCAATGGCATCTTCATATCGGATATTTTTAAAAGGCTTGGGTCTTTTTCCGCCACCACCAATACGGATCCCTACTCCACGGTTTCTAATGGTAAAGGCGTTAGCGCCCATACTTGAAAAAGCTTCGGTCATACTTGTCTTAACCGCATCCAGCGTGGTTAAGATTCCTACTAAAGCAGATAAACCTATCGCAATGATCAATGCTGTCAGCATTGTACGTAATCTGTTACTCTTTATGGATTGGATGGCAATTCTTACGTTCTCTGTATAGGTCATTCTTTAGGAAATATAATGCTTTATAGGGTAAAAATAAAAAGTCCCGTTGTTAAGACAACGAGACCTCTTATAATGTTACAAAGGAACTCTAAATAAAGTTCATAGGAACGAATACTATCTATGCAGAGAAACTGGTTCCACAACCGCAGGTGCTAGCTGCATTTGGATTGTTGAATGTAAATCCTCTCGAATTTAAGCCATCCTGCCAATCTACCTGCATTCCCATTAAATACATTTGATGTGCTTTGTGCATAAATACCTTAATGCCATCAATGATATATTCCTGATCTCCTTCTTTTTTTTGATCGAAACCTAAAACATAACTCATTCCGGAGCAACCTCCACCTTCTACGCCAACACGCAGGCCGAAGTCTTCAGCGATTTCCTGTTGGTCTTTTAACTTAAAAAGTTCTTTCACAGCAGTTTCTGTAAAGGTAACCGGTGCAAATGCCGTATCAACTGTATTACTCATGTTATTTAAAATTAGGAAGAACAAATATAAATAAAATGTACATTTTTGTCGGTGTTATTCGCTAATTATTACGGTATTCAAACAAAGAAATGAACATAGAATCTTTATTAACCGAAACTGCGGCGCTGACGATCGCCGGAGTGCTAACCGTTTCTGTTGGTTATTACCTGATTAAAGATGATATTCAGACCTTTTTACGGTTGAAATCTGCAGGGAAGCCCGAGGATGGAAAGGCGCAGTTGTTGCCATTAAGGTTACAGGCACATGAGCGGTTGATCGTATTCATTGAACGCATTAACCCATCGAATTTATTTCTCCGCCTGCACCATCAGGGCATTGCTGTTAAAGATTTACAGTCTCTGGTCTTAAATGAAATCAGGGCAGAGTACCAGCACAACGTAACGCAGCAGCTTTATGTGAGCACGACCACCTGGAATGTGATCCGGAAGCTAAAGGATGATACTTTGGCGATGGTGACCAATGCGGCGAGAGACCTGCCGGAACATTCCACGGGAATAGACCTGAGTAAAAAAGTTTTGCAGCATATGGCTGGGATTGCAGATAATCCTTACGAATTAACCCTTGATCTAATTAAAAAGGATATTCATCAGTTATTTTAATTATGGAAGACAAAAAATTTACGACTACCTCTGGTATCGAAATCAAAGAAACATATACAAGTGCAAGGCCCGTTACAGAATTACCTGGTGAATTTCCTTATACCAGGGGGATTCAAAAGGACATGTACCGGGGGCGTTTATGGACAATGCGCCAATATGCAGGTTTTTCTACCGCAGAGGAATCTAATAAGCGCTATCATTATCTATTGAAACAGGGAACAATGGGCTTATCGGTCGCATTTGATCTTCCAACACAAATCGGATACGACTCTGATCATGAAATGTCCGAAGGTGAAGTCGGGAAAGTTGGGGTAGCGATCGATTCCTTAAGAGACATCGAAATATTATTTGATGGAATAGAGCTTCAAAAAATCACCACTTCGATGACGATCAATGCGACTGCGTCCATCTTGTTGGCGATGTATATTGCACTGGCCAGGAAGCAGGGGGCGGATATCAGACAGATTTCCGGCACTATCCAAAACGATATCCTGAAGGAATATGCGGCAAGGGGAACGTATATCTATCCCCCAAAGGCCTCGATGAGGATCATTACTGACATTTTTGAATATTGCAGCAAGGAGGTTCCCAAATGGAATACGATTTCCATCTCCGGATACCACATCCGGGAAGCGGGCTCTACGGCAGTGCAGGAGCTGGCATTTACGCTGGCAAATGGAAAAGCGTATTTAAATGCAGCTTTGGAAAAAGGATTGGACATCAATGTTTTTGCAAAACGCTTGTCGTTTTTCTTTAATTGTCATAACAATTTCTTTGAGGAGATTGCTAAATTCAGAGCGGCGAGAAGAATGTGGGCAAAAATTACTAAAGAATTAGGAGCCACTGATGAGAAGGCGCAGATGTTGCGTTTTCATACACAGACTGGTGGTTCTACACTTACTGCACAACAGCCCTTGAACAATGTAATCCGTGTGAGCAATCAGGCGATGGCTGCGGTACTTGGAGGAACACAGTCTTTGCATACCAATGGGTATGATGAAGCATTGTCCTTACCTACGGAAGCCGCTGCAAAAATAGCCTTGCGTACACAACAGGTGATCGCATTTGAAAGCGGGGTAACGGATACGGTTGATCCGCTTGCCGGATCTTATTTTGTGGAAAACCTGACGGACGAAATTGAAGCGGCCGCACAGTTGTATATCGATAAGATCGACGCCATGGGCGGTTCTGTAAATGCAATTGAAAACGGGTATATTCAGAATGAGATTGGCGATGCTGCTTACCAGTATCAGGTCGAGATAGAAGCGGGGACAAGGGTGATCGTTGGGGTGAATAAATTTACCCAGGAACAGGAAGGAATCAATGATGTTTTTACTATTGATGAATCCATCAGAACGATACAAACCGATAAGCTGAATAAGCTGAAATCTGAGCGGGATAATGTGGCTGTGGAAAAAGCTTTGAGCAATTTAAAGATTGCAGCAACGGGGACTGAAAACCTGATGCCCTATATTCTGGTCGCCGTAGAGGCTTATGCCAGTCTTGGAGAGATTGCAGATGTGTTGCGTTGCGTTTTTGGTGAGTATTAAAAAGAATGTTAAAAAATAGTTATCCACACAATAAATTCAGGTTAACTATGGTATGCTGCTGATGTTTAAGTACTTGCCAAATAAATTAAAATTAAGTTTTTTTTGTTGATAATTTTTTGAATATTCGATCTCTCGAAACAGCACGCATTTTGTGTTGTTCTCGTCGCAATCAACCAACAAATTATATTATGACAATGGAAAAAACTTGTACCGAAGTATGGAAAAACTGTCTCCAAATCATAAAGGATAATATACCGAATCAAAGTTTCAAAACCTGGTTCGAGCCAATATCCGCTCTCAAGTTGGATGGCAAAGTTTTAACGATACAGGTACCTAGTTTGTTTTTCTATGAATGGCTGGAAGAACACTATGTTGGTTTGTTGCGAAAGACGGTGAAAAAGCAGTTGGGGGATGAAGGAAGGTTGGAGTATAATATCGTGGTGGATAAATCCTCAAACAGTGGTTCTCCCTATACGACTAATATACCCAGCAATGGGAATGGAGCAGCAGCCAAATTTCAGTCCATGCCCATTCCGGTGTCCATAAATAAAGACATTAAAAATCCCTTCATCATTCCCGGATTAAAAAAACTCAACGTTGATCCTCAACTGAATTCTAATTATACTTTTGAAAATTATATTGAAGGGGATTGTAACCGTCTGGCGCGCTCTGCGGGCTACGCTGTTGCTGCTAAACCTGGTGGGACATCCTTTAATCCACTGATGATTTACGGTGGCGTAGGCTTGGGTAAAACGCATCTTGCACAGGCGATTGGAAATGAGATCAAAAGAAACATGCCCGATAAACTGGTCATTTATGTTTCCTGCGAAAAGTTCTGCCAGCAATTTGTCGATTCCTTAAAAAATAATACCATTAATGACTTTGTTAATTTTTATCAGGCAATGGATGTAATCATCATGGATGATGTTCATAATTTTGCGGGTAAAGAAAAGACCCAGGATATATTTTTCCATATTTTTAATCATTTACATCAATCTGGTAAGCAGGTGATTTTATCTTCCGACAAGGCGCCAAAGGACCTGGCCGGATTAGAAGAACGATTGTTGAGTCGTTTCAAATGGGGCTTATCTGCAGACCTGCAGATTCCGGATTTGGAAACAAGGATTGCTATCCTTAGAAAGAAAATGTACGCAGATGGGATTGAACTGCCTAATGAGGTGGTTGAATATGTAGCCCATAATATTGATAATAATGTACGTGAACTGGAAGGTGCAATGGTTTCACTATTGGCTCAGTCCACCTTAAACAAGAAAGATATAGACCTGAACCTGGCGAAACAGATGTTGAAAAACTTCATCAAAAATACCTCTAAAGAGATTTCAATGGAATACATCCAGAAGCTGGTTTGTGAATACTTTGAAGTTCCTGTTGATATGGTGAAATCACCAACACGGAAACGGGAGATTGTTCAGGCCAGGCAGATCTCCATGTATCTTTCAAAAAGCCATACCAAATCATCCTTGAAAACGATTGGTGCCTTTTTTGGAGGAAGAGATCACTCTACGGTCATTTATGCCTGCCAGACCGTGGAAGATCTGATTGATACCGATAAAAAATTTAAAGGCTACGTTCACGACATTCAAAAGAAATTAAAAATGAACTAGGGATCCCTGGATCATCAAACAAAAAGACCTGGTAAACTTTATTTACCAGGTCTTCTTATTTTAGACATAAATTTATTGAATGGCTTCCAGCTTTAATAATCCGTAGAATAACGCAGAAGCATGTAAAGACTGGTCAATTTTATTCTCCAGAAGGAGTTGTTTAACTTCTGCTATGCTATATTTTTCTACATTCAGAATCTCATGTTCATCCAAATGCTGTTCCTGAGTTTTAACACCTCCGGTTAACAGGTAAGTATAGGTGACATTATTAGCCGTTGCAGGATTGGGATAGAGGGTGGCAATAAGGGCTATCGTTTGAAAGGAATAGCCTGTTTCTTCTAATAGTTCTCTTCTGACCGCATCTTCAGGTTTTTCATCACCATCGATTACTCCACCTGGGATTTCAAGAGAAATGATATCTCCTGCATGTCGGTATTGACGAACCATAATGATTTCATTATCTGCGGTCAGTGCGACTGCATTTACCCAATTGGGATATTCCAGAACAAAATAATCATCTTTTACAATTCCATTTTGAAGGTCACAGGTGTCTACACGTAAGGTGGCCCATTGTTCTTTCACCAGGTATCTTGAGGAAAGTTTTTGCCATTTTAATATTTCCATGTTAGGAGTTAAGGTATTGCTGAACCTTTTTCTGCCGGTCCAGGTTGGTCATGCTCACGATGCGATGTTTTACTTCGAGCGTTTGATAAATCAGGTTGAGTTTTTCTGCCAGGGCTTCGTTTTTATCCGAAGGCTGAGAAGGATCAAATTCCGGATAGAGGAACTGACTCAGCATTTCCAGCTTTTCTGCCGGAAATGCGAAATCAGTAAGCAATGCTTCAAAATCATCATTCTGTTTTAAAAATAGCTGATCCTCTGTGATCCCAAAATCTTTTAATAAAGATTCACGGAATAAGTCTTCTGCTGCTTCCAGTTTTCCTTCCAGCTTTAGTCCCATAATACGGGCCAGTACCTGAGCTAGTTTTTGAATTTCTGCTGTTATTAGGTCTTTTCTATACATATGATTTACCAGCTACCGCTACTGCCACCACCACCAAAACTACCACCGCCGAAGCCACCAAAGCCTCCGCCGCCACTGCTGCTCCCACCACCCCAGCTTCCGCCACCGCCGGAGCTTCGTCCTCCGCCAAGTAGCATACTCCAGAAAAGTGCATCTGCAACACCGCGGCCGCCGATCACCTGGCCGCCTCCGCCACCACCACCACCTCTTTTAAGGACAATGATGACGACAACTACAATGATGATAATGATGAGTATTCCTGAAGCTCCGCCTCCGGAAGTACCCTTCTTGGGTTTATCATTCTTATATTCTCCTTTTGTATAGCGAATGATGGCATCGGTACCTGCTTCAAGTCCTGCGTAATAGTCGCCGGTTTTGAAATGAGGCTTAATGTCATTGTCTATGATTCTTCTTGCGTATAAATCAGGAAGCACACCTTCAACACCATATCCGGTTTGAATAGAGATCTTTCTGTCTCCTAAAGCGACAACAATCAATACACCATTGTTCTTGCCCTTGCTTCCAACGCCCCATTTTCTACCCAGCTCAAGTGCATATTCACCAATATCGTAATCGCCAACTGATTTCAATATAGCGATGGCGATCTGTGTAGAACTGGAGTCGTCAAAGGCAACCAGTTTTTGCTCTAATTGCTGCATTTGACCAGCACTTAGCGTTCCGGTATAATCATTAACGAGTTTGTTGGGTTTCTCAGGGAACTCCTGTGCAAATCCAATGGTAGAAATTAAGGTAAAGAGTAAAGCGATGATGGATTGTCTCATGGCTTTGCCGCTTTATATTGGTCCATAAAAATGATCTCATTAGGTAGTTCATTGATGTCTCCGCCTTGAAAGGGGAAGAATGAAGCTAGTTTTTCACCAGCCAGGACGATGCCTGCAATGATTCCCTGAACCAGATTTCCACCCGAAAAATGTGCTTTCATGGCCACTTTTGTCGTTTCCCAGAAATCAGCAGGAACTACTTTATTGATGCCACTATCTCCAATGATGGCGAATTTATGGTCCATATAGGCAAGGTAGATCAGTACTCCGTTATGTTTTGCCGTCTTTTCCATTCCGAGTTTTGAGAAATAGGAGGTCGCTTTTTCAAATGCGTCGCCTTCGCAGTATTTGTCTACTGCAATTCTAATTTCGCCGGAAGTTGCTTTTTCAGCTTCTGAAATTGCGTTGGCGATTAATTCTTGTTCTTGTTCTGTGAATATTCCCATGATAGGATTACTTGATAAAGATAAGGGTAATACATGTTGTTATTTAAACACGCATTACCCTTAAATGTTGTTATGGTCTACTAGAATTCTACTTTTGGAGCCTTTTCTGAGCCAGCTTCAGCTTTGAAACCTGCTTTTTGACTAAAGCCAAACAAACCGGCAGTAATATTATTCGGGAAAGACCTCACTTTAGTATTATATACCTGTACTGATTCGTTGAAATCTTTACGAGCTACTCCAATTCTGTTTTCTGTTCCGGCAAGTTCCGCAGAAACATCTCTGAATTGCTCTGTAGCCTTTAATTCAGGATAATTTTCAGTTACCATTAGTAAACGTCCCAATGCCTGACTTATCTGTCCTTGTGCAGCCTGGTATTTTTCGATATTCTCAGGAGTCAGTTTATCAGGGTCAATGGTTACCTGTGTTGCTTTAGCGCGTGCTTCTGTAACCTGAGTTAAAGTAGACTGCTCAAATTTCGCAGCACCTTTTACCGTATTTACCAGATTGGGGATTAAATCTGCACGTCTTTGATATTGAGTTTCCACTTGATTCCATTTTGCTTTAACATCTTCATCTAATTTCACTAAACCGTTGTATCCACATCCGCTGATGGCTACAAATACAACTAAGATGGCAACTATTGCTAATACTGTTTTTTTCATAATTTCTGTTTTTAATTGAACTGAAGTTGGCTTGCTGCTTATCTCAGTTTTTAAGTTCTGTTTTTCTAAGTGTTAATTTACACATTAGAACTCAATTTCCGTTCCTTTGTTACGAATACCGATAAAAACATGACAGGTTTTTACGAAAAGGCACAAAAAAACTGCTTTTTTGTGATAAACAGCCCTTTTGTCAGTTGCCGAAAGCGCCTGATGAGCAGTCGGTGCTCACACAAAAAAAGGATCCAGACCACGTCTGAATCCTTTTAAGCATGCTTCGTTTGGTGCTAGTTACAATCGAGGCATCTCCATTCTACGATACCATCGCCGGAGCCGAAGCGCCACATGGTATATTTTTCAATATCAATAAGGAAATTAAGCCCATTCTGTCTGGCGTTGACCGTACAGCAATTGTCTTCACAATCATCATCAGAACACCTGTCGTAGACTTTAGCATCAATTGTCTTGTTTCCTTGTCTTATTCTAAGTGTTTTTAACTTGTATTTCGCTGCATCTTTAGAGTGGATGGAGATGATGTTGTTGGCTTTTACCCAGCTTTCTGGTTTAACCCCCGATACAAAGGCAAATTGTCCGGCCCAAAGGCAACCATTGTACTCTATACATTCCGGACTGCCTGGATCAGGGTAGGATTCGTAATTCGTTAGATTAGCTTTGTTCCATACTTCCGCTGTGGCAGACACATTTGAGTTCGCCGCTTTCTTTGCGGCTGCTTCCGGTGTTTCAGGACCCGCAGGATCTGAGTTTTGTTTACATGATGTTGCCAGAAGCATTGCTGTCATGACGATGAAAAGCATCTTTGCTTTTACATAGATTTGGTTTTTGTAAGTTTTCATAAATTTTGTTTTGGGATGATTAATTCTATGTTTATTATTTATTTAGCACTTTTAATAAACATATTTAAATATACCAATAATTCAGTTTCATGAATCCTGCTTACCTCCCTAAGGTTTGGCTAAGTTATTTTAAATCAGCTTGGTTATCTCTCCGTAAAATGAATTTTTTTCGATAAAAAGGATGTCGGATTTAGAGGGCTTACTTTGGAGGATAAACCATGGAAATGACTTGTAAAAATGGTGTTACATAGCGGGATGGCCGATTTTTAAAATCAACTCCTGCCTCGATGATTTGAAGTATAGCTAAAATTTTTCTCCTCTAAATTTGTTTTTCTTGAATTTCAGGCAGTCTGTTTATAGGATAATATGAGAGGTATTTATGCCAATATGGTAGAGAACTTTGTGATCCCCGATCGCATTTAGCCTTCTATTTTTCAGGGGCATGGGCTTTTAGAATCCTTGGGAGATTTCTGTACCTTTGCTGCGGTTCAGGATAAATACCTGACATATTTTATGCAAAAAGAAATAGAAATTACGCTTGCTCCGGAAGATGTTGGGGAGGAAGCTCAGCTCAAAAACAGTCTTTCTCAGGCTTTAAATGTCGATATCTCTAAAATTAGGGGATATAAAATCCTTAAAAGATCCATTGATGCCCGTTCCAGAAAGGTGATTTATCGTTTGCAGGTCAGGGCTTTTATTGAAGAGGAGCCGGTGACCGAAGTTTTCGCGGTAAATTATCCAAATGTCAGTAATAATAAACATGTAATCATTGTAGGCGCCGGACCAGCAGGTTTATTTGCTGCATTGCAGTGTATCGAAAACGGACTGAAGCCGATTGTTTTGGAACGTGGTAAAGATGTGAAGCAACGGAGACGCGATTTGGCAGCGATCAATAAAGAAGGTATCGTAAATACGGAGTCTAACTATTGTTATGGTGAAGGCGGGGCAGGAACTTATTCTGACGGCAAGCTTTATACCCGCTCTAATAAACGTGGCGATATCAATAAGGTATTGCAGATCTTTGTGGAGCATGGCGCCACTGATGATATATTGGTGGATGCAAGGCCTCATATCGGGACGAATAAACTTCCGCATATCATCACTGCCATCAGGGAGCGTATCCTGAATGCAGGCGGAGAGGTTCGTTTTGATCAAAAGGTAACCGATATCCTGGTTGACTTTGGGAAAATTAAAGGAGTTCTGGTGAATGGGCATGAGCAGCTATTGGCTGATGCAGTGATTCTGGCAACGGGGCACTCTGCAAGAGATATTTATGAATTGTTACACCAAAAGAATATTCTGGTTGAAGCCAAGCCTTTTGCATTAGGAGTGAGAATTGAACACCCACAAGCGATTATTGATGCGGCGCAATACCATTGTGACATTAGAAGCGAATTCCTGCCCCCTGCTTATTATAGTTTGGTGGAGCAGGTGGGGAGCAGAGGCGTGTTTTCTTTTTGTATGTGTCCCGGTGGGATTATTGCTCCTTGCGCGACTTATGAAAATGAGATTGTGGTGAATGGTTGGTCTCCTTCCAAAAGGAATAATCCATTTGCTAATTCCGGAACTGTCGTGCAGATCACGCTGGAAGATGTAAAGGGAGATGATCCTTTAAGAATGATGCATTTTCAGGCAGAGATCGAAAAGACTGCATTCCAGCTCGGAGGAGGAAACCTGGTGGCACCCGGACAACGGATGGTGGATTTTGTAGAAAATAGAATTTCAGCTGACTTGCCTAAGAATTCTTACTTGCCAGGTACAAAAAGTGTAATGCTTAAGGAAACACTTCCGGATTTTGTAGCGTCGAGTTTAAGGAATGCATTGCCACTTTTTGGGAAAAAGATGAGAGGTTATTACACCAATGAGGCTATTCTTGTAGGTGTGGAAAGCAGAAGTTCATCGCCTGTGCGTATTCCAAGAGATAAAGAGACTTTTCAACATCCTCAAATATCAGGGCTATTTCCCTGTGCGGAAGGAGCAGGTTATGCAGGTGGAATTGTTTCTGCGGCAATTGACGGGGTAAACTGTGCAAATGCAGTCTTAAAATACATTTAATAGAAACAGATTTAAAATTGAGTTGTTTATAATGCAGAATGATTGATTTTGCTAACGAATTAAGAAAAGCATATTCTGGTGATGCCTGGCACGGCAATAATATATCAACGGTTATTGCCGTAGTAAAAGTAGGGCAGGCCTTTGCGCATCCAATCCCCGGCGCACATTCTATTGCTGAATTAGTGTTGCACCTGAGTTCCTGGACGGAGGAGGTAATTTCCAGGTTATCCGGGAACCTGCCTAAAGAGCCATCAAAGGGGGATTGGCCAGCGCCATTGGGGCAAACCGAAACACACTGGAAAGCTATCCTGACTGATTTTAATCGGGTAAACGAGGATTTACTGATTTTAGTGGCTCAATTTTCTGAAGAACAATGGTCCGCTAAATTGTTTACCGGACCGATACCAATAACGACGTTGAGTCATTTTGAACTGTTAAACGGTTTAATTCAGCATCATGCTTATCATGGAGGGCAAATCGCCTTACTATCGAAATTTTAAAATTATGAGTAATACCTTAATTATAGGGGCTTCCCCGAATCCAATGCGTTATGCTTATAAGGCTGCCCATATGTTAAAAGCTAAAGGGCACGACATTATAAATGTAGGAATAAAGAAAGGTGAGGTTGCAGGAGTGGTGATCGAACAGCCGGGACTGCCGTATAATGATATAGATACCATTACCTTATATGTAGGAGAGGAGATACAGCATTTGTATTATGATTATATTCTTGAGACAAAACCCAGGAGGGTAATTTTTAATCCAGGAACAGAAAACCCGGAACTGGAAGCGCTACTGAATAATAATGGCATAGAACCGGTAGAGGCTTGCACTTTGGTTTTATTGGCTACAGGGCAATATTAAATTTCCAGCCTAGGCATAGGATTTCATTTTATTTTTTATGGTGAACTGGACTTGTTGTACAGGCTTGTCGAGATGTAGTTGTTGTCTTTTCGTGAGCTGATTTTGCCTGGCCGGAAGCCAAGTCAGGACTGGTTTGGAACAACGAGCAGTCAAGGCGGGATCAGCCGCGGATAGAACAGGGATCAAACACGGAATTTGTCCCTGTTCTATCCGTGTTCTATCCCTGTTTGATCCCTGTTCTATCCGCGTTTTATTCGAAGCAATTTTCAGCCTGTTTGGCGTTCGTTTTTAATATAGTTCGTCCTGGTCTGACTATACAATCTTTACTATTTTTAAAAAACTTCCTACTGTAACCTTTGTTTAGGAACAGAGAGCCAGCTCTGGTAATAGATTTATCCTGCTTTGTCCCGATTTAAGTTAATCTAAAGGGGTATTAAAATTAAGGATGCCTATGTAGTTTGTTTGCCTCTTCTTTGTCTTGTATCTTTATATTGCAAGATCCTTCTTAATGCATTCCTGATTTGTCTTGATGGCGTATTCGATTCAGACCTTTAATTGTTTATACTAGATTCATTTGTATTCCATTTGGGATGAGTTGTTACTTTTCCGGATGGTTAGTGTAGCGATTAATTTCACTAATCAGATTGGCTTTGCTGATCTGAATGCGCCTGTTAAAAGTGTAATCGTGCTTTTGAATCCAAAAAAACGTTAAAATCCATTATAATTTGTCGGACAGTGCAACGGTAATCTTGAATGGAGCAACACTGGAAGGAATGAAAAAGTAGGATTTCTGATATAATCCGGATTAAGAAGGATTGGGCCTGCAAGTTTTGCAGGGCTTTTTTGCAGGGCTTTTTTGTGGAATAGACATATTGTATGCTCTTTCCAGTTTTTATATCATGGGATCGCTTCTCTATATAATATATATAGGTTGATTGTGGGCTGTCCCTTGTTTTATAGGTCGTATAAATAGATTGATTTGTATCCTAATCCTCGTTTTATTGACTGCTTGTGGTTGATTGTGGGTTGGTGTACATCTTATATTAAGTCTGTTTGATGTTTTTCTTGTTGTAAATCATGTGGTTAGGGTGATGATACAATTATAATGGTTGAATTGTTTTGAGAACGGTTAAATTTTCCTACTTTTGCATCCCGCTTCGGAGGAAGAGAAAGATTGAGATTGATACAGAGAGAAGGATTTGAAAGATTGCAGTAGAGATATGTCAGAAGTTGTTTTGACCGGTTTAGTTACCAAATAAAACAATTAAAAAAGTTTAATAAAAAGCTTGACAATACCAAAAAGATTTCTACCTTTGCAGTCCCAACAAAAACGGGGGTTACCAAACGGAGTTTGATAACAAAAACAAAAAGACTGAAACGATCAGGAGTTTGAAACTGAAACCAGGAACATTAAGACCTGGAAGAAACAGAAAGCGAAAGATTGCAACATAAAAGAAGATCCGTGAGGTGATTCGCAAAGTTCATTAAAGAGATGTCATTTATAGCGTAGCGAGGTAAGATAGTACCGTTTCAAAGTACATGAAAACCAAAGCTATTTTTTCAAGTCAGAA
>NZ_FNGY01000004.1 GCF_900103665.1 Pedobacter steynii
AGCAAGGACGCGGCAGCTGATGGCATAAATTGAAACTATATAAAAATACAAAGCTATATTTTTAATACTTGCTCCACAACTTTTGGCATTGATCCTATCAAAATGTGCAGCGATTCGCCCTACTCATCGAACCCAACATAATCAATTACTGAACAAGCAGTTATCAGTTGAGCATCTTGTGGATGTTAAGCCCCAAAGCTAATTTTGTTTCACTTTTAATGAATGATATGCTTTTTATAAGTATTTATTGAGTTGCTCTTTTAATTTTTCTTTTGATGATGGTCTTAAAGCGTCTTTGACAACGATTTGCCCTTCCTTATCTAAAATTGAATAAATAGGAATGCCTTTGAAGCCTCTATTTCCTTTATCATCAACAACAAATAGCAAATCATCTATGAATTTCACATAATCACTAGATTCAGTTTTTTTCACTGGATTATGGTAGGAGACAAAATATCCATTTAATGAATTTTCTTTAATTACATCGTATGCCTTTTCAATACCGCTTTTTTCATCAATTGTTATATATATATAAACTATATCTTTTTCTTGAAAAAAATCATCAAGTTCCTTAGTGTATTTAAATTCCTCAATACAAGGCTTGCACCAGGAAGCCATGACATCAATATAAATTATCTTTCCTTTAAACTGCTTAATTAAATCTTTTAAGGACTCTGGGTAATTTAATCTGATTATCTTGCTAGAAGATATAGTTGATGCATTATTTTGAGCTTTTAATAATGTAAAATTTAACATTATTAAACTAAACAGGACTGCTAATCGCTTTGTCATAATTTAAATCTTTCAAAAATATATTTAGCTGATTTTTGGTATTTTAAATTAAATAAAAAAAAGTTAAGCAACTTGACATGACAGTTGTTAAAAGTTGTTAAAAATATTTGGTTTTCTTGTTCTTGGGATAGCTGAGTAAGTACTGTTAATTTCAAGAACGCTTCAAAATTCGTACAACTACAGAATTTATTTAGTGATAACAGCTATATAGTTGTCAATATCCCTTTGAAAGGTTTTCCAGTCTGAATAAATGGTGTAAATTAGTTTCCCACCATCTGCTACAGTTTTATATCCATTATTTCTATACCATTGAATTTTTTCGGCCATGGCATCTAAATACCTGTCAGAATTTGTTTGGCCAAAATGTTCCCAGTAATATGTTTTTTGACTGAGCTTGTTCGAAATTTTAAAATCAGGGTACTTCTGCTCGCCAAATTCTACAAGTCTGGGCTCATATTCAACGGTTAGGTAGTTACATTTTAAAAGTCTATTGTAGATTTCAAGCTCCTGCTCTGATCTAAACTTTAGACCATCTTCGGAAATGACTTTCTGACTACCTTTTTGGTAATTTAGCTTGCTGCCGATGGTTTCAACTCCTCTTCCTTGTGTTACATCTCTATTTGTCTCTTTAAAAAAATACCATTGGTAAAAATTTTTATTCGAAGTATCGACCCGATAATTTGGGATGATTTGCTTTAATATGTTGTCGTTATGCTGTTTTTTCAAGAAATGGTTAAACATCCCCGGGGTAGGGAATGATTTCATTAACACCGGATTTTTAGATATATGGTCATATAATTCATTAGATCTGATTTCAACAGCCGTAGCCCTGTTAGCCATGAGCTTGTCTAACGACTCTTTAATGAGCTTTAAGCTCTTTAAATAAGGAGGTATATTTTCCATAGCAAGTCTAATTTACAAAATACAACAATTAGATTTTTCTTCCTATCCGTTTTCTTTTAGGCCCGGTTGGCAATGGCTTCCCCCAATTGCTGTGGCAATGGGGTGTTTTTAATATAATTCTTTATCAGAAAATTTCTGATCCTGTATTTTCGGTAAGGGTCTGATTAAAACGGTTTTTTTTCTTATACTCAATGCCTTTTTCGAACCTAATTTATCATCAGTTTCGGTTCTGAGTCCCGAAATTAAGTTGAAATTAGTTTCTGTAAATATTGTATTTTCGTCAATATACCCTCTCGTTGCATTAGTAGTTAACTTTTTCACGTTAATTAATTCAAAATTGCCCTTGCGATATTTGAAATCGTAAGTAATATTCCCGCCTTTAATTTCACTCCACATTGATAATATCCCTTTTTCAATAAAAAAATTTGGTATCTGGTATCCATTAGGTTCCCCTTGCTTTTCAATAGGATATTGTGGTTCAATTATTTTGGTCGAAGATACCGCTAAAGTTAATTTTTTCCCATTTGGCTGAGATAGGAAAACTTGTAATCTAAATGGCCTTGTTTCATCTGTTGTATCCATTTTTACCGTTAGTTTGTCCGTTTTGCCATCATTATTTAGGTCGCCCTGTTCTTCTCTTACCTGATAGGTATAATTGCCTTTATTCTGAATATTTTGAGCGAATAAATTCATTTGGGCTGAAATCAAAATGAATACAAAGTATAGATAAATATTTTTCATAATTTTAAGTTCATTTATTTTCATTTTTTCTTGAAACTGACTGCTAATTCATGAATATACACAACTTATTTAAGTTATGTAATTATAACCCTCCGAATTTCGTGCCGATATGTTGATAAGAAGGAAAATGCGTTAAAAATCGTATTCCTTAAGCTTAGCGCGATAACAGGACTTCACTTATAAGTTCATTCAGTTTGTTTAGTTTAACAAACCTGGTTATGAAATTATCCCTGATATCGGCAAGGTTGATCATAAGGTAAGACACTGCAGTAATCAAAAACAACAGTACTGCAAAGAGAATACTCAGATCTTCGGTTGTATTGAACTGCCCCATCAATTTGTCCAGGTAGACATTCCATAAGGGTATGAATAATGCCCCAAGGCAGGAAATGAAAATAATAGACCCAGTTCTTTCTTTATCTGCTTTCTCTTTGATCAGCTCTTGTATTTTTTGTATCTTATTTTCATCCCAGCCCTTACGCTCAAAGTAACCGTTTAGATTTTGAACCGCATCCTGATGGAAACCTTCCGTAGACCAGGAGAACTTTGAGATGGAATGCCGTTGGTAAAGCTCCTTTACTTTAAGGGCATTGAACCGTCTACCCAAAAACAGGGCTACTCCAAAGCAAGGCAAACAAAGCACCAACAGATAAATCTTTAGCTTGATAAAATATACAACAAAGAGTGCAGCGACGGCAAGAAAAAGCAAAACCGGAATCAATTTTTTCCACCAGATCAGTTTCCTTGTTACCAGGTTGTAGAAAGTCAAGTTCGTGCTATAATAATCGATAAGTTCTTCAACCATAAATCTATATCTTAGATAAAAACAAAAGAGCGTCAAACATATACCAAAAAATTTCATTCGCTCCAAAAAGTATCTGCCTTTTCGGGACGAATGAAATTTAGTTTTCAGGGATGATTTCCCTATAAATTCAGTTTAATTTGGAAAAGCGTAAAAAGCCAATCCTGAATTGATCCAATATGGATCTGACATTGGACCAGTTGTGAACAAGTGGTCTCTGCCTATGGAATTTACCCAGCAATAGATGGGAACTGTACCTGGAACCTGCTTATTGAATGCATAAAATGATAAATAATCACAAAGAACGGGCTAATGATCAGCGCATGTCAGCAAAAGTAAACTGCAAAAAAGGAGCTTTGTCTATCGCGCTGTCCTTTCGCTGCGAACCATAAGCAATTGCTTTTGCGGTAACCTGTTGATTCGTAGTCTTCATTTCCAGGTAGTAAATCCCTTCCGGACTTATTAAACCATAGACATCTGTCCGCTTCAATGGGACTATCGCGTAATGCCTGCCATCCGCAAAGGTTAAATCGCCGATGTTTTCCTTAAATTTCAGTTGAGCACTTCCATTAACTTCTTTTCCATTCAGGTTACTATTGGTGATGACCTCGGTCTCAAAGTCTTTTACGCTATTTGTTTCCTGACGATCCATAAAAAGCTGAGCGAATAAATGTGCGGTTTCTTCTATTGAGCTAGACCAGGAAGCATTCACCATCAATGAAACAGAAGTTTCCTGATCAGGAAACATACAAACAACCGTCCTTGCACCTTCCATCCCACCCGCATGTTCTATCACGTTTCTTCCAAAAATATCCTTACTGATTCTCCAGCCAATGCCAATTTGCAGCATTTCTCCGGACAATAAATGTTGTGGTTTAAACATCTGCTGAACGGTTTCCTTTTTCAAAAAACCATTGGTATAGGCAAATGTCAACTTTACAAGGTCTGATGGCGTACTTATTAATCCTCCCCCAGCCCATTTATAGCTTACATCTTCAGGACTAGTTTCTTCGACCGGCTGATTGTTTTTAAAATCATAAAGTCTGGCCAGATTACCATAGTGCTGATGTTTTCTTAGATCAGGTCCCGTATTTTTCATGTCTAATGGCTGCAACAATTCTTTGCTCAGGTAGTCTAAAAAAGTCATGCCTGAGACCTTTTCCATTAACGCCGATAACAATGTAAATCCATGAGTAGAATAGCTATATTTTGTCCCTGGAGGAGTTAAGAGTTTCTGATGCGAAAACACCTTCAAAGCCTCTTCAGTTGAATTGTAGAAGCGGTTCTCAATTTTATCATCATCTGCATAATGCGGCAAACCAGACAAATGGCCTGTCAGCTGGAGCGGAGTAATCTGCTGATATTCCTGCGGCAGTCCGGGCAAGTATTTGTTGACACCGGCATTCAAATCCAATTTACCTTCCTGCAGCAATTTGCCGAATGCAGTGACGGTGATCACTTTGGCACAAGAAGCAGTTCTGAATTGTGTCTCCCTATTCACCGGGATTTTATTTGCCAGGTCTGCATAGCCGAATCCTTCGGCATAAACAATTTTACCTTTTTGACTTACCGCAATGGAAAGACCCGGTATTTTAGAAATTTCCAGCAGTTTAGCAGCCATAATCCTGGCCCTTTCTACTGGCTTTCTAACATCTTTCGAGACAAAAGGCTCCAGCTGTAATAAAACATAACGACTGGAAGTAGTAATTCCAAAGGCGACAGTAAAGAGGCAGAGCACAGCTGAGGTCAGGATTAGTCTTTTCATAATTTTTTTTATTTACACTAAAGTAAGCGAATCGCACATTGCGGAAAATTAAGTAGACGACCTGGACCTTAATGCGTACAGAAAGGTGGAATTTATAGACAAACAGGTAAAAAATGATGTTGGGCCGCACTTTTTTGGTATTGCTTTTGATTCTCAAACCAATAATAAAACCTCAGCCGTTGAGGGTTACTCAATTGAATTTAAATTAGAAATATCACATGAATTTGAATCACAAAGCAATACTGGAAAAAGCAAATGCCGCTGTCACAGCAGGTGACTACGAGGGTTTTCTATCTTTCTGTACCGAGGATACAGAATGGATATTTGTGGGCGACAGGATACTACGAGGGAAACAGGATGTTCGGGAATACATGGCAACGGCCTACCTGGAACCACCCAAATTCATGGTCGAAAACTTAATTGCCGAAGGCGAGTTTGTTACCGCGATTGGTAAAATCAGTATGAAGAATGAAGATGGGATCATGATAGAGTACTCCTATTGCGATGTCTGGCGATTTCGCGAGGGTAAGATGGCCGGATTAAAGGCTTTCGTTGTGGAGACTTAGTCGGAAATTTATACTTTTACAAAGTATGCGTATTCAAATGTATGATATCATCCCAAGTCTGCAGCCCTACATTAAGCTGATATGTACTATGGATTGCGATGAAGGTACAGATACAAGTCATGTACGTGTGCTCCCCGACACTTGTGTTGAACTGTTTGTGAACTACACTAGTACACCAATCGCTATTATTGGTGACGAATTGCACAAGCGCAGCATCATTAGCTTTCGTATGAGCCGCCCCATGGATATTCAGATGCGTAAAGGCGCTGGTTGTCTTGCCGTTTGTTTTTATCCTGGTATGGCGTATAAATTCTTCCACCTTCCGATGCAAATGCTAACAGACACCAATGCAGCGCTGTCAGATGTATGGAATAACCTGGCGGAAGAAATAGAAGATAAAATGGCCTCCGCTCGTAATAATGATACCCGTGTATTTATGGTACAGCATTATTTGCTGCGACAATTGACCCGGGCGAAAAATGATTTGCAGGTGGCCTACTGCCTGCAGCAGGTGCAAAGCGCTGCCGGCTTAATATCAGTAAGCAAACTTACCAATGATACTGGCATTAGCCAGCGCCATCTTTCAAGAAAATTTCAACAATACATTGGCCTGTCACCCAAAGAGTACCTGCGTGTCTCCAGGTTCATACAATCATTGACTCACCTAAAAAAACACCCGGTTCTCTCACTTACGGAAATAGCCTGCAAAAGTGGCTATTATGACCAGGCGCACTTTAATCGTGACTACAAAACTTATACTGGCGGTACTCCTTCGGAATTGGTACATGCACCACATATTCTGTATTAGTGTCCGTTTTGTACAATTTGAACTAAATTATTCTTTACAGTTTTGCAATACAAAAAATTAAGGATATGAGAAAACTAATATTAGGATTAGCCGTAACATTGGATGGATATATTGAAGGGCCTAATGGCGAATATGATTGGTGCTTCACAGATCAGGACTATGGTCTGAACGAATTCTTTGCTGGTGTAGACACGATATTTATTGGCCGTAAAAGCTACGAGATCGCACAACAATATGCGGAGAACAATAACGGAGAACCGGTTCCCGGTATGCCGGCAATGACCGAATACGTATTTTCCAGAACATTGAAAACAGTAAAAGAAGGCGCGGTCCTTATATCTGAGGATAGTATTGCCCAGGCCCGAAGGATAAAAGAACAGCCTGGCAAAGACATATGGCTATATGGTGGAGCTGAACTCAGCGATGCTTTGATGAAAGAGGGCCTTGTAGATGAATTATGGTTATCAGTGCATCCGATACTCCTTGGCAGCGGCAAAGCGCTATTCAATAAGCAGAATAGCCGCACTAAACTCAGGCTCCTGCGGAGTAAAACTTATGAAACCGGTCTGGTATCCCTCTGTTATAGCATCAATAACGCCTAAGCTCTGAAAGGACTTTATGGAGATAAAGGTTCTTTAATCCGCCAGCATCATCTTCGCCAGATTTCCAAGTTGTTTTAGTTTAAACTTAATTTCAGCTGACCAGCTCAGGCCAATACAGAGTCTCATACAGTTTTCAAATTGATCCTGCAGGGTAAACATTCGTCCCGGTGCGATGCTGATTTGTTGCTTAATCGCCAGGTCATATAATTTCCTGGTATCCATGCGCTTGCTAAATTCAACCCAGATCGAAAGCCCGCCCTGAGGTCTGCTTATTTTAGTTCCTTCCGGAAAATACTCCGCTATGGCATGAATATAATGCTGATAATTGTCTTGTAACGTCCGGCGAAGCTGACGGAGATGATTTTCATACTTCCCTGTTTTCAGAAAATTAGCCACGGATTCCTGGATAATAGAAGCCGAGGATATGGAATGAATCAGTTTTAACTTTAACAGCTTTTCTTTGTGTTTTCCCGGAGCAACCCAGCCAACACGATAGCCTGGAACCAGGGTTTTGGAGACTGAACTACAGTACAAAACATTTCCCTCTCTATCAAATGATTTGCAACATTTTGGACGTTGGGTGCCAAAATACAGGTCGCCATATACATCATCTTCAATTAATGGAATGTCATGTGCAGATAAAAGGGCAACGATTTCTTTTTTATGTTCATCAGGCATACAGCTTCCCAGGGGGGTATTGAAATTGGGAACCAACAGGCAAATGTTAATTTTAGGAAGCGCCTGCTTTAAAGCATCTAATGCTAAGCCCGTGATTGGGTGCGTTGGAAGCTCGAGCACTTTAAATCCGAGGCTTACCACCAGCTGCAGGGTCCCGGGATAACAAGGGCTTTCCATAGCAACCGTGTCTCCTGGCTTCCCTAATGCCATCAAACAAAGGGACACGGCATTAATGGCGCCGTTAGTGGTGATCACATCATTTTCCTGTAAATCCCCTCCCCATACTAAAGAGCGGACTGCAATCATTCTCCTCAATTTCAAATTGCCTTGTAAAGGTTCATACGCTGTGCCGGCATCTTTAAGCTCCCTTGTCGCATGCACAATCTCTTTTTTTAACTTGGCCAGGGGTAACAGCTCTCCGGAAGGGGCACTAATAGAAAAAAGTGTGAGCCCTTCATTTCCCATATCGGCATAGACTTTACTCACCAGTTCGTCTGGTTCTTTGTCGTTAGCTACCGATGAAGGCCGGCTGACTTCAGGAAGTGGAAGTTTTAAGTAAGACGACTGGCTCACAAAATAACCGGACTGCGGCTTTGAATCGATCAATGATTGGGCTTCCAGCTCCAGAAACACGCGCTTAGCAGTATTCATGCTAATGCCATGGTCCTTGCACAATACCCTTACAGAAGGCAATTTATCACCGGATTTCAAAACTCCCGTTCTGATCTGACTGGCAATTGCGTTGGCGATGTCATTATAAAGAAAATCTCTACTCATGCTACAAAGATAACTGTGTCCATTAAAATACACAAAACTGAGACTGTGTTTACTGCTATTCCCCGGCTAATTTCGCCTAAATAATAATTAAGCTTAAGATCATGAGTAATCATCCATCATTTATTGACAAAAACAGCAGCAAGGGCTGGAGAAATGGGTTCATTGGGGTATTGATTTTCAGTGGCTCTCTACCTGCCACAAGGGCGGCCGTTCTGGGTTTCGATCCGGTATTTGTAACGGTTTCCCGGGCAACCATTGCCGGGCTGCTGGCTCTTTGCATGCTATTCGTTTTTAAGGAAAAAAGACCTACGCGGGAACAGCTTTTTTCTCTGGTGATTGTCTCCATCGGTGTTGTACTGGGCTTCCCCCTATTGAGTGCGCTGGCCTTACAATATGTAACTTCCGCACATTCGGTTGTATTCCTGGGAATGTTGCCGCTTACCACAGCTATATTCGCCGTAATGCGCGGGGCAGAACGCCCCCGCCCTGCATTCTGGCTGTTCTCGATCTTAGGAAGCCTGCTCGTGATTGGTTTTGCAATCGCTCAGGGCTTAACAGCCTCACCTATTGGTGACCTGTTGATGTTACTGGCGGTTATTTTGTGTGGACTGGGCTATGCCGAGGGCGCAAAACTTTCAAAAACACTGGGGGGATGGCAGGTTATCTCCTGGGCGCTTGTACTTTCCCTGCCTTTCATGGCACCTACGATGTATATACAACGTCCCACATCATTCACAGAAGTTGGCGCAGCAGCCTGGATTGGCCTCGCTTATGTTTCTGTATTCAGTATGCTGATTGGCTTTGTATTCTGGTATCGTGGCCTCGCTCAGGGTGGTATTGCAGCAGTAGGGCAATTACAACTCCTGCAGCCTTTTTTTGGATTGGCTCTGGCCGCCACCCTACTTCATGAAAAGGTAAGCATTGCGATGCTGGGCGTTACCATTGGTGTCATTCTTTGTGTTGCAGGTTCAAAAAAATTCGCTAAATAGTTGAGCTGGAAACAAAAAAATTCCGTTTTACTGCTTAAAGTAAAACGGAATTTCAGCGCTTGTTTTATTGTTGTTGCTGGAGTACATCTACTTCAGCCTGCGACTTGATATAATTGTCAACTTCGGTATGAGGTATTTCTTTCACAGGGATCAAAAAACTACCATTTGATCCCGATATCACAATTTCAGGAAGATATTGTCCGGGGAATGATCCTTTCGACACATAAGGCGTGGTACCTGCACCCAATGGCCCGGTCCAGCCCATAGAGTTAATTTTCAGTCCTCCTACAAAATGCGAGTCACGCGATAGGGTAAATCCGTATGAATAATTTGGTGCATCTCCCTGAACTTCGATGATAAATATTCCAGGGGTGCGTAATCCTGTCCACAAATATGTGGCTTTAGTTCTAGCCGGATCTACCGGCTCAGTTCCATAAAATCCCATAATTTTATTGTTTAAAGATGATTTCCTACTTTTTAAGGTTTTCGGTTTTCCTACTACCACAAACGGAATCAACTGAGAGCGTACAGCCGGCATTTGCTTCATTTTGCTCACCGCTTTTGATTGTAAGTCAAATATCCATCAAAAAACAATGCGCTTTCAGCGTATTTTCGCCTGTATTTGCAAACAGGTATTTATACCTAACTGGCTAACAATCAATATAACTAAGTAAAACAAGACCAATAGACGGTGCACGTAAGAGTGTGCTGATTATCACTATCCTCTCGTTCAAATTCAATATGAAGGATCGCGGTGATATTGTCAAAAAAAATATCTAGCTTAGAGTAACGCTTAAAATAAAACACCTGACTAAAACTGTTGGCATTTGTATTAGTCGGAGGCAACGTTCTCTCTACCAGCCCTAAAAATTCATAGTCATGAATTTTTCAGAACACTGATTTTATTAATTTCTTAAACTTTAAACTCGCTCTCAATGAGAAAAAGAACCAACCAGACAGGGGATAAAACCATCTCCGTCAACGCCATCGCCGGCACTTATGTAGTACTCTTAGCCATGGATGCAAATGATGCCGCCAGAAAGGGACTATTAGGCTTTGCCATCCACAGAACAGACCAGACAAAAAAAGAACAATATTGGCTTAAAGGATTCAAGACCTTTGAGGAAATTGATCCTAATCCTGCCCCAGGTTCACTCGTATCTACACAGGAAGCTCCAATTCAAAGTTTCATGTGGGGGGATTATACTGCTGCTCCCAATAGCAGCTATATCTATAAAGTAGTCCCTGTCTATGGAAGCCCAAAAAACTTAGTGTATGGAACAGCTGTTGAAACGGAAATCAAGACAGAAAGTGAAGACAACGGACGCTTTGCCATCCATTTTAACCGCGGTGTTGCCGGTAGCCAGGCCTACGCCAGGAAGTTTGGCAATAAAACTCCGGAAGCTGCCGGTCCTGAGGCTTTCAAATGGCTATCCAGGGGTTTGGAAGAAGCCATATTGGCCTTTATAGGTCAGGCAAAAGGCCCTCAATACAGCATCAGAACTGCAGCTTATGAATTCAGCCATGAAGGTGTTTTAAATGCCTTTAGGAATGCATCCACAACTGGTGCAGATGTAAAAATTGTTTACGACGCAAGGGTAAATCCAACCGGACCGAAGGTGGCCAGCGAAGCTGCAATTGCCAAAGCAGGAATTGGAAAACTGATGATCCCAAGAACCTCCGACCCGGCTTATATCTCCCATAACAAATACATCATTCTGTTAAAGGATAATGTTCCTGTAGAAGTTTTAACCGGTTCAACCAACTTTACCGATGGTGGCATTTATGGGCAATCAAATGTCGTACACATCGTGAGAGATCAAAAAATTGCAGCCCAATATCTGGAATATTGGACAAAACTATCATTGGATACTCCTGTAAAGCAATTGAGAAGCTGGACTGTTGCGCAGACCCCAACACCAACCACTGCATTTGTTGACGGTACGCAACCTGTTTTTAGTCCCAGGTCCTCAAACGATGCCCTACAATGGTACGCGAATGAAATAGACAGCGCAGAATCAATGGTTGGCTTTACTGCTGCCTTTGGTGTGAACGACCTCTTTGCTTTGGTTATGCAGAACAACCTCAAAAATACCCGTTATGTCCTTTTCGAGAAAAAACCACCGGCACCAAATCCAAAGAAACCGGAAAAAGGACCTTCTAAAGCCTATACTCAATACCTCGGTTATTCTCAGATCAAAAATAACAACATCGCCATCGGAGAGATCCTGGCTAAAGCCGTTGTCGGTGACTCTGAACTGCACAGGTGGCTGGAGGAGAACTTATCCGGCCTCAATAGAATGGTGAAATACCTGCACACTAAATACCTCTTCATCAATCCACTCAGCGAAGACCCTACTGTAATCAGCGGTTCTGCCAATTTCAGTCAGGCTTCAACGGTGAACAACGACGAAAATATGTTGGTTATTAAAGGAGATAAAATGGTTGCCGACGTATATCTCGGAGAATTTATGCGCATCTGGAATCATTTTTACTTCCGTGATATCGCCAGTCGCTATGCCCTTATCAATTCCAAAAAAGCTTCAACCGGGGCCGATACACAAATAGAAATTGCCGACATCCCCAGTCCTTACCTCGAAAAGGATGATTCCTGGACCGAAGACTATTTTGGAAGTAATTACAGAAAGACACAGGAACGTCTGCTATTTAGATAAAATATAAAATCCATCCTTATGAACACAAAATTAATGCTAACCGGAGATATCTGCAAGGATATCATTGATCCCGGACTTATCCAGAGTGAGCAGCACCCCCTAACCGCTGCCCAAAGGGAATTCCTCTGGAAACTATTTGTACAGATCGGAAATGTATGGGAAAATGTCCATTACGAATCCTCTAACCTCAAAAGCTCCTGGCTGGAAATGGTCGCTGCAAAAACCAATGTAGCCCCCTCCTATACAGGCGAGTACATCAACGCAACTTATGTGATACAGGAGCTGATTGACCTGAATGGTGAGGAAAATGCCTACCGTTTACTATTTCTGACCTACAAACAACCTGAGGGGCCACCGACAACCAGACTGGCGCATACCAAAGCATTTGTGGTCAATGAGTTTATCATCATGCAGGTCATGGCCAGTGGATTTAAGCACTTCGGTGGTAAGAACTACCATGGTTATGTGAAAGGTTCGAGATATAGCAAGCAAGATTTAGTTAGAGTTTATAAACCAGATCCGGCCACCAATAACGCGCAGCAGTCATGAGAAACTATGAATATATTATTGTCGGTTCAGGCGTAGCCGGAACCACAATAGCAAAGCGTCTGCTGGAGCATAATCCGCTTACCGCTATCCTTATGCTCGAAGCAGGGCCGGTGATCCCCTCAAAGGACAGACGGGCATGGTGGGACTACATCACCTTAAACAGAACACCCTACGATTATACCTATGATAAAAAATGGGAAGCTAAATCTGTTGGCACCACCAATTGGCTGTCCGAAGGTGCAAGGGTAAAAGCCGTAGGTGGCTCTACCATGCACTGGGGAGCCTGGTCCCTAAGGTTTAAACCGGAAGACTTTCAGCTCCACAGCAATACGGGACAGGGCGCAGACTGGCCGATTTCTTATGACGATCTGGAAGCCTATTATCAACAGGCGGAAGAATATCTGGCCGTTTGCGGCGATGAAGACGAAAAATGGTCGCCAAGAAGCAAACCTTATCCAATGCCACCATTTGAGTGGACAGCTGCCGATGGCTTAATGATCAAAGCATTTGAAGAAATGGACATCAAACCCGGTAAAATGCCTTTGGCGAGGTACAGAAAATGCTTCACCACCGGAACGTGTAAGTACTGCCCTTTTGGTTCCAGATTTTCTGCGGTAGATATCCTGACGGAACTGTTGGAAAACAAGAAGTATGTCAACTTTACGCTTAGGCCCAATACACCGGTAAGGAAGATCAACTGTGAAAGCAAGGATAAGATTGCTTCAATAGAATGTCTGAATAACCTCACAGGTGAGGTAAGTTTGGAAAAAGCAAGCCATTACATCATCTGTTCCGGTTCGTACGAAACACCAAAATTACTCATGAACTCCAAAAATGAGTTTTGGGAGAAAGGTGTTGGAAATGATGAAGATCTATGTGGACGCTTTATCATCTCTCATTCCATGTTAAAAGTAAGGGGAACATTTCCGGAAAATAAGGAACGATGGTTTCAGGAATATGATTTCCCGACCCTCATGTCCAGAAGTTACGATACACCGGGTAGACAGGCGATCGGAAAGATCTTTCTTTTCAAAGATCGTGTGCAACCCAATCAGAACATCGCCAAACTGATGATTGCCGGAAAAAATTGCGACGAGATCGATGCCATCATGAGCGGTCCGATGACGATTGAACTTCAGGCCTTCATGGAGGAAAAGGGAAAATATGACAACCGACTGGAAATTATGGAAGGTACCGACAGATTTGGATTGCCTCTAACCAAGATTAGTTTTTCCCGGACTGAGGAAGAAAATGAGAATGCATTGAAAAACCTGGAAATCATGAAAGAGGTGATCCTTAAAATGGGCTGTACCATTAATCCCGGAGATGCCAGGGTTGATGAACCGGGTGCACACCATACCACCGGAACCTGCCGGATGGGCAAAACAGCAGCCGATGGCGTAACCGATGAAAACCTCAAAGTACATGGAATTTCGAACCTATACCTCTGCTCCAATGGGGTATTCCCTACTGGTAGTGCGGTGAATCCGACTTTAACCTTAACCGCATTATCATTCAGACTATCAGACCTATTAATTCAACAATCAAACCTATTAACGCAATGGAATCACAAGACATCACAACCACAGAAAATCTAAATACCAGCATCGATGAAGTCATCCGGAAAGATGATACAACCATGGAAGAACATGTTGCGCTGCTCAACCATAGCTTAATTGATTCTGTCGACGATGAACTCCGTTTAGCCTTACTAAAAGATTCACTTCAGGTATGCATCGATCTGGAATTTGGAACCATTCCCATTTATCTCGCCGCATTATGGTCGATCAAAGACAACCTTGACCCGGTTGCCAAATCCATCCGCCATATTGTACAGGAAGAAATGTTGCATCTGGCCCTGGTTTGTAACCTGCTCAGCTCCATTGGTGGAGATCCTAAGATTTATGATACCAGTGATAAAGGGCTAAGGTATCCAACAAAGCTGCCTGGCGGAGTGCATCCGGAGCTCACACTTCGTTTGTCTGGCCTGAATGATGACATGCTGGATGACTTCCTGGAAATAGAACTGCCGCAAGGCGAGATTCAGATCGCGGAGTACGACAGTAAATATAAAGATTGTCATGAACATGACGGAGAACATTCTACCACCATTGGCGCCTTGTATACTGCCATTAATGAAGAGTTCCATAGCCTGAAACCGGAGATGAAACCCGATCAGCAAGTCAGCGGCCCACTTTCCTGGTTCATCGTGGACAATCTCGAAAAACTGGATAGTGCCATCCACTGGATTATGGAGCAGGGAGAAGGCGCAGTAGAAGCAAATGAAACAAAAACTGCTCCTGAAGAGCTCTCCCACTTTTACAGATTCTGGGAAGTAAGGAAAAGACAGAAGATTGAATTAGATCCGGCAACCGGCAAATATGCTTTTATGTCGCCACTCGCATTTCCTGAGGTCTGGCCAATGGCTATCGTCCCAGAGGGAGGCTATCTGCAGAAAGATGTGCCGGAAGAAGTCTGGGAACTGACGCATCAGTTTGACCTGGTCTATTCTAAAATGATCCATACGCTGGAAAGTGCATGGGGTGATGGCGGGCAGGCGGCGCTATGGAAGGCAATAGAACTGATGTTCGACCTTGAAAAGTTTGCCATTCCGCTAATGAAAATCCCAGTTCTGGGTATACCCGGAAATTATGGTCCTAGTTTTAGATTAATTGAATATTAAACCAGAAATCATGACAGGTCAAATCGATAAAAAATGGAAAATTGTCCGGACTGTTGAGCTTAATTCTGCGGCAGACAAAGTGTGGGCAATGATTGGAGGATTTTACACGATACATTTGTGGCATCCCGACATCGAAAAAACAGAAATAGGCTCCGATCAGACAGAATTGCCGGAAATCAGAAGAATCCTCACCTTTCCCGGACAGCCGACTACCACAGAAGAGCTGATTTACATGAACAACCCCGGCCTTTGTTACCATTACAGATGGCATGACGGCGCCTGGGGCAGAGCGATAAAGGAATACCATGCAGAAATCAGGGTGATCGAACTTGAAGTTGGCAAAAGATGCTTAGTTCAATGGACTGGTCATTTTGTTTACCATGAAGACGGCTTAACTCAATTCTATGAAAATGGGTTTACCAACCTAAAGAAAATATTTAATTAACCCTAAAACATCAAATCCAATGGGAAGCTATGTAGAAATAAATGACACCCTTCAATTAACCACAGAACAAGGATTTCCTTCGGATCTAATGGACCGGGAGCAACATATCATTAATCCGGTTACCTTAGCCGATGTTGAGGGTAAAATCTTCAGCTTTAAAGACAAGCCCTCCGCGCGTATATTCCAACTGGATCCGGTTAGGGTATACTATGTCCATAATATCAATGGAAAATGGTTGTTCTGGGGCCGCATCTTTATCCAGACGGAAACGATCTATAAGAAATTAGACGTCCATGGAAACTGGACAGAGGGAGAATGGTTAACCTCAGGAACTTACACCATCATCGATGTGTATGATCCGGTTTATCAAAAAGTTTTCACGCTTCATGAAGCTCCGCCTGACCGAAATTATTTTATCCCGGATCCATCAAAAGATTAATTCCATAAAAAAACCTGCCATCCTAAGATGAGCAGGTTTTTGATCATTCTGTTCAAATGACTGCTATCAGTAAAGCCCGGTTCCCAGGCTATTTCCTTAATTGGGTGATTTCGTTGTAGTGGAAATCTCCGGTAATCAAGCTTTGTTTTGCGCCAGATCAGCGAATCAAAAAGTCATATTTTAGGCTGGTAAAAGTTCCTGCCGCGTAAAAAAATAACACATTTTAATAACAAATTACTACTTTGCATTAAAATACAATTACTTTTCGCTCATAGCAAGAATCAATAAATGTCCAGCCACCCATTTTACAGTCCAAAATCCCCTAATTATTCCTCATCCAACGATCAAGCACATTTCAATGCTACTCGTGTTCCTTATCCAATGGATAAAACATTGAATACCCTATTGGAAGAGCAAGTCTTAAAAACCCCTGATCATATCGCTCTGCGACTTGGAAAGGAATCGATGACCTATAAGGATTTAAATGAACGGGCCAATCAACTGGCCAGGCTCATTATTGAATGTGGTGTAAAACAAGGCGATAATGTAGGGCTACTGGTACTGCGCAGTTTCGATATGATTATCGGAATGTATGCGATACTCAAAGCGGGAGCAGCATATATCCCTATTGATCCCGAATATCCTGTTGACAGACAACTGTATATACTTTCGAACGCAGCGATCAGCCTGTTGCTCAGCGACTCAACGCATCCGGTCACCGATTTAATACCTGCAGGAAAATCCTTAAACATTAGCACCGCATCAGTTGACCACTATCATAAAAGCAATTTAAACTTAAGCATTGATAGCCGGCAATTGGCTTATATCATTTATACGTCAGGTTCAACGGGCAAACCAAAAGGTGTAATGATTGAACATCATTCGGCTGTCAATCTGATTTTATGGGTAAACCAACAGTTTAATATCGGAACTGAGGACCGTCTGCTCTTCCTTACTTCCATGTGTTTTGACCTCTCTGTTTACGATATATTTGGAATTTTAGCGACGGGTGGCTCATTGGTTATAGCCGAACAGGCACAACTGAGTGATATCAATCAGCTTCACTGGATGCTTCAGCATTACCAGATCACTTTTTGGGACTCTGTACCCACTACACTCGATTACTTAGTGAAGGAGCTCGAATTAACCGATAAGGATTACAGACAGCTTTCGCTCAGGGTCTGCTTTTTGAGTGGCGACTGGATTCCGCTAAGTCTGCCAGACAGGTTAAAACATTTTTTCCCAAATGTCAGTGTCATCAGCCTTGGTGGAGCTACCGAAGCAACGGTTTGGTCGAACTATTTCGTAGTAGAGAAAATAGAGCCAGACTGGAGAAGCATCCCCTATGGTAAACCGATTAATAACAACTTCTTTTATATACTTGATGAACAACTCCAACCAGTTCCCGCAGGAGTTACCGGAGAATTATTCATAGGTGGTGTTGGTGTGGCCCGGGGTTATGCCAACGATGCGGAGAAAACAACCGCCGCATTCTTACCTGATCCTTTTAATACGGATTCCGGCGCAACAATGTACCGTACCGGTGATTTGGGTCGGATGCTACCGGACATGAACATGGAATTTCTCGGCAGAAAAGACACTCAGGTAAAAATAAGAGGCTTCAGGGTTGAACTCGGTGAAATTGAGCATGTGCTTAATCAGTCAGAACATCTGGAAAGTGCCATCGTCCTTGCAAAAGATGATCAGCAGGGAAAAAAGGAGCTGATCGCCTATGTTGTTCCCCTGCCAACTTTTGAAAAGAAGGCCATTGTCACTTATTTGGAAAGCTTATTGCCAAATTACATGATTCCTCTGGCATGGGTTGAAATGCAAAGTCTGCCTTTAAACATTAATGGTAAAATTGACAGAAAGGCTTTATTGGATGTAGCTATTCCACGCGAAGCCAGTCCAACGTATGCAGCACCTATAAACCGGCTTGAAAAAATAATGACAACGATCTGGGAACAGGTATTTGGCATGGAAAAGCTGGGAATCAATGACAATTTCTTTGAACTGGGGGGCCATTCTATTATGGCGATGCAGATCCTGTCGAGGTTTGAAAAAGAAACAGGAACAGCTTTTCCTGCAGCTATATTATTTAAAAACCCAACCATCTCCTCTTTACTTGCTTCAATAGAAAAAGAGGGTGTTGCGGAGCGGGAATGGAAATCTCTTATTCCGATTAAACCGACCGGAAATAAAATGCCTTTATATATTGTCCATGGTGATGGACTTTATGTATTGAATTTTAAAGATCTGGCAAAATATGTAGATGATGAACAACCCTTATTTGGCTTACAACCCCCGGATCTAAAAGAGGTCGACAATACCATTGAAACGATGTCTGACATCGCCGGGCATTATATTGATGAAATAGTAGAGCACAATCCAAATGGTCCCTATGCGATAGCCGGTTACTCTTTTGGTGGATACATTGCTGTGGAGATGGAAAGACAACTTACTGCTTTGGGCAAAGAAGTGAAAATGCTGGGAATTTTTGATACCGATGCAGAAAATTGTGTTTATAACAAACCGTTGCGTACGATATTCCGAAAAAAAATCAGACGGCAATTGCCGAAATTACTATGGTTGATCAGGTCTTTCTTTAAACACCCCTCAACGACCCTTAATTATCAATTCAACCAATTTCAAAAAAAGCTACGTAACACAGGCTATAGCCTTGGCTTAATAAAAAAGCCAAAACTGGATGAAGTTTACACCAGAATCCAGTTAATTAACCAAAAACACCAGACTGCATTTAAAACTTATGAGATCGTCCCTTTCAATAATTTTGTTTATCTGTTTAAAGCAAAAAAACGGGTCTACTTTGTAGACGACTTTAAATATCTCGGCTGGAAGAAGTATGCCGAAAAAGGTGTAAAAGTATTCGATGTTTCAGGAGATCATGAAACGATGCTTCATCATCCAAACGTGATTGAGTTTGGAAAAATATTACAGGACGCTTTAGACAATAGCTAATCAAGTAACCCAATTCTAATTTTATGACCATTAAGCCAATTACCACAACTGATCTTGAAATCTGTGCCACTGCTTATCTGCAAACGTATAACCAGGCGCCATGGAACTATCAATGGAAATATGAAGATGCCCTAAAGTATCTGGAAGAATACTTCTCCTCTCCACAGTTTAAAGGTTTTGTTCTATTTGACAATGACACTTTTGCCGGAGCAATCTTTACCCATACAAAAACCTGGTGGACAGGCTCACAACTTTATATCGATGAACTATTTATTGCGCCTCAATTGCAAAAAAAGGGATATGGGAAAATGTTGATGAATCATGCAGAAGAATATGCACTTGAACAGGGATTAAGTACAGTAACACTAATGACTCATCAGTTTATGCCAGCCATGAAGTTCTATCAGGATATTGATTTTATGCATGCACCGCCGTTCGTTATTTTATTCAAGCTGGTTGATGGCCATAAGAAGTAAGCCCCACCTTTCTGTGGGGGCTTTTGCTGATGATCATAACGGTGAATTTGGTTTTAACCGCAATTACAGGACATATTGACCGGCAATTTTTTCTTCCGGCTTAGTAACACACAAATACAAGCACAGGAGAAAGAAATATTCCAGGGGTTTCATCAATCTATAAACCAGGTTTGAGCCCTGTTGACTAGTGATTTTCTTTGATAACGGATAGCCGTATTTATCATAGCAAGCCCTGATTGCCCGATGTGCTGCCGGGAGATTTTCCTGGATCAACTCTTCAAAAGCGTTCGCAATGAGCAGCTGCCTGTTTACGATAATTTCATGACCATGCCTTATTCCTAAACGAAGCGGCTTTACCACTTTCGGATCACCACAAACTGCGACCGTACATAAATAATGACCTTGATGGTCTAAAAATGGTGGATGAGTCTTAGTCGAAAAACGCCAGGTTGTGGTTTCGGTAAACACCTTACTCATCGAATCCGCCTCTTGTCCGAATAAGATCAATAAAGCAACGATAACGACAAAAACCGGAATCAACAAAATTAACACGTAGAATGGCTGATGGGCGGTCTTCGCCATCTTTTGGTTTAAATAATTGAGCACTTTATTGCGATAAACCTTATCATTTGCAACAGCAAGCTCTTCCACAACGCATTTACAAATTACGGCTACCGCAGTTAAAATATAGGCAAAAGGTAAAAAACCGAACAGCCATCCATCATAAGACTCCGTACTATGAGAGATTTGAACAAATACAGCAATACTGATGGGGATGCCGGTTAAAACAAAAACCAGCATCAGCACAAACCATAACGGAGGCATCGCCCGTCCTTTTAACCATAGCTTCCACAGTCCGAACACAGCCAGAACAAAAAAGGTGATGAGGCTCAACAGGTGCTTAGATGCAAAGGGCGAATAGCCCCCATCAACGATGTCAATCGCAGTATAATAGTCCGCAGCATAGATCATTAAACCGCAACAGAACAACAAAAAAGAGAGTGTAAAGCCCAGTATAAACACATATTCCAACGTTTTTACCGGTGTAGCTACGCCTTTTCTTGCTTGTTTGTAGATTACACAGCCCAAAACCGGTAATGACAATAAAAATATGATTGTTATGATTTCCATTCTTCGTTTAACATGGAATACAAAACCAGGTCAAGAAACTTACCATTAACCAGGTCCGCTTGTCTCAATATACCTTCTTTTGTGAAATTCAGCTTCTTTGGAATGGCCAGGCTTCTGACATTACTTTCGGCTGCTTTAATCTCTATTCTGTTTAAACCCAATTCCGTAAAACCATAACTGATCAAACCTTTACATGATTTTGTAATGATTCCCTTGCCTTCCTCCTTTTTACCGAGCCAATAACCAATTTCAGCACTTTTATTATAGGTATTTATATAGTGTAATCCCATTTTCCCTACCGGCTTTTCGTCTAACAAGATCACAAAATTTATATCATTTCCCTGCTGGTATTGTAACTCGCAGTTCCTGATGTAATTATTGAAATTTTCCAGGGATTCGGCATTATCACCCCATGCTAAAAATTCAGCAAAATGGGTTCTGTTTCCTTCAATAACAGCGTATAGTCCCGTAGCATGCTGCGCTGCAATCAGTTCAAGAGTTATATTTTCGTCTATATTGATTTTCATCAGAATATATTTGTTGTTTTTCGTATTATTTTATTGATTTCCAATGGTATTCATGAGCTCACACGCTCGGTTCATTTCGTGAAGTGATCTTTGAGATCATGATGGTTTCATCGTTTAATTCCAGGCCATCAAGTTAGCTAATTTATTAAGAAATTTATCCGCAGAATCCTTCAAAAATATAGAATCCCTCTCCTGTCCCTTTCCAAAAAGAAGATACAGCGTAAAATCCGATATATTTTAGCAACATCCATTTTGTATATTTGAAAACTGACGGACTTATACGATAAAAAATTGTCAGGTCATTTGCATGCAAACCTATGGCAACGATGTTACCAAAAAAAACAACCTGTTTATTAACCAGCATCGTGCTGACCATTACCCTCTATTTTTCCTGTAAAAACGAAAAGAAAGATTCCCTTACAAAAGATGTAATCACAAAGATGAGCACTAAAAAAAATTCCAATCCGGTTGTCTATTTTGAAATTCCGGTAACCGACATGGACAGAGCCGTAAAATTTTATGCTGCCGTTTTCAACTTTAACTTTGAGAAAGACATGATCGATCACAATGAAATGGCTTTATTTCCTTTTACCGTAACAGATAGTGGTATTTCGGGCGCGTTGGCAAAAGGAGAAATATACAAACCGACTATAGACGGTACGCTGATCTATTTTAAGACAGAAAACATTGATGCAACACTAAAATTAGCTTTAAAAAACGGAGGGCAAATTTTATATCCCGAAACCTCAAATGGAGCATTCGGATCTGTTGCAGAATTTAAGGATAGCGAGGGAAACCGAATTGCCCTACATATGGCTGCAAATCAATAAATAATCTATTGATGGTGGCCGTGATATCTTAACACTCTTTAACAGTCTGCAAAGGTGATGTCACTCTGATTTTAGCTATATTTAGGTTATAAATATTTTCAATTTATATGAAAAGATACCTGGTTTTAGCTTTACTTGTCGCCGGCCATTACAGCGCTGCATTTTGTCAGGATGAAAATCTGAAAAAAGAAACCCTGAAAAAGAAATATGAAAATTCTGATATAGGCCAGGAAATCGACAAAAAAATGCGGTCTGATGTTCAGTATCCTGACAGCATCGTATTGGCACCGCTGCATTTCATCAACACTTACATCCCTCTGGATAAGGCGGGTTTTGACTTTACCAGCATTTCTTTGGATGTGGTGGTGAAAACCAAAATCCCTAAAGGGTATAACTTTTACATTTCCCCGTTTAACGGCACTTTTAACGAAATCCAGTTCTATGCAGGGATTCAGACTTCTTCTGACGGAATACCGGCAAAAGGAGGAAAAGAACGGAAAATCGGAAGAGGGGGAATTTTCTCCAGATGGATGGAAAGGGACACAGCGGCATTAAAGGCAACTGGTTATTATGCCAGCAGCGATGGTGAAGGAGATTTCATCAGCGTAAGAAACAAAGTAAAATGGGATCAGGGTACTTATCGTTTAACCCTTTATAAGTCGGGAGAAGTGGATGGAAAGCCGGTCCCACCTGATTATAAAGGCAAGGACCTTATTTTTGCCTGGGGCGAATACGAACACAGCTGGGTAACGATGAGCGTTGAGGATCTTAAAACAGGAAAAAAATACATCATAGGATCTATGGCCTTTCCCGGAAAAAAGCTATTGTTCGGTAATTATAACGCCATTTTCCTCGAGCAATATGGCTCAGTGATCAATTTTGCAAAAGAGAAACCGAAGGCTACCCCTCTTGCTGTCAACTACAAAGACTTACCAGTGGTTAAACTGGAGATTAAAAATCTCATGTTGAACGGAAAACTGGTAATTCCAAAGGCTGTGATCACGAATCCCAACCTCACCCATCATCCGGAACAATCAAAAATAGCAATGCCTATCCCCATTTTGTCGAAAGATGCTTACGATCCTAAAACAGGAACGATCAGTTATGAAGTAGGTGAATTTCAGCGCTGGAAGTAGGCATGCTTATTTAAAAATTACCGAAGGTGACCTCAACTGGCAGGCCATCTTTTGAATAACAGACCCTGACATATTCCAGGGCTGCATCTTCAGGCAAACAATAGGTTAGGTCAAATTCTCCCTGTTTATAGTAGTCCAGAATATCCAGGCTGATCATTTCCAGTTCCTCTGCAGTCATGGACAACTTAGTGGCAAGCGCTTCCCTGGAGGTTTCATCAAACTCAGGAATCCGGTTTAAAACCGGATCAATCCAGGAGAGGCAGGCAGAAAGATCTTTGACATCATCGACATGAACGACAATAGAAAAATTGTGATCTTCTGATTGATATTCGTCGAATGTGTAGGTGCCGTAAGCAAAAACAAACTCACCTATTCCCTGTTGTGTATAGTCTGTCGTATCTTTTTCCTGATTACAATTAAAGAATGTCCAGTCTATATAGGCTTCTTCTACCCTTGCTCCACCAAGAGGAATCAGGTCCCACATCCGGGTAAGTTGTTCTAAATTTGCAGCCATGGCCCTCCCATCTTCAGCAACAAAAGTATAAGTTCCTTTATCCAGCGTAACACTTTTAATTTTAAAGGCGGAGGGTACATAAAAACTTGAAGCCCCTCCCTGAGCACCCGCAAAACATTTCTGAACCTGATCAACCTCGCAGTACTTAAATACAAGAAGAGCACTGGAATTTTGTTGCGCCCAATAATAGAACTGGTCGGCCAAATCCCCGGCTTCTTTTCTTGCTTCAGGGTCAGCACTGTTAATCCTTCTTAACAGATCAAATATTCTGGTCGTATCCTTATCCTCAATTTTCATGTGATGTTAGTTTAAATTCCAGACCAATCAGGTTTACTGATCTGATAAACGAAATTCATTTTGGATACTTCCCCATAATAGGCTACTTCCTCTTCCCCAACTTTAGAGGCATTCAGTCTCCCAATGGCCATCTGTGAACGAATATTTTCTGCACCAATATGGAACATTACCTGATCAGCGAATTGAAAAGCATAATCGATCATTAACTTCTTGAAGGAAGGATTGTATCCCTGGCCCCAGAACTTGCGACCAACAAAGGTATAACCAATAAAGACACGCTTCTTTTCCGGATCGAAATCATAATACCTCGTACTGCCAACCACTTCTTCTGAATCTTTATTTAAGATCAGATAAGCGCCGCCTGATTCCATCGCTCCTTTAAAATAACTTTCAAACACTTCTCTTTTGTAGCGGTCTTTATTGGGATGCTGCTCCCAGATGAGTGGATCCGAAGCCACAGCATAAAGCCGCTCGAAATCATTTTCTTGCAGAGGAATAAGCTTAACAAGCTCGTTTTCGAGTATGGCCTGAAGATCGGGATGTTTGTTATTTATTAATTGCATCTCCTTTTTCATGATTATGATCCTAATTTAAGGAATTAAATCACTTCCTTAAAGATGGGAACGAATTGCATTTATCATAAAAATGTAAAGACAATTATCTGCAAATAATCAGGTACCCTATTGTTATATCTTTGAAACCGTATGTTTATCAAACTATTTCATTTTCTATCGTTGTTTGCGTACCTCAACATAATTGCTTATGAAGCTGGAGATACTTCCTTAAATCAAAAGCAATCTACTTTTGCGGGCGATTCAGTTCTGGAATTTGTACTGGATGACTTACTCGATATTCCAATGCATAATTATGAAGACGATATAAAAATTCCGAACGAGAATTACCGTCTTTTCCATACCGGCATTTATATCTTACCTGCAATTATTGTTTTCCTTTCCTTTTTCCTGTTTAAACAGATTGGAAAGCTAATTGTGATTGAACATCCGCTTTACAGAACAAAAAGCGTTTGTTTACCAAGTTATTACTCCCACCTTTTCAGGTTAAAACCATTCTAGGGCAAACCCTCTTTTATTAGTAAATTCTAATTCAGGCATTTCTTTGAGAAGCCCCGCCATTAAGCGCGGCCAAATTTCTGCTTTTCCTGGGTGTTTCAGCATTTACTAATCCTTTCCATTTCGTTTCTGTATCGAATTTCATTAAACCATTTATACATCTGGGCGTAAATCCATACGTCCACAAAACTCAGTATTGCCATGAAGGTTAATTTCTTAGCTTATTCCCCTCTTTTTGTTGCACTTGCACTTGCCAGCTGTACCTCTTCTGAAAGTAAAGAACATGCAACCGCCGACAAGTCCAAACCCGTACCTGTTGCTGCGATCCATGTTTTAGACACCACGATTTACAAAGAATATATTGCCGATATACAGGCTGTAAAAAATGTGGAAGTCCGGTCCCGTTTATCCGGATTCCTGGAAAAAATCTACGTAGAAGAAGGCTCCGCTGTTAAGGAAGGGCAGATTTTGTTTAGGATAAACGACGAAGAATATAAAGCGGAGCTGAGTAAAGCAGACGCGGTGTTAAACAATGCGATAGCAGATGCAAAGACGGTGGAGTTAGAGCAGCAAAGAACAAAATTGCTGGTAAAAAACAACATTGTATCCAAAACAGAACTTGATTTGGCAGCAGCTAAAGTCAAAGCAGCAGAATCCCGCATCGCCGAAGCCAGGTCCGTTCTGCGTTATGCGAAATCCAGGTTGTCCAATACCCTGATCAAATCCCCTTTCAGCGGTCGCATCGATCGATTGCCATTAAAAGCAGGCAGTTTATTGGAGGAAGGTTCCCTCCTGACCTCAGTCTCTGATCTGAGCGCGGTAAACGTCTATTTCTCGATCACTGAGAAAGAGTATTTAAATATCGCCAGTGATGCCGGATATGCGAAAAACAGTTTTAAGAAACAGGTTAAACTGACCCTTGCAGATGGCGCCGTTTATCCCTTTGCAGGTCAGGCTAAATTTGCAGAAAGTGAATTCGCCAGTCAGACGGGCTCTCTTTCTTTAAAGGCGAATTTCCCGAATCCTGAAGGCTTGTTGAAACACGGTGCTTCCGGCAAAATCAGCGTTCCTATAGAAACCGGAGAAATCCTTGCAGTCCACCAGAAGTCTGTTTTTGAGATCCAGGACAGGACTTATGTTTACGTTCTGGGGGCCGATAACAAGATTAAAATGACTGCTTTCCAGGCCGGACAAAGAGTTGGACACTATTACATTGTCAGCGCTGGTCTAAGCAAATCCGACAAAATTGTTTTTGAAGGTACCCAAAGTCTGCGTGACGGAATTCAGATTAAACCCATCGACCTCAACTTAAAAGGCGCTAACCCTATTGCCAAAAACTAACTCAATTCAACACGCATTTATTATGTTTGAACAATTCATAAAACGACCAGTATTGTCGCTGGTCATATCGCTTTTTATTACCCTTTTGGGGCTGCTGGCCTTGTTTACCCTGCCGGTAACCCAATTTCCAGACATTGTTCCCCCTTCTGTGGTGGTCACCGCGAATTATACGGGGGCCAATGCCGAAGTAAGTACCAATGCCGTTGCCATCCCTTTAGAAAGGGCCATCAATGGTGTGGCTGGGATGACCTATATGAGTTCCGTATCCACTAACAATGGAACCACCTTAATTCAGGTGTTCTTTAAGGTAGGTACAGACCCGGATATTGCTGCTGTAAACGTCCAGAACCGGGTAACCACCGTACTCGACGAATTACCTGAAGAGGTCATTAAAGCCGGGGTAACCACTGAAAAAGAGGTAAACAGTATGCTCATGTATCTGAACATCTACAGTGATGACAAGTCCGCAGATGAACGCTTTATCTACAACTTCACAGACATCAACATCCTCAAAGAACTCAAACGTATTGAAGGCGTTGGTTTTGCCCAGATCATGGGTTTAAGGGATTATGCGATGCGTGTATGGCTAAAGCCCGACCGCCTCGCGGCTTATAAAATCTCCAGCGATGATGTGATTGCTGCTTTGAGAAAACAAAATGTAGAGGCTGCACCGGGACAAACCGGAATCGGTTCTGATAAATCGATCAATATGCAGCAATATGTATTGCGTTATCCAGGCAAGTTCTCTGACGCAGAGGAATATAAGAACATTCCGATCAGGGCAAATGCAGATGGCTCGATTATCCGTATCAAAGACATTGCTGACGTAGAATTTGGTTCACTGGATTATGAGATGGTTTCCAAAACCGATGGCAGGCCTTCCGCTTCCATCATGATGAAGCAGCTTCCGGGTTCAAATGCACAGGAAGTGATCAAAAATGTAAAAGAGAAGATGGCGGCATTACAGGAAAACTCCTTTCCTCCGGGCATGAAATACACCATGGGTTATGATGTATCACGTTTCCTTGATGCTTCGATTTCCAGTGTATTGATTACCCTGCTGGAAGCTTTTGTGCTTGTATTTATCGTGGTTTTCATCTTCTTACAGGATTTCCGCTCCACTTTAATTCCGGCATTGGCCGTTCCGGTATGTCTGATCGGAGCATTATTCTTCATGCAGATGCTGGGTTTCTCCATCAACCTGCTGACCCTGTTTGCATTGGTACTCGCGATAGGTATCGTAGTCGATAACGCGATTGTGGTGGTTGAAGCCGTCTATGCCAAGATGGAAGAGGAACACCTGCAGCCGATGGAAGCCACCATTGCTGCGATGAAAGAAGTGGGCAAACCGGTAGTGGCTATCACACTGGTGATGTCGGCGGTATTCATCCCGGTAGCTTTCCTTTCCGGTCCTGTCGGTATTTTCTACAGACAATTCTCTTTAACACTGGCCTCAGCAATTATCATTTCCGGGATTAATGCCTTAACGCTTACCCCTGCCCTGTGCGCCATTATCCTCCGTTCTCCGCACGATAAACCGGAAGCAAAAGGCTGGATGGCCAGGTTTTTCGCGATCTTCAATAAGGGGTACAACAAAATGGCCGGAGGTTATAAAAACCTGCTTGGCAGAATAGCCGGACGAAGAATTCTGACTTTCGCCTTGCTCATCGTCTTTTTTATAACCACCTGGGGCATGAGCAGTATCCTTCCCTCAGGCTTTATTCCGACAGAAGATCAGGGAATGATCTATGTGAATGTGACTACTCCTCCCGGAGCAACAGTAGACAGAACGGAAAGTGTGCTCAATGAAATTGATGCAATCAGCCGCAAGATGAAAGCTGTAGAAACCGTTTCCACCCTCGCGGGATATAGTATTGTGAACGAAGTTTCCGGTGCTTCTTATGGGATGGGAATGATCAACCTTGTGGCCTGGGACAAGAGAAAAGAATCAGTAACTGAAATGATCGGGACCCTGAAAAAGGCGACTGCACATATTATGGATGCGGATATCGAGTTTTTCCCACCGCCTACCGTTCCCGGCTTTGGTAACTCCTCCGGATTTGAATTGCGCTTGCTGGATAAAACAGGCGCTGACGACCTCAACAAGACTTCAGAGGTGATGAAAAAGTTTATGGAAGATTTAAAAGCAACTCCGGAGATCGGCAATGTATTCAGCACATTTGACGTGAGCTTTCCGCAATACCTCATCAAGGTAGATCATGACCTTGCTGCAAAAAAAGGGATCAGCGTTGAAAATGCCATGAACACGCTCCAGACTTTAATGGGCAGTTTTTACGCGACTAACTTTATCCGCTACGGACAAATGTATAAAGTAATGGTACAGGCAGGTCCTAATTACCGGGAGAAACCGGAGGATGTATTGAACCTGTTCATTAAAAACGACAAAGAAGAAATGTTTCCTTTTTCTACTTTCATTATTATGGAACGGGTATATGGCCCGGAACAGATTACCCGCTATAACATGTTTTCTTCAGCCATGCTCAATGGAGAAGCAACCGCCGGTTTCAGTAGCGGACAAGCGATTGAAGCCGTTGAAAAGGTGGCTAAAAAACTACCTGCAGGTTATGAAATCGAATGGTCGGGCATGACACGCGAGCAAATCCTCTCCGGAAATCAGGCACTGTATATTTTTGCCTTGTGTTTGCTTTTTGTATACCTGATTTTGGCTGCACAGTATGAAAGCTTTTTGCTGCCGCTCCCGGTACTGCTTTCTCTACCTGCCGGTATTTTTGGAGCCTTCCTGTTCTTATGGATGTTTGGTCTGGAAAATAACATTTACGCGCAGGTTGCACTAGTCATGCTGATTGGTTTACTTGGAAAGAACGCCATCCTTATCGTTGAATATGCGATCATCAAACAACAGGAAGGCATGGGCTTTTTACAAGCTGCAATAGAGGGCTCTGTAGCCCGTTTGCGTCCAATATTAATGACTTCTTTCGCTTTTGCAGCCGGACTTGTTCCTTTAATGATTGCCAGTGGCGCCGGTGCATTGGGCAACCGTTCTATCGGGACTGCAGCTGTAGGTGGAATGATCATCGGAACAATAGTTGGTGTAATTGTGATCCCCGGCCTTTATGTACTCTTCTCTTCATTAATGAAAAAGAAGGTAACTATCGCGACAAAGGCTGTGACCCTGATCGCTGCCATTATGCTGATCAGCAGTTGTAACATGAAGAAAGAATTGCCTAAACATGAGCACAGAAGCACACCACTTTCCTATGGACAAAACACTGATACTGTAACCATTGCCAATACGCAATGGAAGGATTTCTTTAAAGACAAACACCTGATTGCTTTGATCGATACCGCCCTGGCCAACAATACAGACATGAAACAAGCTTTACATCATATTGAAATGGCCAAAGCTAATTTACGCATGCGTAAAGGCGCCATGCTGCCGAATTTAGATCTTGCTGTGGAGGCAGGTTTGCGCAGGTACGGTTTTTATACGGTTGACGGGATTGGCAATTATGACACTAATTTCTCCGGAAACCTGAAGGACAATGAACGACTGCCGAATCCTGTTCCTGATTATTTTGTGGGTATCAGAACTTCCTGGGAACTGGATTTATGGGGTAAGCTTAAAAACAAAAAACAGGCTGCAGTGAATAAATTCCTGGCTTCTTACGAAGGACAAAAGCTGGTGCAGACCGAACTGATCAGTAATGTGGCGACCGCCTATTTTGAATTGCTGGCATTGCATGAAGAACTGAACATCTTACACAGAAACATCGGCCTGCAACAGAAAGGGCTTCAGCTGATTGAGGTTCAAAAAGAAGCAGGTATGGCAACAGAACTGGGCGTACAACAATTCAAAGCAGTATGGTCAAACTCAAAAGCCAGGGAACAGGAAGTGTTACAGCAAATCAGCCTGATGGAACATCATGTAAATTTCCTGACTGGCAGATTCAATAGCCCTATCAGTCTGACAAAAAGTGGACTGGAACCATTCATTTCCACTAAAGCTTTAGAAGAAGGAACTCCTTTGCAGATGATTGCCCTGAGGCCGGATATCAGGCAGGCAGGACTGGAATTAATTGCTTCTCAAAAAGAAGGTAAAGCAGCCAGTGCTGCATTCCTTCCGGCAATTGTCCTGGCACCGCAGATCGGATTGCAGTCCTTTGACCTGAGTAAACTCTTTCAACCCCAAACGGCGTTGGCTTATGGATTGCTTGGTGGTCTGACGGCGCCGATTTTCAATCAGCATCGCATACGGGCCGAATACGAGAGCTATGTTGCAGCATATGGCATTGCCTTTCAAAACTATGAGAAGATCGTCCTGAAGGCATATAATGAAGTGCAGGATGCACTAAAATCACATGCCTTCATCAATCAAAAGAGAATCCATATTTCTGATGAGGTGAAGGCATTAAACGCAGCTGTTAAAGCCGCAAATATCCTTTTCTTAACAGGGAGGGTAACCTATCTGGACATCATCACCAGCCAAAGAGATGTTTTAGACGCAGAAATGAACGAAGTTCAGGCAAAGAAACATCAGGTACTCAACCAGCTTTCCTTATATAAAGCGCTGGGAGGCGGCTGGAAATAAGGATTGTTTTTTATAGAAAGGGTGTACAGTAATGCTGTACACCCTTTTTTAGCTTCTCCACACCTCGCGTCAGGACGCTTTCCACTTGATAAAAATATCAGGAGACAAGTTCAGGACAAATCAGGATTAAACCCTAAATTAGTGCTAATGAAATTAATGCTACAAAAAGGAACAGTGATCTGGATGCTGGGGCTATCCGGAGCGGGAAAAAGTACGATATCCAATTTATTGGAAGCACAACTGCAAACAGAAAACATCTTTTCCATACAGCTGGATGGGGATGAACTCAGAAAAGGTTTAAATAAAAACCTTGGTTTCAGCATGGAAGACCGTGCAGAGAACATCAGAAGAGCTGCCGAAACCGCCAGAATTATGGCTGAGAAAGGCATTGTTGTGATCTGTTCTTTTATAACGCCTTTAAATGCTCACAGAACGATAGCCAGAGAAATACTGGGAGAAATGTACTTTGAAGTATTTATCGACTGTCCCCTCTCTGTTTGTCAGCAAAGAGATGTAAAAGGCTTGTATAAAATGGCAGGAAACAATACTTTGAAAAACTTCACCGGCATCAGCTCTGCTTTTGAAAAGCCGGAAAATGCAGACCTGGTCTTGCTCACTGAAGATCAGACTCCGCAGCAATGCTGCGATCATTTATATGCCGCAGTAAGTTCAAGAGTCACAAGTCTGCAATTGACCTAGCTGCTGTAACAAAAGAATCCAGGATTTAAAAGAGAAGGTTTATTGTAACAGAACTTCTCTTTCAAATTATTCAGCATGGTGGCTCCCGCACTAACGGCGATCGCTTGTCCAGCGGCGGTATCCCATTCCATTGTTGGTCCTTTTCTATAATAAACATGTGCTTTACCTTCGGCAATGAAGCAAAATTTAAGGGAACTCCCGATCGAGAGTTTATCCGTTACCGGAAATCCCTTCAGGACTTCCTCCTCCTCCGGATCTGCATGAGAACGACTGCCGATGGCTTTCCAACCAGCGGTTTCTTTCCCCACAAAAATACGTTCCGGCAGTCCTCCAGGGATCATTTTAAAACTCCCCTCCTCCATGCTTCCGTAGTAGATCACATTTAATACCGGGCTATAGATCACTCCCATCACCGGTTCTTTATTGACCATCAAAGCAATATTTACGGTAAACTCCCCATTCCGGCTAATGAACTCTTTTGTTCCATCCAATGGATCTACGCACCAGTAAACCGGCCAGTTTTCTCTGACTTCATAAGGAATGTCTGCTCCCTCTTCGGACAATACGGGAATATCCGGATGCAAAGCGGTCAATCCTTTCATGATGATATCATGTGCAACCTGATCTGCTGCCGTTAAAGGGGAATTGTCTTTTTTTGAAGTGATTCCGAAATCCTGAGCAGGATCATGGTAAACTTTCAGGATCCCATGGCCTGCCTCGACCGCGATATTCAATATTGGTGTGATGTCTATCTTATTCATTTGATCAAATCTATGATGCTTTTCTTGATTTTATTTCTTTGAGGATCTGCAACTGAGGCGCTCTGTTTTCCAGGTCAGCCGGTCTGGCAAGGGCCAGCGCTTCCTGCTTTAAAACTCCATTTTCTCTGTCATAATCATTGAGGCGGTCCTCAGCAATTAAACCCTGATCTGCTTGCGGAGCATATCTTTCGTAATGGAGTGCGGTCAGGACCTCTCCGGCAACGAGCTCAAAAATATCGAGATCATCACCTTTAAATTCTTTTAAGAACTTCCCAGTATTGTTACTGATGATGGGTTTTTCCAGGTTGCTCCACATCTCGCCGGCAGCGGCAGTCAGCTTTGAGGTTTTGGAATCGTGAAACTGTAGCATTTCCGGCTGGTATTCAATATCCAGAAACAGACAAAGTTTACGAATCTCTGCTTCAGGTGCAGTAATCAGGCTCTCATAATTGAGCGAAAAGAATCGGTTAGCCGGCAAAATTTCCCTTAAGCGAATACAAGCTTCCTGGTCTTTCTTCCATTGCTGTGCAAGGTGATAAATGTGTTTCTCGCCCACAATGGCTTTTTTAAAAGAACAGGCTACATCCCTGCCATCCCGATACAGAAAAACATATTTCGGGCGAAGTCCAAAAGCCTCCATTTCTGTTGCATAGTGTACATTCGCCATGCTTTTGCAACACCAGTATTTTGCATTTTTGGCAATGGCTGCCTGTTCGTAAATCAGCCTGTTTAAAGTAAACAAATGATAAGTCTCAGATTGATTGAAAATCTGTTCTTCGTCCAGAACCACTCCATCCCAAGGTACGGGATTGGCATTCACATAAGCCACCACATCTTTTACCAGTCTTCGGTAAGAAACCGCATCTAACGTTCCATAAGTATCCAGCAGCGGTAGGAAAGTAACCAAAATATGAGGTGGATGCGGGGAAGCTATTTCCGGCGACTGATCCAAAATCACCCTTAACAGATTAGATCCCGACCTTTGGGTTCCTATGATTTGTATTCCATTATTTAACATATGGTTTTACATTGATTTAAAAATTAGTATTAAAATGGAGCAGTATCCCGAGTATCAAGGCCATCAGGATTAAGTATACCGGATTAAATTTAAACCGGAAACTCAACACAAAAGCGGCCAGAGATAAAGCAATGCTCAGTGGTGTACTGGCTACAGAAAGAAACAGCTTAATGGCCGAGATGAGGATCATGCCTACCACAACAGGTTTAATCCCCGCCAATGCATGCTTCATCAGCAAAGAATCGACATTCTCCTTAAATAGCTTAGCGGTAATGATCATCAGAATGGCCGATGGTAAAAAGATCGCTGTTGTGGCCAGCAAAGCTCCGGCAATACCTGCAAGTTTATAACCTGTAAAAAAGGCACTCACCAGGATTGGTCCGGGGGTAAGCTGACTAAAAGCGATGCTGTCTATAAATTCCTGATTGCTCAGCCATTTTAATTCCGTAACAAAAAGAGATTGCATGATCGGGATCATGACATAACCACCTCCAAAAAGAGATAAGCTAACGCCGGAAAATACGGAAATGATCTTTACTAAGATCTGGTCAGCAAATTTGTAAATCCCCGAGATAAAAGACAGGTACAAAAGCGTAAGTACAGCTAACCCTGCCCTGGCACTAAAGCTTAATTTCTTCCATTTAAAACCAGCATCAGCTCCGCTTGAGTTGCCCTTTCCGAGCTTAAATGCGATACCACTGGCCCCTCCAATCAACATCAGCAACAGAATGATGAAATATCCTTTTACAAAAAAAAGCAGCACTATAGCAAGCAGGCATAAGGTCATTTTGCTGTAGTTACCCTTTACTTCTTTCAAGAAAATATTCAAGCCAGTGCTCAGAATAATGGCACTTACTGCGGCCACGGTATAGACCATAATACCTGATAAGCCTTTTACGTGGATATAGTTAAAATAACACCAGGAAAGGACATACATCAGCATACATGCCGGCAGCAATACGCCCAACATGCTCACGGCAAGTCCGGATTTGCGCTGCAGGTGGTAACCGATATAAGCCACCACGTTGACCGCCAAAGGCCCGGGCAGCAGACTGGCTATGCTTACCGCATTTAAAAGCTCCTCAGAACTGAGCCGCCCGTCTTTCTCTATCATTTCTTTCTCTACCACAGCGATTAAAGCCATATGCCCTCCAAAAGAAACACAGCCGATTTTCAGGAAAGTAAGGAAGAGGTATGTTAAAACGCCGCGTTTTTCCACCGGATCGATAAGGGTATCTGTTTTAATCATATGGTCTTTTATCCATCAAGGTTAACATTTCCTTTTGCTCCGGTAAAATACACTTTTGCCAGCGAAATAATAAATTCAGCTATTAAGGAAAATTAACCTTTAAACTGTAAATTGCTTTTTTTTTAGCCATGAAGACCGAAACTTTTTTTGATTTTATCCATGTTGATGAATACTCTGCAACGCCTAAATACCTGCAGCTGTCTGATGCCATCATCAAATCCGTTGAGCTTGGAAAACTGAAAAAAGAGGCCTTGCTCCCATCTATAAATGAACTAAGTTATAAACTGGAGATCTCAAGAGATACTGCAGAAAAGGGCTATAAGTACCTTAAATCCATTGGTGTAATCAACTCCGTTCCGGGCAAAGGTTATTATATCAGCAGTACAGACGTAAAAAGAAAGTTAAAAGTCTTTCTGCTGTTCAATAAGCTCAGTGCGCATAAAAAAATAGTATACGATGCTTTCATCAATGCGCTGGGCGATGAGGTATCTGTAGATTTTTACATCTATAACAATGACCTTACGCTTTTTAAGCGTTTTCTAAGCAATAAAAAAGAGGACTATACCCATTACGTCATCATTCCTCATTTTATGGATGGAGAAGAAGATGCAAAGGAAATCATCAACGCCATTCCGAAATCAAAGCTGATCTTACTGGATAAACTAATCCCTGGTATTGATGGTGATTTTGGCGCAGTGTATGAAAACTTTGAAAAGAACATTTACGAGGCATTGGAACAGGCGCTGGAACCTTTGAGTAAATACCATACTTTAAAGATCATTTTTCCGGAGCCGGGTTATTTTCCCAATGAAATTCTGGATGGCTTTCATCGTTTTTGTCAGCAGTACGCCTTTTCCTATCAGGTGGTTAGCGATATTGCGACCGAACCAATCAACGAAGGAGAAGTATTTATCAATTTAATGGAAGATGACCTTGTTATTTTGCTCGAGCGGATGATCGATATGAACTACAAGATCGGCAAAGACGTTGGCGTCGTCTCTTATAATGAAACTCCATTGAAAAAAATCTTGTTAGATGGCATCACAACGATCTCTACGGATTTCAAATTTATGGGTACTGTAGCTGCAGAACTGATACACGATCAGTCGAGAAGGCATATTGAAATTCCTTTTTATTATACCAAAAGAGCTTCTTTATAGGAAATTCTGATCGTTTTACCTGGGTCAACAGGATGGTACAGGACAGTTGATCATCGCAACTTACATAAATTAGGGCCATTAAAACTAAACCATTTATAGCCACAAATCGTTATGCAGGTAATTCTCGGTGTCATTTTCCATTTTACAGGAGGTTTTGCCTCAGGTAGCTTTTACATTCCTTATAAAAAAGTGAAGGGCTGGGCCTGGGAAAGTTACTGGATTGTAGGCGGGCTTTTTTCCTGGCTCATTATCCCTCCCCTTGCCGCTTACCTGACGATTGCAGATTTCCCGGCCATCATTGCCGCAACTCAAGGAAAAACTCTACTCCTTACCTATTTTTTTGGGGTCTTATGGGGCATTGGCGGGCTCACCTACGGACTGGGGGTCAGGTATCTTGGCGTTTCCCTGGGCAGCTCCATCATACTGGGTCTCTGTTCTGTTTTTGGTGCACTAATCCCTTCCATCTATTACAACTTCGAACCTAAAGCCGGAAAAGACAGTTTTACCGATATGCTGAACAGCCAATGGGGACAAATGGTCTTACTCGGACTGCTGGTTTGCGTTCTGGGAATCTTTATTTGCGGCAAAGCCGGAGGCATGAAAGAAAAAGACCTCGTATCGGCTGGGAAAACTGACCCTTCCAATAAAGAATATAAGCTGGGCTTAGGTTTGATCTTATCCATCGTATCCGGAATCCTCAGTGCCTGCTTTGCATTTGGCATTGACGCAGGCAAAGATATGGCCCATCAGGCCAATGAAATCTGGAAAAGCACGCATCCCAACGAGGGGGAGTTTCTTTTCCAAAACAATGTGACCTACATTCTCATTTTATGGGGCGGCCTGACCACCAACCTATTCTGGTGTATGGTCTTAAACTTCCGTAATAAGACTTTTAAAGACTATACCAATAAAAGCACCCCACTGCTGGCAAATTATGCCTTCTCGGCACTGGCCGGCACGACCTGGTTTTTACAGTTCTTTTTTTACGGAATGGGCGAAAGCAAACTCGGAAACGGAGCCAGCTCCTGGATCCTGCACATGGCATTCATTATTCTTGTAGCCAATGTATGGGGCCTGGTGTTAAAAGAATGGACCGGGGTAAAAAGAAAAACCCTGACTACAGTGATCCTGGGAATAACTATGATTATCTTGTCTGTAGTGATCGTCGGATATGGAAATTCTATCAAATAAAACAATATAACTACTGGAATTTATGACTTCTCGAACAACTGATTTCAAGCATGTAAGCCATTTATGGGATGATGCAAAGGCAGCTGAACTGGCCGGAGATGAAATCGCATTACTAATCTACCGTTCAAATTTACTGGGTGCAGATTTACGCTTAACCAATTACGGAGGCGGCAATACGTCCTGTAAGGCGATCACCAAACACCCGCTAACCGGGGAATATACTGAGGTGATGTGGGTTAAAGGCTCCGGAGGGGATATCGGAACTCTTCAGAAGAGCGGTCTTGCCGCTTTATATGTAGATCAGTTGCGAAACCTGAAAAACATCTACAGAGGTTTAGCTTATGAGGATGAAATGGTTGCCTTATTTAACCACTGTATCTACGACCTCGAATCAAAAGCCCCTTCTATTGACACGCCGTTACATGGCTTTTTACCCTTTGCCCATATAGACCATTTACATCCCGATGCGGCCATCGCTATCGCTGCATCGGCAGATGGGGAGCAAATTACGAACGAATTGTTTAACGGAACCATTGGCTGGGTGCCCTGGCAAAAACCTGGCTTTGAACTCGGCCTGCAATTGCGCAAATGCCTGGACGACCGTCCGGGAATCAGAGGCATTATGCTGGGTTCGCATGGCCTGTTTACCTGGGGAGATACCGCTCACGAATGCTATATCAACACATTGGAAGTGGTCGAAAAATGCTCGGAATACCTGGAATCTGCTTACGGCAAAAAAGGGCCTGTATTTGGCGGCCAAAAAGTAACAGCTACCAGCCCAGGTTTACGTTCAAAACAGGCGGCGGCCATTGCCCCTGTTTTAAGGGGTCTATGTTCCAGTGAAAGGCATATGGTTGGGCATTTTACGGATGATGTCCGCGTGCTGGAATTCATCAACTCTAAGGACCTGGACCGACTTGCTCCTATGGGAACAAGTTGCCCGGACCATTTCTTAAGAACAAAAATCAGCCCGCTGGTTTTGAAACTGGATGCGAATGAAAACCTGACTGATCCGAAGCTGCTGCGTGCAAAACTGACACCTGAATTTGAAGCATACCGGCAAATGTATGCGGAATACTACGAGTCTTGTAAACACGAGGACAGTCCTGCCATTCGCGATGCCAATCCGGTCATCATTTTGTACCCGGGAATTGGCCTGTTTTCCTTCGCTAAGGATAAACAGACGGCAAGGGTTGCTGCGGAGTTTTATACCAATGCCATCAATGTAATGAAAGGTGCTGAAGCCATTTCCCAATACACCTCATTGCCAAAACAGGAAGCCTTTAACATCGAATACTGGTTGCTGGAAGAAGCTAAATTGCAGCGAATGCCCAAACCTAAACCCCTTACCGGAAAGATCGCCCTGATTACCGGAAGTGCAGGTGGTATTGGAAAGGCAATTGCCAGGAAATTCATCAATGAAGGCGCCTGTGTGATTGTCAATGACAATGATGCCGCGCGACTGGTAAATGCGGAAGAAAGCTTTAAAGCTGAATTCAGTAAAGATACCTATACCACTGTTTTACTCGATGTAACCAATGCGGAGGCCATTCGCAATGCATTTGATTACGCTGGCTTAGCCTTTGGCGGCGTAGACATTGTGGTCAATTGTGCCGGAATATCCATTTCCAAGCCTATTGAAGAACATACAGAAAAAGATTGGAACTTGCTGTACGACATCCTGGTAAAGGGCCAGTTCCTGGTTACACAAACAGGTGTTGAAATCCTGAGAAAGCAATCCATCGGAGGCGATGTGATCAATATCGTGAGTAAGAATGCACTGGTTTCCGGGCCCAACAATGCGGGCTACGGCTCTGCGAAGGCAGCACAGCTGCACCTGAGCAGACTAAATGCGGCAGAGCTGGGTGGAGATCATATCCGTGTAAACACGGTTAATCCCGATGCAGTAATCTCGGATAGTAAAATCTGGGAAGGCGCCTGGGCCGAAGGAAGAGCAAAGGCCTATGGAATTACCGTAGCAGAGTTGCCTGCTTTCTATGCAAAGCGTACCTTACTCAATGAAATGATTCTGCCTGAAGACATCGCAAACGCCTGTTTTGTTTTTGTAGGCGGATTAATGAACAAATCAACCGGAAATGTATTAAATGTAGATGGTGGCGTAGCCAACGCCTTTTTACGTTAAAAAAATAGATGATGAAATTAGAACCAAATCAAATTGCCTCACATAATGAGCGTTTACTGTCCAAACACCAACAAAGACTAACTTTTGCATCACAGGAAGTCCATAACTCTGATCATATCCTACAGCAGCTCAGTGATTTTCAGATCGGCATCCCAAGCTGGGCTTTAGGGACCGGCGGAACACGCTTCGGCAGGTTTTCCCTTGGAGGTGAACCCGGAAATATAGAAGAAAAACTCGAAGACATTGGCCTGCTTCACCAGCTGAATGCTTCCAGTGCTGCCGTTTCCCTTCACATTCCATGGGATACCACAACGGATGTACCTGCGATAAAAACACTGGCCACGCAATATGGCCTACACTTTGATGCGATGAATTCCAATACTTTTCAGGATCAGCGCGATCAGCAACATAGCTATAAATTTGGCTCCCTGCAACACGTGAATAAGGAAGTCAGGAAACAGGCCATTACACATAATATCGAAGTGATCCGCCAGGGGGTGGAACTGGGCTCAAAAGCATTGACCATCTGGTTAGCCGATGGCTCCTGCTTCCCCGGACAACTTAATTTCAGAAAGGCTTTTGAAAACACGCTGGAAAGCCTTCAGGAAATATATACAGCTTTACCGGCCGACTGGAAAGTATTTGTAGAATATAAGGCCTTCGAGCCAAATTTCTATTCTACCACAGTTGGCGACTGGGGTCAGTCCTTACTATACGCCAATAAACTTGGGCCTAAAGCCTTTACCTTAGTTGACCTTGGACATCACCTGCCCAATGCAAATATTGAGCAAATCGTATCCCTGCTCCTGATGGAGGGGAAACTCGGCGGCTTCCATTTTAACGATTCAAAATATGGAGATGACGACCTGACGGCGGGTTGCATGAAACCCTATCAGTTGTTTCTCATCTTTAATGAACTGGTAGAAGGAATGGATCAACGCGGAATGAACCATAAGGACGACCTTGCCTGGATGATCGATGCTTCACACAATGTAAAAGATCCGCTGGAAGACCTGCTTCAGTCGGTGGAGGCGATCATGATTGCTTATGCACAAGCCCTTTCTGTAGACCGTATCGCGCTGGTACAGGCACAACAGGAAAACGACGTAGTCCGTTGTCAGGAGATCCTGCAACAGGCTTTCCGAACAGACGTACGTCCATTGGTTGCGGAGGCGCGTTTACGCGCAGGTGCGGCTTTGTCGCCCATAGCTTTGTACAGAGAAAGCGAGGTCCGCAAGGAACTGATCAGAAACCGCGGTAATCAAACCATAGCTACAGGATTATAATTAATGGGACAAAAAAACAAACCGGTTCCTGTAATTGCCATTTTTGATGTCGGCAAGACGAACAAGAAATTGTTCCTGTTCGACGAGCAATACCAAATCGTTTTTGAACGGACAGCCAGATTTACCGAAACTGTTGATGAGGACGGTGATCCCTGTGAAAACCTGGAAAGCCTGCGGCTCTCGATATTTGACTCCTTGCGGGAAGTTTTTAAAAAAGAGGAGTTTGAGGTCAAATCCATCAATTTCACTACCTATGGAGCTAGTCTGGTTTACCTCGATAAAGATGGCCAGCCTTTAGGTCCTTTATACAACTACCTGAAACCCTATCCAGAGGAGCTCAAGCGTCAGTTTTATGCAAAATACGGAGGCGAAGAAGCCTTTTCCAATACCACTGCCTCCCCTGTTTTAGGAAGCCTCAATTCCGGTTTACAGCTGTACAGGATGAAACACGAAAAACCCGAACTTTTTAAACAGATAAAGTATGCACTTCATCTGCCTCAGTATTTAAGTTACCTGATCTCCGGAGCGCTTTATGCTGACCTTACCAGCATCGGTTGTCATACTGCATTGTGGAATTTCAAAACCCAGGACTATCATGAATGGGTTAAAGCAGAGGGCATTCTGGACAAGCTGGCCCCTATTGCGACTTCCGATCATGTGATGCCCGCTGCTTTTCCGGGAAATAATTATGCCGTAGGAATCGGGTTCCACGACAGTTCAGCGGCACTGATTCCTTACCTGATCAATTTTCAGGAGCCTTTTATCCTCTTGTCTACCGGAACCTGGTGCATCAGCCTGAATCCGTTTAATTCGACTCCGTTAACCGTAGAAGAGCTCAAAAACGATTGCCTGTGTTACCTTCAGTTTGAGGGCAAACCAGTAAAAGCTTCCCGTGTTTTTGCAGGCTATGAGCACGAGCAGCAGGTAAAACGGATTGCGGCCCATTTTGGCGGAGATGTGATCAGTTACCGCAATGCTGTTTTTGACCCTGGGATTATTGAACTGCTCAGGAAGAACGGTAAACGAGGACAAGAACCAGGACCAAAGCCTGGGTCAGAAACCATAAAGGAGTCGCTGTTTTCCAAAAGAAACCTGTCCGACTATGCCACAGACATCATTGCTTATCATCAGCTGATGCAGGACCTGGTAGATCAGCAATGCCAGGCTACACAAAGGGTCCTAGAAGGAACTAAAGTAAAACGGATTTTCGTAGACGGAGGCTTTAGCAAAAATGCCATATTCATGAATTTATTGTCGGCAGCTTTCCCTGAGCTTGAAGTATTTGCTGCTTCTATGGCACAGGCTACGGCAGTTGGCGCGGCGCTTGCTATTCATAAATCTTGGAACACTAAACCCTTGCCAAACGACATTATTCAACTCAAGTTTTATTCGGCAGCGCAGCATCACTATTGATCCGCTCCTTCCCGAAGACCTGATTTATATTTCTTTAAAAGAGCCGTTCCGGCTCTTTTTTTATGCCCTGTTTTTCCCCTCTGAATTCCCCTTCTATACAGGACGGTGCAGGTTGCCGGGGCAAATCTGATATACGAGATTAGCTAATAAATCCCTATTTAAACATCAAGTAAAACGTTAAAATGAACAAAAACTTACTAAACCAAATCAAAGCATCATGAACAAGAAAAATCTAATCGGGCTATTAAAAAAAGGGATAGGCCTGATGTGCTGTCTGTGCCTTCTGAGCACTTTCATTTATGCACAGCATTTAAAAATTACGGGGAAGGTGACAGACCTTGGCGACGGGGGACCGCTTCCCGGAGTATCCGTTAAAGTTAAAAACTCAACAACAGGAACGGTAACCAATACCAGCGGCACTTTTGCGCTGGAAGCAGCCAGGGGAGCCATCCTTGTTTTCAGCTATATCGGTTATGCCAGCAAAGAATTAACGATAGCAGACAACAGCCCCGTAAATGTGGCGCTTTCTGCACAGAACGACCAGTTGTCTGAGGTCATCGTGATCGGTTATGGAACGCGTCAGAAGAAAGACCTGACTGGCTCCATTTCTACCATTTCAGCCTCGCAGATCAAAGACCTGCCGGTAAGTTCTATAGACCAGAAAATGGTCGGTCAAATTGCAGGTGTTCAGATCACTACCCCTACCGGTGCGCCGGGTGGTGGCGTGAATATACAAGTGAGGGGTGCCGGTTCCATCGGTGCTGCCAACAGTCCTCTATTTGTCGTGGATGGCTTCGCGATTTCAAACACCGGTGGCCAGACCTACAACCCCCTGAACGTACTTAGCCCTGATGATATTGAATCCGTTACCGTTTTAAAAGATGCCTCATCCACCGCAATATATGGGTCAAGAGGCTCAAACGGCGTGATTGTCATCACCACAAAAAAAGGAAAAGCAGGTGTTCCTGAAGTGAACGTGAACAGCTATATCGGTAGTGCGCAGGTCCCTCAAAAAGGCAGACCTAAGGTGCTTAACGGTACAGAGTATGCTCAATTCAGAAAAGACATCATCACAGATGATTTTGCTTCCAGAGGTTTAGTGGCCACGGATAATGATATTCCGGCAGAATTCAGAAACCCTTCCCAATACGGTGAAGGCACAAACTGGTACGATGCCGTATTGCGCACAGCGATGCAAAACAGCGTGGATGCAAGCATCAGAGGAGGATCTGAACAAACAAAATATTCCGCTTCTATTAACAGACTCGAGCAGGAAGGAACAGTGAGGTATACGGATTATAAACGTTACTCCCTGAATTTCAACCTTCAATCTGAGCTGAGCAAAAAGTTTAACGTAGGCATTAGCCTTGCGCCAAGTGGCGGTACTCAGCACAGAAGTGGATTTGAGTCCGGGCAAAGAGATGTGCTGACCCGCGCACTTTGGCTTAGTCCGCTGGTTCCGATTACCGATGCAGCAGGAAAAAGAACGGTATTCATTACCTCTCCCGGCGCTATCGGGGCAGGAAACCCTTTAAATACACTGGAATTTGCCGGCACTAAAGCCGATTATTTCAGAGGCCTTGCCACTGCTTTTGCTGAATATCAGATCATTGATGGCCTGAAAGCAAAGTATAGCTTTAACCTTGATTACACCAACAACAGTTCCTTCGCATTCAGTCCGACTTTTGTGATTGGTGAAACGGGAAATCCAAAACCAAACCTCTCTATCCCCGGTTCCAATACCGCCCAGAATACCAATACCAACTGGCTTTCAGAGTTTACACTGGGTTATGATAAGACCTTTGGAATGGATCACCGCATCAATGCAATTGTAGGATATACCGCACAGAAAGAACGTTACAATGGTTATTCCTTTGGTGCAACCAATTATCCGGATGACCTGATCAAAACCATTAACGCTTCGACATTACTCAATGGAGCAAGTGCAGGAGTAGAAAAATGGTCCCTGATCTCTTACCTCGCCAGGGTAAACTATACCTTCAAAGACAGGTACCTGTTTACCGGGACCATTCGTTCTGATGGCTCTTCCCGTTTCGGTGCGAGCGTTCGTTATGGAACATTTCCATCAGGTGCATTCGCCTGGAGGGCTTCTGAAGAAGCGTTTCTTAAAAATGTTAAATGGATCAGCGACCTGAAGTTAAGAACCAGCTATGGACGGACAGGTAACTTTAACATAGGCAATTACTCCTATGCTTCAGGAATAGGATCAGCAAATTATTCCTTTGGCGGACAACTCGCCAGTGGCCGGGCATCGGGATCTATTGCCAACGAAAACCTGACCTGGGAAAATTCAGATGAATTTGATTTGGGGCTGGACTTCTCAGTTTTTAACAGCAGACTGAACCTGACCGCTGATTTTTATAACCGCATCACCAGCTCCCTGCTTTTAAACGTCGAACTTCCCCTTGCTTCAGGCTTTTCTTCTGCTACCGTAAACCTTGGGAAAGTGAGAAACCGGGGTTTTGAATTCGGACTGACGTCAAAAAATCTGACCGGTGCATTTACCTGGAACACCAATTTCAACATCAGCTTTAACCGGAATATCGTCTTAGAACTGAACCCAGGGAATAACAATGCCCCTATTTATAGCGGACGCAGTGGCGAAGGTAATTATACCCATATCAGTCAGGTTGGAAAACCATTGGGACAGTTCTTCGGATTTGTATTTGATGGCATTTACCAAAACGCAGGCGAACTTGCCAGTCAGCCAAAACACAATTCTTCTATCGTAGGATCAGTCAGGTATAAAGATATTGATGGCAATGGCGTGATCGAAGCTGTTAAAGATTTCACCGTAATCGGGAATTCACAACCTGATTTCAACTACGGAATCACCAATAATTTCGGTTATAAGAATTTTGACCTGAATGTGCTGATCATTGGTTCACAGGGCGGACAAATCATGAAAACCGGAAATGAATTCTTAACGAATATCGATGGTGTGTTCAATGTGGACCGCAAAGTATTAAACAGGTTCAGATCTCCATCAAACCCTGGAGATGGCCTTGTACCTACCACCGTAAATGGCAGAACGCTTTACCGTGAAGTAAACTCACAATGGATCGAAGATGCCAGTTTCCTGCGCATCCAGAACATCACCCTGGGTTATAACTTCAAACAAAAGTTCATCAGCAACTCCAGGTTCCTTAAAGGGCTTCGCTTATATGGCAGTATACAGAACCTCGTTACGTTCAGCAAGTATAGCGGCGCGAATCCTCAGGCAAGTACCAATGATGGTTTTTCTGTGCTCACTCCCGGACGTGATTTCACCAGTTACCCGCTGCCAAGAGTCATTACTGCCGGAATTAACATGACTTTTTAACCTTAAAAGAATTTAACAATGAGAAATCAATCGAAATATATAATCATCGCCCTCCTGTCCATCGCCATTTCAGTTGGCGGATGTAAAAAGAGCTTTTTAAATCAGGAACCGGAATCCGGTTTAACAGATGCCAATTTCTGGAAAACAGAATCAGACCTCAAACAAGGTGTTGTAGGCGCCTATAGCAGCTTACGTGGAATGGGAACATTCAGTTATTGGGTTTTTGGCGAAATGCGTTCTGACAATACGACCTTCCAGTACAACGCGCCACAAAGAGGCCAGGAAAACAGGGAGCTGGTAGACCAACTGCTGGTAAACTCCACCAACACCCTGATTCAGGACTATTGGAGAGATTGTTATGTAGCCATTTCCCGCTGTAACGATGTATTGAACAATGTTGGAAGAATTGAAATGCCGGATGCCGCTAAAAGTCAGGCCACAGGAGAAGTAAAATTCCTCCGTGCGTTCCATTATTTCAACCTCGTAAGGCAATTTGGTGGAGTCCCTTTGCGTCTGGAAGCGATCAAATCGCCTACCCAGGCACCTTCAAAAGGCAGGGCTTCAGTAGATGAAGTTTACGGCCAGATCATCACCGACCTGACGGATGCCGCCAATGCTTTACCTGAGGTGGGCAGCTACCCTGCTTCGGAAAAAGGAAGGATCTCAAAAGGTGCTGCGAATGCGCTTCTGGGAGAAGTATATATGACACAGAAAAAGTTTGGAGAAGCCTTAATTGCTTTGAGAAAGGTGACCGGATATAGTCTTCTATCCGCTTATAAGGATATTTTCCTGACCACAAATAAGAACAATGCAGAGTCTATATTTGAGATACAATATTATTCTACCGCAGGTACAAACTTGTCTAGTAACTTCATGTATCAGTTTGCACCATTCAATTCCGGAACAGCCGTAACTAATGATCCGGGAACAAACCTGAACTTCAACAGCGGCTGGAACACCCCTACTACAGACCTGATTGCGGCCTATGAGGCAGGTGATTTACGCAAGGACGTTTCCTTAGCAGAAGGTTTTACCAGCAGCGCTGGATTTGTAGCGGTACCCTATGTTAAAAAATACAACCAGGGTTTTGTACAGCCAGGCCAGACCAACGTTAACTTTCCCGTAATCCGCTACGCTGATGTGATGCTGATGATTGCGGAATGTTTAAACGAGCAGGGCTTTGTGCCTGATGGGGAGGCATTTGGATTACTCAACCAGATCAGAAAACGTGCCGGTCTTGCGGTAAAGAGCTTTGGAAATCCGATCCCTGCATTGAATGTAAGCAACCAGGCGGAATTCAGAACTGCGATGGATCAGGAACGCAAGGTAGAACTTGCTTTTGAAAATCACCGCTGGTATGACCTTGTGCGGACAGGTACTGCCATACCGGTATTGACTGCCCATGGACAAAGGGAAATTGTCAAAAACCCAAGTCAGTTCCCTGCCGGATCATATCAACCAACGCAAAATAAACTATTGCTGCCTATACCACAACGGGAGGTTAACCTCGATAATTTAGCACAGAACCCGCAGTAAATTAGCGCAGAATCCTCAATAAAGACATTAGCGCTCTCTTTTTAGGTTAATTATGCTGGCAGTTGTGGCGACTGTCAGCATTTTTTGCATCCAGGCAGATCTATAACACAGCTTTGTGACCTTCATTACGCCCCTAACAGGACAGTACAGGTTGCTAATCACCGCTAAGGGATTTATTATTGTAATAAAACACATAACTTTAGACTAATGAACCTTTATTTCAAGAAATCTCTTTCCTCATTCCTTCCCATACTATTTGTAATGCCATCAATAGGACAGGTAAAAGCGCCATTATCTGCTAAACCTGCGGCCTTGCAATGTGAACACCTTGTCAATCCGATAGGCATCGATGCGCCAAAACCACGTTTATCCTGGTTGATGACCGATACCCGTCAGCATGCCAAACAAACGGCTTATCGCATTGTGGTTGGAAGGGATTCGGTAGCGGTCAGTAAAAAGAAGGGGAACTCCTGGGATTCAGGGAAGACAAATTCCGCGGTTGCACTGCTAAACTATGCCGGTGAACCTCTTGATGCGTTTACTAAATATTTCTGGACGGTAGAACTCTGGGACAAAGACGGAAAATTGGCAGGTCATGCGCCGATCGCAAGTTTTGAAACCGGTATGACCACTGCAGATCATTGGAAAGGTGTCTGGATCAGTGATGGAAATGATGTCAATAAACGTCCTGCCTCCTATTTCAGAAAAACATTTGAACCTGCAAAACAGGTTAAATCTGCCAGGGCATATATTGCTGCAGCAGGGTTATATGAGTTGTACCTGAATGGCAAAAAAGTGGGCAATCACCGTCTGGACCCCATGTATACCCGTTTTGACAAAAGAAATCTATATGTGTCTTATGATGTGACCGCTCAATTGCAAAAAGGCAGTAACGCCATTGGTGTACTGCTGGGAAATGGCTGGTACAACCACCAGGCAATAGCCGTATGGAATTTCGATAAAGCGGCCTGGAGGGCAAGACCTGCTTTTTGCATGGACCTGAGAATTACCTATACAGATGGAACAACAACCGTAATTACTTCGGATAAGGACTGGAAAACCAGTTTAAGTCCCGTTATATCGAATAATATCTATACTGCCGAACATTATGATTTCCGTCTGGAACAACCGGGATGGAATACCGCAGATTTTAACGACCATAAATGGGACCCTGTGGTGATCAGGAAAGCGCCTTCGGAATTAGTGGTCAGTCAGGCCATGCAGCCCATCCGGAATGTGAAGGAAATTCCGGTCAAATCGATGAAAAAGTTCGATGATACGACTTATGTTTTTGACCTTGGTCAGAATATATCCGGTGTCACCAAAATCAGGGTTAAGGGAGCAGAAGGAACCATTCTTCGTTTAAAACACGGGGAACGCCTGTATGGCAATGGCAGAGTTGACCTTTCCAATATTGATGTTTATTACCGTCCCAAAGATCAAACCGATCCTTTTCAAACAGATATCCTAACTTTATCAGGAAAAGGGGAACTGGAATTCATGCCTAAGTTTAACTATAAAGGTTTTCAATATGTAGAAGTCACCAGCAATAAACCCATTCAACTGAGCAAGGAAAGCATTACTGGTTACTTTATGCACAGCGATGTGGCTCCAAAAGGCAAAATCAGCTCTTCTAATCCATTAATAGACCGCTTGTGGTGGGCAACCAACAATTCTTATTTATCCAACCTTATGGGCTATCCTACCGATTGTCCGCAAAGAGAAAAGAACGGCTGGACTGGCGACGGACATTTCGCCATAGAAACAGGCCTGTTTAATTTTGACGGGATCACGGTTTATGAAAAATGGCTGGCAGACCATAGGGATGAACAAAAGCCAAATGGCGTACTTCCGGATATTATTCCTACCGGAGGCTGGGGTTATGGAACGGCAAACGGAACCGACTGGACGAGTACTATAGCCATCATTCCATGGAACATTTACCTGTTTTACGGGGATAGTCAACTGCTGGCAGACAGCTATGGAAGTATGAAAAAGTATGTAGATTACATTACGCAAATCAGTCCGAATGGACTGACTACATTTGGCCGGGGGGATTGGGTACCGGTTAAATCGAAATCAGACCTGGAATATACTTCCTCTACCTATTATTTTGTGGATGCAACGATTCTTTATAAGACCGCGAAATTACTGGGCAAACAAGCGGATTATGAGCATTACCTTAAACTGGCTGAAAAGATTAAAACCTCCATTAATGATAAGTACTTTAATGCTGAAACCGGAATTTATGCTTCTGGTGTACAAACAGAATTAAGTGTGGCCTTACAATGGGGACTTGTACCTGAAGGGCTCAAACTAAAGGTTGCAGAGAACCTGGCCAAAAGAGTAGCGGCAGACGGCATGCATCTGGATGTTGGTGTACTTGGCGCCAAGGCGATCTTAAATGCGCTCAGCGACAATGGACAGGCAGAAACGGCCTACAAATTAGCCGCACAGGACACCTACCCTTCCTGGGGATGGTGGATTGTAAACGGAGCCACTACCCTTTATGAAAACTGGGACATCAAGGCGGAAAGAGACATCTCTTTAAACCATATGATGTTTGGGGAAATCGGTGGCTGGTTTTTCAAAGGGTTGGGTGGTATCCATCCGGATGAGCAGCAGCCTGGCTTTAAGCGGATCCAGCTCCGCCCTAATTTTGTATCAGGACTGGATCACTTCAGCGCTGAACATGAGGGCCCTTATGGTAAGATCATTTCCGCATGGAAAAGATCAGGAAATAAGGTAATTTATACGGTTACCATTCCCGCCAATTCCGATGCAGTGGTTAATTTTCCTATAAAACCCGGTAAAAAAGTATATCAAAATGGGAAGGTTATTGCGCCGAAAATTACGCTCGGTGCTGGTGTGTATCAATTTGAAATTGCTTAAAGAGCTGCTTCTATGATGAATTATCAGTTAACTCAATCAATATAAGATGCAAAAAATGAAACACTTAAGTTTAAATAAATAGCAGGAATGAGGAATGGATATCTAAGTATTCAAAAAAGCTTATATATTTGGGCTCAAATTTTACAATTTATATTTTTATGGCAAAGGCATCTGAAATTAAAGTAGGAAATATTTTACGTTTCAACAACGAACTGGTAACAGTTACTGAAATCTTACATCGTACACCAGGTAAAGGTGGAGCTTTCTACTTAGGTAAATTTCGTAACATTAAAACAGGCAAAATCGTAGAAGCCCGTTTAGGAACTGATGAGGCAGTTGAAATTTGCCGTGTAGAAACTAATGACTATCAATATCTATATGAAGAAGGTGATTATTTTGTAGTAATGGACAATACCTCTTTTGAGCAGTTCAGCGTTGCAAAAGCCCTATTCGGACCATCAGCGAAATTTATAAAAGAAGGAATGGATGTGATCGTTTCTTTCGAAAGTGAAGAACCAATCATGGCTCAGGCACCAAACTTCGTGGAACTGGAGATTACTTATGCAGAACCTGCGGTTAAAGGTGATACTTCTTCAGGCGCTTTGAAAATGGTAACTACCGAGAACGGTGTGGAACTAAAAGTACCTTTGTTTGTCAACCAGGGTGATAAAGTAAAAGTAGATACCCGCACGGGAGAATACGTAGAACGTGTAAAATAAGGGTAGTATTTTATAATACTATAAATAATGGGGTTTAAGGTACGAACTTAGACCCCATTATTTTGGAATACAAATTATAGCTGTTCTACTTCTTCGATGGAAAGACCAGTGGTTTCAGCAATCAATTCAACTGAAATACCTGCTTTTTTGAGATTTATAGCGATTTCTAATTTTCCTTCCAATTTTCCTTCCAACTTTCCTTCCAATTTCCCTTCCAATCTCCCTTGTTCAGCTGCTTTTTTCTCTGCGTAACGAATACCGGCATTCCAATCAGATTTTGCTTTCACATCTGAGTGGTACAATTCACGTTCTTCTTTGGTCATTTTACTCATTTCCGCAATTCTAAATATTTTTTGGAATACTCTTTTGTCCAGAAAATCAGGGATTTTATCCAAACGGCTCAGGTTCTTTAAAAGATAGAACCATTTATCCAGATCTGTGATCAGTTCGCTTTCCTTTTTATCAAAATTAGGCAATTCTAAGAACTTATACCCCATTCCTTTGTAAAAAACCTTTCCGGTATCCCTGTTGATCAAGGCAATATTGTGCAGGTAATTGTTGTTGATATTGTTGAACTGAAACTCCATAATGCCAATCAGGTAAACTTCTTTAAGCGGCACATCCCAATTCGATGTTCCCCTGGGCAATTGGGCACTGATGAGCCTGGACATGTAAAACACACATCTGTCCTTAAAAAACTCCTGATCTGTACGCTGCATTTCAATGATGAAGGTTTCTCCGTCTGCACCTGTACAGGTCAAATCAAAGAGCACCTTTTTCTCTTTCGCATCTTCACCTGCATGTTCGGTAGGGCTGTAAGTGATGTCCACAACTATTTTTTCGCCTTCAAATAAGGCATTTAAAAAATCAATCATGATGTCTTTGTCCGGCTCGTTGCCAAAAATATGTTTGAACCCATAGTCTGTAAGCGGATCAATGTAACGGCTAGCTATATTTGTCATTCTGTTCAGTTTAAATGAACACTAAATACGACAGATCAAACCGAAAAACCTGAGAATCCAAAACAAAGTTTTCGACTGCAAAAAGCTGTATTTTAGGGCAAAACACTGGAGTGCAATGATATCACAATGCGGCTATCCAGGTTCAGGTTCAGATCCTGATAGGGGTTTAATAAAAACTCTAATTTTTCCATATCATAAATTATTTTATTGCCGTTGTTTTAAGCAATCGTTATCTTACAAAATTCAATTTTAGAGCGCTAAGAAAAAATGATCTGGTTTAAGAAATGAGATACGTGCAATCTTGTCGCATTTGGCATTATAAATGCTTGTTGTCACCTAAAAAGTTTATAAAATGAGTTTACCGCGCATTGTTGATTTAAGCAAGACCATTGAGAACAGAAATAAAAAAGACCATCCTATCATCAGGATTAAAATAAAGCATAAAGCGCATAAAAAATCGAAATGGCTGGTCAGGTTAATCGGTGGCCTGCCTTTTAGACTCTTTCCTTCAAACTTTATAGGATGGGCTGATGATACGATTGAAAAGATGGGCGTACATGCAACCACGCACATTGATGCCCCATGGCATTACAGTCCCCTTTGTGAAGGAAAGCCGGCTAAAACTATTGATGAAATACCTTTAGAATGGTGTTTTAATGATGGGATAGTGATTGACATGTCACATAAAGAAGACTTTGATCCGATAACTGCTGATGATATTCGTGAATTTCTGAAAAATAATGAATTGGTCATCGTACCCAATATGATTGTGCTGATTAAAACAGGAAGGGATAAATATACCGGCAAGGACTTCCTTTTTAAAGGAACGGGTATGAGTGCGGAAGCAACAGAATGGTTAGTGGATCAGGGTATTAAAGTAATGGGTATTGACCAATGGGGTTGGGATCTGCCGCTTAAATATATGGCTGCTAAGGCAAAAAAAGAGAACAATAATGAATTGTTCTGGGAAGGACATTTGGTAGGTACAAGGAAAGAATATATCCATATTGAACAATTAACCAATCTGGATTCATTGCCTTATATTGGTTTCAAAGTAGCGGTATTCCCCTTGAAGATAAAAGGAGGTTCTGCAGCTCCGGCAAGAGTGGTGGCTATTTTTGAATAAACTTTAGATGTACAAGCCGCCTCCCTTTTATGCATTCCCATTTTGGCAGTGTTCGGGGGATACGGCTAGACAACACGATTCACCGCTTGGATACTTTTTCCACCGAGGTTTCACGATTAGAAAAAGAGCCAGATCTCAAAGCAAGCTAAAGAAGTTTACTGCATTTTAATGCACTTGCTGATAGTTTCTAACCGCTTATCACTAGGATCGTAAGTCATGAAGTCAATAAAAAGATTAACAAAATACTATAAATCTTCATATTATTTAATCTCCTACATTTAACCTGCCAATATCGGATCATAGAACCTAGCTCCGTAATCATATAGGCCTAATTATCCCAGAAACTCTTATAATTTACTAATCTTACTTTTTCTTAAACTAACAATCAAAAAAGCAACCATAATTATAATCCCAGATAGAATTGAACTCAAAGAGTACCCTCTATTAAGAAAGCCTAACAATCCTTTTTCAGAAAAATGAAGTATTGGTATTCTATCAGTGAAAAACAAATAAGCTAACTCATATAAAAACATATTGATAATTAAAAACAAAACACGTCTTTGTCCGGTTAAATATCTTTTAAGTATATAAAAAACAATAACCGAAGGTAAGAATTGTATAAATACTGCTAAAATGACCGCCGACGGAGCCATTCCAACCTCGCCGCCACTATAACCGCTATTAGCTATATAAGTCATAAAAAGGCTAATTGTCAAAATACCTTGTAAAATAAACCAAATTACCATCCTCAAATATATTTTATGTTAAAAAACAAATTAATAAAGCTTTACCGCTTAACCCATCCAGAACCATTCCATGTATATGTGCCTTCTTTAAGTCTACTTATATCATTGAAAAAGGTAAAGATGCTATGAGCAGCTTCATTTGGATCTTCTCTATAATAGTCAACCCCCTTTTCCCTTTCATTGGCGAGCCAACCATAACCATCTGAATCTTTACGGCCTTTCTTTTCGACATGAGCAAACTGTTGTGTGTAAATATTTGGATCTACGGTTAAACTCTCACCTTGATAGGGATCAAAGTCTGCTACAAGTGTAATCTTTATTTGAGCTTGTTGTTCTTCAGGAAGTGACTTAATGTATTTTTTTAGTGCTTTAACATAACCTTTTCCATATGCTGCGCCCATACTATGAGTAACAACTTTAATTGTTTCAATTATCTCACCCGATGCTTTATCTCTTGCTAAATTTTCGATCACCGTTTCAGCGTCTTGCGATCCCTGTGCATATCCGTCACTTTTTCGTCCACCAGGAAGATTCACACTCAACATGGCATCACCTCCAATACCGAATTTACCTCCAGCAGCCCCATCACGATAAATTGCATTACCATCTCTGAGTTGTTTCATAACAGCGCCATCAAAGGACAAGGCGCCCTTATTCCAATAGCCATTAGACCCCTGCCAGCTGTAGTGATCGTTCTTTCTTTTGCGCCATCTTTGATATCCTGTAGCCCCATCACCAGAATGATTTCCATTAATAAATATTACGAGATTACCATCTGGATCAATTGCATTAATTGGTCTATTAAGTGCGTAAATATATGGAGAGTGGTTAAAATACAATTCAGCTTTATTGTCAGTCCTTGTCCACCTTGCAATCACTGGATCATATAACCTTGCCCCATAATCAGACAGGTTCACTATGAAAGTGTATCTTAACTTTTGACTTCCTCAGGATGTAATAGATTAAAAATATAAAAAGCAGTCATAATCAACACACCGGAAATAATTGATGATAAGGAATATGCTCTGTTAATAAATCCTATAAATCCACTTTTAAAAACATCGAATATTGGTAAACTATTAGAAAAAAACAGGAATGACAGCTCATATAGCACCATGTTGAATGCAAAAAAGATAATGCGGTTATTCCCTCTTATGCGTTTCTTCAGCAAATAAAAAACAACAACCGAAATCAGAAACTGTATAAATACAGCGATCATTACAGTCATTGGTGCCATAGCTTTTTCCCCATCTCCATAGTTGCCTTTGGTGACGTATATAATTGAAATAAGGATTGTAATAATGCATTGCAAAATAAACCAGATAATCATCTTAAATTATATTAATAGTAAACAAATATTCTATTTCTGCAGAATCCACTGATCCCCATCCCATTTGTATGAGCCTTCTTTCAATTTACTTATATCATTAAAAAAAGTACTAATACTATGCGCAGATTCCTTTTTATCCTCGTGATAGTAATCAACTCCACTTTGAATCTCATTGCCAAGCCAACCAAATTTATCAGAACTTTTCCGCCCTTTCCCATTTTTATGATTAAATTGTTGGGTATATATATTTGGATCTGCCTCCATACTACCTGCAAAAAATGGATCGAAGTCTGCCACGAGAGTAATTTTTATTTGGGCTTGTTGCTCTTTAGGTAAACTACGAATGTATTTTTTAAGTGCTCTAACATAACCCTTTCCGTATGCTCCTCCCATACTGTGAGTCACAATTTTGATAGTTTCAACTATTTCTCCCGATGTTTTATCCCTCGCTAAATTTGCAATAATAGTTTCGGCATCTACTGTACCTTGATTATATCCACTTGAATTACGTCCTTCAGAAAAAAGAGCACCAAAATCATTAAGCCCCATCTTTCCGCCACCGGAGCCGTCTCTATATAAACTCTTATAGTCGTTCAATTGCTTCATCACAGCACCATCAAAAGAACCTTTCTCATTCCAATATGCATTGGACCCCCGAAAGCTATAATTTATATTTTTCCTTCTTCTCCAGCCTTCATAACCTGTAGCTCCTGATCCGAAATGATTTCCGTTAATAAATATTACAACGTTACCGTCTGGATCTATCGCATTGATTGGTCTATTTAATGCATAAATGTAAGGCGAATGATTAAAATAAAACTCCGCCTTATTATCTGTTCTTGTCCAGCGCCCAATTACCGGATCATAGAGTCTTGCTCCGTAATCGTACTGTATACTTTAATCCAGCTTTTTAAGCCCCATCTTCATGTAGTACTTATTATCCATCAAGTCCATCATTTCTGGATTACTTAATTCTATCTGCGATATTTTAACCCTAGATGTAAACTTAGCAGGAATTTCAGACAGCGCATTAGTATAAATAATCAATGAGTCGGCAGTCTGCTTGTAAAACAGCGAGGTACTACTCACATCATAAATAAACATTGAAGAGCTATCAGGGTCAAACTTCAAATCAGAAGATGTTGATATCGCGATAATCTCTTTATTTCCATCAATCCTCTTCTTCAAATATAATGTGTCCCTATGATTAGTAAACACAAGTTTATCCTCAGCATAGGAAGACGTCTGAAAATCTGGCATTACGCTATACAGCCCCAGTAAAATAAATCCTCCCACCACTACTGAGGTAAAAAAAACAATTAATAATACCTTCTTCATTTATTTACGATTAGAGTTCCAACCATTTAAAATCATTCTTCCAGAGTATTCTTCTTCACCATAGAAGGGAGCGGAACCAAATGAGGTACCAAACGTCACAATTCTCAAGGCATTCCAAAATGAATATTTTCTTTGCTGCAGCGCTCCAGCCAGTTTCATGTAAGTAATGCGGCTAATTCGTTGTCCTTGAATAGTGCCCGTCCGTCCATTTAATCCAGCCAAGTAGTTACCAGCAGATCTAGCTGAAGCATATTTACCATCCAACAATTTACCTGTCATCACCCCGTCTTCAGCCAGAAAATCAGCTTCCTTTATATCAAAACGACGGCGATTCCTGGACTGTTGTCCAGTTAAATAAAGGTCCTGCTCATTTGCCATATCATTATATGTATCTATTATCTTGTCCCATGATTCACCAAAACGAATTCTCCCGATCGGCTTTTTTTTAGCATCATTGGTTGTAAATTCATCCCAAAACTCAGTTTCCCCCATCTTTTGCCCTCCGGCAGAAGTAGACCGTTCATGCCTCTTATCAATATTGGCTTTAGTCGGGGCTTTCCCATCCTCATTGTTTTCATGTCTATATACACCCAAATCCCCGTCGTCATAAACTGCAATGACTTTACCGTTACGATCTGTATGAGTAGAAGCAAGATAGTTTGGACCATCTTCAACTCGCATTCCATCAGGATCAATAAATCTAACTGGATTATTTAACGTATAATTATATGGCGACGTTACTGCGTACATTTCAGCCAACTGATCTACGACATTCCACCTTCCAATCACCGGATCATAGAACCTTGCCCCGTAATCATATTGCCCGCCTAATTCATCCTGGATTTCTTTTCCGTTATAAAGATATTTATTATTTAGTGAAGCCGGACTATTTGCTGATTTTCTTAGACCAAAAGCGTAATAATCATCGCTCTGGATACGCTCTAACCCTCCGGAAGGATTTTTATAAAACGTATACCTAACATTTCCAAGATGGTCCTTCAGATTATATTCATAGCTGAAAGCACCGTTCGAATTATTTCTGACGATACCCTCTTCATGATGAATAATATCAATGACATTTCCATTATACTCAATTCCATCTATATAGTTTCTTACTGTACCATTACTGGTTTTCTGCAACTTACGACCCGAAGCATCATAAGCATAAGTTACCTCAAGCCCGGTTTTGCTTAATGTAACAGGCAAATTAAGATGGTTATAGGTAATTCTCAGACCATTCCTGCCATCCAATTTCACATTTCCATTCACATCATACTCATACTTGCCTGTTGCAAGAGATGCCCCACTAATTTGATCCAAACGATTACCTAAATAACTATAATTACTCAGCCCTGCATCGTCTCTATTCAGGCTTAAGATGTTACCCATCACATCATAAGTTAACACTTCTTTCATCCCTGCACTGTCAGCTTTTAAAAGTCTGTTTAGGAGATCGTAAGTATAGACGAACTTTTTAGTATAGTCAACTCCCGTTCCCCATCTTTGCCTTGCAATATTACCATTAAACTGAGGATTTGTTCCATCCTGATAAGTCAGTTCCATTCCAAATTGAGCTGAAGTACTCTTTTTTAACCAATTTCTTTCATTATAGGTATAGGTTGTATTTTGAAGGAAACTACCTCCCTTATTGGTACTATGCAAAGACTTTTCTTGTAGCTGTCCCAACTCATTATAATCCAGTTTACTCAGCATCACTTCGTTTAATGGATTTTCATTGATCAGTTCATAAGTTGCTCTTTTGCGTCCCATATGATCATATAAATAACGATTCGAAATCGTTGTCTTTACCCCGGCAACAGTATTTATTCTTACACTTTTCTCCAGCTCCCCTGCAAAATTGTAGCTATTGCTGATCACATCGTTACCATTCAAATGGTTTTCACTTTTAGTTTGAACCAGTCTTCTATCAGTATCGTAATAATTCACAGTCAACAGCATAGTCCCGGTTCCAAGTACGGTAGTCCGGTTTCCGGTAAGCATACCTTTGGTTCCTGCAGTACCTAATTGACTTAGACTCCCATCTGGTAAACCAAACGTATTATCCGGAAAACTATAGTCATCATAATAATTAATCGAATGGTAATAGGTAATATTTGTTGGGAAGGCATTGTTGCTATATCCAATTCCTCCTGCTGTTCGGTTTTCCCAAAGTCTAGCAGCTCCATTAACTTTACTCTCCAACAAAGACGCGTTTTCTGTAGAGATGCAGATACCTGTAAGGATCAGTCTACCCAAACCATCATACTTATTAAATAGCCATTTCCCTTCTGTTTTTTGAACCGAATCCTGACTGAGCACTAACTGATCAAGATTGTTGTACACCATAGATTCCCAACCTTTTCCTGGAATCTTCTTTCTGATCATCCTTTTTCTACCGTCATAGCGATAGCCAAAGATGTACTGATCGAATACCTCATTAACTTCCGAAAAATTGTTCTGACCAACTGCCGGAGGAATCACATAGCGTAGATTATTAAAATTATCATATACATAATAGGTACTTACATCTCTGGCTTCAGTTTCCCAGCTCCTTTTTAAGATAAGGCGGCCTTCAAAATCTTTAAATTCCTCTATACTCCCCACTTTTTGAGTTGCAGGCGTATTCTCATCTCTGGTGATTGTTTTACGCAGTCTATTCACCTCATATGTTTTCGTGCTTTCCGCACCTCCGGCCACCAATTGCCAAAATTTAACTTCACCCGCTAAATTAGTTCCATGGTCTATTTTTTTGGTATGCCCTTGACTAAGCTGCCAGGCAACCCCGGGTGCTCCCATTTCCATTATCCGATTCAGAGGTGAGGCTTCAAATCTGGTTTCAGAAAAAGCAGCATTTTGGATAACTGGAATATCAATGGCACCTGCGGCGACAGGATCATTATAAAAACTAGTCTGATCAGCAATTGCTCCAGGTTTAAAGCTTCCATTGCTGGTTGTTAACGGAGCAGAATAAGAAAGGTATTTAAACCGTTCCCGGCCAAAATCATCATAAGCCACAGGCTGTACTATATCTCTAAAAGTCGGGCTTCCCTGTACTGTATTAGCTTGTAGTCCTCTACCCAAACCATCAATATATTGAACAGTCTGGTTTACCTCACGCGTGTTTCTTGCTGAATCAATATTTCCCGGATTTACATCCGGCATCTTAAATAACCTTGTCCGCACATAATTCTGGTTTTTGGAAGGGAGCCATGCCGACAGGACACTTTCCATAAAATCAGGAGCTGTAAAAATATGAACTTCGCTATCTCTGGGAACGAAAAAACCATCTTTCAGGGTGACACTTTTAGTGGCACTGATAGTTTTTTCATTTTTATAAATATTTAACGTCTTATGTTCCTTGTTTTCCTGAGCAATTGATGAAACTATTGCCATTGGCAACAGGATCAAATTAAGTAAAATTGTCTTTTTTATATTTAGCATACGAAAGCTTCTAGATTCCTTTAAAATTTTAATTTGGCATTATTGGATAGCGCAGGGCTGAGCATTTGCCTCGCTGTAAACCTGGCTCGCTGTTCCATCAGAAAACTCATATTGATAGGTACAGATATAAGAATTACCTGAACCACTTGAAGAAAGATTCACTCTTCTTCCTGTTTCGCAAAAACCGTTGATCAATTTCTTATCGGGTCCGCTGCAAAAGCACTCCCCATTTCTATTGGCATAATCCTGCCCTTTCAAATTTGTTTCTGCTATTGCTTTATCATTTGCTTCTTTTAAAGTTGCTCCCGTATAAGTTCCAGCTGGAACTACATAAATCACCCTTGACCCGGTACCTTCACCGCAGTTGTTTCTAAAAAACGGAGTTGACAGTAAAGCATTCTCGAATACAGGAATCTCTTCAGTACCTCTAAAATGATAGCTGTAATTTTTTATGATGTTCCATTTGTCATCCCGAACATTGGCTAACCTTTTAAAGCTATCATACTCATAATAGGTTCTTTGATCTGAAACATCATTCTTACTGGTCATTCCCACGAAGGGATCATACGTATAAGTAGTCATCTGAGCATCAGACGGATACAAACGCAGCTCATCTACAAATTGAATTCCGGTCAGCACGATACTAGTAGTTCCTGAAACAGTATGTTTATAAAAAGTCCAGCCTTTGACCGTAATTCCCTTTGCTACATCGTTAGTTACCGGCAAAGCGTTCACTGCATTAATGGTAGCCGCTCCGGTCCCCCCATCTTTTAACCAATAGGAAACAGTATAGACTATCGAACTATTTAATCCGGTTTTACTTATTCCATTTGTATTATTCAACTTATAACAAAACCTTCCGGTTGGAGAAGTCAAATCCGGAGTTCTGATCTGGCTTAAACCCGGGATGGTCCAGCCAGTTAAACTGTCTGTTTCAAATGAAGTATAAGCAATATCAGAAAGGCTGGCATTATTGACCTCAGAAATCGGATATTCCCGTTTATAGTCCCATAAGTAGGATTGCACAGGCCCATTTGACAGTGAGTAGCTTAAAAGATTCCCGGAATTATCATAGTCATGAAATGTCTTACGTATCTCAGGAGTCGGACTGGACAAACTTGAATAAATGTTTTTAGGCACATACACTCCTTTAAATGGTTTATAAAAATCTGTTCCCTGTAATTCATACGTTCCGTCTGAAAAGGAAACCTTACGCTGAACAACAGGGGAACGAAAATAATTGTTATACATTTCCGTATACACGCCTGTCGGGTCGGCAGTTGTCATATTCCCCGGATATTTATACTCGGTGGTAACGGTTTCTCCCTTACTATTCACCAGGAGGTTCTTCCACAGTAAATTCTCCGGGCTGTAGTAACTAAAATTTTGTTTGACAGCTGTAAGTGGATTGCCATTAGTGTCGAAATTTCTGACAGTAGTTTCCTCCAGATAGGGATAAAAAGTATAAGTCTTAAGGGCCGTCATCCTGGTAAAAGGATACCGCTCAACACCAGGTATCACATTTCTAACAATAGATTTTACAAATTCATCGTACCGGGATGGCGAACTGTTGTATTTATAATCAACTATTTCAACCGGAACACCTGCAGCATTATACGTTTCCTGAGAAGTTAAAAGCCCCCTTTCCAGTGCTCTTGAAATAAATGGATCAATAATAGTCGTATTGTCGATATTGGTGAACATGTATTCTGGAGCCAGGTCGCCATAAGTATCATGGTTTTGATATTTACTCACTACTTTTCCTCCACCTTGAGTTTGTTCTGTTATCCTTGAATAAGTAATATGTGCTCCATTGGTATTGCCAAGCATATTTATATAATTCTCAGACTCCATGTCGTACTTTTGCTGATAATTAGCTGATTCTCTATAGTAAGATAAACTAATCCAGGTTGAAACTTTATAGTCAACGTGTGTACGTCCTGACGCTCTGTAAACAGGTATTCCGGAAAGAATCCCGCTGGAAGTATTATTTTCATTCAGGTAAGAATACTCCTTCACAATTGGCGGATTTGTATTGGCTCCATCAGAAGAGGTAATTTTTCGGATCCTCAATCCGCCGGCAATGCCATTGGATGCCCTCAACTCAAATAACGGGAACTGGGTTGCAATTTTTGAATAGTCATGCCGCTCATATTCAAAGCTTGTTGTGCCTCCTGTTGGATAAGTAATTGAAGTCAGTATTTCAGCTTTCATCAGTACCGAATCCGCAGTCCGGTACCCATACATCAGATTAAAATCAACGTCTCTATAGAGCTTGCCGTTATAGTACCCCCAATTATCTGCCTTTTTTGAGTTATATGCAGGAAGTTTTGTTTCGTTATAAAGGAAGGAATACTTATCTAATTTTCTATCGTCACTAAAGGCCAGAGATTTTAACTTTAAACGCTCAGTGTTGTTGTTGATATAATCAAACTTCACCGTTGTTTTATCGTTAATTTTTATCTCATCCAATTTTGCCCAGAAATTTTTGTCCTCGATTACCATGCTGCCATCCATCCAATGAAGATTAGCACCTTGCATTAAGGCGTCGAAATAGCTTTTATTGATTTCGTACTTGAGTTCATCAGATTTACTCATTGTAAATTGCACATCCAGCCCGTTTGAACCTTTTATGGACGACAAATACACCGGATGTTGAAGAATCATATTCAAATTATCATTATGACCACAGCCGATACAAGGCCTGTTAACAGCGCCCTCGGTATAAACAAAAAGCTTTCTCACATAGTCATTTACAACAATGGGATTCCCATCTCTTTTGTAGGTAAAATTGACCTTGGTAACTGGATTACTGGAAATCTCTGTTAAATACCATGCTGTTGGTACCGGATCTAAAAAACCACGGACATTGCTATAGAAATCAATCGCATCAACATCACCTCCAAATATATATTTTCGCCCCTCTTCCGTCGTAATCACAAACTTGTAAAATGGATTGGTTGCGGTTTCATACAAATCTGAAGTTCCATTATAAAAATTCATTCTCAGATCCTGATATAATTCTGGTTCCACAGAGATTTGTTTTCCATCTTTAGATTTCACTTTTATCTTCAGGTTGTTCAACTCATCACGGTAGAAATAAAAGCTTGCATTTACTCCAGGCGCATTGACCATAAACTCATCTGGTTCAGCGTCTAAAAATCCTTTGTCATCTTGTGAATGGGTACCGTAAAATTTTTCAAACGAAGAAAATGACGCCCAATCATTTCCGGATAATTCTTTGGAGAGGTAGAAATGTCCAAACCATTGTCTGGTAAATCCAATGCCGCTTTGCCTTTGGACATCCGCTTTATCCAATTCGTCTTTAGCGCCATTTATGATCCTCGTAATACTTCCACCACAAGACAAATTCCAGCCAAGACCAACCCAGGTTGGATGCTGCTCCGTTTTTATTCCGCTGGCATGATAAGTCAACTCAATTGGAACCTGAATATCTTTATTCACCACAGTATAAATAGGCACCGCAATTCTTGGCAGGCCATTAAATAGGTCAACCGGGACCTGACCATATTTACCAAGTTCCGCAGCATTTGGAGTAGGAAATGAGATCTGTCCTTTAGTAATGCTAAAAAAAAGCATCAGGGCAGTACACAATAACAGAGATTTTTTCATGTTTTGATTTGGTGATCTTATAAGTTGTAGAAGTGGGATTTTTTTGTTTATGACCCGATAACAGATCGTTTATAAAAAACAAATAACTGTTGATTTGAAAAATTTTTATTGTAATCCAACACATTACACCGAAAGAAACGAGTTCGACCTACAAAAGAAATTTCGCAATTATCTGATAAAGAGAAGTATTGAGCATTTAGACACATATGAAGCGCGAGGTATATTTAAACAATTAACCAAGCTGACAATAATACAAATAAAAACAACCTAAAAGAAATAATAAGTAATATTAAAATATTTTATGCATAAAATAATAAAAAAAACATTTCCACCTATATATCACCTTAATAAACATCTACTGATCAACAACCTAATTGCAGCGCAAATTCCTCAATTATTTAACTCAAGGGGCCTCGCAGTAGATAAACGGAATTTATCGGACGAGTGTAAACATTTCTGGCAGGTGAGCGGTTAACGGTTCAACTTATTTTCAAGCTTCCGGAGTCTTTCTCCCATTTTATCACGTTCTAGATTATGAAGCTTATTTAACTTCTCCATCGCGATTAAATGCAATGTTAACTCTTCTATCTCTTTCAGGAGCTTTTTATTCATTTCACCAAGTGCAAGTCCATCCTTGTCGATTTCAGCGGCAGAAGGAATCTCAGGTAAATGTCCACTATCCAAAATGTATTTTTCAATTTCAGCCAGTGAAGGCAGATTATACTCTTTTTTGAATACATAATCTGGCCAGTTAGCCATCTCCACTCGTAGTTTTAATATTTAGGTCCCATATGGACGTTGTAACCGTTGCTCCAATAGAGGATCTTAAATAATTAAATTACATCTATTCGTTAAAATAACTACTTCGTAAATAACAAAAGCCTAAAAATATTGACAATACGTTGAATTTTTACCATTTTTTTTAGTCCTGAGTAAAATAGGGACCCAAATTTCAAACTTTACAAGCTTCAAACTAGAATTCGCGTAATAATATCGCCTGTTCGCCACGGCGGAGCGCCTGTTGGTGTAAAAGGATAACATCCATACATTTCAAGCTAAATATTTAATCTAAATTCACATCAATATCTTGACGAGTTCATTTTATCAGAGGAGGCCGAAAATCTAAAAGAGTAGGCATAATCAATTATCTTTACAATCAATGAAACGATTTCCCCTATTGTTTTCCGTTCTTCTTATTTTATGGTCATGTAAAAAGGCCAATGTTCCTGCTGATCAGCCGGATTTAAAATCTGATGTTTCTAAACAAGCAAATGTTCAACTACGTTCAAATCCAACCTGGAATTTACTTGGATATGGATACAATGTTACAGGCGAGTACGCAAAATCCACTTCTGCCAGAGGTCAAATTATAAATATTCAGGCTTTAAAGAATGCTCATCCAAGTGCTGTCGAAGAGGAAATATTCCTGAATGAAGACTTCAGTGCAGAATTAGGAGGTAATTCAATTGAAGTATCTAAAGGATTAACATTCAAAGCGGGTCTTGACAGTGTAAATATTAAGGCATTTAAAGGCAGCTTTACTGCAGCTTATCAAGATTCAACTTATAAATCATCTAAATATATCTTCGCTAAGTATAACTTAAAAAAAATACAAAAGAGACTTTACCTGATTGCTCCTTTGACCTTACTACAAAGTTATCTTGATCCAGGTTTTGTATCCGCAATTCAGTCGCAAACTCCTGCTTACATTGTGCAAAACTATGGTACACATTTCATGAAGGACATTCTATTAGGTGGCAGGCTGGAAGCTTTTTACGAAGCGCAAACATCGAATTCAAACAGGAGAAATGCCGCCGGAGGTGGATTGGAAATAAGTGTACTAAAGATTTTTGGCTTTAGCGCAGGATATTCAACGATTACTTCTGAAGCAGCTTCTAATTTTTCTCAGAAACTTCATTATAACGTAGTTGGAGGAACAGTTTCTGTCGAAACCAAAACGGTATCAATAGATCCTAACTCAACAGTAATTCCCGTGGATATTAGTAACTGGAAAAACTCTGTTACACCTTCAAGCTCAACCTTAATCGAATTTAACAATCCATATCCTGGGGCAGAACCCTTAATTCCGATATATGAATTAATTGCTAATCCTGCAAAAAAAGCCGCGGTTAAAAGTTATATAGAACAATATCTAATCAACAATCGTGTCAAGATTGATCCTGAAAGTGTTTATGAAAATTATTGTGCAAGTATCTCAGATCATATTTATACGCTGAATCCTAATGAAAACCTGCAGTACAATGGTTGGGTTCACCATGGAGCTGCATTTAAAGCTTTTGCTTCCCAGGTGCCGGGTACAGTTCCGGTTTTTGAAAGTTATAACGATAGTTGGTATATGCACCATTATGCTCAAAATCAATATGAAACATCCGGATGGCCTGGATTTGTAAATAACGGAATGGGTTGGGTTAAGTTTTATGCATACAAAACTCAGGTTGCCGGAACAGTACCGGTTTATCAATATAGGGCCAATCGTGATTACGTATATTCTACTAATGGCAATTTGTCAGGAATGATATTAGAGGGAGTCGCGTTTTATGCTATTCCAAACTAAATAGCTTTGCGTTAGTCCTACCTACTGAGGAATAATAACAAAGAGACTGTCATTAGACAGCCTCTTTGTTCCTTTAAAAAAAACGGTTAATCTTTATACGTCCCTACTTCTGCAAGCGCTGCAAACTGCGCCCCATCATACGAAGACTTCATATTCAGCTTAAAATACCTGAAATTCTTCACTGTCGACAATATAATATCCTGAGGGTTGGTCGTATCCTGTAAAGTAAACGTCCCCAGACTTGTCCATGCATTGGCATTATTACTCGTCAAAATCTCTATGCTTTTCACCCTTCTGGAATCTCTTTGCCAGAAGGTAAACCTGTTTACATCCTTAGCCGATCCCATATTAATCACCAGGGTATGCGGGTAGCTCGTTGCGCTACTTGACCAGCGGGAATGCCAGTACGTAGAAATGGAATTGTCGATCACATTCGTTGCCGCACCGTTTTCACTTGCTGTCTCCTGTGAACTATAAGAAGTAATGCTCCAGTTTGTTTTGCTGTAAACCGGTTTATCGGCAATATTGATCTGTGGAATATCGTTGGCAAAAGCGTAATTAATCACCTGTGAACTGATGCTTCCATTCTCGTGACAATACCTGATCGTAAACTCATAACCCGTATTTCCTTTCTCCCTGAAATCACTCACCGGCATGCTGACATAAAAACTGTCCGTTCCGATGGGTTTGGCTGCAAAAGTTACAGAACGATAGCCTCCTGGATCTGTAGCAGCAATTCTATGGTATAAAGCGATATCTTTCACTGCTTTAAGCGAACTGAATTTTCCGGCGACAATGATATTTCCGCTTTGGTATTTGGCACTGAACTTTGTCAGCTGAAAACCGGGGGCAGCATACCAATCTGACCTTGTAGTACTACTGAACACCTGACAATTCGCAAGTATGGCTGCATCTGCCGGAGAAAGGTAAGTTGGAGCTTTTCCAAAAGTACTGTTACCAGATCCCATCAAAGTGGTTCCAAAGGTTACATTTTGCGATTCCGCTCCCCCATTGTGAGGAAGGTTGATTCCATGTCCCAGTTCATGCGCCAGTCCGCCGATCCATATCGTCGAGTATTTATCGTCCGGCTTGCCAAGATTAAGCGTATCCAGACCGGTATAGTCCAGCGCGAAACACCAGCGTCCGATTCCATAGAAAGGACCTCCGCTAGGGTATCCGCTTGCATCATAAGAATAAGTTGGGGTAACGACCAGGATATGGTCACTCGTTTTTTCTCCGGGATGGGCAGCATAATAGGCATTAATTTCTGTCATCATCTGACCAGAGCCACCTTCATAAGGGTAGGTTGCTTTTGGATAAGCCCCTCTGATCACGGCCATTTTCAATTTCCCCTGTGCATCAACAGGGATGCCTACCGTTTTATTCGTGTAGCCCCAGTGGTTCATCCATTTGGAAACAAAATTCTGAGTGTACACCATTACTCCATTTAGCCTTTTCTGATATCCTGGAACCGTATCCAGGTCGGATGGAATAAAATAAACCACATTCAGGTTATTTGTCCCGGATTGAGGTCCGTCTCCTGTAGCGCCGAATTTATTGGCAGCTCTTTGATTTTCGCCGACAGGTAAATCCGAAACTCGTTTACAACTGGCAAGGACGGCCAATGATGCAATCAGTAAAATTGCAGATAATGAAAGTCTGTTCATAGTTTTTGGTTTAGGGTTATGATTGGTTGGTTAATTCGCATTCAAATTATCGGTACCCAACTTTCAAAACACCTTCGTCAAACCATCTCCCTTTGAATTCTGATGACCAATAAACAGCTACTAAGCAGCCGCTTACATAAAACTATAGATTAAAAGACGAAGAAGATCCATTCCATATTGCGCAAACGTTTGATTCCTGCCAAAACGCTTGTTTTTCAACAAAAAACAGATTACAGACAGATCATTGTTCTCTTGTGGCTCTCGAAAAGTGAAAGATTAAGATGATAAACGTATCCCAGGTGCATTTTACCACACAGGCAGTCCTGTATCCTGTCGAAAACAAAGCAAATACGGAGAAATGGCTCATCCTAACGCAACCGTTTGCGTTGCCTGTCCGGGAAATCCATAAACCTGAGAGAGACCGCCCCAGGGCCGCCACTTATTCATATGAGGAATAAAAATGAGAAATTAATGCTTTTTCAGCAGATTTGGACTGAGGCAACGAACCTGAACATTTTCAAAACTCCCCTTGATGGCGATGTTTTTCTCGGCTCCTTCTTCAATCGAGTTCTTTCCGGAAAATTCAAAACTGCCGCTAACGACGGCAATATTGCCCTTTACCTCTACCGCCGTTAAAGTGAAAGTACCTGTTTTAGAATCTGCGGTGATATCTTTCGTCGAAGCTTCTCCATCACCAGTATCCGAAAAAACGGCAAAGTTTGCAACAGCTTTATCATCCATCGTACTCAGCACGGTTTTCCCTGGCTTGAATTCCCCCATTTTCTTCAAATCGATCATCACATTAAGTAAACGACCATCTTGCTCAAGACTACATCTTAGTCCGAAAATTGCCTTTTTATCCAGCCCAATCATCGCATGACCATTGGTCTGCCTGGTGGTATAAGCTTTGCCGTTTTGCTCAAAGCTGACCAACCCCGAATTAACACCCGACTGTGCAAAAGCAACAGATAACCCACTAAACATCAGTACAAATACATAAGTAAAAATGGTTTTTATTTTCATGGCTGTGAAATTTATGACGATTCAAACTACCTATAAAAATAAATAAAAAACAAGATGATTCAATCTAAAATTCTCAATGCTCATCAAAATCACTAAACATCTTAGTCAGGCGCTCAGCCGCATCCTCAGCGTGCAACATTTCCGTTGAATCCAATGTCATTTTAGTCACCTCTGCCGCCCTGCTAAGCATCTGTTTCTCGTATGCAGCTATTGCAGTCTGTATTGTAGGAAATTCCTCATTGCCTAAACATTCGGCCAATTCCATTGCATCCTGCATGGCCATGTTTACACCCTCGCCGGCATATGGTGGCATAACATGTGCTGCATCGCCAATGATCGTTAAGTTCGACTGTGTTTCCCATTGCTGGTCCAGTGGAAAATAATACTGAGGTCTCGGCACAAATGAAATCTCTTCTGCCTGGAACAATTCCTGCCAAATGATATCCCATGAGCCAAATTCCCTTTTAAACCATTCAAAGACCTGTGATTTATATGAAAAGTCAATTCCGCTGTCCTGAACCCAGGATTCCTCCACCCTGCAACCGGTATAAAACGAAAGACTGCCATCCCCTTTAGCACTTAAGATCAGGGATTTCCCCTCACCAAAGGCAAAAATCTTCCCTCCATCCAGCAGCTTTTGTAAAGCCGGTGCATTTTTATCGGCCTGATAGACATTTCCTTCCACGATCGTGATCCCTGAATAAACCGGGGCTATAGTACTCAGTAAAGGTCTGATTTTAGACTTTGCCCCATCAGCAGCAATCACGACATCTGCGATGGCTGAACTTCCGTTTTTGAACTGTATGTGCCATTGATTTTCCTGTTGCACCATAGCCACATACTGACTATCCCAAACCACGGTATCCGCATGCAGGGATTCAAGTAAAATGTTTCTTAAAGGGCCACGGTCAATCTCGGGACGATCGTCTACCAGATCTCCAGGTTCGTCCCAATCCATTTTAATGACCGCATCTTTATCCATAATGCGCATCTTTCCTGCTCCTGGACGAAAATTAGCGTAAAATTCAGTCAGCAGCCCTGCCCTGCGCAAGGCTTCCAAACCTGATTCCTCGTGAAGGTCCAGTGTTGCACCCTGTATCCTGTTCTCCTGATCGAAATCTCTTTCATATACTTTTACATCTGCTCCCTGGACTTGTAAAAGCCTGGCCAGTGTTAGTCCTCCCGGCCCGCCACCTATGATGGCAATTCTTTTGTTTTTCTTCATTGCTATTTTATTAGGAGACAAAAGTAGCTGACTGTTAAAGAATAAAATAGCTATATTAGTTCAAAAAACAGTCGTAAATAGTCATGATATGATTTTTGAATTCACATCGTCTGAACACATTGGAATGCTAAGTGCTTTTGCAAAAGCCATTGGCAGCAAAGTAGAAAATGGGATCGTTGAGCTTCCTGAACACTTGGGAAATGGCTATATGAGAGGACTCGATCTCGGTCCTCAGATCCGAATGATGATCAGACAATATGAGCTTAACGAAGATTTAGTATTCAGACGTTCTGCTTCAGGAAATGGGACGAGAGTTGTCGTCATCGCATTTCACAATTTCTTCTATCCCTCATCCGATAAAAAGCCTGGTTTGCCCTTCGTCCAGATCACCACAGCAGGTATTGATTATGAAGATTTCTTTCCGGTAAACTCCACTATCAATACCATCATTATCGCGGTAAATGTCGATTTACTGAAAACGCTGCTGCATCCCGGGAAAGAAGATGCCTTGTTCCAGGAAGAAGATACCCTGCTGCAAGAAGAAGATGCCCTGTTCCGAAACATTCTTTACGGAAACCAGCCGTTTTTATATGAAGAGCTCATATCTCCGCAAATGCAGGCATTGGCCAACCAGATTGTAACTGCCGGTCAAAATGGTCCCTTACAACATTTCTTCTACAGGCTAAAAGCCGAAGAGCTGATCTATTTGCTATTTATGGAATTGTTAAAACGCAGGGAAGCACCTGCTCAGACACTTAATGTGGCGGATGTAAAGAAGATCTATCAGGTAAAGGACAAAATCCTGGCCCATATAGATCATCCTCCCAAATTGGAAGAACTGGCAAAGTTTTCCGGCATGAGCGAATCGAAATTGAAGCGATTGTTCAAACAGATTTTCGGAAAGAACATTTACGACTATTACCAGTCGTTCAGGATGACCGAGGCCGCTTATCTTTTAAAAGAAAAAGGATTATCCGTATCGGAAACTGGTTATCAGCTGGGCTTTTCCAATTTGAGTCATTTTGCAAGGGTATTTGAAAAATATATCGGACTTAAACCAAAGCGTTACGCTTCGACGAACGCATCGCTATAGCAAACCCAAGGCCTGTTTCCTTTCGTCAAAAGCGGCAATGATCTGCTTTGGTCTTTTATTTAACTGCGCTGTTGAAACACGTAGTAAATTGCCGTTCTTTAACGTAATGACCAGTGTGTATGTCGTGTTTACCACATCCCCCTCTGCCGTTTTGTTCCTCACAGTCTCTTCCAGAATTTTGTAGGATTCCAGGTCCTGCCATTCGTAAAATGCTTTATCATCCAACTTCAACCCTTCATCGGTGAGGATGAGCACATTGGGACGTCTTAAATAAACCATGACGTAAACTCCGATAACCATGACAAAAAGCATGTAAATCAGGAGCAGTATAAATACAATGACATTCGTCTCGTAAAAATACAGCACCACAATTGCGGGACCGAGGAACAGCAGCACATTTGCGACCTCCAGCGGCAGGGATTTCCAGGATTTCTTAATCACCAATGGTCTCATAACATGCGATCTAAAAGGACAATCTATAGGATAAAGATCCTTAATTTATTTATATTTTTAAGCCTGATGTCGCAACTCCCCCCTTTTATTGTCGGTTATGCACGTGATGTCCTCTCTTTAAGATTGCTATCTTAGTATAGCAATAAATTTAACCATAAAGCTTAAAAACCATGAAAAATTCCATTTATCCTTGTTTAGCAATCAAAGGTAAAATTGCAGCAGCATCAGATTTTTACATCCAGACTTTTGGAGAAGGAAAAGTTAGTCAAAACACACCTTTTGTCATACAGATTGAATTGAGCGGTCAGAAATTTATGCTCCTCAATGAAGGGCCTTCTTCTACTCCTAACCCCTCCATCTCATTTATGGTGGTATCTGAAAATCCGGAAGAAACAGAAAAATACTGGAATAAGCTAATCGAGGAAGGCAAAGCATTAATGCCACTCGACAGCTACGACTGGAGCCCAAAATACGGCTGGGTGGAAGACAAATACGGCGTTTCCTGGCAATTGTTTACAGGCAGTAAAGGCGAAACCGGACAGAAGTTTAGCCCTACCCTCATGTTTACAGGTGCCAATGCGGGAAAGGCAGCAGCGGCAATGGAGCGATACACCAAGCTTTTCTCTAATGCTCACGTCGGAGGCGTATTATATTATACCGAAGAAGATGGCGACAATCCCGAATTTGTGAAACATGCACAATTCAAGATCAAAGATAGTTCCTTCATGGCCATGGACAGTTCTGCAGCCCATGCTTTTACGTTCAATGACGGTGTATCTTTAGTGGTGGAATGTGAAAATCAGGAAGAAATTGACAAATACTGGTCGCAATTAACCAGCAATGGAGGTTATGAAGTAGCTTGTGGCTGGTTAACCGATCAATATGGCATCAGCTGGCAGATCATACCTGCGGACATCATCAAATGGGTGACCGACCCTGAGCGCAGTGCAAGGGTGATGAACGTGATGATGAAAATGAAAAAACTCGTGATTGCTGACCTGGAAAATGCTTAAAAATAGCACAAGGATTTTGTTTGGATTTAGTGCTTTGAAGTATCATTTTACTTAATTTGCCGGTCAAAACAAAATCCTTATGAAAAACCTTTCCTTCGAACATATCGCCCAACAATGGTTTGACGCATTCAACGCCCACAACCTGGAATCACTATTGGCATTATACGATGAGGAAGCCATCCATTTTAGTCCGAAGCTAAAAATAAGACAGCCTGAAACCGGAGGATTGGTACGCGGAAAGGCAGCACTGCGGGAATGGTGGAAAGATTCTTTCGAACGCCTGCCTACTTTGCATTACCAACCTACCTCCTTCACTGCCAATGAGGAACGTGTTTTTATGGAATATATAAGAACGGTGGAAGGCGAACCGGAAATGCTGATCGCGGAAGTCCTTGAAATCAGCCATGGAAAAATAAATGCATCCAGGGTTTACCATGGCTAGTGTAAAGAAAAAATCGTAAATTATAAAAAATACGACAATGGGAAAATATCAGCAGGAATGGAAATCCTTACTTCAAAGAGAAGAAGCATTCAAAGATTGGAAGATTCGGTCCAGTGGTGGCGACCTGTTGATCCGCGTTCCTGAAGACACCGACATGGATTTGCTAAAAATGCAGTTTTCCGACCTCATCGGGCCAATGGCCCCATTAATTAAATCACCTAAAAGCACCCTGAAGTTCTACGTAGGAAGCACAAATGAAGCTGATTTTATATTTACCCTGAACTGATTCTAAACAGGCAGCCCCTTATTCGACTCCCTCCCGGCTGATTATATTTCCTACTGGTTAGGTACTATCACCCCTATCGCCTGCTTTTTTCACGCAGGAGAATAGGGTGGTTTTACGCTATCCTAAAGACGCGTGGCTGGATAACTTTGGTAAGACCAATCGATTCCCACCACAAAATCTTAAAAACATGACCAGAAATTCAATTAAAGCAAAGGCGATCATCATTCTGGTGCTCGCTTTTGCGTTTACCGGCTGCGCTCCCGGTATCCGCAATTATGTGAACAAAAAGTATCCGCCGGTATCTTCTTTAGCAAAAAGCACAGCGGCAGTAAAACAATCCATTGAGGGCCTGCAAAAGCTTTCGCAGGTTGATCTCGGTGCAAAGATCAGTTCAGGTATGATGGACAGCACCTTTCACCAGTATTTTGATTCCCTGATAAAGAAGAACGATACACTGGGACTTGCCGAAGTGGAAAAAATAGAAGTCGTAAAAAAGCCCGTCTTTTCCCTTGGAAATCAGGAGCTCATTATTGGAACTTCCCTTAAATTTTTCCTGAAGAAGAACAAGTACCTGAAGGATATCCAGATTTCTTTTACCGGACGACTGGCCCCTTCCATAGCTGGCGATACACTCGTCCTGAGGCCTGGCTTTCAACGCATTAAAATAGAAGCCCTGCACCTGAGCAAATGTCTGTTTCTGGGGAAAGCCGCAAAACTTGCCGTAAATAGTCTCTGTCTGGCATTTATGGACAACATCAACGGACAGATCAAGGACATCAATATTAAAATCAGTTATCCTCCTTTGCCTGAAGAAAAAATATCAAAACTGATCGGTACAAACGCCAACATTATCATCAGGAACGATTTTACTTTTAAGCTAAAAAGCAAAATACTAACCCCCGTTATCCTGATCAATCCGCAGAATCTGCTCGTCCTATCCGCAATAGCAGATGGAAAGGAGGATTCAGGCTCAATCGCTATTGCGGCTCAAACGGATACGATTAAAGCTAATCCGGCAATTGATCACCTGCAAAAGCCCGCGTTCTTTGTCAACGAAAAGCAGCAATTGATCTCCGTCAATAACGTCGTACTGGCCAATATGACCTCGGCAAGTACAGATAAAACCGCCGAAAATCTCCCTCAGAATGAATTTAACGAGCAATATGCTTATCTGGATTCTGCCTTTCGGGAAAGCTGGAAAATTGGATTGGATACCATAGATTACCGGGATTCAACCAGTTCAGCAGTCCACCTGTCGTACGGCGCAATTTCAAGAATTACAAATGAACTGTTCCGTGATGTTAAGTTTGATCTTGCTTACAAGATTGATATTTCCACACCGTTTAAGGAGACAAATATCAAACTTGACGAGATTCAGAAACCAGATTGCGGCGCCATTCATTTTGACTGCAACTTAAACAATTGCTCCAATGGATTGAGTAATTGCGACTATGACTGTAAATGGTGGCAAGGATGGTGTTATGCCAGGCAAGCAGCCTGCAAATCCTGGAATGCAGTAAAATGGTCTGCATGCCAGGCCGCCAACGCACTAAAACTGACCCAGTGCGCGGCTGAACTCGTTACCAGAAAAGCATTTTGTTATACTACCGTTGCGGCCATATTCCTATACGACAACATGATTAAACCTGTTGGCAAATTTAACGGGTATGCAAAAGCCTCAGGAACAATTTCCGGAGGAATAGACCAAACCTTGCCAGACGGCATCAATTCGATCAGCTTCAACGGATCTATAGACGCGGACATCAATGCCGAAGTTGGCCTTGGCTTTGTTCCTTCGGGACTACTCGGATTGATGGTCTGCAGCCTCCCTACCGCGGCCAAGTTCAACCTTAACCACATTACGCTGGCCGACAAAAAGCTGCAATTGAGGGCAGACTTCTTACGTCTCACCAACAATGAGCATCCTTTTCTTAAAATAAGCATGAGCAAATTGACCTTACCAGTTAAACTTAAGGAACCATTCTTAATAGAAATACTAAAAAACCCAAAGCTGATCCTGAACTGTGGCTCAGGAATCCTCGCCGGACTTTCCTATCTGGCATTAGCGAAATCTGAAACCTTTAATAAATTCCTTGACCTGTCTCTTAAAGGCAGTTACAACTTTGATATCCAGCATGATTTTGACATTCAACTGCCCGCTATCCCATTAGAGGTACTTCAGTACAAAACCATTCTCAACCCGGCCTGGGGAAGTAAAAGTTTAGTTTACAACAACCTTATTCAAAAACCATGAAAACACTAAAGAAATGTCTTTTGGCAATGGTCATACTCCTCAATAGCCAGTTTGCAGTTGCACAGGTTCAAGACAAAAACAGGATCAAAATAAAATTGAATGAAGCCCTGCAGGCAAACCGTTTAGACCTTGCCACAGGTTTCGCTGAAGCTTTGTTAAATAAAGCAGATTCTCCGGATGATTATCTCCTTGGCGCATCCGTGTTTGAGCTAAAGGGAGAACAAAAAAAATCTGATCCGCTGTACCTTAAAGCATTGGAATTCAAAAACGGCGAACAATTTAAGGTTTACCATGACCTTGGTTATGTTTATTTGAGAAGGTCTGACCATGGGAAAGCAAAATCCTATATGCTCAACTCATTACAAATGAATGCGGCCCAGCCTGAACTCAACCATGTGCTCTCTGCCATCTACCAAGTGGATAAAAAACCAGATAGCGCATTGATCTATGGCTTGAAAGCTTATCAACAAATTCCGACAAATCCAGACTATATTAAACAACTCGCTAACTATTACCTGAGGGCTGGAAATTTGGAAGAAGCGATCGTTTATCTGGAAAAGTTAAGCGGAAAAGAAAAGGGCAATGACAGTGCAAAACTTGCGCTTGCGGGCCTGTATTTGAAAACCGACGACTTTGCAAAAGCGCTGCCCCTATATCAGTCCCTCAGTCAGGATTCACTAGATCGCCACGATTTCCTCTACGGCCTGGCAACCTGCTATCTGGAAACGGAGCAGCCATACGATGCTGCACAGACGATCTCCAAAGCGATAGCAATGACCGGCAATCCTCAAAAGAGCTATTATGACCTGCTCATACAAAGCTATGCAGCAACAGGAGAACACCACAAAGTGATCCAGACTTATCAAAATGGCTTGGAGAAAGGAATCAGTTCCTATGGAAATTGGCTTACAGAATACAATACAGCGGTTAACGAGGTGAAAAATGAGCTGATCACCCTTGACCAGAGCCCCGGTTTGATACAAAAAGCCAGCTTAGTCAAACTCTCTGCGATCTACCTCGCTGCTAAAGACTATGGAAGCGCCATCAAGGTCATTAATGAATACAAAAAACTTGGTGGAATGGATAACGACTCCACAAAAATCGTCGCAGCGAGTGCTTATCTGGGACTACAGCGCTATAGCGAGGCAAAAGAGGCGCTGACAGGCACAGACAAAACCTTCAGCGCAGAAAATGCCGGTCTGTTTGTTGCAATTTTGTATAAACTGAAAGATTACCAATCTCTGATTGGCATCCTGGAGGGCCCGAATAAAGAAGAAACCACCCTTGATCAGGATTTACGGGATGATCTTTTGTTCAGAAGTTATTCAAAGCTGGGTGATCAGAAAAAAGCATCAAAATACCTGCATTTGAGCAATTAACCCATTACAAGTATGGTGTCAGCCTTTATCAGACGCCATACTTGTTCATATAAAATACATTTTCAGTTCCAAAGACAAATCCAGCAGGAGATTTAGCTGATGCTGTGCATTCCCTTCATCTGCATCTTCCTCTTCGATTTTAGCAGAATGTACCACTTCATTAAATTGATTCAGATTCAGACGGCAGCTGTGTTGTACGCAATATTCCAGATTGTTTAAGGCCTCAGATGCCAATAATATTCCGGTATCCTGTCGGACATTTTGCTTTGCAGACAATGATAAAGAAGCAATGATCGAATTAATTCTGTAGCTGAGCATCTGGATGGCATAAATTCCCTGCATGTCCACCTCTTTACTTTTTGGTTCCAGGTGCAGGTATTGTAATGCTTCAGAAAATTTAGCCAGCTGGATATACCCGCTTTTTCTGGCTAGCTTTGAAGCATTAATTCCAGTTTGAATCCCCCGGAGTTCTTCCTTTACTTTGAGCAAATAATTGCGGTTGGCTTCCAGAATGTTTGAAATCAAGCTTTTTAAACCTTTGGTCTCCCAGATCGGGAAAAGAAATGCGGCAAGGAAAGCAATGATACAACCGATAATGGTATATAAGATCCTTTCCGTAATGATGTGATCTGCATGTCCATCATAAATACTAAGACATAAGATCACCATCGAGGTAATAAACATCACACTTATAGAATACCTGATTCGGTTGAAGGTAAAAAAACCAAGTAGCATAAACGCCGAGATGATCAGTAACACTGCCGCCTGTTTAATCACCAGCATTAAAACAATCCCGATAACTGCACCGATGAAAGTACCGGATAAGCGTTCTACATTTCTTTTCCAGGTTAAGCCAAACCTCGGCTTTGCAACGATCACTATCGTGAGTAACAGCCAGTAACTGTATCTTCCAAAAGGAAACAACAGGGTGATCAGGTAAGCAAACAAACACAAAAGCGCCAGTCGTAAAGAAAACTTAAAAACCGCCGAACTAAAAGAAAAATGCTGTTTTAACGACGTCTGACTAAACAGTTGAGGAGATAAAAAATCTTCATAGGTAAGCTCGTTCGAACTCAGGTCCGGATGAAGGACAGAGATCGGCTGATCTCCTTTAATCACCTGAATATGGAGTGCGATATCTTCCATATTTCGCAATACTTTATGCAGGATCCGGGAATTTACAGCTCCCTCCTGTTGCGCAAGGGCGAGGAGTTCTGCTTTGGCCTTTTCAAATTTCATAAAACGCTGAGAGGGCAAAATCTTCTTTGGCCTTAAAAAAATGCCACTAAGTATTTCCAGCTCTTCGGCTAATATATCAATCAGTTCAATGATCAGTTACAGGGCTCCGGTTTTATCCAGCGCTTTTCTTACATCTGCATAGTCATAATGAATGGCCGTTACCTGCTCATACAGATCAATGACGCTGATTGCGCTGCGCAACAATTGCTGTCCTCTTTCATTCGCCGGTTTCATGGCTGTTTTATCACTGAGCAACAGATTTCTCACGAGTTCCTGCTTCTCACTCACCTTAATGTGTAAAGCAATGGTTTCGCTGTAACACTCATCCAGCGGAGCCTCAGGGTTATAACAGTTCGCTTTAGACCTCAGAAATAAAGAGGTCGTGGTAATACATTCAAAAATCGCCTGATGTAAAGAACGGTAAGGCCAGATCGCAATCTGAATCAGACTGATGAGGTAATACCAACATCCGCCAAGAAAAACATACCAACTGAACAATAAGGGATGAACCGGATGCAGTCCAAGGGTGAAAATACCCAGGATAATGGCCATAGTCCCTGTTAAGGCCATCCTGCTTCCAAAAATGGCGAACATCGAAAACACAAAAGACAGCAGAAAAATGCTGGCCGCTGTTAACCAGTGGTTGCCCAGTGAGGAGGAAACGATCAGCGCTGTAACAAAGAAGGACAGGATACTAATGATGGCACTTTTGAATTTGTTAGCTCTGTTTCCCGGTGCATCCGTTAAACTGATCAGCAACGCACCCACCCCCACTCCGATGGCCATTTTGGGTTGATGGTAAAAGAACAGCAGGGCAAAAGGCAGCACAATGGTGATGGTATTTCGCAAAGCATCCGTAAAATACTCTCCATAAATCAAACTGATCAACCTGGATGGTATGTTATCCCATTTCACCAAACCCTTACTAAACATAAAACGAACTGAATTTATTATTTCGCCGCAAAATTATTGTATAAAAACGGAATGTGGTTGAAGAACCGAAAAAAAAATCCATACAATGGTGGCCAATAGCCCAATAATACCTCAGGTTTTATCACCATCTGGTAAAACCAGTAATGGAATGGTGGTATGTTTAGCCATTTTCTGGGTGTCACTGCCTTTTAAAATAACATCGACGAAGTCGTGCGAACGATGCACCATCACCAGCAGGTCTACTGCTTCAGCTTCACAACACAAACTTAACCCAATGCCTACCTGTTCATTTTCTACGGGTCTATAGAAAATATCCGGATAGCCGGTCCGGGCTTTAACTTTTGCCAGTATCGTATTTACCCCATTCCTATGGTCAGCTCTTTCCTCATGAAGCGTATGCACTTTTGTTGCTAAAATTTCTGCCCCAAATGCACTGGCCAATGGCACTAGCTGGCCGATTGCTTTAGCGTCCTGCTCGGGATAACTAAAATCCGTGGCATAAGCGATTTTTCTTATTTTACTAAGGCTAGCCACAGGAGGAACAAGTAACAAAGGACAAGTTGCGGCATTGATCATATTTCTGGTATTGTTTTCCAGCAGGAAATGTCCCATACCTTTACGGTGCGTTCCCATAACGATCATTTCTACCTCGCAAATGCCCATGACATTTTCCAATACATCGGTCAGCCTGCCTGTTTGATTGACACAACTGATCTGTGGATGAAAGCCACTGGAATGATCGGTATGCTCAAAATGTTTTTTTAACCGCTTCAGTTCTTCATTGCTATCTTCAATGAGCCCCTCAAATCCATTCATTGACCAGACGAACCCTCCTGCCTCAGCAACTGGAACGGGAACAAAAATTGCATTACATAGAAGTACATCCAACTGTAAAAACTTTGCCAAATGATAACCGTACTCCACGGCATGATTGCCACTCTCGGAAAAATCTGTTAATAAAACTATTGTTTTCATATGATCTGGATGATTAATTAAGGATTAACAACATCAAATGTCCTGAATGAGATCCCGGAAAGCAATGACGGGCATCAATGCTTTTGCTGACAGAGGTCACTTATTAAAAAAATCACAGATCTTTCTTTTTAAATTTTTTCAGCGAGAGCAATAAAGGAAAGAGCACCCAGACAAATAAACCGGCAAATGAAATCATAATGCCAAGTGAATTTCCAAAAAACTCCCTGAATATCGCACCTGTATATCCCATCAGTGCAGAGATGTCCATCTGCAACAATATTTGTATACGACCTAAGTCAATCGGATTCAGAAAGCTGAAAAACACCATTACCCTTTCCAGCGGATAATCCTGAAACTGGAACAACAGAAACAAAACCATCGCATCAAAAATCAATGAAAAATAAAGCCATAAAAGGATAGAAAGCCCGATTCCTTTCGCCTTGTCGCGAATGATCCCTGCAGCGAACATGGCAATGCTGACAAAAATAACGGTTAAAAACAAGCCCATCGCAATCATCATTATTCCCGTACTGTCTGCATGATACAGAAGTATCGGAATCCCTACCCCAACAAAGAAAGCCAATGACAGAGAAGAAGCCAGGCCCCCAAATAAGCTCAACCAGATTGATTTCCGCTTTACCGGCTGCCCCACCAGCAATTCAATAAATTCAGAGCTGTTGTAAATGTAAATGGTCGAAAAGATGATACAGATTAGCGGAACGATAATCAGGATGATATTTAACAGACTCAGCAGTCCCTTTGCCGAGTTACTTTCTAAAGTAAAAACGCTAAAAGAGATGACCAGCAATAAAAAAGTATAAATCAGGACTATTTTATTCTGAATAATATCGAGGAGTACGTATTTGTAGATTTTTTTCATTGGAATATAATCTGAATTTTATCGGTTATGAAGCGATCATGATCTTGGTATTCATTTCGTTGTGTGATCTGTAAGATCATGATGGTTTCATCAGTTAGAAAGTATATGATTTATCGTGTTTTTGTTCATTGGAAAGGACCATCATCTTCGCCACTGCTTTTGACAACCGTTCTTCCCCCGTCTCTTCCTTCAATTCCAATATCTTTTTAGAAAACACCCGCTTTCCATCCTGCATATAAAAAACTTCCGTCACCAGGTCATCCAGCTCACTTAAAACATGTGAAGTAATTAAGATCAGTTTGCCTTTTTCTTTTTGCATGATGATTTTCTCTTTCAATTTTTCAGATGAAACCGGATCCAGTCCTGCTGTAGGTTCATCCAGGATCAACACATCCGGATTGAAAAGAAAGCTTAAACAGGCACTTACTTTCTGACGGGTACCTCCGGATAAGGTGTGCATTTTTTTATGCATCAATGCTTTCAGCTCAAAGCTCTCCATCAGGTCTTCATCCAGTTGTTTACAACTCCCTTTTCTGATGTCTTTCATCATCTCAAAAACATTCGCAATGGTCATATTTTCAGGATAACGGCCTATTTGTGGCATGTAACCAATCCGGTTACGGTAAAGCCATTGTCCGGCAATCGGCTCATGGTCAAATTCAATCGTCCCGCTATCCGGGACGACCATTCCTAAAATGGTCTTGATCAGGGTGGTTTTGCCACAACCATTTGGCCCGAGCAAGGCAATACATTCCCCTTTAGAAAAGGTCACAGACATTTCGTCTAAAGCTTTTAATCTGGAGAAACTCTTGGTGATATTTTTTGCTACAATCATAATGGGATTCTTTTCATAACAGGCTTGTCGTCCCTTAAACTTTCAGGAGTTACACCAGGTAGTATTTTTTCGGTTTTATCTAACAGCGAAACAATCAGGCTTCTAAAAAGCATCAGTGCTGCCGGGTTACTGTCAATGATCATGGAGTACATGCTTACCGGATGATAAGGCACATCTCCAATGCCATCCCTTCCCAGGTCATAGCCCTCATATTTATCCCAATAATTTCCGGTGAACGTATTTAACACCAATGAACCATTCGTCCCTATATCAAAGGTATTCCCGACGAAATTACTTCCGGTAAAGTCGTTTCCATCGCAACTGGCCTGAATTTTAACGGCCCAGCCATTATTGTTAAACGTATTCTTATACAGATTTATCCTGCTGCAACCTTCCATGTGCAGGCCTACCGTATTTTTAGTGAAATAATTGCCGGAGATCTCACTATCTGTAATGTCCTTCAGTAAAATCCCATAGGCAGCATCGCCCCAGTTGTTTAAAAAGTGGTTGTTATACATGTGGATGTTTTTGCTATACATCACGGCCACTCCTGCTTCATTGCTTTCAAAAATATTCCCGATATAAGTATTCCGGTTGGAAAACATAAAATGAATCCCATAACGGACATTCTTTGTGCTTACATTTCTCCAGATCAGTGAGTTTTTGACAAATTCAAAATACAGGCCGTCCCGGTGTCCTTTTATTTTATTCCCTATGATAATCAAACTATCCGAGCGCCAGCAATGAATGCCATTCCCGCTCTGCAGTTCGTTCTTACCGTAGGCGGTGATCGAATTGTCTTTGATCGTGCACTTTTTACTGTTCTGCACATAAATGCCAAAATTGGTATCATCGAGAATGTTATTTATCGCAGATACTTTGTAACTGTCATAAATCATGATCGCTCCCAGGTCTCTTATTTCCGACCTTCCGGTACGTTGTAACTTAAACCCTTCGATAAGCACATTTTTGGCCTTTACAGAAATGATGGCGTACTTTTTATCACCATCCAGCACTGGAAAGCCAATTCCCTTTAAGGTGACCGACTTCTGAATAATGATATTTTTTTCTTTATACAGGCCGGGATCAACAAGAATGGTATCCCCGTTTACAGAGAAATCTATTGCCGCCTGTATCGACTTAAAGGGTTTTAATTTGCCCACACGAATGGTTTTGCCCTTTGCACAAAGCGCAACCAGGCATACCATAACCAGCGTATATAAGACTTTCTTCATTAATTCCCGGTCGTCAATGTTTGGAAACTCACTTCTTCGCCCTGAGCGGTTTGTGCTTTTTCCTTTAGTTTCTGTTGATCTCCAAAGCAGGCAATATTTCCACCCATAGGGGATCTCAGCGCGTCGCTTTTTAGCAGAAAGGCTTTTTCTGCTTCAATAAATCCATGAGGCTTTTCATAGTCGACCAGATAGATGGAGCCCATATCTTCCGCTTTAACCGTTTGCGTTTTTTTAAATTCAAGAAGACAATGCAAATCGTCGAACTTGTAAATCTTTCCTTTTTTTGTGATCAGCTCAGCGCCAAAACGTTGATCTGCAATGCCCATTTTACAAAAACCACAGGCATCAATACCCACTCTGATAGGCTGAGGTCCCGTACTGCAGGAAGCCAACAGGCCTATTAAAAACAAAGCCGCAAGGGCTGCTTTTCCTTTTTCCATAGTCAATATTCTTTTTTTGTGAACCCTGTATTGCATCACGATCGCCGTAAGCAATAGCCCGCCAACGCCAATAAAAATCCATCCGCCGATATCCGGGATAGAATAGGCACCAAAATTTAAAAGTTGTTTATAGCCGATCAGCGGAGGCTGATAGCTCATTCCCGGAACGTTAATCGCTGCATTCGGATCTAAGTCATGTCCATATTGGTACTCCCATCTCCAGAAATCAACCATAGCCAGCACACCGAAAATCACGAACAGTGTAAATACAGCGATCAGCCATTTATAGGTTTTTAGAAACGAAGCCACCATTAAACAAAAAACGGCAAAGAAGACGATGATATAGGGCAAAACGCTAAACTCAATAAAGTCTCCCGTATGCAGCGTTTTCATACCAATATAATGGTTAAGCCCATTGATGATATCTACGTTTCCCGCTAATTTATGAGGGTACATTTTCAGTACAAGACCCTCCGGATATTGTGGAGCGGCCAATTCTATTTGCCAGAGCGGAACAAAAAGGACAACGAACAAAGCGAGTCCGCAAAATAATACAAGCATTCTGACGGTACTTGTGAGATAGACAGTTTTCATAATGAGATGTATAAAATAAAGAAGCTAAAAAACAGTTAATCAGGCAGGGCAATTGGATTGCCTGCCTGATTACAGGTACTTATTTTTTCAATGCTTCATCAGCAGCTTCTGAATTTTTACCCAGGCTGAAAGTAAGTGGAACGTTGGATCCTTTTGGAGAAACACGAACGTATCCCTGCATTTCCTGGTGCAACGCACTACAGAAATCTGTACAATAAAAAGGGAAAATCCCAGCCTTTTTTGGCACCCATTTCAGGGTAGAGGTTTCCCCCGGCATCACCAGCAATTCTGCATTGATATTACCTTTTACCCCAAAACCGTGTGGTACATCCCAGTCTTGTTCCAGGTTAGTGACATGGAAATAAACTTCATCACCAACTTGTATTCCCTCAATATTATCAGGAGAGAAATGGGAACGCATTGCGGTCATGTAAACATGAACTTTATTCCCTTCACGAACCACTTTTGAGTTCTTTTCTCCCATCGTCACATAAGGATTTTTGTTCTCTTCCAGTTTGAAGATCTTTTGAGAATTCTTAGAAATCAATGAAGCCGGAGCCATTTGTGCATAGTGAGGTTCGCCGATGGTTGGATAATCCAAAAGCAATTTCATCTTGTCACCGCTAATGTCAAACAACTGCGCACTTTGAGCCAGTTCCGGACCGGTTGGCAAAAACCTGTCTTTCGTGATTTTGTTATAGGCAATCAGGTACTTACCATAAGGTTTTTTGGTATTACCACCCGCAATCGTTAAGTGACCCGGAGAATAATAAGTAGGCTGTCTGTCTAATATTTTGAGGTCTTTAATGTTCCATTTTACAATTTCTGAAGAAATAAAGAAGGTCGTATACGCATTTCCTTTACCATCAAATTCGGTATGTAAGGGGCCTAAACCTGGTTTCTTCACTTCACCATACAATGCAGCTTCATATTTCAATACCGGAATACCACCATAAGCACCATCATAAGTTTTGTTGGCAATCGCTTTTTGAATCTTGCTGAAAGAGAATACAGGAATCAGGGCAGCTAACTTTCCACTTCCAACAATGTATTCACCCGTAGGGTCAACATCACAACCATGTGGCGACTTAGGACAAGGGATCATATAGACCAGATCCGGGAAATCCTTGACATCAAGAACGATCGTTTCCTTTTCGTTCGTCGAAGTTGCATTATGGGTAGATTCACTGTATTTGTTATGCACGTAATTGGCCTTAATCTTCTTCCCTTTTCCCTGTTTCACATATTCTTCGGCTTTTTTCCAGTTCACAGCGAGGATATAATCTTTGTCGCGTTTAGAAGCATTCACTTCCAGCAAAGTATGCGCCTGCTCAGAATTGTAACAGCTAAAGAAAAACCAGCCACCACTTGGCCCTTTACCGCTATGGCTTAAATCGAAATTCATACCCGGCAACAAGAGTTGAAACGCAAGTTTCATTTCCCCATCTTTAGGTGCCACACTAATGAAACTCAGCGTACCTTTAAAGTTCTTTTTATAAGAACTGATCGGCACATCTCCGTTATCATTATCCAGGGGTACGCTAAAACGTGTACCGGCCACCACATATTCTGTATTTTCAGTAATAAAAGGAGAAGAGTGATTTCCGGCACTGTTTGGAATTTCTATAATTTCCGCAGTCCGGAATGTTTTCAAATCTATTCTCGCCACCCTTGGCGTATTGTTTTCGTTCGCGAACAACCAACGCCCATCAATCTCACCATTGGTTTGTGATAAATCGAGATGATGCTGATCGCCCCATGGAATCTCGCCATGAGAAGTATTTAACATCGGCTTGGTTTCTTCACTATATCCCCAACCCTTCTCAGGATCAACAGAAAATACGGGAATCACCCTTAACAAACGACCCGAAGGTATGCCATAAACACTGACCTGTCCGCTAAAACCACCAGACACAAAATTGTACATTTCATCGTACTTACCGGGTGCAACATACACCTTCCCAGCCGCATCACTTCCGGTCGCATCTCCAGCGCTTTTAGGCTTACAGCCAGAGAAATTCATCAGCATCAGAACGCTCGCAAATGAATAAACAGAGTATAGAAACTTTCTCATAAAAACATATATTAATTTAACATTATTTTACACCATCATTTTTTCTGAGATACTCAAGAATATCTCTTGCATTCTCATCAGTAAGGCTTTGATTTGGCATCCGGACCATACAGATTTCCAGCATCGCCTGAACCTTAGGATCTTTATCGATCATCACATCGGTATTGGTCATAAAATTCATGATCCATTCTGCTTTATGCCGACTGGTTACTCCGGCCCATCCCGGGCCTACCAGTTTTTCATCAGTCAGCTTATGGCAGGAAGTACATTTTAAATCGGCAACCTGCTTACCCCTGTCGGCCATCACATGATCAAGTTTCTCCTCTAACTTGACCTCGGTAAACTTGCCCTCCCCACGGTTGGGATCGTAATCGGACTTCTCTGTTGTGCCAGCCGTCTCTGCGCCGGCTTCTCCGGATGTTTCTGTCGAACTGCTGTTGACCTTTCCACCGCAAGCAGCTATCACTAAGGCCAATGAGCAAATAAAAAATAGTTTTTTCATAACGAAATATTGGTTTGTTTTTCTATGTAATAGTACAGCTATAATTCATCCTGAAGAATGATCGAAATCATGTCAAAGGCTCTTAAAAAATGATGTTCATCATATGCTAAACCACGATTTTTACTTTACTTGACAGAATTTTACACGCGTATAAAAACATTCCTTTAAAACTTATGGAATCCACCTCTTTTAATTTGAATAACTGGCTAAAAACAGCCCTCCTGAATTTCCTCGTTGTGGCGCTGGCCGGCATCATCTTACGGTACAAAATAAATTTCCCTTTGCCTTTGATCAACCAGAAATACCTGCTGCATGGCCACTCCCATTTTGCCTTCGTGGGTTGGGTTACCCTGGCCTTAATGGCTTTAATGGTTAACTATCTTTTGAAAAACGGACTGAAAACCAATTATAGAAAATACCACTGGATCCTGCTTGCCAATACCATCACCGCATACGGGATGTTACTGACCTTTGTGGTCCAGGGCTATGCGTTCTTTTCCATCACCTTTTCTACACTCTCCATCTTTGTCTCCTATGCTTTCATTTATTTTTTCTGGCAGGACCTGCGAAAAATTAAGGAGGAGTTCGCGGTGAAGCCCTGGTTTAAAACGGCATTGATTTTATGGGCGCTCTCCTCCCTGGGCGCATTCACACTCGCCTATTTAATGGCATCCCAGATTAAAGTCCAGGATTATTACTTTGCGGCGATCTATTTTTTTCTCCATTTCCAATACAATGGATGGTTCATATTTGCGGGTTTTGGCCTGTTATTTTCATTTTTTAACCGTGGTCAGCATGCGGCCTTGCTAAAGTTGAACAGGGCTTTATTCCTGATACTCGCTGCCACCGTTGTTCCTGGTTACTTTCTTTCTTTACTTTGGTTAAAACTACCTTCTTTTGTCTACTGGACCGCTACTTTTTCCGGTATCCTGCAACTGTTAGCCCTCTTTTATTTCTTTAAATTTTTCAAACTGATCAAAGCACAGGCCATCACTTACTTCACAAAAACAACCCGTTTTTTATGGACCCTGGCTGCACTTTCATTTGTCATCAAAATCAGCTTACAGTTTTTATCCGTTTTTCCCAACCTGAGCGATTTTGCATTTGGCTTCAGGCCAATCGTAATCGCGTATTTGCATCTGTGTTTTTTAGGGATCATTTCGTTTTTCCTGATTGGCCATTTCAATGAGGTCCTGGCACCGCATAGAAAAATGAGCAAATCCGGAATCATGACCTTTGTTTCGGGCGTGATCATTCAGGAAATCGCATTGATGATCCAGGGATTGGAAATGATCGGAATAAATCTGCCGATACCAACGGGCATCATCTTATTCGTTTCGTCACTGATCATGGGAACAGGGCTGTTCCTGATGGTTCGCAAAATATGGGACATAAAAAAATCCACTGCAAATACGATTCACAATGGATTAACCAAAATCAACACTTAAGATGCTATCGCTGTCTAAGTTCCTTTTCTAAGGCAAGCGCTTTTGGAAAAAGAATGTTGTTTTCCAGGTGCACATGTTTATGTAAGTCATTTTCATATTCATCAAGCTTCTTGTATAAAATGGTGTAGGAGTTACAGGCACCGGCAGGCAAGGTAAAATTATCAGTCAGTTCACGGATGGTCTGCAAAGCTTCACCTGCCTCCTCATGTTCAGATTCCATCATTTGAATTGGATTAGATACCGCTCCGAAAGCGCTTTCCGACAATCGGCCGGCTTGATCCTGAACATCCGACATCTCTTTGATAAAGGGGAAAAGAACTTTTTCTTCTTTCATCAGGTGCAGGGTTAAATCATTGGCAACTTTCGCAAAGATCTCTGCCACCCGGATGGTTTCAGGATGTTGAGCACCGTGAACCGAAGCTACTTTATTTGCCAGTTCCATAATAAAAGTGGTATTGTCCTTTACATATTGATGATGCGTATTGATGATATAATCGGTCAAAAATCCCGGATTCCATTTGCTGTAATCATTTTCCGAGTCAACAGGAGCTTCCTTCAGGAATTCCATTGCTTTTTGTACCACCTCTGTATCAATTCCTTTTCTTTTACAAACTTCGGCAAGGATCTTTTTTCCTCCGCAACAGAAATCAATTCCAAACGATTTGAATACCTGTGCTTTTCTGTAATCTTTTGTCACCATCTCTCCAATGGTCTCTTCATTTTGGGGCGTTTCATTTTTTGCAATTTTCACTTTCCATAATTCCGGACCGTTCTCCAAATACGCCCAGGTAAAGTGCTGACCTCTCTCCGCCAGTAACTGATAATACAATGGTTTTGGATCATGGTCATTGTCTATGACAAAGGCTTCTCCAGGATTTAAGCCATCATATATTTCAAAAATTGTCGGGTGTTTTAAGCGGGGTTCTAAAGCGGTAACATTTAATGTGATCATCGTTTCCATAATATCTTTTTTAAGATGAATAATATAAAGGCAAATCTATCGCTTAGTCCTGCCCCCCTTTTATGATCTCAATCACATCCGGGAATAATCTTTTCGCTCAATATCCCCGTAGCTTTCTGATGCCTGCAGCAGAGATGAAATCAGCATTCCATTCGGGAGCCCAAACCAATTTCACTTCTACTTTGAACGCTTTAAAAGAGCGCTCCATACAATTTCTGGTCGCAGACAAAATGCTTTCTCCCATCGGGCAAGATTTGGACGATAAGGTCATCTCTATCAGAATGGCACTGAAATCTTCATTCATCTCCATGAAATAAATCAACCCCAGGTCGACAATATTCACTTGCAGTTCAGGATCGATAACCGTTTTTAAAGCCTCGACAACTTGGGTTCTATGCTCAATTAACGTTTCAGGATTGTTCATAATTTTCGGTTTTAATAGGATGTAAAAGCAAGCAAACGACGTGGATGCCATAGCATAAAGCAGTCAGCAACAAACTCCCTGCAGCAATGTATTTCAGGATGTCGTAAGAGAAAAGAAAGCCGGGAATGAAGGTCAGCAGAAAGACAAGGAATGTAGCAAATTGAAGGTACAGAAGGCCGTTACCAATCAGATCTGCCGGTAAGGGCGTTTTCACTTTACCGGTTAAATGTTCATAGCATTTCAGCCAAACCACATACGGCAGGATCTTGAAAGTCTGCCCTAATATTAAGGAGTTAATCCAGCCCATAAAGATCAAAATCCCATAGAACACCGATAAATTGGTAGCCAGTGCATTGTGTTTCAAATGATAATAAAGTACAAAGGGTAAGGTCAGTATTGCCAAAGCCAGCAATATAAATGAAAGCAGTGTTTGCAGCATCGGCAAATCGATCCCTGCACGTATCCTCGTGATCACGCACTGATAAACATAAGCCATATAAAAACAGATCCCGAGAACTCCTAAAAATGAAATTACATAAGTCTTGAAATTAATTCCGTAAACATATCCATCGAGGATAAACAACAATAAGGCGGCATTTATGAAATAATAGCTATAGGACAGCAAGTGTGTTTTTTGATATTTCGAAACCAGAAACATGGGTAATAATTTCGCACTAACCCCAATGATGAGCATTAAGAACCAACCTGCGATCCCCATGTGTGCGTGTAACCTTAAAAACTGCAAATGATCTTTAGGCAAAAAGGAAAAGGTAAAATTAAAGACCATCAGGCCTCCTAACAGAACGGTTAAACTGAGCCAGATGCAAGAAGTGAGAATGAATTCTGTAACAATAGATTTTTGTTTTTTGTCCTTCACCGTCAGGAAAACATTGAGGTTAAATAAGACAACAGCGACAAAGATCAGGAGGCTTGCAATCTGCATATTCAGCCCCGGATTAAACACCCAGAAAGAATACACCAGGAGAATGACGCCAGGCACAAAGAAGGCCAGGCTAAACCAGGAAAGCCGGATGCTAAATAAGCTCGTCTCCAGGATAAAGGGCAGCAACTGATATAAAGTACCGAAGATAATCATCGTACCCCATCCCAGGGCAGCTATATGCGTTAGCGCCAATATTTTAGGCTGGAAGTAATGACCGGAAATAGCCTCCGTTGAAAAGAGGAACATCACCGTCAGGGCCAGGAAAAATAAGGCAGCGATCAGATAATGACAGACCGTGATTCGGTAGAGGGCATTTTGAGGTTTAACTGTGCTCATGATTTGTAGATCAGCAGCTCCAGTTCCTGATCTGATTTATGGTGAAATAAAAATGTCAATCCTCTTTTAGTCAATTCCGGGATTAGAAATACGGGAAGTTTTTTATGATGCACATATAACAATTCATCACCCGCTAATTCTTCCAGGTTCGCTATGATCCGCAGCATAGGCTGAGGCATTTCCAACTGACGGACATCAATACACCTGATCTTCTCCGGATTAAATTGATCCAGTACACTGTCGAACATCCGCTTGTCAACCGAAACCGGATGCCCCTCAGATAGGTTGACAACCGGCTCCTCCTTTTTTTCGAACCAGGTAACCACCAGGTTTTCCTCCACAACCTCTACCTCATGCAGAAAGCCCTGATCATGGAGTAAATTGATCAGCGGGACAGGTTCAAAGGAATTAATTATTTTGATACATTCGCCCTTTTTTAGGGAACCAGCCAGCTTTAATATTTCTTTTAAAGGATCTATATCCTGATCCAGATAAGGGCGAACATCGAGTTCCCTGACATTTTCATGCCGACTGAAATCTATCTTTTTCGGGGCCGGCACCATCCCTTCCTCCGGCCGTTGATCAATACAAAACCCGATTTGCTCCATGCTCGATAAAAAAGCATTCAGCTCGCAACGCGCAATTCTGCAGGCATCTTCAATGCTGATACGGCGGGCAAATAAGCTTCTCAAAATCGGATTCCTCAACTTCGAGAAATTCCGGTTAAGCTTCACCAATGCCTCGATCACCGCTTCCTGATTTGCCGCTAACAATGCGGTAATACGTGTATTTCTGTTAATCGTCAATAATCTTTTTTCCATCTTTATTTGTATTAATTTTCCTCATAAAATCACCATGACCTAATGCAGCTTGAGTTATCTGAAAACGACCTGAATATGAACAGTTGAAAAATCTTTGTTGATGAACTCCTTTCCGGAATAACCAAGATTGCCCAGGGTGGGTACCTGATTCACAAAGTGCTGAACGTAATAATTCCCCTTGTAATGTTTGCTTTCCAGAAAACAGACCATTGCCCTGAAATCTTTTTCATCGATGAGATCAGCATGAACAGTCGTTCGCAGTTCAAAGCATGTAGTTGATTTGATTAAAAGCATTAATGTTTCTTCAAATTCGGCAAACAAATCAGAAGAAGTGACCGACTGAAAGGACTCGGGTAAAGCTTTAAAATCCAATGCAACATAATCCACCAGCTTTTCCTCCAGAATTTGCTTCATCACTTTCGGCCTGCAGCCATTCGTATCTAATTTCACAACGTAACCCAACGACCTGATCTCCTTTATGACTGGGATCAGATGCTTATGCAGGGTACATTCTCCACCGCTAAGGACCACCCCATCCAGAATTCCCTTTCGGGAATGAAGGAAATCCATTGTTTGATTAATGCTCAACTTTCCTTTTCCCAGCACGATATCCGGATTATAACAATAAGAACAGCGCATATTACAACCTGCAAACCAAAGTATGCAGGCTGTTCTATCAGGGTAATCGAGTAAGGTAAATGGCGTAATGCTATAAACCGGCGTTACCGTTTTCATTTTCTGTGAAATGTTTTCGTTGCTGATGCTCCCCCTTTTTTCCGGTATTGAAACTCTCGACAGGTCTATGATAACCCATGACACGGGTATAGACTAAACATTTCGTTCTTTTTTCTGAATGACGGCTTAAAATTTCAAATTGTTCCTGTGTTTTCATAATGCAAATCTTTTGACTGGTTATATTCATTTAAAATTGATTCATCGCAAAGCGGACAGTATTCGTGTTCTCCGTTTAAATAACCATGAATGGTGCAAACGCTAAAGAGCGGTGTGACAGTGATGTACGGCAATTTAAAGTTAGTGAGCACCTTCCTGACAAATGTTTTACAGGCTTCCGGAGAAGCTATTTTTTCCCGCATATACAAATGCAAAACCGTTCCTCCGGTATATTTACATTGCAATTGATCCTGCAAGAGTAAAGCTTCAAAAGGATCATCGGTATGGTCAACAGGAATCTGAGAACTGTTGGTATAATAAATATTGGCGTCTTTTCCGGCTTGCAGAATATCCGGAAAACGTTTCTTGTCTTCTTTAGCAAAACGATAAGTGGTCCCTTCTGCAGGAGTAGCCTCCAAATTGTATAGATTTCCGGTATGTTCCTGAAATTCCTTCATCCGCATCCGGATATGCTCCAGCATCTCTAATGAAAAAGAGATCCCACTGGAGTCGATAATCGTATACTGACCTTCCGAAAAATTCAGGATCATTTCATTCATCCCGTTTACACCGATGGTAGAAAAGTGATTGCGGAAATGGCTCAGGTATCTTTTTGTATAAGGATATAAACCCTGATCATACATTTCCTGAATAAAAACCCTTTTCTTCTCTAATGTCGACTTGGCCAGGTAAAGCAACCGGTCCAGTTGTTCGTAAAGCGCTTCCTTGTTTCCTTTACATAAATACCCCAGACGGGCCATATTTATCGTCACCACGCCAATACTGCCGGTCATTTCTGCACTTCCAAAGAGTCCGTTTCCACGTTTCAGCAACTCCCTTAAATCGAGCTGCAGGCGACAGCACATGCTCCTTACCGCATTGGGTTTATAGGCATCCGGATTCTCGGTTTGATTTCCGTTTTCATCCAGCATATACTGACTTCCGATGAAATTCTGAAAATACGAAGAGCCAATTTTCGCTGTGTTCTCAAAGAGCAGGTCCACATTTTCTCCATTCCAGTCAAAATCTTCAGTGATATTTACCGTCGGAATGGGAAAGGTAAAAGGTTGTCCGCCGGCATCACCTTCGGTCATGACGGTATAATAGGCCTTATTGATCATGTTCATTTCTTTCTGAAAATGTTCATAACGCAGGTCTGTCAGCTGACTTGCCCCTCTGTTTTTGGCTTCAGTTAGCAGTGCCTCATCGGCAAGGCCGGTAAAAAGGTGAAGGTTATTTTTTGTGGGGATCTGTTCTTTCAGGTCCTGAGGAACCAACCAATCCAGCGTAATATTTGTAAAAGGAGATTGTCCCCACCTCGCAGGCACATTCAGATTATAGACAAAACCTCTGATCGCTTTTAACACTTCATTAAAAGAAAGCTGGTCTTTAAAAACATAAGGCGCAAGATAGGTGTCAAATGAGCTGAAGGCCTGTGCTCCTGCCCATTCACTTTGCAGGATTCCTAAAAAATTAGCCATCTGACCTAAAGCCTCTCTGTAATGCGAAGGCGCTTTACTCTCCACTCTTCCCCTTACGCCATTAAAACCTTCGTTGAGCAACGCCCGAAGGCTCCATCCCGCACAATAGCCGGTCAGGCAATCGAGGTCATGGATATGAAGATCCGCAGCGCGATGGGCATATCCTTCTTCACGTGAGTACACTTTATCGAGCCAATAATTGGCCACGATCTTTCCAGCCATATTGTTCACCAGACCTGCATTTGAATAGGAAGTGTTTGCATTTGCTTTGATCCTCCAGTCCGTCTGCCTGATGTACTCTTCAACCGTCTGTGTGCTGTCTACATAAGTCGTATCCTCGTTTAAGCCGGCAACATGCTCCCTTTGCATTTTCCTGGTGTGGCGGTACAACATAAAAGAACGTAATACTTCAAAGTATTTCTGCTCATAGAGCACGCGTTCAATTACATCCTGTATATCTTCCACTGCCCAGATGTCATTTTCATCCAACTTGCTGAGTACGACTTCACAAATGTTACTATCCGCTACCAACCCCACACTTTCAAATGATTTTTTTAGCGCATCCGCAATCTTGAAAGCTTCAAAATGGTGATAAGTTCCGTTTCTCTTTATAACTTGTTTTTTCATCTTTTTTTTCTGAATGATATTTCAAAAACAAAATAACACAAGGCCAGTATTCCGAACCCAAAAAGTGTGTCTCCAATCGCACGCATCCATTTTAGGGTAACCATACCAGGTTGCTGCATCAATTCGCTGGAACGTGCATACCACATTCCATGTGTGATACTTTCCACGGCCTGCCATATCCCTATCGGTAAAAGGCTGAATAAGGCCATCGTTAATAATCCAATGTTTGTTGACCAAAAGATAAATTTCATCAGCTTTTCATTCCAGACTTCATGACGGAACAGGCTTCTTAACACAAAGAGCATCAGACCGATCCCAAGCATTCCATAGACGCCAAATAAGGCCGTATGTCCATGTAGCGCTGTTGTATTTAAACCCTGGACATAATAGAGTGCTATCGGAGGATTGATAATAAAACCAAAGACCCCTGCACCCAGGAAATTCCAAAAGGCAACTGCGATCATAAAATAGATCGGCCATTTATAGTCTTTAATCCATTCGGTAGCTTTGGAAAGCCGGTAATTGTGATAAGCTTCATACCCGATTAATACCAGAGGAACAATCTCCAATGCGCTAAATGTCGCTCCAAGTGCCATCACACCCACAGGTGTTCCGGAGAAATATAAATGATGACAGGTTCCCAGAATCCCGCCCGACATAAAAACAATGGTCGAAAAAATAACATTTATCGTTGCTGTTTTAGTTTTAAGCAAACCTAAACGCACGAATAGAAAAGCAATGACTACCGTTGCGAATACTTCAAAGAATCCCTCCACCCAAAGATGAACTACCCACCATCTCCAATATTCAGCTATGGCCAGATTGATTTGCCTGCCCCACATTAAACCTGCCGCATAAAACAATGCGATTGCAGTACAGGAGATCAGAAACATCACGATCAGACTCTTTTCCGCTGTTTTTTGCCTTAATACCGTAAGTAAAGGTCTTACCATTAACGCCAGCCACAGGAACAACCCAATCAACAGGAATATCTGCCAGAACCTTCCCAGATCAACATATTCATAACCCTGGTGTCCAAACCAGAAATTGTCAATCAGGTTTAGTTTTTGCATTACCCCCATCCATTGGCCTGCCATAGAGCCTAGTACAATGATCAACAGTGCAATAAATAAGAAATTCACACCAAACACCTGAAATTTCGGATCTTTACCGGAAACAGCCGGGGCGATGTACAAACCTGTGGCAAGCCATGCAGTAGCAATCCAAAAGATGGCCAGTTGTGTATGCCAGGTTCTTGTGATCGAATAAGGCAGAAACTGGTCTAAAGGAATTCCATAAAACCCATTGCCTTCCACACCATAATGTGCAGTGATGACTCCCATGACTACCTGAAGCACGATCAGCAGGCTGACCACTAAAAAATACTTTTTAATATGGTACATCGAAGGAGTCATTCCTTGTCTTAAAAGAGGATCTTCTGCAGGTGTTTCGAGGTGTTCATCTTCGCCGGACTTTACATGATAAAAAACCAGAATGCCGATACAAAAAATCAGTAGAATGATACTAATACCAGACCAGATCAGTAAATCCGGAGTGGCCACATTTCCTACCAGCTCATCCGATGGCCAGTTGTGTGTGTAAGATATTTTCGCACCTGGTCTTTCTGTGACCGTGGCCCATGTTGCCCAGAAGAAAAATGCATTCATTTTATGCATCCGTTCCTTGTCTTTTATAGACATTTTCGGGATGGCATAGTCGTGTCTGAGCTGATCAAATTCGGGCTCATCCATAAACAGGCCTCTGTAATAGTTACTCAGATAACTGATGGCTTCCAGACGATCAGCAGAAACGCTGATCGTGTTTGTTTTTTCATTATAGGTATTGCTGCGAACATCTCCCTGGAGCCGCATCTTTAAAGCGGCCTGTTGCTCTCCATTCAGTGCATCAAAATCCTTATTAAAATCTCTTTTTGCATATTTATTCAAGATAAAGACGGCTTCCCTATGAAGCCAGTCGGCGGTCCAATCGGGCGCAACATATGCACCATGTCCCCAGATTGTACCGACTTCCTGACCACCCATACTTTGCCATATATTCTGACCATCTTTAATTTCCTGCCCTGTAAAGACAACCTGGTTCCCAACGGAAATTATCCGGTCAGGAACCGGTGGCGCTTGCTGGTAAATTTCATATCCATAATAGCCTAAAACGGCAAAGGAGATACTCATTACCAGTGCAAAACCTATCCAAAGTTTTCTCTCTTTGTTCATTTTTACTCTACAATTAACTTACCTTTCATCATAGAAAAATGTCCTGGAAACGAACAGATATAATCATAGCTGCCTTTTTCAGGAATGGTAAACTCAATCGTATCCGATTCGCCTCCGCCAATAAGCTTGGTATGCGCGATAACGCTGGCACTTTCAGATTTAGGAATGTAGTCGTTGTCTTTAGCGGTCATCGCTTTTTGCGCAAATGCATTAAGGTCAGTCCCTTGTTTTAAGACTACAAAATTATGTCCCATTGCCGTTTTCTCCATTTTTCCGGTATGCTTAAATACCAGAGTGATGGTCTGACCTGCTTTAACACGCAGTTCTGTTTTGTCGTACTGCATCTGGTCATTTCCCTCCAGCGTCAGGGAGTTGCTGATTTCAGGCTGAACAGCACTGCTCTCCTCCTGAACCGGCTCCGCAGTGGTTTCCTGAACTGAACCTGCAGCCGGACTTTTATCTGCGTTTCCGCCACAGGAACTGAGTATAAAAACAAATGCAAATAGTAATGCTGAAGTACGGATTGATCTTTTCATTTTGATTATTTTTAATGGTGATTATTAATTTATATGAAGTAATTAGCTGAAGTAATGGGTCAAAGTTATGATGGAGATACAGGTCATTTTTATGACTGAAATCATAAAGCATACTATCGGTACACTTTGCGGTTATCGATGGTCAGTTCCCCCTTTTTTTCCAGGGATTTTATAGAACGGATCACGGTTTCCACCCTTAATCCGGTTAGATCAGCAATTTGTTGCCGTGTAATTTCCACCCTGTATTTTTCTCCTGCGGGCACTTTATTGATCTTAATTTTAAAATGGTCAATGAGTTTGAGGACGCGGTGTTCGGGGTCCTGAGAAGAGATTTCTGAGGCCATAACAGATTTAAAATAAAGCCGTTCGGCGAGGTTAACCGTAATCTTAAGATGAATTTGGGGATTGGAGGTTAGTAGTTCCAGAAACTTATCTTTCGCCAGGAGGAAGACTTCCGAAGGCGCGATCGCCTCTGCATTGGCGGGATAACTATCTTTAATGAAAAGAGGTGGTTCTCCGAAGCTGTCCCCCTCTGTAAAAATTCCCTGCACAAATTCCTTTCCGTCGTCATTAAAATTATTCATTTTTACCGCTCCTTTCAGGATCTGAAAGTAATACCTGGGCGTGTCACCTTGTCTGAATAACATTTCTCCCTTTTCAAAACTTGCGGTTTTGGCACCAAACTGAATTAAAAAATGCTCCTCAATCATGCTTTACTTTCATTAAGTCCGGAGGTCATCCATCCTGGAGCTAAGTTAAATGGCAGCTGGTCATCCTTTCGGAAGCGGGATCACTTATAAAAGTGATGTTCAGCATTGTTTACCGGCCTGATCACTTATTTAGAATTTCAAAGTCAGCATGCCATAAATATTCCTTCCCGGTCTTAACATCGAACCCCAGTCTAAATGTTCTGCATACGCTTTGTTAAACAGATTTTCTATGCCTGCTGAAAAGTTCAGCTGATACCGGCTCATTGCAAAACTATAACCCGACCTCAGGTTGAATACCGTATATCCCCGGGTTTCTTTTTCGCCAAAATCCAGACTGACCTGGTTTTGCCGGAGGCTGATTTCATTTTCTGCCTGCAGAAATAAACGGCGATGCAGGAAACGAAGGCTCGTGATGGTTTTTATCGGAGCGATCAGGGGTAAGGGGTTATTTCGATGGTCTTCGCCCTGCAGCCATTTCCAGGTATTGTTAAGGATAAAGTGCTGATGGAAAAACTGGTAATTAAAACTGGATTCTGCGCCAAATAATTTTGCGGAAGGAATATTTTCATAAGCACGGACACCAGCAGCACCGGTCGTCATTACGCTTAATTCCGGTTGGGTTTTCCCGATGATGTAATGCTGTACCAGGCTGCCAAAGGCCGTTAATTTCCAGGAAAAATCCGTTGTTGAAAACAACAGGTTTAATTCGCCATTCCAGGCCTGTTCATTCTTCAACAATGGATTTCCAACATAATCGTGATTGTCCATCCGGTTAAACAGATAGAAGCCAAATCGTTCAGATGTGGTTGGCGACCTTTCATTCAGCCCTCCGCTCACATACACGGTAAAAAGCGGACTCAAAAACCGGGTATAACTGACATTCACATTTTTCAGGAACCGGTTAAGGGGCTGATGGACCTCATAACCTAAAACCGCGAACTGGTTTTTCCCCATCTGGTCAGCGAGTTTTGAAGATGCGATTTCCACCCGTAGTTTAAGATCCAGGCGACTTTTCTCATTGAGAAAAATCCCATCCTCCAAAAAGAGCCCTGCTACAACCTGATGATTTTCGGGCCATGTTTTCATATACATTGGTGCCGCTCCCTGGGGATACATGGTCATATCTGCTTTCACTGAATTGTAATAAAAGTCTGTTTTCAACTTCAATATATGCTTTCCCCGGGGTTTGAGTCGAAACTGAAAAAATGCACCCAGCGTATGGCTTTCTCCGGGCATATCCATGTGCATTGTTACCGTTGGTCTCCGGGTATCGTCCATCGCATGACGGACGGAGTTTGCATACACTTTTGCGTCCATCTCCTGCAGGATGCCGGGTTGACCTTTCAACTCATAGCTAAGCGAGGCGATTCTGGCCTTTGCATAACCCACATCCATCGGCAATGCCGGAAAACCAATGTTCCAGCCATCATCCAATAGAAAATCCGCCTTAATCAGGCTATTTTTACTGACCAGATATTTTCCGGAAACACTGGTATTTAATTTTTCATATTGGGAGAAGGCGATCCTTTGGCCGAGGCCATCCATATAATCCCCTGCTTTTCTATAGACGCCACTTACCCGCAACGCCCAACGGTTCGCGCTGTAGTTCATCGCAAGTACATTCTGTACCGATGCAGCAGCCGAATAATATCCGGAGGCCATGCTTCCGCTAAGTCTGACATTCGAATCAATAACGGCGTCGGCCAGTTTCAGGTTTAACGTACCACCCACTGTAGCACCCATACTCATCCCCTCTCCGCCGTTCCTGACCTCGATACTTTTCAGGTTAACAGGCTCCGTATAAATTGTTGCGGGATCCATTTTATCCGTGCATGCGCCAAAGATTTTCATCCCGTCAATGACCACATTCACCTAGCCGCCGGAAAATCCCCGGAGTACAGGTTCCATTCCTAGCGGTCCCCGTTTAATTAAACTCAGCCCTTCCACCTTCGCCAGGATATCGTCTATGCCCGAAAGCATAGACGATTGATAAAAGGCCGTTCGCGGATGTTTACTTTTCCGGCTCGTATGGATCTGAACTTCTTTTAATGCCAATTCCTTCATGACACTATCTTGTTTAGTCTGAGCTACCGCCAGTGATCCGGAAAGGAGTAAAAAAACAACTGGAACAGATTTAAAATAAATGTCCATCGCCTTAAAATGTAAGGTCAAAAAATGTGTTCAGGTTTTGTCCCGCTTTGCTTAGCCCAAGATTGATCCTCCATTCACCGGTCATGGTGAAATTGACTTTCCCTTTATAGCGTCCGTTTTTGGTAATCACAGGATTGATGTTATTGGGAGAACCGTGTCCCATAGCCGGCATTTCCGGTGTCATGGATACAACATAATCATCCACCGGAAGAAAGGTCATCTTATCCTGTTGACGATGAATGGTCAACTCCATCTCATTGATTCCAATTTTTGGATTGGCAGGTAAAAAGCAGGAAACAACCAGTTTGGCCCCATCAGCAGTGCTGATCATTTTCACCCTCGCCGGCAGGGAGGCTTTAACTTCCAATGGCAACAGGGCTATTGCAGAATTATTTTGTCCTTCTTTTTTAACAGTTACCTTAAAAGACCATTTATTCTGACCAGCAGCAGCGCCAGGCATGGTAAAAACTGCAGCACAAGGGAACAGTGTATTTTCAGCCTGGTTGCTTTCCGGTTGAAAGCAAGGTGCGGCATGAGACATTTGCATTCCATTCATGTCCATATCCATAACAGGCAGGACTTGTATCCCGGCTTTTGTGATTGATTGATTGGAAAGAGAATCATAAAGTGCCAGGAACAGCTTGTTATGTCCTGTCGTTATGGTCGTCTGCGACCAGAGCTCTACCTTGGTAGCAGCACCTAAGGCATAACCTTCTGAGATCTTTATTAACCCTTCTTTAGGGTCGGTAGAAATTGTATGATTCGAATCTTTTTTACAGGCCGCAAAAACGGTCAGCAAAAAGACAATAGTATATCGCTTTTTCATCAGAATATATTTGTTTTTTTTCGTGTTGTTTATTGATCCTCAAAGGTTCTCAAGAACTCGTAAACTTGGTTTAAAGGTGATGAAGCGATCATGACCTTATGTTCATTTCGTTATGTGTTCTGTAAGATCACGATGGTTTCATATGGATCTGAGGTAAAATAAGGGCAATGTTTCGGATATTGAAGACTAGTTCACTGAGATCATACCAAAGGAGGATGAAATATATGATCAGAAATCGTGTGCGTATAATTCAGGAGAAAAGGTGTATTTCCTTTACAGGACAGAATGAATTCGACAACCAAATCTTCGGCAGTAACCGTAAGAAATAAAGGGATATCTAGCTGTTTCCCGACAGAACCAGCTTCCCTTTCGGTTCTTTCCGCATGAGCAAGGCTTTTTTTCAAAACGCATTTGCCCTCACAATGTATTTCCGGCCGGTTTCTGTTTTCGCAAAGTGCGCTACTGACGTATGCTTTATTCAGCTGATAAATTGTAATTAATCCCAACGTGGCCATACATTGAAAACCCAAAGACAATATTAATATGATGCTGATGATCTTTTTCATCCTTTAGATAGCTGGGAAATTATAGGGATAAAAGTAAGTAATCAATAAACGCTAATTAATGATGCAGAGGGGTTAAAAAACTGATCGTTATCAGGAATTCGTTTGGTCCATGGTAGCGATGTGAATAGGAAACGATTGAATTTCTTCAAATCCTGGCGGGTATCCGGCATATAATAGCGAATCCTATCCGGGATCAGGGAGGGAAATGTTCTGTACCTTGCAGTATTGGAACTGCTCCCGGTTATACGCGCTCAAACCAGGCTTTATATTCGGTCTATACTCGGTGCAACCTCGCTTGGATGCGTGTTAAAGGCGGGTAAGAACGCAGTATACATCGGGTAAAGATCCAATGAAAGCGCAACTTAAATAAAAAGAGATGGCAAAAATTACAAAAGGATTGTTAGGTGGTTTCAGCGGAAAGGTGGGTACCGTTGTCGGCTATACTTTGTATGGCATAGACCGGATGAGGAGTTTACCGGATAGAACAGCTCCGCCCACTGTAAATGAATTGAAAAACAGGAGCCGGTTTAAACTGATACAGGAGGTTGTTAACTGTATTAAGGATCTGGTCAAGGTTGGTTTTAAAGACTATTGGACCGTTAGCGGGGGTACACGTGCTGCCCTTTCCTATAACCGCCGGTTTGCGCTTAAAACAAATGAAGAAGCCGACTATATCGATCCTGCTCAATTTAAAATCAGTGGTGGAACGCTCCCCGGCTTAACTACTGCGGTTGTGGTACAGGAAAGAGAAGATATGCTCCGTTTTAGCTGGAATCCGGCGAACATCGACGGTGGCTCCCCTTATGATCAGGTGATGCTTTTGGCCATAGATATGCAGGACCGGAAGGCGGCTTACCAGTGTACTGGTAACTTCAGGAGTTCAGGAACAGATGTGCTCCAGCTTCCCGAAGCGCTGAAAGGAAAAGAAGTAGACGTTTACATTGCGGTAGTGGCTAAGGACAGATGCAGTCAATCGGAGAGCCAGTATTTAGGGCGTTTAAGACTACAGGAAGAACCAGAATTGCAGGAAAAGCCAGAACTAAAGGAAGAAACAGGATTACGGGAGGAACCAGAAGTACAGGAAAAACCAAGGCTACAGAAAGTGCCATTGCCCCTGGGGGATGAAGTGGAAACCAATCCCTTCCCTCCTGTCGCCGCCCATGTACGCCTGCCGGGAATAAGGCTATGATCTTCTGAATAATCTTTATGGCTTTCATTTATAAATGCGGATAATTATTTAGCTTTGATACAAGAATTAACGCTGCTCAACCTTTTTGTTTTATTCTTTTTTTTTGTAATAAGACCCTAAGAATCGTTGGTTCCATACCCTTTATTAAATATACTATGGACATGAATATGCCAACGATGCCAACGCAAAAAGCGGAACCATCCACACTTGGAAACATTACAGAATTTCCCTTAAACTGGCCACTTACCGGCGACGAAAAACCTGGATCAACTCATGAGCTGATCATCAACGATCAGTTTATTTTTGTGACGGGGCAGAACATGAATAAAGTAGCGAAGTTCAATTACCAGGGGGAATTGCTGACCTATTACGACATGGAGGAAAACAGCGCGCCACATGGTTTGTTAATTGATATCAAAAGGAGGCTTTGGGTTTCCCTTGAATCACTCGGTCAGGTGGTCCGTCTGGATGAAAATGGAAATATTGTTCAACGCATTGACGTAAAAATCTACCCGAATGGCACTTCCGGGGCTCCAATTAATACTGCACCGCATGGTATAGGACTCGATGCAGATGGGGAAACCATTTGGTTTACGGGAAAACGAACCAGTACGATTGGCAAAATCTCTCCTGACGGTCAGGTAAGCCATTTTCAATTAGAAACCCTCGCGGCACTACCGATCTTTCTATCTGCAGGAAATGGAAGCGGAATGTGGGGAACAGAATTACTGGGCAACAATATCCTGAACATCTCAGCTGAGGGAAAGGTAAGCGAATACGCAATACCGACCAGCAACAGCAGGCCAATAGCGATCATCAAAGACCCGGTGGAAAACTGCATGTGGTTTACCCAGGAAGCTGGCCTTAACATCGGCAGAATAGATGCACAAGGTAACATCAGCGAATACCCCATCCCTGTTGTTCAGCAAAACTCCCGTCTTGCTTCTTTATGCTTTGATGATGAAATGAATTTATGGGTGCAGGTCTATGTAGATTTAGACAACCCCAAACCAGAAGGAAGCGACTATCTCCTCAAATTTGACAAATCAATAAGAACCTCCTGTGGCTTTACGGTTACAGGTGTCCCCTTTACCACCCATGTAGTTCCGAGCCGCTCGGTGATGATGCACCGCATCAGAAAAGACAAGGATGGCAATTTATGGTTCACCGAAATGATGCTGGATAGATTGGGAAAGATCACTTTGTAAAATCGGCTACACTACCAACTGGGATTTGAACATCCTCAGTCTTTTAACAAGTTATTTAAAAGAAAAACCAATTTATCTCCATTGGAATTCAGACAATCATTTAATTAATTTTCGTAGCATTGTGTGCATCTGTTATTTATCAAAAGATATGTTTCGTTTTTTTAAATTTTCCGTTTTTGCAGCAGTTATCTGTCAGTTTTTGTTGAGCCTGGTTACTTTGAGTGATGTTTTTATCCACGCCAATCAAACCCGCTTTTATGTGATCACAATTGTTGTTGCATTACTTTTTTTGGCAATGGGTCTGGTTGGAGTCGTTGTGTTTCGGAACTTCAGAAACATTCATGAGCACATTTCCGCTGAAAAACAAACAAGCTTAGCGCAATCTTCCTTGCGAAAACTACTACTTTTCTTTGGACTGATCGCAATAGTTATTGGCCTGATTTCAGGTTCGTTGTGCTTCGCGTTAATAGAAAGAATGGCTACTGGGACCGCATTATTTGGCTGATCTCAACAGAACTCATCACAGAAAAAAAGCACTAACAGTTTTTACCTGTCAGTGCTTTTTTCATTTGAAACTCAGGAATATTGATACTCCTCCTATACCCCAAGGCTCCAGCCCTGGCGGTATTCGCGTTTAACAAATTGATTCACCTCATCAAAATTAGTAACCCTAAGGTTCTGCTTGTCCCAAAGTAACTTGATGTCTCTTCCTGGATAGTCAAAACCGCTGTCTTTGGCTCTTCTCACATCGGTTCCTCTAATCGCCAGATTGGCAATTAAAAGTGTCTCTGTAAGCGGGCCAGCCGTTTCAAATGGTGAGCTCAGGTTTATCTTACCATAGCCCGCAATCGCTGCCTCTGCCCATTGGGTGTAATGACCGTCAACTCCACCTTCTACCAATGGAGTTTTCCGTTTGGTACGGTCTTCCGCATTCTTCGACAATGGCAATAACCTTGGGTTAGCACCATACACATCACACATCATTTTTCCTTTGGTGCCAATGAACAACACGCCATTTGCCCCAAAAGCTTCGTTCGCTTCCAGTTCTTCCGGACGTTCGGGTTTAATCCCCCCATCCATCCAATGAAGCTCCAGGTTCCCTTTGGTTTTCTTTGTTTTCTCAAAGGTCATGATTACATGACTTGACGGCGGACAACTATCAGGGAAATACCCTCTTTTAAATTCATCTACATAAATACTTCCAACGCTGCACTGCACATCAATCGGCGTATCCAATCCTAATATTCTGAAAGGTGGCTCCACAAGGTGACAGCCCATATCGCCAATCGCACCAGTGCCATAATCCCACCATCCCCTCCAGTTAAAAGGAACCATTTTATCGATGTAGGGCTTGTAAGGGGCACAGCCTAACCACAAGTCCCAGTCCAGTTCTTTTGGGATCTCAGCAGCTGTTGAAGGCCAGGTGATTCCCTGAGGCCATACTGGACGGTCCGTCCAGCAGTACACCGTTTCCACTTTACCGATCAGGCCGGCATCACACCAGTCCTGCAGCTGTCTTACCCCATCACCGGATGCGCCCTGATTTCCCATCTGGGTAACCACCTGGTAACGCTTTGCCGCTTCAGTTAGCTTGCGTGCTTCAAAAATATCGTGTGTTAAAGGTTTCTGAACATATACATGTTTTCCAAGTTGCATTGCTGCCATGGCAATCATCGCATGGGTATGGTCCGGTGTTGAAATAACAACACCATCAATGTTTTTGGCTTCTTTATCCAGCATCTGCCGGTAGTCTTTATAATATTTTGCCTTAGGGAACCGCTTAACCGATCCCGCGGCTCTTCTATCATCAACATCACACAGAAATGCGATATCAGATTTACCACCACTATAGATTCTTTCCAGATCGCTCTCCCCTTTTCCACCTACGCCAACGCCAGCAACCATAAGGCGGTCGCTGGGTGCTAAAAATCCTTTCCCACCCAATACATGGCGGGGTACAATCATAAATCCTGCCGCTGCCAGGGCGGTGGTTTTAATAAAGTTTCTTCTTGAACTATTTGCCCCTGAATCTTTATTTTCTTCAGTCATTTTTTTATTCTTTTGTCGTATTCATATGATTTGCCTTTCTTCCAGGCAGGTTATTCGCCTTTGTACAGGTTATTTCCCTTTGCTCAGGTCTTTAATTCTGATGTTCCTGAACTGTACCGGGGAACCATGACCAAGGAAGCCAATATGGCCGCTGTTGCGCAATAATCCGGGATGAGGCTGACCATCAGCTGCGCCATTTTTTCTGGCATCAGTAATGTCTGCATCAAGAATCACCGTTCCGTTCAGGATCACTTTAATTTTAGGACCTTTTACAATCACCTCTTCATAATTCCATTCTCCTACAGGCTTTAAAAAGCCTCTTTTTGCAGGAACTGTACCATAGATAGAACCATGATACTGGTAAACATGCAGGTCTTTATAAATTGGTGCTTCGCTATCCAGGATTTGTAGTTCCATCCCTTCATAAGCAGCATCACCTGTTAAAGGAGCTCTGATCCCTAAACCATTATTTGCTCCCGGTGTCAATTGAAACTCAAAACGGTAAACGAAATCACTAAATTCTTCTTTGGTAAATAAGTTACCACCTGAGCCTTTTCCTGGTTTTGGACGAATGGCAATGTTTCCGTCTTCGATCACATAATCGGTAGTATTGCCCATCCAGTTGTGCATATTCGTACCATCAAAAAGCACTTTATAACCTTCCTTTTTCTCCTGAGCAGTCAATTCAAAAGGTTTCACACGTGGAAGCTCCCTGATGTACAGATCGCGGTAAGCTACCGGAGAACCATGTGCCTGAAGCTCGATCTGCTCCTCTGCAAAAATCGCCATATTTCTATCCCAGTAATTTTCCAGAATTACATTGTCAGTTACCAGCACACCGTTTAAATAAACCGTAACACGGTCGCCTTTCATCAAAATACGGAAGGTATTCCACTCATCCAGTTTATTATCAGCCACCTTCAATGGTTTGCTTTCATTCACCTGATTGTTATACAGGCCACCTGAACCTACCTGGGCACCTACTTTTGTACGTGCATTGTCCCAGATCTGAACCTGAGGCGTGCCACGAAGGTAGATCCCTGCATCGCCCTCTCCTTTTTTATCATCGATGATTTTCCAGTCTACCAGCATTTCAAAATCACCGTATTTTTTAGCCGTAACCAGGTTGTCACCATGGCTCGCAAACTGTAATTCACCATTGGCTACTTTCCAGCTATCAACTGCTTTTGCATCCGCTTTCTTCTGTTCAGCTTCCAATGTTTTGGCATCCATTTTCGAACGCTTAATCGGGTCTGCCACAAAGCCTTTCCATCCTGTTAAGTCGGTTCCGTTAAACATAGATACGAAACCCGCTCCTGCTTTCATTTCAGCAATATACTTGCGCATTCCTTCTTTTTGATAACCGCTATCACCACCGGTGATCACAGCGATCGTTTTATTCAGCAATCCTTTAACCAGATCTCCGTTATACTCACCGGCCAAAGTAATGTTCATTACTGCATTTGCAGCAGTCTGCTGTAATGCAGCATCGTCTAAATATTTACCTGCAAAAACAATCGCATTGAAACATTTAGCCTGTTCAGCAGCCTTTAGTATCTGATTTTTTTGCTCCGGGCTTTGCGCTACTGCCATCGCATTGCGAAGCAATAACAATTTCTGTTCTGCAGGGGCAGCGCTTTCTCTTACCGCACGCAAATAACCATTTAACGCAGTATTCAGGAAAGCAGGATTTTTTGTCTCACGGGCAATCTTAATCAATGCTGCCGCGGCGTTACCATCAACCCAGGCAGATAAAGCCTCTAAAGCCGCCTGCTGAGTTTGCTCATTACCGGAAGCATAGCCATCAGACACCGCTTTTAATGACTTTTCAGATCCTAAATTTGCAAGGACTTTATAGTACAATAATTTCTTATTTTCCGGAGCGGTATTCATTTGCTGCAATACGGCATCCACCTGTGCGGTCTTATCGCCAGGGCCATTTACGGCTGCAATAATTGCCGCCTGTACCGCCAGTTCCTGTGTTCCGGAATTTTCATTAAGTAAGGTAAACAACTGAGGTAAATCACCATTTACGACCACAGCACTTAAAGCAGTATATGCCGCTTGTTGTACCTGTGGGTTTTTACTTTTCATTTGCGTATAAACGGCATTCAATTGTGTATTTGCAGCACGCGAGGCAAGGATATTGATCAATGCCACCTGTACTTCCGGTTTTGCGCCGGGAATTGCAGCAGCAACTTTTGCCGGAATGTCATTACCCTTCATGCGGTCGATCACTCCGGAAACAGCAGCAATATCGGTCGCATCACCTTTGCCCATTACCTTCAGCAAATCGCCAAGAACCTGTTCCTGGCCAATATTTGTAGCCGCATTTATCGCCGACAGTTTAACCTGCTGATTTTTACTCTTCAATAATTTTAGTATCGCAGGCAATGCTGCTGTTGCATTGCTTTCGCCAAGCATGTACACGATATCAGCTTTCGCTTCATCATCCACCTGTCCCAGTTTTTTAACCCATGCCCCGGTTGAAGCCTCAGTGATATACGGAACCGCGAACTTTAAGGCTGCGGCACGATACGCTGCATTCTTATCGCCGGCAGCATCCAGCAGAATTTGTTGATTGCCTTCTTTATTTGCCGCTACTAAAATCTTTAAAGCAGCAGTGCGAACACTTACATGCTCATCAGCAGCAGTTTTACTTAATAGTTTTTTTCCGATTTGTTCTGCCATTGCAGTGTTCCCATTTTCCGATAACTGTGTTGCATAGATCAGGTAATTGGCAGTCGCATTGGTGTTTTCATATTTATATCCGCTTTTTTCGGCTGCTGCAGCGAGTACATTTTCTGAAGATGGGTCTGCAATATAAGCAAGTGCATATAAAGCTACATTGGCTGTATTTACGTCATTACTCACTGCAAGGGCATTAATCGCCGGAGCAGCATCCTTAAAACGGCTGTCGCCTAAAGCTTCAATGATGGAAAGTTTTGCAGCACCATTTGCCTGGCCCAGGGCATTTAACAAGGTTGTTTTTGAGGCAACAGTATTGATTTTAACCAGGGCTCTGCCTGCAGGGTCAGCCAATAGCGGATCTGTTAAAAAACCTTGTAAACAGGAAATCGCATCATCTTTACCCACAAGTTCCAGCTGGCTGATGATAAATGATTTGTTTTGCGGATCAGTAAGCTTCGGTAACGCTTTACAATAAGCCGCAACCGCCATTTTCCGCAAGTTTTCCTGTCCGGTTTGGGTAACATACCCAGAGAAACCGCCAATTGCATATTCCAGCAGCGCGTTATTTCCCTTGCCCGGTGCAGTAAGTCCGGTAATTAAAGTGATATACCCATCTTCTCCCAGCTGAGAGATGTCGTTCATGTTATTTTTTAACAGTCCTGCATCCTTTGCAGGCATTTGAGCAAGCAAATCCGCAATGCGTGTCGTTATTGTACGTTGGTCAGTTTTCTGCTGTGCCTGTGCTGCATTTTGTAGCATGATTGCGGCCAGCAGGATAAAGAATATCTTTCTTATCATTATGATATGTGTAAAATGTTAATCTGAATTGTATTTAAAACCGCTATTTAATTAGATAGAAAAAGGCGCGCGCATTACAGGATTAATAAGCCTGTTTGCACCTTCATCATCAATAAACTCCTGTTTTACAGGATCAAACTTTAAGGAGCGACCCAATCTCAATGCGATCAGTCCCATATTTACAATATTACATGAGCGATGTCCGTTCTCTTCATTTAAGGCAAATTTTTGTCTGGTTTTAACAGAGGTTACAAAATCTGTCATTTGCGGTGCAGGCTCAGGGAATGCAGCCAATTTCCTTTCCAGGTCTGGTATATCTGATTTAAACCCAGGATACAGTTTTCCTTTAGGCCCTTCAATATAAGGGACATTGGTATCTTTTCCTTCGCCATCTAAAATGATCTGGCAGCCATCCGCATAAGTATAAGTGATTCTTCTCCAGGTGCCAACGGCATCTGTATGTTGTTGCGGGGCATCTATTTCCACAGAAACCGGACTGGTATTGTCTTTTCCTAAGAAATACTGGATCGGATCGATATAATGTTGTCCCATATCACTCAGACCACCACCATCATAATCCCAGTAACCACGGAAAGTCTGATGAACCCGGTGTTCATTATAAGGTTTGTAAGGTGCCGGGCCAAGCCACCTGTCGTAATCCAGTTCCGGTGGTACTGGCTGAGGGGCGAGATTGTCCTTTCCTACCCAATAAAATTTCCAGTCGTAACCCGTATGTTTTCCTACGGTCACCTTTAAAGGCCATCCCAACATACCACTGTCCACTAATTTTTTTACAGGTTTCACAGTGGTTCCCATTCCGTAAAAAGTATCTTTAAATCTAAACCAGGTATTTAAGCGGAACATGCTGCCATGTTTCTGTACGGCCTCCATCACTCGTTTCCCTTCTCCAATGGTATGCGTCATCGGCTTTTCACACCAGATGTCCTTGCCTGCATTCGCTGCATCAACGGACATGATGCCATGCCAGTGTGGTGGTGTGGCGATGTGTACGATATCTACTTCAGGTAATTTAAGCAGTTCCCGGTAATCGCTAAAGGTTTTAACGCCTTTATCTAACATGGAAGTTGCTTTTTCAATGTGTCTGGTATCCACGTCGCAAATGGCTACAACCTGTGTTCCATCATAACCGAAATGGCCCCGGCCCATAGAGCCAACACCGATTACGGCTTTTGTTAAGCGGTCGCTGGGCGCAATAAAGCCCGTACCGCCCAGTACGTAACGTGGCACTATGGTAAATGCCGCGAGCCCGACGGCGGCTTTTGTAATAAAATCTCTTCTGGTATTGGTTTCGTTTGTGTGTTTTGGTTCCATTGTTAATTAATTGGTGTTACGAAAAATTAAAATGTGGTTAGGTTGTTATGGGTAAAAAGATACTCGTTGTGGAAAACAAACTATAAATAAGTCTGTTTGGCTTAGGAAATATAATGACATTTTTTATTTAAGTTTATCAATAAACTGATTTTTTTAATAAAAAAACTTAGTTTAATAAAATTTTCACTTAAGTTGACGAACCTTATCTCAATAAATACACTTAGCCAATGGATCTTTCCTTATTAAAGAATATAATACTATCAGAAAGTAAAAACGATAAGCAACTCACCCATAAATACAAAATATTAAAGCACCTGTTCTCTACAGGCTCTTCTTCTATTTCTGCGCTCTGTGATGCCGTAGGCCTGAGTACGCCGAGCATGATCAAGCTTTTGGCAGATTTGCTGACGACAGGCTGGGTCGAAAAAAAAGGGAGTGGATTGTCTATCGGCGGACGGAGGCCTGATTTATATACTTTAAAAAATGAAAGAGCACTGATCATCTGTATAGATATTGAGTTGTTTCATACCAAAATAGCCATTTTGGATAACAACTGTAATTTTATGACGCAGGTAAAAACTGTTTCTTTGCCTATTTCTAAAAACAGAACTGATTTCTTTTCCATTTTACTTCCGCACCTCGAGGAGATACAACAATCCGCTGCCATTGATCAAAGCCTGATCATTGGTTGTTATGTGGGCATGCCAGGCCTGGTGAACACGGAAAAAGGCGAAAATTACAGCTACCTGATCGACAATCAGGAAAGCAGCGCACTGGTACAAGCCTTTGAAAAAGCCCTTCATTTACCGGTAATTGTACAGAACGATATGGCCGGATCAGCGATAGCGGAATTTCGACATGGGCTCGCCAAAGGCAAAAAGAATGCATTGGTATTGCTAATGGATTGGGGTGTCGGACTGGGGATCATCATGGATGGCAAATTAAGAAGAGGTGCTACCGGTTTTGCCGGCGAATTCGGGCACATTCCTTTTATTGAAAACGGAGCGCTTTGTTACTGCGGAAAACACGGTTGCCTGGAAACCATCGCCTCTGGAAATGCTTTATCAAAAACGGCGAAAGAAGGCCTTTTATTAGGTAAGAAATCAATGTTAAACGAGCTCTCGAAAGAAGAACTGGAAAGGATTGAACCAGAAGCAATTATAAACGCAGCGAACAGAGGCGATCAATATGCTATCCAGCTGTTGTCTAACGTTGGGGCCAATATGGGGAAAGGGATCTCTATACTTATCCAGCTATTTAATCCGGAACTCATTGTGTTAAGCGGACAAATTGCCAAAGCAAAGCAGTATATCACGTTGCCTATGCAACAATCTATAAATACCTACTGTATGACACAGATCAGAGAAAAAATGGTGATTGCTTCTTCTGAACTTGGCGAAAATTCCAGACTTTTAGGTTATGCAACAGATGGTATCGACCGGTTGTTAGATGCTTATCTACTAAAAACAAATAGCATAAAGAAGTCGAAAAAAGAAATCAACTTGATTTTATGACTTTTTCAAGAAGTCGATAATATATTTAACGGCCTCAGTTTTATTGCTGGCTGTAGATTTAAGTTCAAATCTTTTTACCCCGGAACTTCTCATCCAATCCGTCCAAATTAATTTCATGATTTCCATATCGGTAGGATGCTTCCTCGCGGCACCGGTTTTAGAGAGCGAGCGGTCATACATTTCCATTACAATAACTTCCAGGTCTTTCAAAAATGGATTTTTAGCAGGCTTTATCTTAAATTTGGGATTTTTGGATAAGAAAGCATGCATGTCATCTGAGTTCGATTTCAAAAAAGCATTTCTAAAATCCGTCACTTTTGCTGCACTTAAATCATATCCTTTACCGTATATACCTGCCTCGATATAACCATCAGTCATTAAAACCATTACATTTCGGAATTTATGCTTCAGCTTACCGCCGGTTGACACGGTTGGTAACACTATCCGGTCATCAATGCCGGATTGAAAATAGGTCCAGATATCCGCCCCATTATTAGAAATTGCAGCTTTATTATTAAACTTCTTATATTCAGCTATAAAAGCAACGGTATCTGTCTTTAATGTGGGCCCTGTTTTATTTCTGGCCTTGATATAATCAATTCTGTCACTTTGACGACGCTCGAATCTTTGGAAATCAATCGCCAGCGCATCAGTATTAATTTTATACAAACCTATTAATCCCTTGTTTATAAAATCAACACTATAGTGATCCAACTGCCCTTCTTCTCTCTTTATTCGTAAAATATCCGGCCACACTCTACCCAATACCCCCTGGACGATATCTGCATCTGAAACTGCCTTTGGATATAGTTTAGGATTTAAACGGTTCGATAGATCCGGGGCAAAAATCAGGTTAAAATCAGTGATATCATTTTGTTTCTGGGCAGATAATTTTGTTGCGGACAGCAATGCCAGGAGGCCTATTAAAATATATTTTTTCATTAGATTTTTACCCTTTTATCTATTTGTGAACTTCTTACTTTTTCATTTTGCCAACGCACTGCTGTATCAAATGCTTCACGCGATTTTTCCATTGCCTTTAATATGGCATACTCCTCATGCAAGTAATCATTCCAACCCTCTAAGAAAATATTGATCCTGTCGTTAAGCGAATCGATGGAGATTGGAAGGTGATCATTCTCCACATGGCTTTTGTAAATGGTAGAAATGTCCCTGATGTGTTGTTTCCCGGTAATCAGGTCTATTTTTTTAATCTCTCTCAGCAGGTTTAACTTATTAGGCATGGCTTCCAGTTTCGCTTCAGTTATTTTATACTGAGCATCCAGACCTATATTTATGGCTTCTATCGAATAAACATTCGCTTTAACCAGCAGAATTCTTTCTTCCTGTAATTTCACATCCTCATTCATCTGTTTAATGAGCAGGCTATTTTTTAAGGTGGCAATATCAGGGTTGCGCTCTTCAAAAATTGATATCAATTTCTCAAAAGCGAATTTTAGCATGATCAAGCCAATAGACCCTAGTAGAAACACCAGATAAAAATTCGGATCAGCGAAGACCATGGTTATTCGCCATACCTCATTTTCATCTCCTCTGATAAAGTTCATTTGATAAATTGCAGCAGAGACTTTGTAAGCAATTCCCGCATCGATTAGCAGGATTCCGACAAAAAACATAACCACAGTAATGACCTTATTTTTTGTAAAAAGCCGCATCAACGCACAGGAAACTGGAATACTCACAAAAAGTATAATAAAAATTGTACCCAAGCCTCCCTTTGAGAAAGTCAGGCTTAATGCCTTAGGGTTGAATATCTCCATCGGAATACTTTCCAGACCAGCCGCTTCAGCTGCCTTTGAATCCTCTACAGCAAATAACAGAATATAACATGCAGAAGAATAAAAAATAAAAAGATACGCGACCAGACTTATATTGGCAAAAAGTACCGGGATAAATTCATACCATTTAAACTTTGGCGCAATGAAATTCCGCTGGGCATCACGTATCCGTTCTTTAATCCCTGCCGCCTCTTTTTCATGAAAAGCGATTTTATCTGTTTTAAGGCTCTGGATTTCCTGTTTATTTTTTTCGGTCTCTGATCTGAGGCTGATCAGGTTATTTTTTGCATTTAAAGTTTCGTTTTCAGATGCTGCTTCAGCAGTCTGTAACTGTAAATTCAGATTTTCCTCAAAGGCATTAATGCTCTTCAGCTCTTGCTCATCAATCTTTGTGATTAAACGTCTCTTCTTATCATCAACGACATCGATGTCATTAATGAAAACCGAATAGACGGTGTCAAGAGACTTGGTGAGCACCTGGTGATCACCATTATTAAACCTGGAACGCTCGTAGCCCTGCCCCCTCAGCATCTTTCGATCAAAGCTGCCGATCTCTGCAGCAATCATTGAATCGAGTACCTTTGTAAATTCCGAAATGGCGTGCTCCTTAGCCGTGTGGTTTTCGATTTTTGATTCAACAGTCAAAGGCTCAGTTGGGCTGGGCACAACTACTTCAGCACGCTGCATTGAGGCTTTCTGATTGATGTCGTTAAAATTAACAATCAAATTTGCCACCGTTTCTGCGTGATTGGTTACGATAATACTTTCATGATTGTTTTTCCTTGCGTTTACGGACCAATTGTAGGAACCATGAAGTGCAACCCGTTTGTCAATTACGCAAAATTTCTGATTCATCATCCCATAACCGACATTTTTTATCCTGGTTACCGAAACGCCCAACAAAGCAAGCTCGTCGAAATCCAGTTTAAGATTCTCCTGATTGTCTGCTATGATCAGCGATATATTTATATTTTGGATGGCTTTACGTTTGATGATATCAAATAATTCATCATCAGTAAACCAGGCAGTAGCAATTAAAATCTCGAATTCGGCTCCTTCGAGCTCTTCGACGATACGAGAAAAAATCTCTTTATTATTGTGCAATACCTGTTGGTCAAGTTGAGCGTTTTCTGTAAGCATAATATTTTAGGTTAGAACTATTTTACCCATTTGATCTTTCAAAATGTGCGGTCAATTTTTTCAGTAAACTCATTATTGCTAAATTCATAATCTTCGGTTTCAAATCATTTCCGGTTATTTAGCTTATCAAAAGTATAGATGTTCAAATCCCTTTACTTACGGGAAACCGTAAAGCCATGAGTAATTTTTGAAATAATTTTGGAAATGCAAATCACTGGTGGGGCATCTGTTTATTTTAAAATCTATTTATCCATAAGTCCCGATAGCCTACCGAGATATGAACGGATTTGAAAATCACAATAAACAACTAAAAAACAACAAGCTACAGCCCAAATATGAAATCCATACGATGCTGCAGGAATTCTAAAAATTCCTTTTATTTTTACCAATTAATGCGCTCCAAAAATGTTTGAGGAATATTTAAAAGACATACTTGCTCTTTACGAAAAGAAGAAAAGTGAAAACACTCTTCCACCAAATTTATCGCATCCGACACCTGGAAATTTTAGAAGTGAATGCATCACTGTTTTTAGTGAAAGGCCGCTCAGTAGTGACGATGAAGCATTAAGATTGTTCTTTGGTGCGGCAGATAACGAGATGGGATTTGCTAGAAATATTGAAAATTCCAAGGCAGTTCAATATAAACAAATGCCAAAAATTCTCAAACGGGACATCAGTAGTCCCAATAGAAAGTATATAGAGCTTTTAGCTTGGTTAATAAATTTCAATCACAGACCTTTTGCAGTATATATCAGCCGCCCCGTCCCACCAGATAATAAACCAAAACCACATAAACCACTAAAGTTTCTCAAGCCATCTGTTATTATTATCGTATCTACGTTTGTTATACTTGTTATCGGTTGTATTTTCTTTGTTTGGAAAGCTAAGATGGATTCTTCCGTAACTAAGAAATGTATGTACTGGGCAACTGATCATTATGAGCCCGTTGACTGTAATGAGAAAATAGACGATATCCCGATTGTATCTTTAGATACCAGAAAGTTAAGCCATTTTAAAAAAATAACTTTACCTGATACACTCACAAAAAATTCTATAAATAAAGTATGGTACCTAAAACCTTTCAAATGGGGAAATCCAATTTTTTTTACTGATAGTGGCGTCCATCCCATCGATACACTTAAAAAACTAAAACCAATGTCAGATTATATATTGAGAAAATACGTTTCTTACCACAGGTATTTGCTCAGGCTTGTTATTTGGTCAATTTCCGCGATCATTCTCCTCAGCCTCTGCTCAGTTTTTTTCATTGGTTTCCGAAGAAAACGCAAAAAGAAAATGCTCGCTTTGACCAGTCCAAACGTGTTAGCTTAATGGCTTCTTTCCTCTTTTCCACCAAATCAAAAACCCGGTAACGGGTAAGCCCATAGCAATCAGGCCGGCAAAGAAAGCCAGGACCTTCCCTGTGAGCCCAAGTGCGCTCCCTGTATGAAGATCATAATTCATCGCGATGAGCTGTGCTCCTATCGTCTGCTTGTTAAATTCTGTTCCTTTTTGCAGCAATGCTCCGCTATACCTGTCAAACCGATATTGTACCCGATCATATAAGTTCATGTCGCTCTGATAAGCGGAGACATTCACTGTTCCGCTTTTAGCAGAAGGAAAATTATAGAGAAAATAAGCCGTTTCCGGGGATGCTTTTAATGCCTGATCTAAAATCCGGTCTGCGGGCATCACATCAGTAACTTGGGTGGTATCGGATAAAACCTTTGACTTTTTTTCGGTTGTCAGCTCAAAAGACCACATCAACCCTGTCAATGCGATTACCAATAAAATCAGACAACTATAAAAGCCAAATACATTATGTAAATCATAGTTTAGCCTTTTAAACTTTGCATTCCATTTCACTTTGAATCTTTGTTTCAGCTGTTTGCGTTTCCACTTTTTGGGCCACCACAAAACCAGACCTGAAAGCAGTAAAAACACAAAGCAAACCACCGACCAGCGTATAATGAAATGTCCAACATTGTCGCCCAGCAACAGGTTCATGTGCAAAGCCAGTACCACGGTAAAAAATTCCCTTTTGGCATTTTCTTTATAGACCACCTGTCCGGTATAGGGATTCAGATAAACTTTATAATAGTATTCGTAATAATTCCAGTAGCCGAACGATTTCTTGTCTACCTTCAAGGCCCGGAACATATACGTACGGTCCTTAGCCTGTGAAAGCTGCCCACGTGAAATTTTATGGTCCTTCCCCATCGCCTGCTCCGCAATCGGCAGCAACTGGCTCAAAGGCAAGCGCAAAGCACCTGCGGGAACTTCCACATACAACCTGTCTTTATAGACCCATTCTTTGATTTCGTCAGTAAAGGCATAAATTGCACCGGTAAGTCCCAGTATAAACACCACCAGCCCGGAGAATAATCCGAGCCAGAGGTGTAAAAAATGTATGGTTTTCTTAAAATTTGAAAGTAGCATTTGCAGCAAAAGTTCTTGGTACTTGTGGGCTTAACACCCCTATTCCGGTAAAATATAGTTCGTCTGTTAAGTTGTCAACTTTAAAGCCCAATCTGTATTTCGGTTTATCATAAAATACGGTAGCTGTTGCCATCACATACGAAGGTAAGGTAAACACACCTGTGATCGCGGAATTACCTGTGATATGTTTACCGATGTAATTTACGCCGGTACCCAGGCCCAGGCCTTTCAGGTAACCACCTGGAATGGCATAGCTGATCCAGGAGTTGATCAAAACTGAGGGTCCGGCAAAAGCAGGGCGTCTGCCTTCAAGTGCAGGGGTTCCTTCGATCAGCTTGCTATCGTTATACGCATAACCCGCGATGATGTTTAATCCCTGAACCGGATTAGCAATCAGTTCAAGTTCTACTCCTCTACTTTTTTGAGTACCACCTTGTAGCGTAACCGGATAGTTTTTACCATTCACAGTAATGTCTTCTCTCCAGGTCATATTGTTCACTTCAATATCATACACGCTGGCGGTAAAACTTAATTTACCCTGGAACAGGTCCATTTTGGCACCTCCTTCAAACTGATTGGATTGTTGTGGTTTGAACGTTGAAGAAGCCCCTGAACCTTCCGGCTGTGTTACCGGTGCCACGTTACTAAATCCATTCATATAATTTCCAAATAATGAAATCCGGTCTTTCAACACCTGGTAAACCAAACCGAGCTTTGGAGATACTGCGGTTTGCAAATACTGACCTGTACGCTGGTTGTTACTAAGGTTAAAAGAACCTTTATTCTGGAAACGGTCTACCCTTAAGCTCAACATCGCCATTAACCTGTCGCTCAGGTTCAGCACATTGGAGGCATAAGCACCATAAATGTTGTTTTCTCCATTGTTCCAGGTACGGAGCCCCGTGCTTTTCGCCAATCCTGCCTCTACCGCCGAACGGTTGATCTTTCCGTAATTTGCATCTGCAGGATTTGTCCCGTCTACACTATCAAACACAATATAAGGCGAACTGTTGTTGCGAACCGTTTGGTTCAAATAATCGAAACCTATCACCATCCTGTTGCGCAAGCCAAACAGGTTAAAGTCGCCTGTAAAATTCTGTTGTAAGTCTCTGGATGTATTCACAGAATATTGCTTTGAGATGGTGCGTTCCATCATATTGTCTTTTGCCCCACGGATAAACTGGTATTGGTAAAAGCCATCAGACTTACGGCTATTGATCGAATAGATCGTTTGTGAAGTCCACTGACCGGAAAGTTTGTAAGTCACCTGTCCTCTAAAATTCAGGGTTGGATTTTTCATGGTCAGCTCGTTATTGGTATAAGACCTGTTCCAGTCAAAATTCAGATCGCCTGGTACTTTCGCTATATAATTACGTGTCCTGTTCAAAAAGATGACCGAAGGACTTGTACCTTCCAATTGATAAAATCCTGCATTTACACTGATGTTCAATCTTTTGCTCGCACGGTATTCCAATGATGGAGCGAAAAATATCGATTTTCTAAAACCGGCATCCTGAAATGATTTTTGATCCTGATAAGCTGCATTCATCCTGAACAATAGCTTCTTATCTTTATCTACCTGATCTGCAGGACCATACACATCGGCACTAAGGCGTCTCAAGCCATAACTACCTGTAGTAAAGCTTACTTCTCCACCCAGCGTATCCACTGGTTTTTTGGTCACAATATTGATCAGACCGCCAAATGAAACTACTGCGCCTCCAAACAAAGTACCGGAAGGCCCTTTGATCAGCTCGACACGCTCGATGTTTGCAGGTTCAACCTCACCATTGGTTTGAGAAGGCACACCATCCATCAATGCAGCCTCTGATCTAAAGCCGCGCATACTGTAATAAGAAGCACCTTCACTGTTGATCCCTCTGCTGCCCTGAACTTTATATACACCCGGACTGTTTTTCAAAGCCATACTGAACTCCGTTACCATTTGCTCTGTCAATAAAGTCTTTGGAATCGTGGTATATACCTGCGGGTTTTCCAGGTTACCGAGCGGCATCTTGGCAGAAGTGGTGGTTTTCTTCACAGAGAACTTGTTCGTGCTTCCACCATTGATCACTACTTCTTCCAGTTGATCATTACTTTCAACCAGTACAAAGTTTTGGGAAACCGTTTCTCCTGCAACTACTGTTACTTCTTTTTTCTGAACACCCAGGCCAACAAAACTGGCGATCAGCGTGTACTTACCGGCTTCAAGATCTTTCAGCAGGTAATTTCCTTTCGCATCTACCTGGGCGCTTTTTAAGCCTTTAATGCCAACGGTAACAAATTCTGCAGCTTTTCCGTCGCTCGTTTTAACCGTTCCTTTAATGCTGCCCTTTCCTCCGGAAGTCTGTATGGTGATCTGCGTTCCACTCACGCTAAGGCCTTTAAGCTCCTGACCCAACAAATCGGATAGTGCCGCTCTTAGCGATTGTGCGCTGAAATCCACACTCACTTTTCTTTGTGTATTTAATTGAGTACTGCTGTACGAAAACTGTACGCCTGCTTTATCTCCAAGCGCCTTTAATGCATCTCCCAATGCTACATTCTTCAATTGGAGGCTCAACGTTTTTTCTAATACCTGATTTTGCTGTCCGTAACTGCTGTAGGGCAGATATAAAATACTGCATATTAAAAACAGGAATTTTACGAATTGTTTCCTTTGGGTACATCTTTTGTACATACTTTTACTTGTTGTTAAATTAATGATGAATTGATTTTTCAATAGCCCGGATTGAAGTTTGCAGACCGAAACCGGGTTTCTTTTTATAATTGGTTGGAGATGATCAATAGAGTATAAATGTCTGTCCGTTTTGCTTGTAGCTAAACTTTACAGCGAAGCTCATGCTTTCCAGGACTTTCTGCAGACTGGGATTTTTAAAGCTACCCGTGTACCGTTCCCCGGATAATGCTGGCCTGTTAATCTTGATTTTCACATTGTACCAGCGTTCCAGCATTTCGGCTACCTCTTCGATGGTTAGATTGTCCATCAGCAGTTCGCCGTTTTTCCAGGCCATATATTTAGGGGCATATACCTCGTCTGTTTGCATGGATGGTATGGCGCCCTTTGTTTCAAAAACACCGCGTTTATTGGCCGTTAGCATCAACTGTAGCTGATTTGAATCTCCTGAAAACCGGATTTTACCTTCTTCAACGACTACTGTTGTCGCGGTTTCGGTTGCCATCGCCCTTAAATTAAACTTTGTGCCCAGCACCTGTATTTTTGTTTTTTCTGTAGAGATGATAAACGGCTTCGAGGCATCTTTGGCTACGCTGAAATAGGCCTCACCACTAAATTCCAACTCCCTTAGCTGGCCTTTAAAATTTTCAGGAAAACGTAAAACACTCTCCGAATTTAACCAAACAATGGTCCCATCGGGTAAAGTTACGCTCAGCTTCTGCCCTTTGAGCGTTTTAATCTCCTTGTAAGCGAATGTGTTGTGCTGACTGTTTTTCCAATCTGTATTTAAATAGTAGAAAGTCGCGCCGCCAAGAAGCAAGGCTATACAGGCGGCAAGTTGCCAAATCATGCGATAATTACGTAATTTGAAACCTGCAGCAGGTTTAGGCTGCGCATCGATGTGGTAGCGACCCGAAATCCGCTTCCAGCCCCTATCCCCAATTGCGTTTAAATCGGAATTTTCAGGAAAGCTCATTTCCGCCTCTTCCGAATCAAGCCATTGTTGAACAATACGCTGCTCTTCAAGGCTACATCTCCCCTGATGATAACGCTCAATGTTTTCTTTATTAATCTTCATAAGTATCGGGCTTCCCTGGTTGCCCATATACCTTAAAGCCGGATAACCAGGGATTTTCCCTAGGTCAGTTTTCATAAAAAAATGAGATTATTTTACAACTACCTGTATTCCTGCAAATTAATTCTTAAAAAACTGAGGGCTTTGTACAGGTGATACTCTACCGTTTTTTCCGAGATCATCAATTTGGCCGCAATGGCTTTATTGTTCATGCCCTGTTCCTGGCTCAATCCATAGACTTCCCGGCAGCGACATGGCAATTCGTCCAATAACAGGGTCAGATTTCCGTTCAGTTCATTAAACAAGACCTGTTCCTCGGTGCAGTTCTTCGAATCGCATAGGTTTTGTAAGGCGCAGTTGATGTGCTCGCGATGGCTGTTGCTGGTACGTAAATAATCAAAAGCCTCGAGTTTTGCGGCCCGGTTCAAATATTGCTCAACAGTAGTCCTGATCACAATTTTCTTTCTGCGCTCCCAGAGAGAGGCAAACAAATCCTGACTGATCTCTTCTGCAATTTCTTCGTCCCGGGTATAATTATAGATAATTCCAAATACGTTTTTCCAGCAACTCTGATAAATTTGTTCAAAGTATTGCCCATCCATGTCCTGGATAGCTAAGTGAGGCTGTTGATCCTGATTTGAATAAGATGGAGGCACTTGATCAATTTTTTCCAAAGCTAACAATTAACTGGAATCAATCTAAATAATATTAACTTTATTTAATCGTCTAACTGTTTAAGTGGTTGATGCTGGTTATATTTACGGTATTCAGACTCATTCTGCGCTTTACCAATCACATGAAATTACAAAACAGCAAGATCAGGATCAGGTTGATTTATGCCTTATTCGTACTCATAGTCATCGCTTTAGGCCTCCTTTCCAGAAAAACAACCCTGGTACCGCTCATCGTTGGCGATGCACTTTATGCGGTAATGATGTTCCTGATCATTTGCTTTCTGTTTATCCGGTTCAGCTTTAGAAATATCGCATTGATCAGTTTATCGATATGTTATCTTATCGAATTTGGACAGCTTTATACTGCGCTATGGATGGAGCAGATCAGAAATACGACACCTGGAGCATTGGTACTTGGCCGTGGCTTTCTCTGGAGCGACATGGCTGCTTATACGGCAGGAACCGCCATATGCTTGTTTGTATTTTACAAAGTCAGGCCATTGAATGCACTTAGGTTCCAGGACTAACAGTATTTATTAAGTTTTTAGGAGCACAAAAAAAGCGCATTTTTCAATGCGCTTTTTCCTATTCTTCAATTGGTATAAACTTATTCCATTAGCATAACCTTATGCTACTAGCATAAACTCCAGTCTTTATTCAAAAACTCATCCTCACCAGGTTTCCGGTTTTTATAAGTAATCGCTTCCGGGATCGATGTTTTAGGGATATGAACATGTACGATGGTATTCTCTTTAATGTCATCCAGCTGGCCTAAAACACTTTCCAGCGCATCCATATCAGCGACTTCAAATCCTTGTCCGCCAAAAACATCAACCAGTTTTGCATACTTCCATGGATGCATTTCGTTATAGGCATAAACCTCATTTAGATCCGGTAAACTATAGTCGATTTTGTCTTTACCACGGAAAGGGTTCGGGTTTACCAATAGTTGTTCAATACCATAAATCTCATTATCCAGCACAAAAACAATGGTATTGTGCTTCAATTTGTTTTGAGTAGATATCGCCTGACAGGTCTCCTGAAAAGCGCCATCTCCCACAAACACAACGGCTCGTTTATCTGGCCTTGCACATTTCACACCCGTGGCCGCAGGCACTGAATAGCCGATCGATAACCAGGAAGCCTGTGCAACAAAGCCATTTGCTTCGGCAATATGAATGCCCTGACAGCCCAATAAAGGGAAGCCCGCATCTGCCACCACAATATGGCTGCTGTTGATAAAATCGTTCATTCTGACAAAGAAACGGTCATAGGTAATCTCTTCTTTTTCCGGTTTCGTTTCCGCAATATCCGCCAGGAAAAAAGAATCAGACAACAGCGCCGGCCCATACATCTGATAGGCTTCAAATTTCACTTTCGTCAGCTCTTCTTTCAAATGGTATATAAAGTCCTTGAGCGATACGTTTGGCTCATAAGATGGCCCGATTCTTACCCCGCTGTGATTTGCGAGCACCGTATCATCTTTCCATACATCAAAGCCACCCAGATTTTTCCCTGTCGTCCATACCCCAAGTCCGATTTTTACTTCTGCCTTTTCAAACCGCTCTTTCACATCCTTTGGAGAAGCATTCCCATTAAAAACACCTTTAAACTTGGGATGGTCTTCAGAAACAATTGATTTCCCCAGGATTGAGGTTACAAATTCAGTATCTGTCGCTTCAATTAATTCCAGGAATTCTTTTTGCAGGCCATAACGCTGGATCTCAATCCCTCCCCAAAAGATGATCTTCTTTCCGGCCGCCAATGCCGCCACACTTTGAGCCGCTTTATGTGCGTTTTCCTTACATCCTTTAAAAGATTCTTTGATTAAAGTAGCCACAGGTGCATGGCATTTCATCCGCCATACATCCTCAAAAACCTCCAGATAAACCGGCTTTCCATACAATATACAGGCATTCAATATCGCATCTATCTTGTAAGGCGCATCTGCGGAACTGGTCACCTGTTCTGCCGCTACAGTGACATTCCGGTAGACATTGATATTGCTGTACATATCGCCCGTCATGTGTGAAGACAACATTCCCTGTGCAATATTCTTGAGTTGATCGCTATTGGTTGGTGCCCCATTGATCACCAGTACCGGGCAATGTTCCACATAAGAACCAGCTACAGAATTGAGTAAGGTAAAAGCACCTACACCATAGGTAACCGCAACAGCAGCAAAACCATTCAGCCTGGCATAAGCATCTGTACAATGGCCTGCATTGATTTCATTGGTATCATTTATGACCTGAATTTTTGCCTGTTTATCCTCCAGAATGGTATTTAAAAATGGAGCAGTATAATTACCCGCTATGCCAAACAAATGGCGGAGTCCCATTTGTTCCAATCTGATCTGCAGATATTTGGCGACAGTTATTTGTGTCTCTTCCATCTTAGCGCGGATTATTTAAACTGGCCATATCTTCATTTACTTCAAGCGCTGCGCGAATCCCCGACTCAATTGCGCCCTCGATCCAGGCATGTTTAAGCGAAGTATGTTCTCCTGCAAAATGTGCTTTTCCATTCCATTCGGTGGAGATGATATGTTTCTGCAACAAATGCAATTGGCCAGGATTGAAAATCGCGGCTTCACCATAGGCATAGGGATCACGCATCCAGCTTTGGGTAGCTGCACCAATTCTGCTACTTGCGTCTTTTTTAATTGATGAAGTAATGACGGCCAGATTGATGATCCGCTTCTGCTCCTCTTCATCGTCGCTGTGCATGATCGCCAGGTTTTTAAGGGCATAAAAGTACCGGTCATCATCATCCATAGAGTCCCAGCGGCTCGCCTCATCCGACCAGCAATAAGAGGCCAGGATGACCCCATGTTCTTCATCTGCGATATCCTGACTTGGGTAGTATACAAAGCGGTTAGAAAAGTCGGTAATGCTTCCTCCACCTACAATATGATAAGGTGCCTTTTGCCACCATTTCTCCCTGAATTCGAGCAATATTTTAGTTGCAGAATCATAATGAAGTTCCCTGATCGCCTTCCGTTTCAATTGTGAAAATCCAGGGGTAACGTATACATGTCTTAATGCCGAAAAAGGTATGGTGACAATCACTTCGTCAAACTCCAGTTCCGTAACCGGGGTTTTTAAAGCTTTGAACCCTATCTTTTCATAGAAAGCGTGATCTCTTACTGTTTCAATATCTACGCCTATTTTGATTTTACCCGTTTCCGGAATCTGCTTCAGCGAGGTCACCCTACAGTCGAAATAAGTATTGTCTTCCAGCTGATGCGCCTTGAAAAACTCGGTTGGCAACAGGTCTGAACCTCCTACAATTTCGACAAAACGGGTACTGTCTTTAATGATATTGGATTCAATAAAACTTTGAATAAAATCATAGGCCATTCTCGATTCCAGGTTTTGCAACACGCCAATCATTTCAATGGCATTGTCGGAGTACAGGGTTTGCTCTACCAAAAAGCGACGCATCGAATACTCTCCGAAACGTTCGATCAGCAATGGCCAGTTTTTCTCCGGATCCTGAGCGATAAATGCTTTCAAAGGATTCATCATATTGGCCAGTAAAACATCGGCACGCTGGTTTTCATAGAGATTCTGTTCGCTCGTCTCGAGATGATAATCCAGCAATTCATTAATGTTGGCCTTGTCTTTAAAATAGACATTCTGAACCACCCTTCTATAATTCACATACAAAAGTGAATTTCTGGTGATTTTCGGGAAGGGACTTTCAGGGTCCTTTTGGTGAGCGATGGCTTCGTCTTTATCAACGGCGAGGTAATAAAAAGGCTGCGTTTTCAGCTTCAGCTGATCAATATATTTCAATACCATTTGGTGAATGGTGGGAATACGCATCGCCCCTGCTTCCGCATAGACCTTGTCGCTTTCAAAATATTTCTTGTCCTCTGTATTTCTGAATGTTTTGATCCTCCCGCCTACCCGGGTATTCGATTCGACAATGGTCACCTGGTGACCAGCTTGTTTTAACATACTTGCGGCTACCATACCGGCCATTCCGGCACCAATGATTAAGACGTTTTTGGGGTTTCGGGTTGTTGGGATACCGTTGTCAATAAATTTCAGGTATTCCTGGATGATCGGATCATTGTCCTCATCCAGCAAACCATGCAGGTAATTTTCCATAAATCTTATGAGATTAAGAGCGTTTATAAATATGTGAGTGTTAATGCGAAATAAATATACAGAATTATTAATTAAACAAAAAAGCAAGCATCGGCTGCTACTCTAAATCATTTCGTTCTTTTTTCATGGTCACCTATTGTTAAAGGCCCTTTTTTACTGAAATTTAAAAACAGATTTCGATTCCGCAGAAAAAATGGACGTAGCAGCGTTCGGCCATAACTATCGGATAAATTATTTCTCAGCTAAACAGTGTATAATTAACAGGATTTATTTAACTTTATTTGTTCTCATTCTCTTAAAAAATTATATTTTTCATCAGATAATTACAAAATAATTACCAAGCAAGTAAAGATAAACCTATGGGATATCATGTAATTATACCTCAGTCTGCCGGAATAGCTCATCATTATGTTGAAGACATCAGAGCGTTCGCCTATATAGACGACATCACCGAAGCGGCAATAATTTATGAAGCACCTGAATCTCAATGTCCAAAGCTTCTATTGGAAGATCCTCACGCTCAGAAATATGTGAACCATCACTATAGGCTGGGGATCAAAACGGAAAATTTATTCAAAGAACAGGCAACACAGAAGAAGTTTATAATCGTGGATATCGATCAAAGCAGGGAAGGATTCAGCCAATATAAAAACGGCCTGGATGATGATGTGAAGAGAGGTGATTTTTTGATTAGAAACCCCAATACCGAAATAGAAGTCAAGTGCAGACAACTAAAGGATTTGGTCTTCTGGAACACATGAAATCCAACTCTTGATCAAGAAATTAATATCGCTTAATTTCCAATTCGACTTCCGCGTTAAACAAATCAATAAGTTCGATCAGATCAGGAAATTCATTAAACACCAGAATCCCCTTATTTTCAAGTTTAGTTCTATTGGTACCATCATCCATTCCCAGGACGCAGAAATCTCCCTTCCTGGCTAAATCAAGACCAATATCGCTGCGATCAACAACTGCACATTCAGCAGGCTCAAAGCCGATGGACCTGGCAGTATCAAAGAAAATCAGCGGATCTGAATTACTAAAGATGCGGTCTTCTCCAAAAAAAGTAAGTAAACCGGCTATCTTCAACAGATGCTCCATACTCGCTTTGGATCTGATTGAAACGACACAATAAGGTAAATCCAAGCTTATGAGTACCTCTTTCACTCCAGCCGACTGAATTAATTCATCAAGGTTAAATATGACACACTTTATTTTTGATGTTAAAGGCGAATTCTTCATGTTTTTTTTTAAAAGTTATGGCAACTGACCAAGCATCTTCCAGCTTTTGTGCCATGAACAATAAAAAACATAAACAAATGAACAGCAATTAATTACGAACAAGCATTGTACAGCACATGTCCGATACCGCACACTTGCTGTACAATGCTGAACGCCTGGCTTAATAAACGAAACATTAAAACAACAATGTCATCGAAACTCAGCTCCCGAATGGTTTAGCGTAATGATTTGAAAGCCGCACGAAGTTCCTCTGCGAACAATTGTGGTTCTTCCCATGAAGCAAAGTGACCCCCTTTTTTAACTTCGTTAAAATAGATCAGGTTCTTATAGGCACGTCCGGCCCAGCTTTTTGGTGCCTGATAGATCTCTCCCGGGAACACAGTTATCGCTGCCGGAATCGAAATGTCTACGGCATTGAAATTATTGGCATTGTTTTCCCAATAAAGCTGTGCTGAGGAAACTGCAGTATTCGTAAGCCAATACAATGAAATGTCGTCGAGTATTTCATCTCTCGTTAAGGATTTTTCAGCATCTCCGCCACTATAAGTCCATTCGTTCATTTTGTCGTAGAAAAAAGCAGCCAGACCTGCAGGGGAATCTGATAACCCATAACCCAGGGTCTGTGGGCGTGTGACCATCATTCCGGCATATCCTCCACCTTTGGTATATAAATGATTTAGAGATTTGAAGGCTTTTTGCTCCTCACCGGATAAACCTTCCGGTGCCGGCTCCCCATTTTTCAATGCTTTGGCAATCTCTGCAGGTACTGTGGCCGGCATGTTGACATGGATCCCCAGTAAACCTTCCGGTTTTTGAAACGCCATTTTATCCGCAACAACCGAACCCCAATCTCCACCTTGCGATACATAGCGCTTGTAGCCCAGACGTTTCATCAACACATCCCATGCCCTTGCAATATGATCCGCATCCCAGCCAGTAGCAGTCGGTTTACCAGAAAAACCATAACCTGGCATCGAAGGCAGCACCAGATCAAAAGCATCTTCTGCCTTTCCACCAAAAGCTGTTGGATCAGTTAAAGGGCCAACAATTTTCAGCAGTTCAAAGATAGAGCCAGGCCAGCCATGAGTAATGATCAGCGGCATGGCATTTGGATGTTTAGAGCGAATGTGCACAAACTGGATATCCAGACCATCAATAGTGGTTATAAACTGTGGTAATGCATTCAGTTTGGCCTCCGCTTTCCTCCAGTCATACTCCTGTCCCCAATAAGCCACCAGTTTCTGAAACTTCTCCAGTTTTACACCCTGACTCTGATCGCTTACGGTTTCTTTGTCCGGCCATCTGGTGGCCAGGATGCGCTGGCGGAGGTCTTTTATTGCCCCTTCCGAAACTTCAATATGAAATGGACGAATGAAGGTTGATGTTTTGGCCTCAGTTCCGCTTTGTGCGAAACCGGATGTTCCAAATAGCGTTACTCCAGCGGTAATAATCAGGCTAGCCAGGATAGATTTGTTATTTTTCATTGTTTTAGCTTTTAGGGTTTGTAATTGTTTTGATTACTAATCCAAAAGTACCCGCTGCTTCATCTTTAACCGACCAGCAAATGGCTAAGTTAGACTAAGCAAATGCTGAGTCAGACATTTTGGGCCTTGAATTTAACGGACAATAAAAAACCCATGTCCACAGTTAAACTGCAAACATGGGCTCAGAAAAATGATTGCTGCTGGTGGTTATTTCGGCTGTTGCTGTGTTACACAGTGAACCATTCCGCCATTGGCGAATAAGTTGCGGCAATCGATACCGATCACCTGTCTTCCAGGATAAAGCTGCTGAATAATACCATTGGCAACGGCATCATTCGGATCGTTATAGTTCGGCACAAGCACTACATTATTTCCAATATAATAGTTAACATAAGAACCTTTCCCTACGTTTTTACCATACTTCGTGATCACATTATTTCTGGTCAATGGAACTTTCACAAAGTTATAAGGCGCAGCATTCTTATTTGCGGCAGCATATAGCGTATTGATATCGTTCTGAGGCACCTGCCAATAAGCTAAATCGTCTTCAGACATGGTTACGATGCTTGAACTGTTGGCAAATCTCGCAAAACCGTCGATGTGCATATCTGTGATGTCAAGACCCGCTTTTCCCGCTAACCAGATGAATTTAGTTACACCCAGATACTTCGTGAATATGGCTTCCGCCTGTTGCTGCGTCATTCCCGGATTCCGGTTCTCATTTAATATGGAGCTTTTGCAGGCCATTAACACGCCGTTCCCATCAATCTCCACACTTCCCCCTTCGTTGATCATCACGTTGTTAAGGTCTATTCTCTGCGTATTTCTATCCAGTGCTATTTTCGAAGGCACTTTATCACAGCTTTCATAGCCTGCTTTTCTGCCCCAACCGTTAAAGCCCCAATCCTGGATTAACAACTTTCCGTTTTTGTCCTTTACATAGATCGGGCCATTGTCACGCACCCATACATCATCTGTCGGGCTGATCACAAAGTCTACATTTGCAAGTGGGACCTGGAAACTGCTCAGCAGCTCGGTCACCCTTAGCTTTTCGGTTTGATCGTAGACGACAAGGTGGACCTTTTCGCCCTGCACCAGTGCTTTGGTCATCGCTACCCAGGTCTCATCCAGGCGATTTCGATAAGTTCTGCCATACTGATATTCGTGTGGCCATTGTAACCAGGTACCTTCATGGGGAGCAGACTCCTCCGGCATACTGTACAATACAGTAGAATCGGCGGTAGAACCGGGCCCGATATCTGTACCATTCTCTGCACCTTCCTTGGCACAGGATAAAAATAATGTTGTTAAGATCATTAGTGAAACTGACATTTTGTTCATGATTGATGTTTAAGATTTGACACTGCAAAACTATCAAGACCAAAACACGAACTATTGTCCAAAATTGACAATCGTATCTTTCAGCTCAATGGCAGGTAGATATAGGTCAGCTGTTCGGCCGCTGAGCTCGTATTGCCCGGATGTTTGATGTATTTTTCGATCACAGGCGCAGGCCCGAATTCAAGTACGGTTCCCAAAATCCAGCCTGAATAGATCTTTGTATAGGTTTCTTCGATCGTTTCGTATGCCCCCAAATGGGTAAACTGCGCATACTTCCCTCCTCCTATTGTTTTTGCAGGCAGACGCGTATGCTTTGCCTGCATCGAAGAACAGGTATCATATCTGCACTTCAGGTTCTCCCGTATCAAAGGCTCATCGGCAATGATCCCATAAAATTCATTCCCATATTCCGGAAATTCATTTTGCATAAACTTATCCCATAATGCTTCTACTTCTTCATCTACATAGCTGATAAAAGCAGTTCCATAATAGACGGTTACCGGGCGGAGATAGACAATTTCCGGTTTCAGCACTGCTGATGCTTCCACTGGAAAAATTTCAGCTTTAGCTAACAATGGGCTCTTTTGAAGTTTAGCTTCTGTTGGAGCGATACCAAAATGTTGTTTAAAAGCCTTTGAGAATGAAGCAAGATTTGCAAATCCTACTTTTAGCGCAATAACTGAAATATTATCACTGGTATAAAGCATCATCTTATAGGCGTTCTCTACCCTCAGCCTTTTCTGATAAGCACCTACCGTTTCTCCGCAGGTATATTTAAATATCCGCTGAATATTCCTGTAGGAATAATGAGATACCTCCTCCAGCTCCTCAATGGAAATCACCTGGTCGTAGTTTTTTTCAATAAGACTAATGGTATTATAAACACAGTTCAGGTTTGCAGAGGTCTCGTTTTTCATTTTTTCATACCGCCCAATAGGTGAATGGAACTTCCGATCAAAACCTATGCCTCTTTTCATTGTGCGGTCTGACGGGTCAATCTGTCCACTTCAAGGCTAAACGCATTGAACCAGGTCATTGTAACGACTAGTTTTAACGTCAGGTGCAAAATAGCACTTACCTAAAAATAAGGCCATGAAAAATCTCCAGACTGTGATCAGAAAACAATTGCTAGCCGCGCTGATGACTTTTGCATCCACAATTTCCATTGCAACGGCCAGGTTCGAGCAAAATCCCCAAAGTTGTGGAATGATCGTGATGAGCATTAAAAAAAATAAAGAATCTGGTTAAATGGCCGTAAGGAACCGATCAAAGGCTTTTGAATTTTCAGATAGCGAGATGTCCGGTTGAGACCTGACACTGTCTGCTTCAACCCGGTATTGGTTTCTCTCCGGCATCCTGAAAGGTAGTTTTGTTTCAGCAAATGATTAAAAAAGATTACAGAATTATAAAAATAGAGAACCATGGAATATCACCCAAACTTAGGCCGCCGTCGCTTTCTGAGCATCGCGTCCATCACTTTTGCAGCTGCCGGACTTGGCAATACCAGCATTTTAAAAGCTGCCCGGACAGAAACCAAAGCGACCTTAAACAGAAATGGAATTCAAGCGCTGCCCCGCTTTGACAAGATCAAACAGGTAAAAGCAGGTATACTTGATATAGGCTACGCCGAAGTTGGACCTCAGAGCGGTCGTACCGTTATTCTGCTTCATGGCTGGCCATACGACATCCATAGTTTTACTGAATCTGCAGCTATATTGGCAACAAAGGGTTTCAGGGTCATTGTACCACACCTGCGTGGCCATGGCAGTACCACATTCCTGTCTTCAGAAAGCCCCCGCAACGGTCAGCAATCTGCCTTAGCACTGGATGTGATTGCATTGATGGACGCCTTAAAAATCAGTAAAGCCATTATCGGAGGTTTTGACTGGGGAGCTCGCACGGCCTGTATTGTGGCCGCCCTATGGCCGGAACGTGTTCAAGCGCTGGTATCCGTAAGTGGTTATCTGATTGGCAGCCAAAAGGCCAACGAGATGCCGTTATCGCCTAAAGCAGAACAAGCCTGGTGGTACCAGTTCTATTTTGCTACCGAGCGTGGTCGTATGGGTTATGAAGCGAACTGGCATGATTTTGCAAAGTTAATCTGGCAAACTGCTTCGCCGAAATGGCAATTTGAAGATGCCATATTTGAACGTTCAGCGGCATCACTCGACCATCCGGACCATGTAGCAATTGTGATCCATAATTACCGCTGGCGACTAGGCCTTGCGGAAGGAGAACCGCAATACGATGTGCTTGAAAAACAACTGGCCACTGCTCCTGTCATCAATGTTCCTGCAATCACGCTTGAAGGAGATGCCAATGCTGCCCCACATCCGAATCCCTCCGCTTATGCGCTAAAGTTCAAAGCCCGGTATAGTCATCGTAACCTTAGTGGAGGTATTGGACATAACCTTCCGCAGGAAGCTCCGCAAGCCTTTGCCGATGCCATCATTGAAGTTTCAAACTGGACAAAATAATCAAATCAAACTCATAAATTTTAAATACAATGGAATCTCAAACAGTAATCACTGCAGCTGGTGCTGCAACAATCAGTAAAGTTTTATACACCGGAAAAGTACTTGTTACCGGAGGTCGTGAAGGAGCAGCAAAAAGCTCAGATGGCCGTTTGGAAATCAGCCTTTCCAGTCCGGGAACCTCAGGCATAGGTACCAACCCCGAGCAGTTGTTTGCTGCAGGATGGTCTGCCTGTTTCATCGGGGCAATGAAGCTCAATGCTTCCAGATTACAAATATCACTACCTGTGGAAACCTCGGTGAATGCAGAGGTAGATCTGGCAAGTGGCGACGAAGGTTATGCCCTTCAGGCAAGGCTAGAGGTCAATCTGCCTGGACTCACAGCAGAACAAGCCAGAACAGTTGTTGAAGCCGCTCATCAAACCTGCCCCTATTCAAAAGCCACACGTGGAAATATTGGTGTAGCGATCAGTGTTACGATTTAATCGCCATTCCGTAAAACAGCAAAGAGAACCCCGACCATCGTCGGCTTCTCTTTGCTGCTCAGACCTGACCTAAACTGCTTATTCAGTCCTGACCCTCGTACGATCAAAATATTTATCAATACATTAGATGAAACTAATTTTCAAACCTGACATTGAACTAAACCACCTCATTATTGATGAAGAAAACAGGCTTTAAGATTTCTCATACCATCATCTGGACCAGTTCAATCGTCCTCGGACTGCTGTCTTCCGTACCACAACTGGCCTCACGTCAGTTTAACGGCTTAGAAGCGGCTGTTAATGCCGGCATCACTGCGGTCTTTGCGGTGATGATGTGGTATTTCAATATTTACATGCTTTCAGGCAATGGCGACAAAGCCCGTAAGCAAACTATCTCCTACGGAAAACTCCTCAAATCTTTACTTTTTGGACTGGTCATCATGTTAGGACTGGCTTATCTGCAGCAGCTTATTCTTTCCCATATTGATTTCGGACCGGTCATGCTCATGGTGGAGGTTCGGGGAATCCTGATCAACCTTGTGTTTTACATGTTCCTGAACCTGCTTCAGCAGAACTATGAGAACCAGCATGTAAATATGGAACTGGAGCGTACCAGAAATGATAACCTGGGTGCACAATATGAGTTGCTCAAGCAGCAGGTCAATCCTCATTTTCTATTCAACAGCCTGAATACCTTAAAAGCAATGGTAGAAACCGGGGATCAGCAATCCGTGGATTTTATCCTGAAACTTTCCAATTTCTACCGCTATACCCTGGAAAGCCGCAAGCTGGATCTGATCCATGTCAAAGAAGAAATGGAAATCCTTGAGGCTTACCTCTTTTTACAAAAGGCCAGATTCGACGAAGGCTTTACATTCAATAGCACACTGGACAGCAAAGCATTAGAGACACTCATCCCTCCTTTTACTTTACAACTATTGGTAGAAAACTGCCTCAAGCACAATATTGTTTCCCTGCAAAGACCCCTGAAAATCAGGCTATACCAGGAAGGCGAAAAGATCGTAGTAGAAAACCAGATACAGCTAAAAACCGGTGAGGCAGGTTCGCTCGGCGTAGGCCTGAAAAACATAGAACTCAGGTATAGCCATTTGTTGGACAAACAGGTAGAGATCATCAACGACAGCATCACATTCCAAATTAAACTCCCCATCATCTATGAACATCATCATCATTGAGGATGAGCTAAGAACAGCAAAATCTCTCGAAAATATCATCCGGGAAATCAGGCCGGAAGCCAAAATCACCGGCCCCTACCAAAGTATAGAAGCATCGGTTTCGGCGTTATCAGAAGGCATTCAACCCGATTTGATTTTTATGGACATCCAATTGGCCGATGGTCTCGGCTTTGAAATATTCAAATCTGTAAAAATCACCTGCCCGATAGTATTCTGTACCGCCTTCGACGAATATTCACTCGAAGCTTTTAAGGCCAATGGAGTGGATTATGTACTCAAGCCCTTCTCCAAAGAAGACATTGCCGGTTCTTTTAAAAAGGTCGATGAGCTGAAAAATTTCTTCCAGCAAAAGCAAATTCCGGATTTGGCAGAAATGCTGATCAACATTGTTCAACCTACAGAAAAAACAAGTTTTCTGGTATTCAAGCATCAGAAATATACCACGGTACAAATTGAACAGATTGCATTTTTTTATATCCGCAACGATTCCACGTCCATCATGTGTTTTGACGGACAGGAGTTTGCACTGAACCAGGCCCTGGATCAGGTTGCTGCTGCAGTTTCCTCAAAACAGTTCTTCAGGGTAAACCGCCAGTACCTGGTCAACTTTAAGGCAATCAAGGAAGTGGAGCATTATTTTTTACGCAAATTGTATGTTAAGCTGCTGATTGAAACGCCAGACAAGTTGCTCATCAATAAGGAAAAGTCGCAGCTATTTCTCGCCTGGATGGAAAACCGGTAGGTAAAAAAATCAAAAGTTATGAAACCAATCCAGATTTCGATGATAGCTGCGCTGCTTGCGCTCCTATTGTTCAGCGCGATTTTAGCCAGCAGAAGCATTGCTTCAAAATCATCAATAGAAAGAACCATTAAAGGAGATGGCTTTGCCGTTCTTGAACTGTTTACCTCCGAAGGTTGCTCGAGCTGCCCGCCGGCAAACGAGCTTTTGGCTAAAGTCCAGAAAGAAGCAGGCAACAGACCGGTATATGTTTTGACCTATCATGTTGATTACTGGGACCGTTTAGGATGGAAAGATACCTTCAGCAATGCTGATTATTCGAAACGCCAGTATCAGTATGCCAGCAAACTCAACGCCCAGGTTTATACCCCGCAACTGGTGGTTAATGGCAAAACTGAATTTGTAGGTTCCAACGAATCCGCAACAGACTATGCGATCAACAGCGCCTTAAAAGGCAGTCCAAAGTCCTCCGTAAACCTACATGGAAGTCTGCAATCCGGTAAAATGGCAATAGACTATCAGGTAACAGGAGATACTGACAACGATGAACTCGTGATTGCAGTAGTACAAAAAAACGCGATCAGCAGGGTAAAGCGTGGAGAAAACGAGGGACGAACATTAGCGCATGCGCAGATCGTCAGACAGCTTTATTCATTTGATTTGGAAAGCGCTAAAAAGGGCCAGGTCAACATTTCGCTTTCCAAAGATTTCAATACCGATGGATGGGAACTGATCGGCTTCCTTCAGAATCCCAAAACAAGGGCTATCAATGCTGCGACCAAAGTTATCTTTTAAGAATTGACACATTATTCTCTATCCATTTGTATAAAAAATGCCCCGTTCAGCGATGAACGGGGCATAAATAAAGATACCTTTTATGATATAGATTAGTTCAAATCAAACCTGTCCAGGTTCATCACTTTATCCCAGGCTTTCACAAAATCTTTTGCAAATTTACCCTGAGCATCCGAACTTGCATAGACTTCAGCAATTGCTCTTAGTTCCGAATTGGAACCAAAAACAAGATCGGCACGGGTACCGGTCCATTTTACTTCACCAGTATTTCTGTCACGACCTTCATAAACTTCCTTATCCGCGGCTACCGCTTTCCATACCGTGTTCATGTCCAGCAGGTTTACAAAGAAATCGTTGGTTAGCTGACCAGGGCGTGAAGTGAAAACACCATTTTTAGAACCATCAAAATTGGCATTCAATACACGTAAGCCACCCAGCAACACCGTTAATTCTGGTGCGGTAAGTGTAAGTAAATGCGCTTTATCTATTAATAGCTCTTCAGTAGACACCGGGATTTTTGATTTGCGGTAGTTCCGGAAACCATCAGCCGCAGGCTCCAGATAGCCAAATGATTCAACATCAGTTTGTTCCTGCGAAGCATCCATACGACCAGGCGTAAAAGGAACCGTAATGGCATGTCCTGCATCTTTCGCCGCTTTTTCTACACCTGCAGCACCAGCAAGTACGATCAGATCCGCGAGCGAAACTTTTTTACCACCGGTCTGTGCCCCGTTAAAATCATTTTGAATGCCTTCCAATACGCTCAATACATTGTGTAATTGTGAATTGTTATTTACCTGCCAGTATTTTTGTGGAGCAAGGCGGATACGTGCCCCATTGGCACCACCGCGTTTGTCAGAACCACGGAAGGTAGAAGCCGAAGCCCATGCCGTAGAAACCAGTTCAGAAACGTTAAAACCAGACTCCAATACTTTTGCTTTCAATGCAGTAATGTCATTTTCATCAATCAGGGCATGGTCGACCGCAGGAATTGGATCCTGCCACAGCAATACTTCCTGTGGTACCTCAGCACCCAGGTAACGTTCGCGTGGTCCCATATCCCTGTGCGTCAATTTAAACCATGCACGCGCAAAAGCGTCTGCAAAAGCATCCTGGTTTTCCAGAAAGCGACGTGATATTTTTTCATAAGCCGGATCAAATCTTAGAGAAAGATCGGTCGTAAGCATGGTTGGAAGATGTTTTTTTGAATCATCAAAAGCATCAGGAATGAAAGCTTCTGCATTTTTAGCTACCCATTGGTGGGCACCAGCAGGGCTTTTAGACAATTCCCATTCAAAACCAAACAGGTTTTCAAAGAAATTATTACTCCATTGCGTAGGCGTTTTTGTCCAGATTACTTCCAGTCCGCTGGTAATCGCATCTGCACCTTTGCCCGAGCCATGGCTGTTGCTCCAGCCTAAACCCTGCATTTCCAGATCTACCGCTTCCGGCTCTTTGCCAACATTGTCAGCAGAGGCCGCGCCATGGGTTTTGCCAAAGCTATGACCACCTGCGATTAGTGCTACCGTTTCCTCGTCGTCCATCGCCATGCGGCCAAATGTATCGCGGATATCTTTGGCGGCAGCAATAGGATCTGGATTGCCATCCGGACCTTCTGGATTTACATAAATCAAGCCCATCTGTACTGCCGCAAGTGGTTTTTCCAGGTTTCGGGAATGGGCATCACCATTCGCTTTATCATCTGTTACCAGTACCCCATCACCTTCTACACCGGGTGATCCATGCGCATAACGCAAATCGCCACCCAGCCAGGTTGCTTCAGAACCCCAATACACAGATTCATCTGCTTCCCATACATCTTCACGTCCACCGGCAAAACCAAAAGTCTCGAAACCCATAGATTCCAATGACACGTTACCCGCAAGGATCATCAGATCGGCCCAGGAAATACTACGGCCATATTTTTGTTTAATCGGCCAAAGCAATCTGCGTGCTTTATCCAGGCTGACGTTATCAGGCCAGCTGTTCAGCGGTGCAAAACGTTGCAAACCTGCACCCGCTCCGCCCCGTCCGTCACCTACACGATAGGTTCCTGCACTGTGCCATGCCATACGTATAAATAAACCGCCATAGTGACCAAAGTCTGCCGGCCACCAATCCTGAGAATCGGTCATCAGTGCATTAAGGTCTGTTTTTACCGCTGCTAGATCAAGGCTATTAAAAGCTTTGGCATAATTAAAATCTTCACCCATCGGGTCTGACAAAGAGGAATGCTGACGCAGGATACTCAGCTTTAACTGGTTAGGCCACCAATCGTTGTTCCGCGTGCCGCCACCTCCAACATTGTGCTTCATAGTGCCATTATGAAAGGGGCATTTACTGATGTCATTTGATTCTCTTTCCATATCTTAATTTATATAATGATTTTTATTTAGGTGTCGCTAATTGTCAGGCATTATAAATTTATGATATTGAATCCAATAATTACTATCGAATATATCTATATGAAATAGTTAAAAGCTATTTCTTACTTAATCTCTATCCAAACTGGTCCGTGGTCACTCGTCTTTTCCCATCCCCTCACTTCCCGGTTTACTCCTGCTCCGATCAACCGTTTATCAATCTGAGGGCTCAAAAGAAAGTGATCGATGCGCAGTCCGGCATCACGGCCATAGGCGTTACGGAAGTAATCCCAAAAAGTATAAATGGTCTCTTCCGGGTATAGTTTCCGGATCGCGTCTGTCCATCCCTGATCTACAAGGGTTTTGAAAGCCTCACGTACTTCTTCCCTGAACAATGCATCGTTTATCCAGCGTTCCGGTTTATACACATCTTTTTCTGTAGGGATCACATTAAAATCGCCGGTAAGGATGGCCGGAACACCCTTATCCAACAGCTGTCTAGCATGCGCCGAGAAGCGTTTGAGCCAACCCAGTTTGTAATCGAATTTCGGACCAGGATAAGGATTGCCATTGGGCAGATAAAGGCAGCCGATTACGATATCATTGACGATCGCTTCTATATACCTGCTTTGCAGATCTTCCGGATCACCGGGCAACACACGGTGAACTTCTTTTAGCTCCGCCCCTGCAGAAAGGATAGCAACCCCATTCCAGCTTTTCTGTCCATGCCAGATCGCCTGATAACCGGCCTCATTAATTTCGGCCAGCGGAAACTTTTCCTGTGGCGCTTTCAGCTCCTGTAAGCATACTACATCTGGTTTTGCTTCCTTTAACCAGCGGAGCAGTACCGGCAAACGGCCATTTACCCCGTTTACATTATATGTCGCTATTTTCATTGGAATATAATTTGATTTTTATCGGTTATGAAGCTATCATAAGCTTATTCATTGCTTTTTGTAAGCGGTATGCTTATGATGGTTTCATCAGAATGTATTTTTAATTTTATCCCTGCCTGCTTACCATTTCGTTAATCCATATCGGTGCAAATGGTGAAGTACATCCCTTAGACACCGGATAATCACGATAAATACCTAATTTTTCTCCTATCGCCAGTGCCCTGTCCCGATGTTCCGGAAAGCAGATTCCAATTTGTGCCAGTGTGGTATTCATTGTCCATTGGACTTCAGGAGCTGCACCTGACATTTCAGATTCAATCCGATCCAGCAGTGCGGTAAGGTCTAAACCTTCAGGACTTCGGGCTACCCTTCCGGCGGTCAGGCTCCAGGCTGAACGTCCAGTCATGATGCCCTCAGATATCATCCACTTCTGACGGAGCGCTTCTTTATCCGGGTACTCCTTTACCACATAGGAATTGAGCCAATCCGCCAACTGGTAAAATTTTGCAACGCTGACCATCTCTTCCAATTCCATAGCACTGAGCTTTTTCGGGACCACAATTAATGTAGCTAATAGTCTTGCCTCCAGATTCCCGGTTTTCCATAAGTCTTTCGCTAACTCATGGTCGGTCTTTATCTTTTTTGCGATGGTCCGGAGATCTCCCATTTTTACACCAAACTGGTCATCACCGGAACCGTACTTTAGATTACGCGTACTTACGGACTCGTTGCCAAGGCCTTTTAGTTTTGTAAGAATTTCTTTAACCGTCATACTTTTCTGCCTAATAAGAAGATCGTTTTCATGCTTACTGTAAATATAAGTATTTCAACCTTCAGACCGATCAAACACTTTACAGGATAATATTCCTTTTAAAAGCACATCCCAGTTCCATAATAGAATCTGTTTTAGCAATACCCGAGATATTGTCGATTTTTTCATAAAGGATCTGCCTCATGTGTTCATGATTTTTGGCAATAATTTTTAGATATAAGGTATATCCGCCACTGATATAATAACACTCGGTCACCTCCGGAATTTTCTTTAGCTCTTCAATGATCCGGTTGGAGTCATGGTCTTTTTCGAGGGTGATCCCGGTAAAGGCGCCCCAGTCGTAACCAATCTTTTTTTCATCCAACACCGGTTTGATGCCTGTTAATATCCCTTGTTCGGTTAACCTGGATATCCGCTGATGAACCATCGTATTGGAAATGCCCAATGTAGCAGCAATCGCCGAATAGGCCATTCGTCCGTCTATTTCCAGCTGTTTTAATATTTGAATGTCAAATTCATCAATGTGGTCCATACCTGTATTTAATTATTTATTCTGCTAAACCGGTTCATCAGTGTTAAATGCACTTTTAAAACCCATAATAAAGTCAAATTAACTCTATATAGAACACAAAATAATAAATTTTATTATCTTTGCCCTAATAAACAGTCAATTATGAATATTTCAACAAAAATAAGTAAAAGCGAGGAGCTAATAGAAAAAGAAGAACGATATGGTGCACATAATTATCACCCGCTACCTGTCGTACTGAAAAAAGGAAAAGGCGTCTTCGTTTGGGATGTTGAAGAAATGAGGTATTATGACTTTCTTTCTGCCTATTCAGCGGTGAACCAGGGACACGGTCACCCGAGGATTATTAAAGCGCTAAAAGATCAGGCAGAAGAACTCACCCTGAGCTCCAGGGCATTTTATAATGACAAACTTGGTGATTTTGAAGAATTTGTCTGTAACCTCTTTGGTTATGACAAATCCCTGATTATGAATTCAGGCGTGGAAGCGGTGGAAACAGCCATGAAACTTTGTAGAAAATGGGCCTATCAAATCAAAGGCATCAGCCCTGATCAGGCTAAAATCGTCTTTGCCGAAGGAAATTTCCACGGCAGAACCATTTCTGTAATCTCTGCGTCCAATGATGAAAGTGCAAGGAAAGACTTTGGTCCCTTTGTAGGTGGAATCACCCATGTTCCCTATAACGATGCAGATGCTTTTGAAGCACTTTTAAAAACAGATAAAAATATAGCAGGCTTCATCGTGGAACCCATTCAGGGTGAGGCTGGTGTAGTTGTACCAGACGCGGATTACCTGGCGCGTATTAAAGCGCTTTGTCAGGCTTACAATGTGTTATTCATTGCAGATGAAATTCAAACCGGAATTGCCCGTACAGGCAGCATGTTGGCTTCCTACGAAGTCGATTCGGAAGAGAAAAGCAACCAACCTGACATTCTGATCTTAGGAAAAGCAATTTCTGGTGGCGTATTGCCCGTTTCAGCAGTACTCGCCAATGACGAGATCATGCTGACCATTAAACCGGGAGAACATGGTTCAACCTATGGAGGAAATCCTTTGGCCTGTGCCGTGGCGAGAGAAGCGATACAAGTCGTTATTGATGAGAATCTGGCCGAAAATGCACAGAAACTCGGGAAAATATTCAGGGCAGGACTAGAAAAAATTGCTACAAAAACGGACCTGATCCAATCGGTCAGAGGTAAAGGATTACTGAATGCAATTGTGATCAATTGTCCGGAAGAATCTGATATGGCCTGGGACATCTGCATGAAATTTAAAGAGAATGGTTTGCTTGCTAAGCCTACTCACGGAAATAAGATCCGCTTCGCTCCCCCATTGGTGATTACTGAAGCACAAATTATCGAAAGTCTGGACATTATCGAGCGGTCACTGTTAAGCGTTGCTTAATACTTTATGAAAAGAACGATAAATCTGGTAAAAAACAGATCTGATATCGGTGCCGGAACCCGGGGATCTGATATGGGAATAGATGCCATAGAAATTGCTGCAATTAACAAGGGCAGCGAGTACTTTAACAATTTCCGTACGCTGGATGTCGAGACGCATAACGAAACGATCTATAATAAAGACAGAAATACTTTTGCCATAAGAATCGAACATGTGCTGCAGCAATGTACACGGCTGGCCAATGCGGTGGAATATAGTTTGTCAGCAAACCACTTTCCACTTGTATTTTCAGGGGACCATTCCTCGGCGCTGGGCACAATTAGTGGCATAAAAACCGCATACCCGGATAAGATGCTCGGTGTGATTTGGATAGATGCCCATGCAGACCTGCATTCGCCCTATACCTCTCCCTCCGGAAATATACATGGCATGCCTTTAGCTGCAGCCCTGGCCAACGATAATCTGAATTGTCAGCAGAACCAAATTGCGGGAGACACAGTAGGGTTCTGGAATAATTTGAAAACCATCGGCACTCCTCAACCTAAACTGAAACCCGAACACCTGATCTATTTTGGTGTCCGTGATACGGAAGAACAGGAAGACCAACTCATTCAAAGTTTAGGGATCAAAAATTATAAAGTAGAAGAAGTACGTTTCAGAGGCCTGGAACTATGTGTAAAAGAGGCATTAGAAAAACTGGGCGACTGTGAGATGATTTACATTTCCTTTGATGTCGACAGTATGGACTGTGATCTGATTTCACTAGGTACGGGTACCCCGGTTTCCAAAGGATTTGATCCGCAAGAGGTCATTGCCATTATTCAAGCCATCATTTCTTCAGGAAAGGTCTTGTGTCTTGAAATTGTGGAGGTGAACCCATTGCTGGACAACAAAGGAAACAAAATGGCTGAAACTGCTTTCGAAATACTGGAACAAGTTACAGCATCCATCAGCGCCAGTCTTTAAAACGATAAAAAGGGCGTACCAGATGTACGCCCCTTCTCCACTACACTAAATTTTTAACGATTAGAAAGACATTTCCTACTTTTTCCTGTAGTTTGAGTATTCTGTGATGGTCTGAACAGTTAATGCCTGTCCAATAAATTTAGCTTGAATATTAAGGTCCTCGTTTACCGGAAAGTAACGTTTCGTCTCCTCATTCCGTGTGTATTTGGTCGTCATCTCTAACTTTTCAGCATTGAGAATTTTAATTTTCAGTGGCTTTTCATTCAGTGCCTGCACCTGCTCCAGTTTCTTGCTTTTGAGATTAATGGTCATGTATAACCTGCAGTCTTTCATAAAAGCAGCATCCTTCGGAAGAGAAAGGGCATCTGGTTTATAACTAACCACCAGACATTCTGCAGACTCATTTTCAATTCTGTAGCTCGCCTCATCAGCCTTGTTTGACGATTCCGGTTTAACTTTTCCTTTGCGAAAGGTTTTAATGTCTCCATTTGATGGAGATTTTCCATCCATAGAAACTACGGTCCACTGTGCTTCTTTTGGAAGGTCTGGATCAAACTTTGCAACGGTCACATTCGTTTTCCCTCCGGCTATTGTCGTTTGCCTGAAGTCGAAGGCGTAATCATCCGGTTCCTGAACATTGTTGGGATTGAGGATAGTAGCATCAATACCGTGTTTAGAAAAGGCATCCAATACTGCTGTTTTTTGGGCAGAAACGCTGAGTGTGGACGCCACCAGAACAAAAAGAGCAAATAAACTCTTTATCATACTACCTTCTCCTTCAAACTTCTTTGTGTTTGTGTTTTTCATTTTTCTATGTTGTTTGTTATGACTTTGATAGCGCAAAATTATAATGAACTCAGGCTGTTAAAAATTGAATCCTGAGCGAAACAACGAAAATGACAAGTGAAATGTAGATGGGCTGTATTGAAACGATTTTGAAATTAATAATCCAACCAGATTTTAAATAAAGGTGCCTTTGCCCTGCTGACGATCACCTCCTCTTCTTCCTGATTTTTCAGTTTGAGTTTCAACTTACCATTGAAAAAATTATGGACCTTTTCAATAGTGTTGACATGTAAGATATACTGACGGTTTGCCCTAAAGAAATTTTTGGGTTCCAACTCCTTTTCCAATATTTCCATGGTCTGTGGTACCACAATTTGTTCTCCATTCATCAGGCTTGCATAAGTAACGTTCAGATGAGCATAAAAAAAGGCAATATCCTCCACATTGATTTTTCTATAGCTATCCCTGTATGGCAAGAAGAAACGGGTCCGGTATTCTTTTGGCTGCATATGGCGGATGAGCTCCTCGATCAGGGGGGATTGCTGATAGGATTTCTGTAGAGAATTTTCAAACTTTATCATCGCAGTCTCCAGTTCTACCTCTTCAATCGGTTTAAGCAGATAATCTATGCTATTGTATTTAAATGCCTTAACTGCATATTCATCATATGCCGTGGTAAAAATCACCGGGCATTTTACATCCGCAAGGTCGAAGACGTTGAAACTTAGCCCATCAGCCAGTTGTATGTCCATCAGGATCAGATCGGGCGCTTCGTTTTTGTCAAACCAGTCGACCGTTTTTTTAACACTGGGCAAAACACCTGCAATTTCAATATCAGGTCTTATTTTGAGCATCAGCCTTTGTATACGGTCTGAATTGAGCTGCTCATCTTCCAAAATCAATATTTTCTTTATGCCATTCATTTGATGAGTGGTACTTTTATGGTAAATGTTTTGTCGTCTTTTTCTACGACAGGCTTTCTATCGCTTAATAAGGCATAACGACTGATGATATTTGTTAAGCCCAGCCCTGTAGAACCGGGCATTTTTATCAAAGGCAATAAGTTGTTGGATACGACCAGTTCATCATCGCTTGAATAAATGCTGATCACCAAAGGATCTTCTTCTTCCGTACGGTTATACTTTATGGCATTTTCAATGAACAGCTGAAGCGTAACCGGCGGGATCATCATATCGAGCCTGGATTCTTCAATCTCAATCCTAAAGTCGGTACCAGCCCCCATTCTATTGCGGATCAAAAAAAGGTAGGCTTCTAAAAATCTGAGTTCTTCACGCAGGCTGATCAGTTTTTTTTTGGAATTGATCAGCAGGTACCTATACACTTTTGCAAAATTCCAGGTATACTCATATCCCAGTTGCTGGTCCTTTAATATCAATTCCGAAAGTACACTCAGGTTATTGAAAACAAAATGTGGATCAAGCTGCAACTTAAGGGCCTGCAACTCTATTTCGGCCGCCAATTGCTTGCTTTGAGCAGCTTTTATCTCAAATTCGGCCGACTTCAGGGCCTCGGTTTTCCAATTCTTCAATAGAAAATCACCCGTGTTTAGTGCAGAGATCATCAAACCCCAAAGCAGGATTAAAATCAGGGTGTATGCTCCTTCTCTTAAACCTACATAGGGTGAAGGCATGGCCAAAAAATCCGCAAATATCAGAAAGACAATAACCAGGCATATGATAATAAACAACACGCCCAGGGTTTGGTACAACGCCTGGATCAGTAAGCGTTTTAAGGGGCTTACCATCCAGGAAATCCGCTTATTCAATCCCTTGTCTATGAAGAGGTTCAACTCCACTATGGCCGCGTAAAACAACAGGTTTACCAGAATGTCCGAGAGGATCCTTGAGGTTGGCATCGCCACATACTCCTGCCAATAGGAATAGGGAAATATGACGAATCCGGTAGCATAAGAAAATACACAAGTGAATACAATCATAAACACCCTCTTCATTATACTCCTTTTCATTATGCAGTTCTTTTTGACGATTTCAATAATGATTTTTAAATCGACCGGCAAAATTATGATTTAAAATCTGAAACTGATCCCCGCTGTGGCAATGCCTTTATAACCATAACCCAACTCCGCAAATGCGCCAATTTTTTTCCCTACCCTTAATCCAATCGGATTCACCTGGAAGGCAAATGACAGGGAATTGTCGCCATAGCGTTTGCCAGGAGACAGCTCTTTATCTCTGGCAACTAATACACCCGCAGCAGCAGTACCATAAAAAGTAAGCAAAGGTGTTTTTATATAGGCAAATTCTGCTGTGGGTAAGACCAACAGGTATTCTCCCCTTCTAGTATATTTTGTCGTTGTTTCAGCAATCGTTGTCTGATAATTTCTATCCATTTGCAGGTAGCTGAGGTCTGCACCAACTTTTACACGATCAGAAAGGCGGTATCGGTATCCAAGCTCAAACATGCCGAGCGACTTACTTTTGGTGTCTTTAATCTTAACACCAGTCAATCCGCTAACGATTGCATTCGAAAACGCATTTACAAGTCCCTCTCCAATAGTTATACCTGCTGCATCACTAATTCCGGCACGTATTTCATGTTTTTCTGTTTCCTGCGCAGTTGCGGCAAATGCTGAGATCATTAAGGTCAAAACGACAATTGATTTTTTCATTGTTTTTAAAATTTGATGTTTCATTTGAATCTTTGTTTTTTTCAATAGACACCTGTATTACCCAGGTTTCAATTCTAATACGCAGAAAGAATAAATACCCCTATGCCTTAAAATATTTTTTTAGTTTGTAAGTTTGGACCATTCTTACCAGGAAGGAATGCAGAGAGACCATACAGGATTTAAGGAGTTATATTACAGGGATTACCAGCAATTGTGTAATCATGCATTTAAATACCTTGGCGACCGGGATGAGAGTGAAGATATCGTCCAGGACGTAATGATCAGGTTTTGGGAGCTCAAAAAAGAAATGGTTCATGATCCTGCAGCGAAATACTACCTGTTAACAGCAGTCCGCAACAGATGTATCAATGTGCTGCGCAAAAAGGTCTACATGCTGTCGACCGAAGAGAATGAAATTGAGATTGCGGATACCGTTTATACAGAAAAGCCTGAACTAGACGTAGATCATCTTGTTGAACGTGCTTTTGAGCACTTATCACCCAAATGCGCGGAAGTTTTCAAACTAAGCCGCATGGGAAATTTAACCTATCAGCAGATTGCAGCCCAATTGAACATTTCTATTAAAACAGTAGAAAATCAAATGGGAAAAGCGATAAAGCACATGCGTAATTTCATTAGTCAGAATCCACTCCTTTCACTTGTTGTAGCAGTATTGATCAAATTGTTCATTAATTTCATAGGGGTTTTTAGTCGATCGGGGTTTAACTAATGAGTAGCAATATGGAAACAGAAGAAATCAACAGCTTGTTGGCAAAACATTTCGCGAAGGAAACAGACACTGCAGAAGAGCTGATTGTCCTGGAATGGATCAAATCCAATCCTGAGGAATACCTCTCCCTAAAAATCCTTTGGGCCGATAGCCATGTTGCGCAGCATCCACAACTATTCTCAGCAGATAAAAGCTGGGGAAAAGTAGCCGGCCAAATCGGCTTCGGTGAGCAATCGGCTCTGCCTTTAGTTAAACGCAAAAAGACTGGTTATTGGCTCGCTGCAGCTTCGATAATTGCCATCATATCCGTTGCCCTTTTCTTTTACGCAACTTCTTCTGTTACCCTAAGCACCCAACTGGCTGAAATTAAAAACATTACTTTAAGTGATGGAACCACGGTAACCTTAAATGAAAATTCACGCCTCAGCTATCCCCGTTATTTCTTCTCAAAAAGAAATATTGAACTCGAAGGGGAAGCATTTTTTGATGTGAAACACGATGTAAAAAGGCCTTTTAAAGTCCAAACCAAACAGTTCCTTGTGAATGTGCTAGGTACTTCCTTTTTGGTGAAAAGTATTGAAAACACCATAATCGTTAATGTCAAAAGCGGTAAGGTCGCTGTAAAAAATATAGGGAGCAAAGATCAGCTCACACTACTTGGAGGCGAAGGCGCACAGCTGGTATCCGGAGCCCTGCAAAAACAAACCCTCCGCGATGAGAACTACCTCGCCTGGAAAACAAAGGAACTTTCCTTTACTGATATTCCGTTAGCGGAAGTCTTCCGCACACTGGAGAACTACTATCATGTCAGGATTACCACAGATGGTACTCATCCATCGAACTGTAAAGTAACCACCAAATTTAAAAATGAAACATTGGAAGATGTGCTAAAAGAACTGGAACTACTTTTCGGATTTAACCACAAAACGAAGGGCAATACAGTTAGTATTTCAGCAATAACATGCCGCTAAAATGCTTAAATATTTATCCTGTTTATTCCTTTTTCTTTTTCTCATTTCGGGACATAAAAAAATATATGCCCAGGAAAAGAAAGGCCTCGCTGATCAGGAAATCAGGATAACGATAAGTGAAGGCACACTCGGGCAATACCTGAATGCGATTGTCGCCCAGGGTGTAAATCTATCCTACAGCAGTAACCAACTCCCGCTGGCCGACAAAATCAAATTAAACAAGGGCGTTTACAAGGCAGCTCAGCTACTGCGTCTCTTATTGTCCACTTATCCAGTGGAAATCAAAACAGAACGCGATAAGATCATCCTCTATGTTCCACAGCCACAAGCCGCAAGCTCCCATACCCTTAGTGGTTTCATTTATTCCGGCGATAGCATGGAAGCATTGCCCTACGCATCAATAAGAATTTCCGGAACAAATCTTGGAACGCAAAGCAATGAATACGGCTTTTATACGATCGAACTGCCAACAGGCATCAATTATCTGCAGCTGAGTTATTCAGGATATCGTACCCTCAGGGATACCATTAAGATCAGCGGGTCAAAAGTCCTCAACTTCAGTCTTCAACCCGGATTATTCCTGGCCGAAGTGAAGATTAGCGCGCCTAAACTTACTGAAGGAGCAACAGAGCTGCAAACGATCAACCTGAAGACCGTCGGTGATTTGCCCATGGCATTGGGAGAAACGGACCCACTGAAAGCAATCCAGTTAAAAGCTGGCGTAACCGGCGGATTAGCAGGAGGAAATATGTACGTACGTGGCGGAAGTCCGGATCAAAATCTTGTGCTCCTGGACGGCATACCTGTTTATAATTACAACCATTTCACCGGGCTCCTGTCTATCTTCAATAACGACGCCGTAAAACACATTGACTTTTATAAAGGAGCCTTTCCTTCCCGTTACGAAGGCCGTTTATCATCGGTAATCGATGTAAAGACCAAAGACGGAGATATGCAAAAATACCATGGTGCCGTGAATATCGGTTTATTGACCAGCTCTGCCATGATTGAAGGACCATTAATCAAAAATAAGATCTCTTTCTTAGCCAGTTTCAGAAGAAGCTGGGTTGATGGCCTTACCTATCTTTTGACCAAAGGAGACAATGGGCTAAAATATTACCTGTACGATGCGAACCTCAAAATCAATTACTGGATTGATTCGACCAGCCGTATTTATCTGAGTGCCTACAAGGGCAGCGACCGGTTCAGGCTGAATCTCTCTGATGATAAAACATCAGCGATCGGCTTAAACTGGAGTAATCAATTGCTTTCCTTCAGGTGGAATAAAGTACATAGCCCCAGGTTGTTTCACAACAGCACACTCTCCTATAGCGAATTCAAAAATCAGCTGGAAGATCAGGATCAGAATGGAGATCGTCAGTTCAACAAAATAACTGACATCGGCATAGACAACGACCTGAGTTATAGCTGGAACAATACCGTAAAAAGCTATTTCGGAATCAAGGCAAAACTGACCCGGTTTCAGTCGGCACCAGACGCTGAACTCCAGTCCGATATAGAGGACCAACACTCTGTACATCTACAAGCCTATACAGACAACGATGTCGATATTTTGCCTCAACTCAAACTAAGGGCCGGCTTACATTATACTGCTTTCATCACCAGCGGAAAAACCTACCATTCTTTTCAGCCCCGCACAAAATTAACCTATACCGCCAATGATCAGCATCAATTTTACGCATCATACGCGATCATGGCGCAGTTCTATCACCAGATTACGATCAATGCCCTCTCTCTTCCAAACGAATTCAGGGCGCCAAGTACTGCCGAACTGCCACCTCAGCAATCGGCGATCTATGAAATAGGATACCTGAACCATCTCCCTTCTTCAGGACGAATCGGTATCCAGTTCTACAGAAAAGATTTTTCCAACCTCCTGATGTACAGGCCACAACAAAATGCATTAGAAGGGCAACTGGCCGGTAATTGGAGAGACCGCCTGATCAGTGGAAAAGGTCATAGTCAGGGCGTCGAGATTGAATATGCCCAGGACTTTAAATGGCTTTCTGTTCAGGCCTCCTATACACTCTTTAAAACGATGTTTATTTTTGATCAGGTCAACAATGGAAAAGCATTTAAAGCGCCACACGACATCCGGAACCAGTTCAACACGGCAATTACGGTAAATTTAAGTTCTAAATGGAGCTGCTCAACGCTATTTACGTATAGCAGCGGAATGCTGATTACCCTACCCGGATACGCCTTGCCTGACCTCGACCATGTACTCTCCGGAACAGCAAAAGATGCCCCAACCTATTTGTATGCTACCGAACCAAATAATTATAGGCTTCCGGCAAATTACGGCCTGAACATTGGCGCAGTATACCAAACCAAATTCCGGGCAAGACAACAAGGAAGATTACATTTTGGAATCAATAATATTTTAGGAAAACCCCGGCCTTTTCAAGTGAATGCAAGCCTGGAAAACAACAAAATAAATGTCACGCAGATCATACCCTTTAAATTATTACCATATGTGGGCTACTCGTATTCTTTTTAAATGGCCGGTTTTATTACTGTTGATATCAGTATTTCTTATGAGCTGTGAAGAAACCATCACGCCGAAGCTTCCGGAAGAAAGCAAAATAGCCGTAACAGCTCAACTTACTTCAGGACAAGCTCCTGTATTGCATATAGTTGAAATAAATAACATCAACAAACAGGAAAGCCCAAAAACGATTGAAAATGCGGAAGTATCTATTCAGGATGTGCAGACTAAAGAAATATTTTCCTGTTTGCCGCTGAGCGATGGATATTGGAAAAATGAACGTTTCCAGGCGCAACCGGGTAAAACCTATCAGCTAAATGTAAAAACAAAAAACCGGGAAGTTAACGCGGTATGTACAGTTCCCTCCTCATTTACAACGAGTGCCGAACGGAGTGATGATCAGAACGAAAGCACCATCACACTTCAGTTGCCTGTACCCAACCTCAGCCCACTTGTCCTTACCATGGAAGCCAGGACTTACCGCATGGAAGGCACAAATATCGTTTACCTGAGTAACTGGGAAAAGGTGAACATGAAATGTAAAGATGCAGCAACAGACAATATTCGGTACCAGGAATTGCCTGCACCTTATTCAAAGCTTTTTCTCCCTGCCAAAACAACAATCAAACAGTTGGTCTTCTCTCCCGAATATCAAAATGGATTGAGAAAATTCAGGGTACATGTCAAATCTGTGGAACCGGTCTATTACAAATACCTTTATGATTACGAATACCTGAAAAACAATAACTCCAATGGGGCGAATTCCTATATCGGCCTGCAAAGCAATATCAACAATGGCCTGGGCATATTTGGGGGAGTTTATGAAAATGTAATAGCGCTTTAGTAAAAAAGGGCGTACCCTAAATCAGGATACGCCCTTTAAAACATTAAACTGAATTTCTAGCGCCTGGACGTAAAAAACCTTAGCCCCAGTTCAAACGAGCTGCCCAGCGTACCTCCGCTAAAACCATCACTCCCTGAATTGTAAGCGCCGGAAATCTGAAAAGCATCCAGCACCTTAAAGCCAATTCCTGCGGTTACACTTTTATTGGAATGGTACAAGCCATAGATATTAATCGTATGCTGCACAAAATCTACATTTGCACCCGCATCGATAATGCTTTTCATTCCTTTAAAACTACGAAAGGCAACTTTAGGTTCCAGATGAACAGGATCGCTGGCATTACCGAAGCCCAATTTATAAGCCGCAGAAGCAATAAAAGTACCCTGACTCAATACCGTTTTTTCCTTATCCCTTAACGTAGAAACCAAATTCGGGCTTACCGCCTGAAGCGTTAAACCATCGTACTGAAAAGCAACGCCGAAGTCTGCTTCGAACTGCATTTTACGGTCATTAAAGTTGTAAAGCATTTCATCCGAAGGATCACCGATAATCTGGTTGGCATTAAACCGTTCCTGAATCCCCCCTGCTGAGATCCCAAAATGAAGGCTTTGATTTTCCTGATTTAGTTTTACCTGATAGGCATAACTCCCCATGATTCTCGTCGTGCTTAAGGCCCCAATCTTATCCAGTGATAAATTGAATCCAACTCCAACGGCATCGCTCAGCCCATAATCAGCGGTAAAGGACATGGTTTTAGCCCCATTGCTTACCGAGGTTGATTCCCTGTTATATGCCGTATTGATGTTGAGTTCAGTTGACCTTAACCCCGCCATTGCAGGATTAAGAAGGTATTGATTTTGAAAATATCCTGTCCCAAAACTGCTGGTCTGGGCATAGGCTGCTATCGGCACACAAAAAGCCATGGCCAGCAGCAATAACAGGAATAATATAGTTTGAATTTGATTTTTCATTTCCATTCTTATTTAATGATCGTTAACACACCAGTTTTTGGCTTATTGCCGTCATTTGTTTCAATCACATAATAATATCCGCCCTGCGGTAAAGCAGCACCGTTGTAACTGCCATCCCAATCGTTGTTATAGTTCTTTCTGCTAAATACCAGACGCCCCTGACGGTCCATTACCTTTACTTCATTATCTGCTAATTTTTCGATTCCCCAGATCATCCAGGTATCGTTCTTGCCATCCCGGTTTGGCGTAAGCACGTTTGCGACCACCAAAGAATCCTGTGGCGATAACACGATACTGGCAGTTGCTGTACATCCTGTTGGTGTCGTTGCAGTCACGGTATAAGTGGTTGTGCGTTTAGGCCTTACCAACAATTTAATCCCGTTTCTTGCCCCATCAATTCCATCTGCATCCGCCCATTCGTACCGCGTCTGATCAGGAAAATCAGTACTTGCCGTTAAATTCACCGAGGTGTATCTGGACAAGTTACCCGTGCCTTTATCGGAGGCTATTTTAACGGTAAATGGCGTAAAATAAACCTTCACCAGGAACTCTGTACTGTCTGACGCAAATCCTACCGTCCCTCCGTCATCTTTAACAGTAACCATAACCAGAGCCGAATCACCAGGAACAGCCAGTCCGGTTGTCGTTACTTTATAATTGACGATGCCATTCGTTACCACCGGATTAAAGGAATACGCAGAAAAGAATTTCTTACTCTCCTCATCACCCGCCTTAACCCCGGTTACCGTCAGTTTCTGAATCTTTTCAAAAGCAGGACCAGGTGAAACGCCATTAAAGGCCAGACTATATTCCCCTGTTCCTGTGCAAATTTTACGTGGAATAAGCGGGGAAGTTGTTAACGGCGCGGTATTGATCCCTGTTGTCAATACTTTTAACACATTGGAATAAGCAGATTTCGTTTTGTCTTTCAGCGCAGCGACTCTATAGTAGAAATACGTTCCCGGCCATACCGTCTGATCAATATATGTACTGGTATTGGCTGCTAACGTTTTGACTTCCTCAAACAAAACTTGATCTCTGGATCTTTCCAGCAAGAAGCCCGTTTCATCTTCGGAGCGGTCTTTCCATTGCAAGCTGATCTCTGTATCTTTTATCGCAGTGGCGATTAAATCTGCCGGAATCAATGGCAAGCCAGCGGTAGCCTGTGTTTTACCTGTGGCTACATTCGACCATCCGGATACTGCAGTTGCTCTTTCCCCTACTGCCTTTAAACGGTAATAATAAGTAGCACCGTCGTACAGATGCTGGTCTGTAAAACTTGCGACGGTGCTCTCGAGCGTATCAATCGCTTCATAAAACAGTCCATCCTGTGAACGCTGTAAAATCAGTTCTTTTACTGGTATCGTTTTATCTTGTGTCCAGCTCAGGCTGATCGTATTTATAGTACTTCCCGTAACCGCTAAATTAGCAGGAATGTCCGGAGAGCCCGGATCCAGCCCCATGATCTGCCATTCCGACATCTGGTAACGTACAATATCCGAAGAGCCGTTATTTGAGGTAAAGGCGATGCGATAAAACTTAAAAGCCTTTGTTCCGGGACTGCTTAACTGGTAGCTGTAGGTGGTGATCCTTTCCGCAGCTGCGCCAAGCTGGTTGGTTCTCGTATCCAATACCGTCCATGCTGCGTTATCGTCTGAACCTTCAAATCTCCAGTTCTTAGGATCTCTCCCCGAAGCATCGTTTGCCGTGCTCAACGTATAACCAGTTACCACATATGCGCCCTTAGGCTCGTATACTGCCGATAAATTTTGTCCTGTCTGCGCCGCAAAGATCAGCCATTTGGTAGCAATGTTATTGTCGATAAATTTGGAAGAGCCTTCCCCGCCATTTGCGCCGCCAGTATTCTCCGCACTGACGGTCAGCTTTCCACCATCATCGGTAATATCGGCCGGAAGCCCCTTAATGCTATTCGTTGTTACTTTTACGACCGCAGAATAAGGCGAAGTTCCTGTATAATTATAAGCCCTTACACGATACCAGTAAGCAGTATTTGGCGTTAAGGATTCTTCAGTATAAGCCGAGACCGACTTATTGACCTTACCCATTGGCGTGAAATTCGTTCCATCAATTGACTTTTCCAGTTCAAAACCACCTTCGGTGTTGAAAGCCAGTGTCCATGACAGCATCGCCTGCGTTCCTGTAGGTGCTGTCACCTGCAATACAGGGGCAGTCAGGAGTGCATCATTGATTGTGGTGATTTTACGAACCGTAGAATATGGCGAGGTCGAGATGTCATTTTTCCCTCTTATCCTATACCAATAAGCCGTATTGTGGGCTAACGTGGCATCTACATAGGTCGTTACTGCTTTACTTACACTTTGCAAAAGCGTAAAATCAGTACCATTCGATGACCTTTCCAGTTCAAAAGTACCCGGACCACCAATAGGTAAAGCCCATGATAAATTTGCCGTTGAGCTTAAGGTTGTCGATGCGGTTGCGGTCAATGAGGGTGCTGCGACAATCACGTCATTGGCCGTAATAATTTCTTTTACCACAGAGTATGCCGAATACACCTCTCCTTTTTTCGCTCTGATCCTGTACCAGTAAGCGGTGTTACGCTGTAAAGTTTCCTCCGCATAAGTCAGCACTAATTCGTCCATAGTTTTAAGCAAGGTAAAGTTGACCCGGTCTGTAGAGCGTTCCAGTTCATAACTCCCTACACCTCTGATCTCCTTTGTCCATGAAAGATTGGCTAAATTGCCAACACTGCCTGCCGTAGCGGTAAGTGTTGGTGCACTAAGCCCATCACCATAGGCTGATATTTCGTTAATCACCAACAGACTGCCTTCCAACCCTTTGAAAGTAAACTTGTAATACATATAACTTGCAGTATGGGTTGTTGCTGCATTGATTGCGGTTGCTGAACCAGTTTTGGTATCCAAAACTGTCCATGCCGTTCCATCAGCAGAACCAGATAATACCACTGTTTTAGCCGAGTAAGAAGGCGCAAAAAAAACAATTGAATATTCACTAAGCTTTTGAGGCGTCAGGCACTGAAATGTAATGTCAATCTGGTCTGATGCCGGCTTTGAGAAATAGGAAAAATTAGAAAGATTCTCATCATTAAAATTACTAAAAGTACCCGAAGAAAGGGCTGCCGATGCAGTAATCGTTACATCGCCCGCCCGGAATATATTTTTTTGTGCCATGATTACTTTCGCCGGCAGCAAAAGCGCCAGCAAAAAGAAAATCCTTATGAATTTTATATTCATGATAAATAAGTTAAAAGTATAAGATATTACATGTTGACATCGTCATTTTCCCTGCGGTCTACACAGCCAGGTATTTCTACCACGTTTTGCTCCTTCACCCCTTTTACATAGCCCTTAAGCCTATTCAGGTAATCATTTGGAAACATATTGAAATCAAACATCATGATCCCTTTATAGCCTTGCTGCATCCTCGCCCTGAGTGTTGCCTCATCATATCCACCTCCCGAAAAAGGCTTGGTGCTTGGGATAAGTTTTTCTACAGGAAAACCTGCTGATCCTGGAGATGGGGTTTCCGGATAATAGGCAGAAGAACCGGCATCGGCTACATCGCCCATGCGTTTGCCAAGATATGAAGACGAGGTAGCACCCCCATAGATGTAACAATGCACAAACTTATCCGGTAACAGGCGTTTCACTTCAGAAACCACCATCACAAAAGACTCGTTATTGGCGTAGGCAGGACTCTCAGAATATTCATCATCAAAATCTATGGCATCCAGTCCTAAACGGCGTATTTCTATGGCCACATGCTGTGCAAATTCGGTCGCCTCCTGTAGGTTCCTGAAATTCCGGAAGCCCGCAGCGTCATGATTGCCAAGTAAGGTCATCCCGACTTTAATCCCCTTGCCTTGCACATACCTAATGTAACCTTTGTTAATTAGCCCCTGCACTTGTCTGTTATAAGTGATCTTTACCTTTTTTGTTGAAGGGTCTATATTGATGTTTGGTGCAAATACCCAGGCCAGGTCAATTACCGGCTTTCCTTCGTCATTTAAAAAGCAGGTCACGTTTTTAAAGGCCCTGTTGTTTACCTCTACGTAGGCAATGAGCAGGTTCTTTTTGCCGGCCAGGGAATTCTTATCGTCTTTATTGCCGGAAAGCAATTTTGCAAGCTCGATGGAATCTTTTTTCTGTTTGGCAATCTGTTCAATTCGCTCCGCTGTCCAGCCATCCTGTTGAGTTTCCGGTTTATTCTTGATATCCGGGAATTCCTGTTCTGTTTTTACTTTGCGACACGATGATACCGCGATCAATAGTAAAAAAGCAACTATATATATATTTTTCATAACTCTATATTTTAAGCATTGTTATTTATCCCACCACACTCTTTTGCTCAGGTCAAGGTCGTTTCCGCCCAACCTGGCTACTGCTTCATTATAATTCGCCGCATTGTAGGAAGCTTCCCTGTTCGGATAATTCAAACGCCTTGGAATTACTCCATTGGTCCGGTTGCCCGGATAGTTTACCGGTGTCAATACCGGATATCCACTGCGCCGGTAATTGGCCCATGTTTCAGGGAAATTAAACAGCGTGGCTACCCAATATTGCATATTGATCATCTCCAGAGATTTCTCCAGGGTACTTTCATCCAAAGGATGTGCGGTGGCAAAGGTTTCCACCTCTGTTCCCATCGTCAACATCCCGTTCAGCTGCTCCAAAGATTTCATCGCAGATACCAGCCCATTCCGGTAATGGTCTTTTGCGGAAACTCCACCTACATCCCAACCCCTTGCTTTTGCTTCAGCCAGCAACAATTCCGTTTCTGCGTAAGTCATTACAAATGCAGGGAAAGTTGGTTGCGCAAATACTTTACTCAATGGCCTTGCGTAGTTCCCTAAAGGCGAAGCATTGTTGCCTTTACCTGTTGCTCCCGGATATCCCGGTGCCGTTTCTATGCTTCTTACCCCATTGATGTCATAACCATTTGGCATGCCCATTGGTACTTCATTGACTTTTCCCGGAGGTGCTGGTTTGGTTTGCGTATATCCAATCGCAGGTCTGGTTAAGTCGTTGTTGAACACCATTCCGGTATCCGACTTTTCGGTGATCACATATAACCTTGGGTCATTGTTGTTTTTGAGGAAATCGATAAAGGTCTTAGACCACCTCACCTGTCCGAAGGTCACCGCATCCCCAAACCAGGAATTCCCCGATTTGTTTTTGCGTTCTTCCGCTGTTCCGTTAAACCTCAGGATCGCATTGTCTGTAAAATCTTTAAAAGTTTTATCCTTGGTTTTCTCTGCATAGGCACGTGCCATCTCCGGATGTGCTTTGGTCAGGCGCATCGCTACCCTCAGCATTAAAGAATAGGTAAACCGGGTCCATTTATCAATATCGCCGTCATAAAACACATCTCCGGTCATCTTTACTTTAGTTCTATCCAGTTTCCCAGCTGCGTCTTCCAGCGTAGCCAGCATGTCTTTATAAATGTCGGCTTGCAAATCATACTTCGGATACAGCGTACCATTTTTTTGGGAATAAGGAATATCTCCATAAATATCGGTCATGCGCTGCATCGCCATCACCCGCATAATGCGACTCACCTGGATCAGGTTGGCATATTTTACCGGATCTTTCTTTTCTGCAAGCTCCTGTGCTTCGGCAAATAAACCCGCTGCAATCTGTCCATCCGCAAAAAAGCGGTCATTGTAAGAGAACAATTGGGAGCTGTACTTATCTCCTGCACTATACGAAGTTTGTGTAGCCGTCGAAGCCAGGACCTGCATCATTGGTGCCAGTTCATACAATTGAAATTCTGTGATGTTCCCATAGTTCAGCTGCCCTGAGGTCAGCAGGTAGTTCGGATCCATATTTCCTTCATTGGCTTTTGTAGGATCCCGGTTCAATTCCTCAAAACCTTTAGTACAACCAATGGTTAGAATTGCCATCAGGCATAAATAAAAAGCTATCTTTTTCATCCTTAATATTTTTTAACTGTTATACTATTTAAGTTTAATGTTCAGGCTCAGTCCATAATTACGGGTCTGTGGCAATCCGGCACCTTCCAATCCTGCATTTCCTGTTAGTGAGGAGAAAGTATCTTCAGGATCAAAGTTTTTGGTGTGCTTCATTAAAGTAAGCAGGTTTCTCGCCGCAAAGCTGATGTTCACAGCCGCAAAAGGACCGTTCTTTAACAAGCTGACTGGCAATGTATAACCAAACACTACCTGACGTAATTTTATAAAGCTGCCATCATACACTGTAACAGAAGAAACATTTTTCACCAGGCCAGGATAATAGTCCTGCGCAGATACTACTTTGGTATTTTCCTTTCCATCTTCCGTTACCCCTTTCACTACGATACCCGTTTCCCTGCCTTCCAGTGTCTTCTTGTTTAAGCCATAGTACGTGCTCAGGAAATCTGTTGCCGAAAGCACCTTGCTTCCAAAGCGATAATCGATCAGGAAGGAAAAGTTGAAAGCCTTATAACTAAAGTTGTTGTTCAAACCACCGTAATATTTAGGTAATCCTGAGCCCATTGGCTTAAAATCTCCCCTTACCGGGATGCCGTCAATTCCGACCACAATATTGCCATTGGCGTCATATTTATAATCATAAGACATGATCTGGGCGAGAGGCAAACCTACCACTCCATACACACCAGAACCATTAGAATATGGCCCTACTGTAGGTCTGTACTGTCCTTCATTTGCATTCTGGATCCTTGTAGCTACACCATCAATGTTAAGTAGTCTGTTCTTGACCAGGGAGAAGTTAAAGGAAACATCCCAGTTAAAATCACTACGCTGAATTGGGGTACCATTCAGCGTTAATTCCAGGCCTCTGTTTTGTGTAGATCCCAGAGGGATATAAGTAGATGAATAACCACCAGATGCCTGACTGATCTGCTGAGAAACCAGCTCATCTTTCGTTTTTCGGGAGAAATAAGAAGCCACCAAGCCGAGTCTGCCGCCGAATCCTTTTAGTTCCAAACCTGCTTCCAGCTCCTGCATCGTATAAGGATTCAGATTTTCCGGCAGTATTTCAGTTGCCAGGTTTACGTAAGGTTTACCCTCAGTGGTTCCGTTCGCAATGGTATAATATTTTGCATTCTTAAAGGGCAAGGCCTCCCCGCTTGTTTTCGCATAGGCCAATCTTAGTTTCCCTAAAGTCAAGCCTGGGATTTCAACCAGGTTGCTGAATATAAAACTACCACTTACCGATGGCGTAAAAATGCCTTTTGTGGTCGTACTGAAACGATCGTACCTTCCGGTATTGCTGATGGTCAGGAAGTTTTTATACGTAAAATCCAGGGTATAATAAGCCGAATTGGTTTGCAACCTGTTTGGCGAAGGATACAAAGGATTTACAATCGTCAGGTTGGAAGGATCATAGAAGTTTGGGATTTTCCATTGTGAACCCGAAACACCCACCTTTTCAAAATTAAACTTCCTGATGTTTCCACCTATTGCTGCGTCCATGCTCAGCTCAGGTAATAATTTTTTAGTGTATCCGGCCAATACATCGAGGTTCAATTCGGTCGTTGTGGCGTCCGAGAGTTCCTCGAGTTGTCCGTTCGGATTATAGCCGATTCCTGTAGGTTCTATCTTTCTCGTATGATCAGCAGTGTAGTCGTAACCCAAACGGGTCTGTAGATACAGCTCCTTAGTAAAATCATACCTCAATGCAGTAGAAGAAATCAAGCGTTTTCTCCGGGTGTTTGCAATTACTTTATCAACCACAAACCAGGGATTGGGGATATAACCACCATTTCCAAGGTGATTTTCATTACCGGTAGCAGGATCATAAATGAGCTTCAGGTAATCCGGACTCACATTTGCAGGCAATAGTCCCATGGTAAAATTCGGGTTCCGGCTCATGTCTCCGAGATTGGACCTCAACTTCACATCTTCATTTAGAAAGTTCATCATTGCGGTAAGCTTTAACTTGCTGATGAGCTCCTGGTTGATGTTCAAATTTCCTGAATAGCGCTTTAAACCACTATTCGGAATCACCGACTGGTTGTTGGATTGTGAAAGAGACATCCGCATATTGCCCTTTTCCCAGCCTCCTAAAAAGGCCAGTGTATTGGAAAATACTGCGCCATCTCTGTAAAATTTCCCCAGTTGATTTTCCACCGGAGCGTAGGGGTGCATCTGCCCATCCTGTCCGATTGCCGGCTCTCCGGTTAGTTTTGCGCCCCAGCCGTTCAAACTGGCAGCAACAAGATCCGCACCTGTCAATGGAATTTTTCCATTCAGGCCCTGCCCATATGCTTTTTGATAATCGGTATTGTCTACAATGGTGTTTAAACTAACATTCCCACTGTATTCGACGCCGATTCCTTTTTGTCCTTTTCCGTTTTTAGTGGTAATCTGAACCACACCATTAGCGGCTCTGGTTCCATACAAAGCCGAAGCTGCAGAACCGTTCAAAACCGTTACCGTCTCAATGTCGTCCGGATTGATGCTCGAGATTCCATCTCCCATATCCTGACCGCCATATACCCCGGCAGAACCCTTCTGGGTATTGTCCATCGGCACACCATCAATCACAAATAAAGGACTGGAAGCAGAAGAAAAGTTAGAAACCCCTCTGATCAGGATTCTGGCTGATGATCCGGGACCGCTGTTTACCCCGCTCACATTTAAACCGGCTACCCTACCCGTTAAGCTGTTCGCCACATTGGGTTCTTTAGCCTGGTTCAGCAGGTTTCCGTTTACATTGGTTACCGCATATCCCAGCTTTTTATTGTCCTTGCTGATTCCAAGGGCAGTAACGACCACTTCTTTCAGCTGACCAAGGTCTTCGAGTAATACAATGTTAATGAGTTTACGGTTGCTCACCGCTTCTTCAATTGGCTTAAAGCCGATGTAAGAAAACAGCAATACGCTCTCTCCTTCTGCCTGGATCAGGTAATTTCCATTTCCATCGGTGATGGCCACTTTCCCTGTTGACTTTACCTTAACAGTTGCACCAGGTATGGGCATGCCTTTTTCATCGGTCACCTTTCCCTTAATCTCGATCTGCTCTTTAACAGGAAGCTGGGGTATGGGTTCATTTTTTTCCTGAACAATGATGGTTTTGTTTTTAATCACAAAACTTAAACCTTGTCCTTCCAGTACTTTATCGATGGCCTGCTGTAAATCTGCATCTTTAAGGCTAATGCTTACCGGCTGAGCCCTTTTTAATAAAGACTGGTTCCAGATCACATGATAACCTGTCTGCAGACGGATCTTTTTAAATACCTGTTCTAATGAAGCATTTTTTTCCTGGAGGGTAACTTTCTGGGCCCTTGCTGCAAACGACAGTTGCAAAAAGACGGTGATCATTAAAACAAAGGCTAGTTTCATAATCAGCAATAGTTTGGGTACATAGCTTTTCAGCCCATGCACTAAGTGATAGTAAAAGTTCATACATTTGGTTAGGGTTAAAACGATTGTCCCTGAATTTTCAAGGATTGCAGGACAGCTCGTTAATTGTTTAATAGACAATGCTCTGTAAACCGGGATCAGTTGCGCAACAGCTGGTTCCGGTTTTCCAGATACTTAGTTTCTTTTTCTGATCTGATGTGGTTCGTTCATTTGGTTAGGTTTTTTGGTTTATATATTGGTTTGTTTAATGCTTTGTTTAATCAGGTGTTCCTTTGTTTAATCAGGGGCTTACGATCACCTTATTGCCAACTGTTTTAAAGTTGATTTTCCCGGCCAGGGCCAGTACATCCAATACTTCTTTAATATTGGTGAACTTGGATACACTTCCACCGATCACTACATTAGAGAAATCTCCTTTGTACTCCACTTCTACATTATACCATCTGGATACTTCTTTCATCACCTGAGTAAGCGGCTCATTGCTGAACATAAACTGACCGTTTTTCCAGGCAACAGCCTGTTCGGTATCTACGTTTTTAAGACTTAGTCCTGTTGGGCTTAAGCTGGACTGCTGGCCGGGTTTAAGAATGGCATTACGGGGGCGTAACAATCCAGAAACACGGACCAGCCCTTCCAGCAAAGTAGTTTTCGTATCCTGCTCATCAGGGTATGCGTTCACGTTAAAATGTGTACCCAATACTTCAACTTCCTGTCCGGTACTGGCAACGATGAAAGGCATCTTTATACCTTCCGTTTTCAATTTGGCGACTTCAAAATAGGCCTCTCCCCTCAACTCCACTTTCCTTTCTTTTTTATTCGCAAAGGTTACCGGGAATTTCAGCTTAGTCTCCGCATTTAGCCAAACCTTTGATCCATCAGGAAGGTTGATCTGATATTGTCCGCCTCTCGGTGTTTCAATCGTGTTGTATAGATTGCCAGGTTTGGCAGATTGCTGATCTGCAATGGTGTAAATGAGTTGTCCATTTTTGGTTTTGGTAATGGTGATGCCGGCCTGGTTGGCTAGTTGGCCATTTGCAGCATCATTCAGGGAGATTTTTGAACCATCTGCCAGTGTCAGGAAAGCCCTGTTACCACCGGGCCTGATCTCCGTTTTAGCAATATTTATGGCCGTTGGTGTTTTAGTCTTGTCTGTATTAAAGAAATATAAAGCGGCTCCCATCACCATGATCACACTGGCAGCAGCGGCGATACGTGGCCAGAGCGATGTTTTGGCTACTGGTTTTAAACGTTCTGTCCGGAAACCATGCTGAGCTACATTGTCTTCAATAGCATTCCACATCAGATCCAGATTTTGGTCTAAGTATGCAGGATCAAATGAGGATTCCTGTTCAACAGCATATTTGATATACCATGCATTCAGAAAGGCACTTTCTTCTTCTGTAAGTGTTCCGTTCTTATATTTTTCGATCAATTTGGATAGCTCTGTTTCCGACATATAGGGATGCTTATATAAGGCTAAGACATTTGACCAATCAGAAAGAGGTAGAGCGGAATGAAATTTATTTTTAAGACTGATTCCAGAGGATCAGCAGGAAGGAAACCACCTTAAGTTTTACCCTCAGAATCTTTAAGGCATAAACGATTTGTTTTTTAACAGTTTCTTCAGCAATGCCCATTCTTTGGGCGATTTCTTTGTTCGAGAGTTCTTCCCGTCTGCTCAAAATAAAAACTTCTCTCATACGGGCAGGCAGGTTCTGGATCTCCGCTTCAATCAGCCGGGCCATTTCCTTTTCCTGCACGGCAAGATCGGTAACGAAGCTACCTGCATTGTAAAGACCCAGCATTGCCTGCATATGTTTTTCAACATGTTTCTGGTGCAGCAGTAAATTGAGAATCTTGTGTTTAACGGAGCTGAAAAGGTAGGACTTCAGAGAAGTGCTGACACGCAGTTCTTCCTTTTTAATCCAGATGGCAGTGAATATTTCCTGGACCACATCCCTGGCCTGTTCGTCATCCTGCAGCATCCGGCGGGCATGTAAGAAAAGGACTGTTTTGTAACGTGAATAGATTTCAGCAAAAGCCAACTCATCCCCTTTTAAAAGACATTCGAGTAAATTACTGTCGTTTAAGCTGCTGTAATAAGCGTTTGTCTTCAAGGGTTTGTTTGGTAAAGGTCTGGAAAGCTATACATTTTTTTTTAGAAGTGCATAATCGTCATTTGTTGAAAGCAAGAAAAGAGGTCTATATCATCGCTATAAAATTCAACATTAACTAAACTTTAACACTGGTTAACTTTCGTTAACCCGGCATTGGTTGGTTTGATTTTATATTTGTGCTGTCATAAGTCCTTACGGGCGTATTACGTTACGAATCGGTAGTTGCATGTAGCTTCTACCGATTTTTTTTAATCTCTATTGAAACAAAACCTATTCGATTCTATCCAAACATGACCTTACTTAAACGCTGTCAGGAAGACAGCTTATGAGAACAAAATGAATATAGAGAAACAGGAACGGATCAACTTCTATCAAAGCAATATCAACGACTACGCTGCTAAAATAAAGTTACTGGAAACCAATATCAACAGGCTATCCATACTGCGGTTAATATTTGTTTTAGTTGCAGCTGTGGCATTCTACCTGACGCTCGGCTACGGAAGTGTCTTTTTAACGCTTTTTTCCATTTTCGCTACGATCATTTTATTTGCATTTTTAATTATGCTCCAGTCTAAGCAAAGCACCAAAAGGGATCATTTTCTCGACTTCAAACGAATTAACGAAAATGAGCTGACGATGATCATGAGCAATCAAAACTTCTACAATGATGGAAGTAAATGGATCGATGATCATCACCATTATTCTTCAGACTTAGACCTGTTTGGAGAGCAATCATTATACAGCATGGTAAACAGATGTTCCACTTTGCAGGGAAACGCAAGATTGGCTGGCATAATGAAGGACAATGAACCTATTGCAATAAATGAGGTTAAGGAAAAGCAAAAGGCGCTGAAAGAATTGTCATCTCTTGTTGAATTCAGACAAAACTTTCAAAGCTTTCTGCTTTTCTCAAAGGATTCCACCGAAGACTACTTTTCAAAATTAGTAAGTTACTCAAAGGCAGCACCTGTCCTCATCAGCAAAAACTATCTGATTTATATTAACCTTCTTACCCTCCTTATCGGCCCACTGGTAGTTGCTGCGGTATTCTTCCCGGCAGGTAGAATCTTACTCCTGATCACACTTATCGTAAACACAACGATTTACATGCTAAATTCTAAACTCATCAGGAAAACAGCTCAGCAAATTCTCGGTATGGAACAAGCATTGATGCAATTCAAAAAGGTGTTTAGCAGGATTGAAACTCAAAATTTTCAATCCAAATATTGTATTGATCTGGTGAAAAACATTACCGATAAGCAGTCAGACTCTTTTTCTTCCAGCTTTGAACGTTTATCCAAACTGGTCAGCAGATTTTTAAAAGCGGAGAACCCTTTCGGAACAATCATTTTAAATGGATTCTTTCTTTGGAATCTTAAAAACACCTATATGGCTGAAGAGATCAGAAAAGAACATTTAGGGCTGGTTGATCAGGCATTAGATACCATAGCTCAGTTAGAAGCGCTTTTAAGCCTCTCCACTTTGTATTTCAACAATCCGGACTGGGCAATACCAACGCTGACAGATGAAGAAGGTTATACTTATGATGTGGTAAAAATGGCGCATCCCTTAATCCCGGAAAACAACAGGGTAACCAATTCATTCTCCTTGGTTAACGAAAGAAAAATAGACATCATTACCGGCTCTAACATGGCTGGCAAAAGCACTTTTTTACGGACATTGGGAATAAATGCAGTGCTGGCATTTTGTGGCGCACCGGTATGTGCTGAAAGTATGAAAATCTCAAATTTCAGAATTTTCACCTATATGAGAATCAAAGACTCCCTGCAAAAAAACACCTCTACATTTAAAATGGAAATAGATCGCATAGAAAGCCTCCTTAATTTAATTCAGCAAACAAAGGTGTATTTCTTAGTTGATGAGATGTTAAGGGGAACGAACTCCCTTGATAAGTTCAGAGGCTCAAAGGCAATGATACACAGACTTATCGAAGATAAAAGCGCTGGGATTATAGCCACACACGATCATCAACTGACCACCCTCGTCAGCAAGTATCCCGATTATTTAAGAACCCACTATTTTGATGTGACGATCGACAACGGAGAAGCGACATTTGACTATACCTTAAAACCCGGGGAGTGTCGTAATTATAACGCTTCTTTTATGTTGGAACGGATCGGATTAACGATCACAGAATTGACATAGCTTCTGATTAAATTTTTACTGTAAAGATTTCAGATGCTCAGTGGGCGTAAATCCGGTGATGTCTTTAAAATATCTGTTAAAAGAGGATTTGGCACGAAAACCGGCATCATAAGCCAACGACAAGACATTTACAGGGATTTCCTTACGGTGCAGAATCTGCATCTGGTTGATGGCATATTGAATCCTGTATTCGTTGATGTATTGATAAAAAGACTTTTTTGCATAAGTATTCAGCGTTTCCGAAATGTGGTACTTATTGATTCCGGTTGCCTGGGCAAGTTTATCGAGGTTAAGCTCACTATCTGCAAATAATTTACGGTCTCTTAAATGATTCTCAAGGCTTTCCCATATTTCCTGTTGCTTCTGAGCGGTTAAAGGAGACTTTCGCTGCAGGGTGTGCTCTTTGACCACCAAAACTTTATCTGCCGAAAAATCCTTCATCACAAAACTGTTCCGATCCTGATGATTACTGATAAACAGTCTGTGATATCCAATCATAATACATAAAAAGGTAAGTATCGCATAGACCACACTTCTTACGAAAAAGGGATGTACCAAATCATTGGTGTAAGGACTCACAAAAAATGGGACACTGAATATGGCAATGAACAAAAAGCAGGCTGCAATGCGCTCCACCATTTTTCTTTCTTTAACTTTTTCCGCTAAATGCCTGCGGGCAACACGCAATGCCAGAAAGGCAAAACAAAGTTCAGAAGCCAGTAAAGCAAAAGTACTGATGTTATTATACCAGGTCAATAAGCGGTAATCTGATGATTTTGAAAGAAACAAGACTCCCCCAACGGTAAAATAAGCGATCGCCCCCAACATAAAGGGCAGAAAAAAGTACCACCTGGACGCAGGCACAAATTCGTTATTACTCGTTTTCAGCGCATATAAATAGAGTAAAGGACCATAACAAAAACCGATAAAGGTGTTCATCTGCTGGCGGACATGTACATCATCAACAGAACTGAAAATGAAAAACTTTATGGCAAGATGTGAAGCGATACAGGCTACTAAAAGGATCAGCAAACCATCACCATTGCTCTGTAATCTGCTCTTCAGCAACAACGCGATCACAATCATCGCCTGAAATATGCCAATGGCTATAATGTACTGCATTTATACGTTCCCTATTGATATACGAAACTAGTCATCAAATATTAAGACAATATTAAGTTACGCCTCGTTTCTCGTAGAAATGGTAAGTAAACATATTGATAACAATTAGATAACACCACATAAAGCACTGTATATCAATAGAAAATAGTCTCAGCACAACGACTGACACCTGAAACCGGTACCTGCTGTTGGGCTAAGTCGAACCCTTGCCCATCTTAGTTGACTTTTGCGGAAAATAAAAAACATGATGCATACTTTTACAAATCTTAAAAAGCTGACAGGCATGATATTGTTGATCCTGTTCAGCTCCACAAGCTTACTTGCCCAGGTGATCAAAGGGACGATCACCAGCAAGGATGGAACACTTCCAGGGGCCAGTATTCATGGGCTGACTTTCAAACTAAGTACTTCTTCTGATCTCAATGGTGAGTTTACGCTAAATGCGCAGGTAACAGGTAAAGCTAAAATCTCGATCTCCTATATTGGCTATGCGACTAAGATAGTTGACCTGGAGTTGAATAGCGGCGTAAACGCACAGGGAAACATTGAATTGATGGCAGAACGTAAAAACTCCCTGAGCGAAGTGACCATCTCAGGCAGTATGGCGCCATCTCAGGCAAAGGCTTACAGCATTAAGAAGAATTCCAATGCGATTATGGATGTGATGGCTGCAGATGCGATTGGAAAGCTGCCAGACCGTAACGCTGCCGAAGCCGTACAGAGAATGCAAGGCGTTGCTGTTGCGAGGTACCATGGTGAAGCTGACCAGGCCACCGTACGGGGAACTCCTTTTGCCTGGACATCGACCCTATTTAATGGAAACCGTTTACCCAGCTCAAACGTAATGGGCAACCGTTCATCGGTATTGGATGCTGTACCTTCAGAAATGATCCAGTACGTGCAGGTAGCGAAAGCCATTACTCCCGACATGGAAGGAGATGCCATAGGTGGTTCCATTAACTTTATCACCAGAACGGCTCCTACTGTCAGACAACTTAATGTAAGTGCTGCAGGCGGATACAATACCTTCTCCCAGAATGGCACCTACAATGCCTCCCTCGCCTATGGCGACAGGTTTTTCAAGGACAAACTCGGCGTCATGCTATCAGCTGCAATATGGGACAGGCAATGGGGTGCCGACTCTTTTGATGCTTCCTATAATACCGGCCTCGCTGATCCTCAGCAGAAAAAATCAATTAACACGATTATGTTCAAGCGCTACATGGGGAGCCGTCAGACCATGGGTGTAAACCTCGGTACTGAATATAAGTTTGATGCTTCAAATAAAGTGTTTTTCAGAGGGATGCTGAATAAATTTAATGACATCAGACCTGTTTATGAATCGTACGTAGATTATACCAATAGCCGCTACCAATACAATTATCGCTACTCGCATTACCAGACGGCTTTAAAAGGAGCTGAACTTGGCGGAGAACATCAATTGAACAGCAGGCTAAGATTAGACTGGACAATAAGCGACTACAAAAGCAAGTATTACCTGGAAACCCCTCCTACCTATGGTACAAAAGGCTTACCCATTTCTACCTTCAGACAAAAAATTACAGGTGGTTTCAATAACCTTTCTTCCGATGGCAAACGCTACTGGGGTTTTGATTCACCAAATGGTGTTGGAGGAGATCCCATGCATTTCGATGCCGGTTTGAAGAACCCTGCAGAAACCATGAGTGCCGACAAATTACTGCTACAACAACTGGTCATTGCCCAGCTTGATAACAGTGAACACGACCGCAATGCACAGTTGAATGCAAAAATAAATGTCAGCAGCAAGATTAACCTGAAAATGGGTGGTAAATACAGACATAAATACCGGGAAAGCACTTATGGGTCCAGCATGGTATTTATGCCGGGAGCAGCCCTTGGTGTACCTTCTTCTCCTCCGCTCGTTAGCCTCTCTCAACTCGAAACTAAAGATTTCCCTTCTGGATCAAAATTCTTCGGTACAATGGAGGGCAATCACAACGAATACATCATGAACCCATTAACTAAAAACCAGTTATTTAACCTGTATAGCAACGATTTTTTAACTACGAATGGTTTTACAAATGTTACCTCGAAAACAAATCCGACGGCATTATATACTGGAAAAGAAGAGGTCGTTGCCGCTTATGCTATGGCCGAGATCGATGCCACAGATCAGCTTAAAATCATTGCCGGTGTCAGAAACGAATATACCAGCATGGAATTAAAAGGAGCTAAAGCCGTTACCGCCGGCACTCCCGCAGTAACAACGATATCGGAATCCACCGTAACCAACAACTACAATGCCTTCCTGCCAATGCTTCACCTGAAGTATGCACTGAATGAAAAATCTAACTTAAGGGCAGCTTATACCCGAAGCTTTATCAGACCAAGTTTCGGAGATATGACACCGGGAACATCGGTCGACAATACCAAAAACCCAATGGCGATCAGTCAGGGGAACCCTGATCTGAAGCCTACTTTTTCTAATAATTTTGACCTGATGGCCGAATATTATTTCGACAATATCGGTATCATCTCCGGCGGGGCTTTCTACAAAAAGATCAACGATATCGTATTCACAAACGCCAGCATGCAAAACATCAATGGCAGCGACTTTATGGTTACCCAGGCAAAAAACCTTAACAATTCCACCTTATTTGGTTTCGAGGCGGGCATCAATAAACGTTTTGATTTCCTGAAGGGTTTCTGGAGTGGCTTTGGAACAGAATTCAATTATACGTTTATCAATAGCAAAGTTAATGCGCCAAGAGGTACCGGCAACAATATCACCTTAGACAAAACGAGCCTGCCCAATCAATCCAAACATTTATTTAACGCCATTATTTTCTATGAACGCGACCGCATGATGGTCAGACTGGCTGGAAATTACCGTGGTTCATCGGTAGAAACAATCAATCAGCAACTGGGGCCAGACTTTTACATCTGGACAGCGGCCAATTTCACGATAGACGCCTCTGCCACTTACACCATCAACAAACACCTGAAAGCTTTTGTTGAACTCAACAACTTAAGCAACGCACCTGTAAAAACCTATATGGGCGATAGCCGGAGACTGACCATGAGTGAATGGTATGGTCGTCGCGGACAGGCAGGGATCAGATGGGACATCATCAAGTAATTCATAACTATTAAACAACAAATATATTCTCATGAAAAGAACAGCATTATTCATCGCTTTATTAATCCCCTCCCTGAGTATGGCCCAACTGGCAGACAGCACTAAACGATTGGTACACCTTCAAGGTGCATTAAACTTTCGCGATGTAGGCGGTTATAAAACCAATGATGGGAAACAGGTGAAATGGAACAGGGTTTTCCGTAGTGCTTCTATAGCCGGGCTCACAGATGCAGATATGGATACGATCCGTAACAAACACATTTATACCGTAGTTGATTTACGGGGAAACAAGGAATCAGCTGCAGCGCCAGACCGCCTGTTGAAAGGTACTGATTATACCTTAAGCCCTGCCGGAAGTGACAGCCTTCCTTCTAACACCCAAATGATCGCTTACCTTAAAAAAGGTGATTTCCTGGACAATTTTTACGGGGATGGAGGAATCCGCTATTTTGGGGAACGTTACAGACCTGTATTTCAGAAACTGCTCCAGCTAAAAGACACCACCGCTTTACTTTACCATTGTACCGGTGGTCGCGACCGCACCGGTATGGCTACCGCTTTATTTCTTTATACACTTGGCGTTCCGCAGGAAACCATTGAAGCTGATTTTACCGCCTCTAATGTTTACCTGTTGCCAATGATGGGAAAAATGTTTGAGCCTATGGCTAAGGCTACAGGAATGAGCAGTGAAGAAATCAAAAAGAAAATGGACCTGCGTCCGGAGCTGCTGCAAATATTCTTCAAATCAATTGAAAAAAAATATGGCAGCATTGAGAATTTCATGGAAAAAGAAATGGGTATCGGTAAGAAAGAGCGCGCCGTTTTACGGAAGAAATATACTTCATAAAGCGGTCTCAATCATTTATACGCATTTAGCAAAAGAAGGTGTAGCGCTCACTACACCTTCTTTTTACATTCCTACTTCTCAGCAGGTTTATGAGTTACCGTATTGATATCCCTGGTAATTTCTTTCAAACGTTTTGAAACCGCTTCCGGCATATCTTTCTGATATCGTCCTCCAATTACTTCAGCCAGGAATTTTTCTGTTTCGGCATACATGGCCATTCTGTTGATCGGTTTATAGAAGCCGTGTCCTTCATCATCCGCTAACAGATAACTTACTTTTTTACCTTTTTCACGAAGCGCAACTACAATTTGATCCGCTTCCGCCTGCTTTACCCTTGGATCATTGGCGCCCTGTATGATCAGCAGTGGCTTATTGATTTTATCTACACTATACAGTGGACTCGCTTCTTTAATTCTTTGTTTTCCAGCTTCGGTTTTAGGATCACCAACCATGCCATACAAGAAGGCTCTTCCTGATTCCCAATAAGGCGGGATAGATTCCAGTAAGGTGAAGATATTGCTCGGACCTACGATATCTACACCAGCTGCATACAGTTCCGGTGTAAATGCCAATCCTGCGAGAGTTGCATAGCCACCATAACTTCCGCCCATGATGACAATGCGGCTTTTGTCTGCGATACCTTTTTCAATCAGATCTTTTACACCCCAGGTAACGTCATCCTGCATCAGTTTTCCCCATTGCAAATCACCTGCATTGAGAAACTGCTTTCCATAACCACCACTCGCGCGGAAATTCGGTTGCAAAACGGCATATCCGCGATTGGCCAAAAACTGTACTTCCGCATCATATCCCCAGTTTTCCCTCACACCTTTAGGGCCTCCATGTACCAATACGATTAAAGGCAGGTTCTTGCCATTGGAACCGGCAGGGATCGTCAGGTAGCCCGGAATTTCCAATCCATCGCTGCTCTTGTAGGAAACAGGCGTCATGGAAGCCAGGTGCGCTTCCACCTTTTTAAGTTCAGGATTCGGCGTATACTGAAGCACCAGTTCTTTTGTTTTTGTATCAAAGAAATAAACCTCTGAAGCATACTTGTCACCCCATACGGCAATTAAAAATTTAGAATAGTCTTTGGTCGAGCTGGAAAAATTCACTTCTCTTCCCGGGAACTTACTTTGCAAATATTTATAATTTGCTTCCCAGGTCTTGTCTTTCCAATAGATATCCGTTTTATCAGCCGTGTAGGAAGTTGAGATGATCTTACGCGTGTTCCTGTCTATGGACAAACCGCCGAAATCTACTTTTCCTTTGGGATCACTTTCAATTTTTGTCAGCTTTTTCGTCGCAGGATCCATGAGGAAAAGCGTAGAAAGATTTAATTCCCCTTTATTGGTCTCCAGATAAAACTTCGTATTGTCTTCGTTCCAGTCCAGAATAGAAGCTCCCTCCGTTACCGATGTTTCATAGATGGGTGTGAGTTTGTCGCCCTCCTTGTACAAAATCTGAGTGTTTCCTTTTTCGTCAGTCGTGTAAAGGATCCTTAGCTTTTCATCCCAGTCGAAATCATACCCTGTAATCCTTTCCTTGTTTTCATAAATTTTGCTCAGCTTACCGGTAGAAATTTGCAAAGAATAGAGATCATGCCATGCTTTGTCCCTATCGTTCACGCCAATCATCAGCAAGTCCGGGTTTTTACGGCTTACCATATAGATCTGTGCAGCTACATCTTTAAGGGGAGTAAGGTTTCTTGATGCAGGTACACCGGTCGTTGATCCCGCCATTGGGTTTACAGCGAAGACATTTGAATTTTCATCGCCATCTTTATCTTTTGTATAAAGGATGTACTTGCCGTCCTTCGTCCAGAAATAACCGCCTAGTGGTCTTTTGCTATCGGTTAGGGGGCGGGCCTTTTCGAAAGATTCTTTAAAGGATTTTACCCAGATGTTCATAATGCCGTTGTACTCTTTCATAAAAGAGATGTACTTCCCGTCGGGGCTGATCTGCCCTCCGGAGATCTTAGGATTTCCAAAAAAGAGCTCCCGATCTAATATCGGGACTTCCTGCGCATTAACGGATTGTAATCCAAGAACCAGGATCATAAGAGAGAATAGTTTTTTCATTTTTAAAGTTTAGATGTTAGTTGAATGTCCCCTTTTCGGGATACATCCAGGAGTTTTTTGAGTCGCACCAACTTAATGCAACAATGAGGCGAATATATAAATTACTCGCAATAAGCCACTATGTTGCAACTTTATTTAACACTAATTAACTATCATTAACTTTTCATTTTCTACTATCAGGAGGAGTCGCCGTGATGACGACAATCATAATTTAGCTGTGTGCGTTTTCAGAATGAGTAATTCACCTTTTGCATGCAGGATTTGAAAGCGTTGGCATAGCCAACTCAAACAAAACCGACCGATATCGGTTTGTAATAGCAAATAATAACTTACAGATTTATTTATGGATTTTACAGTAGAACTCGAGGATATGGTTGCGATGATCGTTTCCATCATCTGTGGAGGAGCAATAGGTTTTGAGCGGGAATATAAAAATAAGTCTGCCGGCTTTCGTACCATCATTCTAATTTCCCTGGGCTCTACAATTTTCACCATCGTTTCCCGTCACGGCGCTGGAGCCGACGACCGGATTTCGGCAAACATCATCACCGGCATCGGCTTTATCGGCGCAGGTGTCATTTTTAAAGACAAGATTTCTGTTCGGGGATTAACCACAGCCGCGGTAATATGGACTTCTGCCGCAATTGGTATGACAACCGGAATCGGTTACCATGCCTTGGCTTTATGTCTGACCATCATCACACTTGGCGTATTATTAATGGTAACAAGAGTAGAACGCATGATTGCTCAACTGCAAAAAGAACAGCTCTTAAGCGTCACCTTTCGTGATCCGGACTTTAATCAGATTCAGCAACTGGAGGATACTTTAAACACAAAAGGCCTTTCCCTGGAACGGTTGGAAATCGCTAAAGAAAACAACCATTTAATGGTCATGTTCAAAGTATCCGGTAAAAAAAAGTACCTGATAGAAATGAGTGAAACGCTTGCCACCCGACCAGAAATACTAAGTTTTACTTAAATATTAATCCTAAATTTATGGCGGAAAATCATTTAATTAAAAATGCAATCATACACCCGCTACTTACTAATAAACTGCTTAGCATTCCTTATTTTTTTATCTGCATGTAAAAAAACTGAAATACCAAAACCACCAACTCCTTCCGTTCGCATGAGTTTGGACAGTGCTATTCTGGCAAATGACAGCTTTTTTGGCAGGGAATTGTCGGTCATTCTTGAAAACTTCCCTGAAAACACTTCAGCTGCTGTAGAATGGCGGGTAGATAATCCGCGTATTGCCGAAGTAACCACAGCAGGAATTGTATGGCCAAAGGGAGCTGGTATTACCTACGTTTATGCCAAACTTCTGAATGGAAAAGGTGAAGCGAAATGTAAGATCATCGTAACTGATGGAAATGACTATAAATTCAGACTGGTATTAACCGATAAGGGAAAATCTGATTTTTCAATTGGTAGCCCTGAAACGTTTCTTTCAAGAAAAGCCATTGAAAGACGTCTCAAACGAAATATTCCCATTGATGAGACTGACTTGCCTATATCCAGGCAATACCTTAAGGCGATCACCGAAATTGGAGGGACCATTGTTGCCCAGAGTAAGTGGTTGAATACGGTGACCGTCACCCTTCAGGATCAGTTTCTGGTCGACAAATACAAAGCTTTACCTTTCGTAAAAGAAGTCATATTGGTATATGTGGGAAAAAGGAAGCAAAATTCAAATGCCCCCAAATATGTGGATAGACCACAGGCAGGAAATTATACCGATCCGGGTACCTCAATTGATTATGGATCGGCCGGACTAAATATCAGTACCGTGAAGGGAGAAGTGTTACATCAGCAGGGCTTTAAAGGTGCAGGAATCGATATTGCTGTTATTGATGCGGGCTTTTTGCAGTTAAAAAACAATCCGGCTTTTGATAACATACACATTAAAGGTGCAAAATCTTTTGTGTATGAAAATGACGATCCATACAGCATCGATACGCATGGTGTTTGGGTAACCTCATGTATGGCCGTAAACAAACCTGGAACCTATGTAGGTACCGCACCTGAAGCAAATTACTGGCTGCTTCGAACAGAAGATGGTGACACCGAATTTCCGGTCGAAGAAGATTACTGGACAAGTGCCATCGAATTTGCAGACAGTGCAGGAGTAGATTTGGTGAACTCCTCTCTATCGTATAGTGACGGCTATTCCTATCTCACCAAACGCTATACTGCCAATGATATGGATGGTAAAACCGCTCTGGCCAGTAAGGCGGCAAATATGGCCTTCAAAAAAGGAATTTTTATTGTGAACTGTGCGGGGAACGAGCAGAAATGGGTAGGTACTCCTGCTGATTCACCTGGCGTGCTCACCTTAGGTTCGACCAACCCTAATGGCAGCGCAAGCGGCTTTACCTCCTGGGGGATGACTGCCGATGGCAGGATCAAACCAGATGTAATGGCCATGGGTGGTTATACGAGCGTCATCAATACTTCCGGCACTGCCGAAAATAGAAGTGGTACCTCCTATGCCAGTCCGATCATGTGCGGGTTAGTCGCCTGTTTATGGCAAGCCTACCCCAAGCTAACCAATCAGGATCTAATGGAAATCATCCGTAAATCTGCCGATCGGGCCGGTAATCCTCAATTGCCTTTTGGTTATGGTATCGCAGATATGAAAAAAGCAATGGAGCTGGCGAAAATAAAAGCCAGCTCAAAATGAAATCCAATTTTGTGACCGCTATCTATTAATTTATGGTATTGATCAATTGTTGAATAGATTCATCAAACCTGTCAGAACGCATATTGTTCAAGGCTTCATTCAACATGGCTTTCCCAAATAACAACTGCCCCTGATATTCAGCAAGATTTAGTTGCCCATTTGCTAACTGTGTTCTTATTAAAGCCAAAGTAGCCCCCTGCATATCCAAATCATGAATTGCTCCGCTCCCACCTGATGCATTTGCCAATCTGAACATGAGCATCGCGTAAACGATACGGCATAGCTGACGCATGATAAAGAACCTTGCCTTGTTATACTCCTTTAGACCCTCACCAAAATAGGTCTCCAGCATGAGATGCTCTTCCTGATCTGCCGCTGCAAAAAAGTTTGCCGTAATGGCAAGGTCAACATAACGGTCATTTCTAAACGCGGCATCCCAGTCTATGATCCATATTTTCTCTCCATCAAAAACCATATTATTTGGATTAAGATCGTTATGACTCGACACCTTATCGGTATCATGCCATGGGTAATGTGCTTTAATCGCCTCATAATAGGTAAAGCAAACGTCAAAAGCAGGGCCTGTTAACATTTGTGACGCCTTAAACTCACCAACAAGTCCATCAACAGTATCCAGTAAACTACTTTCCTTCGAAAAAAGTGGCAGCTCATGGATCGCCCGGATCGTTTTTGTAAGCTCCATTAACAAGATGCCAGGAGATTTGAAAGCATTTTGCAATGGAGTCTGCTGAATATAACCAGTAATTGTTATACCTGTATGCTTATTTAGGTGATGAATTGCTGGAGCAAGGCCAGCCTTAGCCGCAACTTCCATACAGGAATGGTCATGGATAACTTCCACAGGATCAGCTTTCAAAACGTAATACTGGTCATTAACTGCAATCTTGTACACTTTGGCCGCAGATAAGCCCCCAGTCAATAAAATCACCTCTTGTAATACTGTCGTATTAAAAGTCTGCACCAAGGCGTTTTCAACGGCCACTGATATTGATGCCGGGATAAGGGAATGTAAAGTTTGCATTTGATACACTATGTAATATTGCCACCAAGGCTGGTTAACAAATCAGTTAAAAGGGTCATTTCTTTTGGTTTTAAGGCCGGAATAATTTCACCGGCCAGCGCACTTGCTGTCTTTTCAGCCTCTTCAAATAACTGCTTTCCAACTGAGGTAAGTACAACGTAACTCACTCTTGCATCGCGTTCATTTGCTTCGCGGGCTACCAGTCCTATTTTCTCCATGGGCAACAACATTCGGGTGATGCCCGAAGCAGTGAGACCAATCTGATCTGCCAGATCTATCCTTCTCATTTTTCCAGCGGCCGACTGTTGCAAGAGGTAAAGAATCATAAAGTCATTAAACCCTATGCCATGAATATTTAAGCGATCGAATCTCCGGGAGATCACAGCCTGTACTTTGGCGAGGTTCATTAGTGTTTTTAAAGCGGGGTTTACTACAAACATATACTTGACTAGTCAATGATTATGCAATAATAACATTATTTATTCATTAACCTATCCTTTTCTTTATCAGCCCTGCTTTTATCGACTTTGCTTTTGATATTTTAAATTTATTATAATATATTTAGCATCGATAATTAACAAACCAACCATTCTTCGAGCCGGACCAAGCGGAATTTACATTCGGGAATGAATCATCAGGAGTCTAAAAAGGCATTTGCCAATTTAAACTGTCATGGCGATTCCTTTTCGAAAGGAGCTGTTTGTTTTGGCTTTTTTGTATGAAAGCTTATAACCAACTATCTGATGCCGAATTGTGCGCAGCCCTAAAGGCCAGCGATGAGCGGGCCTATACCGAAATTTATAACCGGTATTGGGATAAGATATATACAGTTGCCGTTAATCGCTTAAACGATAAGATCGAAGCTGAAGAAGTATTACAGGATGTATTTTTCAGCCTTTGGAAACGAAGGACTACGCTTGATATTCAATACAGCATGAATACCTACCTGAGTGTCGCCGTAAAATATCAGATTATAAATCACCAGAGCAGGCAGTTGCGCAAAGCCAGTCAGATCGCAACACATATCGCAATGCAGGAACCGGCTATAGACAGTACCCAGCTGTGGTTTTCAGAAAAAGAACTCCAGCATCAACTGACCATGAGTATCAACAAATTACCTGAAAAATGCCGTATTGTATTTAAAATGAGCCGTGAAGAATATAAAACGAATTCACAGATTGCTACAGAGCTGGGCCTATCCGAAAAAACGGTTGAAGCTCATATCACCCGCGCATTGGTATTCCTTAAAACCAGTCTGAAAGTGAGTATACCACTCCTTATGCTCCTTCTGAAAAAATAATTGTTTTTTTTTAAGGAACCATATAGGGTTAGCTCATCAAATTGTGACTATAGATAAAAGTCACCTAAAATGCACAGCGAAGAAACTCCTGATCATATTCTAAAACTAGCCGAAAAATGGCAGAAAGGCACGATTACCGACGAAGAAAAGTTCGTGTACGAACAATGGTATGCGGCTTTTGATGATGAACAACTGCAACATCAGCATTCAGATGTAGACCCTGCTCAGCTTTTAACAAAAATTCAGGCCAGGATAAAAAACGAGTTGCCCGCTGTTTCCAAAGTTATTCCGGTCTGGAAAAAATTAAGCGCCGTTGCTGCATCCTTAATTCTTGTCGGCCTTACTATATTATATGATTACCAATCTACCGCCCCTACTTCCAATCCTATTGCCCAAAAACAAATGGTGCCTGGAGGAAATAAAGCCTATTTAACACTGGCCAATGGCAAGCAAATCTCACTTACCAATGCGAAAAATGGAAATCTGGCAACTGAGCAAGGTATAGCCATCATTAAAACTGCCGATGGACAAGTCATTTACCAGATGAAAGATCTCCCAATATCAGGTGAAACTATTGCCCGGAATAATATCAGCACTCCTAACGGAGGATTTTGGAAAGTACAATTATCCGATGGCTCCTCTGTCTGGTTAAATTCTGCATCAACGCTGAGCTACCCCTCTACTTTCAAGGGGCAGGATAAACGCATAGTGAACCTAAGCGGAGAAGCCTACTTTGAGATTGCCAAAGATCAGGAGCATCCTTTTATTGTCGAAACCAAAGGTCAGGAAGTGGAAGTACTGGGCACGCACTTCAATATCAAGGCATATCCTGAAGAGAACAACACTAAAACTACGCTGATTGAAGGTTCCGTTAAAGTTAAGTTCAACCATCAAAATGAGCTGTTAAAACCCGGACAACAGGCAACCCTTTCCGACAATGGCCTGCAAATAGAAAGCATTCAAACCGAATATGCCATTGCCTGGAAGAATGGGTTCTTCATGTTTAACTATGAAGACCTGGAAACCGTGATGCTAAAAATCAGCAGGTGGTATGATGTACAGGTTGATTATCAAAATGCCTCCGTTAAGCGACATGTTTTCTTTGGAACCATCAGCAAATATGAAAACGTATCAAATGTATTGGCAATGCTGGAGAGAACCAGAGTCGTAAAGTTCAAACTGGAAGGCAAGAAAATAAAAGTAACTGAAATCAATAACTAACCAATTAAACACCTAAACTAACCAAAACGATGAAAGATTCTACCTAAGCCCCTTTTTGCATGATCTATAGGTAAATTTAGGACTCCGATTGCGACCCGGAGCCCTAATCTGTCTTATTTCTTCAAGAAAATCAAATAATTTCTAAACCAGGTGAGCTGCTCTTCAAAGCAAAATGTCAGGCAGATCCCTAAAAAAGACTATCAAATGTATAAAAATTATACCAGAGTTTTCTGTGTGCACTATGGTCTCGTCCACAAGACTTTACTAATTATGAAGTTAACTACGATACTCCTTATCATTTCCATGTTACAACTCAGTGCGGCGTCATTTGGGCAAAAGGTAACTTTAAGAAAAAACAACATCTCCGTTGAGAACATTCTTTGGGAAATCCGTAAACAAACCGGTTATGATGTACTTATATCCACTACTAAACTTAAAAACAGTCAAAAGCTGAATATTAACTTTAATCAAACCCCGGTAGCGGAAGTGGTAGAGAAGATTATTGAAGGCCGGGGGCTCACCTACACGATCGAGTCACGGAGTATTGTCATCCTTGAAAATGACGCGCCAAAAAAAGTAAATATCCAGACTAAGGCAAGTACCGACATTAAAGGAAAAGTCACCGACGAAAAAGGCCTGCCCTTATCAGGTGCAACCGTGGTCGAAAAAGGAACAAAAAACTATGTCCTTACCGACCAAAAAGGAGAGTTTTCCATCAAAGTGGCCAGTGCCGAAGCCAGTCTGACCATCTCCTATATCGGATATACCACACGAACAGTCAGTGCCGGATCCGGTCCGATCAACATCAGCCTTCAGCCAGACAGTCAAAACCTGAATGATGTTGTGGTGACAGGATATCAGAAAATCAAAAAAGAATCCCTTACCGGATCAGTGACCAAGATTAAAGTAGCAGACATGAAAGTGGCCAGTATGGGAACACTGGATAAAATGTTACAGGGCCAGGTGGCCGGTGTCACGGTTGAAACAGCCTCCGCTGTATTTGGGACAGCCCCCAAGATCCGCATCAGGGGTAGTTCTTCACTCTCCGGAATCAATGAACCGCTTTGGGTACTCGATGGTGTTCCTTTGGAAGCCCCGTTGAATATTGCGCCCTCAGAACTCTACTCCGGTGGTGCCAGAAATCTATTGGCCAGTGCGCTTTCCGGGGTAAATCCGGAAGACATTGAAGACATTACCGTTTTACGTGATGCAACGGCAACTGCGATGTATGGAACACGGGCAGTGAATGGTGTAATTATCATCTCTACCAAAAGAGCAAAGAAGAACAGTGCTTTAAACATTAACTATTCTTCCAATGCAACCTTTACGATGAAACCTTCCATCACCGATTTTGATGTGCTGAATTCAAAAGACCAGACTACGCTTAATCAGGAAATTTTCAACATTTATCAAAATGCATTGATGAGTTTTTCTGCAGAAAATTCTGGTGCCTATTCGAAGCTTCAATACCTGAGAAATACGAAACAGCTAAATGATGAACAGTACAGAATGCAGGTCAAGGGCCTAAAGGAAACGAATACCGATTGGTTTAACGAACTCTATAAAAACTCGCTCCTGCAACAACACTCTCTGAGTGCGAGCTATGGTGGAGAAAAAGCAACAGGCAGGTTATCCGTTAGTTATTATAATGACATGGGCAAAACCATTGGGGAAAAAGTAGATCGATACACCGTCAACCTAACTTCAGGTTATCAGATTACGGACAGATTATCGGCAGATCTTATGCTCAAATACTCCAACCGGAACCAACGGAACCCGGGTACACAGGTAAATCCGTTTATCTATGCAAGAGATGCCAGTCGCGCCATGCGTCCTTATAACGAGAATGGTGGTTTCGAATTTTACAAAAAAGGATATACTGATTTCAATATCATCAATGAAATCAATAACAATTACATTAAACTCGCCAGCGCCGACTTCCTGGTACAACTGGATTTGAAGTATAGATTTTCGGACAAATTGCGCTTAAGCGGAATTTTTAATACCCGTGCAGTCAACAATGAAAGCAATGAAATTCAGACCGAATATTCCAATTATGCCAATCAGTTCAGGCAAATGGGTATTGTAGATATGAATGGATTTATGCTGACACAAAATGACCGGAATCCGCGACTGTATAAAATCCCTTCTAATCCCGGCTACCTGCCTCCGGTAAGTATTTTACCAGAAGGTGGTATCCTCGACCGGGAAACTTCTACTTCAAAATTTGTTACCGGAAGGCTGCAATTAGACTGGGATGCCCTGTACACCCAAAGTGGACATAAAATCACCCTGTTTGGAGGAGCAGAAGCCACTTCCAATGAACAGAATGGTTATTTTAACAGGGGTTATGGTTACCTCAGTGAGAGTAAAACAACCATACCGAATTACCTTGCGACACAGCGACTGATACAGGCCACCAATCTTCCGGCAGATGAAAGACGGATGTACAATGGCAGGAATTTACTTGCAGGAACCAATTATTATTACACCGAACAAAACAGACATACCGTTGCCTTTTACGGAAACGCCTCCTACAGCTTTAGAGATAAGTATATCTTAGACCTTTCATTGAGGCAAGACGCCACAAACGTCACATTTAGTAAATTCACACCAACCTGGGCGGCAGGCATTGCCTGGAACGTAAGTAAGGAGTCTTTCATGAAAGGCTTTGGCGATCAGATATCTGATTTAAAGCTCAGGGCTTCTTATGGCTTGAGAGGTAATGATGGTGTAAGGGGACCGGATATGATCGCTTATTACACGAATATTACAAGGGTATATCCCGACTTTAATACAACATCGGTAGGGATTATTGAACCGGAAAATACAGACCTTAAGTTCGAAAAGGAACACATTTTCAGTGCCGGCGTAGACCTTACTTTATTAAAAGCGATTGACCTCAGCTTTAATTACTATCGCAGAAACAATTTCGATTTACTGGGAAACAGACAGGTAGCCCCATCTTTAGGTTATACCAACAAAGTCTTTAACTGGGCAAATATGCGAAACGAAGGTGTTGAGCTTAGCATAAATCTGCGTCCGGTTACCCTGGCAAGAGATTTATCCTTAAATGTCATGTTTAATGCGGCCTACAACAAGAACTCCGTACTTTCAGATTTAACCGGAAGCAACCCAACCATCTACCAGATTGCCAATTCCAATGGCTATGCGCTGCAAGGTAAACCTGTACTTGGACTATATGCCTTCCGTCTGGCGGGATTAAGTTCTGATGGACTGCCGCAGTACTATGACAAAGATGGAAACATTGTGAAGTCCTTCTTACAAACCAATACTGATATCAGAAACCTGGAATATCAGGGTAGCCGGGATCCATTGTATTCAGGAGGTTTTACCCCAACTATCCGATACAGAAATATGAGTCTTAGCGCTGCATTTATTTTTAATGCCGGACATAAAGTAAGAATGGCTGATTTCTACCGTGGTGGAACAATGAACAGCCTGTTCAGGGATGACACCAATATTCCCGGAGATTTCGCTGACCGCTGGACAGCGCCCGGAAATGAAAGCCATACCGTTATCCCCCGCCTGATTACCGAAAATGACCGGGATAATTACAACAATGCAGGTTTCTTTGACACTTCTATTTTCACGGCCTACAATTATAATGACATGCGTACCGTTAACGCTTCTTATCTGAGATTCAGAAATCTAAACTTTCAATACAGCTTCAATGAACTGGCAAAAAGGTTGAAAATGCAAAATTTATCGCTGGGCGCTGAAGCATCAAACATCGCAATATGGACCTCCAAACGATTGAAAGGGCAAGACCCGGAGACCTTATTGAATGGCTTGAACATTCCACCGGTTAAAACGTTCACTATCTCACTTAATGCAAGCTTCTAATCATGAAAAACATACAGAAAATTTCACTTATACTTTTCATCGCCATTGCTCCGCTGGCCTCCTGTAAAAAATTCCTGGAAGCTGATATCGACAACAGAACGTCACTGGATCAGCTAAAAGATCTGGAAAAAGCAATCATTGCCATTGAACCAGGCTCTGATCATCATTTCACCGATTTCATGACAGATGATTATGTATACAAAGACATCGCCGGCCATGTGGTACGCGATGCCAATGAAAAAATCAAACCCCTGTTTACTTTTGAAATCCTAAAAAACAGTGTCGATAAGAACCAGATGTTTGCAGATGGTCTTAACCCAAATTCCGCCTTTCTGCGGTATTATTTCAGGATCAACAATGCAAACCTGCTCATTTCGAAGGCAGAAGAACTTAAATCAGCCAAGGCAGGTGAGGCAGCACGTTTGAACAATGTCATCGCTCATGCAAAATCTATTAAGGCTTATTGCAATTTTATGCTGGCCAATTTATTTGGCAAACAATATGATGCCGCCACTGCTGCGACCGATCTGGCCGCGCCTTATATCGGGGAGTATAATTCAAAAGCCATTGTTAACCGCCCCAGAGCATCTGTTAAATTGTTATATGATGAGGTTGAAAAGGACTGGTTGAGTGCATTGGAATTGATGGACGATAAAAACCCCTTTTTCAACAGCAAGTTCTATTTTAGCAAAAGAGCCATTTATGGCTTACTTTCCCGCTTGTACTTAAACAAGAAAGAATGGGACAATGCGACAAAGTATGCAGACCTTGCTGTACAGGCGGATGCATTACCTCTTAACATTGCGAAAATCAGGGGGGGTACACAAGATCCGGACCTGTTTAGCAAAACCTATTTTGATCCCGTAAACCCTTCCTATCTGATGATGGGAAACAACACTTATCAACTCCTTGCTTATTTCTTTTCAGGATACTATCCATACACCCTGAGCTCGTTTATGTTGGATCAGGGCGGTCATAGTGGCACGATCCGTACCAGTCCCTTGTACGATGACATCATCATGGTTAAGTTCGTTTACTTCTCTACCCAGAGTAATAGAAATATGAACATGCCGCTAATTACAGTCGACGAAGCCTTGTTTAACCGTGCTGAAGCCCAGATTGAAAAAAATCAGCTGCTAAATGATGTGGCAAAAGCTGATCTTCTTTCTCTGATCAACAATCAGTCTATGCAGTACACACCTGATAAGCTGAAAGAAAGAACGGATGAACTTGAAGCCGCCAATACCAAAGAAAAGGCCATTAGCCTGCTGTTAAAAATCAAGCGGATGCGTTTTGGCAATGAAGGTATGCGTTGGTTTGACATCAAACGACATCAGCTACCGGTTACCCATAACATGAATGGAACCGATTATAAATTAACTGGGACCAATGCGAATGAATATGTGATCAAGATGCCATTGGAAGAAATTCAATTTAATAAAGATGTACAGTAACCAGGATTTTCCTTACGGATATTTAAATATTAAGACGATGAAAAATTATTCAGTTAAGATCATGAGCGCGCTAATTATGATGATTAGTGTACTGCTTACTGCCTGTAATAAGGAAGAAAAGCTAAACGCCGAAATAGAGCCAGCAAAGGTTTTTGATACCTCTACCCCACTGGGCAAAAAACAGAAAGAATTCTTTGACAAATTTGATGTGTTGTTTGAGTACAACTGGGACCGTAATGTATTTGCAAGAAATGCCGTTGCCGATCCTGCCAATACCAAAGATATACTGCCTTACATGGAGATTATGGAGGAGCTTTACTTTAAGGCATTGGAAAAAACAGCCATAAAGAACAGTTTTGTGACAAAGGAAACCCCATTAACCATTTATCTGATTGGCAGCGGGATTAACTACGGCGGAGCGGAAAGTTTTGGAGAAAGCACGGTAGGACAAGCTGGAAACATCCAGCCCAACAGGCTTACCCTGGGTGGACTAAACAATTTCGGGGAACTATTGCGTAAAAAAAATTCGGATCAGCAATTTCTGAATATGATCTACGAAAGTGCAACTTTCAGTAATCCCGGAGATGCCGGATTAATCGGTTTTCTTTACCATGAATTTACCCACTATGTAAACACCAGGAATGATATCCCGGTTCCGTTTGCCCTCGCTGCTGCAGCCAACTACCTGAAAGGAACAGATGGATACACCCGGGTAAGTAAAACGGATGCCTACAAAAAAGGATTCCTCATTCCTTATGGTATGCAAAATGAGATGGAAGATTTCGCTACCTATACTCAGATCATGGTATGGAAAACACCCGAAGACATCAAAAAAGATTACCTCCTGGGGCCAGAAGCGATTAGAAAATACAATTACGTAGATGAGTATTATAAAAACCTGGGTCTCGACCTAAATAAATTACGGATCTATCTGCAAAGCCCTGAGGTAAAAGCCAGTCTTTTAGCGATAAAGAAGAAATATGAATAGCCCATTCTATACTGGTTTAAATCCAACTATACACTTAAATAAAGAAAGAAATGAATCCATATAAATATTCAGGCCTGGGGTCCTTTTGCATCCTTATCATGCTGATGGCCACCCTGATCTCCTGCGAAAAAGCGATAGACAACTCCGTTCCGGAAGGAACTCCGGGAAGAGAAGCTTATAATACCCAGATTAAAACAGCTTTGACAAATGATTCTGTTTGGGTTACTCAGTTTATGAACAAGAACAAAGCATCAATAAAAGTTGGCTTTGCGTTTATGAAAGATGGTAATGCAAACCTGTACAAGTTAAATTACACGCCGATTACCGTGATCCAGCAACTTAGAAAAGCAATTGCGTTGAGGCCGGCTGATGCGGTAGAAATTAACAGTCTGATTGCTGCTTTTGGCGGACTGGCTGATGCCACTTTAAGAAACATTTTAATCACCAATCCTGCAAATATAAGTTTTAAGGAAAGTGTAGATAAATTTTTCCCGCTAACCCTTAAAGGTCCTTCAGGTAGGATTGAACTCAGCGAAGGCACCAATACCTATAACATTTATGGGAGTTTCAATACCTCTCTTACTTTCTTAAATTCCAGTTTTCTTTCAGATTTAAAGAAAGACAAAGATTTTGATTTTGACTTTCTGATCAAATCTTACCACCGGGACAGTATCGGGCTGGAAGGATACTATGGTCCAAATATGAACAGGCAAGCGACCATAAAGCCGGTCTTATTAACTGATATGAGACAGCATATTAATGCCCGTAACCTCAGCATTTTAAGTCTTGGTTTTTCAACAGAGCTAAGGGTAGCTGGCAAAGCAATCGCTACAGACGGCGCCACTTATCTGGACAATCAGTTTAGCGAAAGTTATGACAAGGCAAATAAATGTCTGGTTTTCAAAGCCATTACCGGACAAACTCCGGCTCCCGAGCTGGCCAACATTACCGCCTTAAAAGCAACCGAAACTGCTTTCACCCCAGGAGATGCAAAGCCGGTAGCGGGAACTGTTATCGCTAAATATATCGGTTATGATGCAGGTGTCAAAGAATCCATAAAAAACGGGACCGTCGTTGAGCTCGTTGTAAAATAAGCTCCTCAAGCCGATCGTTATAAGGGCCTAAACTGGATTTTGTCCGGTTTAGGCCCTTTTTTATTTAATGATCTTAACAGCTGATCGGTTATCATGCACTGGCTTTATGTCTTACCGTCATCACACTTGGCGTATTGTTAATGGTCACCAAGGTAGAGCGGATGATTGCTCAACTGCAAAAGGAACAGCTCTTAAGCGTCACCTTTCGTGATCCGGACTTCAGTCAGATCCAGGAACTGGAAAATACTTTAAATACAAAAAGCCTTTCTTTGGAACGGCTGGAAATCGCCAAAGACAACAACCATTTAATGGTTACGTTCAAAATATCGGGCAAGAAAAAGTATCTGGTAGAAATGGAATTTATGCATTTATATATACCCAGGCTTTTTTTCCCGATGCTAATACTACTTGTACGCGCTTATAATCGTCAACTTCATACTCATCAGTTCTTTTAAGCTCATCTGCTGAAATTTCAAAAACCATCCCATCAACGACATCAAGAACAATACCTGTATGTTTAATCATAGGATGATATGCAGCGCCACTTAAGGCTACTACTTCTGCATCAGTAATTTCAATCATTGACAGTGCGTATCCGGTTAGCTTATCCAGCTTTCCTTCGAGTACTCTGCCATAGTTTTTTATTTGTACACTTTCGTTCTGTAGGGTTCCGTAGGAAAATAAATTTTCGGTATTCATCATCCAAAGTTATAAATGACATAGGAATAAACAAAAATGTATTAAATTATTGTACTAATCAATTGTTCAATAGACTGATCAAATCTGTCAGAACGCATATTGTTCAAGGCTTCATTCAACATCGCTTTACCAAACAACAACTGCCCTTTATACTCAGCAAGATTTAGTTGCCCATGTGCCAACTGTTTTCTTATTGCTCCGCTCCCACCTGATGCATTTGCCAATCTGATCTGCCAGATCTATCCTTCTCATTTTTCCAGCGGCCGACTGCAACAAGAGGTAAAGGATCATAAAATCATTAAATCCTATGCCATGAATATTTAAGCGATCGAACCTGCGGGAGATCACAGCCTGTACTTTGGCGAGGTTCATTAGTGTTTTAATGAGGTGGATTTATTACAAAAAAACACTTGACTAGTCAACGATTATGTAATAATAGTAATCATATTTTATTAACCTTATACTCAAAACGGAATACCGCCTGCAAAAGACAAATTATTGTGATATCCTGAATGGAAAACCTTATTGAATTTTATCGGATTTGGCCAATAAAAAACAGATTTTATATATTGCCTTTTTCTAAAAAGAAAGAAACAACCTCTTTTTGAGTCAAAAGGTCTTTAACGTAAAGCTTAACCTCTTTAGATGTCAATATGGTTGACTTCAACTGCATAGACCTTAGAGAGCCATCTTTCTGAGGTGCAATCAAAACAACCCTGCCCAAATTCAAATCGAAAAGACGAAAGTTTACAACAGCATAGTTATTCCTGTCTGCCGTAAGAAATGAAATGAAATCAACTTTATTATTTTTAGTTTTAATGCTACCCTGCCCAATATAATCTGGATGATTTCTTGAGCTTACACTTGACTCGATATGTGAGTAACCATCTTCAGCTATATAATCCGTCAGGACAACCACGAGAAAGAAAACTTCATTTGGATTCGCTCCAAGATAATCTTGATTAATGAAAGACTTATTAACGTAAAAGCCATTGTAAACAATCTTCTTGTCATTCAAACTAATCCCGGGATAATTTGCCACAGTACCATTTCCCACAAAAGCAGAATCCCCGATTAAGCTGTATTTTGGTCCGGGAAAAATCCCCTCCATCATAGGCTTGCCTGAAAATTCTATGTCCTTTAAATCAATTTCAAAATTATGTTTAGACCAGGTTGTCGAATCCTCCCTATTCTTCAGATGCTGCAGCTTTTTACTTAAATCCCATTTAAACCTATTTTTCTTTTGTTCCTGAGCATGTGCAGACATAGATAATAAGACCAATGGTGAAACTAAAAAAATATATAAAATTATTTTGCGGGGAGTTAATGCCATTCTATTCAAATAAATCAAATATCAATTCCATAATGCACTATTGCATGCTCCTTACCCTCTGCCCAATCAGTCCAGGTACCATCGTTAGGATTATAACCACATTTTAATGGCTTGGATAAAAAGTCATCCGGAGACTCAATATACGCACGACAATCGGTACATACTGCTCTAAATTCACAGGACCGACAGACATTTATCAAATCCTTATTTACCCCCCAAACACCTCTGAAACTTTCAATGGCAACAACATCTATCAAAATATTATCGTCAATAGATCCAAAATCATGAGTCATGGACGGACAGTTCTTGATTAAACCCTCTTCATCTATTGAAATTTTCTTATTCAAACAACTATTATAGGAAATATTGTGCATAAAACTTTGGACGTCACCGATAGAAAAATACTTAGCGTCAATAATACCACAATGACTTGCACCCGTAATTGGCATAGTATAAAAATGAATTTCTCTATGAATCTCTTGTTTGAGGATCTGATCTTCGCCTTTATACCCAAAATCTGCGATGAGGACCTTATTCTCCGGCGCAGAATGCACAAAAAGAGAAGAAATTAAAACGTGGTCATTATACAAATCAACATAATCCTGATCTGTAAAAGAAGTATGGTATTTAATGATTAATTCTATACTTTGTATGGATTTATCCTCAGCTAATTTAATCACATCCGACAACTCCTGAATGGTGTAAAGGCTTTCAAAACACCTCAACTGGACATAAACACAACCCAAGCTATTCAACTGATCAAATATGACCCCAAAATCATGCTTTCGCAGGCGGACGTCAACAATAGCATTATTAATTAGCTCAGGAGATTCCCACCTTTTCTCTAATTCCGGAAATAAATCTAAATCATCCACAAACATTCCATATTCCTTTTCGAGTAAAAAGTCGAGGAACTTTGTGAATTCAATATGACTTTCCAATTCGAGGTCAATATATATTTCCTTAACAGTGCTTTTTCTGAAAATCTCAAAAAAGGGATAAAAGGAACTGGGAAAGACTTCTAATGTGGTACGTGTCAAATCGCAAATTGTTGAGTTTTTCGCTCCCCTGGTTGGAATACAATCTGCAAAAACAAGAAAATAACTATCGCAATCTATATAAGATGACATAACTTAATTAAAGCTTAATTATTTTTGAAATAGGTCTGTTTAAGTTTTCCCTACTATACAGTACAGAGCCGTTCTTTAGCGAACGTTGAAATAGCTTCCTTTCCACTTCCAGCGGAATCATTTTATTAAAATATATATATCTGAAATATATGGGACACTTTTCCATCTGTAAGGGATCAATGTGTAGCGGTTCTTTCGACAGCATAATTTAGGTTTAATTGATTAAAAATTTCGCAACCTCTTTCTCCAGATAGTAATTGCAAGGGTATGAAACCATGGAAAACTGACCCACCGGATTTATCTCCAAAAAAAAGTATTCGTTATTTTTATCGACAACAAAGTCAGCCGACCCGGTATTCAAATCAAGGGCTTTAAAAAGTGCGGCCAATTTTAATTCAATTTCAGCAGGCAACCTGAAAGGTAAAAACCTATTTGGTTTACGTTCGTCATACTTTCTAAAGTCAACCTCAGTCTGTTTATTTCTCTGCGATAAAATCACCATTGAATAAAATCTATCCCCCAGAAAAAAAACCCTTATCTCAAATTTTTTATCTACTTTTTTCTGAAACAGGGAAGGAAAAAACACATCTGAAATGTTAACTAAATCAGACTCATTGATTTCTTCGGTATAGGAATAATAGCTATGATTGACATTATATATACTTACCCCTTCTGAAATCGCCTTCGTAATTAAAGGCCCATTTTCCATGAGCTTCCGGGAAAGTTCTTTTTTTGTATTAATTACAAATGTGCCGGGCGTTTTTATGCCGAACTGCCTGGCTAAATCCAGGACATGCAGCTTATTCAAACTTGAATTGCTATATGAACCCAAACTAACAGGAGATCTATGCGCTACAAACTGTTTGATATAATCATTAAGTGCCCGATTTTCGGAAGAGATATTTCCAATTAATTTTTTCTCCAGATTTAGATCCTGACTTAATTTCATGTCTTTTAATTTCGACTTAAAAAATGAAATTGCACCACCTCTTCTATACCAATATGACTTTGATTCAAAAAGATTTATAGGTATCCCATTTTTAGATATGATAAACGAATCAATACCATTATACCCTACAAACTCAATATCCTCAACATCTGAATCAATCCGGACGAAATCCGTAACACCAAGGGCAATTAGCCACCTAATCACTTCGGTTGTTGTATGGTCTTTTGAAATACTATTTATAACAATCATGAATCAATCTCTCTTATAAATTAAAACAATCCATTATTAACAATCGTTAATAATGGATTCAAAATAATCAACTCAATGAATTATGCTTCTTCATTTGGTCTTTCATCCGTGTCGCTGGTTTCTGTATCCGCATCATCACCCGCAGACTTAGTCGTATGACCATTTGACTTGGTGTTGAAAAACGCAGCACCACCTAAAACATGAAAAAGCTGTTCTTTCTCTAATGTTTTTCCTTCGAATTTTTCTAATGAAATCTTCTTCTTCATAATAAATTAATTTTGGTTGTTAAATAAATTGATTAATTGAATTTACTAAATTCAAATTAATATACTATTAATTAATATAACATGACCAAATAATGACACTCATTAGATTAACGACAATTACAACAGCATTTTCGCAAAACAAACCTTACAAAAGACATATTATAGCTAAAAAATTAGTCATAGTTTAATATAAAAAATAATAAACCGCCATATCTCAGCAAATCACCTTCCTGAAAACGAATCAAACGCATTAAAAAAGATTCCATCAACTGCAAAGTAAGTTTAATACGCGAACGGTGGCATTAATGGTAAGGTTCCTGTAAATACCTTTAATTACCTCTTCCTTTTAAAAAGTCCTGCTTTTAAATCTGCACCAATTGAACCTTCCGCTAACTGAAGGTAATTTCGTTTGCTTTGATCTTTTTCAATTTGAACGGTTCCTGTGGTTCTTACGTTTTTCATTTCCAGAAAATCGGTTGAAGTGGTATTGTTGCCACCCAACGGACCACTTCCAAATCCAGCCAGGTTCATATAATCGGTAAAAAGGCAATCAGAAGCTTTGTATCGGTTTGTACTTCCTTTTTCTCTTATCCAGACCGTGCTGCTATTGGCTATAATATTATGGTGAAATTCGAAAAAGTCTCCATCGGTACTCCTGGTTGTCCATACCCCACTAAAATATCCCCCATAAACCAGACAATAACGCATAGCGTTACCCCTGCCTCTCCCATTTTCGCTTTGCCAGAATACCACCGGAATTTTGCAGTTGAAAAACACGCAATGGTCAATCACCAGACCGTAGCCATTGGCAATTACCCCAACATGCAGCGGTAACACATCAACGTTACCAGCAAACAGACATTGCGTGATGACAAGATCGTCTAGTTTTTTACCATCGCGCCAAATCGGATAGGAACGACGAAGATTTTGATCATCTATATAAGCATAATCCGGACTCCCTGTAAATCTTAAACCCTCAATCGTTACATGGTCAACTTCTGGTTGCAGTCCTCTCGCCTCTTCCCCACCTATACCAGGTTTAAGAGGTACAGCTGTGACCACAACAGGCATTTTCTGAGGTGTCCAGTCCTGATCGTCCGGCATAATTTCCGCACAAATGACCAGACGACTTTCGTCCGTATACTTATTATTTGTGAATACAACGGTTTCTGTTAACAGATGTACGCCTTCTGTGAGCGTGATGGTCGTTGAGCCCGGATGTTCATTTACATTTACCCGCTTTGCCGCTTCAGCAATGGTCTTTAATGGTTTCGCTTTTGTTCCTGAATTTACATCGTTGCCAATCCGGGGGTTCACGTATAGTTCTTGTGCTGATGCCGCCATTGCTATTGAAAGCAAGAAAAGGAGGCTGAATAAGTTCCTGATCATTTTAGTTTTTTTTCAAAACTAGCCTTAGCCCTCCTTTTAAAATGGTCATTTTGAACTATAAATGGTCAATTACAGTTGATCCTTATATTGTTGTGGTGTAGCGCCGGTCAGCTTTTTAAAAAACCGGTTAAAATTGGAGGGATCCGAGAAACCGAACTCATAGGTGATCTCTTTGGCAGATTTGTTATAAAATAAAGCTTTTTTTATTTCCGAGATCAACTTCTGATGGATCATCTGCTGTGCAGAGCGTCCGCTATATTGCTTGCAGAGCTTCCCAAGGTATCCCTGACTGATATTCAGCATTTTTGTGTAGCTCAGCACATCGTGATGGGCAGTAAACTCCTTTTCCAATAAAGCCCGGAACCTGTAAAAATCCGCATGTATAGAGGTGTCGGTTTGCAAATGGTAGGTATTGGCATAATAACGGTTAAGGACAACAAGCAACTGGTACAAAACAGCCCTTATTAAATGGCTGCTGTCATTCTGAAGGCTGGAAAACTCCTGTTCGATGGTATGCACGAGTTTCAGGCATCGGGCAAAATCTTTTTCCGGCATCTGCATTTCTGCAGGCCGCGAATATTGATGGAAGTATTGAAACCGGTATAGAAACAGATGATCTGAAAAAAACAGATGGAGAAATTCTTTTTCAAAGAATAACGTATAACCCTTTACCGCTTCTTCAATGTCCCAATGCCGCACTTGTCCCGGGCTGGTAAAAATGATGGTGCCGGGACTGATCGCCATTTTGTGATCATCCAATGAAAAAACACCTTTTCCCTGCTCTATAAATAGAATTTCATAAAAACTAAGTTGGTGTAAGGTGGGATCAAGCACGTAATGATTTAACATTTCCACCCGACCAATATCCAACAACAATTCCCTCCCATATTTATTGGGTACAAAATGGTAGGTTTTGACCTTCGACCTTTGTTCTTTTTCCTTTTTCATTTATACCTTAACCCGTTAAACAAATCAAAGATGTGTTTGCTGACCTGTACACTTCAAAGTCCAGTGCACATTTATCGTAAAAGTAATACCTAAACTCCAATTTTATCACATCTGATGATAAGACATCTGATAAAATCAACACGGAGAAACAAAAAAGCGGTTATATTTGGTTGTATAATGCGTTTGAAATGAAAGTCCATCAATTTCTTCCCTCAGATGTACTTAAGCCTTTTGTAAGCCGCTTCCTGGTTACAGAAAGTGAAGGTGATTTAACCCGTCAGCTCCTGCCTGGTACTGCGCCCGTTATGGCATTGCGTTTTAAAGGCGCAATACATCTCAACGATACGAATCTGGGCTTTGGCATTACAGGCATATGCAGAGTGGCGCGACCACTGCATTATACGGCTGGATCGGCCGTATTGCTCGTGCTTTTCAAGGAGGCTGGCGCCGCAGCATTCATAAACATGCCTTTAAACGAGTTCTCGGGTCTAAATGTAAATCTTGACAACGTATTTCCTGCCGAACAGGTTCAACGACTTGAAGAAAGCCTGGATAGGACTCAAACCCATGCCCAGAGGATCGTCATGGTCGAAAACTTCCTGATCACACAACTTAAAACAAACGATAAAGACCCCATGATTAGTAAGGCCGTAGATATGATCAAATCCAGTAAGGGCAATTACAAAATAAAAGAGCTTGCCGCTGCGATGAACATCAATATCGATTCTTTCGAAAAGCGCTTCCGTGCACAGGCAGGCATTTCTCCTAAACACTTCTCCTCCATCGTCAGGATCCAATCAGTCATCAGCACTTACCAGCCGCATCAGGACCTTACCGCAGTTTCTTTGGAAACCGGTTTCTTTGATCAGGCCCATTTCAACAGGGATTTCAAGATATTCACAGGCGAAAGTCCTGGTCAGTTCTTCAAAAAGGGCGTACCGAAGTGGTGAATTCAGCAAGCCGGTAAAACTTGATTTTGTACAATTTTTGGTCTCGCATGCAGCATAATTTTGTCCTATTAAATTATGAGCACATGAAACATTTACCATTAATTATCGCAGTTACCAGCACCCTCCTGTCACAGGCAGCAGAAAAAAAACACGTTAACGTACTGGGGAAAGACATCGCCTATGTAGAAACCGGAACTGGTGATCCTATTGTATTTCTGCATGGAAATCCGACCTCATCCTTTCTGTGGAGAAACATCATCCCTTACGTATCGCACTTAGGGCGCTGCATTGCTCCCGATTTAATCGGAATGGGCGATTCAGAAAAGATTTCAGATCCGAAATCACATACCTTCGCCGAAAACAGCCGCTACCTGGATGCTTTTTATGAAAAGCTTGGGATTAAAAAGAAAATAACGTTTGTCGTACACGATTGGGGTTCGGCATTGGCATTCGACTGGGCAAGCAGGCATCCTGAAGCCGTTAAAGGAATTGCGTTTATGGAATCTATTACCGTTCCCTATAAATGGGAACAGATGCCTCCAAAAGGCAAAGAGATCTTTCAGGCGCTACGCTCACCTGAAGGCGAAAAAATGGTACTTGAGCAAAATTCTTTTCTTGAAGTCAACATTCCGCTATCGCACCTCATTCCCTTGACAAAAGAAGTACACGACGAATACCGAAGGCCTTTTCTTGTACCGGGAGAATCACGCCGGCCTATGCTGTCCTGGGCCCGCCAACTCCCCTTTTACGGAGAACCCAGCGCATTTACCGCAGTAGCCACCAGGTATACCGCATGGCTAAAGAAAACCAAGGTACCAAAGCTGTACATTGAAGCCGATCCGGGAATGAGTTCTCCTGATGCAAAACAGTTTTGCAACAGTCTGCCCAATACAACGAAAATAGTGGTAAAGGGCCTGCATTATCCGCAAGAAGACTCACCGGCAGAGGTAGGTATGGCTTTGGTTACATGGCTTCAAGGTATTACCCCAGCAAAATGAAAATAACCCGCACCAGTTACGGATACGGGCTATTAAATTAACGCTCTCTATACAAACGTACATCTCAATTATGAAGATTTGATGAATATTGTTAACCGGACTCAGGTTATTTGAATTAAAATTCAAAACTTTATATTAGTATAAGGCGCGTTACCTGTAAAAGTTGCCTGCATACAAAAAATCCCTATTCACATAAACCAACAAAAAAATGAAAAGACGTTTGCTATTTGCCAGTTTGACCATTACTGCCCTAGCTATCATCAGTTGTCAGAAGTCGAGTTTAAACAGCACTTCTGAAATTAGAACAAAACAAGCATCTGCCGTTACAACGCCCCTCGTAACAGGGCCTATCCTGGATTCCGGATCAAGCTGGAAGTACCTGAGCAACGGTTCTAACCAGGGATCGGCCTGGCGATCCCCTACTTTCGATGATGCCAGCTGGAACACAGGCTCAGGACAGTTTGGCTTTGGCGACGGCGATGAGGCTACTGTTTTACAATCAGGGTTTATTACCTATTATTTTAGAAAGCATATTAATATTGCAGATAAAAGCGCGCTAACGGATTCGGTAGTTCTTTCCATGATTCATGATGATGCTGCAGTAGTATACCTGAACGGATCCGAAGTGTTGAGAACATCGTTATTGCCTCAGACAGGAACCATTACTTACACTACCGGCACCAGCAGTTATATTCCCACAGCTCAGGAAAACAATTTTTTTAATTATAAGATCGCCTCATCCCATTTCAATACCGGTGATAATGTCATTGCAATTGAAGTCCACAATCAAAATGCCAGCAGCAGCGATGTGTCTTTCGACTGTTCTATCAAAAACGCTACCGCACCCGTATCGGATCCTGATGGTCCCTATGTATTTTATAGGAACAATCAATATCTGGTAAAATCCATTGACAGGGAAACAGGCTATACTACCCAAACTTACGCCAGCCGTGATCAGGTGAGCCTGAATATAGAATTGCCTGGAGGAGGCTCATTTTCCCTGAACCTTAAGCCTCAATTAATCAGCCGCGAGCCGGCCGAATCTGCCTCCCTGCCTGCCAAATATTTTGCTACTTCTGATATAGAAGGGGGTATTGATGGATTTATAATGATGCTGAAAAAGGCGAACATTATGGATAATAATTATAACTGGTCCTATGGCTCGGGTCACCTCTATATCATGGGTGACGTTTTTGACAGAGGAAAATATGTAACGCAATGTCTGTGGCTGATCTATAAACTAGAGCAGGAAGCGGCTGCGGCTGGGGGCAAAGTTCATTTCATACTCGGCAATCACGACATTATGAACCTGATAGGCGATTACCGTTACGTAAATGCCAAGTATATGACTAATGCGCAAACCATGGGCGAAACCTACACCGCCTTATACGACGCCAACACTGAGCTCGGCAAATGGCTTAGAACCAAGAATATACTTGAAAAATCGGGCAGTACGCTATTTTTACATGCGGGTATCAGCCCGGATGTTGAGGCATTGAACCAAACCGTAACACAGCTTAATACGCACATGATTTCGATGATTAATAAAACCTGTACCAGCCAGGATTGTAAAACCGCAACAAGTGGCTCAGTTGGCCTGTATTGGTATCGGGGCATGGCAGAGCAAGCCCTTACACAGGCACAGGTAAACAGTATACTTACCAAGTTTGGCGCAGATCGTACCTATATCGGCCATACGATTCTTAACAACCAGATTACCTTACTGTATCAAAATAAAGTACTGGAAATAGATTTACAACATGCCAATAATTATCTAAATGGATATATGGAGGGTGTGTATTACAACAATGGATGTTATTTTAAATTCCATACTACCCAGTCGCAGGTTACTTATACTCCTTTGATAGGTACCAATTGCACAGCTCCCTGATGTCAGGGAAGGCTCCTTATTCCAGGCCTGTGTATATCTAGTATCCCCCCCCGGCAAGTGTTGCTATAGCAATGTTTGCCGGGGTTCCTGCGAGATAGTGATCTATCCCGGCTGAGCAATACTAAAAAGGGAGTTTTTTTGAATGAAACCTTATAATAAATTATTGTTCATCACAAAGTGTGTCAACTCAACCGATGTTTTTGTATTCGTTTTTCTACGTAAATTTCTTTTATGATTTTCTACTGTAGAATAGGAAATACATAATTCGTTTGCAATTTTTGGACTATTTAGTCCTCTAATCATTAAATTCAACAACTGTCTTTCTCGCTTAGTTATATTAGGCAATTCAACATTCTTAATTGTTAACCCATCCCCCAGAGCCAAATGATAATATTCGGTTTTGCCATCTATTACGTTCACAAGTGTCATTAAAATAGGTCTTCCATTAAAATTAAAGTGTGTTAAATCAGTAACCATCATCAATCCACAAGTAGTAAGGTTGCCATGATTAACATACAAACCAGGCATTTGTATCAAGACCCACCGAAATACTTGTTGAGCATCTAACATTCGAGCATATATATTGATACGAATATTTGATTGTTTATCCGGAGGTAGCTGAATAATTTTATCCATTGCGTATTGTATGGCAGATAACACATAGAAGCTATCCTCGGGATGAATATTTTCCACAAAAAATAAAGCAGGTTTATTTTCCCATTCAGATTTGCTAAAAGGACTAAGCTCGCCAATATTATTGCTAGCGACAGTAATTAGCATATTGGCGTTATCGCCAATAAACCAATAATACGGCCCTATGGCAAAATTATGAGCTTCTTTTATCTGAGTTTCAAAAAAAGCTTCGTAATCAATAATTCCTAATTCTTTATCCGATTTTGCATTTTTTTCAAACTGTTCAGTAGTTAATGGTTTTAAATTTTCCATAGCGTAGGTTAGATATATCTAAAATAATCTTTTTTATAAGCAATTAAAAATGACAGATATCTGCTATTTTTTTGTCTTTTTTTAACCATTAGATTTGAGTGTAGAAGGTGCAAATTAACCAATACCTCAACCATGCCAACTATGCTTTTTCACAGATTTTTAAAAGTGATCTCTATACTTATTATTATACAAACAAGTTATGCCCAAAACAATATCATCCTTAATACTATATAGTGCTATAATACTGATTTTTGTACAAGACAATTTTGCCCAAACAAAAATAGATTTAGGTGGGTATTTAGGCAAAAACGGTGTATTTAAAAACCATATACCTACTCGTTTACAAGCAAACAGCAATAACTGTTTCAATTTAAAAATTTGGTATAAAGGCATAGCCGATAATGGGGCCGTACTTAAAGGTTTCTTTTACCTCAATACAGCTAACGGAATGTTTGGCTATAGTATTGGTAAAAACATAACCACAGAAAGTGCCAATCCAAATAGCCAAAAACTCAATTTCACCATTTCGGATAAGTTTGGTAAAAGCGCAACTTACTTTAACGAAAGTAAAGGCCGTAAGTGGATGATGGCCAATAACAAGGCTACTCCGCAAATCACTTCAGAATTATGGAAAAAACATGGTAGCCCAGCCGGTAACCGACGAAGATTTACCGATTTAAGTTTAGCGACTTATGCCTACTACAGTTCTACAACTACAGCAAACCCTAAAATGTATATCTATATGTATAATGAATATTTCGATAATGATGGCACAATCAAAAATTACATTGGCATGTACGGCATCGGTTTTTATCAAATAAACGAAAGTACTTATCTGGGCTTATCAAGGGAACAGGGCTCAATTTTTATGAGTATTGAGAAAATAGAAAAAGTAGATTTCTGCTTTAACGGTGCCGGTTTTAAAGATTTTAAAGAAATGGCTACCGCGATGAATGATGAGGTAGTGAACAACAAAAATAGAGATCTCGAGATGAAAGAGCAAAATTTAAATGAAAGTGATGGATTGTGTAGTGATCTAAAAAAAGAGCTAATAGCACTAGAAAAAAGTATCAATAAAAAAATGGCTGATGCCAATAGGGCCGTTAAAAGTGGCGGGTCAAATATAGCGATGATGGCAGCTGCATCAGACCCCAAAGACCAAATTGTAAGGCACCGTTTAGAATTTGATATTAAAAAATGTGAAGCACTACATTTTACTGGAAATACCTCATTAACTGCTGCACAAAGAAGAAAGCATAGTCAAAACGCTGCATGTTACCTCATCAAAATAAGCTTTTTAAGAAATATAGAAAATAAAATGACAACCATCGAGGTAAATAACAGAAGTAATACCCCAAAAGCAGTAATGGAAAAAAACATGCTTTACCTTCAATCAATAAAGCAATTAACTGCTCTATGTAATTAAAAAATTCATTTATAACCTAAACCATATGCCCCATTAACATCATAGTAAACTAAATATTAACCTAAAACCAAACAAATCATGGCAACTAAATTATTTGCAATGCTGATTTTAATTTGTACGGTAAGCCATGCACAAATTAATACCCGGGAGATCAAACGCAATGCCGAAGGAAAGGTAAGTGAGCGCTTAAATAAAGGCGTAAATGCGGGTATCGATGTTAGCGCTGAGCCACAACAAAATTCTGATATCTTAAGGAAATTTGATTTTGTACAAGGCGATAAAATTTTAATAGTCGAAAATTTTAGTCAAGATAATTTAGGCGATTTCCCCGCCAAATGGAGCACCAATAGTGGCGGCGAAATTGTAGAGCTAAATGGCGAACATTGGCTTAATGTAGGCAAAAACGGTGTATTTATGCCCCAGTTTATCAATAACCTGCCCGATAATTTCACATTTGAATTTGATGTAACCAGTAGCGCTAACTTCAATTTTTACAGCAATCCATTAAGTTTTGCTATTGCCGAACTGGCAAACCCAAATGCAGATTATGTGAAATGGAAACAGTTTAACCGCTTGGGTAGAAATGGTATAGAAGTTGGCATCCATCCTAAATCGGTGTCTACCTCAAATAGCAAAGGCACAACAAACTATCAGGTTTATACCAATGGTAATTATGGCGACAAAAATAAAGCCATGCAAAATGAATTTATAAGCGATGTTAAGCCAACCGTTCACGTTAGCATTTGGCGACAAAAAAATCGTTTACGCATTTACCTAAACCAGGAAAAAATATGGGATTTGCCAACTGCATTTGTAGAAGGTAAAAAATACAACAGCATTTTGTTTCAAACCGGAAATTTTAAAAAAGAAGAAGATAAATACTATATCAATAATTTAAGGTTAGCGGTTGGGAATCCAGATACCCGAAACAAATTAATTAACGAAGGAAAGTTTGTATCCTCAGGTATTTTATTTGATGTAAACTCGGCAACTATCAAACCCGAATCTTATGGTTTAATTAAATCGATCGCAGTGATCCTACAAGAAAATCCGGCAGTTAAAATTAAAATTATCGGCCACACCGATAGCGATGGCGATGATAAGGATAACCTGAAACTATCTAAACAACGTGCAGATGCCTTAAAAATCATGTTGAGTAGAGATTTTGGCATCAATGCAACTCGTATGCAAACCGATGGCAAAGGCGAAAGCATACCCGCAATGCCAAACACCAGCGAAATTAATAAAGCCAATAACCGTAGGGTCGAGTTTATAAAAATTAAATAACCCTGGACCATAATGCCAACTTAAATCAAAATATTTTAATCTAAACATCCAAAGTCATGAAACAATTGCCAATCATTTTTTGCCTTCTGATTATCTCTATAGAGGCAAGTGCACAAATAGATCCACGGGTAGCTACACCAATTGGTAAAAGACCATTGCCAAGTGCGCTTATTACCTTACCTACAACTACGCATATTGATAGAGTGGAAATTTACGAACAACCAAATTTTGGTGGCAGAGTGGCGAAATATGCAAATGTTGTTAATTCATTTACATATCCTTTTACCAATAAACGCGATATATCTTTAAAAGTTGCTCCGGGCCATATCGCTTACATTGTATTTGATGATGAATTTAAAAGCACTTTAATTTGCACAGGTGATTACCCAACCTTTGGCAGGGTTTTTCAAAATAACATCTTATCTATCACAATAAAATCTGCAAATGCACAAAACGTTAGTTTTAGTGGTTTCTCATTGCAAATACACAACAACGATTGTAAAAAAATGGCTGGTACTGTAAAAATCAGGCTATTAGAAAAATTACCCGATGGCACGTATGCAGCCTGCCCCATCATTAGCGAAAACGGGACGACAGTATCCAGTTTTAAAAACCAAGCTACTATATTTTCTAAACCAATGTTAGAAGGTCCCGAAGTGAACTGTATGCGTGATTTTATTTTCAATTCTGGCAGAGCAGTTCCAGTTATTTCAAGCACAGTAGCCTCAAATAGGTCTGCAATAAAAGATGTTTTTATGGTAAGTGATTATGCACTACAAAACGGAAATATTTTTGTAGAAGTTGTACCAAACCTTACCGTTGCTCACAAAAGTGGTGATTTAGCCGATGATTATGCTTCGAATGTAAAGATTCAAACAAGCGATCACGATTTAATTAATTATAAAAATGCTGGTATGTATTTTTCATCCAAACCATTTACTGCTAAAGGTAATCCTAACGACAACCATGGAAGAGCATCAGGTGTGGAATATAGTATAATTAAGGATATAAGAATTCACTTCAGCAAATAATACGATGAAAAAATTATTGATTCTTCTTTTAATTACGCCAATCATCAGCTTTGCACAACTAAAAACTGGGCGCTATTTTATAAGACAAGCACATAACGGCAAATACATTCAATACAATTTATCTGCTACCTTAATGTTGGCCGATGCTTGTGCCGATTTTTCTTGTCGCACTCAATATTTTGATATCACAGCGGTAGCAGGAACGTCAAAAATATATACCATAAAAAATGTGCAAACTGGAAAATATTTAACCTTTTCCGATTTAGACGCCTATGAAACAACAGCGCCAGCAATAAAGCTGGAACCATTACGGTCTGGCGCAAATAAACGTTTCCAACAGTTCTTAATCAATAGTGATAAAGATAATATTTACAGTATTCATCCAAATAAAATAACTGGCACATTAGAAGTGTTTTTGGCAACAGAAATGCGTGATATAAATAGCGGAGGAACTTTAATTGGTTTCGAATATAAAACTCCAGACCGCAACCCTGCAAATTATGCCAATACAACCAACGTAACTTGGAATTTTATGCCTATTCCAAATGCAACAGTAAGCAGAACATCAATTTCTACACCGGTTGTGGCAGACCGTACACTGCGTAGTCCATCGGTTATTGTTGAACAACCAAGCAGTAATAAATTAGATATTGATTTTAAAACAGGCGCGGATAACCTTGAAATGAAACCTTTTCAAGAAAATGTAGAAATACGAATTATAGTCAGAAACAAAGCAGATGTAATTTTATTAAATGCAAACAAAGGACAATCGTGGCCAAATAATTCGATAAAAAGAGTAACGGTTCCTTTGCCTGCTAATATTACTGTCGATGAGCTTAGAGAAATTCACGTTTATAGAAACCGAAAAAATGGTGGAACACCAACTACCACCATATTTAACATTTCTGAAAAAGATAACTGGAATTTAGAGAAAATAACAGCCACGGCAAGGATAAAGGAAAATGGAGTGCTAAAAACGTACAGATTTGCTGATTTACCTAGTCCTGTACCTGGTCGTCCTTTATTTAGATTTGTTTACGAAGGTGGCGATGGACGAAGTGAAGGACAAGTATTTAAAGGGTCATTATCAAATGTAGGCTCTGGTTCCTCTACAAATACATCAGCTAATGCTACAAATGCAAGACCAGTATTTAAAATAGCAACCTTAACTGGCGGAGATGATTTGCGAGGTGGGAACGACAACCTAAACGTATTAATTAGACTAAAAATAAGACCGGTAAGAAACATTGCGCTAAACAATATCAACAATGGTGAAAAATGGAGCAATTTCACCGAAAAAACCGTAACAAAAACTATTACGGCCGCAGCATTTACTTTTGATGACATTGAAGATATTGTTTTAAGGCACACCGGTGGCAGAGGAACCGGAGCCGACGATTGGTATTTAGATAAACTAAAAATTACGCTAACCATTGCTGGAGAAACCAGAGTTTTAGTTGATGAAGTGGCTGCGCCAATACACTATTTTTCCGGAGATAATCGTTCGAAAATATTTACAATAATTAGGTAATCATGAAAAGATTATTCATTCTATTTCACTTTTATTAGCTGGATTATATAACGTCAATGAACTTTTAATGACATGAAAAAAATAATATTTGCTTTCATTATTCCTTGTTTATCTGTTGCTTGTACGATTTTAAAAAACGGCATCAGTTACAGCGGTGAGGAAGGTATTTTTGCTAAATCAGTTGCTCAATATCCAACTCAATATAGGCTAGTGGAATATGGGGAACCAAATTTTGAATTGGGAATTGAATTCAAATCCCATAAAAATGGACGAATTAAAGGTATACGCATTAAAAATCCTCAATCGGGCAATTTGCGTTTATCGTTTTGGGATGCTGATGAAAAAAAATTGATTAGCACCTATACTTTTAACAATGGCAATCCCGGCAAATACAATTTTGGGTATTTTCAAATCCCTGTTAAAGCAAATAGAACCTATTGTTTAACTATTAACGTAAGGGAGTATTATTACCATGTTTTAACATTTGACAAGCTACCCTTAAACTTACAGGAAATTAGCTTAACGAATAGCGTTTATGCTGAAGGTAAATATCAACGTTATCCAGAGTTTAAGGTTGATAATGTAATTCACGGCTTAATTGATTTAGATTTTGAATGGGAAGTAGAAAAGAAAATTTATGGGCGGCATTAACCAACACCACAATTGATAAAAAACGAAAGAATTGCTGAATTGGAAGACCAATAAATATATCATGGAAACAATACCTCTCCCCTGCATCAGCAAGGGAGAGGTACTTCCTATAAAACAAGCCCGGTTTAGCTCAAATCATTAATATCGCTATAAAATAAAATGATGTTCTTCAATTCAATCAATGGCAGTTTAACCTCCGTTAATGAAGAGAAAACAGACACGTCCAATTGAATCCAGGCATTGGCTGTAGTAGGATTATTCTGCTCATACCAGGTCTTGATCGCCGCAGATAACTTACATACGAAGGAATCTGTCGGACTTACCGTAGCCGAACAACCTCCCGCCGGAATCGTAAAATCTGCCGGGATGGCAAAATTAAACGGCGGTGCCAGCAATATTGGCAATTGGATCGCTGCCGGTAATACCAATGGGTCCGTCTGGATCGACTCACTCTGCAATATCGGATAGTTCCAGGTCGCACTCAATTTAATCAGCTGCTGATCGAGTTCATCCTTCGCAAAAAACACCGCAAAGAAATTAGCCAGCAACTCCCCTAGCGAATGTGGTACCGTTGGTACCGCCATCAGCTCTGCAATGTCAAAGAGATAATCATTGTTCAGGATCGGCACCAGCTTATTAGAGAACTTCACCAATGGACTACGGTATATAAATTGAGGATTTGTAGGGTTGTACGGGATCAGATCTTCATTTCTGATGATCGACAATCCAGCCCAGGCATACTGGAACTCTAAAATATTCAACTCATTTACATTCACTTTTCTTGAAGAGACCGACAAGGAATCTATCCAGGACAGATAAACCGGGTTTTCACCTGTCGTTTGATACCAATACGCATTAGGAATCAACTTACCACTCTCATCCGTTGCCGGAACAGTCGTATAGTCAGGGATACTCACCACAGGCATATTTGGCAGCGTCACCGCGATATCCTGATTATTTCCGGTATAGTTCAATATATCCTGCTCAGAGATCTCATCCTGAGGTACAATAGTAACCAGTAAACGGTTATCATTGTCCTTATCATCCGTTTGAACGATCATGAAATCAAAGGCACGTTTCGTATCGGTATCACCACCGGCGGTTAAAACTACACTCGTATAATCATTCCAGGCAATTGCCAGATTATTCGTTAAGGTCACTAAGGCCTGCAATGCGTAATATGCATCGTCCAGATTAGGATCTGCAGAAGTAGAAGCAGCAGTAATCGCAGTAAGGTATTTGTTAAAATCATCCAATATCTGCGGCCATACCGTCACCAGTTGTGCCATATCATTAAACAGATCACGCGAAGCACCGACCATCATTCTTGCCTGAGGCGAAGGTATCGTGTTGAACTCAATCTCAGAGAATATCCGGTCTTGTGCAGCCTGATCTTCCGTGTAAGAATAAGTATAATCCCATTGCGAAGCCTTCTCTAACTTCGCGTTTTCCGTATCTCCCGAAACATCAACCGGAGTTCCGGTCTGAGTGGTCAGCGTTGGCGGAGTTGGATAATTACGCAGCACGATGGGAATATCTACCAGCCCCAGGTTTTGTTGTAAGACCTGAAGATCTGACCCCGGACTTACCGGAGTGTTCACATCGGCTGGAATAATAAAGGTCAGCCAGTTAGAGCCTTTATACCCTTCAATTCCAGGAACATCACTGATTTGAAACTCTATATGCGTCACCACATAAGAAAGGTTGAGCTCCACGCTGCTGTATTCTTTCGCATTCTTGGTAGAGAAGCTAAACGTTAAATAAGAATCCTCAGAACTTGCACCTTTCGCATTCAGCTGCACTTTAGCAGTAGAAATACTGTACATGCTTTTCAGATTATCATCCAGCGTCACCATGTCCTGTTTTAACGAGGATACCCCCTGGAATGCAGGATTATCTACCATAGGAACACCATACAACCTTGGAGGCGTGGTATTATTGGCAAAACCTGTAAAATCAGAGGTCGCAGTCACTTTCGTCTGTACCAAAGCACTCACATTGTACGCATTTCCCAGCTGATTCAGCAATTGCTGTTTAAACTGTTCTTTCGCATTCGCCAGGCTCTCCGGATCATCACTAATCACCGGAGCGGTTAAAACAGATTCAATTTCATTGGAAATCGTATCCGCAAGGCTCTTCTTCGCATTGGTAATCGCTTCCACAAAAGTATCGGCATCAATCTGCTGCTCGCCCAACCAGACCTTTTCATCAGCTGCTTTGAGTTGGTCGACCAGGAATCCCGGCACGGAGAAATCTGAAGTCAGGAATACATCAATCACATTGAGTGACTGCGCAGCCCAGTTGTCCATATCAATCCCTGCAAAATTCTTCAATTCTACAGAACTGTCTACCAACCCTTTACCGGTTACATATTTCTGAATCGGCACTCCGTTTTTAGAAACCAGACTGGTATTTAATGGTTTAGGTGCATAAAATACCGGAAGCAAACTGTACACATAAATCGTATAGTGATACTGCTCAAATTCTGCCGCAGTAAGTACCGTTTTCAGCTGTACATCAAAATCTGTCCGGTTGTCATAGACCACATTCAGTAATGGTGTTAATTTATCCGTCACTTCTGTAGGCACCTTACCTTTGGTATCCAGGTTTTCAATAGATTGAGGCGTCAGCTGATAGAAACAAGCTTCTGAAGCCGACCAATAGATTCCCTGTCCTTCCTCCTGGCCCATACGGACCACATATACCGCCTGATTGCTGCTGCTTCCTGCCTGATCCGGATTGGTACCAATCGCAATTTTCAATTGATAAACACCCGGATTGCTGAAAGCCAGCTCAAATTTCGCGGCAAATTCATTCAGGCCATTCGGACTCGTTTGCGCATCCTGAGTACCTGATGGCGTGCTTGGATCAGTCTCTTTTAGCGCAATGATCGTTTGAGGCCTCACCGCAGTAACCGAGTTCGTTACCAGGCTGCTATCCTTAAAGTCATTGTTTACAAAGTCGAGATCCCTGGCAAATTCCACATCAACCGTTAACAGTAAAATGGATGCCGTATCAATATCAGCCGGATTGATCGGATTCACAATAGGACTCATCACCGGAGGCGTTGCGTCCTGCTCATTTGATCTGGCCAGTAGATAAGTATAAGCGTCTTTTACAAACTGAAGCAACTGGTTAAACTGCGTTCCGGCAATCGCATAATCCTTATTCGGAGTCAGCGAAGTGCTCAGGTTGATGCTTAGCGTATTGTGCCCATCCTTAGGACTCAACTGCGTGATCTGGTAATAAATATTCGTATAAATGATCAGGTCGTTTTTGGCATTTGCTTTCCAGTCTTGCTGCTGATCAGCAGGGACATCCAGCGGCACATACCTTTGGGAATTGAAGTTAAAGTTTAAAGCCAGCTCAGCGCCAGTATTGTTATCATTATCAAACAGATAACTCATCTCCAGACTCGGCCATTTACCCAATCCTTTTAACTCATCCGTATAAGCAATCTGCACCGGTGGATTGTTCAATGGCGTTTGCGGATCCAGACTTGGGTCACTAAATGGCGTAATCGTGTTGTTGCCATAGTAATCTACCCAGTCAAAATGCACCTGTGCCTGTCCGCCAATACCCAGATAAGGGTTGTCCTCTTTTTGAGGATAACCTGCCGGATAACCCACTGGATTTTCCAGAGGAAGCTCCATATATGCGTTCGGTTTGGCAAATTGCGCCAATGGAATCACCGGATTATACACCCATAATTCATCTTCTATTGGTGTCGCTTCCGCTTTTCCTAACAGCTGATCCTGACTCTGAGAAGTCACCGGACCAGCTGGCAATCCAATTTCACTAGGCCCAAAATCAGCGTTCTCAATCACGTTGTAGCTGAGCAGGTTGTACAAATTGTCCAGGTATATTTTCGCATAATCCGGATCTGTCACTTTATAACCCTCCGGTAACACAGGATTGGTACGGTTAAGCTCAAATGAAGCCGCTCCTTGTGGCACATTGGATACCTTGTGTAAAATCTGGTCATTGATGGTCAACGGTGTACTCGTACCGAAGAAATTGGTCACATTACGGACCGCCCATCCCAATACCGACATGTCTATAAAGTAATAAGCGGCAATGCTTCCAAAAGTATTTCCCGGGGTTCCGGCAGCGCTGCTAACCGTGTAATTCAGCACAGGAATATTGACCAATTGCCACAATGCTAAATTGTTCCAATCGGCGATCTGCGGATTTAAAGCCTGAAGATCTGTCGCGCTTACACTGTAATAGGCCGAAATCGTTGCCAGATTGTTCACCGTACTGATCCTGCCTACCTCATACACCAATCCGCTAAACGTAATCACCGGTATCGGTGCTATACTGGTGTTTAAGACCACACTGGCATTGATTGCTGCAAACTCACTGAGCAGGATATTATACCTCGAACTGATAACTAATGGGGTATCCAGGGTATTTTGCGCATAAACGGTCAGTCCTTTTTGCTCCGCACTTTCCGCATAAACCACACAAGAAGAAACATCAATTTTATCTCCCGTCACCGCACAGTTCATGTAATTGCCCGGCTTATTGGCAAAGACATCGCTATAACTCACCATCAGGCGGATGGTAGCAGTATCCCCTTTACCAAATATGCTGTCCGGGAAACCTTTATTACCTTCAATCTCGTTGTAAAGTAAGTAATAACCTCCTGAACGGGTAATGCTGCATTCCCATAACAAACGGATAAAATCGTAGGTGCTGTTCAGGATTCCGGTGTCTAAAGTTGTTTCTTCAATCGCCAACATTGCCATTTTCATCGCCTGATTGGAAGGATTCGTTTCCGTAGAAAGGTTGGCCTGCACAATAAATGATTTCATGCTGTCCATGCCTACCGACATCAATCCGCCATCGGCTTCATACAACCACTGAATATCAGTGACCATACCTTGGTTGTTGTTGCCGGAATTCGGATCCAGCGCTTGAAGCAATCTTTGTAAGATCGTTGCACCAGCCTCATCGGCACCCATCAACTCGTAAGTATACGCATTCACCACAGCGGTGGATTCTCCTGTCAATCTTTTCAGATCGATCTCTACCATGGTATTCCAGCCGTAATAAGAAGAAGAACGGTAATCCATCAGGCCTTTGGCATCATTGTATTGTCCAATCTGAACACCAAACATCGATCCCGCCAGTTTTGGCAAGGCCAGCTGGGCAAGCATTCCTGAAGGGAACATCCAGATCAATGGAGAGATATCGTTCTGGTTGCCCATGCTGCCATACGGCAAGACTACTTTTCCGGACGACTGCCATTTGGTAACGGTCTGGAAGGTATATTGTAATGGCAATAAATCGTAAGGTTTCATTGGCGTCAATGAAAGCACCTCTGGTTGGATCCCCGTCTGCTGCGCATAATTCAGCAACGTACTGATCTGCGCAATATCCGGATCATCCAGTATCACGGAAAGCATATTTCCTCCCGGGTCATTTATAGATTTTCCATCAATCTGAAGCCAGCTCAGCGAAGAATTGATCAGCTGAATCTCAAAGCCTTTGGCCACATCTGCAGGCAATACAAACTCCTGTCCGGTTAAAGAGAACAGGGCGCAATCACTGTCTGTCGGACATGGTGATCCTGCCGACAAGGTCAGTCCCGGTAAATCAGTAGGCAAACGCATGCCATGCAGCTGATACCTGGATGCCATACCAGACAATTGTCCGTAGCAACCATTTTCTGTGAAATAAGCCAGAATACTGCTCACATCCAGAATCTCTAATCCCGGAATATTGGCACTGCTGTACCCATCTCCATTGTAAAACAGGTCAGTGATGATCTGATTTGAATAATTGGAAGCCATCAATGCCACAGTAGTGCTGTAAGTCACAGAAAGGTTAAGCAAAGTATCAGCCTGGGCCGGATCGTCAAAAATAACAGCACTGTAGTTAAACGGCGGAATTAACAGTTGTCCAAGGGGTTGAATATTCAGCGACTGTACCACAGGATCTGCAGCCAGAATTTCCGGAGTAACCGTAGTTTTAGTTGACACGGTAAGGTTCTCCGCCATACTGGCCAGGGTATCTCCCGGCACAATGATATACGGTTCCGAATTATAAACAAAAGTATTCCCGGCGATGAACAAGCCCGGTGTCACCTGGTTTTGCATCAATAGTCCGGCAACATCCACATTTTTATAAATGTTGGTTACTACTGAAGTAAAGGTATCCTCGTTTTTAGCCGTATAAACTACCGCACCAATAATCAACCATCCTCCAGGCTGCGTTACCGCTGTTTCCTGGAATACCAGGTCTGCAGAAAGTAAGGCCAGCGTCGTATTTAACCCGGCTGCTACTGCTTGTAGCGTATCTCCTGCTTTTACAGTATAAGAATTACCATTGTACTTCACAACCTGTCCCGGCGCGAGTAAACCTGGTACTGTACCGTTCTGAACGATCAGCATCGCTGAGGTAACCGCATACAGCATCGCCACAGAACTAAAGGTATCACCACTCGCAATCAGGTGCATATGCCCTGTGATCTGAAGGGAAACTCCAGCAGTAATCGGATGATTTTGGTTGGCCACAGCAATGTCCTGCAAGACCACATGGTTGGAATAACCATTTGCCGTAAGGCCGTTTGCCCATGTCGTCATGGTCTGCAAACTGCGATCCACCGCCACTTTATCATCTGCACTGTCAATTTGGTAAGTAAAATTGTTCATCGCATCAGATCCATATCCGGCGAGTTGTTTTCCGATCAACACAAAGTAATCTTCAAAAACAAAGGTCGACATGCTATAGCTTGGCTCTGTGCCGTCCATCATTTTCGCCTGTGGCGCCGCATTACTTTCTTCGGAAACGCTCACTTCCAGTTCAGCAAACCATTTCTTCACCTCCTCAAGATACTCGGCAGTCGCCATATTGTATTGGCTGAAATCAATGCTCAATGGAATACCAGGAACATTTAAACTCAGGTCATAGAACATCGGGAAAATTGCCGCAGAAGCAAGATCTTCACCCAAATTCTGAAGGTTAACTGCCGCAAATGAACTTTGCAGGAAGGTCAGGATATCAGCTGTAGGAATCGGGAAAGGATTGCCTTCGTTAGACAGCAACGCAATTAAATTGTCCAGATCCAGTTTTGAAATGCCCTGTGCGTCAATTTCCGCACGTGTAGTCAGACCTGCATTCGGATCTATATAATTGGCCACCAACCAGCGGAAGAAATCACTGCTCAACCGTTCAAATGAAGTCGTGCCATCACTCGGACCATTCGGATCCGGTGCATCAATGAACAACGTAGCTACATATTGTGCCTGCTGACTGTTCAGATTGCTACTTCCTTTAGGCGCAGAAACCGTTAGGTGCGGTACAAAGTATAAATTAAGTGTTGGCAATACATCATCAGATGTAGTGGCCAGCATGGTGTTAAACTGAAGCCTTGGCCTGCCAGCTTTACTGGTCATCATCCTATACTGTGGCATCGCAAGCGCTGATGCCGCTGATGCTGCAGTCAGGTCTTTGTTCCATGGTGCAGCCGCACGATTGTCTGTGCCGATGGTCAGGTCTTGTCTGATCGTTGCATTGAAGCTGAAATGAATGGTCACTTTGAAGAAACCCAGGTTCAGACTTGCAGAAACCCTGACGTCAACAGTAGCCACAATGGCTAGTGGTATTTTGTTATAGGCTTCAAAGATCGCCTGTACGTAAATCGTGATCGTAATATTTACACTGGCAGAGATAATTCCAAAGTCGATAGAACCATATAATTTACCAATGATCCCCACCGTACCTTTCAGGTAATAGTAGTAAGAAGTTTCGACCGTCTGCAGGTTTTGCTCCTGCCCTGCCAATGTACCCTGATAGGGATGATAACTGGCAATTACCCCTTCAATGATGCCAAATAAGGTGAGGCTGAAACCTGCACTCAGGAGACCATAATTAACACTATAGCCAACCCCAACCTGTAACCCTATTCCAAATACCAGTACCGGATTAAAGTTACCATAGCTCGTTGCAGGCACCAAATTGGTGGTGGCACTGCTCAGTTTGCCAAAATAGAACCCACCTGAACCCATGGCAGGGATTCCCGGCGGCACAATGGCCTGAAGGGTAAAGGACCTTGAAAAATCCATATTGTACGGAAACCCGATGTCGACTTTAAAATCGCCATTGGTATAGATTTCCAGGCTGATGCAGGGAAGGGTAATGTTCACTGCCCCAAATTGCAGGTTGCGCAATGCATCCGGCAGCGTCAGGTCCATCTGGTATACTCCAATAGAATCGGAGATCTTTTTATACATGATCTCAAATACGAGTCCTTTCAGCACTTTCGCTTTATCACCACTTAAGGCAATGCGGAGACCATACAGGTTCGGGTCGTTGAACACAATCTGCGCGTCCACGGTCCAGACCGGTTTATCCTTGGTGCCTACATTTAACACCCCGAAACTGGTGGCGATCAGCCAATTGCTGTCTTCATTAAAATTAAGCAGCGTATTGCCAGAGCCTGGTCCTATCGGAATAGTTCCCGGTTCCGGTTCCGTAAATGCCTTTTGCATGGCATCGGTCACCTCTTTAATCGATTGATAAGAAGCACTGTTGGTCAGCTCCACGTGTTGTCCCATGGCCAGCAGGTAAAGTCCGAAATACTCTGAACCCTGTCCCGGAACTTCAGGCATTTTGTTAATGTCCTGTCCGCCTTTCTCTGGTTTAAACAAATTACTGTCGTTCACACCAGGAACCGGCGATGATCCATCAAATGCAATGAATACACCGGTCGAATTTTTGGTCAGGCTGATGCCATTGATGGTAATAAATATCAAATTGAGGCTCTTTCCGAATTTGTAGTTTACCTTGATGTCTTTTGTATCCAGATTATAGGTCACAGAGAAGCCGTCCAGGCTCAGGTCGTTCAGTAAATCCCATGGCGAATCCAGTTCAAAAGTAGGATCCCCCATCATTTTCATAAATGAGGTAATCAGGCTGCCTACAGACCATTTTTCAATGCGGAAAGTGATGGTTTTTGAGGCATCAGTAACGTTATATTCGGTGATGAATCCCTCCCACTGGATCGAGAGCAATTGATTATTTTTTGAAAAGTCGTAGCCAATATTCACCTCTGCATTGAAATACTCCAAGGTCACGGTTCCGGCAATGGCACCCTCGTAAGTGGTTACCGCAGGGCCGGTTGCGGAAGGCGTACTTGTATATTTCAAGCGTATATTAGCAAGGATATTAATCGGCTGATTGATGATCGGGAAGAGGAATTTCCAGACAATCGCTGTTTTCACCTCATAAGTACTCGTTCCTGTGGCCGCATTTGGCACATAAGACACCAGGGAGAACTGGGTGATTTTAAGGTAGTCTGGCAGGAAGCTATCCGGCAAATCAATGTTATTAAACAATTGTTTGATCAGTGCGCCGAGATCCAGGGTTTTCCCCGCAGGCATGGCAATGCTCAGGTTCCATCCACCGGCAGCTGCAGAGCTGTAGTTCACATCCACATTGAGCTGCAGGACTCCTATCGCAAACAAACCATTCACTGCAGCGGTAAACACGCTTTCGCCTGCGCCGCTGGTTGGCGTAGAAGAAGTGATTTTCAGGCTACCATTGGTAACGGAAATATTGGTGATGAAATTAAGGTTGATATTGGTATTGGCATAGAACTCATAATACTTATTGTTGATGTCCATCGCCATCCCAAAGCTGGTAAACTCTACCAGCAGCAGGCTTGAAGGGATATCTATGGCTCCTTTGGTAATCGCCTTAATTAAATCATTAAAGGTTACAGAACCTTCGAATGAAGCGGATAAAGTAAGGTCGGAAGTAATTTCCACATCAAATCCGCCTTGAAATATGGTTGGGAAGAAATCCACATTGGCAGTCAGGTGGATCAGTTGCGAGTTGATCTGACCTGGTCCTGGTCCGATGATCAGCCAGGTCACATCAAATTCATTGATGATAAAATTTTCGAACAACACCCATGGCTGCGTAGAACCTACTGTTGCCGAAGCGCTTTCAATAGTAAAACCATTGTTGAAGCTCACCGTAGTTGCAAAACCTTTAAAGGCAATTGCATTCAAATACTGTTGCAGTGTAGGTGGCAAAATGGTAAACCAGTTATTGCCTGCCATCAAAGAAAACAGGTTCAGCGGTGTCAGGGGTGTGGAGGGATCAGGAGTTACACCAAGGAAATAAGTGTTCTGACCAGGCGTTACGCTGGTACTGAAATCCATCTGGATGGTTGTTCCCAATAAAAGCTGCAATTCAAAATAAAGACTGGATAGCTGTACGATATCACCATCTTCTTCGGCTTCTTCTTCATAAAGCGCAAGCGTGGATCCAGCTCCATCGAGCGCAATCATCCTGGATGCAATTTCTGTATCGGCTACCGTTTCAATTTTAAAGCCTATCGCCGGGCTTTTCACCGTCAGAAAGCTAAAGGGAATCACCTGCACATCCAGTTCCACCTTTAAATCCATCTCCGGATAAAGAATGGTATCATTATTTACCTTTGATGGATCGAGCTTGCCTGATAAGGCGATCTGCTTACCATTAATCCAGCCAATCAGGAAATTTACGAGGGGCGCAAGTATTCCGGTGAGCTGAATCAGACCGGCAAAGTTTTGACCTGCCACCAGGCTGATCTCGTTTTGCTGCCATACATATTGGCTTTGAGGCGCTGATGAAAAAATAAAGGTTGGATGAGTATAAGGTAAATCGCTATAAATACCGCCTACCATAAATGGCCAGCTTGTGGCAAAAGTCCAGCTACTTAAGGTGATGACAATTACAAATTGTACATTTCCCAGGCCGTCATCAGTAACGACAAAGGAAACTGCCGTATTGGAAGCCTCCACCTGTAGCACACTGGCCACCCCTGTAATCGTCAGGGTATTCCCTACCGGGTCATTTATGGTGGTACCACTGGTGTCAATTAACAGACTGCTGTTTGCAGCAAGCTGATAACCGGCAGTCAGCATAAGGTCTAAATCTGCAGGGACACTAAGTCCTGCTTTGGTAAATGAAGCTGCATTCACCGTGATGTTACCGTTATTCTGGCTGGCTTGTTGCTTAAATTCGTCGGCAAGTGGTTGTAAACTCATAATAGTATCTCTTAAAAAAACTAAAAGTCAATAATTAAGGCCATGTGGTCGCTGGTGCTTCTTACCACACCATAGTTCTCCCACTCCCGGAATTTTGGTCCGACACCTTTTGTGTTTGGCGCATATCCACCGTTCCCATTGGGTGCTGGATCTGGAGGTAACAGCAAGGCAACTGGTGCTAAAGGATCTGCAGCTGTGCGATCCGTTTCCATTGCAGTAGTATAAACCAACGTTCCTTTTGCACCGGCATAAGCAGGTGTAGTCGGTTTAGTATAAGGAGAACCTGCAACCAGGTTCACGATCGTGATCTTACTTGAAACCGGCACCCTCACTGCATCCCCATAACGGGTCAGCATATTGTCGTAACTGTTTTGCGTCATATATCCATATGCGGGATATCCCCTGGTATCCGTAGGCTCTGCTTTATTCTTTCCGGAAGTACCATACAAAGTGGTACAGATATACCCCTGATCAGGGAAACCGGATGCTGCAGTAGGGTTAATCTGCCTGGTATAACTATCAGCAATAAGGGTATCATAAGCCTCATCTGCCAAAACTTTTTCTGATAGATTGACATTAAAATCACCCATGATGATCACATCATCCTGCGCCCCAAGCAGGGTGGTGATTTCTCTGATCTTGCTTAAGGAATCGACCCCTGCAGCAGAGATTTTCGTTTCTGGTGGAGGGGCATGATAAGCCAGCAATTTTATATTTCTATTGCTGCCGGCATCCCAGAATGTGGTCAGGTAAGGCGGACGTTCACCAGCGCTCGGAAATTCCAGTTTTACCGCAGGTGCAGCCCCATCATCATATAGCCATTGTCCGGCAAGTTGATTTTGTCGCAGTCCACCATTAATAATCCCAGCCGTTGTTGGGGTTTTGCCGGCAGGTAAAGCGGTATCCCAGGGCGCAGCATAGGCAACAGTAGCACCGCCTCCTATTACATTTGCCGGATTAACTCCACCTTCCCAGCCAAAAGGACCCGTAAAAAACAGATTGCTGCTACTGTTAAAAAATACGCAAACCCCCTCTTTTAAAGTGCTTTGACCAATAATTAAAGGAGGAACCAACATCCAGGTTACTCCAAATTTGGCGCGTATTTTTTGCAACAAATCCAATGCCGCCTGACTACCTCCTGTGTTGATTAAAGTACCCTCTGCACCAGCACCAGTTGTCGTCTCAATGATCACAAAGATATCCGGCGCATTTGCCTGCATCACATTTAAAATCAAATCACTACGGTTCCCTGAGGCAACTATACCACTGGGGAGGGATCTATCTTTTCTTTTCGTACTAGGATCGTTGATCTTATTGATCGAAAATTTTTCTATGTTCCAATACAGTATTTTTGTCATAAAGTATTTCTTTTGGCTACATTCTGATTGATTAAGGCGTTTTATTATAGGAGGCATACCATCCCAGACTGCTGGAGGTAGCGCCCTTCTTTGGATTCCCAAAAAGCAGGAAATTTGTGCTGCCACCTGGTGGAAGCTTCAATATTCCCAGGAATTTCAAGGCGATGTTCGATAAAGTAAGCAGGTAAGAACCCTGGGCATCGATACTCGTAGCCGGGATGTATTGCAGGCGCAGCTTGTCGATGGTTAATTTTAACAGGCCCTGGATACTGAGCAATTTCGCATTGCTGGAAGTACCCGGTAATTTTATGCCGATGAGGATATTGTACTTGTTGGAGTCTTTTTGTTCCCCCGGGCTCCAGGCGAGTAAAAGGCTGGCATTGAATCCCAGGTTGCCTGCCAGTTCCCCCGGACTTCCCAGGTTAAGGTTCATCTGCAAGCCATACCAGTCGCCGGAAAGCCCATTCGCATTTACCCCAGGTAAACCAAGGGTCAGGAAACCCTGACTGGAAGGCAATGAATCTTCATTACCACTCATTAATTTAGAGATCGACAAAGCGAAATTTGGATATAAACTACTGTCCCGGGTATTGCTTTGCGAAGAGTTAAAAGAAATCTGACTCGCATCAAAAGCATAACTCACTACTGAAGGATTATTCAGATTAAAGCCCATCTCAATATAGAGATCCGCATAACTCAGCCCTTTTTGATAATCTGCATCGTCGTCATCTCTGGTTCCAAAAGACCAGGCGTCGAAAACATAGGGCGTTAAGGTATCCGGATCCACTACCGGAGGTGGCGGTGGTTGGGGTGGCACACAACTGATCACGCCAAAATTCAGGAATCCCCACATCAAAAAGCGTGTTTCAATATCAACCGCTAAAGGATCAGTGGTTAAGGTATTGAATTGTATTTTGGTAATCTCTACATTTTGCAGTAAGTTACTGTCAAAGTAAAACAGGTTATCATCTTTATTGTCAAACACATATACCGCTGTTCCATTGTGATCCTGATAGGTACCATTCAGCACCACCGTATTGAGTTTTGCCGCACCGTATGGGTTATTGGTATAGGCTACCTTGTCGGCAAACAGGTTGTTCATCGTGAGCTGGATCTTGCTGGAGAAGCTTTTAATGGCCGTATTCTCGAACAATACCTGTAAGGAAAGTACTTTAAAATCATAGGTGGCATTCACCAAAGGCGGAATCGGCTTGTCTACACTTAATCCTTGTGCCACCTGTACCCCATAAGCCGGATCGATGTAATTGATCAGCCCGAAAATAGAACTGACTGGTCCCATGGTAATCGTACCGGTTGCATCTACCCTGTTTACCTCTACGCCCACATGGTGTGCATTGAAATTTTTAAGATTGATTCCGCTGATCAGCCCTTTTAACTGCTGCGGGAATTCCTGCAGATTGATGTCCGCTTTCAGGGCAAGGATGCCATTCCAGTTGGGATCGTTAATGATCTGGTGGAATTTTTCATAATAATTCACTTCATCAGCGCTTTGTGCTCCATTTGCAGCAGCGTAATAAGCGTCTTCGGCAGATTGCAGGTAACTTTGCAGCCAGGAAGAAATGGCAACCAATTGAGTATAGGAGCCATCTAAGGCATCCGGAGCAATATTGAAAGCATTGGCCTGCGTCCAGTCTTTCGGGTTCTTCACCCTATCCAACACCGTCCCCTGACAAAATTTAAAAAGGAGTACGTTGTTGTAATCGGCGTAAGTATTTTTGGTGCCTACATTAAAATCAAATGGCCAGTCTTCAATCGACATTTTGTTGTTGAAGATCGCCTCTGCGCTTGTGCCTCCCTCCTGATCCTGGATCGTAGAAAACAAGGTGCCCAGGTATTGATTATTCGTCATCACCACAAATTGCTGATTGGTGAGAAAGGCAGATTGCAGTTCCGAACTCAGGTTGATAAAGCTCAGCTGATATTCAGGTGCAGGATCAGGAACCTGACCAACAGGACTCACATACCAATGTGCAGCTGGGTTTTCGTCTACAGTATTCTGAGCGAGGTTGAGCAAGCTCCAGCTCCCCGTATCCATCACATTGGCCACCAGGCCTTGCGGAGTAGTTGATGGCGTATAACCTTCTGAGCCATTAGCCCCGGCAGAAAGCATTGCCCTTTTGGCCCTGCTTTTACTGGCATTGGGCGCTGAAAAGCTGTTTGTAATCTTGGTTTTCCTTTCGGCACTCAGCACTTTCGATTCAAAGGACTTAATATCACCGGTTCCGGGAGGCAAAATTGCCGGAATTCCCAGGTATGGAACCATAGGTACATAAAAACTGTCATTTTGAGGCATATCAACTGAGGGCTCAAAAAAGCCAAGAAAACTGGAATTGCTGTCTTCCGAAGCAATCCCATGTCCTTTTGCATATAAGGAAGCGCCTTGCGGCTGACAGGCATATTGGACATTTGCTGTACTGGAAGAAACAATATTGGCCCAGGAAGTCAGGTATTCCGAAGTCAGCACCGGGTTGTCTGTGCCCGGTTGCGCCAAAGAAACCGGTTCACTTGGGAAATTGGGTGCATATGCGGGCTGGCGACTAATAAACCTTAACCGATCCCCAACGGGGTTTCCCCCGGTATTCACATATGGACTGAAAGTGATCACCTCTGTACCTGAAAGCCCTGGCAGAAAATCAAACTGCCCGTTCTCATCAGGAATGGCAGTCGGACTGGCACTCATGTCGAGGTAAAAATCCCCTTCAGGAACCATATAATACACCTGATCTTTTGCATTACGGGGCGATGGAGAAATGACAAACCTCGCCGTATTGGTGGTCGGATATAGATTATTGATCAGTTCAGTCGTTACTACTAAATCTATAAAAGGGACCAATCCAATGGGATATCCCGTGTTAATGGCGTTGTAACTTGGGAATATAGCGGCCCTGTTATTGCCTGAATCGCTGTTATATATTTTACCGGTAAGGGCAAAATAAGTGTTGAGCTGAGCAGCATTGCCGATGTCCAGCAAGTCTATCTGAGCCTGTGTGATTGCATATTCATTCACATTACTACCTGGCTTAAGTATTGGATACGTAAAAACGTTCAATGCACTGCCACTGAGGTAGTAATAGTTATTTTGAAGTCCATATCCCTGGAAATCCATTTTGAGATTGAATCCAAGGGAAAACCTGAAACTTCCGGTCCCGGCAACACCAAATGGAATGGTCATATTGCTGTTGAAAAGGGATTGGGTGCCAATGGTTTTATTTGCGAAACTGATGTTCGGATACCTGTTGTTAAAGGCAAATTCCAGGTTTGTTGGTGCATCCAGCGGACTGTAGAACACAACGGTATTATTGTCTATGTTTAAAGTGGCGAAATTGTTCCCGATAGAGAGATTGGTGGTTATCGCCACCACAAAACTACTTCCCGGGGTGTATTGAACCAGATTGATGACGGTAGTATTGCTGGTAGAAAGCGGTAAAGTCGTATCCAGAATCCAGGCGAGGCCGAGATAACCTGCGATGCCTGTCCCTGTTCTAAAGGTCGATAGATACTTTTGGTAGTCGCTGGCGACGGTATTCGACAGTTCTACCCTGCTAAAAAGGAAATATACCTGCTGCTGAAAAGCAGTGGGCAAATCAATGAGGCTTTCTGTATATGTTGAGCCAGCAGGTAACAATACCGCGGCAAATTCGCTGCCTTGTGCTTCGGCAACATATAAACTTCCTCCTCCGAATTTTGCATTACTAAAAGTAACGCCACTGGTGATCTGGCTCAAAATAGGTTGATTTAATAGGGATAATTAAAAATCAATGACCAGGACAAAAGAGCATCGTGGTAATTGCTACATTTTGTGCAGACAGGTTAATGGTATTCAGCTGTTTTCCTTTAAAGTCTCCAACTACAATGATTTGTTGCCCTGGTGCTAATCTATGAATACCGTTAAAAAGTGACCCATTGTCGTATTTAATGGAATCGGGTGCTCCGGTATTCACGGCGACTGCAATATTGGAAAGGCTTGCATTTCGCATATAATACACACAAGATGTACCATTATTGGTCTTCAGTTGAGTGTATTGAAAGGGCAATAGCGTAATTGTTTTCTGTTGTTGTTTTGTTGGACTCTGACTTGATACCAGGGTCCAACTCAACATCGTCAGAAAGAAAACAAGGATACATACTCCTCCTTTTACCGTCTTTCTTGAAAAGTTCAACTACTAAAGTTTAATACTTAAGCAGTTACACAGGTAATTGAAGCGCTTGCAGGCACCGCTGTACTGGTGTTGTTCTGGATCGTGATCACAGCTCCCAACAGGTTACCGAATATAACAACTGCAAATCCAGGTGAATTTGCAGGAATCGTAAACAGGCCATTTAAATATGGAGAAGGTTGACCATTCACAAATACAGCTACACCTGGTGATGTAGGCACACCGGAAATAACCACCATGAGGTTATTTGAATTTGAAGTATTTACCGTGTTAATGGTACTCGAAGCTCCGTTAGAAGTTGTAATTGTACAATTCTGTGAAGGTGTAATGGTTGCAGTACCATTCTGGTTGATTGTTGGATTTGCCATGATGATTGTTTTTAAGTTTTAAATGTTTTATGATTGGTTTTATTTGTAATAGGCGCATTTTTGGCGTATTGGCCCGCATAAAAAACCGTTAAAAACAAATGACAAATAAAAGCTTGCCAGCATCTGCTCCTTGCAAAGGCCTTTAGCTGATCCGGAAAAAACCGGACAAACTGCTTTAATGAATGTCTGAGAAAAAGCGAAAATAGAATCACCATCATGAAAAATGGCTGAGAGAGGCGTTTTCATTTTTTGAGATTTATGCGTTAATACTTCTAATGAGTTGTTATTCTCCTTAGATCTATCATAAAGTTATGGAAATAAAAAAGAATTTTTGTAGGTAGAAATCCTCTTTTTTTAAAAACAGGTATTTTTACCTATATCTAAGTCATCAATTTTAAAATATGAACATTTACCGCTACTTTGCCATTGGGAACACCTAAAAATTAACCATGAGAAACTTAGTCATTTTTTTAGCTTTGATGTGCCTTCACTTCAGCGGCTACAGTCAAAAGAAAAAAACAAGGCCTATTCCACCTCCCCTGCCCAAATCAGGTATGATAGAATTTTCCAGGGATACACTGTCACTGCAGCAATACGCATTACCGATTTTATTCCAATGGAAAATGAATGCAGATACAACCCTTAAACCTGGCACCGTTTTTAAAGAATTGATTAAGCTTACTTACGGACAGACCGAAGTTAATGGTGATTATAGCCTGCAGCCATTGACACTAAAAAAAACAAAGCCAGGTAAGGCTGTTTTGGAAAGCAAAATTCCGAAGATGATCACCAGGGTTGGTTACTACGATGCAGAAATTTTAAATGGCGTTGTAATACTCAAGGGGGAGAAAACCATGTCTTTAAAAATTATCTATGATAAAAACAAACAACTGAGCCATTTGAAGGATTTAGATAATGGAGCAATATATAGGCACATCCCGTCAGATGAGCTACCAGTTGCTGTCCCTGTTCAATAAAACACAACTAATTACATATATCAAAGGTGGATAAATTTTTATTATTTAGGATATATCTCTATGAGGTTTTAGTTCATAAAGATATATCCTGGAATTAATTTCATCAGCGATAACTCATCGGTATAATGACTAGTTTCCTGTTACTAGTGGTTATCCATACATGTGAATTGGGAGCAAAACCTAAACTATTCAACCAATTTCCAGAGAGTATGATTTGAGGATAGATGGTTCTGCTGTTACGATTGAAACGGATTTGTGGTTGGACTTTTAGTGACCTAACGACTTTTTGAGTTCTGACTTTGTTCTTTTTTGCTACTCGCATAAATATAGTTTTTAAGGAGCCTGATGGTGCCGCGAGTAACAAATACACTGAAATGTTCGGGACTTTCACCCAACCTCCACCAGGCTATGATTTTAATTATTTCGTTCAATATTAGCATAGTATATTCATTAATCGCAGGTCTAATATACAGACTAAAAAGGAATTTAATTTAAATATTAAGATAATATTTATTAACAATAATGACTTTTAAGAAACTAACAGTTTAATATACACTTTATGCGATATACATTTAGCGTATTCAGGGATAGCGAAACTGAGAACAAGCCTCAATAATGATCAGTCAGTTTTAATGATTTGATTTTACAATATTTGGCGCACGTGATTACAATTTAACCATATTCTCTCCAGCCCCTATCTTAATCCCATCTAAACTTAGTTCTTTCGGAACAAGAACCTTGAATCGCTGTTTCTTTCCACTAAAGAATCGTTCAACCAGCAATTTTCTTTGGTTTATGATTGACTGCACAATAAGTAAATAAGGCGATAAATTCCTAAGATTTGTCCCCTTTCCCAAACTGGTTTCAGTACTCAGAATATTGGCGAGATCAGTTGAGTTAAGCCTAAGTGCCTGTAAAAGTGAGTGCGTATTTTTGCATAGCCTAACCACATCTCTTGGGAGTTCCTCATCTTTAAAATTCACTTTATAGAAGTGCATGATCTCTTTGAGTGAGGTGGTTTCATGGCTTTCCTTTAGAATTTCAGGAAGCATCACCAACCCATTGATACCACTTATTGCTACCTCCGCCTGTTCGAGCATGGCCTTGATCTGAAAAGCAACTCTTTCTTTCGACCAATTAATCTCATCTGCTTTGTAGATAAGGTCATGTGTAGCTAATCCCCATGCGTGTTGTAGGAAAGTCTTTATCTGAATTTCGAAAATAATATCCTCAATCGGCTCAGGCGGCAAATATTCTGGGCTTTTCAATTTCACATAAATCCTTAAGTCATCAAACTCAAAAGAAAAGGGAGACTTGTGGGTCTGAGCGGATTCCTTTGGTTTTTGAGAGACAATTTCAAAACGTGTTGCCAAAAGTGTCTTTGCTCTATTGATCTGATCCAGATTCTCAACCACTAAGGTACACGCGAAAAAGTCCTCTAACTTAGTTGGTTGTTCAAATCTACCTGTTTCCAATTTTAAAGCAAAACTCTCTAGCTGTTTGATACGGCTGAAATAGTGCCAAGAAATGTTATCTCTGCGCAACAGTCCCATAATTTCATCAACTCGATTTTTCAGCACTATATTCAATTCCTTTTGAAATTCATATGCTGATTCAATGGACTGAATTACTTTCATTTTAAAGAATTGATTTAAGTGCTGTGATCCGATTGAGTCGCTGGGGATAATCGGTAGAGGCGCCTTTTGAATTTACTAAGTAGATATTTTCTTGCGCTAAATTTCGGCCTTCCTCTATAGTAACCGTCATTGGCTTTTCAGCCCGCGTTGGATACTCAATCTCATGCTGTACACCTACCATAAAGTGAAGATATTTATTCGCGATGGTGGCTACATCTGGAAGATCGGACTCATTGAGAGCAAGAAATGCCCAAAGGCTATAGATATTATTGGAAGTCTGACAATAGAGATCGATACAAGAATTCACTTCATTCATCTCTGTAATTATAGTTTTTATCCGTTCTTTCCGTTGGTCAAAAAGTTCAGTATCTGGAAAGTCTTCAGTTTCCTCCGGACTGTCATATTTTGCATATATTTCATCTAGATATTCATGGCTAAAGCCATGTATGTCATTCTCCAAAAGGACTGCTAATAATTCCGAAATAAACTGAACATTACGCATGCGCTTATCTCGAGCTTTCGTACTCACCTTCAATTTCCACCAAAATTCCTGTTCACTTTCTTTCTCGGATTCCAGTATGAACCACCCATCAAAACGCGCATGTCTAAGTTCCTGAGGTTGAAGGTTCTTTGAATTTCTGTTTACCCTATCAAAAACTTCATCAATGTTAGTACCCTCTATACTTTCAATGAAGTCAACTACCAAGACATAATCCCAGAACTTCCTTCTATATTCAATTGGAATATCCTTGAATTTCTTACCATTTATATTTTCATCTCCAAAGGTTTTGCTAATCGAAATTTTATTCTCAGCAAACATTATAATGGTTTCTAGCCGCTGTTTACCATCAACGACGTTAAATGTAGTATATCCTTTATCGTCAATCTCACGATGTACAAATACAGGTGGGGCTGGATAGTTTCTAAAGATGGTATCTAGAAAGAATGCACGATCTTTTGGGGCCCAGACACTTTTTCGTTGATAAGGTGGGTTAAGTACTAGTTGCCCATTTCTGTACATATCCAAAAACCATGTAAGATGTTGAGGCGTTGGTTGTCTTTTCATTAAATTAAATTAAATTTTTGAGATGATTTTTGCATCTATCTCTTCAAAAAATGCCCGAAGGCTACAGTTGTAGTTTAAATATTTCCCTTTTTTTATCTCTTTTTCCTTGGATAATGGTTTGCCTATCTTTAGAAAATTCTCATAATTACTCGTAGTATCTATCTCATACTTCCCCAGTAATCTATCAAATTGTTTTTTTGGATCCCCTATTTTAGCAGTGTCTCTCGCAACAAACATTGTTAGCAACCATGCCTCTATCTCCTCGATGGCAATAGCATATAAGATATTATCACTATCCTCCTCGCCAAGCCAGTTATCCATTTCAGCCCTAACCAAGGAATAAAGCTCTTCACAATAGGTTTCAGTCTTTTCAGGCCGTTTAACACCATATTCGTCAGCCTCCGCAGTGTCAATGTGGATCACAATATAATCTTGTCCTTCGAATGCAAGGAATGCGTCAACAAGCTGTCTTTCCTCACATTCAGTTTTTACCACTGTCCATGAAGAAAAAGTTTCGGCCGCTCTATGTACTTTGTCTGTCTCATCTGTAATTAATGATGGCCTTAACGCAATGATATCACCTCTTTCCATGGGAATATGTCCACATAAAATATTAGTAATAACTGCCCTATCTGCATGTCCTTCTGATATTATACCGATCCTCATATGTTAAAAAGGTTTTGGTATCGCGCCCATTACGCCTTTCAGCCAAAGCTCTGACAGTTTGAATTTTTTATCGGACAGATCTTTTTTGAAATTGATCCGTCTTGTTCTAGTCCTTCCATCCAAGTCCCTAAACACTTCAAATAGACGTTGTTCATCATCTAGTAAGTTGAGTCCGTCTAATATAGCGGGGTTATGCGTGGTAATGAGCACCTGCCTTTTAGTATCTTTAGAAAGCTTAACCAGCTCAGGTATAAGCGTACGACATAACAGTGGGTTCAGAGCCGTTTCAATGTTATCGATGGCAAAAAGCTTAGGAGTCTTTGTACTGATGAATAGTGCTAAATAAAATAGTACGTGAAGTATGCCCTCGTTGGAATTCTCAGCTGAGAACACATTGTTTTCATTTCTCATATACTTGTCACGGAAATAAAGTGTACTCTTGCTTCTTGCGGGTTTAAGGCCACTAAGCTTGAACTTATCCTCTCGATCCGCGATGATCTCTCCGAGCCAGTCAAAAAACTTGATACCATTATTTAATTGTAAGCGCTCTGTCTTGTTAAAAGTAGCAATTAATAGATCTAGTCCTTCACCATTAATCCCCAGAGGTGTTTTCTTGCTTTCAGCTGGGGTAATCCCCCTGAGGGATTTTGTACTGAGGTCAAATATTGCGTATTCAGAAAGCAGATTATCGAAACTATTTGTTTTACGCAATGGCTTTTCGATTATAGTTTCATTTAGTTTGTCCAAGAGATCTCGGCCCGATAGTCCAGGATTTGATTTAGTAAGTTCCTGAAATCGATCAAGAATGATATTTCCGTAATCTTCATCCTCTGCTAAGTTTATCCACCGAGTATAGATATCATTTAGATTGTCTGGAGTCAGGGAGCACTTATGTGTCTCAACTTGTCCATCATTATCAATCTGCAATGCAATCTCAATACTGTTTTGCTGATCATCATTTAAAAAGGAACTCAGAATAAGGTCTGGTCTGGCAACTCTGACTCCCCTACTATAAAGCCCCTCGTAAGTAACATCGTTTACACGTTCAGCACCAACCGTTGCAAGCGCTTCTAAAATATTTGTTTTGCCACAACCATTTGCACCGATAAATACGTTGAATCTACCAAGCTCTATCTGGTCATTCAGAATCGACTTATAACTATTGATTAATAATTTGTTAATATATATTTCTGGAGTAGGACCGGCGTGTATTGATTTACGATATTTAAGATAATTATCTAAAGCTACCTCCCACTCCTCCGTCTGAAATTTTCTGATGGTTGAAAGTGCTAACGTTGAGATGGCATAATTTGTCTTTCGACTCCGAGGTGGGAGATCAGGATCATCGGGATTCATTTCTGCAATTCCATGCTCGACGAAAGAATTAAGTGCCTGAGTCTTGAACAATTCTCTTGAACCAGGTTTATAGCCAAAATAATACTGATTGACAAATTCCATCAGGTCAGTCGAAAGTATTTTATTCGACCGTCTAGCCTTTCCCCAATCATCACCTGGTTTTATATCACATAATGCAAGTAGGGAAAGTGCTGAAACTTTATTCTGCTGCTGCTCTGGCAATTTAAATGCCTTAAGAATATCCTGTGCTTCTTGTATCTTATCCATATGTAAAAGATAAATCTAAGGTTAAATTAAATATTTCAGAAATCATTTTATCAATATCGTATTCCACTCTGTCATTTTCGCAGTTAATGATACGTTGACCGAGTGTTGAAATCAACATTAACCCCGGAAGTGGAAAACTTCTCAGCTCTGTCGCGCTAACATTTATGTTACCATTAAAGGTGCGAAAGTAAAGATCGAAAAGTCTGCTATTCAAAAGCGCCGACAGGCCTACAGTATTTATCTTTGATATCAATCCACTAGGGTGATGTATATTTTAAGATGGTTCTCGATACCTACCATGTCCTAGGAAGATTGCTAAGGTTGGACGCAGCAGTTAACCGGCGGTTATCATCCTTTGTACTGAATCTTCTAACTATTATATAATTCTTATTTTCTATCAATCTATGAATTGAGCCATTTGTCTCTACAAGATATTGCCTCATTCCGGAATGTGTGCTATGCATCCTTAACAATTTGTTTTTTTATGACGTGGCTTTTCGGTACCTTATGAGATGAGACTCGTTTAGGATTTAATATCTTTATGGCAATAAGCGCTCTATTATATGAAAAGTCATAAGCGAAAACTTAAGAAACTCCAAAAGATTGATCCCCTCTCCCATTTTTACAAGTTCGGGATGACCGCCGAGGATATCCAGGCCTCTATACTGGACAGTCTCTCTCCTTTTTTTAGTGATCAAAATATCCTGAAAAAATATTCCATGACTACATTGGCGACGGATTGGTTAGCATTCCTTTCCCTAGAGGCCAAAGACCCTCATGTCACCGATTCGATTTTTTCGTTATTGAAATTTTATAATGAGGCCAAAGACCGTGATGAGGAGAGTTGTCTCTTGCAGACTGCTGAACAGAATCCAAGATTATTACAGGTGTTGACTAGATTTTGGAGCTTACACAATAATCAGTTAAATTATAAGACATTGCAAATAGAGGATTTCCTGGAAGAATCTCTAAAGGTGATTGGACAGGTTATTGAGGGTATGATCAAACCTTATTTACGGGTTTTAGTACAGATCAATAGGATAAGGTCAAGAAAGACTATTTCCTTTTCTGAGATCGAAGGAAAAGATCTAGGCATATTGGTTGATGAGCTCTTGAATACCAAAATCATGGATGAGTTGTTGATCATCGGGGTACACGGGATCAGGATTAGTCAGTGGCGAAACATTGCCTATCACCATAACTCAAGGCTGGACGGTGGACGGATCTTCTGCTGGTGCAAGAAAGATGGTGGAAATTATGAGTTTGAACTATCTAGGGATGAGCTGGCAGATGTAATGATAAGGGCGATAAATATCTTTTCTATACTGAAGCTATCCCATACATTTTTCATTTTCGACAATCTTGAGCAGATTAGAACTTACAAAATCGAGCATCCGATGCTTCGGGAGGAGGTGATGCTACTAGATTTTACCGTGCCAATCAATTCTAAGGGTTTTGAGATATTGGATTTAAAAGTGAGTACAAAAAAGGCGATTTTGGTTGTGAGGGATATGGACAGTTATAGTGACTTTGATAAACAGGCGGTTGAGTCTATTACATTGTTATACAATCTATGGTATTATTCTCGCTCGACGCACTTACGCGTGGAGTACTGCCTTTTTTCAGATGAGCTTTATCAAGTGGCAGAAATTGATTCATCTCATTTTGAGGCAGCAACCCAAGCAATAAAATTATCCTCGTTACTTCCTTTTACAAAGATTAGCCATAGCAAAAAAAAATACCAAAGAGAAGATCCAATCGCTTCTTTTGTTCTATCAGAGAACCTTAAAAAGATTGACATTCCTTTTTTGTCTCAAAAAGGCAAACCGATGACTATAAGGGAGTTTATAGTCGAGTTTTCAGAAAATTCGTTCTGTAATTTTATGCTATTGGATACTGAGGGATCAAATGAGGTAAAGATTAATATTTCACGAGATGGAGTGATTTGCCACGGTAACATAGGCAAGGGTGAGATACTACTATCACTTATGGGACCGCTATTTGATGATAGCGTCCGCGGTGCTATTAAAGAACTTTTGATCTCTTTAACCTCGCTCTACAAAAAAATGGAACTTAAGGCTTCAATAATACACCGCTTGCGGGAATCACCGTATTATCAGGGGAAGAAAATCATACTAAGAGACCAGAAAAGTTAGTAAAGCTCGCATAGTCATTAATCCTCCCCCTCCTATACTAGATCCATAATACCGTATATCTCATTTAACATAAATTGTGGATCGTCGGAAGCTAAAAAAACAGCCTTCTGCTGTTCATCGAGCTGGACTACGCCAAAATTTTTGAGGTAGTTCCTACTCATGGAGATGTAGCCAGATGTATAGTCTTTGGTTGTGTTCTTAATATACTTGAAGAAAAGATCAGACTCCATGATCCTTTTGATTACCATCAGTTCTTCGAGATCGTTGGACACTATAGCCATCCCATTATAGAATAGGAGGTCCTTGTCCTTACAAAGTACAAACCTTGGACGATCACATATATGGGGGAAGAAAAGTTTATATTTATTTATGTCCATCGACTGTCTCCGCCCGAAAGCATACCAAGCCTCATATTTGCGCTTACCTTTGTCTCGAGTGCTGAGTAAATCTTTTTTTGTCTTGAGGTAAGTATAAGCTTTCGGATAGTCAGACTTCATCTGTTCTTTGGAGATAATTTCCGTCTTTTCATTGTAGGGAAAAATAATCTGCTCGATCAATCGCTCAAGATCTTCCTCTACCTTAACCTTATTAGCGTTTATGATGGATTTACAAACACCTATCTCGATCGGAAAGATCATTCCAGCGTCTTCGAGATAGTGAAATTGCTCATCAGTTTTTATCGGTTTGAACTTAAATACGTCGTTCATCAATGTAGCTATACCATTTTTCGTATTATAAAGATCCTTAAAAGGAGTTCCGGTCCGCTCTACCGTATTGATAAAGTCTACAAGCTGCTGGCTGTTTACAAGGCTCCAGCCATCTTGATGATTGAGTTCGTTGTAATGAAAGGTTTGAAGATTATTTAAATCTATGTGATCAATTTTATCACTTGTCGTGCGAAGAAAATTAACCTCAGCCGGGCCATTTCGAAGAAAACAGATACAGGTGTACGTATTTCTATCCGCAAAGACTTGTTCACCTCCAAAGCTTAATAACATCACATTGGTCCCTCTATTGCTAAAGTAATTTCTTAAAGCTCTTCCATTTATACTTTTTATGAAAGTATTTACGGTGATATACCCAAGAATGCCATTTGCATTTAGGTTTTCAAGCCCTATCTGAAAGAATGGTATATAGAGGTCTGGATGCCCTGAATGAGCCACCTCCCACTGTTGCACTTGTTCCCGCGTTTGCTCGTCCATATTCCTTGAGCAGACATATGGAGGGTTACCAACAATTATATCAAATCCGTTGTTCTCAGCTATTACTGCTGATTCGGCTCGCCAGTCAAAAATCAGTGAATTACCAGTATAAATATTAAACTCGAAAAGCTCTCTATCTTCACCATTGCACAATGCATTTAATGACAGTAATATCTTTGATCTGTTAACACTATATTCCGCTATATCTATGCCGAATATTATGTCCCTATAAATATCGTAGTACGAAATATTTGTTAGCTCCCTAATCTTTTCGGTCATGCTAAGTAAAAAACCGCCACAACCACATGAGATGTCTGCACTTCTTAATCTTTCGATATTACCATCGAAAGAAGCAAAAGCTTTTTCAACAATATAAGTACGAATCGCTACTGGCGTATACACTGCCCCATTTACAACCCTATCGGAGGGAGATATTATAAATTCAAATATTTCTATAAGTTTTTCAAAATTAAAATCGATAACCTCAGCTTCTATAATGGCAATAAACTCCAAGAGATCTAAGTAATGCTTACTTTTAGGTAATATGGATAGCCGCCTTAATAGCTTATTTTTACTAACTTTAATCTTATTGATAGATAAAAAGGCAGATACGATCATTTTATCGACTAGGTTAGCTTCTTCAGTCCCCTTGTCAACTAAATACTTGAATACATTCCTCATTTTTATTGACTCGCTCTTAGATAATCAAGATAGCTTGTCATCTCTACGGACAACTCACTATGGGCAACTTGAAGTACGGTTTTAAGTTTACTATTTTTCGGATCACTGATTGCTGCTGCAAGTCGTTTCATTTTAGCTAGCAGTTCATCTAGCATCCAAATAATCTCATAACGTTGCATGAAAAGCTTAAGCTTTTTATACATATATTGTGCCGTAGGACTATTTGGAGTGATAGCCCCAGTACCAGATCTACTGAAGTGATTATTAAAGTCTACATTGCAAGGGTCAATATAATTAGTCTCATCGTCCGATTTTAAAATATTCACATATGAACAACAATAAACTAGATTTTCGTAGTCAGTTTTAAGGCCAGAAGTAGACGGATATTTTTTCCAAGGCACAAAATGATCTATATGAAAATTATTGGTACCACCAAACCAAAAATCAGAACAATCTGTATAACCACATCTTTTAAAAAAATCATTAGCCAGATAAGGTTTATAGTCACCATAGTTAGCATATTTCTTTAAGCATGTACGTTTGGGATGTGTATCTCGGAATTTATTCTTCATTTCTCTTCTCAATCTTATTTAGCAATTCATCAACTTTGGATAAAATTGATTCCAATTTATTAATATTGGACAAACTTTTAAAATCTCCTGGAATCACATTCTTCCTATCAACGGTAGACTCAAGAAAACTATCCAATCTGATCATTTCTTCCTCATCCTCAATGTTTGCTTTTCCTGACTTTCTAATTTCAATGAGTTGTAAAAGACGTTTTTCAGAGGTATCAATTCTTGATCTATAATGATCTATTTGACTCTTTACTCGTTCTAAAAAAGTTGCTCTTGCTTTAGTTTTGGCCTCTACGTCTTTATGTAGGATATTTTTTATATATACAATATTCACATCAGTACTTTGATTTACTGCGCTATCATCGAATGAAGTAAGAATAAAACAAGGAAATCCCTCTCTGACAGCTGTAAATTCCTTTACAAGCGTTGACCCATTGTACGGAACATTATACTTTATGTCTACTTTTTGATCATTAAGCATGAAATCCGTTACAACTGCATCTGGATTAAGCTTAATTATGGTTAAAATCATTTCGTCAAGTGTTGGTGACGGATATTCTGTAATAATTTCAAACTGCGTCTTAAGTGGAGATAAATCGACATAATCTAAAAAGTCATCAAAGACATCCTTTTCCTCATCAACAAACAATAATTTATACATAACTTATCTTTTATATTTTATCGGAAAAGTGATTCGAATACCAAATCCCGTTACAGGAAATAATAACCTCACTGCTCCATCATTTTCATCAACTATAGATTTTATTAACCACATACCTAATCCTGTACCAATTTCTTCTCCGGTATGTTCATTACGCTTTGTCGTGAACATAGCATCAAAAATTTCATCAGGTTTTTCAATATCTGGTGATAGACCAGGTCCGTTATCATGATAGTCTATAATAATTTCACGACTTGATACTGATGTGCTCAAATTGATTAGCCTTGACCTATCATGTTTGGAGAGATTAAAAGCGTCTATTGAATTAATAAAAAGGTTATTGAAAATACTGTCAAAATCAATCTCAAAGACGCGGAGATCTAAGTTTTCAATTTTTGTTATATCTAATACAATAGCTCGATTTTCAAACACAGTTCCCCAATCACTTTTCAGGTCGGAGAAATAGCTTTTCAAGAACAACTGTTTTCTCTTACGCTTATCTTTTCTTGCTGCCCCTAAAGAAAAATTAAGCCAATTCTGCATTTTAGAATCTTGTTTCTTAAGCTTTTCTATTTGGAAAAATGGATTTTTTCGTTCAGCCACACCTACATATTCTTGTTCCGTTAATTTCTCCAATAGGATATTACGCAATTTCTCCATTCGTGAACTCAATACATCGTTAAGCTTACTCAAATCATGACTGAACGATGCTAGTACAATTCCGCTACTTGCAAGCCCTCTCAATATTATCTGTTCTTCCTTGAGTTTTTCGATCTCTTCATCTTTTCGCTCAATCTCGTCTGCAAGTATCTCCTTTTCTTCATCTTCGTTACTTCCCTCTTGATTCTCGTTGGTTCCTGAAGAAGAATTGAGTGATTCTCCATTAGACTGCTGTTGGGCTTTCTTAGCTCTGCGTTGGGCTAAGATTCTCTGCGTTAGTTCCTGAGCTGCTTTTTTATTCCTTGCATCCCCAAATTTCACATTATCATAAATAGACATTTCTTTCGCGATAAAAGCCCGATCATCCTCAAATACTCTAATGATAGCTGCAAGAAGAGTTTTAAATATCTGAAAAGTCTTATTCTCCTGCAACCCCTCGCGACTAGACTTATCTTCAAAATTTACGTTTGTTAATCTGGATATCTTAACCGCCCCAGCTACATTTTCTGGCTCTACCCTATACCCCCCTTCTTCTTTTGCAACACCTGCGGGGCTAGACGATTTCCTATTTCCTAGGCCAAGCCAATCAAATGCTGCATCCTTGGTTTCCCCATACGGACGTACCCTGAAATTGTCACGAAATAATTTAATACCTCCAAATTTCTCAAGCCAGTCTTTACGAAGGTTAGATTGGAATTTTCTATAAAAAAATCGATTTGCGTCAGGCGTACTAAAACTCCTTTTAAGAAAATAAAATGTAAAGTCAAACACACCGATATCCATGAAAACATTATCTTCATCAGACGCTGCAAAACCAGGTATTAGCTTCGAAAAAGTTGTTTCCTTTTTCCACTTACCTTTCAAAAAATCATCCTTTTTGAAGGGGTAGTTTTGCATCTCTTCTCGGTTAAAAAACTCTTGATCTATTAATTCAACGTCATATTCGTTCCTATAAATTGTTATAGTAACGTTTTGCTTATCATCTGCAACTGCATGTAATTTATAATCGAAATCATCACAGATAGAGCCAAATACCTCACCATATTTATTTGGTGTTAGCGAGCTAAAAACATAGATTTCGAATCCCCCCGTTTCTTTAGGCGGCACAAGCACCTCCAAATCAGAATAAACTTGATCAACAAAATAATCATCCCAATTATCTCTTAAATCAGTAATTTTAAGAATGGTACCAAATTTATATCCCTGATCATCTTTAATCGTCGGAAGGCTCAATTCAGGAATAATATTCCTGAGCTCTTCTTCAAAGCTATTTGAATTAAGTCCAATAAGCTGGGCATCAACACTATCTATTGTCTTGAAGTCCCCCTCAAAATCTTCCCAATCAACAATCCATTTATATCCTGAAAAGGTTGTTCGGATTCCTTCGCTATCAGTATCAGGACTTCTATCGGCAGGATTAAACACCGTTGTCATCTCACATTTACCTCCCAATTTATCCAAAGCAAACCGACCAATACCTTTTGCCCCCGCTTTAACCCGACCCGATGACGTAAAGACATTTGTCGCCTTATTATCTGTCCCAATAGTCATCCAATGATCCCTAATTACATTTTGTGTCATTCCCTCACCACAGTCTAAAAGATAGAGTACACTTAATTTTGCAAGTGCCTTCCTAAGATTAACTCTATCATCATCATTGAGGTCGGTGTTTAAAACATATGTTTCCTCGCCCTTTTGGTATGCAGTTAAAAGTAAAGTTTTCTGAATTCCCAGTGCTAAAAGATGCTGAAAGTGATTTTCATCAATTTCGTTAAGCAGAGAAGAATATTTATTATCAAAATAAACAATACTGATTTTGCTATCAGCATCATAACCGTTCTTCACCAACTCGATAATAGCCCCTTTTGACGTTGCAATATTCTCGCGACCAATTAATCTTGCCGTCCTCGCTGAGACTTTAAAAGGAATCTTATTAATAACAGGTGTCGTTTCTTCCATATTGCTAATTATGCCTCTTATTCACCATAGGTGTCGTTTTTTTAGAAGTCGACCTTTTGATATAATTAGAGTACTCTTTATACTGCTCTTCCACACTGTTGAGTATGAGATTTCACAAATATATTGATTCTAAGACAATAATTTCAATAATTTAAACGGTCTATAATAGACCATTTCTATCCTAGCGATGCAAAGAAGCTTAGGCATTATGAGTTTATTCAAAGACCAGCCATACTTATTAACAACGATCGAAGTTGCCTTGCTTTTTGGAAACTTTAAAAATAGAAAAGCTATTTGTCCCAGTGGCCGTTTCCGCATACCCTATCAGTAGCCTTTGTTAATATCTTCTGCTTAATTCTCCGTAACTATATTTATATATTTGGCATATGGTGGGGGAAGATCGGGGCACACTCAACATTGATGATTTTGAAGTACTATTTCGCAAGAATCACAAATTCTTGTGCATGATTGCTATGGACTATGTCCACGATCAATTCATCGCCGAAGATCTTGTCCAGGAGTTTTTCATCAACTACTGGCAAAGACGGGACCTCATAACCCTTACCACCAGCTTTGGAGCCTACGCCCGCAGGGCAATAAAATACAAAAGCATCGACTACCTTCGAAAAACTGCTATCGCAGAAAAGCGAAACACTGAACTAACCATTCTCGAAGAACAACAAGCAATCTTAGACGAGGAAGAAGATCAGGAACTCCAACACCAACGCTATATAAAAATCATCGAGATGATTCAGTCCCTCCCACCGGATCGCAGAAAGATTTTCATGCTCCATGCAATGGACAAACTCAGCTATGCCCAAATCGCTGAAAAACAAAGTGTTTCCATCAATACCGTAAAAACCCAACTAAAAAGAGCATATAACGCATTAAGAACCAAAACTCTTGGCTTGCTTATGGGAATCCTGTAAATAAAAATCATTTTTACAGACTCATAATCAATCCATTACAACATAATCGCATCTTTTTTAAGATCTGCTGTCACCCATCTCCTATTTTCTTACGACACAGTATTGATTATGGATAATAAACTCACACCATTTGGCCCAGATTGGGATATAGTTCTGGAGAAACTGGAGGCTAGCAAAGCTTCTGGCTTGGAACTCAATTCTGAAGAAGAAAACCTGCTACAAGAACTTCAACAAATCAGAACCGATGCTACACAAGCTTTCAAAGCCTACAATGCTTTCGATACCGATAAAAAGTGGGCTGAACTCAAACAACAAATTCAACCAGACCAAACCGATAAAAACTCCAACAAGAAAAGGAAACCGATAAAGCTATGGCTAAAGATTTCAGCCGCTGCAGCAGCAATATTTATTATTGTTGGTATAGGACTCGTACTTCAAAAAGACGGTCAACAAAATAAAAACATCTTCCATAACGACATTCCAGCCGGCAAAAACTCCGCAACACTAACCCTGGACAACGGTAAAAAAATCATCCTGTCAAACACCACCAGCGGACAACTCGCCTCAGAAGCAGGCATCCTGATCAGCAAATCAGCCGACGGCGAAGTAATCTACAGCATAAAAAATCAAACAGAAAACGCTGCAAATAAAAGCAACACACTATCTACCGTAAACGGACAGACTTACAGGCTCCAACTACCTGATCAAAGTAAAGTATGGTTAAACGCCGCTTCTTCTATAAAATTCCCCGCATCTTTCGCCGGATTAAAAAACCGTAAAGTAAAACTAACCGGAGAAGCGTACTTTGAAATCTCAAAAGACAAAGAACACCCTTTCATAGTAGAAACAACCCAGCAAGAAGTACAAGTACTCGGAACTCATTTCAACATCAACACCTACGAGGATAAACAAAACACAACCACCACCCTACTCGAAGGAAGCGTGAAAATCACCAATGAACATAAAATACAACAATTACTAAAACCAGGTGAAACAGCCCTCGTAAACAACACAGCGAACATCCTCGTTTCCCCGGCCGACACCAAATCAGCCCTAGCCTGGAAAAACGGAGACTTCCGTTTCAACGAAGAACGCATCGACGAAATCATGTTAAAAATCAGCAGATGGTACGACATTGAAGTCACCTACCATGGCCCGATCTCTAAAGAAAAATTCAGTGGAAAAATCTCCCGCAATAAAAACATTAGCGAAGTGTTAAACATGCTCAGCTATTCCAATGCCGTTAAATTTATAGTCGAAGGAAGGAGGGTGACCGTAATGCAATAAAAACTTACCTAAACTATTAAAGCCAGACCAAGAAATAAACACCAGTCCGACGCCAATCGAACTGGTATAAAATAAGGTCGGCTGTCAACAGAATTGTCAACTAACCGCTAAAGGCCGCGATCTAGAAAATACAAGGCCAATAGCTTCAACCAACCTACAACAAATGTACAAAAATTGCACTCATCTGCGACGCCGTCCGCGCGCGCCGTATAAACTATGGAGAATCATGAAGCTAACCACTTTTCTCTTATTTGCATTGATCATGCAAGTCAGTGCCGGAACCTATGCACAAAAGATCACCCTCTCTGCAAAAAATGCAGAACTGTTCACGATTTTTGATCGGATCAGCGACCAAAGCGGATATGATTTTATTGTCATCTATTCTCTATTGAAAGATGCAAACAAAGTAAATATCAACGTAAAAAATGCAGAGCTGAAAGATGTGCTCGAGCAGATCTTCAAAGACCAGCCACTCGAATTCAGCATCAACAATAAAACCGTGCTGATCAGGAAAAAGGAACGCAGTTTCGTGGAGGAACTGATCCACCGATTTCAGGAAATTGATGTGAAAGGAAAAATCCTTGATGAAAACAACCTTCCCCTTCCAGGCGCGACCGTAAAAGTCAAAGGAACAAAAAGGCAGGTCCTCACCAATCAGAATGGCGAATTTACCCTGAATAACGTCGATGATAAAGCGGTTCTTGTGATTTCCTACCTGGGTTATCAAAGTAAGGAACTGAACGTTCAGGAGAATCTAGGGAGCATCAACCTGACCGAGCAAACCGGACAACTCGCAGAAGTGACCGTATCAACCGGATACCAAACCCTTCCAAAAGAACGCGTTACCGGCGCATTCTCCAGCATTCCGGTAAAGAAGCTCGAACAACAACGTTTAAGCAGTCTCAGCTCTTTATTAGAAGGCAGAATTGCAGGATATAACAATGGCCTGATCAGAGGAACTACCTCTATGAAAGGTGTGACCAATCCTTTATACGTGATTGATGGCTTTCCGGTAGAGAACACCAAATACAACACCGGTGGTTCCATTACCGAAAATCTACCAGGACTAAACCTGGAAGATATCGAAAGCATCACCGTATTAAAAGATGCAGCAGCAGCCTCCATCTATGGGGCAAGAGCAGCAAACGGAGTAGTTGTGATCGTCACTAAGAAACCTAAAAAAGGCAAACCTCAAATCTCAGCATCGAGCACAATTACACTTTCTTCTAATTCCGTATACACCGATAACCTGACCAATTCGGCAGACATTGTGAGCCTGGAAAAAGAATGGGAAACCAATAATCCAAAGCTGAAAGCTGCAAATTCTGCCGCTTATGCAGCGAACGTATTGACCAATGTAGGTTACCAGAGCCAGGGCATCAAGGCCATCCTTGCAAAATATGCAGGAACGTTGACTCAGGCCCAACTGGATGCCAAGTTAAACCAACTGGCTTCATCCGGTTATCAATATTATGACGACATGGAAAAATACAGCAAACGCAACCCATTCTATCAACAAGACAATGTGAGCGTTGGCAGCGCATCCGAGACGAACTCTTTTTATTCTTCACTGACCTATCGCAACAACAAGTCCGAAGACAAATACACCAAAGACGAAACCCTTGGTTTAAACATCAACAACACTACAAAAATCAATAAATGGCTGACCCTGGAACTCGCCAATTACTTATCCTATAACAACGCTACACAGCAAAACTACAATACTCAAAATCCACAGTACGCCTACCTGCCTTACGACCGCCTAAAAAATGAGGATGGCACCAACTTTACTTCTACCGCTGCCTCCCGTCTTAGCGCAAACACCATGTCACTGATCAATTCCAATGGTCTTTACAACATGGACATTACCGCATTGGATGAGCAAAGTCGTAACCTTGGCAACTTTAAAAGTTTCAGCAACAGGTCCTTCGTTAAACTAAACGCAGACATCACCAAATGGCTGTCTTACCGCTCTACTTTTCAATACGAGTTTGGTTCAGACCGTTTCAACAGAATGTTTGATAAAAACTCTTTCTATGTGAGAGATCAGGTAAATGGCTATGCCGGAAAAGTTGCCGGAGGACCGGTAACCTTTAACCTGCCTTATGGAAACATCAATTACGATCAGGATAGCTTTAATACTGCGTATAATTTCCGTCAGCAATTAAATGTCGACAAAACATTTGGCGACAAACATAACCTGACCGCAATTATCGGTACTGAAATCAGAGATACAAAGCTGGAATTCGAAGATCAATACCTATACAATTACGATCCGAAAGTATTAACCTTCGATCTGATCAATGCCAAAGCTTTAGCTAATGTACCAGGTGCAATCATTGGCGGTAAATATTTTTCAAACAGCAACATCGCCAGTCAGCGCGAAAATGTAAACAGATTCGTATCGGTTTATGCAAACGCAGGTTATGCCTACGACAGTAAATACCTGGTTACAGGAAGTTTGCGCTGGGACCGTTCCAACTTATGGGGTACCAATTCCAAATACCAGAACAAACCACTTTGGTCTGTCGGTGCAGGATGGAACATTTACAAAGAATCCTTCTTTAATGCCGATTGGGTAGACCTTTTAAAATTAAGGGTTTCTCATGGTATCGGTGGAAACATCGCTAAAGATGCAGCACCTTACATGACGGCCTTTTACTACAGCAATAATAACGTAGGCGGTTTACAGGGAACAATTGGTAACCGTCCAAATCCCCTGTTGTCATGGGAAAAAACAACCACAGATAACATCGGTGCAGATTTTGCCTTTTTCAAAAACCGCATCAGTGGATCCCTGGATTACTACAACAAACAAGGTAAAGACCTCCTGGCAAGTACTATGGGTGTACCTACAGAAGGATTTGGTTTTAGTACCTACTCCATCAACAATGGCGAAATGACCAATAAGGGAATCGAACTGTCCATCTCTGCGGATGTGATCCGAAGCAAAGATTTCACCTGGAATACCAGCATTTTGTATGCCCGCAATAAAAACAAGGTCACTTATGTGAATGTCGAAGCGCCGGTGTATTATTTACAGCTGGATTACCCACAGGCTTACCCAAGAATCGGAAACCCTTACAATGCGATTTATAGCTACCGTTGGGCAGGATTAAGTGCAGACGGCTTGCCTCAGGTGTACAATGAGAAAGGCGAAAAAGTATTGAATTCGCCAGCTACCTTAGGCTCTATTGTATATAGCGGTTCAACGGTGCCTACCTATAGCGGTGCCTTTAATAACCTGCTGGAGTATAAAAATTTCTCTTTCTCCTTCCTGTTAACCTTTGAAGGTGGACATAAAATGAGAAACACCTTCCTGCCAGTATTGGGAAGTGCGTATAATGGCGCCCTTGGAGGTTATGTGACGCAAATCACAGCGGTGAATAAAGAGATCAATGACCGATGGAAAACTCCTGGTGATGAGAACAGAACCGACATTCCAAGATTGGTATTTGCAGAAGATCCTGCTTATAACAGTCAGAGTGCGGAGATCTATCAGAAATCAGACATCAATGTAATCGACGCTTCAAACATCCGCCTTAGAAACGTTTCCCTCGCGTACCGTTTACCGAAAAACCTCCTCAAAAAAGCGAACCTGGAAAACCTAAGGTTCCAGTTCAATGTGGAGAACGCATTTACGATAGCAAAAAGTAAAGAAGCCAAGTATTTATTGAGTGGATATCGCCCGGCAAATTATGTATGGGGTGTTTATCTTAATTTTTAACGCAAGAAGAGATGAAAAATATATTATCAAATACACTGAAAATCTCAGCCCTGATTCTATTGGTTAGCTTCAGCAGCTGCAAGAAATTTCTGGACATCGTGCCTAAAGGCCAAAAGATCCCAACTACACTGGCCGACTACGAAGCCTTGATTCGTGATGAATATGGAAACCAGCGTACCACCATTACACAGGCGATCCTGTTGATGAACGATAAGTTCGAAACCACGGCGAACCTGAATTATTACCCTTTGTATTCGGTCAATTATTTCTGGAATGAGAATGTAGACCGGATTCCAATCAGCGGTAGTGATGAGGGGCCTTATTACAACCCCTATACCGGAATATCGACAAGTAACCTGTTAATTGAGCACGTTCCTGCTGCAACGGAAGGTTCAGATGCAGATAAAGCGCAACTGATTGCACAGGCAAAAGTGTTAAGGGCAGTTAATTATTATGTACTGGCCAACTATTATGCAGATCCTTATGAAGCCGCTAACGCCGCTACTAAGCTATCTGTGCCATTGATTCAAAGTGCAGACATCAATGCGCCACACACTCAGGTGAGCATCAAAGATTTGTATGCCTTCATGTTGAAAGACATTGACGAAGCAATTCCAAACCTTCGTGCCACCAGCGCGACACCACTACATCCGAATTTAGGCGCAGCCCATGCACTTAAAGCACGTATACTCCTCACCATGGGACAATACGCAGAAGCACTCAGCGCGGCGAATGAAGCATTGAAGTATAACGATAAACTGTTCGACTGGCCCCAGTTTTATGCCACCTACAAAACCCAAATCGAAGAACCGGACAAGTATACGAATGCACCATCACCAATGGGTTTTGATTTCGTAGAGAACTATTACTTTCGTCATGGCAGCGCCAATGGAGCAGGCCGAGAATCTGCATTGAGAACAGATCGTGCACCTAAATTTGAAACCGGAGATGCCAGGTTCGCTTCCCGATGGAAGTTGAGAACGGTTGCAGCGGATACCTATTACACGAGCATCACCATTGGCTTTTTTAACTATGGAGGTCTGACTACAACAGAGGTCTACCTGATTAAAGCAGAATGCCAGGCCCGTCTGAACGATGTTCCCGGAGCGATGACAACATTGAATACAGTGCGTGTGAAAAGGATCTTCCCTCAAAATTACACCCCACTGTCAGCGTCAAACACAGTGGAGGCCGTTAAGCTGATTCAACGCACAAAAGCAAATGAGCTCATCAACAGCATTACCACCTTCGCTGATCGACGTCGTTTAAATAAAGATCCGAACTACGCGACGACCTTAACGAAAACAGAAAACGGTCAGAACTACACACTCTCTCCTACTTCTCATTTGTGGACGATGCCTATTCCGTTGGGCGCCATTAAAAACCCAGGTAATGGTACCATTGTACAGAATGTAAGCAAATAACAAACACCTTAATTAAAAGACAACAAGATGAAAACTAACATAAAGAAAACACTGGCAATTATGCCACTTGCTGCAGTAATGATCTGTTCCAGCGCACAAAGCTTCGCTCAAAACGGCAAATACCTTTTGAAGGGAAATATTGCCAAAGCAACAGGTAAAATCTACCTGGAGCATGAATTAAACGGCAATCCCGTAAAGGTTGATTCCGCTAACGTGACCAATGGTGAATTTGTCTTCAAAGGAACGGTTAAATCTCCTGGCTTTTATGGCCTGAGTAACAAAGGCCTGAAATATCCCATTCAGTTTATCCTGGAAAATTCAGCCATTACCGTAACAAAAACGGCCGACAGTCTTTCGATGGCTCAGATCAAAGGATCTGCAGCTCAGGATGTATACATGGGTTTTTACAGCGGCCCATGGAAAGAAATTACCGCAACAGCAGGTGGTATTTATGGCAAACTGGATAAAGCAGAAAAAGCGGCGAAAGCTGCCGGAACTAAAGTGGATTCCTTAACGCGTGCTGGAATTGATCAGGAATTTAAAGATCTGGACACCAAAAATCAGCTTGCAGTAAAAACATACATCAGTAAGCATCCTTCCTCAGCAGGTGCTGCAGCAATCATTTACGATCGTTTTATCGGCTATCCGAACTTTCCCGTTGCCAAAGAACTATTTGCAGGTTTAACCAAAGAAGCCCAGCAATCTGCTATCGGCGCGATGATTACTAAATCACTGACTATCGATGCAAAAACGGGTAAAGGTAAAGTTGCTCCAGCAATCAGCATGACGGATAAAGATGGCAAGATCGTTAAGCTGTCTGATTTCAAAGGCAAATATGTGCTGATTGACTTCTGGGCAAGCTGGTGTGGTCCATGCAGAAAAGAGAACCCTAACGTGGTTGCGGCTTATAAAAAGTACCATGACAAAGGATTTGAAGTGCTTGGCATCTCCCTGGATTCTAAAAAAGACGCCTGGTTGAAAGCCATTGAAGCCGACGGATTATCCTGGACACACGTTTCTGAATTGAAAGGATGGCAAAACACGGCAGCTACAGAGTACGGTGTAAAAGCAGTACCTGCAAGCTTCCTGATTGATCCAAATGGTAAAGTCGTAGGAAAAGATTTAAGAGGAGAAGAGCTGAATAAAACTTTAGCTCAGTTGTTTAAATAAAAAACAACTACATAAAGCAAAACAACGCCTCATCAATAAAATGATGGGGCGTTTAAGCTTTGCTCTTTTTATAGTTGATCACAATGCTTTATTCTTCAAAGGGCTTTTATCATCGTTTAACAAAGTATCTGCAATGGCTATCATGCCGCCATTATTGGACCCACCCCAAATCGATCTGCCAAAAATATAGCTTATCGTATATTCTCTCCAGGTGCCGCAGTACTTCTTTAAAGCAGTATGCGTTTTACCTAAATAATCTTTAAGTTCTTCTTCTGAAAGATGGCCTAGTTCAAAACAGCAACGGGCTAAAAATGCGGCCCTGCCAAGATTCCAACCGCTGTCTTTTATCTTTTTAAGTTCAGAAAAATGGCTGATTACATTTTCTTCTATCAGCTCTGGGATGGTGTTGCCTAAGCTTCTATAGATATCTAAATAATATTCAAAAGCACCTTCATCGGTTGGCAGATTTGCTTTTAAAAGTGCTTCATAATTGCTTTCATCTTCTAAAGCTTTGTACACAAAATCTATGTATTCGTCTTCGTTTCTGTGGAGCAAGTCTATCAATATTTTCAGGGCATCGTCTCTATCATAAACTTCCCAATATTCTTCTACCAATTTTTTGATGGTAGATAGACTAAGTCCTGTTTCGTAAGAGTTTAAGTATGCCGATTGTTGTTCGGCATACATGGAACTTACGAGTACACAATCTAAATCATAGCCGTTCAATCCATTTTTGTTCATGCTCAATTCTTTGAATAGGGCATTGAAAACTTTAAAAAAGTTGCTCATAATTGTTTAGGTGGTTTTTAAATTGCTAAACCTACTTTGCAAAATGTTCACAAGTTTCTCGCCTACTACCTGGTATTTGGCTCGGTTAGCCAGTTGTTTTTTCATATTTAACATATCGGCAGGACCAGGTGTGTAATTTAGCCTGTCGTGAATTTCGAGGGATAAAGAACTGTCATCAATGTTAAATGTAATGAGATGCACTTTAGGTAGATATTCTTCGGAAGCTTTTGAATATATCCCCAATTGCGACTTTAATACACCTGAGTATTGCAAGCTGGCAGCTTCTATTCTAAAGGTGTCAAAAATAATATGTTCGTCTAAATCGCCTTCTGTATTGGTGCTTAAAAAATGTAAATCTTTGCCGCTTAATACCCAAAAGCAATCCGTTTGTACCCTGCGTAGCCCTAGCCCAATGGCAGATAATGCGATGTTTTTCACGCCATCGCTCACTATTTCCTGTAATTTATTACTGGTAGACTGCGGTACGGATGCCCCTGTAAAAGCATCAATAGGTTTATCTTTCATCCATTGCTTTAGCTCCGGAAAATCTTCATTTAATAGCTCTTGTTTGTAAATATCATATCTGCTGCGTTCCTGTTCTAAATTGATTTCGGATTTTGCACTACTGTGCTGAGCGTTCATATACACCATGTAGCACACACCAGCAATTAATAAAATTACGGGGATTAAATATAGAGGATTCATAATAAGGATTAGGTATGTTAAATTTTGACAGGTTTTACCTCTTTATCTTTTGAAGGGATCACTCCATAAACAAGTATACCTGCAATGATTAAGAACACCAGTTTTCCGCCTATTTTTTTCCAAAAAGACAAGGGGCTTCCTGCCGTTTCTATATCGATATTATGTTTTTCCTTTAATATTTTGGCCATTTGTGCATCAACTTCTACATAGCTCCTATTGCCCTCATCGCTCAACACATATTTTCCATCACTATTCCAAAGAGACATCCAAAGCGCTCCGTATTGTTTGTACATATAGGCTACGTTTACATTTTTCCCTATCAGTTTTGCAATCTCCGAATCTTTGGGTAATTCCTGCACAGTTTCGATGGATTCGCAGGGAAGACAAATAGGGACTTTTGCTTTTGCAGATACTGAACCTAGGCTTGCAAACGCAATACATGCAGTTAAAATAATTGTTTTCATGATATCTAGTTTTTATTTCAAATAAAAGAAATAAAAACTAGGGCGGACAAGGCGATAAAGAAGTGCTGGCTTTCAGTTAACGAGCGCTACACCTAAACCGGAATCCGTAAAGTGACAATTGTACCAGGAGCATCCACCTGGGAATTCATCGACAGGCTAGCCTCTCCTAAACCTTCAGTTTGTAAATACTGAATTCGTTCTGTTACAATTTGGGTGGCACGCGAAGTATGGGTCGGCTGATCAGTGGTATCCAAACCAACGCCATTGTCCTTAATGATGATCTTTAAAACCTCATTGTTAATGGCCATTAATACGTGTATATGACCTTTATAACTGATGTTTTTAAATCCATGTAAAATAGAATTCTCTATAAATGGCTGAAGCAACATTGCCGGAATCTCTATTTCATCAAACATATTGGCAACCTCATTGTCCAATTCAAATACATAGTCGAATTTGCCTGGCATCCTCATTTGCTGCAGCTTTAAATAGTTTTCCAGAAAGTCCACTTCAGATTTCAAGTCAATATTTCGTTGGTTACCTGCCGTTAGTTTCTCTCGCATCAAAACGGAAAAATGATCCAGGTAAGTGAGGGTCTCCTGAGTTTTCTCTTGCCGAACCAAAGCACGAATACCCGCTAAGCAATTGAAAATAAAATGAGGGTCCATTTGGCTCCGCAACAACCTTTGTTCCAATTCAAGTTTGACATTAAGATCTGAAACCCGCTTATTTTCGGTAATGAGTTTTTTTCTCCTTCGGTCTAAAAACAGTAATAATATCATCGCAAACAGCAATCCTGAAAAAAGAACAATCACCACCAACCAGAGCCTGTTCAACTCCAATTGTCCCGTTATCTTATCTATGTTTTTGTTTAATGCACCAATTTGCTGGTCTTTTTGCACTGTTTTATAGAGCGAAGATATTTCGTTTGCTGCTTTTCGGTTTTCATTTTTTTCTCTCTCATTCTTTTTTTGAACATACTCTTCAAATGACGATTGTGCCTTTTTATGATCGCCACGAGCGATAGCAAACGCGATCTTATTTTCCAGATACACCAGGTAATTATCTGCATCAGATTGGCTTAACCGCTTGGTAACTTCACGCTCTGCCACACGTGCTTTTGACAATTGATGCTTGTTTACATAAATGCCCAATAGATTGTTGTAGGCCATAAAAGCATTGGAGGTATCTGCTTTATAGGCTTTTAATTGATAGTAAAGGGCAGAATCTAATGCTTTACCCTCGTAAAATATTTTTGCTTTTGATATATAATAATTGTAATCTATACGGGCAAGTTTGGTTTTCTTTTTTATTGCTGTGGCCCGATTTAAATAGAATCGAACGGAGTCATTAGCCAGTCCTTTTTGATCTAAATGCCCTAGTGAAAGCAATAAATTCGCGGATATAGACAAGTCTTTTGCCAACATACTGGTATCTTTTTTCAAAAGAAAGAGCATTTTCCTGGCGAATCTATTAGATAAATCCAGTCTGTTATTGTAACTGTTTAGTTGTGATGCCCATAATAAAATAATACCGGAAGATTTTGGAAAACTGAGCTTCAAATTGCCTGCATCAATAAGATATGCCGCTTGTGTGTAGTAATAAGTTGCCGCATAATATTGCTCTTTTTTTTGCTCAAGATAGCCCATCCAATAGAAATTGGTAGCTGCCTGGGCTCCATTTTTTTCCGACAAAGGCAATATAGTTAAAGCTTTTTTGGCCACTTCAAACGAAGCAGAGTCTTGTTTATTTTTAAGTAAGCAATAGCTGAGGTAAAAATAAGCCCGACTAAGTATGGTGCTATCCGTTTGATTTTCTTTTATTAATTTTTGTAGTTGTGGTATTGCTTTTTTAGGCTGCTTACTTAGTTTTATCTGCTCAAATAAGCTATCCAGTAACTGGCCTTGATTTATTCGCGGAGAGGAAGGCCCGCCGCAGCTGATAAATAGGGTAATGATTAGCCAAATAGAGATGAGGCAGGAGATCTTCAAGGGTTTATGATGCATTATTAATTGTCATTTTTTGCATCAATAAATCTTTCTTACGGGTAGATACAGGCACCTGTATACCACCTTGTAAAAAAACAAAGCCATCATGATGGTACGAAATAATAAAGTTTAGACAAATCAGAAAAGATTTATGAATTCTCAGAAACAGGCCTTCCGGCAACAAGGTTTCATATTCTTTGAGTGTTGTACTTGTTGTAATTTCTCTGCCATCAAGTAAAAAGAAGGTAGTATAGCCACCATCTCCCTTACAATATAGAATATCGGAATGGCGCACAAAATACGTTTCATTAAGGGTTTTCAATACCAACATTGTCGATTGCTTATTGAAGAGGATTTCCTTTTGTACCGCATGCAAGACATTAGATCGCAAGCTGGCTTTATCGAGGGCATCATACAATTCCTTTTCCTTTACGGGCTTCAATAGATAATCCAATGTCCCCGCCTTGATGGCGCGTAGTGCATAATGCGCATAGGCAGTTACAAAAATTACCGAAAAAGGTGTTGAAGGAAGGCGCTCCAATATCTCAAAACTCTGGCCATCAGAAAGTTCTATATCCATCAATACAATATCCGGAGCCGCAGATGGGATGAGTAGTAATGCTTCTTTTACCGAGCCGCAGGCCCCTACGATACCATCATGAGTCCGCGCACTAACTAATTGTATCAGTTCTTCCCGTATTTCCGCTTCGTCTTCGACGATAAAAATTTTAGCCATTTCGTGCAAAAAAAAATAAAAATAGGCATTTATATACAAAGCTAACCTGCTTTGTTCTTAATTACTTTAGTAACAGAGGAATGTGTTTCATCCTCGCATTACCTTTGTAACTGCAATAAATAATTGTGATAGCAAGAAAAACCCAATAAATAAACCAAGACAGTTTAAAAGCACGTTATGATATCCAAGGGTATTCACATCAATGAATGGATAAGGATAAAATCCAGATAATGCACCACGAGATAAAACGAAAATAGCATAGACCAAAGGATACAGGAACCAGGGAAAAACACTTTTCCACCCCAATCCACTTTTGGGCGCAAATAAATACCAATACAAAATAAACAGTAATGGAACAACTACATGGAGTAGTTCATCTGCGACTCGTTGAGCCCCTTCAGGGGACCATGTCTGTCGCAATAGGATATTGTATAATAGTCCCACAACGGTAATGTTTATGGTAGTAGCTGTTAACACACCTGGTCTTGAAAAAAAAATGCCCCGGCGGGAATTCGGTTTCAACAAAAGAACCGTAAAACATAGAGCTACAAGAATATTGGTAAGGATAGTATAAAAACTAAAAAACCTAATGATGGTTTCTGACACTGATTCTACGCTATTAAGAATACTAAGATACAATTGAAGTATTACGGCGAACCATGTTACTGTAGCACCAATTATTAAAAAGGGTTGCTTTGCCTTTATTTGTTTTTCTTTCATATTAGTTTTGAGACTAGCGTTGTCAAATGCTTTCCGCTAACGTTTTTGGTTTACGTCATGCCCATACAGCCCAGGCCGATCACCGGCACAACCAAACCCTGGCTGCCCAACGCTATTTGTTTTATTTCCATGATCCAAAGGTCGGTAAGCTAAATCGCGCGCATGTATGCAAACCCCTGAAGCTTGTAAGCAAATCAAGTGCTACCTGGTTTGGAAGGAGTTTCTAGTTTTCAAGCAATGGAATTATTTGTTCCCATCCAACCTGTTTTGCCAGGTCCAATGGGGAATCTCCCTTATCGGTCTTTAAATTTTTATCCGCACCCAATTGCAGTAACACCTCTACAGAACTCCTGTTCCCTGCTACGGTTTCTCTGTGTAAAATTGTATATCCTGCACCATCCTGTTGGATGAGTTGTTCGGGTTGTTCCCTGATAAACGTGGCTAGTTTATCCTTCATATTGATGCTCATCGGATGCTCAATGAGGTTTTCAGGCTGCTTTTTTTGTTCAAAAACAATGGAAATATCATTATAATCCCCAAAGTCCAATCCCCATGCCTCATCATGTTCTTTGCGCTCCTGTGCTTCCATTCCAGACCTCAATGCCTGTATGGTAAATCCTCCATAGGTTTTGCCACCACTGGTAAATAACCAATCACTAATCTGATTTAAGGGTACTTCAACCAAATCTCCATTCTTCACATTCGACAGTTCAATCGGATCATTTACGAGTACCCCGCTAACGGAATATCCGTCAAACGCTACGTTATTAATCCACATATGCTCCACGATAGGTGCGGTTTGATAAGATACATTCTCCAGGAACGCCACTTTTACAAAAGCCAAATCAAGTGCGGGAACAATCCTGCGATGCTCCCAGGAGAGTTCTCTCCAGAAGTACTTGAATGTTTCTTGTGCTTTATGAAATGCCTCCACCATTTGAGGGTTATCTGCTTCGGAAAAAAAAGTTAGTTTATCAGCCATAATTAATTTCTAATTTCATCTATTATTTGATTAACGATTAATTTCTCTAGTTCTTATATATTGAACCTATCAATATCCTAAAAAAATTACGGTTTATCTGCCCCTATTACTGCCTGTTTTAACAAGAGGTCTAATTCGGATTTCAAACTTTCTTTTTGTTCCGGCCCCGGTGCATTACCATTGACCACCTTTCCACCCTTATCTATAATTAAATAATGCGGTATCCCATTGATGTTAAACTTCGACGCAAGCAGGTTATATTGATCATTGCTTAAGTTATAGTGAACACCAGGAAGCTCCCGGTTGGCTATGGTTGCTTTCCAGGACTCATCGCTACATCGGTTTCCAAAGAACACAAATACAATATCCTTGTTTTTATAATACTGTTGTACTTCCTTTGATGCAGGCATAGCTGCCATGCATGGACTGCACCAGGGTGCCCAAAAATCGGCATAAATCACTTTACCGGGAAATCTCCTGACAACCGAGTCTAAAACAGATTGACCTTCTGTATGACCAATTTGTACCAATGTACTCGCATCTTTAACTTGCTGTTTTTTTAAGTAGGCCTCCAATTCCAAACTTTTTTCAAATATTTTCTTTTTCAAATAGGGATTAAAAACCGGTTCCCTACTCCATAAAACCTTAAACTCAGCCAGCTGTTCGCCATTCAAAGCATCCATATAAAGCATGGTAAATAAAAGGTCTTTGGTTAAGCCCTTGGTTTTACGTTTGATGTGATCTGAGAATAAGCCTCCAAGTCCTGTAAAATTCCTTTCTTTGGCATATTGTGCAAACAATGCAGATTTACCTGCATCCGCCTGACGTGTAAAATAGCTATATAGTCCAGATAAAAACTCAATATACGGAACAGATACGACAGGAAGCTCATTCATCTTATAGCCGCTCAGAAAAGAAGAAATGGAGTCTCCCGTAACCCCGGGAGTATTGTAATGTTTTATCAATTTACTCCATGCGTCGTATTTGGTATAATCTGCTGCCCAGGCCTCAAATAAAGAAGATGCGCCTTTAGGTTTTATATAGCCCTTGCCAGCGGCCCTTTCGGCAAGAAATTCCTGAATCATTCGATTCTCCCGAGCCAAATCCCCCTCAATGATCCTAAAGGAAGGATTTCCTCCCAATTCAATATTAAGCCGATCCCCGGGACGAAAGAATACTTCAGCAGAAATCTCGTCATACTGAATAACCACATCCTGCGGACAGGCAATCACACTTTCAAATTTGAATTTACCCCCTAAGTCAACAACTTCGGTTTTTTTAATCGTCCCATTTACGGCTGAATTGATCAGAAATACAACCGTATGCTGATTCTTTTCTTTATCAAAGTTCTTTATAGCACCCGATATCGTGATCTTATCTTCCTTAAAATGTTGTGCTGATGAAGTAAAAGGAATAAGTAAGCAATAAAAGAATAAAACAGTCAGGCACCTTCTAAAAGGAAGTGTTACGCAGTCCATATTTTGAAGCATTAAATGTATGATTTTAAGCTAAAAAGACTCCAAATATGATCAATTGTTACAACAAAAACAGGTCCTGCTCAATTATTCCTGCAGATGAAACACACTCCTTTGTTAAAAAAAAGCGGTCCAGGTCAAAATGTGATGGATCAGAACGGCCAGCAACCCGGTCATAGGAATGGTAAGTATCCAGGCATACAATATGGGGATCGTCACTCCCCAACGCACCGCTGAGAACCTCCTGATCGCCCCCACTCCTATAATAGCACCGGTAATGGTATGAGTTGTACTTACCGGAATCCCCAATATACTGGTAGAAAAAAGAGTGATTGCTCCTGAAGTCTCCGCACTAAATCCTTCAAAGGGTTTCAAATGGGTTATTTTCGACCCCATTGTTTTAACAATACGCCAGCCTCCAAGTAAGGTACCTAGTCCCATCGCAGTATGGCAGGAGATCACAACCCAAAATGGGATCTCCGCATTTTTATCCAATTCTCCGGAAGCAATTAAGGCTACAGCGATGATACCCATTATTTTCTGCGCATCATTTGCACCATGCCCAATACTAAAAGCTGCTGCAGAAACCAACTGCAATTTTTTAAAATGCCGGGTTACTGTTCCCCGGTTAGAATTTCTGCAAACCCACATCACCACGATAGAAATCACCGTAGAAACCAACATGCCGATTAAGGGCGCCAAAAAGATAAACAGCACAATTTTTAAAACTGCCGAGTACATTACGGCGCTGAAACCAGCACCTGCGATGGCCGCTCCGACAAAACCACCAATTAAAGTATGGGAAGAACTTGAAGGAAGTGCAAAGAACCAGGTCGCCAGATTCCATATAATGGCCGCCAGTAATCCCGCTATCAGGACCTGCATCGTTACAATTTCGGGATGAACAATACCCTTGGCAATTGTATTTGCGACATGAAGCTTAAAAATTAAATACGAAATGAAATTGAAAAAGGCTGCCCATAACACCGCCAACCGAGGAGATAAAACCCGTGTTCCGACCACAGTTGCGATAGAATTAGCGGCATCATGGAAACCATTGATGACATCAAATAATAGCGCCAATCCGATAACAATGATGAGTATGGTCATACCCTCCCCCTTCTCTAGTATGTACTATACGTGCCCCGAGTCGTGCTTTTCAGGCTTAATCTCTGAATCGATAATTTCCTTTTCCATTTTTTTTCTATCCTTCTCATTCTTTCGGATCAGGAAGACAATCAATGCTGCTACAGCAATTAATACAGCAGCTGCGATGGTGTAGTTAATTTCCATAATATAATTTCCATATCTACTGTAAAGGTAACAACCGTATATGAACTTAAAGTTACGAAAAAAAACCTACCAATAAACAATCCAAAACACTACTAATCAGTAAATTAATATAATAAAAAAGGATATATCCCGGCGAGGCAAAGCCCTGCACAGCATATATCCTTAAAACCTAACCGTCATCAACCCTTCCTTAAGCCGGGAACTTTTTAAAAATGTTCGCTATCACTTCCGGCAATTGATTAATTGCCTTCTCCGGATTATTGAGTTCTCCTTCTGCCCAGCCTCTCCAGATTACTTTTTTAGACCTTCGGTCGATTAAATCGATCATGATACTGCCTTGTTTTACATTGACAGTCCGCTGCTCATTACCTACATATACAGGAAAAGGATTACGGTAAGAATAATAGTAAAAAGCACGGCCACGGTGAATACCTACACGCGGAATATACCTTCCGGGAGGATCGTAATATACCGGCTCATTATAAGATTTTGTTTCTTTGCTCACCACGGCAGTATACCTGACCAACAGATCCGGCTTCCGGTTATCCAACCTAAATCCCCTCTTGTCTAGCTCCGTGCTTGCTGCCTCTACAATCTTATCCGCTGCAACATCATTATCATACACGCTCGAAGCTTTGGACTTGCCATCAGGTAACCAGGCATAGGTACTGTATTCGGAATTCAGTTTCTTATTGCTGACTGAATAATAGTTGTAGCTGGAACAGGACGACAATACTGCCATCAGTCCCAACATCATTAGAATTTGCTTTTTCATTGTTTTTTCTATTTGTGTGAAGTAGAAAAATTCCCATGCTAATTTCCGACCGATATTTCCCGGTCGCTCCTGGATATTTGACTATAAAGGATTGAAAAAGATTAATCAGCAATGAAATTGCCAGCTACCAATCGGGAAGTTCAGTTCTTCGGCTATTTCATGGTATTTATAGCCTTCAAAATAGTTTATACAAGTCATGATAACGAATGACTTTAATCAACGTATCCTGAACCAGATCATTGGCATCTTCCACATCATTCGTAAACTTCATAGCGAAGGCCTCAAGGCAAGAGCAATGGTCACAAATCTGGTGATATAGTTAAGTTTGTTCTACGGAAAAAAAAGTATATTTTTGACTTATTACTTACTCAAAAGAGAAGGAGGTGACCATGGAAAATCCAATCACACATATAACCAAAAAACTGACCTGCTAAATCTCAAAGCTGGTTGGTAATTCTATGATTATGTCGCATTGATATGTCTATATCAATTTCTGGCATAAGAATGTATGTATTTTTCATACATAAAAATCTAATCATTTTTCATTTACACATAATAAAGACAATGATGAGCAATCATTCAATAAAGCTTTTTAATTATAATACCTGGGCCAATAAAACTCTTTTAAATCACTTAATGCAACTCCCGTCAGAACTATGCCATGAAAATATCAAAAGTGTTTTCCCGTCTATTTTTGATACACTAATGCATATTTATATTGTTGACTATGGGTGGCATTCACTCTTAACAAGGAAATATACATCAGATGATTACGAGGCCATAAGGAGTACAATTGCAAGACTTACAGAAGAAGTAAAAGCCTTAAATCTTCAGGATTTTGGAAAAAAACAGGATCTGTTATCCAAAAGCTACTATGATTTTGTCAGCACTACTGACATGGAACAAACTGTGATCTATTCGACTTTGTCCATGCAACATAGTGAGGTAATACAACACGTTGTAAATCACGGGACCTATCATAGAGGAAATATTACAGCGATGCTCCGGCAATTAGACCATGCCGGAGTTCCAACTGATTATAGCATGTATTTATATCAATCTATGAAATAATAGTCAGAGAGCCTGAATCATGATTTATGATACAGGCTCTTCGATTATTTCTGTTTGACCTCAAAATCTACTGAAGAACTTCCGGTAAAATCATCTGTAATTAAGAACGTCTGTCCACGGAGCGCAGTAATGAAGACTCATCTTCTGATGCACCTCTTTTCCAGTAAGAAACCACAGAATAACTGACAGGTAACCAACCCATCGTCTCTTTAAAGTGTTGTTTGATCTTTTTCGCGCTATCATATTCACCTGCAAAAAAGAAAAAGCTATGGTGATTTGTTAAGCTTAAATCCCTTACCACTTCAAAAAGCTTACTGCCCATTTCAGGTTGCTTATTGTAAACCCAATTAATGCTTGCATTGGCTTTGGAAGGCAGACTGATCACATCTTCTTCCCCATGTACCTCCAGAATTGCTTTCAGCTGCACATGAGGCGGCAATTGCTCCATCATCGCCCCAATAACGGGAATTGCAGTGCTGTCTCCAACAAAGAAATACGCCGTTACATCCGGAAACAAGGGTCTGCCGCCTTCTTTCATGGCAATCCCCAGCTTGCTTCCTGCAACCGCCCGGCTTGCCCAGTAAGATGCCGGACCATGATCTGCATGGTCTATGAAATCAATCCATAATTCCTTCTTTAAAAGATCGATATGTCTGGTAGTATAGGTCCTTTTTACGGACGCCTCCTTCCCGCTTTCTTCGGCATCATCCGGAAATAGAACCTCAGCTGAACCTCGTGCAGGGATAAATATTTTATTGTGTGCACCAATCTGTGCGTTGGCAAACTTTTTAACTTGTTGCTCCGTCATCTCAAAGATAATGCGGATATAATGTGGGCTAAGGAATATTTTTTCCTTTACGCTAAACACGGAGCGTATTCCCTTTTTCTTTACAATTTCCATAATGAATGATATATGATTCTAAGACAAATAATGCTTTACTTATGCTTATTAGAAAAGACAATGAATAAGGCCAGCAGACAACTAATCGCGCCAAACAGGTAAATTGCCTGATAACTGAACCATCCCGCGATGAGGCCTGCAATCGGGCCTGCAAGCGCCAAAGAAAGGTCAAAAAACGCCGCGTAGCCTGCCAGTGCTGTTCCTCTCATCTGCGGTGCCACCTTTTTAATCGCCAGGACGCCTAAAGCAGGAAATATCAGGGAGAACCCAACACCCGTAAGCGCACAACCCAACAGTGCCATCGTTTCTGTCAATGAAAAACAGATCAACAGCTGGCCTGCAGCCTCGATGAGCAAAGACACAAGCGCTACCCTGTATCCGCCAAACTTATCGGGAAAGGAGGAGAAAAACACCCTCGTCAGAATGTACGTCGTCCCGAATATCATAAAAGCCATAGATGGGTTGCCCCAGTTTTTGGCAGCAAATAACAAGGAAATAAAGGAAGATAAACAGGCGAATCCAATAGAGGAAAAGGCCAGTCCCAATCCTTGTCCGGCGATAAGCCCGATCACTTTGTAAAACGGAGTCCTGACATGCGAGGCATCAACCGGTAAAGTTGGAAGCTGAACGGTAGAAAGCCAGCTGATGATAGAAAGTAATATTAGCCCGGCAAACACAGAAGAAAGGCCAAAAGTACTTTTCATCCATATCGCCATCGGCGCACCTATCGCTATTCCGGCGTACATGGCAATCCCGTTCCAGGTCATCACCTTGCCCGATTTCTGGGTGCCCACCAATCCGATCCCCCAGGTTAGGGCACTGGTAATGGATAAACTCTCTGCAATACCATGAACGATCCTCGCGAGCATGATCAGTCCTAAAGCGACTAAAGCCAGCTGACTAAAAAATGCAGCGATCAGATAGATGATACCGGATAAGATGATCAGTAGTATTCCGATTTTACTGCTCGATTTCGGACCTTTAGTGTCGGTGAGTTTACCGGCATAAGCCCTGGTTAATAAGGTAGCTAAAAATTGTAGCCCGATCACGACCCCTACCAGAAGGCTGTCAAATTTCAATTCGTTTTTCACAAAGCCGGGAAGTACACCGAGGGTCATCCCAATGCTGAGGTAGATGGCAAAAACCGAAACAATGATCGGTATGATTATTTTTTGAAAACGCTGTTCCGGTGTCGTTGTGATGTGCTTGTCCCTGGTCTGATTATCCTCGATAACCAATGCAAGGTGGTTTGTTTCTGTCATTTTGTAACGTATGTTATTAATTATTATACGGCTACAAAATTACAGGACAGGCTACGCTCAAAAGATAGCCAGACAAGGGTTATGATTGGACAAATAACGGTTTTATGTTCCTGAAGTAGTTCTGAAAGTAAGGGCAGTCATCCCTACATGTTTCTTAAAAAACCGGGAAAAGTAGGCATGGTCTTCATACCCCAAAGCGTAAGCGATCTGTTTGACATCAAGCGTTGTATAATACAACATTCGCTTGGCTTCCAGAATGATCTCCTGGCTAATCCAGTAACTTGCAGAGAATCCGGTGATTTCTTTCGTGATTTCATTCAGGTAAAGTGGACTAAGGTTGAGCATTTCAGCATAATCTTTCACTTGCTTCAGGACACTATATTTTTCAGCTACCAGTTTTTTAAACCGGATCACGGTGTTGTATTTTTGTCCACCGATCACATGTGTAATATGTTGTCCTTTTAGAATGCTGGAAGCGATCAATGAAGTGAGGCTGTCTGTAAGCGAACTGATCAGCTTTTCGCGCAATGGAACCAAAACATTACCGACTACCTCCTCCAACAAAGGCACCAGCTTAAATACCGCATCATCTTTTTCAACGGCAGCCATTTGCCCTGCATTAAAATAGGCGCTAAAAATGTCCCTGCTCTGTACAGAAAGTAAACTCGTGTCTGCAAATAACATCCAGCCCTGAGCATCGTCATAATTTAAGTACCGGTGTACCTGTCCGGGAGCAACGAAACACAGGGAGGCCCCGAGTATGGATACTTCCTTAAAATCCACTTCCAGTAGCATCGAGCCCGCCTGTTGAATAATGAACATATAGTGATCATCCCGATGGGGCATTTGATAAGGTTCGATATTATTGCTGATCGGATGAATCTCGATACCATTTTCTTCCAGTTCGGCTACATGTATGGGGATGGATTGTTTTTTCATAAACTGCAAAATTAATCATTTACTTTTACCTGAAATGAAATTACACCTCACTGATTCAAATTCTGGTGGCCACCTGCTACTCCTAAACTCGGAGCAATATTTTGACCGGCTGTTCTATAGCAAAGACCGCGACAATAAATATTTCACGATCGTCTGGAACCGTGCTGAGCAGCAGGTAGTCACTATTGATGGGGAAGAAATGGTCTTTCCGGCACAATCTGTTTTACCGCTGATGTTCAATCAGTCGTTCTTTTTTGATCGCAGTGCAGATGTCGTAGCCTGGCAATTCAACAGGGAGTTTTACTGTATGATAGACCATGATTCGGAAGTCAGCTGTGTAGGCTTTCTATTTGCGATAGGTCAAAACTTATTCATCAATCTGAACGAAGCTGCGCAGGAAAAAATGTTGTTATTGCTCAATATGTTTATTTCCGAAATGAACACTTCCGACAATGTCCAGAACGATATGCTCATCATGTTATTAAAAAGACTGATCATTACGGTGACCCAGCTGGCCAAATCAGAATACCTCCCGGATCCCAAAATGCAGAGCGACAGGTTCAACATCATCCGTAAATTCAACCTCTTGGTAGAAGGCAATTTTCACAATGAGCATTCCGTTAATTTCTATGCGCAACAACTCAACAGATCCCCCAAAACATTGTCAAACCTATTTGCCTTATTTCAGCAAAAAACACCCATCCAGATCATCCAGGAACGCATCATTATAGAAGCAAAAAGGCTATTGTACTACACAGACAAGTCTTCCAAGGAAATCACCTATGAGCTTGGATTTGAAGATCCTGCTTATTTCAGTAATTTCTTCAAAAAACACACCTCCTACTCTCCCATTGGCTACAGAAATAAAAAGCAAATCGCGTAAGGGAAAAAATTACAATCTAATAGGAAGTATGTCTATTACCTGAGGCCTCATTTCGCCCCATCTTTGTATTGTTGATCCGAACAAAAAACTCAACGCTAAAAAAGATGAAAACTCTAAATCTAAAAAACAAAATCAAAACTGGTTTATTAGCAACAACAGTTGCAATCGCTTCAGTAGCAGGTACAGTGAATGAAGTAAACGCTCAGGAAATAAAAAATGTGGTATTGGTACATGGAGCATTTGCAGATGGCTCAGGATATAAAGCATTGTATACTGTGCTTACAAAAAAAGGATACCATGTAACTGTAGTGCAAAACCCTTTATCCTCTCTTGAAGATGATGTAAAAGCAACTCAAGTTGTTTTAGATAAACAAGATGGCCCGGTAATTCTGGCAGGACACTCCTGGGGTGGAACAGTAATTACTGAAGCAGGAAATCACCCAAAAGTAGCGGCGCTGGTCTACATCGCAGCATTCCAGCCGGACAATGGGGAGTCGACGATACAATGGCTTCAAACCGCTCCTCCAGCGCCGGAAAACGGAGTTCTTGCTCCGGACGATAAAGGAATCGTTTATTATGACAAAGCAAAATTCCACAAAGGTTTCGCTGCCGACATCAGTAAGGAAGAAGCAGATTTCATGTACGCTTCACAAGGGGCCTTTTACGCAAAAGGATTCATCACACCGGTTACCCATGCAGCCTGGAGAGATAAACCTGCCTATGGCTTGATCGCTACAGAAGATAAAAGTATTGCTCCGGAGATTCAACATGCGATGTACAAACGCTCCAATACGAAAGTGACAGAAGTAAAAGGAAGCCACGTGATCTTCATGTCGCAACCAGAAAAAGTAGCCAGCGTAATTATCGAAGCGGCAAAAAAAGGCGTACAGAAAAAATAACATCCATATTTAATCCCCCCTTAATGATAAAGAGGAACTTATGCAAAAATGCTAAGTTCCTCTTCTTATGTTTAAGTCTTTTGACTCTTACGTTTAAGCCTTGTTATTTTACCGCTTTAAAGCGTGCCAATGGAGCCATTCTGGCTTTGTTTAAAGACAGATTATCTCCGCTAAGACTATAATTATCGGCGGTGATCAAAGCTTTGCTCAGCTCCTGTTCAACCTCCATATTTTCACAAGCCATCATCGTAGACATGCCTTGAGCGAATTTTATTCTTCCGTTATTTTCCAGCGTAAACTCACCTCCTATTCCATTACAACCTCCGGAAGCCGAATAACGGCTATCGCTTTTTTGAAGTAAAAGAAACGGTTCTTTGCCATTTACTTTATCAGCTACCGGCTTACCTGCAAGTTCCACCAGTTTCCATCTCCGGTCGGTGATAACATTGCTTTGTTTCGCGTCTTCTGCTGTTTGTTCTTTAGCAGTTTTTTTAAAGATGCTACAGGCACTCAAAGAGAGTACGCATAAGCCTAAGGTAATGTATTGGGTTGATCTCATAACAGTATAAATTAAGGATGAAAAGCAATTAATAGCTACAAATTAACAAATTTTCAGCACAATACTCACCCTAACTGCAGCACAATATTCATTCTAAATGCCACTCACTTCTTTAGTGGTTTTCGGTTGCACCCAAACTGATTCTTTAATCACGATTTTCCCCTGATCATTTACAAACTTTGCCTGCCACAAAATTTTCTTTTTCCCGTTATTAATTAAGGTCGTTTTCTTATTTCCGTCATGCTTTACCGTGATCAGCGTATTCAATACAGGAACATCTCTTAGTTCTGACCTGCTATCTGATTTCCCACGATATAAAGTGCTGATCTGGTTAATCCTTGCATCAGCTTCCAGTCCCATCAAACCTTCTACAAAACCCTTAACCACGCCAAAAGACACCTCCGGATATTCCCTTCTTTTCGTCGCAGGATCTGTTAAATGCAGCATATAACCATAAGCCTTTTCTACCTGTCCGTTCTGATACATGATCAATGGAAAATAAGACAGATTTTCTACATTCCAGTCCCTGGATAGCAAACGCTGTATGGTCTTTTCCTTTCTCTCCCCTTCTTTTAAAGCGTCAAACCACAACAAGAATGTTTCTCCTTCATCCATCCCAAACTTGTGGTCACTAGTATAAAACGTGTGGTATCGCGAAGCGGAATCATTCCACCAGAATGCATCAATGCTCTTCTGATAAGCGAGGGCTTTTTTCCTGTATAACTTTGCTTTTTGATGTTGTCCTTTTACCTCCAGTATCTCCGCATAGGAGCTCAGGCCACGGTATAATGCAGCCACCAGATCCACCCCCATTTTGATATTCGGAAGACCTTCTGTATAAGAAGGTAAACCACGGCACCTGTGAAAGGCATCCTGTTCATTAAAAGGAACCGCAGCATTTGGATGAGTAGGTCTGCTCAAAAGAGAATCTACCTGTAATACCCAACTATCAATATAATCGCTGACAGATTTTTCCTGAAAATTCACAAAATCTGCTCCTTTAATGTACTCTTCATCGCCCGTCCATAAATACAGTTTCCAACTTGCAGTGATGATGTCAAAATTTGCATTCAGGTTATACCAGAATTCCTTGTCATTCCGATAGTCCTCAACAGCCGGTTTTCCGAAATGGTTGATCTCCCAATAAGAACACCAATCTTTTGAGGCGGAGATTCCTTTAACAAAAAGCCGGAACATGTTTTTGTTCTCCTTATTTAATCCCAATGCCTCAGCACCGAGACTCTGATGTGCAACATCCCGCATGCAAAACGCAGAACGTGGTGGCAATGCCGATTCATACCATGGGCCTACCGGATCTCCAGGTTTACCTTTATAGCTTAAAGCCATTTCTTTTGCCCTTACAAAGGCAGTTTCCAGTGCCGGATCGGATGATTTAAAAGTTACGCCGCTATGCTGTGCATACGCACTACAATAAAGGCAAATCAAAAAACAGAGCGAAAACATTTTTTTCATTGGAATATATTTGTCTTTAATGGTGATGAAGCGATCATGATCTTGGCATTCATTTCGTTGTGTAATCTGTAAGATCATGATGGTTTCATATGTCTAATTTAAGGAGTTTATCTAAACCGATGAGGACGTGGAATTCCTCACAAAAAGCTGAGAAGGAACAACCGTACTTTCTTCGCTCAATACCAGGTACTTTTTCTTCAATGCTTTAAACAGAATACCAGCGGCCAATTCCCCCATTTCAAATGCAGGCTGGGTAATCGTCGTTAAGGAAGGGTTTAGTATGGCAACTGTAGAATCGTTAGAGAAAGAAACCACTTTAACATCCTGGGGAATCCGAAGGCCCAATTCCATACAGACCAGATAAATATCAGTCGTCATTTTACTTACCGTCGCCACAATACCATCGGGCCTGTCTACCTCCCTAAACACCTTTCTGAGCTGTTCAAAATTTTCAACAGAATCTTCCCCATAGTCAATAATCGAGGCCGGATCACCTTCCCTTCCGTTTTCCAGCAATGCCTGCTGATACCCTTGAATTCTTTTAGAATTGATCGATAAGGATTCTGAGATGGACAGGATGGCAATCTTTTTACAACCACTGTCTATCAAATGCTGAGTGGCCTGATAACCGCATTCCTCATCATTTGTGGTGATCTTTGCCGTATCAATTTCTTCACAGACCCGATCAAAAAAGACCATTGGCACCATCTTATTCAAAGATTTGAGGTGATCAAAAGTATCGGTTTTCATGGTAACGGACATGATGACACCATCCACCCGTCCCGATTCCAGGTCCTTTAAAAGTGTCTTTTCACGCTCAAAAGATTCATGGGTAAGGTAAATCAGCGCATGATAACCATTCGCAATGGCTACTGCTTCAATGCCGTTTAAAGCTAAGGAGAAGAAACTATCAGCCACTTCCGGAATCACTACCGCAATGGTATTGCTTTTCTTTTCCCGTAAGCTTCCCGCATAGGGATGCGGTACATAATTCAAAGCGGCCGCCAATTCCAACACGCGTTTTTTAGTACCCTCACTAATCTCGTGGCTATCCCTTAAAGCTTTTGACACGGCAGCAGTTGACAAATTCAATTCCTTAGCCAACATTTTAATGGTGATGTTACCCATTTTACTAAAGATACTTTGGTTAATAGATAGTTTGGTTAATTTGGTTAGGTTGACCATTTACTTAATCGGTTAAGTAAATAAATCCGGCTAGAACTGAGTATCTACCCTTTCAAAACTACAACTTTAATACTATAAACGGACTGAATTAACAATTAAGATTAATCTGCAATCCTATGAATACTAACCAAATCAATTCCGCAGCGAAAGACAATAGTCCCTTAGAGAACTTAGATGAATGGGAACACGACGTGTTGAACCGTTATCCGGATCCTGCTGAAATCAACAAAGAAAAAAAAGAAGAAGAATTCAGAAATTATGAAGAAACGGTAAAAGATGGGGTAAAAGAATTTTACCGGCTCAACCATACCTACCAGACTTATGATTTCGTGATTCAGAAAAAAGCAGACTACCTGAAATTCGATAAAAAAGAAATGCCGATCTGGAAAGCTTTCGATTTTTTAAATGAACTGGTAGACGATTCTGATCCGGATACAGACTTAGATCAGATGCAGCACCTCCTTCAAACCTCTGAAGCCATCAGAAATGACGGACATCCCGATTGGATGGTCTTGGTAGGCCTGATTCACGACATGGGAAAGGTGCTTTGCTTATTTGGTGAGCCGCAATGGGCAGTAGTAGGTGATACTTTTCCGGTAGGATGCGCCTATTCTGATAAAATTGTTTTTCCTGAATTTTTCAGTCAGAATCCGGATTTCAACAATGAAACTTATCAAAGCAAATTGGGTGTTTACAAAGAAAACTGCGGTTTGGATCAGGTCCATATGTCCTGGGGTCATGATGAATATGTATACCATATGATGAAAGACTATATCCCTGAACCAGGTTTATACATGCTTCGTTACCACTCTTTCTATGCCCAGCACCGGGAACACGCTTACGATCACCTGATGAATGAAAAAGATCATGAAATGTTTAAATGGGTGGACCTGTTTAACCCTTACGATCTCTACTCCAAGAACCCCAACCAAAAAAGCTGGGAGGAACTGAAGCCTTATTATCAGGCATTGGTGAGCAAATACCTTCCGCTTACACTGAAATTCTAGCCCTGAGCTAATCCCCCCTGCTGTTGTACGAAAACGCCACATTCGTGCAACAGTTAAGCATTTTGTGAGCGATCACAATGTATACTGAATCCCCACAACGCCAAATATAAATAGAGAGCAGCCTAAACCATGAACCAATTACAAACTTCAGACTATATTGTTTTTTTTATTTACCTGATCGCCGTATCTGCCTATGGCTATTATATTTATCATAAGAAAAAGTCAAGTAACATCAGTTCAAAGGATTTTTTCCTTGCTGAAGGTTCCTTAACCTGGTGGGCAATCGGGGCCTCCTTAATCGCATCAAACATCTCGGCAGAGCATTTTATCGGGATGTCAGGTTCCGGCTTTGCATTGGGGCTGGCCATTGCTTCTTACGAGTGGATGGCTGCAGCAACTTTAATTATTGTCGCCATCTTTATCATTCCGGTTTATCTGAAAAACAAAATCTTTACCATGCCGCAGTTCTTATCGAAGCGGTACAACGATAAAGTCAGCACGGTAATGGCGGTATTCTGGTTACTGGTCTATGTATTTGTAAACCTGACCTCCATTATCTATCTCGGTGCACTGGCCATTTCCTCGATATCTACCCTGAGTTTTGAGTGGTGTATTTTCGGCTTGAGTATTTTTTCAATGGTAGTCACTTTAGGGGGAATGAAAGTAATCGGCTATACCGATGTCATCCAGGTCATCGTCTTGATTCTTGGCGGTTTGATCACCACCTATCTTGCGCTTTCCTTACTTGCACAGGAGTATGGATTTGGTCAGGATATTTTCAAGGGACTCTCCGTTTTAAGGAGCGAAGCCCCGGGGCATTTTCACATGATATTCGATTCTTCTCACAAGTATTACAAAGAACTTCCTGGCCTGTCTGTACTGATCGGAGGAATGCTGATCAACAACCTCGCCTACTGGGGTTGCAATCAATACATTGTGCAACGCGCTTTAGGAGCTGATCTTAAAACCGCAAGGAAGGGAATTTTATTTGCCGCATTTTTAAAATTGTTGATTCCTGTAATTGCCGTACTTCCGGGAATTGTGATGTACGTACTGCACAATAAAGGACTGTTTCATGCAGAAATGTCTGATGGAGGAATGGTTAAACCAGATCATGCTTATCCAACGCTAATGAATTTACTGCCCCCAGGAGTAAAAGGGATCGCATTTGCCGCACTTACAGCAGCCATCGTCGCTTCACTGGCAGGTAAAGCAAACAGCATATCGACCATTTTCTCTCTGGACATTTATAAGAAATACTTTGAAAAAGAGGCGACCGATAAAAAGATGGTCCGCGTAGGCCGATGGGCAGTTGTCGTTTCCCTTACGGTTGCAGCACTGGTTACCCCAGCCCTAAAATCATTGGATCAGGCTTACCAGTTCATACAGGAATATGTCGGATTTATTTCTCCTGGTGTATTGGCCATTTTCTTACTTGGCTTTTACTGGAAACGTACTTCAGCTGCAGCAGCGATGACCGGAGCCCTATTGACGATTCCCATTTCAACGGTGTTAAAATTCCTGCCCGTATGGACAAACGGCGCATTTCCGGACTATCCTTTCCTCGACAGAATGACCATTGATTTTGTGTTAATTGTGATCATTATGGTGACGATTAGTCTCTGGAAACCGGAAAAAGAAGCCGACCGGAAGGCCATCGAAGTGGATACGGCTATGTTTAAAGTCAACACCGGTTTTATCATTGGATCCCTCCTCATCATGGGAATACTGACTGCGCTGTACACGGTTTTCTGGTAGGAAATTTCCTACCAGCTTTATCATACCTTATCCTTTTTCACTTAACGTTTTAATGTGCTCCATGACCCTCACATGCACGTTCCTGACGATGCTTTTGGCCCAGATGTCATAATACCAAACGGGAAAAACGTGCAGGCGGTACCAGCTGTTACCAACTAATGTAGTCGTTCCGTTTCCATTGTCTTTCAACAGAAATTGCCCCCGGAGGATGTCTATATGTCCCATAATTTCAGGATCAAGGGGTTGGCTAATGATGTCAAAAGTGAGGTCCTTATTCGGTTCATAAGTCACGATCTTTTCGTCAAAAGTATAGCCGTTACTAAAAATGCATTTCCGCCCTGCTCCTTTATAATACCCCTCTACCGTAGTTTGCGCTGGACTGGGCATGCCGATCTGGAATAACCAGTAATCATCTTTCTTTTCTATTTTATCAAAGGCAACCACATTCTTCCAGATCTGTTCAGGTGTGGCCTTGATCACTATTTCATCCGCAACCAGATTTACATAACTATGTTCTGAGAGCGAATCGACTACGAACACCACGAAGAGCAGGGAGAACACACTTACATTTAGCTTTTGGTTATTTTTACGGAACATGCGCAGTCCCAGAAAAACCCCGGTAATGAGAAAGGCAAAAATAAGTGGAGATACCATAAGCAGGCAAATCACACCTTCACGCAGAAAGACGAAGCTTAATAAAATGGCAAGGAGACCATTTAAGATCGTGTATCCGATAAGTGCTCTGGTTTTCAGCTCAATTTTGATCCAGAACCAGGCACTCACCATCCCCATTAATATAGGTACAATCACAAATATCGAAAACACGAGTGTTCCATTGTCCGGTATTTTGGAGTATTTCATAAGTCCTACTATCAGGAAGGCCAAAAGATTGGACATAGCAAGGCCCTTAAGCAAGGTTGCATTATAAAAATTCGTTGTCATAATTTTTCTGTTTTACATTCCGATACCCGGTATGGTTTTATTTTCTTATCTAAAAAAAGGCCTACCTAAACATTTTAACTATAGATCCCCAAAACCAGTTCTCTTCCGCTTTGATCATCGTATCCAGTGTTTTGTCTACATTCTTTGCCAGCTTATTAATATCGGTCACCGACTTATGAAAAGTCAGGTATTCCGGATCCTTAGCGTCTCCTTTTACACCCGAGAGTTCATCCAGAATTTTTATCACCGGATCAAGCTCTCGCTTTCTTCGTTCTTTAGCCACCTGTTTTGCAATGTTCCAGGTGTCTTTATCTGCAAAGAAATACTCTTTACGCTCCCCCGCCCGGTGTTGCTTTTCTACCAGCCCCCATCCGATCAGGTCCCTCAGGGTCATGTTCGCATTTCCCCTGGAAATACTCAGGGCATCCATGATTTCTTCTGTAGTCAGGGCCTCGGGCGAGACCAGCAATAAGGCATGTACCTGTGCCATCGTACGGTTTATCCCCCACTCTGAACCTAGTTTACCCCATGCTTCGATAAATTTCTGTTTTGCTTCTGCCAGTTCCATAGACAAACATAACACAAGTTATTTAACTTTCAAAATATACTGAAAGTTTAATTACAAATCATTCTGCAATACTCAGCTAAAAGCCCTATAGAACAGAAACACCAGATACCTGGAAAAGAAAAAGTAAGCGAGCTCCATTATCGTTTGTTAAGTGCCTGGACTCCGGTTTAAAGATTAAGGCATCCGTTCAGTCTTGACTGTAACTGATTTGTTAATCATTTGTGTTTTATTTTTATTAGTGGTTATTTAATCATTAACAGGTAGTTGATAGGTCAATCATTGGTCTAACCAGCCTGTTAACTATGTATTTACAATGTGGTAATTATTAATTTTAATTAACAGCATCCAATAATCATATCAAAAACATTTCGTAACTTGTTATCACAAAGCTTAATTACTTAATTCAACAACAGTTATGGGAAAATTAATAAACGGCATATTTGGCGGATTCCATGGTAGAATCGGCAATTTGGTTGGCTATACCTTAAAAGGTAAATACGTCATCAGAAAAATAGGTAGAAGCTCTAAACCGCTCACTCCGGGCAGGAAAGCAAACTGTCAAAAGATGACGCTCGTAAATGAGATCCTGAGCCCTTCCCTCCCGGCTATACAGGTAGGATATCGCCTTGTAGTGGCCGGAACGGACAGAAACGAATACAATGAGGCAGTTTCTTACAATAAAAAGAATGCGCTTCAGGGCACATATCCAAACACCAGTCTGGACTATAGCAAAGTATTACTGAGCATGGGAACACTTCCTGTAGCCATTCACCCTTCCATCAGCCAAACAGATGATAAAATCACATTTAACTGGCAATTGCCCTCCGAAATTGAGCGAATGACTCATGACGATCGTGCAATGCTCGTGGTCTATTTTCCTGATTTAAAAATATCCCAATGCGATTTGATCGGGTCAAAAAGAATTGAAGGAACACATACCCTCAAGATCGCTCAGGAACATATAAATGAACGTATGGAAGCCTATATTTCATTTGTTAAAGATAATGGAAGAGAAGTTTCGGATAGTGCCTATGCAGGTGCGTTAAATGCCCGTAAAACCCTGGAAATTTCAGAAAAGATCAATCCGAAAACGGAGCATTCAAACCAGGATTCCGATTATGCCTGTTCGGATTTTGACATCATCAGCTATCGGGAGTATCTTTTGGATTTAGGAACCGCCATTGCGGCACCAAAAAGCGGACCGGATAAAATAATAACCAGCGGCTGGTCAATATATGTACTAAAAAGTAAGGTCGGTAATCAAAGAATTGGGGATTGCTACCTTAGACTACAAAAGAATGACAAGTTTACTGCCGAAATGAAGGTCAGCATCTCTCCTGAGGAACAACGTAAGGGCTATGCAAAAGAAGCATCAGCAGCAATGATATCCCTCCTGTTTAATAAATCGGAAGTGAACCGCATTGTAAAAATCGTGGACGCTCAGGACGAGGCCGCAATAGCTTTGTTGAAAAGCCTGGGCTTCAAAGAAGAAGAGTATTTCAAAGAAAGTGCATTTTCGGATGGTAAATGGGTCAGTGAATATCAGTTTGCGCTGTTAAAATCGGACTGGCACATCAGCTAAAGATCAGGAATTTACTAAAGTCTTTTCCAGCTCCAATGGGGACTGACCGAACTTTTTCTTAAATTCTTTGCTGAAATGCTTTTTATCGTTGTAGCCTAGTTTGTAAGCGATGTCATACGCTCTTGTGTCGCCTCTTTTTAACAAATCGTAAGCCCGGTCCATTTTAATTGACTTGATCAGTTCGTTTACTGAGAGGTTGCTGACGGCCTTTAGCTTTCTATACAACACAGGTATGCTCATCCCAACAGCCGCAGCCAGCTCTGCTACCCCAAATTCAAAGTCTTCTAAATTGTCGTTTACTATTTTAATGATTTTATCCAGAAACTGCTGATCAATTTTCCCTATGGCCGGTATTTCAGATAAATTTGTCAGCACGCCAGGTCCAAACTGATCACGTATTTTCTGAGACAAGCGGAGCAGATTCTGAATGTGCAGCTGCAGGATACCGATACTAAATGGTTTCGTTAAATAAATATCAGCACCCATTTCAAGGCCATTTCTATAATGATCTGCTTCCGATTTGGCGGTGAGTAAAATCACTGGGATATGGCTTGTCCGGATATCCGTTTTCAACTTTTTACACAGTTCATATCCGCCCATTTTTGGCATCATCACATCGCTGATAATCACATCCGGAATTTGCTCAACGGCTAGATTAAATCCATCTATTCCATTGGCTGCCTGTAAAATTTTATAGTTACCTTTAAGCGACTCCCCGATAAAAGCGCTGACTTCTGCATTATCTTCGATGATTAAAATGGACTGAAACTCCTCCACTTTCATTTCCCCGGCCGAAGAATCGTCCTGTAAAGAAGCCTTGCATAAAGCCTCTGGTTCGTCGGTACATTTCATTAATATTTCTGTCGAAAAATCATTTTCAACCAATGGATATTGCCCGAAATGTTTTTTATCGAACAATAGAAATACGGTAAAAACGGTCTTGTTTTCCTGGTTTACCCATCCACTTTCCACAGACAATGTGCCTTTATGTAATTCTACAATTGCTTTTGACAAGGCCAATCCAAGTCCATATCCTGTATTCTGCAAGTCAGCATCTTCTTCCTGATAAAAATTGCTGAAAATCTTGTCCAGGTTGCCGGCCGAGATCCCCTTCCCATTGTCCTCAATGTTTATGGTCAATCCGGTTTTAGTTTCATCAATAATGATCTTCACTTCCCCACCCCGATGTGTAAATTTGAACGCATTGGACAACAGGTTAAAGACCACCTTTTCCAATTGCCTTTTATCGAAATAAAGCATCAGCTGCTGTGCATTGCAAACGATCGATGTACGGATATTTTGAGCAGCATAAAGGTGTTCGAAGCTGACTAAAATATCCTGTAAGAACGTCTGGATGTTGTGCTCGCCAATTTCCAACTTCAGGTTCCCCATTTCCACCCTCCTGAAGTCCAGCTGTTCATTAACCAGCGCTAAAAGCCGGTCTGCCTGCCTTTTCATATTTTCAAGACTTCTGTTTACACTCTCGTCTTCTTTGCTGTAAATGTTTAATTTTTCCAGGGGGCCCAGAATTAGGACCAGGTGTGTACGGATCTCATGAGAAATATTGGAGAAAAAGTTTAATTTGAATTGATGCAATGCATTTTCCTTTTTTACGAGGGTCTGTAAAAACAAGAACCGTACGACAAAAAACAAGAGCCCCGCAATCATTAGGACATAAAATAAATAAGCCCACCATGTTTTCCAAAAAGGGGGCAAAATCTCTAAATTAATCCCGACAGGCTTGCTCCAGACCCCATCATTGTTTGCCCCTTTGATGTAAAGTGTATAATTACCTGTTGGCAGATGCGTGTAGGTAATAGATGCGTTGTTCGTATAAATCCAGTTTTTATCCAGCCCTTCAAGTTTATAAGCATAAACATTTTTACCAGACCTGATGTAACTGAGCAGTGAAAACTCCACTGTAAAAGCTTTCTCATCAGCTGAAAACTGAACTTTTTTCGTTTCGTCATTCCCATTCGTCAATAATTTCTCTTTCAAATGAATCCCCTCCGTATGGCCGAGAAGCTTTAAAGAGGTAATGGCTAAAGGAGCCACATAATCGTTCGTTTTAATCTGATCAGGAAAAAAACTGGTATACCCCGTTTCGCTTCCAAAATACATCTTTCCATTCCCTGCCTTATAAACGGAGTTCGCGGCAAAAACAGCACCTTTTAAGCCATCCTTCAAGTCAAATGTTTGAATTCTGTGGGTGTCCATGTTTATTTTCAATAAACCACAGCTCGTCCCCATCCAAAGATTGCGGTGTTCATCTTCCTGAATGCTGAACACATTGTTATCAGGTAAACCATCGCAAATCCTGAAAACCTTTTGGCTCCTATTCTGAACATTGTATCGGATTAAACCCTGCTGATAGGTCCCCAACCATAAATTCCCCTTGTTATCCGGATGGATAGACATGACATATACCTGCCTCAATTCTTTGATGGCCTCTACGTATTTAGCATTATTTCTAAGCAGGAACACCCCGGAATCAGTAGCGAACCAGATGTTTTTTGCGGCATCTTCGGCAATATTTCTAACAATGACATTGCTGAGCAGGCTGACATTTATTTCAGGGTCAGGACTCAGGTTTTGGCCGTTTTTCTTCGCAACGATCAATCCATAATTGGTTCCAATCCAAAAACGCCTCCTCGTATCTTGCAACAGCGTTAGCACATCACGATTGGAGTTTTTTCCATTATTTTTATAAAAAAATCTTTTAAAGCCTTTACTTCCGCGGGCATATAAATTCAAGCCTCCTTCATGCGTTCCAGCCCAGATGTCTCCGTCTAAATCTTTATAAACGGTTTTTACATGGTTACTTCCAATGCTGTTTTCTTCATTTGGAGAATTTCTAAATACCTGCACTGATCCTCCGCTGTTTTTATTCAGACCACCGCCATCTGTTGCAATGAACAAATTATGCTCCTTGTCTTCGGTAATGCCCCTGACCACATTGTTGTGATTTTTAACAGTACCTGCCGGAAGGCTAAGTGATCCATAAAAGACATTATTATGGGGATACACCACATTTACACCACCATAATAGGTCCCAACCCACATAGAACCATTTAAATCGCGAAAAATACTGTAAACAGAATTCTGACTTAAGCTCTTTACATCAAGCGGGTTGTGCTGATAAACCGAAGCTGCCTTTGTTACCGGATCTACGATATATAATCCGTCCTCCGTCCCCACCCATAACCTGTTATTCCCTGCTGTAATTGCGCGGATGGTTTTTCCGGAAAGGCCGGGAATTGCAGGTTTAACAAATTCTTGCTTTTTTATATCGTAAAAAGCCAATCCCCCCATAGAACTGCCAATCCAAAGTGTTTTATTTTTATCTTCACAAATCGCAGTGATATGATGAGTTACGGCGGCACCATCATTCATCACCTGCCTGAAACTGCGGTGTACCGGATTTTTACCCAGGTTACTGATTTTGCTGATGCCCTGATCTGTTCCCAGCCAAAGGCAATTTTCTGAATCCTGATATATAGACCTGATGTCCTGCCCGGCGATCGAACCGGCATACATCCTTTTGAAGCTGTTCTTTTTTCTATCCGTTAACAGAAAAAGTCCATTTTTCGTCCCGACCCAAAAACGTTTCTGTTGATCTTCATAGATGGTGTTGAGTGTAACTTTCCCTTTTGCAAATGATCGGTTTCTGATGCTGAAGAACGAGTTGGTCTGCACATCCAGCCTCGTTAGTCCTTCGGCCGTTCCCACCCATATTTGTTGGAAAGAATCCGCCAGCAGTAATTTTACATAATTGTCCAAAATACCATTTGGATTGTCCGCCCCGGAGGTATAAATCTTAAAACGGGTACCATCGTACCTGTTCAGGCCCGCTCCGGTACCAAACCAGATAAAACCTCTTGAATCCTGTGTGATCGCCAGAACTGAATTCTGGGATAATCCATGCTCCACATTCAGGTTGACAAATGAAGGTTCCTGTCCATAAGCTCCTCCATATAAACCAATACAAATAGAAAACAGCAGAAAAAATCTGGTGAACAGGGAACAAAAAACATTGTTCATAGAGGTTTGGTTAGAATATCTGGTTTATTCAAATCTAATTAAATTTTAACCGATTCAAATACTGTCAGGCGCTCTTCGCGTCAATACAGCGCCCAGGTTTAAAAATTTTCACCCAAAATGTTAATGATTCCCCCCCTCAAAACCCTGGCTCCCAACTAGATTTGAGATAATAATTTAATTCAATCATCATTTTTATAAACCTAAACCAAAAAAACCAATGAGATCAATTTTCAAACCAATCCTGGGATTGTGCCTTGTAACCAGCACCGTATTTTTTTCTTGTAAAAAGAATATCGACAATGCCGATGGGGAACCTGTCAGTTCCAGTCGCAATGGCGATACGATCGTGCACAAGCTCAACATCAGCGGCCAGGCCAATATTGTTAAAGAGATTAACAATGAATTTTTCTATGCCGATGACATCATCCTGAACAAGGAACAGTTCAATGCTTTAAAAAGACTAACCCTGTCGGGCCTGGCTACCGTAGAGCGTGCCACCATCGTACAGAACTTTTTAAAAACCTGGCCTGGTGGAAAGGTATACTACCAGTACCCGACTACTGATGGGCTGACCACTGCGCAGCACAATTCCTTCAAAGCGACGATCAATACCGCCCTCGCCAGACTTACAGATTCGACAGGCATACAGTTCATCCTGCGCAGTACACAACCGGAATACATGCAGTTTAAAAAACACACCGGCAACAACTCGCCCCTTGGCTGGACCGCAAATCAGGTCAACACAGTGAACATGGCCAGCTATACCTCTGTGGGCATTACCATGCACGAAGTCATGCACTCTCTGGGCGTGATGCATGAACAGTGCAGACCAGACAGAAATTCCTATGTTATTGTCGATGTGACCAAGGTAGTTGCCGCCAGTGCCTTCAATTATAACATTTACGCAGATTATGCCGGTCATGGCCCTTTCGACTTCAATTCGGTGATGCTGTACAGCTCATGGGATTTTGCAAACAACACGACCAATGCACCGATGACAAAACTCGACGGAAGCACCTTTACAGGTCAGAGAAGCTATCTTAGCACCGGGGATGCCAGGGGCTTAAGGGCTTTGTATTTTCCTGTTGTTGCCAGCGGAATTTACAGGATCAGTCCTTCTTACCTGAGCACAAAATCAGTTGACATCACTGGCGGCGCTACTGCAAACGGCACCGACATCATCCTTTATGCCAACAGTACCGGGAATAACCAAAGGTTCCGCATCCGGAAACTGGCAGACCATTCCTATCAATTCAAATCGGTACTGGATACCACAAAAGTACTTACGGTAGAAGGCGCTTCAACAACAAGCGGAGCCCAGGTAGAAATCAGCACCAACACCAGCAGTAATGCTCAGAAATTCAACCTGTACAACATGGGAAATGATGGTTTCAGCTTTGCACCAAGACATGCCACAACACTCAGACTGGCAGTTAAGGATGGGAGTTCTGCAGATCTGGCCAAAATAGTAGTGGTTACCGCCAATACGGCTTCAGCAGCGCAAAAGTTTAAGCTGACAAAGCTGAATTAATCCCTTAAAACACCATTACAGAATTTAACCTAAACCAAAAAACATGAAACCAATTTTTAAACCAATCCTGGGATTGTGCCTTGTTGCCACTGTACTGTTCTCTTGCAAGAAAAATATCGGCAATGCCGATGCAGACCCGACCACTTCGGGCAAGAGTGGCGATACGGTAGTCCATAAGCTGAGCATCAACGGACATGTCAATATCGTTAAAGAAATCAACGATGAGTTTTTCTATGCCGATGACATCATTCTGAACAAACAGCAGTTCAACGCCTTAAAGAAACTAAGCCTGTCGGGGCTGAGTTCAGTAGAGCGGGCAACCACCGTACAAAACTTTTTGTCGACCTGGCCAGGCGCAAAAGTATATTACCAGTATCCAACTACTGATGGGCTGACCACTGCGCAACACAATTCCTTCAAGGCGACAATAGACCTCGCGCTGGACAGGCTGACGGATTCAACAGGGATCCAGTTCATCCAACGTACTACGCAGCCCGAATACATGCAGTTTAAAAAGTCGACAGGCAACAACTCGCCACTGGGATGGTTCCCGGGAAGGGTCAACACGGTAAACATGTTCAATTATACCCATCTAGGCATTACAATGCATGAGGTGATGCATTCCCTGGGCGTGATGCATGAACAGTGCAGGCCCGACAGAAATTCCTATGTCATCGTAGACATCTCGAAGGTAAGTTCCGGCAACGCGCACAACTACAATATTTTCTCTGACTACGCTGGTCAAGGGCCTTTCGATTTCAATTCTGTCATGCTATACAGCTCTACATCTTTTGCAATCGATGTGAACGATCCACCAATGACCAGGCTGGACGGGACCACCTTTACCGGTCAGCGGGCCAACATTAGTACTGGAGATGCAGCTGGCCTGAGGTCTTTGTATTTCCCTGCTGCCTCTGAGGGAATATACAGGATCAGTCCTGCTTATCTGAGCACAAAATCAATTGACATCACCGGTGCTTCCACCACAAACGGCACCGACATCATCCTTTATGCCAACAGCACCGGGAATAACCAGAGGTTCCGCATCAGGAAACTGGCAGACCATTCCTATCAGTTCAAATCAGTATTGGATACCACAAAAGTACTTACGGTGGAAGGCGCTTCGACAGTAAGCGGCGCCCAGGTTGAAATCAGCACCAACACTAACGGTAACTCCCAGAAATTCAACCTGTACAACCGGGGCAATGATGGTTTCAGCTTTGCACCAAAACACGCCACTTCACTGAGATTGGCCGTTAAGGACGGCAGTTCCGCAGATCTGGCTAAAATAGTCGTAGTTACCGCTAATACAGCTTCTGCCGCGCAAAGGTTTAAGCTGACAAAACTAAACTAATGCTTTAGCACACCATTTTAGAAAACAAAACCCAACCCATGCTGTCGGAATACAGCATGGGTTTTTATCCTCCACAGCTTGAAGAAAACAATTTCCATACTCCTATTGGTGTTTAGTGCATTTTATGCCTACCCACAGTCGCCATCTTGGAGAATTACGGCTTCTGTTGCACATTTCGAACACGATTACAACTGGTCAATAGCCGGGAATGCTGATGGTGGCCCACCCAATATTTTATCCGAACTGGTTTGGACTAAGATGAGGGGCCCTAAATTCAATATTGGCATCAGTCGAAGGTTATTTGGCCGTTTAGAACTTGGCGCTAATTTTAGCCTGCACCACATTAAGAAAGGTTCGGTTACAGATACAGATTACCTGCAGAACAACAGGCAGGATCCGTTTTTCAACCTGGAAGGAATGGCCAATAAGGGAAGCCTGTACGACTATTCCCTGCAACTGAAGTATGGATTTCCTATAGGAAGCTCTCTTAACTTAAAGCCTTACCTGGGGATTGCGTATTCCGACCGGAAGCTGTATATCCTCGACCTTCCTGATCATGAAAGTGATCCGCCCCTGAATTCCAGCTATAAAAACACCTGGAAAGGAGGCATTGCCGGGGCCGAAATCAATTGTCAATTGAAAAGATTTCTCTTTGGCCTTAACATCGAGGCCGGCTATTACCGTTACCTGGCAAAGGCACAATGGAACCTGAACGAAATGTTCCGTCAGCCGCTGAGCTTTAAGCAAACCGCCAACGGTTATAGCTTATCTGCCGGGCTGAGCACTTCATACAAACTCTCAAAAAGCATCAGCATATCGATAGGGTTAGAAAAAAAATACGGGGCAACCTGGAAAGGAATTGACGAAGCCTACCTAAACCAGGGAGGAAGTTTAAAAACAAGGTTTAACGGCGCGGAATTCAACGCTTTAGCTGCAAAAACAGGCATAGAACTGACATTCTGATCCACCCTTATATTAAAAATTTTCACCCTTTTTCTTAAAGATTTCCGACTTTTTTTTTCGGTCGCTACCCTAATATTGGCCCAACCAATTTTTTCAACACCGTGTACCACACACACAAATTAACCTAACTACTAAACCAAGAATGCTTATGAGGTATTTTACAAATCTGAAATTAGTACGATGTATTTTTCATTTGAAATATGTTGTGCTCTTTGTTTTGCTGCCATTTCTGGCCTGGCCACAAACAAAAAACATTACCGGTACGATTAAGGGTACCGACGGACTCGGCATCCCAGGGGTAACCATTATGGTTGCAGGCGGTTCAGCCAAAGCCCAGACCGACGGAGCAGGCAAATTTACGATCAATGCCCGTCCTGGCGATGTCCTTATCGCCAGGCACCTATCCTACTCCGAAGCGCGCATTACTGTTGATGCAAGGACTGATTACAGCCTGACGATTCAACTGGCGACCGGCGATTTGGGCGAAGTGGTCGTCGTAGGCTTCGGTACGCAAAAACGAACAAGTATTTCCGGATCGATTTCTACAATTGACACCAAGGCAATTGAAAACAGACCGGTAAACAATGTCGTTGAAGCCCTGCAAGGAGTAGCACCGGGATTGATTGTAACCCGTAACAGCGGTCAGCCGGGCAATGAAGGCTGGAAATTGAACATCCGCGGGATTTCTTCCGTTAACGGGCCAAACAATCCCCTGTTAATTGTAGACGGAATAGAATACACCGATCTGACACAGATAAACCCGAACGACATTGAAAGCATATCTGTATTGAAAGATGCTGCAGCGGCGGCCATTTACGGGGCAAAAGCAGCAAACGGCGTCATGCTCATCACCACAAAAAAAGGAACTGCAAACAGCAAGACCAAGGTTAACTATACCGGTTTATTGTCGAACAAACAGATCATGAATGTGCCCGGCCGTTTAAACTCCTGGGAAGAAGCGACCTTACAAAATCTGGCCAACGTGAATAACAATGGTACCCCTGCCTGGACCAATCAGCAGATTGCCTGGATGCAGGATCCCAGCCAGAGCTTTCAGCCAAATGACCCCACCAATCAGTTCTATTACTACAATACGGATCCCATTAAACAGTTTATCAGAAAAAGCTATTATACCCAAAACCACAATTTAAACATTAGTGGTGGTACCGAAAGCAGTCAGTATTTTATCGGCCTCGGTTACAATGACAATAAAGGCATTTTTAAATTCGGACCGGACAACAACGACCGCTACAATGCACGGTTCAACATGAGCACCAAATTCAATAAAATTTTCAGCCTGGACAGCAGGTTATCTTTTATCAGGAACAGGGTCGATATCTCCCAGTCTATTAACGCATCCGGCGATGGGGGCTTGCTTTATAACATGTACAACATAAGGAGGGTATTCCCTATTTTCAACGAGGATGGCAGTGTTTTCGGTGGCGACTCCGGAAGGACTCAGGCATGGCTGGAAAAAGGAGGCTATAGAAGAACAACAACTAAAACATTTGATGGCGTTTTTACCTTGAAAGCCGATAGTCTGGCAAAAGGGCTCGTTTTGAGCGCGACCTTCAGCCCCCGCTTTGAACAGGGAAACCAGGACCGTTCACTGGTCACGGTCCCCCTCTATAGCTGGGATAAGCCAAGTCAGAAATTCCTGCCAACCAGCTTTCTAAACAACCCTAACAGTCTTTATAAGCAACGCATTACCCAGAACAGCTATAGTGCAAATGCAACTGCCGAGTACAATCTAGACCTGGCCGACCATCACTTTAAGGCTTTAGCTGGTTTCCAATACCAGGATTACAATTACGACCTTATTTATGCCACTAAAAGCAATTTAGTAAACAACGACTTGCCCACACTCAATTATACCACCTTACCAAACCTGCCGATAAATGCTGTTGGGGATGCGATTCAAACCAATACCTGGGTCTCGTTATTTGGAAGGTTTAACTATAATTATAAGGACAAGTATTACCTCGAATTTGTATTTCGTAATGATGCAACCTCGCGTTTGGCACCAGGCTATAAAAGCCAAAACTTCCCCGGTTTTTCGGCTGCCTGGCGCTTAACGCAGGAAAAATGGTTTAGTGACAACCTGAAATTTGTAAACGAATTCAAACTAAGGGCCTCGTATGGAAAGCTCGGCAATGCCTTGCTATCTGAAAATGCCTGGGAAAGAAATTACGACTATGTCCCGACACTTTCCAATGGCATCTACCCTTTTAACAACTCTGCCAGTGCCACCATTTTTCAAAGCGGCTTACCCTCGCCTGCCATTGGCTGGGAAATTATCAAGACCTATAACATTGGTTTAGATATGGCTTTTCTGAACAACCGCTTAACAGCCAGCTTTGACTATTTTAAAAAAGCCAATGACAACATGCTGTTTCAGGTGGCTCTGCCCGATCTTTTGGGGGTAACCCCAAGTACGACCAATGCCTTAAGCATGGAAACCAAAGGTTGGGAATTTAATGCCAGCTGGAAGGATAAAGCAGGTGAACTGAATTATGGCGTAGGTTTCAACATCAGCGACAATAAAAATAAGATCACTGATTTTAAGGGTAGTGTTGTTTACAGGGAAGGTGTAAACCGAACCATACCCGGCTATTCTGTGAACTCAATTTTCGGGTATAGAACAACCGGATATTTCCAGTCGCAGGAAGAAGTGACCAACAGCCCCAAGCAGTTTGGTTCCAACAACCAGGGGCCCGGCGACTATAAATATCAGGATATAGATGGCAACAACCTCATCAACGGCGGGCTAGGTACGGAAGCCGATCATGGTGACCTGGTTTACCTCGGAAATACCGATCCGAGATATAGCTTCGGTTTGAATTTAAACGCACAATGGAAAGGCATTGATGCTACCGTTTTCCTTCAGGGTGTAGGCAAACGTAATTTTCAAATCTTTTCGAGTGAGATCATTCCTTTTGTGAACAGCTGGAGGTATCCGCACGACGACTACAGGGACAACTATTGGACTCCGGAACGTCCGAATGCACAGTATCCAAGACCATTGTCCGGAGGAGGAACCAATACCAGGGTAAACAGTTCATTGCTGCAGAACGGAGCGTACATCCGCTTAAAAAATGTACAGCTGGGCTATACCTTCAAAAAATCGCTGACGGAAAAGGTAAATATAGACAGGCTGAGGATATTCTTCACCGCCCAGGACATCTGGACGGCCTCAAAGATGAAGTTCAAATACTTCGATCCTGAAAGCCCGAATAATGTTGCGTTTAACTACCCTTATGCAGCAACCTATGCATTTGGCTTAAACGTTACCTTTTAAAGCAGAAGATCTTATTTCAATATCACCTAATTTTTAACAACATGACCCGAACATATTCCATTAAAATGATCTGGCTATTACCTGCGCTGCTTTTGTTGATAGCTGGTTGCCGGAAAAATCTGGACCAAACCCCGCAAACTACGCTTTCAGACGATGGCTTTTGGAAAACAACCTCCGATCTTGGCCAGGCTGCCAATTACTTATATACTTTTTTGCCCGGTTTTACCGGGGATCTCAGTGGAAACCCTACTCCCTACCAGGACAATTATTCGGATGATGCTTATGGCACCGGCAGTCAGGGGATCGGAGACGGGGCACGCATTGCACCGGCAAGCGCGGGCGAATGGACCAATGCTTACCGCCTGATCAGGGCTGCAAATAACCTGATCGAGAAAGCGCCGGGTGTGACCGGTGATGCAGCCACGATCAATAGATTTATCGCAGAGGCCAGGTTTTTCAGGGCCCACGCCTATTTTGAATTGGTAAAGCGCTATGGTGATGTCCCTTATCTGGACCGGACCATTGCAAATGCGGATGACCAGGCTTTATATACCCCCAGAACAGCGAGACAGACGGTGATCAATCATATTTATGCCGATCTGGATTTTGTAGCAGCAAATTGTCCGGCTGCCGATGTGCAGCCGGCTGCTGACTATGGACGCATTACCCGTTCCGCGGCACTGGCTTACAAATCGAGGGTAGCGCTGTTTGCCGGTACCTGGGATAAATACCGCAGCCTGCCAACCGCGACGAGCAATTTACAAATCGCTTATGATGCCAGTAAACTGGTGATCACAGAAAGCAAACATAGTTTGTATTACGCACCTGGAGCAGATGCGGCCGACAGCTATTACTATGAGTTTCAATACAATGGTGGAGCCGCCGGCAATCCGATAACAAATACTTTTGGTCCACAGGTAAATTATACCTATGCCACGAATAAGGAAAACATCCTGGTTAAAAACTATGGTCAAAATGCATCAAATAACATTATATCGCATGGTTATCTGCGTCTGGCAGAGCAAGGTACCATTGCGCCTACCAAAGCACTTGTCGACGCTTATCCAATGAAAGATGGTACGCCTTATGTTCCGATTGCCAGCCCGGCAAGTTCCCTGGAAGAGTACCAAAACAGAGATCCGCGGATGAGACAGACGATATTCAACAAGTCATTACCTTACCCTTCAATTACCGGAATCGTCACCTATTTACCGGCCATATCCTACAGGATGAGGAAATATTTTACTTTCGGAGATTGGTTCCGCCAGCAAAGTTATGTCAACTACAATGTGATCAGGTATTCGGAAGTACTATTGAATTATGCAGAGGCAGCTTATGAATTAAATGTAATTGCACCGGCAGATATCGACAATACGATTAATAAAATCAGGCGCAGGGCGACAGGAAACGTGAACGGAGACCCAACGATCCTTGCAGAACTGCCTAATACTACGGCCGGTCCGGCTTTACTGGCTGCCATACGAAACGAACGCCGGATTGAACTTGCTTTTGAAGGCTTCCGTTACTGGGACCTGCTGAGGTGGAAAACTGCGGAAACTGTATTACCACAGGCTATTTTGAGCAGAAAGTACATCGCTTCAGAAAATCCCAGTGGTACGGTTCCTCCAAGGGATCCAAATGGCTTTGTGGTGGCACAAGCCAGTGCAAACCGTAAATTCAATTTGAGCAGGGATTACCTGTGGCCAATACCTACGGCCCAGGTTGCGCTCAGCAATGGAACACTGGTCCAAAATCCGAACTGGTAACGGGGGTAGTAAATTTTAAAAGGAAGTGGATTCAGTCCACTTCCTTTTTTTATGTGTTACTACTAAAGACTATGTCTGGAACCTGACTGGCATCAAAAAATTGAGTGGATTTATCAATTGACAGATTATACTTAAATTGAGCGCATGAAAAATAACCACATCAATTACGTTGAATTTCAAGCCAGCGATCTGGCGGCAATAAAACAGTTCTATCAGGCTTCATTTAACTGGAAATTTACCGACTATGGCCCCGGATATGTTGCTTTTTCAGAAAGCGGACTTGAAGGAGGTTTTTTCCAAAGCGATGCCACTGTACAAAACGGCGCGCTGGTTATTCTTTACCATGAAGACCTGGTACAAATACAGCATAGAATTATGGAAGCAGGAGGACAAATCTCTAAGGAAATTTTCAGCTTTCCGGGGGGAAGAAGGTTTCATTTTATGGACCCGGCAGGAAATGAACTCGCGGTTTGGTCGGCAACACCCCTTTAATGAAATTTTCATACTCAACCGGTATTGTCCTCCAGTTAAAAGCATCGGTATAACCGGTAATCATCAGTATGGAAACCGTTATTCCAATGATTGCAATGCTATAGGAAACCTTTGCAGATTTTGTTTTTAGGTAGTGCAGCGAAGCCAAATGAAGCGTTACGGCAACTACGGCAAAAAAATAGTAGGGAATGAAGATAAAGGTTGCAGGATATATATTCATTCCCGCGGCAGCGAAATAAAAGTTGGTATCCAGCTGCAACTGTCGGCCGTACATCACCGCAGTCACGTGTACGATGAGAAAAAGAGAAAGATACAGCCCTGAATAAAGCTGTACCCGCTCGACTATCGATTTTTTACCCTTCTTAAATGACAACCTGATTCCTGTTGCCACTTGAAATGCGACAGCAAAAAGGAGAACGGTCTCCACGACGATGTGTCGGTAAACCGTTCTGAGTAAAGTCATCAGTTCAATATGTGCCTCAGCTCCAAAAAGGGAGAAAAGCTGATTTGCTAAATGAAAAGCAATAAATACGGATAAGATAAGTCCGGAGAAGTAATGGATTCTATTTACCATAATTGCTGAATACCCAGTTTTTCCTTACTGGTTTGTCTTTAGAAACTAAAACCGTTGCTTCTTCTACTACCTTTCCTTTTTCTTCGAGCTTATATTTTAAAGTATAACCGATGTCAGATGTAGCAGCACTTACATTAACACTGGCGCCCAGGTAAGTCTCCGGCGATTCTAATATCAAAGTTTTACCTCCGTTAAAAGCATCACTCAGGTAAGTATGGTTCATCTCTGCGCCCGTTTCAACTCCATTGACTTTCCACTTTTGATAATTAGCACGGCTGTCGTGCGACGACACGGTCACATTGATATCCGCCCCCTTGTTCTTGTCAAACTCGCCGGACGTAGTAACGGTCATCTTGACCATCCCTTTGTCAGTCGAACCAACCGGGCCCTCCTCCTTATTTTTAGAACATCCTGTAAATACCGCTGTCGTAAGTGCCAGTACCATGGTAAGCGAGGCCATCCGATTAATTAAATTCACTGTTTTCATATGTAATTTGTTTTTAAATGTTGCTGATAAAAATCTGTTTTCAATCGGCAGCATAAGGAAAGGAAGACCTTTCAGCATAGCCAGAGCTGCATAACGTATGTAATTCATACTGCAAGTATCCGGACTTCAACTGCTGCAATCGTCCCACCAGATGAGTTGGCACCTATAATTCTATCATTCTTCGGCCATGTGCAACTGCAGCTGCTTTACATAAGCAGATGGGGAGAGCTGTGTGATCTTCTTAAAATTTCTATTGAAGGATGATTTTGAATTGAACCCGCAATCAAATGCAATGGCTAAAATCGTAAAGTTTCGATTTTCCGGTAAACCCACCAGCACTTTAAATTCATTGACCCGATGTTCATTGATATAGTCGTAAAAGCTTTTTTGCTCTTCGGCATTTAAAACCTGGGACAATAAACCGGGATGAACCCCTAATCGCTTCGCCAGCATGTTCAGGCTAAGATCCGGAGCTTTATACAATTGCTCAGTTTGCATCACTGCGATCAATTCAGCATGTATTTTTTGAGCCATCTCATCCGTTAGGGTTGATTTTTCGTACCTCGTCTTTACGATTTCTTCTTCCACAGTTTCATCACTGATGATCCCAACTTGTCTTATTCCAAAATAGCCAAGGAAAACGATGAAGCCAACTACCGAAAGAAAAGTCAGTTCCGCCTGGCCCAAAATGAAGAAACTGAGAATAATAACGATTCCGGTAATCAGGTGACGTATCCAGATCAGCCTTATTCTCTCCGTATTGGAAAGCTGTTCGTTGATGTTTCTTTTATGCTTTCTAAGCAGGACCAGCACCGCTGCGACATAAACGACTCCCGAACAAATAATCAGAAAAGTAAGCACAGGAAAGAGATATTCGCATTTCAGTTCAGGTGGCTGATTTCCATTTAACAATGAAATTTTAGCGGCGTCCGACAGGGGTTGCAGTTTAGGCAACAGGTACAGGTAGGCTAAAAAGAAGGGGGCAAAAACCAGCAACCAGCGATATCTCGTTTTCTGTTGTTGTGTGAGTTGCAGGACATAAGCATAAAAAAAGGGTCCATGGGCAAGCGGAATAGGCGCGTTCCAGCCTATTAGCGCCGGCATGTCCAGATATTTGCCGCTTGCATAGTAGTAGATATAACTCAGGTGCAGCCCCGCAAAAAATGACCAGGCTGCCAATATATAATCAGCGGTGCCCTTTTTCTTTTTACCTAAAATCAGTATGGCAATGTAAACGGCGATGATTGCACCAATAAGATATTGCATTTATGCTTCTTTAAAGACCTACAAGAGGGTAAAAATAGAAATTTTACAGGCAAAATTCTCTATTTAAGTTGATTCAGAATTGTAAAAAATCGACATCAGAAAAATGTCCCCGTTCCTAAATCCCAATCGTTATAGGGCTAAAAAAAACAATTATATGCTAATGAAAAATCTATTACACATTATTTCCAGCCCAATGGGGAATTATTCTCACAGCATTCAGCTGGGAAACGCGATTATTAAAAAGCTGGTCCTGAAATACCCGGGAAGTCACATTACCGAACGGAACCTGATCGATGACCGTCCCCCTTACCTGGATGGTCCACAGATTTACGCATCTTTCAAAGATGGGAACAACATCACTGAAGAGGAAAGGCAAAAATTAGGCTATTCAGATACGCTATTATCGGAAATCAGGAATGCTGATGTGATCATATTAGGCGCACCAATGTATAATTTTGGAATACATGCTACATTAAAGGCCTATATAGATCAGATCGTCAGGTTAGGACAAACGATTAAATATCAGGCAGACGGAACGCGAATCGGATTACTGACGGATAAAACGGTATACCTTGCCATCACTGCAGGCGGAAGCTATAACCAGGAATTCAACCCCGTTAATGACTACATCGTGAATCACCTTACTGCGATCTTAAAATACATAGGAATCGATGACATTCAACCCCTGATTATTGAAGGAACAAAAAAACCAGACTTTAAGGTCGACTACGATGAAATTTGCAGAAATATTTAAAATATCTATAAATTTAATACCATTATGAAAGAATTCGCATTAATCTTCAGAATAAACGACATCAATTTTAAACCTTCACCTGAGCAAATGCAGGAAAGGATGAGCTGGCTTGCCGGCATTGTAGCACAAAATAAACTGGTTGATAAAGGAAACACACTGCTGCCAATTCCGGGAAGTGCGGTGACTGTACATGCCAACAATGTCACTACTGACGGGCCATACACCGAGATCAAAGAATTTATCAGCGGCTATATCATTGTAAAAACAGAGACCATTGAGGAGGCTGTTGAATTGGCAAAAAGTAATCCTATTTTTAAAATCGGTGGAAACATTGAAGTACGGGAGCTGTTAAAAACATAGTTCATGCAGGAACAGGCAAATTCAGTCGAGCAACTTTTACCCCATTTATTCCGACAGGAGTATACCAAAATGACGGCCGTCCTGTGTCGTCATTTTGGGATGAAGTATATCGAAATTGCGGAGGATATTGCCAGTGACACCTTTTTAAAAGCATCCGAAAACTGGGCAATTAATGGGATCCCAAAAAACCCTGCCGCCTGGCTCTACACTGTTGCAAAGAATAAAACCAAAGATCATTTTAAACGTGCCGCAATTTTTGAAAACCAGGTTAGAAATGAACTGATAAAAGGAAAGCTTCAGGAGGAGCAACATTTTGAATTTGATAGCCAGCAGATTGCCGACAGCCAGCTGGCCATGATTTTTGCGGTTTGTAATCCTGCAAATTCAGCCGAAGCACAAATCTGTCTGGCACTTCAAATCCTCTGCGGCTTTAGTGTGGAAGAAATTGCCAATGCTTTTTTGGCAAAACCGGAAACGATAAAAAAAAGACTGCTCAGGGCCAGAGCAAACCTCCGTAACGACAGTTTCCAGCTCATCAATTTAACGGAAGCGGATATTAAATCAAGAATCGAAACGGTCTTAAAGACTTTATATCTGGTCTTTAATGAAGGTTATTTCTCAAAAACAAACGATCAACTGATACGAAAAGACCTCTGTTCAGAAGCGGTGAGGCTTGCCCTTGTACTCCTGGAAAATCCCCTGACCAATACCCCAAAATCAAACGCATTGCTTGCTTTAATGTGCTACCAAAGCTCACGCCTGGACGCGAGGATCAGTCATACGGGCGAAGCCATCGCTTACGGACAACAGGACAGCAGATTATGGGATCAATCACTCATAGATCGGGGCAACTATTATCTGATCAATGCTTTCGATGGTCCTGAAATCTCGAAATATCATTTGGAGGCAGGTATCGCCTACTGGCACAGCACACCTGCTGATGAAACCAAATGGCAACACATCCTGCAACTATACGATCAGCTGATGATTACCGCATATTCCCCCATCATTGCATTGAACAGGACATTTGCATTAGCTAAAGTTCATGGCTATGAAAAGGCCATTTCTGAAGCGGAAAAATTAGACATGAACGATAGCAATTACTACCATCAATTATTGGGCTACCTGTACGCTGATAAAGACGTTGAAAAAGCTATACATCATTATCGGCTGGCCATCAAAATGACCAGGTCAAAAGTAGAGCAGCAAACACTTATGAAAGAGATAAAGAGGCTATCCCCATCAGACCAAATTTACAGAAATAAGGGAAAGCAATTCTGAAATAGTTATCGTAAATGGAATACGCTGACTATTTATTAATTCTATAAATTTGCTTTTCTTGTCTATTAATTTAATACAATCTTTATTTATCAAATAGGACTGATTTACCCTAACAAATAATAAAGCATCTAATTCCTGAGCGATTTTCTTCAACGATTTACAAACCAACAATTCTTCTCCATTATTTAAAAAGATACTCGTATAACAATTGTCTGATTTACAGTAGACGATATCAGCCTGAGAAACAAACCTGAGTGATTCGTGTGATGGTATCATTATTTTTTTCATGAGATGTTAATTGGATGGTATAGGAAATGATTCGACAATGGGATTGGAAGGTTCGGTTAAGCTGGTTTTTGTTAATCTACATTTGGTTTTTACTACTTGAAAAAAAATAATCAATTTAAATAAGCAGACATCTAAATTAGCAATTGAATCGCCAAAAAATTATTCCAATATTGATTATTATCGATGCTTTTTTGACCAGGCATCGATCTGCAGAACACCAAAATTCCGAGCCATTGCAGTTAAATACTTAGCCATACTGTCGAAATCCTGAAAAGCAACTGATCCCTATATTTTCCTGAGTTTAGCCATTGCCCTTACCGGAAATGTCCCGACCCCTTTAAATTTAGGCGGTATTGCGCTAAATGTAAAATCAGATTTCGGTAACAGATATAAGTTGCAAAGATGTTCTACGATTAGGATTTCTGCCCCTAAAAGTATCGTGTGCACAGGTCGGCTCCTACCCTGGGTATTGTCAATATTGTGTGAATCAATACCTACCAACTTAACGCTGCAATCTCTCAGGTATTTCGCAGCTCCTTCTGTTAAATATGGATGGTTTTCATAATATCTTTCCGTATTCCAGTTCTTGTCCCAACCGGTGTGTATCAACACTGCCCTGTTTCTGATTTCATAGTTTTTTAGTTGCTCCTCTGTGATTTCCAGTTTTTCTGAAAAAGGAATGCTGATCACAACTGCATCCAGGTCGGTGAAACATTCCAGGCCAATTTCCGAAAGGTCTTTGCCATGCTCAAATCGATGAAACGGACAGTCAATATAAGTCCCTGTATTGCTTACCATTTCAATTTTTCCAATCTGAAATTCTGTCCCTTCCTCATAAAATTGTTTTGAGTTTTCCCTGCTTAAATAATCACAGATCACCGGAGCAGGCAAACCTTTGTAAGTGACAAGCCCCTCTTCAATGGTATGACTCAAATCAATTAACAGATCCTGCTCAATTTCCGCATCAATTGGCGTTCTTTTATGTGGTTCTGTTAGGATTTCTTTGTTTAGGATTTTGGTTTGGCCAACCATCAGCAATCTTAAGTCAGCTACAATATAATCGGCCAGCTCTTTGTCCGTTATCGTATCTCCCGCTATATCCAGACGAAAATCTTCGCCTTTAATGCTTCCTCCATTCGTGAAATATATTTCAAAGTCAAATTTTACTCTTTTATCCATAATAGGTTTATTAATTTCTAGTCCTCAAGTTTCGATATATAAAAATAGAATTTCAACCACTAATTTAATCATTACAAATATTATTTTGTTCAGCGCACAAAATTCATCCAATACCACCTTCCGGATGAAGCTCTTCCCGGATCATTTGTACCGGTTTTCTTTAAATTCTTAACAAAACAGCCCTTATTCAAAACAGGATGCCCGTTATTCATAATACCAGGTCTTGTGCTTAAAAGAATCTGACCACAATGTGTAATTTGCTTCAGCTATAAAAGCCAATTTCAGATAAAGATGTTTCATATAAACGTGATCTCAAAACCTAAGATTAGTATCATTACCATCGTACTTAATGGCGCTAAGACCATTGAACAGACCATTAACAGCGTAATTGGCCAAACCGCCGGCGATATAGAATATATCATTATCGATGGTGGCAGTACGGACGAAACGATAGAGATCATAAAAAAATATGCGAAGCACATAGATGTCTTTGTTTCGGAACCAGATACAGGTATTGGCAATGCTTTTAACAAAGGTGTTTTAGCGGCCTCCGGAGAAATCATTGGCATCATTAACGCAGATGACTGGTACGAAGAAACTGCCGTTGCCGACGTCATTGATATTTATGGGAAGTACCCCTATTACGATGTCTATTATGGAAAGTGCAATTTCATCACACTTGTTGGAACGCCCAACATCAAAGGATCAGAGAATGGCCATTTACTATTATTAGATAGTATGAACATGGCACATCCTTCCACCTTTGTCAAAAGAGATGCCTATTTGAAATACGGACTATTTAACGAAGACTATCGGATTGCCATGGATTACGAATGGCTGTTAAGGGCTTATGTAAATGGGGCCATTTTTAGGAGCGTTGATGCATTATTGGCGCATCACCGGCCTGGTGGTATTAGTCAGGTAAATTATGACGAGGCTTATGCCGAATGTTCAAGGGCCAGGAATATATTCCTAAATAAATAGAATTTTGATGCGCTATTTTTCAGAAACCGGATTAGCTAAATACCTTGATGAGGAAATTTTCGAAAAGCAGGAATCAGGCTTTTTTGTGGACATCGGAGCTTTCGATGGGCTAACAAATAACCATACCCTTTTTTTTGAAAAATATAGAAAATGGGAAGGCATATGTATAGATGCCAATGAATCTGCGGTTACAGAACTGGCAAAAAACAGAAGGTCGAAAATTATAGAAGCCTGCATCAATGAAAGCGCTGACTCACTCTGGCTGGAATCAGGAAGGTTTAGCGGGCTTTTAGCACATTACGATAGCAGCAGGGCAACTCCCGAACATCCTTTTCTTTATCGGGATAGCATCAGCTCAATGACAGGCAGGTCATTAACCGAAATACTCGTTGCGGAAGAAAGAACAGAAGTCGACCTGTGCATTATTAATGTCATGGGCTCCGAAATAGCGGTACTCAATTCAATTGATATGCAAAAAATTGACATCAGTATTATTGTGTTGAGCAGCAGCAACGAAGCCTCAGATTTTATACCTACATGGATGAAGAGGAAAGGTTACCAGTTGATTAAAATAGCAGCACAAGAACAAGTATATATCAAACACCAACAGCGATAAATGGGACTTTTAACTCAAGAATTGGATTTAGTTTCCGGGATGATTTCGGACCTTGAACAACTGGACTATCTGGTGCTGAGGCAGAAAGGACATTTGTTGATCTACCCCGGACAAGAGCTGGGAAGTGATTGCATTTGCCTTATTTATCATCAGGATTTTTTGCAGCACCATATCGATTTTAATCAACCTGTGCATTATATTGTGGTAGGGAAAGAAGTCAACCTTTTAGATTGGGGAGTGCCCGGGGAATTGGTTTCAAACTTTGAGTATCCATTTTTTGAAAGAATGCATCATTACCCTTTAAAAGTTAATAAAAGGTATCCAAGTAAAATATTTTATGTTTTAGACGATGTAGCAGATGAGAAAAATGCAACGATTTGTTTGTCTGTAATTAAATCGTTCAACCTTCTTTTACACCTTGAATTTTGTTGTGTTGTTCCGGATGCTTTGATTCCCCTGCTTGAACAGGTCGCCAATGACCATATTACATTGCTGAAAAATACTGAAGACTATTCTTCATTTTTTCCTGAATGTGAGCTCTTAATCGGTTCAGAAAGCGCTGCAGCTAATGGATTATTATCCAATATACCGGTCATCGTAGCGGGTAAACAGGGTTTTGGAGGACTGGTAACAGCAGACAATTTAATTTCCTTCCTTCCAAATCGTTTCTCCGGCAGACCAGGAGGCCATCCTGGGGAGCGTATTTCCCCTCTGCTGCTCGTACAGGAAATGATGTATGTTCTTGAGGTGATGAATACAAAAGAGCTCGATGATCTGCTGGATTTTTCTGACCATAGCATCGGCCGTATGAAAGCTTTTTCCCGGGAATATATTTTTGATTCCATAAAAAGAACGATCAGTGAAAAATACCTGCTGAGCATACATATTCATGATGATGTTTTGATGCGGCAGGTAAAACCCAGATTATCTTCCGCAATTGTTATTGATAAACTGGAACTAATTTCAGGTGAAATATTTTGTTTGAGGAATGTAAATACAAATAAGATGCTTGCAGAGATCACTGATTTTGAAGCAAAGCTCATTCTGCAGTGTAATGGCGAAAACAGGGTTAGCGATTTGCTGCTGATGTCCGGGAAAGAGGAGGATATAAACGAGCCCCTGGAATTCCTGAGGTCTTTATGGGAATTGCGGGCAATTCATTTTCAGCGTTAATCTTTTAAAACAGGAGGACTTCCAAATATGAAATTATTCAACCTGGATTTACATGCAACAGTAATAAAGGATCTTATAGATCTGTTTGAAGGATTTGGCCATCAGGTCGATAACTGGTCTATCTCCTCACATAGCTGGATTCATGGTTGGGAACAAAAAGAGGTAGAGGTCCTGAATCAGTTTACCTGGCAGCATCTGAATGAAAACATGTGCAGCAGATTTTACGGGAGATACAAGGATGAATTAAGTGTTTACGATGCATTTATCGTCACACATACCCCCTCTTTTGCCTTACTTTACAGGGAGTTTAACAAGCCAATCATCACCGTCGCGTCTACCAGGTACGAGGCTCCTTTTTCAGGAAGCAAGCGGCATTGGGAATGGCTGAACGAAAGTATACATGACTTAAGCAGGCGTCAACTCATGGCAAGGGTAGCCAATAACAAATACGATCAACACTATTGCCAGTTGTTTACCGGGCTTTCCTGGACGCATATTCCAAGCTATTGTGGTCATATGACTGTGCAGTGGAATCCGGAGCGGCCTTCATTTTTAGTAGACAGCAGAATGTTGCCAATCCGTTTAAAAAACACGAGCCTGGTGCATAAAAAGTCTTTAGGTCGCTTTGAATGGGCCGATCTGGCAAAATACGCAGGTATTATTGTGATCCCCTATAATGCTTCCATCATGTCTGTTTTTGAATATTACACCGCGGGTATACCACTGTTCTTCCCTTCAAAGAAATTTTGCATGGAGCTGTATGAAAACTCCCTGGGCTTAGGTGTGCTCTCGGATCTTTCCTGGTTGCAGATTTCAGGCGTAACTGATGCCTTAGTACTACCGGCAGGAGAAAATGATCCTAACAATTATAAGAATCCGGAAGTTGTTGAACGCTGGTTAGATCATGCAGACTGGTATGATCGGGAATGGATGCCTTATATCACCTATTTTGACTCTTTTGTGGATTTGGAAGAAAAAATCAAATCGGCAGATTTGGCAGGAATTTCTGAGAAAATGCGCCGGCATAATGAAATACGAAAACATAAGATTGAAATGTTGTGGAATCAGGAACTAAACATTTTGACGAACAATAATCAAATAATCAGATAGCATGAAGAAAATTATTTCTTTTTCACTATGGGGTGAAAATCCGATGTATTGGATTGGAGCGCTAAAGAATATTGAACTGGCTAAGGTTTTGTACCCGGACTGGGTTTGCCGGTTTTACGTGGATGCGGCCTCTTCGCCGGCGCTCATTAAAACGATTGATCAGGCAGATTGTGAAATGGTACTGATGGAGCCTTCGGAAGATTTTGCGGGCTTGTTTTGGCGGTTCTATGCCGCAGAAGATGCAGACATCATGATTTGCAGGGATGCGGATTCCAGATTGTCGAAAAGGGAGGTAGATGCGGTTAACCAATGGCTTGATACAGACCATCTTTTTCATATTATGCGGGATCACCCACACCATACGGCATTGATTATGGGGGGAATGTGGGGTTGCAGAGATACCGGAGGAATAAGGGACTTAACAGATCAATATCCTTACAAGTGCTTTAAGGGAACTGACCAACGCTTTTTGGCTAAAAACATCTATCCGCAGGTAAAAGATCATGCCATCATCCATGATAGTTATAATCTTTTTGGTGATGGTACTGATTTTCCGACTTCCCGCATTAACGATGAGTTTGTGGGGAGAGTTGTGGACCAGGATGATGATGAATTTTAAACGATCAATTCTTAGTCATATCGTACTTATTCAAGAAAATACCCGGGAGATTCATAATACAAAGCCCTGTGTATTAAATGATTTAACGAGAATAGGTAACTTGCTTTTGTACAAAAAGGGGCTGCCAGTTGCAACAGAACAGCCCCAATAACAAGCATGATGTTGTAAAAACATGCCGCTTGAACTATCCCGGCGTGACAGGGATACAAAATCTATTCTATTAAATTTTATACAAAAGTATGAAAAAATTAAAATTGAATGCTTCAGCCTTTCAGGCAGGAGAAGCGTTGACCAGAAGTGAATTGAAAAAAGTATTAGGTGGAATGGGTAGTACTGGTAGTAAAGACGGCTGCTGCGCTCATAATGCAGACTGGTCCAATTATCAATGTGGTTACCCGGATGCACAACAAGCAGAAAATGCAGCGTCCATAGCCGCTCAGCAAGATCCTAATCCTGACCACCATTACTACTGGTGTTGCCAGAGTTGTCCACGTTAATTCACCTTACAAATGGCTTTTGATAAATTTATATCATAGCCATTTGTTGCTAACCTCATGAAATGAAATCTATCTTAAATCTATCCCTTGTAGGGTTTGCCTTCCTGATCCTGTCTTTTAACAATGGCAATAAGGACAAAGATACTGCTACAGTGATCACCATCGATCATAATGAGGAAAATAAGAGGTTAAGCTTTTATTATCATGATTCTTTGTCCAACGGGCATCCGGTAACCATTTCTAACACTCAAAAGAAAATACAGATTCATGTACCAACTTTACTGTTTGAAACAAGTGCCAGACAAATTCCTTTTCTCATCTACCCGGGAGAGAAAATAAACATCAGGTACGCGGGAACAGACTCTTTATCATTGTACGTTAATGGCAATGATCAAAGAACAAATGAGCTTAATTTTTTCAGAAAACTGGTTAAAGAAACAGGGAATATATATTATGTGTTCGACGTTCGTCCTTATCATAAAAAGACGCAGGACCTGCGCAGTTTTCATCAACTGGAGAAAACAATTAACCACATGAAAAATGTGAGGTTGAAATTCCTGACCGATTATGCAAAAAAGCGACCAGTTAGTCATGAATTTACTAAAATAGCGTTGAACAGCATAAAGAGTACCGCATTCAGAGACTCCTTAATTCTTACCAGGAATAACCGGGCGCTGTTAGGGAAGGATGTTTACGAAAAAGGGATACGGCAAAAATTTTTGACCCTGAAAAACATTGGCTATGAACCCTATCAAATCTATCAAATGGCTTGCGTCGAGTGCTTATCTATGGCGACATCAAATGCCGGGTTTTATTATACCATCAACGACCGTAAAAAATTCGAAAGCACGTTCTTTTCAGCCCTGAATAATTTCGATGGCAAGACGAAAGATTTTTTAATCACCAAGGCCATATTGTCAGCACATCAGGCTGATCTGAATATTTCGAAAGAAGTGTTAAAAAAATACAATGAGCAATGTTCTGCTGAAGATTTTAAAAAGCTGATTAAATATGAGCTGGCAAGAAAAAATCAACCCCTTTTATCTAAAACAAAAGACAATTTATTAGCGGCAGACGGGAAAACGATCAGGACGCTGGAACAAACCATTTCTGAGAGTAAAGGAAAGTTGATCATATTGGATATTTGGGCGAGTTGGTGTATGCCTTGCAGAGAAGAAACGCCTTACCTGATCGCCTTAAAAAAGAAATACCAACATAGAAATGTAGTTTTTAAATCTATTTCAATAGATAAAAATGTAAGTGACTGGATTAAAGCCGGAAAGGAGGATGGGTTAAATGGCAACAGTTTTCTTTTACTGGACTTTGATCAATCACGGTTTAAAAAAGCGTTTAAAATCGACCTGATCCCACGGTACCTGCTCATAGATCAAAATGGCAAAATGGTCAACGATAACGTCCCACGTCCCAGCGATCCAAAATTAGCGCTATTGATTGATCGGTATTTAAAATAAAATCTTTAAAAATTCCTGGTCAAACAGCACTTATTCAAAATAGTACACGGCCAATTCTTAATACCTGGTATTGTGCCTGAAAGGATTTGAATACGATAGGTAAATTGCTTCAACTACAAGAAATCAACACTTTATTAAACGCATAAGATGATATGAATTTAACATTCTCAAAACAGGCTAATGCAACAGCCGTACTTTGTCAGCTGCTTAAAAATTTAGGGGTTCCAGTGAGTCGTTTTACGATTAAGAATGACCTGGAGAACCATCCTGAATATCCAAGTTTACTGGCATTCACCGATTGCCTGGACAGCTGGAATGTTCCGAATGAAGCCTATCAGCTCCATCCAAATGAGGTGAATACCGATGATTTTACCTATCCATTGATTGCTCATATTAAGGGAGAAGGCGGTCGGTTTTTACTGATTCATGAAATTAACAATGAACAGGTAAAATACGCCGATGAAAAAGGTGCAAATCAGACGATGGCACAAGCAGAATTTATGATGAGATGGGGAGGAATAGTACTGCTGGCCGAAAAGCATGAAAAGAGCGGAGAAAGTGGGTACAGGCAATCGGTCATTAGGGGCTGGCTGGAAGATTTTAAATTCCCTTTCCTGATGATCCTAATTCTGGCAGCAATGTTTGCCACCATTAATTTAGCCAGTGTTGCCCTCCCCTATTTACTACTGGTACTGATAAAGCTCTCGGGGGTGTCTGTAAGCGCATTGTTGCTCTTATATTCCATAAATGCCAATAATCCTTTTATTCAAAATTTATGCAGTTTGGGCAAGAAAAATGATTGTAATGGGATTTTAAAGTCGGATGCCGCAAAAATCACGAGCTGGCTAAGCTGGAGCGAAGTGGGCATGTTCTACTTCGCAGGCTCTTTATTATGTCTGATACTTAATCCGGCCAGTGTTACCTTATTAATCTGGATGAGTGTAGCCTGCCTGCCCTATACTTTTTACTCTATAGGCTACCAGCTTAAGCAAAAAAACTGGTGTGTATTGTGTTGTGGCATCCAGGCATTATTGTGGGCTGAGGCTTTGGTGTTTGTTTGGAATGAACCCTTCTCCAGGCCAGACTTTTCTGCATTTCAGTTCTTCTCCTTTACCTTGTGCTTCTTATTTCCAATAGCCATATGGACAGTTTTACGCCCCTTACTGCTCAGTTCGGGGGAAACTCATCCCTTAAAACAGCAGTTGAAAGCATTCAAATACAATACTGATCTTTTTATGAAACTGCTCAGCAATCAACCCCGTTACACGATTCCTGATGATTTACTCCCAATTTGTTTAGGAAATAAGGATGCCGGTAATGTAATTACAATGGTTTCCAATCCGCTTTGCGGTCCATGTGCTGCTGCCCACAAGACACTGGACACCTGGTTAAACAATAGAGATGATGTACAATTGAAAATTGTATTTACTACGGCCAACCACGATAGTGATGAGCGGACAAAGATTGCCAAACACTTTCTCGCCTTGAGTATATCTAAGGATCAGGGTGTAGCAGAAAGGGCTTTGAACGACTGGTATAAGCCTGCTAACAAAAGCTATGAAGACTGGGCGGTTCATTACCCGGTTAACTTGGATCCCAGCTTAAATGAAGCGATTCAAAAGCAGAAGGATTGGTGTGAGCTGACCGATATTAGTTTCACACCGACCATTTTAGTGAATGGCTATAAGTTACAAAGTCCGTACAAGCTGGAAGATCTGCAGTATTTATTGCCCTAACATACCGATAAGATTTTGTACAAAAAATGGGGCTTCGGTTGCAAACGAAAAGCCCGGATAACTACCATAGGTTAAAAAAACATGGAGCTACAAGTAGCCAGGCTTGGAGGGGCTACAAAACCTTAAAAACCAAATCTAAAACTTTAAACATGAAAAAATTAAGTCTGAAACCAAATGCCTTTAACAAGGAGGAAGTACTTACAAAGAAACAATTGAAAAAAGTATTAGGAGGAGATGGCAGCAGTGCACCGGGCTCTACTTTTTGCCGTTTCAAATACAAGTATTCGGAGACTGATGATTGGACGAATTGGTCCGAGTTTATAAACGCACCTGACGGTGGAAATGATACCTGTGTGAAGTGGATTGCAGCCGGACAGGTACGCCATTGCGGCTACGAGTGTATATAATCGTAAATAATAAATATCATTGGAGGGGGCCAAAACCTTCTTCAATGATATGATGAACTAATCAGGTACCACTATGAAAAATAATTTTATCGGATGTTTTTTTATCCTGTTTACGCTTTCAAATGCATTGTTTGCATCGCCCCCAAAAAAACTGATTCAGATAAAATTCCCCTCTGGTATAGCCAATGTGATTTTAGCTTATCGTGACAGTGCATTTAATGAGAAACTAATCGCATTTTCTAATCCTGCGAAAAAAGATACTGTAATTTCTCAGACACTTGAATTAGCCGCAGGTCAGGTGCTGACCCATTCTGCATATGTTAATTCCGGCTTGATAAAACAGAGTTTTATTTTACCGGAGAATGATACGCTCCGATTAGAGATCGGCACGGATTGGAAATTGAAATTGATAGCAGGAATCAGGTTTTTCATAGAGGATACGATGAACCTCTATTATGAATTCCCTGGTCAACCTGCATCAAATAAGATGTTTTTAGACAAGGGAACGGGCCTTTCCTTAACAAAATCAATTTTTCAAAACAATCAATCTGCTATTGAAAAAAGTTACAGCAGCGGTGTGTTAAACCCGAATGAGCAAGCCATATTATTGAGCATTGCAAAGGCAGATTATTATTTTCGATTGGTATCCTGGGCACTAAAAAACCAAACAGTTGACGAAATAAGCGGAGAGATGGAGGGGCTTGTAAAAGATAAGGATCAGATTCAGCTGGTAAGATCAACGGGTGCTGCACAACTTTTTGGCGGATATGTAATGTACATGATCCGCAGGGATCATCTGAACTCAAAGGATACCAGAAAGGTGGTAAAGGCGATTCTTGATCTGGGCTGGAAAAAAAATATTTCATTCGGTTACATCCGTCATATTTTATCGGATTTACAGGCGCAAAGCCCGGCCGTATTGGCACAATGCTATAAGGACTTAAGCGAGTATCTTGATGGTGATTTTCCACTGGAATTAGCTGCCTTGAGAAAAAAGATATTACCGGTATTACAAAACATGGATAAGGTGATGTTAATTGCCCCTGATGGAAAACGATTAAGCTTTAAACAGCTGTTGGACAAGAATAAAAACAAATACTTATTGATAGATTTTTGGGCAAGCTGGTGTGTGCCCTGCAGGGAGGAGGCGCCTTTATTTGAAAAAGCAAAAGCTGATCTAGCTGGTCAAAACATGGTATTGGTCAGTATCAGTACGGATGAAGATGATAAGGTAAATGATTGGAAAAAGGCCTTGAAAGCCGATGGCCTTTTAAAAGCTACCAATCATTATAAGTTAATCAAGCCAAAAGACAATCCCCTGTTCAAAAGTTTTGGACTGCCAAGTATACCGCGCTATATTCTGATCAACTCCAAAGGGGAGTTTATCAATCCGGATTTCCCCAGGCCTTCAGACACTGAATTCAAAAAAGCGCTTTCACAGATCATCGCTTCTTCAAATTAGTGCCTGAAATTAATAGATGTACCCCCCTACGCAACCATGATTATGAAACCGATCCAAACTTTTATTATAAATGTTGAAAAACGTATTGAACGTAAACAACATAGCCTTGAGCAATTTAATAACAAGCCGGAATTTGATGTAAAGATCATTAAGGCGGTTGAAAACAAAAATGGTGCTGTAGGTTTATGGCGAACCATTGTGCATATTATTGAGCATCTGACTCCAGATGAGACGGACTATATCCTGATCTGTGAAGACGATCATCAATTTACAAAAGAGTATAACCGGAGCAAATTAATCAGTGATATAGAAGAAGCAAAAAGGAATGGAGCTGATATTTTATCAGGTGGTGTAAGCTGGTTTGGTGAGGCCTTGCAGCTAAGTAGCAATTTATTTTGGCTGCACCAGTTTACAGGATTACAGTTTACAATTATTTTTAAAAATTTCTTCAGAAAAATTCTGGAAACAGAATTTAAAGATCACGACATAACGGATAGAAAAATCGCTACACTAACGGACAACAAATTTTTGATGTATCCCTTTATTTCTATCCAAAAAGAATTTGGTTACTCTGATGTTACCGCAAAAAATAATACCAAAGGCTATGTAAACAAATTATTTAAAGATGCTTCAATAGTGCTGCACAAATTAGCTAAAATAAGAGGATACTATCAGGAGGTTCCTGAAGACCATATCGCAATTGAAGAAGAATATGAAAATATTACGATCCCAACTTATATCATCAACCGATCAGACCGACCGGAACAATTGCAACATATCAGCCAACAATTTGAACATCGGAATGAATTTGAGGTTAGAATAATTGAGGCTTGTCAGCATACAAATAAAGCCCGTGATTTATGGAATAGCATCCTCAAAGTCATTCATTCAGCCATCCAAAATGATGACGACGTCATTATTATTTGTACAGCCGACCATGAGTTTACCGGAAATTACCGTAAAGCATATTTGTTGAAGAATATTATTGAAGCACACCAACAGGGTCTAAACCTGTTATTAGGTGGAATAGGCGGTTTCGAACAGGCAGTCCCGGTTACCAAAAACCGCCTTTGGACCGATACTTTCCAGCGTGCACAATTTATGGTGATCTATAAGCCGTTTTTCCAAAACATTTTAGATGAACCTTTCAGTGACAACGACACGGCTGATGCGAAGTTCTCTGAAATGACCAGTAATAAAATGGTGTTATATCCATTTATATCCGTTCAAAAAGATTTCGGCTATTCTGGTATCGCTAACAGTGATCATGAGCCGGGCCGGAAGATCCCTGAACATTTTGAAGATTCAAATCTGAGATTGAATACCCTAACGAATGCTGATCAAAAATATAAAGCAATGGACATTCAAATGAGTAATAAGACGCTCATGGAACATCCGGGGCTTTGATGTTTAATTTAATTAATTACAGCACACTTGAAAAAATTCCCTCATTATAAACAACCAGACCAAATGGACTGTGGTCCTACCTGTTTACGCATGATCGCCAAACATTATGGACGAAATTATACCCTTCAGCGGTTAAGAGAAGTCTCTGGCATTAACCGGCAGGGCGTATCATTATTGGGAATCAGTGAAGCCGCCGAAAAGATCGGCTTTAGAACAACAGGTTTAAGAATTCCGCTGAGCAAACTGCAGGAAATAGATTTGCCTTGTATCCTGCACTGGCAACAGAACCATTTTGTGGTGTTGTACAAAATCTCAGGCACCTCTAAAAAAGTTTACGCCATTTCAGATCCGGCAAAGGATCGGATCCAATATACAGCAGCTGAGTTTTCAAAGCGCTGGACGAGCACCCGGAATAACGGAAATCCTGAAGGTGTTGCACTGATGATTGCCCCCAGTCCTGATTTTTACAGACAAGGAGGAGATCCGGAAAAAGGCCTGAGCTTAACTTACATGCTGGGCTATCTTTTAAAATACCGGCAGTTGATCATTCAGCTGTTTGTAGGCTTAGGTGTAGGAAGTTTATTGCAGCTGATCCTGCCATTTTTAACACAATCTGTTGTGGATACGGGCATCAACACCCGCAATCTTAGTTTTGTATACGTGGTATTGATTGCCCAGGTGATGCTGTTCTTAGGTAGAATGAGTATTGATTTTATCCGTTCCTGGATATTGCTACACATCACCACAAGGATAAACATTTCTATTCTAACTGATTTTTTGATTAAGCTGATGAAGCTGCCCATGAGCTTCTTTGAGACCAAGATGACAGGTGACATCATGCAGCGGATGAACGACCAAAGCAGGATCCAAAGCTTTTTAACCGGCTCTTCACTGAGTACTGTTTTTTCGCTGTTCAACCTGGTGATATTTTCATTTGTACTGGCCTATTATAACGTCAATATCTTCATTATTTTCCTGGTCAGCAGTGTGATCTATAGCTTTTGGATCGTCTTTTTCTTAAAGAAAAGGCGGGAGCTGGACTTCAAACGTTTCGATATTTCATCTGAAAACCAGAGCAACATTGTACAGCTGATTGGCGGGATGCAGGAGATTAAACTCAACAACTGTGAGCAGCAGAAACGCTGGGAATGGGAAAGGATACAGGCGGGCTTGTTTAAGTTCAGTATGAAAAGCCTGGCATTGGGACAATATCAGCAGTTCGGAGCTTTTTTCATTAATGAAGGCAAGAACATTCTGATTACGTTTATGGTGGCAAAGACAGTGATCGATGGACAATTAACCTTGGGAGCCATGATGGCCATCCAATACATTGTGGGCCAGCTAAACAGCCCGATAGAGCAACTATTGGGCTTTCTGCAGTCTTTTCAGGATGCAAAAATCAGTCTGGAAAGACTAAACGAGATTCATGAAATGCAGGACGAAGAACCAGTGGAAAAAAACTTTTTAAGCGAGTTGCCCCTAATTAAAAGCCTGAGTCTGCAAAACCTGAGCTTTACTTATCCGGGAGCAGGCAATGAACCCGTGCTGGACAACATCAGTCTGGACATCCCCGAAGGAAAAACAACTGCGATTGTAGGGATGAGTGGAAGCGGCAAGACCACGATTTTAAAATTGCTGCTCCGCTTTTATGAACCCCAGAAAGGGGAAATTAAAGTGGGCAATACCAATTTACAGCAAATTGGGTATCGTTACTGGCGGAGCAGATGTGGCATTGTGATGCAGGATGGATTTATCTTTTCGGATACCATTGCGCGCAACATCGCTGTAGGTGATGAATATCCGGATATGACGAAGCTGCTTCATGCGATCAAGGTGGCCAATATCAGTGACTTTATAGAAGAATTGCCTTTAGGACTCAACACCAAGATCGGCGCTGCAGGTAATGGGATTAGCCAGGGGCAACGTCAGCGTATGCTGATTGCCCGGGCAGTGTATAAAGATCCTGAATACATCTTCTTTGATGAGGCAACCAATGCCCTGGATGCCAATAATGAAAAAGTAATTATGGAGAATCTGGAGACCTTCTTTAAAGGCCGGACTGTGGTTGTAGTGGCGCACCGCCTGAGCACAGTAAAAAACGCCGATAACATCATTGTACTGGATAAAGGCATCATCATAGAACAAGGTAGTCACCAGGAACTGGTGAGCCGCAATGGCGAATACTATCAACTGGTGAAAAATCAATTGGAACTGGGGGTATAAGATGGAAATGGAAGAAGAGAAAATGATAGATTCCGGACTGAACGTACTGGAAGTAAATAGTGAAGAAGTTCAGGAAATTATTACCGCTGTTCCGTCATGGATCTTGCGAAGAGGGATTGCGCTGATCTTTTGTATCCTGCTTACGATTGTGGGCATCTCGGCCTTTATACAATATCCTGATGTGGTAAAGACCAATTTAAAAGTGAACTCCCTGAATGCGCCCAAAACCGTGCTGGTGAAGCAGACCGGAAAGATTGTGGCACTGCTGGCCAAAGAAGGCAGCAGTGTAACGCAGTACCAGCCCCTCGCTTTTATGGAAAGTACGGCCAATCACAGCGATGTACTGAAACTGCATCAGGAGCTGACCGGGCTTAGCGACAGCTTAAAACGTAAAGGAACGACAACAGGCTTAAGCCTGAAAAACCTGAACCTGGGCGAGTTGCAGTCGGCTTATCAGAATTTTCACCAGCAATATCTCCAATACGTTTCTGCACAGAACGGAGGCTATTACCTAAACAGCAAAAAGTACCTGGAGAAGGACCTGAAGGAAATTCAAAAGCTAAAGGAACAAATCATCAGCCAGCAGAAAATACAGGAGCAGGAATACGCCAATGTGGAGCAGGAGTTTGATGCCTACAAAAAGCTGTACCAGAAAGGAGTCGTTTCTACCAGCGAATACAAGCAGCAGGAAAATAAATACCTCTCGGGCAAGTACCCCTTGCAGCAGAGTGTTACCGCCTTGTTGAACAACAACAGCAGCTATGCGGCCAAACAAAAGGAGATCCTGGATCTGGAGCATACCATACAGGATGAACGGGCCAAGTTTGTGCAGTCGCTAAATAACATGCTAACCGAAACCGAAGGCTGGATCAACCAGTATATTTTAAGGGCACCGGTAGCCGGTAAAGTGGGTTATGCAGGTATTGTGCAGGAAAACCAGACAGTGAATGCTGGTCAGGAGCTGTTCATGATCAATCCTGCGAATACAGATTTTTTTGGAGAGGTGTATATACCGCAGTATAATATGGGAAAAGTGAAGGTTGGACAACGGACCCTGGTAAAGATGAAGAGTTATCCCTTTGAACAGTATGGCGTCATCAGGGCTAAGGTAAATTACATCTCAGAAGTCGCATTTAAGGATAGCGTTTTTATTGCAAAAATTGGATTTGAACGATTTGAAAATAAAGATCCGGAGCATAAGATCGTACTTAAAAACGGGATGCAGGCCGAGGCCGAAATCATTACTGAAGAGAGTACGTTGCTGCAACGTTTTTTAAGAAATATAACCAAGATATTGAATAGTAACTAATCTTGAGACCTTATGATAGACTTACTGCAATTAAATAAGTTCGGCAGTTTACACAACAATAAAAATATTGTTTTTTGTAAGACTGATTTCCTGGTAACGGAGTTTAAGGCCATACAAAAGATTAAAAATGAAGTGATCCTGATTTCAGGTAACAGCGATTTTTGCATCAGTCCCGGCCTTGTTTCGCTCATGCCTGATAACATTCATACCTGGTATTGTCAAAACAATCTGGTATACCATGATAAATTAAGGTCCCTACCTATCGGTTTAGAAAACTCATTTAGCAACAAAAGACCAGGACATGGTGTAGCCTGGCAACATGTCTGGCAAAAAATAGAATTGTTAAATGAGGTCTGGGCCAAGCCAGAGAAACAGGAGATCTCAAAACTTCTGTACGCAAATTTCAACATCAAAACCAATATCAAACACCGCTCCCCGATAAAGGAAATTTGTGCAGGAAGGGAATTTATTACACTTGATGAGCCCAATCTGGATTATGCAACCTTCATCGACAGGGTTTTAGCTCATGAGGCAACGCTTTGCCCTATAGGCAATGGGATAGATACGCATAGGTTATATGAAGTACTCTATTGCCGGAGGATTCCGGTCACGATTAAAAGTGGCGACTATCCGATATATTCAGAAATTTACGATCATCTTCCTATCGTTATTTTAGAAAATGCGCTTGAGCTTAGAGATAGGGAAAAATTACAGGACCTGATCGGCAAAGCAAAAGAAAAACCCCTGAAGCGGGAATTGCTTGATTATCAATACTGGGACAAGCTCATTTCCGGAGCGGCAGAAGATATCCCAATTCATCAGCCCGGCTTTTTTGAAAGACTCTTTAGTTATAAGGCTTAGGTCGTATACTGAGGTCTGCGATATCCCTGAACCATGACTGTTTTAAGTGATTAAAGATCTTGTACAAGAAAGGGCTGCCAGTTGCAACAGAACAGCCCATAACCAGCATGATGTTATAAAAACATGCCGCTTAAAGTATCCCGGCGTGACAGGGATACAAAATCTATTTTATTAAATTTTATACAAAATTATGAAAAAATTAAGTTTAAATGCTTCTGCCTTTCAGAAAGACGAACCACTTACAAGAAGTCAATTGAAAAAAGTTTTAGGTGGTGGTGGTAGTACGCTTGAGGGACGATGTGTCCAGTGCTCCTGCCATAGCGGTCCTACTACCTGCTGGTATACAAAGAGAAGTTCTCATGATCTTTGTGTTGATGTTTGTGGCTCCGCCTATTTTAATGCATTGGATCCACTTGATAGTTGCACGGGTTGCACAATGAATTAATTATTGAATTTAAGAAGATAAGTATCCTTACTTATCTTCTGTTTATGATATCCTCATTAGGGACAAGCAAGGAGTAATATTTGGCTAAATTCTAAAAAAATGATCAAAACGCTGCTAACTGGAATATTTTTGATACTATTCTCAACAAGTAATTATACAAAAGCATTAACTGCTCAGATTGACACTGCAGATAATTACTCGATTACCGGTAAAATTCGCAATTATAATAATGGATGGATTTATTTAAGCCATACCGATAAGCTTAAAAAGGATATGAGAACGGACTCTGCCCTGGTAATCAATGGAGAATTTAGTTTCTCAGGAAAAATTTCGGGAATAGCACCTTTTATTTTAGGGATACCTAATAAAGATAAAAAAGGAAAAATATTGCCTTCAATTACCTATAAAGGCCCTTTTATTTTGTCTTCCGGGCATCTTTATATTGAAGGTGAATTTGATTGGCGATCTCCACTTACTGCTTTTGGAACCAGTGCCCAGGATGAGTATAATGCTTTTAAAAAAAAAGCAGACCCAATAAATAAGAAAACAACAAAAATTATTGATGAAATAGGTCGTACAAAAAAATCAGATCACAAAAAGCTCGATAGTTTGAACGCCCGATATCCATTAGTTAATGAGCAGATTCATGATGTTGTTAAGGCTTATGTGATTCAGTTTCCAAATTCTTTGGTTTCTGCCTATATCGCTAATATAAATCTGGTAAATGCCGATCCCGCTACAGTTAAAACTATATATGATCTGCTAACGACCACCGTAAAAGAATCGCCATACGGCAAAGCATTGCTGCAAATGATACAATCTTATGAATCAACCGCAGTAGGTCGTATTTCCCCTTCATTTAACATACCTGATTTAAAAGGGCAGCTGATGTCATTGGAGGCTAATAAGGGAAGCTATACACTAATAGATTTTTGGGCGAGTTGGTGCGGCCCCTGTCGCATGGAACATCCCAATTTGATTAAAGCCTACAACAGTTATCAGGCTAAAGGTTTTAAAATCATTAGCATATCAATGGATACCGATAAGGGTTCCTGGTTAAAGGCAATAAACGAAGATCAGTTACCCTGGCTGCAAGTATCCGATTTGAAAGGGATACAAAGTGAAACAGGGAAAAAATATGGAATAACCGTTCTACCTATGAATTTTTTAATTGATCAGGAAGGCAAAATTATAGCAAGAAATTTAAGAGGAACCCAATTAATGAACAAATTGAAAGAAGTGTTATAATTTTTTTATGATCAAACAGTATCCACAAGCCAATTGGTTTGTCGATACTGTTTTTTACGGGCATTTTGATCTTATAAGACTTTGGACTTTTGCAACAAAATACAAGCCCCACCTCCTGCTGCCAGTTTTACCTCCAATATCGTGGATTTGTTCACGATTCTTTTTTCGGTGGTATAGCTTTCTTTATTCGTTCTAAAGTCTGCATCCTTTCCATCCTTTATGATCAGGGCTTCATAGGTTCCTTTATCCAGTACATTGAGCGGAATGCGAATGGTCCTTGCGTTTTCATTACCTGCCGCTCCTATCAGCCAGTTGCCTTCTGCTGATTTGCGTGCCATCAAGATGTATTCACCGATTTCTCCGCTTAAGGTCTTGCTTTCCTTCCATGGCATTTTTTGTGCACTGATAAACTTCAGGTGCTCAGGATACTTGTTATAGTACTCAGGAATATCCGGAATGATAGTTGCGCCCGAAAAAACGATCAACGTCCGAGCTGCTTCCGCGGTAACGGTAGCAGGAACAGGCTGCGAATTGTCCACTCTTCCTTTCTGCACCATATCCATAGCGCCATTGTTCATATCCAGAGGACCGGCAACCATGTTGACAAAAACAGCAGTTGCAAATGTTTTGGGTTGAAAGACCTTATGACCATCGGATTGTGCCTGATCGTATTCTCTGGTCACGGCATTGGGCCAGGTACGCATTTGTCCGTAAGGATGCACAGGGCCGTCATGAAAATCAACGAGCAGATGATTTTCTGCGCACAATCGGGTAACGAGTTGTGTATGCAGATTTTTCTCTTCCGGACTGCCATTCATAAAACCATACTTCACACCGCCTGCCCCCCATTCACCATATTGTTTTAAAGTCGCTTCCAATGGAAATTTCTTTCCTCCTACATCATTCAGATACAGCCATACTTTCAGGCCCTTTTCTTTACCATATGCAATGATCTGCCTTACCTGATCCACTTTTCCACCTTTCATAGGATCTGAATCTTTACTAAATTCCGGACCATACCAATCGGCGTCGAGTACCAATGCTTTCATTTTGTTCTCCGCAGCGAAATCAACCATGCGTTTCCAGGAAGGCAGTGACATCTCATACTTGAATCCATCAACTACCGCACCATTGATTCGCCAGTCCCAAACCGCTACGCCAGGTTTTACCCAGGAAAAATCCGAGCCGGCTGCAGGTGCAGGATTCAACAATTCAATCAGATGAGTATCAACAAGATCTCCCGGTGTACGGCCATATAAAATTACCCGCCAGGCCTTTCCCCGATGTGAGGGCACCCCGAATACTAATGATTTTTGTGCTTTAAGGCGTAACGGTTCCCCACTTTCCAATGCCGCTTCATGGACGGCCATAAAAGCCTTCTCACCTGCCTTTATGGTCATTACGGGTAGTCGCTCTCCATCGGCATCCTGTAGTTTTTCAGGACCAATGTTATGATTTTCACCGTTGTAATACCATGCACTGAAGTTACCGGCAAAATTAAATGTGGTCATTTCCTTTTCTGCATTTGCATGCTCATATCTGAAAGCAATGCCATCATTGTACAAGCGGGCTTTAATCGTAAACAGATCAAACACAAGGGTAAGTTCCTGATATACATCAGGTACTACGCTCCGTTTGGCCCATACCGGATTCCATACGCTCTTTACCGACCGGATTTGTTTGCTTTTAAAAACCGGGATTCCTTTAACCTCAGGTCCTATTCTGGAAGACTGAAGCATTGCTTTTCCATCGGCCTGGAAATCATAATAGATTTCTCCCGATGGGTTCATTTTAAATTGCAACTGCAAATGTTTGTCCGGCGACTGTACAGTAACAGGCCAGGACTTTGCGTGCGTGGATTGTCCGAACGCTGTACCTGCGATCAGCATACATAAGCCAACAAAAAATAGTTTCATCTTCATATAGGCTTATATTATAGAATTGGACCTTTTTTCCAGGGCCCGGTGATCGCCAATGTCAGGCCTGGCGACTGGATATTCACAAAAAGCGTATTACCACCTGGTGAAAATACCGGACCAGCAAATTCCGAATTCCGATAACCTACATTTTTTGCAATGACATAGGTTTTTCCCTGAGGGGTAATTCCGATAATTCTAGGATCATGCTTGTCTTCACAAATGATCACGTCTCCCCAGGGCGCGATGGTCAGGTTATCGCAATTCTGAAAGGTCTCTACATTATTAGGTTCCAGAAAAAGTTCCAGTGTTCCCGGTGCCTCTTTTTCCCGGCTTTGTCCTTCAAATTTACTGGGTGTATATTTAAAGATCTGCCCCCTCCGGGTTGTACCTCCATCAGTACAGGCAAAAAACAATTCATTTTTACCATACCATATCCCCTCACCTCTTGAAAACCTTGCGGCCCCAAGATCAAATCCTCTTAACCTCAGGTCGCCATCCGGGGCCTGCACATCTTCCAGGTCTATCCATTCCACTTCAAAAGACTTCTTTTCAGGGAAACGGTTGGTCGTTAAGCTCCCATAATTTCGCGTATCTGCGCTTTTCCACTCCCTGATCGCAAGACATTGTAATTTTCCGCCCTTATGTAACTTCCCGTAAGCATTTGGAAGGTAGCGGTAAAAAAGACTGTTTCCTTCATCTTCAGTCTGATAAACGATACCTGTTTTAGGTTGAACCGCTACCGCTTCATGCGTAAACCGGCCCATGTCTTTAATGGGATGCGGATCGGCAATTCCAACGCGGTCTGTTGCGGCTATTTCAAAATTAAAACCGTGGTCTTTTTCCAGACTATTGTCGCCGGCCGCAGCTTTAAAAGTATTTTCTTCGCAGGTGATCCATGATTTCCATGGCGTGATGCCACCGGCACAGTTCCTGATCGTACCAATTAAGCTGAGGTATTGCGCTTCTACCTGCTGTTTTTGCTCATCGTACACCAACGTGGTAGTTCCGCCCACACACAGATCCTTACCTTTACCAAAATCATAGATCTTATCCTTATCGATTTTATGGATCAGTTCATGATTCTTGCCAAACGGACCTAATTCATCTGCACCAGGAACGTTTTCATGATTTCTGATCAATATCGTTTTGCCCTTAACCGCAAACGATCCCATTCCATCGTACATACCAGGTACCAACAAACCATCCGCCATCTGATCTCCCTTGCGGGAAATAACTTTTGCGACGAAACCTTTGGGAAGGCTCAGTACATCCCCTTCGCGGTAACTAAGCGGGCCGAAACCTATTCCCGCATCAGATAAAGAAAAGATATCCATTGCGGCATTTGCCGCATAATTGTTTAATCCGATAAAGCCCAGACTTACCAGGCCCGTGTTTTTAATAAAACTCCTTCTTGAATTGTCCATTGTGTGTCTTATGTGTGTTTTATGCGTGTCTTAATTTATTTCTGAGACGAATCAGTAATCATGGATTCGTTCAGGCGCTTATTGTAAACTTTAACATCCGAAACCAGGCCCTTTGACTTAGGGTCGAGAGGCCTGCTTAATGGAAATACCAGGGTTTGCATTCTGCTGATTTTACCATCTGTATTTTCAAAGCTGATCTTTTTGCCTTCCATTTTCTGCACCAGTTTTCCATCAACGTACAACCAGGTACCTTTTTCATTTCCAGTAAGTACAATTTTATAGCTGCTGCCGGGCGTAAATACAAAATCAAAAAGATCCGTATAATTCTCCCTGCTAAAACCAATTTTCAGCCCGTCTTTCTGATCCATAAATACCCTGGCATTTTCAGTTTCAAACAGCGTCACCCCGTTATTGTTGCCCGGATTTGGCTTCAGGGTAAAAGAAACCGAATATGGGTAACCTATTTCTTTAAGTGGCAACGATAAGGTCTCAAATCCCTTAGCAGGTTTGCCATTCACTAAAACCAGAGAATCCGCGCCTGAAGAACGAACAAGTGCACGCATATTCAGGCCAGGTCCTTCTGCGATATTGGCACTGTTCCCCGCAAACGAAGCCCAGTCAGACTGATCTGTCTTTCCCGTCCACATCTTTTCCGCCAAAACCTGCATCGCCGGAAAAACCCGTTGATGGACATCTTTCATCGTAATCCCATTACCCACATGGTCATTCCATACCGCAAACATTCCTCCTCTTATTTTGGGATGTCCCATCAAAAACACCTCTTTACCGATCTGATTCGGTTCCCAGCTTTGATAGAGGTGTTTGATATTCAGAAAATCATAGTAATAGCCTGCTGCAGGAACGATATACAACCATCCATCCGGAGTACTGATCTGGTCGTAACCCAGGCGAACCATTTCTTTAGGCTCCGCATAACCATTGTACCAGGCATTCATCGTCACTCCTTCTACGCTCACCTTTGTATTCCCTTGTGCATGCGTTAATGCACCCCACAGGCGTACCTTTTTGCCAAAACCTTGTACAAAACGGATGTAATGATCTGTAAAGGCCCTGAAACTTTCCGCTTCTTTTTTCGCATATTCATCCGTTCCGATATGAACTTCAGGATCTACAAAAACAGGATCTTTTCCTTCGATATATTCTTTAAAAACCTGATCTATGATCTCGTAAGTTTTGGGGTTATTGATGTCCAGGTGATCCATTCCATAAGCTTTACTTCCGATCTCAGGAAAGGCTTTGGTAAAAGCCAGGGAATGTGCAGGGACATCAATTTCCGGAATAATACGCATACCGTACAACTGTGCCGTTTTCTGTAACTCCCGGAATTCTGCCTTTGTATAATGACCGTCTTTAGCAGTCAGCTGAGGGAAAGTGGAACTCTCCAGCCTGAATGCAGAATAGGTTTTGTCCCAGTCGCCGCCAAAAAACTGCTTGAATCCATTGTCATTCAAATGAATATGAAAATCACCCATTTTATAATAGGCCATCATCTTCACATAATGTTTCAGAAAGTCGAGCGTAAAAAACTTACGGCCAACATCGAGCACTAAGCCCCTTACTTCGTATTTTGGATAATCATGCGCCTTCCCCTTTACGATCGTGCGATGAGCAGGATCTTGTTCCAGCAATTGCAAAATCGTCCTGGTCGCCCAAAAAGCGCCTTTATAATAGGCTGCACTGATGCGGATGGTCTGATCAATATCCAGGGTATAACCCTCCTCTCCTAAATTTTTCAGCTGAGGGTTGAGATCAAGAATGATGTCTCCCGGCTTTGCTTTAGCTGTAGTAATGCTTAAAGCAGCATGACCCGTTAATTTTTTAAGATCACTGAGCAGGATCCTCGCTGCCGGTGCTAAAAGCGCCCAGTCCCTGGGCTTGACGACGACGATGCGGCTAGTAGATAACAATTTAAATAAACCAGTTCCGCCCTTCCATTCCCTTAGAGAAGGGATCACAAAGGGCTGCTGATTTGCGCCCGGTTCCGCGGGATACCGGCCTGCTACTTTTACTGTATGTGGAAATTCGTAGGAACGGTTATTTCCCTTATTCTTTAGCTTAAATACCAATTGAACCTCACACTCGGTTAAAGGCTGATACACCTTGCCATCTAGACCTATAACCGGTTTTCTACTTGAACCGTAAAGCGAAAGTTCATATCCCTGAGCAACCTTTGGAAGGCTCAATTGCGGTGTACCCTGGGCTAGCTTATCAGGAAATGACAAGCCTGAAACGATCGACTTAAAGGCAACTGAATCAGCACTGGTCAGCTTTTCTTCCTGCGCCCTCCCGGCTGTCGTCATGAACGCTAAACAAGCTGCAATTGCAGCCGATCTTTTTAACATAAAATATATCATATCTTGTTTTATTTAGAAACTCCCCATGAAGTATTGGGTTCTGCTCCCATAAATAATTCTAAACGATCTCCATCTATAATTTGAGCAAAGTCTATATAACACTTGTTATATACCTTTCCATTCAATTTTGCAGATTGAATGTACTTGTTCTGCGCAGAATTATGGTGGGCCTGAATCGTAAAAGTTTTTCCCTTAGCATACTGGCTATCCGTCTTTATTTCTACCTTATCAAATACAGGGCTGAAAATTTCGTAACGATTTTCTCCCGGACATGAAGGATGAAGCCCGCTTGCTGCCAATACATACCAGGCCGACATTTGTCCGACATCCTCGTTGCCAACCAATCCCTCTACCGAGTTTTTATAAGCTCTTTTACATATTTCGCTCACCCATTTCTGAGTAAGATAAGGCTTCCCCAGCTTATTAAACATAAATGGAACAAGGTGTACAGGCTCATTGGCATGGTTGTAATAGTCATTCCATTTCATAGATGCCGGTGCTTTTTCAAAAAACGACACCAACTCAGCAGCCGTACGCTCGCTGCCACCAAGTAATGTCGCTAATCCATCAATGTCATGTGGTACAAACCATCCCTGCTGATAAGGGTTACTTTCAGCGCAGCCAAAGCCCATTGCAAGTATTCCTTCTTTAGGAAGTTTTGCCCATGAATCATCGTTGTTTTTTGGTCTGAACCAATTAATTGAAGTATCGAAAATATTCTTATAACTTTTAGAGCGCTTAAAGTACAATGCAGCATCCTCTTTTTTACCCAGGCTGTCTGCCAGCATAGAAAGATTCCATTCAAAATAAGCATGTTCCAGTGTTTCCGAAATCCGACCGGAATGTCCTCTATCTCCATTACCAAACTTCTCGCAGGTGTTTTTTGCATAAAGGTAGGCCTTGTCGACATCAAACTTCCTGATCCCTTTATTATAGGCATCCACCATGACCGAAACTGCTGGATTTCCCGTCATACAACCACTATAAGCATTTAAAAACTCCCAACGTTCCAAATAATGCTGTCCGTTTTCATCTGCCAGTTCTACCAGCGAATTTACCATGTCATTTACGACATTGGGATTGATGATATTCTGTAAGGGAAACTGGCTCCGATACACATCCCATCCACTAAAAATCGTGCGCTTTACAAACTTATCGGTTTGATGGATTTTCTGATCACCTCCGACATATCGCCCGTCTACATCGGTAAAACAGCGCGGGTCGATCATCGTATGATAAAGTGCGGTATAAAAGATGGTCTTTTCATCTTTGGTTCCTCCGGTAACTTTGACTTTACTCAAAGCCTGGTTCCAAAGCGCCTGTGTCTGTTTATGAACTGCGTCAAAATTAAAATCCCTGATTTCGGCCTGAAGGTTCTTTTCTGCCCCCTCCATGCTTACAAATGAAATTCCTGTTTTTAAAAAAACCTGTTCATTCTTCCCGGTCTCAAACTCTGAGAAAAAGCCAAGATGCTTCCCCTGCATTTTTTTTACCCCATATACAACTTTGGCATTTTTCACGATATTCTGATAAGCATCGCTGGTCACATGCTCTCTTTTACGTCTTTGTCCATCAGGTATATCGGCAGTCCATACCCCATAATTCTTTAATGGTTTACTGAGCACGGCATGAAAGTAAACCGTATAATCAGGCTTTCCATCACCGTTACCCCAACCACCACCTTCCGGTGTACACTTCATCCAGCCGCGAATTGTGTGATCATCCACCACCTCGACATACTGCTCTGTAGAGGTACCGCCAACCCGCCGGGCAAGGTCAATCTGGATGCGCGACTGCTTTCCTGCAGGATAAGTAAGCCGTAGCATCCCGCTATGCGGTGCTACGGTAGCTTCGGCCTTAATATTGTAATCAGTTAAGGTTGCCGCATAATAACCCGCCCCCGCTTTTTCTGTTAACTTATCATAATGCGAACGGTACCCTTTCTCTTTACCATCTTCTTTACCGGCAAAAGTTTTCAATGGCCCGGTAGTGGGCATCACCAAAAAATTCCCAAGATCACCATACCAGCCAATCCCACTCATTTGGGTAAACGCAAAGCCCTCAATGGTATTGTGCTCGTAACTATACCCACTGCCGTTGTCTCCTCCTGTAATGGTATTGGGACTTAACTGAACCAGGCCAAAGGGACTCGCAGCTCCTGGAAAGGTTTTACCCAATCCGGCACCGTCTCCCGCCTTGGCAATGCTGGTACTGGCACCAATAAAAGGGTTCACATATTCTACAGGCTGTTTCTGGGCATATGCCGCCTGCATCGAGGCTACAAACAAAAAGAGTGGTAAGATTTTTTTATAATTATTTCGTCGCATCATATATCATTTCTACTTTTTAAATTTCAGCTTCCATTTTACGGTCTGACTTTCCCTGCTCTTAATCACTACACTAAGCCATCCTTTTTCGGATCGGGGCAATACTTCAATGGTTACTCCTTTGCTATCTCCAACAGCAGCGTTATCGAGCTTCCATTTGCCGCCATCATTCATTCCGGCGATACGCATTTCATAACGGTCACCAGCAATGACGCTACTCGTTCCGGAAAGTGTTTCCCCCTTCCATTCTTCTTTTTGGAGATCAATCATCCCCTGAGTGATGTGTTGAGAGGTAGATACCACCACCGGATGATTTGATTTGGCGCGCAGGGCGATGACCTTGCAGGACTCTGAAGGGAGTGTTTCTTCAATTGAGCCATTGATGTCCGGAAGCACTTTATTTCCCCAGAAATCAAAGGCGTAATAATGGGTTTTATCATTTAATCCGGCATAGCTCAGAGAGGTACGGATCTTTTGAGCACTGGTTTCCCAATTAAACAAGCCTAATACCGTACGGTCTGTACCTGATTTTTTATCTTTTGCCAGCCAGATGGAAGGCAGCATTTTATCAAAAGCATCAACCGGCCTTGCTGTTCCGTTATGTGAAGCCATACAACGCTTCATAATTTCTAAGCGGTCCGATGGCAGATCAGGAAGCCAGTCGCTGCTTAAAAAGAATTGTCCTGAAACTGCAACGAAAGATGGAAGCAAGCGCGCCCTTGTCAGACTGCCAATTCCCTCTGCCGCGCCATCGGCTGTTGATTTGCCTTTTTCTCTTAACATAGAAGGATCCGGGTCATTCCACCATACTCTTCCATTGAAGAAATAAAGCCTCGAGGCACGAATTGCGCCTGTACGGATACTTTGTCCATCATGGTTAAAATCAGGTCCGATACGCATGGCATTGACCAGGCCAATAGACGCACCGAAAGACCTCATGTTCTGGCTGACACAGCATCCGGAAAGGAACATATTTTCACCCGTACATTTTCTGATGATTTTCAAACCATCTCTAAATGATTCGATCTGCGTTTTAAATGGATCGAACAAGGGCTTATTGTTTCCTATGCTGTCATTCTTGTAACCGTCATTAATGTAAATCTGTTCAGTAACGGTTCCAGTCCATAATCCGTCCATTTTGAAGTAGTCATAGCCCCATTTTTGCATCGTACTGGCATAATGGGCAAGGTGTTCCTGAACTTCCGGATTGGTCAGGTCAAGAGAAGTCCCACCCCAGGTGGTTTCATAAGGTTTCCCGTTTTTTCTTTGTGCAAACCAATGCTGACGGTCTTTATATTCAGGATCCTGATGATTGCGGCTAAAAGGCATCCACCAGATTCCTGCCGTTAGGCCCGCGTCTTTAATGGCAGTGGCAGTGGTCGACATTCCGTTGGGATAACCACCTTTCGGATCTACCCGGTCAAAGCCTCTGTGCGGACCATTATATTGCCCCCCGGCCTGCCATTGGTCATCGATCTGAAGTACGCCCAAGCCAAAAGGCTTCAATTCTTTTTTAATAAAACCGGCCAGTTTAATCGTTTCAGATTCGGTGCCGGCACCTCCATTTTTTTCAGAATACCAGGTGCAATAAACAGCAGTTCTTGGCTTCAGCTTAATCTGTTGCTTTTTGGCGATTGCATCGGCAAATTGTTCTTCACCCAGACGCGCATCGTCAAAATAGCCGATCAGCAAGGTTTCTGTATTTTCTGCTTTAGCCGCAGAGATATTAAAACGACCATAATCAATCTGTGGGTTGATTTCAACCAGGTTGTTTTTAACCTGGGAAAATAATACACCACTTCCTTTTTCATTGGTTAGCCAGCCCGTTACCACTCCGTTTCTTGATGCGGGATCAACGGTGGTCAGAAAGACATAACTTCCCGGATTTTTATCCGGATCCAGTAGTCCGCCGGTTCCCAGTGTTTTTAACTTGTTAATGGGTTTTCCCAAATCGACCAAAAAGGAAACCGGGTTTAGTTTTGGAAGGTCAAGGATGTTATTTCCGGTATTTTTTACCGTTTGAGTGATAAAAAGAAATGGTTGCGAGGGATACAGGACAAAAGATACCGAGGACCCGTCAGCACCAATTGCGGTTAAAGCCTGACCAGTACCAAAGACAGGATCCGTCACTTTCGTATTGGCAACTTCCCTGAAATTCAGGTTTGGAACCAGTTTTTTCACAAATAGCTTCCCCGTAGACTTCGAGCTAAGGTTAAAATCACGGGTTTGGGGATTATAAATCAGCATTAAAGCAGAATTGCCAATGCGGTTACTGCTCCCCTCCCGAAGCTCAGTGTGAGGAGCGGATGCTTTCGCCATTGGGCTCTGGAAAGTCAAAGCACAAAAGACGATTGCCGCTGAATGTAAAAAGAATCGGTTCATTATGTTTGGTTTATGTGGTTTAGGTATGGATTGGTTTATCTTTTAAATTTAACAGAAAACTCTTCTTTCACCACACCATTGATATGGATTTTTATTTTCTCAGGTTTTTCTGAATAAATCTGATAACCAGTTACTTTTCCATTTAACCACTTGCAGTTCACGGTAAATCCTCCCCTTGCTTTAAGCCCATAAAAAGCACCTTCTGAGGCCCATTCTGCTGGAATGGCAGGTAACAATTGAATTTCTCCGGCATGGCTTTGCAATAGCATCTCTGCCATCGCCCCACTGATCCCAAAATTTCCGTCCAGCTGGAAAGGAGGATGATTGGCAAATAAGTTGGGTAGTATATTATAGGTAAGCAGTCCTCTGATCATCATTCCGGCCTTTTCGCCCTCACCCAATCTTGCCCATAAAGCACACCTCCATGGCCAGGTCCAGGAGCGTCGGCTATCGCCTACCGTAGATTCAACAGTAAAAGGCGTATTTATATTTTTACCATAATTTCCGCTCCTGCTTCTTAAAGAAATAATAGCGGCATTTGCCAACTCCGGGGTATTCTTCCTGCTGATTTCACGTCCCGGAAACACCGCAAAAAGGTGGGAAGTGTGGCGGTGCTGATCATCCGGATCATCCCGGTCTTCCTGCCATTCCTGCAACTGTCCCCATTTACCTATTTTATTTGGCGCAAGCTGCTGCTGCATCGAAGCGATCTTTCTTTGATAAGCGGTGTCTGTACCCAATGCCTGAGCGGCCTGAAGGTAATTTTGAAATAAATCCCTGACCAGTTGCTGGTCGTGCATCACTCCATCTTCTCTCGGACCATGTTCAGGTGACCAGCCATTGGGCACCATCAGACTCCCGTCTTTGGAAAGTTTTAAACGGTCTTCCCAAAACTGACAAATTTCTTTCAGGACAGGATAAGCGGTATCCTTCAGGTACGATCTATCTCTCGTAAAATCCCAATGCTCAAAAACATGCTGGGCATACCAGGCACTGGCCGGAATATTCCACTCCCAACCATTTCCTCCAAAAATACTCTGACTCGTCCTTGCCGTCCATCCCCGGGTCTTTTCTCCGAATGCTTTACGTGTGGCGATCCGGCAAGGTTCCTGCCCGGCCACGATAAAGTCAATCAGGGGTACATGACATTCCGATAAATTGGTAGACTCTGCAGCCCAGTAGTTCATCTGAATATTGATGTTGTTGTGGTAGTCGCTGGCCCATGCAGGCGTATTGCTGTTGTTCCATAAACCCTGCAGATTGGCCGGTAATCCACCTGGCCTTGAAGAACTGACCAGAAGGTAACGGCCATATTGAAAAAGCAGTGCTTCAAGATCCGGATCTTTAACGCCATCTGCATATTTTTTTAACCTGGCATCGGTGGGCAGGTTTAGCTGCGTTTGCTCCGTTTTCCCTACACGAATGCCTGCAGCATTAGTTAGTCTGGTAATGTCATGAATATGGCGGTTTAACAACCTGGCGTAGCTGAGCTTTTGCGCTGCAGCCAGTTCTTTGTCGATTACTGGCATTGGATCCGCTCCCCGCCATCCAGATTGATAATCAGGCTTATAATTGGTCCGTACATCCAGGAACAAGGTAATTGAATTACAGTTTTTAAAGCCCAGGGTATTGCCTTCTACATCAGCCGTTCCGCCATCCCTTAACAGTTTTAACTTTGCCCCATATTTCAAATGATTGGGCATTTGCCCATCGAAACTTAATCCATCCACATTTGCGATACTCAGTGCACCCTGTGCAGACTGTATCGCAATTTTGCCGGTTAGCGCGCCTTTTTTACTGGCGGTATACCTGAAAACCATCACCTGATCTGGGTAACTGGCAAAGGCCTCACGGGTAAAGGTGACTCCGTTTACCACAAATGTAGTCCGGTGAACGCCTGTCCGGATGTTCAATTCCCGGCGGTAAGCTTTTGCCCCCGCCATCCGGTCAAAATTCAGGCTAAACTCACCGAAGTTCCGGTAAGAACCAAATCCACGATCACCAGTCTGGTAACCACCGTCCCAGTTGTTATCTCCGGACCAGAGGCTTTGTTCATTAAACTGGATCCGTTCAGTTTGAATACCGGCGAATAACATCGCGCCCATGCGGGCGTTACCAATAGGCAAGGCTTCGGCATCCCATTTTTCCGCAGGCTTGAGGTACCATATTTTATCATCATTTGCGGTATTGGCTTTCACAGTAACAACTGCTGCCAATTGCAGAAAAAGAAGTACGTACTTAAAATATTTCATTATTTTCATTAGCAAAGCTATTTTCCTGGACAAGATATTCGCCCAGCTCATTTTATTTTCCTGAAAAAAGAGATATGGGTTTGAGCACCGCTGTTTGCTTCCAACAAACACAAAAAGCAAAGTACCTTAAGGCACTTTGCAAGTACGACAACATGCAGCCGAAACCGCAAGTGAATTGTAAAGTCTGCAATCATGTTTGTTCAGCTTTTCTGCGGATTATTTCCAGGGTTCATTTGTATGCATAGATAAACCGAGAGGTGAATTATACCGGACGTGGGGGGGGGTATTCCGGATAAGTCACCAATCAGTTTATCAAGCGCTAAAATAAATAATTCCCGGCCTACTTAACTTAATCTAAATTGCTCAATACTGATGCTATTTTTGCCCAAATACCTGCTTTTAGCATTTTTCAGATCTAAGGGTTCAACAACAAGATTAAAACAGACTACAAAGTGCTCATTAACCTCCATTCTTCTAATTGCATTGCCCCTCCTGATCTTACTGCTTTGATGTTAACGCGGTAATGACTGTAAGCAGTTGAATTGCTAAAACTATAGACCCTGGTTTCATAACGGACATCGCTGATGATGTCAGCACGGGAATCCAATATCACCCAGGTCAAACCGTCGTTAGAGCCTAGAAGATCCCAGTTCTTAGGATCTCTTTCTTTTGCATCGTTTCCCGAAACAAATACGTATGCATTAACGGCTACAGGAGTTCTAAGTTTCTGTTGTGCCCAAAATTCACTGCTATAACCACCGCCAATAAAAAATTTTGTAGTATTTGATCCATCTATCAGCTTTAATGAACCTTCGCTGGAATATGGTCCTGAAGAGTTCTCATTTGAAACAGTCAGGCTGGCTCCTTGAGCGGTAACGTCATTTAACACACCGGCATTGGTCACTATTTTTGTATAAGTTGCTTCAGCTCCCTTTGTAGTTTTAATCTTAAGCGTCATCTGTTTAAAGCTGACCGTACTGAGCATGGGAATATTCAAAGATGCTGCCGTACTGATCGGCAGACCAGTAGTCAGGGTTCCTTCATACCAGGCATAAGTCTGAATTTCTGCAGGCATTGCAGCCTGCAATTTAAGCGTTCCATCTGGTTGAGCTTCTGCGGTAAAATTAACGATATCCTCGGGGCGAATGATCACTTGTCCTTCCTGCTGGGCCCAATAGCCCAATGTGTTCTGAGCCTTCAGCACCACTTTATAAATACCAGGTGCTAAATAGGTATGTGTCACATCCTTTTCATAAGATGTGGTCCCATCACCAAAAGACCAGATCACTTCCTTATAGTTACCGATCTGACCGGTAAAAACGTAGGTAAAAGGATCTTTTTGACTAACCGGCCCCGTGATGGCCAGACCTGTTACTGTTGGTTTAGGTTCGTCGGCTTCAGTAACAGTTGGCTCTAATGCCTTTTTACACCCGCCAGAAAGCAGTATAAAAGCCAAAAGAATAGAAAATGCCAAAAGGGTATTCTTCTTTTTCATGAGTTGGATTTCTTAATTATTTATAATTGTTTGCGATAATAATACTGGCCGGATCAATCAGCAGGATCGCGGTTCTTTTCACCGGGTGGACTACATGTCTGCTACTTCCGGTTAACTGAACGACCAATGCGATTTTATTGTTTCTATATTTCAACAGCGTTTCTGAAGAAACCGTCACCTCCAGTTTAGCAGTATTGCTGCTTTGATCTACTGCCACCTGAACAGGTAGTTCAAATTCTCCGCGCTGCATGATGACCGCATCTGCAGGAAGAACCCCATTTGTCTTCAGTACTGCAACAGTGTCGCTGTTTACTGCTACATCAACGGTAAAAGAACGGGAGGCCGCTCCAGACAGGGATACCCCCAGAGGGATGCCAATGGACGCCACACTAGGTACATAATTGCTCGTTCCGGAAACATCCAATGTGCCACCGCCACCATTTGCGATTGAAACTGCATGCATTGCGCTGGCTGCAATCACCTCCATAGGGTCTACAGAAATTATTCCTGTGTGTTTTTTCTCATCTATGGTATTCCCCTTGGCAACGTCAGTCAATTTCAATGCAAAGGCCACTTTTTTACCACTAAAGTAAAATTTCTCCAGAGCGGTAACACTGATGACTACCTCAAATACGGCACTTTTTGTACCGAAAGGGACGGTCACCGCTTGGGGAACCACAATTAATCCGCCGGGCATGAGTAAGGTATTTGGCAACAAATTGCCAGCGATGGCCGTGGTCACTGCATTGTCGTCCAATGCCACATGTGCGTCAAAAGCCTGAGATGCGCTGCTGGAAAGCTGGATTTCGACAGGGATCCTTACATTCTCGGCATCTTTCTTAATCTCTCCGGAAAGTCCTTTTACAGAAACACTTGCCGGAATTCCTTCCTTAGCGCCAAAGTCCTCCAGTTTATCCCGTTTACAGGATTGGGCCAGGACAACCAGCGCCAGGAGAAAACACGTATAAATACTGTTATTTAGTTTCTTCATTATCTTTAAGTTTAATTCTATCCTCATTATTGGTCCTGCCATGCCCGTCCGTCTAATAGCCAGCTTTCCTGTCTTGGAACCCTTAACCAGCTGTAAATCTGAGCCGGAATATCGACGGTACCAGGTACCAGTGCGGTAAGATTCGTGGCAGGTGGCGAGCAGATCAGGTCAGCCAGATTTTGCCAGGTTACCGTTCCACCCTGAAGTATCAGGTCATTTTTTGCGATGCCCTCATCTTTAAAGCTGGTTCCCGTAGCATCAGTCATAGGCCAGTAGCTGATCAGATAATCGTAATAAGGATGTCCTTTATCGATATAACCATCGCAGGCAAACTGGGCAATTGTTGCATCTGGAATTGCAGTTTTCCAGATTTTAACATCACTTAGATAACCATCCATAGCGCCGTTACTTGGGTACTTCCCTATGGTCACCGGAAAATTATTGTCAAAAAGTCCTAAATCTGTAATTTCTGATTCTATGTTAAATTTCCCGTTAGTAAAAGTCCGGATATAACGTTTTGCGTTTTTTGTTACGCAAACCACAGCTATGGAATTCCAGGTGCCTGCAGGCATATCTGCCCCCTTCACCTGTCGGGTTACATTTTTGTTCCCCCTTGCATTTAACATCCAGTAAGGGCCTTCCAGAAAGATATTCCATCCAATATCACCATGGGTCCAGTCCCTTCGTTTTCCAACGATACTTGGATAGGAAAAATTAAGCGCATTCTTCTTTACCTTTATTTCTATGGTAAAATCTGATTCGCCGAAATTATAAATGGAATTGTCGTTGGCGGCATTTACGGCTTTCAGGTCCCCGGAAAAACGTACAAAGTTGCCCGGGAATTTAGTACCCAGAAAAGGTTTGGTTAGAATCCGGGTGGTATAAGCGGGATTATAGAAAATGGTAAAGGTATTGACTTCCGTATTGCTAAAAATGGTATTGTCATTTTCATTTGGAGGTAAGGTAAACATTCCACCCTTATTTGAAGAAATCACCACAAGCCATTTCTCCTCTTTATATTTAGGCCGTTTTTTTAGGGCGCCAATCATTTCCCCAACATAGCCATCGAACTGAAGAATGGCAGCTTTGTAGGCGGGAAAAGAAAGGTCATAACCGGAGCTCTTACCGGCCACATCTACTCCTGAAAACTGAGCAACAACAAGACTGGACTGATCCTTTTCAAGATCTGTGATCACAGCTGATTTAACTGCTGCGTCATCACCCAGCTGCTGACTAAGCGTCGCATCCGTAGAAAGGTTAGTTTTAAGCAACGGAGAAGTCGTATACACCGCCGTCTTTAAAGCAGGATCTGCTGCTTTGATCCGTTTGAACAGGACTGGAAACTCTGCCAGGTGATTGGCAGAAAAGTCATCTGACTTTATGCCATGTTTCCCTGCTTTCACTCCGGTCAACATTGTCGCGTAACTGGCCGCATTGGTGCTTGCATCTATGTCAGAAATTCCGTTCCAGGAATAAATAGAAGCAGGCAATAAACTTTTGAGGTTTGCAGGTTGTGCATTCTGCACGGAAGTTCCCCTTGCACCGTCGACAATGATATACAGCACTTTAGTTTTACCAAAGGCAACATCAGGGGAATCTGTATGCTCCCGTTCCGGAATCATCCGGTCAAAAGGCTGATTACAGGCTCCTAGTATCGCAAGAAGACCGATGCAGAACCAGGATAACTTCCTGGATTTTTTATTGTGGTGGCTTGTTTTCATGTTTTTTCTTTTATGGCTTTTAAATTCAGCTGTCCTGGCTTATTCCAGTGTTATCCGGATGATATTATTTACCGGTTCATTATTGAATGTCCGGATGTAACCAATCAACAATAATGCTCTTTTGTTGTCATCTGACCTGGTTTCTATGGCATCGATCAGCGATCCGTTGAACGATCCGGTAGCATTATAGCCCGGAGCCAGTTCTCCTTTACTGTTTAAGATCATAAAACCATTTCTGGAGACTCCGTTATAAGTATTAAAATATCCACTTACGACCATTAAGCCATCATCAAGCAATTTTGCAAAAGACACTTCGGGCCCATTGAATTTTTTTGCGGTAAATTGTTCATCTAAGGAGCCATCCGGTTTTAACAATGCGAGAAACTCACAAGGTTTACCATTATAGGTTCTAAACCCGCCGCAGACCACATAACGGTCCAGAGTACTGTTATAGGTAACAGAGAAAACGCTATTGTCCGGCCCTGTGCCCGGATTGAAAGTTTCATCAATCGTTCCATCCGGATTAAGCCTGATGATATTTCTGACCGCCTTTCCGTCGAAAGTGCTGAATCTTCCAAACAGCAACACTTTGCCCTGGTGTTTAGCATCTGTATGAAAAATCGCTTGAGAAGGACCGTTTGCAGCTTTAAGACCTTCGTTTAATGCTACGTTAAACCGATAAGTTTTATCCAGTGAACCATCTGCATTGAGCCTCATGATCTGAGGCATCCGGATGCTATCCAGGATCACAGAATCCTTTTCCTTTCGCCTGTTGGGCTGATCATACCTGCGACTGATGAAAAAATCAAATGCTCCGGAAAGCACGATTTTATGATCCGGCTGTCTATACACCTTAGCGATGTATTTATCTGCTCCGCCATTAAATCTTGGATAATACTTGATCGTATCTTTTTGATCGGGTCTTCTGAAAGGATGTATTCCCATCGTATCAATTGATCCGTTTTTGTTCAGCATCGTGATGTTGCTGATATTGTCAATACGTTGATCGTAACCGCTATAGGAACCTGCAATCAGGTATTTATCGTTGTGTTCCAGGATAGAACTGATCATCCCGTTTGCCCCCTTGCCACTGCGTAAAGAAGCGTCGAAAGAGAAATCACTAAAAGTACTGACAATGCGATTGATCGGTCTGATCAGGCCCTTATTGTTATAATTGGTAAAAGCCCCTACAATCAGGTGTCTTCCATCTAAAAGATCAAGTATCTGACTCACTCCTGCGTTTGCCCCATAGGGTACTTTAAATGTAGGATCTAAATTAATCAGTCCATTTACCTTAAAACTGGGTCCAAAAGTAATCACATCTCCTACTGCTGCGGAAAGAACCCCCGTGCTGGCAAATTCAGGAACTTTCACTTTAATATAGCTATCGGTAATTTCCAGTATTTCCGCCTTTTCGCCATTAAACATAAATACCAGCCGGTCCTTATAAGGCAGCATACCGGTAGCGACCACGGTCACCTCTGTTCCCGGACCACCAACTGCAGGTTGAGCAGGCTTAACGCGGTCCATTTTAATCCCTAAACCTCCCGTGCTGACCGGATAAGGTTCGGAGAACTGTTCGGCCGCTTTTTTGCAGGAAACCAACGTCATCAATAAAAGCAAAGCGCCCAATATTGATTTTTTTATTTGTCGTATCTTCATTTCTTTATTCTGGTTATATCGTTAATTTTCAGGTACACTTATCGGGAGAGAATGTCATTAATCATCGCATAGGAGCCCAGGCCAAAACCCTCTCCATAGAGCTGCAAGGAATGAACTACACCATTTTTAGGTTTAATATCCGATGAAGCAATCTTATAATTAAAAAATGAACTCTGGTCCGGATTGGATATATCGGGGATATAAGCAATCGTCAGTTGCCGGTAGCCGATATACTTGACCCCACCTACCTCACCATAAATCACCCCGATTCTTGCCACTGAATTATTATAGGAATAATAGTATTGCCCCGGATAAACCGCGACCAGATTGGGATCATACTGGGGATAGTCGGATAACTTTTTTACGCCCTTGAAAATGTGTCTTTGCAGGTATTTGGCCCATATCGCTCCGTCAATATCCGCTAAGGTCCTGACCGTATCCTTACCACCGCGATAGAGCTGCCAATTAAGGGTACCCACCCTCCGGACGGAACCGATCATTTCTTTAACTTCATAATCTGTAGGTGCAAAGAAGGTAATGTCCTCCTTATTAAAGACTTCCTCCATACCCGCCAGTTTAACGATACTGGCAATGGTATCAAAGGGAACAGGCTTGGCTTTCAGGTACTCGAGCATACTGCCATTAAAATTGGCATCCGCCTTACCCCCATCTATGTAATACTCATCCCGTTTACAGCCGGCAATACAAAAAAATAGTCCGAAGCCAAATAGCAGGAAGGTTTTATTCATCAAATTTTTCATCTTATTCATCTTTATCGTGTTAGATCCCACCACTGCTTGCCCAATAGTCATTAAGTGTTATGAAAGGGTTGTCTTTTAAGGAAGCCCTATCGATTGGCCAGGTCCAGGCCCCCCTGTTAAACTGATCCAGTGTTAACGGATGGTTGGCCCATTGCGAGCTCAGAATCCTTTTTGTTCTTACCAGGTCAAACCAGGTATGGCCTTCGCCCTGAAGTTCTCTGCGGCGTTCCAGAAATATAAAATCTGTCAGCGTTCCCTGAGCGGCCTCATAAGGGCCCGCGCCTGCCCTTGCCCGGACCTGATTTACATAAGGGATGGCCTCCGCGCTGCGCCCGAGTTCGGCCAAAGCTTCTGCCTGTAACAGCATTGCATCTGATAACCTGAAGATCAGGAAACTATTGTCCGGATTCTTGTTCTCTCCACCTGAAGCATAAATGTTACCGGCAAATTTCGGCATCATAAAACGGCCGTTATTTGCATAAATATCTGCATACCATAAATCCTTCCGCTTGTCCGCGACATCTACCGGGAACAGTTTTTCCATATAGGCTCCCCTGAATGCCATTCTTGAAGTGAGAAACAAAGAAGCAGGAAATTTATAGGGATACCTTAGAAAGGAATCTCCGAATGAGGCCACACTCGAGGTGGTATCACCATAATTAATGCTCTGATAAAATTCGAACAGGCTTTCTTCCGATCTGCCTTTGATCACTTCCGGCCATCTTTCCAATGGCAATAATGCATAGGCACCTCCATTTTTATGGAGCAGTTCCTCGCCGGATTTCGCTGTTTCTTCGTAATACTCCATGGCATGGCCATTGTCAAATCCGGCATTCCACATGTTCATGTGCATGATCAATGCCAATGCAGCGCCCTTGCTGCCCCTGGCGCCACGCTGCGCAGGATCATCATACGTCCAGGGCAAATCTGCCACATGTTCATTCATATCTGCGATACATTTTTTCATCACAGACACCATGTTCTCGCGGGGCAAGGGTTCGGACTGAAAGGCCTTGGTATAGTATACCACATCCCCGTATAACCTGACCATCCAGAAATAAGTAAAACAGCGCATAAAAACTGCTTCCGCGATATATCTTTTCTTATCTTTTTCTGAAAGGTTAGGAATCCCTTCATTCAACTTGGAAATCAGGATATTGGCACTTTGGATTGCCTGGTAATAGCTTGTCCAATTGGTAATGCGTTCAAAATGAAACGTATCCTTCCAGGGCTGATCATTGATCACACTGATCATGTTGTTCTGACCGAGCACTTCGACCACTTTACGACTGCCATAGTTGTCGGAACCGGTCACGGCAAAAGCCTCTCCAGAACGGCTTTCGCCTATGGCACCAATCACCCAGCTTTCATTAATTTTTCCGAAAAATTTAAAATATATGCTGGCCATATTGGCTTCAACATCTTCTTTAGACTTGTAAAAATTATTACCGGTAAGCTCCGTGAGGGGCTTAATATCGAGGAATTTTTTACAGCCTATGGTGAATACGATACAAGTCAGCACTAAGAGCACTGCTGTATTTTTTTTGATCAATTTTATGTTCATATCAATTAAAGATCTAGGTTAAAGCCAAAAATATAATCCCTGGAATTCGGGTAACCGCCCGAAAGGTCCCTTCCAAGCGCTGTTACACTTTCGGGATTAGGTCCGGAGTAACCAGAAAATGTAATCACGTTACTGACGCTCATCTGAAACCTGAGGTTATTGACACCTAACCGCTGTACAATTTTCTTAGGGAAGGAATAAAACAGGGTCATATTGTTGATTTTCAGATAGGTTCCATCTTCTTCCCAGAGGGTCTGATCATTACGGAAGGGCTGAATGGTACTATACCGGTTATAATCGTAGGCATAGGGATATTTGGCGACATCGCCTGGCTTGCGCCACATATTTACATCAGGAAGAGAAACCACCGCTTTGGGCCCGGCATCACTTCGTCCAAAAGGATCATTCATGATGCCCAGACGATTCGCCAGCGCATTATTTAAAATCGTCCTTTTTGCCGTATAAGACGCATAGATGTTGATCCCCAGCCCTTTGTAGGAAAGACTGGCAGACATACCGCCTGTAAGTAAAGGCTGGGAGTTACCTGTAATCTGGTAATCATTCCGATCCATGATATAATCACCGTTCACATCTTTAATCCTGGGATCTCCGGCCCGATAAAAATTACCCTCAGTCCGGTAACGCAGTCCGGTTACCGGATCTACGGGAACATCACCGTCTACCGAGAATACGCCCTGATTCACGAGCAGGTAATTGGACAGTGTATTTCTGCCTACACGAAAAATGGTGTGTTGTCCGCTGGCATCACCTGAAAAGGCAATATTTTGTCCATTAAAGCCCTCCGGCAATCGGGTAAGGATGTTATTGTTCCAGGCCCCGTTAAAGGAAAGATTGAGCTTGAAGGGACTTTTATCAGACAAAGGCCGGATGGCAAAGTACATTTCATACCCATAATTCACCATTCCCGTTTCATTACTCGGGAAACTACCGAAGCCCAGGGTATTGGACAGGTTACGCGAAAACAGCTCATTTTTTATTTCACTGAAATAAGCGTCGAAATTCAGGTCAATTTTACCCCTAAACAGATTCAGGTCGACCCCTAAATTGTACATCTCCTTTGTTTTGGGCTTCAGGTTCGGATTGGGAATAGAACCAAAGTCCAGGCCTATACTCGGCTGATTATTGTAACTACCGCCAGTATTGTATTTACCATAAATGCTCGCCAGACTTCCTGTCGGGGTAATGTTCTTTCCCCAGCTTACCCTGATTGATCCGCTATTTAACCAATCAATGTCAGACATCCAGTTTTCCTTATTGAAATTCCAGCGCAAGCCGATAGAAGGGTTTTTTGAAAACGGATCATTTAGTCCGCTGGATGAAGTTCCATCAATCCGATAGGCAAGATCCAAAATGTATTTACGCATATAATCATAAGAACCGGCGGCCCAGAAGGAGGCCAGTCTGCCCCGGTTATAGCTTAAAACACCTCCACCTCTTGAATTTAGCACATCAAAACCCAGGGGTCCCTGAAACTGATCATTTGGGGTCCGGACTTGTCTGATGGCCGAATTCTGTCCTCTTTGTTCATTGATGTCATTCGCCACCGATACATATATACTATGTTTTTCATTAAATGTGGCGCTATAATTCAGCATATTCCGGTTATACAGGGAATTGCTTCTTCCATTAAATCCATATACCTGCGAAAACTGGTTATTGGCCGCTGCCGGAGTAAACGTATCCTCAATATCTGAGGAAAAAGTATAATTCACGGTCGACATGATCTTGAAACCTGGCAGAAAACTGTACTCTGCATCAATACTGGTCCGGAGATTTCGGGTTGCATTGTCGTTTATGGTTTCCAAAGCCGAAACCACTCCTCCGCTGGATTGATAAAAAGATGGGCCCGGCAGTAAAGATGAAGCCTGGGCGCTTTTGGCTACCCCCTGTTGAAGGAAACCAAGGCCATCTCCCTTTTGCTGTTTACCTACCCCACCGGAAAGAAATGTAGTAAACCTGAAACGGTCATTTGGCCTCAGTTCTGCATTCATGTTCAGCGTATATCTGCTGAATCCGGTATTTTTCAGAATCCCTTTATTCGCAAAGTATCCAACGTTTGCTTTGTAATTGAACTTCTGATTTCCTCCGTCAATGGCCAGGTTATGGGTCTGGTTGTAAGTAGTCCGGTAGAATACGGCCTGCCAGTTTGTAGAATTGTTGAAATAACTGTTCAAACTATCCGATAGCAGCGGTGTACGGGAAATTTCCATGATGTCTGCAAAACTCAAGGCATTACCGTAAATCTGAGCCAATTTTAATGCCCGTTCTTTATTTCCTCCGAGGGTTGTCCTCAAGGCAGGCGGTGTACTGACAAAAAAGTTATTGGTATACCTCACACGCGGGATCTCGGAATGTCCCCTTTTGGTGGTAATGATAATTACCCCATATGCTGCTCTGGCACCGTATAACGCTGTTGCCTGGGCGTCACGTAAAACTTCAATATTTTCAACATCTTCCTGAGGGATCAGCGATAAAGGACTTATTCCCGGCCCCTGAAGGTCGTACCCCATCTCTGAAGCTTTGTCTGCATCAATAGGAATCCCATCAATCACATACAGCGGAGAAGTTGGCTGAAGGAATGTTTCAGAACCTGTATTTGAAACGTTCAAAGTAGCCAAACCCCGCAACTGGGTAGTTCCCCTAAATCCGGGAGCCCCCGTATTGTTCTGAATATTCAGTCCCGGAACCTTTCCCTGTAAAAGAGCTTCAATATTTGCCACCGGGATGTCTTTCAATTCTTCACCTTTAATGGAGAAGGAAGCCCCGGTAGTCACCTCCTTGGAACGGGCCACATACCCGCGGATCACCACCTCATCCATATTTTGATTCAGCTCTTTAAGCCTGACGTTCAGGTTCAGCTGATCTGCACTGACTTTCAGTCTGTAGGGCTGATACCCAACATACCTGAACACGACCGTAGTGCCCGCAGGAATCGCTACACTGAAATGTCCTTTTCCATCCGAAAAACCAATGGCTTTGGATGGCGTACCCGTGAGCAGGGATACTGCCGGAATCGGTTGTTTTGTTCCCTCATCGATTACCGTCCCCTTTATTGTGACCTGCTTAATTTGTGCTTTAAGGCCTTGGGATATGAATGCTATACAAACCAAAACCCTTAAAATTATTCTTATTTTCATATGCTTGTTAGGTAATAGGTTTTATTCATCTTCAAATTTTGGATTGTCGTTACGGAAGTGGAAAACAATTTCCCAGTCCCCTTCTCTGTAAATGCTAAAATCCAGACCCAGGGTTCCGGTTTCGCGGGCGCCCCCGAAGCCTATTCTGGAATAAACAAAGTTTACATTGGCTTTGCCCGAATTGGCATAAGGTGTGCTGATATTGATCAGAGGAATAGGGTAAGCCACATCGTATTGAACATATTCAGCCGTACTTTTCCGGTTAAATCCGTGCACCAGCAGGTCCCATTTTGTTTCATTAAACAGTGCCGGGTTCATGGCTACAGAATCTTTATTCAGGAATTTGAACCGCAAAGAATGCCCGTTCCCTCCTGAAAATGGTCTGATATACACCACCACATCTTTGGTGTTGTCATCAGTCACCAATGCTTTCCGCGTGTTTTTCCCAATAATATTGGATAAACGCGAAGGGCGGATATAATCCCGTTTATTGGGATTTCTGGGATCTCCCGGATGCGGGGCAACCTTCCCGGTAAAAGGATTTAAATCTGTAGATGGTTCGTAAGGACGTTCCCGCCAAAATTTAAGTTCCATGTCTTTGATGATGACCTCCCCTCCGCTATTCGACACTTTCACGTCAAAAAAACGACGGTCCTGTATCAGGTTAGTGCTATCCGCTTTCCTTGCCGCAACAAGGTCATCTGTGGCGGAAGACCATAAAATAAACTGACCGGAAGAGCGGACTTCGAAGAGCGGATGAACCTCTTTTCTTCTTTTGCTGTTGATTTCTTCGAGGCTTTTTTCCTTTCCATCATAAGCGCCTGTCCAAACCCAGACTTCTTTGGGCTTAAACAGGTCCGTCATAGGCCTGCCATCGCCATAGCGCGCGTTGGCAATGGAAAAAGTCAATGGCTGCGTAGAATTATCAGCGCTGAACGTCCCCATTAAGGCAGTCCGACCCAATACAGGTTCAAACAGTTTTGAACTATAGCTGATTTTATTACTGATGTATTCCTTTTCAGCGGGTACTTCGAATATTTTTTTACAGCCTGCAAGAGGCGAAATAAAAAGTAGAAGGAATACGATACGGTTATTGTTAAGGTTGAAATTCATTTTTTCTAATCTTTCGTTATTTAAAACCCAGGACATAATCAGCGATCTGCAACTCTATTCCCCTTCCGTTATTTTCCGTAATGTTCATGCGGTAATGTTTATAGGCTTTGGGATTTTTAAAGCGAAAAACCCTCTGCATGAAAAAATCCTGAAAATTCTGGTTAGTTCGCTCATCAAGCATTTCCCAATTGACCATGTCCTGCGAGCCCTGAAGGTTCCAGGCTTTGGGATTTCTTCCAGGATTGTCATTGGCAGAAGTCAGGGCATAGGCATTACATACCTGAGCTACCGGAAATTCAATATTCATCCAAAAAGGTTTTGTAGCTAAAGCATTTCCGTTAAAAAACTTCGTGATTGGCGATTCATCCAGCATAAAATAAGAGGTTTCCGGGTACGGGGAATCCGGTGCTTCCGCTGAAACGGTTAATTTACCGCTATATAACCTGATGTAATTTTTAGGTGGGTAGGTCATGGTAAAACGCTTAACAAAATCCTGAAATCCAGCCACGTGATCCTGATTAATGGTATGTACCACACCATTTGTTGCTAAAATATTCGAGGAACTGGTATTGGTAGTTGACCAGTTTTTTTGGAACTGGCTCCATCTCATGTCGCTGTAATTGATGATCTTAGGCCCACCATTTTTAAAACCGGAAGTGGCTGAAGTCGTTAGTTTCGCATTCATTAAATAACCATACCTGACTCCATGTAAAACAAGTCCATCCTGCCCTTCTATCTCCTCAGTTTTGAATTTGCCACGCATGATGTATTGTGTCATGATGGTATCCAGCTGTTCATAGTCCATATTTGATAAATTCAATGGCGCTCTTTCTGCTAATTTCCGCGTATTATTCAGGTTGGTCACCGCCACCCGGAAGGAAGAATTTGGAATTGCAAAAACAGTGATGCTGCTGTCCCGAAGTGTGGTTTGAAGTCCCAGTCGATCGACCACGAGCAGCATGGAATCAAATACTCCTTTTTTACTCTTCAGGTAATCATAAATATTTACCGGAACAGTTTGGCTCATTGCTTCCTGATCGTAAAAACCGGAGTCTTTACGACAAGCAATAAGGGCCATAGCAGTCATTCCTATCAGGAACAATTGCTTTTTAATACGATTGATTTCCATTATTTCCAATAAAGATTTTGAGTTAACAATTTATTTTGTTGAAGTAATTGCTCCGATACCGGCCAGTAAATACCACCGTTGCGAATCAGTTCTGTAAAGGCCAGGTTATTTTGTCTGATCTTGTTATAGCGCACCAGGTCGTACCAGAGGTGCCCTTCTCCCATCAGCTCTCTTTTCCGTTCTTTAAAAATGGCGTCGATCACCAATCCGTTGGTGGTTTCAATATAGTTTGGAAGCCCTCTGCTTGATCTGATGGCATTTAAGTCGTCGATCGCACTTTGGCGGTCGCCGAGCACAGAATTGGCCTCTGCACGTAACAGATAGATGTCTTCCAGACGTGTAAAAAGTGCCACACTGGAAAAGAAGCTAAACTTAGCTTCAGAAGGAGAAGTCGATGCCGAGCCACCCTCAACGACCTTGATCTTGCTAAAAACCGGATACCGGCTATCAAAATTCACAAAGTAGCGGTCGCTCGTTGGCCGGCCAAGCGTATCCAGACCGAAACGGGTATCCTTCTTTTCATTAAAAATATCGAGGATTGCATCTTTTGGTATATAGAGATCAGGAATGGCTTTATTTACGAATGGCGAAGCCAGGGTCAGTTCTTCTATATGACCGGACATTCCCCCCTCTCCCTGCTCAAAAGTAAAATTGAAGCCCAACAGGTGGCTATCCCGTTTTCCTGAAAAAAATCCCGAAGAGTTCGTCAGACTGCCGACATCCGTTAGTGTTACCCCGGCGTTACCGGCCTCGTTAATCACTTTGGTTGCATTGGATGCCACCTTGGAATAATCGCCCTGCCATGCGGCAATATGCGCCAAAAGTGCATAAGCTGAGATGCGGCGCGCCAGTGTTCCCTGCCATCTGGAACTGCCCTCATTGTAATAGAGGCCTGGTTGTTTCGGATCACTTAATCCGTAACGGTTTGGCAGGATTTCCAATGTTGCTGAGAGCTCCTTCTCTGCCCATGCCAATACTTCGGATCCGGTATTCTGCGCTTTATTTTCAAATTTCCCATCATGCGAAGAGATGATCAGTGGCACATCCCCCCATATCCTTACCATATAGAAATAGGCAAAAGCTCTGAGAAAACGAGCCTGAGCGATATCAAGATCCATCGTGTTGGCCGTATAACGCAAATCGGCCTTTTTCACCTCAGGGATCCGCTCAATGAAGATGTTTGCCGCATTAATTACGGCATACCACCTGCGCCAGCTGGAAAGGGCTTCAAGTGTTGGATAGGAAGCGGCAAGGTGGTTATCGATCACCGCTTTAAGGTCCTGCCGGGTTGGGCTGACAAATTGTTTAGCCCTTAGATCGCCGTAGATCCAATGTGCATTGTTGTCTACCATTGCGGTACGGGCTAGTCCATAGATCCCTAACAAAGCCCCCCTGGCATCCTCCAGCTTATTCCACATGTTCGGTTCAGCAACTGCCCGTGTAGATTGAACATCTACCATTTTTTTACAGCCGCCCAATAGCATAAACAGTACCAGAACAGCCATTAAATTTATGTTTCTTTTCATTATAAGTTCATTTTTAATCCAAGGGTATAAGTTCTGGGAATTGGCATTCCATAGCCGGTATCGTAACCGGTATAAGGCACCAGCTCAGGATCAGTTCCCTTATATTTGGTGAGGGTAAAAAGATTACTGGCCATGGCATAAACATAAAGGCCATTGATTTTCAGCTTTCCCCTGTTCTGCGCCGACACAAGATCATAACCCACTGACAGCGTGCGCATTTTAAGAAAAGAAGCATTTTCAAGAAACAGATTCTGATCAATACGATATGGAATCACGCTACTCCATGGATTATAAAGGGGATAATCATTTCTGTTTCCTCTTTTCTCCCAAAAAGTGATTTCTTTTAGCGAAGTGATGCTATTTCCACCCTCTCGGTTGATAAAATCAAGGGAATTGGCCATTTGCTGGTTCATCAGACTATGGCCCAGATTAAAATAAAAATTCATGCTTAAGGACCATTTTCCATATTTGAAATCATTGTTAAAACCACCAATAACTACAGGCTGACTATGGCCATATAAGGTTTTGTCCCTGGCGTCAATCATCTGATCTCCATTCTGGTCTTTCCATTTAGGATCTCCCGGCTGAAGTGCGGTTCCGCTGTATTGCATGGCAGTTCCATCCGCCTGGCGTAGCTCATCGACTGAGTTATAGATACCTTCGTTCGTCAGCAGCCAGTACCTGTCTACTGCTTCACCGGTTCTTAAAAGGCGGTTACCGATCACAATTTCCTTAAGTCCGCCCGGCAAGGCGACTAGCTTATTGGCGTTATAGCTGATATTGAACGCGGGTGTCCAGGCGAAGCCATTATTTTGGGATTGAACAGCGGCGTAGCTCAACAATAACTCCACACCTTTATTGTTTACCGAAAGACCCGGCTCCAGGGAAGTCTTATATCCATATTCCGAATAAGCCGGTATTCCCAATAACTGATTTTTATCTGTTTTTGTATATACATCCAGGCTTCCTTGTAAACGGTTATTATTGATTCCAAAATCTATCCCAAAATTTAGCTGATCGGTATAAGCCCATGGAATGCCATATCCTACCCAGCCAAAATTATAAGGGCGGGAAAGTATCGCAAAGCCATTATATCCGGGTAAAGTGACATTACCGGTATACCCGATATCCGAGGTATACTGAGGTCCCTGCCCAAAATTATCATAGGCATTTGTTTTCCCAAGGCGACCAGCGCTCAATCTCAGGCTTAATGCTGAAACGTTTTTGCTATTCGACAAAAGGTCGTTTTTAACATTCCATCCTGCAGACAATACGGAAGATAAAAACCATCTGCTCGTAGGCTGTGCATTTGACGAGGCATCTTCCCTCAGCAACAACGACAGGCTGTATTTGTCCTTGAAGTCGTAAGTAGCCCTGCCATAAACAGAAAGGAGGTTATGACTCGTCTTATCTAAAAACTTAAACAACAGATTGGCAGGAAATGAGGTTGGAATCAGGTCTTTATTGATCAGGTTTAATTTGATAAAGTCATTGACCCCTTTATAGGCATACGCATAATTGTACTTGGAAAGGTCCCATTGCAGTAATTGGCCTGCACTTGCCTTCAGGTGATGGTCGCTTCCAAATTGCTTTGTATAAGAGATCACATTTTCAAAAAGGAGCCTTTGGTTATAGCCGAAATAATTTGAAGCATAACTATTGCCTTCCATCAATGGCTTTGCAAAAAAGATATCCCTGGTTCCTTCATTGTAATCAACGGAGATGCCGGAAGAAATTTCTACATCTTTAAGGTTCACAATCAGCTTTCCATAACCATCCAGCAAAGTATTGATGTTGTTGTCGTATCCTTTACTAAATTGGTTAAGGTACTTTCCATAGACCTCTTTATTAGGTGCCAATGGCAGGGAAAGCGAGGGAATATAGTTCGTCTGTGCAAAACGGTCTCTTAAGCTCCGGTTCCGGTCGCGTTCCAGCCTGTTGGCATTCACCATTAACGAAACGGTAAGCCATTGCAAAGGTTTCATATTGATATTGAACATCACGTTATAGCGGTTGAGTCCGGTAGAATCTGCCACTCCCTCATTCCGTACGTTTCCTCCCGCAAACCTGAAATTGGCCCGTTCAGTTCCTCCGGAAAGGTCCGCAGAAATGCCATGAACCATCCCGTTCCGGTAATAATAATCGGTCCAGTTAGACGGGCCATTGTATAGCGGACTGGAAGCGTCGCTCAGGTATTGGGGGTAAACATCTTCGTCTGAATATCTTCCGTTTGCCGTGTAACGATCGTAGAACTGTTTTCTGAATGCATTTTCAGCAGATGCGTTCAGGGTCGTTACATTTGGCCGCAGGGCAAGACCAAAATAAGTGTTGAAGCTGATTCGCCTGATGGTTCCCGGCTTTTTAGAAGTTAAAAGGATGACACCATTTGCGGCATTAGGTCCGTAAATGGCCACCGCAGAAAGATCGCGCAACACTTTAACCTCCTGAATATTGTTCATATCAATATTCGTCAGAAGATTGGTTGCTGTTCCGATACGGTTGTAATTGTACAACTGAATATCATAAGCAAAAGGATGTTCCCCGATCAGCGGAATTCCGTCGAGTACCACAAGCGGTTGCTGCTGCATGACGTCGGCAGGAGATAACAAAGGGCCGGAAAGGCCTCTGATAAACATGTTCTGAATCGTGCCCGGTTCTCCGCTGGGTTCCTGAACGGTAAGCCCGGGAGCCTGTCCTTTAAGATACTGTTGCAGTGAAACAACAGGGATTTCGGAGAGTTTCTGTGGCGATATGCTGCCCTTTCTCCTCACAACAGGTCTGATGATTTTCCTCGTTGTATCCAGTTTTGAGGTATCTGTTAGGGGTTCCTGAAAGGCGCTTTGATCGAGATCTCTCGCATATCCATAAGAAAAATTCAGGCATAGCGATGCACATAACAATAGTGGTAATTTAATACACATAGTATTGAAATTAATAGAATTTAGTGTTCGTAAATTTGTTAATACTTAGCCTATAGCGGGATCACTTATAGGTGGACTCCAGGAAAATAGCGTAATCGTTTTAATCATAGTGGTGTGATTTGGTGTGGTTTGGTGTGGTTTGGTTTGTTCGTTTGCAGCTAATGAAACTTATTTAAGAAATTATCCACGCCAGTGCACTAGCGATGGATAACTTATAAACGAGAACGCATTAGATTTAATAAACCGAATTTGCGGAAAACAACAAACATGAACTACAATTAATTTGACTCTTTATAATGTTTTTTTTGCATTAACAATTAGGAATCAGGTAATTATAACTTTTACAATTTTAAGGGCTTCTAATCTATCGAATTGTTGCCCGGAAACACCTTAAATATGTCCTCAGACCGGGTTTAATGGGGTACGGTCTTATTTGTTTTTGATTTTGACAACCGATTTTATCACAACCAATTAGTGCCCGGGATAGCGATGAAGCTATTAAATTGAGTTTTGGCCAATGTCTTATATCGTTATTCTTTTCTGACGGCTTCTATCTAAATTATAAATATAAAATATTTTAGGCAATCGATTGCTTTTATGAAACATTCTTCTAAATTCGCTTCTTATTAACCATATATATATTACATAAACCATAAGAAAAACATGATATGTTATTACTGGGAATAGACATCGGAACTTCTTCTGTCAAGGTGGCGATCGTAGATGCACAATCGCAAAAAACCATTGCGAATGCACAATATCCGGAAGAAGAACGCATCATTCATTCCCCCCGGCCCGGATGGGCAGAGCAAAATCCGGATATCTGGTGGGAAGACGCGCAAAAAGCTTTTGCGATCTGCAAAAAGAAGGGCGTTTTTAATCCATTGGACATTTCCGCCATCGGTATTGCCTATCAAATGCATGGCCTGGTACTGGTAGATAAAGAACAACAGGTTTTGCGGAACAGCATCATTTGGTGCGACAGCAGAGCGGTGTCCATCGGCAATACTGCATTTGATCGGTTGGGTCATGATTATTGTTTAGATCACCTGCTCAATTCTCCCGGTAACTTTACTGCTTCAAAACTGGCCTGGGTAAAACAAAACGAGCCTGAGATCTATGCGAAAATCTACAAAATAATGCTTCCCGGTGATTTCATCGCGATGAAGCTGACTTCAAGTATCAGCACCAGTATCTCCGCCATGTCGGAAGGCATATTCTGGGACTTTAAAACTGATACCTTATCCGATTCATTGATGGATTATTATGGTTTTGACCGGGAAATGATCCCGGAAATTAAACCTGTTTTTTCGGAACATGGGAGGCTGAACGCGGCTGTTGCAGAAGATCTTGGTCTGAAAGCAGGAATCCCCATAGCTTATAAGTCCGGCGATCAACCCAATAATGCCCTCTCTCTCAATGTACTCGAACCCGGAGAAATAGCAGCGACCGCAGGTACCTCCGGCGTCATTTACGGCATCAGTGACCAGCTGGTTTATGATCCGCAATCCAGGGTAAATACGTTTGCCCATGTCAATTATACACCGGAAGAGAAAAGACTGGGAATCCTGCTTTGCATCAATGGTACCGGAAGCATGAACCGATGGATTAAAAACCTGTCCGGATCCGGTATTTCTTATGCGGAGATGAATATGATGGCCAAAAAGACGGCTATCGGTGCCGAAGGAATCCGGGTCTTACCATTTGGAAACGGTGCAGAACGCATGCTCGATAACCGGCTGATCGGCGGCCATTTTCAAAACATTGATTTCAACCTTCATACCAATGCTCACCTGTTCAGAGGGGTACAGGAAGGAATTGCGTTTGCTTTCCGTTATGGATTAGATACGATGCGGAGCAATGGCCTTCGTCCAACCGTGATCCGCTGTGGAAAAGCAAACCTTTTTCTGAGCGAACTCTTTTTGGAAGCCTTTGTCAACAGTACCGGTGTACCGGTAGAATTATATGAAAATGATGGCAGTGCCGGTGCAGCACTCGGTGCCGGAATTGGTTCCCGGATTTATAGCCACGCGTCCGAGGCTTTTAGCCAGATCAAACCCCTGCAATACACTGAACCTAGCTTAACTTCCAGCTATGAACCCGTTTATCAGGACTGGCTTACCCACCTGGAGTCTAAAATCAGGTAACATAATACTGATTATAAGCAATTTAAATACACATGTATAAGTTCTTTATTTAAGCACAAATCAACCTTAAATCAAATTAAAAACAAGCAAAATGATTACAGTAACAACAGGAGAAAAAGAATTCTTCAAAGGAATTGGACAAATAAAATTTGAAGGTTTAAGCACAGATAACCCATTGGCATTTCGCTGGTATGACGAAAATAGAGTAATTGCAGGAAAGACGATGAAGGAGCACCTGCGTTTTGCCTGTGCCTACTGGCATTCCTTTGTCGCCACGGGTGGAGATCCCTTTGGCGAAGCCACCATTATTCATCCATGGAATGAAAAATCTGATGCCGTAGCACGCGCAAAAGACAAAATGGATGCGGCTTTTGAATTCATCACCAAGATGAACCTCCCTTATTACTGCTTTCATGATGTGGATCTGGTAGATTATACCAATGACATTAAGGAGAATGAACGACGTCTACAGGCGGTCGTGGATTATGCCCAACAAAAGCAGGCTGCAAGTGGTGTAAAGCTACTTTGGGGAACTGCAAATTTGTTCTCTCACCGCCGGTATATGAATGGTGCGGCGACAAACCCTGATTTCCACGTTTTAGCCCATGGTGCTGCACAGGTGAAATCAGCTTTAGATGCGACAATTGCACTCGGTGGGGAAAACTATGTATTCTGGGGTGGCCGTGAAGGTTACATGAGCCTGCTGAATACCAATATGAAACGGGAACAGGAACACCTCGCGAAGTTCTTACACACCGCAAAAGATTATGCCCGTAAACAGGGCTTTAAAGGCACCTTCTTTATCGAACCTAAACCATGCGAACCCTCTAAACACCAGTACGATTACGATTCGGCAACGGTGAGCAATTTCCTTCGTCAATATGGTTTGCTGGAAGATTTCAAACTGAACATTGAGGTGAACCATGCCACACTTGCCGGTCATACCTTCCAGCACGAATTACAAGTCGCTGCTGATGCAGGTCTCTTGGGCTCTATGGATGCCAACAGAGGTGATTACCAAAACGGATGGGATACCGATCAGTTTCCAAACAACATCAATGAGCTGACAGAAGCCATGCTGATTGTGCTGGAAGCCAATGGTCTTCAGGGTGGCGGAATCAACTTTGACGCCAAAATCAGAAGAAACTCTACTGATCCTGCGGATTTGTTCTATGCACATATTGGTGGGATGGATACTTTTGCAAGAGCCCTGATTACTGCAGATCAAATACTCCAGCAATCTGACTATAAAAAAATCAGGACCAAACGTTATGCCTCATTTGATCAGGGCGCCGGTCAGGATTTTGAAAATGGCTTGATGGACCTCGAAGCTTTACGCAACTATGCCGTTGAAAAAGGAGAACCGGAAAGCATCAGCGGTCAGCAGGAACTGTTAGAAAACATCATTAACAGATTTATTTAGCCCCTCATAAACCTATTCTGGTAATTGAAAATTATAATGGGTTGCTGAAAGCTCAGCAACCCATTATTTCTCCCTCTTTCTGCTACATTTTTTGACTAATTTACCTGATCTCCGGGAGGTAAATCTACAATTCCCCATTGCTTATTTGGTTTAGGTCCGAGCCAGATATGCAGCTCCCCTCCTTTGGCAAAATCAGCATGTCTAAACCAGAACCGATTTAACGCTTTCCCATTTAAGGTTGCCTTTTGGATGTATAAATTTTCAGCTGAATTGTGATGCGTTTTGATTACAAACTGCTTTCCTTTATAATATTTAGGATCAAGTTTGATCGTCACTTCATCAAAAATTGGGCTGGTAATGTCATAAACAGGATCTCTGTTCACATTACCCTGCAGATTAAATAGGCCTATGCCCATCAATGCACTTAAAGCACCCATTTGTCCCTGGTCCTCATCCTGACCACCATATCCAAGGTCCGGACTAATACCTCCATATGATTTTTCCTTTACAATCCTTACCCAGCGCTGTGTTAACCAGGGTTTCCCTGCGTAGTTAAAAACATGTGCATCTGATAAAGCTGGTTGATTACCATAGCTAATGTAACCCTGACCATATTCGGCTACAAAATCACTTTCCAGTGCTTTTTCAAAAGCATAGTTAAGTTTTTCAGATAAAACAGCCTTTCCTCCCATCAGCTTTGCCAGGCCGCTAATGTCATGAGAGACTCCCCAGGTAGCCTGCCAGGAGTTCGCTTCGATCCAGCCGGCAGGGCTTAATGGATCCGTGCTGATGAATTTACCCGCTTCATTTTTTGGAAAGAGTAACTTTTGCTTCGGCTCATACAGCTTTTTCCAGCCTTCAGAACGCTTCATGAAAAAGTTATAATCTTCTTTTCGATTGAGTTTATAGGCCATCTGCGCAATTGCATAATCCTGAAATACAGCTTCGACTGTAATTCCTGCATTGCCTGGGAAATAGCCATTTTTTGTATAGAATTCAATATGCTCCTTCGAGCCCAATACCCCTCCCGGCAAATGGTTCCGGCGGATGATATCAAAAGCATGAACAGGATCTGCCTTAGTCAATAAACCCTTCATATACGTTCCTGCAATGAGATTGGTGACCGGGGAACTCGTCATGATAAAAGTATCTCCACCTCCTACAGGGCCGCGGGGCAGCAAGCCCCCGTCGTCCGCAAACTGAAGCATCGCCGATGACATGTCATCCTGCACTTCCGGCCATCCCAATCCCCAGAGCACATTCAGATTCCATTGGGTAAGCCACCATGCATCTGTATTGTACATATCATATTTAAGCAGGCCATTGGCCATTTTTGGTACCTGCTTAATTCTAAATGAAGTATCACTCAATGCTGGTTCACCTGCGCGATTGCTGCGGTCGGGATAATCACCGGAAACGTCAGTTATTTTATGACGCCCTAAAAGCACATGCCATAGATCGGTATAGAATTTTCGCTGCTGCGCTATGCTCCCTCCCTTAACGTCAATTTTACCAAGCCAGTCGTTCCATACATTTTTAGATTCATTTCTGATCAGATTAAAGTCCCAGCCCGGACATTCCACCTCCAAATTATGCCGGGCGTTTTCGAGACTGGTGTATGAAATTGCAATTTTCATTTGTAGCTGATCTCCGGCCAGCACCTCATATTGTGGCGAAATACCAAGGCTATCTCCGTTCAGTTTATCAATATTCTCAAAATTCTTTTTCCCTTTCCAGCCTGTGAGCGTTTTAAATTCTTTATCCAATTTAACAACAAAAAACACTTTTACATCCTTAGGTCCGCCCCACAAACGGCCTACTGAACTAAAAGAGCCCTCATAGGAATTACCTGACACCCGGTTCACCCTTGCATTCACCATTTTGGTCCCTCCTATCAGGCCGCCTAAATTGGTAATGACCTGAGCCTTCATATCCTGGGTAAAAGTAAAACGATAAAAGCTTACCCTATCGGTGGAGGTTAATTCTGTCCATATTTTATGGTCCCTTAAAAATACACGGTGGTATCCCGGCTGGACGATTTCATCGTCATGACTAAACTCCGATTGCCATGAAGGTTTGCCCTTCTCCAAGCCAGTGTTTGCCGCCGTTGGCATAATTTCCAGTCCTGATAAGCTCCAATCATGAATCTGTGCGAAACCAAGAATTTGGTTCTCATTATAATTGTATCCTCCTCCCCACTGGTTCTTATTTCTTGTATGTGGGGCGGCACTCATCATTCCAAAAGGCCGGCAACCGGTTATAAAATAAAAAAACCTTCCCCTGTTGGTTTCAATATAAGGATCAACCAATGAAGTGTAATCCCGGTTATTTTCAGGTGATCTGAATACTTCAATCTCGGAAAGTCCCAGGTTATTTCCGTCGCCATCAGTAACTACAAAACGCAGCCACTTTATCTTTTTGGTTTTGAAAACGACAGCCTTAGCTGTACCGTTATTGGGTATTGAGTTTACCCAAACCTCTGATCCATCGCTAAACATCAGTTTTCCACTGCCAATAAATTCCTTCAAACCGGGCCTGTCGTACAAAACGATCCGGTCAATCATCACGTTATCTTCCCAGTCGAGCTGAATCCATGGAAACCTTACATATCCCCAATGCGCAGTTTGTCCTTTACAGGCCCATTCCCCTTTTCCGTTAATCCCAATAATTCCATCTGTTACATTTTGAGCAGAAAAATCATTACTTAAAGTGGTCGAAACGGATATCTTTGCTGTTGAAGCAATGTTATCCCCGCCTGCGCTGGCGTTTAGATATCCTAATAATAAGAGTGTAAACAAAAATTTAAATTTCATTTGGAGTACGTCTGATTGTGTGTGATTAAAAAGCAATTTTAGGTTTGGCGACAATGTATATACATACTAGCGCATAACACCCAGACATGTACATACATACAATTATACAACATATAATTTTAAAATCCCTGATTTCCTGATAATTTTATGACCCAATGTGACACACAATTAAGGACCTAAAACACTGTTGCTTAAATGCCCATGAACACCGGAAAAAACAGATGGTTTTTAAATATCATTGCATGGAATGAACTTAAACAAATAGGACTTGAAATATCAACTGATCAAACCCGAAGCATCACTTTCCGACTTTGTGGATAGTTTTTGGATGCTGCACAATAGTTCAGACAAGGATGAACCAGTTGTGATCGTCCCCGACGGAAGGGTTGATTTATTTTTTTCTCAATCGGCGGCATCACCATTTCGCATTGCAATTTTCGGACTTGAAACCCAGGCACAGCAGACCAGCATTACCGCAGATACTTTAATTTTTGCCATTAGTTTTAAGCCGCTTGGAATAGAATACATTCTTAAAGCGCAGATTGCCGGCCTGTTAAATAAGGTAAGGCTTTTGCCAGCAGATTTTTGGGGGTTCAGCTCTGCTGACCTCGACAATTTTGAGTATTTCTGTAAAAAAGCTTCAGAAAAAATACAGGAATACCTACCCAAAGCGACCGATAAAAGAAAACAAAAGCTATTTGAGTTGATTTATGCTTCCAATGGCTCGTTGACAGTGAAAGAACTCTCCGAAAAAGTATGCTGGACTGCGCGGCAAATTAACCGTTATTTCAATGCACAATATGGCATTTCATTAAAATCATATTGCAATATTCTCCGCTTCCGGAATTCAATTCCGGACATCAAAAACGGAAACCTCTTTCCAAACGAGGCTTTTGCCGATCAATCTCATTTCATCAAAGAAATCAGAAAGCTTACCGGCGTCTCGCCAAAAGTGCTCCGGCAAAATAAAAACGACCGATTTATACAATTTTCCAGGTTCGGGGAGCTGTAGTTTTGCTTTCCGAAAAAACGGGAAAATGTATAAAATGTGAAAAGCGAACACCACCTCACCATATTATTTGAACAGCCTTTTTGGATTGCATTATTTGAAAGAATCGAAAATGATCAATATTGTGTTGCCAGGTCCATTATCAGTACTTCGGAACCGGAAGGTGCTGAAATAACTGACTTCCTGAACAACTTTGACTTTGACCAGCTTCAGTATACCGGCCTTGTGTCAAATAACCAGGCAACAAAAGAGAAAAAAAGCTTCAAAAAACGGCAAAAGCAGACTCAAAAAAACATGACAAACAGCCGGATAAAACACGTCTACAGCAAAGCTCAAATCCTATTGAAGGAACAACTTGAAAACGTTAAAAAGGAAAGAAAAGCAGTGTCAAAACAGGACAAAATAACAGCAGAACAGCGTAAGTTTGACATCAGACAACAAAAGAAAAAAGACAGGCACAAGGGGCACTGAGTTATAATTTAGATGCAATCGATTGCTTTTTTTAAAATGTTTACCTAATTTGGTCCTCCACACACCAATAAAACTTTGATTAATATGTTACTGAGTATTCTCAACTCTATTTTTTGCATTGCCTTTATTTTATTCGCTTATGTAAACCTGAACGATGATGATTCATGGCTTTGGGTCCCGATTTATATGATCGCCTCCATTTGTTGCGGATTCGCTGTTTTTGATCATTTCTACCCGAAGGTATACCTTGCGGCCATATCTTTCTATCTGGTTTATGCTGTTATTTTATTTTTTGTAAAAGATGGTGTCCGCGACTGGATCATACAGTACAAAAGACCAAGTTTGGTAGAGAGCATGCAGGCTACTAAACCTTACATCGAAAAAACCCGTGAATTCTTCGGCCTGCTGATCATTAGCGGCGCTTTGGCGATCAACTATTTTGTCGCCATTAACTAGTCCGGTTATGATTTTAGCAGAATTAACCCATTTAAAAAAACTGAGTGACGTTTTTTTACAAATTCTTGAAAGGAATCTGAGTACAACGGCCCTGACCTGGTTGCAGCAAAAAATTGCCCTGGTTGTGGCTGAAGAGAAATCCGTTCAGTTGCATCTCTGTTTTTCTCATCTTCCAAGAATTGCTTCAAAAGGCAAAATCGATTTATTGGATGAGGAAGCATTCAGGATCAGCGAATTAATGCCCGGTTTCATGATCAACGACTGGACTTTAGACAAGTTGTCAAGAATCTGGATGCTGATGCAGTTACCATCAGACCACAAAGAAAACTACGTTAAGAAAATTAACAGCCTGTTTGCTACGGCTGAGATGAATGAACAAATCGCACTTTATGCTGCCCTGCCTTTATATCATTATCCTGAAGAATGGATCACAAGATGTGAAGAAGGTATAAGAAGTAATATCGGGACAGTACTGGAAGCAATTATGTACCATAACCCCTACCCTGCAAAGTTTCTTTCCCAACCGGCCTGGAACCAACTGGTATTAAAAGCCTTTTTTACAGAAAAAGACGTCCATCTGATTGTAGGACTGAACGAACGGGTAAATGAAGCCTTGAAGGCTACGCTCGGGGACTACATCAAAGAACGCCTGGCTGCGAACAGAACGGTTGCTCCGGAGATTTATCAATTGACACAACAAACGAAACCATAAATAAACCATGAACTATGTGCTGTAATGAAAACTTTGAAGAAAGGAACAAGGGTGAGAAAATAACAACTACCCTTGATTTAACGGAGATCAGCGGGATGAATTTTTTTGATCCGCATGTACACATGACTTCGCGCACTACCGATGATTATCAGGCTATGGCCGATGCGGGTATTGTAGCGCTGATAGAACCTGCTTTCTGGCTCGGGCAACCGCGTACCGGGATAGACAGTTTTATCGATTACTACAGTAGTCTGATTGGCTGGGAAAGATTCAGATCTTCTCAGTTCGGCATCAAACACTACTGTACGATCGGATTGAACTCCCGGGAGGCCAATAATGAAAAGCTTGCCGAACAGGTGATGGAAATTCTTCCATCCTTTATTTTTAAAGAAGGTGTGGTCGGTATCGGTGAAATTGGTTTTGATGACCAGACTGCTGCTGAAGAAAAGTACTACCGCCTGCAACTGGAACTGGCAAAAGAAGCCGGATTGCCCGTACAAATCCATACCCCACACCGGGACAAGAAAAAAGGCACACAGCGCAGCATGGATATCGCCATTGAACATGGACTGGATCCTAAGATGATTATTGTAGACCACAACAATGAGGAAACCGTAAAGGAAGTACTGGACCGGGGCTTCTGGGCAGCCTTTACCATTTATCCATTCACCAAAATGGGAAATGAACGGATGGTAGAAGTAGTGAAACAATATGGCCCGGAAAGGATCATGATCAATTCTGCAGCCGACTGGGGCATCAGTGATCCTTTGGCGATCCCAAAAACTGCGGTCTTAATGAAAAGATCCGGTATCAGTTTAGCCGATATTGAACTCGTTACCTATCGGAACGCCATTAGCGCCTTTGCGCAAAGCGGACAGATTGACGAACATGATTTTATTAAAATCAAGGATATTGATCAAAGTCAGAAGTTTGCCAGCAACTCCATATTGCGCGGCGGACAGCAGCCAAGAATAGATAAGAATTCGATCATCATCTCCTGATTATAACATGAACAAAATCTTAGGATACCTCAGGTTAATGCGTCCTGCAAATGTGGTGACCGCAGTGGCCGATGTATTGGCCGGAATCGCAATCGCAGGATATTTTTCTGCTGAAACCGACCTGTTTCCCGTTATCCTGCTTTGCCTTTCAACGATTGGATTGTATAGTGGCGGCATCATTATGAATGACGTATTCGATGCCGAACTGGATGCGATTGAACGTCCGGAGCGGCCGATACCAAGCGGGCTGATTTCCAAAAAATCAGCCACAATTTTTGCCGGTATATTTTTTTTCATCGGCATATTTTCAGCAGGGCTTTACCATTCCAACTCGCAGTATCTGGCAGCAGCGGTTATGATCTCTGCGCTTGTTTACAACAAGTTTTTAAAACACCACCTTATTTTTGGCCCGATAAATATGGGCCTTTGCCGGGGATTGAACCTGTTGCTCGGGGTCAGTGTGATTCCTGCCGAAATTCAACATTGGTGGTTTTTAGCGCTTGTTCCCATCGTTTATATTGGGGCAATTACGATGATCAGCAGAGGTGAAGTACATGGTGGTCAGAAAAAGACACTTTATTTCGCTGCTTTATTATACTTTATGGTCATCGCTGCAATTTTAACCGTAGCGCAGACAAAAGGTAACCTGCTGCCTTCGCTGATCTTTATCCTTCCTTTTGCGGTGATGATTTTTAGCCCTTTATTCCGGGCCATTCAACAACCCATTGGTAAAAATATTGGCAAAGCGGTGAAATCAGGAGTAATAGCCCTGATACTAATGAATGCAGCATGGGCTGCTGCTTTTGGCGTGTTCCCCATCGCCATATTTATCGTTGTTTTACTGCCGATATCCCTTTTATTGGGCAAAGCTTTTGCCGTTACCTAGTCTTTAAAACCATGAGCTATTTAGCACAATCTTTTAGTGTAAAGTTTGATTATAAAATCTATTTTACAAAATTCCTTTTTAACATAGAAAATACCACCCTTGCCGACTTTTTTAGAGAAAGAGCCGCAGAAGGGGGTCAGAAAATATATTTTGTGATAGATGAGGGTGTCTTTATTGCACACCCGAATCTGATCGATAACATCCGTACTTACTTTTTAGTGCATCCGACGGTAGCACTCCTTCCCGATTTCGCAATTGTTCCCGGTGGAGAAAGGTCCAAGAATGACCTGAGCCTATTTGATCAGCTCATTGATGCAACAGATAGCTACGGAATAGACAGACACTCTTATATTGCCGCTATTGGCGGCGGTGCCGTTCTCGATCTGGTTGGGTATGCTGCAGCTGTTGCACATCGCGGGATTAAGCACATTCGGATACCTACAACTGTACTTTCGCAAAATGACTCCGGAATTGGGGTAAAAAACGGGATAAATTATAAAGGAAAGAAAAATTTCCTGGGTACTTTCGCGCCTCCGGCGGCCGTGTTTAATGACGAACAGTTTTTAACTACCCTAACCGACAGGGACTACCGTTCGGGAATTTCTGAAGCGATAAAAGTTGCCCTCATCAAGGACCAGGAGTTCTTTTGCTGGATCGAAAACCATGCGGAGGCATTGAGGAACAGAGTTGCGGAGCAGATGAATTACCTGATTAAATATTGCGCAAAACTCCACCTGGCACATATCGGAGGAGCCGATCCGTTTGAAACAGGCTCGGCGAGACCGCTTGACTTCGGTCACTGGAGTGCCCATAAGCAGGAACAACTGAGTAATTTCGGCGTTTTACATGGTGAGGCGGTAGCAATGGGAATTGCCCTCGATAGTACCTATTCATTTTTAGCCGGATTTTTAACGGAAGACAAATTACATCGGATCCTGAATGTGTTGCTGCAACTTTCTTTTGAAATTACGGATCCAATCATGACGATTAACGATTTGCAATCTCCCCTTTTAAAAGGCCTGGCAGAATTCCGGGAACATTTGGGAGGAAGGTTAACCATTACCTTGTTAACCGATCTTGGAACGGGAAAAGAAGTACACGAAATGTCTCCTCAGTTATTGATTAAGGCCAGCAGCTATATCACAAATTTCCTTGAAAACAGTACCAGCTTAAACTTCAATAACGACTAAGATGAAAGTAAATTCAGGCCATTTAACCTATTGTACCAACATTCATGCAGGCAAAAACTGGACGGAAGATTTTGATGCTTTAAAACAGAACTTTCCGGATATCAAACAACAGGTAGCTCCCGATCAAGCCATGGGGCTGGGATTACGGCTATCTCAGGAAGCAAGTCTGCAATTGAGTCATCCTCAGCACTTAAAGGAGTTTAAAGATTGGCTGCAAAAAAATGAGGCCTATGTTTTCACCATGAATGGTTTTCCTTATGGAGATTTTCACCGGACAATTGTGAAAGAAAATGTACATGCGCCCGACTGGACCACTCCCGAGCGAAAAGACTATACGATCAGGCTGTTTCATCTGTTAAAGGATTTATTGCCAGCTGGTATGGATGGAGGGGTTTCGACTTCCCCATTGAGCTACAGACATTGGTTTAAGGATAAAAATGATTTTGACTCGGCAAAACAAGCCGCAACATTGCAGATCATAGCGGTCGTGAAGGAATTGATCGGCATCCACCGGGAAACAGGACAAGTCCTTCACCTTGACATTGAGCCTGAACCGGATGGGATATTGGAAACCGGGAGGGAATTTATCGATTGGTTTAAAAATGACCTGCTGGTATTGGGTATCCCAATGATTGCCCAACATTTTAACCTTTCCGCTCATGAGGCAGAAAGCCTGTTAAAAAAACACGTTTGTCTTTGCTATGATGTCTGTCATTTCGCTATTGGTTATGAAGCGCATGAAGCGATTCTGGCAGAACTGGCAGAACAGCAGATTTGCGTTGGTAAAATTCAGATTAGTGCCGCTCTAAAAGCAAATTTAAACGGGACTGCCGACAGCAGGGCATTGATCAAAACAAACTTTGCGGTATTTGATGAACCCACCTATTTACACCAGGTGGTCGCATTGAAAAAGGACGGGAGTTTAATCCGTTATCCTGATTTGTCCCCGGCCCTGGCCGCTGTTGATGACGGCGACATCATAGAATGGCGGTCTCATTTCCATGTGCCCATTTCGATCAAAGAAACCGGTCTGCTTCAATCCACTCAGGACGATATTGTGACCCTGCTCAGGCTCCAGAAAACAAAACCCTTTACCAATCACCTTGAGGTAGAAACCTATACCTGGGAAGTTTTACCCGAACAAATGAAATTGCCAATTGCCCAATCGATCAGTAATGAGCTAAACTGGGTGATCGATACCCTTGCCTAAATACAAACCTTTTGAAATGAAGAAAACAGTAGTCATTGATGTGGTAGGCCTGTCCTCAAACCTGATAGGAAAACATACGCCTTTTTTGGAGCAATACCTCAAAAGTAAAAAGTTAAATACCATTGCACCTATGTTACCGGCCGTCACTACCGCCGTACAATCGACTTATTTAACCGGCAAGCACCCTATGGAACACGGTATCGTAGGGAACGGCTGGTATGATCAGCAGGACGCGGAAATTAAGTTCTGGAAGCAGTCGAACAAACTGGTTCAGGGCGAAAAGATCTGGGACCGGGCAAAAAGAGAAAATCCTGATTTCAGCTGTTCCAATATGTTCTGGTGGTACAATATGTATTCTAATGCAGATTATTCGGTTACACCACGTCCCAATTATCTGGCAGATGGCAGAAAAATACCGGATTGTTACTCTGAACCGGCTGAGCTGAGGGATCTGTTACAGGATAAGCTGGGCCAATTCCCTTTGTTTCAATTCTGGGGGCCTGGTGCAAACGTCAAATCCTCCAAATGGATTGCCGATGCCTCAATGTTAACCGACGAACTTTACGATCCGACATTAACACTCGTCTACCTTCCTCATCTTGATTATTGCCTGCAAAAATTTGGACCTGATTTTAAACACATCTCAAAGGAACTTGGGGAGATAGATGGCATTCTGAAAGACCTCGTCAGCTTTTACGAAAGTAAAAATGCCAATATCATTATACTTTCGGAATATGGCATTACACCGGTCAGCAACCCTGTTCATTTAAACCGCATCCTCAGAAAAGCAGGTCTTTTACAAATCCGTTTGGAACGCGGCCTGGAGCTATTGGACGCAGGTGCTTCAAAGGCCTTTGCTGTGGCGGATCATCAGGTTGCACACGTATACGTTAATGATCCTGCTGTCCGTACGCAGGTAAAAGAGCTGCTTGAAAATACCCCCGGTATTGCGCTGGTTTTAGATGCCGAAGGTAAAAAGACACATGGCCTTGACCATGAACGGGCGGGAGATTTTGTTGTTGTTGCCGAATCACAAAGCTGGTTTACTTATTATTTTTGGTTTGATGATGCCAAAGCACCGGATTATGCCAGATGCGTAGACATCCACAAAAAACCGGGGTATGATCCTGTGGAAATGTTCCTGTCCTCAAAACCAAGGGCTGCCTATAAATTATTGAGAAAGAAAGCAGGCTTCCGGTATGTCATGGATGTTATTCCTTTGGATGCCACGTTGATCAAAGGCTCACACGGTGCTGCAGATACGCCGGAAGCATTTCATCCGGTACTGATTACAGATGAGCTGATCCATACCGGCAGCATCGCTGCTACCCAGGTTTATGAGGTCATCTGGAAAGCTTTAACGTCGAATTGCGAATGATCAGCTCTGGCTGAATGTTCACGAGTTTATTTTGGGCAACTGATGTACCGGATTCTAATTCGTCGAAATAAAGCTGTGCAATGGTTTTACCCATTAAAACGCTGTTCTGTTCTATGGTGGTAATTGAAGGATTGGTAATTTGTGTGAAGGATTCATTTGAATATCCGCAAATTCCCAATTGCTGTGGCACCTGTATGCCCAACTCATCGGCAACCTCCAAGACCCCCAAGGCAGAAAAATCTGAGGTGGAAGCAAAGATCGCATCTGGTGGTTCGGCCAATGCCAGCAAATGTTTGGTTGCGGCAGCGCCCAGTTCTGTTGTCCAGGCATTCTCCATAATCAGCTCAGGAATCACCGGAAGCTTATATTTTTTCAGTGCGGCCAGATAGCCCGCTTTACGCTGACGGAAGATGCTTAAATTCTGAGGTCCTTCCAAAAGCGCAATTCGTTGGTAACCCTCTGAAATCATATGACAAACCGCTTCCATTGACACTTTTTCGTTATCATTTACTACTTTCATGGTATCCAGTTCATCAGCTACCCTATCGAATTGAATCAATGAAATCCCCTGCTTACGAATGTTTTCCAAATGGGCATAATCTTCGAAATCTGCACTGACTGAAATGATGATACAACTTACATGTTGATTTGCTAAGGTGTTTACGCACTTTATTTCCCTATCGGCGGATTCATTAGACTGACAAATAACCAGGTTGTATCCCTTTTCGTAAGTCACTTCTTCAATCCCGGCAATTACATTGGCAAAAAAATTCTGGTTTATCCTCGGTACAATGACACCAATGGTCTGATTGTGCCCTGTTCGAAGGTTAGCAGCGATACTATTTACCTTATAGTTCATCTCTTCTGCTGTTTTCAGGATCAGTTCCCTGGTAGACAGACTCACATTACTTCCGTTATTTAAAGCTCTTGATACAGATGAAGGATTTAAATTCAATTTTTCTGCTATATCATAAATGGTAACTCTCTTTAGCTTTTTCATAATTTCTGGCTTTTAACGATAATGAGCAAAACGCGTCAAATATGTGAAATATAATTCTAGGCAATCGATTGCTTTTTTTAAATATTTGTTTATTTTAGCTTATCAAAGAACAAACACGCAAACAACCAACACACAATGAAAAAAATCCTGATTATTCCGGTTTTCGCACTTTTTGCGATTACACCAAGCCTTAGTTTTGGCCAGACCACCAAAAAGAAAACGACCAAAACTGCAAAAACAACTTCTCCCGCTAAAGCAGCAGTTGCCACTGCCGCAGACATTGCGGAAGGGAAAGCTTTATTAGCAAAGTCCGACTGTATGGCTTGTCATACACTGGACACTAAACTTGTTGGTCCCGCCTACAAGAACGTCGCGGTAAAATATCCTGATAACGCAGAAAGTTACGACCAACTGGCTGGCAAAATTATCAACGGCGGTGCCGGTGTATGGGGGCAAATACCGATGTCGCCACATTCTTCCTTATCTGTAAGTGATGCAAAGAAAATGGTTAAGTATATCCTCTCACTTCATTAAGCAACACTGCATATGAAAACTTTTGGTTTAAGACCATTCTTCACCTTGCTGATTATTTTGGCCATGGTGTCCATAAACGATGCGGTTTATGCAAAAGGAAAAAAAGTGCTGATCTTCTGTAAAACTTCCGGCTTTCACCACAGTTCTATTAAAGAAGGCCTGAAGGCCATTTTTCAACTCGCTAAAGAGAATAAATTTGAAGCAGACAGCACTGTAGATGCTGCAAAATTTACAAGTGCCAACCTTAAACAATACAACGCAGTAATTTTTTTAAACACTACGGGTGATGTATTGAATGAGGAGCAGCAAAGCGCATTTGAAAAGTACATCCAGGCCGGCGGTGCGTTTGTTGGCGTTCATGCGGCAACCGATTGCGAATACAACTGGCCCTGGTATGGAAACCTGGTGGGCGCTTACTTCTCCAGTCACCCTTCCCAACAGGAAGCCGTATTAAATGTAACAGATAGAAAACACATCTCTACCAGGCACCTTCCGGAGAAATACAAAAGAAAAGACGAATGGTACAATTTCAAATGGGTGGCTAAAGATTTGAATATCCTTATCTCCATTGATGAAAAAACCTATAACCCGGGCTCCGGGAAAATGGGAGATGTTCATCCGATGGCATGGTACCATAAATATGACGGAGGCAGGGCCTTTTATACTGAACTTGGCCATACAGAAGCGTCTTATACGGAACCACTATTTTTAAATCACCTTCTTGGTGGAATTAAATACGCATTAGGCGAAAAAAAATAAATCGAACGCAACCAAATGAATAGAAATAAACTATGGATATCCGTTATCGTCGGATTATCCTTACTTACCTATACCTGCAAAATTTCCAGGAATGCGATAAAACGGGATGCTGAAGGAAAGATTGTGGTCAACACCGCCCCTTCTCCAGCCTATCTTTCCCCGAAAGAAAGCCTGGAAAGCATCCACCTGCCAAAAGGTTACCACCTGGAGCTCGTGGCCGCTGAACCGATGATCCATGAGCCTGTAGCAATGGTTTGGGACGGAAATGGCAGATTGTACGTTGCTGAAATGAATACCTATATGCAGGATGCAGACGGTACAGGCGAAATGAAACCTGTCTGCTCTGTAAAAAGGCTGGAAGATACCAATGGCGACGGAAAGATGGATAAATCTGTGGTCTTTATCAGCAACATGGTATTGCCACGAATGATCCTCAGCCTTGACGATCGCCTGTTGGTGAATGAAACCAATTCCAATCACATCTACAGCTATCGCGACACCAACGGCGATGGTGTTGCCGATGAAAAGAAAATGGTATTTAAAAACGATGCCATTAATACCAGTAATCTGGAACACCAGAAAAGCGGGTTGATCTGGAATATTGACAATAAGCTTTATGTTACCGTAGAAGACAAGCGGTATTATTATGAAGATGGAATGATCAAATCGGAAAAACTTTATGACGGACCAGGTGGCCAGTGGGGTTTAACCAATGACAATTACGGCCGCCTGTTCTTTTCACAGGCGGGAGGCGAAGTGCCGGCAGTCACCTTTCAACAAAATCCGATGTATGGAAGGTTTGATTTTAAAGACCAGTTCAATGAAGATTTTCAGGCCGTATGGCCAATCATTTCTACCCCTGATGTACAGGGAGGACTTGGAAGATTGAGGGCAGACAGTACACTAAACCATTTTACAGCATCTTGCGGTCAGTCGGTATTCAGGGGAAATTCATTGCCTGCGGATGCCATCGGCGATCTTTTTATCTGTGAACCGGTAGGACGACTGATCAGAAGGGCGAAAGTGACCAATACAGAAGGGAAAATCACTTTAAAGAATGCCTACGAAAAAGAAGAATTTATCGCTTCTACTGACATGAACTTCAGGCCGATAAATACCGCAACCGGTCCTGACGGCTGTTTATATATTCTGGACATGTACCGGGGTATTATTCAGGAAGGAGAATGGACAAAAAAAGGCTCTTTCCTGCGTAAGAAAATCGAAGAAAAGAAACTGGATAAAAATATTGGACGTGGAAGAATCTACCGTGTGGTATACGACGGTATGAAACCGGACAAAACGATTCCCAGGACACTGGAAATGTCATCTCAGCAATTGGTATCACATTTGAGTCATGCGAATGGCTGGTGGAGAGACAATGCACAGAAGCTGATCGTAATTCGTGGCGATAAAACAGTTGTTCCCGAACTAAAAGCATTGGCGCTGAATACCGGCACACCACAGTTAGGCCGTATTCATGCACTGTGGACATTAAACGGACTAAAGGCACTGGATAATGAAACCATTCTTAAAGTGCTGAATGATAAAGACCCGGAAATAAGAAAAACCACCATTTGGGCAGCTGAAGAAAAAGTGGTAAAAGGAGACGATCAGCTGATCACTGCATTGGGGCAGATGACCGGTGACCCTAGTGCTGATGTACGCTTTCAACTCGCTTTAACCTTGCGTTTCAGTAGTTCTGAAAAAGCGCAGGACATCATTAAAGGACTACTGGTTAAAAATCCTGACAACGAAGTACTGGCAACCTCTCAGAAGAGATACCAGGGCAGTCTGGATGCCAGGGCATTGTCTAAAAAGAATGCAGAGTTATTAAGTGAAGCAGATAAAAAATTGGTTTATGAAGGCTCATTGATCTTTAAACAACTGTGTGCGACCTGTCATGGTGCCGACGGAAAAGGTGTGGCAATTGGCGGAAAAGATATGGTTGCCCCGGCACTCGCCAAATCAGCCAATGTTACCGGAGATCCTGAAAAGCTGATTAAAATTCTCCTTCATGGATTGTGGGGACCTGTAGACGGCAAAACCTATCCCGATATGATGCCATCGCTCGGCGCAAATGACGACAATTACATTGCTTCAGTCATCAGCTATATCCGGAATGACCTTGGGAATAAAGCACCGGTAGTAAAACCAGCCGATGTTAAGAAAGTAAGACAGGAAAATAGCAAGCGGAACAAACCCTGGACAAAAAAGGAACTGGAAGCCGCTAAAAAATAACCCGATGTTAAAACCAATATAAACCTAAACATATGCTTAACATTCAAACCAACAAACTATTCTGGGCCAGCTGTCTGGCCCTACTGGTCACTTCCCTTTCCTTCGGCATTCGTGCCGGGATGATGAATCAACTCGGGATCGATTTTCAATTGACTGCAACCGAACTGGGGACCATTACAGCGGCCGCCTTCTGGGGTTTTCCGCTGGCCATTGTGATCGGTGGATTTGTGGTGGATGTCATTGGCATGAAGCGTTTACTCGTGATGGCCTTTATTTTTCACCTGGCCGGCATTGTACTCACCATTTTTGCACAGGGTTACTGGACCTTATTTTTATCCACCCTGCTTATTGGCATCGCCAACGGTACGGTGGAGGCGGCCTGTAATCCGCTGGTGGCTACGTTATACCCGGACAATAAAACCACCCGTTTAAATCATTTCCATTTATGGTTTCCGGGCGGCATTGTGATCGGCACATTGCTGGTTACTTTTTTTGTTCAGCTTGGCCTGGGCTGGAAGCTGCAGGTAGCCATGATGCTGATTCCAACTGCAATTTATGGCTATCTGTTTTCAAAACTGGAATTTCCGGTTACGGAAAGGGTATCGTCTGGTTATTCCAATAAAGACATGTATAAGGCCGTACTTTCTCCGCTGTTTATTTTTATGTTCATCTGTATGTTCGGCACGGCCATTACCGAGTTGTTTACCGGTCAATGGATCGGCCTGCTACTTAAAAATGTGACTGATAATGCGATTTTGCTGCTGACCCTTACTACCGGGATTATGGTCATCGGACGCGGTTTTGCAGAGCCTGTGGTAAAACGCCTGGCGCCACAGGGGGTATTGCTCCTATCGGCAATATTTGCCGCAGCGGGGCTTTATATGCTGAGCACCTTTACCGGAAATTCCATTTTCTTTGCTGCCATCATCTTTGGTATCGGCGTTTGTTATTTCTGGCCTACCATGATCGGTTTTGTGGCCGAAAATATTCCTAAATCCGGAGCCCTGGGCTTAAACCTGATGGGAGGCGCGGGAATGTTTGCCGTTTCGGTTTATACCATATTTATGGGAAGCTTTTACGACAGCCTGATCCTGAAACATTTGCCATTAGATGCGACATTAGGTGAATATTTAAAGGCCCCGGAAAACTCCGCGCCTGCACAGGCACTTACCGATGCCAAAAATCTGGCAGGTCCTGAAATTTTGCAGGCTACACTGATCGTTCCTATGGTATTAGTCGTAGCTTTTGGCGGATTGCTGGTCTACATGCGCGCAAAGAAAATCAACAAAACAGCTGATTTAGCTGCAATCAATAACGTATAATAACCTGATGAACTTATCCCCCATACCATGGATCATATGGTGAAATTCGTCTTAACGGCGATGCTGTTGTCTTCCTTATCTGTCAATGGACAGCACATTAAAACAAAGCAGAAATCAGATCTGAAGCTATGGTATAAACAAGCTGCCAATGATTGGAATAAAGCCCTTCCTATAGGCAACGGAAGATTGGGTGCGATGGTCTTTGGGGGAGTAAAACAGGAACAGCTGCAGCTCAATGAGGAAAGTGTATGGCAGGGTAAAAAAGAAAACAACAATAACCCCGCAGCGCTGAAGCAGCTTCCGAAGATCCGGCAGCTGATCTTTGAAGGAAAAACGGATGAGGCCATGTTACTGGCCAATGAATCACTTAACGGAAACCCAGGGAGCGTGAAATCTTACCAGCCCCTGGGTAACCTGACCTTAGATTTTGAGGTTGCATCAGCAGCAACAAATTACAAAAGAGAACTGGACCTGAGCACGGGTATCCACCGCGTGGAATATGAGCTTGATGGACAAGCTTATAGCCGTGAAGTGTTTGCCTCTGCTCCTGCCAACTCAATTGTGATGCACCTCGAGGCCAGGGGTTCCGGGACCATCAATACCCTTCTGGGTATGTCCAGAGAAAAGGATGCTACGGTACGCAGCCTAAAAAATCAGTTGATCCTCAGCGGGCAGATTGATGGTACAGGAATGAAATTTGAAACGGTAGTGCAGGTACGCACTGAAGGAGGAAACTTAAGCAGCGGGCAGGGAAATCTTAAAATCGAAAATGCCCGCTCGGTTACCCTGATCATCACTGCAGCAACCAATTACGATGCGGATAAAATGGACCTGGATCCAGCTAAATCTCCAGATAAGATTTGCCAGGATATCCTGAGCGCGTTGAACGGTAAATCTTATGCCGCGCTCAAATCCGCGCATGTTGCAGCCCATCAAAGCAAAATGAACAGGGTCGAACTGGTACTCGGGCCTGACCAGCAAAGTAATCTGGCTACCGATGAACGTCTGCAAAAAATAAAAAACAACAACATCGATCTGGGAATGGAGGGCATTCTCTTTCAATACGGCCGTTACCTGCTATTGGGTAGTTCACTCGCACCTGGCCTACTCCCTGCTAACCTTCAGGGCATCTGGAATAAGGAACTTAAAGCACCCTGGAACGCAGATTTTCATACCAATATTAACCTGCAAATGAATTACTGGCCTGCGGAAGTTTGTAACCTTACCGAAACCACCCTCCCTTTAATTCATTTTATGCAGGCACTCAAGGTTCCCGGAAAGGAAACCGCTCAACAAATGTACGGTGCGCGTGGCTGGACCGTGCATCATCTTACCGATGCTTTTGGGCACACCGCAGTCCACGATGGGGTTTCCAACGGACTGTTCCCGATGGGCGGACCCTGGATGACACAGCCGATATTTGAGCACTACGAGTTTAACGGAGATCAGGCTTTCTTAAAGAACATCGCCTACCCGATGATGAAAGAATCCTCGGAGTTTATACTCGATATCCTTGTCCGCGATAAAAAGAACCGCCTGGTTACCTCACCTTCCTATAGTCCTGAAAATTACTACATAGACCCCGCTACCGGGAAAGCTGCGATGCTGACCTATGCGCCAACCATGGATACGGAGATCATAAACGACCTGTTTATCAGAACGATCGCTGCAGGTAAGCTCCTCCACAAGGATGAAAAGTTCCGGGACACCCTAACTTATACCATGGGACAACTGGTACCTGTACAACTTACAAAAGACGGTGCGATAAGGGAATGGGTGGAAGACTACAAGGAAGCAGAACCCGGGCACAGGCATGTGTCCCATCTGTTTGCGCTTTATCCCGGCAATCAGATTACGGCAGTTAAAACACCTGAGCTATTTGAAGGTGCTAAAAAAACACTGGCAAACCGCCTGAAAAATGGCGGCGCAGGCACTGGCTGGAGCAGGGCCTGGACGATCAATTTCTTTGCACGCCTCAAAGACGGGAATAGTGCCCACGAGCACATTATGGCGTTATTTAAACATAGCATTTCCCAGAACCTGTTTGATCAGCATCCTCCCTTTCAGATTGATGGTAATTTTGGTTACACTGCAGGTGTTGCTGAAATGTTGCTTCAAAGTCAGGAAGGTGAAATCGGAAACCGCATCATCGCATTTTTACCTGCACTTCCTGAAGCCTGGGAAACAGGAAGTGTTAGCGGTTTAAAGGCACGAGGTAATTTTGAAATTTCTATGAAATGGGAAAAAGGAAAACTGACTGTTGCAACCCTTAAATCTTTTAATGGAAATGGCTGTACTTTAAGTTATCCCGGTATTGGAAATGCGGAGATCACAAGTGCAGGAAGAAAAGTCCCTTACCAAAAGATCTCAGACCATTTGATCAGCTTTAATACCCTGAAGGGTAAAACCTATACCATTTACCGGACAGTCTCCCCTTAAGGAGGCTATCCGGATAAATCGTATTATTCCTCCCTAACCAATGGCTCAGTCCTGGGGATGTTTTTTTGATTTCGTTTCAACATCAGCAAAACCAATGGCAGGCACCAATTGGCCGAACGTTCGATAAATTCTACAAAAGGTTCTCCAGAAACAGGGCGACTTAATGCTGCGAGGAATGCCCAAATTACAGCCCAGACCAGGACTAATCTGACCCGGTAAACGAGCAGCACAACCAAGGCCACAATAATGTCCATTATTCCTATAAATGGCATCAGAAAGATAGCTTGCTCCGCTGTAAAACCGACTGAGGTAAGTAAAGGTATCCATTTGGCATTGACCCCAAGTGCGACCGTTCCATGTCCCAAAAAAGTACCAAAAACACCAATGCGTGCCACCCATTCTAATGGGTTCTGACTTACAGCCAGGCGAAAGCGTGTTAAGTAATTGAACATCTCCGTTTTTTATAATTGAAAAATATCGGTTTTAACCGGATTAATGCTTGCGGTGACCCGTTCGTGCTAATTTACGTTTCCCTTTTCCGGAAGTGTTTTTAGTCAGACAAAATGAGTCAATTACTTTTCCTTTGTTGTCAAATGTGGTATTGCAAATGCGATTATCAGTGACGTCAAATTTACATAGGTTATACTTACTTTCAGCAATTTCGATAAACCAGTTGGACGATACAGCATACAGAGGAGCACCCGCTCCGCCACAGACAATTTCACAACGTCCCTGGCCCGGCAGACTTCCGTATTGGGCAACTGGAACTGTTGTACTGACATTCCTGTTCAGGGGTTTGGTCCGCTCATACATGTGGTCATGTCCGTTAACAATTAAATCCACGCCATAATCGTCAAAGGCTTTCCACCAGGTATTAAAATAAGCATCCATTTCTCCGGAATGGGCACCGACAGTGTAGAATGGTTTATGAAAGAAAATGATCTTCCATTTTTTTGTTGCATTGGCTTTCAAAGTCTTCAATAACCAGTTGTATTGCGCTGTGCCTGCCGCATCCTCCGAGTTTAATGAAATGAAAACCGCTTCACCATAAGTAAATGAATAATACAGATTGGTTCCGCTCTCCGGAACAGATTTTGGCAATTCAAAGACATTCTGATAGGTGGGTACGCTCGCTGCATCATGATTCCCCATGGAATGAAAAATCAGGTTATTTTCTATAAATGTTTTTCCGTTGCTGAACCAATTGTCCCAATCGGCAGTCGATTTTCCACTATTTACGATGTCGCCGCTAAAAATCGTAAAATCAGGTGTTTTGGTATGTGCCAGGTTAGCCACCTCGTTCCAGATATTTAACCCTGTACGGCTGTCGCCAATGGCTAAAAATGAGAATTCTTTCGTATTTACGGAGGGTGCCGTCTGATAAGTTTTTTCCGCTGTCCAGCTGCCTTGCTGAACATCGAATAATTTGTAATAGATGGTCCTGCTGGCTTTTACGGTTGGAAAAGTATAGTTGAAAAAATTATCGGCATACCCTTTCCTTCGTATGGCAGAGAAGATTCCCTGCTCATAAGCGTGCGTATATCCCCATCTGATCCGGCCGTTTTCACCAGCGCTTTTCCAGGTAATCGTAAGTCCTTCCAGGGGGTTCTTACTGCTTCCCCAGCGTATGTGTTGTATAAAGGCATCTGTATTTTTGGTCTGACCAGGAATTATTGCGTTTTGTGCATAGGTTGACGACAGCATGAAACAAATCGCCAATGTATACGTAACAGTTTTTAAAATTTTCATCAGAATATATTTGTTTTTTTTCGTTTTGTCTATTGATTTTCAATGGTTCTCAAGAGCGAATAAATTCGGTTTAATGGTGATGAAGCTATCATAAACATGTTCATTGCTTTTTGTAAGCGGTATGCTTATGATGGTTTCATTATAATCTTAATATTTATGAGTTCTGAATTGCTCAGTTGAGCAGAATGACTATCCTCATCAACGAATTAATACCCTTTAGCCCTTTTTAAAACTATAGGATTGGCTTTTACTCCTTTGATTTTCTCGTATAATTTCCAGGTATTGCTGTCGACAGCTTCTAAAGTCCAGCTTTTCTTTGGATCTGCGAGCTGTTTTTTTAACAGACGTGAAAAGGCATTTGCTGCGCGTGCATCTTCCCATGTTCTGATGGCTTTAAAAATTGCATCTTTCTGAGGGCAGCTTTCCACATCTTTTTGACTCAACTTCAGACTGTAGGTTGTTCCAACACCAACAGAAATTGCTTGTATGTGCTCGTATTGCTCCGCCGTTGAACTGGCTGTGATCGGAAAATTACCACCCATTCCTACCGGAAAAAAATTGGCATAGGTGACATCGCGCAGATCTTTCCCCTGACTCGTGCTACTCCCCCATTCCCTGGTGTCGGCATCATATAGGTTTTTCCCTCCTCCAACATTCCAGATACTTTGATAATGCCATGAGCCTTCTGACAAGGTTGAGCCGGTAAACCGGATATCCGGAATGCGATGTTTCGCCGCTCTTTCAAACATTTTGCGAAAAAAGCGTTTTGTCGAGTAGTAACCATGTCCATTATTGAACAAAAATTCCTGTCCATCAAAATCATAATAGCCTAAACCATTGATCTGGCAGACATCCGCATAGTACTCCGCAATTTTATCCTGTAAACCCATATTTGGAATCAGGCCGTCATATCCGTAATCTATAGTTACCTGAAGTTTATAAACCGTATCCTGAGCTTTATGGCTTGTTGGCGTGGTATTCCAGTACCCACGTTTTACTTTCAAAAGCCGATATGGTTTTTTATCGGAAACCCCCAGATAATGGATCAGCTCTCTTCCTATTTTAATCATATTCAGACTTTTAACATGTCCTTGCCAGCTGCCGATTTCCTCAAGATGTGTTGGGTCATCCACGATAATAACGGTATCAGTCGGGCTGATCCCATTCGCCAACAAACGTTTTTGCTGATAACACAGACTGTCACTTGGGATTGGGCTGGCATCCCTGGTACCGGGAGCCAGGGCATTCGAAATTGGCGTCCTTCCTATTGTAATCCCATATTTGGCCGCCATTTCAGCAAACTCCTTCTGCGATTTATCCCCGGATGTTAATTTCAAAGATTTTTTCTCAAAATTCTTTCCGTCGATATAACCTTTGTTGCCACGATCTGGTCTTAAAAAACCCTGATCATATAAACTGATCGTTTTAAAACCCAATCTTGCAGTGTAAGGTACGATACTGTCATACAATCCTCCATAAGTTAACACGTCGGGTACAAATGCAGCAGGGTCCTTTACCCATTTGCCATTTATTGTTGGATGAGGCAGCTTTTCAGACCACACAATATTGTGAACAACATCCATCAATGCGGTACTGTCGGGACTTCCCCAAAGTGCAACGGAAGAACCGATATACCCTACTCCTGGTAATGGCTCTACTTCAATGTGGTTTGGAATATTCGCAGACATATGTGGTATTAAAGAGTAAAATACCTCCCTTTTTAAAGATCTGTCTCTGGAATTATAGTGAATTGAGATTCTTCCTTTATTGTCGACCACAGCGCTATTACCGTACAATATTCTGTAATACGCTTCTTTATGGGCATAAAAAGCAACATCACTAATACCATTACCACCCAGAGAAAATACCTGTCCTTCATGCAAATTACCGGGTAAGGGGAAACGTTTAGCATCTGGTGTATGAATGAGGTATTGAAAGGGTGCTGCATCGGCGATCGTTTCTGAGGTACCACCGAGCGTGTTGTCGTTAAGAGCGAGCATGCCAATTGCGTAATTATTGACTTCGCTGGTATCACGGGCCACCCCAATGATTTCACCAAACAGGTTGGTGATATTGGTATGATAGCTACCCCACTGAATCCCATCAACCCCTTTGCGTGGGCTCAGGGATTGTAAGGTCAGTTTAAAATATTTTTTTTGAGTGACCAATGAGATTTTGGCAACGGAACCGTTGGTATAATTTAGTGTGATAGATTTATCCGCTTTATGATAAGATGCTTTATAGGGTACATAATAAACTTTTTTCTTACTGTCATAAAGACACATCAACGGCGAAGGCTGATCAGCAGGGCTAAATTCCCGGTTGGGACTAACCGTAGTATTTTTCATACTGGTAATAAAGCCTTTATGGTTAATGTGGATCTTAAAATACTTCGTACTAAAGTTCCATTGCGCTTCGGCGGAGAAACTGAAGGCCAATAGTAACAGCATCAATTTAACACTCCGGAATTTTATTAATTTCATATACATTATTTAATCTTCTCCCCTTTTCCTATCGTATTCACAAGCAGGTCAAGCTTAATTCTTTCATTACCCTCCTGCAATGCAGCTACGGTAATTTTCGATTGGCCATTTGGCAAAGTCAGGCTAGGGTCAGACAATATTTCCTTTTGCTTTTTCCTGAATCTATCGGCCAGATACAGCGAATTCCCTTTCAATATTATAAATTCACTATCAGAAAATTTGTGGTCAATCAGGATCTGTTTTCCATTTGGCAGAACGATCTTGATTCCATTAACCTGTACATCTTTAGGCGTATGCACACGTACTGAAAATTCCAGGGGCTGGCTTTGAAATTCATTATTGATCTGATACGATTTCCCTGCTGAGGTATAAGGCTCATTGTCGAAACGGGTTTCGCCGACCGGATACAGCACAAAAGATTGCTGCCCTGTTTGTTCCAGGTGAAACTTATAGTTCAGGTCCTTCAGTTTTTCTTTTAATGCTTTGGAGAAATCCACTTCATTTCTCAGGTTTTCCCAGGTCCGGTAAGCCTTAAAGATGGCTTCTTTTTCCCCGCAGTTTTCTACCGATTGCTGACTTAAACCCAACATGTAATTTGCATCCCATCCAATCGATTTTGCCTGAAGATTTTCTGCATCATACATCGTCCATTCGCTGCCCAGGTTAATTATTCCGAAGGTAGCCGGAAGGTAACTGCTTTGAAAAACGTAGCGCATGTCTTTTCCTTCTATTCCCCATTTGTTCTTTACTGGGCTAAACATATGGTCTCCTCCACCGATATTACATACGCTCATGTAATGCCAGCTTCCTTCTCCAACCGCACTTCCCATGACGCGGAGCGATTTACCCCCGTTTTTCTTATAGCTTTCAAAAAGCCTCCGGAAAAAGCGCTTAAAGGAATATTCTCCATGTCCCTGATAAATGCAACTTTCCAATCCATCGAAATCGATGTAATCCATGCCACCATCTGCAAGCCATTTCCCATAAAAATCCCCATACACTTCCTGTAAGTTCATATCAGGAGCAAATCCATGGTAACAGTTGGGCTGTAGCTTCACAATCGTTGTACCCGAAGCAAAAGATCCGCGTGTTGTACCATGAAATCCCCGTTTCACCTTCAGGAAGGTATATGGTTTCGTCTCGGTGATGCCATTATATTCAATCAGTTCTTTACCGATCTTAAGTACATTGGTATGGTTTCCTTCCCATCCTCCAAATTCATTAAAGTAAGCCCGGTCTGCTACTGTGATGACCGTATCGGTTGGAGAAAGCGCTTTGGTGATCACCGTGCGCTGCATGATAGCCAGGCTATCGTTAGGTACAGGTGCCACATCGCCATTGCGTCCCGGCTGCAAAAACTCACAAAGGGTATGTAAACCCCAGCTTATGCCATTTTTCTGCATTAACGCACCAAAATCAGGAATGGTCATCGGCCCTCCGGATTTAAAGCTGACCTTATTGTTGGCCCATCTGTTTACCCGGTCAGGATAATATTCGCCCCAGCCTTCGTCCTGAACAGACTTAAGCCCAAGACGGTTCATATAATTCACCAGACTATCGTGTGAGCCGTGCCATGCTACATCAGGGCGATAAGCTTTGGGATCTTTCACCCATTTTCCATTGACCTCCGGATGTGGAAGCCCTTCTGCCAAAACAACTTTTTCTATCGTATTTAAGCCCAGCGAATCCGGACAGGCATACAAAGCCATTGCAGAACCAATAAATCCGGCATCTGTTGGCAGCACAAGCTGATATCTGGCAGAATTTACTTTTCCATCCATGTTATCAGGCAAAACCGGGAAACGGATCATTTGTTCCTTTCTCCTGTCTCTGGAATGCATGCAAATCGTAGAACCAAATGTCGGCTCAAGACGTGCCGCATTTCCATAATTCATTCTGTAATACTCCTCCGGATGCGAGTAGAAAGCCACATCATTATGGCCATCTCCACCAATGGTAAAGGTTTGTCCCTCTTTAAGGTGCGGAGGAAGCGGAAATTTTACCGGATCAGGAGAATGTATAAAATAATACATGAACGACATATCTCCACCTGTCGGTGGACCTCCCGTAGTATTGTCATTTAGCCCAAGCAAGCCTATCGCGAAATTGTCATCTCTGACTACACCGATCACATCCCCAATGGTTTTTGAAATGTTCGTTTTATAAGGTCCCCAGATGATGTTATCCACCTCTTCCTTTTTGGTCAAAGAAAGCAACTGAAACCTGTAGTATTCGTTTTTCTGCTCTGCTTTCAAGTTGGCAACCGCTCCGTTTTTAAAGTGGAGCACAATTGCTTTGCTTTTTGGATTATAAACCGCCTTTATAGGATGGATGATATCCCCCTGGCTATTGGAAAGGCTCATCAGTGCAGAGGAAAGTCCTTTCGGATGGTATTCCTTCTTCGTCCTGATGTCTTTAATCGAGGTGATAAAACCCTTGTTATCGATACCGATTGAGGAATAACGGTTTTTTAGTTGGATGGCCTGGGCATGTGTTACCATGCTGGAGCTCATTCCCATCATCAGGACCAGGAATATCCTGAGTAGCCGAACGCAATAATAGTTCATAATGTTTAGGTTTTTGCGAATTTTCGCGGTTTCATTTATTGGTGTGTGGTGTGTTTCCTCGCTTAAACTGATCAATACTCCAGACATAGCTCCCCCCCTTTTATCAATTCATTATGATCTATTCTGAAATCTTTGATCTGATCGCCATTAAAACTGATCGATTTGATCTGGTCGTCCAATGAATGACGGTTGATCACTTTTATTTTTATTTTCTCTCCGTTGCCCGGTCTGATCTCGATATTTTCAAACAGCGGTGAGGTAATTTCATAGGACGGTTCACCAACAACCAATGGAAATAAGCCCATGGCAGCGAAGGTATACCAGCCGCTCATTGTGCCATCATCTTCGTCCATTTCGGGTAAAAAGCCAACAGGATCGTTTTTAAATATTTTGCTGTAAATCGGACTCGCATATTCTGAATTTCCACCGTAAAGGTGTTTGATCTCTTTAGTCAGCAGGCTCGTTACTGTTTTCTGGGCAAGATCTGGTCTGCCCAGTCGATTAAAAATAAAAGGAGCATGAATCCCGACTTCATTTCCCTGATTGTAGAACTGATGGTCGAAATAATAAGCCAGTTCCTTTCCTAAAGTCAGCTTTCCTTCCGATGTTGAAGCCATTCTGTCCAGATATTGCGGCAATGCCCAGCGGTACTGCCATTTCGTACCCTGGTAAAGTCCGCTACTGCGCATTTTACCAAAAGAACCATCCACATTTTTCAGGTAAAGGTCCCAAACGTTGTCAAAAAGCTTTTTAGACTGCGCTCCATATTTTGCAGCATCAGCAGGATTACGTTCAATTTCAGCGATCTTTCCCATTGCCCAGAGGTCAATAGAGGCTTCGAGGATCTGGTCCGGGCGTTTGGTTTCCAAACTGTCTGCTTCCCTTTTTAAGCCAGGATAAGCTAAAGGCAAATCGATATCCGTAATTCCCTTCCGATAGGCATCCAGGAGTACCGATACCGTATGTTCCGTACGTACTGTTGGCGTAGATTCAAAGGCTGTAGCCCAGGGCTGTTTCCCATACACATATAAGCGGGACAGCGACTTACATATCCCCTTCATACTTTTAGGATCCAATAGCGTGATCAGGGGGAACTTGGTCCGGTAGGAATCCCACATCGACCATGAGCTATAATAGGTAAAGTCCTTTGCTTCCTGAACTGTACCATTGGTTGCAAAAAAACGCTGATCCCCGGAAGTCGTGTTTACCGGACTTAAAAAGACGCGGTATAAGGAAGTATAAAAAAGGCTACGGTGCTCATCCGTTCCTCCCGAAATCTTTACCCTTCCCAATAGATTTTCCCATTGTGCTGCTGCCTGGGATTTTACTTTGTTAAAGTTCAGTTTACTTAGCCTGTCGTTCTCCATGGCAGCCGTTTTGGTATCTATCGGCGACAATGCAATCCTGACTTCCAGGGGACGGCCATCTGCCGTACCAAAAGAAAATTCCAGTATCTTTTTTGTGCCGGATACCTTTTTAAAATCTCTGTTTGTCGTCAGGTCGAAGTATATTTTATACCTGCCCACATCGCAGGTCGTACCCGCCCATACATAACCTCTAACCGTTCTTGCCGATACGATTTCATAACTGGCGTCGTACACGGAATTGAATGCGGAAGCGACATTTAAAGTCATCAATGCCTCCCTGCCTTTCGGATAATGGTATCTTTCGACAGCCACCTGCTGAGTCGCGGTAAATTCAGTGGTCAGTCCATTAGTCAAACCTGTTTTATAGTAACCCGGACTGGCATATTCTGTTGTTTTCAGGATCTTCAAAGCCGAGTCTTTCGAACAAGGCTTAATGCTCAGGTTTCCTCCGTTTCCGCCACAGCCAATTCCTGATAAACGGTTTACCGAAAATCCTGAGATGGAATCCACAGCAAAGTCATAACCACTATGACTTCTTGGTTTGGAATCAGGGCAAACCCTGACCATCCCGTAAGGGACACATGCAGCGGGGTCTACCTGACCATTGTCGCCACTTGTACCCATAAAAAGGTTCACATATTTACCTACTTTCTGTGCATACAGGCTGCTGTAACTGCAAAATAAAGCGATAATGAGGAGGATTAAATTATTTTTTATGTTCATGATCAATACTTGTTTATTGCTGGGTTCCCCGGGTTACCCCATTCTCATTAAAGGCATCTACCCGGAAAAAATAGGGAACACCCTTATTTAATCCCCTGAGTTCCAGCGAAGGGTTGCCATATACCATGGCAGATTGATATAATTTATTTTTTGTATTTCCGAAATAAACGACATAGCCTGTCGCCCCTTTTATTGCCTTCCAATCCAGACGGGCATGACGGGTATCCTGAGCATCTCTTTGCACCTTGCAAGTCTTCACTGCTTCCGGCAATTTGCCAGTTCCTTTTCCAAAAATTCTTAATCCTGAGATAGAAAAATTCCCGTCTGGCACCTGGTAGTTTATCATCTTCACGTAACGGGCTTTAACCGCTTTATCCAGCACCTGATAATCATGCGTCACATCAGCTGTATTTTTTGACTGATCCACAATGCTGTGCCATTTCTTTCCATCTTCAGAGACGGAAATGGTATACTGATAAGGTTTAACGTGATCATTTGCTTTTAATCTGGCGCCTTCATCTGCAAAATTCACCTGGATCGCATGTATCGTGGAGGGCTTCTCCAGATCCATTTGCAACCACTCCCCCTTATTACCCGTTGAGGCCGCCCACCAGGTCCTTACCTCTTCATCACCAGCCAATTCCGGCTGATGTCCTGGCAGAGTCGAGGAAGCCGAAACCGGTTTGTGGTAAGACAATAACATCCAGCCTGGAAAAGTTGATTCCTTTTCAAAATTCATTTTACGGTTCGGCATCAATGATGGGTAATCCCCAAAAGCGGTATTGCAATGCAATTGTCCTTCCCGGTCGAAAAAGGCAGGGAACAATCCGACACGGCGTTCGAACATATGGCGGACAGAGATCGTCATCGTAGCCACATGCCAGTAATTGCCATATTTATCCTGAAATGTCGCCCCATGACCCGCACCGTTGATGAAACCACCGGGTTTGTAGGAAAAAGGACTGTTCGGCATATAGGTAAATGGGCCTAATGGCTTTTCAGCCACATAAACTCCATCTCCATAAACTTTAAACTCCGTTCCCGGTGAGGAATACTGAAGGTAATATTTGCCATTGTATTTGGTCATCCAGCTGCCTTCGTTCCAGCCTTCCTTTCCTCCATCGTTCTTTTCCCCCGCTTCTTCCCAGCCATGTTCCTTTGATTTGTGCCCGATCAGCACTTTAGCGCTGCCCAGGGTGTCCAATAAACGTTTAGGATCTAATTCTACCCCCCTGATCGGGTCACGGTTGGAACAACCATAATAAAGAAATACCCGGCCATCGTCGTCTTTAAACAAAGCCGGATCGGTCATAGAGACCTGGAATTTAGCATTATAAACCTTCCAGTTGTCTTCCAGCGGATTCAAATTATAATAGATCTTCCCGGCACCTCCGGAAGCCAGAAAAAACACCGTATCTCCAATCGTTTCCACTGTAGGTGCATAATCTTCTACCGGTAAAGTGACCGAGGGCCTGAAAGTCCAGTGGAGCATATTGTCAGCGTACCAATATCCACCCGACTTCGAGGCATAGAGAAAATATTTGTTTTTATACAAATGGATGACCGGATCGGCCGCTTCCCGGTAAGAAGAGGAATTGTCGTAGCTGAACCTGTAATTCAGGTTCAGCGGATTGCAAAAATTCTGATTCTTTTGTTGAGCAATTACGGGAAATTGAACTGCGATAATAAAGAAGCCCAACAGGCAGGCAACTCTTTTATAAAAATTAAAAACCATGTCCATAGCAATTGTTTCCTACTGTTTCATGTGAGATTTTACAGCACATTAGTCAGCAAAGCATCTTCCTTTATTCCAGGTGTTATGGCCTTCAATTTAAATGAGCTGGTTTGCGCTTTTACCGCCCCACCTAGTCCCAAAAATAAAAGGAGGTAAGTGATGGCTCTGAATGTGATATGATATTTCATTTTCTAATTTGAGGGAACAATTTCAGCAGCACGTAAGACCGCTCCGTTTTCGGTCTGGCGTAATCCGAATACCAATACATTCTTTTTCTGTTTTCCGAAATTCAACCAGCATTCCGGCAGGTAAAACTCCCGTTGAGGGCCTGCTTCCCAATGACGGCCTATATTATGTCCGTTCAGCCACATATAGCCATTTCCGGAAGCATTTAATTTCGCCATCCATGGAGTGGTACTATATTCCTTGCCTTCCGGGAAAGAGAACTCTATTCTATACCAGGTAAACAATCCTTTTTGTTCTCCTTTAGGCTGTACTTCATTTCCTTTCCGGGGAATCTCAAACTGTTCGTCCAAAGCAACGATTTTCCATTGATCAGATTTAAAATCAGCAGCGGTAAAACCTTTGGTTACCCCCGCAACATCTGCGGCCACTTCCCATTTCAATGGATGTGTGAGTAGCGTATCCACAGCAGAAAGACCGGCTGCTCTGATTCCGGCCAATTCTTCCATGGGAACATAGCCATGCGCATGCCCAAGATTCTCATATACCACTACAATTTCATTTTTTCCTTCCTTCAGTAAACCTGTCACATCAAATCTGTTGTCAAATTCATTAGGGCGAATGCGGGAATGGGCACCTCTGGTGATCCAGGTTTGTGCATCGGGTTTTTCAGGAAAAAGACGTTTGGCAATTTTACCATTCACTTTTGCCGTCACAATATCACGGGTGAACATATTGAACAACAACCGGTTTTCTTTAGCAAGATCCGCCGCATTCAACTGAACTTCCGAACGGTACAGACTGTAACGAAAATCATTGACACCGATATCGCTGAGCGATGCCTCTTTTGGAAGAGGCATCCATTTCGCCTCCGATAGAGGATCCTCCAGGCTCCTCGCAGTGCTGATACGAACCGATTTAGCCGTTGATTTAGGCTGCACCGGTTGTGCTGTCTTTTTTGGCCACCACACTCCCTGATCCGGACTTGCGCCGGGTGGGATCACCAACACCTCTGCACCCAGAGACGATAAGTTAAAATCAACCGTAACAGGAGCAACGGCTGCAGGACCTGCAGTATTGACATCAGTTGGTTTGATCAGCACTTTTTCGCCATACTGATTGATGTTGTACATCGGTTCAGTAGGCTTCGAACTGTTGCCCGGCAAAAGTGTGACCCTGCCCTGCATTCCCTGATCGGGATCTGAATTATGAAGAAAGACAAACTTTGTTCCATCAGCAGCAATACGAATCCCTCCAAAAAGTTTCTTTGGGGCATCCTTCAATTCACAAAGCCCACCTCTGGAGTGGAGCAGCTGTGAAGAATATCGGTTTACAAATTCACCAATCGCTTTCGCCGCGTAATATTTCTCCCCTAAAGCACCACTTTCCCGAATGGCCGCGTTGTAATCGTAAGTCGTGGTCATTCCGCGTGCACCCCATCCGGCAAAGTGTGTACCTCCAAAAAACATATAATAATTGATACCGGTTGCGCCACCTAACAGCGACATCATTCCAATTGCATTAAAATGACGGACATCCGATTCGTGTTCCTCACTAAGGCGCTGTGTCACCAGCGAAAACCATCCTCCCTGCAATTCTGTAACAAAACCCGGGGCATCAGGCTGACGTTTGCGGAGACCAGCCATCCTGCGGGCGCAACTCGCCGCATCAGTTAAACCAACATAATAGTTGTCGCAGTCAAACACCTGACCTAATTCCGCATCTTTACTCGCCCTGGTCTGACTGGTCAGACAGGTAAAAATAGGCACTTCTATCCCCTGTTTTTTAGCACTCCGATATAAGGCTTTCAGGAAGAGTTCTTTGTCCTTAGTCCCATGTGCATCGTATTCATTTTCGATCTGGAACAGGATGATTCCTTTCTGTCCCTTCTTTTTCCGGGTAATCTGGAATGGGGCCAGGACCTTTGAAACCGCATCGTTCCAATGAATCGACCATCGGATATGCTCCGGATCGGCACCACGCAACCAAAGTCCGCCAGTACCAGGCCCGAATTTGGCCAGCCAGCGGGGATAGCCCCCACCCGACCATTCTGCACATAAAAATGGTCCAGGACGTGTGATGGTATAAAGTCCGAATTCCTCATGCGCCATTTTTAACCAGGCTTTTAAATCCCGGAAATCAAATTTAGAGACATCATTGATGTTTGCAGGCATGGTTTGTTCATGCCAGTTCCAGGGAATATAGGTTTCCACAGTATTGAAACCTGCGGCCTTAATCTTCCGGAAACGGTCGCGCCACAGTTCCTGTGGACAGCGGAAATAATGAAAAGCAGCACTATAAATAAATACATCTTTTCCTTCAATGGTCATACAATCCCCGTTGTACCGGATGCGGTTTGGATATGGGAAATGTTTGACCGTATCCGATCTTAAATGCGAGTTGGCGGATTCCGCCATGCTCGCATCAACTGCTATAAATAATAGCAGTAGTGTAATAAAAACATTTTTTCTCATTTAGTGGTTCAGGTAACAATTTGTGTGTATGTGTGTGTTGTGTGTTTCCGTTTGATTATTTGATCAGGAACCAGCCATACCCTCCTGCAGGTATGGTTACGCTAAGAAAAGCTTCCTGCTTTCCATTGAGCTCCAGTATGGTTTCTTTACCATCCTGATCCGATATTTTAGCATTTCCTTTTAAACCGGTATAATAAAGTGGTACTTTCAGTTTTTTGGTGATCGCTTTGTCTGTCGGGTTAAAAACCGCCAGCATCCCTTTTTCCTCCAGTTGTGAATTGACATGCAGGATGGCATCCAGGTCTCTACCTGTAGGCCTTGAAACATGAATAATATCCGAGGTTAAAATTTCGCGATGTTGTTTAAACCAGTTTACCCATTTGGTCACCATTGCTTTGGTTTCAGGCGTATCATACAATCTATTGCCCCTTACGGTGAATTGGCAGCCACTCGCCAAATGCTGGAACAAGCCAACCTCATACCGGTCCAGATTCTGAGCCAACGGTTCAAGGCCTACCCTTGAATCATTGGTATAAAAACCTACCAGCTGTAATGTCATCCAACCCATTGTTGGGGTTTTATGCCAGGTACCATCATAGATATACTGACGGCCCAGCAACAATTGTTGTTGTGGCGTTAGATTGGCACTAGCCTCCCGGTAACCCATTCCCGTTGCGGTTTGACCATTTAGAAAATACCAGTCCGGAATAGGTGCATACATATTGCGTCTCTGAAGTTCATGAAGTACACTTACCTGCTGTTTCCACTGCTGCCATTGTGAATCATATAAATTGGTATGGTGCGCATGCTCCGTCGAAGCACAGACATCCCCATGATAAGGACCATCCATATTATAAGTCATTACGCCCGTTTTATCAAAAAACTCCCACATTTTCGGATAATACTCATCCTGCCATTTACTGGCGATACAAACACTTTGACCAAATAAGCTCCCAGGTTTATGGGTTAGCGGATCTATACAATCTACGTCCTTACCTCTTCCTCTGGAAGCCACCTGCAGCTCGTATCCACCCATCACGATTTTTTTGGCAGCAGCATAAGTGGAGATTTCCTTCCATAAGCCTACATAGTCTGCATCCAGCTTATCGTGAGAAATTCCCGGCCAGGCCATAATGTCAAGGCGTTCAAATCCCAATTCTCCCATCTGGTCGATAAAATTTTTCAGGTCCTTTCTATTGTGTGAAGTTATCCCGCCGCTAATCAGAGATTCTGTAACCTGTGGGGCCAGTTTCCGGTAAAATTTACGGTGTGCAAGGCTCTGGCGCTCGCGGTCATCGTCGTCGTGTAATAATTCAAATGTCGTAAATGAAGTAAATTGCTGATTGGATTTTAATGTTTCCGAAGGACCCATGGGAACGCGGCTCACCAATAGGTTATGGTGAGGAAAGCCCAGAAATTTATCTTCTGCCTGGTTATGGCTCGCCCAGGTATTGTAATCTTTATCGATTCTCCATGTCGTTGTAGATTGTCCGGTCTGATAGGCTGGTGGTACTCCTTTGTAATGCATCAGGGCGCCACCTTCCAAATCGGCATTCGCCAATGCGAAAGAGTAGTCGCTCTCGGTATGAATCCTTTTGATCTGATCCTGGTTTATGGCTAAAACTTCACATTCCGTTTCCCTTACCACGAATGAGGTTTTGGTATTATTGCTGATGGTTAACCATTTGGCAATCACCGGCATTCCCTCATATAACTCGTAATGAACAGTAATTTCTACGCCTGTCTGCCAATCGTTTTTATTCAGCGGCGCTTTATAATGCATCATCACATGAAGCCCTTTTGGCGGCCATTCCGCATGAACTGCATTATATTTTTGCTGCCATGGATAACGGGCAACAGGTGCAATGACTTCCAGACCCGTAAAGCGAAAAGCTGCAGGCTCGGCAATTAAGTCCTTATACCAGCGTTCCACCAGATATGATTTCTCCGGCTGGCCGCTTAGACCGCCGATATCATACCAGGTGCTGTCGATCATGACACGCGCCTCCGGCTTTATCGCCCTTAAAAACTGAGCATCATTGTATTCATTTTTAAAGCCAACACAAGCCAGATTTTCTGCCACATAAAACTCACGGCTCAATAATCCGTTCGTTAACAGCAATTTTGCAGAAAGACGGTCCGATTGCTTTTGCATCAATAGTTGTACAGGAGTTTTCACCGGATTCACCATCCAGTCTTTCGCATTTTCGGCAGCTGCCTGAGGGAATTCCGACACCTGTGTGATGGACTTATTTGCTGCAAGAGATGAGATCAGCGCCAGCTGTTGATCAGTGGCCTGTTTCTGCTTTTTAGCCATTTGTTTGCCATTGAAAAGCAAATGCTTAGCGGCATCGAACTTCAGCTTATTCAAGGTACTGATCCTTACTTCGTATGCCAGACCTCCAAAATAACTGGCTTTATTTAATCCTCCGATAGAGAAATTTGGACCCAGTGATTTCGCAGGTGCCAGTCCGGTCAGGACTTTAATCCCATTCGCCAAAACGGCCACAGACTTTCCGTCATTCTGCAAGGCGATGTGAATCCATTCGCCCGGAACCGCAGGTGCGATTGCCTTTGCTGCTTCCTGTCCATCTATAGCTACCGACCATTGATTTCCCTTTTGCCACAATACATATCCGTTCTTCTCATCACCATAAGCCAATGCAACCCCCTTATTTCTACCCGGGTCATTTGCGCCCTGACGGGCATTGGCCTGGAACCAGCCTTCGAGAATGAAAGACTCAGCAGCTTTACCAAAAGCAGACGATATGCTATATACACCACCATCTTTGAACAAAATGGCCCCCTCTCCGTTCATTTTTTTATCCGCTGGCGCATCCGCAAAAAATACCGGCTGCCCGCTTCTCTTTAAATCCTTGCCTGAACCGGAGAGATCTTTCAGCAGATCCGGGGAAGTTGCATAGGATATTTCACCCGAATGGCCCATGTTATAATGTGCGAGCACTTTTTGTTGTGCTTTTACCTGATTAAAAAGAAAAAGTACCGGAAGTAAGTAAGCGATACGCTTACTTACGTTTTTAAAAAACAGCATCAGAAAAGTATTCATTGTGGCTTTATTTATATTACTTGTTTATCATTATGTTGTGCTGAAGCACATTCGAAGTCGTTGTTTGTGTCACTCCCGGTTGTCCCCCGCCTACACTGATCGTTAGTGCTCCCTCCGGCTGATACCGTTTTCCATTAGCATCCACCAGCATCAGCTGGTCTGCAGTCAGTTCAAAACGAACTTTCGCAGTGGCGCCCGCTTCAAGTGCAATCCGGCGAAATCCCGCTAATGCCCGGATTGGCGCCATTTGCTTCGTTCCGGAATGTGCCACATACAGTTGAACCACTTCCTCTCCTTTTACCTTACCTGTATTCGTCAGCATTGCTTCAACGACCAGCGGTTTTCCTTTTTTAAGCTGAAGCGGTGCTTTAATATACGAATAATGGAATTTAGTATAACTCAAACCATAACCAAAAGGATATTGTACCGCTCCTTTAAAATACCGGTAGGTACGCCCTTTCATGTTATAATCCAGCAAATCCGGAAGATCTGCATCATTTTTATAGAAAGTAACCGGCAGCCTTCCTGCAGGATTATAATCACCAAAAAGTACATCTGCTACTGCAGTTCCCGCACTCTGGCCACCATACCAGGCATTGACAATTGCCGGAATGTGCTCATTTTCCCATGGCATGGCAATCGCACTTCCGGTAAGCAAAACCAGGACAACCGGTTTCCCCGTTGCCTGCAGCTGTTTCAGCATTTCAGTTTGTACTGCCGGGAGTAAGATTGAGGTCCGGTCTCCGCCAAGGAATCCTTTTGCGTTCACTGACATCGCCTCTCCTTCCAGTTCAGGTGAAATCCCGCCAACAAAAACGATGACATCCGACTGGGCCGCGCGGTTTGCGATAGTGGTCATATCTGCCTTTTTATAGCTTCCGCTTTTCATCCTCATGGTCGCATTGCCATTGCCTTGCCAATATTCCAGGACTATTTTATAGGTTTTATCTTTTTTAACTTTTAAGCGAAAATTACGTTGCCCCTGGCTTCCATTCCAGCTGTTCAGCATCAGGGAATCATTTACCCGCAAGCGATATCCATCATCACCCTCCATTTTCCAGGTAATGGTCTCATCTGCGACAGGTTTGATCGTTGTACTGAACCGGATCGAATAATTTACATTGGAAACACCAGGTGCCGGTGCCTGTCCTTCCGCCATGGCAAAATCAATTTGATGGGCCATGGTATTGTAAATCACAGGTCCCTCCAGCTTAGTATTGTTATAATAGGCCATTTCTACACCTCCGGCATACAAAGACCCTTCATCAGGAGTAAATAAGGTATCAGAAGTAAAACTTACCCCTTCATCATAAGAAATTGAAGCCCGGGAACCCAGCTTCTCTTTAATCGCATCCAGAACAGAAACATTCCTGCTTGGAAAGCCGTTATAATTTCCCAGCTGTGCGATTTTATTATCCGCATTAGGCCCAACTACGGCAATTTTTTTTGCCGATTTCGCCAATGGCAATACACCAGGTGTGTTTTTAAGCAAAACGATCGACTGTCTTGCCATTTTAAGCGCATGTGCTTTGTGCTCCGGAGCCTCCAGTATATTTTCTGAGATTTGTCTGTATTTTACTTTTTCTGCAGGATCGAATAATCCCAGACGGTACCTGATGGTAAATAGCCGGGCCACAGAAACATCAATCTCTTTTTCAGTGATGATCCCTGTCTTTACGGCTTCCACCAGCGATTTGTAAACAGAGGTCCCGCATTCTACGTCTGTACCATGAAATACCGCATCAGCAGAAGCTGCAGCTGTACTTTTATGGCTCTTATGGTTTTTAACGAAATCATCTATTGCCCAGCAATCACTCGTTACATAGCCTGTGAACTTCCATTGTCTGCGCAGGATATCGTTCATCAACAAATCATTGGCACAACAAGGCTGACTATTTACCGCATTGTAAGCACACATGACCCCGGCTACCCCGGCATTAACCACCAACTCCTTAAAAGCGGGTAAATACGTATCCCAAAGGTCGTAAGTACTTGGATTGATATTATCGGAGTGCCGGGTCGGTTCAGGTCCGCTATGAACGGCATAATGTTTCGCACAGGCCGCAGCGAGCAAATACTTAGGATCATCTCCCTGTAGGCCATTTACAAATGCAGCGCCCATTTTGGCGGTCAGAAAGGGATCTTCGCCATAGGTTTCCTGTCCTCTGCCCCATCTTGGGTCCCGGAATATATTGATATTCGGTGTCCAGTAAGTAAGGCCCAGGTAGCGGTCGCCGGTTTTCCCTTCGCGTATGGCCTTGTTACTAATTCCTCTACCTTCTATCGCACTATATTGTGCCATAAGTTTTAATGAGCCCGCATCCCAGGTAGCCGCCATACCAATGGCCTGAGGGAATACCGTGGTTTTGTAGGGTGTCCGGGCAACGCCATGCAGGACTTCATTCCACCATTCGTAAGCTGGAATTCCTAAACGAGGAATGGCAGGAGCAGCATTCAGCATCTGCCCCACCTTTTCCTCTAAACTTAACCGACCAGTAAGATCTTTTACCCGTTGCTCCAGCGGGAGCGCGGTATTCCACATTGGGAAGCTTTTGAAATCCTGGCCCCTCAAAAGCACAGGAATTAATATACATACAGATAGTATGGTAGTCCTTTTCATATTTTTATGTTATTCTCGCACAACCTAACCCTTACTGAAAGTAAAGCTAATGGTATAAAATCGCCGGCACCACTGCTAAATTGACAAAAACCAATGCTATATTTTCCTTATATATCCAAAAAAGCCAGTAATGACAGACCGGGGGTCAACATTACTGGCTTAGATGAATTAATAAGTATGAAGAGAAGCGTTGTGTTAGTTTAAAGGATCAAATGTACCACCCCATTCTTTATTTTGCAGCAAAACACCTTTTGACTGGGAAATCTGGGATGGAGATAATGCCCAAAACCAGTGGTTCAAATCAAGGTTAAACTTATAGTTGATATCACCATCTAAATTGTCAATATAAGCGGCCCTGAATTTCGACCTTACAGCGGCCGATTTTGCAATATTATCTGCAGGTGCCGGAACATCGGCAGCGTTCTTTAAAGTGATATACAACCCATGTCTTGCTCCCTGATTATTCAGAATATCGTAACGTTTCCAACGTCTTAAATCACCTAAACGCTTGCCTTCAAAAGCAAATTCCACCTGACGTTCCTTAATATAAGCTTCCCTTATATCTGGTTGTGATAAAGCTGCAATGCCATAATTCCCGGCAGCCCCTGCTGCAATACCGGCGCGCTTTCTGATCGATTTTAAGACCTCTAAAGCTTCCGATGATTTACCGGTTTCATTGGCACACTCGCCATAATTCATCAGCAATTCCGCATAACGCATCTCTATCCAGTCCGTTTGGCCCTTCGCAGACAACACTGCCGTGAGTGTGGTATCCAATCCTTTACGTTCGAAAAAACCCGTGCAACCCGATCCTGACACATAACCCGAATGGATTTTCGATGCAGCCATGGTATACTTGTTTGCAGCCGCATCATGCTGCCAGACAATCCAGTAACTATTTCCCTTTACATAGCCAGGCGCATAATCATCTGGTGTTGGATACGGCGTACCACCACACCAAACGGTGGTATAAAACCTGTCGTCACGATTGTTATAAAAATCGTCCAGAAATTGAGTATTATAGTCAGGATTACTTAGCATGTCCTTATCAAATTGCATAGGAGAACCGTCTTTTTTCGGAAAGGCCAATAACAGACTTAGTAAAGGTTGATTGTTATTCGTAGAGCCTGAAGTCATTGGCAAAGGACGGATCGGGCTAAATTGAATGGTATGACCAGGTTCGAAATACTGATTTACCATTACCACTTCTTTATTTCGTTCCTGATGCCAGATGGTGCGATAGTTAGGATGTAATGCATGGCCCTGGGCTGCGCCGTAATCAACTGCGGCTTTGCAGGCATCATAGGCGGTCTGCCAACGTGCAGCGTTATTAGATGGATTAAATAACGGACTGGCATAACTCAGCAATACCCTCCCCTTCATCGCCATGGCAGCAACCTTGGTGATCCGGCCATAATCTAAACCTGCATTGGGATATACACCCGGAAGTACAGCGATGGCATCGTCCAGATCTTTAATAATCTGGGCAACACATTCAGATGTCTTGTTACGTGGTTTGAACAAACCAGGCACATCACTGAAATCCTGTTTGTGTAAAATAATCGGAATTCCTCCAACCCGGCTTACCATACCCCAATAAGCCCATGCTCTCCAGAATTTGGCTTCAGCAGTGTATTGCTGATTCAGTTCAGCAGACAGAACAGTGGTTGGAACGTTTTCCAGTTCATCCAGAAAAAAGTTAGCCCTGTCTATAATATTATAATCAAGGTCCGATTTGGTACCGGCTTCTGAAATAATACCACGCTGATAATCCCCAAATTGTTTTGGTTCCGTGATTCCTTCATCTGAATCTGCCCCGTTAAATGACCAGCCCGGCATTGCTTTTCCGTAAATATCATTCAGATAAGCCTTGATCATATTCGGATTACCCCAAACAGCTTCGGGAACAATCACACCATTATTTGTATAATCCAATCCTTTCTTGCAGGAAGACACCAGTAATAGTACCAGTACATTGGCAAGAAATAGCCCAAAAATTTTATTATTAAGTTTCATATGTTCAGAGTTTATTTAATTAAAGAGAGATATTGACACCGAAATTGAAAGACTTCATTATAGGGTAATTAAAGCCATTGTCTAATTCAGGATCGAAATATTTCTTATTGAACTTACTGATTACAAACAAATTGGAACCGCTGAAGTAAAACTTCAAACCATTAATCCCCATTTTATTCGTAATACCTGAAGGGATTGAATACCCAACATTCAACATCCGCAGTCGTAAAAAATCAGCATTCTTCAGCCAAAAAGTACTTTCTGTATTGGTTGCGTTTCGGGTACCATCGTTTGCAGAATAACGGATAGGCAATGTGGCATTTGGGTTTTCAGGAGTCCATGCATCATAAGCCCATGGCCTCCACATGCGGTTCCATTCCACATTTCCATCTATCAGGTTATTCACATATTTATAATTGTGCAACCTGCCCGCAAAACTGACATCAAGGCTAAATCCTTTCCATTCCAATCCAAAGTTCAGGCCCAATGAAATGGGATCATTATTTTTCCTGATGATGGTTTTATCCCAGTCATCTACAATACCATCTGGTATGCCATCTTTACCGCTCAAATCCGCATAGGTTAACTGACCCAGGGCAGGTGCGATACCCCGAAATTTATATTTCGGATTGGCAGCAATAAAGGCATCCAGATCAGTCTTGGTCCTAAGCATGCCTGTCTGTACATAGCCAACGACCTTTGATGCGTAACGGTTGATATCAATATCCGATGGATAAGTCACATTTTTATCCCTGACAAGCGGAGTTCCGGCAGCAAAACTGGCGTTCATATTGGCATAATAATTCAACTTATGTATTTTGTTCCTGTAGCCAAATGAAAACTCAACACCTTCCGATTTATAGACACCATAGTTTGATGTTGGCAGCTTACGACTAAAAGTTGGCGGCACCTGAGCAACCCTTTCCACAAGAATATCATAAGTCTTTACGCTGAAATACTCCGCGCTCGCATTAAAATGCTTTAAGAAATTCACATCAACACCGACATCATAATTATCCGATTTTTCCCAGGTGATATCAGGGTTAACCATCGCGCCATAGCCAACACCAACATTATTGACAGGAGAAGTACCGAAAAATGCAGAGCTGCCGTTTTCGTAGCTTTGCTGATACTGCCATCCTTTAATATTATCCGCACTGGTCGTACCGGCAGAAGCCCGAAGTTTCAGCATTTCAATTCCTTTTACGTTACTGAAGAAGCCTTCACGCGATATTACCCAACCCAAAGAAGCCGAAGGAAAGAATCCCCAGCGTTTATTGGCAGAGAATTTATACGATCCATCATAACGGAAGGTAAAACTCGCCAGGTATTTGCTGCTGTAATCGTAGAAAAACTGTCCGACATATGATTTTCGTCCGGTAGTTTGTTCTGTAGTCCGTTCCTGATCACCGTCGACATAAGAATCGGCACGGTCACCACTGGTGGCCCACCATTGATCTGTATAATAAACAGGAAATTTTTCCCGGCCTGCACCAAAACCACCACGCTTATTTTCGGCTTTTTCATAAGTAACCCATCCCTGTACGTGGTGTTTATCTGCGAAAGTCCGATCATAGTTCAACTGAAAATTCAATTGCGCATCATCATTCCACCTATAGCTTTCTTCAAGATATTCAGAATTATGTCCTGATGGTCTGATTGATAACATATCAGATTCTTTGGTACTGATCTGTTTAGGACTGCCTAAAGTTTTCATTACCCACAAATTATAACGCTTAAAGTAACGCTTGCTACGGTCGTTGTTAAATGCCCTGATATACTGAGCAGAAGCGCTAAGCCCCTCGATCAAAGGAATTTTATAAGTTCCTTTCAGGTTAATGACCGGTTTTAATTGGTTATTCTTTGAATAACCCCCATCACCTCTCATTTCTGCACCTAAGTTATGCCAGTCAAAAACAATAGGATTGCCTGCATCGGTCCATACAGGTTGATACGGCTGTCTCAATAGTTCTGCGCGGTAATCATCGGCTTCATTATTTCCCGGAGGCCTGTGAGTCGAATTATTGTTGGCGGTAACCCCGGCAAATAAGGTTAGATTTTTCGTCAGATCAGCGGTAAGGTTAAGTCGGAAATTGTATTTATCAAAAGAAGTGTTTTTCTGGAAAGCATTCTGCTTTACATAAGAACCACCAACAAAATAACTCAGCTTTTCCGAACCTCCTGATGCATTCAGGTTGTGTGTCGTAATGGAAGGATCCTGCCAAATGTAATCTATAATGTCATATCCCCAACCGTTGTTTATATTTTTAAAGTAGTCAAAATCAGACTGGGTCCAAACATCGCTTGCATTAGGGTTGATCCGGTTAAAAATTTGTCCGGTTTCGATTGCACTCGTTCTTTCTGCATTTTTCCCTCTCTTATCAAACCCGGTATTAAACGAATAATTGATCTGGGCTTTCTGATTTCTTTCACCGCGCCTGGTCGTTACCAAAATTACTCCCCCGGAAGCGCGTGCACCATAAGCAGCTGTGGCAGCAGCATCTTTTAATGCCGTAATCTTGTCGATATCATTAGGGCTAAGGTTATTAAAATCGGCGGCATTGTCGGTCACCATACCATCGATAACATACAAAACATTTTGATCGTTAAAAGAGGATTTTGCCCGAATTTGAATGCTGGGTGCTGTCCCTGCACGACCTGCAGGGGTACCTACCCTTACACCCGCCATCTGACCGGCCAGTAAGTTTCCTAATGTTGTTGTCGGAGAATTTCTGCGGGTATCATCCAATGTAATCGTGGAGACCGAACCGGTAATCAACTCCTTTCTCCGGCTTCCATAACCAATGGTTACTTCTTCGAGACTAAAAACAGAAGGTTCAAGTTCGATCGTCATCCCAACACTGGCCTTTACAGTCTGGCTTGCATAACCGAGCATAGAAATGGTCAGTAAATGACCTTTGGTCGCGGAAATTTCAAATTTCCCTGCTGCATTACTGATTGCTTTTCCTGAACCGCCCTGGGCGACAATAGTTGCGCCAGGAAGTGGGGTTTTGTCCTTTCCGTCAAGAATGGTCCCGGAGAACCTTTCCTGTGCCAGGACCTGGTAAGGCTGAGTGAGGAGCCAGATCATAGCCAGCAAGCTCAGTGGCATTTTTAGTACACGTTTCATCATCATAAGTTTATTATTTGGGTTTTTAGATTTCGTGTCTATCCTAAATGCTGCAATAGATTAAACACTTATTCAATAAATCTCAGGAGAATATGAGGGACCAACCACCGTTAATTTGACAGTTTATCATGCTTTTTTTGCTGTATTAGCCTTAAACAAATGGCTGATTTAAAGAAGAGGCACTGAATTTCTTTCTATAACATAGGAATACACCTCAGGTGCGCAAAAAAGGATTAAACATCGTAAATTCTACTGCTGCTCATGTTTTCTTATCACAATCGCAATAAAATAGACTATTTATGTAAAAAACCATCGTATTTCTTTTTCGAAGAGGCACCGGGCTCAACTAATGCAAAACACAATAGAACAGCAACTGCTATTTTGACCATTTACGATGCTTTTTTTGCTCAATTCACCTTAAATAACAAGTTTATTTGTATGGAAAACCTGAGATGTTTTCGTAACTTTAATTCGAACTCTGAGCGATAAATACATAGGGGATGTATTTATTCTAATTCTGATTTTATTTAAAATGCAGTATATATACGAGAACTTTACGTTTCCACCCGATCAGTCTTTTACGGTCAGGTCGGAAATCCTGGAAATAAAGAAGTACACTTCTTTAAAATCACACATCAATTTTGAAATTGTACTACTGGAAAATTGTTGTGGGAAGCGTTTTGTCGGAGATCATATTCAGGATTTTGAAGGAACTGAACTGATCTTACTTGGAAGTTATTTACCGCATTGCTGGCAATATTACAATGCCATAGATGAGCAGATCAATCCCCAGGCAATTGTGGTTCATTTTTTTCCGGATTTTCTGGGTAAGGAATTATTGGATAAACCAGAAGCCCAGCACCTGCATCATCTTTTTACAAATGCAGCAAAGGGAATTCAGTTTTCAGGAGCCACAGTAACCAGGGCAAGAAGTATCCTTCATCAAATGCTTTTTGAAACCGGGCTCTCCCGCGTAGCCTTAATGCTCCAGCTATTAGACCTCCTTGCCCAATCAGACACTTACCGGACCCTGTCCTCCCCTTCTTTTAACATCATAGAGAATTCCGCGGAAGCCAACAAAATAAACCGGGTATTTGACTACATCTTCAAAAACTTTACCGAGGACATTTCACTGCATGATGTGGCGGCCATCATCCCAATGTCTACTGCAGCTTTCTGTAGGTTTTTCAAGTTGAAGACCAACAGGACACTGGTAGATTTTATCAAGGAAATCCGGGTTGGACATGCCGCCAAATTACTCATGGAAGGCAACCACAATGTAACAGAAACCTGTTACAAAAGCGGTTACAATAACATCTCCAATTTCAACAAGCACTTTAAGGAAGTAAAGGGTTTGTCGCCCAGAGATTTTATTAAGCAATATAAAAACTCGGCTTAAGCCTTAGTTACTGAATTCGTAAAAGGGAGTCACCTCTACCCATTTCTGATCTTTTGCAGTGCCGGTAACTCCTTTCTGATACCCATTCATCAGGACATTCCATTCCGCGCAACGCGGACTATAAGATTCTGCCAGCTTCCCCATCTTATTCAAATCGGCATCCCGGGGAACCCTGATCTTCATGACAATAAGGTCATTGAAACGGTAAAGTGTAATGTTTTTATAGCCCGCTTTTTTAAAGCCCTGCTCTACTTCCGGCCATATTTTTTTATGGTAAGCCAGGTATTCCTCCATCTTTTTACCGTTATCTATAGTATTGACTACAAATATTTTTTCTACAAATTCATTTTCTTTCTGCCCGCAATTGTCCCGGTAAAGAACCTTCCCTACCACAAAACATACTATAAGCGCACAGAAAAAGACGATCAGTGTTAACTTCAAAAATGTGTTACTTTTCATTGGAATATATTTGTTTTTTTTCGTGTTATTTATTGATTTTTTTCGATCGTTTTATTGATTTTCAATGGTTCTCAAGAGTTCGCAAGCTCAGTTCAATGGTTCTCAAGAGCTCGTAAACTCGGTTTAATGGTTATGAAGTGATCATGATCTCATTTCTTGATGTGATCTGTAAGATCATGATGGTTTCATAAGTGTATTTAATTAAAAAGAATATAGATCAGTACCATAACCGACGCCAGGCCCAGCCATATCAGCCAAATCGACCTGGAATTGTCTACTACCACCGCCTTTGTTTCCAGCAATGAAGGGATCACCGGCTTTATCCGGGGTTTTGTCAATAATGTGCTGATTACAATTACGATGCCCAGGGCTACGAATATATAGAAGGAAAGCAATAGAAAATGAGGCCAGTATCCCTTGTAAGGGTAGTTTAATACATGACAGGCGCCCAAGATCAAACAAATCATTCCTCCCCCATAAAGTACGATTTCGACCGAAATGCTGTTCACGCGCTTCCAGATAATGCCCGCAAGGAAAACCACAGATAGCGGAGGTGCAAGTATAGAAACCAGCCCCTGACTCAGCTCAAAAAAGTCTTTTCCTGAATAAGAGAAAAGCAGGGAAATCCCTACCCCCAATACTGCTGCAACGACAGTAATCCACCTTCCCATTTTCACCTGCTGCTGCTGATTTAGTGGTCTGACTTGCGTGACCACATCTAAAGTAAAGACCGTACAGAAAGCGTTTAAACTCGAGGACACGGTATCAATCAATGAGGCAATCAGTGCGGCCACACTTAAGCCAAGTAAACCATGAGGCATCAGGTTTTTAACCATCGTGATGTAAGCACTGTCGGGCTGCGCGGTATCTTTAAATAAAACATAACACATAATCCCCGGAAGAATGAAGATTAAGGGCATGATAATTTTAAGAAGGGAAATGAATATTGCACCGTATTGTCCTTCTTTTAAATTCTCTGCCGCCAGTACTTTTTGTACAATCGTCTGATCCGCACACCAGTAATAGATGGCCACAACAGGATAGCCCAAAACAATAGCAATCCAGTTATATTCGGTATCCGATGTAGGAAGAAAAAGTTTCCAGTAAGAGGCGGGCGTCTGGCTCACCAACGTGTCTACGCTGCCAATTTTCTGAAGACCTAAAAAAGTAAGTACGATGGAAGATACGATGATGATCACCGATTGGAAAACACCAGTCCGGACAACCGCTTTTAAACCGCCGACAGCAGTAAAGCTAGTGGCGATAAGGGCAATGACGACAATGGCTGTCAGCAATGAACAGCCAAATATCCCGGAAATTAATAAGCCACCGGCATATAAGGCACTTCCTAACCAAACTACCAGTATGGAGATTAAGCTGTAAATGACCAGAAAGTTATAAGACCGTTTTCCAAAGCGGATCAGCAAAAATTGTGGAATGGTACTGATTTTGGTTTTCAGGTAATAGGGCAGGAAAATCATAGACAACAACATCAGAAATATCCAGGCCAGCAATTCAAAATTACTACCAACTATCCCATGGGAAAACCCTATCCCTGCAAAACCAATTAACATCATCGGCCCGGCATTGGCACTAAATATAGAAAAACCGATCTGCCACCATTTAAGGGTTCTTCCACCGAGAAAAATATCCTGCTGGCTTTTCTCTTTTCTGTTCAGGTAAAATCCAACAAAGAACAAAACCGAGATGTAACATCCCAGGACTAAATAATCGGCTTGATTAAACGATAAATTCAAAATATATTTGGTTAATTACATCGATACAACAGGATTGTACTTACGGACATTTTGCTTTTCCCATACCCTTTCCCGAATGATCTTATTTTCTTTATAACAATATTCCCAATCTATCCTTACGGGAAATCCTTCTGTTTCCGGCAGAATAAATTTTCCGTCTTTCCATATTGGAGACACTAAAAAATACTGTCCCAGACCATCCATGATGGAATAGAGATATTCGACCATACTGCTCTCTTCAGCAGAAGCCATAAGCGCGGTTGAATATAAGGAATATCCACCGGAAGAGAACTGTATTTTATTCCGCTCGCAAAGGTCCCTGACCTCCATCCATTCCTTTACCCCACCTATCTGTGTTGGAACCGGTTGGAGGTGACTCACCCCACAGTTGACCAGCGTAGGAAAAATTTTAGCCGTGCGTTCCGATTCACCATAGGCTACGCTAACAGATACCCGCTGGCAAAGTTTCTCGATCTGCTCGTAAGCAGCGGAGTGTACCGGTTCCTCCAGCCAGCAGAGCCCCTCTTCTCCAACACCATCTATAAACCGATAAACGTCTTCACAAGACCAGATCTGATTGGCATCTACTGCCAGCTTCATTCTATTACCCAAGAACTGCTGTACAAATTTTACCCGGGCGATGTCTTCTTTAATTTTAGTCCCAAAATCCTTTCCGACTTTCATTTTATAACAGCTTGCTCCGGCATCCATGAACACCTGTAACTCCTGCTCTAATTCCGCATACGTGTAATTGGTCCCTCCTCCACTTCCATACATTTTCACTTCATTACGCTGGGAGCCTATATATCGGTACAAAGGCATATTTTTTCTTCTCGCCGCCAAATCATATAAGGCCATGTCAATCTGACCAAGCAAAGCTGCCGCCGTTCCCTTAAACCCCTCATTTCTGATAGACCAATACAATTTAGGATAAAAGTCCTTATAGGGGACAGAATGACTATGGAACAGAATTGGAAATAAACAGGATTCCAGGATATTGATATAGGTATGATACACTGGTGCTTCTCCAATATTTCCATCTTCGTCCTCAATGGTAATGATCGAAATCCCGAAGTGCGGGAAAGGTCCCATAGTTGCGTCCTGAAAAGAAGTAACTGAAGGAACTTGCTCTAAAACCCGGATACGGATTTTTTGTATGTTAAAAATTTCGTTATCTATTTGATGCATTTATGTTTTGATGAGAGTGCCTGAAGGATGTTAAAATATAGCTCCGGAGGTAAAGCTCCGGTATTGAATGCAGACAGCGTATCTGTAAGTTGTTGTGGGTTCGCTGCTCCAATAACGATTTTAACCGGATAAGGAAGACTAATCAGGAATCGATGGGCGAGAATGGGTAAGGGAATATTGTATTCTTGTGCAATTTCGTTTATTTTTTTGGCTTGTTCCACACTATCTAAGTTGAGCCAGTCGGGAGGAGATGCAGTAAACCCGGAAAAATTACAGCCCAGTAAACCCATATTAAGTGGACTGGCTGCATAATATTCTTTTCCACTTTCTATATAAAAGGGAACGGTGGTACCTAGCGCATCTATGCAACATGCATTGAGCTTATTGTATTCCATGACCACATCAAACAGCTGATCTTCGAGATAAGGCTCCAGGAACGCGGGTGCATTTCCTCCAAGACCTAATTTTCCGGTATATCCCTCATTTTTAAGATCCTGCATTTGCTGTAGGATCCGTTCTATTTCAGCTTCCGGAATGGCTGAGGGGTCGTGTAGAAAAAGTATATCGACAGCAGATACACCAAGCGTCTGAAGACTGTTTTCCAGACTTTTTTTCATACCCTCCGGGCTGTAGTCATAATAAGCTTCAGTTGCCAGATGGCTTTTTAAACGCCCAACCTTGGTACTGATCAATGGTTTTTCGCCAGTCCATTGCTTCAATGCTGAGCCAACCATCTCTTCTGCATCTCCATAAGCAGGAGCAGTATCTATCGCTGAAATACCTTGATCTAAAGCAATCAAAATGGTTTCTACAGACGCTTCGGCCTCTACCCTGCCCCAGACACCGCCGAGTCCGGCTGTACCTAACACCAATCGATTTTTGATAGAGAATGTCATTTCCTGTTTTGTCATTTACAATTTACAATAAACTGGCCACTCCCGCCTTATTAATCTTTACCTTAATTGTTTCTCCGGCCTTTACTTTTACTTTGGGCCAGTTTACAAAAGCGGTATAATTCAGTGGATTTCCGGCCTGTTTTTCCGTTTCCGCCATAACGGAAACACTGGCATCGTAATCAGTTGGATTGCGCAACGAAAGTATCGTCCATGTTTTAGCATTTTCAAGGATTTTAGCCTCCACATGATCAAACACGTACAGCTTCCTGCTTTCCGGGCGCAAATAAATACCTGGAAGTTCCATCGCCATCAATATGCCATTGGTTTCCGTCCAGCTGTTGCGGGTATTGATAAAATTACCGATACTTCCTTTCCCTTCCGCGTCACTTGGCTGAATCCGCTCCATTGAAGACCCGATCAGGTTATCGGTGGTGATGTGTCCCGGCATATTCACGGCTTCTGCCTGTGCATGTTGAATATCCCTGATCAGATCAGCGTATTTTATGTTTCCTGTAGCACGGAATAATTTGAAAAGGTAATCTCCCGAAGCCGTACAGATTCCGGGTGCCGCGTGTTTATTCTGGATGCTTGCCCATACCGCGCCGGCCATAGGAGATCCGAGTTTCCCAATGGCACTGTTTTCAGGAAAAACAGGATCATAAGAGATGGTCCAGGTGGCGCACAATGCAGCCTGAACTTCCGCCATTTTTAACCATTGTGTATCACCTGTATAATGATACAAAGCCATGATTGATTCCAGAAAACCAAATGCCGATTCTGAATTGGCATCCTGAGAGATATCTCCGCAATCGCCGCCGGTAAGCCCCTGCTTTTGCACATCCCGGCGATAGTAAAATCTCGTCGCATCAGCTGCAACATTCAGGAATTCTTTGTTCCGGAAATAGTCGGCAGCCAGGGCCAAACCCGCCGGAACGATGGCGCCCGCAGTAGAATTATATACCGCTATTTCTCCTGTTTCAGGGGCGATATACTGACCAAATTCCTCGGATTTTTTCCAGGTTCTTACAAAAGCAGCTGCAAGTTTTTTAGCCGCAGTTTCCCATGCTGGTTTAATGATATTTCCATGGCCCTGGGTTTTCAACAACATCAGGTGTTTCATAAACCACAGCAAAGCATCGGCATTTTTCCTGACCATGGCCTGTACAGGTTTAAAATCAGGGTGCATTTTTTCCGGCCTGATTTCTCCACCGGCCGTAATCCCACCATAAAAATATCCGCTTTTTCCCTGAAGCTTGTCCACTACAAAATCCAGCTCGGCGGCAACCTGTTTACGTTCCTTTTCATCGTTAAGTGCAAGCATAGGATAGGTATTCATCATTCCACTCACCCATCCCAGCTGAAAGTCGTTGTTGTTTTCCGGTAAATAGTAGGAACCAGCAGGAACCTGCACAAAACGGCCCCGGGTAATTGTCGACACCACTTCAAACATTTTACTCATTGGCACCAGATTACGAGGATGGTTAGGGCCTGAAAGATCCTTACGCACTTCCATAAATTTGGTCAGCAGTGCAGGAATGCTTTCTGCATTAAAAACATATACCCTAAACCTGAGTGTAAGTTCATCACCTGTTTTCCAATCCGGAGCAAGGTCTCCACTTTTGTGAAAATCCCCAAATCCTGGCGCCAGTTTACGTACTGCCGGCGCAGAAATGCCAAAATAGCAACTGTCTTTTCCTGCATTTTCTGAAATCGTCAGGCCATTATTGCCCAGTCTGGTCTGCTGCCCTGTCAACACTATAAAACCTTTCTTCTCTTTTTCAGAAAAGAAGCACATCGCCGGCGTAGCCGCATTGCCTGTTTGCAATTGAACCGTAGAGACCATCCCTTTTTCAATAGATAAACGGGGGTTATTGGAAATGCTAAGCGGAACCGATGGATTATAATACATATCCTTTGGATAATCCGGGTTATATCCATTTCCAATAACGCGGTAGCGGTTCCCGTTATAAACAGAGGCCGGAACGAGCACATAATTATCAGGGTTCCACTGACTAAAATTAAAGGAGGCGTCCACCGCAGAAGATTGGGCTGTACCCGCTTCGATCTTAAAAGAGGCAGAAATATCAACTGCCTCAGGATGTCCGGGAACCAGTGTCTGTTTAAGTTGTAAATTCCATGTTCCGGTATTTGTCTGCAATGAGCTATTCCTGCCAAAAATCTGCTGAGAAATCAGATCAGTTCCCTTAAACTGCTTTACTGAAAATTTTAACGAACCATTTAAATTCGCTAAAATTTTATTAACAGGTTCTTGCGGCGGCTGTGCCAAAGAGGCAAAACTCCATGAACAGCAAACCAAGGTGCCAAAAACCCTTCTTAAGGATGTCATTTTTAATTCATTTATGTGTGTAAACAAATATTCTATTGCAAACAGTAGCATACTACATCTAATTTGATCATTACAGATGTTATTTTTGCCTTTGCACGATATTAATTTACGATTGCCCGGAAGGGATGCGATCTATGATATGGATGTGATCAGATAGCTAAGGTTGCCCCTCATTTAAACCAAATCAGTAGCACGATGGCTTTCCTGAGGCGCTGGCCGTTTATGTTTCCATCTGCGGTGGCTCCATAACCAATAGGCAGGCTCCACATTTATCATTTCTTCAAGGATGCGGGCCTGAAGTTCTGCAATTTCGAATTCCACAGTCTTTGAAGGATCTAAACAAACCGGAACGCAGTCTACTTCATAGTAGCCACGTTTTACGTAGCTTGTTTTCAGATAAAAGACGGGTCTGTTCGTTTTCTTTGCTATTTTCTCGATCCCCAGCTGGATAGAACTCTCCTGATTTAGAAAAGTAGTCCAATAGATAGATTCATCTTTTGGCGGCGCCTGATCGCTGCCGAAAGTAAACACGCTTGTGATCTGCTTATTCGCCTGAATCGCTCTTAAAGTTTGACGCATGGATACCATATGGTTTCCGAATTTACTCCTCATTTTCAAAAACCAATTGTCAAAAGGCTCGCTGGTTAAAGGTTTGTAAATCGGAAAATGCTCAGCTGAAAAGGTGAGTCCGATGGCCATACAAACCCATTCGTAGTTACCATAATGTGAAGAACAGAAAAGTACGCTCTCTTTATTTTGTAAATAAGCTTCTACCAAATCCACATTCTTAAATTTTACCCGCTTATTCAACTCCTTTTTTGAAATGCTTTTCATTTTCACAATTTCAATGACCAGTGAGGCCAGATATTTGAAATACGTCTTTTCAATGACCTCAATTTCAGCAGGGCTTTTTTCGGGAAAAGACCTGCTCAGGTTCTCTCTAACCACCTTTTTACGGTAACCAAAAACATGATATACCAACAAATAAAGCACATCTGCCAGTCTGTACAAAATAAACAAAGGCAGGAGTGAAATAGAGGTCAGTAAAAATATACCAATATGGGAGAAACCTTTTCTAATCATTTCGGCTGAATTATCATGCAAAATTAAACTTAGAGTCAATACTAATTGCCATGGAATTGTTAGATTTTTACACTGTTCAAAATTACACGAGGTGCAGGCCGGATAGATCGGGTAGGAATGACCAGCTTCGTGGAGTCAATAAAATGATAATTTGGGCATAAAATGCGGCACAATTGCGCAAAGGCCTTATATTTGTATTCACATAAACAGGATATTGATGGAAAAACTTTTTGTCGGTGGATTTCCGCCAGAAATTCATGAAGTACAGCTTGCGGAATTGTTTAGTATACATGGCGAAGTAAACACTGTCAAGTTCATTTACGACAGGGCGACTAAAAAGTGTAAGGGCTATGGTTTTATTGAGATGTCGAGCACAGAAGTGGCTGAGAATGCCGTTTCAGCACTGAATGGCACCTTACTGGCAGGACGCGAACTGAGCGTTCGCATTGCATCCAAAGAAAAAGACAGCGTGGAAGTAACTCCCACACCCCCAATCTCAACGGAATACTTAAAAGTGGAAAGAAATTCCCTGCCCATTAAAAAGCGCCAGAGAAGGCCGCGGTTATAGTGACAGACATCCTATTTTCCTGGCAACATTTCCAATAAATAGGGTAGCGCTGGGTTACTGTTATTTACCTTCCAGACTACGTACAGCGCTGTTCTTTGCGGGATATTTTTCAATTCAATAAACTTTAGGTTTGGATTTTCAGATACGGCCAGTGAGGTTGGAATAATAGAAATCCCCATACCATTCTCGACCAGGCGGAATATCGTTGGCGTATGAATCGATCGATGGGCTACTTTCGGCGCAAATCCCCTGTCGGCACATAAATTAATGATCTGCTGATAATACAACTGGCTCTGCTCATTGGGGAACAATATGAAATACTCGTTCATCAACTGTCCGACGTCCCGGAAATTCTTCTTATTTATCGGATGATTTGCTGGTAATACCACTGAAAAAGTTTCCGTTCCTACCTGCTGACTGGTAAAGCCATCAGGAACATGATTTGAGCGCATGAATCCAATATCCAGCCGCTCATTTTGCAACTCTGTCAGCTGATCCGCATTACTCAGCTCATCAAGCTGAAATTTGATATTTGGACAATCGGTATTGAATTGCTTCAGCAATGCCGGCAGTACAGATTCCATTGCCGATGCCACAAATCCAATCCTGAGCTGCCCGGTATTTCCATCTTTATAGAGTTTCAGGTTGTTCACCGCATGTTCTACCCTATTCATCACTAGCAGTACATCTTTGTAAAACAAGGCACCTGCCTCTGTTAACAGAACCTTCTTATTTGTTCTTTCAAATAAGGGTACTTTCAAGATGTTCTCCAGCTGCTTAATCTGCTGACTCAGCGCAGACTGAGAAATAAACAACAGCTCTGAAGCCTTTCTATAATGTAATTCCTGTGCCAGTACTTTAAAATAGCTCAGCTGCCGGAGCTCTAATTGATTAGCTGTACTTATCATCTCTTAATTAATTCATATCGTTTACTTATGATAAATGTAGTCATATTTGAGTTAGAAATAACCAAAGCATAACCATATGATTGAGAAAGTACTTACCCTTGGCCTGGGCAAAGTAGGCACATTAGTTGGCGTCTTATTGAGCAAACAATTCGAAGTGACCGGAATGGATAAAGAGCAACCACATTATCCTTATGAGCTTCCTTTTAGGGTGATCACCGGAGATATAACAGATACTGAACTGATGCAGAAGCTGATTGCGGATCATGACGCGGTAGTATCGGCATTGCCTTATTTTTTGAACAAATCCATTGCCCTTATTGCACATACACAGGGCAAACATTATTTTGATTTAACAGAAGATGTGGAGACGACTGATTACATCAGAAAGCTAAGCGAATCGGGCAATTCGGTCATGGCTCCTCAATGCGGACTGGCGCCGGGTATCATTGGCATAATTGGTGCAAATTTAGCCAAAGACTTTGATACGCTACGTTCTATAGAAATGCGGGTAGGCGCTTTACCAAAGTATCCAAACGGGGAAATGGGATATTCCTTTACCTGGTCGGCTGCCGGAGTAGTGAATGAATACATTAATGATGCTGAAGCGATTCAAAACGGCAAACGCAAACAGGTCATCAGTCTGCAGGGAAAAGAGGCGATTAATATTGAAGGCGCAAGTTACGAGGCATTTTATACTTCCGGAGGTCTGGGCACGATGTGCGAAACCTATGAAGGAAAGATCGATAAACTGGATTATAAAACGATCCGCTATCCAGGCCATTGCGACCTGATGAACTTTCTGATTCATGAACTCCACCTGAAAAACGACAAACAACAACTGGAAGACATCCTGAAGAATGCGAAACCGCCAGTTGAGGAAGATGTAGTACTTATTTATGCAGCGGCAGAAGGATGGAAAAACGGTGCATTAAAACGTAATGAATTCTGCAAGTCTTATTCTCCTATCCTTATAGATGGTCAAAGCTGGCGTGCCATCTCCTGGACTACTGCGGCCAGTTTGGTTGCTGTGGTGGAAATGGTTGCCAATGGCTCATTGCCGGAGAAGGGTTTCATCAAACAGGAAGACATTCCTTTCGAAGGATTACTCGCTACCCAGACTGGACAGCTTTTTGAAACCGGTACTTTGGAAGAGGCACAATTACTTAAATAGATTTAGATGAATTTTAATTCCAAAAGCGTCTTAGGCAAGTTCTTGAATATTTTGTTTGACCGTTACCAGCAAAATGTTCCCGCCGTACAGCAGATCAGCTCCGCTATGGTGAGCCATGGTTTAATTAACAGTCAGGAAGAAATTATCAACGACCATATTGCCTTCAGGACGCTAAAAGTACCATATCTGGGGATCGAATCATTTGAGAAAATCTTCCTGCACCATGGCTACACCAAAAAGAACAACTATCATTTTGAAGGAAAAAAGCTGAATGCTTATTGGTATGCTCCACCATCTTCTGACTATCCGAGAATTTTTATCAGTGAGTTGCTGGTCACGGAATTGTCGGAGCATGCGCAACAAATCATTCAAAAATATACCGCAGGCATCGCTCATGATCCTGTGGACTCCCTGGATTTGAATGACTCAACGCAAATCGGCAAATTCTTCAATGAGCCCTTATGGGGCTTAGCGGAAAAACAGGATTATATGGATCTGTTGTCGGAAAGCGAATATGCGGCCTGGGTTATTTTTAACCGGTATTACCTGAACCATTATACGATTAGTGTACATGAATTGAAAAAAGGATACAATCACCTGTCCGATTTTAACCAGTTCGTGGAATTACTGGGCATCAGACTGAACGATGAAGGCGGCAAGATCAAAATTAGCCCGGACGGCTTACTGAAACAAAGCAGTACTGTCGCCGAGATGCAGGAAGCCGTGTTTGCAAAAGGAGAAAAAATGGAAATCGCAGGAAGCTATGTGGAGTTTGCAGAACGTCTGGTGTTGCCGGAGTTTGCAGCACTTGATCAGCACCACATCAGACCAGAACACCGCAGAGAGGGCTTCGAAGCCAGCAATGCAGATAAAATATTTGAAAGCACCTATTTAAAGCAGGTTAAAGGAAATCAATAAAATGAATATACAAGAAGTATTACACCGATTACGAATCAATCCAACGAATTCCGGCACCTCAACAGGTAACGATTGGCTTAAGGAAGAAAGCACTCCTGCGATCACTTCCTACTCCCCTGTTAATGGGCTTGCGATTGCAGAAGTTCAGTCCGCCGGAGCACAATCTTTTGAACATGTAATGAAAACTGCTGAACAAGCTTTTGTTTTCTGGAGAAATGTACCTGCTCCAAAACGTGGAGATATCGTACGCCAGTTTGGTGACGAGCTCAGGAAGCATAAGCAGGATCTGGGAACGCTGGTTTCTTACGAAATGGGCAAAAGTTTACAGGAAGGTCTGGGCGAAGTGCAGGAGATGATCGACATCTGCGACTTTGCGGTGGGATTGTCCAGACAACTGTATGGACTGACCATGCACTCCGAAAGGACAAATCACAGAATGTACGAACAGTGGCATCCACTGGGAATTGTAGGCATTATTTCTGCTTTTAATTTTCCGGTAGCAGTTTGGGCCTGGAATGCGGCCTTAGCCTGGGTATGTGGAAATGTTTGCATCTGGAAGCCCTCTTCCAAAACCCCAATTGTTGCGCTGGCATGTCAGAACATCATCGCTGACGTTTTAAAACAAAACGATTTGCCGGAAGGAATCAGCAACCTGCTGATTGGAAATGCAGCCGGAACTATGATCAATAATAACAAGCGCATCCCGCTGGTTTCTTTCACAGGCTCCACTAAAATCGGCCGGATCGTGGCCTCAGCGGTTGCATCCCGATTTGGAAGGAGCATCCTGGAACTGGGAGGAAATAATGCCATCATCATCTCCAAAGACGCCGACCTCGAAATGTCGGTAATCGGGGCTGTTTTCGGCGCAGTAGGTACCGCAGGACAGCGTTGTACCTCTACCCGCAGGCTGATTGTACAGGAAGACATTTATGAAGATTTCAAAAATAAACTGGTCAGGGCTTACGGGCAATTGCGAATTGGCGATCCACTGGATGAAAAAACACATGTCGGACCGCTAATTGATACGGATGCAGTTATGGCCTACCAATCGGCAATTGAGAAAGGCAACACTGAAGGGGCCAATTTTATTGTTGAGGGCGGAGTATTGGAAGGTGACCGTTATGTTTCCGGTTGTTACGTGAAACCCTGCATTGCCGAGGTGGAAAACCACTACGAAATTGTACAGGAAGAAACGTTTGCACCTATACTCTATTTAATCAAATATAAGACACTTGAAGAAGCCATCGCTTTACAGAACGGCGTTCCTCAGGGTCTGTCTTCTGCAATTATGACCTTAAATCTGCGCGAAGCGGAAGCTTTTTTATCAGTGAATGGTTCTGATTGCGGCATTGCCAACGTAAACATTGGCACTTCAGGTGCAGAAATCGGTGGTGCATTTGGCGGTGAAAAAGAGACTGGTGGCGGTCGCGAAAGTGGTTCAGATGCCTGGAAAGGATACATGAGAAGGCAGACCAACACAATCAATTATTCCAATACACTGCCTTTAGCCCAAGGGATTAAATTTGACCTGTAACAAGCGCCCCAATGAAAGATAAGCTGGAACAGCTGGCTAAATCCCTGGAGGGCGTCCTCCATACTGATGAGCTGACCCGGGTTTTATATGCAACAGATGCTTCTGCCTATTCGGAGATGCCATTGGCAGTAGCGATACCCCGGACCGAAGCGGACTTAAAGTCTTTAATTGCTTTTGCTAAACAACAGCAAACCTCGCTGATCCCAAGAACCGCCGGAACCTCTCTGGCCGGACAAGTGGTAGGTAGCGGTATCGTGGTTGATGTCTCAAAGCATCTGAACCAGGTCCTGGAACTGAACACGAACGAACGTTGGGTTCGTGTTCAGCCCGGAGTGGTGAGGGATGAGCTTAACCTCTTTCTGAAATCCCATGGGCTTTTCTTTGGACCGGAGACCTCCACTGCCAACCGTGCAATGATCGGTGGTATGGTAGGCAATAATTCCTGTGGCTCCAACTCGGTGGTCTATAGAAGCACCAGGGAACACACTTTAGAAATTAAAGCCCTGCTAAGTGATGGATCAGAAGCCAGATTCGGCGCATTAAGTTTCGATCAGTTTATTGAAAAGTGCCAGGGAGAAAATCTGGAAGCAGCGCTTTACCGTTCCATACGTGCACAACTCGGCGACTACGGCAACCAACAGGAAATCAGGAAAGAGTTTCCGAAAACAAGTATAGAAAGAAGGAATACAGGCTATGCGCTTGATTTACTATTAGACTCATCTCCCTTTACCGCCGGAACTGAAGATTTTAATTTCTGTAAAATACTCTGCGGCTCGGAAGGCACATTGGCTTTTATCACCGAGATTAAGCTTAATTTAGAACAGCTGCCACCTCCGGAGACAGGCCTGCTTTGTGTTCATTTTAACTCCATTGAAGAAGCCTTAAAAGCCAATTTAATTGCCTTGAAATACCATCCCTACGCTGTTGAACTCATCGATCATTACATTTTAGAATGTGTTGCCGGAAACCTGGAACAGGAAGTCAACAGTTTCTTTGTGAAGGGTAATCCTGCTGCCATCCTGGTTATAGAATTTTCGGCCAATACCCATGCCCAGGTGCTGGAAACATGCAAACAATTGGAAGAAGAAATGCATTTGCTGGGGTTAGGATATCATTTCCCAATGGTTTTTGGACAGGATATAAAAAAAGTATGGTCCTTAAGAAAGGCAGGGCTTGGTTTATTAAGTAACCTGCCAGGTGATGAAAAAGCAGTTCCTGTTATTGAGGATACCGCTGTTGACGTGAACGATCTTCCTGCTTACATCAGTGAATTTAATCAGATTCTTAAAAAGCATGGGCTGCATTCTGTGCATTATGCACATGCTGGTTCAGGAGAATTACATCTTCGGCCGATTTTGAACCTGAAGACGCAGGAAGGAAACCGGATGTTCCGGGTCATTGCAGAAGAAATCGCGGATCTGGTAAAAAAATATAAAGGATCTTTAAGCGGCGAACATGGAGATGGAAGACTTCGCGGAGAGTTTATTGAGCGGATGATCGGAATTAAAAACTATCAACTGCTAAGGGAATTAAAGGAAACCTGGGACCCGCATCATATCTTCAATCCCGGAAAGATAGTGGATACGCCACCTATGGACACGATGTTGAGGTATAAGGCCGGGCAGACCAGTCCTGTTTTTAAAACCGTATTCAAATACCAGGGTCACAATATCTTACAGCATGCTGAACAATGTAACGGATCAGGTGATTGTCGTAAGTCCCATTTGATGGGCGGTACCATGTGTCCCTCCTATATGGCCAGCCGCAATGAAAAAGATACGACACGTGCAAGAGCTAATGTATTAAGGACATTTTTAACGGGTTCTTTAAAAAACAATCCCTTTGATCATCCTGAAATCAAGGAAGTAATGGATTTATGCCTGTCTTGCAAAGGTTGCAAATCAGAATGCCCTTCCAACGTGGATATGGCTAAATTAAAAGCCGAATTTTTACAGCATTACCAGGATGCAAATGGTGTTCCGTTCAGGTCCTGGCTTATTGCCAATTATGGCCTGATTTCAAGATTCACTGCACTGATCCCTCACTTATATAATTTTGTAATGAGTGGTCGGATGACCAGTAGTATCATCAAAAAGATAGCTGGGTTTGCGGTAAAAAGAAGTATGCCGGAACTGCCCCCTCTGACGTTAAAAGCCTGGGTCAATCAGCGAAGTTCTCAAAAGAGAGACCTTCATATCAGTCAAAAAAAAGTCTATCTGTTCTGTGATGAGTTTACCAATTATCAGGATGCCGAAATCGGCATAAAGGCTTTTTTATTACTGGAAAAACTTGGCTATGAAGTGAAGATTCCGAATCATAAAGAAAGCGGACGTGCCAGTATTTCAAAAGGATTGCTTAGAAAAGCGAAAGCCCTTGCCCAATATAACGTTGCGTCGTTAAGCGATACAATTACAGCTGACACGCCTTTAATTGGTATTGAACCTTCAGCCATATTAACTTTCAGGGATGAATACCCGGATCTGGTAGAGGACTGCCAGCTTGCCGATGCCACAAAATTGGCTGGCAATACTTATCTGATCGATGAATTCCTGGCAGCCGAAATGAAGGCAGAACGCATTCTAAAATCGCAGTTCAGCTTAGAGAAGAAAACGATCAGACTTCATGGACATTGTCAGCAAAAGGCTTTGGGTTTGCTTTCAGCAACCGAATTTGCGTTAGGTTTTCCGGAGGGATATGAGGTGCGAACCATACCATCAGGATGTTGTGGTATGGCAGGCTCATTTGGTTACGAAAAAGAACACTATGACCTCTCCATGCAAATCGGCGAATTGGTTTTGTTTCCGGAAGTTAGAAAACAGGAAGCAGAGGTCATTATTGCAGCACCCGGAACCAGCTGCAGGCATCAGATCAAAGATGGAACGGGCCGAAAAGCGGCACACACGGTGGAGATTTTATTTAATGCATTATCAGACCCTGATTTAGTTTTATAACTTCAGTTTGCTAAAGCTCATGAACACGGAAACACCCGTAGAGTTCAGGCGGATGTCGTAATTCCCTATTCCCGTCAATGGCAATTTGACAAATGGCTGTACTCCGATGCTCAACGATGAATTTATTTTTCGCTCCACACTTACCGACAGGTTGGCCACACCAAAAAGATGCTGATTCTGGTTGCTGACCTCGACCCTTGAAGCACTGCGATCAGGGCCACTCGTTAAGTCATAACGCTCATTTAACATCAGGTAACTTGATAGCCCAGTGTTCACACTTATCGAAAGTTTTCGTTTTTTGAACACCTGATAATTCACATTCAAAGGAATATCCAATACCCTGCAATCTGCATTCACCTCCCAGGATTGATTCCCATATCCGTTATTGATTGCGGCAGGACCAGCTGAGTTGTACAGCTTCTTCGCGTAAATCACTCCGGTGCTTACACTTATCTTCCTGCTAAGCGGATAAGTTACCAGCAGTCCGATGTTCGTACTGACCTTTGAGGACAGGTTAGCGCCGGTTCCGGAAATGTCCGGAGCCGCCATGATGCTGAACGTTAAACCGGAACGCTTTACATTGGCATATACGGGCACTTTAGCCCCAGTATGTACCCCAACGTAGGCTTCCGCTGCTTTCATCGGAATAAATTGTGCCGTATCGCCCTTAGGTCCGCTTAACTGAAAATCAGAAGCCAGAACATTTGCAGGCAAGGGATTCGTTGACACCAATTGAATTTTTGATGCTCCAGGCTCCCCTATTTGATTGCCGGACTCCAGTCCGTTTATACTTTTATTGCGATGCACTTCTTTATTACTATGCGCTGCCAGGGCTATGCTGCTCTTATCTACCGGCTCTTCTGTATGAACCCGTTTTTCTACCGTTTCTTTGTTTGGGTTCTGGGTTTTAGCTTTTAGCAATTTTTTGTTTACAGGTTCCTCTTCCAACAGGATAGTAAACAGGAAAATCAATACTGTGGCTGCAATACCGGCGCCAACAAACCACCAAACCGGCAGCATGCGTCTCTTCTCATGGGCATCAAGCTTTTTGGACATCTTCTCCCAATCCATTTCGTTGAAAGGAATTTCTGGATCACCTAGTCCAGCTTTAAACAACTGGTCTATGTTATGCTCGTCTTTCATTTACGCTGATGTTTTTATCTCTCGCTATTACAATGTTTAATCCTGTTTCGGCCTGATCTTTTGCGGCCAGCATTTCCTGCAATTTCTGCCTTGCTCTGAATAAATTTGATTTCGATGTTCCTGTGGATATGTTTAATGTCTCGGCAATCTCTTCATGTGAATACCCGTCTATCGCATACAAATTAAAGACGATACGGTAAGCGGGAGAAAGGGTTTGAATCAGGCTCAAAAGGTCATCATAGGCCAACTGGTCGTAAACTGCTGCTCCCTGACCAATATGTACATGCTCGTTAATGTCATCATGATCTGAAAACCGCAGTTTCATGCGATAGTGATCGATTGCCGTGTTGGCCGTAATCTTCGCCATCCATGCTTTAAAAGGTTTACTGGGATCGTACTTTTCAATGTGGTTAAATGCTTTGAGGAATGCATTGTTCAGCACCTCTGCGGCATCTGCATCATTTACTGCGTAACGCTTACAAATACCCATGCAATAGCTATAGAGTTCTTTATAGAGCAGATACTGACTGGATCTGTCTTTCCGAATACACCCTTTAATAATCTCCTGCACCTAAATAAATGTAATTACCTTTTTTAACCTGACCATTTTCTACTTCCTCATACGATGCAAACCGACAAAAGGTTGCGCAAGGTAAGAAAAATATATTTTTCGTCATCTATCAAACTGATACACAGATTATTATTTTATTTCCCAAAGTATAATTCAAACCCGCAAGCAACCATTATTCCTGGCTCCGCGTATCACTTATAATTAAACACATCTTTCACCTTAAACTATCCCCCTATGAAGCATCGTATGGTCTACCTGACCCTGACCGTAATGTACCTGCTGTTGCTCAGCTGTTCTAAAAGACAAGCTGCAGAAATGGCACCAACACCGCCCGTTACCCCCGAAAAACCGGAAACAGCAGTAACTTATACCAATTTCGCCCAGGCACTCTTTCAAACCAAATGTGGCGGATGTCACAGTGCGGGAAGAGGCGCAGCAGCCATCTGGACTTTCAATGGACTGGCTTCTATTACCACCAACCAGAGCAGGATCCGGCAAGCGGTATTGGTCAATAAATCCATGCCTTTGGGAAGAACACTGTCTGCCGAAGAGCTGAAATCTCTACAAGAATGGTTCGATAAAAACATGCCTGAATAACCTGAACTATCATGAAAAACACCTGTCTTTTTATGCTATTTATCCTCCTCAGCTGTTCGGTAAATGCACAACAAATCCTGATCTGCAACAATGCAAAAGCCTCTTTTTTCTCCAGCACGGTCATGGAAGACATTGAGGGAAAAAGTGCTGCCGGAGGCTCCGTAATTGATACCAAATCCGGCAACATCATTTTCAAAGTTAAGAACACCTCCTTTCAGTTTAAAAAGAAACTGATGCAGGAGCATTTCAATGAAAACTACATGGAGTCCGACAAGTATCCGGTGTCTGAATTTAAGGGAACCATTAAAGGGCCGGTCAATATGGATGTTGATGGAACCTACAAAGTCAGCATCGAAGGCAACCTGAACATTCACGGGATCAGCAAAGCTTACAAAACCCAGGCCGACCTGGTTGTCGGTAAGGGAATGCTAAATGCCAACGCAGTCTTTAAAGTAAAAATTGCCGACCATGGTATTGAGATCCCAACACTTGTATTTAAAAACATTGCTGAGTACGTTGAAGTTCGTATTCAGGCCACCTATTTACCTAAAAAATAATGAAGACAAAAATAATTAAATCCCGGTTACTCGTTTTTTCCGCCCTGTTGTTGTTAACCGGGCAGGCCGCATTTTCACAGGAAGAGCTCGAAAAAGAACTGGCAGTTCCGGCTGCTGGCAGGGAGAAAGTAAGTGCTACTTTCAAATCAACCAAGCTGATCAACGGACATACCAATGAAACCCTTTTCAAGAATGAACTGGATTTTAAAGTAGACCATCGTTTTGGCGATATTGCCGGCAGTAACGGCGGAATCAGGAAGTTTTTCGGCCTGGACAATTCAACGGATGTCCGGATTGGATTTGAATATGGGCTAACCGATAACCTGACCATAGGCCTGGCCAGAGCAAAGGGCGCAACTGCGGTACAACAGCTGTATGAAGGAAGCATTAAATATCGCTTACTTCAGCAAACTACAGACAACCACATTCCATTTGCAGTGACGCTGTTCGGCAGCAATACCATTGCCGCGGTAACGGCGAACAAGGATGATGCCTCCTCGCCTATCGCTTACAATGGCTTCAAAGACCGCCAGAACTGGGTGGCGCAAATTATCCTGGCCAGGAAATTCAGCTCCAACCTCTCCTTTACGCTTACACCTAGTTATGTACACCGGAATTTCACAGCCTTCCGTGATCAGAACGACATGTTTGCCATTGGTGTAGGTGGAAGATTTAAATTTACCCGCCGGATGGCACTGGTAGTAGATTACTTTTTGCCGTTCAGGGATAAGTCGGACAAAGCTTATCTGGAGCAGGTTACGGCTACCAAATTTTATAACCCCTTAGGTGTAGGACTGGAAATGGAGACCGGCGGACACGTATTCCACCTGAACTTCACAAATGCAACCGGTATTCAGGAGATGCAGTTTATTCCGCAAACGACCAGTTCATGGCTCAAAGGACAGTACCGCTGGGGATTCAGTATTTCCAGAAGGTTCTCTTTTGCACACTAAGTTTTGAGGTCAATGATAAATTCAATTTATCAGCCTGGACATTCATTAAATGATAAAAATTAGCTGCACATAAAAAAACGGCCCTGCAATGGCATTGCAGGGCCGTTATCATGAATAACGTTCTTTAAGCCTGAATAAAAGCCAAAAGGTCGGCGTTGATCGTTGCCGCTTCTGTAGTTGGCATTCCATGAGGAAAGCCAGGATAAGAAATCAGTTTTCCATCTTTTACCAGCTTCACCGCTTTTGCTCCGGTCAATGCGATTGGAACGATCTGATCGTCTTCCCCATGCATCACCAATACCGGAATAGCTACACTTTTCAGGTCTTCTGTAAAATCTGTTTCAGAGAAAGCTTTGATGCAATCATAATGCGCTTTTATTCCGCCCATCATGCCCTGACGCCACCAGTTTTCTTTGATGCCTTCAGAGACCTTTGCTCCTTCACGGTTATAGCCATAAAATGCAGTGGTAAAATCCTTGAAGTATTGAGGTCTTTGCGTTGCTGTTCCCTGACGGATTTCGTCGAATACAGTCATTGGAATACCTTCAGGATTGCTTTCCGTTTGCGCCATAATTGGGGTAACGGCACTCACCAGTACCGCTTTGGCCACACGGCCTTTGCCATATTTAGCGACATAACGGATCACTTCACCACCACCGGTAGAATGTCCAACATGGATGGCATCTTTCAAGTCAAGTGCTGCTGTTAATTCCGCAACATCTGCTGCATAAGTATCCATGTCGTGACCAATTGCCGTTTGGGAAGACCTTCCATGTCCCCTGCGGTCATGTGCGATCACCCTGAACCCTTTATCCAGGAAAAACATCATCTGTGCGTCCCAGTCGTCGCTTGACAAAGGCCAGCCGTGATGAAAAACGATCGGTTGTCCTGTACCCCAATCTTTGTAATAAATTTCTGTACCGTCTTTAACTGTGATTTTGTTCATGTTCTTTGATTTAATTTTAGGTAATTAATAATATGATTTGTTGATTTACTGACGAATTAGCGATTGATCAGCACTTTTTTTGAGGAGATGGCCCAGTAGATCCATAGCAAAACGCAGATCAGCAGTGCCGACACCGGAAAGTAGAAGGACAGGATAAAAGCAGCAATATAAGTCGGCAAACCGTACAGGTAATTGTTTCTGATTCCCAGAATTGCGGCTTCTGTAAGTCCCGGTCTTAACAGCTTTCTGTCCCGGCAAGCTAAAAACCACAACAGGTTATAAGAAAGGTTCACCAGCACAAACATTCCGGTATAAATACTAATCACAAGTTGTTGCGAATCCGTATCGTAAAACCCTGCCAGCAAGGAACTGGGATAGGAAACACAGCAGACCAGGAAAAGAATCAGCCCGTTGGCAAACATGATTCCTGTATTTCTCCGGTAAATCTGTTTGAACAGTTTATGGTGGTTCACCCACATGATGAAGATACTGAAAAAGGAAATGACAAATGCAATGTATACCGGCCATTGTGCCATCAATTTAGCGGCTAAAACCGAGGGAACTACAGCTTCCCCAAGCTCCGGAACACGCAGTTCCAGCACCAGCAAAGTCATGGCAATTGCAAATACCCCGTCACTGAATGCCTCTATTCTTGCCGTTTCTTTTTCCACCATCAGCTCTTCTTTATCCTTCATTCTACTTTATATCCTGATCTGGTTTGGTGGTAAAATAACAGATCACCATGGCAATGCCAGGCAAGACAACGCCTGCCAGTCCAAAAACCTTGCCCACATAGGCGCCCAAAACACAGCCCAATAAAAACCCACCCAGGGTAACCAGGCCTTTTTTCAAACCTGTCAGGTAGCTGAGGTCTGCAAAGCCGCTGCCCAGCAAAGCGCCCAGGTCGAGTGAAAACTGGGTCACATTGCCCGTCATCATCGTAGTAGGTCCATGGGTTTCCTTTACATAGAGTTTTCCGAATGCATTCTGGAATCCCATCGCAAAAACAATCATCATCGTCACCACATACATTTGAACGGTCAGCAGTTGTGCTCCTGCCTCTGCTGAACTATAGGCCAGTATACCCGCAAGAATCAGGATGATCCCTTCACAACAAAGCAGAAAATGGTTATTTTTGAACCTCGATGAAATCCATCCGCCCACAATTACAGCGAGCACAAACACCGGAAAAGTGATTAATTTGATCCAGTCTTCCGGTCCTGCGCCTTTGATCATCTGGTAGGCAAATACGATAAAGTTTCCGGTGACATGAGCCGAAAAAATCCGGTCTGCCGCCACGAAAGTAATCGTATCACAAAAGCCTGCAATTGCGGTCAGTAGCAGGGTGACGAAATTGATGTTTTTACCGGTTTCCATATCGTTCTGATTAAGATAAATGAGCCCTCAACATCCAGGCCATGGACTCATGCGTTTCCATTAATCCCGTGATGTAATCACTTGTGCCAGCATCCTTTAATGCAGTGGCGTAGTTATCGATGTTTCCCCTTAAATGAATTAAAATGCTTTCATGGTCAGCAAGCAGCATTTTGATATAGGTAGTCGCGTCATTTTTGCCGCGATCGTCTTCAGTCAGGTGTGTTAATTCTAAGAATTGTTTAAGTGATGCCGGTGCGTAATGACCAAGTTTGCGGATGCGTTCTGCTACTTCATCCACGATATCTTCCAATTGCGTGTATTGTTCTTCGAAAAATTTGTGTTTATTGTAAAAGTCCGGTCCTTCTACGTTCCAGTGTGCCTTTCTTGTTTTTGTATATAAGACGTATTCATCTGCAAGAATTTTGCTTAATGAATGTGCAACCTCTGCAAGGTTTTCCGCGCTGATGCCAATTTTAGCTTCCATGATTTTGATATTTATGTCTTAAAAAAATGTATTGATTAAATAGTGATCTATTGAATAAGTTCCGGCACCAATTACCCATAAAAAGAGCATCGCCAGTGTATACATGTACGGCACATCGCGAACCTCAACCGAATCTTTTCTATGTACAACGAAGTAACCGATTGCCGTTACGCCGATGGATGGCAAAAGGAAAATTCTCGTTCCGCAACCTAAGGCCACCAGAATTGGGACAACGGTATCAGAAAATGTAGCCACCAATCCATTCAGTTTATCGGGTAAACCCAGGGGATTGGGTACATGCTCCTTTTCTCCATTTTGAATACGAAACTTTTTCATTCCATGCACCCTGAAGAGTTCGAGCATGAGCAGTACCCTGAAGAAGAGTACGGCCCAGTTGTTGATTTCCGATCCTAAATCAGAATAAAGCAGGTATTTGATGATATTTTCCATAGTTTAAAAAGCAAAGCACGAGCAGCCCAATGCACCCCAGAATGCCGTATAATTGTTTACAGGCAGGTTACTTGTTCTGACGGCATCGTGATTGTGATGGTGCACATCGCAACTGCCGGCGCAAGCATGTACCATCCCTAAAACAGCATCACTCCCCTTTGTTTTTCCATGTTGATTTGCCTGATGAGTTATTGGAGAATAGTATCCGTTATAGCTATTTGTTGGCGACCAGTCTGGCAGAATCGGGATTTTTGGTGGGGAGAAGGAAGAGAAATCACCTTTTGCATAGACAATCTTTCCATCAACAACGGTTAAATCTGATTCGATACTTTTGATCTCCTCATCAGATACTTCAAAATAATCCTGATTCAGCACCGCTAAATCGGCAAGCATGCCCACTTCGATATCGCCTTTCTTTTGCTGTTCGTTAGAAAACCAGGCGCTGCCTCTGGTATAGAGTTCCAGGGCGGTTTCTCTGCTCAGGACGGTCTCTTCATTATAGATTTTTAAGCCGCCAACGGTTTTTCCGGCTGTTAACCAAAACATCGAAACCCATGGATTGTAACTGCTTACCCGTGTGGCATCAGAACCACCGCCAACAGGAACTTCCATCTCAAGCATCTTTTTAACCGGTGGCGTTTGCAGCGCCGCTTTTTCACCGTACCGTTCTGTAAAATATTCGCCCTGGTAGGCCATTCTGCTTTGAATTGCTATACCGCCACCCAGTGCTTTTACACGTTCGATATTTCTTTCATCAATGGTTTCCGCATGGTCGAAAATCCAGGGCAAGCCAGCAAAAGGAATGTCTTTATTTACCTTTTCAAAAACATTTAAAAACCGGCTGATGCTCTCATTATAAGTGGCATGAAGTCTGAATGGCCATCTTTTTTCCACCAGCAAACGAACCACACGTTCCAGTTCAGGCTCCATATTGTCCGAAAGGTCTGGTCTTGGCTGAAGAAAATCCTCGAAATCTGCTGCCGAGAAAACCAGCATTTCCCCTGCCCCGTTGTGGCGGTACATGTCATCACCCTGATAAAGTTCTACCGTATTTGTCCAGTTGTCAAAATCCTCAAATTCCTGTTTCGGACGTTGCGTAAATAAGTTGTAGGCAATCCGAACGGTCAATTGTTTTTGCTCATTCAATTCATTTACCACTTTATAATCGTCAGGAAAGTTTTGAAAACCTCCACCGGCATCAATCACACTGGTAATCCCGAAACGGTTCAGTTCTGTCATAAAATGACGGGTAGAATTGACCTGATGTTCGTAAGAAAGTTTCGGACCTTTTGCCAGCGTGGAATATAAAATCATCGCATTCGGACTTGCGATAATCAGTCCGGTAGGTTCTCCCCTTGCATCTCTCTGGATTTCCCCACCCGGAGGAGCCGGTGTATCCTTTGTATAGCCAACCGCTTTAAGCGCTGCGCGGTTCATAAAAGCACGGTCGTATAAATGAAGAATAAAAACAGGTGTTTCAGGTGCGATGGCATTTATTTCCTCCAGCGTCGGCATTCTTCTTTCCGCAAACTGAAATTCAGACCAGCCTCCAACTACACGTACCCATTGCGGCGATGGAGTAATATCGACTTGCTCTTTAAGCATTCGTAATGCATCCGCAAGTGATGGAACGCCATCCCAACGCAACTCCAGGTTGAAATTTAGTCCGCCACGGATCAAGTGGATGTGGGAATCGTTAATTCCCGGAACAACCCGTCTTTTGTGAAGATCAACCAATTTTGTTGCAGCACCGGAAAAGTTCATGATATCACTGTCTTTACCAAGGGCGATAAACTTCCCATCTTTAATCGCAACAGCGGTTATTTCTTCTTTGTATTTTGCAATGATATGTATCTTACCATTGAATAAAATTAAATCTGCAGTCGTCATATTTTCTTTATTTAGCTATGGAAAACATATTAATTTTTCAGGGCAGCGATTGCTTCCTGAATTCCTTCTCCCGCCGTGGTAAAAAATGCAGGACCGGCGAGAAGGATCACTTTCGATACCGGTTTAAATGTGGACATCTTCTTTTCCTTTAACCAGGTTTGCGTTCTGTAAGCTTCAAAAATGCCCTTCACTACGTTGGCGGCGACCAATGCGGTTGGCGAGTCAATCCCTGCATCTTTTAAATCACTTGCAAAAGAAAAATTGTTGACGCCCAGCCTAAGCGCTTCTCTCATCGCAATGCTGCCTATTCCGGTCATGATATCGGGTGTAAATTTATTCCTGTCGCCAAGGCCGATTAAAAGCAGGTTTTTACCCCCTATGGTACCTTTTGGTGGAGAGATTAAAATGGTTTCATTGGCCTGACCATGAAATTTCCCGCTTTTGCGGATTTCGGTCAGCAGGCCTTTCATGTCCTGATCTAAGTGTACCAGGCCATTTAAAGCAGCCGGAAGTGCCGGTGGCGTGTTAAAAATATCGCCTTCCGTATATTCGAAAACACAGGCAATCTGCAAATCGCTAACCTGCGCCGATGGGCCCTGAACAATACCTTCGATGGCAATTCCATCAATCGAACCCCAAACTTTGGCCGTCCCGATTGCGGTGCTGCTTTGTGCAAAAGCTGTTCCTGTAATGAATACAGAAAATATCATCATGGCTACTCTGAAGTTGTTTTTCATTTTCTTATGGTTTAAAATTTATAGGATGCCTGAGCATTAAAAAACTTTGAATTGTCCCAAAGCGGAACGATATCTTTGATGAAATCGCCAACCCGGAAATATTGTCCGCCGGCACTGAATGAAAGGTGGTTATTGCATTTATAATCTGCACTCAGCAAATAAGTAGTGCCGATAAAACGATGGTCAGAAATGGAACCTGCGGTGTTAAAATTGCCACCCGGGCGATAAATTCCATCCTTTAATGAATATCTCCAGTTGAAAACAACATCCCCCTGAACCGTTAATTTATCCGTAATGGTAAGTGTTAAGTAGGGATGTAAATCCATTAAATTGGAGGGGCCGACTAGCGGATTAAAGCCAAAATAACCTCCTTTCGGAAATAAAGGATTAAAAGTTTGCAGCTTCCCGTCTCCTGCTTTTTTATCACCCGAGATGTAGTCATTTCGCAGGTTAACGGAGGGCTTAAATTTGCTATTCCCGAAAGTATAGCCCAGCTCAATGGCCATGGTCCAGGCGTCAATATTGCCCTTTCCAAATTTCCCGAACTGATAAGCCGCCTCTAAATTATAGATAAAACCGCCCCCGCCTTTCCAATACCGGGCAGCTAAAGTATGCCGGAGTTCCTTTGCGATGCCCTCTTCAAATTCCGCATGATCGCGCCTGACGCCCAAGTAGTAAAAATCGAAGTTTCCGGCTTTCCGGATATAGAAATTTGAATACGCACCCCACAAGTTGGCCTGATGGCTCGGACGATTGTCAAACACCCCAAAATTAACTTCATCAGCTTCTAAAATGAAAGCATCGACTGAAAACCGGGGTGTCGCATAGGTAACTTTAGCTCCTGTAAAATATTGCCTGACTGTTGTTCCCTCTCTGACAGAAATTAACCTCCCTGAACCATAGTTAATTTCCTGCCTACCAACACGAATGGCTAACCTGTTTGACGAATCTTTAAGTATCCGGTATTCCGCAAACAGGTTTTGGACGGCAAGCTGATCTTCATCCACCGGAGATGGGCCATATTTACTGCCGTTTTCCAGGGCGCTGTTTAGCTGGGTAAAAAAACGCAGTCCTGCGCCAATATTCAAATCAGCATACAGCGAATAACGTTGTAAAAAAGAGGAGTTGAAACCTTGATTTCTGATCCAGTCCTCATTAAATTTTCCCCCAAATTCTTCCCTGACCTCTCCGCCAAAACTGAGGTATACTTTTTTATCAGCCGAAAGCGGCAGGAACTTTAAACGGTTGTAACAGTTCCTGGCCGAATCTTTCAGATGACTATAATCCTCATCGTAGCGCATCAGTTTCACGCTTTGGCCATATGCAGTTGCTATTGAAAAGCAAGTACAAACGGCCAACACAATCGCCAGATGGGGATAATAAATGTTCATTTTCGGGGGTAATGAAAATTAGTGTTTGATCATTTTATGCGCATACTGAATTCCCAATCCGTATCCGGCGCCATACTTTTTCATCAGGTCAGTTACGGCAACATAAGTCTCCGTTCTTGCCCAGTCTCTTTGCAGTTCCAGGATGTACTGAACAGCCGTAATGGGCTTCACTCCTGCATGTACCATTCGCTGAACCGCTCTTTCATGCGCTTCTACGCTGACATCTCCACAGGCATCAGTCACGACAAAAACATCAAATCCTTCAGCCAATGCCGACAATGCAGGTCCGACAATGCATACTCCGGTCCATAAACCGGCAAGCACCAGCTTTTGTTTTCCCGTAGCGGTAATGGCTTTGTAAGCCGGTTCATCTTCCCAGGTATTCATAGAAGTCCGGTCGATATAACCTGAAGTTGCCTGTGGATAGAATGCTTCAATTTCCGGAAATACCGGTCCGGAAAAAACATCTTCTGCAACTGTGGTTACAATGGTAGGTACCTTGAAAATCTGCGAAGCACCGGCAATAATAGCTGCATTGGTTCTCAACTCCGTAATTGAAATGCTTTTTGTAGCAAAAGCCATCTGGCCTTCAAAGTCGATTAATACTAAAGCGTGATTTTCCGGTGATAAAAGATCTGGTGATGGTTTCATAATTTTAAATTTTTGACCAGAACTAACCAACAAACATACCAATGACATAATTAACTGATATGCAAAAGCTTAATCCATCTATCACTAATTAAAACTCACTTTATTTCGTCATTTTACGAAAGCAGATTTACGTATATTCGTAAAATGAAACCGGGTTCTTATTTTAATTTGAAGCTTTAGTATCTTCGGGAAATGAAACACGCGGAACCAGATAGGATCATCCAGCTTTCCCAGGCGCTTAAAGCGGCAAAAGAAATTATCGCAAAGCAGCAGCAGGAAATCATTGGGTACCAACAACGACTGGAACAGGAAGAATTGCTACCTGCTGAGGAGTTGTCCGTAAACGATGATGATGATATTGTGGGCAGCAGTCCATTGATTCTGGAGGTCATGAGATCAGTAGCACTCGTTGCGGCTTCTAACAGTACTGTATTGATCCTCGGCGAAACAGGCACCGGGAAAGAGCTGATTGCAAGCGCAATTCATCATGCCTCTTCCAGAAAGCATAAAGCGATGGTCAAGCTCAATTGTGCCTCCATTCCATCCAATCTGGCAGAGAGTGAGCTCTTCGGACACGAAAAAGGAAGTTTTACCGGCGCCTTAGACCGCAGGATAGGTAAATTCGAACTCGCCGATAACGGTACCTTATTCCTGGACGAGATTGCCGAACTTCCGCTGGAGCTTCAGGGAAAATTGTTACGCGCCTTACAGGAAAAAGAAATCGAGCGCCTGGGAGGACAACAAGTGATTCCTACCGATGCAAGGATCATCGCCGCAACCAATTTTGACCTGCTGAAAGCGGTGCAGGAAGGAAGGTTCAGAAGTGACCTTTTTTACCGGCTGAACGTGTTTCCCATCCAGTTGCCTCCGCTAAGCGCAAGAAAAGAGGACATTGAGCAGCTATCTTGTCATTTTCTCCGCAAGCTGGCGATGAAAAGCGCAACTAAACCTAAACAGCTCTCTAAAACTGCATTGAAGATGCTCATGGCCCACGATTGGCCGGGAAATATCAGAGAACTGGAACATGTCATAGAACGAAGTGTGCTCCTTACAAAAACGGCAGTCATCAAAGAGATAGCCCTTCCGGATGCAAGGGGAAGCATGCCTGCCGCAGATCAGGGTTCGAACATTAAAACCATTGCTGAAAATGAACGCTGCCACATCCTGACTGTATTAAAGTGCTGTGGCGGGAAAATATCCGGTCCGGCAGGAGCAGCAAAAATACTGGGTGTCCCGGCAACGACCTTAAACTCAAAACTTAAGAAACTGAACATATCAAGAAAACACATACTGCGTTAGCAGAATGGAATCGTAAATTCACGATATATCATCAATTGCGCTTTGCAGGAAACACCTAAAACAAAGCAAATCAAAGCCTTAAGGCCTGGCATTTTATTTGGTAAATGATAAACATCAAAGAGCAGGAATGAAAGAGAAGATTTTGATCGTAGAGGACGAATTTATCGTCGCCAATGACCTCAGCCTGATGCTAAAAAAAGCAGGGTACGACAGCTGTGGCATTGCACCTTCGGTAGCAAGGGCGTTGGAACTCATTGCTGAACAGCGGCCCGACTGGGTCCTTATTGATATTTTACTGCAGGGAGAACGTACCGGAATAGACTTAGGGATTCAGCTCTCCGATAGGAACATTCCTTTTATTTATATTTCCGCAAATACCAACCAGACCATCCTTCAGGCCGCTAAAGCCACCTTACCTTATGGATTTCTTGTCAAACCATTCCGGGAGAAAGACCTGTTGGTTATGCTGGATATCGCGCAATACCGGCATGGGCAGAACATCAAATATAACCTACGGCACCAGACGGGGCTTTTGCAGCAATTAGCAACCATCAGCACAAAAAACGAAGCCAGTGCGGAAAAGGTGAAGCAAATTGCACAATTGTTACAGCCCGTTTTACCTTTTGACCAGCTGTTTCTGACCAGGATGAATCCCCGGAGCCCTTCGCGCGACTGTAGTGTCATCAAATCGACCTCCGGAAATTATCAACTGGAATCTACAGAATCCATGCTCATATTGCTTTCTGTATCCAACCGGGACTACAAACTTTGGAATCCATTGGGCCTAAAGCTCGATAAGCAATTGTACTGCGCTTACGAATTCAGAAAACTGCGCATGGAAGACCGGTGGACACAGGTCGTATCTGATAAATTCGGACTGGAATCTGCTATTGTCAGCACCATTACCACTCCTAACGGCGACATTTACAGAGCCGTATTCTTTAGTACCGAAGGAGAGCTTTATAACAGCATTCACGTGGACCTGGCCAATCAGATCATGACTTCTTTTGGCCCGATGATCGATGAAGTATTCTTCAGCAAGCCAGTCGCCGAAATTAAAGAGACCAAAACAGATCCATCTCCTCCCTCCCATTTCCATGGGATTATTGGCAGTAGCCCGCTGTTAAATTCCGTGTTTGACAAAGTGAAGATCGTTGCTGCCGATGACACCTCGGTACTCATCCTTGGGGAAAGTGGAACGGGTAAAGAGCGCATCGCCCAGATCCTGCATGAACTCTCCTCCAGAAAGTCGAAGAAGATGGTGACGGTGAATTGCGCAGCATTGCCACTCACCTTAATCGAATCCACACTTTTTGGTCATGAAAAAGGTGCTTTTACCGGTGCCGGCGACAGAAGGATTGGAAAATTCGAACAGGCGGATGGTGGGACCATCTTCCTGGACGAGATCGGTGAACTGCCCTTAGAAGCCCAGGTTAAACTCCTTCGGGTCCTTCAGGAAAAAGAGATCGAACGGCTTGGTGGGAACCAAACCAGAAAAATAAACGTACGGATCATTACCGCGACCAACCGCAATCTGGAAAAAGAAGTGGCGGAAGGAAGATTCCGGCTTGATCTCTATTACCGGCTCAATGTATTCCCGATTGAACTGCCCCCGCTACGTCAGCGTAAAGAAGACATCGAAGCCCTTGCCTGTCATTTCGTCAAAAAATACAGTAGCAAATCTGAAAGGCCTGTCAAATCTATCTCGGCAATTGCGCTTCAGCAGTTAACCAGCTACGACTGGCCCGGCAATATCCGTGAACTGGAACATCTGATAGAACGGGCAGTGCTGCTGAGTTCCGGAACGGAAATTACCGATACCGGACTGGCTTCGGAAAAGCAGACTGAAAATCCGGTTGGCGGAAAGCCACATCGTACTGGAAACCCGGATGCTATCGGGAATCAACATCCGGCCGGAAAAACGAAAACTCTTGAAGAAGTAGAAAAAGGATATATACTGGAAATCCTGCATTTATGTAAAGGCAAAATTTCAGGTCCCGGCGGAGCAGCCGAATTGCTGAATATTCCTTCAACGACGCTAAATTCTAAAATTAAAAAACTGGGAATTTCGTATGAATTTACTGATTAGATGTTGCTATTTCTACGTTATTCTATGTTTGCTGCCTCTGCCGGGGACTGCCCAAACCAACCTGCGAAATAGTCTCTCTGAGCTCAGGACTTTGTTGGCCAAACAAAAGGATGCAGAAAATATAGCCCGCTACCAGATCAAACTGAGCAGATTTTACCTTTACAATAAGCAGGACACCAAACAAAACCTGGACAGCGCCTATTTTTTTGCAATCGCTGCAACAGAGGCGGGTAAATCTGCTCCTGCGGTCAATAAGGACAGCAGAATTACACTAGCAGATGTATTAGTCAGAAAAGGTCTCACTAAATCCGCTATAGCCCTTAGCTCAGGCATGGACGAGTTGACAAAATCCAGAATGCTCATCAATGCTGGCAGCTATTTTTTGTATAAAATGGCAGAATATAAGCGCGATCTCGACACGGCGTTTAATTTTCTCCTGCAGGCAAAAAATATAGCCAGATCAAAGCATGTGCTTCCGCTGATGCATGAGGCCGAGCTTTACCTCTGTGATCTCTATGCGGAAGACGGTCAGCATCAGAAATCAAATCAGCATTTTACCCAGCTGCTAAAAGACTGTGAATCCAGTGGAGATCTGGAGTCTGCTGCAGCTACTGCTTCCAGAATCGGAGATCACCTCCCTCCCGGCAGCGAGAAAATCAGGTTTTACGAACTTGCGTTGCGGTATTATAAAAAGATTGGTCAGACGGAGCAGGAAATCGGGATGGCCAAAGGAATTGCGGATGTAAACCTAAACCTGGGAAAGCTGAAACTGGCAGAGCAGCAGCTCCTGGTTGTGTTAAAAAGGTATCAAAAGCTGGGCTATAAAAACCTGCAGTTCACTTACGACCTGCTATCGGCGATTAATCAATTGAGCGGAAGTCAGAATGCCGCCTTGTCGTACGCCATTTCTGCGATAGAATACATGGAACTTACAGAAAGCGATGCCGCTGCAGGTTATTTTTACAACAATTTAGCCCGGATATATGGAGATTTGGGAGATACACAGCAAAGCATCAACTATTTCCGTAAAGCGGTGAACCGGACAGATCCCAGGGCAAGTGATGCAAAAATAACCGCCGTTAAAAACCTGACCGATCAGCTGATTATCCAGGGGAAAATATCCGAAGTATTCCAGGTACTCGATTCCAATATCCGACAGGTCGAAGTCACTGAGCTGGGGAGGACGATCATTGCCGGTATCAAAGGAAAATGTTATGAGGCCTTGAAAAAAAACGCGGTTGCAGAAGCGCATTTCCTCGACATGATCCGTTGGGAAAAGAAAATCACCGGTCGTCCTTATCACAGTGCGGAAAGCTTTTATATGATCGGTTCGTTTTACATGCACACTAAATCCTTCGCCAAAGCCAGAACCTATTTTAACAAAATTGCCTTGCTGCCTGCAGGGACCTACCCGCTTTCTAAAATCAAAAATGTATACTTTTTCCTGTACCAGCTGGATTCTGCCACAAACAGACCTGACTCCGCAATTGTACATTACAAACTTTACAAGCTAATTTCGGACTCCCTGTTACATGCCTCGGCAAACAAGACCATTTCCGAAATTGCCCTTCGTTACCAGTCTAAACAACAGGAGAAGGACAATCAGTTGCTGCGCAAGGAAAGCGTACTTCAATTGGGTAAACTGCAAAAAGCAGATCTGACGAACAGGATCATTTTAGCCGGCGTTGTTGCGCTATTGCTTATTATGGGCCTGATCTATCGCAACTACTACCACCGTAAAAAAGCCAACCAGCAACTTATCGCACAACAGCAGATCATCACCAATAAGAACCATTCACTCGAGCTGCTGCTCGCGAGCCAGGAAAAACTCCTGAACGAAAAGGAATGGCTCATTAAGGAAATTCATCACCGGATCAAGAACAACCTCCAGGTGGTTGCCAGTTTATTAAATTCGCAGCTGAATTACCTGGACAATGAAGAAGCCAGGCTTGCCATTAAGGACAGTCAGAATCGGATTCAGTCTATTTCCCTGATCCATCAGAAGCTTTTTCAGTCTGAAGACCTGAATATCGTGGATATCCAGGCCTATATACACGACCTGATGAAGTTTCTCTGCGATACTTTTCATGTTGGTCAAAGGATCAATTTTATCATTGACATTCCAAAAATATCTTTTGACATTGCGCAGGCTATCCCTCTCGGACTGATCATTAATGAGGCCATTACCAATATCATTAAATATGCATTTCCAGATAACGGTCCCGGAGAAACCAGTATCAGTCTGATTAAAGGCCAAAATGAAAAATACGTTTTTCGCATCAAAGACAACGGAACAGGTCTTCCGAAGGACCTCGATCAAGGCAAGACGATGGGAATGACACTGATCAGGGGACTTGCAGCGCAACTTGGCGGAACGGCAGAGATCGTGTCGGATAATGGACTATTGATCCGCATCGAGTTTGAGCTGACCGCCACGGAAAGATAGTTTTTACCTTTTTAAAGTAGCTTTTTATCGATGTCTTTTAATCAAATCGAAATCTCTTCGTTCCACACGTTCTGACAGTAATATTTTTTTTCATCAATTATCAGAAGCGCAATAAAAGTACCTAAAATATAAAATTGATCTTTTTATATTTAACCGATGAAAAGAATGCTGACTACTATATTTCTATTTTTGATGATTTCCAGTGCCCATGCGCAGCCTTTCGACCTAAAATCGGTAGGCGAAGCCAAAACATTCCGGCTCCGGGTTTATTTCGGAACACAAGGCAAAGGTGCTTTTGTACAATACCAGGGTCAGAAAGGGATCATTCCTTTACAGGTAAAAAGCCGGACTGTGGACAGTACAGAACGGAAAAGTGGTCAGCCTGATTTTACGACCTACGTGTGGAATGAAGTGATCAATGGAAAGGTAACAGGGAGCTATGGACTGACGCTGGGCTTAAGAGAAATCCTGGACATCTGGTATTTGAGAAAAAAAGATGGCAAGCGCTTTTCATTGGAATCTACAGATCAAAAGTCAGACAGTTATGATGGTGAGGATCAGTATCTTTTGCATGGCGCATTACTGGCCTTCAATCATACCAAACATGACCGGTTCCACATTGAATATCCAGATGGGACGAAAAAAGCAATGCAATTGCCTGACTTTGATCAGCCGAATCATGCCAGGCAGAGCATCATTGCTGATTACAATTTTGACGGCTATGATGACGTTGCCTTTTCCATACCCGATGCCGGGATGGGCGTATACCGGATATTCAGCATCTGGCTCTACCAGCCAAAATCGGGGCGATTTGAAAAATTACCCGATCCGGATTACTCCAGGTCTAATTGTTCCGAGCTTTGTGATGTCAGGATCGACAGCAAAAAGAAGCTGCTTTTTACGTCTTGTCGCGGAGGAGCGAGCTGGTGGCAGGATGTCTATCGCTTTAGCAGCCCAAACAAACTGGTATGGGTAAAATCCAGCAAAGCAAACCATTAAGCTCCGCTGGCCAGACTGATAATTTCGTTGATTTGTTTCAACTCTTCCTCACTATGTTCCTGATTCCTTTCTGAATGATTGCGACTGGTGGTCAGACCAATGTGTTCCTTATGCATTAATCTATTTTTGTGGCTCTCCCCGAAAATCAAATGCCTGGTCAGAAATTTGGTGATTTGCCCCAGATGGGGATCATTTAAGTCCAGCGCTGTTTGCTGCAGTGCCTCCGAAATCTTACTTTCAATTTCCGCTCTTTCAGATTCATTGCCAATTACCAGGGGAAGCAACAATAAAAACAGCGGAGACAGCTCGGCTTTGTCATTTGAGATGATTTCTTTTAGCTCCGTCCAGCTCAATAAAGACAGATGAAAATGTCCTCCGGTATTCCCTAAATAGATGTCATTAAAAAAATAGACCGTATTATAGGAATGAAATTCTGCAAAAAGAGTCACCTTATCATTTACTTCATGAACATAGGTATACCCGTTCCATGGATCCAGCTCTCTTTCATTTTCATCTGTTTGACCTGATAGTTCTTCAAGCCAGCCCTTTGCAGGCATTTCAAATTGCTCCATCATATAATCAGAAAGCATCATTTCCTTTTCATCATCTGCAGCGAAGGGAAACTGACTGAGCAGGTATATACAGAAATCCGGGTTTGATAAGTTTAGTTTCATTTGTAAATCAGAATAAAAATTATACCACATATTTGTGATATAATTTTTATTTGAAGAAAAAGTACTAATTTTTATCCCACCATACCCTATCCATTAATTTTGCGTTCTGTTGAGGCTGTGGATTAGAAATGATTTCTGTGTTTGGATACAATACCCTTCGGGGAATTTCAGAGAGGGCATTTTTAACTTTTGTTAATGCCGGAAATCCGGTCCGGCGCCAGTCCGTGTAATTCTCTGCATTCAGGAAGTTAGCGATTGATTTTTCCTCTATAATCAGCTTTAATGCATTTGCTGAGGTTAAGCTTCCACGGCTGCTCAAATAAGCATTGGCATCAGTAGTACTTACACCTACTTTTACCATATGGGCGTTTACAGCCTCCGTATATATCGGTTGTGCCGCTGCTGCACCGGATATGAGGAATGTGGCCTCTGCTTTTAAAAACAGTGCTTCCGTATAGTTTAGCAGGTAATTAAATGCACTTGGAGCAGCATAGAAAGCTGCGGGAATCGAATAGGATTCCAGACTTCCAATTTCATCCAAACCAGCTTCCCTCCCGGTGTAAAGCCCGGTTTCCTTTGCCGGTGCCACCATTTTAGCTAACCTCGGATCGTTTCTTGTTTTAAACCCATCTACGAAGGTGTTGGCAAGCACTAAAGTACTTGCAGGGAGAAAGTTTTGCTGCCATGGATTTTCTGTGCCCGGCGTACCCACAAAAACCATTTTCAGATCATCATCATTTCCCGTCATCCCGTTGTTTAATGCAGTGATTGCCAGCTGAGCCTGTGTTGTGGCGTTATAACCCGGAGCTTTCGTCAGGTGCATCAGGTAACGGGCCTTTAAAGTATAAGCCAGCTTTGTCCATTTGTCCATATCACCATTGTAAAAATAGTCGTCGCTCGCTGGTTTCAGGCCGGCCTTCTTTGCGATGTCTGCGATTCCATCGGCTAACAAGGCGTCGATTTGTTTGTACACAGATTCCTGACTATCATATACCGGTGTCAGATTTCCTTTACCGCCAAAAGCTGCTGAGTAAGGGATATCTCCCCATGCATCAGTCGCTGTTCCTAAACAATAAGCCGTTAAAATTTTGGCAATCCCTGAATAATTAGCGTTGCCATTTTCAGCAGCTTTACCCTTGAGTATGGAAAGGTTATTCAGCGTTCTTACATACATGTTGTTCCAATCGCCATCCATATCCTGGTTGTACATTAAATAAGTGCCGAAATTTGGGGCCACCTGATTCAAGGCAATCACCTGTAGGTATTGCTGCAAAACGATGCTTAAATTTCCATCACCGGCAGCATTTATATTTTGGGAGATCAGCATTTCAATCGGTGCCAGCATCAACGGTTCACTCACATTGATCGGCCTGTTGGGATCATTATTTACATCAATATATTTTTTACATCCTGAACTCATCATCAGACTGATGACCGTTAAAACCAGGTATATCTTTTTCATCTTCATCGTATTATAATTTACAAGGTTAACTTTAAACTGAAATCAAAGGACCGCGAAGTTGGCGTAGAGAAAGAGTATATCCCCTGCGATCCGTTGGAGGAACCAAATGAACTTACTTCAGGATCACCACCGGTAAAATGTGGTGCATAGATCCATAGGTTGCGGCCGGTAATGTTAAAAGACATGGCCTTGAACGGACTTTTGGCAATCCATGAAGGTTTAACCGTATAACCGAGACTTACATTTCTTAATTTGACGTAAGTACCATCCTGAATTACAGACTCCAGAATGCCGTTAATGCGCTGGTAATAGCTCTGTCCGTTTACTTCCACCTGATTCGGATTTCCGGTATTGATATTGATACCATCGACTACCCTTGGACCACGGTTTTCGGTCACCTTAGGTGTACCATAGAAGTAACCGTAACCATCCACATTATTCTGGATGTCTCCACCCTTTTTCATGTCAAAAGAGAAGCTGAGGCCAAATTGTTTATAGCGGAAATTGTTCACGATCCCTCCCATCCAATCGGGATTGATGTCGCCTATAATTCCTTGTCGCTCTGCTACTACTGGTAATCCGCTATCGTCGATAAGCAGTTTTCCTTCTGCATTCCGGTCATACCTCGTTCCATAAATTACCCCGTATGGCTGGTTTAATATAATATTGGTAAAGCCATTCCCGATTTGCTTTACATCTCCATAGATGGCCAGCACTTTGTTGCGAATCCGGCTATAGTTCAGGGTAAAGTCCCAGCTAAAGTCTTCTGTTTTTACCGGTCTGACATTTAACAAGACTTCTATGCCGCGGTTGCGCATTTCAGCAGAGTTGACACTGGTGGAATTATAGCCTGTTGAAGGGGCAATCGCTACATTTGGAATGATGCCATCCACTGTTTTCTTATTAAAATAAGTGACTTCCAGGCTGATCCTGTTCCGGAAAAAACCAGTTTCTAAACCCAATTCAATTTCGTTGATCCGCTCATTCTTTAAATTAGGGTCATTTAATACCCCACCGATTAAAAACCCGGACTGTCCGTTATAAGGAAAAGCGATGTTCCTGACCGTCTGGCTCTCATAAGGAGTCAGTAAACTGTAGGCGCCTATACTCGCATTTCCAACCGTACTGTAAGAAAGTCTCAGCTTACCGAAGTTCATCACCTCCGACAATCCCTGAGAGAAGAAATTCGAGAAGATGAAGCTCGTTGCGGCAGAGCCATAAGGATAGAAATTACTCTGTTTGGCCAGCACGGAATTCCCATCATATCTTCCTGTTAGGGACAACACTAAAAACTTTTTATAATCTACATTGGCCTGGGCATAAAAACCAATCTTTCTGCTGGTATAATTGTCCTCTTTATAAGTGACGTTAGAGGCTGCACTCATGTTGTCAAGGCCTGGAACCGTAATTCCTAAACCATTCGCATAGATATTTTGTGTATAGGTAGAGATGATGTTATTTCCAAGCAGGACGTCCATGGTAAAGTCTCCGAACGTTTTATTGGCATTAACCATCAGGTCGTTATTGTACTGTCTGAAGTTAACATTATTGTCTACCAGGCGACCGTTAGGGTTTGAAACCGACAGCCTCGATTCCTTGTATTTATCCTGTTCCACATAGACATCTGCGCCAAAGCGCTCCGTGATCGTTAACCACTCTAATGGTTTGTAATCAGCCGTAAAAGTTGGAATAAATCTGTTCACCACCGATTTGTTCTTGATGTTGTCCGTGACCCAATACGGGTTGTTACGGGAAAAACGAAACAGGCGCGGGGTCCCGTCTTCATTTAGTGAAGGCTGTAAATCATAAGATACCGGTGCAGAAAATATCGTCCAAACGGGACTTTCCAAAGCATAACCTTCCGGCAGGCGGTCGTTTTTAGTATTGGCATAGTTCAATGAAAAAGTCATATTCAGGTCCTTGATCACCTGCATGTTGTACTTTGCAAAGAGTGTATTCCTGTTGAATGAGGTTGACCGGACCGTTCCTTCCTGTTTCAGGTTGGAGTAAGAAACGAAGTAGGAAGCAATGTTGCTCCCTCCATCCACACTCATGGTATTGCTATAGGTTTTTCCTGTTTTAAAGAACAGGTCCGATTGATTATAGACCTTTGCTGCCTGTCCGTTAATCTTTAAGGTATCCATCAAGGCTCCCCAGGAGGTACTCGTTTTTTGTGTTACCCCATCAAAATATTTCCCGTTTGTTCCCAAAGAGTATTTGTTCTGCAGTTCGGGAAGCAAGGGGTTCTCAAATGAAAAACCAGAGCTGATGTTCAGCGTTGGCTTTTTGTTTTTCTGTCCGGCTTTGGTGGTGATAATGATCACTCCTTTTGCACCATCCGACCCATATAAAGCTGTGGCTGCGCCACCTTTCAGCACGTTAATGTTGTCAATGATATTAGGATCAAGATCTGCGATCCTGTTTGTTCCCGGCCCTGAATTTAGGTTTCCTCTTTCGCTATTGTCTACCGGAATCCCGTCAATGATCATTAAAGCTTCGTTGTTCCCATAAAATGAGTTTGCACCCCTCACCACAATTCGTGATGAACTTCCCGGGGTACCGGAAGAACTTGTGATCTGCACACCGGAAACCTTTCCCGCGATTGCATTCACCAGGTTGGGTTCTTTAGCCTGTGTCAGCTGATCGCCTTTCACTTCCTGCGAGCTGTACGTCAGGATTCTCTTTTCCCTTTTGATCCCCAGTGCCGTGACTACCACCTCATTCAAATCCTGCATGTCGTTTTTAAGCACCACAGTGAAATTTGGCTGATTGTTAAATACCACTTCTTTGGTCAGATAGCCGATACCGGATACCACAAGCGTGGCCGGAACGGCATGTTGAAGACTGAAATTACCGGTTGCATCTGTTGCTGTTCCAATGGAAGTGCCTTTTACTTTTATCGAGATACCTGGTATCCCTTCCCCGGTATCAGCAGATACTTTCCCCCTGATCACGTTGGTTTGTGCCTTTGCGAGGTTGATTGCGAAGGCGCAAATAAGTAACATAATTAATTTAATTTTCATCCCTGTTAGTTTTTGGTTTAGTACTAAACCAAAACTAGAGGCAAAAACGCAGATATAGGATTAGCATATTGTCCGATATTCCCAGAATATTAACTTTTTCGTTACACACAAAAAGGGCCTGGCTATAATGCATAAGACAGGCCCTGAATAAATGAATTTAATTAAAGGTGATTTATTCTTTTGGCTTTGGCACTAACGCCTCGACTATAGCCTTTAGCAATGCAGTTGCAGACTCAGCAGTTGAATCAACAAAAGCCGTGCGCTGTTCCGCTTTGATCTTAAAGGGATTGGTTTCAGTTACCACAACATCAACCTCATATAGTCCGAAGCTTTTCACATTGGCAAGCGGAACCTTAACTCCGTAAGATGAGGTAATGCTACTTTCAGCGGAATGAGCAGAAGTCTTCTTTGTTAAGAGGTTATCTGATTGGGTCACTTTAGATACCGTGTCACTCTTGGCCCCAATCGTTTCAAAAATGGACTTTGGCGGGAAAGGAATCCAGCCAGAGAAGATGTCCTGTTCAAACTTAGTCGCACCATTAACCTGCACCATAGGAATTGTCACCAAAACCGATCTCAGTTCGCTTAACTTATATTCACTAGCTGCAATGCTCAGGCTCTTTACCTTGATTTCCACAGTGAGGTCTAAAAAATTGTACCCAGGCTTGATTTTCGCAATAGAATAACGGCATAGGAAAGATCCGGTATCTAACTTATACCTAAAGGCAGTTTTGTCTTCCGATAGCTCGGGAATTAAGGTAATCTTCGCTGCAATGTCCTGTTTATTACCAGAGGTCAACACCATTCTTTCAATCTGAACGATTGGAGGCGCAACATATCCTGGGTTGGAATAGAATCCTTCTGCAGAATTAGATGCTTTATAGGTTCCGGTATATTTGAGTGCTTCATTTTTAATCTTCTCCTGTACCGTCTTAACCCCAAGACCAATCAGGGCCGGAGCAATTGTACCTACTGCAGCCAGAAGTCCTGGCGACTGCTGCCCTTTTTTCAGGTAAATCTCCTTTTTTGTCAATCGAAGGATTGTTTTTTCCCCGATAATCTTTATGGATCCTGAGTTGTCATAATTTTTAATCTGTGCACTACTCTCTAAACAAAAGATTGTTGCGAGTGCTATAATGTAAATTGTTTTCATGATGAACGTGAGTTTATGTGATTTAGAATAACTTGAAATGCATGCCCATATGCAGTGCCTGGAGATTCTCTCCCCGAGTGAAGAACGGCCAGACGCGCCTGCTCAGTTGTCTCGTTTATAATCCAGGCCGAGCCTGAATCTCCCGGATCTGATATTGGCCCTTCAGGTGCTTTAGGATCGGGAATAATGGTGAATTTACCAGGATAAATGAGCGACCGGCCATCAACGAGGCCAAAGGTTATTCCCGTCGTCACACCACTCTTTTTCACCTTGGTAAAACCTATTTTCAGGTTGGAGACCGGAGCGATCAGTATTGGATCGGTATGTCCTTTAAATCCATTGATCTCTGGGATTCTGGCTACACGAGGGTCAATCTCAATAGTTGCATAATCGGTCAACATGTCGAAGGCCCGAAAACAGAAACCAATGGATTTGTTCGCCGGATTGCCATTGTTTTGGAACACACGCTCGTTCCCCACCAGATCTTCCATCACCGTCTGCTCACTTAAGCTTCCATAAAGCACATGATAATTGGTAACTGCAAGAAAATGGCCATTCACTTTGAAAACACACCCAAGGGTGCCATAGTGGTCGGTTCCCAGATATCTTTCGGCAAAAATCTGCAGGCCGCCTCTCAATGGCCTTACGGCTTCGGTTGGATCAACAAAGGGACTTTGAGGTTGCGGATCGATCTGTATCACATCAGTACTAAATTCCCCGATCTTTTCTGGAAACACCTGATGGGATTTCAAAAAATTCATTTGAATTTTCTCTTTTAGTTTAAAGCGGATGGAAAGTTCATTGGTGGATCGATCAGCTACCCTTTTCATTCCAAAATCGATGTCAATTACGCCGGGTTGTTCCCGGAAAGGCATCGCGAGCTTCTGCGCCCGCTTATAGAGCCTTTGTTGTTCTCTTAATGTCATAACAAACCCTTCTGTTTAGATTAACTTCCTTTTTTCCAGCTTAAGACCACATCATCGGTACTTGGATTTATACTCAGCGAGAAGTATTTATTGCTTTGATTTGGAACTACCTTTAATTCCCGGTTATCAAAAGTCAATATGGAGACGTAGTTTAAATTTGGTCTCTTGTTATCTACAGGATCGGGCATTACCAACACAAAAGGATTGACGGATGTAACCAGATTGTTTTCAGAAACAGACTTTTTAGCTTTATATACGATTTCAAACTCTTTATAGGAAAACTTCAGCGTAGCTGATCCACCACCGCCAAATCTCCTATCTTGCGATTCCGAGGTAAGACGTCCCGCGATCTGTTGTTCGGTAATTATATTAAAAACGTAGCCTCCTCCATATCTTCTGTGAAGCCTAATACCACTTATACTAGTAGGATCTATAAATCTGCCGTTAGTCGGCAAAAGGTTAAATGCCGTGCTATTTCTTCTCACTCCTCCTCCCAGTCCACTTCCGCCAACATGTGACTCACAAGTATACTCGATTGGAGCCTGATATTGTCTTTCCGGGAATTCCTGTTCATAAAAGAAGGTAGCGACCCCAATATTTAAAGGGATGATGGGAATAATAAAGGGTTCATTCGTAATCATCTTCTTATTAAAAAGCCCCTTTCTCCATTCAAAAATAATACTGGCACGGGTATAGAAGTTATTTTCACCGGAATCCTTGATATCAGCAGAATCGATTTTAAAGATCATCTCCTGAAAATTCCGTTCAACTGGTTCAATTTTTTTGTTATTTATGGAGATATAGACTTTATCTGACCTGCTAAAATTGTTGCCTGTTATTTTTATGGTATAATCTTTTGAATAATCCTTTATAAACTTCCCCGTATTAAACTGAAAAATATTTGGTTCAGTCCTTCTGAATATCAAGTCTTGGGCAGTTTGAGAAATCCTCACGGAGATCAGATCTAACCCTTCTATATGTTCACTTATTGCAGTATTAAATTCATTCGCCAGATTGGTTACCTGATTGAAAACAAGCAATTGATTTTCCCTCAGCATCTTATCTGTATTGCCAATGGTTTCATTAATATCTTTTCTTAACTTATTTGTTATAGACAGCAGCATGTTGCCGCCATTACCAATTCCGTTGGTGACCAGGTTATCGATAGACTGCATTTGAACAGAAACCTTGCTATCGATTTCATCTAATGCCATCAAGGCAAATGCCCCGGAAACCTGGGAATAAGAAAACTGGCTGATACCTATAAGTATCGCGAGAAAACACATCATTTTTTTCATGATTTTGAGATTTTAGTTAATTGATTAGAACTACCCAAATTTCTACAAACCAAGGTTTGGGAACCATGTGGATTATCTCCATTTTTTAATCGCTCTTTCCCCTAAACAGACACGGGAAATTCCCCGTATAAAAAGGGGCTTTTCTCTCCATTGCAGATATAAATTAATATTGCCAACTTGGACTATCCGTTAACGTAAATCAAAAAAAAATGAAAAGACCAAACGAACTCATGACCCTGAAAGGCTTTGACCTTAAGGGTACTAAACGTGATCTTATCCTGGAACAACCATTTTCCAACACAGACGATAAGCACTATGGAATGCCAATTACACCATGCGCTGCCTTAGATATGATTAAGAGATTTCAGGATCAAATCAGCAACAATGATGCTTTTAGTAATGTTTACTGGGTAGAATTCAGTAAAGCCTCTATTTTCAGAATTTTATCACAAGAAACCTGTGAATATGTAAGATTCTACCTGGCCATACCTGAAATAGATGGCAAAGAAGCAAGTCTAACACTTGAAGGTGCCAACGCTTCAGGAGAAGTGATCGGAAAAGAAATCATGCTTCAAATTGCTGCCAGAATGAAGGCGCAAAGAGAATTAAGTCCTAACGTCGAACTGGACGAAGACAGTATATATAGTGAGTTCAAGCACGAACTTCCGCCCTCAGAAGAAAAGGGAAATGGCGGCAAAGGTTTTTTAGACACCACCAACGTGAAATCGATGAGGGGTTTTATTGAAGAAAAAAGCCAGGAACTAACCCAGACAGATTTCCCTGGGTTTTTAAAAACTTTTTATAAGTACATTGAAGACAAATTTTAACCATGATTAAGCTCCAGTATTTTTATTACCTCTTAATGTTCGCCTGTTTTGTAAACAGCTTATTCTATTTGAACATTAAAAGAATAAAAATACTGGCTTTACTATTATTGATATCCATCATTACCGAAACTATCGTTGAGGTATACATGAGTAAAGGATTAAATTATTACAAATTTTACCACATCTTTAATATTCTGGAATACAGCCTGATTACCTTATCACTTATCGAAGGCATCAATCTAAAGCCAGTTAAAAAGTTAATGTTATACTCTATTCCCGTGTTTATTAACGGTGCATTGCTCATCAGTTTAACCGTACAAGGATGGGAACAGATGCCTAGCATGAGCAATAGCATTGAAGGATTACTGATCATCACCTGGTGCATCATTGCATTGTGGTGTATTGAGCCTAATGATGACAGGTCAATTTTCCGGCAACCCAGCTTCTGGTTTATCATGGCCTTTTTTATCTATTTCATCTGCACATTACCTTTTAATGGTATATTTAATTACCTAATTACCGTTAAAGCCCACTATAATAAAACAAAGGCTCTTTTTTCACTCATCAATTCGGTGAGTAATTATTTATTATATATATTTCTTTTAATTGGTTTTTCACTTTACAGATGGAAGAAATCTACGCCACAATAATCATCATTTCCATCATCCTTCTCATTCTGTGTATAGGGATTGTATTTGCTATTGTAAACTACAAAGTGAAGCAACGGGTATACCTGGAAGAAAAAAAAACCATGCAGGAAGATTTTGAAAACCAATTGATGAAGTCCCAGATCGAAGTTCAGGAAATCACATTTGAGGAATTGGGTAAGGAACTTCATGACAATGTAGGACAATTATTGAGCAGCACAAAGATGCTGCTGGGCGTAACTCAGAGAAGTCTCGCTGAAATACCGGAGACTTTAAACCTGGCGGAAGAAACGCTTGGTAAAGCCATTAATGAACTCCGTGCCCTGACCAAATCGCTGGACAAAGAATGGCTGGAACGATTTGACCTCATCACCAATCTTGAGGCCGAAATAAACCGGATAAATGTTGCAAAGACCACCCACATAAATTTTACCCATTGCGGCAAACTACCCATAGATACACAGAAACAAATTATTCTTTTCCGCATCATGCAGGAGGCGCTGCAGAACGCAATAAAACATGCTGATGCAGCAAGCATCAGCATAAATATTACCATGACATCAAACACCATCAGCTTAAAAATTTACGATGATGGAATAGGTTTTGAAATGCAATCGGCCAATACCGGCCTCGGTATAAGCAACATGAAACACCGTACTGCTTTGTTGGGAGGAACCATCAGCTGGAATGTATCTGCAACTGGCTCCAGGGTGAATATACAATTACCAATTAAAGATAATGACCATGAAAATTAGCATAGGAATTGTAGATGATCACCAGTTGTTTTTAAAATCATTGGTATTGATGCTGCACACTTTTAAGAAGTATGAGGTTGTGGTACAGGCTATAAATGGCCTGGATCTGCAAGAAAAAATAAAACTACACGACAGCATTCCGGAGATTATGCTAATTGACGTAAACATGCCGGTAATGGATGGGATAGCTACGGCTTCGTGGCTTAATCAGAACTATCCGGCAATGAAGCTGGTTGCCCTTTCGATGAATGATACGGATAAGACCATTATAGAAATGATTAAAGCCGGGTGTTGTGCTTATCTCTTAAAGGATACCCATCCCAATGACTTAGAAAAAGCCCTTAATGAAATCCAGCTAAAGGGATATTACAATGCTGATGTCAGTAATATTAATTTTAGACGGTTGCTGAACTATGAACAGGATCTGGTTAAACTAAATGAAAAGGAAAAGACATTTTTACAACTTGCCTGTAGCGACCTCACCTATAAGCAAATTGCTGCGTTAATGTTTCTTAGTGAAAGGACAATTGATGGTTACAGAGAAAGCTTATTTCAAAAACTAAATGTACAAAGTCGTGTAGGAATGGCATTAGAAGCGATCAGAAAAGGCTTTGTTAAATTATAGATAAGGTAACCCACATTATCTGATTAAAGCAAAGCCCTCTAAATGTAATGATTCAGAGGGCTTTTGTACGCCTAAAAGGGTGTAAACATCTTTTAAATTATCGTTGATTCTGCTGTATCTTTGATTTCATCACCACTTCCTGTGGGATCAGTAAGGTATACCTCAGGTCATTTGCAGGCAGTGTATGCGTGATTCCCTGAACCGTCCTGCTTAGGGTTTTGGCAAAACGGGGCTCCTTGTTTAACCTGCGCAAATCCGTCCAGCGCTGTCCACGCATCAGCAATTCTTTGCGTCGTTCAGCCAGAATGATGGACAGGGCATTGTCTGGATTCGTTGCTTCCAGGGCCGTAAAACTACCTTCCAGCCATCTGCTGCGAAGCAAAGTATTCAGGTCGCCCATCGCTAAGCCTGTGTTGCCTGCCCTTGCATAACATTCTGCTCTGATGAGGTACAGTTCATCTACAGCAAGCCCGTTAAAAAGCTTTGCTGAAGCAACTGCCCCCTCATAATTCCCGGTAAACCTATAGGTTCCTGCAGGTACGGGAACATCCGTATTTTCCTTCAGCAGGATGGTCTTCCTGAGGTCGTCAGCAGCATAGGAAGAGACCAGCTCCGGATTAATGAGGGCCAGGTCTTCATAGCCATACCCCGGCTCTAATGAGCCGTTTTTTGCATCCAAAGTCGTGTGAAAAATAACCTCTTCATTGAACCTCCTGAAAGGTGCAAATGATCCCTTGTCCAGCGTGTTGAAATTGATCAGCGTGTTCCGCAAAGCCAATGCGGCATTTGCGCTGCTTAAAGCGTTCGGGTAATCCCTCATCGAGAGATAAACCCTCGCCAGCATGGCCTGTGCCGCCGCTTTGTTGGGGCGTGAGGCGACAGAAGAAACCGGGTTCATCAAACCTGCAGCCTCATTCAGGTCCTGAACAATGCGGTTATAAGTTTCCTGAACTGTGCCTCTGCCAGGGACCTCATTGATGTCTGAATTAAGGTCGATAGGGATTCCGGGATCGCTCTGAGCAGTAGCCGCATCATAGGTTTTTGCATACAACTGCGCGAGGTTCCAAAATGCATAGGCCCTTAGAAACAAGGCGCTACCTTTTAAATTGTTCAGTACGGCAGGTTGTTCTTTGCCATTTAGTTCCTGCACCGCTTCGAGCACCAGGTTCGCATGATAGACCTTATTGTAAATGTCTACCCATTGCTGTGCGGCAGTTCTGATGGCTCCGGATTGCCAGGTATAAATTGTCCGGTCCTCAATACTGATCTGGTCCGAACCAAATCTGGCATCGTTCATATAGTAATCATCAGCAGAAACTTCTCCATCTATCGGATATCCGGTATTGAACAATTCATAATTGTCCATCAGCAACTGGCAATCGTTCGCGGACTCTATAAAAGATTGTGCCCCACTTTTCTTAATGTCTACATATTTTTGACAAGAAGAGAGCAGGATACCAAGCGCAGAGAGCAAAAATATAAGTCTGTTTATTTTCATGATAGTCAACAGTTAAAAGTTAGCAGAAAAACCAAAGCTGTAAGATCTTGGGTTTGGATAATCGAATACTTCCGGATCTACGCCCTGATCGTTTGCTTTCCAAATGATTCCCAGGTTGTTTACGTTGGCAGAAATCCTGGGATTTTTAATAAACCAGCTTTTCCCCGGCGTAATGGTGTAAGAAAAGTTAAGTTCCTGCAAGCGGATATGGTCTCCTTTAAGCACATTAATCTCCGCATACTTGTAGAAATTGTCGCGGTTCTGGTTGCTGGAAGTAAAAATGGCGGAAGGCACATTGGTATGCAGTTCATCACCGGATTTTTGCCACCTGTTCTGATACTCGATACCCTGAATCTGTGGAATATTGCTGTTCAGCTGGCTATAGTTTACCATTTGCGAAGCAGGTCTGCGGAAGTAATAGCCCAATTTGTACATCAGGTTTGCAGAGAACGAAAAGTTCCCATAACTGAAGGTATTGCGAATGGCACCATAGTATACCGGTACTGCCGAACCGAAGTACTTCACCGAAGTAAGTGGTCCGTTTTGAATGCCCTGATAAGCTGCATTTCCTTCCGCATTGTCTGCGATGGTCACTATTGCACCGTCAAGATAACCTCTCGGGTCGCCGGTTTTAGGGTCTAATCCCGCCCATTTGTAGCCAAACATGCGCGACAAATCATAGCCTTCATTATACGATCCACTGCTGTTAGAAACCACGCTTCCTGCAAGACTTGCCGTAGCCGCATAAAGTTTGGTTACCTTCACTTTATTGTAGCTGAATAACACATTGCTGTTCCATTTGAAAAGTCCGCTTTGCACATTCAGAGAATTCAGGCTCAGGTCTATTCCGTACCCCCTCAGATTCCCGGTGTTATAGGTAATGTTGGTATAGCCGGTACTCGGATCCAGTTCACCATTGGCCAGCAGGTCTGTTGTTTTTTTGTTATAGTATTGCAAACTTCCCGACAGCCTGTTTCCTTTCAGTCCAAAATCCAAACCGATGTTCCAGATTCCTGTTTTCTCCGGTCTCAGTTTACTATTGGAGATTCCTGTTCCAAAACTGGTATAGGCATAAGGCAGGTCATTGTCGCCATTCACATCAGAATAAGTGATCAGTGGGCGGGCCAGTATAGATGGGTTAACGTTTCCATTATAGCCAAATGTAGAGCGGAAAGTCAACACCGGAAAAAGCGCTGAATGGTAAAAAGGTTCGGCAGCAATGTTCCAGCTTCCACCAACGGAATAGTAAGGTGTTCCCTTTTGGTTGGTCCCCCTTCCAAATTCGCTGGAAAGGTCTTTTCTGACACTCGCTGAAAAAGTATATTTTCTATTGAACGTGTAAGCTGCATTGGCGTACCAGCTGAAGGTCCGGATTTTGTTATCCAGAAAGCCCCTGGACAGGTTATCAATATACTCTCCGTTATACCCGCTAAAATCTTCCGCAAAAATAATAGGGATCATTGTTTTATAATCCAGTTTGTTATCGCTTCTCCGCGAACTTTCATTGTAGCCATAGTAGCCATCGGTTTTGAGGATGCTGTAGTTTTGCGCCAGATCTATACCGGCAATGGCCGAGATCTCATGTTTTTCGTTCCAGCTTTTGTTCAGGTTCAGTTGTCCCCTTAGCGTGTGATTGTTCGATTTGGTGAGGCCGGTGGTGTATTGTCCACCCAGAGGGATCTGACGCACATACGGCGTTACCGGGTTGCCCGTTTTAGGATCTGTGGAAGCCAGTGAAGTGGTAAAATAATTGATCAGGTTCCGCATGTAAAACGAATTCTGCCGGTACAGGGAATTGTCCTCATTTCTACCGGTATTGTAGTTATACGTGGCCTGCAGAGACAGTCCCTGCAACAGCTGATAGGTACTGCTGAAATTCAGGTTCAGGTTCTGTGATTTGAGTTTATTGTAACCTTCGTTGATGTCTTCCAGGGGTTTATACCTCCAGCTTAAAAACTGACCTCCGGTGTAAGTACTTTCGAAAAGGTCGATGAAACCAGGCCGGTAAGTCTTGGTCAGCTCCATTGGATTGCCCTGTTCATCCGCCAGTTTGGAATAAGGGAAAAAGGTGCTGTTCGCCACACCATTGATCCGGTTTTCCTCTGCCTGTTCTTCGTTGTTCTGTACATTGTAGCTGATGTTGCCCTGAAATTCCAGGTTTTTGACCGGCCGGGCTGAGGCACTGTAAGTCAGCACGATCCGGTCCAGGCCGGAATTCCGGGTATTGTTGATGGATTTGTCATAGCCACCCGATATGCGGTAATTGAATTTTTCCGAACCTGCATCGATGGAAAGTGCATGACTCTGTGTCAGCGAATTGCGCAAAAAGTATTTGGTGTAATCACGTCTGATGTCGTTATTTTTAAGTGCTTCCAGCTGCGTCATTGCTTCCTGTTCGGTAGTCAGGCCTTTAAACTTCCAGGCATCCAGGATTTCCGCCACCGGCGAAATCGTCTCCTGTCCGTACAGACTGCTGATGCTGACCGCCGGAAGTGCTTTATTGGCATTGAGGAACTGTAATTTCTGCGCTTCCACAAAATCCCCGATCCGCATGGTTTTATTGTAAAACAGGTCGATCTTTTCCGTGACGTTCAGGTTACTGCTCAGCGACACTCTCAATTTGCTGTTGTATCCTCCTTTTTTTGTCTTGATCACAATCACCCCATTGGCGGCACGGGATCCCCAGATCGAAGCAGCAGCGGCATCTTTAAGGATCGTAACACTTTCCACATCATTGGGGTTTACCTTGTCGATAGAATATGGGCTTGCAATCCCATCGATCACTACCAATACCTGGCCGCTGAAGTTCCCGTTGAGGTCTGCGTTTTCATTTTCGTTGAGGGTATTCTTTCCCCTGATGGTGAGGTTTACCAAAGGTGAACGTTGTGCGTTCGGGTTACTCGAATTTATTGGTCTCAGGTCATTTCTGAAATCCATAGATGTCGTGATTCCTTCCAGTCGGCGGATCAGATTTGGATCGGTACTGTGCTGTAGCTGAACTTTACTGATCGACTCAAATGAGCCCGTTGCACGTTCCCTGGGTAAATCCTGGTAACCTGTAGACACGATACTAACTTCCTGGATCTGGTTGAGCTGAGGATCCATTTTCACATTGAACCTCGTTTTTCCGGCAATGGTAATGGTATCTGTCCGATAACCTACATAGGATATAATCAGCTTTCCCTGAGGATCGACATCTTTCAGAAAGAACCTGCCTTCCACATCGGTACTTGTTACTTTTTTAGTCCCCCCCACCCGCACGATGGCCCCAAGCATGGGATATCCCGCTTCGTTGAGCACCTGCCCGCTCAGGTCGATGGCCCGCAGGTATTCAGTGATTTTGTCCATTAAGGATTGCTTCTTTTCACTGACCACCACGGTTTTTTCATCCACCGTATAGGTAAGTGGCTGATCGCGAAAGATCAGGTCCAGAACCTCTTTAAGTTCCATCTTACTGACCTTAATGTCTATTGGCTTTGTACTGGCCAGCTGTGCATCGGTATACAGGAAATTATACTGACTTTGCCTGCGAATCTCTTTAAAAAGAGATTTCAGATTGGCCTTCTTTTCAGACAGCGTGATCTTCTGGGCAAAGCCCGAAGCACTGACCTGCATTATGGTGGCTATTAAAATGACGGTGGTGAGTCGCATCATGAACAATAGTTTATAAGTATAGGTTTTATACATTTCATCTGGTTTGTGACAAAAACTTAGTAGCCGATGAAGGGCCATCCATATTGCTTTATCGGGCAATAATGGCTAAGTTTGTTTGTCTGGTTTATGGAATAGAATCGCAAATTGTATGTAAATGATCCAGTCATCCGGCCAGTTGTGTTACAAGCACTTCTGGCCTTTTTTATGGATCATCGCTGGATTGTTATTTCGTAACGATAATCCTCCTTCCTTCTATTTTAAAATGTACTTTATCGGTCAGTTGCAATTTTTTAAGGACCTGAGATACTTTGGCAAAGCGGTCAATGGTACCGCCGAAGGTATCCTGAGGAACTTCCCCTTCATACACGACCTCGACATTATACCATCTGGCTATTTTTCTCATGACCGCATGAATGTCTTCGCTTTCAAACATGAAATAACCATTTTTCCAGGCGATAACTTCATCCGTGGAAACTTTCGCAACCGCGATCTTTCCGGCAGTCAGACTGGCCTGTTCTCCTGGTTTCAGCATACTGGAACCGCTGGCTTCCGCACTAATCCTGACCGCACCTTCCAGTAAGGTTGTTTTACCGGAAGGTTCATCCGGATAAACGTTGATGTTAAAATGTGTCCCCAATACCTCGACCCGCTGCCCCTTACTTTTTACGATAAATGGCCTGGTTCGATCGTGAACAACTTCAAAATACACCTCACCGCTAACCGATACTTCGCGGGTAGCTGAAAATGCATCAGGAAAGGTAATCGAGGAAGCTGCATTCAGCCATACATGGGAACCATCCGGAAGAATCAGCTGATGTTGTTCTCCTTTAAAGGTTTCCAGTGTATTCCATACTGTATTGGTCAGCTTTTCCCCTGTTGGCTTTGCAGTATAGATCAGTTCTCCCGATTTGGTATGGCTGATGCTGAGCCCCGGTTCCCTGAGAATCTCACCAGCTGCAGTCTCCGCCAAAATGATTTTCCTGCCGGAAGCGAGCGTAAGTGTCGCCCTGTTCTGTCCCGGTTCGATGTCATTAGCCGCACTCAGCTCAAATGCTGCCGGTTTCTGGTTCTGCATGATAAACCAGGTACCAAAAGACAAAGTTAAAAGAACCGCAGCAGCGATGCTCAGTTTTGCAAACAGCGAGAGTTGCTTCGCCACTACCGGCACCGGATTTACGCTTGCCCATACCCTATCCACTGCTTCCAGCACCTCTGGCATTTGAGCCTGTTCCGAATGGTCGCTATTGTAATTCAGGTACCAGCTTTCGAGCAATGCTTTTTCCTGTTCGGTTGCCTTGCCCTCACTGTACCTTTTTAGTATTTGCTGTAATTCTTCCTCTGTCATGTTGCTGGTTGGAAAAGCGGATTAAATAGTTAGACAATATAGTGGCTATCAAAGTGGTACATGGGAATAAAATTTATTTTCTTTTCCTGCTGATGATGATGTAGGCCCCAAGAAGCCCGATTAATAAAGGAATTAATCCCGTAAACACCAATTTGAGCGTTGAAATCTGTCGCTTTTTAAGCAGAATCTCATTGTCTTTAGGTTCGGGCCGCCGGGTATCTACCGGAAACTCCCCATTGGCAAACCATTTGAACAACTTAGTGCTAAACCTTTGATTCATTCCTTTTGGCTGACTCAGCTCTTTATTAGACATAAAATCGGCATCTCCGGATACAAAGATCCTTTGTAGTTTCCCTTTGACCCTCCGGTGGAGCGCTATAGCTGTTGGATAACTTCCTTTGACATCTCCCTGATCCGGATGGTAGGAAATCTCCGTCGACCCTTTGGCCAGTTCCCCTTGTTTGTTCCAGCCATTGGCAGCACTCATCAGTAAGGTGTCGGCAATGAAAGCTCCACTGTTGTCATATTGCAACGCGGATACACCTGGCATCGCCACCGGCATTCCTTCCTTAAAGGTTGTTGCGATTACCTGATCCGGCAGATTGTCGTTACTCGGCATCACCAGTGCCCCTTCCTTTAACTGAATGCCAACCCATTTTAATATCGGGTTGATCAGTTGTTGCTGTCCGGGTTCCGTAGTAATCATCAGGTTGCCCCCATTGTCAATATACGATTTTAATCCGGTGAGTTCCGCAGGTTTTAGTGCCGTAGCGGGGTCTGCCAGGACCAGCAAGTTCAGGCGATCTGGTATCCGGTTTGAATCAAGCGTTATCGTAGAAACGTCAAAGCCCTGATTGATCAGCGAGCGCCTTACTTTCTTTGCATTGAGGAAGGATTCGTAATTGCGTTCTCCTGTTTTCAAAATACTGCGTTCGTTGTGGCCTGTAATGACTCCAATTCGCGGTACCGGGACAATCAGGCGCTTAATTGCTGCAGTGATCTCTGTTTCCGAAGGAAATGCATCCATTTCGTCGTACAGCCTCAACTTGCTCGTCCTGCCCTGATATTCCAGGATTCGAATAAAACTATTGTCCTCAGTGCTCAGGTTAATGCGCTTACGGATGTCGGCGGGAGGCATGAAATCATGGACATCCAGTCCCATGTTATCGGCCACCTTTTCTGCCACTTCTTTTACGGTCAAACCCGTCATATCCCCCTGATAAACCATATTTCTATTGTTTTTAAGATCGGTGATGTCGTAATAATACACGTACTTCACTTTCAGGCCGGGAATATACCTGCGGAAAGCATCGAACCTGGACATGTCCATATTCCTGGAGACCGGCAGACCGGCATAAACGTTTTGATCCAGCAGATTCACATAAGTGGTGATGACCAAGTCGCCCTTGATCTGCTTTGCAACCTCCTGACTATTGGGCGTCAGTGTACGGACTTTATTTGCGGTCAGGTCTTTGTACCAAATGAACTGTGGCCTGGAGCTGATGTAAATCATCAAAAGTACCGTGGTGATAATACCCGTGTATTTCATCAACAGCCTACCGGCAGACTGAGGAGATCTGGCTGCCTTGAGCCGCAGGATGGAAAGTGAAAGGAATAAACCAATAATGAGGAGAAAATAGATGACATCTCTGCTACTGATAAGTCCTTTCAACAGGTCATCGGTTCTGCCCGATATGGAAAGGAAATAAGTGAAATCCCTTAAGAAATCAATCCCCTGACCAACACTGCCTACATATTGCAGGGCTGCGAATACAGCCAGTGTACTGATTGCTGCAACCACCTGGTAACCGGTAAGACTGGACATAAAAAGTCCGATTGCCGCATAGGTACAGATGAGGAGGAACAATGCCAGAAGGCCCGATCCGATCAATCCGTAATCTGCATTTCTGATCAACACCGCACCTGTAACCGCATACACCACCAATATCACGACCAATAAGAAACCATAGAGGGTGATGGCCAGGTATTTCCCGAAAATGATTTCTTTAACGGTAACAGGTGAGGAAAGCAATAATTTGATAGAGCCACTGCTGATTTCCCGGCTCATTAGCCCCATGCTGAGTAAGGGGATGTAAAAGTAGATGTTCTGCAAGGTTTGTTCGAAAAGGCCACCTGTACCGGGGAACATGGCAAAACTCAGGTCGCTGACCTGATTGCCCATGGCTATGGCTTCCTGGTAACTGCCAAACAGGCCAAGAAAACGGTTGCCGCTCTGCAGGAAAAAGATGATCAGTACCAACCAGGCTACAGGTGCAAAGAATAAGATGCTGAGTTCTAGTTTTGCGATTTTTAGTATTTTCTTCATGCGCTTATGCTGGCTTTGTATGGTTGGAAAGTTGGGCGAATATTTCATCAAGGGAGCTTTTCTCGAGCATAATCTCGCTGAGTTGCCAGCCGTTGCTGATACTGGCTTCAATGATCTTTCCCGAAATGTTCTTTTGGGAGCCCTTAAAATGGAGTCTGAAACCACCGTCGCTCAAGGGCTCTGCACTCGTAATGTCCGGAAGGCGACTAAGGGTCTCCATAGATGGAGGATTGTCCAGGTAGATCAGCACAGAATTTGGCATGATGTAGTTGTTAAAGGCTTCCATGGTATCCGCAAAGACCATCCGTCCCCCTTCTATCATTCTGATTTCCTTACAGGTGGCCTGTACTTCAGAGAGAATATGCGTGGAAAAGAGCACGGATCGCTCTTCAGAGATTTCTTTGATCAGTTTCCTCACTTCCAGAATCTGGTTGGGGTCGAGCCCATTGGTAGGTTCATCCAGTACCACCAGGAGCGGGTGATGAATGATCGCCTGCGCGATACCAACGCGTTGTTTGTAGCCTCCGGAAAGGTTACTGAGCAGTCGTTTGCTGAAATGGCTGATGCCGCATTTGTTTTTTACTTCCGCCACAGCCATTCGCACCTTTTTTGCCGGAACGTCCCGGATATGGGCACAATAGGTCAGGTATTCGTCGACATTCAGGTCGAGATGTAAAGGGGCGTGTTGAGGCAAAAATCCAAGTTTCCGTTTCGCCTGTTCGGGATGGAGTCTGGTATCGATTCCGTCTATGAACACATTTCCTTCAGTTTGGTTGAGTACGCCGCAAAGAATGTTCATCGTAGTCGATTTTCCTGCTCCGTTAGAACCCAGCAGTCCGAGAACTCCTCTAGGGCTGATTTCAAAGTTAATATCCCGTATGGCCCAGTCAAGACTGTAGCGGTGGGAAAGGTTTTCGATTTTTACAATACTGGTTGTCATCATTTAGTTTAGTCTGGCAGTTAGACAAACTAAGGATGGCCAAGGTGGTACAAGGAAAAAAAATAAATGTGTTACCGGTAAAACAACAGCATGAGGAGGAAAACGGGAAGTCCTAACTTTAGGCGTAGTGATTTTAAAGCTCTTGACATTTGCTTTTTGACAGTTTCTTCACTCGTGCCCATAATTTCAGCGATCTGCTTATGGCTCAGGTGTTGTTTCCTGCTCAGTTCAAATACCTGACGCATTCGTGGGGGAAGCGCAGCAATTTCTCTGTCGATCAAAGCCTTCAATTGATTTTCCCTTACCAGATGATCGGTAAGCACCGGGCCTGTTTGCGCAAAATTCAATATCGAGGAAGTGTATTTATTGTGGGTGTTCCTGCGGACAATTACGTTAAGGATGTGATTTCGAACACAGGTGTAAAGGTAACCAGAAAGATTATTGCCAATAGTAATCGTCGCTCTTTTAGACCAGATCATCGCAAAAACCTCCTGTAAAGTATCCTGTGCCTCCTGTTTATCCCGGGTTTTGTTCCAGGCATGGTTGTAAAGGATAAATTTGTAGCGACTATAGATCTCCGCAAAGGCAGTCTGATCCCCTAATGCAAGCATTTTGGCCAGCTCCTGGTCAGTTATTACGGTATAATCTATCATGTCCCCCAACTTTACACAATATTATTAAAAAATGCTTGAATTAACAATCTTAGCGAGATGGGAAGGCCGTTAATCGATCAGGTTCATGGTTTTATTCTGTGTTCTATATGCTCCCGGTGTAAGACCGGTTAAGCGTTTGAAAATTCTGGAAAAATACTGGGAGTTTTCAAAGCCCGTTAGCTGAGCAATGTCGCCATACTGATGAGTTGTTGTGATGATCAGGTATTGTGCTCGTTCTATTCTTTTTTCAAGGATATAGGTAACCGGGCTTTTTCCGGTATACCGATGGAATATCCGGGAAAAATAATCTGTATTCAGATGTGCACGGGCTGCCAGATGGCTCACTTTTAATACCGAACTGATATTGAGCTGTATGTAACTTATGGTTTCAAGAATTACGGAAGGAATTACGGCGAGCTTATCAGGTCTGCATATCTCGGGTTTTAGAAATCTTGAAATTAGTTGTAAGATAATCCCCTGTGTTTCATATTGAGCGGATATACTTTGTAAGTTATTGAGCTCCGTATATTCTTTGTAGTAAATGTCTTTTTCATAAACTTTGGGATCGTCAGACCGGTTGATGCCTCTTCCGGGATTTATGGCCAGTAGTCTCCTGACATTTGCAATATCAACTGATGTTGCGGCTAAATGCATGATTTTTCTGCAATGTGCGAACAGCGATAATCCGTCAGGGGATTCCTCGAAAAACTGCACAAAATACTGACTTAAAAAATGGCTGCAGGAAAGGTCACAAAGAGTGAAGCTCGGAATAAGGTATAAGTATCCGGGTTTCAAAACTAAATTTCCTGCTAAGCTGGAAATCACCCCTTCTCCCTCATCAATGTAATAAATTCTGTAGTACGGGCTAATCACATTGTTAAAGTTCCATTTGACCCCCAGTTTGACATAATCTGTGTTTAACAGGTGAAAATAATTTTTGATAAGTTTTCTGGTCATGGTGGATTATTGGAATTGTAAAATAACACAATTATTTTCTGTTTCTAGGTTACCCTTAAAGCATTAGCATAAGCAGCTGCAGGAGCCGATTCAGGAAAATAAACCTTTAACCCGGCAGTATTTCGTTCAAACTTTAACTTTTGTCCGGTTGCGACAAATTCCACCTTGTTGATTTGTTCCGGATAGTAAATGCTGCCTTCTTTGAGGCTGGTAATCAACACCTGACCAGAAGCAGGCCAGCCCATTACGGTAGCAAAAAGCTGCTCAGCCTTAACCGCAAAGCGAATATCCGCTTCCGTGAAAGGTTTTCCTTTTCCTTCATTAAAACCCTGTGCGCTTAACTTCGCAGCCCCCTCCTGAGCTGGTCCTTCCCCAAATATTTTCCAGGGACGGGTACCATAAATGCTGTCACCGTTTGCCTTCATCCATACCCCAATATCTTCTACAACTTTACGTTCAAGTTCGTCAATTGTTCCATCTCCTCTCACTGGAATATTCAGCATCAGATTGCCATTTTTGCTCACCACATCGACTAAAGTATGAATCACGGTTTTGGCTGTTTTATACCCTTTTCTGGTATAAATGCTTCGGTCATAATGCCAATCTCCTATGCAGGTATCTGTTTGCCAGGGAAGTGGTTCAATAGCGTTGCTCTGGCCCCGTTCAATGTCCCAAATCATTGCTTTACGTTGGTTTTCATCTAAGATTTTTCCGGTGATGACTGCATTTAGCTTACCTGTTTCTTTTATGCTTTTGTTGTAAAGGTGTGCGGCGATGCGAAGCCCGGCATCGCTAACCGGCCACATCGGAAACTGGGAGTCATCAAAATACACCATATCCGGATTGTAGCTGTTGATCAGGTCGATTGTCCTGTTGTAGAATTTTTCGATATAAGCTTTGGTTGGCGGGTTAACACCATTTCCCCAATGCCATTGCTTGTGGATTGCTCCATTGTCCAGGCTGTTTTCGCTTAGCGGATGGTTTTGAGCATAAAGTTCCTGCGGGTCTAAACCCGACCACCATTTACCCCTTCCCTCGGCCTTCGTCAATTTGCCATCATAACTTACTCCTGCATATTTTCCGCTTAGGTCGGAACGTTGGGCTGTTTCATACCAGCTCCAGGCATGGGCAGCATGTACGCTAACCCCAAAGAAGAGATCGTTCTTTTTTGCAGCTGCTGCCCAACCAGCTATAAGGTCTTTTTTAGGCCCCATTTTTAAAGAATTCCAATTTTTTTGATATTTACTATCATAAAGATCGAGATTGTCATGATGGTTCGCCAGCGCCATAAAATACCGGGCACCAGCGTTTTTATATAAAGAAACCAATTCTTCCGGATCCCAGTTTTCGGCTTTCCAGCTGTGAATTACATCTTTAAATCCGAAGTCGGATGGATGTCCGTATTTTTCAAGATGGAATTTGTATTTATGACTGCCCTCAATGTACATTTCCCTCGCATACCAGTCGCCTGCTTCAGGTTGGCACTGAGGCCCCCAGTGTGCCCACATACCAAATTTAGCATCCCTAAACCAATCTGGTGTCTGGTAAGACTGGAGTGACTCCCAGGTAGGGCTAAAGGGACCTGATAAGACTTTTTCTGAAATTTCAGGAAATTCATGAGCCAGTGCTGCAAAATTTTTAGACATCAACAGACCAGGTATACCAATAGCAATGCTTTGAAGCAGTTTTCTTCTGTTCATCTTTTAAATCATTTGGTTAGCTTATCGCGTTAGCGTAGCTACAAATTTATCATAAGGCAGAGGTTATCCTTTGTATAAAATTGACTCTTTTGTATACAAATCCGACTATTGGTAAGTTCTGATCTATTCATCAATTACTGGGCTATAGGATTTGATAAATCTGGTATAGTAAAGCCCTGTCTATTGGAGATAGCTTTGTCTTAAATATTTAAATTATGGAAGACTCATTTAAAATCCCGCAGCTACTTTTAAGATGCGCATTGGGGATCACATTTCTAACCCCTGTTTTAGACAGATTAGGTATCCTCGGCCCTGCCGGCACCGGAAACATCGAATGGGGCAACTGGGAAAACTTTATCAACTATACGGCTACGTTGATGCCTTATCTAGACAGGTCTGTAACCAATGTAATGGGTGGGATCGCTACCGCTTCAGAACTCATCATCGCTGTAGGTCTGATCATTGGTTTTAAAACGAAATATGTCGCGATAGGAAGCTGCCTGCTTACCTTCACTTTTATTCTGTTTATGGCAACATCTGTCGGCATACAAAAGCCCATAAATTTCGGCGTGTTTACTGCTTCTGCAGCGAGTCTGTTGCTTTCTTATGTTCCTAAATACAAATGGAGCATAGATGAAATCAATCGAAAAGCGGCTTAAACAAAAACTCCCTGAATTTCATTTTCAGGGAGCTTTAACAAGGAGTTTATCCGGCATCTGGTATTTCAGGTTCTACCAGTTTAATCAGTTTTTCCAGAGATTCCTGCCAGCCCAGGTAACACATTTCAGCTGGTATCATAGCTGGTATTCCTTCCTGCAGTACTTTTAATTCCGTACCTACCAATGTCTTTTGAAGCGAAATGGTAGTCGTCATTACACCTGGCAAATTTGGGTCATCAAAGACGTCTGTGTATTTAAGAAACTCATTGGCTTTGATTTCTAAATATTCCCCGCCAAATGAATGGCCATTGCCGGTTGTAAAATTCTGAAAAGTCATTTTAAAAGTACCTCCTACTTTAACGTTCATTTCCTGTACGGTACAAAGATAGCCGTAAGGTGGTAACCACGAAGCGATCGCTGTACTTTCGGTGAAGGCCCGGTACACCTTTTCCGGACTGGCCTTGATAATTCTGTGCAATGAAACTTTATTGTCTGACATAAGCTTGTTTTTTTAGTTTTTGATTGTGGTAGCTACGCTACCTTTGCTTTAATAAAGATCCTGGTTAAAATAGAAATTAAAAGGGGGCTAATGCGACAATTTAGAGGTCATTTGCGACAGCACACGGATAGACAATTTTATTTTTTTATCGTCAGCGTTCCAAATTGCCCCGGATAGTCTGCGATTAACCCAAATTCATCCACCAACAGTTCAGCAGAAAACTTGCTGGTCAGGTTTTCATACTTAAACCTTCCCAAACCAAGCGGGGTATACACTTGCTCCACGACCTCAAAATCAAATTCAGGAATACGGATATAAATTACTTTAAATCTCCTTTGCATCCCATTGCTGATCTTCTGAATCGCTATGGAATTGGTAAAAGGAGTAACAGAAATATCCAGTTCCTGACATCCGGCGAGCGCGGTTAACTCCATGCCAAACCTGTTGTACCATAGATCATCCGCACCTCGGTTGATTTTCAGACTTAACCAGGGTCGGTCTACCTCTTCAATAGTCACCTGCAGTATCCGCCAGTTAAGATCCGTGTGTACCTTGTAACGGATATTAAAATCACTTCCGTGAATGAGTCCGCCCCCAATAAAACCATAGTCGTGCTGCTGTAGGGTAAATACTTCCAGGGATTGTTTTCCTTTCCATACCCTGAAAAGGTTAAGCGTGCTGAGAACAGGAATTTCCATAGTTTAGAGGTTACGCCTAATAACATCTGGCAATGATTTTTGTTTAAAATAAATAACAAAAGCATAAACAAATAAAATATTAATGACACCGATTTGTTCCTTGTGTATTAATTAGATATGCAAGCAATCCATTTCTGGACGTTAATAATTTAAGACAGAAAAGGTAAACACATCTGTATCCTAAAATAAACTGGTTTCTGTATCTGTATCTAAATGTTATTCCTGCCTAATTTTGTAATCAAATACCAGGTTATGAAAGCGCAAAATCATAGAAGTACAAATTTAGAATTTCGAAAAGTGTACCTATCCGACATGAGATCGGTCATCAATCTATATCAATCACCTCAGGGTAAAGCCATAAAACTAACAGCAGATTTTGGTCTTCCTTTAAGTATCGTCAGCGAAGACCATAAAGTAATCGGTTTCGCCTTTGCCAGCATCAATGAACTGGATGAGGTGGTCTTAAATTCCCGCGGGGTACAACAACCTGACCCCTCAAATATTGGGGATGAGCTGATAGCAGAGGCAAAAAGAACACTTTATGCTACATTTGGCGACTTACAGGACGACAATACCAAATTAAAGAAATCTATACATAAATTAGTTGACTGGCTGAATACCTGTCAATAAAATTGATATGAAAAAGGAATCCTTATACCTTAAAATTGCGAAAGTAATGGAGGAGCAGATTGCCAGCAAAACGTTAAAGCTCGGGGATAAGCTTCCATCCATCCGAACGGTACAAAAGCTGTACAATGTAAGCCTGACTACCGTTAAGCAGGCCTATCTGGAACTGGAAAGTAAATCGCTTATTGAACCCAGGGCCAAATCGGGATATTTTGTGAGCAAGGCCTCGATGAGAAAATTCCCGCTTCCCTCCGTTACAGCACTAAAAACCTCCGCGCAGACAAAGGATCCCGAAGACTTAATCAGCAAGGTTTTCAATACCCTGACCAATGATCAGATTACCCAATTTTCGCTGGGTGTCCCGGACAAAAGTTTATTACCCATCGCAAAACTGAACAAGGGCGTGATTAGTGTCGTACAGCGGTTGGCTGATGGTGGGACCAGTTACGAACCTGTACAGGGTAACCTGAACCTCAGAAGGTCGATCGCCAAATGGTCTTATGTATTGGAAGGTACGCTTACTGAAGACGACATCGTCACGACCTCCGGTGCAATGAATGCTATTTTTAACTGCCTGATGGCCGTGACGAAGCCTGGTGATACGGTGGCTATAGAAAGCCCGGTTTATTTTGGGATCCTGCAAATCATAAAATCATTGGGATTAAAAGCGATCGAAATCCCTACACATCCCATCACAGGTGTGGATTTAGAGGCCATAAAAAAAGTACTGCCCCGATTAAATGCCTGTTGCTTTATCAGCAATTTCAGCAACCCATTAGGTTGTATGATGCCCGAGGAACACAAAAAAGAACTCGTAAGAATGTTGACTGAATACGATATCCCTTTGATTGAAGACGATTTGTATGGCAACCTTTTCTTTGGGGCGACAAGGCCCAAACCATGTAAAGCTTTTGATGAAGCCGGAATCGTGATGTGGTGCGGATCAGTGTCCAAAACACTGGCACCAGGGTATCGGGTTGGCTGGGTTGCTCCTGGAAAATATAAAGAGAAAATCATCAGGCAAAAGTTATTACAAACGATTTCAACCCCTACTTTATATCAGGAAGTGATTGCAGATTTTCTGGAACACGGCAGGTATGACCACCATTTGCGGACCATCAGAAGTAAGCTCTATACCAATTGTCTGAAATACCAGGGGGCAATAGAAGCGTATTTCCCTCATAACACCAAAATCTCTCAGCCTCAGGGTGGTTTTATGTTATGGCTGGAACTGGATCAGAAAATTGATACTGCCGAATTGTATGATCGGGCATTACAGCAAAATATAAGTTACGCACCTGGCAGGGTGTTCAGTCAATACAACCAATACAACAATTGTATGCGACTGAATTTCGCCCTGGGATGGAACACGAAACTGGAAAATGACCTTAAACGCCTGGGTAAGATTGTTAAAGCAGCGATCTAAGTGCTATAGGAGAAAGAGAGAATTTCCAAAATGAAATTCTCTCTTTCAACAGCTTTACCGCTTATCCAGGGGCACAAATAGTACGGCATCCGCAACAACACGCCCGGTTTTGTCTTTTCCTGATAGCTGAACATACGCCCCTTTTCCTGCCGCCAACGTATATTGGCCTAAACTGATCCACTCGCCTGAGGTTTGTCCCAACACTTTAACCTCTTCATCAGCAATGAAAATCTCTTTCGTTCTTTTGCCATCATAGACGGTTACATTCGTCGACGCTCCGGCATTCTTTTGCTTGGGGTAATAGGTGTAAATCTCATACTTCCCGCCTTTAATAACCTCCGGCCGGTAGCTTATGCTATTTTCCTGTCCTCCGGTTTCGCTAAGATAATAATCAGGTCCATAACCACCCTGGTGCTGAAGGGTCCAGTCGCCTTTCTTTTCCACTGTTAAAGTATCATTATTATCCACCAGAATTTCCGGAGTACTTCCATCCATCAAAGGATCGTTTTTAAGCCGGGCTTGTACTGCTGCAACATCTACCTCCTGTACGGTTTTTTTACCGTCTATGGCTTGTACAGCGGCAACCGCAGCAGATTGTCCAAGTACCATAAAAACAGGCTCCATACGAATAGAGCCATAAGCGATGTGACTCGCAGAAAGACAGACCGGCACCAAAAGATTGCTCAGTTCATTTGCTTTCGGAACAATTGCCCGGTAAGAAATAGGGTAAGGCCCAAAGCCCCCCTCCTCGACATTTCCTTCATTTTTCACCATTCCATTGATGACCAGCCTGTCGCAGTTATGCGAATCCATGGTATAGGCCGCCATGCCAACCCCATCCGTAACCCTCGCCCTCCCCTGACAATGATCCTGGGTCATCACCAGGCTACCAACCATCCTACGGGCCTCCCTTATATAGAGCTGATGAGACCAGTTCCCGTTGTCCGTGTATTCGTCTTTAGGGTATCCCCATTGGCCAATTTCAAGCCTGATATGCTCCGCAACACGCGGATCGTTTCCAACAAAATAGAGCAGGCCTTTTGTATAATCGACATGGGCTTTCCAGATCTCTGCTCTTTTGTGATAGTCTGCATCCGGATACGCCCAGTTCATTCCAATCATATCTGTTGAAAAACCATTTCTGTTGTTGATGTCTGTTTTTCCATTGGGCATCCCACTCCATATAAAACCATCCTGTAAGGACTTCCATGGTCTTTTTTCCATTTGCCTGAGCAGCAGTTCATATTTTTCAGGCTGATAGTTTTCCGGCTTTGTGATCGGTACCAGGTTCTGTTTGTTATTGGTTAAACATATGCGAAAGTTGTAAGCCTGGACCTTTTTATCACCAGTACCGTCTTTCTCCAATACACCTGGCTGAATCCCCCATACCAGTCCGCTTGAAGGGTCACCGGGAGTTTTGTAAGGGTCTATTCCATCTGGAAACTGATGGCCTTTCATCAGCTGCACGCCATTGAACGTTTCCTGATATACATCATTTGCCTCCCTGCCTACCGTGTAAGATACGCCAGCCTTTGCCATCAGGTCTCCTTCATAAGAACAGTCAATAAACATTTTCGCTTTAACCTGATTTCCTGGCCCTGTTTTGGTTGAGCCCTCCAGCGTTATTCCGGTGATCAGCTTTCCCTCCCTGCTTACCGCAGTTAAACGGTTTTCATACAGAACCTCAACTTTGGCCCTTTTAATATAATCAAGAAACAGGTTTTCGGCAACATGAGGTTCAAAGATCCACTGCTCAAATTTGCCATAGTGCAGGCCAATTCTCCTGTAAAAATCGAGCGCCAAACCACTGATTGCGTACTTGTTCCCGATATCAGTGAGCCCTAAGCCACCAGAGCTCATCCCTCCCAGATTCTTTCCGGGTTCAATCAGCAGGACAGACTTGCCCAGTCGTGCAGCGGTATACGCAGCAATTACTCCCGATGAGGTGCCTCCGTAAATGCAAATATCGTAGTTCTGACGTCGGGGTTGACGGGCATTTAAAGGTGTTAACCAGAGCATAGCGATTAAAAGCAGCAGCATATTTAAAAGAAAACGTTTCATAATTGATAAGTATATGGTCAAATAAAACCGATGAATTAATAGTTGGGGTTTTGAATTAGTTTCGTATTGGTAACCGTCTCGATATTCGGAATCGGCCAGAGATAATCCCGCTCCTTATTAAAGCTGCGCTGTTCTATCACCCTCAGATCTGCACGGTTTGGCAGGCCAGAATAATCTGCTAAACCATTTTCATCAATATGAGGTGCAGCAGCAAGTAATCCCCTTTGTACCCTGCCATAAAAATTTCCGTTCATGGCCTTTTCGGCAATCTTCCACCTGCGCAGGTCAGACATCCTGAAGCCTTCCATAGCGAGTTCATAAATACGTTCTTTACGTACCAGGCTCCTAAAGCCGGCTTGTGTTTTTCCTGCAACGATCACAGGCATATTTACACCTGGCCGGGTTCTTATCAGGTTGATGGCATCGTAAGCCGACTGATCCAGCTGGTTGAGTTCATTTTTTGCCTCCGCATAGATCAGCAGGATTTCAGCATACCTGATCTGAATCACGTTCAGCTCAGAATTGGTCCGGTCGGGTTTATCTTCAAGGTCAACGTATTTCCTCCAGCAATAGCCGGTAAAGGTTGCAAAAGCATTAATTGCCTCCTGATTGTCTACCCGCGTAGCCGGTGTGGTATTATAATTCCAGCATTTCAAACTGTCCCTATGGGTTTCAAACTGATAATTGTAAAATACTGATCCCGGCAATGCAATGGTAAATCCAAGTCTGGGATCCCTGTTTTTATAAGGGTCAGCAGGGTTAAAAAGCGGAGATTCATCAATGTTTAAGCCATCAGTACACGGGTATACATCGACCAGAGACTGTGAAGGCACCTTGTTTGAGAATCCCTGTCCGTTCCTGGAAAGGAGGTTATTGGGTGTAGAGTGGGTTTTAGTTTTTGAAGCACGGAGGTATTGAAAGGCCCAGATGATCTCTTTGGAATTCTGCCCTGCATAACTAAACAAAGCGCAAAAGTTATTGTGCAGGCTGTAAACATTCAGGTCCATCACCGCCTTCGCAGCATCCGCAGCTTCGGCCCACCTGTCATTGTTCAATGCGGTGCGTGCTTTTATTGCCAGTGCGGCAGCCCTGCTCGCTCTTCCAACATCAGTTCCTGTATAAATTACCGGAAGATCTGGAGCACATTCAGTTAATTCCTGCATGACATAATCTACTATCGCTGCTTTCGGAGTTTTGGCAATCTGTGCATCTTCCAGTTTTAACATATGGGTCACCAGTGGTACACCTCCGAAATGGTCCGACAGGTACTGGTAAGTATAGGCACGTAAAAACCGGGCTTCGGCTTTCGACCGGTTAAATATTGCCGGGGTAGTTTTATCTCTTACTTTTTCAATATTGTCAAGCACAAAATTACATTTGGCAATTACGATGTAAGCCTGAGTCCAGACCTCTCTTGCATAGAGGTTATTACTGTCGTGATTACCCTTGCCCAGACTTTGCAGGGCGCTGTTGTTACGGTCCCATCCTATATCAGTGCCATCATCTATTGTAAGGTTCAGCGGCATTGCATCGAGCGGCGAATAGGCGGCATACCTGTACAGGCCATTAACGGCCAATAGGAGTTCTTCCTGGTTCACGAAAAATGTTTCATCTGAAGGGCCCGACAAAGGGTTTTTATCCAGGTATCCTTTTTTGCAGGATGGACTCACTGTTATTAAAACAGTCGCCAGTATAATGAGGTATAAGTTTGTTTTCATCTGTTTTATCTTTAAAATGTTGCTTCCAGACCAAGACTGTATAACTTAACCTGGGGATAAATACTTCCTGAGCCCACTGGTGCTTCCACATCGTATCCGCTAAGAAAGCGGTCAAATGAAGCCAGATTTGAACCATTGGCAAAAAGCCTGAGGCGTTTGATACTCAGCTTTTTTGCGAGGCCGGCAGATAAGGTATATCCCAATTGGATATTTTTGATGCGCAAATACGAGGCATCTCTAACCCAGAAACTGGAAGCCTGCTCATTATTCGATTCTCCAAAAGCTAACCTTGGATATTTTGCATTGGGATTCTCCACTGACCAGCGGTCCTTGTTTTCTTCACGAATCGTCCCTCCCAGTGCACCTCCAACGCTGAAGGGCTGAACACCCGGCCCATTCAGGTAACCATTGGCCTTACCCACCCCCTGCAGCAGTACTGATAAATCAAAGCCTTTATAGGCAGCCCCAAGGCTGGCCGCATAGGTAAGCCTTGGAATGGTTCCACCAATGATCACTTTATCGCTCTCATTGATCAAACCATCGCCATTCTGATCTTTGTATTTAATATCGCCCGCCTTCACCATACCGAATTGTTTTGCATGCGCAGCCACTTCCTCATCGGAAGAGAACAGACCTTGTGCCTCATATCCAAAAAGAGATAAACTGGAATGTCCCTCACGGTTTACGGTAAGTCCGGTCTGATTAATTCCCTTCATGTCAGCCACCGTATTTTTTACGTCCGACAAATTGAAGCTCACATTGTAATTAAAATCCTTCAGGCTTCCTTTATAGGCTATGCCTAACTCCCAGCCTTTATTATCTACCGTACCTGCATTTTGATTGGGCCTGTTCAAACCGATGATCAACGGGATATCCAGTAACAACAGAATATCCCGGGTGCGCCTGCGGTAATAGTCGGCCGTTATGCTCAGGTTATTAAAAAGCGTCAGGTCAATACCAATATTTTTCTCTTCAGTAGTCTCCCAGGATATATTTTTGTTAGACAGGTCATTTAATGCCACTGTGTTCACAATCTGTTTACCCATAGCCGTAGATTCAAGTATCAGTGCAGCTGTAGAAGGATAAGTTCCTATGTTCTGATTGCCAAGTTTTCCCCAGGAAAACCTCAGTTTCGCCTCATTGATGGTATTTTTCAACCCACTAAAAAAACCTTCTTCGGAAATTCGCCATCCTGCTGAAGCAGAGGGAAAGAATCCGTATTTATTGCCATTTGAAAAGCGGGAGGAGCCATCATAGCGTGCGTTCAGTTCCAGCAGGTATTTCCCCTTATAACTATAATTGAACCTACTGAACAGTGATTGTAATGCCCATTCCTCCGCGCTGCCTTTAGCCTGTTGGTTCGAAGCGGAACCCCCATCCAGAACAGGATATTCCGGAAGAACATACGTATCCCGATAGGCAGAAATCCATTCTGCATAATAATCCTCTCTGGATCCACCAATCAGCAATTTAAAGGTATGATCCTTTAAGTTTTTACTTGCTGTGAGCGTAGCCCGGAGGTTGTTAAAGAAAGACTGTGTCTGCGACTGATTCAGGGAAGTCAGCGCCGGAGTACGGAAACTGAGACTGCCGTTGGGCAGGTAAGACTGAATGGCTTTTCTAAAGTTCTTGCCAGATGTAAGTGCATATTTTGGAGAATAAGCGGCCTCAGCCTCCAGCCATTCCAGTGGTTTATAATTGACAATGGCATTGATACTTCCAAATGGCGCTCTTGTCCTGTTCGTACCTCCGTCTTTACTGGCCGACATCGGATTGTTACCATTCCAGCCCACTCCCCATTGGCCACTTTCATTAACACCAATCAGGTTTGCAGGAAGGCCATTCATCCATTGGAAGATTTCACCGGAACCGACAGCGGGATCGGTCGTGATGGCATTTACATATTGCAGATCGATCTTCGCTTTCAGCTTGTCCGAAAAAGTAATGTCGGCATTATTGCGTATCGTATACCGTTTGAAGCTTGAGTTTTCAATGATCCCTTTCTGGTCAAAAAGCCCAAAGGAGCCCAGCATTTTCACTTTTTGTGTACCTCCCTGAATAGTAATAAAATGGCTTTGCTGCAAACCCGACCCAGTTAAGGTTTCCTTTTGCCAATCTGTATTCGGGTACAGATCCGAATTAACGCCATTCTGTTCACGGTATTTCTGAACCAATGCATCTGCGTAAAGAGGCGTACGGCCAGTATTTACATAGGCTTCATTGATCAGCAGCATATAATCAAGCGCATTCACCAATTTTGGCATATTGGTTGGATCCTGCCATCCGATATAATTGTGATAAGAAATGCTAACCTGATCTGCAGTCGCTCTCCTGGTGGTGATCAGGATCACACCATTCGCAGCTCTGGAACCGTAAATGGAAGAAGAAGCTGCATCTTTAAGAACGGAGATCGATTCAATCAGGTTGGGGTCTATGTTATTCATGGAGCCTTCGATCCCATCGATCATCACCAGGGGATTGGCGCCATTAAATGCAGTAGGATCATTTGCCGAAGCACTTATGGTACCTACACCCCGAATGCGGATATTTCCTCCATCAGCGCCGGGCCTCCCGGAGCTCTGTTTCACCGTAACACCGGGTGCCATCCCCTGCAAGGCAGCAGACGTCTGCCCCATTGGCCGTGCAGCCAGCTCCTTTCCGGAAACCATGGAAACCGCTCCGGTAAGGTTTACTTTTTTCTGAGTTCCATAGCCCACCACCACCACCTCAGCCAGGTCGGCATCGTCTTCCAACAGTTTTACATGAAGTGTAACCTGACTGCCGACCGTTATTTCCTGGCTACCATAGCCTACATAGGAAAACACCAGAGCAGTACCGGCCGGAGCTTCAATTAGATAACGGCCCTGCGTATCTGTCACTGTTCCTAAGTTGACATCTTTCCGCCTGATGCTGACGCCCGGTAAAGGACTTCCGCTTCCATCAGTTACCGTCCCCCTGAGCTGCTGCACCTTGTCCACATTGGCGGGGTCCGTTTTACGCGGTTGAGGTGGAGTCGGTGGTGTGGCTCTTTGCAATACAATGTACTTTTCTTTAATCAGCCAGTCCAGCTGCCTGCCCTTCAAAATACTATTCATTACAGTGTTCAGCGCTTCTCCGGCAAAATCCACAGAGATGAGCTCTGAATCGTCCAACAGCTTATTGCTGTAAAATACGGTGAATCCCGTTTGCTTTTTTATAGATTTGAATACTTCGGCCAGGCTGATGTTCCTGCCTTTAAGATTGATCTTGCTGGTGCCGGTCTGGCTTTGGCCCGCTAAGGCCAGCAGCAGCAAGAAAACAACCGGCAATACAAGCCGGCCCGATCGGGTAAGTTGTTTAAGCATACATTTAGGTTTATAAAAGGTTTGCCTAATGACGCTGCACTTGCCCAAATGGGTGAATGGAATTTTAAAAAAAATTACTGGAAGGTCAGCGTACCATTTTTAAGCTCTGCTTTAATACCTGAAGATAGTTGTAAATTAGCAATGACGACCTCTATTGGCAGCTTTTTATCGATCTCTCCGGTAAAAGTCTGTTCCGCAACTTCAGGTGTTTTCCAGGCGATCTTTACGTCAAACCAACGGCTAAGCACGGTTGCAATTTCCGACAAAGGTTGTTTATGAAAAAAATAAGTTCCGTTTCTCCAGGAAAGTACATTCTGTACATCAAATGGTCTGGTCTGCAAATTGCCCCGCTCAAGTATGGCTTCCTGCCCCGGCTTTAATTTAATGCTTTGATGTTTAGTCGTGGCCGACACAGAACCGGCTACCAGAGCAGCTGCAAAACGGCCCTGTTCGTATGCATTAACATTAAAAGAAGTTCCGTGAACATGGATGTCCGGGCCGTTGGTATGCACTATAAATTCCTGTTCCGGGTTTTTCGCAACTTCGAAGTAAGCTTCCCCTGACAAATAAACCTCCCTTGCCTGCTGAGGTCCAAACTGAACAGGAAAACGCAAACTGGAAGCTGCATTTAGCCAAACCTGTGTGCCATCTGATAAACTAATCCTATAGTCTTTTGCAGCGGGCACAACAAGTGTTGCCCATTCCTTAGGCCCGGCATCACCGGAGGTATAGCTTAATTCCTTTTGATTGGCATTAAAATGGGTCTGCCCTACTGTAACAATGCGATCAGAGGAAAGGTCAACAGCAGTACCATTTTCGATTTTAAGGTGTACCTGTTTAGAGATTTGTTCGGGAACCACGAATGTGGTATCTGTTGTAGAACTAAAATACCATACAAAAGGAAGCGCAAGTATCAATACTGCAGCTGCGCCATAAAGCATCCGCCGGTTCCGGTAAAAAAACGAATCTGACATTTCATTAAAACGAGGCCCGGTTTTACTCCATGCGGCATCCGCATCTAATCCCGATAAAAATGAACTTCCTTTGGCACTTTTCATTTTCACAAGTAATGTTTCCCAGAATTCCCTCAGCCCGGCATCCTGCTCAATGGCTTGTTCAGCAATGAAGTTATCCTCCTCACTAATTGTCCCGGTGATCTTTTCAAATAGAAGTCCCTGTATGTATTCCTTGTTATATTCCATTACTAACTATTAGACGCATTTATTCTCAGTTTAGGTGAATGTTCATTTAAAATTGATCAGTTTTTTTTGTAAAGCCTTTACTGCAAGCTTTAAATGTGTTTTTATTGAATTCACCGAAAGCCCCATCTCGTGTGCTGCCTCCTTATATTTTTTATCTTCCATGTAAACCAGCTTAAATGCTTTCTGCCGTTGACTGGGCAGTTCATTAAAAGCCAGGTTAAGGGTATCCTCGTTTCTGTCCGATTCTATTGCCTCTTCATGTATCGGCTCATCAAGGCTAAGGCTATATTCATTGAGTCTGCGTTCCGAAACCTTTCTTTTTCTAAGGCACATGATACACTGATTGTGTACTGCCCGGAGTAAATAAGCATTTAAAGAAGTATTAATGCTATGAAACCTGGCTTTTTGCCAAATGGAGACAAACAAGGTCTGAACCAGATCTTCCGCCTCCATCTCGTCATCGAGCATAAAATAAGCTTTTGCAGAGAGCATTTTATAATACTTCTTAAATATGGCTTCATAGGCAGACTGATCTCCCGTCCTGAGCCGATCTAATAAGATTTGGTCTTCGTCCCTCATACACAATGTTTAACAAGATAAAAGTTAACGGACAAAAAAGCAAATAACCGGGGCTCAGGTAAGGAAAGGATAGGGCTATTTGACGGATTTACTTCAATTCCAGCACGACCACCGAAAATGGCGGAAGTTTAATCTTCAGTTTCCCATCTCTTAAAATTGCAGCTTTAAAAACCGCCGGCTTAACAGCCTCCGGATTTTCGAACGTATTGTGATCATCGACTTTCGCAGCCGTCAGGATACGTCCGGAAACAGATTTATAAGTTTTTCCGGTAACGTCGATCTGTACTTCTTCTTCCTTATTTCTATTGACGTTGACTGCAGAAATATGGGTAAGTCCTGTTGCATCCTTTGATGCCGACACAGAAACTGAGGGCAGTTTTTCATTGCCAAAAACATAGTCCTCTGTTTTAACTTCTACCGGGATCAAAGTAGCATCCTGATGTACTTTATACATTTCCATTACGTGGTAGGTTGGAGAAAGCAGCATTTTTTCTCCGCTGGTCAGAATGACCGCCTGTAAAACATTGACACATTGTGCAAGATTGGCTATTTTAACACGGTCACTGTGGTTATTGAAAATATTTAACGTAGCCCCTGCGATCATGGCATCACGCATCGTGCTCTGCTGGTATAAAAACCCCGGGTTTGTTCCTTTTTCCACGTCATACCATCCGCCCCATTCATCCACCACCAGGCTGATTTTCTTCTTTGGATCATATTTGTCCATAATTGCGGTATGTTTGGTAATCAGTTCCTCCATGCGTAAAGCGCTTTTCATGGTCTCGAAATACTGCTGTTCACTAAAGCCCGTTGAGGGGCCCTTTTTATCCCAGTTTGGAACTGAATAATGGTGTAAGGCGATACCATCCATCAGGTTCAGCGGAATTCCTTTCATTAACGTCTCCGTCCAATGGTAATCATCCCCGTTCGCACCTGAAGCTATTTTATATAAATTTTTTCCTTCCATAAAGGTGGCATACTTGCGGTATTCGCCCACATAATATTCCGGCGTCATGCTTCCTCCGCAACCCCAGGCTTCATTTCCTACTCCCCAGAACTTTACTTCCCATGGTTTTTCCTGTCCGTTTTTAACCCGCAGATCAGACATCGGGCTCCGTCCTTCAAAATTCACATATTGCACCCAATCTGCCAGTTCCTGCACCGTTCCACTTCCTGTATTCCCAGCCAGGTAAGGTTCTGTACCCAGAAGTTTACACATATTCAGAAAGTCGTGGGTTCCAAAACTATTGTCTTCCGTTACCCCTCCCCACATGGTATTTACAATTGAAGGGCGCTGATCTTTAGGTCCTATTCCATCTTTCCAATGGTAGCGGTCAGCAAAACAGCCGCCCGGCCATCTTAGGTTTGGAATGTTGAGATTCTTTAAAGCAGCAACGATGTCATTTCTTACCCCTGCGGTATTTGGGATTTTGGAGTTCTCCCCTACGTAAAAGCCATCATAGATGCAACGACCGAGGTGTTCGGCAAAGTGCCCGTAAATATGTTTGCTGATTTGTCCGGCGGCTTGATCTGCCTTTAAGGTGACCGTTGTTTGTTGCGCCATGAGCGACTGGCTACTGCCCAGAATGAGCAGGGAAAGGCCTAGCTTATGAAATAGTTTTTTTTTGAACATCATGGATGACTTCGGTTTATTTGGTTAATTGTGTATCGAATATATACAATTAGTATTAATTGTCAAAAAGACGTTTATTAATGATTTCCATTTCACCTTAATTAGTATTCGATCTGCGCCATCAGAATTTGTTCAGCAAGTTTCGGATTTTATTGCCAGTCAACTGTATGAACCTTAATTACAGGTGGAACAAACGGAATGGGTTTTGCCACTGCTCAGGAATTTATTATGGAAGGAGCAACTGTAACCTAAGCGCTTTTGTTATTTTTAAGTTTAGCAATGATAAAATAAACAGGAATACCGATCAATGTGATGATCAGGCCCGGCCAGGTAAAACGAGGTTTGTAGATGATCAATAACACACAGAATGCCAGCCCCATTACGATGTAGATCAGTGGTAAAACCGGATATCCAAAAGCCTTATAGGGACGTTCTATATCCGGGCGCTTTTTTCTGAGGATAAAAATCCCTCCTATGGTCAGCATGTAAAACATCACGACCACGAAGGAGATCATATCCAGCAGGTCTCCATATTTACCACTAAGGCACCAAAGGCAAGCCACAAAACACTGGATCCAAAGGCCAAAAGCAGGTACCGAATTCTTGTTCAGCGTACCGACTTTTTTAAAGAAAAGGCCATCTTTCGCCATAGAGTAGTAGACCCTTGCCCCTGCCATGATCAATCCGTTATTACATCCAAAGGTGGAGACCATGATCATCAGTGCGATGATCACCGTTCCCGATGAGCCGAAGATCACCTGAGCAGCGGAAACCGCTACCCTATCCTTATCGGCATGTCCGATGTCATGAAGGGAGAGGACACCGGTGTACATGATATTGGTTAAAATATATAAGACGGTCACCATGATCGTACCCAATGCTAAACTCAGTCCGATGTTTCTCTTCGGATTTTTAATCTCACCCGCTACGAAGGTCACATTGTGCCAGGAGTCGCTGCTGAAAATGGAACCTACCATCGCTGCCGCGATGGCACCAAAAGCCGCCAATGTCGTATAAGTACCTATCCCCGTTGATCCTGCCAGCGGTTTCAGTTCCCAGGCATCTTTCCAGTTGAGCTCCCAAACCTCTTTTTTCATGAAGAACAAACCAAATACAATCAGGCCGAAGAGGCTGAGCAACTTCGCCATGGTAAAGAAAGTCTGGATCGATTTCCCTGCATTTACCCCCCTGCTGTTCACATAAGTTAAAACAACAATGATGACAATCGCCAGCAGCTGCGCGGGCGAAATCTGCAGAAAGCCAAGATCAGCAATCACCCGGTCTTCGCTAAACTGAGGCAGCAGGTAGGCCGTAAATTTGGCAAAAGCGACCCCCACTGCAGCAATCGTTGCCGTTTGAATGACTGTAAAAAAACTCCAGCCATAGAGGAAACTGACCAGTGGATTGTAAGCCTCTTTTAAATACACATACTGCCCTCCTGCTTTCGGAAACATGGAACTTAATTCGCCATAACTTAAGGCTGCAGTTAAGGTCATAAATCCGGTGATCAGCCAGACCACCAGCAACCAGCCCGAACTTCCCACATTTCTGGTAATGTCTGCACTGACAATAAATATCCCGGATCCGATCATGCTACCCGCAACGAGCATGGTTGCATCAATTAGCCGGAGTGAAGACTTAAATTCTGTAGGTTGTGGTTTCATGAAATGTAGTTTGGTTGGTTTAGTTTAAGGTTATGGGGTTACTTGTTGAAATCGTAAAATTTCCATTGAGTGGTAAAATCTCTTTTTAAGGACTGTCCCGTTAAGGTTGCCCTGACCATTTCTATAGGAATCAGGTTCTCCTTCATGACCCGCTCATGAAAGTCGGTATAGGTCATTTTTCCGCTGTCTACCAGCTCGTGTTTTAGCGCCATCAATTGCAATCCTCCAATCATATAGGCCACCTGATATAATGGACTATAGCCACCTTCAAAGGACCTGCGCACTTCCCCTTCTGCATTCGCCGGCTCATGTCCTACACGGTCTACGAGGAAGTCCACACACTGTCCAGGCGTCCATTTACCCAAATGATAATTGAGGGAGAAAATGATTCTTGCACAGCGGTGCATTCTCCAGAATAACATTCCAATCCGCTCTTCGGGACTTTTGGCAAAACCTTTATCGTACAAAAGCAGTTCCCAGTACAGGGTCCATCCTTCAATTCCAAAGGGCGTGGTAAACAGCTCCCGGTAATTTTTGTACCTGCTATTCATATAATATTGCAGGTGATGACCCGGCAATAACTCATGCTGTACCGTTCCTCTTGAAAAGTAAGGATTGTTGCCCCGCATGCTCATCAGTTTATCTCCGTCGGTCATGCCCGCAGTTGGATAGGAAATACTAATTTCCCGGCCTCCTGTAAAAAATGGATTAACCAGTTGCCTTTCTGCAGACATCATGACCATTCCCCAGGTTTCTTTTGCCAGCTCAGGAATGTTCATTAAGTTCTGTTTTTTGATAAAATCCAGGGCATCATCCTGCAATTGTACAATCAGTTCAGGCTGTTTACCCGGTGCGACAAAACTTTGTTTAACTTTCTCCTGGGCTTTTTTCCAATCTTTCCCAAAACCCATTTCTGCAGCCGCCTTTAACAACTCCTGATCACAAAATGCAAATTCCTTCTCCGCGATTTTCAGGAGTTCTTCCGGACTATAGGGAATCATTTCCGCTTTTAATTGTGCGGTCAGGTCTGCCTGCCCGATCGGATTTCCTTTTATTCCGTAATTGCTATCTTTTTGAGCAGGTGCTTCGCTCTGTTTTTCGGAAAATAGGGAAGCGTAATTGTTTAAAGCCTGGGTCAATGTTTCATAGGGCTTAGGCAGCCACCAATCGAACAAAGGATCATAGCCTTTGTAAAATTCATAAACCCCTCTTAATCTCGTCTTCAGCCCGTATATCGCATCTTTGATGTTTTTTAATTGCGCTTTGTTCAGCGTTGTTTTGTTGATCGATATGGCATTCAAAGCCCCTACCTCTTTTGCAATCGCATTTAACTTTGCGGCTACAGCGGGCCAATCCATTGCTTTACCTCTCCGCCTTTCCTTTTCAACCGCATAAATTCCAGATGCAAAAGGGATATATTGAAGGATCGTCTTTTCATTGACCTCTGCTTTTTCCAACTCCGAGATTTCGCTCCTGATTTCTTTTTTCAGCAAGAGGTAATCTACCTTTCCATAGACACTGAAAGCATCAAATTCCAGTTGTTCCATTCTTTTCAGGTATTCTTTTTGAACGCTGAGCAGGCGGTTCCGCTGTTCGGGCGAATAATAGACCCGGGCAATCTCCGGATAAGTGCCGTCAATCACGTAAGGCCAGTAAAAATCCCGAATGGCTTTGACATCCTGCTGATAGGTAATGATGGTGGTTCCCATTTCGCTGGTTTGCTCATAGAGACTGGGTGTTCCTTTTTCCTGCGAAAAAATAACTGATGGCAGCAGGCACATCATCAGCAATAATTGGTATGGTTTATTCATTTGGTGGTCTTTGTTTTGGTTCGTCTTAGGTGTTGAGTATCAATGTACAGCTATTAACTGCCAGTCAGGAATTCTACAGTAAACTGGTTAGAATACGGTCAAAACGAGTTAATATCTGTAGCAATTGGCAGGATTTGTTCAGCCTGCAATGCTGGTGATCCGGCTTACATTATTGTATTCGTCTATATAGGCTCTTGGCGAGCGCCCGATTAAATTCTTAAACACCCGGTTGAAGTTGGCGATGCTATTGAAACCTGCTTTATAAGCAATACCTGAAATACAGTCCGGCTTATCATCAGAGACCAGGCTTTTACAGGCATCATTGATCCGCACTTCATTTAAAAAAGAGATGAAGGTATGTCCGGTATGTTTTTTAAAATAGCGGCAAAAAGCCTGAGGGGTCATGTAAGCTGCGTTGGCCACATCCTCCAGGTCTATGCGGTTGTTATAGTTGCGCATAATGAAGTTAATGATGTTGCTGAGCCTCATGCCTTCGTGTTCTGAAAGATTGGAAGCGTAAAAGTCAGGGCAAAGTGGCTCTGCGCCTTCTTCTACCCCTTGAAGTCCCTCCATTAAACTTAGAAAAGCAAATAAAACAGCCGATCCTGTAGCTTCATGCAGCTCTTGTATCCGTTCAGATAACAACGCAGTATGCCTTTCCGGAATTTTAAAGCCATGCTTGTTGTTCTTCAAAAAGGAACTGGCGGCGTTCAACTCGGGCATTTTGAACAGGCCTGCGAGGCGTCCGTCAGGATTGAAAAAGACAGATCTGGCCTTCACACACTTATTTTTATCCCCCATAAAATACTCGGGATTACTTTTAAATAAATGAGGCAGGTTTGCGCCGATTAAAAAAAGATCCCCGGAACGAAAGGCATGCATGTTATTGCCGGCGATGAGGGTACCCTCTCCCCGCTCTACCCAGGTGATCTGCCATTCCTCATGACGGTGAAGGTATTGATAAAAATAAGGTAGCTCAATCTGTTCGGATATTACACTTTTATCATCCGGTACAAGCAAAGTAAAAGGAAGCACTTTCATGGTCGGTTGTTTTAGTTAGCAGTTTGGTTGCTGAGCATCAATTGAGATTAATGTACAGATATTAACAACTACCGAAGAATTCAACAGTAAACAAGTTAAAATACGGTCAACACATGCTAATATACGTCAAGTTAACGCTTATTAATTGCAGGAAATTAGTTGCCTGATACAATTGCTAAAATACAAGCAGTATCGGCGAAATCAGGCAATATCCCATACGGCTTAATTGCCTAATTTTATGACAGTTAAGATAGACACCAATTAAACACTATGAACAGAACCCTTTGCACCAATCTGATAGCGGCGGCATTGCTGTACACTTCATCAGCGCTTGCCCAATCCTATGTACCGCGGTTGAACGATCCCAGGATGGCCGTTAAAAATGCCGTCCCCATTAAAGCCTATGCATTCCAGCTTTCGGAAGTATCGCTTTTAGAAAGCCCCTTCAAAACCGCCATGAATGCAGATGTAGCGTATCTGCTTAAAATAGAGTCAGATCGTTTATTATCTGGCTTCAGGGCCAATGCCGGCTTATCAGAAAAGGCAAAGAAATACGGTGGCTGGGAGTCCGACGGTCTGGCGGGGCATAGCCTTGGCCATTATTTGTCGGCCATTTCCTTTCAATATGCGGCGACAAAAGATGCGGAACTGTTGAAAAGAATCAATTACATCGTAGATGAACTCATTGCTGGTCAACAGGCACGTAAAACCGGATACATAGGCGCGATTCCCAATGAAGACACGATTTGGGCCAGAGTTGCAAAAGGAGATATTGAAACCCGGGGTTTCGACCTGAACGGTGGGTGGGCACCCTGGTATACCGTCCATAAAATCATGGCTGGTTTATTAGATGCCTACCTGTATGCAGGGAATCCAAAAGCTTTAACCGCCGCAAAAGGACTGGCCAAATGGACAGCTGCCACCATTAACCACCTGACGGAGGAACAAATCCAGAAAATGCTCATTTGTGAATATGGTGGCATGGCCGAAACCCTGGTAAATCTATATGCCATTACCGGGGATCAGCAATATCTGGCGCTTTCCTACAAATTCTATGACAAACGGGTTCTGGATCCACTGGCAGAACAGAAAGACATTTTGCCGGGGAAACATTCCAATACCCAGATTCCGAAAGTTATTGCCAGTGCCAGGAGGTATCAGCTGACGGGTGATAAAAAAGATCTGGCGATCGCAGATTTTTTCTGGAAAACAGTAGTCAACCACCATTCTTATGTAACCGGAGGTAATAGCAATTATGAGTATTTATCAGAGCCGGATCAACTGAACGACCGGCTGACGGAGAATACCACGGAAACCTGCAATACCTATAATATGCTGAAACTGACCCAACATCTGTTCACACTTGATCCCTCTTCTACTTTCTTCGACTATTATGAAAAAGGATTGTACAACCATATCCTTGCTTCTCAAAATCACCATACCGGTATGATGTGCTATTTTGTGCCCTTACGCATGGGCGGAAAAAAAGAATACAGCGATGAATTCAATAGCTTTACCTGTTGTGTAGGAACAGGGATGGAAAACCATGTGAAGTATAATGAAAGCATTTACTTTAAAGGCGCAGATGGGAGTTTATATGTAAACCTGTTTATTCCTTCGGTATTGAACTGGAAGGAAAAAGGCCTGAAGATCACACAGGAATCGGCCCTGCCTCATGGAGATAAAACCAGCTTGCTGATCACTGTGGCTAAGGCTTCCAACTTTGCCATCCGAATCAGAAAACCTAAATGGTCGCCTGATGCTAAAATTCTGGTAAACGGAAAATCAGAAAAAGTAACGGAAGAAAACGGTTATTACGTGATCCGGAGAAACTGGAAAAACAACGATAAAATTGAATATACCACGCCTGAAAAATTGTATACGGAGGCCATGCCAGACAACCCTAACCGCAGGGCGGTATTCTATGGTCCGGTACTGTTGGCTGGCGACCTGGGTTTAACGGAACCAGATCCGGTAAAGGGTGTGCCGGTATTTGTAAGTGCGGAACAAGACCCGAAAGAATGGTTAAAAATGGTAGATCAGAAACAACTCAGCTTCAAAACGACGGGAGTTGCAAAACCTCATGATGTGACACTCATCCCTTTCAACCAAACAGAAAATCAGCATTACAGTGTTTATTGGGATGTATTTACGCCTGAACAATGGGTCGTACAGCAAAAACTGTATGAAGAACAAAAACGCATGCAAAAAGAGCTGGACGACAGGACGACGGATCTTTTCAGATTTGGAGAGATGCAACCGGAAAGGGACCATAATTTCTTATCGGAGAAAGCGCAGAGTGGTGAGGAACATGGGAAAAAATGGAGGATGGCCGGAGAGGAAGGGTTCCTTCAGTTTGATATGAAAACAGATCCGAAACTATCCAACACGCTTATCGCTTCCTATTGGGGAATGGACAACCGGGGCCGGAACTTCGAAGTATTTGTGGATGGAACATTGATTGCCACAGAGGATTTGAACAAGTATAAGGAAAGTCGCTTTTATGAGATCTCTTACCCGATACCGGCAACATTGACCAATGGCAAAAATAAAGTAACGGTGAAACTGGTTCCGAAAGCAAAAAACAGCGCAGGACCAATTTATGTGATCCGCGCAGTTAAGCAATAGCGGTTCAGCAATAAACGGGATCAATTCGGTAATAAGGTAAAATACCGAATGTAGAAATGACCAGCCAGGACATCTGGCTGGTCATTTCTATTTTCATTCCAGGAAATTTAGTTCTATTTTAGGCGCACAAGCAATAAAACTATTTACCAATGAAGAGAACGTTTTTAAATCAGGAAGGAGAATCGAACAAACTTTGGACGGTCGAAATATCAGGCACAAGCTATACGGTTACATTTGGTAAAGTGGGCGCAAAACCAAGGGAAAATACGAAGCAGTTTACAGACGAAAATAGTTGTAGCAAAGAAGTGGAAAAACTGATTCTGGACAAGCAGCGTAGCGGTTATAAAGAATTATCAGCGGATCAGGCCATTCCCGAAAAAGCAGCTTCAACCTACAGGCCGATGGACGAAGAAGTATTCTGGGAGGTCATCGCCGCTTTCAATTGGAAAAAGACAGGAGACGATGACGCGGTATTAAAACCAGCGTTAAAGAAACTGGTTGCAATGGAAGTAGCAGACATTCAGGAGTTCGCTGAAATTCTCTCGGAAAAGTTACATCAGCTCGATGGTCTTGCTTATGCTTCCAATATCGGTCCGGATTCTTATAAAGATGGCAAACATTTTTCGGTGGATTATTTCCTTTATGTACGATGTTGTGTGGTGGCAAACGGAAAAGAATATTATCAGCTTGTGGTCAATAACCCCACCGAAATGCCGGAAGAAATGGATTTTGAGGCTTTGCTATATCTGGCAGATGAAGCCTATAATCAAAAAATGGGAACGGAAGATGAGAACTTGTATACCAGGCTTTCCTATGAAACCTATAGCAACGAAAAAGGCTGGCTGGCATAAATCAATATTCCTATCCTAAAGAAAAGAAGCAATCAGATCAGCACTAAAATTCATTTGTTGTACTTACATTTGCGCCTTTGCATATAAAATGTATAAATATTGGAAATTAAAATAAATAAAAAATAAACACGCTTCAATGAAAAGACAATTACTAACATTATTTAGCCTTATCCTTATTATTACCGCCTGCAGCAAGAATGAGTCAAGCCCTACAAATGAAAATAAGGTAAGTTTAGGCAATGATTCTTTGGTCAACCGGTTAAAATTGAAACCTAGTGATAAGCAAGGTCTATCTATTAAATCGCAACTTTTTAAAGACAGTAAAGGTGCTTACCTGGTGGTGGGCGAAAAAAACCAGAAATATTGGTTGGGTTATTTTGACCGCAGTGGGAATGAATTATCCACGAAAACCTTTGATGATGATCCGACTGAAATAAAAGGGCCTTATGGGACAACTATAAAATTGAACTCTATAAATTATTTTGATATTATTGAAGTAAACGGAACCATTTATCTCAACAAGCAACTTAGAGATGGAAACGCTCAGGTTGATCATACTCCATTTGTTGAATCTTTAATCAGGATAAACACAAACGCCCGCGCAATTACAAATGAATATACGGAGGTAAAATTTGATGAAAAGTCTACTTACACCCCATTCATTGGCCCTTGGTTTAATAATACAGTGATTATATCCAAAACAAGTTTAGGCTTGCCAAATGGAAATTCATCAACGACAAATGATATATATTCAGCTGACAATATGTTAGTAGTCTCGTACAAAGGAAGCTTTTTCAGCAAAAAAAACAGAAATTATGTTCCATTGTCTATGACTGAATTTTTAGATCTAAATGAGCCCCGTTTCGTAATAAAAAGAGATATTTCAAATCTTGAAAAGCCAATATTTGGTGCATATCTTTTCCCTTCTCTTGTTGAATCTGACAGAATCACCATCAAAAAGCAAGTTGTCGAAAATAACATTTTAACAGTTGAAGCAGAGGTTTTAAGCTATAATGGAGATAAAAAGAGTTTGACTTCAAAATTAGATGTAAGAACCGGCAAACTATTAAATTAAAAACATCTTATATTTTTAGGTAGTATAAATACGATAGTACTGCAAAAGAATGGCCGGCATAAATGCCGGCCATTTCTCTTTTATTTCACTTTCCATTCGTGAATCCCTGAGGATTGTTCTACTGGTAGTTGAATCTCCAGCTTCAGGGCTTTGGTATTTACCGGTTTAAACTTCAGCACATTAAACTGGTCTTTAGCGATCCCGGAATCGCTGCTGATCTCAACCGGGACCCATTTCCCGGCTTTCAGGTACAGTACCTGATAAGAAACCGGGATGCGGCAACCTCCCCAGGGCTGGTCATCATACCAATAAACTGCTGATTCCGAAACGGTTTGTGCTGCTGCAAAATCATATTGCACATATTCTTTGCTGTTCTTTTTTGGCCACCAGTGCAGATAGGGATAACTGGTATCTTTGGAATCTGCCGGCTCGTATTGATCTCTGATCGCCTCCAGCAAACGCGGATTATCTGAGGAAGAACTCACCTTACTTAGCGAAGCAATGGTGGGTGCAGGTTGCGGACGTGCGGAAGAAGCTTCATAAGGAATCCAAACGGTCATGTCGCTTGGTCCGCGGTTGGCCCAGGCATAATATGGAATGGCAGTTACGTTTTGCTTTACCTCAATCAGTTCGTCTGAATTCAGTTGTCTTTTGGTACCTGTTCCTTCTACCGAGATCTCCTGGATTTCGTTTAATTTATCTTTGTTAAATGCAGTGGTTACCTTTGCATTTTTGTCGACCATGATATTTTGAACCAGGCCATCTTTGTTGTCCGGTCCTTCCAGGCAATACACGATTGGTCCGCGCTGAAAAGCAAATCTGCCCACATCGTCTTTTACCTTTGCATTGGCCAGTACCTTTTCTACCTCCATTGGCAGATCAAGCGTCAGCTGGTCGCCTTTTTTCCATTTGCGTTCTACAACCGCATAACCTTTGACCATTTTATAATTTGCAGGTTCACCGTTTAACAGCAATTTGAAAGCAGCCTTAGGAGCATCCATATAGCGATAAAGGTCGCCTGGTACCGGCGACTGTACCGCCCAGCCGGGGATCCGGATATGAAGGGCAAAAGTGGATGACTTTGCAGGGTTAACCGTTAGGTCTACCTTTCCATTCCATGGGTAGCCTGTGGATTGAGTAAGCGTCACTTTAGTGGCCTTAAGGCTCACATCAGCAGTATTGCTCATAAACAAATTCACATAAAGGTCGTTGTTGTTCTGTGCATAAACATAACCTGGAACAGAAGGCAAAAACCGTGTCATGTTAGAGATACAGCAGGCGCAGGCAAACCAGGCACTGCGCTGGTGTTGATGCATAGAAGCCAGTGGATTTGGGTAAAAGAAACGGTCGCCGCTTAATGATACGCCCGAAAGCAACCCATTGTACAGGGTTCTTTCCAATACGTCCATATATTTTGCATCCCCATGCAGCTGGAACATTCTGCTGTTCCAGTAAATGTTGGCAATGGCCGCACAGGTTTCCGCATAGGCAGACATGTTTGGCAACTGATACGCTTCTCCGAAGGCTTCGCCATTACCCGTAGCGCCGATGCCACCTGTGATGTATAACTTTTTATAGACCACATCTTCCCAGATTTTATCGATGGCATTGAGGTAATTCTGATCGCCAGTCAGCGCGGCAACATCTGCCATTCCGGTATACATATAGGTGGCACGAACGGCATGGCCCACAGCGGTTTTCTGATCAACGACCCTGGCATTCGCCTGATTGTAGGCATCGCCTTTGGGGCCCCTTACGTCGAGGAAAAACTTGGCCAGGTCCAGGTATTTTTGATTTCCCGTAATGCGATACAGGCGAACAAGGCCGATTTCGACAATCTGATGGCCAGGATAGATCTGGAGTTTCCCCGGACCAAAATCCCTGACCAGCAGATCGGCATTTTTGAGCGCGATATTTAATAATGTACGTTTTCCTGTTGCTTCAAAATAAGCGGCCGCAGATTCATATAAATGCCCCGAATTGTAAAGTTCATGACTCAGGTCTTCTTCCTTTTCCCACCTTTTGCTACCCACCCATTCATGGGGCTTCTTTACATTTGCCGTCCGGAAGGTATATAAGTAACCATCTTTTTCCTGTGCTTTGCCGATGATGGTAATCAGGGAATCGATATAACGTTCCATTGCCGGATCTTTCTTCACCTGCATCGCATACGATGCCCCTTCTATGACTTTATAGACATCGGTATCATCAAAGGTAAACTGAGAAAGTGTCCCTCCTTCAACTTCATGTGCCGCCATCCGGAAGTTGTTGATCCGGCCGTTCTCTTCGCACTTCTGCAAAGTATAAGGAATGGTCACCGCAGCATTCACCTGCATCTTTGGTGCCCAGAACTGATCATTTACATGCACATGCGTAAAAGCAACAGGCTGTATGGGATAGTCTTTTTTCTGCTGTGCACTTGCAGGGAGTACCGTCGTTCCGGCAGTCAGTATCAGGAGTAATGATTTCATCTTGGTTGGTTTCATCGTGTGTTTTCTTGAAATATGAGGTCAGGTCTATAGATGTGAATGTAAAAGTATAGAACCGGCCGGTTGATCAATGCTCAAAATTTAACCAGATGAGGTTGTATCTTAACCCTCCCCCCGGATGTACTATTTCACATTCGGTTTTACCTGGTCCAGGATCGGTTTGGCCAATCCGGATAAAGTAGTTTGCTCCGGTTTGTTCAGTTCCAATACGACTATTTCATTTTTTCCTTTCTTTAACCATTCTGCAGGCAGGTAAAGCGTTTGTTGCGGTCCCACTTCCCAGTATTTACCAAGGTTGTTACCGTTTACCCAAACCATACCTTTCCCCCATTTCTGCATGTCCAGATAAGTATCGGCAATGGTGTTCAGGGTAAATGTTCCTTTTCTGACTACAGGGGTATGATCGGCTTTGTAGGCGGACTTGAATTTCAATTGGTTAACCGTAAGGAAAGGCAGTTTAAACATCGTCCAGTTTTTAACTTCAGTACCTGCAAAACTAACAGATGCAGTGATTCCCTTTTTATTTTTAAGCAGGTTAGGTCCGAAGTTGATCCTTCCCTGGTTTTCTACCAAAATATCCAGTGTTACTTTTCCTTTCGGCAAACTGATCGACAGGCTGTCCTGAGCATTTCGGCGATCCAGGGTACCTATACGTTTTCCATTGACCATGATGACCGCATAATCTCTCAGTTCTTTGATTTTCAGCGTTCCTGTTTTGCCTCCGTTTAAGGTACTGCGGTACCAGACAAATCCATAGGCCTGATTCAGGTCTTCGAAAGTCATGGGTTTTAGATTGCGTACAGGATTCGTTAAAAGATCAGCGACTTTGATCGCAGATTGAAACTGAATCGCCGGAATGGTCATGGAAGGTTTTGCTGCCGGAACCTCTGGAAGTGTTTGTCCGGCTGGCAGGTTATTTTGAATCACCGTCCTGAACTTCATGAATTTGTCTGTTGCATTACCGGCTTCATCCAATGGAGCATCATAGTCGTAACTGCTGATCTGCGGTTCATAGGGCGTAGTCTCTTTATAATTGGCGCCATTCATAAAGCCGCGGGTACTGCCTCCATGGAACATGTACATGTTGATGGAAATACCTGCCTTTAATACCGCATCCAGTTTACCGGTATACTTTTCTGCAGGAACGGTATGATGAGGCGTTCCCCACCAGTCGAACCATGCAGGGTACCATTCGGCAATAAAGAATGGGCCTTTACCTTCATTCAGGGCTTTAATTTTGCTTTTCACGATGGCCGGATTGTCCTGTCCGTTGATGGCGGGCAATAAGCCCGGCAAGTGTCCATTGCTCAGGTCTGCTTCCGGATCGCAGGTGTACAGCAATCCGTCGAATCCGGCTTCCTTAAATAATTCTCTATTGATGGAAAGGTATTCTTTATCATTGCTGTAAGAGCCATATTCGTTTTCTACCTGTACCATCAGGATGTTACCACCATGATTGATTTGTAAAGGAGCCAGCTGTTTACCTACTGCTTTAATATAGGTTTCATATTCTTTAAGATACTGCTTTTCTTTGCTTCTTACCTCCAGGCCTTTTTCATTTTGCAGCCAATACGGATATCCTCCAAACTCCCATTCTGCGCAAACATAAGGGCTGGGCCTCAGGATCACCCAAAGGCCTTCTTCTTTGGCAATTCTTACAAATTCGGCGATGTCATTGTTGCCGCTAAAATCGAACTTGTTCTTTTCCGGCTCATGCAGGTTCCAGAACACATAGGTACCTATTGTATTCAGTCCCATGGCTTTGGCCATTTTCATGCGCTGTCTCCAGGCTGCTCTTGGAACCCGGGGATAATGGATCTCTCCGGAGATGATCTGGAAAGGTTTATTGTCCAGCAGAAAGGTGCTGTCGCCCAGAGCGAAAGTATGCTGCTGCGCATTGGCTTTTTCGGTATTGGTTACTATCGCTAAAGGAAGGGCTAGTATGCAAAAGATAGATCTTAAAATTTTCATTTGGGTTTGATTATAGTGCATCGGTTATCAATGTGGTGATCGATTCCGGCAGAATGTGGATGGAATTGGAATTGACCGTTCCAGCCGCCAGACTTAGTCCGGATGAGGTCGTGTATGTTTTAATTTTTCTTTGTTTTTTGCTGATTCCTGTGATTTCCAGGGAAAGTGCTTCTTTTCGGGTGTTGACAATGACGGTGATGATTTTACCCGCATGGCTATAGCTTGAGGTATACACCTGATCGCCATTTTCCATATTCACTGGTAACCGGCGACTTCCCTCAGGGATGAAACGGCTATAATTCCCCATTCCCCAAAGCATTTTGCTTTCTACAACGGTCCCGTCGTTTTTGTCTTTGTTTTTATCCCTGTCGATGTACACCAATCCATCTTTATAATCTCCTGCTGAAATGGCCAGCCACCATTGCCAGGAAGTGGCATTGGCATAGCTGAAATCATGGTGCATTAGTTTTGCGATAAACAATGCCGTGGTCATTCCTGTATCCCTGCCCTCTCCTTTCAACAGGCTATCGCCAAGCACACAATATTCTGACATCCAAAACCGAAGATTTTTCACCTTTTCTACTTCGGCAGCTACTTTTGTTCTGATGCGGATGGAGCGTTCTTCAGAGCTGGTGGTAAAATAGCTGTGTCCTGAAATGCTCCGGTCCAGATTAGACAGATTAGCAAGGTATCCCGGCGATCCGGCATTGAAAAAATAAGAGATCTGCTGGCTTTTAGGGGTGTCTTTATGATCCGTCAGGTAATCCAGTTGCCCTGCATCGGCAATTTGTATTTTAGTATTTACTCCGCCATTCTTTAAAACCGGGCTCAATGTTCTCACCAGTTCTGCGATTTCGGCATTGGTGTAAGGACATCCTTCCTGCTTGCCTTCATCCCATTTCCATTGGGGCTCATTTACGGGGCTAAGGTAATCCAAGGTGATGCCAGTCTGCTTTTTTATGATTTGAATGGTTTTCAGGAGATCCTGAGCAAAGGCATTTTTCTTACTGAAATCGAGGTTGCTTTTACCATCGCCGGAAAAAGCCTTTCCGTTTTTGGTGAAGTTAACATGAGGACTGTTCACGAAACCCAGAAATTTCTTTACCCCTCTTGCTTTTGCGGCATTCATAAACCACATCTGCCCTGGCATTGCCGCCTCGTCATAGGTTCCGTTTAGCTTTAAAAAGGAGGCTTGTCTGCGGGATTTATCTCTGATCCCACTTTCAGTCCCTTGCTGATCGCTTCCGCCACCGATGCTAAAACGCCATAAGTTCAGTCCGATTCCGACCGGATTTCCTTTGGCATCAAAGTCATTGCTAAATAGCAGATCGGCCATTTTCTTTTTTTTCTCTTCGGGCCAAAGGCCGGCATACTGACAGGTCCAGGCATCGGAAGCTCCGAATCCTTCTATCGTTTGCATCGGATGAGCAGCGTCTATCCGGATCCTAACCGGAAGAACATCCTGACCTTTGGTCAGGACCGGCAGCAGCAGCAAAACTGCAAAGGTCATCTTCACCATGACCCGATTTTTAATCTTATACATATCTTCTCAATTGGGATAAAAAACATCCGGAAAGCCAGGCTTTCCGGAGTTTAGGTATTCAAGTGCGTGTGTATTTAAGTGTGTGTATTTAGGCCTCTGTATTTAAAAACCCTAATAAAGCGGGTTTTGGTCCAGCTTATTGCCCGAAGCAAGGATTTCAGCTCTTGGGATCGGTAACCAATAATGCTTGGGCTCAAACTTGCGTCCGTCCAGCGCGATCTTACTGGCAAAACTGAAACTGCCGTCGCCATTTTTAGTGATGATGACTCCACGGCAAGGCAGGTTTTCTGTCACTTCTGCAATTTTCCATCTTCTGACATCGTAAAAACGGTGTTCTTCAAATGCCAGTTCGATCTGACGCTCATGTCTGATCGCCGTACGCATAGCATCTTGTCCCACAGCAATTACTGCCGGCATGTTTACACCTGTTCTGGAACGGATCATATTGATGGCCTGACGCGCGCTGAAGGAAGCCCCGGAAGGAACGGCATCAGGACCATAGGCTTCATTCGCAGCTTCTGCAAAATTGAGCAGGATCTCCGCATACCTGAAATAGATCCAGGGTTGAAAACCCGCATTGCCCCATGGATTTTGCAATGGATAAGCATCATTCATGAACTTTTTAAGGTAGTAACCGGTTTTGGTCGTGTTCCAGTTGTCGTTTCCGTCTCTGCTGTCTTTTCCGCCCGGGATAAAGGTTTCGATATTACGTTCCCGGTAAGCCGCGCCATTGTACAATATGGTCGCCTTAAAACGTGGATCTCGGTTTTCATAAGGTTTTGCCGGATCATATAAAGGATTAGTTGCATTTGCAGGCAAGCCGTTGGTCAGGTCATAGGCCTCCACCATCGTCTGCGTAGGCGTATTTCCTGCCCATCCGCCATAACCATTTGGCCCGTTTGCAATTTCCAGGTGTACATGGTTAGCATTTTTGGTATAAACCCGTTCGAATATAGATTCTGTGCTTTGGTTGATCAGGAACATATTCCCGTAACCGCCCTGATAAATGCTGTATTTGTTTAGCGAGATCACCTGTTGTGCCGCTGTAACGGCAGCTTCCCAGGTCCCTGCTGCATACAATGGACTTGCGGCATATAAGGTTAACCTGGATTTCAGCGCCAACGCTGCACCTTTTGTGGCTCTTCCCCCAACCCAGCTGCCGCTATTGTCCTGAGGTAATTTTGATGCGGCATCATCCAGCTGAGCAACCACATAATCGATCCCTTCTTTGATCGTTGCCCGTTTAAACAAGGCAGGATCTTGTAAGTCGTCTTTTAATCCCATCACCTTATCGCCCATCAGCACTACTTTTCCGTAGTTTCTGATCAGGTCCTGATAGCGGAATGCCCTGATGAATTTGATTTCACCCTCCAGCATCGTTTTATGTGCAGCACTCATCTGGATCTTTGCCAGCACCGTCAATGCGTAATTACATTCACGGATACTGCGGTAACTTCTGCCCCAAATCACGCCCAATGCACCCAGACTTTCCGGTGCCAGCTGCCCTCTCTGGATGATCCAGGTGGCATCGTCATTGTTGTAGATCGATTCGTCCGTTAACGAACTCCACATGCTGTATTCAAAGCCACGGCCAAACCCTGGATTTGTACCATCGGCTTCTTTATCCTGAAGCTTTGTTCCAATGTATTCGTTGGTCACAAAAGCTTCAAATACGGCTGTATCCGATTCCAGTGTATTGGTAGGAATCCGGTCTGTTGCCGTTACGTCCAGAAAATCTTTTTTACATGAACTCAGTGCCAGTACACCGCCTATTAGAATAAAAACTGGTATGCTATATTTGTACTTCATTTTGACAGGATTTAAAATTTAACGTTTGCACCTAAATTGATGATCCTTTGCTGCGGGTAAAACTGACCGCTTTCGCTGTTTCCTTCCGGATCATAATCTTTTACTTTGGTGATGGTAAACAAGTTGAATGCACTCGCAAATAACCGGACTCCCGAAATCTTGATCTTCGACAGGAACTCCCCTTTCAGGTTATACGCCAGCTCCACGTTTTTAAGTCGCAGGAAAGAAGCGTTGTTTAGCCAGAAGGTATTTCTATACCCTCCGCCACTGATCGCATTGGATGCGCGTTCGGTCACTTTCGGATAACTGCCGTTCGGATTGGTCGGACTAAACCTGTTGTCGGCCCAGCTGCTGTAGAAGTTTCCGATGCTGCCTGATTCCGGTAATACATATTGGCTTACCTGTGTCTGGCCTGCAAATAACACCGACAGGTCGAAGTTTTTATAAGAAGCATTGAAGTTAAAACCATAAATGATCTGAGGGATGTTGCCATATTTCTGACGCGTCATGTCGTCCGCATTCAGGACACCATCACCATTAAAATCCTGGAATTTCAGGTCGCCTACCTTTGCACCCGGAACATGTGGGTAATTGTCCAGGTCTGCCTGTGTACGGAACAACCCGATGCTGTTGTACAACAGGTAACTGTTTAAAGGACCTCCGGTTTCTCTCTGGTAAGCCAAAGTACCGGATGCTTCATCAACGAAGATGATTTTGCTCTTGGCATAAGTGATATTACCAGACAGGCCCCAGTTGAACTCAGATCCACGGTGGGCATAACCTAATGTACCTTCAAAACCTTCGCTATTTACTTTACCAATGTTTTCTGAAGGAACCAATGGGTTATAATTTGCACTTCTGTCATTGTAAGGATTCACAATTCCCGATGAACCAGGAAGAGAAGCATTTCTTGCTGCCAGGATATCAGACCTTTGTTGTTTGAAATAGATCGCCTCCAATGTAAAGTTCTGTAAGAAGGTGGCATTGATACCGATATCCAGTTTTTTAGATACTTCCCAGGTGATGTCCGGATTGGCCAGTTTAGATAACCCTACTCCCGGTTGAATCGTTGGGGTTCCACCCGGTGCCTGTGCGACAAATCCGTTGTTGATCAAAATGTAATTGTCGTAGAACTGGAATCCTTTCACGTTGTCATTTCCCAATGAACCATAGGAAGCCCTCAGTTTCAGTTCGTCAAAGAACTTCACATTTTCACTAAACCACCTTTCCTTATTGATGCGCCATCCGGCAGAAACTGATGGAAAAGATCCCCACTGCTTCCCTTTCGCAAAAATAGATGATCCATCCCGGCGAAGCTGACCTTCAAACAGGTATTTGTCGTCGTAAGCATAGGCAATTCTGCTGATGATACTTCTGCGGGTATAATTAGAGCTATAACCAGAATTCAGAAAATCTGTTGCTGCTGTTCCACCCTGCGACAATTCCGGCAACTGGGTAGACAGGTAATTGAAACGCTCTGCATCAAAATACTCGATGTTGTTTTTACTTTGTTCAAAACCTACAAAAGCATTGATGTCGTGAAGACCGAAGCGACGTGCGAAGTTCAGCTTCACATTGGAAGTCAGCAGGTATTCTCTTTGCTGAGACTCTTTAAGTGTCGCTTTTTTGTTGTTACCGCCATAGATGTCAGACTTATAAGTATCCGAGCCTGGCTGGTATTCGTACAATAGATACGGTTTATTAAAAGTTTTAGTGAAGACATTCGATTTATCTACAGAGAAAAATCCATCTGCCGACAAGCCTTCGATCCCAGGGATCTGGTAGCTGCCTTTCAGGATCGCATTCAATACCTGTGTAGGGTTATTGCTGGTTCCGCCTAAATCTGTGGCCAGTACAGCAGGGTTTGCCCCTTCTATCCCTCTGGTAGGAAATCCATTCGGATAGAATGCAGCTACAATTGGTTTGGCCCTGTAAATGGAACGGAACAAATCGCCCGCACCTGTGATTGGGAATTTTCTATTTTCTTCTCTTCCCGCAAGCGATAAACCTACTTTAAGTCGTTTGCTCACGTTGGCATCTACATTTGAACGGAAATTGTATTGTTTGTAATTGGCTACGCCGTTTTTATACAAGCCGTCCTGGTTGATCATCCCGAGCGAAACATAATATTTCACATCTTCAGTTCCTCCCGTTACGGACAGGCTATGTTGACTTTGTTTGGTGACATCTTTAAGGACGGTTTTTGCCCAGTCTGTATTTGGAAAAAGCAAAGGATCAGAACCGTCTCTGAATTTCTGGATTTGCGCTTCGCTATAAGATTGGTTCATGCCTCCTGAAGGACTGGAATCGAAATTGATCTCATTCATCAGTTGTGCATAGGTTGCCGCATCTGCCAGTTTTGGTAAACGTGTTGGCGAGCTAAAGCCCTGGTTAAAGCTATAGCTGATGGAAGGTTTTCCTGTTTTCCCCCTTTTGGTCGTTACGAGAATAACCCCGTTTGCCGCACGGTTACCATAAATCGCAGCCGAGGCATCTTTTAACACAGAAACACTTTCGATGTCGTTCGGATCCAGACGTTCCAGTCCGCCGATTTGTCCGGGAATTCCATCAACCACTACCAGGACACTATTGCTACCTGTAGTCGCTTGTCCGCGGATGGTAATGTTTGAACCATCATAGCCAGGCTCTCCACCTCTGTTATTGACGATTACCCCGGAGAACCTTCCTGCAAGTGAATTGGATAAATTGGGTTGCGGACTTTTTACCAGGTCTGCGCCTTTGATCTGAGAGATCGACCCGGTTACGGTTTCCTTCTTTTGTGTACCATAACCCACCACGATGAGTTCGTTTAAGGATCTGGAATCGGGTGATAGTTTTGCGTCGAGCACAGATTTCCCTGTAACCGGAAGTTCCAGGTTGGTATAACCCACATAGCTAAATACGAGAATCGCATTGTCGGCGGGAACTTTAATGGAATACTTTCCCTGTGCATTGGTAATAGCCGCGGTTGTCGTACCTTTTACCAGTACACTGACCCCCGGCAATGTACCTCCCTTTTCATCGTAGACAGTTCCAGTTACTACATTTTGGCGAAAATTGACCGTCAGCCGCTCGGAAGCTTGCGTGGACTGGGCAGAAAGCAGCAACGCATTTATAGCAGTTACTACAACAGCCCTTTTTGTCATCAGCCAAAACGGAGTATACACGTTTTGTATAACTTTTCTCATATCGTTTATATTTGGTTTTAGGATTAGCTCATCAACTGTTAGCCCTAAAATCTGATGAAATCTGACTGTGCGCACAGCCCGGTTACAGATATAGGTATCCTGTTGACAGAAGCTAAATTCGATGGTTTTAAACAGAATTCAGGGGGGCAAACTGAGAATATGTGAGGGGTAAAAATGCGTTTTTTGCAGGAAAGCCGGATTATTTTTTCTTGAGCTCTTTGCTCAGGGTGATGTTGTTGGAAAAGTTCTTCCGGTATTTCCGAATGTAATCTGAAGGATTCATGTTGAACAGTTTATTGAATTGTTCCCTGAAATACTTAATGTCGTTGATGCCAACCATAAACATCGTTTCTGAAATGGTGTTGTCTGTATTGATAAAAATTTCCGCTGCTTTTCTCAGACGAATGAAACGGATGAAGCTGTTGGACGACCTTCCGGAAATGGACTTTATTTTATTGAACAAGCTGGAACGGGAAATGCCAATCTCTTCTGCAAGGACCTGAATATTGAAATTGGGATCGGTGATGTGTTGCTCTACAATCCGGATACATTCCTGCAGAAAGTCCCGGTATTCCGCAGAGATTTTTGAGGTGGTCGGGTTTAGGGTGATCTCGTTATAGAAATACTTCTGCAGACTGTTTTTGCTTTTCAGGATTCCGGCCACTCTGGCTACGAGCAGGTCTTTATCAAAAGGCTTGCTGATGTAATCGTCTGCACCGATTTCCAGGCCCTTCAGTTTAATCTCCGGAGAAGAACTGGCGGTCAGCAACACTACCGGGATATGGCTTAAAGCCGCATCTTCTTTCACCAGGCTACAGATTTCTATTCCGCTGATGCCTTGCATCATCACATCACTGATGATAAAATCGGGCAATAACTCCCTGATCATCGTCATCCCTTCTTCTCCGCTTGTGGCTACATGCAAATGATAATAAGGTTTGAAAATACTGACCAAATAATCCCTGATCGATTTATTATCATCAATGATCAGTATGGTTTTCTTTTCTGAAGCCAGCGCTTCTTCCTGCGGTTCAGCAATGACCTGTTCTTCTTCAGGCCCTGTGTTGCCTTCCTCTTCTGCCAGCTCCATCAGCAACATGGAACTGCTTTCCGAAACAGGAATCACCTGATCGGGATGGATATGGTCTTTTCCTTTCTGCAGGCTGATGACAAAAGTAGTTCCCTGATTGGGTACACTCGTATAGGTAATGGAACCGCCATGGTTTTCTATGAAATTACGGACCAGGAACAATCCGATGCCAAAGCCAGTCCTCAAAGAACTGTTTTCATCTGTTTCCTGGTAAAATCTGTTATAAATTTTCTCACCTGCAGCTTCAGGGATGCCACAACCGGTATCGATCACCTTAATCGTCAGCTGATCATCTATTTCCAGGGTTTCAAGCCTTACACTCCCCCCTTCCGGTGTAAATTTAATCGCATTTGACAACAGATTAAATATGGCAATTTCCAGTTTTTCGCGGTCGGCATAGATCCAGATGTGATCGGATGAACTCACAAAATCGTAGGCAATCCCCCTTGAATTGGCCTGATGGGAAAAGCAGAGGTACACTTCTTTACAAAGGTTGACCATGTCCAGGTCTGCTGCCTTCAGTTTATCCGCTTGGGCATCTGCTTTCCTGAAGAGCAGAAGCTGATCTACCAGACTCAGCAGTCGTTTTGCATTCCTGTATACGATATTGAGGTTGCTCGTATCCACGTTTTTATCGTCATGGTACAGCAGTTCCTTGATCGGATTGATGATCAGGGTTAATGGGGTCCGGAACTCATGGGAGATATTCGTAAAGAAAGAGAGTTTCTTTTCATTGAGTTCCTTTTCCTTTTCACTTTCTATGCTCGCTACTTTTATTTTGTATTTCAGGTCGGCCTGTTTATTCCGATAAAGCAGGTACAGGTAAATGAGCAGCGCAATGCTGGCTGCATACAGCGTGTAGGCCCACCAGGTCCAATACCATGGCGGACGAATGCTGATGACCAACACCTTTCCCTGTTCATTCCAGACGCCATCATTATTTGATGCCCTGATCCAGAGCTTATAAGTGCCCGGATTTAAGTTCGTATAAGTGGCTTTTCTTTGTGTTCCTACATGGTTCCATTTTTTATCAAAGCCAACCAATTTATAAGCGTATTCATTTTTTTCCGGATAGCGGTAGTTGAGCCCAACAAATTCAAAGGAGAACACACTTTGCTCATAATCAAGCGTCAGTTCGGTGCTGAGGTTCAGGTTTTGTTTTAATGGCCCGTTCGGATCCGGGACTACCGATTTGTTAAACAACTGAAAATCTGTAAAATAAACAGGTGGGATGATTTTATTGAATGGAATAGCCAATGGATCAAACCTGATCAGGCCCAATGCTCCGGCGAGGTAAATCTCTTTTCCATCGTTCCCCAATACGGAGTTCACGTACACTCCATCAGCTTCGTCAAAATTCCGCACCTTCAATTCTTTGGGATCAAATTTGGAGAGTCCGCTTTCCGTAACTACCCAGATGTTGCCGTTGCGGTCTTCTGTAATGTCCCTGAATACGTTGCTGGCAAAGCCATCTTTTGTTGAATAGACCACAAATTTCTGGTCCTTAGCCTCCACTTTATTCAGCCCGTCTGGTGTAGCTATCCAGATATTTTGCCGGGAATCCTGAAATAAACCTCTGATGATGTTGCTGCTGATTCCACCATTGGAGCGCTCTGCAGTGCGAAAAACCTGGAAACGTTCCGTCCGCGGATTAAAACGGTTCAGACCACCTCCGTAAGTCCCGATCCAGATGTATCCTTTTTGATCTTTTAACAAAGAATACAGGTGGTTATTGCTCAAAGCATATGGATCATTCTTATTGCTGTAATAATGTTTGAAAGTATTATTATGACTATTGTAAATTTTAAGCCCCGCATCGGTAGCCAGGTAATAGATTCCGGGCTCCACCTCCAGGATATCCCGAAAAACATCCTCATTGAACAGGCTCCCTAAAGCGGAATGGTGGTCATGATGAGAAAATGTTTTCCGCTCTGGGTCATAGCTGTCAAATCCATCTTCGGTAAGGATCCATAGCGTTCCCTTAGCATCGAAATACAGCTTACTGATGTCGTTACTTTCCAGACTGTTGTGCGTTCCGTTTTTCTTAAATGCCGACAGCTTTCCGGATTTGTAATCGAAGGTATACAGTCCTTTATTCGTTCCGACCCAGATCTGATTGTCTTTACTCGCAAGGCTTTTTACTTCCGCATCCCCAAGTTTAAGCGCTTTGAGGTCAAACTTGTATTGTTTACTATCTATCTTTAGAAAACCGTTCTTTGCATTGATCCAGATGATGCCATCCCGGTCTTTGTAAGCATCGCCAAAGGCATAATTGACCAGATTTTTTATCGGCTCCCATTTGTTGCTTTCGGTATCCAGCCAATGAAAGCCGTTGCTTCCGCCAACCAGTAAAGTATTGCCCGAGACCGGAAGTATGCTATAAATGCCGGTATTGTTTTTATCCGGAGCTTTAATCGCACTGAAAGTCTGTGTTTTAAGGTCAAAACGAAATAAACCGTTCCAATAGGTCCCTATCCAGATCGCATCTTTTTCATCGTAGGCGATTGCCCATACATCGTTCGGATTCTTAAATCCCGGCAATTGCTTTTGTTGAAAGTTTTTGAATTGCTGTGTGCGTTTATCGAAGCTGTTTAATCCCCCACTCCAGTTCCCCAGCCACAGCTTACCCGCCCTGTCTTCAATAATTGAATTGACAGATTTACCGACCATTGCATTCGGCGATTTTTGATTGGGCTGATAAACGGTAAAGGATTTCGTGGCTTCTTGGTACCTGTTAAAGCCATCATCGGTCCCTACCCAGATGATGCCCTGTCTGTCGCAAAGCAGAGACCATATTTTGTTGTTGCTGATGGAGGAAGCAATGGATTCGTTGTGATAAAAGGATTGGAATTTTTCCGTCAGCGGATCCATCACGTTTAATCCGTCCATGGTGCCTACCCATAGCCTGCCTTTGCGGTCTTCTACGATGGTACTGATGAAGTTGTTGCTGATCGAGGACCTGTCGCCAGGCTTATGGTAAAATATTTTGAAGGTGTAACCATCAAAACGACAAAGACCGTTTTCGGTACCTACCCAGATAAAGCCTCTTTTATCCTTGAATGTAGCCGTTGTATTTTTAGAAGGAAGACCATCAGAAATGGTATAAGTTTTAAGCGCATAATTGCCATAAGGAGATTTGCCATTCTCTGCTGGCCATGACTGCGCTTTAAGGTTTAGCGACTGAACCAAAAAATACGCAACAAGAATAAGAGTTTGTAGTAAACGCATTTTTGGCTGGCTGTTGTTTTTTTAGGATTCAAATGTAACAAAATAGTCGGTGGACCGGCTATAATAAACGAAATCGCCAGCATACTTCTTTCCTCAGGGTGATTTGAGAGAGAGCAGTATGCTGACGAAAACAGGGGTTATTAAGCGTATTATTTAGGAATCAAACGGTTTACTATGGCGTATACGCACCGCTATAGGAAGTCATTCCGTCTTTTCTCATCGCTTCGATAATCAGACAGTTGTAGACATAATCCCAGCTTGAAGTCACCTCGGAATTCTGGTTCAAACCATAAGGCCACCAATGTTGCGTATCGCCACTCAGCTGTACATCAACGTTGCTGTTCTGGATTTTTTTCAATAGCGCATTGACATGTTCGCCCTGATATTTGCCAGCTATAATTTTCCCCGACCACCAGGTTGAAGTTCCTGTTCCAAGCGTATGGTTCATTTCATGCAGCATGGTCCTGATGTTCTGAACTCCTGTACTCGCACCAAATCTCATCCAGCCTTCATTGTTGGCATCGGCAGTGGGTACTCCCGGATCATAGTTCAGGTAAACATGTTTGGTTGCGGAGGTGAAATTTTTGATATACCAGCTGGCACTATCGATGGGCATTTGTAGCCGGTCGTAGGCCGCCAACTGCTCTGCAGTAGGGTTTGTTGCCTTATTGAAGGTATAAGTCATTTTACCTGCAGGGATCGTTTTAAAGGTAACATCAGCACTATAGCTTACGCCTTTTGCGTTGATGGCATAGGCGCGCACATGGTACGTTGTTTTTTCATTCAATCCTTTGACCATTGTACGGAATTTACCCGTTCCGGTGCTGTTGTGTTTTAACTTGTTGTTGCTGATGGTTGGGTTCGCGGTAGTACTCCAGCAAATTCCCTTTTCAGTCACAGCATTGCCCCCATCGGTCAGCACCTCGACATCTGTTGCGGCCAGCGTAGATCCGATGATAAACATCGGGGTAAAGGAGAAGGTCGCGCTGACTACATCTGCGGTATTGAGTTCCATTTCGTTGCCATAAGCAATGCCTGCACTATTTTTAGCGAAAGCCCTGACATAGTATTTGGTAGAGGCCGTTAGTCCGCTCAGCCTTGCCACAAATTCACCTGAACCGGACACGCTGGTAGGTACAACGGTCAGGTCTGCGATGGTCGGATTAGGGCTAAGGCCATAACAGATTCCTCTTTCCGTAACGGATGCCCCGCCATTGGCAGAGATCATTCCTCCGGTGGTTGCGGAAACCGTGGTAATACTGGTAAATGCAGCGGTTGTTAAGGTCGGAATTATGGCGGTACTTAGTACTGATTCCGTGTTTTCTTTTTTGATGGGAAGCGCTCCCTTCTTACAACTTTCCGCTACAATTAACAAAATTACAACGTTGAATATCAATAATTTAGTTTTCATAATGTTTATTAATGATTTAATTAGAATAGGCAGTTACATACACATTTCTTCCCTTCATGACCGCGGTCTTCAAAGACCTTGGCGCGGTACCGCTATCCCCTCCCATCTGCATATTGATGATCAGCCAGAAAGGCTTGCCGACAAAGTTTGCGGTATGGGTATCGGTCTTCACATTGTCGACGTAATAGGCAATACTGACATCGGTCGACGAGGTCTTTTCCATTACAATTTTATAGTTGTGCCAGTCCTGAGGCTTGGGAACTGCGCTTAACTTATTTTGCCAGGACAGGTGTTTCCAGTCTGGTCCGGTAGCTGTGTTTTGCCAGGTGGTATCTGTGCCTTTAAACTCCATAATGTCGCTCTCCGGTGGCCAGCTTTCTGAGCCTGTGATCCAGAATGCAGGCCAGGTCCCCTTGTTTGAAGGCACCTGAAAATCGCCGCTGATGATCCATCTGGGTTTCGCTTCGCTGACGATTATTTTATCTTTCAGATGAACGGCACCGGAATGGTAGAAGATCCTTAGTTTGGGATCGGCAGTGCTGTTACCTTCCCAGGTTTCGTGGCGGTTCGCCTTAATCTGCAGCACGCCTCCGGAAAGTATGGAAACCTGCTTTTTATACATCCTCGCAGCACCATTGTGGTCCGTACCCCAGGGGTAGAACATATTCCAGCGTGATTTAAACTTATCCGGACTGTTAAACGAACCCGAGTCAAGTAAAATGATTGGTTTTTGAGGGCCGGATGCCGCTGAGGGCATTGCATTTTGCTGTGCAATTACAGCTTGTTTTGTGCAGAAAAGCAGGGACATCAAACTGATGAAATAGATCTTTTTGTAGCGCATGATTGATAAATAAGGAGATTAGTTTTCAATAGAGATTAAAAGGAATCTGGTCGTTCAGCTGGTGTACTGACGGATGTACTGAACGACCAGATCCTTTGATTCAGAACAGGTTACAAGTTCTGAATGGTATAAAGGCGAACGTTTCCAATTTTGGTATAGTAGCCGTTGGCCGCCATCGTAGCGGCGAAACCGATCGATACCTGGGTGGTTTGCGTTAAGGTAAATTCTAACTTCACCGTGGCAGTGGCCGGTTGAGGGTTTAAGATCCCATATTTAATGGCAGCAGTTGGAATATTGGCAACCAGCGGCAATGAGCTACCTGCGCCTACCGCAATGTACCTTGTCCCTCCAGCATTCTGATCCAGACCATTTGCTTCAAAAGAATAGGTTCCGGCAGGCAGGCTAACCGTTTGATAAATCAACGCGTCTGTTATCCCCGGAAGTCCCCAGCCTGCTTCAAAAGAAATCATCCCTGAACCGTTTCTGAATTCATAACTCCCGTAAGTATTGTTCACGTTTTTCGCTCCCGCGCTTGTGGTCCAGTCGGCCACTAAACCCCATCTGGAATTATCCCAGCTAGATCTGGAAAAATTACCACCCGCATTCTTAAGATAGGTATTGGTCACGTTTATCTTAAGGAATGCTGGTGCAACGATCTGCCTTGTGCTGACCGCTGAATAGAAGGTATCTACGCTGATCGTGTCCGGTAAAAACAGGGTTTTGTAATTGATGGTAGAACCGTATTTGAAATCCTTCAAGGCAATCCTGGAAGAATCTATAGGAATCCGGACCGTAGCAGATTGATTGTTGAGTTTCGTATAGGTAATATCTGTTGCAAATACCCCTGTTAAGCGATCCATCCCCAGCCAATCCACCGTAGTGATGCCTGTAGTTTCATCTGTCTTTGCAGCGGTAATGTCTCTGTTTGTCAACCCTGCCTGGTATCGGCTTCCATAGGTCCGCCCGGAAGTATTTACCGGGATCGAACGGTTTCCTGCCGCATCGTAGGTATAAATCACAAAGTTCTGAAAACCTTCAGTGGCAATATTGACAAATCTATGAATCGTATCAGCGATCATTTCTTTCGTCACCGGTATCACCAGCGAATCTTTTTTATTGTTCCAGAAGACCCTGCATTCTACAATTTTAGGGTCTGAGGTGATCATGCCTTTGATCATGACTCTGTTTTTTCCCGAATAAACCTTCACAGAATCCAGTTTACCGATATAGGAAATCTCGCCATCTTTAACGAATTCTTTGTACTTATCCGCCTTTTCGCAAGAGGCCAGGGATATGGTCATCATCGCAAGCAGCAATAAGCGAGGCTGCTTAAACAAGCGACTTAATATGTTGTTTTTCATCTTTATAAGATTAAATTTCTGGGTCATTAACTATCTTGGATCACCATAAACCTGAACTTCCGCCACCGACATAAAGGTGGTACCCTGCCAGTTTTTATTGTTCCTGATGCGGAGGTATCTTACTTTAGGTGCGCCAATTTTAAGGCTGTAACTGAATCCTGCATTTGCTGCAGCGTAGTCCTCTCCTGTCTGCACACCGTAAGCACTTCCTGATGGCTTTTTAGCCTGAAAGGTTCCCATTAGCGTCCAATTGTTAAAACTGCCATCGGCTGGTGGATTATCAGAGCCCCATATTTCAAACTGGTTTACACCACCTCCATAATAGTAGGTTCTTCCGGCATTCAGGTATTCAGGATAATCCCAGATCATGATCCTGCTCAGGGTGGCTGGTTTCCCCAGATCAAAGGTGACCCATTGAGGCGTCAGGATCGTCGTCTTTGTCAGCGAGATCCTTGGCCAGTCCATGATATTTCCATCCCACATATAACTCAGACTGGTAGAGGTATATTCCTGTGTCGCATCCGTAGGCAAGGTAATCGGACGATAGTCTGTTTTAGGAAGTGCCGTCTCGTACAGTGGTTTCAGCGTCGCATATAAAGTATCACTATAGTTGAGCCAGCGGTCTCTGATCGTGATCGCAAACTTCTGTGAGACCGTATCAAAACCACGTACCGACTGATCGATATCAATCACTTTGGTATAGATATTTTTCGCGCTGGGAACATATTTCCCCTCTTTCTGAACCAGGACTTCAATGGCAAGATCAGACTGAAAAGTATTCTTTGCCGTCAGCTTGATACCAGCAAAATCAGCGATTACTCCCAGGCTTCTATATACAGACCAGATGGCATTCTCCAGCGGTTTAACTTTAACCTCCACAGGTGTGGAAGCTACTTCACTGCGGTTTACCGAATAAAGTTTAACCGTATGTTCGTCTGTATCACCGAAACCAACAACTTCAAGTGAGCTGTTGTAAATCGACGACTTGACCTCGTATTCCTTTCCACTGCTCAGCGTGTAGACTGCTTTCACATATAAAAGGTCTTTTTCATTTGGTAAAGAATAGGTGATTTTGGCCTTTCCAGGACCATTTTCCACACTTATATTCGACACTATACCTGGTGGGGTCTGATTGTCTGTTAAAGGCAACAATTCATCTTCTTTACAACCTTGGTTAAGTATGATCAGTCCCAAGAAAAAGGAGACCAGCTTTATCATATTATTATTTCTCATGTTCTTCAGTTTAATTACCATCCTGGGTTTTGCGTAAGTTTTGGGTTAACAGTGATATCATAGGTCCTAATCGGCCACAGGTAATCTCTTGGCGCAATAAAACTCTGAGGGTAAATGGTTCTGACTTTATAATACTCCTGTTCTGTACCCTGAGATACACTCCAGCCGGTGATGTTTTGATTGAACATCTCGGTGGCCTTTTTCCATCTCAGAATATCCCAATATCGGCTCCCTTCAAATGCCAGCTCGATTAAGCGTTCCTGCTGGATGATTTCGCGCATTCCTGCCTGATTTCCGAATTTTGTTGGATTGCTTGAATAATCTGTCCATGCTTTTTGGACATCTAACAAGCCCGCGCGCTTACGAACCCGGTTGATATAGTCAAAAACCTCCCCATCAGGCGCAGTCAGCGTCTCATTTAAAGCTTCAGCATACATCAGGTAAAGATCTGCCAGTCTGACTTGTGGCCATGGATAGGCACGATAGGAAATATTGGAAGAAGTACTTGCCATGTTCCAGTCGACCACCTTTTTGATGAAATATCCGGTTTCATTATACCAGCCGTAATTATTGGCACCGGCAAGCTGAACAGATTTCCCTTCTAAAACATAAGTAGCTGAATCTGAACTCGTAGGGCTATCATATTTATACCATACCCCACCATCGAACCCAAGGTCAGCATAAAACCTCGGCTCTCTGTCGAAATTGAGACGCGCAGTGGTATAACCTTGTTTTACATGAAACCGTTCTCTTCTAATCGCAGTTCTCAGGGAATATTTATTGTTAAAATTCAGGGTTTTATCCTCGTTGATGGGCACACCATTGACGGTATAGAACTGTTCAGCAATTTTTATCGGTACACTCAATTGCTGTCTGGCAGTACCGACACCAATATTGGTGCTGATTCTCGCCATTGCATTTCTCTGCAGGCCTTCTGCGGCTAAAGAATTAGGATTCGCCCATACATGCTCAGCATTCCATCTTTCAGTAAATGCATTGCGGATGGACATTTGTCTTTTAGTGGTATCAGAAAGTTTAAATGCAGAAACCGGAAATTCATACAGTTTAAAACCTGCAGCTGTGGCTGATTCAATCGCTGCTTTCGCTGCGTCGGAGGCCAGCTTCCATTTATTGGCATCGTAACTGGTATTAAAAAGATTGATCCCATCCTGATCTTTGAAACCGATGTAATCGCTATTCCCGTTAAACAAGGGGCTTGCCGCCATTAATAAAACCTTGGCCTTAACTGCTAAAGCAATTGGTTTTGTGATGCGCCCCAGTTCCGAGCCACGATCGCCGATGATCAGGGGTAAAGTTGTGGCAGCCGAATCTAAAAGGCTGGTGATGTAAGTCACACCTTCATCAAAAGGCGCTCTTTTAACCCTGACATCATTTTCTGCCGCACTGATGTCGATGTTGCTTTTTACCAATGGAATAGGACCATACATCCGCAACAGGTAAAAATGATAATAGGCTTTTAAAAACTGTACTTCTGCAATCCAGCGTTCCCGTTCATCTTGCCTGAGGTCTAACACCTTAGTCGGATCCTTCACATTTGCTAAAAAGATATTGCAGTTGCGGATACCTGTGAATAGTCCGTAAAGATCTTGCGGGCCTCCACCTCCCCTTCGGGAACTCCAGGCGTTGGAATAAGGATCAGCTGCATTCTGCGAACCTCTCGCAATCTGCCAGGCATTGGGACCAAATTCCCGCTGGTCATAGGGGATCCAGACCTCATCACCGGCCATATATCCGATATTGTAGGTGGGATCTCCTTCTTTTGGAAGGAAAGAATAACAGGTGTACAGGTATTTCTCGGCCTCATTGCGTAAAGTAAAGGCATTGTCAATGGTCGGGATATTATCCGGTATGATGTCCAGATATTTCTTGCAGGAGGAGAAAGCCGTCAGCAATAACACGCTTATCATTAAATAGGGGCGTATTTTACTGGCTTTATTTAGGTTTAAATTATTCATGATTCTTAAAGTTCTACGTTGATACCAATGTTATATACCACCTGGATCGGATAGCCCAAGCCCTTTCCTCCCATTTCAGGATCCCATAGTTTGAAACTACTGAGGGCAGCAAGATTTGAGGAGTTCACATACATCCGGAGACTGGATAATCCGAGTCTTTTTGCGGTCTTATCTTTTAGAGAATAGCCCAGCTCGACGGTCTTCAATCTTAAAAATGAGCCATTGCGCATCCACCATGTAGAGGTTTTGTTGTTATTGGAAACCAGGGTCTGGCTCAATCTTGGCCATAAGGAATAGATATCACGGTTCTCTTCAGACCAGTAACTTTCTTTGATCACATCTAACAGGCCGTTCTGGTTTCCGTTTCTGAAAACAAAAGGGGCGATTTTTTCGGAGTCGATAAAAAAGGAAGAGCGGGCAGATCCCTGAAAAAATGCGCTCAGGTCGAAACCTTTAAACCCAACTGTTCCGCCGAAACCATAAATGATTTCCGGTGATTCAGGAAGCCCCAGAGGAACCATATCGGCATCACTGATGACGCCATCCTGATTTACATCACGGTATTTGATGTCTCCTCCACGGTAATCTATTCCCGCTACGGCACCAAACTGTTGCGGGGAGTTCATCGCCTCCTGATCATCAGTGAAGAGACGCTCAGCAATGTAACCGAAGCGCTGTGTAGAAGGGCGTCCTACGTGATATCTGTAGGCTTCCTTATCCGAAAATGCCGGTTCATCATAGACTAATATTTTGTTTTTTGCATAAGTGAAGTTACCTCTGCCCTGAATGTACATCCCATCGCCAAAACTCTTATTATAGTTCACTGAGATATCGGCACCCTCGCTCTGCATTTTGTTCGTGTTTGCCCTTACCGGAGCCTGAAGGCCCATACTTGAAGGTAAAAAGGTACGCTCGGTCAGGATGTTCGACCTGGTATTCCTGTAGATTTCAAGAGTGACATCCAATGCGTTTTTTATGTTAAAATCAAGTGCGAAGTTGATCTGTTTGGACCGCTCCCAGGTGATCAGGTTATTGGCATATCTGGATAGTGAAATTCCATTTCTATAGCCTTCTAAAAGCTCGCCAAAACGCGCGCCATAGGTGCCATCGTTCATGTTCACTTCAGACAGGTAAAAAAAACGGTCTTCCGTCTTTCCGATCTGGTCGTTCCCCACCAATCCGTAGGTTGCCCTTAGCTTCATACTCGGCATGAATGATTTCAGCGGCTCAAAAAACTTTTCATTGGAAATCACGTAACCCAGACCGAAGGAAGGGAAAAAGCCATATCTGTTGTTATCGGCAAAGCGTTCAGAACCGTTGTAACCGAAGCTAAACTCCGCCAGGTACCGGTTATCGTAACCATAAGTGGCTCTGCCGGAAACCCCGAGGTTCCTGGAAGGCAAGGAACGTTGTAAGGAACCTGCATTTCCCGAAAGGTAATTCCTCATGGTAGAGATCACCATCCCTGTAACCGCATGTTTTTCATTGAATGTCCGGTTGTAATTCAGCGCTGTTTCCACGTAAAAAGTGGAGTTGAGGTCTTTATCGCCTTCGCCATAGCTTAAATATTCTGTACCTACCGGGACTAATGATCCAATCCCTCCATCGTTAAGCGGAGATAAAGTGAGCTGTCCGTCGGGCTGAACGTTCGCGGAATAATAGAAAGGGCTGTATTGTCTGCTGACATTAAAAAATGAATACCTGCGTGCATAGGCCATCATTCTGGCACTCAGTCCGTTGGTAAAGAAGTTTAAATCCTGTTTCAGTTCCAGTTGCGTCTGGAGCGTGGAAGCATTTCTGTCTTCATAACCCTTTACCATTTCTGCATAAGGGTTAATATAGGTTCCATCCCCAATGGTTCTGGCATTCCCAAACAAAGGGTGTTTGGTAAATGGAGAATAACTGGCTGGATATACTGCAGGAAACATTACAGGATTTGAGCCGATGGCCTGAGTGAAGATCTTCTCTCCCCCGTTGATGCGGTTACCGTTCTCGTCTCTGCCACCAACCGGGCCGCGATAGTCATCAAACTGGCCGTATACCCTGATGATCGCTTCTGTAGTCGCAGTGATGTTTAAGTTGACATTGGACCTGATCGAGTAATTTTTCATCTTGATGTTGCTGTTGAAATTGTTCAGCTTATCAACTTTCAAAACTCCATTGTCTACATTATAAGTACCGGCAACATAGTAGCGTGCCTTTGCACTTCCTCCTGTTGCACTGATGTTGTACCGGTTGTTTATCGTCCTGTCTTTAATCAACAGGTCGATCCAGTTATTATTTGGATACAGCAATTCATTTTCACCGGCTGCAGTAGCATCAATTTTAGTCTGCAGATATGGAAGTATGGCCAATGGGTTCCTGGTTAAGGAGGCCTCATTTGCCATTTTCATATAAGAAATATTGTCTGCAAAGCGGAAGTTCCGTGCATTACCCGATAATGAGGTTTCAGTTCTGAAGCTGAATTTCGTTTTTCCATCGACTCCTGATTTGGTGATGATGATGATCACCCCATTGGCACCACGGGCACCATAAACCGCAGAAGCAGTTGCATCCTTTAAAACATTGAATGAAGCAATGTCGTCGGGCTGTAAACGTGCCATATCGTTGTTACTCGATTCAATCCCATCAATCAGGATTAAAGGATCCTGCTTTCCTGCACCGAAACTTCCCAGTCCGCGGATAAAGAAATTGGCATTATCGCCCCCCGGTTCGCCACTACGCTGGTAAGCCACCATACCTGCTACCCTACCTGCAAGCATGGTGGTCAGGTTACTGGTTGGCCCCTTTAGTTCTTTCGGGTTAATGGAAATGATGGAACTGATGACACTCGTTTTCTTTTGCGTTCCAAATCCGACCACAGTGACTTCTTCTAAGGCACTCGCATCCGGTAACAAGGTGACTGAAATCGTGTAAACACCTTCCGAATTGGGTTTATAATCCGAAACAGCGACTGTTTTTGGTTTATAACCCACAAAAGAAAATATTAATTTTGAGGTTTTAGGGACCTTTATGGTATACTGGCCGGACTGATTTGTAGATACTCCGTTTTTTGAATCTGTATGCCTTACTGTTGCTGAAGGAATACCACCGATACTGTCTCTTACGAAGCCTTTTACGGTTACTTCCGTTTGTGCAGATGCGGCAAAAGTAAAGGCCATAAGGAAACAGCAAAGACACCAGCTGTATTTAAGTAGCGTTTTATTCATGTTTGCTTTGTTTGATTTGGTGAGTTAATTTTCTGTTTGCATCCTGCAAAATTCTGAGCCTGGAACAGGGCTTTTCTAATTTGGAAGCATTTGGACTTCCATCGGTTCGTTTCATACTGGTTTGGTTGGTTTGTTAATTATTTATTTTGGTTTAGGTATTGCGTATCAGAGGCGGGTATCCCCAAAAAAGGAGACCAGGCAGGGCTCATATTAAACGTCAATATAACAGTTATTAAATCCGGCAAAAAAATATCGCCTGTAGCCTGCTGTATTTTAGTTTATATCATTAGAAAAACGGGTAAGTAATGAACAGGAAAGCCTGAGGGGTTTGTGGTGAGGGTATTCATGGTTTTATAGTTTGGTTGTATACAAATCTAACTACGGCAGCAGCATAAATATGGGGGGTATAATGGTAAAATGTAAGGGGTGAACTCGTTTTTAAGGCTCATTTCAGGCAAAATTGATTAACTTGTGTCAGTTAATTCTAACCAAATCAGGGGGTACTAAACATTTTCATGAAGGGATATTTTTGTCTTGTTCTCATTCTTTTGAGCAGTCTCTATTCGAGCGCCGTTAATCATCCGTATTTATATTATCTGGGAATTGAAAATGGCTTGTCAAACAATGCCGTCACCAGTATCTATCAGGACAAATATGGCTTCCTATGGTTCGGAACTTATGAGGGATTAAACCGATATGATGGTTACAAATTTCAGGTATTCAGGAATAAGCTGAATGATCAAACTTCCTTAATTGACAACCGCATTGTATGCATCCAGGAAGATACCCATCACAACCTCATCATAGGCACAAAAAAAGGGGCTAACTTATACCATGTGGCCAGCGGTAAGTTCAGCATGATCAGGTTTCGGCATCAAAAAGGTTTCCGGGACATCTCTTATGCGGTCAATGGATTGGTCAGGGACGAACAGGATCAGGTTTACATCGCAACCGATGGACAAGGCCTGCTGGAGTATGGAAAGGATAAAGATATCGCCCTGCAAATTCCCTATAAAAACGGCAAATATCAAAGTAATTCCTATCATGTAAAATCTATAAAAATAGACCAGCATAAAAACATTTGGCTTTATATTCAGGAATATGGTCTGTGTTTGTATCGTCCGAAAACAAAACAAATTACCCCTGTACAGGATTTTGCGATAGATGTTCAATGTATGGCCCCCGATGGTCTGGGCAATATCTGGATTGGAAATGAGTCCGGTCTTTATAAATATCAGATTGGATCAAAAACATTGCTGCCCTATAACCATAAGAACGGGATTGAACTAAACAACACGGTACTTGACTTGTCTGTAGATAAGGAACATAAATTATGGATCAGCACCGATGGAGGCGGGATCATCAGCTATGACATTCAGAAAGAAAAATCAGCTCATCTAAAATCCGGGAAGGAACCGGGAATGTTAACCAGCAGTGCGGTTAACACTGTTTTTGAGGATAAAGACCAAAGGTTATGGATTGGTACCTTAAGGGGTGGGATCAATATCATAGATAAACATAAAACCAGGTTTAAGACCATCAATTCCACCCCTTTTAAAGCCAGCGGACTGATCAGCAACTTCATTCTGTCCTTTTGTGAAGATCCTCAAGGTAATGTATGGGTAGGTACAGACGGAGAAGGTTTAAGTTACTGGGATCGACAGAACAATCAATTTACCAGCTATGTCCACAAGCCTTCTGATCCGAATTCCTTAAGCAATAACAACGTTGCCGGTATTGTGAGAGATGAAAAAAGCAACCTATGGATGGCCACTTATGGTGGAGGAGTGAACCGGTTCAATCCGGCTACGGGTAATTTCCAATACTATCCCTGCTTCAATACTGAAACCGGGATTATGGATAAAAATGCCTGGAGCATTTACGAGGATAAATCTAAGCACATCTGGGTTGGGACCTGCTCTGATGGCGGAACCTACCAGCTCAATACGGCGACAAATAAATTTGAGCTATTTGATGCACAACTTAAAAATGTGATCTCCATTAATGAGGACCGGCAAGGCGTATTGTGGATGGGTACCTTCTCCTCCCTGATCCGGGTAGACCTTAAAAACAGAAAGCATAGGACGTACCCCATGAATACGGCAGTAAGGGTGATTTATGAGGACAAAAAAGGTCATTTCTGGATAGGCACTGAAGGTGGCGGTTTGCTGTTATTTGACCGCAAGACCGGCGTCTATAAAACCTGGTCTCAAAAAGACGGATTAAGTGGCAATGCCGTGTTGAACATCCTGGAAGATGATACCGGCAGCCTTTGGATCTCCACCTTTAGCGGATTAAGCCGTTTTACCCCTTCGAACGGGCAGTTTAAAAATTTCCATGAAATGGATGGGCTGCAAAGCAATCAGTTTAATTACAATGCAGCGCTGAAACTCAAATCCGGAGAGTTCTTATTTGGTGGCATTAAAGGTTTCAACCTCTTTCGGCCGGAGCAAATCAAGCCGCATTCGATTGAACCCAGACTACTCATTACTAATCTTGGAACCAACAACATCCCCTATGAGCAGGACGACAGCTTTGAAGATAAAAAAAGCGTATTCGAGGTAGAGAAAATCACCCTGCCCTACGATAAGGCCGTACTTTCTGTCGGCTTCGCTGCCCTGGAGTACTCCTCCCCTAACAAAATTTCCTATGCCTATTACCTGGAAGGCTGGGACAATACCTGGAACGATCCCGGGATCAACAGAACTGTCAATTACTCTAAATTACCGGAAGGCAGTTACCGGTTGAGGATTAAGTCGACCAATGCGGAAGGCAAATGGCTCCAAAATGAACGGATATTGCTCATCGAAGTGATGCCACCATGGTGGAGGTCTTACTGGGCTTATTTCTTATATGCGATTGGCTTTGCCGGCTCCATCTATATTTATCTGAATTATCAGAAAAGACAAACCGCTTTGCGGTACCAGGTAGAACTCGCCCATTTGAAAGTAGCCCAGGAACAAGAGCTTAATGAAAAAAAACTGGGATTTTTCACCAACGTATCCCATGAGTTCCGGACGCCCCTCACCCTGATCATCAATCCGCTGAAGGACATTCTGAATCACCATACTCAGGTAGACGCCAAGGAGTTAACCGTTGTTTACAGAAACGCAAGAAGGTTATTGAGTTTGGTGGATCAGTTGTTGCTTTTCAGGAAGTCCGACGCAGAAAATCTGAAGATCACAAAAACCGATCTGGTTGTTTTTTGCAAAGAGGTTTATTTTTGCTTCAGTCAGCAGGCCAAATCAAGGAATATACAGTTTAGTTTTTCCAGCAGCGCAGCACATATTGACCTGTATATGGACCGGGAGAAAATTGAGATTTCTTTGTTTAACCTGATTTCCAATGCCTTTAAATTCAGTCCTGATGGCGGTAAGATTGAAATGTCCATCAAAGAGGCAGAAGATGAAGTCGCCATTCACATTACTGACACAGGAACTGGTATCTCCGCGGAGGTTGGAAACAAGTTATTTGCCAGGTTCTATCAGGCGACAGAGAAAAACCAGACTTCCAAGCCGGGATTTGGCATCGGTCTTTACCTGGTCAACAAGTTTGTTAACCAGCATTTTGGAAAAATCAGCTATTCCAGTACACCTGGAAAAGGGACAGAATTTCTCCTTAAATTGTTAAAAGGCAAGGCTCATTTCCCTGGTCAGCAGATTCATGAACATACCGATGAGACCCCTGTATTTCTGGAGGAACTAATCATAGAGTATCATCATTTACCTGTTGTGAACCCAGTGCCGGCGGAAGTATCAAATGAACTTAGCACCGACAAATCAGGGATTCTCATTGTAGATGACAATGAGGAAATCCGTACTTACATCAGGCAACTATTTATGCCTGATTATATCGTGTACGAAGCAGCAAGCGGGGAAGAAGGATTGGCTATGGTCAGCGCAAACATGCCGGATATTGTGATTACCGATGTAGTGATGAAGGAACTGAGCGGCGTGGAACTTTGTACAAAGATTAAAGAAGATCCTCATTTAAGCCATATTCCTGTGATTTTGCTGACCTCCAGTTCTTCAGCAGAAATTAAGCTGAAAGGGATTGAAGGGGGTGCAGACGATCACATTACCAAACCTTTCGATAAAGAGATGTTGTTGGCCAGGGTGGCTAACCTTTTGAAAAGCAGAAGCACTTTGCAAAACTATTTTTACAACGAGATCACCCTGCAATCCGACAATTCCAGAGTATCAAAAGAGAATAAAGAATTTTTAGAAAGATGTATAGTAATCACGGAAAATCATTTGAATAATCCGGATTTTAGCATCAAAATCCTCGCTGATGAAGTGGGCATGAGTCATTCCGCCTTATACAAAAAAGTAAAAACCATTTCCGGAAAAACCATCAATGAATTCATCCGGTACATCAAATTGCGAAGTGCGGCTCAATTATTCATCCATTCCGAGCATAATGTAAATCAGGTGGCCTTTCAATCCGGCTTTAGCGACATTAAGTATTTCAGGGAGCAGTTTCAGAAATTATTTGGTTTGCGGCCTTCGGAGTATATCAAGAAATACCGCAAACCATTTGCGAAAGGTTACAAATTGAGCAAATGAGGACTAATCAATTCCCATGATTAATTGCTTTGATTAATCATGGGACTGGCTTCCATTCCAGGACCTGAACCAGGCTTGGTTTGTTATTGGCTTTCCCCTCCCCGTCTACCTGCTCCACACGTTGCAGGAAGAGGTCTAATCTTCCTTTAGTTCTCCATAGTTCGGTATCATAACTCGGCTCCCAATCGCCCACCGTACTTTGACTAAGGTCGGTAATCTCCCAGTTATTTTGTTGTAAATCTCTGCAAAGAGCAAGGGAAACCTTATTTCCACGTTCCAGATCTCTGAAAATCAAGGCTACATTTAAGAGGTCTTTACTTTTCCAGGCAACAACCTGTGGCCTGGATATAGGGATACGTTTTGTACCTGCGCCGCTCAGGGAAAAATCTGTACTGCGAAAGTCCAATGTATTTACCTGCCAGCTTTTACCATCGTGATAGACCAGGTGGTATTGTGGAGCCGCTGAACCTTTATCTTTCCAGTATCCGGCGATGTACGGATTTCCGGCATCGTCTGCAAACATGGAAGTCTGGTTGATCAGCTCCGTTTTTTGGGGAATCATTGCTGCATATTCTGCATTTTTATGATGGATTGGAAGTTGGTAAGCCTGCCCTGCCGCATTTTCCCAGGTTAGTCCGCCATCTTTAGACCGTGCATAACAGAGGTCATGATTGCTGCTCACATCCGGACTTTCGCGCCATACCCAGGAAAGGTGTATCGTTCCCTTATCGTCTATTGCCGTTTGCCAGTAGGCATTGCGTTTCCCTTCCCCATCAATCAGGTTATCTTGTATCCTCTGCCATTTTTTCGTTCCGGAGTTATAGCTGTTGATCATCAGGTTCCCGTTTCCTGATCCCCCATCCCGGTATATAAACAGGAGTGTTCCCTTAGCCAGTTTATAAAATTCCGGATAACTGACCTTGTTTTCTTTTGTACCCAGCATGGCTTCCGGTGTTCCCAAAACTAAAGAACCGGCGGTAATGCTTCTGACATAGTTGAGTCCGTTGTTGTGTTGCCCCCAGGCTACATGCAGATAGCCGCGGTCGTCCACTATAATGCTGATGGATTTATGTGCATCTCCTGCATCGGCTTTATAGACGCTCCGCAAAACCTCCCATTTCTTTTTATTGATGCTGCGTTTGGCAACTACCAGGTATTGATCCGCATCATAATAAGCGGCGTATTGTGTATTTTTAAAAGTAACCAGTGAGTTTTTCCGGAAGACGACAACATTTACAGAATTGTTGGCCCAGCCATTTTCTGCGATGGTGCTCATCACCGGCTTTTTATCCAGGTACCGATACAGTTCTGCACCCGCCAGCAAAAAAGCACCTACGCCAAAATTGGCGGTAGAATTTGCATTTACGATTTGTCCGGGAATCGCTTTTTCACCGATCGGCTGAATATAGCCCACACTGCCATCTTTCTGTAATGCCACTTCCGACAAGTATTTCCAGCCCTTCAGTGCCGCATTCAGGTAGTTTTTTTCTTTCAGATAACCATTGTTAATGCCCCAGAATAAGCCATAGGTAAAAAAGGCCGTACCACTGGTTTCTGGTCCTGGTGCATGGTCTTTATCCAACATACTTCTGGTCCAATACCCTTCCTCCTGCTGACTTTTTAAAATGGCCTTAGCGAGGGTTTGGTATTTGGAAACGTATAAATTGTAATGCGGATCATCTGCAGGCAGGTCCTTCAGGACCTTTGCCAGACCGGCAAAGACCCAGCCATTCCCTCTTGCCCAGAAATCCTTTTTATGATTTAAGGTTTTGTGTTTAGAGTATACATATTTGGCATCTCTATAATACAAACCTGTTTTCTGATCGTACATGATGTGGTTTGCATATTCAAAATACTCGTGTAGCTTTTCCAGGTAGCGTTTATCGCCGGTTGTTTTATACAACTTTGTCATTACCGGCATCACCATGTACAACCCATCTGCCCACCACCAGTAATCTTTCGCAACAGTGCTCATTTGGTATTCCATCACCTCTTTGGCTCTGGCTATTTTATGGCTTTCGGGCTTTAAGTGATACAGATCGATATAGGTCTGGAAACAGATTTGCCAGTCGCCAAAAAGTACGTAATCATCTTTTTCACCATATTGGTATTTCCAGGTCGATTTATCGGTAGATTTGGCGCCCATCCATTGGTTATAATTCGCCCAGCGTTCGGAATACAATCTGTAATTTTCATCGCCGGTGATGGCAAGCAATTCCATGTTGCCGGTATGGTAAGCCGCCTCGTCCCAAAATGCCCGGACTTCTGGTTTATGATTGGCCTGCCAATGGTTATTTACCTTTTTCAGGAGATTTAGCAAGGTTACTTTGACCGGTTTTTCTTGCTGCTGTTCTTGTTTTTGCAGTCCTTTTTCTTGTTCTTGCAATACTCTTTCTTGTTCTTGCGGCGTGCGTTGTTGTGTTTGTTGTTCTATCTGCTTTTGTGCGAAGAGTCGCGACGCAAACAGGACCAGCAATAATGCGAGGATATGCTTTCTCATCAATCCGCTAAGTAAATGCCCTTCAATGTGAGTTGTACTACCTTGATGTTTCCATTTGTATCAAACTCTAACTTATCAATACATACTTCCCGATGATAACCCGCGGATTGTCCCATTCCCAATCCATGCGGACGCGTGAAACGATGGTAAACGATATACCAATCGTCTTTTCCAGGCACCTGGATCACTGAATTGTGCCCTGTTGCGTAAATCCCCTGTTTTACATCTTTGGAAAGGATCAGGTTATTTTCAGGCAGGTTAATTTTGCCCGTTGGTGTATCCGAAATTCCATACCTCACCCCATAATCTGCATCTCTGGTATCGTTCTGAGACCATAAAAAATAATACTTACCCTTTCTGTAAAACACTTCAGTTCCTTCTCTGTAGGTTTCATCAGGAGTGATCACTTTAACAGAGGAAGAGTCTATGGAGATCATGTCATCATTTAATAAGGCCACAGCCATGTAACCATTTCCCCAGTACAAATAGCTCTTTCCGCTTTTAGGATCCGTAAATACATCAGGGTCTATTTCTTGTCCACCTTTAATGCCCTGAGGTTTTCCTGCTATGAGTGCTTTTCCGCTATCTTTAAAGGGACCGGAAGGATCATCCGCTACCGCAACGCCTATTTTCTGTGCAGCAGTAAAATAATAGTAGTATTTATAACTGCCATTGATCTTCTTTTCAGCGATCGTCGGCGCCCAGGCATTTCTCTTTGCCCAGCTTACATCCCTGGGTAGATCTAAGATGACACCTTCATCTTTCCAACCTGCCAGATTTGAGGAGGAGAATGTTTTGAAATAGTTTCCGGCCCAATCCGTAAAACCATCGCTGGTAGGATATAAATGGTATTTTCCTGTTTTATGGGAATAGAGAATCTCCGGATCTGCATAATAGCCATTCAGGACCGGATTCAGGTCTATTGAAGCGCTAACTTCATAGACTTTCGGTTTACCTCCGGGCGAGCTGACTTTTAGCTTTACCGGGCCTTTTGTAAAATCATAGGGTGCCTTTGGGCTGATGTCCATACCTGGAAAAATCACAAAACCCGGATCGAATGATTTAAGGAGATTGCCATGCTTTACCGGCAAATAAAGTGTTGAGTTCGTCGTATCGACCACCACATTGTTCCTTTTAATTGCTGCAGATTGGAAAGAATTCAGCAGGTTTTCAGGTCTATACCATTTTTTCAGCAATGCATTTGCTTCCTGCGTAGTAATGGGCAGCACCGTGCCATGACGGGGATGAAAATCCATCTTCACATCATGATCCACCACGGTAAATTGCTTCAAATCTTTTGTTTTGGTAAACTGGTATCGGCCTTTGGTGTATACATCATACATCAGAATATACCCTTCCCCGTTATTGAGTTTGAATACCCCCGCACCTTCTACCGGATCCTTTGTCTGCTGCACGTTACCCTCACGCAATACATACCCTTCTTTTAGCTGATCTGAAACTGCAACACGAATGCCCAGTCCCTCACCTTCAGTTTTAAAGAACAAATGGTATTTCCCCTGGTCAAAGATGATGTCGCCATCAATGCAGGCACCGTTGGTTGGACTAAAGAACAATTGTTTGGGCGCTGTTTCCAGGTCTGTAAAATCTTTATTTGCATAGGCCCAGTAGATCTTATCCGGATCTGCGCCATGTTTCATCGACCAATAGACCATGTATTTACCCGCTTTCTGATCATATATCGTTTGAGGTGCCCAGACTCTCAATAAATTTTCCTGACCAGGAAACCGTTTCTGGATATTGACGATACTTGAAGTCCAGTTGATCAGGTCCGTAGATTTTAACAGAACCATCGCCCTGTTCGAGTCCCAGCCTTTGGCTGAAACCATATCGGTAACCACCATATAGAAAGTTTTACCATCTGCTCCACGTAAAATATGGGGATCACGTACGCCCCCTGTTGAACTGATTACTGCAGAGCTGATCACTGGCTGATCGTTATTTAGTGCCCTGTAGGTATACCCATCACTACTGATTGCAAAACGGATAGATTCTTCCACGCCGCTGTTGCCGGTAAAATAGGTGAAAAGATAAGCTGTGTTTTTTTGTTTCTGGGCCAGCGCAGACCAAGATGTCAGGACAAGAACAAGGCAGCTCAGTAATAATTTATGGCAGTTACGGTTAAATTTTATATTCATTGTGGTTCATTTATCAGCTATCCTTTATTTGTTGCTCCGCTATTTGTTGCTCCGTTATTTATAGCTAACTTTAAGCATCATAAAAGAATTTGCCGGCATTTTCAGGGTTGTATTTTTCCCTTTTAATTTCAGCATCGATTCTGAGGGAACAATGTTTGAAGGTTTTGCTATTGAATTTTGGTCCAGAAGATCTCCTTTAACCGTTGTTAACTTTCCTTCCGCAGCCAATTTCTTTATTCCCTCAAAAGTTACCTGTTTAGTTCTTTCCGTTGTATTGGTATTGACCAGTTTAACGATGACCTCTTTTTTAATGCTGTCGACCACTGCTGAAACGTATAAACCATCCTGACCGGAAAGTGATTTTCCATCCGCTAAAGCAGGTGAAACCTGTGTGCCTTTATTGGTAGAAAAAAGCTTCTGAACATAGTAATTTGGCGTTCCATATATACTCATATTATCTACCCAAATCAGGTCTGGTGCCCATTGCCAACCTTCGGTATTCGCAAATAAAGGCGCATAAGAGGCCATATTAACCACCGCTGCATTGCGTTCCAGTCCGGTCATAAAGGCCGCTTCGGCCAATGCTGCCTGCCATATGTTTTTGTTACTTCCTGTTGCGTCTCCTTTGATATGAGCAGCATATTCTCCTGCAAAAATCTTTGCCCCCTGACGATCGTAATTGTCATATCGTGCTGCATTTTTAAGGAACCATTCCGGAGAACGGTAATAATGTTCGTCTATAATATCTGCTTTCATTCCACGCAGTTCTTTATCCAGGTAACGGAATTCGTCATTATCGGGGCCTGTACCAGAACTGAAGATCAGGTTGATCTCCGGATATTTTGCTTTAATGGCCTGTTGAAATGCTTTTGCACGTTCAATGTACTGAGGGCCCCAGTTCTCATTGCCCACTCCTAAGTATTTCATATTAAATGGTTCCGCATGTCCCATTGATGCGCGAACTTTTCCCCATTCAGAAGCAGCATCGCCGTTGGCAAACTCGATCAGGTCCAGGGCATCCTGGATATAGGGATCCAGCTGATCCAAAGCAACCACTTCAGCGGTATTAAACTGACAAGCCATTCCGCAGTTCAGGATCGGCAATGCGGCTGCGCCGATGTCTTCGGCCAATTGAAAATACTCAAAAAATCCGAGTCCAAAGGTTTGAAAATAATCAGGGGACGGGCGATGGTTGAACTCCACATTCCAGCGGTTCATGATCAATTGACGTTCTTCAATCGGTCCTATTGTTTTTTTCCATTGGTACCTGTTGGCCAGGTCAATTCCTTCGACAATACAACCACCCGGAAAACGGATAAAACCTGGCTTCATGTCTGCCAGCATCTGGATCATATCCCTGCGCATGCCCTTCTTACGGCCCTTCCAGGTATCCTCAGGAAACAAGGAGATCATGTCCATATCCAGGACACCATTTCCTTCAAACCAGATGTTCAATTTGGCTTTCGCTGCAGTGGCATCCGCTATAAAGCTCAGTTCCTGGCTTTTCCATTGTCCTGAAGCATCAGCCGGTTTCATTGATCCTCTTGCCAATACTATATTTCCCTCATCCAGCAGTTCCACATGGAGGGTGATTCCCGGACTTTGCTGTCTGTACAGCAGGGAGAAGTCGTACTTCAGGCCCTTTTTTACACCCATACCTCCTTTGAAACCTTCATTACTGATCCCTGCTTCTCCTTTTGCAGCTCCTTTGATTGTCGCCCTCAGGTACCTTGGATTTGCAAGGTTTGCTCCCTGCCTGTTCTGTACGAGCAGGTCGCCCTCCCCGATCTTTTTTCCTTTTACGGACCAGCCCATCAGGGGTTTCAGGAATTCAAACGAGCGGTTCTTTACCATTTCGGCATAGATACCGCCGTCTGCCCCCATATTGATGTCTTCAAAAAACACGCCCCACATGGTTGGTGACACTTTCCCTTCGGATTTAGCCGCATTGACCACAATAACTTCAGGTTGTTGTGCCCCTGCACTAAAAAATGTCCCGGCCAAAAGCAGGGCGATTAAGTTGCTTTTATATTTCATATTATTTTATGCCTTCAGTAGTCATGATGATCTTTTTCATACTTCCATCTTTATTATAGTATAATCTGTCGATGCAAACAGAACGCCTGTAACTGCCGCCGTTGGGATTAATGGCGCCATTGTGGTAAATGAAATAATCTTTTCCCTTAAACTGGATGATGGATTGGTGGTTCGTATTCGAATTACCTGCGATTTCGTTTAAAATGCCTTTATACACCCATGGTCCATTGATATTTTTGCTCATCGAATAGGCGATCTTTTCCGGAAATTCTACCGCGTAGGAAAGGTAGTACCAGTCTTTGCGTTTATGGATCCAAGGTGCTTCTGTGAATTTGGGCAAGCCCTGGATGGTGTTGATTTCGCCGTCAAATTCCAGCATGTTTTCTTTTAGTTTTGCATAGTAGCAGGCGGTATTTCCCCAGAAAAGGTAGGCCTGTCCGTCGTCATCAATGAACACTGAAGGATCAATGTCATCCCAGGTAATTTTAGTGGAAGTCGTCATTTCATTGCTGACTAAAGCTTTACCAATCGCATCTTTAAAGGGGCCAAGCGGATGATCTGCCACCGCAATACCTATGGCCTTCCCTCCATTCTGATGCTCTACAGCAACGTACCAGTAAAATCTACCTTTAAGTGCGATGACCTGTGAAGCCCAGGCATCCCCTTTTGCCCATTGAAAAGCTTTTACATTCAGCGGAGAAGGGTGTGCTTTCCAGCTGCGCATATCTGCCGAGGAATAGACCAGCCATTCTTTCATTTCATAATAATTTTTCGAATCCGGCGCCTCATCATGTCCCGCGTACAGGTAAACGCTGTCTTTATAGACCATTGCTGCAGGATCTGCCGTAAACTTATCGGTGACGATTGGGTTGCCCTCTTTTTTAATCACCTGAGCATTTGAAAAATCAGGAGCAAGAATTGCTAAAATCAGCAGAGCTGGCTGGTACTTTAAAAAATCCATACTTGGTTCCGGTTCGTTGGTTATTGGGTTGCCTGATTACCTGGTTGTGTCCAATCAGGAACCTGCCGGGCGATCATTCCCAGCCCTGCTAATGTATGAATTATATATTAAACGTCAAATCAACGATTATTATTTTTGTAGCTTTGAGTTAAATTTTTATAAATTGCTTTTGATAAATACATCTACTCTATGATTACCTATTCTGAACAGACGCGCGTTCTGGTTGCAGTCGACTGCATCATCTTTGGCTTTGACGGCGAACAATTGAAAATATTACTCATCAAAAGAGGCTTCCAGCCTGCAAAAGACCAATGGAGTCTGATGGGTGGTTTTGTGGGGGCCGATGAAAACTTATATGGTGCAGCAGAGCGCATCCTGTATCAGCTGACCGGGCTTAAAGATTTATACCTGGAACAGCTCAAGGCTTATGGAAGTCCGGAAAGAGATCCGATAGAGCGGACCATATCAGTTGCCTATTTTGCATTGATAGACATCAATAAATACAAAACACAGATCAGCGACCGCTACCATGCGGAATGGTTCCTGATCAACGATGCCCCCTCCCTCATCTTTGATCACGACATTATGGTCGAAGAAGCTAAAAAAAGAATTCGCTACAAAGCAGCCCTGCACCCTATTCTGTTTGAATTGCTACCGAAAAAATTCACCATTCCTCAATTGCAGAATCTTTACGAACAGGTATACAATACCAAAATCGACAACAGGAATTTTATCCGTAAAGTCAATTCTACAGACCTGCTCATCAAACTCAGTGAAAAAGATAAATCCAGTTCCAAACGGGGTGCTTTTTATTATACATTGGATAAAAATAAATACAAGGCCAAGTTCCAGTCCTTCTTAAATTTCATCCCAAATCCCGAGCATCTGATCAGTATGTAATCCGGCCGGTCTGAAAGAAATTTCACAATAATTTTCATTTGTCAAAAAAATAAACGTTAATTAGACGTTTATTATAATGACCATGAAACTAACCAAATATGTCATCGGTATTGATTACGGCTCCGACTCTGTGCGCTCCGTAATTGTAGATACCGAAAATGGAGCCGAGCGCTCCTCTTCTGTCTATTATTATAAAAGGTGGCAAAAAAACCTGTACTGCGAGCCTTCCTCAAATCAGTTCAGGCAACATCCCCTGGACTACATCGAAGGGCTCGAACATACCATTAAAGATTGTATTGCAAAAGCCGGCGGCGCAGCAATAGCGAACGCCATAAAAGGAATTTCTGTAGACACCACGGGCTCCAGTCCGGTAGCTGTTGACAAAACCGGAACGCCTCTGGCGCTTACTCCAGGCTTTGAAGAAAATCCGAATGCCATGTTCGTGCTCTGGAAAGACCATACCGGAATCAGGGAAGCCGCAGAGATCAATGAACATGCTGCCAAATTTGAGACCAATTACCTCAGCTATGTGGGCGGAATTTACTCTTCCGAATGGTTTTGGGCAAAACTCCTTCATGTACTCAGGGCAGACGCTGCTGTCCGCGATGCTACCTTTTCATGGGTAGAGCACTGCGACTGGATTCCCTTCCTACTGACCGGCGGGAATGATGTGTTGAAGATGAAAAGGAGCCGTTGCGCCGCAGGCCATAAGGCGCTTTGGGCGGAACAGTTTGAAGGCCTTCCACCAGAGGAGTTTTTTAGCCAGCTAGATCCCCTATTGTCAGGATTCAGAGAGAGACTTTTCCAGGACACCTATACTTCAGATGAACCGGCAGGAACATTAAGCGAAGAATGGGCAAACCGCCTGGGCCTCTCCACAGAGGTTATCGTTGGTGTAGGTGCATTTGACGCACATATGGGTGCGGTAGGCGGACAGATTGCCCCCTATCACCTTTGTAAAATCATGGGTACCAGCACCTGTGACATTCTCATTGCCCCTTCAGCAGATCTGGATGGCAAGCTGGTACAAGGTATCTGCGGACAAGTAAACGGTTCTGTTATTCCCGGAATGATGGGACTCGAAGCCGGCCAGTCGGCTTTTGGAGATGTCTATGCCTGGTTCAAAAACCTGATCAGCTGGCCATTAAACTTGCTCCTTTCAGAATCCGATTTGATTCATCCAACGACAGCAGCTACTTTAAAAGCGGGGCTGGAAGCGAAAATCATCTCCCGTTTAAGTGAGCAGGCTCAACTATTGCCTGATAGCGACGATGCCGAATTGGCCATTGACTGGTTAAATGGCAGAAGAACTCCCGATGCCAATCAGGAACTCAAAGGCGCCATCACCGGTTTAAGTCTGGGAAGCGATGCGCCCCGAATTTTCCGGGCGCTGGTCGCAGCAACTTGTTTTGGTGCAAAATGTATTGTTGACCGGTTCAGAGATCAGGGTGTACCCGTGGAAGGGATTATCGGCATAGGCGGAGTCGCCAAAAAGTCGCCTTACATCATGCAGATGATGGCTGATGTATTGGAAATGCCGATCAGAATTCACCGGTTTGAACATACCTGCGCATTGGGAGCAGCCATGTTTGCTGCAGTAGCAGCAGGAATTCACCCAAATATTGAAGCTGCAATGGAAGCCATGGGGACAGGATTTGAAGCAGAATATCAGCCAAACCAGGAAAAACAAACGCGATACCGCAAGCAATATCAGGAATATCTGGCGCTAGGCAATTACCTGGAGCACCATCATCAAAAAGAGATCAAACCGATGTATCATGAGCATTTATAAAATCATACGTGAAATGGCCTATGAGGCCAACATGGAGCTACCCAGGTTAAACCTGGTGCTTTTTACTTTCGGAAACGTCAGTGCGGCCGACAGAGATGAGGGTGTTTTTGCCATCAAGCCAAGCGGTGTGCCTTATAAAGATCTTTCACCAGAAAAAATGGTGATCGTAGATTTTGAGGGAAATACCGTAGAAGGCACACTCAGGCCATCGTCAGATACCCAAACCCATGCTGTACTTTACAAACATTGGGATGGAATCAACGGCATTGTACATACCCATTCTACCTATGCTACGGCCTGGGCTCAGGCACAAATGGATGTTCCTATTTTTGGGACCACCCATGCCGATCACCTTACAGTGGATGTCCCCTGCGCACCGCCAATGAATGACGAGATGATCAAGGGAAATTATGAATATGAAACCGGTTTCCAGATCATCAATCACTTTAAAGAACTTGGCTATAGTCACCATGATGTAGAAATGATTCTGGTTGGAAATCATGCTCCTTTTACCTGGGGGAAAACGGCAGAAAAAGCAGTTTATAATAGTGCCGTGCTGGAGTCTGTAGCACAAATGGCGCTGCTAACCAATCAGATCAACCCGCAATCGCCAAAACTAAAGGAAGCATTAATTAAGAAACATTTTGAACGTAAACATGGTCCGGACAGTTATTATGGTCAGTAAAAAAATAGCACTGGCCTGTGCGTTTCTGATGGGAGCGCTGGTCACCGTAAATGCACAGCAAAAGGATTTTCATGACTGGGCGAAAACGCCTCCTATGGGCTGGAACAGCTGGGATTGCTTTGGCCCTACTGTAGTAGAATCTGAAGTAAAAGCCAATGCAGATTATATGTCTAAAAATCTGAAAGCATTTGGATGGGAATATGTAGTCGTAGACATCCGCTGGTATGTAGGTAATGACAAAGCACATGGATACAATGAAAGCAATCCCGATTATGTGCTTGATGAATACGGCAGGTTTCAACCCGCAGTGAACCGTTTTCCCTCCGCTGCAGGTGGTAAAGGATTTAAGCCGCTGGCAGACTATATCCACAAAAAAGGACTGAAATTCGGGATTCACATCATGCGGGGTATTCCGGTAGAAGCGGTAAAACGCAACCTGCCGATTCTGGGCAGTAAGGCTACCGCTAAAGACATTTACAGCACTGAATTACAATGCCTGTGGTTGCGGGATATGTATACCGTAGTGGCCGGCCGAGATGGTGCACAGGAATATTATAACTCCTTGTTTAAACTATACGCTTCATGGGGTGTAGATTTCATTAAGGTAGATGACCTTTCCAGACCTTACCACACGGGAGAGGTAGAAATGATCCGTAAAGCGATTGCATTAACGGGGAGAAAAATCGTCCTGAGTACCTCACCCGGAGAAACACCAATCGCAAGTGCTCCGCATGTTCAGGAGCATGCCAATATGTGGCGTACAGTAGATGATTTCTGGGACAACTGGCCAATGCTAAAAGATCATTTTGAGGTCTTTGAGCGCTGGAATAAATACCGAGCAGCGGGTGCCTGGCCGGATGGCGACATGCTTCCTCTGGGGAAAATAGGGATCCGTGCCGAGCGTGGAAATCCAAGAATGACCGCCTTTACCAAAGATGAACAATATACCCTGATGACACTCTGGACCATATTCCGTTCTCCATTGATGTTTGGCGGTGACCTACCCGGCAATGATGCTTTTACCCTTTCCCTGCTAACCAACAGGGAAGTGCTCGATGTCTTGAACCACAGTAGTAACAACAGACAATTGTTTCGCAACGAACAGGGTGTCTGCTGGGTAGCAGAGGATCCAAAAACCGGAGATCAATATGTCGCCCTTTTTAATCCTGGCGATGCTCCGCAAGCCCTAAAGATTTCTGTAAACCTGAATGACCTTGGCTTTACCAAGCCTTGTAAGCTCAGAGACCTTTGGAGTAAAACCGACAAAGGCATCGTTAAGGGGACCTTTAGCGCAACCATCAATAAACACGGAGCAGGTCTTTTCCGTCTCTCTGCAATTAAATAATCAAACAACCTATATAAAAGACAAGCTAAGAAATATGATCAACTTAAAAGAATTAGAAGTCTGGTTCATTACCGGGAGCCAGCACCTGTACGGAGAAGAAACACTGAAATTAGTAGCCGAGCACGCACAACAGGTGGCCGAATCTTTGGATACCGCGCCACAAATCCCTGTTAAAGTCATTTATAAACCCATCGTAAAAACACCAGAGGAGATATTTGAAACCTTACAACAAGCTAACATCACGGCAAATTGTATTGGTGTCATCACCTGGATGCATACCTTTTCTCCCGCTAAAATGTGGATCAGGGGCTTGAATATCCTTCAAAAACCTTTACTTCACCTGCATACCCAGTTTAACCGCGACATTCCATGGGATACCATCGATATGGATTTCATGAACCTGAACCAGAGCGCACATGGCGACCGTGAGTTTGGATTTATGGTGACCCGGATGCGTAAAGACCGAAAAGTAGTGGTAGGCCACTGGCAAGACCCCGAAGTATTGAAAGAAATTGATACCTGGACACGGGCAGCTGCCGGCTGGCACGACTGGCAAGGCGCTAAATTTGCGAGATTTGGCGACAATATGCGCTATGTAGCCGTTACGGATGGCGACAAGGTAGAAGCCGAACTGAAGTTTGGCTTTCAAGTCAACACTTACGGCATTGGTGACCTCGTTGCGGTGATCAACAGCATTCCCGAGGAATCCATCCAGGAGCTCCTGAAAGTATATGAAGCCAGTTACATTATATCCGCTGACCTGCTCCCTGGTGGCGACAGACATTCTTCTGTTTATGAAGCGGCAAAAATAGAGCTTGGTCTGAAAAAGTTCCTGGAAGATGGCAATTTTAAAGGCTTCAGTGATACGTTTGAAGATTTACATGGCATGATTCAACTGCCTGGTATTGCCGCACAGCGACTGATGGCCGCAGGATATGGATTTGCCGGAGAGGGCGACTGGAAAACCGCCGCATTGGTGCGTGCCTGTAAGGTAATGGGAGCCGGATTGCCTGGAGCCAACGCCTTTATGGAAGATTATACCTATCACTTTGATCCGGCTAATTCTATGGTACTGGGCTCACATATGCTGGAAGTTGATGCCTCCCTGGCCAATGAAAAAGCACGATTGGAAGTACATCCATTAGGCATTGGCGGCAAAGCAGATCCAGCCAGACTGATCTTCAGTGTTGCCGCAGGAAATGCCCTCAACGCTTCTATTATCGATATGGGCAATCGATTCCGCTTGCTTGTAAACGAAGTGGAAGCGGTAGCACCTGAACACCAATTACCAAAATTACCAGTCGCACAGGTGTTATGGAAACCCCTTCCTGATATGAAGACCGGCTGTGCTGCCTGGATCTATGCTGGCGGTGCACACCATACCGCCTATAGTCAGAATCTAACCACTGCACATTTACTTGATTTCGCAAATATCGCCGGCATAGAGTATATCAACATCGGTGCCGATACGAAGATCAACCAGTTTAGAAATGAACTGCAATGGAACGAAATCTTTTATAAATAAGCAGACACTTGTTCAAAATAACCAAATAGAGCCATATGAACAACAATTTAGTAACTACAGATTATGTAGTTTTTATCATCTATTTTTTAATCGTTTCCGGTTATGGATACTACATCTACCGACAGCGTAAAAAAAATGAGCATGATGCCAAAGCCTTCTTTCTTGCTGAAGGAACGCTGACCTGGTGGGCCATAGGTGCCTCCCTGATTGCCTCCAACATTTCTGCCGAGCAATTTATTGGCATGAGTGGCGAAGGTTTCTTTCTCGGTATTGCTGTAGCCGCTTATGAATGGATTGCTGCGATTGCACTGATTATCGTTGCCGTTTGGTTCATTCCGGTATACCTTAAGAACAAAATCTACACCATGCCTCAGTTTCTGAAGACCAGGTACAATGAATCTGTTGCCCTGATCATGGCCATTTTCTGGTTGTTTTTATATGTATTTGTAAACCTGACCTCTATTCTTTACCTGGGTGCTGTGGCCATTAACGGACTTACGGGTGGAGATTACCTCCATGTGATCATGATCGGACTTGCGGTATTTGCACTGATCATCTCCTTAGGAGGGATGAAAGTCGTTGCTTATACCGACGTGATTCAGGTGGCGGTACTGATCTTTGGAGGATTGGTAACCACCTACATTGCCTTAACGGTTGTGGGTGAGAAATTCGGTGTCGGCCCCAACGCCATTGCCGGATTCAAAGTTTTGATGGACCATGCTCCAGAGCATTTCAAAATGATCATCCCGAAACCGACTGCAGAATCGACACAAAATGAGATCAGTAAATACCTGACTTTCCCTGGATTGGCTTCTTATGTAGCTGGTATCTGGATCATCAACCTCAACTATTGGGGATGTAATCAATACATCACCCAGCGTGCATTGGGCGCAGATCTTAAAACCGCAAGGACAGGGATTCTTTTTGCGGGTCTCTTGAAGCTGATGATGCCATTGATCGTGATGTTGCCGGGTATTGCGGCTTATGTATTGTACAAAGGCGGGCATTTGCCTCAATTGATCGGCGGCAAAGACGGGGCCTATTCTGCGATACTTACCTTTTTACCAACTGGCCTTAAAGGACTGTCTGTAGCCGCATTAACCGCAGCCATTGTGGCTTCACTTGCGGGGAAGGTAAACAGCATTTCTACCATCTTCACCCTGGATATATACGCCAAGTATTTTAAGAAAGGTACAGAAGAAAAAAACCTCGTTCTCGTGGGCAGGGCAACTGTATTTGTGGGGATGATCCTGGCAGTGCTCTTCACCTGGAATGACTTGTTGGGCATCGGCGGTGAAGGAGGTTTTACCTTTATCCAGAAATACACGGGATTTATTAGTCCGGGTGTATTTGCGATGTTTATCCTGGGTATGTTCTGGAAAAGAACAACAGGTAGTGCAGCCATTGCGGGTGTACTGGCTGGATTTCTGTTCTCCGTTTTCTTCAATGAAATGGCGCCAGGCTTGTTGGGCAATGATACCTTCCTGTATACAGCTTATCCAAATGGCAAAGGTGGCTTCGAGATTCCATTCCATATCTGTATGGGCCTCTCCTTCTTCTTTACAATGGCCATTATGATTTTGATGAGTCTGGCCGGACCTAAAGTAAATCCTAAAGCTTTCGAACTGGATAAATCCATGTTCAAAGTTGCGCCATCTACAATGGCACTGATCGTGGTCACGCTATTGCTCATTGCAGCATTGTATGTGAAGTTCTGGTAGCTGATCTGCTCCTGTAGAACGCTACGAAAAAAGGAGATCCGGGTTTTTCGGATCTCCTTTTTTTTATTGCCTGTTATTTAGGCGCTTAACCTGCAGATCAGGCTTTATCTGTCGTTTCCTTTTCCCAATACCAAAATGCATCAGAAAATTTTTCCTGAGCAGGGTCTATAATTTCTTCAAAAGGTTCTTCCACAGGTGCTATTTTAAAATTATCGGATAGCCAGGTCACATAAGCATCCATATTATTGCTCAAGGCATAACTGTCCCTATCGTTGCTGAGCCTGATACATTCGCCATCCAGTACAGGTTCGATATCATACGTAAGCAGGCGCAGGAGTTGCAATACGTTCTCAGCAACGATATCTATTCCGTTTTCTTCATCTAACACAATTACGGGCATATCTTTAGTTTCTTTCCCTACTCCCTCATCCCATAACGCGTAAAGCGCACCGAAACTCGTCGCCCTCGCAAAGGGTATCACCGCGCTTATAAATGTATCGCTCTGGTTCCATGTTTTCAAAACGGATAAATCATATCCCCTCAGCAGAAAATACTGTGAGTAATTGGCATGGTTCTCCTGAAAAGCATAGAGCGAAATCAATTCCTGAGGGATTTCTTTTCCCCGAAAATTCTTTTCAAATGCTTCAAAACTCCGGTGTTCCCGCAGGGCTTCAAAGCCCTCCTCCACATCAATATTGTATTTTATTAAAAAATCATACAGACTATCGGCAAACTGATCATTGGCTTCTTTTATGATGACCGCCGCTTCTTCATCTGTTTGTATAGGTTCCAGTCCTAGGTTTGCTTTAGACCAGGCCCAAAAAGCTTCCCGGTGTTCGCTCTGGTCATCTTGTTCCTCATCTTTATAAAAATAAGCGGATTTCCAGTCTACGGAAATTTCCACATCATAACTGAGCAGTCGGACCAAATCTGCTGTGTTTTTTGCCACTAAATGTATTCCGCCCTCATCGCCAAAAACCACAACCGGGCATTTTTCCAGATTTTCATTAATCACCCAAATGGCGTAAGTACTTCCTCCAGCTGTGGCTGTTGCAAACTCTATAAAAGAATTCAGAAAACTTTCTTCTTCTGAATAGGTCTCTAATCCGGTATTGTCAATCAGGTTCAGACAGAAACCGTCTGCATAGATCCCTCCGCCATACTCCTTTTCAAATTTAAATAGTCTTTCCAGGTCATAAGGTATTGCGTAAATACCGAATTGCTTTTGGAAGTCATGGAAAGTGATCCCTCCGGCATCCGCATCATCTATATAATTTACAATTCCAGTCCAGGTTTGCCAGGCAAATTCTTTAATGACATCCGGGCTGGCCGCTTCAAGGGTTTTAAAACTTTCTTTTTCAGTTTCCCTGTAAAAAGTAAACAAAAAACCAGCTTCTATCCGTATGGAAATGCACAGTCCATTGTCCTGCCAGATAAAGATACTGTTGCCCATCGTCTGGCCTTCAGTATCGATATAAGGCTTTTTTATGGTAATTTCCGCATTGCCGAACTCAAGGTCAAGTCCATTGCGATCATGGGCAGGAACACTGTCTGAGTTAATGATTCTTGTGAAGTTCTCAATAGTAAAGTCGTATTTCTTATCCATTTCTTTTTGTTAAAATTGAAGGAGGCTTATTACTCAGGTAAAGCTACAGCTCCTAAAAATAACCGGCAAATTCAACAAGCTACAGGTTACCGGATTGTCATCTACAATTCGTCTACACGTTAGAGAAACGGCACAAAAAAAGGGGTATCCAGGTGGATACCCCTTTTTTTGCTTGTTTTAGCCAACTATTTCTTAAGTGAGAACTTATAAATCGTTACTGTTTTGTATTCCTGTCCTGGTTTCAATGTGGTTGACGGAAAGGCCGGTTGATTTGGTGCATCTGGAAAATGCTGTGTCTCCAGGCAAAATGCAGAACGGTGTGGGTAACTGCTTTTCCCTTTTCCATCATGATCTGCTCCGGTTAAAAAGTTACCACTGTAAAACTGAAGGCCAGGCTCTTCTGTCAGGATTTCCATTACGATACCCGTTTTCGGACTGCTCACTGTGGCTACTTTCTGCAAGCCTGCTGCTTTTCTTAACACAAAATTATGATCGTAGCCTTTTCCATATTTCAATTGCTGATTGCTTTCGTTGATCCTGGCACCAATCAAAGTTGGCTTATTGAAATCAAATGGTGTACCTGCAAGCTTTTCAATTTTTCCGGTCGGAATTAAGGTTTCATCCACCGGTGTGTAGGTATCTGCGTCGATACTCAGTAAATGATCGGTAATCGTCGAATCGCCTGCCCCGTTCAGGTTAAAATAGGCATGATTGGTCAGGTTAACCACCGTGTTTTTATCGGTTGTTGCAAGATAACTGATTTTAACTTCATTGTCGTCCGTCAGCTCATAGGTTACTTTAACCTTTAAATTGCCTGGATAGCCCCCTTCTCCATCTTTAGAAAAATAGCTCAGTTCCAAGGTCTGTTCATTGATTTTTTTAGCCTCCCAGACCTGTCCGTAAAAACCACTGGAACCACCGTGCAGGGTGTTTACGCCATCATTCAGTTCCAGCTGGTAAGCTTTTCCATCCAGACTGAATTTCCCTTTTGCAATTCGGTTTCCATACCGGCCGATTAAGGCACCAAAAAAAGGTTCTCCTTTTTTCTGATATGATTTCAGGCTGTCGTAGCCCAATACCACATCTGTGAAACCATTTTTAGCATCAGGAACCAATAAAGACACGAGGCGTCCACCATAATTGGTAATTACTGCTTTTGCACTATGCTTATTCACCAAAGTATAGAGGCTCACTACTTTTCCTTTTACCTCCCCCTTAAAAGCTCCGGAATCGGGAAGAGAGAACATTGATACTGCAGAAGTATCGCTGAATGCAGGATTTTTATTTAAGGAGCTGGTACATCCACTTAAAAGCCCAGCAAAAATGAGGGCTAAGCAGGTAGGATAAAGTCTGTTGTTCATACGTTTCTTGCTATATTTGATTGCATCTCTAATGTAGAAAAAGAATATTAAATGTCAAAATAACATTTAATATTCAAACCTCAGTCCTGCCCTATTTTATGCGGTCCTTAAAAGCAAACAATATCCGCTGCTGTTACGGTACCAAACCTTTGAGAATTGCAACACCCCTTATCAATTCTTCTTTAGATGAAGAGGCAAAACCCAAACGGATGCCGTTGGTTTTATAATCAGGATATTGATGTCCTTTACCATCGGAGATATACAAACCTTTACTGTAGGCATTCTTTGCCAGGGTTTCCAGGTTTATTGAAGGATCAAATTCCGTCCAGACGGTCATGCCTCCTTCAGGAATGGTAAAATTCACCAGACCTTTTAATTCAGTACTTAGCAAGTCGCAAAAAAGATCCCGTCTTTTTTCATATACCGACAATGCCTTCCTGAGGTAGCGTTGTGTCGTATTGTCGTTTAGCAGCTCAGCCATCGCATTGTCTAAAATGTGATCTCCCTGCCTATCTAACAAAATCCGAACCTTGGCGAGGTGTTGGATCACGTTTTCTGCTGCGACCAGGTATCCCATACGAAAAGCAGGGGAAAAGCTTTTTCCGAATGATCCACAGTAGATAACCATTCCATTTTCATCGGCACTCGCTAAGGGTAATAGCGGACGGTGCTTATAGTGAAAATCATAATCGTAGTCATCCTCAAAAATGATGAAACCATATTCGTTAGCGAGTCGTAATAATTCTAACCTCCGATCGATCCGGAGCGATACTGTAGTCGGATAATGATGATGCGGTGTGACGTAAACCATCCTTACTTTTTGTTTCCTGCAGATTTCTCTCAGTTCATCAACCACGATTCCATATTCATCTACCTTGATACCGATATGCTTTGCCCTGGCATGAATAAAATTATGCTCCGCTCTTTTCCAACCTGGAATACCCGAAACAATGACATCACCCGGTTTAATCAGTGCCGTACAGACCAGGTTAATGCCCATTAACGTTCCCCTTACGGAAAGAACGTTACTTGCCTTTGCTTGTAAAGCCCGCGTCTCATTAAGGTAATTTGCGATGGCTTCTCTATAATAACCAGAGCCGGCAGAATTGCTGTAGCTCCCAAACTTATCATATAATCCGCTTCGTGTCAACTGGGTCCGGTAAGCCCGATAAAACTCCTTTAATGGCGCCAGTCTCGGATCAGGATAGCCATCGTCTAAATGAAGTTCCGTAATTGGCGTGTCGGAAACGCTAGCAAGATAGTTTAGGGATGGTATTGCAAAACCAGCCTTCTTTAATGAAGCAGGTACCAGGCTTCCGCCCAGATTTTCCGGCTCATGGTCCACGATGTGTGAAGATACAAACGTGCCGCTGCCAACCAGACTTTCCAACCAGCCTTGTGTTTGCAATTCTTCATAGGCCTTAGTGACTGTGATTCTGTTGATTTGCAATAAGGCGGCGATTTCCCTTGATCCCGGCAACTTCTGTCCCGAACGTAGCTTGCCTTTTTTGATGAAGGATAAGATCGCATCGGAAAGCTGAAGATAAAGGGACCTGTCGGAAGAAGTGACAAATGAGATTTCAGTGAAAAGCTGCTGGACAATTGGACTACTCATTTTATTAAGATTGGACTATAAAGGTAATCCAATTATAAGGTATTTTTGAGGAAACAAAAGGAAAGGGATTAATTTATGTACATACCAAATCAATTTCAGTTTAAAGATGAGGCAGAAAAGATTGCTTTTATGAAGCAGTACAGTTTTGCAACAATCGTTACCAATAAGGAGCAGATCCCCATTGCAACACAATTGCCATTTTATATTAACGAAAGCTCAGATAAACTGGTCTTAACCTCTCATTTTGCCCTTGCCAATGAACAGGCGAAATATATCGAAGCCAATACTTCTTTGGTCCTGTTTACAGAACCACATGCCTATATCTCTCCCCTTCACTATGATAAAGCCGAAAGTGTTCCCACCTGGGATTACATTTCTGTACATGCCTATGGCAAGGCAAAAGTCTTGGAAGATGAAAGTTCCAAAATCAAGGTCCTGGAAGAGATGATCAGGTTTTATGACCAAAATTATTTAGCACAATGGGACAGTCTGTCCGACAAATTCAAAAAGGGAATGATGAGGGGTATTGTGGCTTTCGAATTGGAAGTAACCGACCTGCAGGGACAAAAGAAATTAAGCCAGAATAAATCCAAGGCAGAGCGCCACCGGATCGTTGAGCATCTGGAAAAAATGGTCAATACCGTTGAAACTGACCTGGCAGCCTACATCAGAAAGCTATAACTTAGGAAATTAAAGCACATTATGGAAAACATTAAAATCAGTAAAGCTTCTATCGAAGCGGTAGAAACTTTACAGGAAATCGGGAGGGCAACATTTTTTGAAACCTTTGCAACAAGCAATACCGGGGCCGATATGAAAAAATATCTGGATGAGCATTTCAGCCGGGAGCAACTGATTACAGAGCTCAACCATCCGGATTCCCGGTTCTATATTGCATGGGAAGATCAAAGTCCGATCGGGTATTTGAAAGTAAATACAGCTCAGGCACAGACTGAGCTGCAGGATGAAAATTCACTGGAAATCGAGCGCATTTATGTGCTAAGCGCCTATCATGGTAAGAAAGTCGGACAACAGCTGTATGAAAAAGCGCTGGAAGTGGCCGGACTATTAAAAAAATCCTCTGTCTGGTTGGGTGTTTGGGAAGAAAACCCAAGAGCTATAAAATTCTATACGAAAAATGGATTTGTTCCCTTCGGTCAGCACATCTTTAAAATGGGCGACGATGAGCAGACTGACATCATGATGAGACGGGAGCTCTAAAGCATGATCAGGGCTTCTTGTTCCGGCTGAAAAAGTCCCACATGAGCTCATTGATATTGATCTCAGTGCTTGTTTTCCCGAGGGGGAAGCCAATATTAAAAGGATCACTCCCCGGCCAGGTATGTCCGCCTTCCTGAATGCTGACCAGCATCACCTCCGTACCCTGGTCGGCAACTTCAGTAATCAGTATCGAGGTGCCGTCTTTTTTATCCCGGTCAATTGACCTTTCCTTTTTCTGTTTTAAGGAAAGTCGGTTATGCGAGATCCAATAATCGAAGGTCGACAATGCCGAACTGTAAGCACCAGCTTTTCCGTTGTAATTCACCACCTGATCAGCTGTTCCTGAAACCTGCATCACCGCAATTTTTTGGTCTGAACGTTTATAGTATTTTACAGAGTCAGGCAGAGCCCCTCCTATTGAAGCTACTGCAGCGAAGGTTTCCGGCATTTCGGTCGCGAGACGATGACAAAAGAATCCTCCTCTTGACAGGCCCGTAGCAAATACTGCCTTGGTATTAATGTTGTAACGACGCCTTAACGTATCATTCAGGGCTTTAATAAACCCAATATCATCAGTCCCATTTAAATAAGACATTTCAAACCCTACATTCCAATCTGCATTAATGCCGCTGGGGTAAACCACAATAAAATTAAGCTTATCGGCTGTCTTATTCATTCCTGAATAAAACATTTGTTCGGTTGCCGTCATTCCTCCCCCATGAAAATTATAGAGGAGCGGGTATGTTTTCTTTGCGTCGTAAGTCTTCGGAAGATATACGATATACTTCCTTTTAGCCTGTTTAAATTTAAACGACTGCATTTGTGCACTAACTGTGCTTAAAGTAACCATGGCAATGAACGCCAGAAGAATCATTTTTTTCATCTTATGTTTTTGATGTAAAACAAGGTTAAAATGAAAAACACATCTTCTTAGATGATCATTTCGTCAGTCAAAATGGTAATTCCGCTGATGTTTTTTAGACAGACTGCATTTTATACTTTTCCGCTTCTTTGCGAAAGACCGATGGGGTGCTCCCTGTAACTTTCTTAAATGCACTGTTAAAACTGCTCAGGCTGGAAAAACCGGATTCGTAGGCGATAAAAGAAATGTTGTAATGCTGAAAACTTTGATCTGCGAATAAGGTGCAAGCATGAGCAATGCGGTATTGATTGATGAAGTTATTAAAATTTGACTGATAGCAAAGGTTAATCGCCATGGATGCCTTTTGGGTGCTGACTTTTAAACGCTGACTCAATATTGCCAGGCTAAGATCAGCATCTTTATACAATTCATCATCAGTCAGCAGCTTTTTTATATTTTCAAAAATCTCGGTTGTCTCCGTTGGGCTCAATGGCGTTGTCTGATATTTAGCTGCCGACTGATCATTCATATACCCCTTTTTGATATAGATCCATGTTATTCCATAGGCAATTACAGAATACAATACCGGCCCTATAATGTAAGGGATTTTATCTTCCACAATATTTAGTACATAAACGGCCCAGATTGCCGTTAACGCATAACATAAAAGAAGTAACCATTGTATATATGAAGTATTTCCGCTTTCCTTTCTGACCCTGTTTATGTAACGAAAGCTCATGAATAAATAAATAAAATAATGGCCATAGTACACACAAAACATCAGGATAAACATCCAGGTTGGGGTCGTTTTAATCCATTCTTTACTGATCATTAAGGCCCCTGAAAATGCTACCAGAAAGGGTATAAAATGTAAAAATGTGCTTTTTTGTAACCGAAATAATTTTTTCAAGACGGAGCAGACGTATAGATAATAGAGAGGACCGATCAACATCAAAGCTGCAAGACCGGTAAATATAAGTTGCAAATCAATATGGTCTGCAAATTCGAGAATCACCGATTTACCAATGCGAAAACTGAGTACAAACAGCATCAGGCAAAGTATTCTATTAGAAATGCGCTTGCCTTTTGAAGAGGTCCAAAGGTAAATGCCCAGGAAAAAACCATGCAGCACACCCAGTCCGCTAATTAAAACAAGAAATAGATTTGTAACCGACATATGTAAAAGATATTCTCCCTAAATCTATAAATTTAGGAGATGTAAAATAAAAAAATCAGGAGCCCTTGATTGAAACAGGCTCCTGAAAGGTTTTAAATTAATATATCGGTCGCATATATTTATAGTATATAGTGGAAAGCAAACCATTCGTCTTTTCCGGTATTATAGTCGGTACCAAACCAAATGCCTTTACTTTCAATTTTACCGGGAAATGCTTTTACTACTTTAAATGTATTTTTCAGCGGTGTAATACTGCTTCCGGGAAACTGGATCAACAATTCTCCGTTTAAGATGACTTCGTTCGTCTGTTCATTAATCGTAAAAGTTCCTGAACTGACTACACCATGTTGATTTCTGGTGTATTTCGATCCTCCGGTCCGACTAAACAATATCCATGAATCTTTAGCAACCGCATCCAGGGCATTGTTCCATCCCCAGTCGCGGGTATCATTATGAGATTTGGTCCAACCTTTACCTTTAGCAATCCAGTCTATAGGGTTCCCTTCTGCATCAATCTTCCACACCCTTCCGGCAGTCCCTGTTCCGGTGAGCGTAGTCAATAGTTCCCCGGTTTTGAATGTCGGGTCAAAGCCTTCATCAGGGCCGGTCACAGGGGGTACATAATTATCCGAAAAGGCTTTAGTCAGGAAATTATAAACAAGCATTGCAGACCCTTCACCATCTACATCTTTATCCCTTATGACGCCCAATTGCATCGTATTTTCATCCAGCGACAGGATTTTATAATTCGTCCAGTTGCTGATCCCCGTAATGCCGTTTTTGGCCGGTTTATATCCTCTTAAGATCGCGGCATTGTTAATGGTCAGTATTTTTCCGGCAACATTTAAAAAGTAAGTTCCGGTCTGGCTATTGATGTTTTCCATCGGCTTAACCGCTTTAAAAACCGCAGCTCCTTTTAAACTGAAAGTCATCGAGCCATAATTGCCCTGAGTCATCGTATTTGGGTACATGTCCCCTAAACCTGCTTCCCAGACCCAGCAATCCCCACCATAGCAGCCGGTTTGTACTGCACCATCTTTCCATGGTCCACCAGCTTTAAGCCAGCCAATATTGGTCCCATAAAAGTACATAGGCCCATTGAAAAACTTCGCTTCCGTATCCAGTACCCATTCTTTTTCCTTGCCCACACCACCTGTAAGCGCTGTCCATAACGGATCATTCACATAGTTCAGGTTATCCTGCGTCACCTTAACCACCACAGAATCCAGTTTAACCACACGCCCACCTGTAGCAACAGAAAAGCGAACTACATAATCACCGGCAAAAGCAAACCTCACCGTATCGGTCATTTTTGTAGAGGTTCCGGTGCCATAATCCCACATAGGCAATGTACCGGGTGTCATATTTTTCAAGATCACCGTATTTCCTCCTGCATCTGCTTTCATATCCTGCAGGACTGAAAATTTGATTTCAGATTTATCGAGAACTTCTCCCATGCTGTGTTTATCCTTTTTACAGGAGAAAAGAAAAGGCAATAAGGAAATCATCAAAAGTTTTATATATCGTTTCATTTCTATTCGATTAAATGATGAAGCGGCTACCAACCCGCATTTTGTTTTAAGGTTCCGTTAGACAAAGTGATCTCGCTGTGAGGAATCTGTTGCAGTCCTTTGGTGAGGATGATGTTGCCTGCAGAGATCGTTTTAGTAACCGGCTGACCACCATTTAACAGTGTCGTGCTTTCTGCAATCTCTTGCGCTGCTTTATTCACACCCTGACGCAGCAGGTCGTAATAACGAATGCCTTCAAAGGCAAATTCCAGTCTGCGTTCTTTCATCATGTTGTCCTGAGTCAGGACTAATGGCGTAAATGCACCCTGATAAGCACGTTGCCGTACCTCGTTGAAATAGGTCTGTGCATTGGGGCTGCCCAGTTCTGCGGCCATCAGCAATACATCGGCATAGCGGATCGACACATAATCCTGATATTGCCCAATGGAGAAATTTGGATTACCATTGGCATTCGGCAAGGGTTTACCATCCAGACCAATCATCGGACTGTATTTCTTAATATAATATCCCGTATACTCCCTTTGCTTATTCTGACTGACAAATGGAATCTTTTCATCGGCAATAGAAATGATGGAACCTGATTTTCGGGTATCACCGGCTGCATAGGCACTCCACAACTTAGGATTCACGGTTTCTGCACCCCAGCCACTGCCATAAGGGTAAAACGATTGATCTCTCAATCCCCCAAACACCATCCAATGGTTACCATCTGTATTTCCGTTGTAATCGCTGGTAAAGGTATATTTGATGGCAAAAATGGTTTCCTTATTGTCTTCACCTGCGTAAGCATCCAGCGAAGCTGCCGGCCATAGCTTTGCAAAATCAGGGATCAGGCCATAACCACCTGTGCTGATGACATGCTCTAAATAGCCCAGTGTCTTTGTCTTATCCACGACTCCAACCAGATCCGCTTTTGAATAATAACCTGTATAGTATAGAAAAACCCGCCCCAATAACGCTTCAGCAGCGTATTTAGTGACCCTACCGTGACTACCAACTGCCTGCGCAGGATAAGCAACTGCAGCCATATTATCTGCTGCAAAAACAAGATCATTGGCAATTACTTTATAAACTTCATCAGGATTTGCCTGGGAAACATTTTCTGCTGAAGGTGCTGTCAATAAGGGAATATCCCCCCATAAACGGACCATATCAAATAACAGATATGCCCGCAAAAAGCGCGCTTCCGACTCATAGGTCTTTCTCAATTGAGCATCATTACCCCATTGAATCTGATCCATTTTACTAATCAGCACATTACAACGATACAATGCCTGGTAATATAGGATCCAATTGCGGCCAAACATATTCTGATCTGAAGGGGAACGTGATTTATCAAATTCATCCAGCATCTGATAGCCGAATCCGTCTGAATTTCCGGTACCACCAAAAGTATTGTCAGACATTACCTCTGCTGCAACCGGCAAAGCAACACCGTCAGACCAAATGATCTGCAACCCATCATAACAACCAACCAAGGCATAAAGTGCGTCTTTTGGTGTTTTATAGTAGTTGACATCTGTTGCTGTAGTCATGGGTTCCGCATCAAGAAAACCTTTTTTACATGCGCCCATCATTAAAAGAAAAACTGCGCAGATGCTTAATTTTATAGTTATCGTCTTCATAATTTTCTGTTCTGGATTTAAAATCTAAGGTTAGCACCAAACATGAAGGTCCTTGGTCTTGGGTAATAGCCAATGTCAATTCCAGAAGCAAATCCTTCTGTTCCATAGCCGATCTCTGGGTCCATACCATCGTATTTGGTGAAAGTGTATACATTCAATGCTGCAGCATACAACCTCAGTTGCTTCAGGTAACTCTTTTTCAGCACCTTTCCAAAATCATAACCAATAGTGACATTGCTGATTCTTAAATAATCTCCCTTTTGGAGGTATAAATCAGAGAAAGAGGTCCAGTTTCTATTGTCGTCTGTCACACGGGGAATCGTATTCGAGGTTCCCTCTCCATGCCAGCGGTCCAGAATTCTGGTCGTATAATTACCGTATTGTCCGGACTGATTACGATAAGACTGGACAATGTCATTGCCTGTAACACCGGAAGCAACCAGGGAGAAGTCAAACCCTTTATAATCTGCAGACAGGTTGATTCCGAAAGTATAATCCGGATTAGGTTTCCCTATCATCCCGCGATCCAGATTGTCGATGATTCCATCTCCATTTTGATCTACATACCTCACATCACCGGGAGCTGCCGAAGGCTGAATCACTTTGCCGTTAGCAGCCCTATAATTGCTCACCTCCTCCACATTCTGGAAAATTCCTGCCGTTTTTAATCCCCAGAAATATCCGATAGGGAATCCGTTTTCAGCCCGGTAAAATTCTGATGAGTTGTCGTACAACTGATTTGTCGACCCATGAATGATGCCATCAGCTGTGGGGATCTTACCCACTTCATTTTTATTGTAAGCACCATTTATCCCGATCGAGTAATTGAAATCGTTGATATGGCTTTTATAAGATATCGCCAGTTCTACACCAGAGTTTTTCACATTACCTCCATTGATAAAAGGTGGCAATGCCCCTGCTGTGGCAAGAATCGGTGCCGAGATCAACCAATCTTTGGTTGTTTTCTTATACCAATCAAAATTTACACTCAACTTTCCTTTGAGTAATGTGGCATCAAATCCTAGATCTGTCTGTTCAGAAGTCTCCCATCTGACATTAGGGTTGCCCAATCTGCTTGGATAGGCTCCTGGAGTAAGTACCCCTTCTTTGTCTCCAAAGATATAATTCACCTTATCGAAGGTAATGGGAGATAAATACTGGAAGGCGGCAATATTCTGATTTCCTACCTGTCCCCAGCTGGCACGGACTTTCAGGAAGTCGAGCCATCCTTTCTGCCCTTCAAGGAAACGTTCATTGGTTACGACCCAGCCTGCGGAAACGGAGGGGAAATAGCCCCAGCGGTTTTGAGCAGCAAATCTGGAAGAACCATCAGCCCTGAAAGTCGCATTGATCAGGTATTTTTCTTTGTAATTGTAATTTAACCGGCCAAAATAAGAAAGCCTCCGGTCCGCATCATTAGGCCCTCCGCCAATGGTGATCCCTGCGCTGTTCTTATTGAGCGCATTGCTCAGCCAGGCATGATCCAGGTCTTCAAAAATCAGGTTGGTATTGGTTCCAAAAATATTGGAACCATCAGCACGATAAGCAGAACTCCCTGCCATGATTTCAAAAACATGGTCTTTTTTAAGGTCAAACTTATAACTCAACAGGTTGTCCCACATCAAAGACTTGCCTTTGTTCATCGTCTGGCTTGCACTGGTTACGGTATTGTAGGCATAGATGGAAAGGTTGTAAATCGGTTTAAATGAATTGCTTTCCCCGGCGCTATAGTCCATGCCCAGACTTGTCCTGAACTTTAGGTTTTTGATGGGTTCAACGATCATATAAATATCGCCCAGCAGCCTTTGGGTGTTTCGCCTGTTCTTGTTATTGAGTACCATTAAAGCGTATGGATTTGCCTCTCCATTATTCCAGGTCGATTTACTGTTGTCAAAGAAATTACCCTGATCGTCATAAACCGGAACAAACGGACTGGTATTAAATGCTCCACGTAAAGAGTTGTTGTACTGATTACCTACCCCAATCCCGTTATTTTTTATGTCGGAATAAGTCAGATGCTGACCGATTTTAAGAATGTCTTTATAAAAATTATGTTCAGAATTGATTCTAAAACCATAGCGTTCATAGTTGGATAGTTTTTTTCCACCCACCACGCCTGCCTGTCCGGTATAGGAAAGACCAAGAAAATATACCGAAGTTTCGGAAGCTCCTGAAGCACCGAGCACATAATTTTGTGTCGGCGCGTTTTTTACCAGCATTTCATCGATCCAGTTGGTTCCCGCTCCCAGTGCATCAATCTGCGCATTGCTGAAAATCGGTTGTTTTCCCCCATTGATTGCGGCCTCGTTCATCATAGCGGCATATTTGGAGGAATTGAGCAGCTCCGCCTTTCTTGCTACGTCCTGAATACCAGCATACATGTCGAATGTAATCTGCGCGGCTTGTCCCCGCTTCCCTTGTCTGGTCGTCACCAGGACCACGCCATTTGCGGCCTGAGAACCATAGATCGCCGCCGAAGCGGCATCTTTCAGGATGTCAATAGATTCGATATCTGCAGGATTCAGATAACTGATGTCGCCGGTAAGAACCCCATCCACGACATACAGCGGTCCTGAGTTACCTACCGTTCCCAATCCCCGGATGGTCACTTTCATCCCTTCGCCCGGTTGTCCGGAGGTTGATGCAATCTGCACCCCGGGAGTAAGTCCCTGTAATCCCTGTAAAGCATTGGTACTGCTTTGTTTTTGCAAAGTTTCCCCCTTTACCTGAACCGTAGCCCCGGTAACGAGTTTTTTCTGTTGCACGCCATAACCCACCACGACCACCTCCGAAAGGTTTTGCAAGTCATCTTCGAGGTTGATGTCGATGACATTCGCGGCTTCTACTTTGACTTCTTTGGCGACAAATCCAATGGAACTGATTTGCAGAACATCGCCGGTTTCCGCACTGATGCGGTAAACACCCTGGTTATTGGTACTTACACCAACACTTTTGCCTTTTATTTTTACCACAGCTCCAGGAATAGGCAGCCCATTGGCTGCTCCGTTTACCTTTCCATTGATCTGACGCTGCTGTGCCAGTGCCTGCTGACCGAAAGTCAGCACAGAGAAGAGCATCAGTAAAAAGATGCGCTTCCATTTGAAAGTGAATTTCTTTTCCATGCTGTTCATTAAGATTTAGTAAATAATTGATTCATTTTATATTTGGTTAGTATTAGGTTTTGCTCCGTTTCCGCCAGCCAGGCAAAGCACATGGCTGGCGGGATTATTTTATTTAAGTTGTACAGACAGTTGTTTTCCTGTATAGATCAGGTTGTAGTCCGCTTTCTGATTAAAGTCCAGCCCCTTTCCTTTTTTAGCGCTGATCACCACAATTCTGAAGATGCGTTTTGGCAACATGCCCTCAAAACTTCCTTTGCGTTCAGACAATTCCAATAATTTTGTGCTTTCTGTGTATTTTAGATGAATGGTAGAAAAGGCCCCTTTTTCGTAGTTATAGTTTCCGCCTTCGTCCTCATAAAGAGAGAAAACCGCGTCCTTTCCCGTGTAAACAAATACCGTCAGCGTATCTGTGGCTTTCTCATCGGTATATTGCAAGGCTGGTCCAGTGGGCAGGATACTACCCTCCTTAACATATACGGGCATCCTTTCATAAGTAGTCGCCACCTGTAGCTCTTGCCCACCTTTAAAGTACTTTCCATTGTACAGGTCGTACCAGCCCTGACCTTCCGGCAGGTATACTTTCCTGTATTGCGCTTTATATTTATAAACGGGATTGATGAGCAATGAAGGGCCAAAGAGATAGGCATCATTCAGGTTGGAGGCCTTTAGATCTTTAGGGAAATCCATCATCAAACCACGCATAATGGTATAATCCTGCTGAAAACTATTCCCTGCCAGTGCATAGATATAGGGCATCAGCCGATACCTCAGCTGGTTGTAGTAAAGCATGCTTTTATAGGCAGGATGACTTTCGGGAGCGATGTTATAGATTTCGCGGAAGGGATACTGCCCATGTGCGCGAAATAATGGCACAAAAGCGCCAAATTGAAACCATCGGGTATTCAGCTCCCTCCATTCTTCAAGATCAGCTCCTTTTGCGTTTTCATAGCGTTTTTCCACAGAAAACCCACCAATATCCATCGTCCAGTAAGGCATTCCTGAAAGTGAAAAATTAACCCCGGCACTGATCTGGCTTTTCATGTCCTCCCATCTGGAGGCGATGTCGCCACTCCAGGCTGCAGCTGCATAACGCTGCAAACCAGCAAAAGCAGAACGGGTTAAGATAAATACACGGTCGGTTTTATTCTGTTCCCGCTGTCCCTCATATACCCCTTTTGCATTGACCAATGGAAAGGCATTAAAATAGGTGGTCGAAGAACCTGCATAGGTGGGATTCATCAGTTCTTTCCTGACCTCAACCGGCAGGTTAGAGTGCATATCCGGTTCTGTGGCATCCATCCACCAGGCATCAATCCCTTTGCTGTACAGCCTTTTGTTCATCAAATCCCAGAATGCAGCTCTTGCTTTTGGATTAAAAGCATCATAAAAAGTGTTGGAATATCCTTTCCCAATCCAATCACGACGGCCATCTTCGATGTTTCGCTGGTAAAGGAATCCCTGTTTATCAAAATCATGATAGATATCGAAACCTTTGTTAAATTTTGGCCAGACCGAGATCATGAGTTTCACATGCTGATCATGTAAGGTTTTGATCATTTGCTTCGGACTGGCAAACCTTGCCGGATCAAACTGCTGACTGCCCCATTCCGGTTCTTTCCAGTAGGACCAATCCAGCACAATATTGTCCAGCGGGATCTTCCGGTCGCGGAATTCTTTTACTGCTGAGAGGAGTTCATCCTGCGTTTTATAACGTTCCCGGCTTTGCCAGAAACCCATTGCCCATTTTGGCAAGAGCACCGCTTTTCCGGTAACCTTGCGATAACCAGAAATGACCTGATCTGCATTTTCACCACCGATAAAGTAATAATCAACGCCTGCACCAGATTCAGATTGCAAAGCAAAGGTATTTTTTAATGCTTCAGGAATTGGCGGCAAACAAGTTAAACCGAGATAAGATTCTCCGCCATCGGGAATCCATTCCATCCTGAATCTGACCTTTTTATTTTTTTGAAGCCTGAGGTCGAGCGTTGCGGAGCCTGGATTCCAGGCCTGTCGCCAGTAATCCGCCACCAGCTCCTCATTAAACCAGACTTTAATATATCCGGCATATTTCAACTGAAGCTGATATAGGCCTTCTAAGCCGCTTTCGAGGTAACCTTCGTAACTGACTGCCGCTTCCTCCATTTTAATGCTGTCAGGGAACTTATGCTGATCTGTGAGCCAGTTTATGGAAAGCTCAGACACTGCATTGGTAAACAATATATTTTTAGGGGATGTTCTTTTGGCATAGCCGGCTGTAATCCAGCCCTCTTTGTTTTCTTTAGAATAAAGCTTTAAAGCAGAAAGCGGCTGATAATCCCGGATATCACCGGCGCGTGTAATGGAATTATTGTCCCACAGGATCCCGTATCCTTTGTTAGAAATGACAAATGGTACGCCAATTTCCGTATTGTATTGGATGAGGTCCACCCTACGTCCTCTATAGTTCATCATCCCCTGCTGGTGTTGCCCCAGGCCATAATAGGCTTCTTCTTCCTGAGCGTCAAACACCTGTGCAACGCGGTAAGAGGGGGATCCGCTAAAGACCTGAGGTAACAATGCCGCTTCAGGAACAGCACGCTGTTTCAGTAATAACTTATTACCGGCATCGCGATAGGTCAGCAGACCGGTCTTCCTGGAAATTTCAACACTTAAAGCATTCGTTTTTAGAATGATCCGGTGATCGTCTGCAACGGTGGCAAAAGCGACATTTCCATTCGCCCTGTCTAAGGCCATCAGGCTCCTTTGCGGACTAAATTCAGGCTTTTCGGTAGCGGTCACATGGATGACCTGATCTGATACGGGCTCCAACCGGATTTTTTTGATACCGGTTAAAGAATTTGGGAGCTGGACTTCAATTCCAGCACTGGTCTTAACATAACTTGCAGTTTCCTGCCCTTTAACATTGAGCTGTAGCAAGGCTGTGCCAATAAAGATTACGGCGGTGACCCTAATTTTATGCATTCGAAAGATTTACGGTTTATACTTGGTTAATTGAGATTAAAAGTATACGAAACGAAATCAATCAAGGGGACTCAAATGATAACAAATAGGTATTGAAATGTTAACAAAATGGCCTTTATCTGACTAAGCCGTACTTTCTCCGGATTTCTGCTGCGCGTAAACTGAAGGTAAGACACCGAATTCCTGTCTGAAATAACGGCTAAAATGTTTGGGATTACTGAAGCCTGATTCATAGGCAATTTCCGAGATGCTGAGTTGAGATTTCAGCAAAAGGGCTTTTGACTTTTGGAGCCGGTAAAAACGGATATAGGCGATCGGAGATTTCCCGGTTAAGGGCAGGATCTTTTTATACAGACCTACCCTGCTCATGTTCAGTTCTGAGCTAAGCTGATCAACGGAATAAGCCGCATTGGACAAGTTCTTTTCCAGTTGTGTGGCCAGCTGCCTCATGAATTTATCATCCATAGATTCTATTCCCGTTTCAGCAGGCTTAAACTCGACTTGTTTAAGAAAGGTCTTTTTAGCCAGCGCTTGCTGCTGAAGGATATTTTTAATGCGGGACAACAAGATCTCAAAGTTAAATGGTTTGGTGATGTAATCATTGGCGCCTGTCTCTAAACCAATCAATTGATGATCCTCATTACTTAAAGCAGTGAGCAAGATTACAGGTAGCTGAGCGGTGCGTTTATCAGATCTGATTTTTTGACAAAGTTCCGTTCCGTTCATCACTGGCATGGTCACATCACTAACCACCAGATCAGGATGAACAGACAGGATTTTCTGCCATCCTTCTTTACCGTTCGATGCTTCCAGCACCTGGTAATAGGTGCTGAGGTTGTCTTTCAGGTAAAACCGGAAATCCTCATTATCCTCTACCAGCACAATGATCTGCTTTTTACTTTTCCAAACGAATTCCGGGTCCCTGACCCAACCTTGCGCTTCCCCCAGCTCCTCTGGTAATACCGGCAGGTTCGCAACGGGGTCCGGATGTTCATTTTCCGGAGCAGATAGTTCCTGATCCGGACTGGTTTCAAGTGCAGCTTCGGACTCGGGAAGGGCTGCTAAAGGCAAGGAAACCTCGAACACAGAACCTTCATTTAAAACACTATTTACATGTATAGTACCCCCATGTAACTTTACAAACTCTTTAGTAATGGACAGGCCAATTCCACTGCCCTGGTTAACTATAGAATCAGGCATATCATTCTGAAAAAAACGCTCAAATATCCGTTCCTTTTTATCCGGCTCCATACCAATTCCGGTATCTGTTACCTTAAGAATTAAGCTGCTTTTTTCCTGCTCCTGCGGGGTAACCATCAGCGCTACCGTTACCTTTCCACCTTCAGGTGTAAACTTAAAAGCATTGGACAACAAATTGAAGACGATCCGCTCCACTTTATCATGATCAAAGGCTACGATTAATTGCCTTGCCGTAGTATGAAAGGCAAAAGCGATCCGCTTCTGTTCAGCAATGTCATTAAAAGCGAGGCAAAGCTCCTGAATAAAGAAAATCACATTGCCGGCTTTAAGCTGAATACTGAGTTCCTGTACCTCCATTTTCCGAAAGTCGAGCAACTGATTAACAAGGTTCAACAGCCGCTTTGCATTGCGGTGTATCAGTTGTATTTCCTGTTTTTTCGGTATGACATTCTGTCCTATCAATTTTTCCAAAGGCGTAATAATCAATGACAACGGAGTCCTGAACTCATGGCTTACATTAGTCAAAAACTTAATCTTCATTAAATCCAGTTCATGCATCCGATGTGCCTGCTGACGCTCCTGTCTGAGCAGAAATTCCTTCTTTAAACGTTCAATTCCACGGTGCCTGATATACAGCAAAGCCCCCCCTATCAGCAATACGTATCCAACATAAGCCAGCCATGTTCTCCAGAATGGTGGAAGAATAATAAGCTGAAGCGTAGCCTCATTATTCACCCAATTTCCCGTGGCATCGGTAGACATCACTTTAAAAACGTAAGTGCCCGGGTCAATATTCGTATAGGTTGCCCGGCGACTATTGGGCTGGGTTTCCTGCCAGTCCGGATCAAAGCCCTCCAATTTATACCGGTAACGAATTTTCTGAGGATTGAAATAATTGAGCGCAGCAAATTCAAGCGCAAAGCCATTCTGACTATACCTCAGCTCAATGGCTGTAGTAATAGTAATCGATTTATCCAGAATAATGCGACCGCCAAAATCCTCCCCTATACCCACACTTTTGTTGTCAATCTGTAAGTCAGTAAAGGTAATCCCTGGCTTGCTGTGATCAGTTTTAATGTGAGCAGGCTGAAAGAGGTTGAAGCCATTTGCCCCACCAAACACTAAATCTCCTGCCCGCGTTTTATATCCGGCATTTGCATTAAACGCAGCTCCCTGAAGTCCATCATGTTCATCATATTTATGAAACGTATAAGAAAAATCATGATGAAGCTGTCGCTTAACGATGACATTAAACAGTCCGTTTGCCGTACTTACCCATAGGTTTCTTTGATGATCTTCTACAATTTTTAAAGTTGCTTTTTCTGCAAGTCCATCTTTGACATCGAAGTTCCGGAACTGTTTTGTAGCTGGATTCAATCTGCTCAAACCATCCCTTGTCGCGATCCAGATGAAACCATAACTGTCCTCCATCAAATCATATACTACATTATTAATTAAGCTACTGGCATTACCTTCCTCATATTCATAATGAACAAAATTTCCATCCGTTTTCAATTGATCTACGCCATCAGAACTTCCGATCCAGAGGTTTCCTTTCCTATCTTCGATCAGGCTGGAAAGAAAGTTGGAACGCACACTATTTTTCTCTCCGGCACGCTTATGATGAAAGATGCCCGTACTCCTGTCCAGACGGTCCAGGCCACCACTCAAGGTAGCCACCCATAAATTTCCTTTTCGATCTTCCAAAATGTCCCACACCCGATCATCTGCAAGAGTTTTCGGATTTGCAGACTGGTGTTTATAATGCGTAAAAACCTTTCCGTCAAAACTATCCAGACCACCAAAGTAAGTTCCAATCCACAATCGCTTAGTCCGATCCACATAAAGACTCACGATGATATCATTACTAAGACTGTTGGAATTATTCGCCTGGTGTTGATATCGTTTAAACTGACCGGTTTTACGGTTAAAATAAAACAATCCGCCCCCATTGGTACCAATCCATAGATTTCCATGTTCATCTTCTGCAAAACGGTTCACATCGTCGTAGCTAAGGCCATTTGGGCTACTCCCCTGATGCTTGAAAAGAGGAAATTTAAGGATTTTCTCGTGGTAAAAGCTAAGTCCTTTTTTGAAAGTCCCCACCCATATAATCCCGGAATTATCTTTATAAATACTCAGAATGCTATTTTGCCCGATGCTTTTGGGATCGTCATCTTTATGAAGAAGATACTTCATTTTAAAGTTCTTTTTATCCAGCAGATTGACCCCGCCATGATCTGTAGCGATCCAGATCTGACCATGCCCGTCCGCTATCATTCCATTGATCAGGTTACTGTTCAATGCCTGCTGCCCCTTATCTATAAAATGCTGCCGGCCACTGGCAGGACTATAATAATCGATTCCCCTCTGATTGTTCAACGTGTATACCCACAAGTCAGCATCCTGATCTACAAACAGTTTAAATTCCTGAAAATCTGCCGGATCCACTTTCTTAAACACCAGAATGCGCTGTTTTACTTTAACTGTTTTTCTATCCAGCTGCGTAATGGTCTTATCACGATGAACCAGCCAGATGCTCCCCTTCCTGTCCTGTTGAATCGCAGTAACGAACGAATCCTTAACTAATCGGGTCTTTGCAGCAGAGACCTCATACTTAAATACACCCTGTTCTTTTGCATTGAACCAAAAATTACCATCTTCGTCTTTGAACACATCCGAAACATTTTTTGTGGGGATATTCAGCGACTTAAACCAGGCACCGACGTTCCTGATAAAACGCTCCGTTTCGGGATCATAGATATTCGGCCCACTCCTCGTTTGCAGATACAATTTATTACCCGGAAGCTCATAGATATTGGTGATAAAGTTGTCGATAATGGATGTGGTATCTCTGGGATTATGCTTAAAAACCTTCATGACCTGTCCATCGTAACGGTTGAGTCCGTTAAGTGTTCCAAACCACATAAAGCCTTTACCGTCTTTCAGTATGGCATTTACCTGATTGTGTGACAAGCCATTGGACAAATCCATACGGGAAAACTGAACCGGTCCGGGCTGTGCTGCGCCTTTCATGGAAATGAACAATAAGATCAGTATCATCAGTAACCCTCGCTGTCCCATTAAAATTTATATTTGGTATGTTTCTATTGCAATTTCCGCAGGGTCGAGTTCCTTACGATGAGTTTTGGCCTTACATTTAGCGTCTTTGTTTTGCCTTCCGGACTGAAGTTCTCCATTTCCCGAAAGTGCAGGTTGCCTATTTTCCTGCCCATTTCTACACTAAACTGATCTATGGTGGTGATAGACGGGCTGGTAATTTCAGTAAAGGGTTCATTAGAATAACCGCAGATACCCAATGCTTCCGGGGTCGGGATTCCTTTATTATTTGCGACTTCCAGCACCCCTAAAGCGGCAAAGTCGGAGGTGGAAGCAAAAATTGCATCCGGTGGATTTGGCAGGTCCAGTAACTGGGTCGTGGCCTGCGCTCCCAGTTCTTTTGTCCAGGCATTGGCATACATTAACTCAGAAAGGATCGGAAAACCATACTCCTGCAGGGCCGCGATATAGCCTTCTTTACGTTCTCTGAAGATGTGAAGCTCCTGAGGCCCTTCCAATAAAGCAATCCGGCGATACCCCTGCTCGATCAGGTGTACAACCGCTTCATAAGCCCCCTGTTTGTTGTTGTTCAGCACCTTAAAAGTCTCTAATTCTTCTACCACACGGTCAAACTGAATAAGCTGAATATTCCGGTCCAATACCTGCTGAAGGTGATCAAAACTCCCCTTTTCAGCGGCAATGGAAATGACAATGCAACTGACATTCTGGTTCACCAAAGCATTTACCCCTTCTACTTCACGGGCATGGAGCTCGTTAGACTGGCAAATGACCAGGTTGTATCCCTGTTTAAAGGTTACCTCCTCTAATCCGGCGATCACATTGGAAAAGAAATACTGATTGATCCGGGGCACAACGACGCCAATTGTCGGATTATTCCCTTTCCTTAGGTTGGAAGCCATCGCATTTTGCTGATAATTCATCTCTGCGGCTGTTTTCAATACCAACGCTTTGGTTTCTGCATTAATCTTATTGCTATCGCTCAATGCTCTTGAAACCGACGAGGCTGCTAAACTGAGCTTTTGGGCAATATCGTATATCGTTGTTCTTTTCTGACGCTTCATAGGCAGCCTAAAAATACAAAAATATTTTAGGCAATCGATTGCATTTATCAAACATTCTCCTAAATTCGTTTTCTGATAACCAAATCTTCATCCATTAAAAGCCATAGCCACAATACGATATGTTATTACTAGGAATAGACATCGGCACTTCTTCTGTTAAGGTGGCCATTGTAGACTCAACTTCACAAAAAGCCATTATTACTGCACAATATCCTGAAGAAGAGAGCACAATTCAGGCGCTGCAACCGGGATGGGCGGAACAAAGTCCGGAAATGTGGTGGGAACATACGCAGCAGGCTTTCGGAATCTGCAAAAAGAAAGGCATTTTTAATCCGCTGGACATTTCAGCACTCGGTATTGCCTACCAAATGCACGGCTTAGTACTCGTAGATAAGGAACAACAGCTCCTGCGGGATAGCATCATTTGGTGTGACAGCAGGGCGGTGACACTTGGAAATGTTGCTTTTGATGAATTGGGTCATGAATACTGCCTAAGTCATCTGCTCAATTCTCCGGGCAACTTTACCGCTTCAAAACTGGCCTGGGTAAAGCAAAATGAGCCTGAGGTCTACGCAAAAATCGATAAAGTGATGCTTCCCGGCGATTTTATCGCGATGAAGCTCTGCTCCAGCATCACGACCAGTATCTCTGCCTTATCGGAAGGCGTGTTCTGGGATTTTAAAACTGACACCTTATCCGCCGCATTAATGAATCATTATGGTTTTGATCCGGAATTGATCCCGGAAATCAAACCTGTTTTTTCAGAGCATGGAAGGCTAAGCTTAAACGTCGCACAGCTTCTAGGTCTAAAACCAGGAATCCCTGTTACCTATAAAGCAGGAGATCAACCAAATAACGCACTTTCCCTGAATGTCCTGGAGCCGGGAGAAATAGCTGCAACGGCAGGTACATCGGGAGTAATTTATGGCCTGAGTGATCAGCTTGCCTATGATCCGCAATCCAGGGTCAATACATTTGCCCATGTCAATTATACACCAGAACAGAAAAGACTAGGTATCTTACTCTGCATCAATGGCACAGGAAGCATGAACCGCTGGACTAAAAACTTGCTGGCATCAGGCATCTCCTATGCAGAGATGAATGAAACAGCGAAAAAGGTAGCTGTTGGCGCGGAAGGCTTACAGGTTTTACCATTTGGAAATGGCGCGGAACGCATGCTCAATAACCGGTTAATTGGTGGCCATTTTCAAAACATCGATTTTAACCTGCATGGCAATGCACATATCTTCAGGGCTGCACAGGAAGGAATCGCTTTTTCGTTCCGTTATGGCCTGGACATCATGCGCAGCAATGGCCTGCATCCGAATGTCATCCGCTGCGGAAAAGCGAACCTTTTCCAAAGTGAACTCTTTTTGGAAGCCTTCGTTAACAGCACAGGTGTACCTGTAGAGTTGTACGAAAATGACGGCAGTGTGGGCGCCGCACTAGGCGCTGGCATAGGTGCCAAAATCTATGCCCGGCCAGCCGAAGCTTTTAGCCTGATTAAGCCTATTCAATATACAGAACCCCGCTTAACTTTCAGTTATGAACCTGTTTATCAGGACTGGCTTTCAAACTTAGAGTCAAAAACCATATAACAAACACTTAAATCTGACTATCAATCGTTTATAATTACATTTAACTTTAAAGAAACCGTAGATAATAGTAAAACAGAAGCCAATCCGCCGATTGCACCTCCCTTAAATACCAAATTAAACCAGATATAAAACCACCAAATAAAAGAACCAAAATGACTACAGTAACGACAGGAGAAAAGGAATTTTTCAAAGGAATCGGACCCATAAAATTTGAAGGATTAGCTTCAGATAACCCACTGGCATTTCGCTGGTATGACGAAAACAGAATGATTGCAGGAAAGACAATGAAGGAGCACTTACGCTTCGCCTGCGCCTACTGGCATTCCTTTGTTGCGACCGGTGGAGACCCTTTCGGTGAAGCCACCATTATTCATCCATGGAATGAAAAATCCGATGCAGTAGCAAGGGCAAAAGATAAGATGGATGCCGCCTTTGAATTCATCACCAAAATGAACCTCCCCTATTACTGCTTCCATGATGTGGATCTGGTAGATTATACCAACGACATTAAGGAAAATGAAAGACGGCTACAGGCAATCGTCGATTATGCACAGCAAAAACAAGCTGCAAGTGGCGTAAAACTACTTTGGGGAACCGCAAATTTATTCTCTCACCGCCGGTACATGAATGGCGCGGCGACAAATCCCGATTTCCACGTTTTAGCCCATGGCGCTGCACAGGTGAAATCAGCTTTAGATGCGACAATTGCACTCGGTGGGGAAAATTACGTATTCTGGGGTGGCCGTGAAGGCTACATGAGCCTGCTGAATACCAATATGAAACGGGAACAGGAGCACCTGGCGAAGTTCTTGCATACCGCAAAAGATTATGCCCGTAAACAAGGTTTTAAAGGCACCTTCTTTATCGAACCCAAACCATGCGAACCCTCTAAGCACCAGTACGATTACGATTCGGCAACGGTGAGCAATTTCCTTCGTCAATATGGTCTGCTGGAAGACTTCAAACTGAACATTGAGGTAAACCATGCCACACTTGCCGGTCATACCTTCCAGCACGAATTACAAGTCGCTGCTGATGCAGGCCTCTTGGGTTCTATGGACGCAAACAGAGGCGATTACCAAAATGGCTGGGATACCGATCAGTTTCCAAACAACATCAATGAGCTGACAGAAGCCATGCTGATTGTGCTGGAAGCCAATGGTCTTCAGGGTGGCGGAATCAACTTTGACGCCAAAATCAGAAGAAACTCTACCGAACCTGCGGATTTGTTCTATGCACATATTGGCGGAATGGACACTTTTGCAAGAGCCTTGATTACTGCAGACCAAATCCTGCAACAATCTGACTATAAAAAAATCAGAACCAAACGTTATGCCTCATTTGACCAGGGTGCCGGCCTGGATTTTGAAAATGGCCAAATGGACCTGGAAGCTTTACGCAATTATGCCGTTGAAAAAGGAGAACCGGAAAGCATCAGCGGTCAGCAGGAACTTCTTGAAAACATCATTAACAGATTCATTTAAAACTACATAACATAATCCACATGAACTCATTAAGCACATACGATTATATCGTTTTCCTCGTCTACCTCCTCATTGTTGCGGTCTATGGATTTGCCGTTTACCATAAGAAAAAGGCCCATAAAGAGAATTCCAAAGACTTCTTTCTCGCAAAAGACTCATTAACCTGGTGGGCCATTGGAGCCTCTCTGATCGCCTCAAACATTTCAGCTGAGCAATTTATCGGCATGAGTGGCTCCGGCTTCACTATGGGCCTTGCTATTGCTACCTACGAATGGATGGCTGCCGCTACCCTGATCATTGTAGCAATATTCTTCATTCCGGTGTACCTGAAAAACAAAATTTACACCATGCCCCAGTTCCTCGGGCAACGGTACAATAATACCGTAGCCATGATCATGGCTGTTTTCTGGCTATTGCTGTATGTGGTGGTTAACCTCACCTCGATCCTATATCTTGGGGCATTGGCCATCAACAGCATTTCCGGAATCAATACCACCGCCTGCATGTATGTTCTCGCCGTATTCGCGATCATCATCACCCTTGGCGGAATGAAAGTGATCGGTTATACAGATGTCATTCAGGTTTTCTTTCTCATCTTAGGAGGACTGGCAACAACCTATCTTGCTTTAGAACTGGTGGCTACTCATTTTGGCGGCTCAGGAGTATTGAACGGATTGGCGATGGTTAAAGAAAAAGCATCAGATCATTTCCATATGATCTTCCGTCAGGAAAACCCGCATTACATGGACCTTCCCGGCTTAACGGTACTCATTGGAGGGATGTGGATCGTAAACCTGAATTATTGGGGCTGCAACCAATACATCACACAAAGGGCCTTAGGCGCGGATTTAAAGACCGCCAGATCGGGATTACTTTTTGCCGCCGGACTGAAATTGCTGATGCCGGTAATTGTGGTCCTTCCCGGAATTGCCGCTTATGTATTGTACAAAGAGGGTTATGGAGATTTTAAAACTGCCATGGTAAAAGATGGATCTTTAAATGCAGACTCTGCCTATCCGGTGTTATTAAACTTGCTTCCTTCAGGATTAAAAGGCCTTTCTTTTGCCGCGCTAACTGCAGCTATCGTGGCGTCACTGGCCGGCAAAGCAAATAGTATTGCTACTATTTTCACCCTGGACATCTACAATAAGGTCATCAATAAAGGAGCGAACGAACACAGACAGGTCGTAGTAGGCAGGATTACAGTGATTGTAGCGATGTTGCTAGCCATTATCATCGCCCCTCAACTTGGAATTGACAAAAAGGGAGGTTTTCAATTTATTCAGGAGTACACAGGATTTGTATCGCCGGGTATCTTTGCGATGTTTATCCTGGGATTTTTCTGGAAAAGAACCACTTCCAATGCAGCACTTTTCGCAACCATCGGAGGATTTTTACTTTCTGTAGGGTTTAAGGCGCTTCCTAATTTCTGCAACCTGGAATGGTTAAGCAATTTTGGATTTGCGAAACTGGCAGAACAAAAAGACGGCAGTATGCTGTATGAGATCCCTTTCCTCGACAGAATGGGCTTTGTATTTATCATCTGCGTGATCAGTATGGTCATCATCAGTTTATTTGAAAACAGAAATGGGGTAAATCCTAAAGGACTGGAAGTTGACCGTAGCATGTTTAAAACCAATGCTGGTTTTGCTGCAGGCGCTTTAATCATTGCCGGGGTGCTGATCGCACTTTACAGCATTTTCTGGTAGGAATAAATAAAGTTAGGATTGCTGTTTAATCAGCAACCCTAACTTTTATTGCAGTCACCTGCCTGACACACCTGGCAGGCTTTTTATCGTTTTGAACAATGATTCGAAAAGGTCCTTCCTCAACAAAGAAAGCCTTTCCATCTATTTTATCAGCAAGAATAATCCGGTTACCTGAGTAGTTCTCATCCAGCTCCGAAAGGGCAAAAACCACCTGATAACCATCACCCGCCTCCACTAGAACATACTTGTTTAGATTTTTACTTTTTAAGCCGGCGCCTGATTTTACTGCTGCTTTTTCTAACAGATCAAATAGCAATACTCCTGAATACTGATGACTATTCCCTTCTTTATCTTTTCGAACAACCTGGACCTGCCTAAACTCCTGCAACATCGATTCATCTATAGTTAAAGCTCCAGAAACCTCCCCTGTTATTTTCACAACAGCTGTATTTACCTTATTTTGCGCCTGACATAAAAGCGAGACATTTAATAAAATAAAAAAAAACACTTGAATTTTATACGTTTTCATAAGGATATTAAAAGTTAAAATGAATAATAACAGGTAAAATTTATGCTGCACCTTTAATTCCAACCACATCACCGACAATAACAATTGCCGGATAAGTCAACCCCGCCCCCGCAGCAGCAGCCGGCAAATCCTCAGCCCTGCACACCACCTTTTTTTGTTGCGGCAACGAGGCATGCTGTATGATTGCCGCAGGCGTCCCACCCAACCCGGCATCTTTGTAAACACCTGCGATTTCGGCAAGCTTCTTCATTCCCATATAAATCACAACAGTCGCAGCGCTATTCATCGCACAACGTAAATCATTAGACAAACTGCCATCCTTCTTGGTACCGGTAATGATCCACATACTTTCACTGACCCCACGATGTGTCAAAGGAATACCACTTAACCCACTGGCCTGCATACTGCTAATGCCGGGTATATAATGTACAGGAATACCATGTTTTTCAGCAAAGAGCACTTCTTCAAAGCCCCTTCCAAAAATAAAGGGATCCCCTCCCTTTAAACGGATGACCACCCGGTGAGTTTCTGTATATTCTTTAATCAATTCATGAATAACCTCCTGCGGAGTATAGTTTCCATAAGGTTGTTTACCCACATAAACCAATTTACAGTCCTTCGGCGCGATATCAAGCAGCTCTTTATTGATTAAATTATCATAAAGTATCACTTCTGCTCTTTTTAATACCCGATATCCCTTTAAAGTGATCAATTCCGGATCCCCAGGACCACCACCCATTACAAAAAGTCCAAAATCACACTCTTTTTTCATAATTAAACCAAAAATTTAGGCAGTTAAATAAAAATACACCAACAATATTGATCAAAAATATATTATTTAATGACAAAAATCATATAATCACACTTTTATATTCATAAAATCATATATTTACACAACAAAAATCATACAAAACAAAATAATAAAACAAATAACACAACAAACAAAGACAAAAACATCACTAAAAAACAATAACCCAAATAAAAATCACAAAATAAGAGCAAAAACAATCAAACAAACTAATTAATACACAAATAACACAAAAACAACAGGCATGAAACAGAAAAAAATCGTTGTAATTGGAAATGGAATGGTGGGATACAAGTTTTGTGAGAAAATAACAAGCAAATCCAGTGATTTTAGCATTATAATTTTTGGAGAAGAACCAAGAAGAGCCTATGATAGGGTTCATTTAAGTGAGTACTTCAATGGAAAATCTGCAGACGACCTTTCTTTATGTAAAGAAGACTGGTATTCGGAAAAAGAAATCACGCTGTACCTGAATGATCCCGTAAAAGAAATCGACAGAACCGGCAAAACTATTCATTCCTCTAAAGGGCTTACCCTGGAATACGACTACCTGATCATTGCCACAGGCTCTGCCCCCTTTGTACCCGACATCCCGGGAATTGACAAGGAAGGTGTTTTTGTATACCGTACCATTGAAGATCTGGATCTGATAAAAAATTATGCGCTCAATGCTAAAACAGGCGCCGTTCTTGGCGGTGGCTTATTAGGACTCGAAGCAGCAAAGGCCCTGATCGATTTAAACCTGAGCGAGACCAACGTGATCGAGTTTGCTCCCCGGCTAATGCCAAGACAAATCGACGCTGCCGGCAGTGGGATGCTGCAAAACAAACTAAGTGCATTAGGTCTGAATATCTATACCAACAAAGGAACAAGCAGTATTGAAGGTGCTGACCGCATTAGCGCTTTAAAATTTAATGATGGCAGCGAATTAAAAACTGATATGCTCGTGATCTCTGCCGGAATCAGACCCAGAGATGAACTGGCCAGGTTATCAGGCATTGAAGTTGGCACAAGAGGTGGCATCATCGTAAATGAGTATATGCAAACCAGCGACCCATCAGTTTTTGCCATAGGCGAATGCGCGCTGTTTGACCATAACATTTATGGATTAATTGCCCCTGGTTATGAGATGGCCGAAGTTGCAGCTGCAAAACTTTGCAATGACACTAAAACTTTTAAAGGCTTTGACATGAGCACTAAGCTGAAACTGATCGGAGTGGATGTAGCCAGCTTTGGAGATCCTTTTACCACAGAACCAGATGCCAGAACCATACTTTTTGAAGACAGCCACAAAGGCATTTACAAACGCATTAACATTAGCAATGACGGAAAACACCTGCTTGGTGGCATATTAATAGGAGAAGCCGAAGCATACAATATGCTCCTGCAAACCGTAAACAATAAAATATTGCTTCCGCCAAATCCTGAGGATCTGATCCTGGGCTCAAGAGGCGGCAGTGCAGCAACAGAAAATGCCGGACTGGCCGGACTTCCCGACGAGGCCCTGATCTGCAGTTGTGAAGGCATCAGTAAAGGTTCGATTTGCAACGCAGTAACCGAACAACACTGCGAATCAATTGATGCCATTAAGAGTTGCACCAAAGCAGGAACAGGTTGCGGAGGCTGTATCCCGATGGTAAAAGACCTGATGCTCCATACCATGAAGCAAAATGGCAAATACGTTAGAAACGTCATCTGCGAGCATTTTCATTTAAGCAGGCAGGAACTCTATGATCTTATAAAAATACATAACCTAAAAGGTTACGAGCAGGTGCTGGACAATCTGGGCAAGGGTGATGGCTGTGAAGTATGCAAGCCATTGGTATCATCGCTTTTAGCGAGTTTATGGAACGACATGATTCTCAAAAAAGGCAATGATACTGCCCAGGACAGCAACGACCGTTTTTTGGCAAATATTCAGAAAGGCGGAACCTACTCTGTTGTACCACGTATCCCCGGAGGAGAGATTACACCCGAAAAGCTAACCATTATAGGTCAGGTGGCAGAAAAGTATGGCCTCTACACCAAAATCACAGGCGGACAACGCATAGATATGTTTGGCGCACACCTGAGCGACCTTCCCTTGATCTGGAAAGAACTGATTGACGCTGGTTTTGAAAGCGGACATGCCTACGGCAAAGCTTTGCGAACCGTAAAAAGTTGTGTAGGCAGTACCTGGTGCAGATTTGGCTTACACGATAGCGTAAGCTATGCAATCCGGATAGAAGAACGCTACAGAGGTTTACGTGCTCCTCACAAATTGAAATCAGCCGTCAGTGGTTGTATCCGGGAATGCGCTGAAGCACAAAGTAAAGATTTTGGAATCATTGCCACCGAAAAGGGCTGGAACCTCTACGTATGCGGCAACGGAGGAAGCAAACCTCAACACGCCTTGTTATTAGCTACAGACGTAGACAGTGATACTTGTATTAAATATATAGATCGCTTTTTGATGTTCTATATCCGCACTGCCGATCCTTTAACACGGACCGCCCCATGGCTGAACAAAATGGAGGGTGGCATGGAATACCTGCGAAATGTAGTCGTAAATGACAGCCTCGGTATGGCGGCGCAGTGGGAACTGGAAATGCAGGCTCTGGTAGACAGCTATCAGTGTGAATGGAAAACAGCAATTGAAGATCCGGAGATCAGAAAACGCTTTAACCATTTCGTGAACGCTCCTGAAGAAAAAGATCCAAGTGTAAGATTTGATGAAATGCGGGGCCAGAAAAAAGCAGCAGACTGGACATTGGCTTAATCCAAAAATAGAAATCATGATAGAAATAACAACAAACTGGTTTGCAGCCTGCCGTGTAGAAGACGCGGTAGAAAATGGCGGAGTATGTGTAAAATGCGGTGACGAGCAGATCGCATTGTTCTATTTTACACGCCGCAATGAGTGGTATGCGACACAAAATCTTTGCCCGCACCGCCAACAAATGGCCCTCAGCCGTGGCATGATCGGTTCAGCAGGTGAAGATCCTAAAATCGCCTGCCCTTTTCATAAAAAAACATTCTCTCTGTCAACAGGAGAATGCCTTAGCGGCGACGAGTGCGCCATACAAACCTATCCTGTAAAAGTGGAGGACGGAATGGTCTACATTGGATTTGCCTGAGCATGGATAAAAACTACTACAAAAGTCACTTAAAACTAGATTTCATCGCCATGAAGGGACAGCAAAAACTAGCACATGCGAAAGTTCTTGTGATTGGTGCCGGAGGTTTGGGTTGCCCCTGTCTTACTGCCCTCTCCGCTTCAGGAATAGGCAATATCGGCCTGGCAGATGGAGATTTGATCAGTAGTTCGAACATTTCAAGGCAAACGCTTTTTAGTTATCCGGACACCGGCAGGTATAAAACGGCGGTAGCCATTGCTTCGCTCAAATCCAGAAATCCTTACCTGCGCTATCATGAGCACCGTTTTTTCATCAACGAAGAAAACATCCTGTCGCTGGTAAAAGCCTACGACATTGTGGTCGATGCCACAGATAATTTTCAGGCCAGATACCTGATTAACGATGCCTGTGTAGTCAAAAACAAACCCCTGGTTTATGGCGCCATATTTCAAACAGAAGGACATTTAACCGTATTCAACTATCAGAACTCTCCTACGCTTCGCTGCCTTTTTCGGGAACCGGATCAGGAAGAAGCGCTTCCCTCCTGCGCAGAAAGTGGCGCCTACATGATCACCACCAATATTATTGGAACCATGATGGCCAATGAAGTCATTAAAATCGCGCTAAATCAGGAAGAAGTGCTCAGCGGAAAACTCCTCCGTTTTGAAGCTTTAGACACGACAACGACACGAGTTACTTATTCAGCAGATCAGCAATCAAAAACTAAAAGTTATTCCAGATTTAAGCATGTCCCCAAAGCCATTGAACTAACGGCAGCTGCCTTTAGAGAAAGTACACAGAGAACAGGCATAGCGCTCATCGACGTCAGAACAATGGAAGAAAGAAAAGTGCAACATATCGGTGGCAAACACATTCCATTACCCGAACTCGAACAATTTGACTTAAAAGGATACGATGCAAGCCAACATTTCTATTTCTATTGCCAAACGGGGATAAGAAGCTTACAGGCAGCAAAAAAACTAAGAGCCAAAGGCTATGAAAATGCCTTTAGCCTAAAAAATGGAATCAGCACACTCAATTGCGAGATAAAAAACACCTAAGCTATGCGCGACATCACCGGTAAACAGATCACATTGAGAACAGCAAAAGCGGTAGCGGTGATTTACTGCACCGCGGAAACCCTGATGCTCATTAAAAACAACCAACTCCCTAAAGGCAATCTTTTCGATGTAGCCAGAGCCGCCGGGTTTTTAGGAGCAAAACTTACCCCTCAGCTGCTTCCGCACTGTCATCCTGTAACCATAGACAGCATGGACATCAGCTTTGAAATCAATGAAAGTCCAAGACCGGGAATCACCATAAATGGGGAGGCTAAATCTATAGGGAGAACAGGGATTGAAATGGAAATGCTGACCGCAGTATCTGTTGCAGCACTGGAAATCTACGACATGCTTAAACCTGTGGACACCACACTGGAGATTGGAGGCATTAAACTACTGCAGAAAACAGGTGGTAAAACTGACCGGAAAAAGTACTTCTCCACTCCTCCAATCTGTGCGATTTTGGTGTGTTCAGACTCAACAGCTGCCGGAAAAAGGGAAGATAAAAGCGGAATAATGATCCGGCAAATGCTGGAGCAGGTGAATGCAAATGTAAAAGCCTACGAAATCCTGCCGGACGACAAAGAGCTGATCCAGCAACAATTGCTAAAATGGGTGGCCGAAGATGTACATTTTATATTTACAACCGGAGGCACAGGACTTGGTCCGCGCGACAATACCGTAAGCGCAGTTGCCGAAATCCTGGAACGGGATGCAGATGGAATTACAGAAGCCATGCGCAATTTCGGACAAATGCGAACCCCCATGGCCATGATGAGCCGGGCCGTAGCGGGCTCCATTTCGCAAACCCTGATCCTCACCCTGCCAGGAAGCAGCAGTGGCGCAAGAGAGTCCCTGGAAGCAGTATTACCGGGAATCTTCCATGCCCGAAAAATGATGAAGGGAGGTGGACATTGAGCCTGACAAGTTTTGAAGAAGCAATCTCCATCCTCTCAGCAATCTCCAGTTCTTTTGAAAAAGAAAACATCCATCTGGAAGAAGCAGATGGGCGGATACTCGCAGAAAACATCTATGCAGACCGCGATTACCCTCCGTTTAACAGGGCTGCAATGGATGGTTATGCCATCATGCAAAGCGATTGGGAAAAAGGCATCAGAAAATATCAGATCACGGAAACCATATTTACCGGTCAGCCAGCGAAATCTCCACTGACTTCAGGCAGCTGTTATAAAATCATGACAGGTGCCGCTACACCTGAAGCAGCAAACATCATTATCAGACGAGAGGATGCAGCCGAATCTGAAGCGCAGGTAATTTTATATTCCGACGGCCTGAAAAATTATCAGAACATTGCCCGGCAGGGAGAAGACAGCAACAGGGGCACCTTACTCCTGACCGCTCCTGTAAAGTGTAGCCCACAAGTCATTGCTTTACTGGCAACTGTAGGCAAAGTAACATTGCAGGTTTACAAACTGCCAAAAGTAGCCCTGATTACCACCGGCGATGAAATAGTGAGTCCCGCGGCCGGCATCGGTCCTTTCCAGATTCGCAACAGCAATCAATACCTTTTAAGATCATTGCTCAACCAATGGAAAATCCGCCCTGTGCTATGTGCGCATGTCAGCGATGATAAAGAAAAGTTAAGAACCCTGTTAAGCACTGCACTGGAAGCCCAGCTGGTGATCATTAACGGAGCCGTTTCTGCCGGGGATGCGGACCATGTGCCTGCCGTATTGAAAGAGCTAGATGTAAAAACCCTGTTTCATAAAGTGAGTATCCGCCCGGGAAAACCAATCCTGTTGGGAAAAGCAACATCCGGAGCCCTGGTTTTTGCCCTGCCGGGAAACCCGCTTTCCTGCCTCAGCACATTTACCATTTTTGTAGAACATTATCTATATCGCTGCTTTGGCTATGAGGCCAGACCCAGCCAATTGCTTCCAATCCTGGAAAGCAGAACGAAAAAACACACACTAACCGAGTTTTTTCCCGCCAAAGCTGACCATTCCGGCGGATTAAACGGAATTCCTTTCAATGGATCCGGAGATGTAACTGCTGCTATTTATGCCGATGGCCTTGCCATGCAACCAGCAGATTCAACACAACTCAACAAAAACGATTTTATCACCTTCTATCCATTTAACCAAAATAAATAAAAAACAGAGCCGTAAATCACCACATTTTAGAACCTAAACCTAAACAAACCATGACTGCTGACTTTAAGCCACTAAGTAAACTCAACATCTTTTCAGCCAAAGGCATTCAAATGCGAACCTTTCACATCACATGGGTAACCTTCTTTTTCTGTTTCTTTGGCTGGTTTGGTGTTGCCCCGTTAATGCCACTGATCCGCGAACAATTGCATTTAAGCAAAGACCAGATTGGCAACATCATCATTGCTTCTGTCTCTGCAACAATAATTGCCCGTTTAATCATTGGAAAACTTTGTGACACTTTGGGTCCGCGCCTTTCCTATACCATTTTACTCGCTGTGGGCGCCATTCCGGTCATGTGTATCGGATTGAGCAACAGCTATGAAAGCTTTTTATTATTCAGGTTCATCATCGGAATTATCGGCGCTTCATTTGTCATCACTCAGTTCCATACCTCAATGATGTTTGCACCCAATGTGGTGGGAACTGCCAATGCGGTAACCGGAGGCTGGGGTAACCTGGGTGGAGGAGTGACCAACCTGATCATGCCACTTATTGCTGCAGGCTTTGCTGGTCTTGGCTTTGTGAGTCAGGCAGACTCCTGGCGACTAGCCATGGTTGTTCCGGGTGTGATCCTGCTGGTCATGGCTTTTATCTATTATAAGTACACCAAAGATACCCCTGCCGGCAACTTCAAAGACCTGGAACAAAGCAATGTTAAAACCGCAAAAAAAGGTTCTTTTGTCACTGCGCTAAAAGATTACCGGACCTGGGTACTTGCCCTCGCCTACGCCGCTTGTTTCGGAATCGAGATTACAGTTGACAATGTAGCGGCTACCTTTTTCACAGATCAGTTTGGGGCTTCCATGATCATGGCCGGCGCCATGGCCAGCATATTTGGTGGCATGAACATCTTTGCCCGGGCATTGGGTGGTTATGTGAGTGATAAAGTAGGAAAATCTTATGGCCTACGCGGGAAAGGACTGTTACTGGGTGCACTGCTGATCCTTGAAGGGATTGGAATCAGCCTTTTTGCGCAATCACAAACCCTTGGCATGGCCATCGCCGCCATGTTGTTTTTTGCGCTTTTTCTTAAAATGGCCAATGGCGGGACGTATGGAATTGTGCCATTTATCAATAAAGAGTCCATTGGAACAGTAAGTGGCATCGTAGGTGCCGGAGGAAACATTGGCGCAATGCTGGTTGGCTTCCTGTTTAAATCAGAACACCTGACCTATGCAGACGCTTTTCACTACATCGGGATTGGTGTAGCCGTCATCGGCCTGATGGTCTTTATCACAAAATTCCAGGTCAAAGGCTCAGCAAAAAGAGAAACGATCAAACCTGAACTGTTACAAGCTTAATCTAACCTCAATCTATGCCAGCGCACACAAATAAAGTATTTACCAGTACCTGTTGCTATTGCGGGGTGGGCTGTGGCGTAAAAGTAACACTGGATAAAAATGACAACATTGCGGTAGAAGGCGACACCGATCACCCGGTAAACCGTGGCATGCTTTGCAGCAAAGGACTCAACCTTCAGTACACTGTAAATGACAAAAGCGACCGCTTACTTTATCCGCAAATGCGCTATGGCAAAAGTATGCCGATGCAAAGGGTAAGCTGGGATGATGCGCTGACGCGTACCGCAGCTGTATTTAAGACTTTTATTGATAAATACGGGCCTGATTCCGTGGCCTTTTATGCTTCCGGTCAATGCCTTACTGAAGAGTATTATGTCATTAATAAACTGATCAAAGGCTTTATTGGCAGCAACAATATAGACACCAATTCCCGTTTGTGCATGAGCAGCGCCGTTACCGCCTATAAAATGGCCTTGGGAGAAGACAGTGTACCTGTTTGTTATGAAGACATTGAATTGGCCGATTGCTTTTTTGTAACCGGGGCCAATCCGGCATGGTGTCATCCCATTCTCTGGCGTCGGATCGAAGCCCATAAAGCCGCAAACCCTGAAGTTAAACTGATCATAGCCGATCCAAGGATAACGGATTCCTGCGGACTGGCAGACCTCCACCTTCAGCTCAATCCCGGCACGGATGTTACGCTGAACTATGCCATCGGAAGAGCGCTCATTGAAAAAGGGAAGATAGACATCGATTTCATTAACCTGCATACAAGTGGTTTTGAGGATTATCGAAAAAGGGTGTTTGAAAGAACCTTAGAAGAAGCTGCGTTGATCTGCGGACTTACGCTGGCGGAGATAGAACTGGCAGCAAGTTATATTGCTGATGCCAAAGGATTTTTAACCCTGTGGACGATGGGACTAAACCAAAGTTCCATTGGGGTGAATAAAAACCTGAGTCTGATTAACCTGAACCTGATTACAGGACACATTGGAAAACCCGGATCCGGTCCCTTTTCCTTAACCGGGCAACCCAATGCCATGGGTGGCCGTGAAGTTGGCGGCCTTGCAAATCTATTGCCCGCACACCGGGACCTCAACAATGAGGCACACCGTCTGGAAGTACAAAAATTCTGGGGTGGAGCTAGCATTTCAGATAAAGCAGGACTAACCGCAACCGAAATGTTTGAAGCGCTGAATGACGGAAGACTGAAAGCCATATGGATCCTTTGTACCAATCCTTTAACCAGCCTGCCCAATGCAAGATTCGCAGAGCAAGCCTTAAAAAAGGCAAAATTTGTGGTTGTTCAGGAAATCACAGACAAGGCGGAAACCCTCTCCTATGCCGATGTGATTTTACCCGCAGCGGCATGGACAGAAAAGGAAGGTACCATGACCAATTCTGAAAGAAGAATCAGTCACCTGCAAAAAGTGATCGATGCTCCCGGGGAAGCTTTGCCCGATGCAGAGATCATCTGCCGATTTGCCACAAAAATGGGCTATAAAGGCTTTGAGTACAAATGCATGGAAGACATCTACAAAGAACATGCAAAGCTGACCTACAGAACCAGCATCAATATCAGCGGATTAGATTACCAGCAGATTGACAACAGTAAGACCATACAATGGCCTTATCACAAGAAAACAAAGAGCGGAACAAAACGGCTGTTTACAAACCATCTGTTTCATACAGCGTCTAAAAAAGCCATGATACACAGTCCTTCAGATGAACTGAAAAGTGAATTACCTGATGAGGATTTCCCTTTCATTTTAACTACGGGAAGAGTCCGCGACCAATGGCATACCATGTCGAAAACCGGAAAAGTCAGTAAACTGAAGCAGCACATTAAACACGCCTTTCTGGAAATTCATCCAGCGGATGCGGCATTGCTCGATATTACAGATCAGCAGATCCTTGTGGTCAGCTCCAGACGTGGAGAAGTACAGGTAAAAGCAAAGGTATCGGCAACGATAAAACAAGGGGTAGTCTTTCTTCCGATGCACTGGGGGAAAATTCTGGGCAGCGACCTGAACCGTGCCAACAACATTACCAGTACCATTATTGACCCCATATCAAAAGAGCCGGATTTTAAATATTGTGCGGTGCGCATAGAAAAATATAAAAAGGATTTCCAGCGCATTGTGGTTATTGGTGCCGGCGCGGGATCCCATGGCTTTGTCAGGTCCTATCGGGAAATCAACACTAGAGACGAGATTACGGTCTTTAGTACGGAAAACCTTCCCTTTTACAACCGCGTCATGTTGCCCGATTATATCAGCGGAACACAGAAATGGGAACAACTGATCAAGATGAAAGATGATGAAGAATCAGCACATCACATCAGTCATTTAAGAGGCATCGGTATTGAAGCCATCAACCGGGAGAAAAAATACGTGAGAGATGTTACCGGGAGAAAAACGCCTTACGACGTTTTAGTCATGGCCACCGGAAGCCGGGCTACCCTGCCGAAAAACGCACCTGCCTTACCTGGTATTTTTACCATGCGCAACCGCAATGACGCCGATAATTTCAAAAAACACATCCCTAAAAATGCACATGTAGCCATTGTTGGCGGCGGATTGCTCGGTCTGGAAATGGCGGCTTCTTTGCGTGAAACAGGTGTACAGATTACCATTATTCAGCGGGTATCCAGGTTCCTGAACCGCCAGCTGGACCCATTGGGCAGCCAGCTGTTACATGAAGAAATGGTAGATCAGGGCTGCGACATTTATTACAACGACGAAGTACAGATTTACTACGGGCGGTCGAAATTAACCGGAATTGAATTGAAAAGTGGCCGGCGGATCAATTGTGATGCCGTTATACTCGCCATCGGTACCACACCCAATATTGAGCTTGCCCGGGAATGCGGACTGGATTGCAAACGTGGGGTACTGGTGAATGAACGCTTACAAACCAGCGATCCCTCGGTATACGCTATCGGAGAAATTGCAGAATTTGAAGGAACACTGTACGGAATCACTGCAGCTGCGGAACAACAGGCGGAAGTCGTGGCTAAATTCCATAATGGCGACATCAGTACCTATTACCAGGGGAGTCTGTTTATGAACATCATCAAGATCCATGGATTTGACCTCTGCAGTATTGGACTATCCGAATGCCCCGACCAGGTAAACTATGAAGAAATTGTATTTATCGATAAGGCCAAACGCTATTACAAAAAGTGCATTATCCATCAGGACAAGCTTGTAGGAACGATTTTAATCGGTGATAAGAGTGAATTCCTGGAATTCAGAGATTTGATTGCCAACAAAACAGAGCTGAGCGATAAGAGACTGCAATTGCTGAGAAGCGGAAAAAAGACCGAACCCGTGAGCGGAAAACTGGTCTGCAGCTGCAATAATGTTGGTGTAGGAAATCTGCAAAAGAAAATCGCTTCCGGCTGCCTGGACCTCGGACAGCTTTGTGAAGCAACGGGTGCTGGGATGGGTTGCGGATCCTGCAAACCGGAAGTGAAACTAATTCTTCAGGAAGCCTTACAAACACAATTGTCAGAAAAAATAAGTTAACATGGAAAACACGGAAATTAAAACCCATCAGATCAAAGTTAACCTTCCCGGAGGAATCGTCTCTGTAGGTGACCTTTCGGTGATGCTGGAAACGCTGGAAAAATCCGGAGTAGAAAACCTGCGCTTTGGCACCCGGCAGCAGCTTTATTTTTCAGCAACATCCGCTCAGCTGGAAGATATTGAACATGGTTTTCTCATTTCCGATACCGATTTTGAAACAGATACAGACCGGCACCCAAATATCGTCAGCTCCTATGTCGCAGAAGATTTATTTAACAGCTCAAACTGGTTGCGCGAAGGGGTTTATAAGGACATACTAGACACGTTTAGCTATACGCCAGGACTCAAAATAAACCTGATTGATGACAGCCAGAACCTGATTCCTTTTTTCAGCGGAAATTTAAACTTTATCTCCTCAGATATCGGCAGTTACTGGCACCTGTACATCCGCTTCCCAAAAACCAATATCATCTATTACTGGTCTTCCCTGGTTTATTCAGAAGACATCGCAGTACTGAGCGAAGCGATTGAAAACACCATATTAACCCAGAAAAGTTTATACTTTGATCAGCCGGAGATTGAGGGAAGACAACTTGAAACAATGGTAAGGGCCAGTGGCAGCTTTCTATTTCAGGAAGCTGCCTCCCCGCTTAAGCTACCCGATTTCCAGCTCCCCTATTATGAAGGCTTTAATAAATACAACGAAAAATACTGGCTGGGCATTTACCGTAGAAACGAATTGTTTCCCATTGTCTTTTTGAAAGAACTCTGCAAAGTTTGCAGTAAAACACGAATCGGCCAGATCCACACCACTCCATGGAAATCAATCATTATCAAAGGAGTAGAACCTGCAGACCGTAAGTTATGGAACGCCATACTGGATAAAAACCGGATGAACGTCCGTCACGCCTCCAACGAACTAAACTGGCAGACAGAAGACCTTTGCGAAGAAGGATTAAAACTAAAACACGAATTGGTAGCCGGATTTAACGCCGCTGACCTGCGAACATTCAAGCTTTGCTTTGCCATTAAAATCAATCCAAAGAGTGGGCTTTTCGGTTCTGTGATCATTAAAAAGCAAACGCAGGAAGATCACAATGATGCCCGTTTTGATTTGTTGCACACCACCGACTTCAACCCCAATTCTAAACATTACCACGCCTATGTCAGGGGGATCAGCAAAGCAGACCTGCTTCCTCAGCTAACCAGGCTTTGCGAAGCGTACTATCAGCAACAAACCCTCGCTGCAGGAGAACAGGCAGACCACTATTATGAAACCGACAACCCTATTGAACCGGAACTCAGCTACGTTCATCAATGCAAGCATTGCCTGAGTATTTATGATGAGGCCTGGGGAGAAGAAAGCTTCAATATCCCTGCAGGAACGCCTTTCTCCGGGCTTCCAGACGATTACTGCTGCCCGCTCTGCGAGTCTGCCCGTACTGAATTTACCCCGATCATTAAAGAAACCCTAAATACATTTTAAGTCATGGAACAAGACATCACCATCGCATTTACTTTATACCTTGTAGGTTTTCTTTACGCTTCCGTTGGCCATGGTGGCGCAAGCGGCTACATTGCCGTACTTTCTTTATTTGCCATCCCGGTGAGTACCTATAAACCGTTGATACTCGTCTTGAATATCCTGGTGGCTGGCATGGGATTTTATCATTTCTGGAAAGCAGGGTATTTTAGGTGGCAATTGTGCCGGTTATTTCTCATCACCTCCGTTCCAGCAGCATTTATTGGCTCAAAATACTCGCTCGAAGGCAATATTTACCATTATTTATTAGGGTTGGCCCTGGTCCTGCCTATCATTAAGCTACTGGGTATAAAGCCGAATGAAACCGAAAACCCTAAACCGGTAAAGCTCCTGCCTGCCCTCCTGATCGGCACACTCATCGGTGGTCTTTCCGGAATGCTCAACATTGGCGGAGGCATATTCCTGAGCCCGGTACTCATTTTGCTGGGCTGGGCTAATGTAAAGGAGGCGGCCGCGGCCTCTGCCCTATTTATCGTATTAAATTCCTTAAGTGGATTATTGGGGAGTTCTGCAGCACTGATGATCACACCTTCTGCCGTTACCTGGTTTATTATGGCCGCTACCGGCGGAATTACCGGTGCCTATTTTGGCAGCACCCGATTTCAAAACATCACGGTACGGTATCTTTTGAGCGCTGTACTGACCATTGCATCCGTTAAACTTTTATTTTTTATGTGATGGAACAGCTAAAAGACCATTTGGGAAGAACTTTTAAGACACTAAGAATCAGCCTCATCAACACCTGCAATATGGCTTGTACTTATTGCAGTTACAGCAACGAAGAGAACCAGAAAAACCATACAGAAAGCAAGGGTAAGGGATTGACCGCAAAGGAATTGATGAATCTGATTGCTCAGTTACATGAACGTCTGAACTTTAGTACCATTCGTTTTACAGGAGGTGAACCCCTATTATATAAAGAACTTCCGGAACTGATTAAAGGCGCCCGAAAACTAGGCATTACCGATCTGAACCTGACTAGCAACGGGCTGTTGCTTCAAAAACAAGTACCTGCATTAAAAGCTGCCGGACTGACCGCGATCAATGTCTCGCTGGACGCAACAGACCCACTTACTTTTTTCATGATGGGAAGAAGACATGGGCTTGATCAAACACTCAAAGGAATAGATGCAGCGCTGAATGCCGGCATTGCGGTAAAAATAAACTCGGTCATCATGAAAGGGATGAACCACAATCAGGTGATTCCCTTATTAAAATACGCCGCTGATCAACAGATCATCATTCGGTTTTTAGAGATCATGGCTATGGGACATTTACACGGAAAGGCGGATGAATACTTTTTCTCCCAATCTGAAATGCTCCAGCTGATCAGTACACAATACAGATTTAGCCCTATCCCAAGAAAACAGGCCGCCACGGCCAATTACTGGCAAACGGAAGCGGGAAATATATTTGGCATCATTGCCAATGAAAGTCAGCCTTTCTGTACTGATTGCGACCGCCTGCGACTGGATGTCTATGGGAATATTTACGGCTGTCTGAGCAATGACCAGCCCATCGCAATAAAAGGCGTTTCCGCTCCTGCCGATCTGGATCGACGATTAAGGGAAGCACTCGCACAAAAACAAAGTATAAAATTTACAGGAAGCAAGTTAAGCATGCTTCATATAGGAGGATAAAACAATGAAAATACAGGTATTTGCCATATTAAAGGACTTTTTCAAAAAGGAGTTTGAGTTTAAAACCAGCGTCCACACCATCGCCGATTTAAGAGTAGCGCTCGCCCTGATCAACCCGGAGGCTACAGCGGTGCTGAAACTTTGCCGCTTCGCGGTACAGGACGAAATGGTAACCGACCATTATCCCTTAACGGGAAACGAGCATGTTTTGGTTATTCCACCTAGCAGCGGAGGGTAACATGGATTTCATCACCAAGAAACAGATTGACCTGGTGGCATTGCTTCAGAAATCACATTGCCCTACTGCCGGAGCGGTGGTTTTATTTAGCGGTGAAGTCAGAAACCACAATATCGGTAAAGCCGTAAAGCACCTGGAGTACGAGGCCCATGCCGGAATGGCTACAAAAATGATTGCAGAAATTCTACTGGCTGCAAGAAACCGCTGGAACCTGAGTATTGCCTATGCCCAACACAGAATTGGAAAGGTAAAAGTGACCGAATCAGCAGTGGTGGTCATTACCGCTTCCGTTCATCGTGGGGAAGCCTATGCCAGCAATCGCTATATCATTGACCGGATTAAACATGAGGTTCCGATCTGGAAATGTGAACATTTTACCGACGGCAGTAAGGAATGGGGAGGCAACTGTAATTGCCATACAGAAACCGGAGATCCAAATAAACACCTTTATGAGTTTAAAGTCTTATGATCAGGGGCTTGGTATTATGTGGCGGCGAGAGCAAACGGATGGGTAAAGACAAAGGCCTGATTGCGTTTGGATCAGGCAATTGGGCAGCACACGCAGTCTGGAAACTGGAACAGTTAAATATCCCTGTCAGCATCTCCATTAATCCCGCACAGATGCAAACGTATGGCCATTTCTTTTCTGCTGAGCAATTGATTGTAGATCGTACCCACGCAAAAGGGCCGCTGCAAGGTTTGCTCAGCACGCACCTTAAATACCCGGATGACGATCTCCTGCTCCTGGCTTGCGACATGATCGAAATGGATACAGAAACCTTAATAGAGCTGCTGGAGCATGCGCTCAAATTTCCAGGTTACGACTATTATGTATATGGGCAGGAAGATCTTACGGAACCTTTATGTGCCCTCTACCCTTCCGCCACTTTAAAAAAACTATATCAGGAACTGGAACAAGGTCATTTACCCGGCTTCTCCCTACACAAACTCATTAAAAAGGGCAATTACAAAACCCTTCCCATCAACAATATTCAAACTTTCAATAATTATAATACCGCCACCATTTAAACTTTTCATATGACAGATCTTTACAAAAAATCAGTTTACCTCTTCTTTAGTCTTTGTACCCTGACTTTAACCGCAAAGTCACAAAACAAGGGCAATTCTGTACAGACCAGGGCTACCCTTTTTGAGGGTGTAATCGTTGCTGGTTATGTAGACCAGGGAGCCTACATCAATTGTACCGGACCAGCCATCAAATTCTCTAAAAAACCAGTATCAGTATTGGTCGGATTACTCCCCAGCATACGCATTAAGAAAGACAAAGTAGCAGCTGGTGCCCCAAAGAATTCGGTACTTACCCCCAACCTGGGTCTTGGCATTACGGCAATTTACAAACACCTCGCCATTCAGGTTCCGCTGTATTACAATGCTAAAACGAGCAGTAAAGATGGGAAATGGAATCCTGGTATCGGTGTAGGATACAAGTTCTAAATGAATTAAGATTCCTGTGTAAGGAATCTTAATTTCAGTTCATTTACAATGGATATGTTCTTTCCGGACAAAGAGATTAGTTTTTCGTTTACCAATTCCGTGGTCATCCGGAATACCGTTTCGTAGGTTGCGCCGGTGAATGCCGCAAGATCCTGTTTACTCAGTTCTATATTCAGCTGACCGGCCTCATTAAGGCCAAACTGATCTTTTAATTGTAATAAGGCCACTGCAAGCCTGCTTTTAACAGACATCAAGGCCAGATTACGCATTTTCTTTTCTGATTCTTGTAGTTCATCTGCATAGAATAACATCAGGTTAAAGGCAAAATCATGGTTTACCTTTAAAGTAGCTATAAAAAATTCCAGGTCTATAAAACAAAGTGATGTTTCTTCAAGCGCAGTGGCAGAAATTGGATAAACAGAAGTATTGGTTCCTAAACCACGATGACCAAAGATTTTCCCCGGGTTGGCAAAGCGTACAATCAGTTCCTTATCACCCCAATGTTTATGCACTTTAACATTTCCATTTTGGACAAAATACATCCCTGTTACCGGATCTCCTTCTCTAATAATCAACTCTCCTTTTTTGGCAATAAAGTTTTTACGGTTATTGTCGATTGCAGACTTCCATTCCTTCAGCACCATTCTGCACATCAGGCAGGTTTCAAGATCACAGCATTTACCTTTCTTCATAAATTATACAGCACCTGTTAAGTAGAGATTTCTAATATCCTAAAAGTTTTCGGTTAGGACATTCTATATCTTATTTATTACGGCAAAATTCATCGTCTTTATGGATCCATAGGTTCATCAAAATCAATTTGTAATGACATCACATTCGGAAAAAATTCCAGTGCAGTGTCCGACAAACGTTTTCCCAGCCGATAAGGTTCATATCCTAATTCTTTGATACAGCGTTGGGGCATCACCTCACCAATATACCTACTTTGAGATTTAACGGTTACCGTTAACGCAATTTTATCCATGGGCATGCCATATCTGAACATAATTCTGGCCGCATTGCGCAGATTGGTCGTGGTATGCCTGGCATGAGGCTCCATAATGATTACGCTTTCAGGAATTCGCAAGATATTCACCAAGTACTTCTTCATTTCATAAGCCTCACTATATTTGGTTTTGTAAGGATGTACCCTCCCACCCGATACCATGATAAAGGGAGCCATTCCATTCTTGTATTGTTCTGCTGCCAGCCGGCAACGCAACATCCCACCAGCACTTAATTCTGTGTCGGGCGCTTCAGGTCCTTCGCCCGGCACCAATATCAGGCTGTACCGGTACGCGCTAAAATTTGTTTTTTTTATAGCACCAAGACTCGCTTTGTTAACCGTACTCATCATCGGTTCATAATCTCCCGCATCATTTCTTTCGTTAATTTCCAGGGCAATCAGCGCAAACTGCATAGAAGGCTCAAAGAACAAATTGTTTTGAGCAGTCAAGCTCAATAAGGCATTTGTATTCACCAGCTCCGGGTAGCTTTTATCCTTCACATTAAATCCTATAGAATCGATTTTTGGGTAGTTGGCTTTGGCTCCTTCTACATAGACTTCAATGGTATGGTTAACTGCCTTCGCATCCTGGGCCCAGGCTTTGGCCAGCATTTCTTCCGGCTTCAAATTACCGTATAAGGCATAACAACCGGAAGGAACAACATCGTTCTTCAGCAGGGCATTTAAGGGAGCACCTTGTTTATAAATATGGCTTAAACGAATGCCTATACTGCTGATTTCATCTTCAGTGAATTTAAAGGCCGCGGCGAAACAAGCGATGTCATTACCACATGTTTTAAGGGCGTCCGCTATTTTCTGGGTTCTGCTTTTAAATAAATTACTCAGCTCAGGATCATTTTTAATCGCCTGTTTTACGGTCTCGTCTTGCTGGAACAAGGTAAGCAGGTAAAAGTTTTTATACTGAACAGGGTTAAACGTAGTTTTAAGAAGATACTGTGGGTTTGGCTGCTGGACTTGCGCGCTGATACTTATCGTGCAAAGACAGCTGCAGATTAAAAGGAAAAGGGATCTCATTTTCGTAACTGATAAAGTTAAACGTATTTAAAAATAAAAGGCCGATACCCTAAAAGTACCGGCCTGAATTAGCTAAAGGATTTAATTATATCCCTGATTCTGATAGCCGTTTTTATTATTGACATTGTCAATTTCAACTTGCGGAACCGGATAGATACTTCTAAAAGACGGGATGCCAGGAAAAATCACATTCATCTGGCTTGTTCTTACGATATCAAACCAACGGTCTGCTTCCAGGGCCAGTTCCAATCGCCTTTCCAGATACACAGCAGTCCTGAATGCGCTCTGCGAAGTCAATATAGCCGGCGTTTTTGCAGAGGCAACAGCATTTAAACGTACTGCATTCAGTGCTTTAAATGCTTCTGTATTTCCATAAGAAGTTTCATTTAAAGCTTCTGCATACATCAGTAAAACATCAGCACAACGGATCACAGGGAAGTCACTACTCGTCTCATTGTTGGCCTGTGGCGTATTAAATTTACCTGGCCTGCCACCGGTTCCGGTTATCGCAACTAAAGCCTTACGGTTATCACTTGTTTCAAATAAAGCCTGAGGGATATTAATGATATTGGTATTGTTGTTATTTCTGTAGCGGTTATCCTGATTTACAAATTCTTTTACTCCACCTGATAGATATTGAACTGCAAAAATGATATCCTTGCTCGTTTTTATGTTGTTGGGGAAAGTTTTAGTCTGCGGAACAGTATCCAATATTGTTCTTGCATAAATCGCTGTAACCACAGGTTTCAGCGTAGTCTCTACCAGATCGAACTTTTTCTGGTAAAGGTAAACCTTACCAAGTATCGCAGTCGCCGCATAACTGGTTGCCCTTCCACGCTGGGCATCGGGCCAGGATGTTGGAAGTTTTAAGGCCGCATCAGTTAAATCGTCAATCACCTGCTGATAAACCTGCGCAGCTGTAGCACGGGTATTTTCCCTGGCCTCTTCTGTTTTTTGAACTTTAAGTACCAAAGGAACATTTCCCCAGATACGGGTTAAATTAAAATAGCTTAATGCCCTGATAAACTTTGCTTGTCCGATAATTTGATTTTTAGTCGTCTCGTTCATAGCAATTGCCGGCGCACGGTCTAAAATGATATTACAACGGTATATCGCTTTGTAATGTCCCATCCATGAGCCAGAAAGAATGCTATTGGCAGAAGTTTCAGAGAACACTTCGATCTGGTTGCGGACACCTGCTCCCGATCCGGGATCATTATCGGTCAGGTTATCTCCCCTGAGCTCGCCCAATGTCAATAAATTATTCCCATAAAGACTGTCGGTCTGTAAAGCATCATAACAGCTGATCAGACCTCCCTGCAATCCTTTTTCATCGTTATAAAAGGTATTCTCCGTATAGGAATCGAGCGGTTTTAAATCCAGGAACTTCTTGCACGATGTGGCGGTTATCATTAAACCACAAGTAAGGATTGATATGATATATGTTTTCATCTGTTTATATTTTATAAAGTGATATTAATGCCTATTGATGTTGTTTTAGCGGTTGGATATACGCCATAATCTTCTCCATTTGTAGTGGCATCAGCCCTATTGGTCACTTCAGGATTATATCCCGTGTATTTGGTAAAAGTAAAAGGGTTCTGCATCGATACATACAACCTCACTTTAGTTAAGGATGCGCGCTTCACAAAGTTTGCAGGCAGTGTATAACCCAATGCGATATTACGGATGCGCAAATACGATCCGTTTTCTATATGCCAGGTCGATGTGGTACCATTACTTCCTTTAGCCGCACGGTTTGCCCTTACATCCTGGCCACTGCCTGGATTGCTTTCTGAAACCCAACGGTCCAGAGAGCTGACCATATTATTCATATTTCCTTCTTTATTTGCAAAATACCTGCGGGAAAGATTCAGGATTTTATTTCCGTAAACACCCTGCATAGATACATTCAAATCGATGCCCTTATATTCAGCAGAAGTAGCAAAGCCATAGGTAAACTTAGGTAGGTAATTACCTACAATTTCGCGGTCTTTGGTCAAATCAATTACACCATCGCCATCCACATCCTTAAATTTGAAATCACCTGGTTTAGAAGTATTCAGGTCATAGTTGCCCTGAGTATCCGTATAATGAGGATAGGCATCAACTTCCGCCTGATTTTTAAAGACCCCTAAGACTACCGGCAAATAATAAGACCCGATAGGCTCTCCTACTCTTGTGATAAAGTAAGCGTTGGCTACAGAGCCTGTTTTGATGATATCGGCATTACCCGGTCCCAATTCAACTACCTTGTTTATATTTTTCGAGAAGTTTCCACTTGCGGTCCATTTCACTGCACCAAATTGCTGCTGTGTACCTAGATTAATATCGATTCCTTTATTGTTTACCTTACCAATGTTTTTTAACTCCGTCGCAAAGCCCGTAGAGATGGGAACCGGAACATCCAATAAAAGGTTGTTGGTATTGCTATTGTAAACATCAACAGATAAAGTAAGCTGATTTTTGAAGAAAGCAGCGTCAAAACCGAGGTTTAATTGTGCTGTTTTTTCCCATTGCAAATTATCATTAGGTTGGGCAATTGGAGCGGCTCCGTTAATGACGCCAGGTGTAGTACCACCAAATACATAACCATAATTATTCATAGCACCCTGAGCCGCGTAATTTGGGATATTAAAGTTACCTGTCAAACCATAACTAGCCCTTAGCTTCAGATCAGATATCGACTCCGATTTTTTAAGAAATTCTTCCTCGGATAATCTCCAGCCAACGGATGCAGAAGGGAAATACCCCCATTTGTTGTTCTTTCCAAATTTTGAAGAACCATCCGCCCTTACCGAACCCGTAAATAAATACTTTCCTTTATAGCTGTACTGTAACCTTGCAATACCCGAAGCTAAAGCCCACTGTGTTCTGGTCGCGGTTCCGTTCGTTACGATACCTGCTTTTATAAATTCTACCTGATCACTGATAAAGCCTTTGGAAGCAAAAGCGTAATTCCCGCTTAAATCGTCTTTTTGCGTAGACCAGCCGACTAACGCATTCAAGTTATGGTCACCTATAGTTTTTGTATAGTTTAAGGTTTGCTCTAACAACCAGTTCGTTTCTTTTATCGTGCGCGAAGAACCTGTTGCATCCGACAATGGATTTCCGGCAGTATTGGATTGCGGAAGGGTTGATGGCCTGAACATGTCTTCAGAACTATTAAACAGGTCAACACCAAGCTGAACCTTATATTTTAAATCTTTTAGTATTTCTGCTTCCAGAAAGGCACTACCCGTCATCCTGGTTGCAGCGACATCGTCCTTTTGAAGCATCGCCAATGCGACCGGGTTCCAGGCCTGTGTTTCTCCGTTACCGCTTGCGGTGGTGTTGTTTGGCAAGGTGGTAATCGTACCAGGGCTCCAGGAGTTTTGGGCAAAACTATAACTTCCATCAGTATTGTATACCGGGAAAATTGGCGAATAATGCAGGGCCGAAGCAACAATACCGCCACCGTTAGCATTGTAAGCACCGTTGGCATTCACTTTTTTCTCATTGATGACGGACGGACTGAAATTAACGCCATATCTGACCACACCTTTTTTTCCTTCCAGGTTTAACCTGCCGCTATAGCGCTTGAAACCACTGTTTAAAACGATCCCATCCTGATCAAAATATTCCAGTGAGCCATAATATTTTAAGAGCTCACTGCCGCCTGCCGCTGAAACGGAATGATTTTGTATCGCTGCAGTTCTAAAAACCTGATCCTGCCAGTCGGTATTCGTTAAGCCCTGCTGACCTTGTAAATAGGGCAAGACCTCCAATGGCATTACCGTATTGGTATTGTTGGCAGTATTAAACAGACGGAGGCCATTGTTGTCGTTCACACTAAAATTAACGACAGGCAATCCCTGGGCAACTTTCTTTCTATTGATAGACTCCATTGCATCTGTATAGGAGTTATTTCTGGATTCTAACACCATTTGCGCATACTGGTAAGCATCCATCATCTCAATTTTGTGTGCCAGTGATTGCCAGCCAGTATAACTGTTTACGTTGATGGTTGAAATGCCATTCTTACCTTGTTTTGTAGTGATCAACACCACGCCATTAGATCCTCTGGAACCGTAGATTGCGGCAGATGAGGCATCTTTTAACACCTCAATAGAGGCAATGTCGTTTGTATTTAACGTATTGATGTTATCATTAGAGATGGGTACTCCATCAATTACATACAGAGGATTTGAACCTGCAGTGATGGTACCGACCCCACGAACTTTAATCGCGAGTGCGCCTCCTGGGGTTCCAGACCCCTGGGAGACCTGTACACCTGCCATTTTCCCAACCATCGCCTCTGCCGCATTACTAATCGGCTGGTTTTCCAGGTCTGCAGCTTTGATGCTGGCAATAGAAGTCGTTACATCCTTCTTCTTCTGACTTCCATAGCCCACAATGACTACATCTGTTAAGGAGGTAGAAGTGGGATTCAACTGGATGAGCAAGGTAGCCTGTTCGCCCGCCTTAAGCACATAATTGTCTATTGTTTTAGTGACATAACCAATGAATGAGGCGCTGATGCTGTAAGGCACATTTGCAGAAAGACCTTTGATCTGGAACTTGCCATCAGCGTTCACCATGATCCCCTTCTTTTCATTGGTTTTAGTATTGAGTAAAAGTATGGAGGCACCTAGCAGAGGGACCCCGGTCTCATCTTTTACAATCCCTGTGATCTCCGATGTCTGGGCCCAGGACTTTGCCGACACTGATAACATCAGCAGGCAAAAGAACAAATGTGTAGTAAATTTTCTAAGCATAGTCTGTTTTTTTGGTTGTTTTTTTTGGCAAAAGAATCCCCTTCCCACCTTTTGCTATGGGTTCAATTTGTTTTAATATGGTTCTGGATTTACTTTCTAATCAGGTAACCTTCGGCTGTTTTAGTTTGATTAAGTTTGTTTAATTCGGCAATTTCTTCTAAAATAGAAGCTATAGATTGGGTTAGTTTTAAGCTACCTGTAAACGACATTTCGGCAATATCTGCACGGTCGTAAGTGATTTTAACATGGTAATGTTTTTCCAGTTTATGAAAAACATCAACCAAAGGTGCCTGTGTAAAGTTCAGCTCCCTGATCACGTTTTCCTTTCTGACTAAAGTTCTGGAATCCGAAACCTTCACTTTATTGATCTGGCTATTGTATACCAACTCTTTTCCCGGAAGGAGCACTTCATTAAACAAGGCGATACGATGAACGGAATCTATATTTTTCACGAGGACCTTACCGGTATGCAGCTGCACTTTAATAAACTTGCTTTTGCCTAAGGCAGTAATGGTAAACGAAGTGCCCAAAGCAGTGGTGGAAATTCCTTTGGCATAAACTACAAAAGGATGTTTGCTGTCTTTAGCAACCTGGAAAAAACTCTTTCCATTTAAATACACTTCCCGCTTATTTTTCACGAAGGGAACGGCGTACCTTAACTCGGCGCCTGGAAAGATGCTGACGATCGAACTATCCGGCAGGGTAAATGACTGGTTGTTTTCTGTATAATTTGTGATTGATTTCCAGCTGATGGCATTTGCATCTTTAAGATTTGAAATCTTGTTTTCGGCCAGGTTGAGATCTGATGGGCTATTCTTCCAGTTAAAGAGGGCGACGAAAAGTACAGCAAGAACAACTGCCGCTGCTGATGTGAGTTTAATCCATTTTAAACGATACACCTTAGCCAGGGTTTGTTTTTTCACCGCAGTAAACATCTCCTCACTTTTGGCATTGTCTATTCCGGCATCAGTGGTTTCATCCCAATCGGCCTTGCTTAACAAGTGATCTGGCAAGTCGTCAATTTTACTTAAATAGTCAGACACCAGAAGCTTTTCTTCGGCGCTACACTGTCCTTTAAAATACCTATCTAACAACTCATCAGATACACTCATACTACTAATACGATTGAATTAGGGATAAACCCGTAACGGGTAAAAAATATTTTTTAAAATTTAACGCAGGTGTTCCCCCAGAAGGAGGAACATGGGTATATAAGCATACCCATCAAGCTGTTTTATAGCAAGAGAGATGTGTTTTTCTACCGTTCTCGGCGAAATAGAAAGCTGCTCGGAGATCTCTTTATAAGAGTAACCCTGCAGGCGACTTAAAATAAAGACCTTTTTGCGTGTCGGAGGAAGGACACTTAATGCGACTTCTAATTGCTGATTGGTTTCAAACTTTTGATTCTGGTCAACAGCTTCTTCAGAAAGGTTATGGTAATAAAGCTTAAGGTTCCGCTCGTCGTTACTCAGCTTTTTAAAATAATCGAGTAAAGTTGTTTTTGCAATCCGGAACAATTGTAAGTCGAGCTCATGTTCTTCAGAAAGGGTATGTTTAAAATTCCATAATTTGATAAAAGCCAGCTGAGTTAACTCCTGAGCGACATCTTCGGAGGCTGTCTTCTTTAAAAAGTAGGCATACACCTTTTTATGACATAGTGTAAAAACTATTTCAAAAGATACATGATCCCCTTCTTTTATATGATGGATATAGTTCAACATTTCTGCACAAAACTATTTGTTGCATATTAGCCAAAACTAAATATAGTGTTAATTCTGATTTAAATATGCGTTGTTTTCTGAGAAAGGCGACTAAGCATCTACATTTTATGCTGTCTTAATAAAACAATTCTTTTTCTCCATACAACCTTTCAGCAATGATCCCTCTTTCCAAACAATTATTGATTAAAAAATTGGATTGGACTATCGGATTAGAATCCTCGGAATATTTAATACTACTTATAAATTCTACCCATGCCTCTTGTCCCATGGCATATACATACACTTCTTTAGGTTTAAAAATGTCAACTAAACTGACACCCTTATTAAAATCTGAACCAGATAACCTTCTGGACTGATCCATATCTCTGGGGAAATCATCAGTCAACAGCGGCCCGTACAACCAGGAAAGCGGCGCTCCATCGCATTCCATTCCTAGAAACACCACATCAACATCACCGATAGCCCGCTGCACATGTTCATATAATCTACGTTCCATAACCCTGGAATCCGCCACAAAAAGAAAGGAAAATTTCCCGATTAAAACATGGTAACAGATTTTTGCTTTAATGTTTAAGTCACTATGTTCTCCTGTAAATGGAACTCCCGTTATTTTGCAGTCCGGGGAATTAAGCGTTTCCATTTCGTCGATTTCCACCACATTATGGAATCCCAGGGCATTGAACATTAATTTTAGATTGGGATCCTGTAAAGCTCCGCTGGTGGTACGAGGCACCACCAACTGTTTAATTTTATGTCTTAAAGGGAGTAATGTTTCAAATAAAATGTGATCCTGATGATTATGCGTGATTAAGACATAATCGATCACATCCGGCAAATCTATATCAGAATAATGCTCCATGCTGGATTCGTATCCATAATAACTGATCAGGGGATCGATCAGGATACTCACTTCACTGGTTTCGATCAAAATACAAGCATGACCAAAATAACGCATTCTTACCTTTGAACCCTGATACTTTTCATATTTTTTTGGCGCCTGACTCGTGAAAAACGAATTAAACAGCTCCATATGCTCCTCACTGATCTTTAAAATCGTTGCAATCTCCGTGATTGAACCCGGTTGATGCTTCATTTTACTTAACAAATCAATCGCCTCATTATCAAAAGAAATGTCTAACTCCAATACCGTTTCATCCTTTAACTTGGGCGTACTTAAACAAAAAGGACGTTCGTCATTTTCCGTTAACCACAATGCGATGCTCTGAGATGATTTATCATAAAATTCACTCTGGTACAACAAAGCTTCAAAAAAACGAAAGGAAGGATGATGATTAAGGTCGTAAACCAGCTCTACATAACCTCTCAGAATTTCAGGCACCCTATCGTAAAGACTTTCTAAGGAAAAGCCCCTGGCCTGTCTTTTCAACATCTGGTCCAGTTCTTTTATGGCATCAGACAACTCCATAGACTTCTGACACCTCAGTAGGGTTTCCTCCTTTAAATGAAGTACTTCCGCTACCCTCGGTTCCGCATAGTCCATAAAAGGACCTCCTTTCATCTTTGAATTTTGTACTGCAGATGCATGGATTAAGGGCGATTGTACATAAGAATTTATGATCTTCAAATGCCTGCCCGTTAAGTTCATCGCTTTTGTTGCCGGAGATATTAAATGTGGCCAGGCATACCATTTGTCGACAAGAGGTTCGATAACCACATTTGGTTTTAAATAAAATTGCTGATTCATTTGTACTTGTTCTTAATTTTTTAACCTGTTGCTTTCTTCTGTAATCCCTGTACTCCGTTGTCTTGACTCTGGCACCGTACTTTTCCCCCATCGATAAGTTAAGGTCAGCCTGGCAATCTGGCTCTCCGACTTCTGGGTAAAATTGATGTTCATATTTTGGTAAGTGGTGGATACACGATCCCTCCGGCTATTAAACACATCATTTACGTTAACACTCAGCTGTAATTTTTCGTTAAATGTTTTTTTCATTCCAACATTAAATACCGTTTGAGAACGCATTTTAAAAATGCCAAATGCAGCAGGTGTATTGTACTGCAGGGAACTTTCTGCCTGCAATGATTTATCAATAATAAAAGAACTGTTCATGAAATAAGAAGCCACTTTTTGGGTATTGTTTAAATGCCCTCCATTTAGTTCCGACTTAATCATCACATACCCGGCCTGGATGTTATTCTGCATGCTCCACCATTTAGTCAGCTGAAATGGAATGAACAAGGACATGCCGACCATTTGGTGACTATCAATATTTCTTTGAATTGCTACCGTTTTTTGTGTGGCGTCATCCTGTTCCGTAACCAGGGCCATGATATCCCTTGTTCGCAGGAAATAAATGGCTCCCGTTATTTTTCCTTTATAAGTATCAGAGAGTTCAAATGAGCTTGAATATTGCGGCTTTAAATAAGGATTCCCCTTGTTAAAAGTATACTCATCCACGAAATTCAGAAACGGATTTAAAGAACCATAATTTGGTCTGTCAATCCTCCTGCTATAAGTAAATCCAAGTCTATGATTTTCCCCAAGGGATTGGGCAATGGCAAGACTGGGAAACAAATCGAAATAATTCCTTTTAACGACTTGGTTATTGGTGACAGAGTTCCCTTTGGAAACCGTTTGCTCCCCCCTCAGCCCGACCTGAATTTCCGTTTTCTTAAACGCTTTATTTACATTAACATAGGCAGCATTGATATTTTCATCATATAGAAAAAGATTGGTATAATCTACATCCGGCACCCATACACTTTGTTGAAGCCTTGCCAATAGCAAATTGTTATCTGAACTCACAAAGCTTGATTTAAGACCTGCTTCCAGTTTTGAGGACTTGTTGATGGGCTGAGAATAATCCAGTTTGAAAGACCTGACATCAATCTTTGAAGTGGCAAAATTCATCACACTTGAAGGAGCTCTCGGGAGGAGATTTATCCTTGTATACTTACTGTCGATGATCTCGTCATGATTGTGATAATAATGTGAATAATCGACATCGGCACTTAGTTCCTTTCCCTTTTTATCCAGAATACCTTTATAATTCAGATTGAATGAAGTATTCCAGGATTTCTCCTTATTGTTCCCCAGGAAATTCATGTCTTCACGCTGATCGAAATTATTTTCCCTTAGGGTATTGGTTTTGCTGGTAATCGTCTCCCGATTTGAATAACCAGTCATCAGAACGCCAATGGTATGGTTTTTATTGACAAAATAATCCAGCCCTACCCGATATAAATTATCCTTTTTACGCTGATCCAACCCTCCTGATTGGTTGAACCGGGTTATCGTATCCATGAAATTAACAATTCTGTTTAAGTCCAGCGTTCCCTTTGAGCCATTATTGACATAATCATAATTACCGAAAAAATTAATACGGTTGTTTCTGTAATTCAAACTCGTTCCACCATTATACTTGGAAGTTTCACCGTACCCCGCCCCTGCCTGAACTACCCCGTTCCAGCCTTCTGCTTTATTTTTCTTTCGTTTTATATTGATGATCCCAGCTGTTCCGGCCGCGTCATAACGAGCGGATGGATTCGTGATCAACTCAATACTTTCCACCTGATTACTTTGCATGTTACGCAGGATATTGGCAACATCAGCCGAACTCACATTCGTTGCCTTCCCATCCAGCATAATTAATACATTTGGTTTACCACGCATGGAGATATTCCCGTCACGATCTACACTTACCGAAGGCGCCTTTTCCAATAGCTCCAAAACCGTATTCCCCTCTGCAAGAACGCTTGATTCCACATTCATCACGAGCCGATCGATTTTACGTTCAATGAGGTTCTTCTGACCAACAATACTGATTTCTTTCAGGCTCCTGCTGTCCATTTTTAACTGGAATTGTTCAACAGCGATCTGGCTCCTACTTTCCGTCAACTGAAATGACTTGCTGAACATGGTGCTGTATCCCATCATTTTAGAGGATATGATGTAATTTCCAAACGCGATATCCTCAAATAAATACTTCCCAAGGCTGTCCGTTATTGCTGCCTTAACGAGCACAGAGTCTGCATGATTTAACAGGCTGATCACCGTTCCGGGAACAGGCTTGAGGGTTTCGTCAATGACCAGCCCAGAGATGACTGATTTAGGCCTAACGTTACTTTGACTATGTGCATCTTTTGCAGCCAGCATCAGGTAAAACAGGAATATAGGAATGGCTAAGCAACATTGACGCTTCATCTTCTTGATTTTCATTAGGCACATAGTTTGGGATGATTAAGGGTATCTTCTTTTTTAGTTAATTATAAATTAGTTGCTCACGATCATATGCCTGATTGATAATCTCGGCAATCTCGTTGGGATAATCATGAATGAAAAAATGCCCCCCTTCGAATATTTTACTGTTAAATTTAGTTTTGGTGTAATTACCCCAGTTAGAAATTTCCTGATGATTTTCTTCCAAATCACCCATCATGCTATAAATAGGTGTAAGTACAGCAGCTTCTTCACTCGACACCCTGTTTTCTACGATTTCAAAGTCGGCCCTTAAAATAGGCAGGTAGAAATCTAATAAATCCTCACTCTCAAACAATTCGTCCGGAGCACCGCCCAGCTTTTTTATTTCTTCTATAAAATCAGCATTGTTCATGAGGTACCTGGCCTGGTACCTCTTGGTATTGGGCCCGGTATTGCCACTCACCAATAAGGATTTGGGTATTTTATTTTCCGCTTCGAGCATATGGGCGACCCTTAGCGCCAAAGATGCACCCATGCTATGCCCATAGAGCATAAAATCATTACCGTTTAGCTTTTTGAAAATCTGCTGGTAAATATCCCCGGCAGCCTCGTCAAAATCCCGGATCAGCTCTTCCCGGATCCTCATTCCCCTGCCCGGCAATTCAACAGGAATGATTTCAAAATTATTTAATAATGGATATAAAAATTGAAAGGAGTAACAATTTCCCCCGGCAAAGTGTAATAAAAACAACTGTATTTTCTTCATCTTAAGAACAAATATTAAACGGCTTTCATGATCTCCAGTTCTTCTGCTTTTTTCAGCACATTGATGTTCTTCAATGCAAAACCATTATAACCATTAATTCGCTGAACGATTTCGTAGATGAAAAATGGCCGGTCACTAATTGGTTTTATAAATTTTTGAAATAAATAAGTATCATCTTCTTTATCACAAAGGATATTCATACGTTGCAATTCATCGATATCGATGTCCTTAAAATCATCATTTTTCCGAAGCAGCTCATAATAAGACGGGGGGAAAGAAACAAAGTCAACATTGTTTTTCTCCAAAGATTTTGCCGTTTCAACCAAATTATCTGTACTGAAGGCAAGATGGTGAATACCAGGGCCAAATGCATCAATATTTTGCTGCACCTTTGATTTCATTTCATATCCATCAGGCTCGGCAATGACCAGCGTTAGCTTTTTATCGGCCGACTGATTGATGCTTAAGATCATTCCCGTTTTATTATCAGCACCACGCTCAATGCTTTGAACCAGACTTGTACCCAACGCTTTGCTCAGATAGCTGGTCCAGTAATGGCTTTCGTTGATTCTCACTTCGGCAGCAATATGATCAAACGATTTAAGCAGAGATTCGCCTCCTTTACCGGCTTTTAAACTGGCTTTATACCCAGGCTTGAATACACCTTCATAAGCAGTTCTGTCTATAAAAACAAGCTCACTATGGTCATAAAGTTTTATTGCTGCTTCTTCCAGATATCCGGAATCATCATCCGTCTTTGTCGGGAATTTTATTGGAAAGGCACCATTGCTGATGCTGTAATCAAAGGCTTCTTTTACCGAAGGAACACGTAAGGCAATTCGTTTTACACCACAGTAATTCTGAGCGATAAATGAAGAAATCTCATTATATTCTGATTTATATGGCGGATAAGTTGAAGTTAAAACCAAGGTAATTTCATGGCTCCGTAAAACGTAAGAGGAGATTCCCGGGCTACCGGACTCAGGGTTCATTACCGCTAAAAGTTTAAAGCCGAGGGCCTGAATATGCCAGTAGGCCAAAACTTTTGCCATTGGCGTGTATATTTCAATATAGTCTATAGGATGTTCCTGTAAAATTTTCATACTTAGGGATTAATTAAGGTGATTTTCAACATTTAGCAGTTCATTATTCAGCATTATTCTCGACTTCAAAAACGAAGCAAGTTTTTCCACGCCTTTATCAATATCATCCAGCGACAGGTTGGAGAAGGTTAATCTCAAATCATTTTCCCCTCCTGACTTCAGGTAGAAATTTCTCATCGGACAGAAAATCACGTTAAAGTTGCTGGCGCTCTCATATACACTCTCATTGTTGATTAGGAAAGGGACCGTCATTTTTATAAAGAAGCCTCCATCAGGCTCATTCCAGTTGACTTCAGAAGCCCAGTCATTTTTATATGCCCTGATGTATTTATTCAATGATTTAATCATGTGATCCCGCTTCCGCTTATAGCTTTCAAATTTTGGTTTACTCCATTCGTTTAAGCTACAGTTTAAGTCCAGCAGTACGCCTCCAAGTATGGCCTGGTTAATTGTGGAAGTATTGTTTGTCAGTTGTGCTTTGACTTTGGCCAGCTCATCAGATAAAGCAACAGTGATCCCCAATTCATTTTCAATCTTTTGATTTGCCCCTATTATCCCTAGCCTTAAACCCGGAAACAGAGATTTGGAGAAAGAACCCACGTAAATCACCCGGTTATTGAGGTCCAATGATTTTAAGGTTGGGTTTTTCTTCTGAGCATAAGTAAAACTGTTATAAACACTATCCTCAATAATTAAGAAATTATATTGTTGCGCCATTTCCAGCAACAACAGACGATTGCCAATTGGCATACAGGTTCCCGAGGGGTTTTGATAATCCGGAATGACATAAACCAGTTTAACCTGTTTACCCTGACCATTCAGTTCGATCAGTTTACTTCTCAGCTCCTTTAAATCAATTCCGTCATCATCAATTTTTATTCCGGCGATGTTATAGTCAAAGACTTTTGCAAAAGAACTCACGCCGATATAACTGGGATCCTCCACCAAAATCACATCATTACTCCGATTGCATATCGTGGAAATAATGATAGAAAATGCTTCCTGAGCACCAACAGTAATGAGGATATCTTCCGTATTTAAAACAATGTTCTCGTCGTTCTTCAGGTATTCCACTATGACATCACTGATGATACCTTTTGTTTTATTGTATTGCCCGATACCATTGACTACGCTCTTTCTGCTTCTCCCCGTCCTGGACATGAGGTGAGTTACATAGACTTCAAACTTTGATATGTTGCTCTCGATTTCAAAAAAATCTTCATCCGGCTGACCGGCAACAAATGAGATTGCGTTTGGGAATTTATATTGTACATCATTCAAAAACCCGATCACATTGTTAAAATTTATACCAATGTTTTTATTTAAGGAGTAGTTCCTTAGCATGCAATCGGCATAAGGTAAAGAGAGGTGTTCGATGAGTTTCATCTCCAGGGTATCGAGACAATTGAAGAGCTCGTCAAAGGAGTTGATCACAAAATATTCCTTCTGCAGGCTATATGGACTAAATTCCGTGGCAAAGATCAAATCAATATCAAAGGCATGTTTAGGAATATTGACATCATTCATGTTCAGAATCTCCTCCGATGAGGTGATAATCGCACCACCATAAGGCTTCCGCTCCCCATCTTCAAGAATGATCCCCATTTCATAGGTAAACCAGTAAAGTCTCCCCAATAAACTAATGGCCCTATCGTTATTTGCATACTTTAAGGCAATGGTACAATAAGCCGTTAGAAATTTGATAAACTTTTCATTGGTCAACATAGGGATATGACCACAGATGTCATGGAAAATATCCGGCTGTTCACTGAATTCCAGTTCATGAGGTTTCCTGATAGAAATGGTTACAGGATATTTTTTGTTAATGAGCATATAAAAGAAATCCTTCGTAGGGATTAACCCGTTAACACCCACCAGCGACCAGCCTGATAAGGACTCCAGTTTAGCGCTGATAGACTCCAGATTTACAATCTGATTTTCATCTAAATTTAGTTTTAAATAACCTTCGAGATATTCTTTTGAAATTTTCTGACTACAGAGCGCTTTATGTCTGTCTATAAGTAATCCCCATGTTCCATGATCCTCGCTTAAGTAGGTTTTGTAATCTTGATAAACAATTTGATTTTCCATTCGTTAATTTTACTACGGGTTATATTAATCTGACTAACTACATAAAATATTCATAAAAATTTCTACTACAGACAAATCTGAATTCGATCACCTATAGTTTACAATCTAACTTACCAAAAATATTTGTAAGTTAAAAAATTTTACCAGGATTCATAATTCCATTAGGATCAATAAGATTTTTAATGCTAATCATTAAATTAAGCTCAGAATTCGACAATTGTAAGGGCAAAAATTCTTTTTGCAAAAACCCAATACCATGTTCTCCTGAAATGACACCTCCCTTACTAATGGCGAAACGATAAATCCTGGTTAAAACTTCATTTAAAATCAGCGGGTCGACCAACCCTGATTTTTTGTCAAAAACTAAATTCGTATGCAAGTTTCCGTCGATCGCATGACCAAAGGAAATCACCTCAATATTACTTTCCATACAGATTTGTTCAACCCCCCACACATAATCACACAAGGCCGACACGGGTACACAGGCATCGATATCGCGGTAATACTTATGATCCGCCGTTAATGCGTTGCCAATATTGACCCGAAGTTCAGCGATCGCTTTTTTCTCCGGCAGCGTCTCTGCGACCAGGACATCCCTCTCTGTATATTTTTCCAGTATGGCGGAGGTGGTTAGCAAGGAATGCTCCATTTCAGCATCACTCAATTCCTGTAAACTGATCAGTAGCTGGGCCTGAATATCCGGATCCGTAAGCGGTAATTTTTTCTCCATATAGGCGGTAGTGAGCTGAATTGCATTTAAAGAAATTAACTCTACACCTGAAGGAAAAACACTGGAGCCTTTAATTTCCAGGATTGCATGGCAGGCATCTTCAAGGCTTTTAAACCCTGCCAGTAACATTACTTCTGATTTCGGTTTGGGCAACAACTGATAAACAATTTTGGTGACGATGCCAAGTATACCTTCACTTCCGACAAACAATTGAGTCAGGTTCAGCCCGGTCACATTTTTGGAAACATTCGCTCCTGTCCAGATGATTTCCCCGGAAGGTAACACCACCTCCAGATTTAAAACATACCTTGATGTGGTTCCGTATTTACATGAATTTATACTACCTGAATTTTCAGCCACATTTCCACCTATAAAAGAGCTGAAACTACTTGTGGGACGTATCGGGAAATAAAGGCCATGCTCCTCCACGGATTCGCATAAATCTGCAGTAATCACACCAGACTCAGCGAGCACATAACTGTCTGTTTTATTGATTTCAATAATTTTATTTAAGCGTTCCAAAGAGAGGACAACGCCAGCCTCCAATGGCAATGCCCCACCTGTAACACCAGTCCCCCCACCCCTGGGCGTAATAGGTAAGGAATACTGATTGCACAACTGCACGATGTTTGAAATTTCCTGAGCAGAAGCCGGTTTGATCAGAATGTCAAAATTAAAGTTAAGGTTCAGCGTCTGATCCCTTTCATAGTGGTATAAATCATCAGGATCGGTCAACACATATTGATCTCCGGATATTTCCTTAAAAAGAGATACGATATGTGCTAAATCTATTTTTTCTTTTTGAATCATTTTCATCTAAATTCTATCTTTTACATCATACAAACAGTCTATTCTTTGAGCAGAATCGGCACAGATCAGGTCAATTAAAGACATTAAATGGCCAACATATTTATCCATAGTATCTTCCCCATAAACCGTTCTGTTATACCTGATGATGACATATAATTTATCCTGCATTTCAGTAAAGTCAAATGTCAGATCAAATCTGCTTTTGAACTTCATTTTACCTGGATAGGCAGTTATTTTGAGCTTTCCAAAGTTTGTTTGTTCACTGACGATTCCAGTCATATTGTGCAAAACCACCATTACATTAAACAGGGGCGCGCTGCCCTTACGGCCAACCGCTGCTAAATCATCTACAAGATTGTCAAATGGATAAGCCTGATGTTTAAAGCCCTCGAGTGTTACTTCTCTAATCCTGTTAAACAAATCATCATAACTATCTTCGGGCTCAAATTTGAACCTGAGTGGCAGTGTATTTACATAATAGCCGATTTGGTTTTCTAAATCTATATGCTCCCTTCCTGACACCAATGTGCCGACGATAAGGTCCTGCTTTTCAGTATAAGCACTCAACAATGCATTTACAATAGTCAAGACTCCCATAAATAAACTTCCCCCATTCTTCTGACTCAGGGCCTTTAGTCCATGGTACGAAGGGGAGTCAATCACCAGATTTCTTGTCCCCCCGTTATATGGACTAACCGCAGATCGGTTTTCCGCTTCCGAAGGCCTGAAAACAGGCAACTCTCCGGAGAACTTTTCTAGCCAGTAGTCTTTATGATCCGCAAAAGAATTGGCTTTCAGCTTTGCTTGTTGCCAGACCGCGTAGTCTTTGTATTGTATCCTTAAAGGGCTCAACTGAAGGTTTTCTCCTTTTAATAAGGCGTTATAATATAAAAACGTTTCTTTGATCATGATGCTCATGGACCAGCCGTCTCTAATAATATGATGCATATTATAGGCAAAAACCCATTTGTGATCTTCCATTTGAAAAAGATGCGTTCTCAAGAGTGGTCCGGTTGTCAGATCAAAAATTTCAAAAGCATCTTTCTCTAATAACTCATCCAATAATTCCTGTTGATCACCCAGCAGCCTTAAATCTCTAAAAACGAGACTAATTCCTGCTTCGGGCCCGGAAAGTACAAATTGACGAACTTCTCCACTTTCATCTCTTCTAAATACCGTCCTCAGCATTTCATGACGCAACACTAAACTTCTTAAGGCCCCTTCTAATGCATTCCGGTCCAGCGCTCCTTCCAATATTTTGACATCAGGTAAATTGTAGGAAATACTGGTTTCATAAGACTGACTTAAAGTCCATAAACGACGCTGTGCCGACGACAACACGTAATTTTCTGCTGGCGGGACCGGATCTATAGTTGAAAAAATTTCCTTTTCTTCCTGGCCGAGCAGGAAACCCTGTTCTTCCAATGTAGCAAGTTCAAACACATCACGCAAAGTGATTTTTACGTCAAACACTTTATGTAACTGATTGACCAGTCGGGTTGCTTTTAGGCTATCCCCTCCCAGTTCAAAGAAGTTGTCTTTCAGTCCGATATTTTCTTTGTGGAGAATCTGTTCCCACAGCGCCACCAACTTTATTTCCACTTCAGTTTCAGGAGCTACGTAGGCCACCTTCTGATGACCATCTCCAGGCTTCAGCTCGAGCAAAGCCTGCTGATCGACCTTGCCATTGATGGTCAATGGGATGCTTTCCACCTGCACATATTGAAAGGGAACCATATAGACAGGTAAACTGTTCATTAAATGCGACCGCAGTTCAGCTCCGCTTAAATCCCTGCTGCCAACCACATAAGCTACCAGTTGCTGAGCCCCGGATTCATCCGGATTTAGCAACACCACGGCAAGCTCCACATCCGCATGCTGCTGCAAGCCATGTACAACCTCCCCCACTTCAATCCGGTAACCATTGATTTTCACCTGATCGTCTTTCCTGCCCAGGTATACCATATTCCCATCGGAAAGCCATTTTCCCAAATCACCCGTTTTGTACATCAGCGCATCCGGGGCATAAGGATCAGGAAGGAATCTCAACTTGGTCAATGTCTCATCATTCAGGTAACCTTTGGCCAACCCCGATCCGGAGATATAAATTTCCCCCGTAGTACCTGGGGGACAAAACCCAAGCCTGTCATTCAACAGATAAATCCGGGTATTGGAGATCGGTTTACCGATTAAAACAGACATCCCTTCACTCAGCTCGCTGACCATACAGCCCACTGTAGCCTCGGTAGGTCCGTATTCATTATAGATCCGGATAGATGGATTGATCTTTTTTAGTATCCCCACCTGTTCTTCAGTCAGCGCTTCTCCTCCTACAATGGCCACACTGACCGTTGCGGAACTGAGCTCCAGGTATTTTAAGACATTGATGTGGGAAGGGGTCAGCTTAACGCTGTTGATCCCTGAAGAAGCACCAAAACTATGCCGGAGTATCGCCGACAATTCCTCATACTGCTCATAAATAAACAACCGCCCGCCCTGTGTCAGCGAACAAAAAATACTCGTTACAGTGAGGTCAAAAGACAAAGAGGTGTACAAACCGAAACAGACGGCCGTTATTCCATCAAAATAATGGCTGTTGGCCCATTGTATGTAATTGGAAAGACTGCCATGGCTGATGGCACATCCTTTTGGAATTCCTGTGGAACCGGAGGTATAGATCACATAAGCCAGGTCTGAACTGCCTGCGACAGCTTTAAAGCTTTCCGGAATCACCGCATTCAATCCTGCCAGTTGTACATCTATGGCGAAAACAGGTCCGGAAAAATAATCCAGATCGAAAATATGATCGGTCTGTGTAATTAAAACCCGGATCCCGGTATCGGTGCTCAGAAATCCTTTTCTTAATTTGGGATAAGCAGGGTCAATCGGAACATAAGCCGCTCCGGATTTTAAAATCCCCAGAATAGCGATCACCATCCACTCCGTCCGCTCCAGTTCTATTCCAACGAGCTCATTCGCTTTAATATCATAAGTCTGATGAAGATAAAAAGCCAGCTGATCCGAAAGTACATCCAGCTCCTGATAAGTAACCGATCGGCCAGACATCGAAAGGGCGATCCCCTCAGGATTCTTTTTCACCTGTTCAGCGAAAATACCCAGCAGCGGCCGATAGGAAAGATCTGGTCCCTGAGGTATATTAAAATCAATCAGCTGCCGTTCTTTTTCTGCTGCCGTCAGGATGTCCAGTTCAGCAACCGGCAAGCCGGCTGAGCTTAAAACAGCGGTCAAAAGATTTTCAAAATGAGTGGAAAGGGCTTCGACAACTGATCTGTCAAAAAGATCGGAATTGTATTCCAGGGATAAACCTAAGCCCCCGTCCAAATCATTAAAGTAAAATGTCAGGTCGAACTTACTTGCCAAACTCTCCTCCGCCATATAATTTCGCACCTTCAGTTCTGCAAGACCTTGAGGTGTTACAGTGACATCTGTCTTCAGGCTATGAAAATCTACCAGCACATCAAACAAGGGGTTGCGGCTCATATCCCGTTTCAGGTTGAGTTCTTCTACAAGTTTGTCGAAAGGATAAACCTGGTGATCGTAAGCATCAAGGGTGACTCCTTTTACGCCCCTGAACACTTCCAGGTAACTGTCCTTTCCACTGAACCGGTTGCGCAATGCCAATGTGTTGACATAAAAACCGATCTGTCCTTCCAGGTCGGCATGTTCCCTGCCGGCAATCGGACTACCAACAATGATGTCCTCCTGACCGGCATAATGATAGAGCAATACATTCACTGCAGCTATAAGCCCCATGAACAAAGTCCCTCCTTCTTCCTGACATAACAAACGCAGTCCTTCAGTCAGTTTAGTATCGATCTTTTTAAAAATGAGGCCTCCATTATAGGTTTTCACCGGCGGCCGCAAACCTTTAACAGGCAGATCCAGCACAGGAAGCTGACCTGAAAACTGGTCCATCCAGTAATTCTTATGAATATGAAGCTGATCACCGCTTAATTCCGACTGCTGCCAGGCTGCATAATCTTTATACTGAATCCTTAAAGGCGCCAATGGCATTGCTGCTCCGGCCACATAAGCATTGTACAACGACAACAATTCCCGTATCAATACGCCCATAGACCAGCCATCACTGATGATGTGCTGAACCACATAGCTGAACACCCACTGATGATCAGTAAGCTGGTAAAGACCTGCACGAAGCAATGGATAACGGCTCAGGTCAAAAGGACGGCGAAATTCTGCAGTGACCCGTTCTTTAACCACTTTATCACGATCCGTCACAGCTCTGAAATCCTGGTAATCAATCTTAAAATCTACCGACTCAAAAGGCAGTATAAACTGGCGTACTTCCTCCGTTTCTTCCGATTCCTTAAATACGGTCCGAAGAATTTCATGACGTTCAATCAGCGTTAGAAACGACCGTTCCAATGCCCCAATATTTAGCGCTCCTTCAAAAACATATACTCCGGGGAT
>NZ_FNGY01000027.1 GCF_900103665.1 Pedobacter steynii
ACCTTTACCCCTGTTTTTTGAAATGATAAATTCTGTTTCTGTTAGTTCCATACACTGTTTTTGTGTATAGCCTTTTTAGGAATCGACAAGCTGTCCCGAAACTGTCCCGAAGCTGAATTTTATCCGTCTCAGCAGCTGACATTTCACGGTTTATTCCTGATACAGCTTTACATAAAAACTTGCCAAAGTTTGCCCTATTCCTACCAGATACGTACACCGTTATTTTGGGGCCATGGCGAATAAAAAAAATTGGATAAAGATGATGTTCCGCTGCAATTTGTTCTGGATTTGACCTGCGGTTAGGGAGAATTTTTTGAGGTCTGAATTCGGATTGTATTTTATGCGGATGTTAAATAAACAAATAATATCGTGTCAACTGTTTGAGATTTAAATATTTCTATCTATCTTTGCAGTCCCTAAATTTAAGGGTGAATAAATAATTGTTTAACAAATTAAATACAAGCAAGTGAATACGTTAAGTTACAAAACTGTCTCTGCCAATGCAAAAACTGTTAACAAACAGTGGGTTGTTGTTGATGCACAAGGCGAGATTTTGGGGCGCTTGTCATCGAAGATCGCTATGATCATCCGTGGTAAAAACAAGCCTGAGTATACCCCACACGTAGACTGCGGTGATAACGTTATCGTTATTAATGCAGACAAGGTTAAATTGACAGGAAATAAATTCAGCGACAAACGCTATATTTCTTACACTGGTTACCCAGGTGGTCAGCGTTTCATTTCTCCTAAAGAGTTAATGGCGAAACATCCTAAGCGTGTTATCGAGAAAGCGGTACGTGGTATGTTACCTAAAACTAAACTTGGTGCAAAATTATACACCAACTTATATGTTTATGCAGGTACAGAGCATCCTCATGCAGCACAATCACCAACAACCATTACACTTTAATTAAAGGAAGAAAGAAATGTCAGTTACTAACACTTCAGGAAGAAGAAAAACTGCTGTTGCACGCATCTATTTAAAAGAAGGCAACGGCACAATTACCGTAAACGGTAAAGACCATAAAGTATATTTCCCAACATTGCCTTTACAATACATTGTAAACCAGTCATTCGAAGTTTCTGAATTGACAGGTCAGTATGATGTAAACGTAAATGTAGCTGGTGGTGGTATCAAAGGTCAGGCAGAAGCAGTTCGTTTAGCTATTGCTAAAGCTATTGTGGAATTGGATGCTGAGAAAAAACCAGCATTACGCGCTAAAGGGTTAATGACCCGTGATATGCGTATGGTTGAACGTAAGAAACCAGGACGTAAGAAAGCACGTAAGAAATTCCAATTCAGTAAACGTTAATCTTAAGGAGACAAACACAATGGCAAGAACTACATATCAAGACTTATTGGATGCAGGTGTACACTTCGGTCACCTTACCCGTAAATGGAACCCAAAAATGGCGCCTTACATTTTCATGGAGCGCAATGGAATCCACATCATAGATTTAAATAAAACTTTAACTAAAACTGAAGAAGCTGCTTCAGCAATCAAACAGATCGTTAAATCTGGTCGTAAGATTCTTTTCGTAGCTACTAAGAAACAAGCTAAAGAAATCGTTGCTGATCAAGCAAAAAAAGTAAACATGCCTTTCGTAACTGAGCGTTGGTTAGGTGGTATGTTAACTAACTTTGCTACTGTTCGCAAGTCAATCAAAAAGATGTCTAACATCGATAAGATGACTAAAGATGGTACTTATTCGATCCTTTCTAAGAAAGAGCGTTTAATGATCCAACGTGAGCGTATTAAATTGGAAAGCTTATTAGGTGGTATCGCGGATCTAAACCGTTTACCGGCTGCTATCTTTTTAATTGACGTTAAAAAAGAGCACATCGCTGTTAGCGAAGCGTTGAAATTAAACATTCCAACATTTGCAATGGTTGATACTAACTCTGATCCTTCTAACATCGATTTCCCAATTCCTGCGAATGATGATGCTACTAAATCTATCTCTTTAATCACTGATGTTATCATCAAAGCGATCGAAGAAGGTTTAGATGAGCGCAAACGTGAGAAAGACGAAGAAACTGAAAAAGAAGCTGTAGCTGCTAAAGCTGCTGCTGATGCTCCTGAAGCTGCTGCTCCTGGTGCAAGAAGAAAAAAAGTAAATGCTGATACTGAAGAAGGTACTAGCGAAGAAGCTTAAATAATTTAATGTGGGTTGTATGTTGTGCGTTGCAGGTTTTCCTAACAACAAACACTATACAACCCATAATTTTTTAATAAAAACTTAAAAAAGAAATAAGATGTCTACAGTACAAATTTCTGCAGCAGATGTAAACAAATTACGCCAGCAAACCGGTTCAGGTATGATGGATTGCAAAAAAGCACTAATTGAAACTAACGGTGATTTTGAAGCAGCGGTTGATTACTTACGTAAAAAAGGTGCTAAAGTAGCAGCTTCACGTCAGGACCGTGATTCTAACGAAGGTGTTGTTATCGCTAAAGCTACAGCAGACGGTAAACGTGGTGTTGTTGTTGAATTAAACTGCGAAACTGACTTCGTTGCTAAAAATGCTGATTTCGTAGCTTTAGCTAACAAATTCACTGATCTTGCTATCGATAAAAACCCTGCTTCATTAGAAGAGCTTTTATCTTTAGAAATTGATGGTCAGAAAGTTTCTGATATCATCATCGAAAACACTGGTAAAATCGGCGAAAAAATCGGTATCTCTAAATTCGAAACTGTTTCAGGTGAAAAAGTTGTTCCTTACATCCACGGTAACTACCGTTTAGGTGTATTGGTTGCTTTAAACCAGGATGTTGCAGGTGTTGATGAAGCTGGTAAAGATGTAGCTATGCAAATCGCTGCAATGAACCCGGTAGCTTTAGATAAAGCTGACGTAGATTCAACTACTATCGAGCGTGAAACTGAAATCGCTAAAGAACAAATCCGTGCTGAAGGTAAGCCTGAAGAAATGGTAGAAAAAATTGCTGCTGGTAAATTGAATAAATTCTACAAAGACAGTACTTTATTAAACCAGGAATTCGTTAAAGATTCTTCTAAAGACGTTCGTAAATTCTTAAATGATACTGCTAACGGTTTAACTGTTACTGCATTCAAACGTGTACAATTAGGAGCTTAATCCTTCTTTAATAGATAAAAAAATAGGATGTCCAAAAGGCATCCTATTTTTTTTGTGCCTGATTTTTTGAGCAGGCCAGGTTTCCTGGTCTGCTCTGGTTTTAGCGTGCAGGCTGTTGCCTGGAATTAGGGAGTGGGTTTTGATCTGGGATGTTTGATCCCCCTGTCTGTCTTTCAGGTAAACTGTCTATAAAAGAATTGCGGGTTTATTGGGTAATCCGGAACGCTGGATGCGCTTTGACTAGTTCTTTTTTAGGTTTAAAAATAACAACAATAAAAGGGAAACGGTCAGCAGGATTCCGGTAAACTGGTGAAACAACGCAAAAGCAGAATAATGAGGTCCGATGCTTTTCAATAAGGCCATAATCCCTGAAATCACCTGAATCCCCACAAGCAGCAGTGGAAATAGTCTGATATAAGAGAGCAGGGAGTTAATTTTCCAGGAAACGCTCCTTAGGTAAAGGACCAGGACGAGCAGGCAAATGACATAGGCAAGGGAGCGGTGGATAAATTGAATGGCCAATAAATTTCCTGTTAAATAGGAAAGGGTATTGGGGTGGTTCTGTAATTCAGTCGGGATGACGAATCCATTCATATCTGGCCATGTGGGAGCGGCAAGTGCAGCGTGCGTTCCCGCCATAAATGCCCCATAAATGAGCTGCATAAAAAGTACGGCTAGAATAGCGATGTTTAATTTGCTAAACCTCAGCCGGTGTCTCATCTTGATGTGATTGAGACTTAAAGTAAAAGCAAGCCAAAGTGTATAGCACAATAGAATTACAGCAGCGACGAAGTGTATGGCGAGCCTGATGTGGCTTACACTGATGTCTGTATCATTAAGACCACTTTGTACCATGAGCCATCCTATGACGGCTTGCAATAGGCCCAATAAAAACAACACAAAAATCTGAGCACGCAGTTTGAAGTTCATTTTTCTTTTTATGGCGAAATAGAAAAATGGAAAAATGAAGCCCAGCCCAATAAACCGTGCCCAATTCCGATGAAACCATTCCCAGAAATAGATAGATTTATAATCCTCCAGTGAGAAATGAGCATTGACGACATGAAACTGAGCAATCTGTTTATATTTATCAAAACTTAGCTGCCAATCGTTTTCATTTAAAGGAGGGAGGAAGCCCATCAGCGGTTTCCACTCCGTAATAGATAGACCGGAACCACTTAATCTGGTAATCCCTCCGAGAATAATTTGCAGGAAAATGGTGAATGCACCAAAATATAGCCAGATGGCAATGGGTTTGTTGGTATTACCCTTCATATATCACACCTGAACTGGGGGTCTCATTCAATTCGATTCTAATCAGGCCTGGAAATACGGGTTTGATTTTATCCCATAGCCATATGCTGACTTGTTCGCTGGTTGGATTTTCCAGTCCGGGAATATCATTCAGGGTTTTATGGTCGAGCATGTCGATCAGAGGGCTGATCCCTTTTTTTAGATCGGTATAGTCTAAGATCCATCCGGAATGTGGTTCCGGAACTCCACTAATAAATACTTTAAGTGTATAGGTATGCCCGTGCATTCCTCCGCATTTGTGCCCGGCAGGAACCCGGGGTAGATAATGTGCAGAATCAAAACTGAAAGTTTTATAGATAATCATTTGATGTATATAATGATCAAATCTCCGGTTTGATGTCAGGATAATAAATGACCATGATCATTATTTGAAATAATAGGAGTCATTGTTGCTATTGGGAGGATGTTGTTCTTCATCTGGTTATTGCTGTGACATTGGGAGGCTTTGAATTGTTGGAGTTCTGCCAGGGGAATCGAATATGATAGGTATATATTAGATATAATGCGGATCAAATACATTGGTCGTCGAGTCATAAATTAAAGAACTAGGTCCTGGGTTGCAGTATGGCTATGAAGGCTGTGTTCGGGATTGTGATAAATTGGATCGGGGACTTGGTGCTGGTTTTTCTGTTGTTTGAAAGATTCTTTGAGAAAAATTGAAGAGTGTGATCGCCTTGCTGATCGATATTTAGTTTTAAGTGCAGCTTGATAGATCGATCTTTCTGTACTTATCTGTAGTATGGATGATATGTATGCAGGTCATTGATCCATCATTTGCTTTGATTTTGTAAGTCTTTTTCAGTGAGTTTGCCTTGGCGTAGAATTTACATTAAGGTAGTGTTGAGTTTTTCTTCTTGTAAATCATGCAGTTAGGAGTGTGGTGCAATTATAATGGTTGAATTGTTTTGAGAACGGTTAAATTTTCCTACTTTTGCATCCCGCTTCGGAGGAAGAGAAAGATTGAGATTGATAGAGAGAGAAGGATTTGAAAGATTGCAGTAGAGATAAGTCAGAAGTTGTTTTGACCGGTTTAATCACCAAATAAGACAAAGTAAAAAAGTTTGAGAAAAAGCTTGACAATAACAAAAAGATTTCTACCTTTGCAGTCCCAACAAAAACGGGGGTTACCAAACGGAGTTTGATAACAGAAACAAAAAGACTGAAACGATCGGAAAGCCGAAACTGAAGCCAGGAACATTAAGACCAGGAAGAAACAGAGGAAAGCAGATTGCAACATAAAAGAAGAACCGCGAGGAGATTCGAAAAGTTCATTAAAGAGATGTCATTTATAGCGTAGCGAGGTAAGATAGTACCGTTTCAAAGTACATGAAAACCAAAGCTATTTTTTCAAGTCAGAA
>NZ_FNGY01000003.1 GCF_900103665.1 Pedobacter steynii
GTTGATTCGATCTCGATATCGATCGTTCCACCATACACTCCGGAAGAAGGTCTTCCTTTTGCATCTACATCACGGTTTAGGGAATAGGCACAGTGGAGTACATCATACTCCTTGCCCGAAAAGTCTAATCTTGCTTTGAAAGCCATAACTTTTTATTTTAGGGTTTGCTATTAATTAACTATAAATGACACATCAAAAATTCTGCCATTTTTACGTTAAAATCAATACGATATAAAAAAAAGATAAAAATATACTTAAAGTACTTTCAAAGAGGATTATTTTTAAATTAAAACTAATTTATTCGCATATATATTCTTCAGTGTATGGATTACCAAACAAAGTCATCGATGGCTAAAAGTGGTTCCGAAGAATGGAAAAGCAGAAATATTTCCGGTCGTTTTCTTTTTAAGACGGCAGACTCAGTTATCTGTCTTATTTCCTGTACTGTTAGCTACCGGATGCCATTTCGATTTATTTAAAAGGCTTCCCCACCTTCTTCTTATCTTTACCGACATGAACATTACTTTCATTAGGCATTCAAAAGTTGATTTCAAATGGAAAACCTTTTATCATTCCAAGGATTTTGATTTGGCTTGCGGAGCCTACGATCATGCGCCTACCTTAACCTCCGGAAGCTTAAAGCTGAACGGAAAAAGCGTGTACATCAGCGAGCTGAAAAGAGCAGAAGAAACCGCTCATGCTTTTCTCATTGGAGACAAAGAACTGATCAGGACAGCTTTGCTGAATGAAATCCCCCTGAACTCTTTTATCGACACCTCCCTTAAATTACCAACTATCATCTGGATGATTGCCGGCCGGCTGCAATGGTATTTCAATTCTTCGAGACAGGCAGAAGTTCGGGAAAAGTCTAAATTGCGGATCAGCCATTTTCTAGACCTTCTGGAAAAGAAAAATGAAGATTGCACCATTATCGGACATGGCTTTTATTTTGCGCAAATGATGACCGAGATCAAAAAAAGAAAGGCCTCAGGCCATACCGGAAAAAGAATACACAATGAGGAGATCAGAACATTTACTTTACATCAGCTTCCGGGCGCAGGTACAGACCAATTTCCGCAATAGCAGGCTGAAGCCTGGAAGAAAGAATGGTTAACCTTAATTCTTTTGCCTTTACAGAAGGGAAACGCAGTAAACGTTTATAGCCGATGGTAGTTCCTTCTGTTACTTTTTTCCAGGTATTTCCCTCTTTATATTGCAGTACAAATTGCTCTACCCGTTGTCCTATTTGTAAGTTTTCCTGAAGCAGCAACAGGTTAAATTTATGATCTTTATCCAGTTGGAACTCCATCACCAGGTTTCCATCCGCCTTTCCTGTTTTCCAGTAAGAGCTATCTTTTCCATCAAACAACAGGTTTGTCTTTTTTGCGGTGCTGCCCTTTAGTGTTGCCGGCTTCAGCAGATTATTTTCAAAGGTCTCCTCCAGTTGTTTCCTGAATCCTTTTAAAGCATTTACATCACTATCATTGATCTTTCCTTTTTTATCAGGTGGAATATTTAACAACAAGACTCCGTTTCTACCTACTGAACTATAATAGATGTCCATCAATTTCTCCGGCGTTTTCACTTTGGTGTCCTCTGCCGGATGGTGGAACCATCCCGGACGGATCGACACATCTATTTCTGCAGGATACCATACCAGACTTTTTGCTTTGGCAATTTTCTCCCTGCTCCCCAGGTCATTGGACATAAGGTCTCGCGGTGCGAAATCTGCGTCCTTTTGAGAGTTTGCAGCGATTGCTTCAGGGATCATCTGATCCCCTGGAACCACACTCCATTCCGTTTCCCTTCCGTATCCCGTTTCTGTGCCTACCCACCTTACATCCGGTCCGGAAACCGCAATTGTAGCTAAGGGCTGCAGTTTACGGATCAGGCTATACCAACGGCTATATTCATAGACCTGTTTTTTTCCTGTTGGTCCTTCCCCGTTCGCACCATCAAACCAAACTTCATCGATCTGTCCATATTGTGTCAGCAGCTCCGTCAGCTGATTGATGAAATAATCATTGTATTGCATGCTTCCAAAATATGGAGAATTGCGGTCCCATGGAGAAAGGTAAATTCCAAACCCAATACCAAACGCTTTACAAGCTTCGGCGACTTCCTTTACGATATCTCCTTTTCCTCCTTTCCATGGACTATTTTTAACAGAATGTTCCGTGAATTTACTTGGCCACAGACAGAAGCCATCGTGGTGTTTAGCGGTCAGAATGACTTGTTTAAAGCCGGCATCTTTACAAACCTTTACCCACTGACGGGCATCAAGTTCTTCAGGGTTAAATATTTTTGGATCTTCGGTACCGTCGCCCCATTCTTTATTCGTAAACGTATTGATTCCAAAGTGAATGAAAGCAGTCAATTCCAGCTGTTGCCATCTGAGTTGTCGCGGGGAAGGCGTTACATTTGCTGCTTTTCTGATGATATCGGCTTCTTTGTCTGCCGGACTGATTTTTACGTAATTCTTATCTGTAAATAGCTGCGCTGTTCCTCTTTGCGGTAAGCCAAGAGCGATGATACAACCAACAATAAACGTTAAGCGATGGCAAGCTTTGCCTTTTAGAAAATTTATCTCCATGATCTGTCCGGTATTAAGCGCCATTAAATAAGCTGAAGGCACCTTTTCAAAGAAAGGGCGAATTTCATTTATAAGATTGGCGTTAATTGCCAAAATGTTAAGCTTTTTTGGCATTTCCCTGAAGATCCGGCCGTATGAAAGTACGTTTGATGTTGTTATCGAATTTCATCATTTAGAGAAAAACAAGTACCAAGTGACTCTTATCAATATAATATGCAGGAGACTAAAACTTACACTAGGACTTCTTCGGTTCTCTTTTAGAAAGTTCAGAACCAAAAACCTTATCCCACAAATCGGAAGTCACGCCATAACCCTTGGTCGCATCATCGTAATGGTGTAACATGTGGTGTTGTTTTAACTTTTTCCAGAAGGGGGCGGTAAATTTTGCATGATGCAACATGTAATGGGTCATGTCATACACAAGATAACCAAATATGAATCCGCAAAAGAAGCCGTCCAGCATACTTACCGGAACAAAGGCCCGGAAAAGAAAATAAAAAGCCGTAGCTAAAGGAATGCTTGCTGATGGCGGCATCACTAACCTGTGTGCATCGTTCGGATAATCATGATGTACCCCATGAAAGATGAAATGAATTCTTTTGCCCCATTCCGACTTTGGATAAAAGTGAAACACAAAACGGTGCATCACATATTCGATTAAAGTCCAGACAAAAAGGCCAAGCAAAATCTGTCCCACTGCGGTAAGCGGACTGTTGATCACAAATGATTGCCAGCAAAAATATCCGATCACGGGAATGAATACGATTAAAGGGACAAAATACGGAACCTTAGACAACCCCTCTAATAATGAGCTCTTAAACATTCTAACAGATTCGGACGAATTGGATATGTAATTCTTTTTCATTAGGATGAACTTTTGCGAAAGACAAACTTATGCAGGATTCGTTAAAATTTAATTTTCCAATAATAGTTATGAAATTATCATGACATTCTTAAAGATACAAAAAAGTTATTTCTTACGATATGGTAAGATTTCGCAGAAACCTAAGCCGTAATTTTGTGTTGTAATTAATAATTGAGCAATGAAAAACGAAATTTTAGGTATTCATCACATTACCGCCATCGCAGGAAACGCAAAAAAGAATTATGATTTTTACACCCGGATATTGGGATTAAGGTTAGTTAAAAAAACAGTTAATTTCGATGATCCCCATACTTACCATTTCTATTACGGAGATGAACACGGAACTCCGGGAAGCATTTTGACTTTCTTTCCATGGGAAGGAATCGGAACCGGCAGAAGAGGCACCAGACAAGTCACTGAAATTGGCTACAGTGTACCTGCAGGGAGTCTTGATTTCTGGCAAAACAGATTAGAAAAAAACAACGTTATCTATAATAAACCTGCGGTAAAATTCGGAGAAAGGTATTTGACCTTCCTGGATCCGGACGGATTAAAATTTGAATTAACAGAAGCAAAAACTCCGGATAGCAGGGTACAATGGGAAACTAAAGAAGTCAGCAAAGAAAATGCGGTTCATGGATTCCACCACATTACCATTACAACGAATAAAATGGAAGCTACTGCAGCTATTTTAACGCATGTATTGGGTTATCGTTTACAGGAAACTGAGGTGAACCGGTCCCGCTTCATTACTGACAAGGTAGAACATGCGGCAATTGTAGATCTGGTAGAGGCTCCCGGAGAAGCTGTCGGACATGTTGCCGGTGGTTCGGTACACCATGTTGCCTTCCGCGTTAAGGACGAGGAAACGTTGATGTATTTCAGGGATAAGATTGTGGCGCTGGGCTTGAACATCACCGAAAAGATTGACCGTAATTATTTCTATTCTTTATACTTCCGTGAACCGGGAGGCGTACTTTTTGAACTGGCAACCGACAATCCGGGTTTCACTGTTGATGAGTCTTTAGAAGAATTGGGCAGCAACCTTAAATTGCCTGCGCAATACGAAAGCAACAGGGTAATGATTGAAGGCATTTTACCAAAATTAAGCTAATATGTATATACACCAGAAAAACATCATCACGGCCGGAATTCCAATGGAAAGCGCAGATAAAGCCATTGTATTTTTACATGGCCGTGGCGCTTCTGCGGCAGACATCATCCAATTAAATCAACATTTAAAGGTAACTGACGCCGCTTTATTTGCCCCTCAGGCAAGCAACCACAGTTGGTATCCTTATGGGTTTATGGCACCGGAAAAGGAAAATCAGCCTGCACTGGATTCCGCTTTGGAACTGATCGATGACCTGGTTGCTGAAATTGTTGCCAATAGAATTCCCTTAAACAAGGTGTTTTTTGCCGGCTTTTCTCAGGGCGCCTGTCTGACTTTGGAATACATCAGCAGGAACGCAGCCCGGTATGGTGGAGCTATTGCTTTTACCGGTGGCCTGATTGGCGAGACTATTGACCGCTCTAAGTATACAGGCGATTTCATGCAAACCCCTGTATTCATCAGCACTGGAAATCCTGACCCTCATGTTCCGGTATCCAGAGTGGAAGAAAGCGGAGCAATCCTGAAGGAAATGAACGCAGATGTACAGGTAAAGATTTACCCTGGAAGGGTACATACCATTAGTAACCAGGAACTGGAACTGGCCCGAAAAATGGTATTTCATTTATAAAAACCTCATCAATATAAGATTATGGCACAGACGATATTACATAAAGCCAATACCCGCAACATTGCAGATCATGGCTGGCTAAAAAGTTTTCAAACCTTTAGCTTCGGAATGAATTATGATCCTGAACGTGTACAATTCGGTGCATTAAGGGTACTAAACGACGATGTTGTAGATGGGGGAATGGGATTCGGAGAACATCCGCACGACAATATGGAGATCATCTCCATTTCCCTGGAAGGCTCATTACAACATGAAGACAGCATGCAAAATGTGGCCATTATTGAACCGGGAGAGATACAGGTGATGAGTTCCGGAACAGGAATCTATCATAAGGAATTCAATAAAGACCCCGCCCAGCCGGTAAAATTCCTCCAGATCTGGCTGTTTCCGAATCAAAGAAATGTGAGCCCACGGTATCAGCAAAAACGCTACGATACTTTGTTAAAGCCAAATGAATTCACCGAGATTTTATCTCCGGAAAAGGAGGCTTCTGGTGTCTGGATCTATCAGGATGCCTGGTTTCATATCGGTAAATTTAAAGCCGGGGTTAAACTGACACATACTTTAAAAAACAAAGAAAACGGCATTTATGTCTTTGTGATCAAAGGCTCATTAAAAATAAACGAACAGGAATTAGAAGAACGGGATGGTTATGGCTTATGGGAAACCGGATCAATTGATGTGGAAACGCTAACAGGTGCAGAAATTTTGTTGATGGAAGTTCCTATGAATTATTAAGTCATGAAAAAGATAGAAATTCTAGTGGTATGTTGTCATCCGGAGATTTCAGCAACCATTATCCGATTAATCGACAAAGGGGAAGGAATGACTGGAACTGCGGTTACCTCTCCGGAGGAAGCCATAACCAGCTTTGCTTCCAGGCCTTATGAACTTGTGCTAATTGGCGCCGGTTTAGCGCCGGAAGTGGAACAGCAGCTGGAAGCTGAGCTGAAAAAGCAACGTCCGGAGATCCCTGTAGTTTATCATTTTGGAGGCGGAAGCGGATTGCTGTATACAGAGATCAGGCGGGCATTAAACAAGAATTGATCTTTCTTCGCGATAAAGCCTGAGATTTCGCCTTCTGTTTCTAAATGATTTCCCCCGCATAGGAGGCCTTTGCGTCGTTTGGCTTTTATTCCAGAAACTGAAAGAAAAATCAGTTCTGATCAGAAGAAGATTAAGCGTAAAATTTAGCAGTTGCTCGTGAGAGACACCAGTTGGCCCTATAGGCTTAAGATGCCGATAAACAGGGAGTAATGTTTTTTTATTGTATTATCTTGAGGTTTAGCATCTTTAAATGCCTGATTTTTCGTTATTTTGAGTGTTATTAGTACACCGGGTTATCTTTATACAAATCCTACATGCCTGAAGAACAGAAAAACAGCAATATTTTATCCATCGATATAGGTGGAACGAGCATCAAAGCATGTATTTTAGACCCTAAGGGTGAACAGCTTTCTGAGTTTAAAAAACTTCCCACTCCCAAAAACTCCAGTCCGGAGGAAGTCATCAAATCTATTAAGGAACTGGTTGGGACACTAGACCTTCCTTTCGAGAAAATTTCTATTGGCTTTCCCGGTTATGTAAAATGTGGCGTTGTACAAACTGCACCAAACCTTGCAAAAAACAAGTGGACCAATGTAGACCTGGCTCAACAGATCAGCGATACCTTCGGAAAACCAGTCCGCCTGATCAATGATGCAGATCAGCAGGCACTTGGAATTGTATCCGGAAAAGGTTTTGAGATTGTCTTTACCGTGGGAACCGGTTTCGGTACTGCCCTGGTATTCGACGGAGACCTGCTCCCCCATCTGGAACTGGCGCATCTTCCGATCACCAAAACCAAGGATTACGATGACTATCTGGGCAATAAAGCTTTTGAAAAACAAGGAAAAAAAGAATGGAATGAACGCCTGGAACGCGTGATTGAAATTTACAAAACCGTATTTAACTACGATACCCTATATATCGGTGGTGGCAACTCCAAAGAGATTAATTTCCCATTAGACCATAACATCAAACTGGTTTCCAATAAAGACGGAATCAAGGGCGGTGCAAAATTATGGGACCTGGAGGAGAAATTTCATGTATTCACCACACACCCTAAAAAATAAATAGCAGATAATGAACAAGTACACTTTAGGAATGATTGGCCTGGGCACAATGGGCCGCAATTTATTGCTTAATATGGCCGACAATGGCTACTCAGTAACAGGTTATGATAAGAGTCAGGACATGTTAAAGAAGCTGGAAGAGGACGGAAAAGCACATCAATTGAAAGGTTATGCTGTCCTTGAAGATTTCATCCAAAGCCTGGAATTACCAAGAAGAATCGTTCTTTTGGTACCGGCAGGACCGATTGTAGACAGCGTTATCCAGGAACTTCTTCCTCTATTGGATAAAGGTGACCTGATCATTGACAGTGGAAACTCACATTTCACAGATACCACCAGACGCTCTTTGGAGCTTGCTGACCGGGGCATCCATTTCTTCGGAATGGGCATCTCCGGCGGTGAAGAAGGTGCAAGATTCGGGCCTAGCATGATGCCAGGAGGTGATAAAGCAGCTTATGAGGCGGTGAAGCCAATTCTTGAAGCAGTTTCTGCAAAAGTAAACGGAGATCCATGTGTGGCATATATTGGCCCCGGAGCTTCCGGACATTTCGTGAAAATGGTGCATAATGGCATTGAATATAGCATGATGCAAATCCTTGCGGAAACTTATGACCTGTTGAAAAACAGTCTGGGCTACAACAACGAGCAGATTTATGCGGTATTTGAAAAATGGAACAATGGCCGTTTGAAATCGTTCCTGTTAGAAGTAACCAGAGATATTTTCAAAGTTAAGGATGAAAAGTCCGGAGGTTACCTGATTGATGTGATCAAAGATCAGGCAAAATCTAAAGGAACGGGAAAATGGACTTCTCAGGTTTCTATGGACCTTCAGCTACCAATCCCTACCATTAATGAATCGGTAAGTGCCAGAGATCTTTCTAAGTTTAAAGACTTAAGGGTATCGCTTGATAAAGCTTTACCTCATCCTTCCGTAAAAATTGACAATCCGGAAGAATTTATCGTTCATTTAGAACAGGCGCTTTATTTCGCGATGATCACGTCTTATGCCCAGGGTTTACATTTATTAACTCAGGCTTCTATAGAATATAAATATGAGCTGAACCTACAGGAGATCTCTCAGATCTGGCGTGGTGGATGTATCATCAGAGCAGTATTGCTGGAAGATATTTATCAGGCCTATAAAAAACAACCGCAGCTTCCACATCTTTATTCTGATGAGGGCATTCAACAACAGTTGAAAGACATCATTCCAGGAACAAGAAATGTGGTGGTTACCGCAATCAATCATGGTATTGCCGTACCATGTTTTGCCTCTGCCTTAACCTATTATGATTCGTTAAGAACAGCAAATTCACCGTTGAACTTAACGCAGGCACAGCGAGACTTTTTTGGCGCACATACTTTTGAACGCACAGACAGCGAAGGAATATTTCACGCGGACTGGAATTCAGACAATTTATAAATAACCCCAGTGAAAAAAGACACAAATTCACAACAATGAAAACAAGCATCAACCTCAATCCAACCATAATCGTCATTTTTGGTGGTACCGGTGATTTAAATTTGCGCAAACTTGCGCCTGCACTTTACAATCTGTATTCTGATGGCTTTATGCCGGCAAAATATGCGATCATTGGTACAGCCCGAAAGAAGCTTACTGATGATGACTTCAGAAAAACATTGATGGGAGGCGTAAACAGCTTCTCCAGATCCGGTAAGGTGAAGGAAGAAAAGTGGAGCAAATTTGCAGAACATATTCATTACAGCCCGGTTGATGTAGAAGCTCCGGAAACTTTTGGTGTTTTAAAAACCAATATTGAGAAGTACCAGAAAGAATTTGGTCCGGATACACAGATCCTGTACTACCTTGCGGTAGCACCAAACCTCTTTCCACTAATCGCCAAATGCCTTTCAGAATATGACCTGGCCGGAGAGGAAGACAATTGCAGAATCGTGATTGAAAAACCTTTTGGAAGGGATCTGGAAACAGCGAGAGAGCTGAACAGCATCCTGACCGGGATCTTTACAGAAAAACAGATCTATCGCATCGATCATTACCTGGGTAAAGAAACGGTTCAGAACATCATGGCATTCCGTTTTGCCAACTCCTTCCTGGAGCCACTTTGGAACAGGACTTATATTGACCACGTACAGATCTCGGTAACAGAGCAGCTGGGTGTCGGTGATAGAGGTGGTTATTATGAGGGTGCTGGTGCATTGAGAGACATGATCCAGAATCACCTGCTTCAATTGCTTTGTTTAATTGGAATGGAAACTCCGATTAACTTTGATGCGGATGAGATCAGAAATAAAAAAGTAGATGTATTGAAGGCAATGCGTCCTTTCAGTCCGGAAGACATCAGGTTTAGCACTGTCCGCGGACAGTATACCAAAGGATGGGTAGAGGGTAAAGAGGTACCTGGATACCGCCATGAGAATGGGGTTGATCCGGATTCAAATACAGAAACCTTTGCTGCCATTAAGTTCTTTGTAGACAACTGGAGATGGCAGGGAATTCCTTTCTATGTACGTACAGGAAAACGTTTGTTCCAGACTTCATCACTGATTACCATTCAGTTTAAGGATGTACCTCACCAGGTTTTCCCTTCGGGAGTAACCGAACACTGGCAACAAAACAGGCTGATCATCAGCATCCAGCCGGAGATGAGCATCCGTTTACAGGTTCAGGCGAAAAGACCGGGACTAGACATGGTCTTAAATCCTGTAGACATGGTTTTCGACTATAAAGGAACTTATACTTCGCAGGCTCCGGAAGCTTATGAAACCTTGTTACTGGATGTAATGACGGGAGATCAAACACAGTTTATGCGTGCAGATCAGGTAGAAAGTGCATGGGAGCTGTTGATGCCGATCGTGCATGCATGGGAGACTAAAAAATCATTGAGCTTTCCTAACTATACCGCGGATTCATGGGGTCCGGAAGATGCGGAAGCTTTGATTGCCAGAGATGGTTTTCACTGGTTTACTTTACCATTGAATAAGGATTAAAAAATAAATATCATTTTTAAGAGGCTAATACTAAAGCGGTTGTATACAGCTTTAGAATTGGCCTCTTGACAATAAAAACAAATCGTGATGAACTTATTGATTTATAAAACCCAGGAAGAATTACAGGAAGATCTTGTAGACTACATTGTGGCAATTGCAAATAAAGCGATTGAAGAACATGACATGTTCAACTTTGTATTGACCGGGGGGAACTCTCCAAAAGCGCTGTACCATTCGCTGGCGACAACCTATAAAGAAAAGATCGACTGGACTAAAGTCTATTTCTTTTTTGGAGATGAGCGCAATGTGATGCCGACTCATGAGAGTTACAATGGTTTGATGGCAAAGAATGCCATGCTTGACCTCCTGGAGATCCCTGAGGATCAGATTTTTTATGTCGACACTACACTGGCTCCTGAAAAGGCGGCTATTGAATATACAAAAGCAATCAACGCGCATTTCAAAGGCTCAGACCTAAATTTCGACCTGATTCTTTTAGGAATGGGCGATGATGCACATACGGCTTCCCTATTTCCGGGAACTTCCATATTAAACAGCAAGGAAGTAGAAGTGGATTCTGTATTTGTAGAGAAACTATCTACTTATCGCATCAGCTTTACAGCGCCACTGATTAACAAAGCAAGAAATATTGCTTTCCTGGTTTTTGGAGAAAACAAAGCCAATGCGGTAAAACATGTTATTGAGGATAAGAAAAAGAACACCAAATTATATCCCACACAATTGATTCAGCCCATTGATGGAAGTGTAACCTGGTTTTTAGACGATGCTGCAGCAGCTTTGCTGGATAGCTAATTAGTACATAATAAACCCCGATTCCCAGGAGGAAGGGATAAGCAAAAAGGGCATTCGGTTTCGGATGCCCTTTTTCGTATGTAAAGATCCTCATCTGACCTTTAGCATTTGTCCCATCATGGTGACATTACAACCAACGCTATTCTTATATTTCTGGTATTGCTGCTCGATTCCCTAAGATGAAAGCCCCAAAAACATCGATTATTATCGCAACAATCCTGAACATAATGAATAGTTTTTTCATAAAAAGCAAAAAAACTTGACTGATAGATGATTACAGGCAGATCATTTTTCTATTTGATGTTTTTTGAATAAAAAAAACACAAATAACACCATTAAAAATGAACAACATGAACAGAAATTAAGCCCCTCCTGTAACCTAAGTTTGAGGTAATAAAAAACCAGTTGACCATTTTAACGCTCTCAGAGGCATTTAAAATAGTCATAAATGCCCCTTACTATGCTCTTGTTCAGACTGAAAAATAAGTTTACCGGTTATTTTTGGTTGCTACTGACTTTAGTGTTAGTGGTTGGAGGAGGGAATGTAGCGAAGGGGCAGTTGAGAACTTACGCTACATTGAGTACGCAAGGAGGAACCGGAACTGTTACTGGTCTGGCGAATGTCCGAGGAGCCAGTACTACAACTCCCCCAGCAGGATCAACGCCTGCGAGTCTTTCTGCTACGGGAACAACAGGCGCGTTGGGCGGATCTGCGGTTTCGGTGCATATCAATTTACAGTTTGCATCTAACATCCCATCAAATACGATCGTATTTATAAAGGTTTCCTCAATAACGCTTCCCTCAATAGCAAGTTCTGTTAGCGCTGTAGCGTACAATAACTCCACTGCTGCCACCGGTTCAACTTTTTACAACCTAGTAGCAGGCGATGGCACTCAGTATATAGGGGTTTATGCAAGCAGTGTATTCAATCAGGTCCGTTTTATTGTAACCGGAGGTGGTGGGGGACTTTTAGGTGCCCCCGCAGAAACAGCTAGTGCCAATGTATTTTATGCCTTTTATAGCACCTCAAATACCGCCGACTGCGGATCATCAATAGGTACATCCTGGTCTGGAAACGGAACAGTAGTGAATTCAGGAAATGCAATAGATGGTAACCTGACCACCTATTCAGACGTTACTCCTTCCCTCCTTTTGAGCACTGTTGAACAGAGCTTTTATTTCTCAGGACCTTCTGTTACAAACGATGAAGTAAAGGCGACACTTTCCATTCCACCCTCGTTATTAAGCCTCGGCTTACTTAGTAACATCACGGTAAATGCCTACAATGGCAGTAATACGACACCTGTCTGGACCACTAATCTTGGGGCAGTATTAAGCCTTGACCTGCTTGGGCTTTTTAATACAGGGGCACCAATTACGGTTTCCGTCAAGCCCAGTCTCCCCTTCGACAGACTTTCTATAAATTATAGCGCCGTACTAGGCCTTTTGGTGACCTTACACGTTCATGAAATTCAGCGAACCAGTGCCAGTCCGGTATTCACCGTTCAAAATGCAACGATTTGTACGAATTCTACAGCGACATTAATTGCGAGTGCCCCTTCCGGAAACCAAACCCTTTGGTATAATGCAAGTGGCACTCTTCTTTTTACCGGCAATAGTTTTACTACACCAACATTAAATACAACCACAACCTATTATGCAGCGACCGCTAAAATCGGATGTACAGGAGAATCATTGAGATTGCCGGCAATTGTCACAGTTAACCCTTTACCAACCATAGCCGCGATTACCGGAACCACCAGTATTTGCCTAAATCAAAGCACCACATTAAGCAGCACGACAGCCGGAGGAGTATGGTCCAGCAGTGCTACAGGAGTAGCCACTATAAACAGCAGTACAGGGGTGGTGAGCACGGTTACTTCCGGAAGCAGTACCATCACCTATACCTATACAGATCCAACCACCACCTGTTCCAATTCGGTCACGACAATCCTTACGGTGAAACCCTTACCTACCCTAACGAGTAGCTTAACACCTGCCATTTGCAGTAGTAGCACATTCAGTTATACCGCAACCAGCAGTATAGGCAGTACCAGCTTTAGCTGGACCCGTGCAACAGTTGCCGGCATCAGCAACGCTTCGGGATCAGCCGCAACCAATGCCATTAATGAAACCCTGATTAACACCACGAATGCTCCTGTTACTGTCACCTATGTATTCAGTTTAACGGGGGATGGTTGCAGCAACACGGTAAATGTCCAATTAAAAGTGAACCCCAAACCCGGGGCTCCTCATATATTATCTCAATAACCCTCTTAACTATTTATCCAAATTTAAACTCTTAAAATTATGAAAACGACAAGTAAAACAATCAGATTAGCAATGGCATTTTGTCTATTATTCATCTTACCTATGGGTGTTTTTGCCGCTGTACCAGACATCTATGTATGCGGAACCGGATCAGTTACTCTTGCCTATACCGGAAGCTACACCCTTGTTTCCGGGGATAAGGTCGTTTGGCAAAAAGTAGATGGCGCCGGAGCCCCTGTCAGTGGATCTGCAGCCGTAACCAACACTTACTCTGGAACTGCAGGCAGTGCAGACCTTACCGTTGCCGGCGGTACCGATATGACCACTGCCGGCGAACACTTCTGGGTAGCCCATGTGATCAGTGCAGACCCTGCAGCCTGTACGGGTGATGTTTCTGCAGCGATCGATATTTATATGTTGCCAACTTTTACAGTGGCCGTGAGTCCTGCAGCAACTTCTTATTGTGTGGCCGGAACAACAAATACGACGAAAACGATTGTGAGTTCACTGGCAACACCGGCTTCAACACTTCCAACAGGAGTAGTTTTTGATTACGACTGGATTGGTACAACTGCAGGTGCAGGCGCTGTGGATGGTACAGATTCTAAAAAGTTTAACATGACTTCTACTACTCCTGCAAGTTATACTGTTACCTCAAACGTAAAATACAACGTAAGCGGTACAGGAAAAACACTAAAATCTGCGGGCGGTACAGCTTGTACACAAGCAGAATCGACGATCATCACGGTAGCGCCTAAACCAGGAACACCAACCATTACCGTTTCCTAACCAAATAATATAAATGCCAGGAATGGCTATTGATTGATAAATACATGTCCTATAGAAGAAAAAGTTTTGTGTCGGGTATGCTGTTGCTAAGTGCAACGGCATGCTTTGCGCAATCTTCCGGTTCCGCCACTGCGAATATCCCAAATGGGTCTTCGTTAAAGTTGCGGGCCAATTCTGTAAGTGCCGTATCTTATCAATGGATCAAAGACGAATTAACCATACCAGGCGCTACGCAGGAAGAGTACCAGGCATTTGTTCCGGGTACTTATACCGTAATTTCATTTAATGCAGAGGGATGTGCCTCCGACATTTCCCCACCTTTGGTCCTTACCGCCGACCCTGTCGGCCCGGTTAGTGCGGATGTTATGATCAAAAAACAATCCGAATCAAAAGGAGTCAGTATCAACAACACCTTTGAATACACCATTCAGGTGAAGAATAACGGTGCCGGTGCAGCAAATATGATCAAGGTTCATGACGTGCTTCCCAATGAATTAAGCCTGGAAGATCTTGGCCGGCCTACCCTCGGATTCGCGAATTATAACCAGGGAAGCAAAACAATTGTATGGGAAATCGTTAAACTGGAAAACGGGCAGACTGCGGACCTCAGGATAAAGGTCAAGGCCTTAAATCCAGGGATGATCAGCAACACCGCTACGGTAACCGCAAATGAACAGGATCCCAATATGAGCAACAATAGCTCAACCGACCTTAAATCTGTTACCAATATTACCATTCCCAATGTATTTACCCCAAATGGGGATGGACTAAACGACACCTTTACCATCCCTGGCCTGGAATTTTTTGAAGCCAATGAGCTCACCATGTTCAACCGTTGGGGATCTACTGTATTCGACAAAAAAGGGTATAAAAATGATTGGGATGGAGGTCAATTAAATGAAGGTACCTACTTCTACTTATTGAAAATCAAATCTGCATCGAACAAATGGGAGGTTTACAAAGGTTTCATCACCATTATCCGCGGGAAATAAACCCCAACAACTATCAAGATGAAACCATCATGATCTTACAGATCACATAACAAAATGAATAATGAATAAAGATCATGATCGCTTCATACCCATTATTCTGATGAAACCATCATAAGCATACCGCTTACAAAAAGCAATGAATAGGCACATGATAGCTTCATAACCGCTAAAAGACAATATGTTCCAATGAAAAAAGTTTTATTATTATTCCTGTTCCTCAGCATTCATCAGGGACTCAAAGCACAGCAGGATAGCCAGTTTACACAATATATTTTCAATGGACTTCATATTAATCCCGCTTATGCCGGCACGAAGGGCGATTATTATATCCAGTCTTCTTACCGTTCCCAGTGGCAGGGTGTTACCGGCGCTCCGAAATCATTCTCTATTGCGGCCGATGGTTCCTTTTATGATGGAAATGTTGGTCTTGGACTCATCATTGCCAACGATCAGATCGGCGCGCAAAACAGCCTTACCGCCTTTGCCAATTACGCTTATCACTTAAAGTTAGATGAGGAAGGAAGCTCGGCACTTTCCTTTGGACTCGCTGCAGGGATGATGCAGATGGGGATTAACGGAAACAAACTGATCGAAATTAGTCCCGGAGATGGAGCGGTAACGCCCTATCTATCGCAAACACGTACTTATCCGGATGCCCGTTTCGGTATTTATTACTCCGGAAAGAAATATTTTGCGGGTATTTCCGCCACCAACCTCGTTGCCAGATATATGTCTGACACACGCAACAACGATTTTCTCGTTCCCATACCCGAGCCCCATTTTTACCTGACTGCCGGCGCTTTATTTCCATTGAGTGATGAGGTCCATATTAAGCCGAGTATTTTGGTTAAAGATGATTTCAAAGGCCCCACTGCTGTTGATTTTAATGCCTTCTTTTTGATCAAAGAACGGGTATGGATTGGCGGTTTTTACAGAGGCAGTTATAACCTCCACAGTAATAATTTGCAATTAAACCTTCCAACCAGCAATTCTATTGGTCTGATTACCGAGATCTTTGCCACACCGGATCTGAGGATTGGCTATTCTTATGATTATTCCCTAGGCAAACTCAGGGGATATGGCGGTGGAAGTCATGAGATTTCTGCAGGGTTGTATCTCAATAAGAAAGATGACAGAAAAACGAGACTAACCAGGTGTTACGTTTTTTAGCGCAACGTTATACTGAATTGTTATTTTGCTGCCTGGATAGGTCAGCCCCACAAAGACCTATAGTCAGGTTAAAGAACAATTCTTTTGCTACCTTGTTATTAGAAAAACGCTTATCTACCGGTTATGGAAACCAAAATGGACATACTGATCGCAGGAGGAGGATTGGCCGGATTAACCGCAGCCATTCATCTTTTAAAATCAGGGTTCCCGGTTACAATTATAGAAAAGAATACTTATCCTCAGCATAAAGTATGTGGTGAATACATTTCTAATGAGGTCCTTCCCTATTTGGAATGGTTGGGCTTAGCTATTGACTCAGCCGCAGCCAGCAGGATTCAAAACTTCCAGATTTCTACAATTGAGGGCAAATGCCTGAATGCAAAGCTTCCATTGGGAGGCTTTGGCATTAGCCGGTATGTTCTGGATGCACTTCTTTACGAACATGCACTTGCCCATGGCTGCCAGTTTATTCATGAAACCGTAACCGACATCACTTTTAATGCGGATGAGTTCCAGGTAAGTCTGGGTAATAAACAAATCATTTCTGCAAGGCTTGTGATTGGTGCTTATGGTAAAAGAGATGCCTTAGACCAGAAATTATCGCGTGCCTTTATTCAAAAAAAATCACCATGGCTGGCAGTAAAGGCACATTACCAAGGACCTTTCCCCGATGATCTGGTTGCCCTCCATAATTTTGAGGGTGGATATTGTGGTGTCTCTAAAGTAGAAGACAACCGGATCAACATCTGTTACCTGGTAGATTATGCTTCCTTTAAACGCTACAAAAGCATTCCCGAACACAGAATGCAGGTATTGTACAAGAATGAGCATTTAAGAACGATATTTGAAAATTCCAGAATGTTGTTCGATCAGCCCCTGGTGATCAGTCAGATTTCTTTCGATCCCAAAAATGCAGTATCACAACATGTATTAATGATTGGAGATACTGCCGGCTTGATTCACCCGCTTTGCGGAAATGGGATGGCCATGGCGATCCATAGTGCTAAGCTTTGCGCAGAATCAGTGATTTCTTATCTGGAAGGAAAGACGGGTTCCCGTAAAAAAATGGAAGCACAGTACGAGCGTTCCTGGAAAAGAAATTTTAATAAAAGACTAAGTATCGGAAAAATAATCTCCCGAATTCTGAGTAGGAAGCAACTCTCTACCAGATTACTGCGTATATTAATAAAATTCCCTGCACTATTACAGGCACTGATAAAGCAAACCCATGGAAAACCCATAATGGCTAAATGATGGTAAATACCTCTCAAAGAAGCAAAGCCCCGGAAATCATGGATGATTTTTCTATGGAGGGAGAAATATTGAGGGATGCGCTGGATAAAATCGCGGGGATCAACAGGCTTCTTGGTGGGAACAAGGTGACCCTGGAAGGGGTACAACAATTACTTCGCAAAGACCGGCAACAGAAACAAGAATCCGTTCCTGAACGGGAAATCAGAATTCTGGATGTAGGTTGTGGAAACGGAGATATGTTAAGAACCCTCGCAGATTTTGCCATTGAAAAGCACTTGAAATTCCAGCTGACAGGCATAGATGCCAATGCATTTACCATTAATCATGCCCGGGGGCTGTCTGAAAACTATGAAAACATCAATTTTTTATGTGCAGACATCTTTGAAGAAATCCTTTTGGAAAAGGAATACGACCTGATTCTATGCACCCTTACTTTGCATCATTTTAAAGATGAAGAGATTTTAACACTGCTTAAAGGTTTTAAAGAAAAGTCGAAATTGGGTATCGTGATCAATGATTTACAGCGCAGTGCCCTTCCCTATTACCTCTTTATGGCTTTATGTTTTGTTTTTAGGCTCAACAGCATGTCAAAAGACGATGGCCTGGTTTCGATTCTAAGAGGTTTTAAAAAAGCAGATCTGCAGCGTTATTCCAATCAATTAAACTTAAAAAACACCAGCATCCGATGGAAATGGGCATTCCGTTACCAATGGATAATTCCTTCAATATGAGTGTAAGAATCAAAACTGCAGCGAAGTCGTTGCCCGAATACTCCAGAACGACAGCCGAGATCCTACCTTTTTTGGATGCCTGGTTGTCCGGACAAGAGGATCGGTTTATCCGAAAAGTAAAAAAGATCTTTGAAAATGCAATGGTAGACCGGAGGTACTCGATCATGTCGCCGGAAGAAGTTTTCAGTAAGATATCTTTTGAGGAAAGGAACGACATCTATATCAGGGAAAGCATTAAGCTTGGTACAGCCTGTTTAAAGCTGGCTTTAGAACAGGCCTCCTGGAAAGGAGAAGATCTGGATTATATCATTACAGTGAGCTGTACCGGTATGATGATTCCCTCGATGGATGCCTATATCATCAATAACCTCGAGCTCAGGCAAGACATTGTGCGTTTGCCTGTTACGGAAATGGGCTGTGCGGCAGGGATCTCCGGCATGATCTACGCCAAAAACTTCCTGCAGGCAAATCCCGGAAAACGTGCCGCAGTGATTGCCGTAGAATCTCCTACAGCCACTTTTCAGCTGAATGATTTTTCGATGGCCAATATCGTGAGTGCGGCTATTTTTGGCGATGGGGCGGCCTGTGTACTGTTATCATCCGATGAAAGTGATGAAGGGCCCGAAATCATTGGGGAAGAGATGTATCATTTTTATGATGCGGAGCAACTGATGGGTTTTCAAATGAAAAACACAGGTTTAACCATGGTGCTGGATGTTGGTGTTCCAGAACAGATTGAGCTGCATTTCCCCCAGATCATTCATCCTTTTCTTGCTAAACACGGACTAAACATTTCAGAGATAGATCATTTAATCTTTCATCCCGGAGGAAAGAAAATCATACAGGTGGTGGAAGAATTATTTACCAAACTCGGGAAAAACATTGATGACACCAAAGAAGTATTGAGGCTATACGGCAATATGTCGAGCGCAACAGTACTTTATGTATTGGCCCGTTTCCTGGATCTCCCTCAAAAAAAGGGAGATTTTGGGCTGATGCTCAGTTTCGGACCTGGTTTTTCTGCACAGAGAATATTATTAAAGTGGTAAATTAGCGGATTAATTATAGAAAAAACATGAATACAACAGAAATACTAAGCCACTTACCTTATAGCAAGCCATTTTTATTTGTTGATGAACTGCAGCACATCGATGAAAACGGCGTGACCGGATCCTATACTTTTTCTGAAGACCTCGACTTTTACAAAGGCCATTTCAAAGATCATCCCGTAACACCAGGTGTGATTTTAACAGAAACAATGGCACAGATTGGTTTGGTTTGCCTCGGTATTTATTTAACAGCAACCGCAGCTGCAGGTGTTCCCGGACACGTAATGCTGACCTCTACCGCGATCGATTTTATGAAACCCGTTTTCCCAGGAGAAAAGGTAACGGTAACTGCAGAAAAGGTTTATTTCCGTTTTAAAAAATTAAACTGTACCATTCAGATGACCAATGCCGCAGGCGAAGTGGTATGTAAAGGAACCATCGCAGGAATGGTGACCAATAAAATGAATGCCTAACAGGGTCGTCATTACCGGTCTGGGTGTGGTAGCACCAAATGGAGTTGGATTAACCCCATTCCTGGAAGCAATACGACAAGGCCATTCCGGGATCGCCTATGATCCGATATTAGAACAGCTTCAGTTTTCCTGTCAGATTGCAGGAAAACCCGAGCTTTCCGCAATGTTAATTGCCAATTATTTTTCTGAACTGGAATTGAAAAACTTTAACAGCTCAGGAATTCTTTATGGTGTAATTGCCGCAATGGATGCCTGGAAAGATGCTGGGTTATCTATTGCAAATGAAAAAGAACCAGACTGGGATAGCGGAACCATTTTTGGAACCGGTACTTCCGGAGTCGATAAATTCCGGGAGGCCGTTTATAAGATAGATGAGCTCCAGGCCCGTAAACTGGGCAGTACGGTGGTGGGACAAACTATGGCCAGCGGCATCAGTGCCTATATTGGAGGTAAGCTTGGGCTCGGCAACCAGGTCAGCACTAACTCTTCCGCCTGCACAACGGGCACAGAAAGCATTTTAATGGCTTATGAGCGCATCAAATCCGGTCAGGCGACAAGAATGCTTGCCGGCAGCACCAGCGACAGTGGGCCTTATATTTGGGGCGGATTCGACGCCATGCGTGTTTGTACTTTTAAACACAACCAGTCGCCTGAGCAAGGTTCCAGACCAATGAGTGCCAGTGCCAGTGGTTTTGTTCCGGGAAGTGGTGCAGGGGCGCTGGTCTTAGAGTCGCTGGAAAGCGCGCTTTCCCGGGGTGTCCGGATTTATGCCGAAGTACTGGGAGGAAATCTGAATTCCGGCGGGCAACGCGGAACAGGAACCATGACCGCTCCAAATGCCATTGCTGTTCAGCGCTGCATTGCCACAGCGGTGCGGGATTCCGGTATAGTGTCGAAAGACATCGACCTGATCAACGGACACCTCACTGCTACTTCTAAGGATGCCATGGAAATAGAGAACTGGAGCATCGCCCTGCAAAGGTCGGGCAAAGATTTCCCTTACATCAATTCTTTAAAATCTATGGTTGGGCATTGTTTAAGTGCTGCCGGAAGTATTGAGTCTGTTGCTGCGATATTACAGCTTCATCATGGTTTTATTGCTGCCAACCTCAACTGCGAAGACCTGCATCCGGAGATTACGGCCATAATAGATGCGGCTAAAATCCCACAACAAACAATGGTCAAAAACATCGATATCATTGCAAAGGCGAGCTTTGGATTTGGCGATGTAAATGCCTGCATTATTTTAAAAAAACATATTGCCTCCTGATCTGTTTGATAGAGGTATTAAGGATTAAACATGGACAGACAATTATTACTCTCAAAGTTAAAAACCATTGTTGCCAGCTACAGTCATGACAAGGATGCATTAGAATACCTCAACGAAACCACTGATTTCACCAAAGACCTGAAGATTAACTCTGCCAATCTGGTGGATGTCGTTCTGGATGTCGAAGAAGAGTTCGACATTGAAATAGACAACCTGTCTATGGAGCGCATGCTCAATGTCAGTGCAGCCATAGAGATTATTGAAACAAAATTGAAAGAGAAGTGATCGGGAACGATATTGTTGATTTATATCAGGCAGATGCCGACAGTAACTGGCGCAGAAAGGGATACCTTCAGAAAGTATTTACGATGGAAGAGCAACAGCTCATTCAGACCTCTTCTAATCCCTGCCAGATGGTTTGGCTGTTATGGAGTATGAAAGAAGCCGTTTATAAGATTCATTCCCGAAAGAAGAACTGGCAGGCTTTTGCACCGGGAAAACTGTGCTGCACGGAAGTAAAGATCAGTGGACAATGTGCGAGCGGCGTGGTTACTTGTCAGCGGGTACGGTATTTTACCCAAAGCTCCCTATGCCCTGACTTTATTCATACCATAGCCGGAGAAAGTTTTCCCGTTGAAGCGGCGAGGATCAGGATCAGCAGTTATGACCCTTCAGACCTGAGTTATAGAAACACGGCTCCGGCCACAGTGAGTCACCATGGCCGATACCTTGCTTTAGCCTATTTATAGGCTGGTTGAACCAAATTTTCTTCAATCAGCAGATTGATGATCCCATCGGCCATTCCTACTTTAGGCACATAAATTTGTTTAATGCCCGTCCATTTTAACAGGGTGATGTATATTTCGCAGGCAGGAATAATCACGTCTGCACGGTCCGGATTTAGTCCAAAAACCTGAATTCTTTCCTTTAAAGAGTGTGCATTCAGATTGTTGTACAGGCCCTTTAATTTTAAGAAAGACATCGGCATTCCTTCTTTCTCATCAGACATGCGGTACAGTTTATTGATGTTTCCACCAGTACCGATAGCCGCCATATTTTTTAAGGTCTTCGTGTTTTCTTTTACCCAGAGTTTCATCTCTTCCCAGGTCTCTTCCCGATCCTGATTGTCAAGAATTCTAATCGTTCCGATGTCAAAAGATTTAGAAGCGATCGGAATGCGGTTAACGAATACAGAAAGCTCGGTGCTACCTCCACCCACATCAATATAAAGGTAACTTTTCTTGTTGTCCAGGTTCTCTTCAATATGATTGGAATAGATGATATTGGCTTCTCTTTGTCCCTCGATAATTTCCAGGTCAAGGTCTGTCAGTTTCTTTACTTTTTTGATGATCTCGGCTCCGTTATCAGCTTCGCGCATAGCAGAAGTGGCACAAGCCAGGTATTTAGAGACCTGATACACATCCATCAGGTTTTTGAAAGCAGCCATTGTTTTCAGCAGGTCTTCCATTTTACGCTCAGAGATCCGATGGTCTAAAAACGCATCATCCCCCAATCGTAAGGGAACCCTGATTAAAGTATTCTTTTTAAAACCGAATCCTTCGTCAGTTTTTGTGATATCAGCAATTAATAACCTAACGGCATTTGACCCTATATCTATAGCAGCATATCTAAGCATTGGTTTTATTGATGTTTATTTTTTAAATAATTGTAGGTCTGCACCTGCGCCCTAACTTTTGTATTGATTCTATTTTTATGGTATTTGTTGTTGTTCAGCTTAGTGATGTCACGGGCTTTCACATTATCCTGCAACTGAAATTCGATGATATCCCTGATTTCCTGTCTCACTTCCTTATCCAGCACCGGGAAACCTACTTCTACGCGGTGTTCAAAATTCCGGCTCATCAAGTCTGCCGAAGAAAGGAACATTTCTTCTTTTCCATTGTTCCCAAAGATGAAAACCCGGGCATGTTCCAGAAATTTATCGATGATGCTGATCACGGTAATGTTTTCGCTAAAACCTACAATACCAGGCACCAGGGTACAGATTCCCCTCACGATCATTTTAATCTTTACTCCTGCATTACTCGCTTCGTATAATTTTTCCACGACACCCTCGTCCGCCAGACTGTTTACTTTCAGGATCATATAAGCAGGCTTTCCTTGTTTGGCAATCTTTATTTCCCGTTCGATCAGGCCATAGAACTTTGTTCTTGACTCTAACGGAGAAACGATCAAATGTTTGAAGCCTGTTGCCACTGTCTTTTTATTCAAAGCGGTAAAAAGTTTCAACAGGTCGTGGGTGATTTCTTTTTTGGAAGTAAAGATACTATGGTCACAATAGATTCTGGCCGTTTTCTCGTTGAAATTTCCGGTAGCCAAGTTGGCGTAATAAACCGCCCTTCCCTTTTCCATTCTTTTTACCAGACAGATCTTGGAATGCACTTTATAGTCAGTAAGTCCATAATTTACATTGACTCCTTCTTCTTTAAGCCTGGTACTCCAGAAAATATTCGCCTGTTCATCAAACCTGGCTTTCAGCTCTACCAGGCAGTTTACTTTCTTCCCATTTTTAGCGGCATTGATGAGGGCATTGACTACCCTTGAATTTTCCGCCAGGCGGTATAGGGTGATATTGATTTCTGTTACTTTCGGATCGATTGCGGCTTCCCTCAGGAACAGAATGATGTAATCGTAAGACTGATAAGGCAGGTTAATCAGGTAATCGCGTGTGGCCAGTTTATTAAAAATACTTTCCGTGCGATGCAATCCAGCGACTTTGATCGGTGGATTTGGCGCATATTCCAGTTCTTTTCCCCCTACGTTCGGGAAGGAGATAAAATCGCCAAACCGATGGTAACGGTTTCCCGGGATCAGGCTTTCCGCCTCAATCTTCATCTTATTCACGAGTACAGTCAGCATTTCGAAAGGCATTTCCGTATCGTATAGTAAGCGCATCGGCTTTCCCTTTTTACGTTTATCAAGGCTGGTTCTCAGTTCTTCAATAAACTTATCACTTACATTCTTATCGATGTCCAGCTCGGCATCTCTGGTCAGCTGGATGGAATATGCATCAAGCTCATCGTAGCTAAAAACATAAAATATATCGTCCAGGCAGTATTTAATAATGTCTTCTGCGAGGATAATGAACTTAAGGCCATTGGTTTCCGGTAAGACCAGAAACCTGGGAAGGTCGGGAGGCAATTCAATCAGGGAATACCTTGCACTTGTTTTAGATGACTTTTTAGACAATCTTACGAAAAAGTAAAGGTAGCGGTCCTTCAGTTCCGGAAAAGGCTTATCGAGATCCACCATGATAGGGACAAGGTTAGAAAGGATCTTATCACGAAAATGGTTTCTTACGAACTCTCCCCTCGCCACGTTGAGCTGGGTTTCATTCAGGATAAAAATCCTGTTTTGTGCCAGTTCATTAATCAGGGTGGCCTGGAACAGCTGTTCAAACTTACGTTCCTGCTTAACCACAATATTCTTTATTTCATTTAAGATCTTTTTGGGATTGAAGCCCAATAAGGCCTTTGCTTTCTCGTTCAGGTTTGCTAAACGACTCATTGTGGCCACCCTAACCCTATAAAATTCTTCCAGATTGGAAGAAAATATAGACAGGAACTTGATCCGCTCAATCAGGGGAACCGTTTCATCTGCAGCTTCCTGCAAGACCCGCTCGTTAAAATATAACCAACTGATCTCTCTATTTAGAAATGGTGCCTTTTTTCTCGTCATGTATAAAATAAAAAAATCCCTGTAAGAAACAGGGATGCTCAAAACTGCAAATTCTATTGTTAAGTAATTGTTAATTATCACCTAACCATAGAATTAAAACTTAACCTCCCACTATTTGCCTTCTACAGCATCCTTCACAGGCGTTGCAGCTGACTCAGGCTTTGCCTCGGTAGCTTCTGTTTTCGCCGGAGCAGGTGTTGGTGTTACGGCTTTTGGCGCTGCAGGTTTAGCGGCAGCAACAGGTTTCGGGGCCGCAGCCTTAGTGGCGGCAGGTTTCTTCGCAACAGCAGGTTTTGCTGCAGGCTTAGCCGCTGCTTTTGCAGGTGCTTTTACTGCGGCAACCACTTCTTTTTTCGCTTCAGCAGCACCCGCAGCTACTGCTTTAACAGCAGGCTTTGTTTTAGCTACTACCTTTTTAACAGTTTTAGAGATGGCATCAGCCGCTTTTTCTTCTGTAGCGATCGCTGCAACCTTTACGCTTTGAACTACCGGTTTCGCTTTTGCAACGGCTTTTTTAACGACTTTCTTTGCATTCTTAACATCTTTGGAAACTTCTTTCTTTACCTCTTTCTTTACAGATTTGGCTTTCTTCTCCGCTTTCTTTCCAGCTTTCTCTGCTTTCTTTTTAACGTTATCACTTGCCGCAGCTGCTTCTTCCAGTTTCTCGTTTACTGCTTTCCTTACTTCCAGGAATTTTTTAGATAACTTTCCAGCGACAACTTTACTCGCTTTAGCAATATCATCACCTATTTTCTCGGCATCATGGCCTAAATGTTTTACTACTTCAAAGAACTTATCGCTAAGACTCTTTTCCAATTGTTTTTTGGCTGCCTTTTTATCAGCTTTCTTCTGTACTCTTGATTTATTGCCTTTCATATTCTTTTATTTATAAGTTTTATTGTTGATCGTATTCTTTGTTTAATGTTTTATATTTGTGAGAACAACCCTTAATGGGTTAATTTTTACGTTAAATCTAATATATTTTTTATTCTAAAGCTATAATCATGCCCACTTTTGATATTGTAAGTAAAGTTGACGCGCAAACTTTTGATAACGCGATGAACAATGCAAAAAAAGAAATCCTAAACCGTTATGATTTCAACACTTCTAAAAGTACAATAGACCATGATAAGAAGACCAATCAGATCACTATTGTAACAGAGGATGATATGCGTTTAAAAGCAATTCAGGACGCTATTATTTCCAGAATGGTCAAACAAGGACTGGATTCAAACAGTCTGGATTTTGGTAAAGAGCAGTATGCTTCAGGAAATATGATCAGAAAAGAGATCTCTGTAAAAGAAGGTATTGACAAAGAAACCGCCAAAAAAATTGTTGCAAAAATAAAAGCCAGCGGACTAAAAGTTCAGGCTTCAATGATGGATGACCAGGTTCGTGTACAGAGTAAGAGCATTGATGACCTTCAGGCAGTCATTTCTCTTTGCAGAGGCGAAGACTTCGGACAGCCATTACAATTCATCAATATGCGTAACTAATCTTTGTTACCTCATCTTATCTTCAGAATTTTCCTTTAAATAAGATGAGGTAATTTTATAAGTATAAACCGATACTCATGGAAATTATTGACAGTGGTTTTATTTATTCAGACGACCCACAGAAAATAGATGCTGTTGCGGTCCACCATTACCTGAGCACCCAATCCTACTGGGCGCAGAACATCCCCTTAAAAACAGTACAGAAGTCTATAGACAATTCGCTTTGTTTTGGAATCTATAAAGATTCAGCGCAGGTTGGATTTGCCAGATGGATTACGGATAAGGCGACCTTTGCTTACCTTGCCGATGTCTATGTTTCCGAGATCTACCGCGGACAAGGCCTTTCAAAAAAGCTGATGTCCCTCATGCTTTTCCACCCTGATCTGCAAGGGTTAAGAAGATACATGCTCGCCACCATGGATGCTCATGGATTATATGAACAATTCGGCTTTAAGCACATAGAACATCCGGAAAGGCTGATGGCGGTTGTTATCAAAGACGCTTACCTTTAAACCGTTTTCACATCTCCTTCACTGTAATCCCTGATATCGGCGATATATCCGTTCAGAATCAGGAAGTCGAACAGTGGCTTTGCATCCGGTGTTACCGGCATATTGGCACTCGTAATCACCGTATTGGTCTTTTTATCTAAAAACGGGTAAGCGAATAAGCGCACATTCTTGCTGAACATATCACTCACATAACTCAAAAGCTGACTGGAATAATTCTCTCCGAAATTGCTGGAGTTGAACACAAATTTAAGGTTGTTGATGTTCGTAGAGATCCCCACACTTTTTGGCTTACAACGGTCTAAATATTTGGCCAGTTTGTTATGTCTTGTAAAGTTAGAGACCATCACCAGGTTGCCTGTTTTACACATATCTTCTGCTCTTTTGGCCACCGCCTCCAGATCAAAGCTTTCCGGTTCTTCATCTCCTGAGCTCAATACATTCGACATCAGTACTTCAATCAAAACACTTAAGTTCTCTTTGCTGACACTTTCTGAGTGCACAAACTGATCCACTGCCTTATTTAACATGCTAAAGTTAGGATTGGATTTCTGCGCATATTTGGTCCGCAAGATCATGATGTCCTTTTTGTACAAAAGGTCCTTAGGTAAACAAGGATTACCCAGGGAATCAAATATAGCGGCATCCGAGAAGTCCTTCACGATCAGGTAAAGGTTCAAAAGGATGTTATTGATGTTCTTAAATGCAGGTCCGTTTACAGAGATTAAGTCGATCTCTACAGAACCTACAGTCAGGTTATCTGCCAGAGATTCGATCATTGTTTTCGGATCCTGGTTATAGTAGAAAGCAGCATAAACAAGGTTTACACCAATAATCCCCAATACATTCTGCTGCAAGGCAGCATCGGTATCGAGTAACCTCACATGGAAAAAGATTTCATTGGGCTCCCCTCCCGGCTCCGCCTGGAAACGGATTCCGATCCAGCCATGCGGATCATTTGATTTGTTGTAATTTAAAGTTGTTACCGTATCTGCAAAGGCAAAGAAAGTACGGTCATCGTATTTCTCTCCGTTTAACCTTTCGTTTAACAAGGCAAACTCATGGCCCAGCATTTTCAATAACCTGGATTGACTCACATATCTCCCTGATTCTTCAACACCATAGATCGCATCACTAAAGGTCATGTCGTAAGCAGACATGGTTTTAGCAACCGTTCCTGAAGCAGCCCCTGCGGTAAAAAAGTTACGGGCCACTTCCTGTCCTGCACCAATCTCTGCAAAGGTTCCGTAGATCTTAGGGTTTAAGTTAATCTTCAAAGCTTTACGCTTGGTATCCAGAATTTCTCTTTCCATTTTGCAAAAATAACACAATAACGCGGAATTCAGGCCATAAAATTGCCTATCTTGATCTCAATTTTTTTAAGATCAAAACACTACCTTGGTTGTCAGATGCTAAACGTTAAAAACCTCGACATACAATTCCTGAATAAAGAAGACAAATCCTGGCAAAAAGCTGTGAACGACATTAGTTTCAGAGTGGAAAAAGGAAAAGTTCTCGGAATAGTCGGGGAATCAGGATCTGGAAAATCGGTGACTTCATTTTCTATCATGAGGCTCCACGATCCGGAAAGCACAAAAATTACCGGCGACATCGAATTCGATAAAATAGATCTGCTTGCTTTATCTCCTGCAGAGATCAGAAAATACCGAGGCAATAAAATCGCCATGATCTTTCAGGAGCCCATGACCTCACTAAATCCTGTATTTACCTGTGGTTATCAGGTTCAGGAGGCGATCATCCTGCATCAGCATACCAGTAAAAGCGAAGCCCGGGAGAAGACCATCGAATTGTTTAAAGAAGTGCAGCTCCCCCGTCCTGAGCAGATCTTTGAAAGCTATCCGCATCAGCTTTCCGGCGGACAAAAACAAAGGGTAATGATTGCCATGGCGCTGAGCTGTAATCCGGAATTACTAATCGCTGATGAACCCACCACCGCATTGGATGTAACCGTTCAAAAAACGATCCTGGAGCTTTTGCTGAGGTTAAAAGAAGAACGTCAGATGGCCATGATCTTTATCTCCCATGACCTTGCCGTCATCCGTGAAATTGCAGATGAGGTAGCAGTGATGTATAAAGGAAACATTGTTGAACAAGGGCCGGCAAAATATTTATTTGAATCGCCGGAACATCCTTATACCAAAGGCCTACTCGCCTGCAGACCTGATCCGAAACATTTATTAAAGAAACTACCTGTTGTTGCCGATTTTCTAAACGAGAATAAAGAAATGGCAGTCGCCCATTTACTGGAAAATAATGCTTATACCCTCCAGGAAATTGCAGCGCGCAGAAAAATATTATATGCACAGGCTCCTATTCTTCAGGTCAAAAATCTATGCACCTGGTATCCGATAAGAAAGGGCTTATTTGGCAAAACCACCGACTTTGTTAAAGCAGTTGATGACATTTCCTTTGATATTTTCCCAGGTGAAACACTGGGACTCGTTGGAGAATCCGGTTGTGGAAAAACCACGCTGGGAAGAAGCATACTCAGGCTTGTTGAGCCAACTTCGGGAGCCTTGTTATTTGAAGGGGCAGACATTCTTTCCCTGAACAAAACTGCGCTAAGGAAAATGAGAAGAGAGGTACAGATTATTTTTCAGGATCCTTATTCTTCTTTAAATCCCAGGTTAACGGTCGGCAATGCACTAATGGAACCTTTACAGGTGCATGGGGTATTTGACAATGACAAACAGCGAAAAGCACATGTGCTCGAATTGCTGGAACGGGTAGACCTGAAAGCGGAATACTTTAACAGATATCCGCATGAGTTTTCGGGTGGGCAACGCCAACGAATTGTGATCGCAAGGGCATTGGCACTTCAGCCTAAATTCATCATTTGTGATGAATCGGTATCAGCGCTGGATGTTTCCGTACAGGCACAGGTATTGAACCTGTTGCGCCAGTTGCAGCAGGATTTCGGCCTGACCTATATTTTCATTTCACATGACCTTTCCGTAGTGAAACATATTTCTGACCGGATGATTGTGATGAATAAAGGCAAAGTAGAAGAAGCGGGTTTTCCGGAAGATATTTACAACCGTCCACAGGCCGAGTATACTAAAAGGTTGATTGCAGCAATTCCCGGCAGATAAAATCTCTAATGGACTTCCAGTTCGTCCTGGCCGGCAGCAAGACGTAATAAAGCGGTATTGAGCAAACGCCTGACCACTCTTTCTTTAACTTTATCGTAATGTTTTAACAGTACCATTACTTTAAATATGGCGGCATCCTTATTGATGGCAATTGTCTTTACCGACAGCCCACCTTCCATCACGTTTTCTGTATTATTGGCAATCGCATTATTCAGATATTCTTCGAGAAAAGCGGGCGTATATCCATTTTTCAAAGGCATATCAAATTCAATACTGAGTTTCTTCGTATTTTGTTTAGACTGGTTAATGATGACAGAGCTAAAAGCTACAGAATTTGGAATGATCACCATATCACTATCTTCATTCTGAAGAATCATATTGATCAGGGTAATGTCCAGGATCTTTCCTTCATGCTCGCCTAAACGAATATGATCGCCCAGGGAAAGACGGTCTGAAAACATAATGATCAGACCATTGATCATATTGGCAATGTAATCTTTAAACGTTACTGCCAGAGCAGCTGCAACAATGGAAACACTAAAAATCAGATCTTTTGGATCGACATCGAAGAAAGAGGTAAATGCAATCGCAAAAACGACGGTATTCAGGATAGAAACCACCCTGTTTATCCCAAGAATAAAGTTATCCTTGATGTTCTTTTTTAGCTTGTGTTTTTTAATGTACCAATAAATAACAATCAGCCGGAGGATAGAGATAATTAGACTTGGTCCTAAAAAAAGAATGGCAGTATCTGCAATTTTATCCAGCGTCGGAAATTCTGTATAAATCTCCGGATTACTGATGTAAAAATAAACCAATACCAGGCAAATTAACGCTTTGCCCAGGATCATTAGTAACTCCTTCCCTGTTTGTCTTTCTTTATCTTCTATCATTTTAAACTGGAGTTTTTAATAAAAAAGCCTCATTTCCTCCGGTAAAAGCAAAGGTACAAAATTCATGGTGTGATTTTATTCAGGTAAAAAAACGTTCCATGGTTGATCAAAAAGCGTAATGACGTCCTCCACCATCCACAACGGCTACGGTACCAGTGATGTATTTCGCCCTCGGAGACACCAGGAAAGCAGCCATATTGGCAATGTCCTGAGCTTCGCCGAAATCTCCAAGAGGGATTTCCCGCTCCGCATATGCTTTACGTTGTTCATCAGTAAAGAAACGGCGGATATTTTCCGTGTCTATCAGTCCCGGTTGCAGGGAATTGACCCGGATGCCATATCTCCCCAATTGTCCTGATAATTGCTTGGACCAGACCACTATTCCCGCTTTAGCAACAGCTGAAGCATTGACGGACCTTAGTTCATAGGTACTGGTAATGTTCAGGATCGCGCCATGCCTGCGCTCCATAAACTGAGGCAAAAGCTGTTGCGTTAGTTGCCGGTGGCGATCAAAATCCAGTGTCATCGATGCAGCCCATTCTTCTTCCGCCCCGATCACATCCAATGGACGGCTGCGACCTGCGTTATTTACCAGAATATCAATGTATCCAAAGCTGGACAATGCTGCAGCAGCAATCTTTTCGGGGGCATCAGCAGCAACAAAATCCTGAACAAAGATAACCGGTTCTGTGCCGCCAGTTTCCCTGATTTCGGTTTTCAGACTATCCAGTAAATCTTCATTTCTTCCTGTTGCAAAGACTTTCACTCTCTCGGCGGCCAATTCTTTTGTAATCGCCCGTCCTAATCCCCGACTCGCGCCAGTCACTACTGCTGTTTGACCATTTAAATAGAGATCCATAATTTTATAATTAAAGTGACTACCGCTAAAGCAATCTGGTTAAAAAATATTTTTCAGAAATTCCTTTGTAAAAGTAGTCCGAAGCATCTAATTTTACTTGTGTTACAGCCAATTGTGCGGTACGAACAAACTTGTAAGTAATGGCAGCCCGAAAGAAAAACTCGACCTATACCCGTAATGAAGCACACATCATTGAATGTGATCTTACCTATGCTGTCAACAAAATCAACGGCAGATGGAAAATATTGATCATCAGCAAACTGGAATCCGGAAAAATGAGATTCGGGGAGATAAAAAAAGAGTTTCCATATATGACAGAGCGTATGCTCACCTTACAGTTACGTGCAATGGAACAGGACGGACTCGTTAAACGCATGGTCTATGCCGAAGTTCCTCCAAGGGTAGAATATGAACTTACAGAGATGGCATTAGCATTCGGGCCAATTTTTAAGCAATTGAGTGAATGGGGTGGTAAATACCGACTTCCGTGATTTACCTTCTGTCTTCTTCTGAATTCGAACGATTTGGTTTGTCATATTTGATTTTTTTGTTTCCAAATTTATATTGTAATGACCATCTAAAAAATCTGGGCTCCCAGTAGTTGTAAAAATTCTGACGAATCGCATTCACCCGGGTGGAAAACCTCTGCGAATTAGATTTTAAGACATCAGAAACATTCAGTCCTAAACTAAGATCCTTCTTAAACAGTAAAAACTTCAAGCCCAAATCCAGGTTATATTGTTTCCCGTAAATTGCTTCTAACTCTATATTTGAAGATTGATACCAGAAATTCAGTTCTGCCGAGATGGTTTTTGCCTCATTAAACAGAATTTGGTTATTGATCATGAAATACCATCCTTTAAGCTTCGTATCTGATATAGAGTTGATTTTAGCCAGGTTTTCCTTATAAAACCCTTGCAATTGCACATTGCTTTCCAGCCATCCTGTTGTGCGGATTGATTTGGTTAACATTAACTGATACACACTAGTATTCATATAATTTAATGCCTGATGAGCAACAACGTTATTCGGCTGAAAAACAGCAATCTGTTCAAAATTATCTTTGGTATTTGAATAAGAAAAAGTAGTAATGAAAGAATGATGAAAAGTATGGGAAATACTCAGATTGTTGGTCAATGATGGCCTCAGGAAAGGATTCCCTTCCCAATAATCATAGGCATTAACATATACCCTGAATGGATTCAACAGCCTAAAACCAGGCCTGTCTATTCGCCTTCCATAAGTCAGATCAAAATTATTATTTTCATTCAGACTGTACCCTATACTTAATGAGGGAAAAAGCTGTAAATAATCTTTTTGGAAAGAAGTTTTTTGAATGGCTGCAGACAGCCCTCTGGTCTGCGTATATTCCATTCTCAAACCCAGTTGAAACTTCCATTTATCAAATGTCTTTTTTAGATCTGAAAACACCGCCTGTCTATTCTCTCTATAAGTAGAAACAGGCGATTGTGCGGCATTAAAAACATATTGACCGTTTAAGCCTTCAAATATTTTCGAATTATTCCTCAAATTGATAAAGGTAGCCTTACCTCCAACAGACAGTTCATACCCGTCAAAAGGAAGTTTCAGCTCTGTATTGATCGTGAATACCCCTAAACCTGCTTTGTTTTCAGTTCTTGCCTCAGACTGGCTGCCCAATTGGTTTTCAGTAGAACTGAGGTAATTCTGACTCCACAAATTCTGGTTTCTATTTTCGCCCCTGTCTAACCATTCTGTCACTACAGCTAGTGATTTCCCATCGGAATTAAAGCGATGGTTCAATTGAAAACCAAAGAGGGACTGCCTGTTTTTCCTGTCCAGGGCAGTAATACCGTTACTTATTGAGTCCAGATGCTGGTTAATATTAAAAATATTAGTCGTGTAATTCGTCTTTTTATCAGATTTTTTATTTGCACCTGAAAAGCTAAAGTTAACCTGTGTTTGATCTGAAATACGGTATTGAATATCCAGATTGGAATTGAAACTATGGTTCTTATCGATACCCGTTCCCTGGAGATACCAGGTTTGGCCGGGATAATAAGTATCAATCTCGTTTCTTTCCAAATCTGTTCCGGAGGCAAAGGACAGTCCCCCATTCAAGCTCCAGCCCCCTTTGTTGAAAACGACACTGGCATTCTCATTAAAATTTGCGTACCGGTGTTGCTTATAGCTCAGGTTCACAGTCGCACTATAGCCCTCCTGACTGTTTTTCTTCGTCAGTATGTTCAGTACCCCACTACTCCCCTGCGCTTCGTAACTTGCCGATGGATTGGTGATCACTTCAATTTTAGCAATATCACTGGAGGGAATGGTTTTTAGAAAACTTACCAAATCCTCCCCGGATAACTGCAGTACTTTGCCGTCAATTGTCACCATAACCCCACTTTTCCCGACAAGACCAATTTCCCTCGATGAAGTCCTTACGCCCGGGGTTTTTCCAAGCAAGGTAAAGGCATCACTTCCCATCGCCGTGACACTATTGGCAACATCTATCACATATTTATCTGCTTTTCTTTCGATGAGGTTTTTCCTTGAACTAATCAGGACTTCATTTAATTTATTGCTGACCTCTTCAAGCTCGACATTCACTATGGTATCTTTAGCAATCAACAATGATAACCTTTGTCTTTTAAAATTGATATCCTGAAAGAAGAGATCATGCGAAACGGCCTTATTAATTTTCACCCTATAATTCCCCAGCGTATCTGTTGTCGTTTGGGCAATAAGTAATGAATCCTGCTTAATCAGGACATTAACAAATGGAATGGGCATTTTATTCCGGTCTGACACTTTACCGGAAATGAAAATCTGGGCAAACCCGGTTAGGGGAAACAGGAACATGATGTAAAAAAGTATTTTCATTCAATTATGGTTTAGTCTTTCGATTCCGAGCAAACTAAACCATAATTAAATGTGCCTTAAATTTTTTTATGCTGACGTACAGTGTTATTATCCGGTTGGTTGTTTTTCTGATGTAGATTACAATAAAAACTTATTAAAAGTAGACTGTAAGCAATCTCTATAGCTTTTGCCTACCGCAACTTTCTGCCCTTTTAAAAAAATATGATTGTCCTCAAAAAGATCTATGTTAGTCATATTCACAATGTAAGAATTATGAACCCTCATGAATTCATTAGGCAAATTCTCTATCAAATCTCTGAGTGATTTGTAATACACATATTTCTTTTCACTTACTGTTGAAATTTCCACGTAGTTCCCTAAACCCTTGATCACTGTGATATCATCAAAATATAATTTTATCAGCTTTTTATCCGTTTTAATGAATGTGAATTGTTCGTTGTTCATAAAGAAGTCAGACCGTTTTTAGATATGACATTCAAATCTGGTCGCCAATAAATGTATAAAAAATTGTCGGAACAGTTTAATTCCCGGATGTTACCAAGCAGAATGCTTAAAATCTAACGTGTTTTTGAAGGAAACCAAGCCATCGGAATATCGGCTTCAAACGAATTATTACCATTATTGATCCTGTTTTCAAACCTTCCTTCTATTTTAAAACCAAGTTGTTCATATAACTGAATCGCTTTTGAATTAGACTCCCTCGCAATGAGCTCCACTCTTAAAATATCTGGTCTGTTGAATCGAATCTCCTCCAGCAAAGTTTGAAAAAGCCGTCTCCCTAAACCCTTCCCCTGGCAGTCAGGATGTACTGCAACCGTCAATTCAGATAAAATATGTTTAAAGACACCTGGTTCCAGTTGATAACAATGAATTTCGGCTATAATTGCCTGTTCATTTAATGCTTCAGTAACTACAAACTGCAATCCGTTATCAAATGATTTATAGCTAAAGTTTTCGATGTATGTTTTGCTGATTTCTTTCTCTATCCGGGCAAGGCCACCGATTTCCTTACTGACCCTTTTATAGAGTTCAAAAATCCCATTTGTGTCTTCGAGGGTTGCTTTTCTGATGATGAATGGAGTAACGTCCATATGATGATAGTTCCCGATTTAATTAAAGATATTTTATAGAAATATGCCATAAATATGCTAATATTAAACGACAATGAAAACCCCGTTCTCTTGCTGAAAATGGTCTTTAATTAAAGCTTTTTGCAATGAAACTAAATTTTGAAACGTTGATCATCTTTGTTCAGAATATTGACAAACTTAAATCCTTTTATGTTGACATTTTAAAACTTGAGATTCTGGAGGAATATCAATCGGAATAGTTGCTTCCAGGATCGGGCAACTGCAAAATTGGATTGCACAAAATTGGTGGTCAATACCTGGAGGATGGAGCTCCGGCAATTAAATTTGACAGCAATACCAAAGTTATTTTTGAAATTGAGGAAGATATTCATCAGGTCAGAGCAGACTTACTTAGTGAGCAGGTATTAATGAAAGAGATCAGCACCTTTGAAAATTATGACTATTTACTTTGTGACGGAGAAGATCCCTACCAAACTGTCATTTCAAATCCCTCTTAAACACATTTAACTAGGGTTTCGGTCGCTTTTTCAGTTCAAATTGTTACCTTCGAAAGATTCATATCTATACTATGGCAAAAAATAAATCATCTCACTTAGAACTCGTTTTAATACAATTAATCAGCGATGTTCTGGAGAAAAGCAATAAAGAGGCTTTAAATTACAAACAAGTCTCTGCAAAATTAAACATTACGGATACCGCTTCGAAAGAAACCATCTTAGACATACTAAAACAACAAACCCGTAAAGGGGTATTTGCAGAACCTGAAAGAGGAAAGTTCCGCTTAAAAGACCTGAAGGTATACCTTACAGGTAAAGTAGACATGACCGCTGATGGTTCAGCTTTCATCATTCCCGACGATGAGTTCGAGAAAGACGTTTTTGTCTCTTCCAGAAAGCTTCACAATGCCTTACATGGCGATAAGGTAAAAGTTTACATCTACGCTAAGAAAAGCGGACGTAAAAATGAAGGTGAAGTGGTGGAGATTATCGAACGGGCAAAAACCGACTTCATTGGGGTCATCAAGATTTCCGACCGTTTCGCTTTTGTAAATATCGACGACCGCAAAATGATGCAGGACATTTTTGTTCCTTTGAGCGATCTTAACGGTGCTAAAAACGGACAAAAAGTCCAGGTTAGCATTACCGACTGGCCTGATGGCGCGAAAAACCCGATTGGTAAAATCATTACGATCCTTGGTGAACAAGGCGAGAACAATACAGAAATGAATGCCATTCTTGCGCAATATGGCTTCCCATTAAGCTTCCCTCCAGAGGTAGAGAAAGAGGCCAATGCGATTCCTGAACAGGTTACTGAAGCAGAAATCAAAGGCCGTAAGGATTTCAGGGATACCGTAACATTTACCATTGACCCGGCAGATGCCAAAGATTTCGATGATGCGATTTCCTTCAGGAAACTGGAAAACGGAAACTATGAAATCGGCGTACACATTGCCGATGTTTCTCATTATGTGATCCCTAACTCTCCGCTGGACAAAGAAGCTTACGGAAGGGCGACCTCCGTGTACCTAGTAGACCGTGTAATCCCTATGCTTCCTGAACGCTTAAGTAATGGGGTATGCTCTTTGCGTCCTCATGAAGATAAACTCTGCTTCGCTGCAGTGTTTGAACTGGATGATAAAGCCAACATCATTACCGAATGGTTCGGAAGAACGGTAATCCATTCCAACAGGCGCTTCAGCTATGAAGAAGCTCAGGAAGTGATCGAAACCAAGACCGGCGACCATGCAGAAGAAATCCTTAAATTAAATGAACTGGCTTATATTTTAAGGGACAAGAAGTTTAAAAACGGAGCCATCAGCTTTGAGAGTACGGAAGTAAAATTCAAACTGGACGAAACCGGAAAGCCGATTGGTGTCTTCGTTAAAGAGCGTAAAGACGCTCATAAACTCATTGAAGATTACATGTTACTGGCCAATAAAAAGGTAGCAGAATTTATCGCCAAGAAAGGAAAAGGAAAACAGAAATATACCTTTATCTACCGTTCCCATGATTCGCCAAACCTGGAAAATCTGGGTAATTTCGCACTCTTCGCCGCACGTTTCGGTTATAAGATCAATATGAAATCCGACAAGGACATTGCGAAATCATTGAATTACCTGATGGAAGATGTGGAAGGCAAAAAGGAACAGAATGTATTAACACAGCTTGCGATCCGCTCTATGGCGAAAGCAGTATATACGACTAAGAAAACCAGCCATTACGGCCTGGCATTTGACCATTATACCCACTTCACTTCCCCAATCAGGCGCTACCCTGATGTGATGGTACACCGCTTGCTTGCGGCTTACCTGAACAACGAAAAATCGGCAAATGCCGAAGAATATGAAGTAGCAGCATCCCACTCCTCTTCTATGGAAAAACGCGCTGCAGACGCAGAACGCGCTTCCATCAAATACAAACAGGCAGAATACCTGGAAGAGAACATTGGTAATACCTTCCTGGGGATCATTTCAGGGGTTACCGAATGGGGAATGTATGTCGAGCTGGTAGAAAATAAATGTGAAGGCATGATTCGCCTGAGGGACCTGGCAGACGATTTCTATGTACTTGACGAAAAGAACTACTGTATCATCGGACAGCGTAAAAAGAAAACTTATCAGCTGGGTGATGAAGTACAGGTAAAAGTCAAGAAAGTAGACCTCTCGAAAAGACAGATAGATTTTTCTTTAATACAATAATATAAAACAGATACTTCGGTAAATTCCTTTGCAAAAAATGTATACTCCTGCCCAATTACAAGAAATCATAGAAAACGCGATTCAGAACGTTCCATATCCTTCACATCCTGAGCGGCTTTATCAGCCCATCAGTTATATCATGAGCCTGGGAGGGAAAAGAATAAGACCAGCATTGGTATTGATGGCCGCTGATTTATTCGGGGCGGACCTTAATAAAGCCATTCCTGCAGCCCTGGCCATAGAAACCTTTCACAATTTCACGTTGATCCATGACGATATTATGGACAATGCCCCATTGCGAAGAGGTAAACCAAGCGTACATGAAAAATGGGGGGTAAACAATGCCATTCTCAGTGGTGATGTAATGATGGTAGAGTCCAACAAACACCTTTCTATGCTGGATACAGCGGTTCTAAAAGATGCGCTGAACACCTTTAATGCCACTGCACAGGGGGTATGTGAAGGCCAGCAGCTCGATATGGAGTTTGAAGAACGTGATTTCGTGAGCATTGAGGAATACATCAATATGATCCGCCTGAAAACAGCAGTATTGCTGGGGGGTGCCATGAAATTAGGTGCCCAGGTGGCAGGTGCAACAGCAGAGGAAGCGGAACAGCTATATCAGTTCGGAGAAAACATAGGGATTGCATTCCAGCTTCAGGACGATATTCTTGACGTTTATGGTGATCCGGAAAAGTTCGGAAAACAGGTTGGCGGAGACATCATTGCCAATAAAAAGACCTTACTCCTGCTGAAGCTAAAAGAGCTTGCCGGAGATTCAGACTTGCAGGAACTCGAGAAACAAAGTGTAAGTCAGGATTTTGAAGATAAAATCAGCAATACCACCCTTTTGTATAACAAATACAACATCAGGGAACTGGCCACCACAGAAATGAGAAATTATTCTGAAAAAGCGTTTAATGCACTGAGCGCTTTAGCGGTCCCTGAAGAGCGTAAAAGAGAATTGATACTGTTGTCTAATCAATTGATGAACAGAGAGCACTAGGCGCTTTAAAATCAGCTTAAAACAATATAAAGCAGCTATTAGAAGACAAAGTTAATCTTCTAATAGCTGCTTTACTTTTTCAGAGGTGAGTGGTTTCACATAAAAGTCCTTTACACACATAAAAGACTTTGCCCTTAATCGTTCTCTTGGGTCAATCGAAGAAGAAACGATGACCACATCGATAAATATATTGTGTTCCTCCATCATGTGAAGAAACTTCCAGCCATCAATCTCCGGCATATGAAGGTCCAGCAGGATCAGATCGGGATTGTTTTCTTTAATATAGCCCAATGCAATTTCAGGATCATCAAAAAGTGCGATCTTCTTATCACTATGGTGCTTTCTGATCAACATCTGATGTAACCTGTTGGTGATGACATCATCGTCCACCAACACAATATGTTTGTTCTCTCCTCTATCATTCAATGCATCAAACAAATCCGTATTTTCCTGCTGGTGCAGCATGGAGTTGAGCATTTTAATGATTTCATCCAGTTTTAACGCCTGCAGGTTGATGTCGCCCAGCAACTGATTGATCTTCAGAATATCGTAAGATTCCAGTGGATGATAATTGGTGATGGTGGAGAGGCTTAAAATATTGGTAATCGGTGCCCTTAACTCATGCGAGGTGAGGTGTGAATACTCACTCAGCATTTGCATCGGCCCCAGGATCTCCGTATTGTTAATCAGGGTACAAATGACCTGATCTTCCTCCCCTTCTTTGGATAAAGGGGTAAAAATAATCTGTAGAAAAAGATCCGTTGATTCCTCTATCGCGAAGCGTTGCTCTATGCTGAAACTATGCCCAAGGAAGCACCTTCCCAACAGGCTTTGAAAATTCTTCCTGTATTTCTGAGCAATCATTTCCACAGCAGAATCCCCAATTTCGGGACTTTTAGCAAGAAAGCCGCCAAGATTATGCTGGGACTCTATCTTGAAAAATGCAAGCTTGTAATTTTTATCAATGAGGAAAAATGAACTGTTTGCGCTTTCGCACATCCTTCTAATTGGCATGTTTGACGTCTTTTATGCCACTAAATGAACATAAATCGGCATAAATACAATTTACCTGATATTCATTTCCTAGCTTTAGCATTAACATAATTAAACCTTATTTATTATAAACTGATACTTTGACGAACTTTATGGAGCTATAATTGCCTTACATTCAAAAGAATTAACGCTCGTACTCATCACAAATCAACGAAATATATATTACTTATGCAAGAAATTCTATCAAAGAAGGATATTGGTGACAGGATAAAGGATTTAAGATTAGAAAATGGCCTTTCTCAGTCATTTATAGCTGAAATACTAAATTTATCCCGAAGCAATTACTCCCAAATAGAACTTGGAAATCAATACCCCTCCTTCCATACTTTACATAGTATTGCCAGATATTATAGCAAGAGTTATGAATGGCTTTTACATGGCATTAGCGGAGTGCAAACTGAAGAGCCGACAGTGAGGGTTGACCTGCTGATTAAAGACCTGGAAAGCACTTTAAAAAGCTTCACCAACTCATTGGCAAAGCTGGAGCAGGAATTGGTACAAATTAAGAACAAACGAACAGAAGCGACTTCATAATCACAAAAAAAGGCCACAACATAAAGTCGTGGCCTTTTCTATATTTTAATGTTTTACTATTCTGCCGGAGCTGCTTCTTCAGCTGCTTCAGATTTAGTTTCTTCAGCTTTAACTGCTTTCTTTGCAGGTACTTTTTTAGCCGGTGCAGCTTCTTCCGTAGCTGGAGCAGCAGCTTTTGCAGCTTTAGCTACAGGCGCTTTTGTCTCTGCTACTTCTTCAGTAACTACCGGTAAAGGCAAGATAGAAACGTATGATTTGTTATCTTGTTTCTTTTTGAAGATTACGGTACCATCAACCAAAGCGAATAAAGTATGGTCTTTTCCAATACCTACTCCTTTATCAGGATGATGTTTAGTACCACGCTGACGTACCAGAATGTTTCCAGCGATAGCTACCTGACCACCAAAAATTTTAATACCTAAGCGTTTACTATGCGATTCACGTCCGTTTCTCGAACTACCGGCTCCTTTTTTGTGTGCCATCTTGTTTTATATTTTACAAATCACCTGATATTCCGGCAATTCTTTTGTTTAACAACTAATTATAAACTGATACCAGAGATCTGGATTTTAGTGAAGTACTGGCGGTGACCATTTTTCTTTTTGTAACCTTTTCTACGTTTCTTTTTGAAAACGATTACTTTATCACCTTTTAAATGAGACACGATCTTAGCTGAAACCGTAGCACCTTTCAAAGTAGGAGCTCCTACTGTGATTTTACCACCATCTTCAACCAACAATACATTGTCAAATTCAATACTAGCGCCTTCATCTCCTTGCAAACGGTGTACAAAAAGGTGCTGGTCTTTTGCAACTTTGAATTGCTGTCCTGCTATATTTACTATTGCGTACATTGTTAAATAATTATTATTTTAAACTGTTTATTTTTTTATCGAGGTGCAAATATAGAATTAATTATTCTAAATCCATAACAGATTTATTTTTTCTTTCCATACCTTTCTTCTGCGTCGTTGATGCTCTGTGACACAAGGGTTTTCATTTGCTCTGCAAGGCCCTTCAATTTGGGGATTTCTACGTAATCAGTCAGATAGACCACCTTTTTAGATTTCTTCTTATAATTGAACTGGATCACATAGCGCAATACTTTCGAAGAATCCAGGTTCGTTCCCTGGTTGGCAATGATCTCCGGGAAATTCCAGAAACCAATTTCTGCCGCTTTGCTATGTAAATACAGCATGTCATTCGGCCGTAGTTTTACATTTGTTTTGATCACCGAGTCTTTCCCGTCCACATACTGATAATCCCCTGTTTTAGAATTATAAGTGTTCTCCAGATTATTCCCTAAGCCCCAACTAAAATCAATAGATTCGAATTCTGTCGACTTGAACGGTGCATTACGAAACATTGGCGTGTAATAAATGACACAATAGGCCAGGAAAGGGACGACAATGGTTAATAATAGGAAGATTTTCTTCGCTTTGCTACTCATGTTATTTTATTGTTGTTAGTATAATATTCTTTTTAAGGCTAATCCAGCGGCTCTGAGAGCTCTCCCTCCCACTTGCTCACTACCGCAGTAGCGATGCTGTTTCCGATCACGTTAGTTGCCGATCTTCCCATATCCAGTAAAGGATCGATGCCAATCAGTAAAGCCAGACCTGCTTCCGGGATATTGAAAGAAGCGATCGTTCCTGCGATCACCACAAGAGATGCTCTTGGCACACCTGCAATTCCTTTGCTCGTTAACATCAGGATCAGCAACATAGAGACCTGTTGCTCAAAAGACAAATGAATGCCATAAGACTGTGCAATAAATAAGGAAGCAAATGTCATATATAACATAGAGCCGTCCAGGTTAAAAGAATAACCCAGGGGCAATACAAAACTTACAATTTTCTCTTTACAACCGAAACGTTCCAGCTGAAGCATCGTTTTTGGGTAAGCAGCTTCACTGCTCGCCGTACTGAAAGCCACCAACACCGGTTCTTTCATTCTGTTCATCAGGTTAAACACCCTGCTTTTGAGGATCGTAAAACCGATAAAAATCAACAGGATCCAGAGCAATAACATACTCGAATAGAACTCCCCGATAAACAGCGCATAGGTGGACAGGACAGTGAGCCCCTGTTTGGCCACAATGGCGGCCATCGCCCCAAACACCGCAAAAGGTGCAAAATTCATCACATACCCCGTTACTTTTAAGATCACATGCGCTACCGCATCAAAGAATTTAATGATCACTTGTCCTTTTTCCCCTATCGCAGCGGTGGCTACCCCAAAGAATAAAGAGAAAACTACAATTTGCAGGATCTCATTGGTGGCCATCGCCTCCGTCATACTCTTAGGAACGATATGAGAGATGAAATCTTTAAGGGATACCGCCACTTTATGAATCCCGGTATCTGCATTACTCGGAGGCAAAGGCAGCTGCATCGCTTCGCCAGGCTTAAAGATGTTCACCATGATCATTCCCAGTACCAATGATAAAAGCGAGGCACTCATAAACCATAACATGGTTTTTCCGCCAATCCTTCCAACGGCCTTGATGTCCCCTACTTTGGCTACGCCTACTACAAGCGTAGAGAAAACCAGCGGTGCAACGATCATTTTAATCAGTCGCAGGAAAATGTCACTCAATAAGGTAAGCGGCTCCAGTTTTTTCTCTCTGACCTTTTCCGCTTCTACACGGGCCTTCTGGGCAGCAACCTTCTGAACGTTTAATTCTGCATACTGAACAACAGTCGTGTCTTTCAGGTTGTTTAATTTGACCTCTATGCCTTTTATTCTGACCTCTGCTTTGGTAATGTCTCCATTATAGTCTTTAAATGAATTTACATTTAAATAATACCCGAGAGCGATCCCTAATATTAAGGCAAGAAAAATGAAAAATGTTAACCTGTTGTTCTTTGACATCGTAAGCTTTTAAAGTAATTGTACAGCCTGTAAAACTACAACAATTAAATTATTCTCTAAATATTATTGATAAAGGAACTAACTTTATACCTTGCATTTTGTAACAAATGGCCCCTGCCTATATCTAAACCAATAATAAAAAGACGCATATTGAAAGAGAAAGACCTGTTATTTAAACAAATCTTTGACACTAACTCCAAGAAAATATTCCACCTATGCTACGGGTATACCGGGGATGAGGATTCCGCCAATGATCTGCTCCAGGAAACCTTTTTAAAGGTTTGGCAAAACCTGGACAAATTCAGGAATAAGTCGCTGATCTCTACCTGGATTTACCGGATTGCCGTAAATACCTGCCTTACCTATTTAAGATCAGAAAAGCGACAGGCAAAAGATGAATTAACCGACAATATTATCGAAACCCGGCCTGAGGAATTTTCTGAAAAGAACGAACAGGTGGCCTTACTTTACAAGTCGATTTCTCAATTGGAAGAAAATGACCGTTTGATCATTACCATGGTGCTGGATGAACTCCCTTACCATGAGATCGCGGAGATATCAGGGATTAGCGAGGGAAACCTAAGGGTAAAAATCCACCGCATTAAATTAAAACTTACAGAATTATACAATCAGCATGCAAGAATTTGATCATATACAATCGCTTTGGCAATCGCATTCTGTAGAGGTGAAGATCTCTTCAGATGAAATGTTGGCACAGGCAAAAAAGGAAGTAAGCTCCATCAGCAACAGATCGATACTTAACATTGCAGGAATGGTCACCTCTTTTGTCGCTGTTGGCAGTCTATGTCTTTTCATCAACTTTCAGTCCTGGACTACCTATGCCGGAATAATGATTGTTCTGCTGGCTATTGCCGCATTGACCATCATTTTAATTCAGGGACACCGCCTGATTTCCAGAAATGATTTCACGACACATCCCAACGAATTTCTGGTGAGCCTGAAACAATACCAGCTGAGCAGGTTTAGCCTTTACAACAAAATGTACTGGATCTATGCAGTTGCCCTGACACTGGGCGTTGGGTTATACCTCATCGAAGTGGTGACTTATATGGAACTATGGGCACAGATCCTCATCGTCCTCTTTTCGTTTTTATGGATGATCTTTTGTTCCACTTTAGTCCGCAAGGCAGTCATCAAAAAAGACAGGGAAAGAATCGCCCTGCTGATTGAAAAGTTCGAAAGACTTGGAAGTCAGTTCAAAACACAGTCTTAAATCAGAAAAACAATTTAATACAAAAGAGAAACTTCAGGGTTTCTCTTTTCTGTTTTATATGTTTTTTTTTAAATCCTGCATGATCCATAGGGGACTAACCCGGCGACCCCGGGTTATAAAAAAAGTCATCTTCCTAATCGGAGATGACTTTTTACTATTAACTAACCCAAATCTAATTCATCCGAACTTATATGTGGATCATCCTGCTACAAATATAGCCTCCATCATCCCCCTGCGATAGGCGAAAATCACCAATCTAGCGGTTTTCGTTAAATTTATTTACTTGTGTAACTTGCCAAAGTCCCTGCTCATTCTTTTCAATCGTCAGGAAATTACGTTGTAAAAATGTAGGGAATTTAAAATCAACACGTACCATCACCACATTCCCGCTGCTCGATAAAACTTCGTAATCTGAATCGCAGTTAAGGTCTGTTGGTCCCATTTTTTTGTAGAATGCCAATAAATCTGCTTTGTGCTGCTTCTGCGCTTTTTTTCCATTGCAGAAACTGACGAAGGCATCCTCACTCATCACCTGGTCAAACAGCTTCGCATCCGTATGCAGATTAGCATCAATGAAAGCGCCAACTACATCAACTGGTTTGCTGTTTAGATTCTTCTTTGGGGGGCGGTCTTCAAAAGACTTACCGAAGGCGAAAGTGCAACCAATACACAGTATTGCCATGCACATTGTTAGCTTGTGTTTCATGAGATATTTTTTTTTATTAAAGTTCAGATAAACAACTGAATATCAATATGCTAAAAACACTTTTAGCCAGAAGAAATGGTAATAAAAAGGTTACCTGTACTGTCCCGGAGTTACCTGAAAAGAGTTCCTGAACAGACGGATAAATGAGCTTGGGCATTCGAAACCAACAATATCTACAATTTCATTGATCGGGTAATCCGTATTGCGCAGAAAATATTTCGCCTGCTGCAATCTGATGCTCGTTAAAAACTGATGTGGTGATTGCTGGTAAGCCTGTTTAAAAGTACGAAGGAAATGATTTACAGACAGGCAGGCAATTCTGGCAATATCTTCCAGACAGATATTTTTATTGTAATTGCTGATGATGTAATCCCTGGCAATGGAGAGTCTTCTTAAGATTTCAGATTTGGTGGTATGGCTGAGGAATTTCAGGGAAGCTTCTCTGTTGATCACCTCAGAATGATAAATCTCATAATAATTGATTAGGCAATGTTCGAGGTAACTGCTTAGCATCAAAGCATCGGTACTTCCCTGGTCGATGTGTTTTTTCAAATGCAGCATGTTAAACTTCATATTTCCCTGCAAAGGATAAATGGCCTCTACAAAAACCGGTGCTTCTTTCCTGTAATTTTCAGGATCATCCAGGAGGATGCTATCGCCCGCCGTTCTTGAATATTCAAAATCACTCACAAAATCAGGATCGAACAACACCGACATAGAGCGGACTTTCGACGGAGAGTTGATCCTTTTAGTATAAGCAGTTTGCTGGTTAAAAAAGATGAAGTTTTCGGAGAAAAGGGTCAGGTCACGTCCGGAAGCCGTATAATCGGCAGATCCGCTAAAGATCATGTCAATGGCGTACCTGCCGGAAATTTCCGGATGAAAAGAATCATAGGCAGATTCAATTATGACTTCATTTTTGTTGACCAGTGTTCTCTGATACTTCATCTCTTCTTTAATTAGGCATCGGTATAATCTCTCTCTTCCAATAATACAAACCTGTTGCCGCAGGGATCCGGAAATTCGATGGCCACCCCATCTGCCCTGTAAACAGGCTCCGTTAAACCATCCACCCGTCCTGCTTTGAGCCGGTGATGGTCTCTCAGACAATCATCCGTATATAAAACAACCGGAGCGGTTTCCAATTCTTCATTTTGCAGCAACATTAGAAAATCACCATTGAACATTTCCAATACCGCACAATCTCTCCCTGGGATGTTCAATTCTTCCTGTTTTTTCAACCCGACCTTTTTCATAAAGAAATCCAGCGAACTTCTGATGTCCGTCACATAGACTACTTTATATTTTTGTTCGAAATCCATAGTAAAAAACCTGCGAAGATGAGTTCTTTTGTAAATTATTTAACAAAATTAACATTGCTGAATCACTGTCTGTTCCCCCCTCAGGGGGTATATTTCATTTTCCACAAAATATCACCCCTTAAGGGGTATTTTTTAATTGTGCAGGGATAAATATATTTACACTGGTTTAAACTCTGAATTCCCACCAAATTGCATTACAAAAAGATTATTTTCATTGGATTACTTCTGCTGTTTAACAGTTTATACAGTTTTTCGCAGCGCTATAACTTCCGTCAGTACGACATTGAAGACGGCTTAACGCAATCACAGGTTACGGCCATTACTCAGGACAGCAAGCGCAGGTTATGGGTCACTACCCTTGGTGGGGTCAGCTGTTTTAATGGAAAGCAATTCTGTAGTTATACCAAGACGAATGGTTTAAACAACAATTTTACCCTGGCGCTTAGCCTGAATAAAAATGATGAAATATGGGTTGGAACTGCCTGGGGAATTTCCAAATTTAACGGACAGAAATTCAACAATTATAAACAGACTAAGGAATGGGTAGGAAAACTGGTCACCAGTCATGAGGGAATCGTATATGGGCTCAGCTCAACAAAACTCTTCAAGACCAGTGAAACCGGAACCGAGTTCCTGAACATCAGTCCGGAGGCCGACGATAATGTAACCGCATTAAGGGTAGATGACAATGGAAAAGTAGCCATTGCCGTACTCAGAAAGGGCATTTTCTATCTGGAAAATGAAAAATGGAGACCACACCCCCTCAATGATCAGTTAAAGAACTTATACATTACCGATTTTTTCAGCGACAGGTTTCACCGGAACAAATTATGGTTTCTGACTAGTGAGGGACTTTTTGCCGCAGAAAACAGCAAGATATCTCAATACGTTTCTGGAAAATTCAAAGTAATAGAACAGGATTCAAAAAGCAATATCTGGATTGGTGCTGCAAACGGGGCCTATTACCTGACAGATACTGCGCTGATTCATTTCAACGGAAAGAACGGGTTCAGCAACAACATGGTGAATGCCATTTTTAAGGATGCAGAGAACAACATCTGGCTGGCTACAGATGGCACCGGATTATTTAAATTTGTTGACCGCAGCTATGTCATTTTTGATGAGTCCCAGGGATTGAGGAGTAAGATCGTCATGAGTCTGGCCAAAGGCCCTTCAGCGGACGAAATATGGATGGGCACCTATGGTGGTCTGTTTCAATATAAAGAAGGTCAGATCAAAGAGATCAGCATTCCTTCCAATATGGAAAGCAGCAGGAACATCAACTTCCTGTACAATGACCGGGCGAAAAACATCTGGATAGGAACCGTATATGGTGGCCTCTGGAGGTACAACGGCAAGCGCATGGAGCAAATGGTCAAAGACCAGCATGCGATAGCTTACAACACCATTCTGGAAGACAGCCGTGGCCAGATCTGGTTATCGACCAATGCCGGCTGTTTTCTATTGGATCAGCGGCGTAAACAATTGAAATGGATTGGCAAACAATTTGGCAGTACGCTATTGGAAACGTACCAGGGGGAAATCCTGGTCGGAACACAGGATGGCGCCTATCTGATCAATTCCAAACATGAAATCTCCCAGCTCAAACTTCCTCAGCTGGCAGGGTCCAGCATCCTTTGCATGTCTAAATCAGCAGGTTCCGTTCTTTTCGGAACCTCAGATAATGGGGTGCTGGTATGGAACCCGAAAACAGGAAAGACCAGGGCCATCAATACCCGTGATGGATTAGCCTCAGATCACATTTACAGCATGCTTGCCGACGACCAGGGCATCATCTGGGTGGGAACAGGGAAAGGCATCAATAAGATCAACAGCAGTGATTTCAGCGTGATCAAAAATAACAATGAACAGGCATTACTCGTAGAGTGCAATCAAAATGCGATTCTTCAGGATCAAAACAAAGTCTGGATTGGCACGACCAAGGGGGCCATTGTTTACAACAGTGCTTCCTATATTCCAAAATCCGGCAAACCCTATATCTACATTAATTCTGTGACGGCCTTTGCACAAAACAGGGGAAATCAGCAAAAGCAACAAACAACTTTTAAAGCAGAAGACCTGGGCGGGATCATCACACTCCCCTACCAGCAAAACAATATTATCGTCAATTTTACAGGCATTTTCCTAACCAATCCGGACGGATTACTCTACCAATACCGCTTAATCGGACTGGATGCCAAGTTTAGTGAGACCATCAGCAATACCTCCATGAACTTTACTTCTGTTCCTCCGGGCAGGTATACCTTTCAGGTAAAGGCCATTACAAAGAGCGGCACTTCTTCCCTCAATGCGGCCTCTTTTACTTTTGAAATTACTCCCCCCTATTATCAGACCGGTGTATTCAGATTGTTTATCTTTGTGCTCATTGTCCTGCTCATTCTTCTGGCCGTTTATATCATCATCAACCTGAAAGAACGTAAGCGGAAACTGAGGTTAAAGATCAAGCTGGAAGAGCAGTTTAAGGTGAGAAAACAGACTGCTGAAGATTTTCATGACGATCTTGGTAACAAACTGACCCGTATCTCCGTCTTATCAGAAGTATTGAGCAGTATGATTGATGAGAAAGATACTGAAAAGAGGAATATCATCTCAAAGATCAACGACAATGTGAATGAATTATATAGGGGTACCAAGGATATATTATGGTCGTTAAATCCTAAAAACGATAAGTTGAGCGAATTGCTGGAGCACATCCGGGAATTCGGAAAGGAGATGTTTAACAGCACTCCGATCCGGTTTGAAGATCACATTCATTTGAATCATCATGACGGAAAACTACCGTTAGACATGAGCAGGAACCTGCTGATGATCTTTAAGGAAGCGATACACAACACGCTGAAACATTCCAGAGCCGGAGTGGTTATTTTTTCAGCAACAGTGCAGGATGGGGTGCTCGAAATCGGGGTTAAAGACGATGGACAAGGACTTGATGCTGCAGCCTCCATGGATGGGCATGGAATAAACAATATGAACGTGAGAGCACAGAGAATCAACGCAAAACTAAATATCAATTCGGATCAGTCCGGTACAGAGATCATGCTAAGGGTTAATCTTTCCACGCTAATGCGCGCTACAAATGTATAGTCAGCCGGAACCAAGAATCGTGATCATCGAAGACGACCAGACTATCCGGGAGGGTTATGCTTATTTAATTAACCATACCTCCCCTTATACGGTGGTGGCGACCTATCCATCTTTTGATTCGGCAAGAAATAAAATTGGCAGGGACAATCCTGATGTCATCATACTGGATATTCAGCTTCCCGGAACGAATGGTATTGATGCCTTACCGATCCTCAAAAAATTACTGCCGGATGTTTACATTATTATGCTTACGGTTTATGAAACTGAAAAGACCATTCTTGATGCCCTGGCAAATGGTGCTTCCGGTTATTTCACTAAGAATACGCCTACAGCCAAATTGATTGAAGCCATCAGGGATGTGGTTCAGGGTGGTGGCCCGATGAGTCCTGATGTGGCTAAAACAGTGATCCTTTCTTTACAAAGAAATCCGGATTCCCCGCTCACCAAAAGGGAGACCCAAATCCTGGAACTGATGACCACGGGTAAAGACCGCGGACAGATTGCAAAAGAGTTGTTCATCGAAATAGAAACGGTGAGAACCCATACTAAAAATATTTACAGCAAGCTCAATGTGAATTCAAAGTCCGAAGCCATACAGGTTGCAAAAGACAAAAGGCTGGTTTAAAAACCAGCCTTTTGTTGTGATCTTTCCGGAAACCGGCCTATTCTTTTATTTCATTCGTGGAGAAGCTATTCCCGTTTAAGCGGTACTGCAGCATTTTTATTGCTCCGGCTTTAATGGTGGTATCTTTAGGATTTACCATCGGGAAAGAACGGAATAAATCGCCATTTTTAATGATGAATTTATCTCCACCCTGATACGCCTTTTTCATCGAACTGCTTAAAGGAGGAAAACTGATCTTTCTGAATTCGCCACCTGCATATTCGTAAACATTGAGGTCCAGTACATTTTTCTTACTGAGCAATTCAATATAGAGTTCCGGATTGCCATCATTGTCGAGATCCATATTCCAGGCATCGGTAATGACACCTTTACGTTCATTGGAAAAGGACTTGTAGTTATTTCTAAGGGTATCTGATAATAAAATCAGGTATCCGCCTACACTATCCACTCCCTTACCCCAGCTCACCACTTCAAAGTTAATCCCCGGACGAATGGCAATGTCCTTATAAAAAGGAAACTGGCCCGCAGGCTTTTTAACATCAGGTTGAGCGGATTTGTTAGCGGCCATCTTTTCGGAAGCGCTGTCTCCGCAGGAAGCGAATAAAAGCAGCCCTGCAAACAGCAGGGGCAGCTTCATGAAATATTTACCCAGGTTCATCATCTATTTTTTTTAACGAACAATTATTTAACTTTTACATCCGCAGCACCATTGTTTAAAATGGTTTCTGTTACCACGCTTTGTTTACCTGCGGGTGTAATCACCAGGGTTTTCAAAACGCGCTTTTCTCCCTTAGGAACGATCACTTTCACACCATTAGTATACAAGTTACCATTAACTGAAGGACGGGTAAGGTCTAATGTATAATAAATTTTCGAGCCTAGTACCGGAGCTTTAAGTTCAATATTGAAGTTTTCTCCATTCATCACCTTTTCATTTAAGCCAAGTGGTGTAGGTACCCAGTAATTAGTCTCTGTTTGATCTAATTTTGCCAGGTGCAACGGAAGGCGCTCTTCAGAGAAGTTCTTCAGGTCTTTACGCTCTGGTTGGCTCCAGGCAATTTCTGCTAAAGAGAACACCCTTGGAATGATCATATATTCGACTTTTACAGGCGTTTGGATATATTCTGTCCAAAGGTTTGCCTGAACACCGATTACATATTTCTGCTGATCAGCATTCAGTTCTTTAGGCATTGGATCATAAGCATAAGCGCTGGTATAAGGAGCAAAACCACCGATATTAGTAGGCTCATCAGCAGAATTGCTTTGCTTATGGTCAAAATATAGACCACCTGCATTAGGCGTCATGATCACATCATGGCTTTGTTTTGCCGCAGCAATTCCACCGTCAGTACCTCTCCATGACATGACAGTTGCATTAGGTGCCAATCCACCCTCCAGGATTTCATCCCATCCTATTACAGAACGGCCCCTTTTATTGACATGTTTTTCAATTCTCTGGATGAAATAGCTCTGTAGTCCGTGCTCATCTTTAAGGTTTAATTTTTTAATCAGCTTCTGACAAAATTCACTTTGTTTCCAATATTCTTTAGGACATTCATCGCCACCGATATGGATGTATTTGGAAGGGAACAATGCGATCACTTCATCCAATACATTTTCCAGGAATTTAAAGGTATTGTCATTAGGTACGAACACATCATCAAATACGCCAAATTGCTGTTGTACCTGCTTGCCTTTTCTGCTTCCCGACCATGGCGTTTTCGCATCTACAAAAGTATCTCTTTCCGGAAAACAGCTCAATTCAGGATAAGCGGCAATTGCTGCTGAAGCGTGTCCCGGAAGTTCAATTTCAGGAACCACATTGATAAACCTTGCTGCTGCGTAAGCCAATACCTCTTTTACCTCATTCTGCGTATAAAAACCTTTATATTCTTTATTGTCTGTTCCTACACCCGGGTGGTGTCCGATAATTGTTCCATTTCTGCTGCCCCCAACTGAAGTCAGCTTTGGATATTTTTTAATTTCTATTCTCCATCCCTGATCATCTGTTAAGTGCCAGTGAAAGTTATTCAGTTTATACTGAGACATCACATCGATGTATTTTTTCACCAAAGAAACCGGGAAGAAATGACGGGATACATCCAGGTGCATTCCTCTGTATTTAAAACGGGGATAGTCATTGATTTCCGCTGCCGGAATCAAAATCTCGTTATTTTGTCTTTCCGGCATCAGCTGCGTCATGGATTGTACTGCGTAGAATAACCCTGCTTCCTGACCAATAATCGTAATCTTTTTATCGGTGATGTTGATTTTATAACCTTCAGCAGGCAATTGACCTGCACCTTCTGAGGTCAGGATGATGGCCTTTTCGTTTGCACTCTCAGATTTCGCCTCTCTCAGGGCGAAACCTCCTTTTGTGGTGACAAAAGCATTTAGCAAATCTGCCATCCTTGAATTTTTAGGCTCATTGGATATTAAAACGACTGTTTTATCCAGTTTAAAGGTTCCGCTGTTCTTCTTAACGGACACTGGCGCAGGAATGATACCCATGTTCGGATCTTGCTGTGCTGATGCTTCTACTGCGAGAAATGCCAGCAGAACAATAGTAAATAGTTTTTTCATTTGTGTGTTTTGTGTTTAATGCTTTGTTTTAATCTCCTGGAACTTCTTCAGCCTGGTGAACAGCCGGTCATTCCCAAAAGTTGAGTTCAATAATCTGCTTTGAATTAATGCACAAGATAAAAAAAATCCTTTAAAATAAGGTTTAAGAAAGGTTATAACTTAAAACCTATTGACTTCCTGGGTTCTTCTTCCTTTTCCATAAACTGACTCAGGTAACTAAACAAAAGTTCTATTTTATCATCCTGTTTGCCCATTCGTTTTTCTACCTGATCTACCAGCAACGCCACATCTTTATGTAACAATAAGGTCTCCCTGAGTTTTACGAAAATTTCTATGATACGGATACTCATCTGTAAAGCCCTTTCGCTTTTCAGGACATTGGATAACATTAAGACCCCATGTTCGGTAAAAACATAGGGAAAAGCGCCTCCAAGGGCCTGTTTGGATGGTATCGCATTTTGCGATACCATGTTATTGACCTCTTCTTCTGTCAGCTGAAACATGAAATTCTCAGGAAACCTGTCCTTATTTCGTTTAACCTGTTCCCGCAACCTGATCGGTTTAACGTCATACAATTCTGCCAGATCTCTATCCAGCATTACTTTTTGGTTTCTGAGGAAGTAAATCTTACTCAGGACAACCTCATCCGGTACGACAACATTCTTTAATGGACTCATAGGTCTAATATATCCGAATCTGACTACCGATGGTTATTTTACCGCAAAAAAAACGGGCTCCTTATGGAGCCCGCCTTCTTGACATTATGATGTCATGGTATCTTGATATCTATTAAGATAAAGCTTTAACTTCGTGTTCTTTAGCAGCCAGGTAACGTTCTGCATCCAATGCAGCCATACATCCTGATCCTGCAGCAGTTACTGCCTGACGATAGTAATGATCCTGAACATCACCAGCAGCGAAAACGCCTTCTACATTTGTTTTTGTAGAACCTGGAATGGTTTGCAGGTAACCTGTTTCATCCATATCCAACCATCCTTTAAAGATGTCTGTATTTGGTTTATGACCAATCGCAACGAAGAAACCTTCTACCGGAATTTCTGATTCCACACCAGTCTGGTTGTTCAACACTTTCACTGCAGTTACATTTTTACCATTACCAATGATTTCCTGAGTTTCCGTATGGTATACCACTTCGATATTAGGGGTATTCAACACACGGTGAACCATTGCTTTTGAAGCTCTGAATTCATCTCTTCTCACCAACATGTATACTTTTTTACAAAGTTTAGCCAGGTAAGTTGCTTCTTCAGCAGCCGTATCACCAGCACCAACAATTGCGACATCCTGTCCTTTAAAGAAGAAGCCATCACATACAGCACATGCAGAAACACCAAATCCATTGTATTTTTGCTCCGAAGGTAAACCTAACCATTTTGCAGTAGCACCGGTAGATATGATTACCGTATCTGCAGTAATAGTTTTAATGTCGTCCACCACCACTTTATGCGGCATAGCAGAAAAGTCTACAGCACTCACATAACCAAAGCGGATATCCGTTCCAAAGCGTTCTGCCTGCTTACGGAAGTCTTCCATCATTTCCGGCCCCATAACTCCACCCGGATATCCCGGAAAATTATCAACATCGGTGGTTTGTGTCAATTGTCCACCCGGCTCCATACCGGTGTACATTACTGGTTTCAGGTCTGCGCGGGCCGCATAAATTGCTGCAGTATATCCTGCCGGTCCTGAACCTATAATTAAACATTGAACGTGTTCTATTTCTTCTGACATATTATTTATTCTTTCTATTATGATACAAAATTACACTTTTATCCCGCTTAGAACAAGTGACAAAATGCAACAAGGCCGCATTATGATTAATGGATTATAAATCAGTGCTTTTATTCTCTTCTTCAGCAGATCAGGTTTGGATAATCCCTACATTAAAGGCCTTTTTTATCGGCGATTGATTGGCTGCTTCTATCCCCATAGAAATCACTTTCCGCGTTTCCTTAGGATCGATGATGCCATCCACCCATAGCCTTGATGCCGCATAATAAGGTGTCGTCTGACTGTTATAGCGATCGGTAATCTCCTTCAGCAGTTCCGCTTCTTTTTCCGGGGTAATGGTCTCCCCTTTTGATTTTAACGAAGCTTCCTGAATTTGCAGCAACACTTTTGCGGCCTGCGATCCACCCATTACCGCAATCTTTGCACTTGGCCAGGCATAGATCAATCTCGGATCATAAGCTTTACCGCACATCGCATAGTTTCCTGCACCATAAGAATTTCCCAGAACGATGGTAAATTTAGGCACTACAGAGTTCGCCACTGCGTTCACCATTTTCGCCCCATCTTTAATGATTCCTCCCTGTTCAGACCTGCTGCCCACCATAAATCCCGTCACATCCTGTAAGAATACCAAAGGGATTTTCTTTTGATTACAGTTCATAATGAAACGGGCAGCTTTATCTGCGCTATCTGAATAGATAACCCCACCAAATTGCATTTCTCCTTTTTTGGACTTCACAACTTTGCGCTGATTGGCCACTATACCAACCGCCCAACCATCAACCCGGCCTAAGCCACAGATGATGCTTTGGCCATATAACTTCTTGTACTCTTCAAATTCGGAATTGTCTACCAGGCGGTGGATAATGTCCAGCATGTCGTAAGGTTTCTCTCTGTTTTCAGGCAGGATGCCATAAATTTCTTCCGGATCAAGCTTAGGCATTGCAGGTTTAACCCTGTCGAAGCCTGCAGATTCCGGAGCGCCTAACATGCTCATGATGTTACGGATACTGTCCAGACAAGCCTGGTCATTGGGATGTTTATAATCGGTGACCCCTGAAATTTCACAATGTGTGGTTGCTCCACCAAGAGATTCATTGTCGATGTCTTCGCCGATGGCCGATTTCACCAGGTAAGAACCTGCAAGGAATACAGAGCCTGTACCATCTACGATCATGGCTTCATCGCTCATAATCGGAAGATAAGCACCTCCTGCAACGCAAGAACCCATGATGGCAGAAATCTGTACGATTCCATCCGCAGACATGAGTGCATTATTGCGGAACATTCGCCCGAAGTGTTCTTTATCCGGAAAGATCTCATCCTGCATTGGCAGGTAAACCCCTGCACTATCCACCAGGTAGATCACCGGCAAACGGTTCTCCATTGCGATTTCCTGTGCCCTGAGGTTCTTTTTTGCCGTCATAGGAAACCATGCGCCGGCTTTCACCGTTGCATCGTTTGCAACGATCATGCATTGCCTGCCGGAAACATAGCCAATTCCACAAACAACGCCTGCAGAAGGGCACCCCCCCTGTTCGGCATACATCCCTTCAGCGGCCAATGCGCCCACTTCCAGAAATTCACTTTCTTTATCAATTAAATAGGCAATACGCTCACGCGCCAATAGCTTTCCTTTTTCCTTTTGCTTTGCAGCACTCTTCTCTCCCCCACCCTGATATATCTTTTTAAGTCTTGTCTTTAATTCGTAAACGGATTGTTTGTTCAAGTCTTCGTTTTTGTTGAACTCTATATTCATTGGGGCAAGTTAAATCTATTTTCCATTGAAACAAAAGTCCGTTTCGGGCTTTGGTACAAAGCTTTCATTTGTTTTGCATTCCGTTATAAATTTGTTGCAAATATTTATCTTCAGCCACAAAAAAGACGATCTTGCCCAAAGAACCTGGAGCCCATATCCGGCGACCAGCCTTTTCATCCTAAAGGGGATCTTCTTCCGGAAGCTCTTTTATAACCGGAAGTTCCGGATGATACAGGTCCCTGAATTCTTCCAGAAATTCCTTTAAATCGCTATAGCACATCAGGACCCTTAACCTTTCATCCCGGTCCACTTTAATAGATACCTGAAGTGCCCAGCCCCTGTAAAGTACATACAACACGTCTATAATTTCATCAAAGGAGTATTCCTTAAAAAACGACTGGATCAACAGGCGAAGTCTTTGCTGTTTATCATTTTCCATATACATTTTTATTTCTCCTTTCTTTTTGAAAGCTCAAAACGACATTCTTCCACATTCAATCTAAGAAGGAAGCATTTCCCATTTTCAGGTGTCCAAGGCATATCCCTGTTCATCCTGAAGCACTGCCGCACCTGTACCGGCCTGTTCCAAATAGAAGTAATATACATCGCATTTGCGGAAATGTTAAGACACAACAAAGCCGTACTTAACAACAACAATTTTTTCATATTGAAATTTATTTAAGTTCTGGTAAGCTAAAATTTTAGTATATGAGATGTATCCCCCGATACCCCCTATACTATCGAATCTATATATTTTAGTATATTGAGTGGTTACATTTACGCAATTATTTTAGGATCGATAATTGCCTTCTAATTGAAAACCTCCAAATGAACGACATCTATACTTCCATAAAAAATTTTATATCCTACCGGTTCAATCTGCATGAAGACAGTGAGGAACAGGCGGAAACCGTAGAATCCATTAAGAAGAATGTGGAATTCAGGGGAGCAAATTTATGGACTTTAATCTTCGCCATTTTTGTAGCCTGTATAGGACTGAATGTAAATTCTACCGCTGTAATTATCGGCGCGATGCTAATTTCTCCGCTAATGGGCCCAATTATGGGGATAGGCTTGGGGATAGGCACCAATGATTTTGAACTGGTAAAAAAAGGACTGAGAAATTTAACCATAGCCACCATCATCAGCATCATCGCTTCCTCCTTGTATTTTACCTTAACCCCATTACATGAAGCACAGTCGGAATTACTGGCAAGAACCTCTCCTTCCTTATGGGATGTCTTTATCGCAGCTTTAGGCGGACTTGCAGGAATCGTGGCAGCCACAAGAAAGGAAAAGAGCAATGTAATTCCCGGAGTAGCGATTGCCACCGCTTTGATGCCTCCATTATGTACAGCCGGTTTCGGGATCGCCACAGGCAACCTTTACTTTTTCCTCGGTGCCATTTATCTTTATTTTATCAATAGTGTTTTCATTTGCGTAGCAACCTTTCTGATCGTCCGTTACCTTAAATTTCATAAGAAAGATTTTGGCGACAAAGCCTATGAGAAAAAAGTAAGCCGTTACATCCTCATGATTGTACTCATTACTGCAGCACCAAGTGTGTATCTCGCCTACCGCATCGTCGACAAAAGCATATTTGAGAACAATGCTGCCAAATTTGTGCACCAGGAGCTCAATTATAAAGACACACAGGTCATTTCTAAAAGTTTCAAATACAATAGAAAAGGAAGCGAAATTGATTTATTGTTACTCGGAAAAGAACTTTCTGCGGGCCAGCTCGATTCCCTGAATAACCAGCTAAAAGGCTATCAGCTGAAAGGAACAAAACTCATCATCAGACAAGGGTTGAATGCCAAGAATGAAATCGACCTTTCTCAAATCAAGGCCAGCATTCTGGAAGATGTTTTCAAAAGCAATGCAGAAACCGCGGTTAAACCCAATACAGGTTCTGCCGCACTGGACTTGCCCTTGCCTGACCTCAGATCAGAACTAAAAGTGCTCTATCCCGACCTGAAGGCTTACAGCATCTCCAATACCGTATTTAACCGCACCGATTCCAACCGCGCCGACACCATGACTATGGTCGTTGCCACATTTGCAAAACCGGTACCTGCTGCCGATCAAAACAGGCTCAGGTTATGGCTAAAAAACCGGGTAAAAGCAGATTCCCTGAAATTAATTATCCAATAGGCTTTTGTTCAGCGGGCAACAAATCGATATACCAGTAACCGGCAGGTTTTTCTTCTGTATCTACCGGAGATGGGAAAGTCTTGTACACCTTTTCCCCCAGGGTAAAATGAACCGGTGATTTAAATATTGGTCCATCAAAAACGAAAGTATGAAATTCACCATTCTCTCCACAAGGATCAATTCCCGGGGGAAGGTCGTCCATAAAGCGTTCATCGATCACCCTTCCACAAAATGCTTCCAGCCCTTCTTTTGCACAGACGATCACCGTTTTATAACCCAGACTTAAAAACTCCCGGATGATGGCCCTGGTATCCTGTTTCCATAAAGGGAATACTGCCTTCAGTCCGATTTCCTCCAGCTTGTTTTCCCGGTATTTCTTTAAATCTTCCAGAAAAATATCTCCGAAAATAGAATGTGTTATTCCTTCCTGCTGTAATCCTGTTAAATGACGGTGCATACTTTCTTCGTAGTCTTCCATTTTTGGAGATTCCGGTAAGCGGATCTGGTACAATGGAAGTCCAACGCTTGCGGCCTGCGTAAGGAGCAGTTCTTCCCTGACCCCATGCATACTGACCCGGTTAAAAGCCTCATTTACGGTGGTCAGCAAATACCTGACTTCAAAATCATCATCTGCTAAAATATGGTGCAGGGCGAGGCAACTATCTTTACCCCCGCTCCAGTTGAAAAGGCTGATCTTTTTACTCATCATGGTACAATATTACAAGAACTTTTCTGAGTTATCACAAGATCTTTCCTGAGTTATCGCAAGATCTTTTCAACGTTCCGAACAGGAGGAAACACTATTTCGGCATGATTATCGTTCTTTTAAACGTATGAGGATTAAACTGGTCTTATTTTTTTTAGCTTGTCAGACGGCTGTTTACGCGCAAAACTTTAAATATCCGACTCTTCCAAATCAGGGAAAATCGTTGTCGGCATTGGTTCCTGCAAACTGGAAAATCCTGGATTCTATTTCCGGCGACCTGAACCATGACCAACTGAATGACCTTGCTTTTGTGATGGAATACCATAAGGAGGTTCGGGAAAGTCGCGCTTATGGCGACAATACTACAGAAATCATTACGGAAATTCAGAAGCCAAGAATTCTGGCTGTTTATTTTAAACGTGCAAACGGAGAAGGATACCAGATCGGCGTACAAAACAACAACTTCATTCTCCGCTCTGCGGAGGGGGGCATCATGGGTGATCCATTGCGTCCCTTAAAAATTGACTCCAATAAACTCGTTTTATCCTTTGAAGGGGGTGGCGACTGGCGCTGGAAGCTCAACTATACCTTCAGATATCAGGACAAAAACTGGTTTCTGGAAAAGGCCGGCAACGAGTATTACAATGAAAGCTCCGGAGAGATGACCCATAAGAAATATGATTTCATTCTCAGAAAGCGTCTCGTGACAACGGGAAAGACCCACAATAGAGATGCCGCGAATGAAACCGTTTCGGAAGATTTTCCGTTTAAAACCCTACGCACCTTCCAAAGCTTTAAGAAGCCCTGGACCTGGGAAATAGGTCCGGACGAATTCTTATAAACTAGCTGAGGTTTCTGTCTTTGAACCATTTATCGTCCGGAAGGACATCAAATGTCATCATTTTATTGACCAGAATTTTTGGATCAGCTTCATTGAATACCAGGTCTCTGTTGCTTTGTTTCAGAAACTGATGTTGTACCATCACATCCATCTGCGCAAAAAGATGGTCATAGAAGCCACCGATATTCAATACACCGATTGGTTTGGTATGAAGGCCCAACTGTAACCAGGTGAGGACTTCAAAGAACTCTTCCAGGGTTCCAAATCCTCCGGGCAGGATGATAAAACCATCTGCGAGGTCTGCCATCTTTTGCTTACGTTGGTGCATATTTTCTGTGATGATCATTTCTGTAAGTCCGGTATGACCTACTTCTTTGTCCATCAGGAATTGAGGAATGACACCCGTTACCAGTCCCTCACGTTTTAACATTTCATCGGCAATGATGCCCATTACGCCAACACTTCCCCCACCATAAACCAGTCGGATCTGATGGTCTGTAAAAGTCTGGGCAAGATTTTCAATTCCTGCCAATACAACCGGATCGCCATTAAAGTTGGCACCGCAATAAACACCTATAGATTTCATAAATACTTAAAATAAGAAGAGGCTGCATCATCTTTTCAAAACTGATACAGCCTCTCCGGCAATAAATTATCTGACAATTGAATTATCTCGTACTCGAATAGTTTGGTGCTTCTTTAGTAATAGAGATATCATGTGGATGACTTTCTCTCATACCTGCAGCAGTGATGCGCACAAACTTTGCTTTTTGTAAATCTTCGATCGTTGCCGCACCGCAATAGTGCATTCCTGCTCTTAATCCGCCAACATACTGATAGATCACTTCTGCTAAAGTTCCTTTGTAAGGAACACGGCCTACGATTCCTTCCGGAACGAGTTTGGTCACAACATCTTCTTCATCCTGGAAATAACGGTCTTTAGATCCTTGTTGCATGGCTTCTACAGAACCCATACCACGGTAAGATTTAAATTTACGTCCTTCATAGATGATCGTTTCACCTGGTGATTCTTCTACTCCTGCGAACAATGAACCTGCCATAATACAGCTTGCTCCTGCAGCGATCGCTTTAACGATATCACCTGTTTGTTTAATTCCGCCATCGGCGATGACAGGGATACCGGTACCGATCAATGCCTGCGCACATTCAAAAACCGCATATAACTGAGGTACACCTACTCCTGCGATGATTCTTGTGGTACAGATGGAACCAGGTCCGATCCCTACTTTAACTGCATCAGCACCAGCTTCAGCCAATGCTCTTGCTGCATCAGCAGTAGCGATATTTCCGGCAATCACCTGCAAATCAGGGAACCTTGCTTTGATGGCTTTCACCATGTCGATCACTCCTTTGGAATGACCATGTGCAGTATCTACAGTAACCACATCTACTCCTGCTGCAACTAATGCTGCTACACGGTCGATATTGTCTGCTGCCACACCTACCGCAGCACCTACGCGTAATCTTCCACGCTCATCTTTACAGGCCTTAGGGTAGTTTTTATATTTTTGGATATCCTTGAAAGTGATTAAACCGGCAAGGTGTCCTTCTGCATTAATTACAGGAAGTTTTTCAATTTTATAATCTTGTAAGATCTCTTCTGCCTGTAAAAGGGTAGTACCTTCAGGAGCAGTGATCAGATTTTCTCTGGTCATCACTTCTGATACTTTACGTTGCATGTCTTTTTGGAAACGAAGATCTCTGTTGGTGATGATACCTACCAGTTTATTGTCCGCATCAATTACAGGAATTCCACCTATTTTAAAGTCCTTCATGATCTGGAATGCATCTGCTACTTTAGCATCCGCATTTAAAGTAACCGGATCCTGGATCATTCCACTTTCTGAACGTTTTACTTTTCTGACTTCTTCCGCCTGACGCTCGATGCTCATGTTCTTATGAAGCATTCCGATACCACCTGCCTGGGCGATGGCAATTGCCAGACCAGCTTCAGTTACGGTATCCATTGCTGCAGAAACTACAGGGACATTTAAGCGTATTTTTTTGGTAAGAAAACTTCCGGTATCCACGTCACGTGGCAGAACTTCAGAATAAGCAGGGACTAATAATACGTCGTCGTATGTTAAGCCTTCAGAGATAAATTTATTGGGATCGAGTTGCATAGCAAATAATTTAGGAGTTACTATTTGCCGGGCAAACATACGATTATTTTGGCTTTCCTGCAACAGTTCTCTGAATATAGCTGGTTTGAGTTAAAAGATTACACTAAGATTAAGATTCCTTAATCCTGGAAAAGGGAGGTACTGATCAGGTAACGTTTATTGAGGAGTATTTAGCATTTGTTTCAGGAGTAGCTTAGCATTTGTTTCAGGTGGTGTTCCATATGGGCAACATAGTCGATGAAAAGCCATTCGAGGGTTTGAGGAGCTTCTCCCCCATTCCAGCATGTTTTACTGAGGTTTTCAGGACTGATATGTTGGACCAATTCAAGGATATGCCGGTTATAGGTTTCCCAGAATGAGATCAGCTGTTTGCTGTCGAGCACCTGGTAATGGCTATAGGTATTCCAGTTGTTCTGATCGTAAACGATGGTTGGGATTTCTTCAAACTGCGCCCTTACAAATCGCTGGTGGTTGTTTGTTGCGCTGTCTATCAGGTGTCCAAGCATTTCCTTATTGCTCCATTTTCCGGGAGCAGGTTTATGCGAAAACGCTGTTTCGGGGATATGGGTTAGTAAAGCGGGAATGGTATCACACAGATACTGAAGACAGGCAATACTTTGCTGGATTGACATATAGCAAAGATAAGAGAAAACTTAAAAAACGTCATGCGGCCTTTGCAATCAGGGGGATGGGGAACAAAGACCAACATGACGTAACGAGAGAGAATTTTATAAAGTGGACCAACCGGTAGTCCAGTTACCAGCATTAAAAGCACCATTAGTAGCTCCGGAGAAATCTAAAGCACCGTCGTTAAAGAAAGGTTGATCCATGCTAAATTGTGGAGCAGCGGAAGCTGTCGATTGTGTATTTCCGGGATAAGTTCCAGCAGGAGTAACTGCAGCGGTAAAGCCATGAAAATCATTACGCTCTAATACAGAAATACCAGTTGTGTAGAAAACTCCGGTACCATCATTGAATACTAAACCAGAAGGATAGCCGGTAATGATTGAATCATATAATTCGATCTCTGCACCACGACGGTTACGGATTGCAAATTTATATCCGGAGTTATTTGAAGAAGTACCAACGATAGTAAGGTTGTAAAACATCGGGTGAGTTTTCGGCACTAAACTATATGTAGCATCTTCGGCAGGGCTATTATTGTCAGACTCAATACCATGTGAATCTGAAGAACCACCGCTTTGGCTATGGGTAGAATTTTTATCAGCAACGGCTACCGCGTACTCAATAAAACCATTGTATCCATTATTAAAGTCAAAATTATCATCATCAGCTCCTTTAGAGATTAAGTAGGATCCATTTACAGATCCACCAAAAAAAGCAAATGAATCCGCTTTTGAATAAGAAATTTCTATGTGATCTAAAGTGGTACCACTTCCAATTCCTGCACAGGTAAGTCCATTCAAAGCATTATCAGTACTTAAAATATAGCCAGAATACTCAATACGTACATATCGAATACTTCCTGAGTTTTCAGCAGCATTATTACCACCAAAGTCAAAACCTCCCATAGGAAGGCCCGGAAGCGTCTTAGTACCGGTATTTACATATCCATTTCCCAGCAAGGCTATCCCACCAAAATCGCCGGGCGAGGGAGCTCTGGAGGCATCCCCCAATAAATAACGGCTGGTGAAAACAATAGGATTTTCCGCAGTACCAACAGCCGAAATTTTAGATCCTTTTTGAATTATTAAAGCTCCGTTTGGAAGAGCAGAAAGATTCACTGTGGATTTTATATAGGTTCCTGGCTCAATAGTTAAAGTAGCACCATTTTTCACCACTACAACTCCGCTGATTTCCCAGACTTTGGAATTATCCCAGGTCGTGTTAGTCGTTATACTTCCACTTACCGTCTGTACCGGCAATAAAGTAGCAGCGGCATAGCTTGCTTTTAAATTTCTCTTTTCGAACCCATTATTGGCTTGAGAAGCAACCTCTTTTTTACAGGAGAAGCAAATGGCTAAGCTGGAAAAAAGCAAAATGTTTACGATCTGGATTTTCATAATTAAAGCGTTAATTATTAGGTTATTTATTATTTAAAATACTGGCCGATATCTATGGTAGTTAATGAGATCAGTGTCCCGCGTCTGGTAGCAGGCCCTGTAGTCGTTTCTGTTTTCTCATCTGTAATCACTAATATTGATGAAGATCCCGCAGTAAAAAAGATCAGCTTTCTTCCACTGTCAGGTTTTATAGGCTTAGTTGCGTTTGTCAGATCATATGGTAATTCGTCTGTAGTTCCCCTTTTAACTGTTTTAAACACATACTGATATCCTGGCTCAGCAGCTAAACTTGGCAGCTCTATTGCCTTGCTGAAAGAACCATCGGAGCTCAATTGAACAATCAAATCTGTTGGTGTATAAACACCCGCTTTCTCTTTCAGAATAATCAAATCTGCGGGCGCCCTAAACACATCAACTTTACTGCTGAATTTCGCACTCAGCAACATATTGGCAGGGTTAACCGGAAGTCCGGCATCAATTTTATCCACTATTGTTGTCCCATCATAGTAAAAAACCAAGGATTGAGTAAGCTCATTGGCTACAATTTCTTTAGTCAATAATGGGGTATTTTCATCTTTTTTACGGATTTGTACTTGTCGGTTTTTACCATCATCAACCCCCAAATCCAGGGTTTTCGTTAGTTCAGCTCCAGTACCTGATCCTATTACTTTACCATCAAGCAACAGCTCAAGCGTTCCGGTGATCGCATAACCTTTAACTTTTAATTTTATGGAGTTTCCATATACTTTCTCACCGTCGTAATAGCAACTGATCGTCTGTTTAACTGAGTCAGGGGAAAGGGTTCTGGTGGCTAATATTTCAGCATGTCCCTTGCGTCTGACAATTATTTCGGGATTTTTATCAGCAGAGACTTTGACGCTAGTCAGAAAACTCTGATTTTCATTACCTATCTGGGCAATCACTATATTATTTTTCACAAATTCCAGGGTATCCTTAACACCTTTGGTTCCCTGAATACTTAACAACATCACCTTAGGAATATTAATCTCGGCTGATTCCTGCTTTTTACAACCCAGAAAGCCAATAAAGAAAACGCTTAACGCAATAAAAAGAACACCTTGTATATATTTTTTCATGTATAATTTCTAAAAAGGTGATTGCAGCAATAAAGCTGCAATCACCACATTTATATTAGATAAATGGATTATAGAGTTGACCAGCTAGCTGCCCAGTTTGTAGAAGTAGGGAAAGCACCTTTAGCTGCACCTAATAAATTTACAGTACCATCGTTGAAGAATGGTTGTGACATTCCGAATGCTGAAGCCGGGCTACCAGTTACCTGATTGTTTCCAGCATAAGTTCCAGCAGGAGTAATTGCAGCGTTGAAGCCATGGAAATCGTTACCATCTAATACAGAAGCACCTGGAGTTGTTCCGTCAAATACAAAACCTGAAGGATAACCAGTGATGATTGAATCATATAATTCAATTTCAGCACCACGACGGTTACGAACTGCGAATTTATAAAGATCTTTGTTGTTAGCATCTTTAACTAAAGTAGATGTTCCGATGATGCTGATGTTAGTCAACACAGGACGGGTTTTCGGCGTTAAGCTGAACGTAGCATCTTCTCCTGGAGCGTTGTTGTCTGATTCGATACCATTTGAATCAGCGTTTGTACCGCTTAAGCTATGTGTAGAATTTTTATCAGCAATAGCTACTGCATAAGTAATGCTTCCGTTATATCCGTTATCAAAATCAAAGTTGTCATCATCAGCAGCTTTTGAGATTAAATAAGATGCATTAACAGATCCTCCGAAGAATTCAAAAGAGTCATCTCTTCCATAATTTACTTCAATATGATCTAAAGTAGTCAGGTTTCCAACGCCACCGCAAGTAAGGCCATTAACCTCATTGTCAGTTGTTAAGTTAAAACCAGCATATTCGATACGTGCATACTGAATAGTTCCTGAGTTATCATCTTCGATGTTACCACCAAAAGCATAATCAGTTCCTGTTAAACCTTCGATATACTTGGTACCAGTATTTACATGTGCTTTACCCAAAAGGATGATACCACCGAAATCACCAGGAGCCGGAGCTTTAGTTGCATCACCTAATTTGTAACGGCTTGTAAATACGATAGGATTTTCAACTGTTCCTACAGCCGAAATTTTACCACCTTTTTGAACTACAATAATTCCGTTTGGAACGTTTGGAGTATTCACAGTTGATTTGATATAAGTTCCAGCCTGAATAGTTAAAGTAGCGCCATTTGTAACAGTTAGCACACCACTTACTTCCCATACTTTAGAATTATCCCAGGTAGTGTTAGTCGTAATGCTTCCACTTACAGTCTGAACTGGCAATGCTGATGCTGAAGCATAGCTTGCTTTTGTGCTGCGTTGTCCAAAGCTGGTATCGTTAGAATTTTGATCTTTTTTACAAGAAGAGGCAAATGTTAAGGCCGCTAAAGCTAAACCAGTGAATAATATATTTTTCATAATATTAATTATAGTATTGGGTTTTTTGGATGATTTGATTTCTTTATATTGATTCTAAACACAAATGATGTTAACAATTCATGTTTTTTTTATTAAATTGCAGTCGTAATGAAGCTGACTAATGCTTTAAGCGATCTGGCCCTTGGCCTCAAGCTTTTTTGAGAGATTTATTTAATATTAAAAGCAGTTTTCGAACTGTTTATACTGTCGCGCCGATTGGGGTAGCACAGGCTTTTATCAGGCAGGGCTCACAACAGCCCTGCCTTTTTTCCTTACAGTAGTTCAAAAACCTTCGTCTTTTCTCCTTTCCATTTTTGAGAGTTGAACTTTATGTTAATTAAAAATTATAATTCAGTTGCAAACTAAAACTCCGTCCAATACGCTGGGTAAATGTTCTGGTATCCCCATTTTCGTAGTTGTCAGTAAATCCAGGCTTTTTAACCCATTGATCTGTGTTTTCAAGAGGAATACCATCCTCTGGGGTAGCAGGGCGATAACTACCGATATTGTCATAATATTGAATTTTCTTATTCAGGAGGTTGGCCATATTTAATTTCAGCTCCAGCTTTGGCTTTAGAAATTTATAGCTGAGCTGCGCATCTAACTGATCAAATGGCATCTGGTATTCATTGTCCCTCATTCTTGCTGCAACCAGGTACATTTTTCTACCCGTCCGATTGTATACGAGATTCAGCCCCAATTGTTTGGCATCGTATTGAATTCCAACATTGATTAAATATGGGGTTTGTCCATATAAAGGTCTTTTATTCTTACCTGGAATGGCATCTTTGTCTCCCGCCTGTATTATAGTAGGCTGAATAACTTCCGATTTGATATAGGTGGCATTCCCAAACAAGGTTAAATCCTTTAACCAGTTTTGATCTCCGATAAATGCTAAAGTCTTACGGAATTCCAGCTCCAACCCAAAATTTTTAGCGCTAATTGAATTACGGGTAACATATTCATACCTTGAATCCAATGCAAGTTGTTTTGATACTTCTACCGGCTTGTCAAAGTATCGGTAAAAAGCGCCTACTGATATGGTTTCTCCCAGATCAGGAAACAATTCTGCTCTGAAATCGAGTCCGTCCACCCTTGTGCTGGTTAATCCCGATAAGCTATAGACATTGGCATTAAGATCAGGATTATACATCTGGAAACGTGCCCTTTCCACAAATTCCGGACGAATTACTGTTCGGGAAAACGCCAGGCGAAGGTTAAGTTTTTGAGTTGGACTGTAAGTAAAGTTCGCTGAAGGCAACCATCTCCAGACAGGATCTTTCACTGCATTTGGGCTATTCTCGTCCCCGGCATATTGCTTGGAATTCGAAGGATTTCTTATTTCATCGTACTTATAATACTCCGCACGCAGGCCCCATACCAATCTGAACTGCTCGTTAAAACGGTTGTCGAACATCAGATACCCTGCATGCTGCTTACTCTTTCCCTCATAGGCATCCAGCAAAAAGGGTTGAACTTCCCAGACAAAACCTTTGGGATTAAGATTTTCTGCTTTGATTTTTTCAGAAAGCGGCAGGTTTAAAAGTGCTGCTGAAGTTTGCACATTATGGTTTAATTGTGCACCGGCCCAATTCAGTGTCAAATGTTTCTGAATTCCTCCATAACCGGTTTTAAGGGTATGACGGGTATTCGCCAGATTAAACGGAATTATTCCTGAAATATTCCAGTTATAATCAGTCTCCTTATTCAGATAATGATGGCGGGAAATTGGAAAGTCTCCGGTTTGTGTAGAATTCGTTCCGGTCCTAAGCACATACACACCATCTATTAGTTCTGGTTCCAGATCACGCCTTACCACATCTTTTTGATTGCGCACGATCCCTGTACGGGCAATATCCCATTCTAATTTTAGTTTACCGAATTGGTGTTGAAGTCCCAGTTTATTTTGTAATAAATCCAAAAAGGTAGGGTTGACTTCAACACGCTGATTTTGAGGAAGAATCCCCGCCTTAAAATCATCAATCTGATCATTGCGATAGTTATTAATGATAGAGGTATTGTTCTCAAATTTCCGGGTATAGGTATTTCTTAAACTGATTCTATGGTTTTTTAATTTAAGTCCGGCATTCAAAATTGCGCCCCAGGTGGTATTAAAATTATAGCTGTTCCCAAAATTATTGGATTCAAGTAAGAAACTACCACGTCTTGCATCACTGATATCAGTGATGTTCTGAGTATTCCGGTAACTTAAAGAGCCAACGATACCCAACACATTTGAAGTGTCCAGTTTCATTGCCCTACCAAGCGTAAATTGATAATTTTGACCAATAAACGCAGGTGTTTTATATAAAGAAAGATTGTCCTTTGTAAAAAGCCTGCTTTGTGCATATTTATCTTCTGCTTTAGGTGCATCCGGCCGCCCAGCGACAACATCTGCTGTAATTCTTAGGTCCTTTGGAAAATCTCTTCTTCCATCATCAAAGCCTAAATAATCATATTTACCACGTTGAGGAGCGTAAAAATCTTTACCGATACTATTGTCATTTACAGAGGAACCAATGGAAACACTTGTAAAGTTCTCATCTGGAATATCCTTGGTATTGATCTGCACCAGGCCACCTGCAAAAGTCGCATTCATATCCGGTGTAATGGTTTTACTAACCGTTACATTATCAATCAGGTTTGATGGAATCAAGTCAAATGCAAATGCTCTTTTACCAATCTCCGTACTAGGCAATAGTGCCCCATCTAATGTGGCTGCGTTATAACGCTCGCCCATTCCTCTAACCACTACATACTTATTGTCTACTGTGGAGATTCCTGTGATTCTTTTCAGTGCTTCACCCAAATTTGCATCGGGTGTTTTACTGATCTGTTCGGCACTGATTCCATTGCTCAGCTCCGCGGAGTTTTTTTGCTTCGCCAAAAGTCCTTCAGCCGATGTTTTTTTATACCCACCGGTAATCACCACACCTGTTAAAGTTTCCGAAGCAGGTTTCATACTGATGCTCAATGGCGTGTTCTGTCCTGATTTAACGATCACATCGGTTACCCTTCTGCCCTGATAACTCACATAGCTGATCTCTACCGTATAATTTCCCGGATCAACACTAATGCTAAACGATCCATCTACAGAACTGCTTGCCGTACGGTTCAGTTCTACAATCTTAATCCCTGCACCTGGCAATGGCTCTCCTTTTTCGTCCAGGATTTTACCGCTGATTTTACCTTGTTTTACCGGATCCGGAAGTTTATATAAAAGAATGGTTTTAGGGTCGCTCACCTTGTAAGTCACGCCGGTTCCTTCCAGCATTTTCTGAACCACCTGCGCAACTGGCATATCTTTGACATCGATACTGATCTGATGTGCCGTTTTAAAAATTGCAGGATTATAATTGATGACACATCCTGCTTTGTCTTCTACAGCAGTCAACCCTTTGGTCAGGTTAACATTGGAAAGCTTTAAGCTGATTCTGTTTTCCGTTGCATTCTGAGCCTTGGTGTTTCCTGAGACACTGCAAATACAGCATGCCGAAAGTAAAGCCGTCATCACAAGAGATTGGTGTTTTATTTTATTGAAGTATTTTATTATTAAAAAGTATAGCGTTATATTCATTGAAAGTTTTTTAATTATCGAGAGTTACGAAACATTTTTAAGAACCGTCCTGTTACAGCAGGGCGGTTTGTTTTTGTAATTATTGAATTATATTTTTCATAGCGTAGCCAATAGGGATGTGGCGGTTTTAATAAAAACTTAGCTAATCATTGGCTTCCTCCCCCCATAAAGTAATTATTGTTTTATGTACGTTAAATTCATAATGTATCTTACCGCTACTCATAATATGTAGTTGTTCTATAATCTGTTTGATATTTTTATTGTGGAAAGTCGCATTGAAACGGCTCTTCAACATCTTTTCATTTTTCACGTTAAAACTCACATTGTAGCTCCTCTCCAGGCGGGTAAGGATGACGCTCAGCAATTCATTTTTAAAGATGAACCGGTTTTCTGTCCAGCTGTTAAGGTCCGCAGCTTTAGTTTCATTCACTGCGTAGCTCGAATCTCTTAATTTATAGACCAGGTTTTTCCCAGGAGTCAGGAAAGAAAGGTGTGTCAGTTTACCTTCACCTGAAGCAGAGACCCCAACTTTTCCCGTACGTACAGAGACACTGAAATGCTGACTTCCCGGATAAGCATCGATATTGAACGACGTTCCCAGTACCCTGGTTTGTAAATTTCCGCTATGCACAATAAACGGGCGACTGGCATCAGACTTCACTTCAAAAAAGGCCTCTCCTTCCAGGTGAATTTCCCTGGTTTTACCTTTTTCAAAATGTTGAGGGAAGCTCAGCTTACTCACTGCATTTAAATAAACCACAGAACTATCCGGAAGTAACAGCTTAACTCTTTCCCCTCTTTTGGTGATTTTAGTCATTAAGGCGATCTGCTGACTTCCTTCTTTTGTTTCTGTTTTTACCGAGTACCAGCCTAAAGCAGCAGCGCAAACCAGGATAAAGGAAGCCGCATATTTTAACCAGGATGAATTTGCTTTTTTGCGAAGATCTTCTTCTTCCGCTATCTTTGACCAGACCGATTGCAGCTCTACCTTTGCAGATAATGAATCATCTCTCCAGCTGTTGTCTTCATTCCATGCCGTTGCAGTCAACTCTTCGAAATATTCGTCTATTTCTTCCTGCCCGCGGATATAGGAAAACAATTCTTCTTCCTGCTCGGGAGTCGTATTCCCTTCCAGATAAAGTTTAAATAATTTCTTTGTTTCTTCGTTAGTATTCACTTTCATTACTTTAAGACGGCTAAACTTCTGCCTGTCTATAAGTATATACCCCGCTAAATGGCCAGATGTCTAGTCGGGAATGAAATAAATTTTAAATAATTCACAAAACATTGATAATCAACACAAAAAAAAACAGCCTCTTGAATTTCAAAAGGCTGCTCTTAAAGAGGGGGTTGATTAATTTAAAAGACCGAGAGTATAATAGACCATATCAATACCGTTTCCGGCGTATGGATTCTGAAATATTGCCTGATATGGTTCAAAGATTTGGCCATGTGGCTATGGACTGTATTTTTAGAAATGTTCAATTGATTGGAAATGTGTTCATACGTGGCCCCTTCTTCACGGCTCAGCTTAAACACCTTTTTACTTTGTGGCGGTAAACTATTGATTGCCCTTTCGGCCAGATTCCGGTAATCCTTTAAATCCATAAAACTGGCCACAGGATCATAAACCTGTTCTATCTTCAATTGTTCATTCTGATAGGCATCCGCTTTAGCTTTACGCTGAAACTCTTTGAACACCAGATTTCTGGTGATCGTTAACAAAAAAGCATCAAAATCACGGGATTCATCTATCGTATGTTTGTATTTCCAAAGGCGTACAAAGACGAGTTGGGTTAGCTCAGTCGCGGATTCAGAACACCTCACAAAACGATAAGCAAACTGATGAACTTTCCCCTTATAACGATAATACAACTCATTAAAGGCAGCGGTATCACCTTCGCGAAGCAAAACAACTAATTTCTCAAGCAAGGATTTGTCTAACTGTTTCAAGATATATAGGGATAAAATTTCTTCAGTTTTTATACCTCCGAAATTAGCTTCCCTATTTTAACTTAGTATTAAGCCTAAATCAAATGTGTTAACGTCTTTTCTATTTTTAAGATTACCGGTGAGTAAGCACAATACTCCTGCTTGCTTTACTAAGATGACTATCGGAGAGGACAACGCTATTTTGGGGAGCAGATTTAGGTTCAGCAAGAGAAGAAAGCTTCTGGCCAATCTTTCCCTGTGATGAAATCTGAGCCAAAGCTTTACCTAACAAAGCATCATTCACATTTCCAAATGGAACCAATGGAAGTACCGAAAATTCGCTGACTTCTGTGTCCGGAAGAATTCCGGTCTGGTATCCACCCTGCCCTTGTGCATTGAATAATTTATAGATGATCGGATACATCTCCCAATCTACCTGTTTAGGGCTCCGCTCATCCCGGATTAAAAAACTGGCTTCGTCTTTACCCATTGTTTTTTCTCCAATTACTTTTACCTGCATATAAGGTTTAAGGTTATTGATCAGCACTTCCGATGCGGAGGCGGTGGCTCCTGTTGCCAGTACAAAAATCCGCTTCATACTGATGTTACTTTGAAGAAGCGAATTGAACTCCACCCTTTTATCGAAGGTTGCAGCCGCACCAATGGATTCTTTCCTTTGTCCGCCATTCTTATTTCCCTTATAAGTGATAAAATCTGTATTGTAATTTATTCCCGGGGCAATCATCGCGCAAAGCCCTGCAGCTTCTGATACATCTCCACCGGAATTATACCGCAGGTCTATGATCAGGTCTGAAACTGCATCGTTTTTAAATCCGGAGAAAACAGGAATAAGGGTCCTGCTTAAGCCTCCCGAGAAACCATCAATGTAGACATATCCAATTTTCGCCCCTCCCCATTCTATCACCTGATGAACCGGAGGCTGATCAAAAGTTAAGCCTGCAATCATATTCAGCTCCGGTTGATCAGTATATATCCCTTCTTTTAGTTCTGTCAGCGTCAGTTTAGTTGTCCTGCCGGTAAGCAACTCCTGATCAAGTGTAGCCACATTACTATTGTTAAAGGTTTTCCCGTTAATTTTACGAATATAAGCGCCTCTTTTAAGGCCATATCTTTCTGCAGGGGATCCTTTCAAAACACATTTTATCAGTCCAAAAACCTGCTGACTGAGCGGCTCCTGAATAACCGCATAATCAAAGCCATATAGCGAACGGGAACTTGGGGCACCTGCCTGATTGGGCAGATAAAGCTGAGAAAAACGATCGCTGGTATTTCTTACCGAATTAAAAAAACTCGTTGGTAACTGCCCTAAATCAGGTTTCTTCGGCAATTCACTGGCCCAATAATAATAGCGATTAAGGCTATCCAGGATCCAGGTATTGATTTGCTCATTACTTCCCTGTGGATATTCCTTTTTTATATTGTCCTTTTTACAGGCCCCTGATATCATTATTAATCCTATACAAAATCCCGACATCAGGAGTTTGATCAGCTGATACCCCCTGCCATTTTGAATTTCCATTTGAATTGCGTTAAGCTTTGATTATTGAAAGACAAATTTAATCGCTTACTATAAACAAATTGTTAAGCCCTCTTCAATTCCAACTCATTTACAAGGAGTTAAAAACCGCTATTTCCGGCAATGGCTATGCTTCAAAAAAGAACCATTAAACGAAACTCCTTTTCTGAATCTCTTTATCTTTGCAAAGCAGAATTACCTTCGGCCCTCAGCGTAGTAAAGCCGGATTTTAACCTAAAAACATGAGTTACCTTACAGCATGGAATTTCGGCTTCAAGGATACCATGCCCGAATCGAAAGGCATGTATTACAAGAGATGACCCTGATTAACCAGCAGTAACATCTTCCCAGACTACGGCACTAATCCTCCAGCCCTCCCAGGTTTTAATAAACTGAAAGATCTTATTTCCGGATGCCTTAAATGAAGTTCCATTTAAAGCACCGCTTTTTTCATATTTTGAAAAGCGCTGTGCGATGTTTCCAGAGATTTTTGTTTCTGCAAGGGTTTCCCATTCTTTAAATTCTTTTAACGTTCCATCAGAAAGTATTTTCCTTCTGGGGGCGATGAAAGATTGTAAATGATAAACCTCCTCTTCCAGACCTGTTTTCTTAATGAAAATGGCTTCCGGCAAACAGGTTTCGTTAATCATTCCCCAGTCCGGCTGGTCCTCATTTGTATTGTTAAAAATGCCAAAGAAACGATGGGTAAGCTGATTTAACAAGAGCTCATCCACCCCGACGTTATACAGAAACAGCTCCTTTCCCTCTACTTTTATTTCCTTATCCAGAACCAAACCGAGGCGTTCTAAAAGCTGAATAGAACTACTATTGTGCTTCAGGGTTGTAGCCAGGATCTTCGTATGTACAGCAAGTGTAGAAGGATGATTTAAAACCGCTGATGCTGCTTCAAAGGCATATCCTTTTCCGTTATAGTCTGGAAGAAAAGCGAAACCAATATCATGATGATCAAGATAATCGCGCTTGATCATGCTGACCATTCCAATGGGAACATTTCCACCTTTAAGCCGTACTGCGGAGTAGCTGAAATTAGGATTATCTATAATTTTCCGGATGTACACTTCCGCTTCCTGTTTATTGTTTACATTCCTCTCGCCAATAAACTTTTTCCAGCCTTCCGTATTCAATAACTTCAAAATAAATTCAGCATCATCTAAAGTCATTTCAGCGATGAAGAGGCGATCGGTCGATATCATTAGTTCTTTCATATAGATGTCATATCTGTTTAATCTTTTTATCAGTGCTCATTCCTTTTTCCCTTGCCTCACAAACCTTAATGATCTGACTTATTGTCCATTTCAAAATTATAAATCATTTTAAATAAATACTTCCTAATTCAGGAATTGTTTTAAACAATCCGAAAACGCAACATCCGCTGCAAAATCCGCTATGAAAATCCAATATTGTGTGTACTTTGCTCCCCTCGATGAAATAAATAGTAAAAACAAATTCCTAAAGAGAAAATGAAACCATCATGATCTTACAGATCACATAACGACTGATTACCAGGATCATGATAGCTTCATAACCAAAAATAAAAAATCACATTCTAATGAAAACAAAAGAACTGACTATAATAGGACTTGGTGGTGTTGGAGGTTATTTCGGGTTTAAACTCGCTCAGAAATATGCTTCATCCGATGCGGCGAACATTTCATTTGTTGCCAGGGCGCAAACCTATGAGGTCGTAAAAGAAAAAGGGCTGACCTTACTTTCTGCAGAACATGCAAACCCGGTTGCCCATCCCCATCAGATCTACCGCAATGTAGCAGAATTGCCTGTAACCAATGTATTCATCCTTTGTGTAAAGGAATACGATCTGGAAAACATTTGCCTGCAGTTAAAATCCAGCATTAAGGAAGACACTGTTGTTTTACCTTTAATGAACGGGGTAGATATCTATGAGCGGATTCGTAAGATTATTTCTAATGGGATCGTGCTTCCCTCCTGCGTATATGTAGCCTCCCATATTAAAGAAAAGGGAATAGTAGAGCATAAAGGCAATCCAGGTAAAATTGTAATGGGTAGAGACCCTGAAAATCCGCAATATGATGCATTGGAAATTGCGGAGCTGCTAAAAGACGCCGGTATTGACCTGGATTATAAAGAAAATTCCTTCCCGGATATCTGGACAAAATATTTCTTCATTGCCAGCTTTGGCTTAGTCACAGCGCGATACAATAAGTCAATCGGACAGGTAGTGGAAGAATCTGCACTCCATGAAAGGGCATCGCTGATAATGAAAGAGATTGAAGCGATAGCGAAAAGGAAAGGAATTGCGATTTCTGAAGACATCATTGAGAAGACCTTCCAAAAAGCCGCATCTTTTCCTTATCAGACGCCTACCTCTTTGCAGTTGGATGTACAATCCGGAAAAGCAAATACAGAACTCGAATTATTTGCCGGAGCCATTATTGATTATGGCAAAGCCCTGGAAATTCCGGTCGCAGAAACCCAGCAGATTTACCATGAAATCAAAGAAGGATTACGCAGTTAAATCTTCCGGCTAAACTCTAAAAAATAACGTATTTTTAAGTACCGGATACTGGATCATTCTATAGAGGAAACAAAATCGGAACTGCTTCGGATAAAGCCCGGATAGAACAGGGATCAAACAGGGATAGAACACGGATAGAACAGGGACAAATTCCGTGTTTGATCCCTGTTCTATCCGGGCTTGATTCTGCTTTCATTCTACCTTATTCCGAACGAGCCCGTAACCAGGAAAATCATTGTTATTACCCTCTGTAAAATCAACTCATTTCTCTTAAAATCCAGCGGGTGCAGGATGTTTTCCTTTTACATTAATTATCGTCCTGCTAATGACTGGTTGCAAGGCAATCAATACGATGGTAATCAGGCATAGTATGGCAATCATTTCGTAGTAATCAATACAAAACTGAAGGAAGGCCTGCTTCTGAACGGCTTTGTTTAGTAAGCCAGTGGCCACTTTAGCCGCCTGATCTTTCAACATGCCATGACCTGATAAGGTCGACTGGTAAATCTGCAACCGCTCTGCCAGGCCGAAATCAAGGAAAGACAGTCCTTTCCCCATATCCTTACTATGACCTCCTTTAAAATACAGCTGGCAATAATTGATCAGTGACACACTCAGGCTGAACGCAGAGAATCGAACAAAAACCCCTACTGAAGCTGCAGATTGCCCCATTTGTACCGGCACAGCAGAAACAATGAACATCACAATCGGCGACATCACCATTCCTGCTCCCAGGCCCTGAAGAAACAAAGGGATAATAAATGTTTCCGCATCAGCTTCCGTAGCGAAGAGAAAACACATCATTCCAAAAAACACCATTAATAAAACGAAACCCGCAATCCATAAAATCCGCAGCATCTTTTGCAGGATTAAAAACCGGATGGCAATAAAAGAGCCGGTGATGATTCCCAGAATATTATAAATCATCAGTTCATTTGCATGTAGTGAATCCATCCCTAAAACCGTGATAAAATAAGTAGTGGTTAATCCGAACGCTCCCCGGATCAGGTAAAGGATCACCAGAAAAACAATCCCGATACTAAAATTCCGGTATTTAAATACCGCCAGATCTACTGTAGGACGTTTTAATGATCGCTGTCTCAGAACGGAGGTCAGAAACAACAATAAAATGGCGACAATGCTGTACACCATCCCTGAATCTTCCAGCCAGTCTTTTTGCTGCCCATAGATCAATACATAGGCGATGAGTACAAGCATCACCACAAACAATAAAAAACTGGCCCAGTCTAATTGATATAAAGGTTTTTTCCGGAAAATGTGAACCCTGTTTAAGATCATGAATAGCAAGGCCGCACTGGGAAGAAAGCAAAAAATGATCGCCTTATACAAAACACTATATTCAAAATTTTCCACCAAAGGTGCCGCAAATAACGCCGTTACGGGAGATACACACAGGATCATCGCATAAAATATCGTATAGCCTACTTCTCTGGCATGTTCTGATTTTAGCCGTCCGAACAGTAGATTTAAGCAGATGCTCGTAATTCCGCAGTTCACCAATCCCTGTAAAAACCGGAAAGTAAAGACCAGCCAGATCTCCCGGGTATGGTAACAGCAATAGGCAATTAAAATCTCCAGTACAATACAGATCAGTAAATACTCTTTGGTCACGATCCGTTCAAAGAACCTCCGTTCTACCCCCGCAAAACTGGCAACAGCTGCGTAAAACAAGAGCAAAGAAAACTGCACATCTGCCGGTTCCATCCCATAATATCCCGCAGCAGCACTTCCATCAGCTGTAGATAAGGCAAACAGCAACACAGACGACAGCAGCAGCAGCATGATGCTCAGCCGGATCAGCCATTCCGGCACCCAGGATTTAAAAATGGGTACCGCCTTAATCATTGTTCTTTTTGATATGTACGGTAACGCTCATTCCGGCATTCAGATTCGATAAGGACTCCATGGCTCCTTCGAGGCGGATTCTTACCGGGATTCTTTGTGCAATTTTCACGAAATTCCCCGTCGCATTATCCGGAGGTAAAAGAGAAAACCTGGACCCTGTAGCCGCTGATAAGGATTCTATTTTTCCTGAAAATTCTCTCCCCGGAAAAGCATCTACTTCGATGGCGACCGGCTCTCCGACATACATCTTCCCAATCTGTGTTTCTTTAAAATTGGCGATCACCCATTTCCCTGCATCGCGATCTACGATATAAGCAATCGTTTGACCGCTTTGCACCAATTGACCCGGCTGAATCGTTCTTCTTCCCATCTTTCCGTTATAAGGCGCTACAATTACCGTATAAGAGGTATTGAGGTCGTTCCTTTTTACCACCGCCGCTCTCCGCTGAATTTCAGAAAGCAACACTTCAGTCTGTGCCCTGATGTCGTTTGTTTTGGAAAGGGCAGCAGCATAATCTTCCTGAGCGGCATTGTACTCCGCCTGCGCAACTTCCAGCATACTTTGCATACTTTCCAGTTGCTGGCGGGTAGCAGATTCGGCATCGAACAGCTTTTTATAGCGGTCGTATTCTGCCTGCTGTTTCCATAGTTTTGCTTTCGCCGCAGCGATTTTTGCTTTGCTCGCTCCTGCGCTTGTTCCGGCAGTCTGAATGTTACTCTGCAATACAGAAACCTGGGCTTTGGCATTGGACAATGAAGCCTGGGCCTCGTCCTGCTGCACGGTATAGTCACTATCATCGATCACCAGGAGGGTATCTCCTTTTTTCACTTCCTGATTCTCTACATATCGTACCGATTTGATATAACCATTTACCCTTGACGTTACCGGATTGATATATTCTTCCACCTGGGCATCATTGGTATCCTCATATTTTAAATAAGTAAATACCGTTCTTGTTCCCCAAAACAGCAATACGACCACTACAATGGCCGCAATCACGGTCGTGACACCTGAAATTATTCTATCTGTTTTATTTTGTTGTTTAGTGCTCATTTTTATAGGGTGCCTACTGCTTTTTGTAATTGATAATATTGAATTCTGGCGTTTACTTTTGCGGTCGTCAGTTCAAACCTCGATTGTAACAACTGCGTTTCTGCGTCCAGCAGATCGGTTAATAAAGCCAACTGGTTGAAATACGTGTTTTGTACAATGCGGTAACTTTCTGAAGCCTGTGTAATGTTTTCTGAGGCCACTTCTATTCTTTTCAGCGATTCTGTATACCGGATATAATATTCCTGAACTTCCTGGCGCAGGTTTTCCTTTACTTCTTCATCCTCCACTTCCTGCCTGTGCAACTGGATTTCCGCCACTTTCACTTTGTGTTTATTCGTATAAAAGGAAGAAACAGGTATTTTTAACTTAATCCCGGCCATTCCATTGCTATACAGTGAAAGGGCATAAGGATAGAATTGGATTTGAGGATAAGCATACATATACTCCCCGAACAAGCCAATTGAAGGAAGCACATTGGATTTTATTTGCTTCAGCTTTAGTGCACTCAGCTCCTGTTCTTTTTCCGAAATCCGAACTTTAAAGGAACCTGACTCGGCTTCAGACAGGTAATCTGACAATCCTTTTAACATTACAGGATCGGCTTCCGTGTCAGAAACGACCGGGTTCAACCGCACATCATCTGCCCTGCCGGTTAAAAGGTTCAGCTTTTGCGAGGCGATTACAATGCTGTTCTCAATTTCGGTCAGCATCATTCTCTGTCTCGACAAGCGCAGTTCGGCGCGCAGGACATCACTTTTTAACACCGTACCATTTTTATACAATTCGTTGATTTCATGGAGCTGCTTTTCCCGGTCTTTAATGTCTTGTTGCAGCAACAGCTGATAAGATTTATTGCGGTATACATCGTAAAAATAAACCGCTGCGATATAATGGATTTCCTGCTTAGTCAGGTTCTTTCTGGCGGTCGCCAGCTCATTCTCCCTCCTCGATACAGCAATCTCCCTATTGGTTTTTCCGCCGTTATAAATGTTCAGATAAGCATCTGCAGAAACCTTGTAATATTTAGGCTCTACCGGATACTGTGAGGGCGTATGAAACAAGCCTTTTTCGTAAATCGGCATTTGAAAAATATACGCCAGTACGCCATTGGCAGCAATTTCAGGTAGTCTTTCTGATCTGGCCACCTGAATACCGGCTTCTGCAGCCAATACCTCCAGCTGCTTCATCTGAAGCTTCCTGCTATTGCTGTCGGTTAATTGCCAGACCTCTTTGATGGTCAATGGGATTTCAGGACTAAAAGGGTGTTGTGCATGGACGAAAAGAGAGGATAAAAGAACGGACATGCACATCCCAAACTTTCTTTTATACGGACTAAAATTCATATAGATTAATTAATGGCACAAATTTCGGATAAGAATTGTTTCTTTATTTTATCTAAACCGACATATATTTGTTCAAACCAGCCACATGAATACCTTAAGCAACGAATCCTTACTCTCTGCAATTGATGCGCATCAGGAAAGCACTTATGTATGGCATAGTAAATTTGAAGACCGTTTCCGGCACCATAAACACATCAAGGGGCAGTTAACCTATGTGGAAGGGGGAGTGATTTTTCTTTATGCGAACGACAAATCCTATTTTATTCCGGCACGTCATTACCTTTGGATTCCTGCCGGTGTGGAGCATCATTTGCAACACCGTTACCGCGCAGCCATTGTCCGCAATATTTATTTTGATACGGCCCCCGAAGAGGATAATCCTTTTTTTGACCATATCGGAATTTACCCGGTGAATGGGCTGTTACTGGAAATGCTTAAATTTTCTGAGCATTGGAATGGCGACATTTTTCCAGGAACACATGAGTATGGCTTTTTAAACACGATACAAAATATACTCCCTACCATCAGCAAGCATCCTTTACCTATTGTCGTACCCACTACAGATAATGAAAGACTGAGGCCGGTGCTCTTGTATATTCATCAGCATCTGGCGGACGACCTGACGCTGGAGGTCATCGCTGCTGCAACAGGTTTTAGTGAACGTACCTTATCGAGGGTATTCCAGGCTTCCCTGGACATTTCTTTTTTTCAATATTTGAAACTCGTCAGGATCACTAAAGCCATGGAGAAACTCCTGGAAAGCGACCTCACCATTAGCGAAATCGCTTATGAGGTTGGTTACGATAGCATCTCCTCCTTTAGCAATACTTTCTTCCAGATGACCGGACGAAGGCCTTCCACCTTCAAAGAATTAAAAATAGCGAGCTTAGATACGGATTAGTTACCGGCTTCTTCTTCAGGTTCGGTGTGTTGTCTGAGTTGTTTTGGTCCCTGAGGCCAGATATAACAGGTGGACTGTTTTTTCCATCCCAGACTCTTGTAAAAATCTCCTTTTCCAGGAGCAGCAGTTAAGTTTACGAAATGATAATTATCACCCAGCTGTTCATTCAGGGTTTTGACCAGATATTTACCCAACCCATTTCCCTGGAAGTCGGGATCAACAATAATATCTGCCAATACTGCATAATACCTTCCGTCGTCTACCGTCCTTCCAAAAGCAATCAGCTGATCTTCCTTATAAATGAATAGTGTCCAGCTGCTTCTTCTGAATGCGGCTTCTATTTCTGCTTCTTCCCTTTTCCTCCAGTCTACCTTAGAAAACAGCTCACATACGTAAGTCCAGTCCACAGTGGATAAATCAGGGTTGATTTTATAAGTAAGGTCATTCGCATGTATTTTGTTCGGAGACATATTTATCTTAAAGATTTTAATTGGGCACAAATATCAATAAATAATTCTTTTCTATTTAACCCTTTGGATGATTGTGGAAAAATGTAGGTATTAATCAAAAGTTATATTCCGGTTGCCACAACAGATCGAATTGTTACAGTGTAGAAAAACAAAAAAATAGAATTTTTCTTCTGAGGAAAAACAGCTATAATTGCCTAAAATAATTAACCACTCATGAATAAGATAAAGCTGCTGTTATCCGGCATTTTCTTCCTGGCTTCGCTCTGCTCCTACGCTCAGAATAAACCTGTTACCCCAAAAAACTTCAAATATGGAAAGATCGATCCTACAGAATTCGACACCAAAGTAACGGGTATAGATTCTGCCGCCGCAGCCGTGGCATTGTTCGACGTGGGTAAAGGCTGGTTTGAATTAAGTCCTAAAACCAATGATTTTGTCTATGTATTTGAACGGCATACCCGTTATAAGATCATCAATAAAAATGGCTATGACCTCGCGAATTTAGAGATCCAGTTTTACAAAAAAAATAGCTATGAAACCTCACTCGACTATATGGAGGCAGCTACCTATAACATGGAAAATGGTAAAATGGTGGTGAGCAAGATCAATAAAGACGCTAAGTTTTCTGAAAAACAGGACAAGAACTTCACCATGAAGAAATTCACCCTTCCCAATGTAAAGGAAGGTGCTATCATAGAATATAAATACCGGACGCGTTCTGACTTTACCTTCACACTCAGTCCCTGGTATTTTCAGAAAGAGATTCCCGTTTTATACTCCAGCCTTCAGATCAGAATTCCTGAATATTACACTTACAAAACAACAGCCGGAGGTTTTGTTCATTTAAATCCGAGTCATGAGCCGCAAAATCAAACCTTTATGCTGAAAGGAGATCAACTCTCTACAGTGGTTAACCAGAGCACCTATATTGCTGAAAATGTTCCGGCCCTAAAAACAGAACGTTTCATTACCACCCTGAGGGATTATGTGAGCAAGATTGAGTTTGAATTGAGTGCCACGCGTTTTCCGGGTGCGATGTATCAGGAGCATACCTCCAGCTGGCCAAAGATCGTGAAGATGTTAAAAGAAAATGAAAAGTTTGGCACCTTCACTGATAAGAGAAGTTACCATAAAAACCTGGTTCAACAACTGATCAAAGGGGAAAAGAATCAGGACAGCATCGTCAAAATCCTCTTTAACTATGTAAAAAATAATGTAAAATGGGATGATGACAACAGCAAGTATGCGACGGTTTCAAATCCAAAAGCGGTTTTTGAGAAGAAATCAGGGAATTCCGCAGACATCAACCTGAGTTTATATAGCTTATTGAATGAAACAGACCTTAAAGCATTTCCCGTATTGCTCAGTACCAGATCCAATGGGATGCATCCCGGATTCCCAATGCTGACGCAGTTTGACAATGTGATCGTAGCTGTGCAGACCGGCGAAAAGTACCTCCTTCTGGATGCGACAGACAAGAACCATACCCCAGGATTAATTTCTTACGAAAACCTTAATCACGAAGGATTCAAGGTAGATATGGCATCGGAAAACGGGGAATGGATTTCTCTTGAAGAAGATAAAATCAGCCGGAAAAACATCACCTATAGTCTGGTGCTCGATGCCGAAAATAAATTATCAGGCAAGCTATTTCTTTCCTTCACGAACTATGAAGGATTGGAGCACCGCGATAGCTATCATGCCGCGGCAAATGAAGAAGAATACCTGAAGAAATATAAAGGAGACAAACCCGGACTAAGCGTTAAGAACTACCAGGTCACAAATTTAAATCTCGTGGAAGAGCCTTTAGCAGAAGTGATGGATGTGCTGATCGAGGATAACGTGGAAGAAGCCGGTAATTTAGTATACCTCAGCCCCTTGTTGTATGACCGGACTAAAGAAAACCCATTCAAACTGGAAGAGCGTAAATTCCCTGTAGATTTTGGCTATCCTACGGAGGAGAATTACCGCATTACCATTGATTTTCCTACAGGATATCAACTGGACAAGACGCCAAAAAATGAAAAAATTGTATTACCGGATGAGAGTGCCTCTTTTACTTTTATGACGGCAACAGAGGCAAACAAACTCTTACTATCCAGCAAAATCACCCTTAAAAAAGCGTTTTATACGCCGGAAGAATATCAGGACTTAAAAGAACTGTTTAAAAACATTGTGAGAAAGCAGGCGGAACAAATCGTATTTAAAAAGATTTAATGAAACAGAAATTAATGTTGACGGCCATGCTGAGCTTTGCCGGGATCTGTAGCTATGCACAGGGAGAATATGATGTCAGCAAAATTCCTGCTGCGCTAACGGAAAATGCCGCCCTTGTGGTCAGAAATGAAGAAATGGTCTATGAGGTTAAGGGCTTGGGAACTGCCAGACAAGATTATAAAACAGCGGTCACCATTTTAAATAAAAAGGGAGAAGGTGCCTCTAACATGTATGAGCATTATGATAAATTCTCCAATGTTTACAATTTAAAAGCAACGCTTTACGATGCAAAAGGAGCCAAAATAAAGGAATATCGTTCTTCTGATTTCAAAGACGGGAGTGCTGTATCAGGAGGCACACTATATTCGGATAGCAGAATAAAGTACATGGAATTTTTATATGCTTCTTTCCCTTATACGATTGAATACAGCTATAGCGTCGATTACAGCGGCATTCTAAACTACCCTTCCTGGAATCCGGCATCCTCTTGGGCAATGGCAGTAGAGAAATCGTCCTATACTTTTAAGATCCCGAAATCATTTAGCTTTAAACGGCTGAACAGCGTTGGATTGAAAACGGATTCTACGGCGGTAAAAGACCTGATGCAGTATCAATGGTCCTGCACTGCTGTCCCTGCATTGGTCCATGAACCCATGAGTACGGGATTAAAGACGGTAACGCCATGGGTCAGCCTGGCTCCCAATCAGTTTGAATATGACAGTTCCAAAGCAAACATTGAAAACTGGCAAAATCTGGGCATCTGGTTATACCAGTTGAGCAGTGGATCCCAGGTTTTACCGGAATCAGCAAAATCAAAAGTGCAGGCGCTCATCAAAGATGCCAAATCACCAAAAGAAAAAATCAAACGGCTTTACCGCTATTTACAGGAAAACACGAGGTATGTGGGCGTTCAGCTTGGTATCGGTGGGTTTACCCCTATCGTTGCCGAGAAAGTATCTACAGTGAACTATGGAGATTGTAAAGGTCTTTCCAATTACATGAAAGCGATGCTTCAGGAAGCTGGAATTAAATCAAACCTGGTTGTGATCGGGAATGGCATGCCTTCTCTTAACCGCAAATATGCCAGTATGAATCAGGCCAATCACATGATTCTTTGTGTCCCTTTAGAAAAAGATACGACCTGGCTGGAATGTACGAGTTCTTATGATCCAACGGGTTTTATCGGAAATAACAATTCCGGCAGAACGGTTTTATTGGTGACAGAAGATGGTGGTAAACTCGTGGAAACCCCGCTTTTGAATGCTTCCGCCAATTATATGAAACGAAGTACAAAAGTTAACCTAAATGAAGAAGGCAGTGCAGACATCCAGATTGACACCAAATATGCAAACGCACAATATGAAGACAACATTGGATTAATGCTGATAGAGCCTGTAACGCAGCGTAAAAACATCATGAATTCCCTGGGCATCCCGAATATGGAGATCAGCTCGCTGAAGTATACCCAGCCGGATAAAGATCAGCCTTTACTGAATGAAAGCATCAGCCTGAAAAGCAGTCAGCTGTTAACCGGAGGTGGTGGGAAAATGTTCATCACCATGAACCTGTTGAACAGACAGGAAAATACGCTGACACCAATTGAAAAGCGCAAGACTCCTTTCTCGCTTAATTATGGTTACCTGGATGAAGATGAGGTCATATACACCATCCCAAAGGGATTTAAAGTAGAATTTATCCCTAAGGATATTCTGATCGAGTCTGAATTTGGAAAATATACGGCAAAGGTTGTTGCCAAAGATAATACCCTTATCTACACGCGGACAAAGTCTATCATTAACAAACAATATCCTGCTGAAAAATACAATGATTATGTCGCTTTTCATAAAAAGCTGTATCAGGCGGACAAACAAAAAGGTATCCTGGCTAAAATAGAATAGCCAGGATATTTCCTTTTATTTCTTTCCAACCACGACTTTGGTAAAGTCGGCAGGATTTAAATATTGATTGGCCAGCTGTTTCAGTTCTTCAGCGGTAATCGTTTTTACGGTTTCGATATAGTTATCGTAATAGGTATAATCCAAACCTGAGAAATAAGCATTTTTAAACTTGTCGGCATGAGAGAAAGCATTCTCCAGACTACCCAGCATTGACCCAAGCATGTAATTGCGGACAAGGTTCAATTCTTCTTCAGTCACGGGTTCTGTTCTCAACAGTTCAATCTCTTTTTCAATCTCCGTCAATGCACTGCTGCAAACGTCTGCTCCTACTTCTGTAGCAATAAAGAAATAACCGGCGTCTTTTAAGGAAACCACTGCAGAACCAATACCATAAGTATAACCTTTATCCTCACGGATATTTGCCATCAGTCTGGATCCGAAATAACCACCCAGCAAACAATTCATCACCTGGAATCCCGGAAAATCTTTATGTTTTCTGGTAATAGCGAGCGCACCCATCCGGATGGCCGACTGGATCGCATCAGGACGCTCAATCAGCACTTCTCCTTTTCTTCCTCCGCTAAACTCAAATTTGTTGACCACCGATTTTTCGTGGTTGTCCCATTCTTTTCCAAGAAAGTTATTCAGCAGGTCAAATTCTTTTTCTTCGAACTTCCCGGCCACGATAATCGTACAGTTTTCGGGTTTATAGGCCGCTTTAAAATAGCTCAATAAATCTGCCTGCTGTACGGCATCGTAATCAGCAGCTTCAATATTAGAACCGTAGGTAGAATCTCCGAAAATGGCATGCGCAAAATGTTTCCTCGCAAGGAAATCATTCTTCTGCAAGCTCACCTGTAAAGATTGTTTTTGATTCTGGATAAAAATGTCCAGTTCCTGTTGAGGAAAAATACTCTCATTAAGGATCGACCTGAGGATCGGCAATACCGCCGCCAGGTGTTTATTTAAAGTATAGACTTTGACACTTGATTGATCGGCACCATATTCCGTTTGCAGGAAAGCACCGTAATAATCTACTTTTTCTGCAATATCTCTGGCAGTTAGCTTTGCTGTTCCATTATTGATCAAATGGCTTGCGGCTACCGCCTGAAGGGGTTTTGACTGGTCCCAGTTTACATTTTCAAATATAAACTCAATGCGTACCAGTTCCTGTTTACCTGCATTGATCGTAAATACAGGAATCCCATTATCCAGTTGTTGCGTTAATGGTTCAATAAAATTTATTTCATCTACCTGTTTCGATTCAGGCGCTAACGTACGATTAAGCATCTTGAGCAGTTAAATAGTATAAAATTGAAGATTGTTCTTTTACGAAGGTACGTTGTGCAACTTCTAAAATACGTGTTGAAGTGACGTCATGGTATTTATGAATCTCCGTGTTCAGCAGGTTCGCATCTCCTAATAATTCATAATAAGCCAGATTCATGGCTTTATCTAAAAGGCTCATTTCGGCAAATACAATGATGGATTCGGATTTGTTTTTCACCTTGGTCAGTTCATCTACCGTTACTTCTTCCGCTGCGATGGCATTCAGTTCTTTCCAGATCGCAGCTTCGGCGGCTTCCATGGTTACCCCTTCTACCAGTTTCCCTTCTACGATGAACAATCCCTGATCAATACTCCCCGTCAGGTAAGCATTGATCTCGCTGAATAATTGTTGTTCTTTCAGGAGGCTATTGTACAGTCTGGACGATTGTCCCTGTGAAAGGATATCCGACAGCAGGTCGTAAACCTGGTAGTCTTTATCCACCCTGTCGGGCATCTGGAAAGCCATATAGATGGCATTCAGCGGAACCTCTGCGGTTACTGTTTCCTGGCGTGCTTCCTTTTGCTGAGGTTCAGTTGGCAGGTTTCTGAGGTAACGTTCTCCTGCCGGGATTGGTTCGAACCATTTCTCGGCAAGTGCTTTCACCTCTGCGGTCTTTACATTACCCCCAACTACCATAATGGCATTTTGAGGATTGTAATGCTTTTGAAAAAATGCTTTTACATCATCCATTTTGGCATCTTCAATCTGCTTCAGGTCCTGTCCGATGGTGGCCCAGCGGTAAGGGTGCTCCTTATAAGCAAGAGGTCTCAGTTTCAACCATACATCGCCATAAGGCTGATTCAGGTAACGCTGTTTAAACTCTTCACACACCACATTGCGCTGTGTTTCCAGGCTTTTCTCAGAAAAGGCAAGGCTCAGCATGCGGTCGCTCTCCAGCCAGAAAGCAGTTTCCAGATTGGTGGCAGGAAGGGTGATATAATAATTGGTGATGTCATTGCTTGTAAAAGCATTGTTCTCTCCACCGACCCTTTGCAGGGGTTCATCATAACTTGGAATATTTACAGAGCCCCCAAACATGAGGTGCTCAAATAAATGGGCAAAGCCGGTTTTATCTTGTTCTTCGTCTCTTGCACCAACGTCGTATAGAATGTTTAACACCGCCATAGGCGTTGTATCATCCTCGTGTACCAGGACACGCAATCCATTGGCCAATGTAAAACGGTTAAAATCTACCATATCTATTAAAATAATTGTTTCAAATATAGGAATAAAGCAAAAGGGAAATGTGATAATAATGTGAAATAAAAAGAAAGGAACTTATGGTATATTTGCAGTATGAATACTGCCGAATTATTGCATAGGGCCTTACATTTCGACTTTCTTACCCAGGAAGAAGGCGTTTTTTTGTATCACCATGCATCAACTGCCGAACTGGCCTATGTAGCCAATGAACTGAGGAAAAAACAAGTACCCAGCGGGAAAGTAACCTGGCAGATAGACCGAAATGTAAACACTACAAACGTATGTATTGCCAATTGTAAATTCTGTAATTTCTTCAGAAGACCTGGCCACGACGAGAGTTACATTACAGATATCGAGACTTATAAAGTTAAAATTGAAGAGACTTTCAGATTAGGCGGCGATCAGTTGCTGCTTCAGGGCGGACATCATCCTGACCTTGGCTTAAAATTTTATGCCGATCTGTTTAAACAACTTAAAGAATTATATCCTGATCTTAAACTACATGCTTTAGGTCCGCCGGAAATTGCACACGTGGCAAAACTGGAAGGCATTTCTCATACGGAAGTACTGCGTGCATTGAAAGCAGCCGGAATGGATTCCCTGCCTGGTGCAGGTGCTGAAATCCTGAACGACCGTGTCAGAAGGTTGATTTCCAAAGGGAAATGTGGCGGAAAAGAGTGGCTGGACGTGATGCGCGCTGCACATCAGCTGGACATTACCACTTCGGCGACCATGATGTTCGGACATGTAGAAACTATTGAAGAACGTTTTGAACACCTGGTATGGATCAGGGAGGTTCAAAGTGAGAAGCCGGCAGATGCCAAAGGTTTCCTTGCTTTTATTCCATGGCCTTTCCAGGATGACGGTACTTTACTAAAAAGATTAAGGGGCATCAGCAATAATGTTTCCGGCGATGAGTACATCAGAATGCTGGCGCTGAGCAGGATCATGCTGCCTAACGTTAAAAATATTCAGGCCTCATGGCTTACTGTAGGTAAAAATGTAGCAGAATTGTGTTTACATGCCGGAGCAAATGATTTCGGGTCCATCATGATTGAAGAAAATGTTGTTTCTGCAGCTGGTGCACCACACCGCTTTACGGCGAAAGGAATTCAGGATGCGATCAGAGAAGCCGGTTTTGAACCTCAGCTTCGTGGTCAGCAATACAATTACCGCGATCTTCCGGAACACCTGGAAGAACAGGTGATCAATTACTAAAAAAAAGAGGGGAACTTACGTTCCCCTCTCACCTTAAACTTAAACAATCATCCCTCTTAAGAAACTCCAAATAATTTTACAATATCCAACACCTGTTGGGTAGTTAAGGGCTCATCAAATGATTCTGAGGCCGCCGCAGCATTCACTGCAGTTGCGTTAATTCCGATAATTGAAATGGTAGCCTGAGTAGTCGTTTCCTCTCCCGCATATACCGCCGCCGCATTTGGCACCCCGCTATCATTTCCTCCGGTAATCCAGGGTTTGATGGCAAAGCCATTTTGTGCACGCATGTAACGGATTTTAGCCGCATGACGGGCTTCCACAGAATGAATGTTCAATGCAGCCGTCAACACCCCTCCCTGTCCTACTAAAGCAGGAGCCTGTCCTTTATAAGCGCGAACACCGGTATCTTCCAAAGCTTGTGCTACTGCCAGGAAGACCCCATAATTGCCAACTGCAAAAGGGTTTGGGAAAGCACCACTTGCAGTCCAGTCGTAACTCGCTTTTGCGGCAACAGCATCTGAACCAATCACGCCTTTCAGGAAATTCACATGTGACGTTTCATGTCCGCTGATGATGCCAATCGCGGTTTTATCCAAAGTGCCCTGTGCTGATCCCGGAAAATCTGCACCACCCGTTGCTTTTAATGCCTGGGTATAAAATGCTGCTTCAAAATGTTCCAATGTTAGTGCAAACTGGAGTACCGCTTTTACGCCTGAGGGTAAAGTACTTTGTCCGTATGCTTTGGTAAACATCGAACCTAATGCCATAGGAATGGCTGCAAGGCTTACCTTTTTACCGATATTGAAAAACTCCTTCATAGCGGTTCTTCTCGGACTAAAGCGTTCATACACTTCTCCATCCACTTTTTCAATTTCTTCTAATATATCTACGATATTCATGTTTTCCAGGTTTAGGCGTTAAAATTGGTTACGTTGATTTTTGTTTTTACAAATCCACCTGCAATGGCCAGTACTTCCAAAGGGTTCCGGGATTTATCCAGGCCATTGACCATATCCACCACTTCCACATTAGAGAAGGAATTAGGAGAAATCAATTCTCTGATATAAGCCGCATGGCGGGCCTCCACGGAAACAATCTTACCGGCAAGGGTTAAATAAACGGTACTTTTCAATAAACTTCCTGCACCATTATAAGCGGAAACACCTAAATCTTCAAAAGCTTTTGCAGTTCCCAGTACACTGGTCCGGTCCGCAAAATTGATCTTTGAAAAATCAACCTCCAGGCTGCCTATCGCTGCTGCTCCCAATGCGTTTTTGAAAAATTCACGATGGGCAATCTCATGAAATTGAATGTCTTTGAAGTACGCCAGTTCTGCCGCACTGATATTGGCATAGGGAGTGGCAGCTACCTGAATATAAAAGGCAGCCTCCAGCTGCTCCAATGCATAGGCATAATTTAATACACCAAAATCATCTTTAAAATCCAGCGTTACGCCGGTTTTTCCCGGTTCCATTGGATTATTTCGGTCCTTTTTACAACCGGCAGCAATCAATGCAATACCTGCTGCTCCTGCACCTGCATATTGCAGGAAAGAACGACGCTGCAATGTGGAGTTAAAAATACTGCTTTCCTCCTGCAGCATTTCTTTTTCTTCTTGTAAGTTTTTCATAAGGCTATTTTTTTATGGCCATGAAGCGATCATGATGTTCGTTTCGTTAGTTCATCTGTAAGATCATGATCGTTTCATAGTTTTTGGTTTTGGGTTAAAGCTTATGAAGCTTACCTGCGCAGGTTTCAGGTTCATAAAATTTATTGGGTTTTATAAAGGCATCTACGAGAGAAAAAGAAGGACGGTTTTCAGACAGCGGAAGAAATATTCTTAGTTCCCTCAATTTTTTAATAAATTCACCCTATAAAACTGATAAACTGTGCTGAATACAATTATTGTTGACGATGAAGAATTTGCCCGTTCCTCTCTTTATTTCTTATTACAGGAAAACTGCGAGAACATCCATATTTCGGGGATTGCCAAGTCTGTAGCTGAAGCGCGACAATTACTGAGCAACAACAAGATAGACCTGATATTCCTGGACATTGCCATGCCCGGAGAGAATGGATTTGACCTGATTCCGCAGGCACAACTCAGTAAATCACATGTGATCTTTACCACTGCTTATGATCAGTATGCACTCCGGGCAATTAAGGCCAATGCGCTGGATTATCTGTTAAAACCCATAGATATTGATGAGCTGAAACTGGCCGTAGAAAAAGCCGGTAAATATATCGCCCTGAATAAAAAAGAGCACAACAGAAATGAAAGTCTTCAAAATCTGGCTGTTCATTTATCAGAAAGAAATGAGATCAGGAAGATTAGTTTACCCAATGGGCAGGGCTATTCATTGATCAATATTGATGATATCATTCATATTGAAGCAGATAGCAATTATTCCATATTTCACCTGGCCAATAAAGAAACCATTACCGTTTCCAAGGTTTTAAAAGAATATGAGGAAATCCTTCCGGAACAACAGTTTGTCAGAATCCATAAATCCAGCATCGTCAACCTGAATTATTTAAAGGAATATAATTCTAAGAATGGTATGGAAGTGATCCTGAAGAATGGAGAAAAAATTGCGGTTTCAAGAAGAAGGGCCAGTGATTTCGCAGAGAAGATTAAATCATATACCCGTTTTGAAAGTGATAAATAAGAAAAAAATAAACGCCGTTAAGCTTTTTACGATCAGCATTTTAAGCTTTTTGTTCAGCACAACTGGTTTTTCACAAAGCACTTACCTTCAGCATTTCAGTACAAAGAACGGACTTCCAAGTAACAATTGTTTTTATACTTTACAGGATAGTAAAGGATACATCTGGATCGCTACCGATGCAGGGGTAAGTCGTTTTGACGGTAAAATATTTGAAACATTTTCGATCAATGATGGTCTTCCCGACAACCAGATCCTCCAGTTAAAAGAAGATAAAAGCGGAAAGATCTGGTTTCTCGCCTTGAATGGTCAGCTCAGCTATTTTTTCAATGGAAAGATTTACAATGAGACCAACAACAATTTATTGAAATTACTCAAGTTCAATGCCGTGATTGTTTCATTTTTCCAGGACAGTAAAGGAAGGATCTGGTTGGGAACGAACAAGAATGTGCTCGTGATGTATCATGGCAAACACATTACAAAATACATTTCGGCCGACCATGACCGGCAGTTTATCAATACTTTTGTTCATGAAGATGGTACCGGAAAAATATGGGCAGTCAGCAATACCTCTGTGCGGATGCTGCAAGGAAATAAATTCAAAGTTGCCCCACATAGCAGTTTACCGATTTCCTATAAAACAGCGCTCAACCTTCCCGATAAAACCCTCGCCTACCTCGATGCTTCGGGTCTGAAGATCAGAACAGGCAACGAGGAAAGATTACTGACAAAAGTAAATAACGCGCTATTGAGTAATGATCCGGGGTATTTTCACCTGGATCAAAATAAAGACCTCTGGTTAAGCAATGCTTCCGGCATTTACCATATTGAATCCGACGGAAAAACTAAGCGTTACCTGGACAATATCTCTTCCAGTCAGGCGATCAGGGATGCGAAAGGGAATATGTGGTTTACGACGACCAATGGCATTTATATGCTCCCTCAGAAAAATGAACGGTTATATGTCGTCAATAAAGCCAACGGGCTGAGCAGTGACCTGGTAAAAAGCATTATAAAGGACGACAAAAACAGGTTGTGGCTGGGTATGGACGAAGCAAAGATCAATGTTGTTGATCAGCAGAGCAGTCAGATCAATCAAATCTCATTAGGGGATAAAAAGAAATACAACATCATTAAACAACTTGCTTTCGACAGCACTGACCATTCCATTTATTTTGCTTCTGATTATGGTTTGGGCAGGATAAATGAAAGCGACAAAAACAACAGGAATATCGATTATCTCCGGGAAACGAGCAGCTCCATGTTTGTCATCAAAAGTTTCAGCATCTCCTCAGGAGGACTTAAAAACCTGGCATTGGCCCTTTCTTCGGGTGTGGTGATTATCCCGGACAGGCTAAAGAAATTTGAATTCACTTCCCTTTCCTTCAAGCAGGGCGAAGATTTCTTTAACAACAGGTCTTACCGGGTATTTTACGACCGGCAGCAGGGCTTATGGTTTTCCAACATCAATGGCTTATCCGAGTTCAATAAGGGAACCTTAACTAATTTCTTTGAAAAACAACCCCTGTTAACCAAGCGGATTAACGACATTCAGGAGCTTCCCGACCGTACGCTTGTGCTCGCAACGGATGGAAACGGACTGCTCTTTATGAAAGAGGGACGGATCGTCAAGGTCATCACACAAGAAGATGGCTTAGCGGACAACATCTGTAAACGCCTGTTTGTAAAAAACAACCAGACCTGGGTGGTCACCAATAATGGGATCAACAGGATTTACTTCGATGGGGAAAATGCGAACGTCGAATCTTTTGAATACACGAATGCACTGCTGACCGATGATGTGAATTGTCTGTATATTGACGATAAGAACGCCTATTTTGCGACCAATAATGGCCTAGTTTATTTTGCTTACAACCAATCTGAACACAATAAGGAAGCACCAAAAGTATACATCACTTCTGTAGTCAACAACAAAAGTAAGTTGGGAATGGACCATCAGGACCATGTATTGGATCCTTCCAACAACAGCATTACCTTTTACTATAGTGCCATAGATTTCCAGAACAAAAACATCCTTTACCGGTACCGCTTAAAAGCAGATGCCCCATGGACAGAAACAAAAAGCCGGAGGATTGAATTCTCTTCTCTGGAACCTGGAGAATATAGCTTTGAACTGAGTGCCAAATCAAATAACAGCAACTGGAGTAGCCCTGCGAAGGTTAATTTCGTACTCAAAGCACATTTCTGGCAAACCACCTGGTTCCTGATCCTGGTTTTCCTGCTGGCAGGTTTTGCTTTTTATAAGCTGGCAGTTATTGTTACCCGGCGACAAAAAAATAAAGAACAGGAGCAATTGCTGCTGAAGAACAAAATACTGATGCTGGAGCAACGTGCCTTGCAGGCGATGATGAATCCCCATTTCGTTTTCAATGTGATGAATTCGATTCAGCATTACATCAATACAAAGGATACCAATTCCGCCAATAAAATCCTGACGGGCTTTGCGAAGCTGATCAGGAAGAACCTGGAAATCTGTACCCGAAGTTTCATTAGCCTGGAGGAAGAACTGGATTACCTGGAACTGTACCTGAGCCTGGAGAAAAAACGATTCGGTGATAAACTGATGTACCAGATCAAGGTAAGCCCGGCCATTGACAAAGAAGAAACGATGGTTCCTTCGATGATTCTGCAACCTTATATTGAGAATGCCATCTGGCACGGCATCATGCCTAAGGAGGAAGGTGGTAAAATCGACCTGCTGATTGACCTGCAGGGACCCGATCACCTGATCATAAAAATCATTGATGATGGTGTTGGTATAGACAATTCCCTCAGGAACAGAAAAGGTGATCACCAGAGTAAAGGAATGGACCTGACCAAAGAACGCATCAATTTATTAAACCAGGTTGAAGCTAATCCTATACAGATAAAGGTACAACAGACCGGGATTTCGGGCACTTTTGTATCCATTTCTATCCCATTAATGCCCTAAATTACCGTTTACTCAATTATACATACCACTTACTAATTCTATATTAATCCTGCTTAAATTTGCATTAAACTTGTTATAGATATTAAAACAAACATAGTTTGTAAAAAGCGTTCTTATAGAATTGATCAAAGATATTTTACCTAACCTAAAACTATATCTCAATTCAGGTTTCATTTGTGTGTTAAAAAATGGTAAAGCCTCAAACTTTACCATTTTTTTTTGCCCTCCTCCCTCCTTTTTGCTACGCAAAATAAATCTGTTATTTATTTTTAAATAACTCTTCCCGTAAAAGTTTTTTATACTAATTTTGATGCACCAAAAAATCAAATAAAACAGCTTTGCTTATATTTAAAAAGATTTTTTGTATTTTTAACGTACCAATAAAAACCTTACTGAATTTATTTTTTTTGTAATGAAAACTCCAAAAACACCGATTAACAAGAGCCCTTTAGTTGACCCTGAAACTGAGATGGATGATTCAAGTGAAGAAACCAGTAAAAAGAAGTCATATCAGGATGATGAAGATGACGATTTTGATATGCCTTTAGACGATCTGGATAACTTCGAGAACTTCAATGATGATGACGACGACGACTATTAACAGATAGAACATAATGATTTTTAAGCATCCTTCTCAGGATGCTTTTTATTTTAATTCCAGCCCAACAGATGCAGATTATAGCAGTATCCGATTCAAAGACCAAAAGAGATTTTTTAAACGTTGCCCGTTTTCTATATAAAGATGATCCCAACTGGATCTGTCCGCTGGACGCGGAAATTGAACAGATATTCGACGCAGCAAAAAATCCTTTCTTTAAACACGGTACCTGTAAGCGCTGGATTTTAAAAGACGATACCGGAAATACCATTGGCCGGGTGGCTGCCTTTATCAACGAAAAGAAAGCCTACCAGTATGAACAACCTACCGGCGGCATGGGTTTCTTTGAATGCACCGACAACAAAGCAGCAGCTTTCCTGCTGTTTGATACGGCAAAAACCTGGTTGCAGGAACAGGGAATGAAAGCCATGGATGGCCCCATCAATTTTGGAGAGAATGATTCCTTCTGGGGATTGCTCGTAGAAGGCTTTACGCCGCCTTCTTACGGCATGAATTACAATCACGCATACTATCATCGCTTTTTTGAAGATTATGGATTTGAGACGTCCTATCAGCAAATCACCAATCACCTGGCGGTCAGAAAACCTTTCCCGGAACGTTTTACAAAAATCGCCAACTGGGTAGCCAATAAACCAGGTTATACTTTTGAGTATTTTTCTAAGAAAAATGCGGCAAAGTATGTACAGGACCTGATGGAAATTTACAATGACGGATGGCAGGATTTTGAAAACTTCGTGCCTATCAAAAAAGAAACACTGGAAGAGAGTTTTAAGAAAATGGCAGAGATCATGGATGAGAAACTCATCTGGTTTGCCTATGTCAACGGAGAACCTGCTTCTTTTGTGGTGATCATTCCTGACGCCAATCAAATGATCAAAGGTTTTAACGGCAAACTGGGTCTGATCGAAAAGCTGACTTTTCTTTACAAACGTTGGGTTGGTGTAAGCAGGATGCGTGCGATTGTGATGGGAACTAAGAAAGCCTATCAGAAACACGGCCTTGAATCCGCGCTGTTTATTAAGCTGAAGGAATATGTATTGCCTTTAAATCAGTATGATGAACTCGAGCTTTCCTGGGTAGGAGATTTTAACGACAAAATGCTTTCTATTCATGAAGCAACAGGTGCCACTTTTGGTAAGCGACACCTGACACTTCGTAAAATCTTCTAAAAAGATTTATTTTTCTCTGATTTCTTCATAGAGGTCAATCACCTTCTTCTGAAGTTTGATGATCTCTTCTTCTCTCAAAGAAAGTTTATCTTTCAGGCTATTGATTTCTTCAAAATTAAGCGACTGAGGATTTTCTCCTTCTTTAGAGATAATGTCCATAGTGGAGACTGCAAACAGGTTTGCAATCTGTTCTAATCTTGAGATGTTAATATCTGTGATACCTGTTTCAATTTTAGAAAAGGCAGGAATAGAAATATTTAGACGTTTAGCCACTTCCCCTTGGCTCCAGCCATTTTTCTGGCGTAATTGTCTAATGTTTTTTCCAATGATATTCATGTTATTAATTTAGGTGTATTATTATAGTTAGTACTTTAATTTATTTTGTATTCAACTCACGTGCCAATTTCGGCAAATCCATCCCACCAAAATTTCCGGAGCTCATTAACAATAAGTTAGTACCAACAAAATTCAACCCTAATAAGTAATCTTTAAGCGCATCGGAATTATTAAAAAACTGCAATTCCTTGCTTTGAAACGCCATTTGAACCTCTGATTTGCTAAAAGGTTTAATCTTTTTGTGCTCAAAAGTTTTTTCGTCAATATATACAATTGCATGGTCTGCTTCGTTCATCGTATCCGCATACTGTGCTAAAAAATCTTTATTCAAACTGCTAAATGTATGTAACTCTATACACGCCACCAATTTCCTTTCAGTAAATTGAGTTTTCACGGCCTGGATCGTCGCTTTCAGCTTTGAAGGCGAGTGGGCAAAATCTTTGTATACATTCGTCTGTTCTGTTTTACTGAGCAGTTCCAGCCTTTTTGCAGCTCCTGTAAAAGAAGAAATTGCCTGATTGAACTGCTCGTCATTTACCGATAAAGCATTACAAACCAACCTGGCGGCATTGAGGTTCATCAAGTTATGATTTCCAAAGACATTTAAAACAGTGTGATCAGGCAACAGGGAAGTTATACCATCTTTCACCTCATGCTGAGGAATTTCATAACCTATTTTTTCTACATTGGCCCTTGATTTTAAGACCATTGCATTTAAATCTTCGTCTTCGGCGCAATAAATTAACTTCCCACCCGGCTGAATGGTATCAATAAACAAGTCAAACTGATGGGTATAATCTTCGAAAGTAGGAAACACATTGATGTGGTCCCATGCGATTCCGCTGATCACGCCTATATTTGCTTTGTACAAATGAAATTTCGGCCTGCGGTCTATCGGAGAAGCCAGGTATTCATCCCCCTCAATAATGATCAATGGGGCTGAATCTGTAACCTTCACCATGGTATCAAAACCAGCCAGTTGTGCACCTACCAGGTAATCAAAATCTCTGTTATAATAGTTGAGCACATGCAGGATCATGGAAGTGATTGTGGTCTTTCCATGACTTCCTCCGATAACTACCCTAAGCTTGTCTTTCGTCTGCTCATAAATATATTCCGGATAGGAGTAGATTTTCAGCCCCAGTTCCTGGGCTTTCAACAGCTCCGGGTTATCCAGTAAGGCGTGCATCCCCAAAATCACCACATCTAAATCAGTGGTAATTCTACCGGCATCCCAGCCCATTTTTTCGGGTAAGATACCATGTCGGGCAAGCCTGCTTACAGAAGGTTCAAAAATAACGTCATCAGATCCCGTTACCTGATATCCTTTTTTATGTAATGCAATGGCAAGATTGTGCATGGCACTACCACCGATAGCTATAAAATGTACGCGCATATGTCTATGATAATGATGAATAAATTATACCGCCGGAGCGGTATTAATCTTTTTTAAAGCGGGCAGCAACCCATTCTCCGATTTTTTTATGATCGATATATCTGATCTGGAACTTTTCACATTCCGCCTTGATCATATCCAGGTCCGGACTTTCGTAAAACCCACTGAAGAAGATACTGCCACCGGCAGTCAGCACTGAAGCATATACCTCAATCTGATCGAGTAAGATATTCCGGTTGATATTGGCAAGAATCACCTCAAAAGGCTGTGCAGGAATCGTTTCCTTGCCACCACATGCAGCGGTAATATTGCTGATCCGGTTTAAGGCTGAATTCTCTAAAGTGCTCTGGTAACATACATCATCATTGTCTATCGCAACCAATGATGATGCTCCTTTTTTTGAAGCAAGGATCGCCAGGATCCCTGTTCCGCAACCCATATCAAGAACGGTCTTACCCGCAACATCAGTGGACAGGATATATTGCATCATCATCGTAGTGGTTTGATGATGTCCCGTTCCAAAAGCCATTTTAGGATCAATCACGATCTCATATTGATATTGAGGCTGTGGCTGGTGAAAAGTTGCCCTGACATAACACTGATCATCGATGATCAGTGGTTCAAAATTCTTTTCCCATTCTTCATTCCAGTTCTCTGCAGCGATTTCTGTGATGGTGTAATTGGATTCAAATTCTCCCTCATACCTGGCTAAAACATCACCAAGCTGCTCCTTTTTATAACTATCGAAATCAATAAACGCGGCAAATCCATTTTCGGTATCTTCAAATGTATTGTAGCCGATCTCCGCCAAATCACTGATCAGCAAATCCTGCTGATATTCTTCTATCGCTGTAAAGCTGAATGTTACCTGTATATACTGCATTAAGAATTGAAAGTTTTAACGATATCTACAAAATCTCTGGATTTCAATGACGCACCACCAATCAGGCCACCATCGATATCAGGTTGAGCGAACAATTCCGCTGCATTTTTAGGATTAGCACTTCCGCCATAAAGGATAGAAGTTGCATCTGCAATCTCCTGACCGTATTTTGCGGCGATTTCTTTACGGATATAAGCATGAACTTCCTGAGCCTGATCTGAAGTTGCTGTTAAGCCGGTTCCAATAGCCCATACTGGTTCATAAGCGATTACCAATTTAGAAAAATCTGCAGCATCCAATCCGAAAACGCCATGGTCAAGCTGAGATTTAAGTACTTCAAAATAGCTTCCGTTATTTCTTTCGTCCAAAGTCTCTCCGATACAGAAAATAGGCGTCAGTCCATTTTTCAAAGCGATCACCGTTTTTTGTGCCAGCAGCTCATCGCTTTCTGCGAAATACTGACGTCTTTCAGAGTGACCAATGATCACATATTCGCAACCCACAGATTTGATCATCTTTGCAGAGATCTCTCCTGTAAAGGCACCGCTTTCATTCTGATGACAGTTCTGAGCACCAATCTTAACCGTTTCGCCACCTAGTTTTGCCAAACTGTTTAAATGAAGGTAAGGTGAGCAGATGATCGCGATTTGATCTCCTTTTTTCTCATCTCTTACCATGTTTACAATTTCTGAAAACAAGGATATGCCTTCGGCATAATCCAGGTTCATTTTCCAATTTCCGGCAACAATTTTTTTTCTGGTCATATGTTTATTGTTTTAGCAGGCATGAGGCAAATTAGCGCTTCAATTCTACTGGTTTTTCTAATGATTTAACGTCTGTAATCCTGAGTCAGCTCAAAGATTTCTTTTAAAATATTTTGTTCCACTTCGTCAAATGGAGTTTTTCTCCGCTCAAAGACCTTCTCTGTGGTTTCAAATAACTTATCGAGTTGATAGGTTTCAAAGCCATGTGCACCGCCCCAGGCAAAGTCAGGGATAAAGTTTCTCGGGAATCCGGAACCAAAAATATTGGCACCTACGCCCACTACTGTTCCGGTATTGAACATGGTATTGATGCCGCATTTGGCATGGTCGGCCATGATCATTCCACAAAACTGAAGTCCGGTTTTACGGAAGCTTTTTTCTGCATAATCCCAGAGTTTTACTTCCGCATAGTTATTTTTGAGATTGGAGTTATTGGTATCCGCGCCAATGTTACACCATTGCCCCAGCACCGAGTTTCCCAGGTAACCTTCATGTCCCTTCCCCGAGTAACCCCAGATGACGGCATTGTTGATCTCCCCGCCTACCCTGCTGAAAGGCCCGATAGTGGTCTGTCCGTAAATTTTAGCGCCCATCTTTACCTGTGAATCATGACAAAGTGCAAAAGAGCCTCTGATATGGCTTCCTTCCCAAACCTGACTGTTTTTACCGATATATATAGGTCCGTTTAAGCTATTGAATGTTGAACATTCTGCCCCTCCACCTTCTTCTACAAAGATCTGATCGCCGATTAAAACGTTAGTCGCACTTAAAGGTTCCGAAGTTCTTCCTTTTGTGAGCAAATCAAAATCTTTCTTCAGTTCTCCATCATTGTTCCTGAAGATATCTTCCGGATAGTAAATTCTGGTCAGCTCCTGGGTATAAGTTACCGGGGCCAGTGTTAAAGCCTGCTCCCATTGCATCTCTGCTGCTACACGATAAGCGATCACCAGGTCCAGTTGTTTTAAAACCTCTCCTTCGCGAAGCTTTCCGATGGCTTCCAGTAATCCGGCATCCGGACATACAGAACCATTTATGGCTAAAGTAGCTCCGGTTTGTGTAGGATATTTAAGGGCAAGGTAAGGACTGGTAAAAAAACCGGCAGTAGCCCCCAGGTGTTTCTCCCATTTTTGAGCGATGGTTAAAATCCCGACACGAAGGTCCGCAACTGGTCTTGTGAAAGATAACGGGCGAAGAGATAGCCAGGCATTATCATCAAATAAATTGATTGTCATAAGCTACAAAAATAAAAAAAGTCCCGAAGCAACAGCATCGGGACTTAAAATAATTACCTTTTTTGGTGGAATTACTTCTTAGCGTAACGAGTTTTAAATTTATCGATACGACCAGCAGTATCTACCAACTTCATTTTACCAGTATAGAAAGGGTGTGAAGTGTGTGAAATCTCTAATTTGTAAAGAGGATATTCGTTACCATCTTCCCACTGAATTGATTCTTTAGTATCTACACAAGATTTAGTTAAAAAAGAATATTCGTTTGACATATCTTTAAATACTACAAATCTATAGTTTGATGGATGCAGATCTTTTTTCATAATGTTTATATATTATATTTCCTTATTTCTCGCTTATTTTTAAGGTTGCAAATATCCTAAAATTATTTTTCAATAGCAAGTAAGTGTGGAAAAATTATCTACTATACTTTTTCCGGGTCTCAATTTTCTCTTTTTGCCTTGCTAAGTAGGCATCAGCGATGACTTCAGCCGAAGGCAGCTCCGAATTACTGATCAATAGCTTTTTCAATTTATCCTCATTTACATCCGTACGGTACAATATATTCATCATTTTAGAGATATCGTTGTCCAGCAGATAGGCAAAAGCCTGTACCAGTCTTTCCCTTAACAGGGCCTCTGATGATAAATCTTCAATCTCAAAATCCCTGCTGATGATGGTCGTTAATGACTTCAGGTCGTCCATTACGTCGTTTTTATTTCCTGACATAACTCTATCAGTACTCCGTTTGTTCCTTTTGGATGAAGAAAACAAACCAGTTTATTGTCTGCACCTTTTTTAGGCTGCTCATTCAATAAGGTAAACCCTTCTCCTTTCAGGCGTTCCATTTCGGCGAGGATATCTGCTACATCGAAAGCAATGTGGTGAATCCCCTCTCCTCTTTTTTCCAGGAACTTTGCAATCGGACTGTCTTCATTTGTGGCAGATAACAATTCAATCTTGTTTCCTCCGGTTTTAAAAAAGGCAGTGTTCACCCCTTCCGAAGCCACCTCTTCTTTTTTATAGCAAGTGGTATTTAATAGTTTTTCGTAAAGATCACAGGATGAATCCAGGTCCTTCACAGCAATACCTATATGCTCAATTTTCCTCATATTCTGATTAAACGGTTAGAAAAATGTAAAAATGCATGTTTTAACTATACGGTCATAGCTATTATTTATAATTGTTGGCATTCTTTTTTTGTACCTTTGTGTATTAATAAGAATAAATATATACGATGGAACTTCCTATTTACTTAGATAACAATGCGACTACTCCTCTTGATCCAAGGGTTTTAGAAGCGATGCTACCATATTTCACCAGCAAATTTGGTAATGCTGCCAGCCGTAACCACGCTTTTGGGTGGGTTGCTGAAGAAGGTGTTGATTACGCACGTGAACAAGCGGCAAAACTGATTGGCTGTACTGAAAAAGAAATTATCTTTACTTCAGGTGCAACAGAAGCAGACAATTTAGGTATCAAAGGGGTTTTTGAAATGTACTCGGATAAGGGTAACCATATCATTACCGCGACTACGGAACACAAAGCTGTTTTGGATACTTGTAAACACCTGGAGAAATTAGGTGCTAAAGTAACTTACCTGAAAGTGAAAGAAGATGGATTGATCGATCTTCAGGAACTGGAAGCAGCAATGACAGAACAAACGATCTTAGTCACCATTATGTATGGTAACAATGAGATCGGTGTGGTTCAGCCAGTTAAAGAAATCTCTGCAATTGCACATAAATTCGGTGCCTTATTCATGACTGATGCGACACAAGCTGTAGGAAAGATTCCTGTAGATGTAAATGCGGACGGAATTGACTTAATGGCTTTCTCTGCACACAAAATGTACGGTCCTAAAGGTGTTGGTGTATTATATGTACGTCGTAAAAACCCAAGGGTTAAAGTTACTGCACAGATTGATGGTGGTGGTCATGAGCGTGGCATGCGTTCAGGAACATTAAATGTACCTGGAATCGTTGGTTTGGGTAAAGCATGTGAGCTTTGTCGCCTTGAAATGGACGAAGAAGCAAAACGTTTATCTAAATTAAGAGATAAACTGGAAGCATCTTTAAGCCAGATGGAAGAAAGTTATGTAAATGGTAATGTAGAACACCGTTTACCACATGTAGCAAATATCTCCTTTAAATATGTAGAAGGTGAAGGCCTGATGATGGCAATGAAAGACTTGGCGGTATCTTCGGGTTCAGCTTGTACTTCCGCTTCACTTGAACCTTCATATGTGTTAAAAAGCTTAGGTCTTTCGGATGATTTAGCACACTCATCTATCCGTTTCGGATTGGGTCGTTTTACGACTGAAGAAGAGATTGATTATGCTATTGAAAACACTAAAAAAGCAGTAAACCACCTGAGAGATCTTTCTCCACTGTGGGAAATGTTTAAAGAAGGAATTGACTTAAGCAAAATTGAATGGGCTGAGCACTAAGCTTAAACCCTTAAATAAATAACATTAAAATCAATCCCTCTAACCGGGGATTTAGAGGAAAATAAAATGGCATACTCAGAGAAAGTAATGGAACACTATACCAACCCAAGAAACGTTGGTACTTTAAATAAAGATAGTAAATCTGTTGGAACAGGATTAGTTGGCGCACCTGAGTGCGGTGACGTAATGCGCCTGCAGATTGAAGTAGATGAAAACAATGTAATTACAGATGCAAAATTCAAAACCTTTGGTTGCGGATCTGCAATTGCTTCTTCTTCTTTAGCTACAGAATGGTTAAAAGGAAAAACTGTTGATGAAGCATTGACTATCGACAATATGGATATCGTGGAAGAACTGGCTTTACCTCCGGTAAAAATTCACTGTTCGGTATTGGCAGAAGATGCGATCAAATCAGCAATCAACGATTACCGTGTTAAAAATGGTATGGAGCCGATTGCAATGCCTAAATCTCATCACTAATTTCTATTCTGATTTTAGTTTTGGTATACCATTTGAACGATCATTCCTGAAATTAAATACTATAAAAAGATGATTACGATAACCGATAAAGCGAAAAGCAAAATTGATCACCTGATGCAGGATTCGCATCTGGATGAAAAATATTTTTTGCGTGTCTCTGTAAAAGGTGGAGGCTGCTCAGGTTTATCATACAATTTAGATTTTGATAACGAAGAGAAAGCCGGAGACCAGTTTTTTGAAGATAGAGGAATCAGGATCGCATTAGACATGAAATCCTTCCTATATCTTGCAGGCACTGAACTTGACTTTACAGATGGTTTAAACGGAAAGGGATTTAACTTCAATAATCCCAATGCAAGCCGCTCTTGCGGTTGTGGCGAAAGCTTCTCTGTTTAAAAGATAAACCTTATTTATTTTAAAGGGCACAATAGTGCCCTTTTTTCATTTCCAAAGAAAAAAGTTTATCATTGTCCCTCCAATCAAACAAAATAAATCAATATGGTATTATTCAATGAGTTTTCTACTGTCCCAAGCCTCTTGAGAAATGTGGTAGAAAACATCCATAAACCAGAGGAAACCTTCCTGATTCATAAGAAGAATACAGAATGGGAAGAGATCTCCTTTGGGAAAACACTTGAACACGCGGATGCAGTAGCTACCTTTTTCCTGGATAAAGGAATTGTAAAAGGCGACAGAATGGGTTTGATGATCGAAAACTCACCTGAATATGTCTACTATGATCAGGGCATTCAACAGATTGGTGCCATCAATGTCTCCATCTACCCTACTTTATCAGAACACGAAGTAGAATACATCATCAACGATTCAGGAATCAGGGCCATATTAATAGGCAATCCTTTTCTCTATAAAAAAATCATCAAAATAGCAGGAAACTGCAGGCAACTACAATACATCATCCCCGTTTTTGCCGAATATCAAAAGATCGCTTTACCGGAAGACATGAGAACGGAGGTGATCCCTTTTTCTGAACTACTGGAGACTCCGGTAAGCGATGAAAACAGCTCAGAAATCACGCGTTTACGTACGGCTTTACGCCCATCAGATATTTCTTCCCTGATCTATACCTCCGGTACTACCGGAACGCCTAAAGGAGTCATGTTATCGCATTACAATTTTGTCGAAAATGTAAGGGCCTGTCTGGAGCAGATCACGGTGATCAACGAAACAGATACCTTTTTGTCCTTTCTTCCACTGTCTCATGTATTTGAACGTACTGCAACTTACCACGTGTGTTGCGCACAAGGTTGCAAGATCGCCTATGCACAAAGCCTGGAATTGCTGGCAAAAAATATGGGAGAGATCAAACCCACAGTGATGAGTTGTGTCCCACGTCTGCTGGAAAGGATTCACGATAAGGCCATCAAAAGCGGTACTGCAGAAGGTGGGTTAAAAGCAAAAATTTTCCTTTGGGCATTGGAAACCGGACAAGAGTACCGCAGACAAAAAGAAGCGGGCAAAAATCCCGGGATCATCTTATCCGGTAAAAAAGCCATCGCCGAGAAACTGGTCTTCAGTAAGATTAAAGAAAAGACCGGTGGAAGGTTAAAATTCATGCTCTCCGGTGGTGCTGCACTACCGAAGAATGTAGGTGAGTTTTTTGGTAACCTGGGCATCAAAGTACTGGAAGGATTCGGATTAACAGAAACCTCTCCGGTGATGGCGGTGACAGAATACGACAGACAGGTTTATGGTACGGTAGGACGCGTCATTCCAGGGATAGAAATTGGCATTCAAAACATAGAAACGAAAGAAATACTGAGCATTCAGACGCATGAAACTTTTAAAGAAGATTTTGAATGTGAAGAAGGAGAAATCATCGTTCGTGGTCATTGTGTAATGCAAGGGTATTTTAATAAACCTGCGGAGACTGCAGAAGCGATAGATAAAAATGACTGGTTCCATACCGGAGATATCGGTCGTTTCTATAGGGGAAACCTTCAAATTACTGATCGGTTAAAAAACATGATCGTCAATGCTTATGGTAAAAATGTATACCCTACCCCGGTAGAAAACATTTACCTGAAAAGCCTTAAGATTGACCAGCTGTTTTTAATTGGTGATAAAAGAGAATACCTGACAGCTTTCATCATTCCTAATAAGGAAAATCTGCAAGAGGAATTCAAACTTCCGGAATCGTTTTTCCAGAAACCTGAACTATTTATAGAAGACAAAGAGATTGTGGAATGGATTGGAAAGGACATTAAAAAGCTATCCAATGACCTGGCGAAATTTGAGCGCATTAAAAATTTCAAGATCAAAAGGAATCCTTTTAGCATCGAGGATGGAGAAATGACCCCAACGCTGAAAGCAAAAAGAAAGGTGATTGAGAAAAAGTATGCGGCAAACATTGATGAAATGTATACGGAGTCTGTTGAGGCAGACTAATAGGACAACCTTTTTGAGCTCTTATTGTAAATAACATACACGTTACAAATATTCATTTATGCATATTATGGTTCAAATCACTATTTTTGCGTAAATACTGAAATCAGTATTCAATCAATAACACAACAAACATTTTCCGGCGTGACGCCGGACAGATCACATATATGAGTACAGGACTATCAGAACAAGAGTTATTGCGCAGAAATTCGCTAAATCAACTCCGTGAATTAGGGATCGATCCCTACCCTGCCGAAGCATTTGAAATCAATGCTAATGCTGCAGATATTTTAGCTAACTACGAAAGAGATAAAACAGCTTATAAGAATATCAGCATTGCAGGTCGTATCATGACCCGTAGAATTATGGGAAGTGCTTCCTTCGTAGAATTACAAGACTCCACAGGCAGAATCCAGGTTTATCTGAAAAGAGACGACCTGTGCCCTGATGAGGATAAGACCTTGTACAACACTGTATTCAAGAAGTTATTAGATCTTGGCGACTTTATCGGCGTTAAAGGTTATGTTTTCACGACTCAGACAGGAGAAATCTCCCTTCACGTCACTGAATTCAAATTGCTCTCTAAATCCTTAAAACCTTTACCAGTGGTAAAACGTGATGAGGAAGGAAATATTTACGATGGTTTCACCGATCCTGAAATGCGCTACAGACAGCGTTATGTCGATCTTACCGTAAACCCTGGATTCAAACAGATCTTCATCAACCGTTCCAAAGTGATTAATACCATGAGGAACTATTTTGATGAACAGGGATGGATGGAGGTGGAAACACCGATCCTTCAGCCGATTCATGGTGGTGCTGCAGCGCGTCCTTTCGCAACCCATCACAACACCCTGGATATGCCATTATACCTTCGTATTGCCAACGAATTATACCTTAAAAGGTTAATCGTAGCAGGTTTCGACGGGGTATATGAGTTCGGTAAGATGTTCAGAAATGAAGGTATGGACCGTACACACAATCCGGAATTCACTTCAATGGAGATCTATGTAGCTTATAAAGATTATATCTGGATGATGGCTATGGTAGAAGAATGTCTGGAGAAAATTACCCTTGCCATTCATGGAAAGGCAGCCATCGAAGTTGGTAAACATACCATCAACTTTGAAGGTCCTTACGAAAAACTGACCATGTATGAGTCGATCCAGAAATACACTGGTATTGACGTTTCTGCCATGACAGAAGACGAAATCAAAGACGTTTGCAAAAGCCTGAACATTGAAGTTGATGCTTCTATGGGCAGAGGTAAACTGATTGATGAGTTGTTTAGTGAGAAAGTAGAAGCCAACCTGATCCAACCTACCTATATTACGGATTATCCTTTGGAAATGACTCCTCTTGCGAAAAAACACAGAAGCAAAGAAGGTCTGGTAGAAAGATTCGAGTTATTTGTAAACGGAAAAGAAATCGCAAATGCTTACTCTGAGCTGAACGATCCGATTGATCAGAAAGAACGTCTGGAAGATCAGTTGAAACTGGCTGCAAGAGGTGACGATGAAGCGATGGCGATGGATGATGACTTTATCCGTGCCCTGGAATACGGAATGCCTCCTACCTCAGGTTTAGGAATCGGAATTGATAGGTTAGTGATGCTGATGACCAACCAGTCTACCATTCAGGAAGTCTTGTTCTTCCCTCAAATGAGACCGGAGAAAAAAGCAAAGATTACTACTGATGAAGATTTCGTCAATGCCGGAATCCCTGCAGAATGGGTTCAGGTGATTAGAAAAATGAATATCAATACAATTGAAGAACTGAAAGCTGCCAGTCCAAATAAGGTTTTCAATGATTTAGGTGGAATGCGCAAGAAAATGAAGTTAGAATTAACCATGCCTTCAAAAGAAGACGTAACTGCCTGGTTTTCTTAACAAACTGATAACAAAAATTTAAAGGCTTGCTACATTATTTGTAGCAAGCCTTTTTTATTTTTAGGCATATTTAAATGATAGAAAATATGAACAGTTCAAGTTTAGAAATAACCGAAAAAGAATACTGCATCAAATTGAGCAAAGAAGCCTTTGATTTAACCTTAATCCGCCAGCTGATCACCAGGATCCAGTCGGAGCAATTGTTTTTCAGCAAAAAGAAAGACTATATGGAAGATGATATCATCAGCAGAACTACGCGTGACAGCATTGAGAATTTCGACAGATTGAGTGAAAAATAAAAAGCCACATTTGCATGTGGCTTTTTATTTGATTTATTTTTGATGTTATCTGTATCTTATTTGTTGTCTGTCCATCAATCCCATTTGATCTTTCATTTGTTTGATCTGATCAGCAAGTAATTTATTCTTATCGGCTTTCTTCGCTTCTGTCAGATACATCTGCGCTTCTCTCTTGTTTCTCTTTCCCATTGCAATTCCTGCAAGGCTTAATTTAGCCAACGCAATGTTGTGGTCCATTGTCATCCCTAAAGAAAGTGCTTTCTTAAAGTATTTCTCTGAAGCCATTGGTGCTTTTCTAGACTCAATCAAACCAATCAACAGGTTATAGTAGCCATGTTGGGTCCTGATCAGTTGTTTTTCATAATTGGTAATTCTATTCAGAAAAACTTCTGATTTAGGCATATTGTCTTTTCTCAGATACCACTGCGCAAGCAACATATTTTCGTTGAAGAAGTAAGTCACCAGGATTAAAATACTTATGAAAAATGCTAAAATTCCCCATCCCCATAAACCGAAGACCATCAGGGCAATCGCCCCTCCTAACACTGCAAAACCTAAAATAAGGCGAACTATATTTGGCATATTCCTTTTAAATTATTTTTTGCAAATATCGTGTTTATATAACAAAAAGTAGATTTAAAGTTATAATTTCAACAAAAAAAGAAGGAGCGCTGACCTCTTTAAACGTGGAAAGCGATTATAGATCATTATAAGCCGTTATACTATGAAAAAATTGATCAGCGCCATACTATTACTATTCGCTATGAATGCCAGCTCACAAGAAATCAATAAGAAAATCCAGGATGATGCAGGAAATGTACTTGGATTGATCAATACCTGTACCAGGGAAGGTTTAAGTACCATCCCGGAAATGAAGAGCAGGTATGATGTAGAATACCCCAACTATCAACCCGACAGCGCCACATTAAAGGCATTAAAACCGCTGTTAAAAGGAAAGAAAATCACGATTGTGATGGGCACCTGGTGCGGTGACAGTCATTTGCAGGTTCCTCACTTTTACAAGATTCTGGATGCACTGAAGATCTCTGAAAACGAAACGGAACTCATTTGTGTAGATCGGAGTAAAAAGGCAGAAAACGGATTGATAGACCAATTAAATATTTTACACGTGCCAACCTTTATCTTCACAGAAAAGGGAAAAGAAATAGGCCGTATCATAGAATCACCAAGAGAGACCCTTGAAAAAGATATGTTGAGTATCTTAGCAAAAAAATAATGTTATGCCTGTTGATTTAGATAAAAGCTGGGTAAAAGCCCTGGACGGTGAGTTTGATAAAGCATATATGAAAGCTTTAAAAGCATTCTTACTGGAAGAAAAAGAAAATGGATATACCATCTATCCAAAAGGTGCAGATATTTTCAATGCACTGAACCATACTCCTTTTGATAAAGTAAAAGTCGTGATTTTGGGGCAGGATCCTTATCATGGTGTCGGACAAGCCCATGGCTTATCCTTCTCGGTACAAAAAGGAATGACCATTCCCCCTTCTTTAAAGAACATTTATAAGGAACTACTGGAAGATATTCCAGGTTTCCAGATTCCTGCACATGGAAATCTTACCCAATGGGCAGATCAGGGCGTGTTATTATTGAACGCAACCCTGACCGTGCGCGCACAAACTGCCGGCTCTCATCAGGGAAAGGGCTGGGAAACCTTTACAGATAAGATCATTAGTGAATTGTCTGCGCAAAGAGAAGGACTGATTTTCATCCTTTGGGGAAGGTATGCACAAAATAAAGCTGCGCTAATTGATACCAGTAAGCATACCATTCTTACTGCCGCTCACCCCTCTCCTTTCTCAGCTTACAACGGTTTCTTTGGAAGCAAACACTTCTCAAAAACAAATGCGAAGCTAATTGAGGAAGGTAAAGCTCCGATCAACTGGCAAATCAGCTAATCAGGTAGGAAGGTAGTCACTAGTTGGCTGCCACGCCCGGCACAAAAACGATAAAGCCCTCCCTGCTGCAGAAAGGGCTTTATATTCTCAGGATATCAATTTATTGTGTTACCAAATAGGCCGACACATAATACTTACTATCTGTTTTTTCAAATTCGGCATCGGGGATTGATACTTTTAAGGTATGTTTTCCTTTTGCTAATGGACCAAGGTTGATCATACGCGTTTGTACCGGTCCTCCGGGGCACCATGAACGACGTTCTTTACTAATGTCACCGAAATAAATACCATTAGGTTGCGTGTTATACATTTCAAAAGGTGCACAATTCTGGCTCATTTCTAATCTGGTATATTCTTTACCGTCCAGATCTACTATATGTTCTCTCCAATTGTATTCTTCTCCACCTTCGGCCGCTCCATGTCCTGAAGAAATGACATAAAGAACGGTTGTTTTAGTGTCGTCAGGCAGTTCGAAACTCACTTGTTTGCTGTTTTTCCCGGCAGCTTTATCTTTGCCGTCTAAACTATAATAACTTAATAATGAAATTCCCTTCCGGGTAGACAGGTTTTTCGTTTTATCGCTGATTAAATCTACAGACACATTAAAAGTTAACAATGAGCCATCGCAACCGATTACCTCCCGTTGCCCGGCTCCGGTTGTACCAAATACTTCTGTCAATAAATAAACATCCTTTCCAGCTTGTTTTATCGTACTAACCATTTGGTCTATCTGTGCTTCGTAAGGAATATGGTCTGGCTGACGAGTACGATACATAAATGGTGTCATGATCCTTAAAAGCTCAAATTGCTCCGCTTTTTCTAACTTAAATTGTTCACCTTTTGGCATAAGTGCCAAAGTCACGTGGCCAATTCTATCATAGTTATCGCATCCTGATTTTACGGTAACTTTTATTTTTAATGTTTGACCAATCTTGTCTATTTCGGCTGAACTAAGCTGATACAAGTACTCTGCATTGCTGATGCGTGTCAACCCCTTAGCCACCGGCTGAGCTACCTTTTGTGCATAACCATCATAAAAATCAACATTTTTTAAAACATTAACCGTTACCGTCTTCTCTTTTAACCTGGTTAAGGCATTTGTGATCTCCTTACCCAGCGTAGCATTTTTTTGTTTGGCCGGCAGCTGATCAAAAAATTGTTGCGCTTTATTGACATTGAAAGCAGAACCGTCAGTACTTACATAAATTAGCAGCGCTTCGGCAGCATAAGGTTTGGTAATATTTTTCGATAAAAATTCCGACAATTGCGCAAGTTTCAAATTCTTCACACTATCTATCTCTACATCCACACTTTTCCCTCGAATGGTATCTTCGGCTTTTACCCGCCTTTTTTTCCAACCTAATAAGCGCAATGAAGTATCTAACTTTAAATATGGCTTTTTAAACACCATATAATCATCATTTACGACAGAGCCACTGATGATGGCTTTACGCAAATAGCCTTTTGCAGTAACGGTCACCAATCCTTTATAGAGATATAAATTTAACGAATTAGGGTCAGCTGCTGTATTTGGCGAAGTATTTGGCTTAGTAAATTGTAATAAAGCTTTAATGTCTACATCAGCAGTACTTCTAAAACTGAATTTATTGTCTTTAATTACCGCGCTATCTAAAACATCTTTTCCATTTCTGTGATAGGTAAAATAAATTGCCCGATTGGCCGAATCGTAAGCAGGCAAATTAACCGTCCCTTGTAATTGGAAAGGAACATCAATGTTTTTTTGCGCCATTAAACCGGTCGATGAAATGCCAGTTAATAAAAGCAACAGATATTTTTTCATATTCAAAATTTAAAATGTTTTACTTGTCTTTTTCTAAAATAAGCCAGGCCAATTTAGCCTCTTTCTCCATAGACCCGATAAATATCATCAAAAATTAAAAGTGAATCTGCTCTTATTTTGTCTAAATATGATGCAAAATATACCAAGGTAAGCTCAAACGAAAAATCCGTCGGTTAACGTCATCCCCCGTGTACAAATCCCGGGACTTTTTCTGCATGATTTGAGATGATTAGCGAATTTCGTACTTCCAAACCACAAATAACCTGCAACAGGATAGTATGTCCTTTTTATAAGCAAAACCCCTTTTTGCAAACACATTCATTGCTGATAAAAAAAAAAGAAAAAATCTCATTAACTTGGAAGAACAAATTGTTTACAACAATACTAACTCAATTAACGCATGTCTTATCTCAACTCTCCAGGGATCACATTTTCCGGCGACTTTCAGTCGGATGTATCCACAGTAAATAATGATGTCCGACACTACGACATTAAAACTTTTGAAAAGCGCTTTCAGGCAGCACCTGAGACCATAGACGGTCCCGATGGTCAATCTCTCAGTATTGAGAACGGCTGGTGGAACCCTGATGGGGGCGCAACGTTTAACCTTGTTAACTGTAAGATCCGTCAGACTACATCAAGCCCCGGCAGTACGGCTAGTGCTGAAGAACTGATTGGCTTTGAGTTATCCGGTGCTAAAGACAGGGCTCCCGGAAAGATGGTAGACCTGGATCCACAAATGCAAATGACTTCTGAACTTTGGGCAGTTAAAATAAGAATAAGCGCTCCCGACGGCTCCCTCCTGTTAGAAGGAGATCTTCACCCGACAGGTTTCCGTGATCTTGGCACCCGCCAGTTCCCCAAAAACAATCAGGACACTGCTTACGTTAGAAACGGACAAAGTCTTGGTGCGCATTACGTCAGCATAATTGAAAATATAACCTGGGCTGAAAAGGCAACTCAGATTCCGTTGATTACCGAACTAAAAAAGGAGACCCAGGACAATAAACTAAGCATCGGATTTTCTGTATCTGCTTATTATTATGCACACCAGGACGGCAGGTTTTCGCTCGGTAAAGTTATTGGTTCAATAGGCCCATGGAAAAAAACGGAACCTCTTAGGTTTGCCGCAACCAGAAGGCTGTGGACCACTGACCAAAGCTATTTCACTGACACCAATTTTTTGGTACAACCGGGTAGAATAAGAGTAGACCTGGGAATGTCGTTTCCCATGGCAGATCCGCTGGGAAGCCCTTACCCTGCTTTTAAAGAACTATTCCTGGCAGTGTGCACCGGTACACCAATTTCCAGCAGCGACACTACTCAAAATCTCGACCCGGCAACCTATGAGCTGCTCTCCACGCTGAATGTACCCTCAGACCCACAATGGCTACTCAATACAGGAGGTATCTGGGATATCAGCATAACCCCGGCTCAACAATTATTAATAAAAGAAAGACAAGTCCTTTTGTTAGCAAGATTTGGCAAGAATACCATATTGCTTTGCCGGGAAGCGGCGGAAGGATGGTACATTAGGTGTGACCAAAATGTCATCAGACTCGACCCCGGAGAAACTATTTCTGCCGACTTCTATACTTATCAGTGGGGAAAGCCGGCAGCTGGTCAGACCATCACCATAATGTCTAACAAGCCTGGTTCGGGAGGTGGTGGCGGAAGTACCGAAAACCCCAAACCTCCGCTGGCTAAAATCCCATGGATCAACCAGCCGGTCTCCGCACTGAAATATGTTGCAACCTCTGTCACCGATTTAAACGGAAAAGCGACCGTGCAATTTAAGGGATCAGATCCCGGGAACCCCAGAGGATACCTTGATGGCCAAATTTATATCCTTAACTATGGTATTAAAGGACTCTCGACCGACCAACACGGTCTTGACCAGGTCTTCGTCCACTTGCGCGATGAATATGTAATACCTAAAAATCCGGTCTGGTCTGATATAAAAGACACGATGATACAATATGCGAACCTCTATCCAATCATGAGCAAACATGTTGCCGACCTCGGTGATCCTCATGCCGTCATCAAAAAAAAGGAGATCATTTTGTTTGCATTTACCCGCGCGATCAACGATCCGATCTATATGCCGGTAACCAGGGATCTCTCGGCTAATAAACTTGCAACAATTGTAAAATGGCTTAACAATCCGATACTTGATGACAAAAAAACAGAGAAGATTAGCCTGAAATCAGCAGCGCTTTCCTTTGAAGCTTTTCAGCCGCTATCCCAGGAGGACCTGCCTATTCTTGCTGAACCTAAACAGGCAATCACTGTTTTTAATCTTAAGTCATCTGAACCTTCTTAACGCCTTTAAATCTTTAAGTCATGCTAAAAATTAGCCCCGAATACATTAATCAAGTGAAGCAAGCCACTGTTCCGGAAGACCTTTTTGGACCGCTTCAATCGGCTTTGATGCTGGAGCATTCCACTATTCCCCCATACCTGACCGCTATGTTTTCGCTAAAACCTGGCAAGAATCTTTATATCCGGGAAGTGATTCACTCGATTGTCATTGAAGAAATGCTGCACCTGACCATAGTTGCCAATATTCTGAACGCTTTAGGTGGATCCCCTGTTTTAAACAACAAAAACTTCATTCCGCAGTATCCCGGTCCACTTCCTATGGGAATCGGAGATCAGCTCGTTGTCGGGCTCACAAAATATAGCACAGACCAGGTCAAAAATGTCTTCATGGAAATCGAGGAACCGGAAATCCCTTTGGTGATTCCTGAGATGAAATCATTTAAGGCAGCCAAAGTTGACTACCACACCATTGGAGAATTTTATAAGGAGATTCAAGCCAAAATCGCGGAACTGGCTATTAGCACCATGCCTGGAGACCCGAAGAAACAGGTGGTGTCTGCTTTTTTCAAAGCAGATCAGTTATTCCCCATCACCAATACGCAGGACGCTCAGAAAGCGATCGATATTATTGTAGAACAAGGAGAAGGTACTGACAAGTCTCCCGCTTTCGATTTAGATGAAATAGCGCATTATTATAAATTTGAAGAACTTTATAAAGGGCGAAAAATAGTAGCCGATTCAGATTCCCCGTTGGGCTATTCTTTTTCGCAGGAACCAATACCTTTCGATGCTGATGAGGTCTTCAACTTTTTTCCAAACACCAAATCAGATATGATCCCACCTGAACATGAAGGTTACAGACTGATCAATCAATTTAATTTCAGCTACGCTACACTTTTAAACGGCCTAAACAGGACTTTCAACGGTGAACCGGACTTCCTCCCCCACACGATCGGAATCATGTATGATTTAAAATTATTGGCAGAAAAGCTCGGTTCTATGAATTTTCCTGGCAAAAAAGGATACACCATAGGGCCATCATTTGAATATGTTGAGGTAAACCTATAGATAAAAGTAGTGACATACGGTGTTTGAATGCAAACGATGAACTTCTTCAGCAATATCAGAAAAACGATAGGCAAGGTTGATTTAGCCTTTGGTAGAAATTTGAGCTAAAGAAAATATTGAAACAGAGTTGAATCAACGACTGAACATGAAAGTACTTTGCCGGGGACTCAAAATCAGGTAGGAAGGAGGTGTCTAAAAAGCACCTCCTTTATGTTCAAACAAGGAAATCCCCTGTCGTCCGAAAATAAGCTTAATACTCCAAAGGAACGATCGGTTCTTTTTTGGTCGTAGACATGATCATCATCGTCTGAAAAGTCTTCACTACAGAAATCTTACTGATTTTATCCATGATCAAACGCTCATAAGCTTTGATGTCATTTACATATACCTTTAACAGAAAATCTGCCTGTCCGGTTACATGGTGGCATTCTGTAATCTCTTTAATCTGATTTACCTCATCCAAAAAGATCTGAATGGTATTGTTTTTATGAAAGTCCAGTTGAACCTGGATGAAAGTTTTGATTCCTAAGCCCAGTTTCTCTTCATCAACCAAAGCATGGTAACTCTTTATAAAGCCAGACATCTCCAGTTTACGGACGCGCTCTAAAGTCGGTGCAGGAGAGAGTCCAATCTCCTGAGAAAGGAGTAAGTTGGTAATCCGACCGTTCTCCTGTAGTAATTTAAGTATTTTAAAGTCTGTTTTATCTAATTCTGCTGCCATCTGTGTTTTAAAATATGGTCAAAGGTAGGCTATCAATGCGTAATTCACCAAATTTTATTCTATTAATCGTGTAAAAATTTATAGTTTATTTCTCTTTATTTTTTTAGATTTGTCTAAATATATAGTTAGATACACAAAAATGCAATCATTCACTGAAGAGAACTACCTGAAGATCATCTACCATTTATCGGTCAACAATGACCAGGCGGTACAAACCAATGCTATCGCCGAGAAAATGCAGACCAAAGCTGCTTCAGTAACAGACATGATTAAAAAACTGGCCGATAAACAGCTGGTAGATTACAAAAAGTATCAGGGTGTGCATTTAACACAGACCGGAAGACAAGCTGCTATTAATATTGTCCGGAAACACCGGCTTTGGGAAGTCTTTCTTGTAGAAAAACTAAATTTTAAATGGGATGAAGTCCATGACATTGCAGAAGAACTCGAGCACATCAACTCGGCAGAGCTGGTAGAACGTTTAGATGAGTTCCTCTCTTTTCCGAAAAATGATCCTCATGGCGATCCAATCCCCGATAAACATGGGAAATTTGATGCCGTTCCATTTACCAAGCTGAGCAAACTTAAAACCGGAGAAAAGGGACTCATCATGGGGGTCAGTGAACACTCCTCCGCATTTTTAAAGCATCTTGAAAAACTAGGGCTCACCCTTGGGAAAACATTAACATTAACCACCATCACAGATTTTGACGGTTCTGTAGAAATCATCGTCGAAGACAAAAAAATCAGCGTTACCAGAGAAGTAGCCAAACACATACTCATCAGGATTTAATATGAAGCATTCCGAATCACTAAGCGAAGTAAATCAAACTGTAGACACCAGCAAGCGGACCGGATGGCGCCGTATCTTATCTTTTATCGGGCCTGCATACCTGGTTAGTGTGGGTTATATGGATCCTGGAAACTGGGCAACCGATATTGCAGGAGGAAGTAAATTTGGTTATCAGCTGATCTGGATCTTATTAATGTCTAACCTCATTGCCTTGTTGCTACAATCTTTGAGCGCAAGGTTAGGTATTGTCCGCGGACTCGACCTGGCACAGGCTTCGAGAAATGCTTATCCCAAATGGATCAATATTCCTCTGTTTGGACTGGCCCAAACCGCCATCATTGCCTGCGACCTTGCTGAGATCATCGGGATGGCCATTGGTTTACAGCTCTTATTCGACCTTCCCTTGATCTGGGGGATAAGTGTGACCATTTTTGATACCGTTTTATTACTCTTTCTGCTCAACAAAGGAATGCGCAAAATGGAAGCGTTCATTGTCTCCATGGTCTTTATTGTGGGGCTATCCTTTTTGGTGGAGATGTTCATTGTAGAACCTTCCTTAAAAGAAATTGTGAAAGGTTTTGAACCCTCTATGTTATCTGGAGATGCATTATACATTGCCATCGGGATCATCGGTGCCACAGTGATGCCACATAACTTATACCTTCATTCTTCACTGGTACAAACCAGAAAATTTGAACGGGACCAGAAGGGGATCAAAGAAGCCATTAAGTTTAACTTTATTGATACTGCTGTTGCTCTGAACCTTGCCTTTTTTGTCAATGCAGCGATCTTAATTCTTGCTGCAGCTGCATTTTATAAAAATGGATTACATGAAGTTGCAGAAATTCAGGATGCCCATAAATTACTGCAAAATATCTTCGGTAATGTAGCCCCCGCCCTCTTTGCCATCGCCTTAATTGCCGCCGGACAGAGCTCTACGGTAACCGGAACACTGGCCGGGCAGATCGTTATGGAAGGCCATTTGAAATTGAGAATTCAACCCTGGTTACGCCGTTTAATTACCCGTTTACTGGCCATTATCCCAGCGTTTTTTACCATTCTTTGGTTTGGCGACAGTGCCTTGGGAGGCTTGTTAATCCTGAGTCAGGTGGTATTGAGTTTACAATTAGGGTTTGCAGTGATCCCATTGATTCATTTTACCTCGGACAAGAAAACCATGAAGGGTTTTGCGATCAAGCCATGGGTAAAAATATTGGCCTGGATTAGCTCTTTGCTCATCGTTGCATTGAATGTCAAACTGGTGATTGAAGAAATCAGCAACTGGTCCAGTTCAGGAGGCTGGTATTTATATGTAATTGTCATCCCAGTGGCGATTCTCGTCGGTTTACTCTTGCTTTATGTATTCATTTATCCGCTCCTGAGTTCTAAAAAAGAGGAACACGACAATGTCCCACACGGAGTTGCACTGGATATCGGAACCGTAGAAAAAATTAGTTATACCAGAATCGGGATTACCGTTGATTTCTCTAAAAACGACAGAAATACCATCCGGCATGCCCTTCTTCAGGGAGGTAAACACGCCAATTACTACCTGATTCACGTTGTAGAAACTGCCGCAGCCAGGTATCATGGAAAATCAGTCCTTGATTATGAAACACAAAGCGATGCCGAGAATCTGGAGAAATACCGGACAAATCTGAAAGAACTTGGCTATCATGCTACAGCACATATCGGTTATGGCGGGACAGTAACTGCAATTGTAGAGATCAGCAAGCAGAATAACCTGGAATTACTCGTGATGGGTGCCCATGGGCATCAGGGTTTAAAAGACCTGATTTTAGGAACAACTGTCAATTCTGTGAGACATAAAGTAACTATTCCGGTATTAATTGTCCGATAAAATTCAGAAATCCCTATTTCTTTCGGATATTAGCGCTATTCTTATCAAACCTGAACTAAGTTCAGGTTTGATAATTGCTTTGAACCCATCTTCAAAGCCGAAACAACAAATTACAGATGAAGAACGATATCCAGATTAAAAATAAAAGAGCCTACTTTGATTACCATATTGTTGAGGAATTTAATGCCGGACTAGCCCTCTTGGGTACGGAGATTAAAGCCATCAGACAAGGAAAAGCAAATATGTCCGATGCCTTTTGCATGTTCATAGGTGAGGTTCTTTATGTCAGAAATTTACACATTTCCGAATATAGCCACAGCTCTTTCCACCATCACGACATTAAGCGCGATCGCATCTTGCTGCTCCATAAAAAAGAACTGAAGAAACTGAAAGCGAAAAGTGAAGAAAAGGGATATACCATTGTTCCTTTAAGGATCTATACCAACGATAGAGGTTTTGCAAAAATCCAGATTGCTTTGGCACAGGGTAAAAAGGAATTCGACAAAAGGGACAGCATAAAAGACAGAGAATCCAAAAGAGAAATGGATCGGGCAATGAAGTTTTAACTTACCAGGCCTGGTCCCCTACTAAAGGAACAAAGCGGAAGGTATCGAGCTCTATACGTTCATAATCCGTTTCACTTACCCTGATGACCGTCACCATTTTCTGAGTATGCTCATCTCCGACAGGGATGACAAGAATGCCGCCTATTTTCAATTGTTTGAGCAGAATCTCCGGAACGAAAGGCGCACCGGCAGTAACGATAATCTTATGATAAGGAGCGTATTCTGCAATGCCTTTAGAACCATCTCCAAAGAAAAAGTTAGCATTGTACCCCATTCCCGGCAAAACACGGATGGTATGTCTGTAAATGCTTTCCTGACGTTCTATGGTGTATACATTGGCACCCAACTCCATTAAAATGCAGGTTTGATATCCCGATCCTGTACCGATTTCTAATACTTTATCTCCTTTTTTGATGTGGAGCAATTCGCTTTGGTAAGCAACAGTATAAGGCTGAGAAATGGTTTGTCCATCCCCGATCGGGAAAGCGATATCTTTATAAGCCTGATTCCAGAAAGTTTCATCAAAGAAAAAATGACGCGGCACCTTCCCGATTGCATTCAACACATTTTTATCTGTGATGCCCCTGCCTTCGAGATGAGCAACCAATTTCTTTCTTGCTCCCCGCTCCCTGTAATTATCTACAAACTTATACGCCATTACATCAAAAATAGGCTTTTGAAATCTAATCCTGAACTATATTCGATGGCAAAATTCTAATCCTCACAGTATCAATCGCTATAAAACTAGTATGGATCGACATCTACCTGAACAATGGCACTTCTATAGTCTTTTTGCGACTGGAATTGTAAAATAACCTCCTTCAATACCGATTTCACTTTCGTAATCGCCGTGTTTTTATCGCTTTTGATGATGATCTGTTTGATGTAATAATTCCTGATCCTGCCCACCATAGGTTGTTCCGGCCCGAGAACCCGGTTCCCCAATTGCACCCGTAAAGCAGTTGCAAATTGTTGGGCGGCAACATTTAACAGGTTCATGTCTTTATGTTTAATGTTGACAAAAATCATACGGGTAAAAGGCGGATAATGAAACTCCCTTCGCTCCCTGATTTCGTCCGTATACATCTCCTGGTACTTATTTTCAATCACCTGCGCAATGATCCGGTGCTTGTCGTCATAAGCCTGAATGACTACTTTTCCCTGCTTATCCCTTCTTCCTGCCCTACCGGCCACCTGCGCCAGCAACTGGTAACTTCTTTCAAAGGCCCGGAAGTCCGGATAATTCAACAGCGTATCCGCATTAATCACTCCGATGAGCGTCACGTTATCAAAATCCAATCCTTTCGCCACCATTTGAGTACCAATCAGAATGTCTGTTTTTTTCTCCTGAAAATCGGAAATGATTTGTTGCAATCCGTTCCTTGTCCTCGTGCTATCTACATCCAAACGGGCAATTTTAGCTTCCGGAAAGATCAGGCTTAACTCTTCTTCAACCCTTTCCGTTCCGAAGCCTTTCTGCTCAATGTGTACCGAACCGCAGGCAGGACAAACATTGATGCTGCTCTGATGGTAACCACAATAATGACAATGCAGCTTTCCGCTCGTTTTATGATAAGTAAGACTCACATCACAATTCACACATTTAGGCGCATAACCGCAGGTCGCACAGATGAGAATCGTTGCATAGCCCCTCCTGTTTTGAAACAGGATGACCTGTTCATTGAGCTTCAGTGTAGCCTCAATCTCGTCAACCAGGATATTGGAAAAATAGGAAACCATTTTCTTCTTTTTGGTTTCTTCCGCAATGCTGATGACTTCCTGAACCGGCAGTTCCACCCCTCCAAACCGCTCGCTCATTGTTACCAATCCGTATTTCTGATGCAGGGCATTGAAATAACTTTCAATTGAAGGTGTTGCAGAGCCCAAAACAACTTTTGCTTTATGCAGCCAGGCCAGATATACCGCGGCATCCCTTGCCTGATAACGTGGTGCAGGTTCCTGCTGTTTATAGGAGGATTCATGCTCTTCATCCACCACAATCAGTTTTAAATCCTGAAAAGGCAGGAATACCGCAGAACGGGCACCCAGAACGACTCTGTATTTCCCATTCAGGACCTTATTCCAGATCTCTACCCGTTCATTGTTATTGAATTTGGAATGATACACCCCAATCGCATCGCCGAAATAACGTTGAATACGTTCTACAATCTGGGTGGTTAAGGCAATCTCCGGCAATAAGAAAAGAACTTGTCCTCCTTTTTCAATGGCCTTTTCAATGAGTTTAATATAAACCTGCGTTTTACCTGAGGCCGTTACCCCATGTAGTAAAACCACATCTTTTTGATCAAATTCGTTTTCAATTTGTGTCAGCGCCTGTCCCTGTGTCTCACTCAATTCAAAGTTCATCACGAAATCATCGTCCTGTTCTTTCAACCTGCTCACAGGCTTCTTCTCTATCACAAAAACCTCTTTGTTCAGCAGCGTTTTAAGCGTACTCTCACCACAATCACTCTCCTCCAGAAGTTGTTGCTTAGGAATCAGACTTTGTTGCTTAGAAAGCTTTAAAAATGCAAGCAGAACATTCATTTGTTTAGGCTGCCGTTCCAACACAGAAAATAGTTGTCTCAGATTTTCTTCTTCATGGTAAAAAGAATGAAGGCTGACAAATGACTTCAGCATTGGTTTATATTTTTCCACCACTTCTTCAGCGATATAAACCATTTCCTTATCCAGTAAGGTATTGATGATTGGATACACGGTTTTCTGACCTAAGAGCGCCGACACCTGATCTATCGTCAGGCGGTTATGGATCTTTAAGGCATTGATCAGTATTTCCTGTTTTGCAGTTAAGACTTCCCCATCCTGAGGAAATTCTTCTTTGAGCACGATAATCGTCTCACTCGCCAGCTTTAAGCCAGCCGGCAATGCTGCAGACATCACTTCACCTTCGTTACAAAGGTAATAGTCCGACATCCAGTCCCAGAACTCCAGTTGGGTCGTAGTAATGACCGGATGATCATCAACAACATCAATAATATATTTTGCCTGATAAACCTCAGGGGCATTTTTTCCAATGCTCTTGATTAAGGCAGTATAAATCTTATTTTTTCCGAACTGAACCACCACGCGTTTTCCAACAGCGACCTGCGCGTTAAGGTCGAAGGGAACCCTGTAGGTATAATTTTTAGCCAGGGATAAAGGCAGGATGACTTCTATGAAGAGGGTCTCCCTTTCTTCAAATTCCAATTGATCAGCAGCCATCATTACTTATTTTTTGAAGCTGCAAGAAATAAACTCAGCCATCCGAGGATGAACAACAATCCACCTATCGGGGTTACAGGGCCGATAAAGCGCGTAAAACCAATCTGGGTAATCTCTCTTGTTGCCAGCAGATAAAGGGATCCTGAAAACAGGATAATTCCAAAAGTAAAAAAAACATATGCCAGCTTAATCAGTTTCGGCTGATTCAGACTGAGCTGCGAAAGGAACAATAAAGCGAAAGTATGGTAAAACTGGTATTCCACTCCTTTGCTCCAGATAACTAAAGCTTCCGGGCTGACCTGGCTCTTTAAACCATGGGCACCAAAGGCACCCAATACAACAGCGGTCAGTCCAAATAGAGATGCGGTTAAAATAATACGTCTGTTCATCATAAAATCGGCTTTTTTAATCCTCCAAATTTAAGAAACTTGGTTGCATTTTCTTAGTAATCCCAACTTATTAAATTAAATTTGTAGGAGCAACAATAAAACCTGCGCTGGCTTATCGCTTGCAAATTTAGGATTGGCTAAGTTTCACAACGGCAAAAAAAATATCTGATTTGAAAAAGATCCTCGTTAGCATCATCGTACTCCTGACAGCCATTGTTACCATGGCTTATTTATATTTCTCAAAACTGAACAAGCAACATGCCCCCTCCGACCTCAGTCTGTACGCTGCTGTAAACCAATCGGGCTTTGTGTTTTCTTTTGAGAATGACAAAAGTATTCTTGATATTTTCAAAGGACAAAACAACTTTGAGGAAATCATTGGAGAAGATAAAGCGAAACAGATGCAATCGTTAAAAACCTTTCTCCTATCCTCTCCAGGCATCAACAAGCTCATCCATAAACAAACGGTATACCTTAGTTTCCTGGCCGGAACAGGAAAAGAGATCAATTACCTCTTGAGTACGCAAAGTGGAACGGAAGTTAGCAAAAGACAATTATTCCAATCCATGAAATCCGGAAACATTCTGCTCGACAGTACCGGCAATACGACTAAAATCACCTTACCGGACAGCAGCATCTTTTATTTAGGAGTTAAAGACCATTTAATCCTGCTTTCCAATACTCCGCAGCCGGTCAAAGAAATACTATCGAAAACCTTTGATAAAAAAGACGACAATTTTGTGGCCTATATTAAGTCGGGCAGCAGGTTTTCCAAAAATAGCCTCGCCCAGCTTTACCTGAACTTTAACCGCATTCCGGCAATACTAAAAGCTGTAGTACCCGGAAAACTAACTGGAGAAGCCGCTGTTCTTGACCATCAGGACGCATTTGCATCATTCAGCTATAATTTCAGTAAGGAAAGGGTTTTATTTACAGGCACAACGCATTTAAACGATCCACATAGCTATTACCAGCTGTTCTCAGAAACTCCTCCACAGAAGATTACCATCAACACCATCCTTCCGGAACAAACGGCCAACTACAGCATCTATGCGGTAGATAGCTATGCCAACTGGAGAAAAAAACTGGAACCCTGGTTTGCCTACCGTAAGGAAGACAAAAAAAGGGCAAAACTCATTGAAGACATCAACCTGAAATACCATTTAAATCTGGAAGCACTTTTTCCAAAGTATTTCAAAAACCAATTCTTAAATTTTCAATTGGGCAGCCGCGAAAAACTGGCGGCAATAGACCTTACAAATGGCGACAAGCTCAATCAGTTGCTACTTGATTTAAGTGACAACTATTCGGACGAGATCAAGCAATTTAAAGAAGCTGATCTTTTATACACGTATTTTGGGATGCCATTTAAGGCTTATAAGAAACCCTATTATGTCATTATAGATAATTATCTGGTTTTTTCTAACTACGCCGCTCCTATACAGACCTTTCTAGATGATTACAGGAGTAATAAATTATTGGTCAATACCCACGCTTATACCAACGTAAACAATCAACTGCCCAACAATTCAAACCTCAATTTCTACGTGGACCATCGGAATTCTGCCGATCTTCTGACTAAAAATATTTACCTTCCTTACCTGAAACACCTTCAATCAGAAAAAGGACTAAAAGAATATGAAGCTTTCGTTTACCAGTTAAGTGGAGACAATGGAACTTTCCAAAGCAATATTCTGTTGAGCAAGCCATTGGTTATTGAAAAAGAATTTTAGAATCTTCACCATAAATCATTAATAATCATCAAGTTTGTTAAGCAATATTTTAAAACATGTTAAAAAGGGGAATAATTATCTGCATCTCACTCCTGTCCGCTCATTGCTTAAAAGCACAGCAGTATGGATTATTTAATACAAAAACGCTTTTTGACGGGTTCGAAAACCCTGCCCAAAAGACCTTTACACTGGATTCTTCCAGAAAATTCGCTTCTAACTTCCTCCTCCCTTATTTTGGGGTAAATGCCGCGAGTAAGGGCAATTCCGATTTCATCAGAAAGGCAATAAATGAGAACAAAACCGACAATAGCCTTTTACCTATGGGCCAAAAAGGAAACAATACCGTTGCCCAAAATACAAATGTCTATTTGTTCAATCTAAAGATTTTCAATTCTTACAAATACCAGAAAGAACTCGGCTTCTCCTGGCAACTCCGGACGGACGCTCACCTGAATTATACGAATGAAACCCTGGATTTACTCAATAATTACAGGAGCCTGATCGCACAACCACCGGCCTCAAGTGCATTTGACAATGATGGTTATGTCCAATCCTATCATCAGTTCAGCGTCAGTTACCGGGAAAATTACACGAAGAAATTAGCTTTTGGTGTCAAGCTCAGTATTTTAAGTGGAACCACATACAACAAACTGGACATCACAGACTCGGAACTAAAGGATATAGCCGGTGTAACGAATATTGCGTTCAATGGAAGTTATCGGGGTACTTTTACCAAAGGAAAGGAAATCTCCTACAACACTTTTATGCCCAGCTTTAGAAATCCAGGTGCTTCAATCAGTCTCGGAACTTCCTACAATGCTAAAAGTGGGGTATTTATCATGGCCAATTTAAAAGATCTTGGTTTCATACGCTGGAACAGCAAATCTTATTCAAAGGACATCAATGCATTAATTCCACTTACAGGTTCAGAGACCAATAAGGAGATGAAAAATCGCATTGCTGATGCCATCACACTTACACCAGACACCAATAGTTTTTATTCCTTAACCAATGCAAAAGCTGATTTTATGCTCTCCAAAAGCTTTGGTTTCTATACCCCTGGAATAATTGTATCCAAGAACCTTTTTTATCAGGGCGGAGATGCAGCATTCGTCAACAAATTCAAATATGAAAACTTTTCTGTAACCGCTGTTCCTACTTATAATTTCAATAATCTATTCTTCATGGGGCTCCAGGGAATGTACCAAACGCCTAATTTTGAAGTATTCCTTGGCTCCGATGACTTGTTCAAAACTGTAAGTCAGGCTCAAGGGTATTTTAATAAAGATGCCACAACAGGAAAAGGTTATAATGGCGCAGCCGTTTACTTCGGACTGGCAATAAAGGTAGGAAACTTCGTGGAACATCCACTAAACAGCAGTACTATGCCAGGTCTGGGAGATGAACCAACCAGCCTGTTCAAAAAGTTTTTCAGTATTTTCTCTAAGAAAAGATAGCGACGTTATTAATCCCATAGTCTTTTCAGGATCAGACCGAATTTAAATTATTTTTCGGCTATCATTTTCCACTATCTCATTTAAAAATCCGTATCCAATAATTTTTCCTGGATGACCGAAAAAGAATTTTTCCTCAAGATGTCTAGCCCCAATAAATTTATCTGGATCTAGTATTTCAATTTTTACAATAAAAAAATCATTATTTTCTCGTACTTCTATAAATCGGGAGGGCATTAGGTAGCTTTCATTCGTCTCCGGCCAAATCGACACTCTAAGGGTATTATTGATCCTAATTCCTTCGAGCATTTTGAAAAACGTAAAAGACAATACTGACATTTTTTCTTATTTAACGAAGTATTACTTTTCTTCTTCCAGGGGAAGACGAATATACGCTTTAAATCTCTTCTCAATTGCTCAAATTCATTGACCAGATCACTTACCATCTCTATTAAACCACATCACAAACCCTTCTACCTCTATTTCTGCTTCCACGTTTAAAGATTTAACAATTTTTCGAAAAGCAAAATCAATAACTTCATCTATACGATCACAATCGGGCTCAAAAATTACAACCCACTTCTTCTGGTATTAAAATCTCAAAGCATATCTCCATAATGTCACTAATCTACATTCTGTGAGGTTGCTATGATCTCATCATATTCCAAATTCATATTCTGAATCCGATCTTCTGATAGCCATCTCGACTTTCCAACTCTATAGCTCCCAGCCACAATATAATATTGATTATTTTCAGATGTGATTTCAAATATTTTATAGCCTAGTTTATTTCTATAGTGCCGTAATTTTTTCGGAATAGAATTTTCAATTTGATGAATAATAACTCCTGGTAAAATGGATGGAATATCCAAATAAGCAACCGCAGAAAATTCTATATCAATATTAAATTTTTCAGATTCGCTGAATATCACTCGATCTGGATATTTCAATGGGCTTCTCAAGATCAAAAAACTATGACTCACTGTATAAGCCCAAGTCTTAAATGTTCTATTTAATAATTCATTCATTTCATTTATTTAAATGGATTTCCAACCTTTGAAAAGCTCTTCTGCAACTAGAATCTATAAAATTCTTTAAATTTTCCTAATACTATTATTTAATTACGCTATTCACTCATTTGGATTGGGCTTTTATCATCCTAACCCACTTTTATTTTGAGAGAATTGGAGACTTCATTTACCTCAATTTCTTGACATATGAAATTAACACTATCATTTTCATAATCTTCAATTTGAAAATTGAATCTCTCTAAACCGTCATCAGAAATATCCAAAATATCGAATCCCGAAATTTGATGCAAACCTATGCCATTAATATCAAGTTTCAAATTAGCCACATTTTTAAATGTTATTGATATCTCAAAAAAATCTTTCGACATATCTGGCCATTCGACAACACAATTTCTTACTTGACAATAAAAGATGATCACCAAATTATTGATTGACCATTCAACAGCTTTTATAAACGCCATATCTGAAGGCTTCCAAGCGCTATAGATATCTTTTATTTTTTCTATACTTTTAATTGCTTTCATCTTAAAAATTATTTTTTTTTAAAGCTAAACACAAATTCTTTTCCCAAAAGCAGACATGGGTTCAAATCAATGTAGATGTGGAATGCTATTTTCCAACAGTCGCATAATTTTAAACAGTCCATTCCAGTTGCCCCCACTATGACTTGTTTGGGCGTATTGATTCCCTATTTATTCTTAATACTGTTCGGAATGCTACATTTCTTAACGGCCTTCGTTAGCTATTATTTCTACTAACTTGTTTCGATCGATTGGCAAGATTTCCAATGGATCGTGTGTTATTCTATAAACAATATTGTTTTCGTCAATACCTATAAAATCTCCATCTTCCAACTCTTTCAAATGGTAATAATCTTTATTCTCTATAGCAGTGGCATAAATATCACCGTCATTTATAAATTTTCGCTCTTTCTCCGTTAAGTATGAAGTAATTTTCGAATTACCACCCGCCCCAATAAAAATCTTTTTAATAGAATTGGTATCTATCCCCAAATTGTCAATTTTATACTTTGAAACCTCACTGTCAACAGAATAACCATTTATCATTCCAAAAGCAACATACACTGATACCGACAATAATTCCCCTGAATAACCGTTCCTAACAGAAATATTCGAAAGTTTATAATTTTCATCAATAGGTTCATAAAACTTGTTATAAAAAGAGGAATTATAAGTAAATCCAACATAATTAGGAATATCTCCCATTCCTACCATTACACCTTTTAACAGGCCTGACTCGACCTGGCGATATAATTTATTGCTACGTTCACTTGATAATTTCAAAAACACTGCCTTCAAAAAGTCTATCTCCCAAGGCTCAATTTTTGTTCTTTTAAAAAAGCTAAACATCTTATTTATTCTAAAATTTTGTAAACCAGTTATATTTCCCAAACCAACATCTGACTTGACACCACAATGAAGAAACTAACGTTACGGGATCAGTTGTAAAAACCAAAGCTAATGTAAACCTTTTATCAGGCGGTTTAACTTGCGTTCCATGTCTTCCGCAGATCTTCGATAGTAAAATCCAATATCTCCCCCTAAGCCGGAAAAAATGACGTCAAAATCGGCGCCAGACCAAACGCATGTTTGATGAGAAAAAGCGCCGTTTATCTCGCTAGTTCCTTCGACTTCGGGAGTTCCATAAATACGATTAATTATATCTTTGATATGAGAAAAATCAAAGTCACGGAGTTTTATGACTATTTGTCGAATTTCATATTCTTTTGTAAAGCCTATATATATATCACATGACGTGGATTCCATCTCTCTTACTATATATCTTCCAGCTATTAATTTCTTAAACGTGTAGCTATCTTCTTTGTCGGTACCCGCTGATGCTAATGAGTATTCCAGCATTCCTTCTAAATTCGAGGTGTCAATATCTTGCAAGTCCAATTTATTTGTATCATTCAGTTTGCTTCCCAAAGGAAATAGACTCAGCCCTCTACTACATAACTCAATTGTTTGCGCATATGAAGCGCTTCCTATACACATAGTACCTATTATTAGGTATTTAATTAAATAACTCAATTTGGAATAATTTATCAACCAACTAATAGTAATTTAATTTTCATATAAAAACACTCATTAAAGATAAGTAGTTGAGTGGCAAAAAACAATATTCCTATTTTAAATGATTAACAAGGCAACTTATAGAAAATCATCATACGCATTGCCATCAACGGATTGAAGGAAATACTGATGATTACGGCCTTTCCTTCAATCTATTGCACCACTGAAACGTTTCGTAAAATTGAACACGAAAAGCAGAAATTCTACTAAAACAATTCCTAAATGACGGATCCTAAATACTGCGTATCAGAAGTAAACTTTCCATCTGCCGAAACAAAAAATATCCAGCAAAGCAACGCATCTCCCTTGTAAAATTCGGGCATGGCTAACGTTGCTGACAAGTCACTTCTTCTTGTTTCCAGGAATTCCAGGAATTTCCTCTTCATCGGATTATAGCATATAATGTAAGCCAGATCGTCTGATTTCGTCGTAACACTCCTCATTCTGGGCATTTGCCAGCTCACTTTCAATACCCCATCTTTTTCCAGTAAAAATTCTGGTTTTACAACCGGATCTATTGCTTTATGCAAGCTTAGCTTCACTTTAGCATAATCCAGCTCATATTTCGGATAAACGCCTGTTACTGCGTTTTCTAAATGATAAGCTAGTGCCACATTTATTGGAATCCGCTTCTTTCCTACAGCCCGGTAACCTACGGCTATAAAACCAGAACAATCGCCCAGAAAATCATTAACCAGCTTGAAGCGGCTTCGTTGATCCACCTGACTCAGGCTTGCTTGTTTATTCGTTTTTTCGGGGGAGTTTTTAACAACGTCTTTTCCCTTCCATTTCGTTGCAACGACATGTCCGACAGTGCCGTTGAAGGGACCAAATATCCCTGGTTTATAAGTGCCCATATTTTAATTTTTCAAATTAACCGCAATTACCAAAATAGCTTCCCAACGTATACACTATTTGAAATACGCTTTCTATCACTTGAGATAAATGAGATATAGAGTTCCATTAATGATTTTTTGTTTTCGATGAATAAAGGGAGCAGATCTTTACCAATAGACCTTGCGGCGCCGGCTGTAACGAATTTAGCCATATTCAGCTCAGGGAAGTAAGCCAACATCATCACCTGATCCGACCAATGACTTCCTTCCGGATCAGCCTCCCCATTCCAGCTAAATTCCACCCCTGTATCAACCAGCTTTATCTTAGCTCCTAAGGACATCGGCAGATCTCCCTTAGTTAATAAAGCCTTTTCGAAATCAATTTTGATCTTCGGATAATTTCCCTTTGTGGCATTCCTCCAATTGTACACGAACGCAGGGTTTTGTGGATGTGCTTTAGTCAGTTTGGCCTCAATTTCGAATCCAACCCTGATGAAAGCCATCACTGGATTTAGAAATTTAGAGGTAACCTTTGTCTTCTGCATCACCGTCAATTGCGATTTACTCCGCTTCTTGTTGTTTTCCCCTATGCCACGTGTGACCATTTTACCGTTCAGCTCATAGGAGACGGTATTTCCCAGCTTTCCACTCGGAAGCCTGTTTCTTGATGTTGCCATATCTTTATAGTTTATATAATTAAAATTTTATAAACTAATATAACAACAACAACCTTAACTTGCTAATTCACAAGGCATAATTGCCGGATTTTACCGGAGATTACCGGAATTTGCCACCAAATTGACTGGAAAATCTCTGGTAAATCAGCATCCGTTAAATTCTTTATAGATTTGTATAGTGTTATGTCCTGATTAGGGCTGTATTAGGGGTTGCCGAAGGGTTGGCGGCGTCAAAGGCCTTATCAACCGTTGCCAACCCCTCGGCAACCCGTCGTCACCCCCTCAGCAACAGCAATGCCTATACAAATCTGCTCCGCATCCTTCAGAACACACAATAACACCATTATAACACCAGGAAAAAGGTGATAGTCTACTCAGGGAAACCCGACTTAATCAGGAAAATATTACTTTTTCTTAGGGGTTGTTAAAACGAAATCCTTTAAATAAAAAGGTTCAAAATACGCTACATCTTCAAATTTTGCAGCTTCAAAAGCTTCCATAGCCAGGCGGCTCATATTGGAAGCAGAATTAAAATTCAGCTCGGAAAAACGGGCATGTTCATGACTTAGCGCTTGGGCACATTTTGCAGCACCGTCTCCTATAAAAGTGATGACCTGATCCTTCAACAAGTCTTCAAAGCTTTGCTCATCTATGATTTTCGCCTCCACAGGAGAGATATGTTGCAGTTGCTGATCAAATACTGCCGTAAAAACTTCCATTCTTCTGGCATCGATCATTGAACAGATTAATCCTTTATTTTCCGGATGCTGTGTTGCAAAACCTTCCGCCATCATCTGCAGCGTATCGGTTGCAATCAATGGTTTATCCAAAGCAAAACAAAGCCCTTTAGCCGTAGAAACACCAATTCGCAACCCGGTATAAGAACCAGGACCTTTACTCACTGCAATCGCATCCAGCTCTTCATACTTTAATCCCGCAGTATCCATTACAGATTTGATGAATAAAGTCAGGCTACCTGCATGAATATTGCTCGCCATTTCTTCTTTCAGCGCAATGGTTTTCCCATTCTGAGAGATGGCGGCAGAACAAACTTGTGTAGCAGTTTCGATTTGAAGTATAGTGGTCATCAGATAAAATTAAATACTCAGGCTTAAGGAACAGGATCGTGCCCATGTTTACCCCAGGGGTGACAACGTCCAATCCGTTTCAAAGTTAACCATCCTCCTTTAAAAGGCCCATACTTTTTTATCGCTTCTACTCCATACTGAGAACAGGTAGGGGTAAAACGGCATTGCGCCCCCAATAATGGCGACAAAAGCAACTGATAAGCCCTAATCAGCAGCAGGAAGAACCAACCGATGACCTGTTTAACTGCCCTGATCATTTTTGATGTTGTTAACCAGCCGTTTTAAAGCGCCATCCATCTTCTTCTCCATAAAAGAGAATTCGTAGATCTTCTTTCCTACAAACTGTAAAGAAAAAATAAGCAACTGCTCCCGTTCCGCAATTGCGGGATAGAGTTCGGCCTGTTTTTGCAAACGGTAAGCCTCACGGCTTCTTCTCTTGATCAGGTTCCTGTCCACCGCTTTTTTGAAACGCTTTTTGGAAACATTGATCACTACCTGAGCAGGGAAGCTGTGTGGGGCATCAACAAAAAGATAGGAAACGCGAAATGGATATAATAAAAAAGAAGAACCGTCTTTAAATAGCAGATCTAATAATTTTCTACTACATAACCGTTCTTCTTTATTAAATGTGTTCATGTTTTTGATCGCAAATTTGCAGATATTGTGATCTGCTAACACTTAATGTGCTGCAATCAAAAATTATGCTTTGTGACGACGTTCGTCAGAAACTGATAGTTTGCTTCTTCCTTTTGCACGACGAGAAGCTAATACTCTTCTACCGTTTGCTGTAGCCATTCTTTCGCGGAAGCCGTGTTTGTTTCTTCTCTTTCTTTGCGAAGGTTGGAATGTTCTTTTCATAACTGTATTATATCTTAGACTATTTTTTTAAATAAGAGGTGCAAATATAGCTTGATTTTTATTTAATTGCAAATAGAATTCAAGGTAGTTTTCTTTTTTATTGATTTCTTACAAGCCAAGCGCCGCTTTAAGCTTGATATAGCCCGTTTTACTTACCGGAAGCCATATGTCAGATTTCAATAATACAATATAACTGTCCTTTTCTTTCAGTTCTATTTTTGTCACCTGCGCCAAATTTATGATATATGAACGATGAATACGAATAAATTGAGAAGATTCTAAAGTCTGCTCAAAGAAACTCATCGTTTTGTTCTTGTGGAATATCCCCTCAGTAGTGCTCAGCTTCACATAATCATCATCTGCTTCCAGGTAATGAATGTCAGTAACGGCAATGATCTTGATCACACCATTCTTCTTCACCACCACCCTATTGTTCTGTGCCGGGTTCAGCGCTGCCGAATCCAGCAGCTCTTTAGTATTGGCATCGCTACTGTTTAACCTCGCCGGCAATTTTTGGATCGCCTGCTCAAACCGGCTTTGCTCGATCGGCTTCAACAGGTAGTCCACAGCATTCACTTCAAAAGCTTTGATGGCGTATTCGTCAAAGGCCGTAGTAAAGATTACCGCAGGATGCTTCTCCACCAGCTCCAGCATCTCAAAGCCATTGATCTTGGGCATTTGAATGTCCAGAAAAATAAAATCAGGCTGATGCTGCGTAATGGCTTTAATCCCTTCAAACCCATCGCTACATTCAGCAACGATCTCAATATCCGGAAAACTGCTTAAATAGTGTTTTACTATGTCTCGGGCAAGGGATTCATCATCTATTAGTATCGTTCTCATCATTGTTTCTGAGGTATTTTAAGCGTGGTTATATACATATTTTCTTCTGTGGCCCTGGTTTGCAGTAATTTTTCATCTCCAAATAACAAATACAGTCGCCTTTTAATAGCCGTCAACCCAAATCCTGTCCCTCCTGCAGCCTTCATTTCCGGATCAAAAGGATTTTGAACCGTCACCTCGAGCATATTATTTTCCAACGTTACCAATATGGAAATCGTAATCGCAGCAGCAGTATTGTACAAACCGAATTTAATTGCATTCTCTACAATCGGTTGCAACAAGGTCCCTGGCAGGCATAAATCTATGGTTTCTTCCTCAACTTTCACATCAATATTTAAACGATGACTAAAGCGTACTTTTTCTATATCCAGGTACAGCTGAATATACTCCATCTCCTCCCCTACATTTACCCAAACCTCATCATCTCTTTTTAAAGTTCCACGCAGGAAAGAAGCCAGCTTCATGATCATGGTCCCTGCTTCCTTAGGATTCATAATCGTCAGTGCGTACACTGAATTCAGACTATTGAAAAGAAAATGAGGTTGCAGCTGATGCCTTAATTTATTCAATTCGGCTTCTTTAGATAAATTTTGCGCCGTCAGTAAACGTTCCTGGGTAGCAGATTGCTCTTCCAAACGATACCATAATATATTAGCCAGGGCGCACCAGGCTAAAAAGACAAATACGATGATGAACCGAATGATGAGCGACAACTGCAGAAAGCTTTTATAAGTGACCTCATCGACAAAAAGATAACTCAGGGAAACATTGCTGATAAAGGTAATCAGACCGGCAAGCATCAGGGTCAATACGAATAAGAAAAGAATGGTTTCATTTTTCGGCTGATAATAACCAAGCATATTGCTCAGGATCATACAAGCCAATGCCAATAGCCCATTTGTAATCAGACTATCTGCCACAGAAATGAACCAGTTAAAATTCAGCGTATAATAAAAAAGCAAAATAAATACAGCAACCCAGGCCATAAATATGGCCGCGGCAAATCGTTGAATGTTCTTATTGGCTAGAGGTCTACTGGTCAAAATCGTTTTAATTAGGATTCTTTATGGATATACTTTGATGCAGAAACGCCTCCCGACGTTTCAGTTCATCTAAAAAATTTGCCATATCTTCTGGCTCGTGTAATACGGAGGCGATTTCAGATCCGTCTCCGGGTGCTTCAATCTCGTATAAATCCGCAATACAGATAAACTCCCACTTCACCAGTTCTCCCTTACAGTTACGAAACGGGCGGTGAAAGTTTCCTGACTGCCCTTCTCCTTTATTTAAGGCTTCCTGGGCATCTTTGGCCTGGATCAGCCGCAATTGCTCATCAAACTGAGAGGCATAATTTCCATCTCCACTGATGATCTGAAAAATGTATCTTAATGCAAACCATTTCATCGGCATTCATTTTAAAAGTTTCTGATCTCTATCCCTCCGAATAAAACTACTCCTGTGATCTTCACAATTTTGCCCTCATTGCCCGCAATAATTACAGGTCCCCTCTTATCTTCACTACCTCCAAAAATGGCGGTAACCTCTGATTTCACAATCCAGCCGGGAGGAAGAATGATCTTTATCCCACCGAAGATGGCGACTACCTCTAACACAATCACGCCTTCAAAATCAGCTTGGGTGAGGTTTACATTACAGCCTCCAAACACAGCAACCAGATCTCCACCTTTAAAATTTTTGGAATACACCGTCTGATCTGTTCCTCCAAAAACAGTAACCGAATCAATGATGTCGTTTTCATCCACCCATTTCCCTTTTTTCTCCTTTTTCTCTTCCTTAGCTTCAGCAGTTCCTGAGGAAACATCTTCAGTCTCTGTAAAAGTAAAATCCTTATTAAAGTAAGCCCCTTTTTTCTCCCATTTCTCTCTGTTAAAGCCTTTTCCTTTAGGTTTTAGAATCAGAAACAGACCTACACCGATAAAAGCGATGGCAAAGAAATGCCTGGAGAAGTCAAAATCCAGAATATCTTTCAGGGTAAAGAAACTACCCACCAATACCATAATCAACCATCCTCCTCCATTAAAACCACGCTTATACCCAACAAGCAATCCGATCACGATCAATAATGTATGCCAACTCAGCACCCAATGAGGGATGTAAATATCCATGTTCCTCAAAAAGAACACTAAACCGATCAGGAGAAGAATCAAACCACTCCATACGCTATTGTTCTTGTTACAATCTTTCCACTTTTCCATTATTCCTTATTTTCATCAGTAATACAATTCTTTTCGTTGGCCATGAAGCGATCACAATCGTGATGGTTTCCAGATAGCCTATCTGTTCATTTATGTTGAAAGCCCATCTGTTGCGCTTTCTATAACCAAATGTATATAGGTTATGGGCATTTTAAAAGGAAGATCACTCCGGAAGGAGTCAATAGTCGGTAAACTCCTATTTTTAATCGGTAAAAATTATCCGTTAATTTGAATTCCTAACTATTTACCCGCAAAACCGGTCCCCGATAATGAAGAAATTACTAATCGCAATGCTGTGCTGGATTCCCTGCATTGCATTTGGGCAATCCCCCGAACAGCATTACAAAATATATGATGTAAAAAACCAGAAGCTCATCAGCATTGATGAATTGGTAGCCGACACTAAAAACATTGATGTCTTGTTTTTTGGAGAAGAACATAATGATTCTATCGGTCATATTCTGGAGTTTGAATTGCTAAAAAAACTGAGCAGCACTTATCCCAAAACAGCCCTGGCCTTAGAGATGTTTCATACCGACACACAACCTGTGATGAACGAATATCTGGCTGGCCTGATTTCGGAAAAGAATTTCAACAAAGAAGCAAGGGCCTGGAACAACTATAAAGATTACCGCCCCATGATTGAATTTGCCAAGGCCAGCCGGCTTCCGGTAATTGCCGGAAATGCTGCAGCAAGATATAGCAATGCCGTTACCAAATCTGGACTGGAAGCCTTAAAGCAATTTCCTGCCGCATCCCTTAATTTCCTTCCTCCGATCCCTGTGGATACCGCTACGGGAAGATATTATGACAAATTCATAGCAACCCTTGGCGGACACGACATGGGGCCAATGAAGATCTATCAGACACAAAACCTTTGGGATGCCAGCATGTCCTGGTCAATAGCAAAATACTATAAAGCCAATAAAGGAGTAAAGATTTTCCAGGTCAACGGACGTTTTCATAGTGATGAAAAACTGGGAACTCTGGCTAAACTAAAACAATACCTGCCTAAATTGCGGATATCCAATATTTCCTGCTTCTCCGGAGATGATTTTGCCAGCCCCGACTGGAGCAAACACCAGCAGCTTGGGGATTATATTATCCTTACTGACCCGAAAGTAAAAAGAACTTTTTAAGATTTAAACAGCAATAAAAAAGGGCTTTAGGAAAATAATGATTTTTCCTAAAGCCCTTTCTCTTTTTAATCGTTGCTTTCTTATTTGCTTTTTAGCAAATCGCGTATTTCGGTAAGAAGCACCTGATCTTGTGTTGGTGCCACCACTGCAGGAGCAGCCTCTTCTTGTTTTCTTTTCATTTTGTTGATTGCTTTCACCATCAGGAAGATGATAAAGGCTAAAATGAAGAAATTGATCACCTCTGTTACGAAGTTACCCCAGGCAAATACAGGACCTACTTTCCTTGCATCTTCCAGAGAAGCTGTAGGATTCGATTCCACGAATTGTCTTACTTTTTCGCTTAGTGGTAAGTAAAAGTTAATGAAACCTTTATCGCCAATCAATAAGCTAACCGGAGGCATGATCAAATCATTCACCAGGGAGGTCACAATCTTGCCGAATGCCCCTCCGATAATCACACCGACAGCCAGGTCAATCACGTTGCCCTTGACTGCAAATTCTTTAAATTCTTTTACAAAACTCATAAGTAGTATTAGTTTTAGTTTTTAAACATCGTAATAAAAGTATAAACTTTATTTCTAAAAAACGCCATTAATCCAGTCATTGCCACTTTTTTTTAGTGAGACTAAACAAGTACAGCAACAATTTCTTCATAAAAATGAGAGGATGAAAATAGATCAGGATCATAATCGCTTCATAACAATTAAAAAAACAAATATATTCTGATAAAAAAACAAGTATATTGGAAGAATGTCCCTAACGTTTAAAACCATACCTGCCAATCAAATATAAATTAGATAAACCGATTTCCTGAGTTTATCGGCTTTGCCGAAAACACAATAATACTTTGTCGGGATAGTTTATATGTAAACCAAATTCGTATTTTTGGAGCGGGTACATAAATACCTATTTTACAAAACATGCTTAAACAACATCTACAACAAAAATTACTTCAGAAGCTATCTCCACAGCAAATTCAATTTATAAAATTGCTGCAAGTACCTACAGTTGCATTAGATACCCGTATAAAAGAAGAATTAGAAGAAAACCCTGCGCTTGAAGATCCCAGCTTAATGATTGCTGAGGAACCTAAAGGAGAATATGATGATCTTAATGATACTCCGGATGATTTTGATCCCAGTGCCAAGGAAGAGAATACAGATGAGTTTAATGTAGATGATTATTTACAGGATGACAATGTAAACGACTATAGTACTTCCTATAACAACGATGATGACGAAGAAAAAAAAGAAACTCCAATCGCTATTGAGAGCACCTTTTTTGAAAGTCTGCAGGAACAACTTGATTTAGTTCCTTTATCTGATCAGGATTTCATCATTGGCAAACAAATTATCGGAAGCTTAGACGACGATGGTTACCTGCGCCGGCCCATCACCTCCATGATCGACGACCTTGCATTTTCACAAAATGCCATGGTAGAAGAAGAGGATGTGTTGGAAATGCTCAAAGTAATTCAAAGCTTCGACCCTCCTGGAATCGCTGCGAGAGATCTTCAGGAATGTCTCACACTTCAGTTAAAGCGTAAAGATCCGGCAAACCCGATCATTATGAAAGCCATCATCATCGTTGAAAATCACCTGGATGAATTTACCAGGAAACACTACGATAAACTGGAAAAATCTTTAGGACTGAACAGTGACGACCTGAAGGAAATCATTGCAGAAATACTACGCTTAAATCCAAAACCGGGAGACTCTAATCAGGTCACGACCAAACAACTGCAGGTCATCCCCGATTTTCATGTTTCCAATAATGACGGCACCTTAATCCTGACACTCAATTCAAAAAACGCACCGGAACTCAGAGTGAGCCGTTCGTATATTGATATGTTTGATCATTATGATAAAGCGGCGCAAAAAGATAAAAAACTCAAGGAAGCAGTACAGTTTGTAAAGCAAAAACTGGATTCTGCAAAATGGTTTATTGATGCCATTAAACAAAGACAGCAAACTTTGTTAAAGACCATGAACGCCATCATGCAATACCAATACGAGTATCTGCTGACTGGTGATGAGCGCAAAATGCGCCCCATGATCTTAAAAGATATTGCAGACAAAATTGATATGGACATTTCTACCGTTTCCAGGGTAGCGAATTCTAAATATGTACAAACAGAGTTTGGAACTTTTCTCTTGAAATCTTTCTTCTCTGAAGCCATACAAACGGAAAGCGGTGAAGAAGTATCGAACAAAGAAGTGAAGAAAATTCTGGAAGACTGTATCGGAAACGAAGATAAACGTAAGCCGCTTGCAGATGAAAAGCTGACAGAAATTCTCAAAGAACAAGGTTACAATATCGCCAGAAGAACAGTTGCAAAATACAGGGAACAAATGAACATTCCTGTAGCACGTTTAAGAAAGGAACTGTAAAACAGCTACCACATTCTCCGCTGTCCGCTCCAAACCTGGTATACATTATTCAACTGAATGCCCAACACGATTTCATGACTTCCGTTACTCACTTTATTTAAACCGGAAGTCGTGAAATCATAAGCATAGGTCAGGTTTAGCATTTTACCGAAATTCCCGCCCATCATAGCTGAAAAAGAATCCCCCTTCCGGTAACTTCCACCCAGCCAAAACTGATCCTTAAAAGACGCTTTGATATTCAGATCTGCTGAAAGTGTTGCAGCAACCTGCTTAAACATCAGCGAAGGCGTCAAAGAAATTTCTTCGTCCACAAAAAACCGATAACCGGAAGTCACAAATAAATGCGGAACCTCTTTGCCTGAATTATAATCAGTATTTTTTGTAAATGACAGTTTCTGAGGTAGCACGGATTGCACAGAAACGCCGGCAAAGAAACGTGCTCCATACAACCATACGCCCAATCCCAGATCAGGCTTAAACTGACTGATAACGGTATTCCGTATCGCAGGATCTTCCCTCGTCTGATCTTCAAACTGTAAAGAATTCGCATCAAAGCCTATCCTGGAAAATCCGGCAGATACACCTACCGAAAGATTTAGCGCATGCTGTAACTGCAAATGATAGGCATAGGTCAGGTTAAAGTCCAACCGGGATATCGCAGCAGCTTTATCATAAACTGCAATGAGCCCTACACCATGATGGGCTGGAGAAGCAGTATAATTCTGCATATAATTCCTGCTCATGGGATCATCTCCTTTATCCGGGAGTGACAATGGATTGCCCCATAAATAGTCGTCTCCAAGCTTCCAATGCGCTGCAACAAATGAGGTTTGAGGTGCATTTTCAATCCCAGTCCATTGCCGCCTGTATCCTACTTTTATATCAGTATAATTTTCGATGCCACTTAAAGCAGGATTCAAAAGGTAATTATTGAAAATGTACTGTGTATACTGAGGCCTTTGCTGGCCGTGGGCGCCAAGGCCGGCCAGCAATATTGCTGCGATGATATGGCCTAGTTTCCTCAATTAAATTACCTGATTAAAGTTAAAGCTCCTGATTTTTCTTTTCTTCCGTTATTCGGCCGGATGAGGTAATAATACGTCCCTACCGGTAGCGCCTTTCCGGAAAAAGTACCGTCAAAAGGCCTTGCATAACCCTGACTATTGAAAACCCTTTCCCCATAACGGTTAAAAATTTCTACCGCTGCACCAGGGTAACTGTCTATATTTTCCAGGTTCCACAGGTCGTTTATGCCATCTCCATTAGGAGAAAAAGCATTGGGTACCGTAATGTCATCCAGGACTTTCACCTTTACCCGGTCTGTAACAACGCAGCCGTTTCCGGATTTTACGCTCAAAGTGTATTCCGTATCCTGATCTGGCTTAACCATAGGGTTTAAAATATCATCTCTGCTCAATCCTGTTGCCGGAGTCCATTTATACTCCAGATCAGATCCTGATGCCCTTGCATTCAGCTGTTTTTCTTTCCCTGCAACCAGGACCACCAGGTCCGGTCCGGCATCAATTTCCGGCAAGGGCAAGACCTTAATCTCCTGCGATTGCTCTGCAATACAGCCAGCGCCGGAACTCAGTTTGTATTTTATCGTATGTGTTCCCGTCCCGGCCAATAATGGATCAAAAAAACCGCCGGTACTAATTCCAGGCCCGGAAAAAACGCCAGACTCCCCGCTCTTCAAAGCATCAGCATTTACCTGAAATCCATCCTGATTCAAACATACTTCTGTCAAGATACTGAAATGAGCAACAGGAACTGCATGAAAAATCAGCTCCAGATCTTTAGCATCCTGACAAGCAGGACCATCTGTCCCGGAATAAGCAACCAGCGTTAAGATCCCCGGCTTACTTTCCGGGCTCAAAAATGGCTCATAATTAAAAGTATACACCTTATTCAATGCAGGATCTGTATCAGTCTCCTTCAAGACTCCATCGAGATACCATTTGAGAATACGGATTTTGCCGATCCTCACGGATGATGTATTTCTTACCTGAAAAGACTGATTGCTGCACAACACACCGGGATCTACGAGCTCAAAGGATGCAACCGGATCAGAACTACTCAACTCAAAAGAATCCTTTACCTTTACTACACGGCAACCACTGGCAGTCGTAACGGTTAAAGTAACCGTATATGTTCCAGCGGCACTATACAAGTGCCTTCCTTCTCGGTCTGTGCTGGCATTCAAAGCCCCCGAACCAGGCTCTCCAAAATCCCATAAGTACTGTAATCCGGCTTCATCTGCAGTCAAATTCTTAAAAACTGCTACATTACTAACACAAGCACCGGGCAGCTCGAAATCCACTTCAGGAAGCGGGGCCACTTCAACCTGGGCTGTATAACTATGAGCACATCCTGTACTCGTTTCTACCTTTAATATCACCGTATAGGTTCCTGCTGCTGCATAGGTATGCACAGGGGCTGAAAGTTCAGAAGTATTGTCAGCACTGGCAGGATCTCCGAAATCCCAATGCCATTTGCTAAGGCTCCCTTCATTAGCAACGGAAAGATCTGTAAATACTGTTGCTTTTGTTGCACAAGCTCCTGAATAACTGAATTTAGCCTCAGGAACCAGGTTCACATGAAGGTCTTTAGGCTCACTCTGCGAGGGCCCGCAACCATTTTGATTGTCTATCTTCAATGTCACTACAAAATCTCCACCTGTAGCATAAATATGCTCAAACGGAGCACCATTATCCCTCACCAGTTCCGGGCTTCCATCACCAAAATCCCAGGTCCATTTCAAGATGTTCTTTCCTTTCGGATCACTCTTATCGGTAAATACAACCGCAGTACCGACACAACCACTCAGCGTGCTCATTGTAAAATCGGCCACTGCAGGGGCAAAAACCTCAAAATCCAGACCGATCTCTTCCATGGGATCACAACCCGAAGGACTCGGGTTTAAAACCTTTACCTTCAGCGAATGTTTCCCCGGTGCATTAAAAACCATAGCTTGATTATAGCGATAGGTATAAACGGTAACCCCATCAATAACAACTGGTGTTCCAACCGGATTAGTTAAAGCAGGTTGGGCTACACCGTCAATAATCCAGGTCAGACTACTGGTTGGATAGGGCAAAGTCAACACGAATTCCGAAGAAGCCCCCATACAAACATCCGGTGTCTTCAACTGCGTTGCGGTATTGATGATTTCAATATTCTGAAAAAGATTCCGGACGTCGGCACCTGCGAGGTAACCATAGGATTCGACTCTTCCGTATCCATAAGCGATTGCAGAAAATCCCCCATCAGCAGATAAAGTATGTGTCGGATTAATCGCCGAAGCCTGGGTCACATCTTCCTGAAGATAAGCGTAAGGACTCCCGGCAATGGGCACAAATGGCGCAACCGGAACCACACCATTAATCCGAAAAGAAGGAATAAAGTCATTCTTGATGATGACATTGATAAAATGCTGCGTGATCTGGGTTTGAGGACTCGTCTGGTTCCTCATAGCAGAATAAACCGTAATCCTGGACAAAGTTTGTTCCACAGGATTCAGGATCGTCATTTCCGGATCTCCGGGATATAAAGGATTGTTTGAATCGGTATTCCGGGGATCACAACCCTGACTGATCTGATATTGAACAAGACTAACAGGTTCTGATGCGACGATATGATTTGCCTGACTCGAACTAAATTCAAAAAACTCTCCTTTGTTATAAGCAGACTTCAATGGGCCCGGAGAAAAACCCGCGCTTCCCGCATTGATTGCTGCCCCATTGATGGTCAGGCTGGTATTGTCTTTACTAAAATAGAGTCTAAAAATATCGTAGGGCTTATTGATCATCGGTGCCGTAATAAACTCCTTGCCCCATGAGGAAGTTGGATACAACTGCTGATAAAGGTTATCCCCGCCCTGAGTTGAGCCCTGCGAAACACTACAAAAACCGACCCAGGAACTTCCGGAAAAGACGGCTACCGGCTGACAACTACTGCCAGCTCCTGCGACAGATACAATATGTGTTCCGGACAGGTCTTCGGTAGACTGGTACTGATAAATCTCTCCTTTCATCAGTTCTTTCGTAAAAGTGACCCCTGCCGGATGTTGCCCATTCCTTTCCGCTGCCTTGGGTGTGATTTCTACCTGAGTATGGTCTGCCACACCAATAATAGTAAACTCGGAATAGCCCTGAACGAATCTTGGATTCTGATTGGGACTCTCAAAATAGCCGTTCTGTACGTAAGCCGAAACATAATACTCTCTTCCCAATACCTTTGTAGGAAGCACCAATGTGGCAGCAGATCGTGCCGCTCTGAAAATATGGGAATAGACAACTACCGGTTTTTCGGCTTCTATCCGGATCGCCCTGTTCGGTTCTATAACATCCGAACTCCCGATATAAACATTCAGTAACTGAGGATTGATCAGAATGGGCGTAATCTCATTTGCAATCACCGAAAACGGAGATCCGGGAATGGCTGTTCCTCCAATACTGACAGAAACGTTCGTACTCACATCAGAAGTCACATATAAATATAATCTGGAATTTACACCATCGACGTGGCCGGTATAAGCAACCCAAAATTCGGTTCCTTTATTAGAAGTATTCTGACCATAAGCACAGCTGACAAAAAAGAAAGAGAGTAGTAACCATAAAACTAATCTCCGTTTGCTCATGTACTTTTAGGTTAAAAATTGATCAGGCGTCCAGGTCTCCCCTGAGCAGGTTCTCCAGTTTTCCGTTTGCTTCAATAAGACTGGCAGTCAGGTCTCTGTTTTCTTTTCTCAGCATATAAAGCTCAAATGCTTTCTCAATATTAATCCTAAGGTCGTCCTCCATCCATGGCTTTTGGATGTAACGATAAACCTGTCCTTTATTAATGGCATCGATAACGGCGTTGATATCCGCATAACCGGTGAGCAAAATTCTGATGGGTTCCGGAAAATCAGGGATGATAGATTCCAGAAATTCAATCCCTGTAGTAACAGGCATTCTTTGATCGGTAACGATCACGTGAATATCTTCCGACTCTAAGATCTGTCTGCCCTCTACTGCCGAGTTTGCCGTAAAAATATTAAATTTACGCCTGAAGCTGGCTTTGAAAGCATTTAGATTATGGACTTCATCATCAACATAGAGAACGTTTGCGGAAGTGTCAGAATTCATAGAATTTAGCCTTTTTTTTGTTAAATATATTTTAATTATTATGAACAAAAAAACTATTTATTGATAAAAATTACATCAGATTTTATTCTTAAATAATTACACAAAAAGGTACTAAAATGTTACCAAAACACCTTAAAATAAAGAAATCATCAAAAGAATATCTGAGTTAAGAAATAAGTTTCTGACGCAACATGAACTCCAATTGTTCATTGACGATCAGTAGCTTTTTAGTCAGCTCTTTATTTTCCTTTCTCAATTGAAAAACTTCAAAAGCTTTCTCAATATACAACTTTAATTCCGTTTCCTGCCAGGGTTTTGTGATATATAAATAGACTTGGCCCTTGTTAATCGCATCGATAACGGCAGCGATATCTGCATAACCGGTTAGCAAAATGCGAATAGGGTCCGGATAAGCTTCCAGAATAGATTCCAGAAATTCTACACCCGACATCTGCGGCATCCGCTGATCGGTAATAATAATCTGAATGGAATGCTCCGCCAGTATCGGCATTGCTTCCTTCGCTGATTCTGCTGTAAAGACGTTAAACGATCGTCTGAATGACGCTTTAAACGCATTGAGGTTATGCACCTCGTCATCAACATACAAAATATTTACTAACTGGTCCTCCATATAAAACAAAATTAATCAAAAGTGCTAAATACATCGTTAAAAAAAGAAGTAATGTCTTAACATATACTATTTTTGCATTTCATAAAATAAACCCGTTTAAAGATGTTAGTACTTGAGAACCTGATAAAAGAAGATTTCACCACCTGTGAACCGCAATTCTTTAGAATCTATCAACAACAAGATAAAGACGCTCTCGAGGCTTTATTAAAAGAAAAACCCCACACCAAAATACACGATGAGATAGAGACTCAACTGGATGATCTGATCAAATCAAAACATCCGAAAAAGAAACCTGAGCCTGCAGAGATGGAGGAACTGAAAATCAAGCACATCGGAAATTTATCAAAACTGGAATATGGCGTATGGGTATATTACCCATGGTCTGAACGACTGGTCCATCTCCTGGATGAAGAAGAATTTATAGCAGTAAGAACGAACAGAAATATATACAAAATAACACCGGAAGAACGCGACATCCTGGGCAAACAGAAAATAGGCGTAGTAGGTCTTTCTGTAGGACAATCCATTTCCATCACCATGGCTATGGAGAGAGGGTTCGGAGAGATCAGACTTGCTGATTTCGATCTTCTGGAACTCACCAACCTCAACCGCATCAGAACAGGCGTGCAAAACCTGGGCATTAAAAAAGTAGTGCTCGTGGCCAGAGAGATCAAAGAAATAGACCCTTTCCTAAAAGTGACTTGTTTTGATGATGGCATGACAGAGGAAAATATGGACCGCTTTTTTACCGAAGGCGGAAATCTGGACATCGTTGTCGATGAATGTGATGGCCTTGACATTAAAATTTTACTGAGACATAAAGCCAAATCACTGGGCATTCCTGTTGTACAGGACATGAGCGATCGCGGAACCCTGGATGTAGAGCGTTTTGACCTCGAACCTAACCGTCCGATCCTTCATGGCTGGATAGACCACCTGGATCATACCCAGGTGAAATACCTGAAAACCAACGAAGAAAAAGTTCCTTTTCTCTTGGCGATGATTGGTGTAGACACCCTTTCTAACCGCCTGAAAGCTTCCATGGTAGAAGTCGGCCAATCGATTACTACCTGGCCACAGCTGGCCTCAGCAGTCGCCCTCGGTGGCGCACTGGGTGCAGATGTATGCAGACGCATCAGTCTGAAACAATATACAGAATCCGGCCGCTACTTTGTGGATCTGGAAGACCTGATCGGCGATAAAAACAAAGCAAAAGACAACGATTATAATGTAGTGGATTACACTGCAGAAGTACTGACTGAAGCCGAAATGAATCAGGCGATTGCAGCGATCAGCAGCAAAGAAATGGAATCGTTTCCATTGAGTACCGAACAAGTCGAACAATTGGTCTCCGCAGCAGCCATTGCTCCTTCCGCGGGTAATAACCAGCCATGGAAATGGATCGCCCGTTCCGGAAAACTATACCTCTTCCATGATGAGCAACATTCTGTATCCTGGGGAGATTTTGACAACATTACCTCCAACATTGCGTTCGGAACGGCCATTGAAAACATCAAACTCGAAGCAGGAAAAGCTGGACTGGAAGCCAGCTATCTCGCTTTTCCAAATCCGGAAAATAAAAGATTAGTTGCGGCTTTCTCTTTCCAAAAAACCTCGGCAGCCTATGCAACAGATCTTGCAGCAGGAATGGCCATCAGGTTAACCAACAGAAAACAGGGAAACAAAGCGCCTATTGAAACAGCAGTAGTAGCCGCATTAAAATCGGCTGCAAGCCTCAACTCTCCTGCCACATTACAGGTGATTCAGGATGAACAACAAATCAATCTGATTGCCGATATCGTTGCCGGAGTGGAAAGGGTTCGTTTCCTATACCCTCAGGGCCACCATGATTTTTATACTAAAGAAATCAGATGGACCCCGGAAGCGGTCAATGAAACCAAAGACGGACTGGACATCTTATCTCTTGAATTGTCAGAATCTGATAAAACAGGTTTGAAAGTTGCCGAGAGTCCGGAAGTCATTAAACTGCTCAACAGATGGGGCGGCGGGGCAGCATTTGAAAACCTGTCGAGAAAAGCAATCCGTACTTCTTCCGGAATTGGCCTGGTCACCATGCCATCTTATGAAGCGGAAAACTTCCTTAAAGGAGGTGAAGCGGTTCAAAGGGTCTGGATCAATGCAAACCTCAACGGGCTCTCTTTTCACCCCATTTCTGCACCTTTATTTCTCTTCGCAAGGCTAAATCATGGAAAGGGTGAAGGCCTGAATCAAAAAATGACAGAAGAACTGTCAAAATATCAAAAGGATCTATTGCAAATATTCCCTACTTTAGGGGACCAACAAGGAGTATTTATGTTCCGGTTGTCCCATGCTTCGGCTCCAACGGTACGGGCTTTACGAAAACCTTTGAAAGATATATTACAATTTATATAAAATGGAAATGAAGCTAACCTTCCGGTCATTTACTGCGGTTAAAGAACCCGAAACCTGTGAAAGGTATCTTGAAGGGCATGTGCAGGTGTTGAAAGACTATGGGATTACCAATATCACCACCAATAACAGACAATGGATGGAGTTGCCTAATGTGCATGGAATTGTTGCTGAAACAGAAAGTGGAGAAGTGGTAGGCGGGGTACGTGTTCATATTGCAGATGGCATCCATCCGCTTCCGGTAGAAAAGGCAGTCGGATCGATGGACCCTAACGTGGCGACGATCATTAATCAATATTTTGATAGCGGAACTGGTGAGCTTTGTGGACTTTGGAATGCAAAAAGTGTGGCTGGCGTGGGCATCAGCATATTGCTCGTAAGGGCAGGAATTGCGATTGTAAACCAAATCAGACTGGCCTCACTTTTCACCATCTGTGCAGATTATACCCTGCCAATGGTTAGAAAAGTAGGCTTTGTTGTCGAGGATTCCCTGGGCAAAGGAGGTGAATTTGTATATCCCAACGACAATTATATTGCCAGGGTACTCCGAAAAATGAATGCAAAAACGCTCGAAACGGCAGAGGAATTTGACAGGGAACGCATCTTTGACTTAAGAGACAACCCGATACAGCTAACCCTTGAAACCGGCCCAAAAGGGGACGTAGAAATTGATTATCAGTTATTAATACCTAAATATGAATAAATTCTGGAGTTGTTTTCTGTTGCTAATCTGGGTAGCTTTTTTTGCTCCTCTGCAATCATCAGGACAAGACACCGTAATTGTTAAAACCGGGGAAATCGAGCGTAATTTTGGCAAGAAGATTATGCTTTTAAAAGATCAGGAACACCGCATCGACGTGAAAGCTGCCCTGACAAATCAGGAGTATACCCGCTTAAATACTCCTGTACCTAATTTAGGCGTTACAAATGCCACCTACTGGTTAAAGTTTCTGATCAAAAACGAAAGCAGCAGGTCTGACCTCATGTTAAGACTGGCCCTTCCAACCATTGATTATTTAGATTTTTTTATTGTCGATTCTTCACAGAAAGTCATTCGCCATGAAGCAACCGGCGACAGGCTCGTGTATGCGAGCAGGAAATTCGACAACCCCATCCCTACCCTGAGGTTTAACCTGGAAAGGCATAAAACTTATACCATTCTACTGAAAATTCACGGCGGAGAACAATTACAGGTGCCACTCACAGTTGGAAACAGCAGCTCCCTGATCGATGAGATTCAAAATGCGTCTATCATCTTCGGACTATATATCGGAATTATTTCTGTGATGTTTATCTATAACTTGTTTCTGTTCATCTCCACAAAGGACAAAAGCTATTTATATTACATTGTCTATATTCTGATCATAGGCCTTACACAGGCCAACTTTCAGGGCTATGCCTTTAAATACTTATGGCCTGACAACACCTGGCTGTCTACCCACGCCGTCTACATACTGAGTTCCCTGGCGGCCCTGTCGGCAATAGAATTTATGAAACAGTTTTTGCATACCCGGGACTTCCTTCCAACATTGCATAAAACCCTGAACTTTTTCTATCTGCCTTATCTGATTGCCCTGCTCTCTACCTTTTTTGGAGATTTAAACTTAGGATATCAGATCATTCAGGTCACCGCTGTTGCGGCTGCAATGTATATGCTGATCATCGCTTTCATGGTCTATTTAAAAGGATTCAGACCGGCCAAGTTTTTCCTTCTGGCCTGGAGTGTCTTCCTTCTTGGCGTATGCAGCTTTGTACTGAAAGATTACAATATATTAGAATACAATACCCTTACCTATAACATGATGCCATTTGGCTCGGCATTAGAAGTAGTTTTACTTTCTTTTGCACTGGCTGATAAAATCAATACCTTTAAAAAGGAAAAAGAAGAATCTCAGGCTCAGGCCCTCCGGATCTCCCTTGAAAATGAGCAATTGATCAAGCAACAAAATGTAGAATTGGAGCAAAAGGTAAATGAAAGAACACTCGAGTTACAGGAATCCAACAGTACATTGGAACTGACCTTGAAAGACCTTAAAGAAGCACAAAGTCAGCTGGTCGATTCAGAAAAAATGGCCGGTCTCGGACAACTTACTGCCGGTATCGCACATGAAATCAACAATCCGATCAACTTTGTCACCTCTAATATCAAACCTTTAGAACTCGATATTGAAGAGCTAAACGAAGTCATTAACATGTACGAGAACCTCAAACTGGATGAAGATTTAAATACACAGATCCATGCTATTGAGAGCTTTAAGAAGAGAATAGACCTCGACTTTGTTCGCGATGAAATCAAATCTCTTCTCTCCGGAATTGGCGAAGGCGCAAAACGAACTGCAGAGATTATCAGAAGCTTGAAAAATTTTAGCAGATTAGATGAAAACGATTGTAAATTCGTAGACCTGAACGAAGGATTGGACTCTACACTGGTGCTGGTTAGAAATACCTTTCCTGCCAACTTTAATATTGAGAAAAATTATGGTAACTTACCTAAAGTTGAATGTATGCCGGGGAAAATCAATCAGGTATTTATGAACCTGATCAGCAATGCCATTCAAGCCATTAAAGGAAAAGCACAAAGCGATGAGGAAGAAAAGTTAACTATAAGCACCTGGCATGAAGATGATCAGGTAAAAATCAGCATTAAAGATACAGGACCAGGAATGTCAGAAGAAGTTAAACAGAAGATTTTTGAACCATTTTTCACCACTAAAGATGTCGGAGAAGGAACTGGTTTGGGATTATCTATTGTGTTCAGGATTATTGAAAACCATCACGGCCAGATCGATGTACTCACAAAAGTAAATCACGGTACAGAATTTATTATTACCTTACCCGTAACCTCACGATAATACACTTTGTTATGAATGCAACAACTATACGTGTTCTGTATATTGATGATGAAGAAAATAACTTGCACGCTTTCAAAGCAAGTTTTAGACGCCAGTATGAAATTTACACAGCCTTATCCGCTGACGAAGGATTAAAAATTCTTGAAAACGTTTCCGTGCAGGTGATTATTGCGGATCAGAAAATGCCCAATACGACAGGAGTGGAATTTTTCAAGAACATTAAACACACTTATCCTGATCCTACAAGAATCCTGCTGACCGGTTACACCGACATTGAGGCGCTTGCAGATGCGATCAATCATGGGGACATCTACAGGTATATCACCAAACCATGGAATGACCTGGAACTGCACAACTCTATCAAAAATGCTTATGATGCCTATAAATCTAAAATAGACCTCAGAAATAAAGTAGCAGAACTCGAGAAAACCAATGACGAACTGAACCGGTTTATTTACAGCATTTCCCATGAGCTCAGGGCACCACTGGTTTCGGCCATGGGGATTGTCAACCTCGTTAAAATGGAAGGCCTCTTTCATTCCAGCGGCGAATACTGGGGATTGATAGAAACCTGTTCCAACAGGTTGGATTATTACATCCAGAAAACCCTCCAATACTACAAAAACAACAAGACCATTTCAGAAAATACCGCGGTCGACTTCAAGAAACTGGTATCGGATCTGATTGAACTGTATTCCTATACGGATAAAGACATGCATTTCAATGTGAACATCACCCAGAATGAACCTTTCTTTGGAGATGCCTTCAGAATTGAAGTCATCCTGGGCAACCTGATCTCCAATGCCATAAAATATCAGAAAGAAACGGAGCTGAATAAAAATGTAAACATTACCATAGAGGTTCAGCCAACGCAGGTAAACATCGCCATCAACGACAATGGGATGGGCATCCTGAATGAACATTTAGAAAAAATATTCCTTCAGTTCTTTAAGAGCAAGATCAACCACGGAAGCGGCCTCGGTCTTTTCATCGTGAAAGAAGCATTAAATAAAATTAACGGAAAAATAGCGGTAAGTTCGAACTCAATAGAGGGCACCACCTTTAAAATAACGATACCAAATGTTAAGTAAGTACAAAAGAGTAATGTTGATAGATGACAATGAAGTTGACCTGAAGATCAATTCAAAAATCATTACCATATCTAAGTTATTTGATGAAATCATTCTTTGCCAATCCGGAGAAGAAGCGCTCAATTACCTCAGCCGAAACCTGAGGGAAGAAGATAAACTACCTGATTTCATCTTACTGGACATTCAAATGCCGGAGATGGATGGCTTTGAATTCCTGGAAATCTTTAAAAGATTACCAAGCCCGATCACAGAGAAATGTATCGTAGCCATTCTCTCTTCTACACTGGATTTCGGAGATATCAAAAAAGCAGAAGCAAACCCTCATGTCATCAGGTTGTTCAAAAAACCATTGTTCCCCAAGGAACTGGAAGAAGTGCTGGCCAAATATCTATAAATAGAAAGCGTTAAAATAAAGAAGGGCAATTTTCGGTTTGAAAATTGCCCTTCTTTAAAAATAACCGGATTTATACCAATCCTGAAATCTCTACCATTTCATTCACATCTGCTTCGTAGTCAATTCCTGCTACATCAAAGCCAAAAAGGTTAAGGAAATCTTTTTTATAACCTGCAAGGTCTCCTGTTGCCGGCAGCGTTTCCGTAGTTGATTCCAACCATAAAGCCGCAACCTTAGCCTGAACGTCTTCACGCATCTCCCAATCGTCTACACGGATTCTTCCCTGCGCATCAGTCAGTACTTCAGCACCTGTATATAAACGCTCTTTAAACAAACGCTGGATCTGCTCAATACATCCTTCATGAATTCCTTCTGCTTTCATCACTTTGTATAATAAAGAGATGTACAAAGGAATTACCGGAATTGCAGAGCTCGCCTGGGTCACTAAGGCTTTGTTTACGGACACATAAGCTTTTCCGTTGATATCTTTTAGCGTATCAGTAATTGTGAAAGCTGTGGCCTCTAAATGATCCTTAGCGCGACCAATGGTTCCTTTACGGTATACCGCTTCGGTTAAAGCAGGGCCGATATAAGAATAAGCAACTGTAGTTGCACCATCAGCAAGTAAACCTGCGGCTTTTAATTCGTCGATCCACATCGCCCAGTCTTCACCACCCATTACCGCAACTGTATTTTCAATATCTTCTTCATTAGCCGGCTGAATAGAGATCTCAGAAACAACTCCGGTATGGAAATCTACCGTATTGTTGCTAAACACTTCACCTATTGGCCTCAACACTGAATTATGTGTCACTCCCGTTACCGGATGAACCCTTTTTGGAGAAGCAAGACTGTAAATAACCAGGTCAATCTGTCCAAGGTCTGCTTTGATCAGTGCCAACGTTTTTTCTTTGATCTCTTTCGAGAAAGCATCTCCGTTGATACTTTTAGCATACAGACCGGCATTGTGCGCCTGTGTTTCAAATGCGGCGGTATTGTACCAGCCTGCTGAAGCTGTTTTTCCTTCTGCAGGTGGTTTTTCAAAATAAACACCAATGGTAGCAGCATCAGATCCAAAGGCACTGGTAATCCTGGAAGCCAGACCAAAACCGGTAGAAGCGCCAATTACAAGCACTTTTTTAGGACCATCGATCGATCCTTTCGATTTTACATAGTTGATCTGATTCAACACATTTTGGGCACAACCTTCCGGATGAGCGGTCAGGCATATAAACCCACGTATTCTAGGCGCAATAATCATAAATATTTTTTTTATAGCGGTTTTACTCAATTATTCAGCAAACATAATAAAAACAAAAAACAAAACCCGGTACTTTAGACCGGGTTCTGTCAGATCACCTATTCACGTGACGCTATATTAATTTTCAGGAATTAATACAGGTAGTTCAGCGCAATAATGTCGTTGGCGTTAAAGGTACGGTTCCCACCGTTTGAACAAGCGAGCATCCATGAATTTGCATCAGGACCTGTTGGCGTTCCAGGGATATGGATTGCACCAACACCTGCCTGGCCTTCATTACCAGCACCTGCAGAACCGCAGCTATAAGCACGGTTCATGTAATCAGTATGACGCATACCAATGCAATGGCCAACTTCATGCTGGATCACAGAAGCAAGGTAATTTAAATTTGGATTCGTACCGTACGCAGCAGGATTCGTATTCATACGGATCTTATTGAAAGGTTTACCTTGTGAAGTAGGGAAACCTGCAGAACCTAAGGTAATGAAACCACCACTTGGACCTTCGTTAAAGCCTACGATATCAATCTTTCCGATCGTCCCGGTTGTTGCCAGCTGGAAAGTAAGCGACAAACCCAATGCATTGTATCTGGCGATCATAATGTTGGTCGCATCTTTATACACTTGCGGGAGGTTCGATACGGATACCGTAATTACCTGCGGAAGGGTGGTTACTAAATTGGTGGTTCTATATTGCTCTTCTTTCGCGATCACCAAATTAGGGCTTTCGACTTTTTGAGTAAGATTCTCGTCCGTTAAAAGGATATCTCCTTCTACAAGGTAGCCGCCTTCGATTTTACGGGCACCTTCAGTGCTAAATCCCTGGGCTTTAATCTGAGCTAAAGTGGCAGCAGAAAGTTCTTCCTGTTTTGGAGCGTCTTCCGCTACATTTTTATCTTTTGTACAGGAGTAAAGTCCCCCGGTTAATAAGCACAGCACGGCTAGGGTTAAGATTCGATTGGTTTTCATAAATTAGTTTAATTAGGATGATTAATATTGGTTAGTTAATTTGTGAAATAGGTGATTAATTGTAATTTAGTAAGAATTATTTACGTAATCAAAATTTTACAACATAAAATTATTGAATTTTCTAACTAGATCTCTTTTGTTACTATTCTGGCTAATTAGCACCTATGTCCAGGCCCAAATTCCCTCAACGAAAATTGAGCGGGTGTATGAGAAGTATGTTTCTGTTTCCGATAAAAAATTAGCACTTCCTGTAGATAGCATGGTGCTCGTAAAGACAAACAGAGTTCTCAGTGCCAATGAATTAGCAAAATTAAATCCCAGCAGACAGTTCTCTTCCACTCATTTTGTACTGAACAGAAAAGCCCTAAAAAATTTAGCTGCAACAGTCGTTTATCAGGCTCCGGCAAATGCTTTATGGAAGGCCAGCGACAAGCTAAATGAGCTCCTCGCACAAGGTAATTCACAAAATAAACCCATAAAAATCAGATTCGTCCTCAAAGAACTCAAAAATGGAGTTCCACCATTTTTATCCGGGTATCAGCCGGAAATAGATTTTAACCATAACCTCATCACAGCAGTCATCCCGCTCTCTGAGATAACTGCCGTTTTGGAACAGGAAACCGTTCTTTTTGCAGACATCATTCAGAAGGTCAAGGTAGAATCAGTCATCTCGAAATTTGACCACACACTGAATGAGATCTCTACCGTACATGCCCTGTTTCCTGATATCGATGGCAACGGAATCACGATCTCCTTAAAAGAGCGAATGTTTGACGTTAAAGATCTGGACTTATTGGGCAAGTATATTCCCGGAGCAATTAGTCCCAACAAGGACATTCAGCAACATGCCACAGACATGGCAACCATAGCGCTTGGCAATGGCAATTCCTATTATAAAGGACTCGGCGTAGCACCAGCCGCTAAATTAAGTTCTTCGGATGTTGATAAAAGTACGCTTCCTGACGAGTTAAAAAGCTTCAGAGATTTAAATATCAATATTCAAAACCATTCTTATGGAACAACGCTGGAGAGCATGTATGGCATCGAAGCCGCTGCCTACGATAAACAGGTATTTGAATCTTCCGATTTAATCCATGCTTTCTCTGCAGGAAACAGTGGTACAACAACACCAACTTCAGGGGTTTATAAGGACCTGCCAAACACCTCAAACCTTACCGGAAACTTTAAACAGGCGAAAAACATCCTGGTCATTGGTTCAGTCAGCCGGGAGAATGTCATTGAGGCGCTGAGTAGCAGAGGGCCAGCTTATGATGGAAGGGTAAAACCTGATGTGGTTACCTTTAGTGAGGATGGAACTTCCGGTGCAACAGCACTGGCCAGCGGCGTAGCCATTCTCTTTGAACAAAAATACAAAAGCTTATTTGGAAAAGCTCCTTCCTCTGCACTGGCAAGGAGCATCTTAATCAATTCTTCTGATGATTTGGGAACTCCACAGGTGGACTATATCTATGGCTACGGCAAATTAAATGCAAGGGAAGCGCTAAATACACTAACAGATAACAGATACAAGGCCTCAGTAATTAGTCAGGATCAGGATTTCAGCATCCCGATACAGGTTCCTGCAAACCAAAAGTCAATAAAAGTTACCCTGGTTTGGAACGATCCTCCCGCACAGGTCAACACTGCACAAAGCATCGTTAATCACCTTGACCTATCTCTGCAGAGCCCATCCGGGGAAGTTATTTTACCCTGGGTGCTGAGCAGTTATCCTCACCTTGATTCTCTTGCTGCTCCGGCAAAACGCAAGATCGACCAACTGAATACCGTTCAGCAGGTCAGCCTGGAAAATCTTGCTCCAGGAACCTATACCGTTCATGTCAAAGGCCGTAAAGTACAACAAACGCTTCAGGATTTTTCGATTGCCTATAGCCTCAGTACCGCGGATAATTTCCTTTGGACTTACCCGGAAAACGCAGACCATGTCCCGGCAACTGAAGAGAATTATTTCCGTTGGAAAAACAGCTTCGCTTCAGGAAAAACAGGGAAATTATCGGTTAGTTATGATAATGGAACCAACTGGACCGTTCTAAACAACAATACTGACCTGAGTAAAAATTTCTATAAATGGGCAACACCGGACCTGCTAACGAAAGCAATCCTCAAAATGGAAGTCGATGCCAATACTTTTCAAAGCAAGCCCTTCCTCATTTCTAAATCACCAGAACTGAAAGTGGGTTATAATTGCGATGACGCACTGTTCTTTCATTGGAGCCCGATAGCCAATGCTACCGGTTACACCATTTATCACCTTAAAGATCAAAAAATGGTGCCTTTGACTGATGTCAGCGATACCTTAAGCATTATACAAAAAGCAAGCACTAACAGTACAGTCTTTGCCATTGCAGCTAAAGGCCCCGGTTTTACCGGCTTAAGAAGCCGTGCCATTGATTATACCCTACAAGGAATCTCCTGCTACACCCGCTCATTTACGGGAACAGTAGCAGGTGACCAGATTGTGCTGAACCTATACATTGGAACGACCAATAACCTGAAAAAGCTAACCTGGGAAAAACAGAGTTCAAGAGGTGTTTTCAGCACGCTTTCAGAAAGCAACATTACTCAGGGACAACTCACTTATAGCTATACCGATATCAACCCGAAAACAGGTCCGCAATGGTACCGGGTAACGATGGAAACGCTCGATGGCCGAAAAATCCAGACAGAAGTGATCCTGGTGGATTTCCTGAAAGATGCTGATTTCAGCTTTTACCCAAACCCTGTCGAAACCAATATCAATATCCTGAACGGAGGATATGAAGCCTATACTTTCGAATTGTACAACATTCTTGGCCAGCGGGTGTTTGAAGAAAAAGCAAATGGGAATAAACAATTTGACATTTCCAGACTAAACACCGGACTCTATATCGGAGTGATCTCCAGAAACGGCAAATCCCTGAAGAAGATTAAAATCATCAAGAAATAACCCAGTCTATTTATGAAAGAGATCACGTACAGGCCATTGAAGAGAAAAGAAATTGAACAGATCAGGACAATTGACCGCGCAGAAAGCATTTACGAATCTTACGAATACAAAGATGGGATATTGATCCTGGCCCCTGATCATTATGAGATCAACGAATGGGATGAGGAAGATCTCGACGAACTCATGACTGCGCAGTACAAAATCATAGATGCAGGTGGAACAATAATTGGTGCTTTTGATACACAGACGCTTGCCGGAGCAGTCTCCATAGAAAAGAAAAAAAGAGGTTCAGCTGCTGAATACTGCAAAATGGACATGTTATATGTAAGCTCCACCTATAGAGGCCGGCAAATAGGACAACAACTAATCGGGGAGGCAAAAAGAGAAGGAAAGGCTTTTGGAGCAACAAAATTATACATCTCTGCAACGCCAACAAAAGCGACTGTCGACTTTTACATGAAATCCGGAGCCATATTAACGACAGAACTGGACCAGGAATTATTTGACCATCAACCACTTGATATCCATCTGGAACTAAAAATCTAATTGGCCTCCGGGGCTAAACCATCGGGCAAAGATATCCGGTTCATAAAACAACATTGCCTGTAACGCAAATCATACTGAGAAAAGACTCAGTATTCGCACAAAAACAAATCAATAGAGAAATTTATATTTATCTTCGTTTAAATTTAAATTAACACAGAAATAATGAAGAAAAACATTTTATTCTCTGCTCTTCTTTTAGGAGCTCTCGTATCATGTAAAAAGAAGGACCTGAATTCAGAACCACCAGTACTCCCCCCCGTAAAGCTGGAATATTCTAAACTCAGCATTGAAAAACATAAAGAAGCCTTAGAAGACAATGGGATTAATTTCTTAGCAAAAATAAACACCTTACCTAACGAAAAATTTATTGCTGCATTAACCAGACTGGCAGAACTGGACCTGGAAATAATGTCCAACTCGGTAGTGGGAAGACAAATCATTTCTACCAGCTTTGCTGCTAAAAACAACAATGTAGACCGTGTTTTTTCTGCGCTTACCTCTGCAAACACAGGTGTTAAATCAGGTGCTTTAAATGAATTCTACGGCATTTACACTTTCGATAGCAAACTGAACAAATGGACAAAAACAGCATCCGGCGATAAATTTGAAATCAACTATCCTGCAACAGCATCTGCTACCGAAAACAATGCAGTACTAACAGCAACCTATACTGCTTCCAAAGTAACAGCATCAGTTGATGGAACAACCTATGAACTGCCTGCTGCTGTAAATGCAACATTGAAAGTTGATGGTAAAGAAGAGCTGAAATTAGCCTCAACTTATGAGTTTAATACAGATGGTACACCTTTAAAAACAAATATAAACCTTGCTTTAGGTTCATTTGCCTTCAAAATTGACATCAGCAATGATTTAAAAGTACTAAATTCAAGCCTTTCCATTTCCAAAGGAACTGAAACCTTGTTTAGTCTCAATGTTACAGGAAACGGCAATACAAACTTTAATGTAATTAAAGATGCTGAAAGATTTGAAGAGGTATTAAAAAATGCAAATACAGCTATGCAGATCATGAACATTCAGATTGCTGGTCAGATAGACATTAAAGCAATAGCTGATGCCGAGAAAGCGAACGAAAATCTTCCGGAAAAGGAAAAATACAAGAAGAAAGCTGAGGCCTATAACGCCAACGCAAATGTTCTTGCCTTCTATAAAAAAGAAAATGCAATCATTGCTAAATCGGAGCTCGTATCTATTGAAGATTCTTATACCTATACATATTATGATTATGAAAAAGGAAAAGAAGTTACTGAAACGAATTTCTACTATAGCACAGAGCCTCGTCTGGTGTTTCAAGACGGTTCTAAATTAAGCATGAAAGAATTCACACAGTCTGGTTTCAAAAAATTAATCACTGACTTTGAGGCCTACGCCAATCGTTTCTAAAACAGGGTAACGAAAGATAAAAAAGGTGGGAGATTCGTAATCTTTTGGTCGATGGTTCGAGCCCATCATGGTCCACTGCTTAAAAAGCCGTTTTTCGATAAGAAGAACGGCTTTTTTCGTTTCTAAGTGTTATTTGTCGGCTGCAAGATTTATGTTTCCTATATCTAAAACCGGAACAAACATGTCACGGTATTTTAACTGAGTTTGGTTTGTTACAAAACACAAGACAATATGGGCTTGTTTTGTTACATTATTTAAGTAAATTTGGATTGGTTTTATTACAAAATAAAAATCATACCGGTCATGTCATTTAAAAGAAACATTGAAAATTATCTTAATAGCTGGAAATTAAGGGATAGTCGTAAGCCGCTCATCATTAGAGGAGCACGTCAGGTTGGGAAAACTACACTGATACGAGATTTTGCTAAGGGTTATCAGCATAGAATTATACTCAATCTGGAAAAGCCTGGCGATCGACGTTATTTTGAAGACTTTGATAATGTTCAAACGATTTTAGAAGCATTGTTTTTAGCTCATACCATACCTTCATCTGCTATGGCTAATACGCTTCTTTTCATCGATGAAATTCAGGAAAGTCCAAAAGCCATCCAGTTATTACGATATTTTTATGAAGAATTGCCGGAGCTTCATGTGATCAGTGCTGGTTCTCTTTTAGAATTTGCAATGCAAAAGGTGCAAAGCTTCCCGGTGGGAAGAGTAGAATTTCTATACCTCCATCCATTAAATTTCCAGGAATATCTGGAAGCCGTAGGTAAACAAGAGCTATTAGGATATTTGCAGTCTGTTCCAATAAAACCAGTTGCTCATAAGTTGTTAATGGATGCTTTTCATCGTTACGCAATTATTGGTGGAATGCCAGAAATAATAAAAATGGATGTTCAGCAGCAGAGCCTTTCAGATTTACCTAGGATATATGAAAGTATTTGGGGGACTTATAAAAATGATGTAGAGAAGTATACATCTAATGATACGGAAAGGAAAATTATTAAACATTTGATGGATACTGCCCCATTGTATCTCGACGAACGTGTAAAGTTTCAGGGTTTTGGAAATTCCAGCTATCGATCAAGGGAGGTAGGAGAAGCATTTAGAACACTTGATGATGCAAAAATCATACGGTTGATTTATCCTACAACAGATTTGCAACCTCCTATAAAAACAGATCTAAAGAAGTCGCCACGTCTACAGTTTCTAGATACTGGTTTAGTCAATTATACTCTTGGTATCCAATTAGAAATGCTCGCTATGGATGATTTGAATAGAGCTTACAAAGGTGCTGTTATACCCCATTTAGTAACACAGGAGCTTATATCTCTTCAAAGTATTTCAGCGCATAAGCCTAATTTTTGGGTTAGGGAAAAATCTCAATCGAATGCAGAAGTTGATTTGCTTTTTACCCACCAGGATTTGGTTATTCCCATTGAAATAAAATCAGGGAGCACAGGGAGTCTGAAATCACTTCACCAGTTCATAGATGCTTCAGATCATCCTTATGCGATACGTATGTATGCTGGTACTTTCAACATTGAGAAAGCGATCACACCGAGTCAAAAACCATATTTACTCATGAATTTGCCTTACTATGCCGGTACCTCTCTGCCACAGTATGTGGAGTGGTTTGTTCGGCAGGAACTTTAAATCCTATATATCATTTGCCAGCCAAATCGCTGATTAAACATAAATCAGATAGGAAATGGTTCGAGAAACGCCCAGTTGGGGTCCACAAACAAAAAAATCGTTTTTCGATAAGAAGAACGGCTTTTTTGTTTCCTAGAAGCTTATTTAGATACTGCAATGCCAAGAATTGTAGAAACAGATGTTTCAATAAATTACTCCCCTTTGCACTTTTCATTAAGGGCTTTGGTAAATTCTTTTGTAATTGGTTGACCGCCCAGATTCATACATTCATTATAATATTTTTTAGCCCTTTTACAATCATCCTTTAAAAAACAACAAATAGAAAGTTTAAACAGTGTATTCTGATTTTTTGAATCCAAGGCATAAGATTGCTCCAATAATACTATTGCTTTGTTGAGCTTATTCTGATCATTGTTAGCATAATAACCAATCATATAAACAGTTGCTTTATCCGTAATTATCCTTGAATTTTTAGGATCAATACTTAACCCAGCATCATATTGCATCATTGCACTTTCATAATCACCAAAGGAATGATAAATGGCCCCAAAGCCCCAATATATATCAACATTCGTTGAATCCAGAAGCCAGGCCTGGTTAAATCGGTACATGGCCGTTTTAATATCTCCACGATATAAATAATTAAATCCCAAACTGATCAATGCGGTCGATGCCTTATTCCTGGTCCCTTCTTGCTTTATATAAGTATTGATAAGTTCATTGTCAGCATCTTTTTGATCCTCAGTTTTAGGCAGGTCCCCATATTTAGGTAAAAGTCTAATATTCGTTTTTGCTTCTTCCTTCCACTCCTGGTAAGTAATTTTTTCAGCAGACAATGTCGCTCGTGCTTTTTGGGAAGATTGAGCATTACCACAAGAAGTAAATAATGTATTAAACAGAATAACTAATACAAAAATAACACCACGTAAATTCATGTCACAGGGCAGGGTTTGAGGCGTCATAATGATTAAATTTCTTTTGTCTAATATAATTATTAATTAGTTATGAGCCCACCATAAAAAAGCCATTTTTCGATAAGAAGAATGGCTTTTTTTGATTTACAAAGAAGAGGTTTGATCCTTGTAGCTGCATGTGAATGTAACATTATCCTATCTCTATTTTTTAAGATTGTTGCATCAGTTTCGCTATTGATTAGATAACAAACAAGTTCGCCATCAATGGCTCTGATTTTGATTTTAGTGATCATGTTAATTAGATTAAAAGGTTAAAATATTAAGAGTTGTTATCGACTTCTCGAAAATCCACTTCAGACAACCCCACTTATGCAGATAAAAATAACGGGCATGATCTCTATCTCAGTCTTTGGATTTGTCATGGGCTTGTGCCTGTCTGCCTGTTTTCATCCAGGCAGAGCGGAACTCTCGCACCTGTTTCAAGCGCATATTGCTTGACACCCAGCTGTAAGCCCTCAATACACGGTGCTTCGCTTTCAACCTTAGGCAAGTGATCGGATAATGCAGATGTGTACTTGTTTAAAAACTCGTTGATTGAGTCTCGGTCATATAGAATAGACTTTCTACTCGGTTCACTAAACCGAATCTTACCTTCGTCCCGATATGTTTGTAGAATTGTTTTAGACTTGATAATAAGGCAATACATAGCCTCAATATATGAAATCCATTTATCTTCTTGTGGGCTATTGTAATGGGGCTTAAGACGGGCTACGACTTCTTCGACCAAGGTTAATAACCGTGTCCAGGGCTTCATCCTTATGGAGGAAATTATTCATGTAGCCCATTGTGGTTTCAATATTGGAATGGCGAAATAATTTCTGTGCTGTCGTTATAGCGATTGTATGTCACTGACCTACTGGTACGAAATAGGTAAGACAATATACGGTTTTTTATGGTTTAATAAAAGTCGTCATGAATGTAAATCATTGTTTATTAGTGTTTTAATAGTCATATCGAACCGTATTAAACCAATCTAAAAAGACTCATAATCTTCCACCTTTTTTATTGGGCAATAACCCGATAAATCGTCGAAGCATAGCCGCACCATATCCCTACTCCAGGCCCTTTAATGTTTGTTTTCAAGGCCTTCGTACTTCCAACCAAAGGATTAGAGCCATTCAGGACCTCATCCTGTAGGCTGCTCCAGAATTCAAATCCACTTTGCGGTATCCCTGAAAATTTAACCATAACCGTGTCTCCCTTCATAAAATAAGGATCGTGTTTACTCGTCAGGTTATTATCCTGACCTCTATTGACCTGCAATTGCAATTCCTGTCCGTTAAAATACTGATCGTTCTGATTGGAGAGCAATGTTGGCGTAAACACTTTTGCCTTTTCTAACTTCGTATACATCCTGTAGTAATTTTTATCAGCTGCCGCATCCTTAAAGCGAACATTTAACTGAACATTATTTTTAGGCCTTGGAACAAACCAGATGCTATCTAAAGGCGTAACCTTGGGAATAGAAGTCTCCGCCTCAAGCGTATTGCCGGCATAGGTTACGGTTAACTTATAATTACCCCCTGTTACTCCTTTCAGCGAAGTTCCTCTGTATAAAAAGTAGGGAAAGTAACGTTTGTCGGTCATCCCGGTTAACACCTCCGTTTCGGTTCCGTCAGATACCGTTACTTTAGCGTAGCGAATCACCACCTCTGCCAGTTGTGCGGAGTCTATCGCCGTAAAAAAGGGTAGGTTATGGGTTACAATCACATAAGGATAATCATCCTTCTCAATCCAGCCCTCCACTACAAAACGGGGTTTATAAGGTGCCGGTTTATCTGGCTTTTTACAGGAATAAGCCATCAACAGCAGCAGTACAAAAAAAACACTTCTACAAAAATTCATCATCTGAAAACTACTTTATAATTAATGGCGGGAAGGACGGGAAGCAAGGCAATCGACTTCTCCTGAACAGATACCCTGCCAGAACTCAGGCTCCCACGGGCCATATAATAATTAAACATGGGGTTCTTTTTATTGTATACATTATAGACCGATAAGGAAAGCGAACTTTTATACTTCCCGGTATGAAATTGATAACCTGCAGAAAGGTCAAGCCTGTGGTAAAGGGGCATTCTGGAACTGTTATAGGCACCGTACTCATTCACTACATTTCCTGCAATCAGGTACCTGCTTACCGGCTTGGTATACGCATTTCCTGTCGCCAAGGTAAAAAGCGCTGATAAATTCCAGCGTGGAGATAATTTGTAATCAGACACCAGCGACAAATCATGCGTTCTATCGTATTTAAAAGGAAAAACCTGCCCCTCGTTAATTTCAGCGAATGTCCGTTCAGACCTGGAAAGGGTATAACTCAGGTATCCGGTAAACTTTCCTTTTTTCTTTTTCAGGAAAAATTCAGCACCGTAACTTTTACCCTTCCCCAGGTAAATATGATCTTCAATCCTCAGATTTTCAAATAGGTTCATGATGCCCCCGGAAAATTCAATCGCATTTTTCGAATCTCTGGCATACAAATCAATATAGCCCTCATAACCGGAATCAGCCCATTCTTTAAAAATACCGAGGCTGTATTGATTCCCTTTTTCAGGCGGAACCCCATTGATACTGGGCATCCAGAAATCACTTGGAAAGTTGGAGGCAGTAACCGGAATCAGGTGAATGGTCTGCACATTTCTGGAATAGGCAAACTTTAGTGCAGTCTGCTTATTCAAATGATACCTGGCTGTAAAAGAGGGCTCCAGGAAGAGCTCATCGCTCAGGGTTTTGCTCCTTGGGAAATGGGTAACCGAAGCATCTTCACTAGTGATGTTGTAGGGTCCTGTATGGCGGTAATACGTTAACCGCAGTCCGGCATAAATACTTAGCCGTTCCGAAAACTGATAGTCATCACTGAGAAACAAGGCCCCCTCATCAGCAAAATAAGTATTCGCGATTCCATAATCAAAATCCGTCAGCCCGTTTCTTGCAAAGGGGGTATTGGGTTTAAACTTATGCTGATTAAGGTCTATACCTGCTTTCAGCTGATGCTGGTCCAGGTAAACCTGTAAAGCCGAATGATAGCTGAAATCCCTGATTGCAGATTGAACCCCTGCTTTAAATCCCTCCTGCTGCATGCCGAAATTAAAACGGTATCCGCTATAACTTAAGGTATTGTCCAGCACGATCTTATCCGAAACGATCCGGTTCCAATTGAGGGATGCCGCATTATTTTGCCAATCCATTCCATTGTTAATCTGGAACCTGCGGATGTCAAAGCCAAAATCATCTGCTCCCATATAAAAAGTAGCAAACAATCGGTCTTTCGCTGTTAAAGCCAAAGCAGAGGAAAAGTTCAGGTCATAAAAATCATACCTCATTTGGTTGCTGGATTCATCTCTATTGCCCAAACGATTTACGATTGGCCATACAGAATGGTTCATAAATGTTTTCCGCATGGAGGTCGCAAAAGACCAGTTCTTTGTGATTGGAATCTTCAGGTTCAAACTTGCAGCCAGCACACTCAACTCTGCTTCCAGTCTCAGCGAATCTGCGACAGCCTGATTGCTCTTAATGTCAATTACAGCAGATAGCCGGCCTCCGTATTCCGATGGGATGCCTGATTTATAAAATTTCACCTGCTCCACGGCGTTGCTGTTAAACACAGAAAAAAATCCAAGCAGGTGCGAAGGGTTATAAACGACGGAATGGTTAAAAAGCACCAGATTTTGTCCGGAGTTACTGCCCCGGACAAACAGCCCTGCATTCCCTTCTCCCCCATTGCCAATTCCAGGCAGGGTCTTAATCGTTTTAATGAGGTCATGCACGCCTAAAAAAGCAGGTGTTTTCTCCAAATCGGCTGCCCTCAGCAGGTGATAATTATTCAGGTTACTTTGCAGGATCCCCTGATCACCGCTGATCTGAACTTCGTTTAAGAATTGAGTGTTCGTCTTTAAATAGAAAGTCCGGTGATGGTCCTTCCTGAGCGACAATGCGGTACTCAGTTCCGCATAAGCCATATGGCTGATCCGAAGCTCGGTTTTTCCTTTATCCAGTTGTATTTTAAAATAACCGTTTTGATCGGTCACCGTCTGCTGCTGACTTGATTTTAAAGAAACCCGCGCTCCTGAAATTGCTTTCCTGCCCGAATCGGCCAGCACCACTCCTTCTAAAAATACTTTCTGGGCCAACCCATTAAAACCAAGCAACAGGAGCAACAAAACGAGAAACGGTTTAGACATACACTTACAAAAAACGGGATTTGCGTTATGTTCGTAAAGAACGTCATTTTTTAGGCAAAGGCCCCATAAAGCGTAAAAAAATCAATAGATAAGATATAAATTTTACATACAATTATTTACCCTGCATCCTGCCTTTGCTTCAGCGAAACATGCAGCTTAAATTTCAGAGAGAATCCCCAAAAATCATTCATTAGAATCCCAAAAACGCAAAAGAATGATCGCATTTAAAGACCTATATTTGGCCCCCAAATATAAACAAGCATGCTTTTTAAAAATTCCGCATACCTGATCGGTTTATTGGGTTGTACCCTCAGCGTGAATGCGCAAACAGAAAATATCTCTAAACCTTTAAATGATACCACCAGGAAACTGAATGAAGTCATCGTCAAAGAAAACAGACTTCAACTGCCTTTTTCCAAACAAAACAGAAATGTATCCATCATCGACCGGGAGAAAATCAAAAGCCTGCCGGTCAGATCGGTCAGCGAACTGCTCAGTTATGTCTCCGGTGTAGATGTTCGTCAGCGTGGTCCCGGCGGATCACAGGCAGACATCAGTATGGATGGAGGAACGTTCGATCAAAGCCTGGTATTAATCAATGGCATTAAAGTTTCAGATCCGCAAACAGGACATAACATGATGAACCTGCCCATCACTATGGACGACATCGACCATATCGAAGTCCTCCGGGGATCGGCTTCCAGAATCTATGGCATCAATGCCCTCACCGGTGCCATCAATATTGTAACCCGGACGGTAAAAACAACCGGGCTTTCCGCAAACCTATTCTCGGGAAGCAGTTTTAAAAAGAAAGAAGGAAATGGCAGCACCTATGCCAACTACGGGATTCAGGCCAGCGGATCTCTGGCATTAACCAGCTCCTCCCATTTGTTCTCTGTAGCTCAGGAAGCGGGAAATGGTTACCGCTACAATACGGCCTTTAACAACCAGAAACTGTATTACCAGGGAAAAATAAATGTGGGATCTTCGGATTACCTCGACGTCATGGCAGGCTATGTCCATAATAATTTTGGAGCCAATGCCTTCTATGCGGCCCCCGGAGATAAAGAAGCCGAAGAAACGGTAAAGACCGCACTGGCCTCAGTTTCCTATACGACTAAAATCATGGACAACTGGACATTGGTTCCCCGGATCAGCTACCGCAATAATGTAGACGATTACCTTTACATCAAGCAAACGCCGGATAAGTTCCACAACCACCACATCGGCAATGTATTCGATGCAGAACTGAACAATACGGTTCAAACCGCCATCGGTACTTTTGGCTTCGGACTGGAAGCAAGAACCGAACGCATCAAAAGCACCAACCTCGGCAAAAGAGACCGGACCAATACCGGCATCTTTGGAGAATATAAATTTGAACCTGTAGCACGTTTGCTAATTAATGTGGGGATGTATACCAATTACAATTCCGACTATGGATGGCAGGCTTTCCCAGGCCTCGATGCAGGTTATAATTTCTATGGCAACTGGCGCTTATTTGCGAACCTCGGAACGGGACAACGTTTACCGACCTATACAGACCTTTATTATAAAGGACCCACCAATATTGGAAACGACCAGCTTCGTCCTGAAAAATCGAAATATGCAGAAGGAGGAATTAAGTTCAACAATGACCAGCTTTCCATGAATGCGAGTTATTTTGTCCGCCGGATCGATAATTTTATTGATTGGGTAAAAGCACAACAGAGCGATCCATGGCAGCCTCAAAATTTCAGTCAGGTCAATACCAATGGTTTTACATTAAGCGCAGATTATAAGCTGGCCAGTCTTTCTCAAAACGGGTGGTTAAACGGACTCAGACTAGGTGCTTCTTATACCAACCTCGATCCCAGCTTTAAAACTACGCTAAGCACCGCAAACTTTTCCAGATATGCATTGGAGAGCCTGAGAAATCAGCTGAGCGGAACAGCGAATGCGACCTTTTGTAAAGTCATTGACCTAACCCTTACTGCCCGTTACAACGAACGCATCAGCTATAAAAACTATACCGTTATGGATGCAAGAATAGCTTTTAAACAAGCGCATTACAGCATTTATGCAGATGGGGCCAACTTGTTCAATGTACAATACATTGAGGCCGGAGCGGTACCTATGCCCGGCTCCTGGTTTACCCTCGGACTAAAGGCTGGAATCTAGTCTTAAAAATGGCTATATTTGGTTAGAGATCTTCCGAATATGGCCATTTTATTATCTTCCGGAAACTATTTCGGCATTGAGAAGAAGTTTAACGAACATCCTTTGTTCAAATTAAACCTGACCCACTATGCCCCTGCGGAACATATCCATGAGCATTACCATGAAAATGCTTACCTCAGCCTGCTGATCAAAGGGAATTATGAAGAAGTTAACAAACGTAACGACGGGATCATGAACCCGGGAGAAGTCATCCTCCGTCCTTCCGGTTACCGTCATGCGAATAGCTTTGGAAAAACCGGTGGCAGCTGTATGAACATCGAGTTCAAAAAAGATGCCCTGGATGCTTATGGCCTCCGCGCTGTATTACCGGAGCTCGCCACCACTTACCAGGCAGGAGCGTTCAGCTATCTCTACAAATTGCTCTATTTTTTCAGCAACGATCTTGACCCTGAATTGTCAGAAGAATACATTTTCAACTGGCTGTCAGCACATCAGCATACGCCTGTCCCTTCCCGTCTGGTATGGCTTCCAAAGGTTAAAAAGATCCTGGAAACAGAACTGGAAACCCAACATACCATAGACAGCATTTCTGAAAGGGTCTTCGTGCACCCCATTTACCTGGCCAGGGCATTCCGGGAACGTGAAGGCCTCACGATAGGGGAATACAAACTTCAGATGCGCGTAAAAAAATCTATGGAACTGCTGTTCAGTACAAAGCTCAGCATTTCTGAAATTGCCTATACTACAGGATTTTCTGATGCAGCTCATTTCATTAAATCCTTCCGCCTCTATTACCCCGTTTCTCCTCATAAATTCCGTTCCGTATTAAAAGGTTAATCTGATACAATTTTCCTATAGCCGGCTTTGCTTCCTTTGTATAAAAAAACGATGAAGTACAAAACCATATATATAGGCTTAGCTTACCTTTTAAGCTTCAACAGCATCAGCTACGGACAAAAAAACCTGCAGTACCGGATGGAGGTAAAAGCAGATTTAACAAAAGGAAGTTTTGCAGTTAAAGGGACCATGTCTTTTCTGACCGAAGCTTATTCGGCAGATTCCCTGCAAATCGTCATTACAAAAGGAGATACTGAACCGGTGATCAGGTTATTGAATACCGATGTTAAGATCAGAAAAACAGATACCTCCAGAAATTCTTCCGGCGACATCGTTTATCAGCTCAGCTTTTCCAGAAACCTGGCCGCAGGCAGCCAGCTGAATTTTGATTTCCAATATGAACGCGGATCCCGACGCAGCTTCCAGTACTTCCTGGACAGCACTTTCTGTATGGCAGGCGGCTATGGTTCTGCCTGGTATCCACAGGTAAATTCCCTTGCAGAAGATGGCAGCAAAAAGTATACAAGAGGTACAGGAACCATCAGCGTTACCACTGCCTCCGGTCTTACCGCAGTGATGGCAGCCAGTACGTCAAAAGTGTTCACCAAAAACCCGGACAAAACGGTGGAGTTCAGCTATACCGAACCAGACATTTTCTCTTTATACATTGGAAATTACAACACTCATCCTTACAAAGGAATTGTCCCGTTTTATGCCTACACCCTTGCTGGCACCCCTTATAACGAGGAAGTACCGATCAAATCAGAACAGGTCCTCTCCTTCCTCAGCACACAATTCGGCCCGTTAAAAATTCCAAGCTTCAGCATTATTGAATTTCCGGAACATGTGTCCGAGCAGACCGGAATTGGTGGGGCGAGTTTATTGGGTGGCATCCTGATGCCCAGCTCTGCCATCAGGAGATTTAACTATGCCTTGTTCGGCCACGAGCTTGCCCATCAATGGTGGGGCAACCTCGTGATGGCAAAAGGAAACAAAGGGGAAGCCATCCTTTCGGAAGGAATGGCACAATATGGATCGCTGCAGGTGGTTCAGAAATTTGATCCGCAACATGCCATGGATTACCGTAAAAAGGGTTATCCAGGTTACATCAATGACCAGTCCGGCTTTGGCTACCTGAAAAATGCGGCTGCAGGAAATGACGAACCTTTAACCCGCCTAACGGGCAGTAATGATCACATCATTGCGGACAGTAAAGGTTTCCTCGTCCTGGAATTACTTTCGGAAACTGTAGGAAAGCAAAATTTCAACAAGGCAATGCATCAGATAACCTCCAGATACCAGTCGTCCGGCCTCCGCTGGGAAGATTTCACAAAAGAGATCAGTCTGGCCAACGGCACTAACCTCGATTGGTTCTTTAAACAATGGTTCGAGCAGACCGGTGTTCCGGAATGGAAAACCTCCTGGCAGCAGCAACAAAACGAAGTCCGGCTAAACATCACCCAACAAAACAACAGCTACCGCTTTCCGCTCAACCTGCTCATTACGTATGAAAGCGGAGAAAGCAGCCTTAAAAAAGTGGAGATCAGCCAACAAATCAGCCACCTTAAAATCCCGGTAAAGGGGGAAGTCAAATCCATCAAAACAGATCCTTATTTTCAGGTAATCCATTGGGAGGAGGAAATGAAACCCGAAGCAGTGGCGATGGCTAAAGTATCTGCAGTTCAAAAACTCAGGATAGAACAGAAATATGAAGCCGCCGAAAAATTAGCACTTTCATACATCGATACTTTATCAAAATCCGACAAATACGGGGTTGAGTTTTCTCTTCTTTATATTTTAGGGCGCATGAAAGGGACTCAAAAGAAAAATGCTGAAGCCCTGGAATATTATATGAGGGCCACCAGATGCGCTTCAAGAACTACAGATTACCTTGCCTATACTTATTACAGAATTGCACAGCTTGCAGCAGAAAAGAAAGACCAGGAGTTGTTCAGCTGGGCGGTTCAGAATGCATTAAAAGCAGACGAAATCAACAACAATAACGACCATATCAGGACAATGACAGACCGTTTGGTTTTTTAGATACCCGCCGGATGATCTCAACGATCCCCTCCTGCTCAATGATGTACATGCCCAAACGTTCCTGAGAAACGCCTTCTTTTAGCTGATAGGTAAATACCGGTTTGCCCTCTTTAAAAAAGGTATCCATATATTTAAAAGAGATGTTTTCAAACTTACGGAGTTCATCGGCCAGTTCAACGATATGCGTGGAAATAAAAAAGATAGAATTATGGACATGTGAAAGTTCTGAGACAATTAACAAAGAAGCATCAAAAGCATCTTTTACATTCGTTCCTCTAAAGAGTTCATCAAAAATGATAAACATACGCTCCTGCTCCAGGAGCGTTGAAACCGCTTCTTTTACCCTTTTCACCTCGCTGTAATAATGACTCAGGCCCTGATTGAGGTTGTCCGGTAAATTAATCGTGGTCAGCAATCCATTGAAAATCGTAGTTTCCATTTGTGCTGCAGGGACAGGAAAGCCAAGGTGTGACAAATAGATACTGAGTCCCAGTGATTTCAATAAAGAAGATTTCCCGGCCATATTTGATCCGGTCAGAAAAGTGATATTTTCTCCTTTTTCCAAAACAAGGTCATTCTTTACCGCGCGGTCAATCGACGGATGAAACAAGCCTTTTAAGCTGACCTTTACTTCATTAGCGCCGGAATAAACAGGAAAACTCAAACCTTTTTCGCGCGCTGTACCGGAGATGGTTTCAAAAGCATCCAATTCATAAACGAGTGACAATAGTTCCTTAATTTCCGGTTTCAGTTTCCCACGACAAGCATAATCCAGTCTGTTGAGCTGATAAAACCGCAACTTCTTTCTATTCCATCCCCTGGCCACCTTTAGCTTGTCGACCTCAAGAAGCTGTCCGATCCTTTGTCCTATTGCTTTCAGGTGTTCCGGAGCATCCTCAGCTACCAGGGTTTCTACAAAACCGGAAAGATATTTTAATAAGCGGATCAAATGCAGCAGTCCGCTGCTGATGGTATAATAATCACTGCCCGACCGCTTTTGAATAAAATACACCAGGGCATCCAGGAGATTGTTTCTGGAACGGGCCTTATTAAACTTCAGGTAATGTTCGATCAGGTCCAGTTGCTCGGCTTTAACTTCCAAAACAATCTTTTTATCATAGAAATACTGTATTGCCTCCTTCCGGCGATTCAAAAAATCAATATCGGAAGAGGGTTTCCCCATCATATCCCGGATCATTTCTTTCCCCCCAATCGTCTTTGTCCACCTGAACAACTGAACGACAGGATCTGAATCCGAAGAACTGGTAAATATATTCAAGTCCCTGTAGGATTGAACATCCATATTAAAATTCATAATTCCTTCCGTCAAAACCTGTTGAAGATAATCAAAACATTGAAACTATTTCCACACAAGACATTTTGCCTCTATTATTTGCAACTGATGATTTATTATACCTGATTGCAAATTTTATTTGATATTTTGAATATGGTTTTAAATTACGCTACTCTTAAATAAATCGAAATGACAACACGTACACTAAAGACACTCATTTCATTGTTATTCTCCTTGTTCTTTTCCTTAAACCTATTTGCTGACGAAGGCTTATCAGAGAAAGTAAAAAAGCTGCCACATCTCCCTGAAGCAGCAGCACAGGAATTGTTATATCAGCTCACCCAATCCTATATCCTCAAAGCAACCGATACAACCCATATTTCATCAGATAAAAAAACACTCCTGACTGCCCTGGCAGCAAGTAATATCTCCGATAAAAAAGCATTTGCTTATGAAATAGAAGGTGTAGCTGCAAAAAAACTAGGAAATTTGGATTTAGCAAAGCATTTTATTCTTCTTGCATTGAAAAAAACAAGTGAAGGAAAGCCACAGTTGCCGAGGCTATTGAGAATGCTTGCTTTCATTGAGACCGACCTCGAAAATTACATGGGAGCAATGGAAACTTACCTCATGGTTGGAAAGATCTTTAGAAAAAATCACGATACTACCCTTCTGGTCTTCAATTACAACAATATTGCAGACCTGTACATCAAAAACAATCTCTACGATGAGGCCATAAACGCCCTGAATGAGGCAACAGCACTTTCCCTTAAACAGACCAAAACCTTTATTCCCAAAACCATTTATCAGAATAAAGCCATCACTTATTTCTATCTGCAAAACCTGGATTCCCTGCAATTTTATACCCAAAAAGTACTCAAAGGAGAAAAGGGATCTCCGCAGTACGCGATTATGAAACAACGGTTCAGGTGTATGGAACTCCTGCTTAAAAAAGACCCCACAGCCATAGATTCGATAAAACTGGTCCTGAAAAACTTCGGGAACGAAGACCACTATTTAACCATCATCTACCTTGCCCGTGCCTACTTATTGTTCGACAAAACCTCAGAGGCTAAAGAACTAACCTTCAAACTTCTTGCTTCTCCGAACCTGAAAGATCCCGGATATACCAGAAGCATACTCTACGAGTTATTAGGCGATGCCTATCAGCAAGAAAAGAATTTCAAGTTGTCCTCCAGTTATTACGAGAAAGGACTGCGTCAGTCCTTCCTAAATTCTAAAAACATCATGAAAACAGGTAGCATCCTCACTTTTTTAAAATATGATGAGATTAAAAACAAGTATGTGATCGCCGAGGAGAATCTGAAAGCCAGAAAAAATCAGTTCATTTTATCGGGGATCATTGCGGCGATGATTATCATTACACTCGTCCTCCTCTATCGGTCAGTCAGAATGAAAAAGAAATACAACGAACTCATGTATAGTGAATTAAATAGAGAAATCTCATTTATAAACTCTCATGAAGTCAGAAGATATCTGAGTAATATCAAGGGCATCATCATGGTAATTCGAATGAGCAAAAATAAAAAGAAAACTTATACAGAACTGGAAGAGGCACTTTTTGATTCTGCGGAGAACCTGGACAATTCCATCAAAAACATCGCCATTAAACTCCATGACCATACCGAAAGTACCTACCAGCACACCCGAGAACATTAGCTTGTTCTTTTCCGTTCTTCATCATTTCCGAAATTACGGTCCTTTACATTCAGGTGATGGTTTCCAAAGTTGATTTCTTTACAATAAAGAAACCGGTTCGATTTTAATACAAAGACGTACGGCTTTTTACAAATTCGCGCACAAGGAAGCACCATCACCTGATCATAAACAAATTAAGAAATGCTAGTCAGTAGAAGCTAAAATATCCTTAGCATCCTGATCTTCATAATTTGCAATCTGCTCATTCAATTGCTTTTTCATTTGAGCTGTAATCTTTTCATAACCAGGCACTCCATATAGGTTATTCAATTCGCCAGGATCTTTCTGCAAATCAAAAAGCTCCCAGCTATTCACGCGTTTATAGAAGCGGATCAATTTATATCTGCTGGTCCTGATACCAAAGTGTGGCGATACAGCATGTTCCCCATTTTCGTAATAATGATAAAACATCACTTTTCTTCCGTTTTTGTTTTTATCCTTTAATTGAGGAAGCATTGATTTTCCTTGTACATCTTTGGGAATGGAAATCCCGGCAGCGTCCAACATCGTTGGGGCAATATCGAGATTCATCACGAAATCTTTTGAGACAGTGCCGGGCTTAATCACTCCGGGATATCGCATTACCATCGGTGTACGGAAAGATTCTTCATACATAAATCTTTTATCAAACCAGCCATGTTCTCCCAGGTAAAAGCCCTGATCAGACATATAAATTACGATGGTATTTTTAGTCAGTCCATGTTGATCCAGATAATCCAGGGTTCTGCCAACATTCCGGTCCAAAGAAGCTGCGGTAGATAGATAATCACGCATATAATGCTGATATTTCCATTCAGTCAATGCATTACCTGTCAGGTTCCTGGCCCTTAAATCAGCTGCTATAGGCTGATAATAAGCATCAAATTTCGCTCTTTGAGCAGGATTCATACGTTTCACCGAACCTTCTCTGTCAGCCTCTTCTTCAAATCTGAACATCTTTAAATCATAGCCCATCAACATGGTTTTGGCGATACTCATATCCTGAACCTTCGCGGCCTCACGGGTTTTATAGTTGTCATAGAAATTAGGAGGCAAAGGAAAAGTAACCTTATCAAACATGCCCATATCGGCAGTATCAGGCAACCAAACGCGGTGGGTGGCCTTATGACCAATCACCAGACAAAAAGGTTTCGACTGATCGCGTTTGTTCAACCATTCTTCCGCTACATCTTCCACCACATTAGTTACATAACCCTCGTATCTTTTTTTACTGCCATCCTGCATCAGAAAATCCGGGTTATAATATTGGCCCTGATCCGGAAGAACCTGCCAATGGTCAAATCCCTGTGGAGTGGTTTCCAAATGCCATTTACCAATCCAGGCCGTTTGATAACCGCCATTTCTCAATTGCTTTACAAATGAATCCTGACTACCATCAAATTTGGAGTGTTCATTGTCTTTAAAACCATTTTTATGGCTGTATTTACCGGTTAAAATTACGGCCCTGCTAGGCCCGCAAATGGAGTTTGTTACGTATCCCTTATCAAAACGGACCCCTTCCCGCGCAATCCTGTCTATTGCCGGAGTCTTCATAAACTGACTACCATAAGCGCCTATGGCTTGAAAAGCATGGTCGTCTGAAACAATAATGATGATGTTGGGCTTCTGCTGTGCATAGCCCAACTGAGCACAAAGCAATAAGAAGAATACAGAAAGTTTTTTCATTTCGTGGTGTTAAATGTTAAAGTTTAATTTCAGGCGGTCTAACCCACCGCCTGAAAGGTTTATTTATCCTGATTGATGTTAAAGGTAACTGCCGGAAGATTAAAAGTAGGGTTTACCTTCAAAGAAACCAGCCTCGCTGCGCCACTTGTATTGGCCTTTATGGTAACCGGAAGCTTAAAATCACCGGAACCGTACATTCTCGTAATCGTTAGCAAATCCGCCTGGGCGGTGCTGATCCACCAGCCATCGGTACCGGCGCTGATCAGAATATTCAGTTTTCCACCGATAGCAGGAACTGTAGCTACTCCGCCTTCCAGCGTGGCAGAAAAAGAACTAAGTTCAGGTTTTGGAGCAATATTTTCCTTTTTACAAGAGAGCGTCAGGCCAATGACCATGACAAACAGCAGTAGTTTTAGTTTATGATTTATTGTCTTCATTCTTCTAGAGTTAAATTGTGATTACCATCCTGGGTTCTGGATCCATTTGCCCCCCGTTAATTGCACCATTCGCTGTTGAATGGGTAGCAAATAATCCCTTTGCGGATTAAAACCGGAACCATTTGGAAGGATACTTTTGAAAGGATCTATATACCTAAGCCCATCGCCGGCATTGCCGTTCAGATAAAGATTGACAGATTTACCGGCCGGGGCAGTATCGTAATACAACAACGAAGCGCCGTAGAATCCTCCGGTAACATTCTGACTTGTCATATCGCTGCCTACAAAAAGTGTCCCTAACTGGCGTTTCCCAATCAACAACTCATCCGCAGCAGCCCAACGCATGATGTCATCCAGGCGCATACCTTCGGCGGCCAGCTCCACTCTCCGCTCTCTTCTTACGGCCTGGATGACACTGCCAAGGTTCCTGAAAGGATAACTTGCATCCGTATTGTATTCTCTATTGAAATCAACAGCTGGCATTCCGGCACGCGTTCTAAGTGGGTTTAACGCATTTGCGATGGAACCAGGATCTCCACCCAATTCTGCAACGGCCTCTGCATAGTTCAGCAATACCTCGGCATAGCGAAACACAATAGCAGGAGCCACACTTTTAAAATCGTCGGATACAGCGGCTGCATTGTTGTATTCCAAAAACTTATACAAAGGATAACCAGTCGTGCTTTTGTTAAAGCCGGTCTGGTTAATTGGCGGATAACCTGGTACCACTACACCTGGTTTTAACGGCTTGCCTGGTACGGCTATCGTTTGTCCCAAACGCGGGTCCCTCAGTAACGGGCTCAGTTCCTTCGCATAAATTTTTTGTGCATCTGCACGCTCAGTACCAAGAAAAGGCCTTCCGTCTCTGGTCAGATAATCATCTACCAGGGATAAAGTTAAGCCCAAGTCTGCCCCTCCTGTAGAGGTATATTTACTAACACTATGGGCAATATTTTCGTTGGCATTATATTTCTTCCAAAACAGGATTTCCGGATTCGCAGAAAGGTCTGTAGTCATAAACAGGTTCCCATAATCTTCCAATGGCTTACCGGTCGTGTAAACCGACCATTTGTTACCAGTCATTACTGCCGACGCGGCGTCACGTGCCTGTTCAAAATAGTTCTGAATCTTTTCCGCGCTGATATCTTTGGTAAAAAACGGATCATTTTTAGCCTTGTGATATTTCTCCCAGGTTGCTTCATACAGGGCTACTCTCGACTTAAAAGCCAATGCCACATCTTTATGAACGCGCATACTTGCGCTATTGGCAACCGAAGGCAATAAAGTTACAGCCTGATCCAGATCGGCCAAAACAGAATCTACGATTAAAGTTCTGGATGCCCTTGGTACTTCCATCACCTCCTTCTCTCCGGGTAATACCTGGTTCACCCAGGTCACCGCTCCGATTTTTTTCAACATCGCAAAATAATAGTAGGCTCTGAAAAACCTGGCTTCTCCTAAAAACTTATTGTTCTCTGCAGCATTTCCTTTTGCATTTTTAAAGTGCTCAAAGAAATAATTCAGGTTCCGTACCGCTACATATTCCTTAATCTCTGGTGCTGCACTCAGCGAGAACAGTCCGCTTGTCCGGGTGTTTACGGCAGAGAAAATCATATTATCAGTTCCGGCATCATTAAAAGCAATTCCTGTACCACCAACGCCGGTTGGCTGCAGCGGGAAAGTTTCCGGATAAATCGAAGTTCCCTGATTCAGCTGGCTTCCCTGATAAAACTGGTTCATATACATTCTCAACTCGTTGGTAGAGGCGAGACTGTTGGTGGTACTTAAGGTATCCAGCGGTTCAAGATCAAGAAAGCTTTTCTTACAAGCAGAAAAAACAAACAGCAGGCCTAGTACAACGCATATATTTAAATTCTTTTTCATTTTCTTATCTTTTATAGACCAATATTAATCCCCAATGCATATACCCTGGATAAAGGATATATTTTCCCGGACTCCACGCTTCCAAGAATAGTTTCCGGATCCAGCATTTTAGCCAGTTTAGTGATCGTAAACAGATTTTCCCCCGTTACAAATACATTCACTTTACTGAGTTTCACCTTTTTAATCCATTGTTCCGGTAGCGAATAACTGATGGTTGCATTCTTCAGTCTTAAATAAGCCGCGTTTTGCATGTACCTGTCGGAAACCTGTTGCGTTTTATTAGTAAAAGTTCCGATAGAACCGGCCGGGGCAGCATAAGGATTTGGATAATAAGCGTCCGTATTTTGTGGTGTCCAATAGTCCAGGTGTTGCTTAAATACGGTCACCTGAGCTAAAGCCCCCGCGCCCCAGAAATAAACTTCACCAGATCCCGGGGCATAATCTCTTTTTCCGATGCCCTGGAATAAGGCCGAAACAGAAATCCCTTTCCATTGGATGGCACCATTAAAGGAGTAGGCATATCTCGGATTGGTACTACCTATAATCGTTTTATCACCCATATCGCCAAGTACATTAGACCCGTTGTTAATTTTCCCATCCCCATTCAGGTCCAGGTATTTCACATCTCCGGGCACCCAATTTACGGGAGAAAGGAAGGAGTGGTTTAACTTATTAAAAGCGGCAGCTTCTTCTGCCGTCTGAATCAGCCCCGAAGCACGGTATCCCCAGATTTCGCCCACTTGTTTCCCTTCATACCAGCCATTACCGGCAGGGTCACTATAGGTCGGATTCTGGTATTTGGTGACCACCGATTTATTGTCAGATAACATGACACCAATGGAATATTGAATGCCATTGTCCAGCTTATCGCGCCAGTTCAGTGACAATTCCCATCCCCTGGTTCTCAGGTTAGCATTGTTGCTTTTTGGAGGGATCCCCCCAAACATATCGGCAATATCCAATGAAGGGCCCAACATATCCTTAGTACTTCTTTGGTAGACGTCGATACTACCAGAAAGCCTGCCTTTCAGCGCTTCAAAGTCCAACCCTATATTTCCATTCTGTACCTTTTCCCAGGTAATCAGGGGATTAAAAGGATCCGGGGCCTTTATATATCCTTCTCTGCCATTCTGAAAATACCAGGGACCGCCTGCGCCCGAAGGCCCCGGAACGGTAATTCTCATGCTTTGTGCATAAGAGTAAAGTCCGGCACCAGATTGATTCCCTAAGAAACCATAAGATCCACGAAGTTTAAGCAGGCTAATGTGTTCTTTTAACGACTCCATAAATTTCTCCTGAGCAATGTTATACCCCAAAGAGAAAGAAGGAAAAAAGCCCCATCTGCTGCCTGATGCAAAGCGGGAAGAACCGTCGTATCTGCCATTGATCTCTACCAGATATTTACTTTTATAGTTATAGTTGAACCTGCCAAAAAAGCCCTGTGTTCCCCAATGCGTACGTTCTTCAGTAGTTGTTTGATTTCTGGTAGCCAGAGAAAGGCCGGGTCTGGTTGGGCTGATCAAATCCTGAACGGAAGAAGAAAGCGCTTTAAACTCATTCAATTCCTGTTGAAAGCCAATCATCGCACTGAAATTATGGTCTTCATTCAGTGTAAAGTTGTAAGAAGTATACACATTTGGCGAAAAGTAATTTGTAGCTGCCATATTACGTGCATAGCCGCCCAGCAATGGAATATTGTATTCTGATCTGTTCACAAATTTTGGAGTGCCGTCAATCCCGTAAATCAGACCTGGTAATTTTAAAACATCCTGATTAAGGTCCTTTTTCAGGAGATTAAAATCCGCCATAATCTTCCAGTTTTTAACCGGTTCTAATTCCAGACCGGGTAAAATGGCAAGGGTAGTTTCTTTAGTCACATCACTGGAACCGGATTGCAGATAAGGGACGTTAGACATCTCAGAGAAATTTCCGTTCAGGTCATAGGGAGAAACATTGGGTCTCATCCTGGCCAGGTTATGAAAAAATAAATTTTCAAATGCGGTGAATGGAGATTTATAGGCAGACTGTGTGAATTTGGTATTCAGTTTCAGCTTTACCCAGCTCGTTAACTGAGAACTGATGCTGGCATTCAGGTTATACCGGTCGTAATTAATATCCGCATAACGCATGGTACCTCCTTCATTGTAATAAGCTCCGGAGACAAAAAACTGCGTATTTTTACTCCCTCCGCTGGCACTGATATTGTGCGACTGACGTAGGGCATAAGGCTTATAATGAAAGGCAAACCAATCGGTATTGGCGACCCCATTTGCGGTATTCTCCCAGTTGGAATAAAAATTATCATTGGCCTCAGGAAAGATGTTCATTCCCCTGGGGTCTTTAATATACTGCTGTAACAAAGCCAGCTTATCTTCTGAATATTGTTTACTTCCTGTGGCATTAAAAGTTGCCGCATTAAAATAAGTGGCAAAATCATAAGAATTGGCCATTTTTGGCAGTAACAGCGGAGAAGTTAAACCTGCGTTGCTCGAATAAGAGATCGTGGTACGCTCGGCCTTGCCTTTTTTTGTGGTCACCAAAATCACGCCGTAAGGTGCCCTTGCCCCATAAATTGCAGAGGCAGCCGCATCTTTTAATATGGAAACCGATTCGATGTCATTAGGATTTACATCCGACAAGGACATGGCCATTCCATCCACCAATACAAAAGGACCATCGCCACCACTTAGATTTCCGGCGCCTCTGATATTCAGGTTGAAACTCTGTCCGGGCTTGGTGTTCCCGGCTACAGAAACATTCAATCCAGGCGCAATTCCCTGTAAACTTTGCGTGGCGTTCACTACGGGCCTATTTTCCAGATCCTCTCCTTTCACCACAGATACGGCGCCAGTCAGGTTAACTTTCTTCTGTGTACCATACCCCACTACGACTACTTCGCTCAACTGACCTAAATCAGCCTGTAATTTCACAGTAACCTGGTTTTGTCCATTTAGTTGTACTTCCTGTGTAATGTATCCCAGGTAAGAAACCTGTAAGATTGCATTTTCATCCAGTCCTTTCAAAATAAACTGCCCATTGTTATCCGTTACTACCCCTTGTCTGGAGCCCTTTACCTTTACCGTTGCTCCCGGAACGCCCCGTCCCGTTTCATCCAGTACTTTTCCTTTTACCTCTATCACCGAAGTTTCAGGCAATTGATTGAGCAGCACAGGGCTGATTTTTTTGTCCTTTACAATCACACTCTGCCCTTCAATGGCATATACCACCAGGGGCTGATTGTTAAAGGTCTGTTTCAAAGCTTCTTCCAGGCTTACCTTCTTCACATTGATATCTACGGGCCTGGCCAGCTTAACGGCATCAGAAACAAAAATCAGATCAAAACCACTTTGCCTTGAAATCTCTTTAAGAACTTTTTTCAAGGAGGCTTTCTTCTCGGAAAGAGTGATTTTGTTCTGAGAAAACCCAGTGGCACTCACTTGCATTAAACAAGTCATCAACAACAGTACCGTCAGTTTCATTGTCAATATTAATTTGCGTTTCATACGGCCATAGCCATATGAATTAAAGGTTATAAATTCATACATTTGGTTAGTTGGTTTTTAATGAACAAAGCATAGCAACGCTATGACTTTCGTTCCTGGTCATTTGTAATACTTTCGTGTTTTATAAAATGGATACCTGTAAAAACTTAAATGAGCCAGGAGCGGCTTCAACGCTTCTGGTTTTTTAATTACAGGCCTTTGGATGTATCATTTAAGGCATAACTGTAATCCTCCTTCCTTCAACTTTAAAATTAAATTTATCTGTATTGGAGAGCATTTTCAGTACTTCCTGCAGGGATTTATTCCTGGAAATATGACCACCTATCTTTTTGTCACTTACCTTAGGCAGATAAACAACATCCACATCATACCATCGGGCAATTTTCCTCATAATTGATCGGATTTCTTCATCTTGAAAAAGAAAATAACCGTCTTTCCAGGCGGTGGCTTCCGCTACATCAATATCGGCCAGGTCCAGTTGATTGGACTCAAATACGGCTTGCTGACCGGGTTTAAGTACTGCAGTTACAGATGAATTTTCCAGCTTCAGTTTTACACTGCCTTCCAGCAGGGTGGTTTTTGTCTGGTCTTCATCCGGATAGGCATTCACATTGAAATGTGTTCCTAAAACCATGACCTCCTGTCCTTTGGTATACACTACGAAAGGCATTTTCTTATTTCCCTTCACCTCGAAATAAGCCTCACCAACAAGTCTTACCTCCCGGTTATTTCCTGTAAAAGCAGCCGGATAACTCAAAGAAGAAGCAGCATTTAGCCATACTTTTGTCCCATCAGGCAGGCTGATCTGATATTGCCCGCCTTTAGCAGTCGTAATCTGGTTAAAAGCGCTCACCTTTGCCGCTCCTTCATAGACCAGCTGTCCATCTTTGGTTTTAGTAATGGTTACTCCTTCCTGTACGGCAATTTTGCCATTGTGAGCCTGGTCGAGTTCAATTGTTTTGCCATTGGCAAGTGTGAGCATGGTTCTGGTACCTGAGTTTTTTACAGTACGGCTAACATGCTCAGGGTGTACTGAAGTAGTTTTAACAGGGGAATGATAGAAATGTAAGCCTATGCTCAGGGCAATGAGTACCGTTGCTGCCACTGCAATTTTTTGCCATAAAGAAGAAGGTGTTTTTTTAGGGACTTCTTCAATAGCTATGGATGAAATGTCAAGTTCTCTGGAAAGGTAAGTCCATATTTCTTCAAGCTGTTCGTCTTTCTGTTGCTGAGGAAACTCCGGCAAAGCCTTTTCCTCATATTTAAGGTACCAGGTTTCCAATAGCCCACGTTCCCGTTCTGAACAGTTTCCTGCCAGATATCTCTTTAATAAATCAGATACCTCTTGTTTTTGCATAAGTATTTAGGATTTTTTCCCATTTAACACTAAGACAGCTAAGAGGTAGCCCAACAGGTAGAAGAAAAAAAATATTTTTTTACCGGTTACAGGAAGTAGAAAAGCAACCCCAATTTCACCCTTAAAATTTTGAGTGCATTGCTGATTTGTTTAGAGACCGTTTGAGAAGATATATTGAGTTGTTTGGCGATTTCCTCATGAGAAAGCTGCTCTTCACGGCTTAATACAAACACCGCTCTCATCTTGGGTGGTAATGCCTCAATTTCCTGACGGATAATCTGGGCGAATTCTCTTTCCCTAATTTTCAGATCAGTGATATAATTGTCCTCGCTAAAAAAAACCTGGATGGAACTAATAAATTTAGACTCCACCTGTTTATGTGACAAATGATTAAAAACACGATTTCGGGCAGCAGAAAACAAATAACCAGGCAGATTATCGGTCAGGGGCATCTGCGATTTATTGGCCCACAATTTCACAAAAAGATCCTGTAATACGTCTTTGACCAATTCCTGGTCGCCTAACTTTTTATAAAGATGGTTTTGAAGTAAATTTTTGTGACGGTTATAGATCTCAGTGAAGGCGTATTTATCACCTGTCCTAAGTAGACTGATCAATTCCTGATCACTGAGTGCCTTATATTCAAACATTACATTTATTCCCTGAGAACGAAAATATAAAAAGAAAGGATAACTTTTATAATTATTTCGCTGTCAGAGACATGAGGCCCACAACTTCCCAAAGAATTTCGAAACTGCGTAGGCGTTCCCTGATATTGCTCAAAAATCATTTCATAAAAAAACAGGTACGCGACCAAACGTACCTGCTGACCCCGACCAGGGCATTAATCTAATCCAGATTAATTTTTAAACACGCCAACTTCCGCGAGCGAAGCATACTGACGACCATCAGTAGCGGAGGTAACGATTACTTTAAAATATTTGAATGTCTTTGGAGCGGGTAAATAAATAAACTGCGGTCCTCCAATATCTTTTAACACGTAATTTCCAAGTACAACCCAGCTGATGTTGTCGTTACTTGTCAAAATCTGCATGTCTTTTATTTTGCTGCTTCCGGCACGCTGGGTAAATGTAAATCCATCAGCGGCTAATGCCTGGCCCATATTGACCACAAAGTGATGCGGAAAGGTCGGCGCATTGGTATTCCAGCGCGTTACCCAGGCAGTTGTATTGTTCCGATCCAGAAGGTTAGCCACTTTCCCATCTTCCTCTACCGTTTCCTCTGAGCTGAAATCAATCACCTGCCAGTTTGTTTTGGCGTATTCGTTCTTATCCCCGAAATCAATGACCGGACTTCCATTCTTTATTTCGTAAGGATATGGCACATTGATCATACTTCCGTTTTGGTTGCAGAGCATGATCCTTAGCTCATAGGGGTAACTTTCGGTATTGCTAAACTCGCTCAAAGGCATGCTGACATAGAAGCTGTCTACACCAATTTTCTGAGTAGACCAGGGCACTGCATCATAGTCTTTATTTCCACCGATTCCATTTTTAGCCCCATCATTATAAAAATTGATGTAATTAACAGATCCGGCATTTGACAGGCGTCCGGAAACAATAATATTCCCACCTTCAAATTTCGCATTCAGATGGTTGATTGTTGCATTAAAAGGCGCATACCAATCCGTTCTTGTCACTTTACTGAAGACCTGGGTATTGTTTAAAATCGCACAATCTGCTTTTGTCAGGTAAGTTGGCGTTTTCCCGTAACTCGAATTCCCCGCGCCCATTAATGAAGTTCCAAATTGTGTATTTTCTGATTTCTGACCTCCATTATGAGGTAAATTGATGCCATGACCGAGCTCATGCATGAGCCCGCCGATCCAGCCTGTAGCCTTAGTCCCCGCCGGAGTCGCTGCGCCCAGATCTTTAATGTCCATCCCCGGATAATCCAAAGCAAAACAATTGCGGCCCAATCCATAAAAAGGAGCCTTATCTGCCTCAATGTCTTTAACACACATAATAATCAAGGTATGGTCGCTTGTTTTTTCTGTCGGATGCGCAGCAAAATATTCATCTACTTCTTTCAGTACTGCTCCTGCCCCACCATCGTAAGGATAATTCGATTGATCCAGCTTTCCTTTGATCTCTACGATCTTGATTCTCTTTTTGGCTACATCTTTCAGCAATCCAAAGCTTTTATCTCCAAATCCCCAGTGTTTCATCCATTTCCCATAGAAATCCTGCCCCTGAAGCATCATTTCACTAATTCTGCGGTGGTAATCAGCATTGGGCGTTTTATCAGACGCAACGAAATAAACCACGTTCAGGTTGTAAGCATAGTCAGATTTGTAATGGTATCCCGTATCTATTGGAACTTCGTCAACAGGTACTCCGGGAACATCGCTTTTTTTACAGGCGAACAGAAAGGCAACTGCGAACAGCAGGAGACAGGCATTTTTTTTCATGTAAGGTTTGTTTAGGTTGATGATTAGGTTATGTTCTTCTGGTTAATAAGAACAAACGAATATAAACCTCCTTGATAATGATCACTTTACATGGAGTATCCAATGCTGACACCATATTGCCATCAGGACTAGTTGTCCTGCATCAGCGCGCTTCTTCCCCCATCAATGAGGTAGGTTGTTCCGGAAGCAAATGCCGCGTAATCGCTTGCCAGAAAAGCACACCATCCACCTATTTCTTCTGCTGTTCCCAGTTTTTTTACCGGATGAAGGTCAATCGTTCTTTGTCGCTCCTGCTCAGGCTCGGCAAAGGAATTGAACCAGTGCTGATTGCCTGGTGTATCTATAAATCCGGGTGCAATTCCCACACAACGAATTGCTGGTCCCCATTCAATGGCAAGACTTCTCACCAATCCGGTTAATGCAGTCTTGGCAAGGTTATAAGGAAAACATCCGGGGATGGTATGTTCCGCATGATTAGAGGTCATCATCAGGATGACGCCAGAACGCTGTTCGAGGTGAGGACGGCACAATTTCGCAAGTCGCCAGTGGGAAGTCAGGTTCAGGTTCATATTCTCCTGCCATTCCTGTTCATCACACTCGGCCGCACCCTGAAAAAAGTTCCTCCCGGCATTAGAAACCAGGATGTCTATTCCCCCGTTTTTTACCGCAACCGCTACAAGAGCTTCAAGCGCTTCGGGTTTAGTGATATCCGTCTGTAGATACTGACCAGCAGCACGTTCCGCTTTAACTGCATCGAGGAATAAGTTCGCTCCTGCGCTATCCGCAGCATCTAATGCACATCCAATAACGGTACAGCCGGCTCTGGCCAGCATTTTTGCCACGCCCAAACCGATTCCCGAACTCACTCCGGTAACGACTGCAACCTTTCCCTTTAAATCAATTTGCAAAGCCATGATGATTTTATAAAGCCCTTATGATGATGTTATTTAAACGTAAAAACCTGGCCTTGGAGCCAGAATTCCAGGATGTTTTTCCATTTCTTCTTCTACAAGATCTACCCCAAGTCCTGGCCTGTCAGACAAGTGCAAATGTCCATTATTAACCATATCTCCAATCGGATGTGTGATCACCTCATCCCTCCAGGGCACATCATTAAACATAAACTCCTGTCTGAAAAAATTAGGAACGGAAGCACAAACATGCGCGCTGGCCAGGGTAGATAAAGGTCCGTTTGGATTGTGCGGCGCCAGCAAAACATTATAAGTTTCCATCATGGTCGCCATGCGCTTCATTTCTGAAGGGCCACCACAACGGGTGATGTCAGGCATCATGATGTCACAAATGTTCTTTTCCAAAACAGGCCGGATGCCATGCCGGGTATAGTGTCTTTCTCCTACACAGATAGAAACGTTAGACGGAATTCTTTCTCTCATCGCCCGCAGATTGTCGGCACTTTCTGGTCCGGCAGGTTCTTCATACCAGGTGATGTCCAGTGCAGATAAACGCTGTGCCATTTTTACCGCAACGCGATAGTTTAACATCGCATGGGTTTCAATCATAATGTCAAACTCAGGCCCTACGGCATCACGTACCGCCTTGCTGACATTGAAAGCCAAATCCTGCTGTTCTGCAGTAAGGGTAAGGTTTGAAGACAGGTCTTCCCCATATAAGTAGTTCGTATGGGCAAAAGGATCAAATTTCAGCCCCGTAAATCCTGCTTCTTTAACCTTTAAAGCCTGCGCTGCATAATCTGCTTCATTATGCCCGCCGCCGGTAAACCAGTAATTGGCATATAATAAAATATCTTTCCGAAAAGCACCGCCCAGCAGTTCATAACATGGTGTTCCCAATACTTTTCCTTTCAGGTCCAGCAGGGCCATATCTATCCCGCTAATCGCACATAGACTTGCGCCATAAGGGCCCATCCAGTTTAAATCACGATAGAGTTTGGTCCAGATGAAATCTGTTTTCATAGGATCCAGACCAATAATTCTTTCTCCAACATGTTTGGCGGCATGGTAAACAATCGGACTCCCCGGCCAGTTTGTCGCCTCCCCAACCCCGGTATGCCCGGTATCAGTATAGATCTTTAATAAGGTCCAGTTGTATTTAACGCCTTCTACCAGCCAGACTTTTACCTCAGTGATTTTCATTTGGTATATAATTGTTTTAGATCCTTCTATTTTATTTAGACCCCTCTAATTTAAGCTTAATTTTTCCTTTTAACTCAGAACCCAATTTTAATGGCCTGCGTTCCTTACTATAATAGCCAGCAAAGAAGGGATCAGAACCACCTCCATTTAATTCAGCAAGGAGGAACCTTGTTTTATTTCCGTCAATCCAGCTTCTCGCACTCTGCGTTCCATCAGAATAAACGGTCAGACCTGCTCCCTGACCATTACTCAATTTTGCATGGTAAATATTCGCTTTGGTACTTCTGAAATCCCGGCTTCCAAGGTCATTTGCATCTGCAGACCAAGGGCCTGCAGGTACTTGTAATGGCGCTTCTACATATTTCTGATGTACTGGCAAAGCCTGGATATCACCACTCGTTCTGGCAATATCATGTTCAGGATAAACGCTCCAGTATCCTTTACTGGAATAGTTCAAATGTTGGAAATCTGATGGCAGTTCAAAAGCCAGTCCCCATTGTCTCGGATCGATTTTCACCGTATCGGTCACCTTAAAATCGTATTCGATCTCAATCGTTCCATCTGCCAGAAATTTATAGTTAAAAGCACCTTTCAGATAATTATAACTGCCTTCTACCTTTACATTAACAGAGGCCTTATCCTGTACAGCAGTCAGCATACTCGTTTTCCAATGGCCTTCAGGTTGATACAAAATCGGTTTAATGTTTCGCTGGTAATTGTTTCCTGCAATATGAGGCGCCCCACCATCATCACCGTTCATCGGAACCACCATTATGGCAATCCCCCCAAGAATTTTATGGTCAGTCACTACACCTGTATTTTTGTCGAAGGTATATTTTTGTGCGCCGCGGCTCAATACGATCTGATCACCGGATTTCTTAAATTTAACAGCAACATTCGATTCCACCGGAATCACCCTTCCTGCAGCCGACAAAATCATCTCTTCTTCCTGTGTAATGAATCCCCTTGGATCGGTAAAAGTAATGCGAACAACTTTCGCACTGTCGGATACCTGCAGTTCCAAATCCCCCAACGACCTTGCCGGAATATCCAGAGCAGCAGACTTAGAAACGCCATCAACGATATATTTGAGTTGCCCTTCTTTAAGGTTCGCAAAATTATACCTGTTCTCTATTTTCAGCAACAGGATGCCATTCTTTGGTCTTGCTTCTTTTAAATTACGGATCACAAACGGCGCGTACGATTTCCTTACGGAAATAAACTCGGGCTTCTCTCTTCTCCATCCATCAAGAACAGAACCCCATGGTCCATAACCTACAATAGTACTGTCTGGTTTATGAAAGACATCATCAATCCCGGCCCAGATGGCACCGCCCAGGCAAGCCTGATGGGTATACATTTTATCATACATCTGGTGCAGCATTCTGCCCCAATCCGCACGGACATAAGGGTCAGTGACCTCTTCCAGTCTGTTATAGGTTTGCACATGGCAATACTCTCCAAACAACACCGGCCGGTCTGTAAATTTATCCGTTTGCTCAGGCCCACCCAAACCAGGATAATGAATGTTCCTGATATCGGCCTTACTGCCTGCATTGTTAAAGCCTCCATACGTCTGATCGTGGAAAGCGGTTGGACGCAATGGGTCGTATTTTTTAACCTCTGTATTTACTTTATCCCACAAAGGGCTCCACCTGGATTCATTGGCAATAGACCAGATGATGATCGAAGGATGGTTTCTGTTTCCTCGAATATTTTCAAAATTAGCCCTTAGAAAATGAGGCAGGAATTCAGGGTTCAGGTAATTCCATTCTTTCCAGATCGGACTGGCATGGTGTTCTACCCAGGTAATCGCGGCTTCGGCTTCCACAAACATGCCTAAAGAATCACAGGCTGCCAGAAATTCTTCTGAAGGTGGATAATGAGAAGTGCGGATATAATTACAATTGGCATTTCTGAACAACTCCGCATCTTTTCTGTTTAAGGCAGCACTGATACTTCTGCCACTAAGTGTGCTTACATCATGCCTGTTTGCACCATGAAGTTTTATAGGATGATTATTGACGAAGAACTGGTTCCCCCGAATGTCAATCTGCCTGAAACCCAGCTGCTGTCTGTTCTCCTGCAAAACTTTTCCTTTGCTGAGCAACTGAGTTACTAAAGTATAGAGATAAGGGTGTTCTGTATCCCATTTTTCAGGGCGGTTAACGGGAATACTGAGCATTCCCTTCAGGTCCGTATTTGCACGAAGCCCCTTCTTTTCGATGGAGTTTCCGCTGATGCTGAGCTCCTTTCCTTCCCTATCCAGTAATGTAAATTTCAGCGCGACATCTCCTGCCAGCTTCGATTCATTAAAAACCTGATAGTCGATATGGAGATTGGCGTTCTGATAGTTTTTATCAAACGTAACCTGAGGATAGATCTCGCCGATATTCAGTTCCGGCAATGCGGTTAAAGTCACCTTTCTCAGAATTCCTCCTACCGTATGCGCAGCATACTGAGATACACAACCCAACTTATCGGAAATGGTTAAGCTCGCCACCTTTACTTCTATTCTATTCTTTCCCGCTTTTACCGCAGTACTGGCATCCATTTCAAAAATCACAAAGCCCCCTTCATGTTTGCCAATCAGCTTTCCATTCAACAAGACTTCACAATGTGAACTTACCCCGTCAAAACGTAATTTTATCTTTTTACCTTTCCAGTCGTCCGGAAGCTCAAAAGACGTGGTATAAGCCGCCTGTGCTGCAGAATCTACCTGATAGCCCTGCATCTCCCACTCTCCGGGAACCTGAATTTTTCCTTGCTGTGTTTTATATTTAAAATCCCAGGTTCCGTTTAAAGACAAAACAGGAGATTTAACTTTTTCTACGCGTGCAGGGACCGGCGACAACCGTTCTGGCTTAAAAGATATCGCCTTGATCTTTTCTGCCAATACATCCTTATACACCAATGGCTTTGACCCGGTAGATAAGATCTCCAAGCGGCTAACAGGAACATTTGCACCGGAAAGCGCAATTAAATCGAACGTAAACGTTCCATCCTGATAAGCAGCAGCCGGAATAGTATAGGTTGCCGTGATTGCTTTCCCATAAGGCAATGCCAGTGAACCGTTCAGGACCTCATTGTCTGCCAGAACTTTGACTTTCCGGTCTTTAGAATCGGAGAGGTAAGTAACCCTTAGCTGATACTTACTTTTCAGGTCAGAAACCGTAAATGGCATGGAGATCCTTCCTGCAAAAAATATGGCTCTTTCTTTTCCCCTGATGGGTAAAACATCCGCAGGAATTTCCTGCGGAGTATAGGTGTAAGCCTGGCCTATCTTGCTCAACAGGCAGTCCCCGCAATCTGCAGCGCTATAATTTTGAACTGTTTTATATTCCTGACCATAAGCGGCTCCCATCATGAACAGCAGCACAACTGGAAGGCAGCGTAATTGTTTTAACATTATATTTTAAAGTTAGATTTTTTTCCTCTTTTTCCGTTATTCGCACAGGCGAATTACATAATCCCATAAGTCTCAAATGCCGTTTTCGCCGACATCCCTTCTTTGATTTTTTGAAAGACAACTTTCTCTCCCCTTGCTTTTTCAAAAGCAAGCCTGAAAATCTCTGCTGAAGCATCTTTCGGAACAATACATACCCCATCCCGGTCGCCAATCACATAATCGCCATTCCGGATCAACACCCCATTCATTTCTATCGATGTTCTGAAGTCGATCACTTTCCCTCTTGGTGCCTGATCTTTCGCATAACTGCCATAAGAAAAAACGGGGAAATTCAGTGCCAGAATCCCGTTTGTATCGCGGGAATAACCATTCACAACCGCACCCGACGCACCCAGTTTAATCGCCCTCATGCTCATCAACTCTCCCCATAGCGCATAGGAAGGAGCCGATCCGGTACAGATGTATACTTCATTTTTCTTCAGGTCATCCAAAGCCTCGAGCATCAAACCAAATGGCTTTTGCAAAATGGGATTGTTCCCCCGATCTGCGGACTCCGTAACATCAGCCTCCAGTACCGGCATCGCCTTGCCTACAATGACCATGTCATTTCGCAATGGCTGAACCTGAGGTGGCAAAAACTGGTTCAGAAAGCCTAATTTGTCCATAATGTCACCGATTACTGCAGTAAAAAGTTCTGCTTTTATTGAGGCAATCAGCTCGTCTTCGCTGGTGGGATTGTGCAATGAGATCATCGGCTATGTTTTTTAAGCAAGTTAACTGCTCTTTTCCCGGTTAACTCACCATCAATTGCCCAAGATTGACACTATATTGTCAATTATTTTGATTTATCAGAATAAAAAAGCAAATTAACCTTATGCAACCACTTCTATTCGAAACTAAAACCGTCTTACAGGAAAGCATCTTTGTAAAGGAGGTGAACGTAAAATGTCTGACCAATCCCTTACATTTTCACAACGAATATGAAATGGTATGGATGACTAAAAGTAATGGGCGAAGAATTGTGGGCGATAGTATCGCGAACTTTTCCGAGGGGGACCTGATCATTATGGGACCGAACCTGCCTCATGTCATGTACAACGACAAAGAATATTACGAGTCAGATAGCGACCGGGAGGTGAAAGCAATCGTGACTTACTTCCGTCTGGATTGGCTGAATGATAATTTCCTGGGCGCAAATGAAGTTGGCAAATTCAATGACCTCTTAAAAGACATCCAAAGAGGGATTCATATTTATGGAAAATCAAAAACCCAGGTAGTCACGATTTTAAATCAATTGCTCATCAGCACAGGATTGAAAAGAATTATCCATTTGCTGAGCATTCTGGATTTATTATCTGGCACAAAAGAATATAAATGCCTTTCTAGTACTGGTTATACCAATCCTCATAACCAGAAAGATGTTCAGCGCATTGATAAGATTTATAATTATGTGATGAACAATTTCACGCAGAACATCAGTCTGGAACAAACCGCTGCAATGGCCAATATGACCACGGCTTCATTTTGTAAATACTTTAAAGGGAGAACGCAAAAGACCTTTACCCATTTCGTAAATGAAGTCAGGATTGGGTATGCCTGTAAGCTGTTGTACAACGATCACCTGACGATTTCGCAAATCTGCTTTCAAAGTGGTTTCAATAACCTGACCAATTTCAACCGGAACTTCAAACGTTTCATCAAGATCAGTCCTTCAGATTTTAAGAGAAATTTAAAACTCTAGTCTTATTCATTTCTATCTACTGTTACCGATGGTATTCATGAGCCCAAAGGTTCTGCCTCATTTCGTTAGGTGATCTGTAAGATCCTAATGGTTTCAATTAATTTTCCGAAAATAGAGCTGCTTAAATAAATCGGTACATTATATTCGTTTTTTGTTATTTTTAACGACAGATAACAACCAGCTATGAGCGAAGAACCAGAAAGCAATTCTTTTGGAATTTTAAGAAGTTTAAAGAAACTAATCTTTGAAGACAGCCCGGAACCGGAGGCTTCCGGTTCAACTGAGGCCCCAACACCTCCGGTTACGCCAAATAAAACAGCTGAAACTGTAACGAAGAACCCGCAAACAAATCTAACACAAAACACGTCTGATTTACCGGCAACGGATGTAAAACAGATGAAACTGAAAGTATTGGAAATTCTGGAAAAAATTAACCAGCCGGGAATTGACTTTTTTGAAGTATGGAATGCCGCAGCAGAAATGGGCAGCGTAAATGCAGGAACCTTAAAAGCCGCATTTACCTCTTTAAAATACGTGGATAAAACCCTGGACAAAGAAAAACTCAGCAGAACCGGACAAAACTATGCCACTGAACTAAAGAAAGTAATCGACAAAGAGACCGCCGCGAAACAGGCAGAAAAACAAAGTATTGAGCAAAGTCAGGTAAAAGAAAAAGCAAACCTTACCGCAGAAGTTCAGCAGATCGAACAAAGCATACTTGAACTTCGTGAAAAGCTCAGCACAAAACAAAAAGACCTGAATGAGATCAACAGCAAATATGAACCCCAACTCCTGGATATCGATAGCAAAATTGCGATTGGCAATACCGCCGTCACCGAAGTCGTAGCCGATATTCAAAACGCCCTTAACATAATAGAAACCAATATAAACTAAAAACTCTCCTATGGAAAACAAAAGTCAATTCGTAAATATACCGGCAGAACTGAAGAGTCAGCTTCCTATATTTCAGGTACTCGGGGATCATTTACCCGCTCAGCTTCAAACGCCGGAAGCAAAGAAAACCATTTCCAGCATTTTCTTCTGGGCCCTTATTTTAGGTGGTGCCTTTGCCTTCTTCAGATACCTGCCGGTCATGCTGGAATATGCGGCAAAAAGCATTCTGCTGGTCATTTTCAGTATCGTTTTAATTGTTTTATTGTTACTCGCACCAAAAATCATTGCGCTCTTACATCGCCTTGGAACAATCCTCATTTTTAAAGGAGAGAAAGCAATCATCCGTAACAACCCTATCGAAACTTTACAATTGTTATCTAAAGATGCGAAGGATACCCTGAAGCGCGTAAAAGATAAAATAGCAAACGTAGACGGCGTTCGCATTGACATGATCCAAAGTGGTGAAATGGCACAAAAAACAGCCGAAGAAAAATATACCTATGCAAAACGCTTTACCGTAGAAGCAGCCAATCTTGACGAAAAAGGAAAACAGGAAAGCACAAACAGCAATACGGAGAAAGCAAATGAATATGCGAGGGATGCTAAAGAAACCCGCACCAAAGCATTTTTATTAGGTAAAGAAGGCGAAGCTGAAGAGCAAAATGCCAGAAGTTATGTGCAATATGCCAACCAGTTTGCGAAAGTTTTAGAAGTCCTGAAAGACAATGAAAGTGCAGCGAGAATTTATGTGAGCACCCTGGACAGCAGCATTTCTATCATCTCTAAAAAACTGGAAGCGACTCAAAAAATGAAGAATGCGACTGAAGGCCTTGCCGAAGTATTTAACATTAAAGACGGTTGGGTATTCCAGGAAGCAATGGATGCTGCAACAGGTGCAATCAGCCAGAACATTGCTTCAATCCGTTCCAATCTGGACTTCCTTGATCAGAACAACAATATTACCGTTGGTGGTGCCCCTTCACAAGGTGAGCTCGAAGAGTTCATCAAGAAGGTAGACGAACGCAACCTGAAAATGCTGAACGTCAGCAAAATGGCCGATTCATATTATGAACTGAAACCGGAAGAGAAAGTAGACAAAGGCTTCTCCTTATTAGATTAATCAATAAAACCAAAATACAAACAAGAACATGGAAGAAAAATCAACCTGGGCCAGATTACGTTGGCCGATAAAAGCAATCATCCTGGCTATCCCAATCGTTGGAATAGGTTACTGGGCATTTGAAAGCGGTAAATTTGATGGAACAGGCGCTAAATCAGCAACCGCTGACACCACGAGTGTTGCCCCGACAATGGCTGGTTCAAAGGCTGCTGACGAAAAAAGAACATTCAATTATACGCCGGAAAAACCCGTTAACGGAGAATACAAAGGTGTGGTTGAAGTAGGTGCTTCAGGCTTTAACTCCTTCGTAGTTAATATCGACAAAGAGAAACGCTGGGAGATCGTATCTAAAGATTTCGGCAAGTCTTTCGTCTATGAAGGCATGGCCAATACTGCTGATATCCGTACCGGATTAAAAAACTATATCGGTGCCATGTTTGATAAAGGAGTGAAGTCTAAAAACATCCACTTTGTGATCAGCTCAGGCGCGCAGAAAGAACCTAAAACCGCAACGATTTCTACGGAATTAAAGAAAATGGGTTATGTAGTGAACCTGGTTACCGCAGAACAGGAAGGTAAACTTGCGTTAAAATGCGTATTGCCTGCTTCTTATTACGACAACTCTTTTGTGGTAGATATCGGCTCCGGAAACACCAAAATTTCCTGGATGGACGGAGACGTTAAATCTGCTGAAGCACCGGGAGCTAAATATTATGAAAAAGAATTGAAAGACGACGCGGTATATGCAGAGGTTAAAAGCCTGTCGGAAAAGATTCCTGCAAAAAGACGTGACGTTTGCTTTATCATTGGCGGCGTTCCTTATGAACTGGCCAAACAAACCCGTAACGGTGAAGAAAGATTTACTGTATTAAACGACCCTGAAAAATATGCCGTTGATAAGATCAAAATCAAAAGTGGCATAAACATCTATAAAGCCATTAAAGACGCTACCAAATGTGATACTTTCGTATTCGACTGGGATGCTAACTTTACCATTGGATTCTTGCTGACGGTTAAATAAGATGCTCAAATGAATAGGAAAAGAGGGACTCATCAATGATAGCCCCTCTTTTTTTATGGCCCCAACGGGCGTTCATCGAACCATTTCCTGTCTGATTTGCGATTAATAGACGATTTGGCTAAAAAACTTGAAACAAAATAAGTAAACCGATTTGAGGCCGTCCTGAGTTTTTCGGGGACATCAGTTCTGATTGGTACAAATAAGCCCCCATTATTTGAGAACACATATTGGGTTCGAATTTAATTATGGATCATTATAAGATGAGATACAGCTCAAAAACCACAGTTAATGACCCACAATGCATTAAAAAATGAGCTATAAGCAATATATAGCTCATATAAATTAAAATTACAGCTCATTTACACTTATATTTGAGCTGTAACTAATTTTTTTATGAGCTGTAATTATGGGACGAATAGATACTGAAATTCTTAATTTTATAAAAAACCATCCATCTAGCTCATCTGGAGAGATCCATGAAGCTATTGGTAAAGGTTCTTTTGCGACAATAAAAAGGGCAATAGCAGCCCTGGTTGAAGGTGGCCAGTTACTAGCACAAGGCCAGACCCGAGCCACACGATATGTACTCAGTCCGGTTAGCCAGTTGTTTAGCCCTATTGATATGGTTATATATTTTGAGAAGGAAATTGATGAACGTGAAATCAAAGACGGTTTCAATTTCCAGTTAATCACTGAAGTATTACGCGATGTCAACCTATTTACAGTTGACGAAACGGCTCAATTGCAGCAATTACAAGAAGAGTTTCTAGATAATGTGAGTCATATGACCTCTGCAGCCTATAATAAGGAGATGGAAAGACTAGCTATCGATTTGAGTTGGAAATCATCTCAGATCGAAGGTAACACCTATTCACTGCTAGAAACTGAACGTCTGTTAAAAGACAAAGAAACTGCTGCCGGTAAACCAAAAGATGATGCGACTATGCTGTTAAATCACAAGGAAGCGCTCAATTTTATAATTGAAAATCCCGATTATGTAGTTCCATTGACTATTGCACGAGTAGAAGATATACATAGCATCTTAATCAAGGATCTTGAGGTTGAGCGTAACATTAGACAGCGACGTATGGGTATTTCAGGAACGAACTACAAACCGCTTGACAATGAGCACCAGATCAGAGAAGCCTTGGAAGACATGTGCCTGTTGATCAATCGAAAAAACAATGTATTTGAAAAATCATTGCTTGCTCTGGTATTGCTATCCTATATCCAGGCATTCAATGATGGTAACAAGAGAACCGCACGCATAGTCAGTAATGCAATACTTATTGCTAATCAACATTGCCCTATTTCCTTCAGGACTATTGACTCAGTCGAATACAAAAAAGCAATGTTGATCTTTTATGAACAGAATAATATCAGCGTTTTTAAGAAAATATTTATAGAGCAGTTCAAATTTGCTGTCAACACCTATTTCTAATTGAATAAACAGATACTGAATTCCTATCGGATCAGTGCAGATGGATTATTACCCCCAGAAATTTACGCCTGCTTATTTTAAATAACAGATGGCAGTGTAAAAATATTATTATTTCAATCCACTGACATTTACCTGTTGCAGAATAAACCGATCGGTCTTATCTTTGTTAAGTAATTACAAAAGCAATGAATATAAACGTTGCTGTTTTTTTACTTAAAAAAAGACCAATTGGTCTATTACAAATAAAACACTCCCCTTGAGGATCAAAAAAACAACCTTAACAACAACATTAAAATCTAAATAAAATGGACATTACAAACAACACCATCCTGATCACTGGCGGAAGCGCAGGCATCGGATTTGAAATCGCCAAAGCATTTACCGCAGCTGGCAATCAGGTGATCATCACAGGCAGAGATCAGCAAAGACTGGACGACGCTTTAGTTCAGCTTCCGGGAGCCATCGGATTTAAAGGAGACATCAGCAATGAGCAGGATACTGCAGCTTTGGTCGCTTCATTAATCAAAGATTACCCAACACTAAACCTGGTAGTCAACAATGCGGGACAGGCCTACAAATATGACATCGCAAATAGTGAAAATGCTTTTGATAAAGCCCAGGATGAGATGCTGACCAATTACCTCGCCGTGGTTCGCCTGAACGAAAAACTATTGCCATTACTGAAATCACAAGCCACTGCGGCCATTGTAAACGTGACCTCGATTGTGGCCCTTGTTCCTGGTCAGCTGACCACTTATTCCGCCTCAAAAGCAGCCTTACATTCCTATAGCGAGAGCTTAAGAATTGCCCTGGAAAGAAGCAGCGGTCAGGTTAAAGTTTTTGAGCTGATGCCACCATTAGTAAACACCAGCTTTAGCGCCATCATCAACGGCCATAACGGAATTCCTGCTGCTGAAGTGGCGGCAGACCTGATAGATGCGCTTCAAAACGACAAATACGAGATTCATGTAGGCAATACCAAACACGTCTATGACCTGTCCCTAAAATCAAGAGAAGAAGCGTTAACCCTCATGAATCCCGTAGAATAATTGCTGTTTTTTATAATACTTCATCGATCATTCCAAACGCTTTAGCCTCTGAGGCGGTCATCCAGTAATCCCGGCTGGCTGCCTCATAGATGTGCTCATAATCCTGTCCGCTGTGGTTGGCAATCACCATATATAGCTCTTTTTGAATTTTAAGCACCTCCCTGATGCTGATGTCCATATCTGCTGCCGTTCCCTGTGTACCACCGGAGGCCTGATGGATCATCACCCTCGAATGTTTCAAAGCAGAACGTTTTCCTGCCGCACCAGCGCATAACAATACCGAAGCCATAGAAAGGGCCACCCCGGTACAGATCGTCGCTACATCAGGCGAAATCAACTGCATCGTATCGTAAATCCCCAGTCCGGCATACACTGCACCACCAGGAGAATTTACATACAGCTGAATGTCTTTCTCCGCATCTAAAGATTGCAGGAAAAGTAACTGCGCCTGGATCACATTCGCATTCCGGTCATCAACGGCTTCACCTAAAAAAATAATCCGGTCCATCATCAGCCTGGAGAATACATCCATCTGTGCCACATTCAATTGCCGTTCTTCTACAATGTAGGGAGTCATTGCCATGGGTTGGGCAACAGCCGATGTCCTGGAAACATAACTTTCCACATAGTTACTGCTGATCCGGTGGTGTTTCACTGCATAGCGCAGAAATTCATTCTTGTTCATATTCATTATTTAAAGGGTTAAATTTTGGACATGGCGATGCCCTATCCCCATTCAGAGATTTGATATCAGGCCAATAAAAATTTGGGGTTATTTACGGAAGAATCGCAGGATCTTATGCCGGAACAACTGATGTTCCGGAGCAGTAAACAAGGTTTCATGGACCTTTACGATTTCCGATCTCAGCTGCTGCCGCCCGTATTGCTGAATCAGACTATAAGTACGTTTCTGCCAGTAAACGCTATTTTTCAGATCAGGTTGTAAAATCAGCCTGGCTTCAAATAAGACCTGATCTGCAGGCTCAGCAGCAGCACTCAGGTAATCCTCAATTAAACGCAGCTCATTCCAGGATGTCTTCATACTTCAGGGATTTTTCTTTTACCGTTTCTTTAACTTTTTCCAGGCATTTAAACTTCTGAACGGTGGCCGACCGTGGGCTGGAAAAGCCAAAGCGCTCTGCCATCTCTTTCATGTCCATCCGCTCATAATAAAATGCGCTGAGCAGCTCCATACATTTTTGTCCGGCGGTATGCAACAGCCTCAGCAACCTGGATGAAGAGATTTCTTCATATCCGGAATCGCTCAGGTTCAGCGTTTCATCAAAGGCAGCCCCAAACTGGTCCAGAGGAACCTGATTGCTGCTTTCCTGATAGCGCTTATTCCAAAGGTATCTGGCGATACCAAAAAGGTATGATTTTTCACTGTACTTCAGGACGACATTCCCATGCTGTATTTTTTCATAATAGATCACGAGCGCATCCTGGAACAAGTCTTTAGCCTCCTCAAAAGAGCCGCCCATCCTGCTGATGTACCTCGCCACCAGAGGAAAAGCATCCTGATACAGCGATATCAGGCGCTGCTCCCGAGCTGCATTTTGTTTTTCTATAATAGGTGTTGTCGTCATAGCGATGAAGCTTTTTATAGTATGTGCCTCTTTTTAACCAAATATCACCTGAATCCGAAGATTATTTTTCCGCTACCTGCTCCTAGCCATGAATGGCTTCCTTATTTCCAAAACTCTGAATCAGCTCTCCTTCAAATTCCAGCCACTCTTTCCATCTTTTATCTACATCAACATCAATCGTGTATTTACGCGCAAAATTTAAGAAAGTGGTATAATGTCCTGCTTCTGAAACCATCAGGTCATGGTAGAATTTAGCCAGTTCAGGATCTTTGATGTTTTGCGACAATACCCTGAAACGTTCACAGCTCCTGGCTTCAATCATGGCGGCAAATAAAAGACGGTCGATAAAAGAATTGTTCCTGCTTCCATCCTTACGGCTAAACTTTACCAGGCGGCCTACATAATCGTCTTTTCGTTCCCTGCCCAGGGTGTACCCTCTTTTATTGATGATTTCAATTACCATTTGGAAATGCTGCATCTCTTCAATGGCAATGGCAGTCAATTCTTCCACCAGGTCCATATGCTCAGAATTATTGGTAATCAGCGTAATGGCATTGGTGGCCGCCTTTTGTTCGCACCAGGCATGGTCCGTTAAGATTTCTTCCAAATTCGATTCCGCAATATTCGCCCAACGGGGGTCTGTCAATAATTTTAGTCCTAACATCCTGGTATAAATAAATTCTTCTTTCCAAAATTAGGAATAATCGTAGTCTTTGCATTAAAAACATCTATTTTGCATCAATTTTAGAGAAATGAATGAAAACCGCATATTGATCATTGGGCTGGTCTGGCCGGAGCCAGGCTCATCGGCTGCCGGCACAAGAATGATTCAGCTGGTTCATTTGTTTCTTTCCAGGGGATATGAAGTTGTTTTTGCTTCTGCGGCTTCCAAATCTGAATTCAGCTTTAATTTACAGGAAATCGGGGTATCGGAACGTGGGATTACCCTGAATGATACCAGTTTCAACCTGTTTCTGCAGGAAATCAAGCCGGGGATGGTACTCTTCGACCGCTTCGTTATGGAAGAGCAATATGGATGGAGAGTGCAGGAAGAATGCCCGGATGCCATGCGCATACTGGACACGGAAGACCTTCACTGCCTGCGGAATGCCCGGCAGCAAGCCTTAAAAAACAACCGGCAGTTGGATGAAACAGATCTGTTTAGCGATATGGCCAAACGGGAAATTGCAGCCATATTGAGGTGTGATTTATCATTGATCATCTCTGAAGTAGAAATGAAAATTCTACAGGAACAATTTCAGGTCGATCCTGCATTAATTTACTATTTACCTTTTTTAGAAGAAGAACTCAGTGAGGAAGACATCCGGAACTGGAATACCTTTGAAGAACGGGAAGGGTTTGTCTTTATCGGGAATTTTTTACACGAACCCAACTGGCATACCGTGCAGACTTTAAAGACAAAAATATGGCCGCTGCTCAGAAAGAAAATACCTGCAGCGAGCCTTCACATCTATGGTGCTTATGCCACACAGAAGGTGATGCAACTGCACAATGAGAAAGAGCGGTTTCACATTCATGGACGGGCAAAGCATGCAAGGGAATGCATTTCGAATCATAGGATATTACTGGCACCTATCCAGTTTGGTGCGGGTCTGAAAGGGAAGTTCATCGATGCCATGCAGGTAGGAACACCTGCAGTAACTACGACTATTGGGGCCGAAGCCATGACCGGGGGCATGGATTGGAATGGAGAAATAGCAGATGATTTAACAGCATTTGCGGATCAGGCCGCCGCTTTATATCAAGACAAAAACCGATGGCTGCTGGCACAGCAAAATGGGGCCTTAATCATTAATAAACGTTATGGAAAGTCAGTTCTTATCGATTCATTTATCAAGGTTATAAAAACATTGTCCGCGGATTTAACCGGACATCGCAGAAGGAATTTCTTTGGACAGATCTTGCAGTACCATACTGCAAACAGCACCAAATACATGTCATTGTGGATTGCAGAAAAAAAAAGGCCCTAGTTTTCACAAAGGGCCTTTACGCACTAATTTTTTATAATCCTCAAGTAAAGCAATATATTTTTCCATCCAGTAATAAACGGAATCAGGCGGACTGAACCGATGGTCAGCACCTAAAATCATCAAATCATCTTTAGGCATAAACTGCTTGAATTCATCTTCAAAATCATTCGAAAAATCGTAATCTATTACTTTCCCTATCTCACAAATTACGTCAGTATGCAGTTTTTTTTGCCTGAACCAATTGTACAGGGTCCTCCTGTTTATATGTAAACGCCTCGATAATTCACTAATGTTCACATTCTTCCGCCGAACAGCGAGTTCAACGATTTCACCAGCATTGAGTTCCATAGTCTTGTAATTATTACATCATAAAACAAACTTTTTGGTTAAACAATTGGGATGTGTTTAAACGAAAAAAGGGCTGAAGCATTTCCGGAGGGTTCGAGCGCAGATATAGTTCTAGTTGGAGCGGCAATAACAGTTCAACATCAATCGTATCAAAATATTGGATCTTTACGTATAAATTTGTCGAATCTTACAATCAAATATATTTTAAAAAAAAGTATTGTATGAACCTACTGATGCTCAAAAAGCTATTATTCATGTTCAAATCCTCAATAAGTAGTTACAAAAAGGATCATCCCCCCTACTTCCCCCACATCATCGTACCAGGGATTCACTGTGCTTTTTAATAAAGTCCCGTCAATATAAAAATCGTAATCTCCAGCCAGTGTATCTATTTCTCCTTTTAAGACCCTTCGTTTCAAAAGGTCAAGATCTGTCCCTTTTCCTGGAAAAAGGTCAAAGAAATTTTTACCAATCAAATCCACATCAGATAAGCTACAGACACTCAACAATTGTTTTGAGACCAATAAATAATTCATATTCTTGTCTAACATCGCCACCGGCAAAGGAAATTGAGAAATCAGGATATGGTTCCTTTCGGTCAGATCATCATCCCCTCTTTCATTGCTGCTTTCTTCCTGTTTATTTCGCAAATACCGGTTGTAACACAAGGTATAGTTTGCGGGGTTCGAGAAGCCGAGCATAAATGCCATTTCTTTCTTACTGCAACCTGTCTTGCGAATATGTTCTTCGGCAAATTCCATTTGTAACCTTCTGAAATAAAGGTATGGACTCGTCTGAAACATACTTTTAAAATCACGCATCAGTTTAGAGATAGAAATATGATGCAATGCCGCCAGATTTTCTACAGCAGGAAATCCTAAAAGGATCACCGTACCAAGATATTCAGCGATTTGAATACTTTTATTATTACTCCCCATTTTGTTCAGATGTTATTTTGGTCAGCACACGGTTTGACAGGAACGGCTGTTGATCAGCTACTGCTCATGAATAAAAAACGCATCGCTTAGAATCCAACATCAAAATCATAAAATGCAATTACTGAAAACAGGTATTTATCCTGAATACAAGAATATTTACCGCTAAGGCTGCGACCTGAGATTTCCCCCACAGATAGCCGCAGCCTGATTCCAAAAGCCCCCAGACCTTCAGAATACTGATTAAAAAACGCCCCCATTTTTTATCTTTATTTATATTATTTTCTTACTCTATTTCAAATTAAAGATGTTTTCCCCAAAACATCCAGAAATAATCGAATCTTAAGATAACAAAAAAATTACAAACCCATCAAATTTCTGGTTCCACCCGAACATTTAGCAATGTATTTTCTGTACTAGCTTTTAACACATCTGCAGGCTTATAATCCGTATTACTGCTCACATACTCAGGAATAATTTCCTGCATCTTCCAAACCGTCTGCTGGTTATCATTTAGCTGGCTTAGCGCCAGCAACTCGTTGATTTTTCTCGTTATATATTCATAAGGATAATCGATCACCGCAGATATCTTTATTTTCTCATGATAAGTGGGGATCACCTTCTCTGTTTTATTCAACAGCTCCTCATACAACTTCTCTCCTGGCCTCAGCCCCACAAAACAAATTTTTATATCGGTATACGGCAAAAATCCAGCTAACTTTATCATATTTATCGCAAGATTCAAAATTTTAACTGGTTCACCCATGTCAAAAATATAGATCTCCCCACCATTGCCCATAACGGAAGCTTCCAAAACCAATTGCACTGCTTCGGGAATAGTCATAAAGTACCGGGTTACCTCCGGATCTGTGACCGTTACCGGTCCGCCCATTTCAATTTGAGCCCTAAATCGGGGAACAACTGACCCATTTGACCCCAACACATTCCCAAACCGGGTCGTGATAAACTTCGTTTTTGGCAAGGGCTCTACCTGGTGGTTTTGGAGCGACTGGATATACATCTCTGCAATTCTTTTCGAAGCCCCCATCACATTTGTTGGCTTCACCGCTTTATCGGTAGAAATCATAATGAACTTTTCAGCATGATACTCAACTGCAAGATCCGCAAGGTTTTTTGTTCCCAAAACATTGGTCAAAATCGCCTCCGAAGGATTGTGTTCCATCATAGGCACATGCTTGAGTGCCGCAGCATGAAAAATGATTTCCGGCCGGCAGGTCTCAAACATATTTTTCAGCCGGCCATAATTCTGAATATTGATGATCATAAATTTACAGGAGTTGCCCGGAAAATGATCTTCAATTTCCAGCTGCATTTCGTGAAGCGGGCTCTCCGCCTGATCGCATAAGATCAGCTGTTCGGGATGACATTTCAGGATCTGCCTGATAATTTCCGATCCGATGGAACCGGCAGCCCCGGTAACGAGCACTCTTTTACCACAAAGCCCCGTCAACACATTTGCCCCGTCCATATGAATGGGCTCGCGTTGCAGCAAATCCTCAATCTTCAAATCAGGAAGCTGACTGAGCTTTAATTTCCCTTTTAACCAATGGTTGGAGGCGGGAACAGAAATCACCCTGATGCCGCATTCCATACATTTTTCTATCGCCACTTTCCGCCCCTCTATATCACTGCAATCCTCCATCACAATCATTTTCTCTACCCCGTACTTTTTCTTCAGTTCAGGAATTCTCCAGGAGCCATAAACCTGTTTTTGTTCCAGATGTTTGTGGATCCGGTCTGCATGGTCATCCACAAAGCCCAGCACTTTAAAATTCTTTTCTGAAGCAGCGTCAAGCCCCTGTTTAATGAGCAGAGAAGAACGGTCTACCCCATAAATCAACAAAACTTCTTTATCGGCAATCTGGAGGTCTTTGAGGTAATGAAAAAGCTGCTTCACACTGATTCTAAGCGCAATCAGGACCGATGCAGAAATGAAGAAGTTAATGATCAGCGTCGAAAGGAACCGCTGACTGTCGAAATCAAAATATGGCTTCAAAAGCACATAACTGGCCAGTATAAATAAACCACTGGTTAACAGCACTGCCTTAAATACACGGAAAATATCTTCCACACTGGAATACCTGATGATCCCGGTATGGATTCTCATCATGACAAATACCAGCACAGAAATGAGGTGATATAAGCACAGATAGCGCAGTTCATAATGATCAAATAAATCCCTATAATTTCCCTTTTCCAAAATAATCAGGGACAGCACAAAGGAAACACTTACGATCACCTGGTCAATTAATAAAATAATCCACCTGGAGTATACTTTTTCGCAAAATAGAATCTTTTTCATGGGAATAGATTTAGTGTTGAACAGGCCTATACCTTATTTGCCTGCAAACGGTATAGCGGAAAAAAATCAACTTCGGTTTGAGGCTCAATTTCCTGCCGAAGTATCAACGCATTATAGGCCTCCTGATCGGCTACAAAACGCCAGGTCTGGTAGTTAAAGGTCAGACTGGAAAAATTAGCCTTCCACAAAAACAAGGAATCTTCTTTGAAGCCCAGTCCGCCGCCTAAATTATAATATTTCGCACCCAGCTTCCGCCCAAGAACCGTAATCTCCTCTGTCAACAGTTTTGCCGGAGAATCGGCAAGCCAGGCAGCTCTGGTGCCTAATAAATGGGCCTGCATGATTCCATTGGTAAGGACAATAACGGCACCGCATACGGGATAATCGTCTTTATCGTAGACAAACATCAGCCGGGCATCAAATTCATCGGTATGGAGCAATGCCTTAAAATAGGCCTCATCAAAATAATAGGTTTCTGAAGCATCCACCCGAAGCATGTTTAAGGTATAGATCGAGACGAAATTCCGGATATCCTCATCGGTATTGGCTTCCTTTACATAATAGCCTTTCTCCCTGAGTTTCCTGATCTTCCTAAGTACCCCTCCATGATAGTTCAACTGCTGCGTTTCCAGAGAAAGGCCGAGGTCAAACACCACCACTTTTCCATTGTCGACCAGCCCCCCAAAAGACCCGACTAGTCCCGACTGGTCAAAAAAAGGATTTAACCTGGAAAAGACGGTCACCACCTGTTCTGCTTTTAGAAAATCCAAAAAAGAACGTTTAAATCCTTCGATAAATTCAGCTGTTAAAGTCTTAAAATCCCGGTTTGAAACCGGACCACTATACCCATAAACAGAACTCATATCATGGTATGATGAATCCGGTATATTTCTTTTTATCAATGGGATGGCGATAAAATCAGGTCCATTTTCATAGACAAACATGACTGCCTTCCCTGCACTGTTGTCCAATGAATGATAAGTCCAGGAATGGTAGAAATCATACTTCAAAGCCCGCTTAATCAGATTCCTCCACTTCGCTTCCTCCTTCAGGTTAATGGTGTAGGAAATCGCTTCCCCCAGGGTTTTATCTTCATTCCGGTACAATTCCATCCTGATAAACGAATCTTCACCGCTGGTTTCTCTAAAACCCATTTTCTTGTAAATCGCAATTGCACCCGAGTTTTCCGGGTTTACATCCAGCAGGATCTTGTCCAGATGAAGGGTATTAAAGCCATAGTCAAGGATCATTGCTGTGGCCTGACTTCCGATGCCCATGCCCCAACATTCTCTTTCCGCAATAAAAAGATGAAATTCGGCCGCACCATCTGCGATATTGATCAGCTGAACATTTCCAATATACCTTTTCGTTGTGCTCAGACAAATCGCAAACCTTTTCTGGTCTTCCCTTAGCAGGACATCCCTTAACCATTTCGTCTCTATCTCCGCAGTAATCGGAGCAGCTGGCCTAAAGGGCGTAAATTTCCATACTTCCGGATTGTTCCGCCATTGGAACGATGTCATAGCATCAGCTATAACCAGAGGCCTTAAAAAGATAGATGCTTTCATAATACAGTTTTTAATACGTTTAGTATCCGCTTCATATCTGCGTGAGTATAACGATGGTCTATGGGCAAAGCAATCAGATGGCTTGTCAGGTAGTGCTCATACATCATTTTTGTAGTCCATTCCAGGACGTTTGGCCAATAAGTAGCGACATAGATGTGTTTATCCAGTAATTTTTTTTTGAGGCTCAGGGAGGAAGTCAGCAGTGGATACACCATTGGTCCGTTAATCAGGGAGGCATCAAAAGTATAATCATTGTGGGCCTCCAGAAAATCATGGAGGTACATAAAATTGGAATTCCGCCGGTATCTGCAAACCTTGTAATCTATGCCGGACAAAATTTTCTGCGACAATGAGGACATCCTTTTTATCGGGTTGTTCGACAACACGACATTGTTATTGATAAAATCTTCATATCCCATTTCTATTCCCAGGTCTATGCTCCTGATCAGGTGAGAAAACCTTTCAAAAGAAACATCCTTTTCCATCTTCAACCGCAGCGGGCTATTGGTTTGAAGGTAGGCCCCATCGGGAACGCCGAAAAACTTTCTGCAGGAATAAAAAGTATCCGGGCCTTCCAGTGGCGGAGAGAAAAAGGCCTGAGAATTGTCAATGATCAGGTTCTGAAACTGTGCAGTCAGCCTGGTTACCGTTTCCTGTTTCAAACCGAAATAGTTCGTATACAGTAAACATTCCTCAGGGCCAACCTCAAAATCCAGTACCGGGTCCATGTGTTCATCAATGGTATAATACTGAAAGGGAATCCCCAGCCTTTTCAGCGGCTCCAGGATCACCTCACAGGTATAATAAGGGACATGTACCAATCGGTACCGCCTTACCTTTAAGATATATTCAAAGGCATTTCTGCCGGTATTTAATTTTAACAGGGAAGGATAAAATTCTTCTCCTTTGGACAGTTGTAGCTCCAGATATCCTCCAAGTGATCTCATTTTATGCGATTTGATTTGTGAATTACTCCTGGCCTCTTTGGTACATTCTTTTCTCAACGGGTTGATAATACTCCTCGAAGTCGGCAGGAACCCTTGAATTATAACCGATCACCTGTCGCAGGTCCTCACTCAGCCCTGCCCCGAAATCATAACCTAAAAACCTGGGGTAATCCATTTGCTGCTTCATAAAAGGTTTGGTAAAAGCCATGGTCAGCGCCCTCCTCGGCTCATCTGTATTGTTTTTACCGGCAGCATGCCATAAATTGGAATCGAATAAAACGATGCTGCCTTTTTTCCCCAGTGCCCGGTCTGCATGTTCATAAAACGAGGAAGCTTCCGGTTTTTTGTCAGACAGATGCGAGCCGGAAAGGAAATAGGTTGCCCCGTTTTCAAGGGTAAAATCGTCCAGCAGCACCATCATTTGAAACATCAGTCTATAAGTACCTGTAAATGTCCGGATGTCCCTGTGGATATTCTGAACATAAGTCTGACTGTTTCTCAAATTGATGACCGCTCCCAGGGAATTGAGAATGTACTGTCCGCCAAGGAAGTGCCGGATTTGTTTGTCCCCAAACTTCTGTTCCAGAAATTTCAGAGAAAACAGGTCTTTTTCTACCAGATGATGGAGCGTTCCATCGGTACTTTCCCCAATCCCGTTATTTACCTGTATTTTTCTTCTGAATTCGTAGGCAGGCTGAAGTGATTGCTTAATGTCCTCTACAAACTGAGGATCTAAAGCATTTTCATAAATAATCCAGCCATACTTTCCGATGACCTCATCAAATAAGACAAGATCAGTAGTGGAATAATCCAATGTATTTTGCATGATTAGTTTGTTTTAAAGTTCAGGTTATTGTCTGTAGGCGGGGAAAAAAGTAGATTCCGGATTGATCTCTTCTCCCCGTTGACGTACGAGTTCCTGATAAACCTCCTCGTCATTGATATAGCACCAGATCCGGTCTGCGATCTGTAAATCGGAAAAATGGCGTTTGAACTGAAATAAGGAATCTTCTTTTCCCCCTACACCTCCGCCAAGGTGAAAAATTTTCTTTCCTAACCTCCGGCCAATCATACTGATTTCATCGGTGAGTAATTTGCTTGGAGATACATTAAGGTACTTTTCAGCCGTTGCAGAAAGGTGGTTTCGGACTACATGTTCAGAGATCAGTAATAATGCGCCACAAATCAGCTCTGGTCCATCGTAAATCAGGATCAACCGGTTATTGAATTCCTCGGGGTTCAGCAGGCCTGTAAAATAGGCCTCGTCAAAATAATAACTCTTACCGGCATTTAACCGGTCCATATTTTTATGGTATATTGCTGTAAACAAACGGATCTCCTCCGGGCTCCGGGCATCTTTGATCGTGTAATTCTGCTCCCGAAGTTTCTTTACCTGACGCTTTAAACGCTTGTCATACCTTGCGTGCTGTTCTTCAACAGTTAAGGACAGGTCCATATAAATCGTACTGCCGTTGGAGGAAAGTCCGCCAATATTTTCGAGCAGATACTGCTGTGGCAAAAAAGGATACAACCGGGTAAATACAGAGACACAACATTCGGCTTTCAGGAACCGGCAGAATTCATCTTTAAAAGAATGTAATGAACCCTCCGTAATCGCGCTGAAATCAGCATCCGACACCGGGCCGGCGTAACCATACACCGAGGTCAGGTCATAAAAAGACGAATTGGCTATCCTCCTTTTAATCATTGGAAAGGCAATAAAAAAGTCTGCTTCCTGATACACAAAAAGAAGGGGTTCTCCTTCACTGTTCAGCGAATGATAATACCAGGTATGGTAAACTTCATAATTGCAGGAACGTTTTACATAGCCATCCCATTCCGGCTTTTCCCGGATAATAAAACTTTGGTATTGCATGGATTTTTAGCAGTTAGTATTGGCCCTCAAGCACACGGATCATCATTTCATTCACCTTATTGACGTCGAACTTCTCGACGGCATATTTCCTTCCATTGATTCCAAACCGGGTAACATCATCGGTATGCCGGATGTAATACTCCATTTTTGAGGCCAGTTGCGGCGCATCTTTCACCGGAACCAGGAACCCGTTTGCTTTCCTGAGCAAGGGGTTAATCGTTTCCCTGCATCCTACAGAGTTGCAGGTAATCAATGCCCGGCCCATTGCCATCCCCTCCAAAAGACATCTTGGGACCCCTTCCCCATAATAGGAAGGCAGGACCACAACGGAGGACTCCCGGATATAAGGACGTACATCTTCCAGCAGGCCCAAATATTGAACCGTACCACCAGACTTTATTTTTGCATATAAATCATCACTAATGGCATCAATATTATCATCGTAAGCCCCGATCAGCTTAAAATCAACCTCCGGAAATTTAGCTTTGATTATTTTTGCAGCCTCATAAAACTCATTGATTCCCTTCGCATTAATGAGACGGGAAATCATTAAAAAACTGAGGTGCTGTACATCTGGCAAGGAATATTCATAGCTGGATAAGTCCACTCCTGAACCATTGACCACCGTAATTTTATTCTTATTGCTCAGGATATGCTCACGGATCAGGAGGGCGTAATCGTCCTGATTCTGGAAGATGATGTGCAGCCTTTTGGTCGCCATCAGACTTAACTTAAGGAGTATTCTGGTTATTTTCTGTACCCATGTTTTGGGGCCGATGTGCATAAAATTATAGCCAAGGCCAGTCAGCATTGGGGTAATCAGCTTCACGCGGCAATACCTGGCGACAAAGCAACCATAGATCACGGGCTTAAAGGTATAAGGAAAGAAGACATCCGGCTTCACCATCCGGATCACTTTGCGCAATGCAAAAAGATATTTCAGGTCTGAGCCTATAGAAACGTTACTGGGATTGAGTTCATTCTCATATACTTTCACCCCCATTTCCTGTAGCCTGCGACTGATGCTTTGCTGTTCTATCGGCGGACTGAACACCATCACTTCATGTTTTTCTACCAATGCTTCCATCAATTTCCCTCTGAAATCCAGCAGTGACCTCGGGGAGTCGCAGGAGATGAGTATTTTCTTCCTTTCCGTTACCATCTTTATATAATTTTAGGGGATAAAATTTTTACCGAATCAGCAGGAAACAAGGGGGATATATTTAAGGGGGCGGCCCGACAAATAACTTGTCAGACCTGCCCCCTCAATATTTTAAAATCAGAGCCTCCGGATTCCCGTCAGGCTGTGATCAAAGAAGTTTTAGCGTGTTAATGTTGCACCTGCTCCGGCAGATACGACTGCAGGAACATTTGCCGCAGCAATCAGTTGAGATTTATACTCATAAGCCGGCACCCATGTTGATGCAGCTGTAGAGATTCTGTTTGCCTTACTGTTGGCGTAAATATTGGTTTCTGCACCACTCACATAACCTGGCTTGGCATTGTATTCCGTGAAGATTGGAATCGCCTGGTTTTCAAAATAGTTATTGTCAGTTCTTACGGTAGCACCCATAGTTACCCCGATTCCGTAACCACTCCCATTTTGCAGGTAGTTATTGAAAACGTGCATGTAACCAAATCTTGTGCTTGGCTGACGTTCAGAAACGTTATAAAAATAGTTGCTGTTTACCGTTACACGAAGGCGGCCGATATCGTCCGTATTCTCATCACCAAAGCCAATCAGCATTGGAATGTGACTGTCGTGCAGCCTGTTCCAGGAAAGGGTCACATAGTCTGCTCTTTTCCCGACATCCAATAGTCCGTCGTAATAATCCCATCCATGGTTCCTGTCCGACGACAAGTCGCAATGGTCAATCCAGATGTGATGTGCGCCTTCTTTAATAATGATGTTAGAATAAGTCACCACATTTCTGATGGTCATGTTCTGAACAATCACATTGCTGCTGCCATACATCATCAGACCAACACCTTCCAGACTTGATCCAGTCACTCCGATGATGCTCTTATTGGATTTTACATTCAGGTATCCGGTTCCGGTAATTTTTCCGGACACCATGATGATCATGGCTGCGCTCGATTCTACCGCATTTTTCAATGCAGACAGGCTCGTTACCGTCACTGTTTGTCCACCGATACCACCGGTAGTTTTACCATCCATTGAGGCGAAGCCAATAGCGGATGAGGTCTGAACCGGTTGTACCGTTACTGGCGGCGTTACCGGAGGGATAATCGATCCGGTGTTACTGCCATCCAGACTATAGGTATACGTTCTTCCATTGGTCCTTGGATCGCTGTTATCAGAGGCTGAAAAATACAGGCCGCCTGCCCAATGGCTAAAAAGACCTTTTCCTGTGCTTCTGATATCGGCATGCATCGCATGTCCCGGACCGAGCTCTTTACCATTTTCAAACACCTTCAGTGTAGAGACTGAAGGACTGCTCTCCGAGTCGCTTGTTCCGGGAATGTTAATCACTTTGTAGGAAAACCCGCCGTCACTGCTCGCTTTTGTGGCGTCAATTGTTTTTATTCCAGTAGTACTACTGCTTTCCCGATAACGGGCGGCTTCAGTGAGATCAGTTGGGTTTTCAGGGTTTGCCACATCCGAACCTTTTTTACATTTACTAAAAGTTAATAAAACCAACAGTAGCAGAAGGCTCATGGGCAGTCGATTTGTTAATTTGTTTTTTCTTTCCATTTCTTGTTGTTAAAAGTACACAATGGTAACGCGGAAAAGCACCACCTTATACGTTTAAACAATTATGGAAACGCACTGATTTTCAGTAAGAAAAGCCAAAAACGCAAACTTCCTAAAAAAGCGGATCTGGTCGATTTAATTTCTAAAATCAGTTTATTATTCAATTAAAAAGTAGAATATTCCACAAGTTAATCAAATGAAAATGAAGGTTAGCAGAAGTAAAAAAAGATTAATATACTTTCTGCAAAAAAATTTAACATTTATTGTAAAAAAATCAGATTAATTTATTTTACCTGATAAATCAGCAGGAATAAACAGGGCGAATCGGTGATTTATTGTAATTTTTTTGTCACAAATAGAACCCGGAATTCCTAAGCGCCAATTTATATGCTCAAAAATTTGAAAATATCAATATTTATTTGTATACTTTTATAAGCAATTTTCAATGATATCCGGCAGGTTCCAGCTGTTGTGGTAAGTTTTCTGTGACCAGGTAAAAATCTTTATACCAATTAACGAAATTCTGTACGCCTTCTGCGACAGAAACCCGGGGCTGATAGCCCATCATTTTTTTCATCGCTGAGATATCTGCCCAGGTTTTAACCACATCTCCTTTCTGCATAGGCAGGTAATGTTTCTTTGCCACCATTCCCAGATTTTTCTCAATCTCTGCAATAAATTCCATCAGGTCTACCGACTGCCCCCTACCGATATTAAAGACGCGGTAAGGTACATTTGAACTGGCAGGGTTTGGTTTAAACTCATTCCATTCCGGATTGCTTTCTGCGGGATGGTCAATCACACGGACAATGCCATCTACAATATCATCAATATAGGTGAAATCGCGTTTCATCATCCCATTGTTAAACACTTCGATGTTGTTATTTTCAAGAATTGCTTTCGTAAACAGGAATAACGCCATATCTGGTCTTCCCCAGGGGCCGTAGACGGTAAAAAACCGCAGTCCCGTAGTTGGAATCTGGAACAGATGACTGTAGGCATGAGCCATCAGCTCATTGCTTTTTTTGGAAGCGGCATACAGCGATACCGGATGATCGGCATGTTGGGCCGGTGAAAAAGGCATTTCTTTATTCAGTCCGTAAACACTGGAGGAGCTGGCATATACGAGGTGTTTGGTATGGTGCGTTCTGCAGCATTCCAGAATATTCAGGAAGCCGGTGATGTTGGATTCCAGGTAAGCCCTCGGATTGCTCAGGCTATACCGTACCCCTGCCTGCGCAGCGAGGTTACATACCGCATCAAAATGGCAGTTTTTAAATACTTTCTTTAACTTACCATGGTCTGTAATGTCCAGCTTAACAAACTGATAATTCGGATATTTGGTACTCCTCAGTTCCTTACCATATACCAGGTCGGCCCTCATGATCCCCGTTTCTTCCAATCGCCTGTACTTCAGGTTCACATCATAGTAATCATTGATACTGTCTATTCCGACCACCTCATCACCTCTTTCCAACAGGAATTTCGCGAGGTGGAATCCAATAAAACCGGCTGTGCCGGTAACCAATACTTTCATAACGATCGCTTTAAATTTTAGATTAAGAAATTCAGGATTACAAGCTTTTATGCCATACTTCCATGCTGAACACGCAAAAGAGAATTTTAGCCCTTCTCTCATCGGAAATGCTAATCTGTCTGGCCATCAGCTGCTCAATGAAACTTTTTTTGATAATTTTAGGATACAAAGCATCCCCTGCCAGCAGGTATTGCTCCATCACTTGCCGGAGCTCGTGGTCTACCCATTTTTGCAGGGGTATTTCAAAACCTCTTTTCGGCTGGTCAATCAATGCTGCCGGAAGGTATTTCCGTCCGAGATCTCTCAGGATATGTTTGGTTTGAATGTTTCTGATCTTATAATGATCCGGCAGGCCGGGCGCAAAGTCAAGGATTTCCTTTGCCAGAAAAGGGCTTCTTCCTTCGATGGAATGTGCCATTGTTGCAATGTCCATTTTTGGCAATAAGCGGCTGAACAGCATCGACTCAAAATCCATCAGCAAAATCTTCTTTAAGGGCGATATGGAATAACCGTTATACCTTTCCAGGTCTGCAGAAATCGCCAGCATCTGCGGTTTTTCAATAAAGACATCTTCAAAGCCCACAAATAAATCTGAAGAAGCCGAACAATACATTTTGACCAGATCCCCGTAACTGGCAAATTTCAATAAACGGTAACCATAGGTATAAAAGCTCTGTTTTTGATTGGCGATAGGCAGGATTTTCGCCAGAAAACCGGAACTGATTTTTGTAAGTGCGCCGGGGTTGAAAAAATCCATGTGCTTAAAAGGAACATACCTCCTGTAACCTCCAAACAGTTCATCCGCCCCGTCCCCGTTTAAAACTACGGTAATGTATTTCTTAGCCTCCCTGGCTACATAATAGCTGGGAATTGCGGAATTGTCTGAATTCGGTTCACCATGATTTGAAATGATCTTTTCGATGTCATTTGCCAGATCAGCAAAATCAATTTCTACCACCGTATGGTCCGTATCGTATTTTTTGGCCACCTTTTCTGCAAGCAGTGATTCGTCAAATGAACCCGCTACTTTCACGGTAAAAGTCTTTAGCCGGGATTGCTGCTGCGCAGCCATCGCAGTAACGAGTCCACTATCTATCCCGCCACTTAAAAATGAACCCACGTCCAGATCCGCACTTTCTATTCTGCGCTTCACTGCGGTATTCAAATGCTGATCCAACTGGAGGAGTGATTCTTCATAATCCAGCTGATGGCCATTGCGATAGGCATCTTCAATCTTAAACCAGCAAAATTGTTCCGCCTGTCCGGACAGGGTATCGATCACCATATAGTTTCCGTTTTCCAACTCATTCACCAGATGGTAAGGGGTTGCCTTCCGGTAATAATGTCCGAGGTACAGGTAATCGGCAAGTGCGGCATAGTTTACTTCAGGCCTGCAAAGGCGGTAAAGCACATTTAGCTCCGAGGAAAAAACATAAGCCATTCCTTTATTATAAATATATAAAGGCTTTTTTCCTGCCCTGTCCCTGGCGAGGTACAATTTTAGGTTCAGCGTATCGTACAAAGCGAAGGCAAACATGCCGTCAAATTCCTCCAGCATCTTCATTCCTATCCGCTCGAATAACATCAGGATGGTCAGTGTATCGGAATTTGAAGTTGCCATAAGGTCGTATTTCCGCCTCAGCTCCATATGGTTGTAGATCTCTCCGTTAAAAACCAGGACCAGACCATTGTGCTTCATCGGCTGCTGCCCGGATGCTGTTAAATCCTGAATCGCCAATCTTGTATGGTAAAGGTTTACCGGGTGACTGTTAAAACAGCCCTGCTCATCGGGTCCCCGGTGCAACAGTCCTTCAAAGATCTGTTCCTTTGCGATTGCATGTTCATAATTTAACGTCCCAAAGATTCCACACATAACTATTCAGTTTTTTCAATCAGTGTTTTCCATTGCTGCATCACGGCGGCTTCAGAAAATTCAGTTCTGAGGTATTGTCTTCCGCTTTCGCCAAGCGTTTTCCGTGCTGCCACAGTCATATTCATGATATTTAACAGCTTGCCTGCCAAATCGTATTCATCCTGTTTTTCAAATAAAAAACCACATTTCACCGCATTCAGCAGCTCCCTGTTTCCGTCAATATCTGTAACCAATACCGGTAAAGCATGTGCCATCGCCTCGAGCACCGCATTGGGCATCCCCTCCGAAAAGGAAGAGAGTACAAAAGCGTCAGCCTGTTTCAGGTAAACCGAAGTATCGGGCTGAAAACCAAGCAGATTTACCCGCTCCTTAATGTTTAATTCCTCAACCATCTGATAGGGCCAGGTGGCATCGCCCATTTCCCCGATAATGTCTACACTAAAGTTCTGGTCTTTGATCAGCGCAATCGCTTTAAACAAGGTTGGATAATCTTTGTTCCACCTGAAATGTCCTACGCAAATCCATTTAAAAACATCCCCTTTTTCAGCCACCGGCAAAACCTCATCCGGAATGAAAATGCCGTTATGAATCACAATTCCCTGTTTTAACCCCCGGTTCCTGCTTTCAAAATTACTTTTAGAGGCTGCCGAATTATAGACGACCGCATCGTCTAATCCGGTAGTCATTTTAAATGGCAGCAGCCATTTTGCAGGCAGGACAGAAATCCTGATGCTGGAGATGAGCTTAAATTTTAACCTCGTTTTCAGCAGGCGCGCAAAAATGATGGCGATAAACATAAAGGCAACTACCACATCAGGATTAAATTTTTTCACACTTCCATAAAGTGTCCGGAAGTTGGAAATAAAATGCGCAGACCAGCTTTTCAAAAAGAGCACCTCCAGTCCGGATTTTTTAAGCACCTCCTTAAATTCATCTATAGGTTTCAGCGAAATGATCAGCACCTGCTCCCCTTCCGATTTCAGAAAAAGCCCCAATTTTAACAATTGCGTTTCTGCCCCGCCCTTACTCATAGAAGGAGTCAGTAAAATCACGCGTTTCGGAGCTTTCATAAAGCTGATGCCGATAGGTAAGCTTTCACCTGTTTCTGTTTAATCCTGAACACCACATCCACATATTTTGCATCCCAGGAATTGAAAAGGCTAAAGTGTTGTTTATAAAAAGCATAGGCCTTTTTCCGGGCTTCCATCTTCGGATTCGGCTGATAAAAGGGGCTCACTTCCAGATAAATAGGCTCTGTACTCAGGTCATCATCCTGCCAGGTAATGTCGAAAGCTCCGGTGGTCAGTTCCAGCGAACGGAAGGTATCGATAATGTGCTGTCTCCAGTGTTCCGGAAAAGAATCAAAATCAACCTCACTGCCATAGCTTGTTGAGGTTGGCTTCCAGTCTTTGTCTTTATTGATCCGCCAGTAATGAAGTACAATTTCTCCATCTACCAGGATCACCCGCAGGTCTTTCCTCATATTGATCAGTTCCTGGGCAATGATGTGCCTGTTCTTTCTGATAAACCCGGAATCCGCAACCAGTCTGGCGAGATCTGCATAACCGGAAATCTTGAATACCCCTTCAGAAGAACAGGAATGCTCTGCCTTAATCAGATAGGGGAATTGCATTTTTGCATTCAGCAGGTGTTTCATGGAATCAAAAATCCTTGTTCTCGGTTCATGCACCCTGGCCATGTAAAACCGCTGGTGCATATAGGTTTTATTTTCCCAAAAAATGGTCTCACACTGCTTTGGAAAAACTTCATTTCCCTGAATTTCCAGCTGCCGGGTGATGTGTAGTAAAATATTGGTATAATCGTCAAAACCATAGATATTGTACCTGTTATTGATGGAAAAGAAAATCTTTTGATCATGATACTTCCCGATTTTTTTCCCTGTTACGATCCTGAATTCTTTATTTTCTGCAACCAGCCCGGCAATCGTTGCCATGTCCCAGATAAAAGCATCCGACCCGAAATAGAAGAGCGAAAGATTGGGAATCCAGATGAGGATCTCGCTTTTGGAATGGTAAAGCTTCCAGAACCTGATCCATTTAATGCTGACAATAATCTGAAAGATTCTCGCAAGTCGTTTGAGTATTCGGGTGATTGGTTCCATAATATGAATTGATTAATTCTATTTCTTTAATGCCCAGATAGATTAGCGGGAGTTCATTCAGCTCCTGAATCAGCTCATGGTATAACTTCATCTCACCATGCTCATGGTTATAACTCAGGTCGTCCACACAGACCACCTTTAAACCGCTTGAAATCAGCGTTTTGATAAAATACATTTTATCTGCTGCCCGGGCAACCAGGATCAGGTCGCAACCATCTAGACCGCAGGACCGCAGCCATTCCTGCGTGCTCTGGTAGCTCAAAAAGCTTCTTGCGGAGATAAAGATCACTTTTGCAGATTTCCGCTTGCAGAGAATAAACTTACGCATCCCCAGAAATACCGATAAGGAACGGTACCTGTCTTGCTCATTAGGGTGCACCAGCTCTTGAAGAGATGGCCAGGTATCCGCAAGCGTATTGTCTATGTCTACGATATAAACAGGAACCGATGGATTCAGGCCGGCCTGGATCCTCCGAAATTTCAATTTAAATAAACGACGGAAAAACCCGTAATAGATCGGTTTAAACAGCCCTTTCATCGATCAGATCTAAGACAAAGTTCATTTCCAGACAGGATTTTAAACTTTCGATGATGTAGTTATTTTCTTTTCTCGAGCGCGAGGCCAATCTGATAAACTGCCCCTGGAGCCCGATTTTATCATCACAAGTCCTGATGTAAATGCCATAAGTGATCAATAGTTTGGCTACAAATTCCGAAGCCATAATGCCGTTGGTCAATTCAATGAGCACAAAATTCGCCATGCTTGGATAGACCTTAATATAAGGGAGCTGCCGGAGTTCTTTGATAAATTCCAGCGTTTCTACAATGTATTTTACGCGGAGGATATCATACCTCATGGCAAAATCACTCCTCGCATATAACCTGAAAAAGTATTCTGCAAGTCCGTTGGAATTCCAGAGGTAACCATTGTTCAGCAGCTGCTGAACATATTCCTGTTTCATAATGCCATAACCTGCCCGGATTCCAGCCACCCCAAAATCTTTGGACATGCTTTTGATGACAATCAAATTCGGGTGTTCCTCTACCAGGTTGGCAAGAGAAACGAGCTGATAGCTTTTGTTTTCATAAGCAAAATGAATAAAGCTTTCATCTACGATGATGTTCTTTACAAACCACAATTCATCCAATATGCGCTGCACATCGACCAGCCTGATGTAAGCACCATTGGGATTATTGGGATTGATGAGCACAATAGTATCAGGGCGGTGAAACTTGACTTTAGCAATGTAATGCTCCACATCCAGGCTGTAATCTTCCGCTTTGGAGAGCTCATTATACACCACCTCTACCCCTTCTTTTACATATTCGTAATAGGAAGAAAAGGTAGGAATATTGATCATGATCTTTTTCTCCGTAAAATTGTGGATCACGGCCTGTATGATCTCAATAGCACCATTTCCTATAAAAATCTGCTTAGGATTTATCGCCAGGAACTCAGCCAGAATTTCAGCGATCACGCTGTTCTGTGAGGGGTAACATTCAAGCAGGTCCCTGATCTTTCCGGTTTCCAGGATTTCTTTATTGAAATATTCAATAAACAGCTCCGTTGCATAAGGGTTGGACAGAAAGCAGGCGTCGATCTTAATCTCCACCTCGGGAAGCTTTTGCCTGAAGGTAAAAATGCCAGGTGAGTGTGATCCCGCTTCATTTTTTAAGATTTCCAGTTTTTTGACAACTATCAGTTCTTCATCAGTAAATTTCATCATCTTGTTTCTGTATTGAATGGTTCAACAATAGAGTTCCCGAACTTTATGTTCCATTAAGTTCATGGCAATCGCATACACTTTCAAATGCTTACAGGCAGAGATGCCTATGGTATATTTCTCTTCGTAATCTTTCTTTAAATTCTCTTTTATAAGGGCCTTATCCGGACTGTGCAGGGCCTGTTCCAAGGCTTCATAATAGGCCGCTGTGCTGACCTCCTCACTTAAAAAACCGGTCACACCGGTATTGATCATTTCTTTCATCCCCCCGATCGGCGTACATACGGGAATACAACCTACAGACATCGCCTCGATCAGAGAGATCGGCATGCCTTCCCAGGTGCTCGACAGGCAGAAGGCATCTGCGATACTCAGGTAATCTCCCACATTTTTCTTTCCACCCAGGAACTCAATATGGTCGTCAGCCCCAACCTGTTTTTTCAGGCGCTGGTATAATTTCTCTTCTTTCACCTCTCCAATGATCAGTAAACGGCAAGGCCTGTGTTCCCTTTCATTCCATTTCTGAACCACCTCGATTAAGAGCTTCTGGTTCTTTTCCGGAGAGATCCGGCCAATATGAACGAGCAGAAAGCCAGCCCCTGTTCCTTTGTATTTTTTTAGCAGTTCCTCCCGTTCTGCGGTAACCTGCACCGGAGGCCGTGCATTTTCAATCACCACATCATTCCTCAGTCCGTAATACTCCCGGTAAGACTTGCTGCAATTGACGGAGATGGTCACAGGGATCACCTTATTCCTTTTATAAAACAGCTTTCTGAACATTTTCAGCATTCGTCCCTGGCATTCCGCTTCCGCAAGGTTATGTATGGTATGAAAAAAAATAGTTTCATTTCTATCCAGGCGGTACAACAGCAGGTACTCGCTGCTATTTTGGTGACTGTGAACAATATCAGGTGCCTGAACCCTCAGCCAGGCCGTAAGTTTCATCAGTACGGACCAGCTGAACCCGCTTTTCTTTTCAAAAGAAACATAGGTTACCCGATCGTCTATCTCGTCGAGAAAACTGTCCGCTCTAACGTTTCCGCATAGCGAAACAAGGATGATCTCATGTTCCGGTTTACGGGCCATTTCGTTACAAAGGTCGATCACGAACCGCTCCGCACCGCCCCTTGCAAGGCTGCCTATAATATGTATGATCTTAGACATGATCTTGTTTTTGTCGTTGGTACAGGTGCAGAATACTGAAATAGAGAAAAACCGTGGGCCCGTCTGCACTGATGAGCCATGGATTGTGCGATAAGGCATTCACTGAAACCCCTATAAAGGAGAAGCACAGGCAGGCCAGCATGGCATTTTCCGGTTTTCTAAGGTGATGAAAGACATGAATACAGGCGCTTCCAACCCGATAATAAATGGCGGCCAGTAAGCCCAATCCCAGAAAAGGGCCCAGATAAGTGAAAAAGATCAGGTAGGCATTATGAGAAGTAATCCCCGAAGAAAACACATAATCCCGGTAAATCACATCACTCCAGTTTTTGCCGTAAAAAATCAGCCCAAAAGGGTAATCCGTATAAATCCGCAGATTTTCTTCGGCCAGACCGGACCGGTTGTATGCGGCATCATTGTGGTTATTCTTTGTTAAAATATTATTGGAAGAATCCAGGTTATCTTTGAGCACATAATTGTACAGCAGTCCGCAAACCACCACCATCAGCACAATGACCAGAACGGCTTTGAAACGATAGTATAACACGAGAAACAAGAATGTTGCGCCCACAAATCCAACAAATACAGAACGCTGCATTCCCAGAAAAACAAACAGCAGACAAGTCCCTAACGCAAGTCCTTTGAGCACTAAAGGTGTCTTAAAAGCACAGGTACAAATGAAAGCGAAAGGAATCAAAGCTGCCAGCTGATAACCATAAGCAAACTGACTGAGTGAAATTCCTGCCGGGCTTTGCAAAATTTTATCGCCCATAATCATCTCCCTCAAGGTATCCATCTCTCCATAATAATGATTCAGGACCATCACCATAGAAGAGAGGAGCAACAGGCCATAAAATATCCAAACCGAAGCGTTGAACCTCCGCTCGTTATTTCCCACAAAATAGTTGAAATAGAAAGCACAGATCATGATGCACAGAATATTAGCAGCAAAACTGTTGATTTCAGAAAGGCCAATCACATAATAGAAAAATAAGGCCAGACAAAGTAGAATCAGCTCTCTTGCATACAGGAACTTAACCGCCCCTTTTTCCCGGAATAAAAATACCAGCGGAAAGCAGAACAGAAAGGGGGCAGGAATCCGGAAAAGATCGGTCAGGAAAATCCCGAATGCCAACGTTCCAAGATAGCCCATCATGAGCAGTGTGACAATTAGTTTCATAGCAATCAGGTGTTATTGATGCTTTGTTTAAAAAAACTGATGAATTTCTCCGCGTCATTGATGGCTTCATGGTATTTCTCCTGGCCATTCCTCGCGATATGCCGGTAATAGGAATAATTGTTGATGATCTCTGTTAACTGGCCTTCCAGTCCGGATAAGTTCCAATGTACCGGAACATAGGTTTCATCTGGTATAAAAAGATCCGGAAAGGTTTCTATATGACTCATAACCGGCTTTACCAATACTGCTCCGGAGATAAAAGTTTCAAAATCACGGTAGCAGATTTCTCCCCATCCAAAGGGACTGACACTCAGTTTCGACGATTTCAGCTCTTTCCAGTACCTTGTCTTACTCACATTGGAACCCGTTGCCAGCTGTAGGTTCATCTCTTTAAAAAGAGAAAGCAAATGGTTTCTTTGGTAAAAAACGCCCTTCTGCCCCTCATGATCCCCATGGATCCTTCCCCGGTAAGCCAGGTCATAAGGCCTTTGCTGGTTCACATCGGCAAAACGAACAGGATACAAATTATAACTCAGGTAATTGCTCAGCCGGCTCATCTTGTATCCAAAATACCGGTAATCATTAAAGCCGATATTCCATCCCAGCCTTAGCTTGTGAAGTTCCTTCTGCGGACAGGGATCAAACCGTTTTCTTTCCTCCGGTGAAAAACAATTTAGCCATACCCGGATGTCTTTCCCCCCCTCCGGATTTACATAATAATCTCTGTTCAGCAGCAGCTGTTTTTTAAGAAAAACATCCACATAAGGCAGCACAGGAAAATCGTATGAACCCGTAGAGTCTGCAGCGTCAAACCAAATGAGCCGATCTGCAGATCCCCTCAGCTCCTGGAGAAAACGAAAGAGATTTTCCTCATTCCTGGCATTCCGGATATTGATGTTTTGCCAGCCCGTGGCAAAATAACGGGAATGGATCAATACATAATCGGCATCAGCTAAACGCGGATCACGATGATCTACATAAAACTCCACTTTCAGTCCATGGTTCAGCAATTGCTTTTTCCACCGGTGAAAGTGATGGGTCTCTCCATAATATTGTTTTGAAGGCCAATCCAGAATCTTTAAAAGTTTCATTTCAGCAGGATGCTCTTCAGCGTATAAGAAATGATCTTAAAATCAATCCACAGGTTATGATGATCGATATATTCCAGATTCTGACTAATTTTAGAAGGGATCACATTGTGGATATAAAAGCTTTCCGGATCTTCTGCGGTAGCCAGCAAGCTGCTTTCGTCGATATACCTGATGGAAGCCCAGTCTGTAATTCCGGGTTTTACGCTCAGCACCCGCTGCTGACTGCTGTCGTACATTTCTACGTATTTAGGCACTTCCGGTCTTGGCCCTACAAAGCTCATTTCCCCTTTCAAAATATTCAGCAACTGCGGAAGTTCATCCACTTTATGTTTTCTTAACCAGCAACCTACTTTGGTAATCCTGGCATCATGATCCCCTATTGTCAGTAAGCCCATCTTATCTGCATCAGGACACATCGTCCTGAACTTGATCAGTTGAAAACATTTCTGGTTTAGTCCGACTCTGGTCTGCCTGTAAAATACAGGCCCTTTATGCTCTCTTTTCAATAAGACAGAGACCAGTAAGAATACCGGCAGCAGGAAAAATATCCCCATCAGGGAAAAAAATATATCGAACAATCTTTTCGCATCCATGGCCCCCAATTATTAAGATAAAACTTTTACCAATTTCTTCACTCCTGTTACCAGACGAACACATTCGATCACCGCATTGGTGATGTAGACGATTTCCCCGTCAGTAAGCTGAGGATAGATCGGCAATGAAATTTCAGTTGAATACTGCTTATAACTATTCGGAAAATCTGCAATGGCATAACCCAGACTTTTAAAATACGTTAACATCGGCATGGGGATAAAATGCACGTTCACATTGATTCCCCGGAGCACGAGCTCATCGATCACCCGGTCCCGCTGGGCCTCGGTGATTCCCTTGATGCGCAATGGGAAAAGGTGGTAAGAAGCTTCCCTGTTCTCCGATTTCATCACTGGTTCAATAAACCAGTCGTAGCCCCTGAAGGCATCTCCATATTTCAGGGAAATGATTTTTCGAAGCGGCAATAAAGTTTTTACATATTGCCTGATCTGTGCAAGGCCGATTGCAGCACAGATATCCGGCATGTTCATTTTAAAACCTTTAAAAAGAATATCGTAACGCCAGTTTGCGCCCTTAGATTTTGCAAAAGCATCCCTGTTCTGCCCATTCATCGAGAACAGTTTCAAAAAGGCATATTCTTCCTGATTATCAAATGGTTCCGGCAGATTGAGGCAAATACAGCCCCCTTCTGCCGTCGTAATATTTTTCACTGCATGGAAAGAGAATATGGTCACATCACATTGCTGGGCAGCAGGTTTTTCATTGTACATTGCGCCAATCGAATGCGCCGCATCAGCGATCAGGAGGATTCTTCCCAGCCCTGCCTGTCTGGCCGTTTTGGACACAAACTGCACCTTGATTTCCGGCTCTCTTATCAGGGCTTTCAACTCCTCGTAATGGCATGGTAAACCCGCAATATCCACGGCAATGATGGCCTTGGTCCTGATGTTGATCTTTTTTCTAATCATCTCAGGATCTATGGTAAAATCGTCCAGAATATCAACCATAACCGGTGTTGCGCCACAATGCAATACCGATAAGGCGGTGGCGCAATAGGTATATGCAGGCACAATCACCTCATCCCCTGCCCCAACACCAAACCAATTGAGCATCATGATGGCACCTGAAGTCCATGAATTGACGCAAACCGCAGCGGGAGTGCCCGTCAGCGTGATCAATTCAGATTCCAGGGCTTTAACTTTTGGACCCGATGTAATCCAGTTGGTCTGGAGGGTTTCCAATACTTCATCAATCACTGCCTGATCGATGAATGGCGGAGAAAATGGAATATTCATAATCTTTAAATTTTTGTTGGTTCTACAGATGGATATGTTAGAGATGATGAAGGGGCTTTAAGCAGGGCTGAGAATAAGCGCTTCCCATTTGTCGGAGATGACTTCCAGGGAATTGGTCTGACCGATCAGTCTGGCCTCATTTCCCAGTTTCTTTTTAAGGCTTAAATCAAAAAGAACGTTAAACATTGCTTTGGTCATTGCAGGAATATTGCCCTGAGGAACAAGTATCCCATTCTGTCCATCTTCGATGATCTCCGAAGGGCCAAATTCACAATCCACGGCAACACAAGGACATCCACTACTCATCGCCTCAATCAGGGCATTGGGATATCCTTCATTTCTGGAAGGCAGGACAAACAGTTCTGCCTGGTTGTAATAATCCTGAAGGTCGTCCTTAGCTCCGGCAAGAATCACCCTGTCCTGCAAATTCAACCTGTTGATCTGCGCTGTTAAATTTGGTTTTTCCAATCCCTGACCAACGATGATCAGGTCGATGTTTTTGATCCTCAGTTTACTGAAGGCATCAATCAGCTGGTCAAAACCCTTTTCATAGGAAAGGCGGCCAACGCCAAGAATAAATTTCCGGTGGTGCACAATCAGATGTTCCTTCGATTTGAACACATATACCGGATTTCTGATGATGCTGTAATTGGTTAGCCGGTTAAAAATACCGTTGTTTTTCAGACAGGCCTCTATGCCTTTGGCTGGTACAACTACCGCTTTAGATCCACTGTAAACAAAGTAAGACATCCATTTGAAGAAAAAATTAAAGCGGTTGATTGTATGATCGGGAGTGGTCCTTTCCGATACGATATAAGGTATTTTCAGCAAACCACAACTCAATCCTGTCCATAGGTTTGCGCTCGTCATAAAGGAGATGACACAATAAGGCTTTTCTCTGAGCAAAACCCCGAGCAGCCGAAAATAGGTCAGCATTCCATAGATCAGTCTTCTAAAAACATTCTGTTTATATTTTCTTTTGAGGAGCGGGATGACCCGGATTCCTTCTGCCAGCGGATAGCCTTGTTCTGCATCGTTCATGCAAACAATAACCACCTCATAGGCCCTTTCACTAAAACTATTCCCTAAGGTAGACAGCACGCGTTCGGCCCCTCCTTTTTGCAGGGTATAAATCACAAAAACCAATTTTAATCCAGACATGGCGCAGGTATTATAATAAGTTCATAATCGTATTCATTGCATTGTTGATCTCCCGGTTTCTGAGGTCAAACAGAAAATACTGCCGGATATAAATTTTGAGCAGTTCCTTTTTCATCAGTCCGGAATATTTAAAATTTTTAATCGTCAGGTTGAAATCACTGACCATTCTCCGCTTCCTGATCCGGGAGTCGATCATGCTCCAGATCCCTCCGGTATGCAGGCGGTAACAAGCCATCACATCCGGCAATACAAATATTTTCTTGCCCGTACTGGCAAGCGCATAAAGCTTAAAAAGCGTATCCGTCCCATACGTATCGAAATACCAGGGCTGTTGCCCGACCGACCTTACCGCATCGATGTTTCTGATCATGAGCGAGCAAATCCTGGTTTCTTCTCTTTTCCCCAGCAAGACATCCTGGTAGTCAAACTCCATACTGACCGGGTTTTCTTTGAGGTAAACGGTTTCGTCATGTTCATTGATGACTTTGGTGTGGTGGCAACAGATCACGTACTCCGGATTGGCCTCTAAAAAATCAACCTGTTTTTGCAGTTTCCTTTGGTCCGTCCAGAAGTCGTCCCCATCGCAAAGGGCGATATATTTCCCTTTGGATTTGGTGATCACATCCACCTGATTCCGGATCGCACCAATGTTGGGTTCATGATGAATCAACCTGATCCGCCCGGGATATCTATCCATATATCCCTGAATCACTGACTTCGTCTCATCTTTAGAGCAATCTTCTCCAACCAGGATTTCAAATTCAAAATTCGTTTGCTGCATCAGAAAACTGTCCAGCGCTCCGGCAATATATTGTTCATGGTTATAGGTGATGCAGCATACGCTCACCATAATTTCAGGTCTGGTACTCATCATAAGAGGGTTACATTTAGTGCGAAAACTAATGAGCCGCCCCATTTTGGGCGATGGTTAATGCAGGGTGTAAGGCTTCGATCGGAACATTGACTTTTTCCGAAGATTCCGGCTGCCCATAATTCTGAACCCGGAGGATGATCCGGGTGATCAGGTCCAGGTCACTGGAAGTTAAGGTATGGTAGAGTGGCAGGCACATAATTCTGGAAGACACAGATTCACAAACAGGCATATAGGACGGGGCAAGAAAAGGCAGACTGGAAAGTGGCGGATAGAAATACCTTCTGCAATAGATCTTTTCATTCTCCAATGCTTTCAGGCAGTTCAACATGAATTCCTCGTTCTCAAACAGCACCGGAAAATAAGCATAGTTATAGTCCAGGTTTTCGTTGAGTTTAGGATACTTTGCTTTCAGCGGAGCCAGGGCTTTCCAGTAATAAAAGGAAAGCAACCTTCTTTTATCCAGAATATCGTCTACCTGTTTAAGGTTACATAAGCCCATTGCTGCATGGAACTCACAGTTCTTACCATTGATCCCCAGTTCTGCAAATTCGTCCGGGCCGTTATGGCCAAAGTTCCTCATTAAGGCCATTTTTTTCAGTAAATCCGGACATTTGGTAAATACTGCGCCCCCTTCAATCGTATGAAAGAGCTTGGTTGCATGAAAGCTTGTGGTACTGATGTCTCCGTACTCGAAGACCGATTTGTTTTTATATTTCGTTCCGAAGCAATGTGCGGCATCAAAAATTACTTTCAGGGAATGCTGGTCTGCAATTTTCTGAATCGCATCGATATCGCATGGATTGCCGTAGACATGGGTAGCCAGAATTGCAGAAGTTTTCGGGGTAATGGCTGCTTCAATTTTAGCGGGATCAATGTTAAACGTTTCTCCGTCAATGTCTACGAATACAGGCGTACAACCTTCCCATACGATACTATTTGTGGTGGCCACAAAGGAAAATGGAGTGGTAATAATTTCCCCCTTCAGGTCCAGCGCTTTAATCGCGATCTGCAAGGCCATGGTTCCGTTAGAAACGTAGAGCAAATGCTTGATATTCAGGTAATTTTTCAGTTTCAGCTCCAATTCGTTGACCAATGGCCCGTTATTAGTGAGCCATTGTCGCTCCCAAATACTGCTCATATACGATTCAAATTCTTGAATTCCAGGGAGAAATGGTTTGGTTACAGGTATCATCTTTTTAGGATTAATTGTTTAAAATCATGAATTGCGGCAAGCCTGAAGAGGCTGCTTCCAGCGAGATAAATGATCAAAAAGAAAGCACCATCGATCAGGATTCTGCTGAGGTCAAATAAGAAAAGCGGTTTCAGGCAGTATAAATCGCCGAGATAACACAGCAGCCCTGCCAGAAAGGAGTTGCCGATGATCGGAGCTGCATCCATCAATTGCTCAGGGACAGAATAATTGATCATTTTACCACTGTAAAAAGAGTTGATATAATATCCGATGAAGTTGAAAATCAATTGAAAATAAAGCAGTCCATAGATCCCGAAAGGGACGGCACATAAAATCCCAACCACACAAATTCCTTTTTTGACAGATTCCAGTTTAAGGATCAGGTCGCTGCGCCCTTTTACTTTCAGAATATTTAAATTATAGGAATGTAACGGATACATGATGCCCGCGAAACAAAGGATTTGAAAGTAAGGTACTGCCGGCAGCCATTTGCTGCTGAGCAGGAAGTTAAACAAGGGTTCAGCGATGACGGCGAGCAGGATCAATACCGGGGTATTCCAGAAAAGTAATTGTTGCATCAGCTTTTTGTACACCCATTTCAATTTTTCATCGTCGTCCACAATTTTAGAGAACATGGGATAAGTCACCTTATTGATCACTGCCGAAATATTCGTTACCGGCAGCTGGCTTACCGATTCTGCCCTTGAATAATAACCTAATTGTGCCGCCGCATAGTATTTACCAATAATCAACACATATACGTTCTTGTACAGAATATCGAGTAATCCCGTGAGGGTCATTTTATATCCAAAATGAAAATGCTTTTTAAAGCAGGCCAGGCTAAAGGTGAAATCCGGTGTCCATCCGGAATAGAGCCAATGCATCACCGTTGATAAAAAAGACTGGAACAAACCCATCCACACCAGGCTCCAGACCCCATAACCATTTAAAGCGAGGAAGACACCTAACATTCCGCCTGCCAATACAGAAGGAATTTGAATCAGCATCTGAATCCTGAATTTCATTTCCTTGATTAACCTTGCATTTTGTACACTGAAAAAAGCATTCAGAATAAAATCCAGTGCGTATATCCTTAAGATTAAGGTCAGCACATCCTGGTGGTAAAAAGCAGCAACCAGGGGGGCAATCAGGTATACCAAACCATAAATCAGGATACTTCCCAGCAGGTTAAAATAGAAAACAGTAGAATAATCATCCTGTGTAAGGTCTGTCGACCGGATCAATGAAGAAGCCAGTCCGCCGTCCAAAAGGGAGTTACCTATGGCAATAAATATGCTCAGCATCGCGATCAGCCCGAATTCCGCAGGCATTAAAATCCTGGCCAGAATAATCGTCATACAGAAACTGATCAGCTGTACGCTGAATTGCTGTGTAAACGTCCAGATCAATCCTGATAAGGTCTCCTTTTTTAAGCTCATGATACTGATGCTCCGAATGGCAGTTTAGGTTATTTTTGTTTTTGCAAAGCGTTGGCGTATCCCTGCCTCTGAACCCTTAGGTTTCTTAAGAAATGAAGCACCGGCTTTTCTAAAAACCTTGTCACCAGCCATGCTATGGTTACAATCAGCGCAATGGTAACCGATATCAGGAGGTATTCATTAGGAATGTAGCGCGCCATTATCCTCATCCACACGAAACCAATGTTCTGATGAAGGAGGTATAAAGGATAAGAGATATACCCCAGAAATATAAACGGCCTCCAGGTAAGTATTTGAAGTTGGTTGTATACAAACAGATAAAACAGCAGAAAGATGAAAACAAACACATAAAACAGCGTCATTCCTGGGTGTTGCAATACCGCTGCAAGGAAACAGAAAGCGATTAAAAGGTGTTCATGCCAATCGCCTTTTGCAAATTTGAGCTGGTAAAAAAGAATCCCTGCCATGAAGAACATGCCATAGTCAAGGTTCAGAAAATAGGCCCCAAAGGGCAATTTAAATAGGCTGTTGCCGATCATTAAGCTCAGCCAAACCACGGCTATCGTCCTCACCTTGTCTAACCATCCGAGCTGGAACAGCAGTCCCATGCTCACATAAAAAAACAATTCAGGAATCAGCGACCAGTATACGCCATCTATATTTTTAACATTGAACACCCCCTGAAACATCGTCAGGTTCATCAGGAATACTGCTGGCGGCTGACTTTCAATTTTGGGATCATTGGCCAGGCCAACGATCAGGAAAGTAAGGCCCATACAAATCCAATAGGTCGGATACAATCTCGAAAAGCGTTTATAAGCAAAATCCCCGATTGTTGTTTTACCCTGGAGCGACATAAAAATCACGAAGCCACTAATGATAAAGAACAGTTCTACACCATACTGGCCAATATTCCAATCGTATTTCTGAGGGTAATCATGACCGAAATTCAACCTGAATTTAGCGGTATAATGGAAAAGCACGACATTAATTGCTGCAATCCCCCTTAAAACGTCCAGTTCTTTTAAGCGTACCATAATGATAATGGTGTATTACAAGAATTATAGTGGTGTGTTACAAGAATTATAATGGTGCGTTACAAGCGCATATTGACCAGTTTATCCGGCAATAAAGACTTTAAATCATAGACGATGGTCTGCGCGTTACACATGGCCGAAATATCGATATCCTTGAATTTACGGTGTGCTACGGCGAGGATGATGGCATCATATTTTCGCGTTTTCGATTCTCCATTCTGACAAATCACGCCATATTCACGTTCCACTTGTGCCGGATCTGCCCAGGGATCATGGATCACCACCTGTATGTTGTATTCCCTGAGCCTCCTTACAATGTCTATCACTTTGGTATTTCTAACGTCAGGGCAGTTCTCTTTAAAGGTAAAGCCAAGGATCAGCACTTTGCAATCCACCATTTTTCGGGACGCCACAATGCGTTTCACCAGCTCATCGGCGATGTAAATTCCCATGCGGTCGTTGATCCTTCTTCCGGCCAGGATGATCTCCGGATAATAGCCTTGTTCCTGTGCTTTTTGCGCCAGGTAATAAGGATCTACACCGATACAATGTCCGCCTACCAGGCCCGGTTGAAATTTCATGAAATTCCATTTCGTTCCCGCGGCCTTCAGTACTTCGCCTGTATCTATGCCCAGTTTATTGAAAATCATCGCCAATTCATTGACAAAAGCAATATTGATGTCGCGTTGTGCATTCTCAATCACCTTAGCTGCTTCGGCGACTTTTATCGACGATGCTTTATAAGTTCCGGCTAAGATCACTGAGCCGTACAAGTCATTGATCATATCGGCCGCAGCAGGTGTAGAACCGGAAGTAATCTTTAAAATATGGGTGACCGTATGCTCCTTATCTCCCGGATTGATCCGTTCCGGCGAATAGCCGACAAAAAAATCGGTATTGAACTTTAGTCCCGATACTTTTTCCAGCACCGGAACACATTCTTCTTCTGTCGCCCCTGGATAGACGGTAGATTCATAAATCACCGTATCATTTTTCTTCAAAACGCGGCCTATGGTTTTGCTGGCTTTCAGGAGTGGCGTCATATCCGGGCGGTTGTTCTTATCCACCGGTGTGGGAACTGTAACGATATACACATTACATTTCCTCAGCATTTCCAGTTCATTGGTACAAAACAAGCCTGTTAAAGTGCTGCAATCGTTCGTGATGATTTTCATCAGCACCTCCCCTTCAATCTCCAGCGTATGGTCGTACCACATTTTCAGTTCGGCAATCCGCTCTGCATTTGAATCAAAACCAAATACCTTATATTTTCCGGCAAAGGCTACAGCCAGGGGTAAACCTACATATCCGAGTCCGACGATGCCAATTTTCAGTCCTTTAAGCACTTGAGTTACCATCTTATTTCAGTTAATGAGTTCGAGATCTTCGATATTTACATTCGTCATCAATACACAGTTGAGGCTATCGATAACCACGACTACATTTTTTTGTCTGAGTTTAATGATCTGCCCTTCTTTATGGTTCATCAACCCTTCTTTAATCATTACGCGGTCGCCGACCTCCATGTGCTGAAGGTCTACCACTTCTACATCGGAAAATGTTTCCATACATTTTTTTACACCCTCTATCACCACATCTCTTACCTGTGCAGGTTTACCCATGTAATACACAAAATTCATCACCCCCAGGGTAACCCTTACTTTGAGTTCTTCCCTTGGATCGACACAGACAAATACATAAGAGTTGAATAGTGGCAATTCCACTTCTTTAATTCTATCCGCCCATTTATGTTTCACTCTTTTCAGGGGGCAGTAACTCATGATTCCCTGTAGTTTAAGCAATTCATCAACTTTCTTTTCCCATCTTGGGCGGGTATAGATGACGAACCATTTTTTAGGTGCATTGACCCTGAGTGCGGATAGACTTTCCATAGTTTTATTTTGAGAAATGTTAATAGACTACGGGCTTTATACGGCTTCGCCTCCTCACTTACATGATGTTTCCTGTCTTTAAGAAATTTTCCGTATCCCCCTTTTACTTTTTTGAATTTACCGGGATTGAGTACCGGTCTGTCACCACATCAAACGCTTTTCAAGCTTGTTTTCTATTGCTTTTTTAAGTTCGTTTTCTATTTAAGCAGAATAAGCATATCTGCCATATTTGTAGGCATTTTTATTTCCTTTACCCGCGTCATTAAACACGATCATTGGATTTTTAAGCCGGCCATTTTCACAGATTTCTTCAAATATGGCGAGGTCTTCTTTATGCGTATAATTGTACCGTACCAGGTAAATACTGGAATCGGCAAAAGTTGCGATGGTAAACGCATCGGCGACATGCCCTACAGGCGAAGTGTCTACGATCACGTAGTCGAACCGTTCTCTGAGCTCCTTAAACAGGATTTCAAGTTTAGGGCTCATCAGAATCTCTGAAGGGCTGTCTGAAATTTCACCGCATCCAATCACAAAGAGGTGCTCAGACTGAGGTGTTTTGATTAGAATGTCATCTACCTGAAGCTTATCCGATTTCAGGTAATCTGATAACCCCGTTTTACTCTTCAGGTTCATGTTGTTGAGCAGGTCTGGCTTGCGCAGGTCGAACTCCAGGATGACCACCTTTTTATCAATTAAGGACAGCGTAATGCCCAGGTTAATGCTGAAAAAAGTTTTCCCCTCTCCTTTAGAAGTAGAGGTCACGAGCAATACCTTATTGTGCAGGTTCATGTCCATAAAATGCAGGTTGGAGCGGATGTACCTGAACAGTTCAGAAATGGTATTGCTTTGGTTTTTGTGCACCACAATAGATTCCCCAATGGCTTTATGGCTGAGCTCGCCCAGGATTTTCCCGTTCATGGCGATGTATTCCACATCATAAATATCTTTCACTTTGCTGTTGAGTTTATCTTTCAGGTAGATCACTGAAAATGGAATCATCAGGCCTGCCATCATGCTGAGCATATAAATCAGCTGCACTTTCGGTTTAGCAGGAATCGGATTGTAAGCCGGCCTGTCGATGAGTTTAGAAGTAGGAATCGTAGCCGATAAAGAAAGCTCTGTTTCTTCTCTTTTTTGCAGCAGATACTGGTAAAGCGTTGTTTTCACACTTTGCTCCCTGCTTCTCTCCAGCAGCCCGCGCTCCATCACCGGAACATGATTTAACCTGCTCTCAAACTGGGAAGTTTTGCTGCTCAGCTTGTTTCTTTCCAGCGTAAGCCCTCTTCTGATCATCGTCAGGTTTTCCAGCAGGCTTCCTTTCAGGCCGCTCAGTTGTTCCGTCAGACTGACCACGAGCGGGTTGTTGACACTATTGTTCCGCAGCAGCCGCTCTCTTTCAATCTGCAGGTTATTGTATTTATCGGTCAGGTTTTGTAAGGTAGGATCTTTCAACCCCAGTGTGGTAGGCACCAGTTCAAAACTGGCATCCCCACCTCTCAGATAACTAATCAATGACTGGACAAGGCTCAGCTGTACCTCACTAGAGGCCAGTTGCTCATTGTAACTTCCTGAGGATTGCAGGTTCATCTGTGCATCAGCACTCAGCTCTGTAATTCTGTTATCCCTTTTATAATTTTCTACATCCTGCTCTACTCCCGATAGGTTTTTGGTGAGGAATTTCAACTTCCCATCAATGAACTTAATCGTATTTAAAGCCATGATGTTTTTGTTATTGACGTTTTCCATATTGTACCTCGAGATCAGCGCATTTAAGATGTCGATCCCACGTTGTGGTATGGCATCCAGGAGACTTAATACCACGGTATTCGCATCTTTAATCACCGGCAGAACCGTTAGTCCGGCAGTACTATAGGCTTGTGCCAATTGCCCCAGGTTGACGAACCGGATCTGAATGACCTTGTCGGATATGCTAAATGCAGGACCTTTGACAACGGTGATGTTGAACTGAGGACGGGCAATGGCATAACCAAAATTGTAAATCGTCCTTTTTCCATTTTCATTTAAAATGAATTGATGGTCGTTGATGATGGTCAGGCTTAATTTTTGAATATAGGCCTGTTCAGTATTTTTGTTTAAAAGCACATTTACCGGTAAGGTATTTCCATACAATTCCTTGTTTTTAAGCGACAATTCATAAAAATAACTGACGTCCATTTTCAGGTCTTTCATTACACCCTGGATCAAATCCCGGGAGCGCATCACTTCCATCTCATCGATCACCGTTTTAGAACTCCTGAACATATTCAGGTCGCTAAACGCCGTTCCCTTCAACAAACCATCTCCTTTGGTATCATCCTGAACAAGTAAGGTGCTGCTTACTTTGTATTTTGACACGGTAGTTTGCAGGTATAACCAGGCGGCTCCCAGGCTTAGTACCAGTGCCAGGACGAAGAAATACCAATATTTCACATACTTCATCCCCTCAGCGATAATGCCGGGATTATTTATCGGATTTTGTTTATTGTAAGCCATGACAATAGATTTAAGGAATGAACTTAATGCTATTTTAAAACCGTGGCCACCAACACCGCCACTGCAGAGATCGTTGCCACTACTAAAGGCATTAACCTGTTGTTGTTACTCACCTCCACCGATTTGGCCTTATCAGGCTCTACATAAATCACATCGTTTTGTTTCAGGTAGAAATAGGGAGAGCTCAGTACATCCTGACGGTTCAGGTTGATGCGTTCCATGATGCGTCTTCCATCTTCTTCCCTGATCAGCAGGACATTTTCTCTTTTGCCATAAGCGGTCATATCACCGGCCAGTCCCAAAGCTTCCAGCAGATTGATCTTTTCATTGCTCACGGTAAAGGTGGAGGGATGGTTGACCTCTCCGATCACCGTTACCCTGAAATTCAGGAATTTGATATTAACGATTGCGTTCTTGACATATTTGTTGAGTTGGGATTCAATCAGGTTCTGAGCCTGACTGATCGTTAGTCCCTCCACTGAAACCTTTCCCAGTACAGGAAACTTAATCGTTCCGGTTTCGTTTACCCGATAACCTTCCCGTTCATAGACTCCGTTTACGCTCTGATTCACAGGTTGTGAAGCGAACAAAACATTGGACTCCGGACTCGTGCTATTTACGGTAACGGACAGGATATCGTTCTGAAGAATAGTTGGTTCTCCGTTATTCAAGATCTTCGAATAAGGTCCTGTTTTAGAATCCAGATCACTGAAATAGACTAAATTTCTTTGTCTCGAACAGCTACTTAATGTTATTACCATTAAGTAACACACTACAAGTTTTAGATTCATAAAATACAATTTAAATTAAACAGTAATAAATGTTTGATTAAATATTACAATATGAATTTACTAACTAATTGCAGGGTATAAATGCGCTTGAACCCAATTGTGAAGTCGCTTGTGGAATTTTCTCATTCCGTTTCACATATGTGAGAATTTTTTTATACAACATGGTACCACTTTTGAGGTCCGGATCAGAAACAATGATGAACAAGTTCTTTCTATCTGTCTTCCTTTTATTGCTAACGTTTAACTGTATTGCTCAAAAAGACGCCGGGATAAAAACGCTGTTGTCTAAAAGCGGAGCAATGCCCCCTTCCCGTTCCGGTAAAGAAAATTAATGAGGCCCTTAAAGTAAAGCCAATTGTCATAAATGATGAAACGTTTGGCGATGATTATACCTGGAATCTACTTAGCGGGCTTTCATTTTCCGGTCTTATGGGAGAAGATAGGACCTGTTCCACTGTTTTTCTGAAAGCAGATAAAGGAAAGGTATTGAGCGGATTACCTTACGACCTGATCTTGAATGGCAGCAGTTTAAAAGAGAAACAAGCAGTTTCATCTTAACGGTAAAAAATGGGCAATACTATATCCACCTCGCCTTTGATGCAAAGCTACAATTGGAACAGATGACCATTTCTACGGTTAATCTTGACGCTGCCGGTTAGTACTGTTTCCCATCATTAACACCGGTTAGTACATTTGGAGACTAACCGGGTTTACCGGGCATATACTTTAGTTTCTCTTTGAGCACCTCATACTCCTTTTCCAGATTCCGAAAAGCTTTATTGTCAATAGAAGCACTTATTCTCAATTCCATAATCCTGAAATATTCTGCTGAAACCTGATCAAACCGGTTTTTTAACACCACATACTTTTCCTTTTCTTTCTGTACTTCAAGGCTGTACGTTTCTCCATTGAGATTTCCAAGGTATACACTATTGGAAATTTGTTTCCCATCTGCCGATTTGAAGCAGATGTAGACTTCTAATTGCTGCTCCAACCTGTCTTTATCCAAAAGAATAAAATGGGTTCCTACATCCCTGCGACAAGCATTCAGATGGTCACGGGACTCACCATCCACCGGATGGTGAACCATAATCATCACCATATCATTTGCCTGCCCGCCTGTGGTATCCCAGCTGATTTTCAGACCGGTATCAGTCTTTACCATTTTCAGGTTTTCAGCAATTTTAAGCTTGCCATAACTCAGCACTACTTTGCTGTAATCCACGCTGATGTCAGGATACTCGCCCTTTAAGGCCTGTTTTTTATTATAGGAAGTAGCCAGGTTGTGCTGATTTTTAATGGTTCCTCTTGCTTCGATTTCAAAACTGGAATTGATAAAAGAGGTCATGTTACTTAAAAGTTTCATGGTGACCGCCATCGCCTGATAATTGGCCAGCTGATTTTTACTGTGTTTGGTCCGCTTGGGCCCCAGGCTGCGCGTAACCACTCGTCCCTTTAAGACATAGGAAACCAATTTTCCTACTTTTCCGATTAGTGGACCATGAGGTCCGTAAGGAGATAATGCCATAATGATTAGATTAATTGTTTTAACCTAATTTACCATAAATCCCATGTCATTACAATAGGTGAACAGAGATTATTTGAAATGTGATTTTAATGTGATCGTTATGTGTTAACGTCCTTTTAAGGTTCCAGAAGACTTGTAATAACTGAATAAACGGATTTGGAGGGGTATCGGCCTGATAAAAGCCCTAGCGACTCCTGATAGGTCCCCGATGAATGCTCATAAGCAGGTTAACACATAACGACCACATCGTTTCTACTCGTTGGAAACATTTAACAGACATTACGAAAGAACATAAAAAAAGCCTGCGCTTCATCTCCAGGATAGCGCAGGCTTCGAAAAATATAAAATCAGTCTTTTTAAGCTTGTTGTTTTTTCTTTCTTTTCACCAGCAGGTAACAGACGTATAAGAGCAGGATCCATCCCGGGATCAATTCAACGGAAACCTTCATTCCTGTGATCCACATGATCACTAAAATTCCGATCAGGAAAATCAGACAGATATAGTTCGACAATGGATAGATAAAAGAAGGGAATTTTGTTTTGATCTGTTCTTCTTTTTTACTTTTTCTGAATTTCAAATGGGTAATACTGATCATTAACCAATTGATCATTAAGGAAGAAACCACCAATGACATCAGGATTCCCAATGCTTTTTCCGGAATCAGTTTATTCACCACAATACAAATGGCGGCAAAAATACTGGACACCAGAATGGCTTTTATAGGAACATGGTTCTTATTCAGTTTCTTTAGGAAAGCCGGTGCATTTCCCTGTTCTGCCAAACCAAAAAGCATCCTGCTATTGCTGTATACACAGCTGTTATACACCGATAATGCAGCTGTTAAAACGATCAGGTTAAGCACATTGGCAATGATACTGGTAAAATAAATCGTCTTTCCGAAAAGGTCAAACTGAAAACCTTTTAAACTCTCAAAAACCATTACAAAAGGGCTGCTGTCTGTCGTGATACTTTTCCATGGCGATAAGGAGAACAGGATCACCAATGCACCTACATAAAAAATCAGGATGCGATAGATGACCTGATTCGTTGCTTTAGGGATTGTTTTCTCCGGATTTTCCGCTTCCGCAGCAGTGATCCCAATAAGTTCCAGTCCGCCGAAAGAAAACATGATCAGCGTAATGGCTGCAAATAAGCCTTCAAATCCACCTTTTCCATCAGCACTAAACCATCCTTTCGCAAAAAAACCGCCATCATTCCAAAGGTTTTGAATGCTTGCTTTTTCCCCTCCGGTTCCACTTACCAGCAGGTAAATACCAAAAAGGATCATGGCAATAATCGCCACGACTTTAACAATGGAGAACCAGAATTCGACCTCTCCATAGACCTTAACCGAGGTCAGGTTTAAGGCATTAATGGTCAGAAAGAAGAAAAGACTGGAAGACCATAAAGGAATTTCAGGCCACCAGAAATGCACATATATTCCGATCGCGGTTAATTCCGACATGCTCACGAGGATATACAACACCCAGTAATTCCAGCCAGATGCAAAGCCGGCAAATGAACCCCAATACTTATATGCAAAATGACTGAAGCTTCCTGATACCGGTTCTTCCACTACCATTTCGCCCAACTGGCGCATGATGAAGAAGGCAATGATCCCCGCTAAAGTATATCCTAAAATAACAGAAGGCCCGGCAAGCACTGCTGCTGGCCCGATGCCTAAAAATAAGCCCGTTCCTATGGCACCGCCAAGGGCAATTAACTGAATATGTCTGTTTTGCAATCCCCTTACCAGTTTTTGCTCCTCAGGTTTTTGCAGTTCAGATTTTTCGTCTACTTGTTTCAATGTATGTGGTATTGATTAATAATGACAAATGAGTATTTCAGCAAAAGTGTAAACTTATATTCATTTCAGCGATTAAAAGCTCAATTAATTTAAGCTGTTTCCTCAAATACCAGGGGGAAAGTGCTATTCTACTTACTGAAGGACCTATTTTACCTATGAACAGATCTATTACATCTATATATCAATACATATAGATACATAGATATATTTAAATAAATAAAATGCCCTGATATGGAAAATTGAATTTTTATGCATCTCAATTTTAAATCATAAAATTATGGAAGAGCGTATTAATGGTGCCAGTCTGAGTTTCAAATGTGAAGAAAAATGGGAGGCAATGAAAGCCGAAGGTGATGGCCGCTTTTGCGGAGTTTGCCAAAAGAAGGTCTACGATTTAACGGATAAAAAAGCAGCTTATTTTCTTCAGATCATGCAGGAAAACAACAACAATGTTTGCGGCAGATTTACGGTTGACCAGCTTGTTCCTGCAGCACAAAGCCAAAGATCCGTTTGGAAAAGATGGGCGGTAGCCGCGATGGTTTTTATTGGCTTTGGAGCTACCGGACAGAAGGCAAATGCACAAGAGGAACTCATGGGTAAAGTAGTAAAGAAAGAGACCAAGCCAGACCTGGGCAAAATGGTTGTTTTGGGATTCGTGGCACCCAGGGTGGTGGAAGATGCAGAATTAAATTCCTTGCATGAATACCTGGTTATGAATTGCAAAGTCCCTGAATCCACAAATGGCAGATTAATTGCGTCGTTTAGTGTTAAAAAGGATGGCAGTTTTAGTCAGATCAGGCTTACTGAACAATTGCCTAAGCCTGTTCGCGAAGAAGTATTGAGGGCTATAAAAGCATCACCGAAATGGCAACAGCAAGGTCATGTCTCCGCTCAGACCTTACACCTTACCTTCAAACACGGGAAGATCGTGCCTTATGGCAATAAAAAGTCTTCTTCTTAAAGACCAGGATTTGGCGGAAAGATTAAAAAAGCCATTTCCTTTTGCGTTGAAAACAGCTTTTTTTTAGATGGATCAAGATCTTAGCAATGGTTCCTGATCCAATTTAAAATGAGGTCTTTTGCCTGTTCAATATATTCAAATTTCTTCCCAAACATGTTGAGTCCTTTTATTCCCCAGGCATGATCTCCCTGAGGAAACACATGTAATTCAGCAGGAATATGATGTTGTTTCAGCGCTTCATAATAGCGTATACTGTTGAGCGGAGAAACAATGGTATCATCATCACTGACTAAGATTAACGCAGGCGGAGTATCTGGACGAACCTGTGTTTCGCAAGAGTAGCGTTCTATGGCTGACAGTTTTTCGCCCAATAGATTTTGACAGGTGTCTTTTTGAGTGTGCAGGCCCATTGAAATCACAGGGTAAAATAAGATGGAGAAGTCAGGACGTGTACTGATTTCTTCTTTTAACTCTTCTGATTCTTTTGATTCTTTTGAGAACAGAGTAGCCGACAACGCGGCAAGGTGCCCTCCCGCGGAAAAACCAGCTACACCAATCTTGTTTTCATTTAGTTTCAATTTTTTGGCGTTTTTCCGGATATACCGGATGGATTCCTGAACATCATCCAGGGGAATTTCTTTGTTTCCATTTGGCATTCTGTATTTCAATACGATCCCTGTAATGCCGATCGTGTTTAGCCATTCTGCAAAATCGTAGCCTTGCGTAGTAATGGCTAATCCCGCATAAGCGCCTCCAGGGCAGATGATCACCGCAGCTCCTGTATTTATCGCATCGTCTGGACTATAAATGATCAGCTCTGCTTCTGTAACATTGGTCAGTTCCAGGATCGCTTCCGGATTTAGAATTTCATTGCCGGATAATCCACTATTGGTAGGTGGATTTCCATTCCACAGGCTTAGTCTTTTTACGTTTTTCATTGGAATATAATTGTTTTTTATCGGTTATGAAGCGATCATGATCTTTATTCATTTCGTTATGTGATCTGTAAGATCATGATGGTTTCATCAGTATATAATTGTTTGCTATCGGTTTCATTTATTGATTTAAGGCTTTCCGGACCGCTGGTACTATTTTAGTCCCATATATTTCAATTGATTTCATCAAATGACGGTGGTCAGGTGCACCTACATCCAGATGCGCTGAAAAGCGGGTGATTCCATAGAGTTCCTGTGCATACAGGATTTTGTCGATGGCCTGTTCTGCATCCCCAACAAATAAGGCCCCTGCTTTGGACCTGCCAAAGTCGTACTGTTCCCGTTGAAAAGGGAACCAGCCCCTGGTTCTTCCGATCCTGTCCATTTGTCCGGCATATAATGGGTAGTAGTATTCGCTGACTGCTTTCGCCTCCTGGCCAAATAAAGCATGCGAGAACATCCCCACCTGGAACGTTGACATATCATATCCAAACTCCTGATAAGTTTCTTTGTACAAGTCGTACAGTGGCTTAAAGCGTTGTAAAGGTGTCCCTGCGACGATGGCAAAGACCAGAGGCAAACCCAAACTTCCGGCACGCACTACAGATTCCGGCGTTCCACCGGCAGCAATCCATACGGTAAGTTTATTATTTACCGCCCTGGGGAGTACCTGTTGGTCTTTTAAAGCGGCACGAAAGCGACCTTGCCAATTGATGGTTTCTTCTTTATTGATTGCTAATAATAAATTCAGCTTTTCTTCAAACAGCGCGCTGTAATCCTGCAAATCGTAACCAAACAGCGGAAAGGATTCGGTGAAGCTTCCCCTACCCGCCATCAATTCGGCTCTGCCACCGGAAAGCAAATCTACCATAGCGAAGTTCTGGTAAAGTTTAACAGGATCTGATGAACTTAATACCGTTACGGAACTGCTTAATTTGATTCTTTTCGTGATGACTGCAGCGGCAGCCAGGATAATTTCCGGGCTTGGCACGGCGTATTCGGGACGATGGTGCTCTCCTATTCCTAAAAGATCGATGCCGACTTCGTCGGCAAGCTTAATCTCTTCCATGAGTTCTTTCAGGCGCTGCTGTGCCGATTGTATTTTTCCGGTTGCCGGATCGACGTGTAAATCGCCGAACATACTGATTCCTAATTCCATATATATGTGTTATTGTTATTCTAGAACAATCGTTCTGTTATTGGTCAAAAAAATTATCTTTTTACCTTTTCTTTCCAGATATCGAGGTAATCGTACGTGCTGTAAGCTTCTGTATCAAAAGCTCCCCAGGCCCCTTTTTCTATAGAAAGGTTGACTTCTCTAAGTTGGGAAGGTGGGAAATTCAGTGTAACCAGGTGTCCCAGACCAATCAGGACTTTCCAGCTGAGTACTTCTACGTTTTCTGGTGGAAAGATCTCCCAGAAATTGTTATTGTTCATGATTTCAGCGATCGAATCCAGGTTTCGATGCTGTTGGTGTTTCAAAAGGTAAGTAAGGGTCATTTTATCCGTTTCCATAGGTGCTATTATTAATAGAACAATCGTTCCATTATTGGTTAAAAAAAATCTGTTCTTTTAGAATGTTATTTTAAGCTATCCAAGGTGCTTTTTGCCATTTGTTCTACCATTGTCCTGTCGTTGTATAAGGCTTGCATTTGCCATAAGCCGGCAAAGCTTCCCACGATAAATTGTGCCGATTGCCTGGCATTTTTATCTATTGACATTTCCCCGGCTTGCTGTGCTTTTCCGATCAAATCTTCGAAAATGGAGATCAGGGCATTGCTGAGTTGTTTTAGTATTTCCTTGACATCATTGTCGAGCGGAGCCATTTCAAAAGATGATTTGACAATCATACAGACCTTTTCTTCTTCAAAAGATCGTTCAATTGCCTTTTTAATGATCAGTTCAATGGATTTGAATGGTGATTTTTCTCCTATTGCAGCCTTTTTATATTCGCTGTAGGTCTCCCTGGCATAATTTTGTAAGCTTTCTATGAAAAGCTGGTGCTTGTCGCCATAAGTGTCGTACATACTGCCCCTATTCACTTTCATCTGGCTCACAAGGTCCTGCATAGAAGTGGCGTGGTACCCCTTTTCCCAAAATAAGTCGCGGGCCTTTTCCAGTTTTTCTGTAGGATCAAATTCTTTATTACGTGCCATAATGGAAGCAAAAGTAGTTATTTAGAACGAGTGTTCCAATTAGTTTTATTTTGTTTGCGGGAATTGAGCCTGATTTTACATTTTATAAACAGAAATAATGGAGGGATAGGATTTTGGGACATTTGACCCTAGAATATGAGTGGAAACCTCCCGACCTTGGCACTAAGATATCGGATGATATTCTTTAACTGAAGGAGGTTCGGATAACAACTTTTTAGATAAAATATAGGCCAGATTTAGTCCTATTATTTGGTGAATTGTTTTTCCGGGTAACTCAGTTTTTAACAACTGTAACTCACTCAGTTCTGAAATGGTAAAAGATGAATTTTTAAAGCCCCGGATAAATGGTGATGTCTGTTTTAATATATACGATTATTGTATTGTTCATCGCGTTATGGATATATGCAGCAGTACCAAAATTACGCAACATAAAGTATTTTAAGGAGGTTTTGAAAAGTCAGGCTATTCCTAAATGGACAGTGCCATGGTTGAGTTGGATGTTGCCGGTTGGGGAGTTAGGAACGGTGGTATTATTGATTGTTCCGGAGACGAGATTGATTGGGATGTATATCTCTTTGTTCATGATGGTAGTTTTTACGGTGTATGTGAGCGGGATTATTTTTAGGGTTTATGATATATATCCGTGTCCATGTGGAGGGGTTTTTAGCAGAATAGGGTGGAAAAAACATTTCAGGGTTAATTTATTGCTGACGTTGATTGCAGTGGTTGGGGTAGTGTTGATGGAGATGAGGTATTGAGTGTTTATTTGAGTAAAAAGGAAAGCCGAAAACCTTTAATAGAGTAGGAAGAAAAATAGAGTTTAAGCTTTTTAAGATTATAAAAGCAATAAAAATTATGGCTACATCATGGTTTGTGTACGACGATACGGGGGGTGTCTGTGATCCCCTAAACTATACAATTATTTCGGGAAATCCAATTTGCCCTGCGCCTAAACGACGTCTTTGCGCAATTTTTGCAGAAATTCAAATGATTGGTGGGGTACAAAAGCCATATATACCGCCAGCATTATGTTCTGAAATTCATCTGGCCATATCAACGCTTATTGAATCCTCAAATGTACGATTAAAGCCTTAGATCATTCAATATATCCAATTTGAACAGTTAGCCAACTATGGCTATTACTTAAACAATTGCAAAACAAGTAGAGATAGCGCAAGCAAAAGGAAAAGCCGAAAACCTTGAACAGAGTAGGCAACAAATAAAGTTTAAGCTTTTTGAATTTATAAAAGCATAATGATTATGGCGACATCATGGTTTAAATATATAGGGGGGCCGGTATGCAGTCCAATGAGTTATACTCAAATAACATTTCCGACTTGTCCAAGCCCAAAGATACATCTTTGCGCAATCTTTGCAGAAGTTCAAATTATCAACGGAGTAACTAGACCAATTATAACTTCAGCACTTTGTACCGAGATAAATATTGCTCTGTTGACTTTAACAGAATCAGCAAACGTACGACTTTGCCCTTAAAAATAAGATAGAAGATAATCGATCACCCTAAAAGGTAAATTAAAGAAATTTGTTTAAACAAAGGTTTAAAGTATTGCAAGACTTAAAACCTGGGCCAAGCAGAAAACCCAAAATAGAGTATGCAAAGGGAGCGCTGAAAACCTTTAATAGAGTAGGTAAAAAATAAAGTTTAAGCTTTTTAAGTATATAAAAGCATTACTATTATGGCAACATCATGGTTTTCATATGATGATTCGGGTTCAATTACTGACCCAATGAATTACAACGTAGTGAGTGGAACCCCAATTTGTCCAACACCAAAATTGAATATTTGCGCAATTTTTGCAGAGATTCAATTTATTAATGGAGTTCAGAGACCCGTAATTACTTCAGCTTTACAGGCAGAGATCAACCTCGCTTTCTTGACAAAGGTTGAGTCCACGAACGTGCGCTTAAAACCATAAGTGTAATTTCTTAAGCGAAAAATCAGGGACAGGTCTAATTATATGTTAAAATTAGTTAGATCTGTTCTTTTTCCATTAAAGAATAATATTTCTACCTATAAATATTTAATCAACATAAATTACAAACACAAACCGTAAAATTAAAAATATTACCACAAATAACTAAATAGCAAGACTTAGATCGTACGAAAAATATTAAAAAATCTACAAAGGGAGTACTGAAAACCTCTAATAGAGTAGGCGATAAGTAAAGTTTAAGCTTTTTGATTTATAAAAGCACTGAAATTATGGCGGCAGCATGGTTTAAATATGATTGTTCGGGTTCAATTACCGACCCAATGAACTACAATTTAGTAAGTGGGACACCAATATGTCCAACACCAAAAGTGCATCTTTGTGCAATTTTTGCAGATATCCAATTTATTGGGGCGGTTCAAAGACCTGTAATAACTGCAGCTTTACAGGCAGAGATCAACCTCGCTTTCTCGACAAAAATGGAGTCGGCGAACGTGCGCTTAAAACCCCAATAATTTTCAAATGAAAACATCAGGACAGGCTGGTCAGGTATTAAATAAGTACAGCTGTCCTTTTCATGATTTCAATTTGATTTTTCTATTTTGTTTCCGGGTCCATCACCACCTCAATCAAGTTACCCTGGTTAAAAATATCTTTAGTAAATGACCGTATCATTTCAGGTGTAATGGATGATATGATTTTGTCATAACCTGTTATCCAGTCTACACCATAGAATAATATTGCTCCTTGATATCCATTCCAGTATTTCGCATCTTTTTTAGAAATACTTTCCCTATAGTCCTTTAGCAAATTCTGCTTTACCTTCTCTACTTTTTCTTGGTCAGGCCCCTTATCCATGATCATTTTAAGCTCCCTGTAAACAATATCAATCAGCTTTTTCTTTTTTATTGGGTTTGGATCAGTATCAAAATTTACCTGAAAAAGAAATCTTTCTGTTGGATGTTTCATCAACTCACCACTCACACCAACACCATAACTGCCCCCTTCCTGCTCCCGTATAGTCTCAGTAAATATCATTTTCAGAATCTCCGAACTAATGGACATTAATACACTATTCTCTGCGGTATAAGGGATTTCACCAGTATATCCAATCGTAATGGACGATTGCGGCGTTTCCATTTTTTTATTGAAGTGTCTTTTTACAATCCCTTGGGGTGGATAGATCCTATGATCTAATATTTTTCCTAGTTTGTTTGTTGAAGGCAATCCCCCCAACCAGATTTCAGCAAGAACTTTGACGCTGTCTTCGTTTAAATTCCCACTCATAATGAAGGTAAACCCATTGGCATTTCCAAAATGTTCTTCGTGCAGCCTATTGATCCTCTCATAGTCTACTTTATCCAAAACCTTTGGATTATTAAGAGACAATGCTCGAGGGTGATGATTGCTCATGATAGAGACCAATGTATCTGCATAAACCGTTTGTGGGTTTACGGAGCGTGATTGATTTCTCTCTTGTTGCTTATGTTTCCAGTTGCCAAAAGCTTCCTGCTCATTTTTAAATTTTGTCATCTTTAAATAGATATTCTGAAAAAGGATTTTTGGATGTAAGATTGTGCCATTACCAGTTATTGATTCAAAATTTTTATCAAGCTTACTCTGGACCTGGGCCCGGCCATTGATCCCTTCAAAAGTACTTAATGATGCAATGTTAGTATAAGCCATCGCAGATGGAAGATCATCCATCACGACCGTAGAATAGCCTCCCGCTTTAAATCCATAAATATAAACCGAGGGCTCGTCATAACCGGTTTTCTTAAACCAAACCTCTATGCCATTAGAAAGCGACCATTTAGTAAAACCAAAAGGAGCTATATTTTTTTCTGTTTTAATCACCTTACCGCGAGCAGGAATTTTTAAAGTGGTTAAATCATTAGACTTTTCGTCCTTTATCCAAGGCTTCAACCTCGTCTGCTTAACTTCTTCCCAGATTTTTATAATATCGGATTTACTGGGCAGCAGAAGACCTTCTTTGACGGGATACAAAATTTCAAAAGCCATGTTCCTATCCTGAATATATTTTTTTGCGTAAAAGTTCAGGGTATCAACGCTAAGTTCATTAAGAATACTCCTGGTCATAAGATATCTCCATTCAGGTGTTGGAGAAATGTCTCCATTTAGAAATTGTCCCACATATTCCCTAGAGTATTCAAAAGTGTTTCTATTTTTCCGGTCATAGTATTGCGATTCGTTGTGAGTTAAATTGAAATCTTTAATCGAATATTCGAATTCATTTTTACTGAAGCCGAACCTGCGCATTCGTTCGCATTCCTGCAAACCAGTTCTTAGGGCAGTTTTGAGGTCATTATTTGGAGCGTCTATGTTTAAATTCCACGCTGGTCTTGAAGATACTGAATAGTTTCCCATGATGGCACTTAGAGAATTAGTAGCCTTATTTTCCCTTGCCATTTCAGCAAAACGTTCATTCAGCATATTGCTGACAATCCTGTTGATAAGCATGATTTTAAAATATTGTTGGCTTTCCTTTTTACTGGCTTCAACAGTATCCAGTTTCCAATAGACAACGGCTGACGTATTCCTGATTTCTGGATCAGAAGTAATTGCTATGATTGGCTGTTTATTATCTGGAATCGTAAAATATTTGCGTGAAGTAGGATTTGATGGCTTGGGGATATCAGAAAAAACGTGTTTAAGTTTGGCTTCTACCTCGTCCACATCGAAATCTCCAACAACAACTATGCCTTGCAAGTCCGGTCTGTACCATTTCTTATAATAGTTTTTAAGCTCTTGCGGTTTGAAATTATTGACTACCTCCATCAACCCAATAGGCAGTCTATTGGCGTACGGTGTGCCCTCAAAGAGTTTTGGTAATATTTGATTTTCCTGTACACGTAAATAGCTGGAAGATCTCGTCCGCCATTCTTCCCGTATAACACCCCTTTCTTCATCAATATCCTTATCATTGTTGAGGATAAAGCCCGACCAGTCATGCAGGATAATTAACGCGGTATCTAGGATCCCAGGTCTATTTAAAGGAATATTAGTTAGCTTATAAACCGTTTCATCATAGCCCGTGTAAGCATTTATATTGGCGCCAAACTTAATTCCTTTCTTTTCAAGCTCCGTAATTAACATATTTCCAGGAAAGTGTTTAGTTCCGTTAAATGCCATATGTTCCAGAAAATGTGCCAGTCCGCGCTGATTTTCTTCTTCAAGTACTGAACCCACCTTTTGAGCAATATAAAAATCTGCCTGGTTCTTTGGAATAGTATTGTGACGGATGTAATAGGTCAGGCCATTACTTAGTTTTCCGATTCTTACTGCGGTATCCCTTGGAATGACTTGGCCCAAAGTATTGAAAATGCCTAGACTAGTAGATAACGCCATAATTGTCAGGAATATTTTTATCTTATTTTTCATTAAAATTTCTTTAAACAATTACCTGAATAAGTAAATGTTGTTTGCCTTTAAATGGTTTATTTCTTTAATTGCTGATTTGTATGATTTTCAGTCAAAACAAAGACTTCCAGCTCTCTCTGCTCTTCTTTTAGGTCGAGACCAAAACCTTGAAGCGCTATCCGTAATTCAGGGATGTTTTTCCAGGAGTTTAATGAAAACTTCATGTTTACATTCCCTTTATAGCTTGTTTCATTGAATGCAGGTGGATTGCCATAAACCTGATTCATCTTCCAGACTATTCCATCAAGACTTTTGTTTTGAATTTTAATATTGGGGGCTGCCAAAAACTCTTTACCCTCTCCATTCTCTGTTCGTGATTTAATCGCATCGATGGAATCCTTTTCAATAAGTATAAGGCAATTCATTTTCCTTTTTTCATAGCGTCCCTTTAGACCCAACAGATTGTCGAAGTCTTTAATTATTTCCAGGGCGGCTTCTTCCCGGGTTTGTAGAGTATTCGGGCCCATGGATTCGTAGCATATATAGGTTTTTTGACGTCTGACGAAACTCGTCTCCTCACTATCTTCAAGAGAAACAAATTTTGATGGGTCTTTAACTTCAAGGATTATACCACTGGGCTCTGGAAAACGATTAATCCCGGAAGCGATACTCCACTGAATGGAATAGATATTAAGAATAGGAAGATTTATAATGTAATTTCGGCATGTACCGTTGACAGAATCAACAGTCATTCCCATCTTGGTAATAACCCCATCCTGATAGCAACCAAAAATAGCAGCATATCTTTTTAATGGATTGACTCCCGTAAATCGGCTCATATCCTGGCGGACTAAGGGTGTCTTTATATCGACAGCAGGAAGATAATCATTCTTAACTGGCCAGTCATTTTTTCCACCATTCAGAATAAAATTAATGTTTTTACTATTTACATAATCCTGTTCGGTGATAGCAATCACATTTCCATGATAAATCCAAACTTGATGTGGAGCGGCAACATGTTTGAACAATTGCGACAAGACTTTATCCTCAATAACAGTAGGAACGACGATATCTCTTGTTTTAAAATTAGTTTTTAAGAATTTACCGACAACCTCTTTTTTTTCAAAAGTAACAGGAAGTACTTTAATCCGATCTCCAAATTCCTGCTGCAATGACATCATTTTTGGCAAACCTGCAACACAAGCCCCACAGTTTGTAAACCAGAAATCAACAATCAGCAACTGGTTTTTAAAATTAGTGCTTCTCACAGAAGAATAACGGTCATTGATTATCATCGGTATAAGAATATCAGGCATCGGGTCTCCTATCTTTAGGTTTTGGATTTTTTGTATAGAAGACGTTTTATTCTTTGCTATTTTAACTGGATGTTTTTGGGCGTTCACTGTCTTATAAAAGAGAAATGACAATAGTAAAATCATTATTTTAAAATTCATCTTTAGCTTAATATTTGGAAGAGTAAAACAGACAAAAGAAACGCCATCTTATCCTTCCGTTAGAAAAACAATTGCTTATCTGGGATTCTGCGGTATATTTACCCGCTCCAATACTTCTCTCGGTATGAGCAACGTATAGCGGATATCATTCGGAGGCAAGCTATAAACCTGACCGTTTAGCGTACGTTGTAAGATTTTGGCAAATGAATTTTCTTTGTTTAATCTTCGCAGATCGACCCATCTTAAACTTCTAAAGGGTAATTCCCTTCTACGTTCATTTATAATTAACTTTAAAGCTTCATCCGCATTGCTGGCTACTAGTGGGGTATAAGTATTGTCCCAACGATTTTGTCTCAATGTATTCAGATCATCCATGGCTACAGCCACATTCCCTCTCCTAGCAGCACACTCAGCCCGGATCAGATAAATTTCATCGGTAGCAAAACCTAAGAATAGTGCTCCAGGAACATAGGTTCCTTTGAAACTAAAAGTGCCATTTCCGTTGTCCCTGAAATATAGACCCTTTCTAAGATCTCCAGGACTATAAAGATTATATAGTTCAGGGGCAACTAAGCCATAGATAAGCGGAGCCAGGCCATTCCCATTAATTTCATATATTACTTCGGTATTAAACCTTGGTATTGGATAGTAGGCAGTTGGATCTAGAGTTTTATAATCCATCAATGCACCATATTGCTTCAAACTGGCATCAGCATTATTATAGGCTTTGGTATAGTCTCCCATAATTAGAAATGTCCTGGCCAAACCAGCATATGCCGTCGCTTTTACCGGACTTGCTACAGATTTAGCAAGTGGTGTAAGGGGTTGTTCTGAGGGTAATAATGTCGCTGCTTCCGTAAAATCCTGGATCATGCGGTCATAAACCTGTTGTAAATTACCCCTTACAGTTTCCTCGTCAATACTAGATGTTAATCGTATTGGAATACCTAAATCCGATCCTGCCGTATTCGCATCATACGGTTTACCAAAAAGTTCGGCTAAATAAAAATAATTTATCGATCGGAGTAATAAAGCAGCTCCTTTTATTTTATCCCACTGTTGCTGGTTTGCAGCACGATTAATATCCTTCAGCGTTTCTAACACCTGGTTGGCGACCAATATTTTTTGGTAAGGGCCAGACCAATCCGTAATGTTTACGTTAGCATTCGATTGCCATATATAAGGCTCTTTGTTTTGAGGAATAAGTAAGTTCCAATTCGCATCGGTGAGGTAATAGTCATCTGACGATGTCTCTCCTGAGATTGGACCGATGGGTAAAATATCAACATTGTTTAAAAGAGCCTGGCAATCCTCTAATGAAACAGGAATGACCTGTTTTTTATCAGGCTTCACATCCAGGAATTTTTTGCAGGCACTAAGGATGCAAACTGCTGCCAACAAGAAAATTATTTTATATGTGGATCTCATGGTAATAATATTAAAAATTAGCGTTTAAACCTAATGCAATTGTTCGGGGCGCAGGATAGCCACGATAAAACTCAGGATCAAGCCCCAGTTTGTTTGCCCTCCAGATTATCCCCAGATTACTAAAATTTGCAAATATTTTGACGTTTTTAATAGCCCAACTGGTTCTATCCAATGTATACCCCAGCGTAATATCCTGTAAGCGAATATGATCAGCTTTATCGATTAGAATTGCTGACCCTGCATAAAACTTATCGCGTAAGGGATCGTCGGGATAAATGAATGACGGAACATTTGTCGACGACTCGTCCCCTGGTTTCTGCCAGCGAAGGGCATAATCCGAATGTCCTCCTACAATATTAGTTGAATTAGGGTTTAACAATGATCCATAATCGATGCTTGATCTTCTGAAAAAGTGTCCAAATTTGCCAATGATATTTGCGGAAACACTTATATTTTTATAAGTGAAAGTATTCCTGAAAGCTCCCGACCAGATTGGAATAGCAGAGCCATGGTACTGTAACTGATCTGGGGTGACACTCGTCAGTGCTGTATAATCCTTACTTTTTTCTCCATTAAGATAACCCATAGGGTCACCAGAATTGGGATCAAGACCAGCCCAGCCATAGGAAAATATAGCATAAACAGGTCTCCCCACAATCAAACCTGATGAAACTGCTAATCCCTCGTTAATATAATTGGTGATATCCGTATTTAGTGGGGTATATTTTGTAACCTTATTTGAGTTATAATTCAAAAACAAGTCAGTATTCCATTTGAAACTACCTTTTAGATTTAGAGAGTGCAAAGACAGATCCAGTCCTTTTCCTTTCAGGTCAGAACTATTATATATTGCGGAAGAAAATCCAGTAGTATAATCTAAAGGAGTGGTATTTAATACATCTTTTGAATGACGCTTGTAGTACTCAATACTTCCTGAAATGACGTTATCCTTTGAACGAAAGTCAATCCCTAAATTCAGTGTCCCCACTCTTTCCCATCTCAGGTCGTTATTGGCAGGGTTAATCAGGTCCGCATAAGGGAGGCTAATTGTGTAGGCGTTAGCACTGGCATATCTTATTGAACTATGAGCTGATAATCGACTATCCGTATTACCCTGATATCCATATGTCGCTCTCAATTTTAAAAATGGCATTAAGGCGAAATGATAAAAAGGCTCTTTGGAGATATCCCAACTTATTCCCGTAGACCAAAAAGGAGTTCCTCGAAGATTTGCGTTTACCCCAAAAAGATTTGCTGCATCCTTACGTCCACTTGCCGATATCGTGTATCGACTATTGTAGGTATAAGCAGCATTGGCAAAAATCGATGTAAAACGATAAAGTTGATCATTAATATCAATATTACTTGGCAAACTCACAAATGAATAAACAGGAGAAATGAACTGAGTAAGGTGATCCACGTCTGCGTGCGTCAACACTTCTTCATTATAACCATAAACTGTAGAGCTGTTGGACTGGAGATGCTTTTCGCTCTTTTCGACACCGACCAAGCCATCAAATTGATGTTTATCGTTCCAGGTTTTACTGGCATTTATTTGACCCCTTATATTGTAAGCGTCATTGTTTCCTCTAAATTGTCCCAGAACCCCTCCAAGGGGCAAATTGCGTTTAGGTTCTGTGCCATTAAATGTCGTTAACAAATTAATAAGATTACGTGTATAGTAGGATTCCTGCCTTTGGAGGTTTGTATTTTCAGCTATTGTCCTCCCATACTGATACTTAACTGAAGCACTGAATATTTTGGAGATTTTATAGTTCAATCCCAGATTCATTAACCAGTCATAAGTATTTATCGTATTTGAGCTCGCATCCAGTTCTGCCAATGGACGATATCTCCAATCTAAATAGCGCGGATCAGCTGTATCTAAAAATCTTACACCATAGTTCCTACCAACAACAAGTGGATTACCATCTTGATTAGCCAATCTTGTATAAGGAAGAACAACAGCTGGATCATAAAGTAACCGGCTGAAATTACCACTTGCTAAATCTTTGCTTTGCGTATAAAACATACCTCCTTCAAATTCAAGCTCGCTTATAGGTTTATAAGCAAAGGCACTCCTTAAAGTAATTCTTTGTCCTTGGTTTTTGACCACATTTATACGATTATTATCAAAGCCTCCTGAAAGCAGGTAGGTAAATTCATTTCCCCCCCCATTGATATTAAGTGCATATTGTTGGGCTATACCCATCCTGTATACATATTTCGTATAATCATTACGTACATCGTGATTACGCAATGTATTGATTTGGGTGTCTGCTTCCTCCTGGGATATCGTTGCACCGGGTTGTCGTGCGTTTAACATCAATTCAACTACAGGTGAAAGATATGGCCAGGTGTAAATATCATCTATCTTGTTATTATAAAAACCATTGTTAAAAAGCGTCTTTTCCAGATCAATATAATCGGAAGCCGTCATCGGCTTCAGTGTAAACAAATCAGGTTTTTCCAGAACAGTTAAATTCGTATTGAATGAAACTTGTGTTCTCCGGTTATAGTTTCCTTTTTTTGTGGTGATCACGATAACTCCATTCGCTGCACGAGCCCCCCAGATTGATGCTGCCGCTGCATCTTTAAGTATAGTCACACTCTCTACATCATTTGGGTTTATATTTTCTAATTCTCCGGGATAAGGAAAATTATCAAATATAATCAAAGGGGTTGCAATAGCTTGTGTAAGCGTAGTTAGACCCCGAATACTTATGTTCCCAATTCCTGGAGCACGCTCTGAGTTTAGCCTTCTGTCTACGAAAAGACCTGGAGTAATATTTTCTAGTCGACTAAGTATACTTGCTCCTGTACTTCTGTTTAGTAAGGCATTATCAATCTTTTCAAAAGACCCAGTTGACCTTTCTTTAGGAATAGTCTGATAACCGGTACTAACCACAGAGACCTCTTCCAGCTGTCCTGTTACTGGTTCCAAGCGAATAACTAAATCCACATCTGCTCCAGATACATTTATTTCCTTAGTTTTATATCCGACATATGAAACGATTAATACCGCATTTTCTCCCGGAATATTTATCGAGAACTTACCTTCAGAACTCGTCACAATCGACACCTTAGATTCATTTCCTTTCAACTTCACAGTAGCCCCGGGCAAGCCCTCCCCCTTCTCGTCCACCACTCTACCTCTAACCGTAATATCCATCAAAGACTTCTCCTTTCCACTCAAACCAACTCCTTCTTTCTCCGACACAATTATCGTCTGATCATTTACAAAATATTTCAGCGGTTGCCCCTCAAAAATCTTCTTCAATACATCATTCAACTCTGCATTTTTAACCTCTATTGTAATATCCTTCGTCCCCTTAAGTGTTCTCGCGGTAAGCATAAAATCATATCCCGTCTGCGCTCGAATCGCCCTGAACACCTTCATCAGTGGCGCATTTTTCTCCGACAAGGTGATTTTCTGTGCAAATGAACTTGCACTCACCTGTATGATTGCTGAAATTAAAAGAACCGTGGTTAGGTTAGCTCTCATGATCCATTTTCTTTTATCTGAATCGCTGATCCGGCCAAGGACCGAGATCATAAACAGCAGTAGTTTAGCTATGTAGCACAATGGCTCCCATAGACATTTCCTATAAAAACTGTACATTTGTTTAGTTTGGGTTTATGCGTTGCGCCTTTTCATTTTCGAGGTGGTTCGGCTCTTCGCGGTTGATACCATATTTCGTATGTTGTCTATCCAGACTTAGTCATCCTGATTCGCGTTGGGATGGCTTTTTTATTGGATGTCAGTTTAGGTAGCATTATTTCATAACGATGACCCTCCTCCCTTCGATCTTAAAGTGAACCCCTTTTGTTTTTTCCAATATATTGAGCACCTGACTGATATTTTTAGTCTGCGATACTGTACCATAAAATCCTTCGTCAGTAATCTTACCTTCGTATTCGACATCTACATTGTACCAGCGGGAAAGCTTCCGCATAATGCTTTCAATGTTTTCATTATTAAAATAGAAGTAACCTTTTTTCCAGGCCACGGCCTCCTCAACATCAATAGTTTTGACCATGAATCTCCGGCTGGTTAAAGTCGACTGCTCCCCTGGCTTCAGGATTTTGGATTCCAGATCATTATGGATTTTGACCGATCCTTCCAATAAAGTCGTTTTAACACCCTGCTCATCCTTATAGGTATTGATGTTAAAATGTGTTCCTAAAACTTCGACTTCCTGCCCTACCGTTTTCACGATAAATGGCTGTTGCTTATTCTTTGCCACTTCAAAGTAGGCTTCGCCGCGTAATTCAACTTTTCTATTAACTAACCTGGCAAAAGTTGAGGGGAATTTTAGTGAAGACGCGGCGTTTAGCCATACTTTGGTGCCATCCGGCAATACGATCTGATACTGTCCACCAACAGGTGTTTCGATCGTATTGTAATTCTTTGCTCCTTCGCGCTCTGGTTTGAGGCCGGTAATGCTGTATATCACTTCTCCATCCGAAGCTTTTGTGATGTTAACCCCTGGCTGTTGCGCGAGGGTGCCATTTTTTGCATTGGTCAGCGCGATTCTTTGACCATCGGCTAAAGTCAGGTACGCTTTATTGCCACCGGGAAGGATATTATTTTTTGCGTGTGATACCTCGGGATTGGAATCAGCTCTTTGATAAAAGTACCAGGCTGTTCCAAGACATAATATAATGGAAGCGACCGCAGCAATACGAGGCCATAAGGTTCTGGAAGGTTTAGCGTACTTTAGCGGCAGTGTTGACCTTAGCAATTGGATGATTTCATTTTCACTATCCTCATCAAGCTCAGTTTTGCTATTTGCAGCCTGGTTGATGTACCAGGATTCCAGCTTTGCCTTTTGCTCCGGACTTAATGTACCTTCGTTGTATTCCCTTATTAATGACTTGACAGCTTCTATCTTCATGACTTTTGATAAGAGGCTTCTTAACGCCTGTTATAACCCTAAGACAGCCAAGTAAGGCCAGCGTCATACGTCATCATGAAAAAAAAATAAAATTCTTATAGAAAGGGGTAAATACTGAGGAAGGAATCTATTTTAAGCTTCAGGATCTTCATTGCTTTATACACCTGCTGTTTTGCAGTTTCTCTGGTAATGTTAAGCCGTTCGGATATTTCATGATAGCTCAGTTCTTCTTTTTTATTGAGAAGAAAGACTTCACGCATCTTTGCCGGCAAAGCGGCTATTTCCTTCTCTATAACGGCTGCAAGTTCCTTTTCCCGGATCTCATCTTCAATAATGTTATAGCCTTCCACCATAAAACTGCTGATGGATTCGGCATATCTCAAAACTACTTTTTGATGAGACAACAGGTTAAAGATCTTGTTTCTGACGGAAGCATACAGGTAAGAAGAGATTGAAGTTTTAAATTCCAGGTCTTCCCGTTTTTGCCAAAGCTGGAGAAAGACATCCTGTACGACATCATGAGCTTCGTCATGGTCGGACAGTAGACGGAATGCATGGCGCAGGAGAATCCTTGTGTACCGTTCAAAGATTTCAGTATACGCAAGCTGGTTGCCCGATTTTAATAAGGAGACCAGTTCTACATCCGAAAGTTCAGCATACAGTCTCATTATCAACGTTTTGATTTTATGACTTGAGGGATGTTGATATAAATTTACTAATAAATTCAGGCAATGTTAAAAAAATATTTTCAAATTGTTAACACAGGATCAACTTTTAGGAGCAGAATTAAAGATCGAAGCTCCTGTACTCGGTGAGTAAACTATTCATTGGTACCTCCAGGATTTCTATGATTTCATAAAACCTTCTCACAGTCAGTTCCGTCTCCCCACGCTCCAATTTTGAATAGGCGTTTTGGGAAATATTGAGCCGGAAAGCCATATACTCCTGGCTATAACCCTTAATCATTCTCTGAACTCTTATTTTGGCGGCGATTGGCATGGCATTTTATCTATAATTAATAGAGGATATAACGAAATCAAACACAAATAGTTACAAAAAAGTAAAATTTAATGTAAAAATGTATTTTTTTATGACAATTATACTAAATAATGAAGTAGTAAAAAAACAGTTTTCACATTCCTTTAATACTACTTCAGCATTTAAAACAGCCGTGCAAAGACAAACATATCACACTGTTATCCAGCACAATTAGGCACTTAATTCTTATGGGAATTTTAGAAGTTATCATCGATTGAGCGTTTTTGTTTATAAAAAATATTTTATCGTTGTCTAAAATTTAAAAGCTTAATATCTTTATAGAAGACAGAAACTTCAGATTTCAATAAAGACATCACCACAAGTTAAGCAATTAGCCAGGAAGTAATTAAAAAAAAATATTTTTTTACATCCCCGCGCCATCATTTTAAATCCAGGGCATTAAACAGGCGCTGTTCATTCCAATTGACTCAGCCACAGAAATATTCTACCTAAAACCTATATTGAAATCGCTCATTCTCATTTTTAAATTCAGATTACAGTGTTTTCGCCCTATAATGTGTTAGCTTTAGAAAAATCCCATTACGTTCATTTCCTACACATTTTAAAATACGGTCTTTTAGTGAAGCATATGAAAAAAAACGATTCTGATGAATTAATCATTGCTAACAGGGAGATCGCCTTTCAAAATGAAGAGAAAGAAGACCGGGCAGCGGAATTGGCAATTGCCAATAAAGAACTGATTTTCCAAAATGAGGAAAAAGAAAACCGTGCTGCAGAGCTCGTCATTGCAAACAAGGAGCTTGCTTTTCAAAATGAAGAAAAGGAAAACCGGGCCGCAGAACTGGTCATCGCAAACAAGGAGCTTGCTTTTCAAAATGAAGAAAAGGAAAACCGGGCCGCAGAACTGGTTATTGCCAATAAAGAGCTGATTTTTCAAAACGAAGAAAAAGAAAACCGGGCTGCAGAGCTCGTCATTGCAAACAAGGAGCTTGCTTTTCAGAATGAAGAAAAGGAAAATCGCGCTGCAGAACTGGTCATCGCAAATAAGGAGCTTGCTTTTCAAAATGAAGAGAAGGAAAAAAGAGCCGAAGAGTTAATCATTGCAAACAAGGAATTAAAAAATGCGGAAGATGATATTCGCAAACTAAATGACGAATTAGAACAGAAGGTCATTCAACGTACCGCACAACTCGAGTCTGTAAATAAAGAACTGGAATCATTTTCCTATTCCGTATCTCATGACTTACGTGCGCCAATCCGGGCAATTAACGGATATACAAGAATTCTGACAGAAGATTATGCGGAGAACTTCGATCCTGATGGGCTAAAAATCCTTCAGTCCATCATTCGAAACTCGAAAAAGATGGGCGAATTAATTGATGATTTACTGGCCTTTTCCAAACTGGGCAGAAAACAAGTCAGCTTTTCGGAAATAGACATGTTGCACCTTGTGAATATGGTTCGGGAAGAATCATTATTCGAGGACGGGGAAAACATACCTGAATTTGAGATCGCTGAACTTCCAAATGCGAAGGGAGATCAATCACTCATTAAACAGGTCTGGATCAATCTGATTTCCAATGCCATTAAATATTCAAAACATAAAGAAAAAACGAAAATCGAAATTGGTGCCCACAAAAAAAATCAGCTCATTGTATACTATGTAAAGGATGCAGGGGCCGGGTTTGATATGCAATACTATGACAAGCTCTTTGGGGTTTTTCAGAGGTTACATTCCCAGGAAGAATTTGAGGGTACAGGAATTGGTTTGGCCATTGTGCAAAAAATAGTGCAGCGACATCATGGAACAGTTTGGGCAGAATCCGTAATAAACGAAGGATCCTGCTTTTATTTCAGTCTGCCAGCTATAAACGATTAAATCAAAAAAATGAGTTACCATAACGTTGAAATTTTATTTGTTGAAGACAGCCAGGACGATGCTGCACTCACCATTCGTGCATTAAAAAAAAGTGGTTTTACCAACAAGCTCCATCATGTTATTGATGGAGCAGCAGCACTGGACTTTGTTTATTGCAGGGGAGCATATGCAGACCGGAGTGATCAGGAATTTCCAAAATTGATCTTGCTGGATTTAAAAATGCCAAAAGTATCAGGCCTGCAGGTGTTGGAAAAAATAAAATCAGATCCGATGCTTAAATCTATCCCGGTGGTGATGCTCACTTCCTCTAATGAAGGTCCTGATATAGAAAACTGTTTCGCACTTGGTGCAAACAGTTATATCGTGAAACCAGTTGACAGCGATAATTTTTTCAATGCAGTAAAAGAGATTGGATTATACTGGATGATATTAAGTCAGCCGCCCTATTAACATGAAGAATAAATAATGACACCAGGTCTTAAAATACTCATTCTGGAAGACAATGAAAGCGATGCCGATCTGCTGATCCGTGAATTGAAAAAATCCGGATTGAGTTTTACAGCTGAAATTGTACAAACTCGGGCCGCATTCGAAAACGCGCTGGAAAGTTTTGATCCGGATCTGATCTTATCAGATTACTCCCTTCCCTCTTTTGATGCGGTTACTGCCTTCCAAATCAAACAAGATAAATATGCCAATACTCCTTTTATTATTGTTTCAGGAATTATTGGAGAGGAAAATGCAGTGGAGCTGATCAAAGCAGGCGTAACCGATTACGTCTCTAAAAACAAGCTATTTACACTCTCTACAAAAATCAACAGGGCATTAAATGACACCCAGGCCAGGAAAGAAAAAATAATAACGGATGAAAAATTAAAGGTCATTAATCAGGAGCTTTTAGAACTAAATCAGGAGTTGGAAGCCCGGGTGATTAAACGCACAAAAGCGCTTGCAGAAAGTGAAGGCAGGTTCCGCAGCATGATGGAAACCATTCCCCAGATCGCCTGGACAAATACGACAAAAGCAGAAGTTGTTTTTTACAACCAGCGGTGGTATGACTATACCGGATTGGATAAAGCGCAAACCAAATTGCTGGGATTTAAAGCGGTAGTCCATGAGGAGGATCTTCAGATGGGCATTGATCAGTTCAGTTCGATCCTCAATGCCAATGAGGGAGGTGAATTTCAAATCCGGGTAAAGCGTGCCGATGACCTATACCGGTGGCACCTGATCCGGCTAATGCCAATCATGGATCTGCAGGATCAGATTCAACTTTGGGCAGGCACTGCTACAGACATACAGGAACTCCGTTTGCTGCAACAATATAAAGACGACTTCATCATTGTTGCCAGTCATGAGCTCAAAACGCCAATAACCAGTTTAAAGGCATCGCTGCAGCTTCTGGATAGAATAAAGGATAATCCAACCTCAACCATGCTGCCCAAGCTCATTGTGCAGGCCAATAAAAGCCTGGGCAAAGTGAATGCGCTCATTGAGGATTTGTTAAACGCAAGTAAGGCAAGTCAGGGACAACTTCACATCAATCCCCAACCTTTTGCTTTATCTGAGGTCATTATGGAGCGTTCTAATGATCTAAACGCAGAAGGTGTATATGCCATTGTAACAGAAGGAGACCTGCAGACGGAAGTACATGCAGATATCATCCGGGTCGAACAGATCCTCATTAACTTTATCAATAATGCGATAAAGTATGCCCCGGAATCGAAAGAAATACGGATCTGTATTGAGAAAGAAAATGACATGGTCAAAGTATCCGTAATTGACAGGGGCCCCGGCATACCGCCTGAAAAACTGCGTTACATTTTTGACCGTTATTACCGTGCAGAAAGCAATGACAGCACCTATAAAGGTTTAGGCCTGGGACTTTACATTTGCGCAGAAATCATTAAAAAACACAATGGACAGATCGGCGTGGAAAGCGAATTAAACAAGGGCAGTAATTTTTGGTTTACCTTACCTGCGCTGCAATAAATTCTGACAAAAACATTGACTAAAAAGGCATCTCTTTTACTTCTATACCGTTGTTTTTGGCGTAAGTTTTGGCCAGAATCCAGAGCTTATCGTACTTTTCAGAAAAACCTGTGTAGCTCTTTTCGTCCAATGCTTTAATCGCCTCATTAATGGTCTTTTCAGGTGCTTTCCGGTCAATCATCTGCGCTATTTCCAGGTGATCTGTTTTATAACTCTGTAACACATAGTTGTAAAGGTCTATGGATGCCTCGATCATCGGTTTGGCTTCTGTATTGGGGTAAAGTCCTTCTACTTTTTTCAAATCACGTTCTGCAAATGCGATGGAATAGTTTTTCAGGTATTTTTCGCAGGTATTGAAGCTCCCTGTTCCTGCGCCACCTTTAATGTATTTCTGATAAGTATGAAAATAGCTTCCGCCAAATCTGGAAAGCATATTGGTGTTCAGGGCCGTTTTGTCAAAATACTCTTCGGGACTATGTATCAGATTGCAACTGCTGTTGATACACAACAGCAGCAACAAAGTGATTTTAAAAAGGGGATATCTCATTTGATGTCTTTTATGATCTATGGGTGTGTTGATCTCCTTTTATCCTATAAAAGCAAATTTGTTCTCAAACATTTTACCAACAAGAGGCGTGGGTTTTTCCGCTCCATTTGCCGCGTTGATGATGCCCATAATCCAAAGCACTAAGATGACCAGACCTGCTATCCCTAAAAAAGAAAGGGCAGGTACAATAGTCGCAACAACAGTCAGGACCACGTTAAAAATAATGCTGACGATGGCCAGGCCCAGCGCTTGTCGGAGGTGATATTTAAGCAGAGAATCTGCTTTTTCTTTCCCATTAAAATAAGCGATCAGCCAGCCAATAAGGGTAATGTAGGATACGATAGATAAGGTTTTGTTGTTCATGTTTTTATGGAAAAATTGTTCAACAGCAAAGGTGCAGTCTTAGCCATTCATTTTCCAAGTCTGGCCCTGCTACAAAACAGCTACACCGTCCCCGACAGGTGTATACAATACGTCTACATCAAAACAAGTTCGTAACGCTGTTCTACAGCAGAATCTATTTCATCTTTACCTCTCCCTGGTTAGGAAAGGACCATACTCAGCAATAATGCAGCTACATACAGACCTATTCCGTATATCGCGTGTGCTTTCAGGCTTCTAAACCTTGCCAGGTTTGGGTTGGGTGTTTTAGAAGCGGCAATACCAAAACCAAAAGCCGGCTGCATCAGGAAGAATGGCGCAATAGTGGTTAACAACCCGATGCTGATGGCTGGTCCAAAAGTTGGATGGTATGCCCATTCCGTACCCCAGATCAGTAAAAGTAAGAAAGCAAAAGAGATCCCGATGAGGTAATGTGCAAGCCATCCTATGGCTCCTTCGTACCTGATCGTCTCTGCCTGCAGGATATTTTTATGAGAAAACACGCCCTCTTTAAAATGTCCTATCCAACGGCCTACGATACGAAAATCTAAGGAAGGGATGTTAAAAAAGCGTTTCAGGATGACTGCATAGATGTCCATCACCAGGGTTGCTCCTATACCAATGACCAATGAAAAGGCAATGAGTTCTAAATAGGTATTCATTTGTATTACTTTAAATTAAAATTTTCTGTTGATAATGCCATATTGATGGCGGCGCCTGCATGGGAACCTGTTGACACTGCCGTTGCTACGGAGCGGAAAGCAGAATTGTCGCCACAAGCATATATTCCCGGAATACTGGTCTGTTGAGCAGTATTCAGTTTTAACAAGCCCTGCTCTGTAAGCTCACAGCCCAGTTCGACCGGGATTTTGCAATGTTGTTCAAAAGCAGGCCTTGCATAAAGTGCCCCGAGTGGGTGTACTGCCCCGTCTTGCAGCACCAAGCCAGAAAGCTTCCCCTTATCATGTACGATAGACTGTACGCTTTGTTCTACCACCTGAATATTGTTTTTCCGCATCAGCTGGTATTGATCAGCAGTAAATTGCGCCTTTCCATCAGTAAAAATGGAAAGTTTATCCGTTAGGTTCGAGACCAGTTGTGCATAGTGAAAAGCCACATTACCGTTGCCAAGAATGCCGGTTTTCTGGCCTTTTACTTCGTAACCATGACAATATGGACAATGTAAGATGGATATTCCCCAGCAATTGGAAAATCCGGAAATAGCGGGCATTATGTCTTTTAAACCGGTAGCAAACAGCACCTTTCCGGCCGAAAACACTGCTCTGGATTGTGTACTGAGTTCAAATAAACTTCCAGTCGGTCGTAACTTCAATGCAACGTCTTCATGGAACGACACACTGTTGTAATTCAATACCTGCTGTTTCGCTTTATCTGCAATATCCTTTGGTTTCTCTCCATCCTGTGTAACGAAGTTATGTGAATAGGGTGTTTGCCTGTTGCAGGGCAGTCCACTGTCGATGATGAGTACTTTTCTCAGAGAGCGACCTAATGCCATAGCCGCAGAAAGTCCTGCATAGCTCCCACCTACGATAATGACATCAAACATGCGGTCGGTATTTTTTTCGTCGAACTCCACAAAAGACATCAGCGTCGCGGGAATGGCAAGTGTGCCAGATAACACACTGCTTTTTATTATAAATTGTCGTCGTGTATGCAACCGTGTTGGCGTAGTAATTTCCTGGATTTCGTTTTCTGAATATGCCATAACTTAAATTGAATACGACAAAATTACTTACAGAATATCGATCAGGTTAACACTTTTCGGAGGGAAAGTGGCACAAATCACAGATATCAGATTTGTGCCTTTTATTGGTTATTGATGCCGATGTTGTTTTCTGTATTGCTGGGGTGTGGAGCCGGTTATCCTTTTAAAAAAACGTCCGAAATAGGAATCATCGGTAAAATTAAGTTCTGCAGCAATCATAGAAACCGTATCGCTCGTTTGTATCAGGCGTGATTTGGTTTCCTGTATCAATTGTTTTTGAATAAAATAACTCGCTGAAAAACCTGAGACTTCTTTTACGACATCGTTCAGGTAATGCGGATGTACATGTAGCATTCCGGCATATTCATTCACCTGTTTTTTTTCCAGAAAGTGTTGATTGACCAGCAGTTGAAATTGTGCCACCAGCTGCTCGTTTCGGGAAAGATTAAAAGGCTGTTCCGCAGCCTTATGGTTGTAGATCCGTTCGGCCTCCAGAAGGATGATATTGAGGAACATTTTGACCAGCAAATCATCGTTAAGGGTTGTTTTCTGGCATTTTTCACTATTGAGCTTCCAGAACAGGTGCGTCATCATCTGTGTTTCCCGGTCAGATAGCTTCAGATAAGGGACATTGTCCAGCTGGAAGAATGGAAACTGGTTGAGCTTAATTTGATGTTTGATACAGAGTAGAAAATAATCAGCATCAAACATGCAGAGGAATCCTTTTACAGTTTCGCTCCAGGAGCCAATAGAATGCAGCTGATTTTCAGGAATGAAATACATGCTCTGCGGACCAAAATGGTACTCCTGGTACCCGATCACTTCGCTCACCTCTCCTGCGGTCAGGAGAACCACACTATAAAATTTCCTGCGCGCCTGATGTCCGATATGACGGCTATGTAATTTTTGCAAATCCTCTAAAGCAACAATTTCCAAAAAACCATTTCCATGCGCATAGTCCATCCGGTTGCATTCTTCACAAAAGGAATACTGAGCATCCAGAAGATAATACTCCTTGAATTCCCCCGCATCATTGATCTCTTTAATTTTAGAAGAAAGTTTCATTTTATTTATAGTTGATGATGCCCGCTATGCTCCTTGTCTTTTCCCTTTGATCTATCCGTCTTTCAGCAAAGATATTATCTATATTCTTTTATTTGCCAGGTATTGATCCAGGATTTTGATCATTCTATTCAACCTGGAAATTCCAACCCGGCAGGCAACGCTACTGTTCAGGGCTTCCGATTTCAGCTCATAAAAGCCCATCTTCCGATATGCCCTGATGGCAGCTGTATTGTGGTAGGAAACCTCAAGCTGCAAATTGGTGGTTCCCTTTTCAAAAGCAATCTTCTCCAATTCCTGAAATAACAGGCGGATGTATCCTTTACCTCTGTAATCCGCCTTTATGGTGATCGCATCAATGTATAGATGGGTAACCGGAAATGAATTTGGGAAATATATTCCCATTTGAAATATTTTATACAACCCTTTTATCAGACCATACTGTCTGACCATCGCTTTCATATTCATAGAGAACATACTTTTTTGCTCATAGCTGAAACCTGCGATCCCAATCAATTCATTGCTGTCTGATACGATTGAAAGCACCTGCTCTTTGTTGATTAAATGAGGGATGACTTTTTGTATCACCTTTTTTGGTCCTAAGAAATACCGGAATTTATCTTCAAAAGCTTCGGCAAGCAATTCGCCGGCTTCCTTCATAAATTCCGGTCGCAATTTTCTATAAATCTTCATATCAAATATGGATTATGGTCTTGCGATCATTTTCCGATCTTATTGTTTTCCTGTTTTTATCAGTTGTTTACTTTTACCTGAAGGGAACCGATTCTCATCTGATGGCTGTTCAGCCGAACCTTCTGCTTTTGGCTTTTTACCAAAGTTCCAGCTCAGGCTGAATTTGACCTGCCGGGAGTCTGTTCTGGAATCCAGGTTAAAGGTTTGCGTATGATCTGATAATATCGCGGCTTTGAAGATCCCTGTATAAAAGACATCGGCTACAGCCAGTCCTAACGTTAACTTATCCTTTAACATTTTCTTGTTGAGACCTGCAGTGATTTCAGAAACGGGTTTATACCTGAAATTGGCATATAGTCCGGCACTTTCGTACCAGCCGCTCAGCTCCAGGTTAAAACCCGCCGGAAGTTTAAAGGAATTGTAGGAATAGATACCATAAGTATTTGCCCTTTCTTTAAATGCTTTTGTTTCCAGATTTGCGTTAAACTGGGAAGTATAAAAATAAAAGGTTTGGTAATTCTCCCACCAGTCGACCCCTGGTATCGGGAAAGACAAAGAGGCTTGCCATTGCTGTTGATGGCCTGTATTTATGGTCGTATAAGCTGATTTTACTCCAGGACTACTCAGAAAGGTAGAGAAAATAGGGTTTTTAATGCTGCTATAGCCCAGGGTAAGGTCAATAAAGCTGAAAAATTGCTGATTCAATTCAATGTTGTTAGAGAATTGTGCTTTCAGCTTTGGATTTCCCTGTCTCGTAGTATACAAGTCCAGGTAACGGATAGAAGGGTTCAGCTGATCATAATCCGGCCGTTCAATCCTACGGTTATAGCTGACAGACAGTTTGTATTCGTCGTTCACTTTATATCCGATCAGTGCATTGGGAAAGAGGGAGAAATAATTTTGACGGACCCGCCCTGGATCTGTCCCTTCCTCCCCCCTGACATGCGTATATTCCCCGCGCAAACCCGCATTAAAAGTCCAGGGTTCCATGTTCAGTTCCAGGGCCGCATAGGCAGCCTGGATGGCTTCCTTATATCGAAAATTATTGTTGCGTAAGGCATCGTTTTGCCACATCCCATTGTTCCTGTTTTCACTAAACTGACTGTTATGGAGATTCGTTTGTGAGCTCTTGATTCCGGCTTCAAACTTCCCGAAGTTTTCATCTCCCTTTTTCAACTCCTCCAGATAATCAACTTTGATGACCCTTCTGTCTATTTTTGAAGGATAAATATTCCGGTAACGCAATTCAGACAGCTTATTCTCCGGACCTAAGGTTTTAAAGATCGTATAATCTTCAGATCCCCGGGACCTTAAATGATTGAGCTGCAGGAAGGCATTCAGGCTTTTCAGTTCCGTAAATTTATGTTTAAACTTTAGTCCGTAATCCCAGTTGCGCATGGTATTACGCAGCTCATTTCGTTGATCCAGGAGGGAATCCTGTATTTTTCCTGTACCAAAACGGGAAATCGTCCGGCCATCGGCAGGATTCCGTAGATCATTAAAAGACAGATTGAAGCGCAATGTATTTTTGCCATCAAAATGATGATCTAAACCAAGTTTGAGCAAGTGTCCCTTTGATTTCTGGGGGTTAAGCTGCAGCTGACTCATGAAGAAAGATTTATCTGTATTTTGGCTACGGAATACGCTTTCTTCGTTCCTGCTATGGTCAAAATCATAAGCATACAGCAGGTTCAGGTCCCATTTTTCGATACCATAGGTCATGTTGAGGCTATGGTTTGTTCTGTAATATCTGCCTTTACTGACATTGGAACTGATACTTCCGTTAAAGCCCTTTTTAACCTTCTTTTTGAAGACGATATTAATTACACCAGCTGTTCCCGCAGCATCCATACCTGATGGCGGGTTGTTCATCACTTCTATAGACTGAAGTGTGGTTCCAGGCGTACCTTTGAGCAGCGCTTTGAGTTGTGAGCTGCCCATTTCTGCCGGTTCCCCATCGATCATCACCGTAACCCCCGATTTCCCTTTAATGCGGATCTCTCCATCTTTGTTGATGTTTACCCCCGGAAGGCTTTTGAGCAGTTCGTAGGCCGATTGGCTTTGAGCCAGGATACTTTGCTCCACATTCATCGTAGTTTTACCTGCAGCAACAGAAATGGCCTGTTTTTTCTTCCCACTAATGGTTACTTCCTGCAATTGCTGACTTTCCGCCAGGAGTTTAAAAACCTGTACTGCTACCGGTCCCTTCCCTACCGTAACGATTCTGACTTCATTTTTATAGGTTACAAAGGCGGCTTCGATTTGATAACTGCCCACTTTAACATGCTTCAAACTAAACTTCCCGAGGGAGTCAGCAATGGCATAAACGCTAATTTTAGCATCCGACGCCTGTTTTAGTGTGATGGTCGCACCAGGTAAGGGCAGGTTCCGTTCGTCGGTAACTTTACCCGAAATTTCCTGCTGGGCAGCGCCATTCAATGCCCCGAGCAGGAAGAAGATAAAACAAAAATAACGCATATATAATGTGCTTTTAATCAATCAATAATGAGACAAAAGTAATTTGGGAGGTAATGGCCGGGGCCTGTAAACTACGCCAACCGGCAAAAATGATACGTCAATTGTAATTCTGCTTTCCTGAGCCGTTTTTTTGAATTGAAACCTGCTTAGTCCTGGAAATGGTCCCTTTTTAGACTGCTAAATCGCAGATTCAAGTATCATTTAGGTCAGTTCAGTCAGTTCTCTTTCCCCGAGCCACAGGATGCTTTTAAATTTGACCGGAATTCTATCTAAAAAGATTTTCCCGGTTTATTAAAATTATTGTAAATGACTTCTCATGCTACTTCCATATTCAGTTCCGCGCTATCCAGGATCATCCTGGTATTTGCAGTCACCGTAGTCCTGATCTTTTCGATCATGATCATCAACCCCATCGATGAGGAAGATTACAACTCGATATTGGAACTAAGCTGGGAGTCTTTTTTCGACCTTGTCTGGTTTATGATTCTCGGCTGGGCGATTACGGAGACGGGTAGATTTGTTTCCTATTATCTGGATAAGCGCCTCCCCTGGGAGCAGTTTTCTGTTAAACGCCTTGTTTTACAGCTCTTTGTTCAATGTTTCATCGTCATCTCAGTGATGACTTTGCTCTTGTTCACGATGGATCTGTTGTTAGCACTGGAAGAAGATGGGATTAAAAGCGATTTGGTAGGTTACCGGCAACTGCTCTTTATCAGCACCTTACTGTCATTAATCATCACGGCTATTCACACCGGCAGTCGTTTACTCCTCAACTGGAAAAATTCAATTATAGAAGCTTCGGAGCTCAAACAAGCTACGCTACAATCGCAATTGCACTCGCTGAAATTACAGCTGGATCCACATTTTATGTTTAACAACTTCAGTACGCTGTCCAGTCTTATTTCTGAAAATCAGGCTGGGGCGCAGCAGTTTCTCGATTGTCTCTCGGAAGTACACCGCTATATGCTTTATAACCTGGACAGGAACATCATTACCCTGAAAGAGGAACTGGACTTTATTGGCTCTTATATTTACCTTATCAAAATCAGGTTTTCAGAGAACCTGAGGATTGAGGTAACCGATGTAGAAGACTTGCTGAACAAGGGAATTCCACCCACAACATTACAGCTACTCATCGAAAATGCGGTGAAACACAACATTGCTTCACGCAATCAGCCCCTGCACATCCGGATTTTCCCGGAAGGTGATTATTTAATGGTCGTCAACAACATACAAAAAATACAATCGACCATAGGTTCCTCAAAGATTGGCCTAAAAAACATCATTAACCGTTATAAATTACTGTCCACAAAGCTTCCTGAAATCATTCAGACAGAATTTGACTTTGTAGTCAAAGTTCCTTTACTCCCTTTAAACGTTTCGCAAGATGAAAGTATTAATTATAGAAGATGAATTACACAACGCCAAGAGGCTAAAGGCCATACTGGAAGATATTGATCCGGAAATCGAGGTCCTTGCGATGCTTGAAGGGGTGACGGAGAGCATCAATTGGCTGAAAGAGCAGGACCATCCGGACCTGATTTTCACAGATGTCCGTTTAACCGATGGGCTTTGTTTTGAGATATTCTCTGAGATAAAGCTCAAATGCCCCGTCATTTTCACCTCAGCCTTTGATGAGTATGCCCTGCGGGCATTTAAGGTGAACAGTATTGACTACCTGCTCAAACCCATTAAGAAAGAAGAACTCATCAAGAGCCTTCATAAGTTCAAAACCAATCCCCATCCATCTTACCTCGGTCAGATGTTGGACGATGTAGCCGCAATTTTAAAACAGCAGCAAAAAAACTACCGGACCCGGTTTCTTGTTCCGGTCAGAGATTCTTTTTATACCGTAATGATCAAAGAGGTTGCCTATTTCTATACAGAATACAGGACGACCAGAGCTGTTATGCCCGACAATCAGCACCATATCCTTTCTTTTACGATGGAGGAGCTGGAAGAACAATTAGATCCGGAGGTGTTTTTCAGGGTCAGCCGTCAGTATCTGATCAACAATAAAAGCATTACACGCATCAATAATTATTTCAATGGAAAGCTCCATATCGTGTTGAATCCCGAGCCCGCAGAAAAGATCATCATGAGCCGGGACAGGTCCAGAACTTTTAAACAATGGCTGGACCGGTAACATGATGATGAATCCATAAAACGGGAATTTGAAAAATATGGAGCATAAACCTCCATTGAGCTTTTTAATTGTAAACTGCAAAAAAGAACAATAATGAGCGACAAGGGTATGGTAAAAAACAACAAAATTTACGCAAAAAATATAACAAACCTTTATGGTTCTTAATTGTTCTAAATACCCTCTAAGTTAACCCAATATTAGTCTCACTAAAACCATAATAAAATGAAAACGATTAAAATGATTTCAATGGCTCTGCTCTTTGGATTATTTATGTCCGTGAGCACAAATGTACATGCACAAGACCCAATTAAAGTTGCGTCAAATGTATACAAAAAAGTTATCCTGGAAAATGAGAAGCTGCGGGTGATGCAGGTTGAACTAGCCCCCGGTGAGATCGTTCCATGGCATAGTCATCCTGACCATTTCGCCTATGCGCTAACAGATGGAAAGCTGGAGATTACCGAAAAAGGCAAACCTGCGGTTATAGCCGACATTAAAGAAGGAGAAGCGATGTATTTGACAGCCACAACACACATGGCTAAAAACATCGGGGAGAACACACTTAAAATGATTGTAACAGAACTAAAAGCGGCCAAAACAAAACATTAATTATCGCAAATTTTTACCGCATGGTTTGCTGTACCCACTATCGGCGTCATAAAACAATAATCATATACAAGATATAAAAATCGATTATTGGCCCTGTCAACAAAGATAAAGGAAGCCTGATCTTAACTGATTAGGCTTTCTTTGTTAAGCGCTCCCAAACCTGTTAAATAGGTTATTTTCTTCCATTTTTCTTTTCGCATTCATTCCTGTGTCTCTTTTTCATTGATGAACTTTCGTCGCGTTAATCTTTCTCATATCTATGAGCTTTATGATCCCTCCAAAAAAACGAGGTAATTTACATTACCTCGTTTATACCAAAATACGCATCTGTACCCAGCCAGCGCTATGCCTATGATGGCCTGGGTGAAGGATATGATTGATAGGAACTGTAGAAAATGCGATTGATTACTACGGGCAGGTACTGAGGCCGGATGCTGAAAATGACCATGCCTAGGGACGGCTTAAAATATTAATAAAAAAATAGATATCCTTTGATAATACGCTGCTAAAACGAAAAAACAGAAGCTTAAACGATTCAACAAATCTCTTAAAAAAAGGTTATTTCGATTAACGTGAAAACATAAGTTAATCTGCCTGAATTAAAAATAATTTTATATCATTGAGAAAAGATTGATAATTAAAGCAAAGTAGAATCGTGATGGCTGATTACAGTACCTATTCTGATTTCGAACTGATATCGTTGTTAAAAGACAGTGACAGCGATCAGGAAGCTTATGCTGAAATTTACAGGCGCTATGTCAGGTTGTTGGTTCGTTTTGCAGAATCTAAGCTATACAGTCTGGAAGATGCCCGGGACATCGTTCAGGATTTGTTCACCAACTTCTGGAGTGATAGACTGGATCTTCATATTCAGGATAACCTGAAGTCTTATCTTTTTGGTATTGCCAAATACCAGATCATCAATAAGATCAGAAAGAATGTAGTCAGAGAAAGTTACGCCGGAAAATTAAGGGCTTTATCCCCTGCTTATCATTCCCTGGAAGAAGAACTCAATGCCAGAGAGCTGAGCACCAATGTCCGCTCGAAACTGGATCAGTTACCCCAAAAGACCAAATACATCTACCAACGGAGCAGAGATGAGCATAAAACTATTAAGGAAATTGCCGAAGAGCTAAATCTTTCCGATCAAACGGTGAAAAATCAGATTAGTATTGCCCTGAATCACCTGAGAAAATCGCTTTCCTCGTTCTTTTTTTACCTTTTTTAAATAATTCAGAATATTTTAACTTTTCTTCGGTACTTTTTATCCGCTGAAACTACTACCGTAATGAAGATAGAGAATTAACTATCTACGGTAGCGCATGACAACAAAAAGCATATCAGAACTTTTAACCCGATATTACAACAATGAATGTACTCCTGAAGAGGAGTCAAGGGTAAATGAGTGGTTTGCTGAGCATGGCTCTGCCAAAACAAGTTTTGAGGAAATGGATGCCGAAGCGCAGCAAGTATGGGTAAATGCTTTATTTACCGACATCACTGCAGCAAATGCGCTGAAAACACAGACGCCTAAGGTCTTGAAAAGGAGACTTTGGCCAAGAATTGCCGCAGCAGCAGCGGTATTAATTGCAATTGGCATCGGTCTGTACGTTATTGGTCATGAATCAGAACAGGATCGTGTGATCTCTTATGCCAATACCATCCATCCCGCCAAGAACACCGCTACTTTAAAACTGGCAGATGGAAAAGTGATCAGTTTAAATGGAACAAAAACAGGTATCGTTATAAACGTCGCTGCGCTCACCTATGATGATGGTACAGCGGTTGTCCTGAATTCTGCCGCTGAGAAACAGCTCCAACCTATGAATCCTGAAGATGATGGCAAAGCCGGCAATCTAACTGTCAGTACGCCAACGGGCAGACAGTACCAGCTCATCTTACCAGATGGCACTAAGGTATGGCTCAATGCCTCCTCGGCGCTTACTTTCCCTACCACTTTTACTGCCAAGGGCAACCGGATGATCACTTTGAGTGGCGAGGCTTATTTTGAAGTCGCCAAAGATAAATCCCGGCCATTTATCGTCAAGACAAATACCCAGGAGGTCAAAGTACTGGGCACACATTTCAACATCAATAGTAACCACAGTACGGTAAGAACCACCCTGCTGGAAGGTTCAGTTGCCGTGTCTCCGCTAGGCTATGCAAACGGTCAGGAAGGCTTAGCACTCTCCGCATCCGGTGTGCTGTTAAAACCCGGCGAACAGGCAGTGCAAAAATCCGGTAAGATCGAAGTGATTTCCGTAGATACAGAACAGGCTGTTTCCTGGAAAGATGGCTGGTTCTATTTTAAGAGTGCCAGTTTATCCGAAGTTCTGAATGAGGCTGCGAAATGGTACGACTTAAAAATCACCTATAAAAGCGATATCCCTGCGGATCGTTTTACCGGCAAAGTACCCAGAACGGCAAGCTTAGGCATGTTTATTAAAGTATTGCAATTGAGTGATGTAAAATTCACACTGGAAGGACATCACATGATCATTGATTAAAAAACGATAATTAACCCCAACTATTAACCTTAACCAAACCAACCAAATGGAAAAAATCTACAAAGACACCGGCCCCTAACCGACGAGGGCTATCCATATAAAAACAGAAGCCCCGATGGCGATCGGAGCTCTGAAATGATTGGGTAGACCCTTTTAACAATTCGTGTAAACCATTTTAGTATTAACCCAACCAAAACAAACATATGAATAATATTATTCATTGCACCCTGCTGTCCAAAAAACCGCAGGGACGCAATCTCATTTGGCGAATTATGAAGTTAACCTTCGCTCTATTATTCTCCGTATTTATGCAGGTAAGTGCGTCGGGAACAGCCCAAACCATTAACTTAAAGAAAAGGAATACCCCACTTACCCAAATCTTTGCCGATCTGGGTCAACAAAGCGGGTATCAATTCTTTTACAACGAACGCTTGCTGGAGAAAGCCAGCAAAGTAAATGTTGAGATCGCAAACGGCACCCTGGTCGAAGCACTCAACCTATGTTTCGAAAATCAACCCTTCTCTTACGAGATTATGGATAAAACAGTCGTCGTGAAAGCCAGAGAGAAATCTATATTGGAAGCGATCGCAGACTATTTTGCTATAGTTGAGGTAAAAGGACGTGTAACAGACGACAGTGGACGCCCTATTCCGGGAGTAATCATCAGGGAAAAAGGTAAAAAGAACTCTACGACCACCAATGATAAAGGAGACTATCAGCTGAAAGTTGATGAGTCTTCCGCGCTGGTTTTTTCCTATGTAGGTTATAAAAGCGAAGAAATCACGCTTGCCGGCAGGACCATTCTGAACGTCCGGATGAAAGAGGATGTATCTCAGTTGCAGGAAGTCACCATTTCGACAGGTTACCAAACCCTTGAGAAGAAAACATTTACAGGTTCCTCTGCCCTTATAAAAGCCAGTGATGCAGAGCGTAACGGTGTTCCGGACATCAGCCGCATGCTGGAAGGACAGGTTGCCGGAGTTACCGTACAGAACGTTTCAGGAACCTTTGGTGCGGCACCAAAAATCCGCGTGCGTGGAGCCACCTCCTTTTCCGGCGATAATAAACCGCTATGGGTAGTAGATGGTATTATCCTGGAAGATGTCGTGAACATTTCAAATGAGGCCCTCACCACAGGTGATGCCAATACACTGATCGGCTCTTCTGTGGCCGGTTTGAATCCCGATGACATTGAGAGTTTCAATATCCTGAAAGATGCCGCGGCCACAGGTATGTATGGTGCAAGGGCGATGAATGGTGTAATTGTCGTAACGACAAAAAAGGGAAGACAAACAGAGGGTGCCGCAAGAATTAGTTACAGTGGAAACTATACTACCTATGCCAAGCCCAGTTATGCAGATTTTGACGTGTTGAATTCGGCAGATCAGATGGCCATTATGATTGAGATGCAGAATAAAGGATATTACCAAATCCCCGGTGCCTCCAGAGGTAATTCAGGAGGTATCTTTTATAAGATGTACAACATGCTTTATGATTATAATGAAAGCACCAAGACCTGGGCACTGAGAAATGACAATGCCAGTAAAATTGCTTTCTTATCAAGGTACGCGAATGCAAATACCGATTGGTTTGATGTGCTCTTTAAAAATTCCCTGCAACAGGACCATTCTGTCAGCGTCAATTCAGGTACAGAAAAATTTCAAACCTATGCTTCCACCTCATTTCTTCGTGATAACGGCCAGACCCGGGGTAACAGCGTGGATCGTTTCACAGGTAACTATCGCGCCAATTTCAAGTTAAACGACAAACTTAGTGGTGAATTACTGGCAAACGGTTCTGTACGTAACCAACAAACACCTGGAACAACGGCATTGCAATCGGACCCTGTTTATGGCACTTATTATAGAGGATTTGACATCAATCCCTATAACTATGCGCTCTCTACCAGCCGGTTGATTACCCCTTATGATGAAAATGGCAACCTGGAATATTTCCGCCAGAATAGTGCTCCGTTTAATATCTTAAATGAGTTAAACACGAATTATCTGAAATTAGGGATGATTGATTTTAAGGTTCAGGGAGGAGTAAACTACAAAATTCTACCCAGCTTAACCTACTCCGTTAATGGTTCCTATCGGTTTACAAAAACGGAAAGTCAAATCTATATTCTCAAGAATTCCAATATGGCGACTTCATTTAGAACCGTAGATGATGCCACCTCCTCTGTAGATAACCCCAATTTATACCTCGACCCGGATTTTCCAAACGGACTACGTGTGAGTGTATTACCGGATGGTGGTTTTTACAAGATTGCCGGGGATAATTTAAAAAGCTATTATTTCAGACAAAATTTACAATACAACAAAACCTTTAAGAAGGACCATAATCTGAATGTTTTTGGGGCGATGGAGTTGCGCTATGCAGACAGACAAAATCAATATTTTGATGGTGCAGGTTATCAATTTGAGAATGGAGGATTGGTCAGTTCGAATTACAAATATTTTAAACAGGCTGCTGAAACCGGTAAGCCCTACTTTGGAATGGGTTATGGACTTGACCGTTACATTGCTTATTTTTCAAATGCCTCCTACACCTATAAAGAAAAATATACCTTAAAATTTTCCAACCGTATTGATGGCTCCAACCTAATGGGGAGCAGCAGGGTAGCGAGGTGGCTGCCGACCTGGAACCTTTCCAGTAGCTGGAATATAGATGAAGAGTCTTTCTGGCCTAAAAACAAGATCGTCAATGCGGCAAAACTGAGGGTTTCTTACGGTTTGGTTGCCAATATCGGAAATGCCAGAAACTCATCTGCGGTCTTTTACAATCAAATCGCAAGAAGGCCGAATATTGTGGATCAGGAGGTACAGACTTACATCTCCAGTTTAGAGAATTCTCAGCTTACCTGGGAGAAAACCAAAGACCTGAACATTGGTTTGGATGTAGCCATGCTTGGCGACCGCTTAAATTTAACGGTAGACGTTTATAAGCGCAATATTTTCGACTTAATTGGCGGGATCAAAACCTCAGGTATTGGCGGTCAGTTTGAAAAAACGGCGAATTACGGAGAGATGAAAGGAAATGGATTCGAGCTGGCGATTACCGGTAAAGTCATAGACCATCAGGATTTTAAATGGAGAACCAATTTTAATTTTGGATACAATACCAATAAGGTAACTAAGCTGGAGGTTGCTCCCAATGTCTGGAGATCCATATCCGCCAATGGCGCTCCTGTGGAAGGTTATTCTCAAAGAAGCTTATTTTCCGTACAATTTGCAGGGTTAAATCATGATTATGGATATCCTACTTTTATTGGTCCGGATGGCAAAGCGACCACTTACATCGGTTTGCAGGATGACAATTTATCCTTCCTAAAATATGAAGGACCTGTTGACCCTACTTTTGCCGGTGGTTTTTACAATCAGTTTTCCTATAAAGGGTTCAGCTTATCGGCCTTATTCGGATTTTCTGCAGGAAACTTTCTTCGTCTAAAACCAACTGTTCAAAGTGCATACGATGATTTAACGGCACTGAGCAGAGATGTGATGAACAGATGGGTGTTGCCGGGAGATGAGAAATTCACGAGTGTTCCAGCCATATTAGATCCGCTTTCTGCAGCTAAAATCATTGGTTCGGATGGTTCTACGGTAGACATCAGGTATCCCTATAATGTTTACAATTATTCTACCGAAAGAGTGGTAAAAGGGGATTACATCAAATTAAGACAACTGTCACTTACCTATGCCCTTCCAAAAAGCATTTATTCCAGACTAAATATGTCCAATGCACAATTGTCGCTGGTAGGCAATAACATTTGGTTGATTTATGCGGATAAACGCTTAAACGGACAGGATCCGGAGTTTTATGCTTCCGGTGGTGTGGCCATGCCGGTTGCGAAACAGTATACCCTATCGTTAAAATTTGGATTTTAATCAGCATCGATTATGAAATTAAATAAAATATCATTTGTCCTGTTAGGAGCCGTCCCAATCCTTTCTTTACTATCATGTAAAAAATATTTAGACGAAGCTCCGGACAACAGAACGGAAATTAATTCCGTTGAAAAGGTAGCTCAGCTGGTTTCTACGGCCTACCCTACCTACGATTACCTCACATTTACGGAAGCCGCTTCCGACAACACAGAAGATAAAGGAGTAGGCATCGGAAGTACAGACGAAATGTTTGACCTGCCTTACAACTGGGTGGATGTGATTGGCACAGGAACCAATTCTACCTCTGCCTACTGGAATGGATGTTATGAAGCGATTGCCGCCGCAAATCAGGCACTGGAAGCCATAGAAAAAGAAAACCTGGGTGCAGCTGCATTGCCTTATAAAGGTGAGGCGCTGGTAGCCCGTGCCTACGCACATTTCATGTTGGCGATACTCTATGCAACGCCTTATGAAATCGGGACTGATAATGGGGCGCCCGGAATCCCTTACATTACGGCACCGGAAACCAAGGTTATTGTACAATACAGCAGAGGAACGGTTAAATCCACTTATGAGCAAATCGAGAAAGATCTGGAAGATGGCATAAAACTCCTTTCCGCTTCGGCCTATAAAACACCGAAGTTCCATTTTACCCCCGCAGCAGCACATGCCTTTGCTTCCCGTTTCTACCTATTTAAAGGAGACTGGAGAAAGGTGATTGATCACGCCACTTTAACCGTCCCGGGTAATGATTTCGTGAGCAATATCCGTCCGATTACGACGACTTTGAAAAACATGACAGGCGAGGAATTTAATGCCGCATTTTTCTCCAGTGCACAAAAGTATAACCTGCTGTTGTCTAATAATTATTCGACTTATCATTACCAATACGGGCCCCGACATGGATATGGTGCCAAACTCGTAAAAATGTTTACGACGCCCAACGTAACAGGTAAAATTTTAGGCAACCGGGTTGTATCTTATGGTGTGCCTCAGTATACCACTTATAAGTATAAAGGCTATTTCTTTAACACCGGTCCCGGCATTGGTTTCCCTTACCTTACGAGTGCTTCGTTAACAGTAGATGAAGCTTTAATGAACAGAGCCGAAGCTTATGCTGAACTTGGAGATAATGAACTGGCGCTGAAAGACATCAATGATTTTTACAGTGTCCGTACAGAATCCTACAATCCGACGAATGATGCCGTAACCCTGGCCAAGATCAATAATTTTTATAAGCTATCCAATCCTAAAGAGGGCTTGATCCGAACCATACTGGACGCCAAAAAAGCGGAGTTTTTACAGGAAGGCATGAGGTGGTTTGACATCATCCGCAGGAAGCTTACCGTTGTACACAACAACTTCGATGCTACCGGACTGGAGACCTTCACCGAACTTAAACCAGGTGATAAACGAAGACTTTTTCAATTGCCCAAAGAGGTTAAATTGTCTGGTATAGAATTAAACCCGAGATAAAATTAATATTATGAGACCTATATATAAATTTTTAATATTTGCGGCTTTAGTTACCTCGATAACGGCCTGTCGCAAAGCTGAAAACCTGAATGTAGATTACAGTACATTTAACGCTGATCATCCCGAAACCAATACCGCGTTAGACCAATGGTTGAAAACGAATTTTCTGGATGCCTATAACATAGATGTGGTATACCGTTACAACAGGTACTACCATGGAAATACAGCAAATGTTACCCCCAACAGACTGGGAGATATCCAGCCGACCATGCAGGAAGTCCTGAATGGCTTCATTGCGCCATACAGAAAAGTGGCTGGTGAAACCTTCTCTAAAAAGTACATTCCAAAAGAGTTTGTTTTATTTGGTTCTTACTCTTATGCTGATGGCAACGATCCGGGTGTGGCAGGAACTGCCGCTGCCGGCAGGAGGATTACCCTATATGGATTAAATGATTACGCCCCACTTCCTGAAGGTGCGTTTTATTTCTGGGACAGACAAAGAATCATGCACCATGAATTTGGTCATATCCTGAATCAGATCATTCCTATCCCTACAGATTTTGAAAGTATCTCCAAAGGTTTTTATAAGCAACCCTATAAAGATACCCCGCAAGAAACCGCCCATCAAAATGGTTTTGTAACCAGCTATGCCAGTGGCGTCTATACCGAAGACTATGCGGAAACCATCAGCTGGGCCTTAATTAACGGACAGGCATGGTACGACAACTGGGCCAACACCTCATCAGCAGCAGGAAAAAACAGGCTGATCCAAAAAGAGCAAAATGTGATCAATTATTATAACACGCTGGGAATAAGTTTCAAGGAATTGCAGAGAGAGGTACAGAACTATATGCGTAATACACTGAGTTTAAATGAATCGAAGTTTTCTTACTGGCTCAATAGAAAAATATATACTTCCATGGTGGTCAACCATGAGTCAGCATCCTATACCAAATATGGAGGCTCAGATGCTTTTGGTCAGGTGTATAAAAACGTGAAAACAGGTATAAATGGCATGGCCGGATATGGATTCACTTTCAATTTTTTAAAATTCAATTTTACTTCAGCAACAACAATGAATGTGGAGGTGAGTTTTAGTCAGGGAGCGAATACTTTTCTTGCCAACTATGCCTATAACATGGCGATCAATCAGAGTACAGGAGAAGTCAAATTTACAACGGGCACACCCGGGGGAACAGACAATAATTGGGTAAACAATGCCAATTTACTACGGACATCTGTGCAGCCATTGCTGGATTACCTCGGTAACCAGGTGTTTGTTGCCGATTGGCTTCCGGTAACCGTTGATGCCGACAATTACATGAAATATGGTGGTTTTTATGTTAAGGGTAGCCCATCAAGCTATTTCTATGGACCGCTGGCTTATTAAATTAACTTAAGACAAAATGAAAAGAATATTATTTTTTATTGCACTCTTATCTGTATTGATCAGTTGCAAAAAAACATCATACGTTGCAAAATTTGATAAGTTGCCGCAGGAAAGAGCAGGAGAACAGATTGCCCTGGTTTTAAATTCGTTAACATCCGCCAAAGATGGCTGGATCGGATCTTTGCCAACGGCTAAAGGTGGAGGTTATGGCTTTTACATCAGTTTTGATAAGGACCAGAATGTGATTATGTACGGGGATTTAACCGATAAAAGTGCTGCAGAAGCTGGAAAATCTTATTTCAGAGTGAAGCAGGACATGGGCACAGATTTAATCTTTGACACCTATAATTACATCTCTATGCTGAACGATCCTGATGATGGTGTACTTGGAGGAGAAAGTAAGATCGGGTTTAGCAGTGACATAGAATTCATTTACGATCACGCTACAGCCGATAGCATCATCTTTATAGGGAAGAAGTTTCGGCAACCCTTTAAACTCGTCAAAGCTACGGCCGCGCAAAAAGCGGTTTATGAAGCGGGCGGCTATAAAACAGCCATTGATAAATTTAAAAATTTCTTCATCACCAATCAAAACCCTTATATAGAACTGGGTTCCGGTGCGGAAGCCAGAAAGATTGGGATCACGCCTAATACGACCAACAACCTTGATATCGGGAAAAGAATCGATTTTACCGGTCCCGGGGCAGATGGAAAAATCAGCTCCGCCTCAGAGAAGTTTAATTTTACACTTGATGGCCTGTCCATCCTGAATAACGGGCTTGTTTTTCAGGGTATAACGTTTGTCAGGCTGAACTGGAAGGATGCCACAACTTTAGCGATGTACGACGCTGCAGGAAAGGAATATATTGTTAAAAATTCAATAGTACCATTAATCCCGCTGAGTCAACTCTGGGGTACCAAATATAGTGGCATGCTTTCCGAGTTTAAAACGATATATCCGGGCACTTCTGCCAGCGGCGCGGTGATATTGAACTATTTCCACAATAACTTACAACCTAATCCACTTAATCCTTATAGTTTCAATTACGGCCGCATCAACTTTGTTTGGAGTGTGGTTAACAAAAGATTAACGATTAACGCCCATACCAGTCAGAGTGGAGGAGCCAGTACCTGGGTTACGTCATCAAGCTATAGCTATACAACAGATGATAAAGGCGTGTACAAATTTACGCTTCTATCTCCGCCTTCAGAAGGATATGCAGGCAAAATTATCCTGAAGTTGCATGACTTTATACTCGCCAATCATGTAACTTTTGATTATTATATAGATAACGGCGTTGTTTATGGAAAAATGGCAAGCGTCGAAGATCCCACTATCGTGATGACCTTTATGCTGCAATAAAATCCATATCCCTGAAAAAATAAAATGACCAATAAATGCCTAAATAGCTTAATTTGTTGAACAAATGGTTATTTAGGCATTTACTTTTTAAAAAGACACCTGATATGGAAAACAAAACTGTTCAAAATTTAAAGGATGGAGATCAATGTCTTGTTATTGGAGGAACACATAAGGGTAAATCAGGCAGAGTTAGCAATGTAAACACCAGTAAGACAGGCCACATTACAATTACAGTTGAACAAAAAAACTCCGTTCGGTTCAAAACACTTGGAAAAAATGTGGTGGTTACAAATGAGGAAGAATAAACCTCCTTTTACAAGGAAAAAAAGCTGTTTTTAAAAATTTTGCAAAAAAAACTTAGAATTCTTTTAAACAATCCCTATTTTACAGTGTTTTGTTTTCCATTGAGTAACCAATTTGGGAAGCCAATACAATTTATCATTAATAGTTTAAATACAATGCAAGAAGGAACAGTAAAATTTTTTAATGAGTCAAAAGGATTTGGCTTTATCGTACCTGCCAACGGAGATGCAGAAATCTTTGTTCATGTGACTGGACTAACAGGTCCTATCAGGGAGAACGACACCGTAACTTATGATGTTGAGAATGGCAAAAAAGGCCTGAACGCAACAAATGTTAAAGTCATCTAATTGATTGATGATTTACCTAAAGCATCTCCAAAAGAGGTGCTTTTTTTGTTTCAAGGCATTTGTCATGCGATCCATCTTTTTGCTTAATTGGAAGAGAACTCATCCATCATGTCAACTGTTGGAACGAAAAACAAACTGCCTGTTTTGGGGCTACTGAAATCGAGTATCCTATCGTAATTACCTATAGGAGAACCAATAAACATATTATTTAACATTTTTTGCACGGTACTGAATTTGCTTGCATAGGCAATAAAGTAAGTCCCCATTTCATTCTTAGACATACTTCCAAAAGGCATATTATCACGAACAATTTTAAGATCGTCGCCCACATTAGCTAAGGCGATATGGGAATTGGCGGGCTTTACCTCATCAGCCATTTCGATATCATTTGGTTTGGATCTGCCAATTACTTTTTCCTGATCCTGAACAGATAATTCTTTCCAGGCGGTTAAGTCATGAATATATTTTTGAACAAAAAGGTAACTTCCTCCTTTATAATCAGGATCGTCATCACCAACAACACCAAAGAATTCCCGCTCCTGTCCATGTGGATTCTCGGTACCATCAACGAAACCTAAAATGGAACGGCCATCCCAATATCTGAACCCCTTGATTTCTTCTACGCTGACTGCTACCTTGTTTAAGAGATCTGATATTTCAGCTGCCATATCATAACATATGCTCTGGCTATCCGCTCTGATATGAAAATGCAAGTCTCCTTTGGAAGAAACTGCGGTATGTTTTTCACCGGCAACCGGAATAAAATCCAGCAACTCTTTAGGGAGTGGAACCGGGAGGTCAAGCCGCAGCCATGCGTCATAGCCGATCCCCATTACACAACTGGCTCTGGAAACCGGGAAGCGAATCGCGGCAGAATTGTTAAGGTTGATCACCAGTTTACAAAGCCTGTTAAAGATATCTTTAACCTCTAAATTCTCTTTAAAATTCCAAACCATGAAGATGGTATTGCTATTCGTATCGGCTAATGTTTGCTGTGATTCCGGATTCATAAAATCGTTTATTCGTAGATTTGTGTAGCCGATAAATATATAAAAAATTTGAGCTTTCGGTCAAAACTTCTATTTACCGAATCAGCCGATACAAAAAGCTATGTTTTACCTACGTTGTATCAGAAATAATGAATTTTCATAAATACTTTAATTATTAAGCTATTTTCTATAGCTTTAATCTATCAAACCCTATTGCTTTAAATTAACCTCTCCATTATGAATCTTTTAAATGATGTACTTCCTCTAGTTCAATTCCAAATAATCAGTCATTTTTTTCGTAAGCAGAGTTAATGCAATATTCAAAATTTGTAATAGCCTCTTTCTCATTTTAATCATCTAAACGAAAATAACACCATGACTGAAAAATCGAAAAAAAAATCGGGTGCAACACCGCACACTGAATCTTCAGCTACAAATAAAGGCGAAGCTACAGCAAACAATGTAGCATGCTGGGATAGCGAAGGAACCACAAAAATTGTCACAGAACGGCTCAAAGAGATGTTTGTCGAAATGGGACAAAAGTCAAGGATCGAAAAAGGGCAGATGCCTGCTGAACGAGCCGTTTTCAGGAAACAACATGGCATCGCCTATGGTACTTTCCGCGTAAAAAAAGACATCAACCCCGAATTTAAAGTGGGAATTTTTGCCGGCGATACTTACGAATGTGCCGTGCGCTTTTCCAGTGACACTGACCCACGTTCACCAGACCTGCACACTACACTGGGACTGGGATTGAAACTATTTGGCGTTGAGGGCCCTAAGTTATTGGGCGACAGCAATAATGCGGATTTCATCTTTCAAAACATAGACCGCTTTTTTGCACGTGATGCACAACAGATGTGCAGTTTCACTACCGCTGGTGTTGTAGATCGTGACTACGACTCTTATATCAATAAACACCCGGAGCTGGCTGAGATTCTTGCCGCCATGACAAAAGTTGAAGCGAGTTGTCTGAGTGCCGGTTATTGGGCAATACTCCCTTTTAAATTAGGCGATACAAACATTGTTAAGTATCGTTTAGTACCGGAGGAAACCGATCATGGTGCTGTTTTTAATGATAAAAATTATCTCGCACTTGATTTACAACAACGCCTGCGCAATAAGGCTGCAAAATTCCGCTTTGAGATACAAGTCCGTACCAATGATGCGACCATGCCCCTTAATGATGCACAGGTGGTTTGGAGCACGGAAGAGAGCCCTTATGTTTGTATTGCTGAATTAGAATTCCCTCAGCAGGACATTCACGCAATTGGCCAGTCTGAATTTGGAAGTATTCTGGCTTTTAACATCTGGAGAACCTTAGCACAACATGAGCCGCTGGGATCCATTGCTGAAGCGAGAAAAGACGTCTACGCAGCAAGTGCAGAAGCCCGTCATCAGGCCAATGGCCAGCAATCAGATGAACCTGAGCACATTAATCCTCCTTTTGAAGGAGATACAGACGAAGACAGCGAATGTATTGTTACCGCCGGGATCTATCCCCCAATCGGAGTAATGCGTGTCGGAAATAGTGAGGATGGATATTTTATTGGCCCACTGGTTTCCGAACCGGTAGCCTTAACCGATGACTATGCCTACCGGGATAAAACCGGAGCCCTGAAACGGCAAGCTGCCCAATTCAGAATTTACGGATTTAATGCCGCCGGAAAAGCAATTAAAGAGCTGACTGCCGAAAATTCGAGTATTGTCTGGCATTCACATTTAGCCAATCAAAAGTCATCCTGGTATCAGTTTCAAATGGCCCTGGATATTCCGGACGCTGTTGGAGCACCGGCTTCGATGTTGCGTAACATCAACGTGGCTGACCGGAATTCACTGATCATAGATGGCGGACATCAATCCGTAAACGCGCCCAACGTGGAGGAGGGCCATCCTTTTATCGGGAAATTCCTGACGGAGACGGTTTACCTTGGTGAAATGCGTACTGACGACAAAGGAAGGTTAATCATGCTCGGAGGACATGGTGTATCCAAAAATATAGACGGAGATATTGCCATTACCTTCGCGAACAACGAAGGTTGGTATGATGATATTTCTGACGGTCCCGTTACTGCAGATGTGGAATACCTTGGGGTTAAACTTAAAGTGGCACCTGCATGGGTAATTTGTGGGCCACCGGATTATGCTCCGATGCAGAAATCGGTTCGTACCATGTGGGATCTAATGAGAGACGTAGCCATTGACGCAGGAATGCTGGTCCGTCCGAAAAGGCCTTCTTTTACTCAGGACATCCTGCCCATTTTCCAGCGCATGACGAACCTGCAATGGGTGAATGCAGGCTTTGGAGCCGCATTTGGCTGGGGTGGTCAGTTTGATTATACCACCGCTAAATGGATGGTAAAGCTGAATGATCCTTCTTCTGCAAATATGGAAATGCGACGTACGATTTCGAATAATTTCCGTCGCTATGAGGTCTCGGGTGCGGAAGCGCCGCAATTATGGCCATGGATGTATGGTGATGCCATTAGTATCCCTACTTTAGGTTCTGTGCGCCAGCATTCTACGCTTTCACAATTACAATTGTCTTTTATTGACCAATGGGTGAAAGGTGATTTTGATGCAGATTATGTGGATATGACCGGTTGTCCGCATATCCCAGAGCCGACTACCATAGATCAGCTGGATGTTAAAGACCAACCGGATATGCTGACCAGAGCGGCGATGGAGTTTTGCCTGGCAGATGCCTTTCATCCAGGTTGTGAGATGACCTGGCCAATGCGAACTGCCGGTATGTATATGTCTGCCTTCCGACTTAAACATGCACCAAAAACACCGCCGGTAAACTCTTCTTACTATGGCCCGGTGATGAATAGCGATGTATTCACTTTAGCAAAAGGCCCTTTACTTGGTGGACAGGTAGCCGGTGGTATTACGAGATGGATGGCTATCCCCTGGCAAACCGATACCGCGAGTTGCCGTGACGGCTATACATCGGCCTACGATCCGTATCTGCCAACCTTTTGGCCGGCCAGGGTTCCCAATAATATCTTAACTGAAGAGCAGTACAATGCGTCTATAGATCCACTGCTATCGGAAGAAACACGCAAACAAGCCTTTGCCTACCGTAAAGACTGGCTGGACGATCTGCCACTTGATGGCGAGGATCCAAATTACACCAACCAGATTAACAGTATGGTAAAGTATTTTGATAAACTTGCGGTGGTTCAATCCCGGCCTGGCGTACCAAATGACCCAAACTTTCCGCCGAAAATGCAGGTTGGAATCACGCCAAATGCAGAACAGGAAGCTGCCTTATTAGCCGAAGCGGTAAAAGAACTGGAAAGTATTTTAAACCGTCAGAAAGCCGCGAAAGGAAGTGCTCAGCATCTTTTGGCTACAGCCATTACCGACTTATCACATAAACAATTGCTCACAGAGCAGAATCTAATAGAAGGTGCAAAAGCCAACCTGATCCAACTGGTTAAAGAGGAATTGAACGAAGATTTCAAATCTAGTCCGAGTGTTCAAAAACTACTGACTTTATTGTCGTCCAAAGCGCCTAAATCGGTTAGACCACTGATGGTAAAATCTCAGACAGGAACAAGTACTGGTATCAGCGAGAAAAGCAATCGTTTCTCCCGATTTATTCCTAAATAAAAATGGATTAAAAGGCCGTATTTTCCTGATGAAAGTAGAAACAAATAAAGAAGTAGATATCGCGATTATCGGCGGTGGCGTGGCGGGTTGTACCGCCGCCATCGCTCTCGCCGGATCGTATAACGTAGTCTTGATCGATCAGACAGACAACCCTCCCAAACGGATTGGCGAATGTCTGCCTCCGGCAACACGACGTATTCTAAAGCAGCTTGATTTGCTGGATGGCTTAGACAGCCCCCTCCTATCCGGCAACCAAAGTAAGCACCTCAAACATATTGGCACACAATCCTATTGGGGTAACGAACAAGCCCATATTGTGGATCTTTTGCGCAATCCTGATGGATTTGGCTGGCACCTGGATCGCCAGGCATTTGAAATTTATTTACGGGAGGCTGCGTTGAAACGGGGTGTCAATTGCTTTTGGCCCGCCAAATTACAAAGCGCTCATTTTGAAAATCATCGATGGTCTATCACTGCTGTGGCAAAGGATAAGGCATCAAATGATACGCCTTATCACTTCAAGGCGAAATTTGTAATCGATGCAAGTGGCAGACAATCGCAGTTCGCAAGAAAAATTGGTATCGGACGCCAGCAATACGATAAATTAATAAGCTGCTGGCTCATGCTTCCCAATCAGGAAGCGAATAAAATGAGTACCATATCGGCGACTGAAATCGGATGGTGGTACAGCTCGCCTTTACCCCAGAACAAAAGAATTCTGGCCTTGCAAACTGACCCGGACCTGATAGATCGGAATGTCCTAAAAGATGTTAATCAGTTTTTCAAATTAGCACAAAGCAATCGGGAAATGGCGAATGTTATTCCCGGAGATTGTAGTGAATTTGGTTTTCATCAAACCGTAGCTGCCAATTCCACACGCCTTAACCAGGTTGCCGGTCAACAGTGGGTGGCGCTTGGCGATGCTGCGATGAGTTTTGATCCCTTATCCTCACAAGGAATGTTTAATGCAATGGCGAATGCGGTCCAATTAACAGAATTGATGATAAAATCCGATCCAACGGGGATCCTGAAACCTGAAAGCCTGAAAGAAATCCAAACGGGTTATACGGATCAGCTCGATCGGATCTGGGCATATTACACCCAACATAAAAGAATGTATTACCGCGAAGAAATGCGTTGGAAGGACGCTCCATTTTGGAAAAGGAGACATTAAAAACCAGCATTGTAATTATCCCCTATGCTTAAAAATTACTTCAAGATTATTACCCTTATCCTGTTGTTGCCTTTTTGCTCTTTTCCCGACTCATCGATATAAAATGACACATCTCTGCGAATAAAATATTACCTATCTTTAACAAAGTATCGTGAAGCGTTATTTTAATCTCTAAAAAACTGGTTTCTATGAAATTTTGGAATGGTTTTACTATATTTCGAATCATCTTTTTGTTATTTTTTGCGATTGGACTACCACTCATTCTCCATTACGCAGGAAATCATCATCAAAGCGATTATCAGATGATTAATACATCTGCCAGCGAAGCATTCGTTTTGTTTGGCCTTGGCACAGCACTTTGGTTCATCGTATTTATTTATTACATCAAGCGATTTTTGATCAATCTTCTTTTGAAAAAAAATGGCATTATTCAATTGTTGGAGCATGGTGAAAAAAGAAAAGGAACGGCTTCGTACGAGTTTGAGTTTATGGATTCAAAGCCGTATCAACGCCACTTTGAAGTGGGCAATACCATTGGGATAGACGGGCAGGTGGTGAAATGGAATACCAAAACCATAGTGTTTACTGTGATTGGGCTGCTACTATTACTTGCTTTGGCAACAGGAATATTGGTTTATACCTATATAAATGAAAGCCGTGGCTATGGTTGGCGGTATCTGTATTTTTGGCATCCTTATATCATGATTCCCGGTTCCTTTATTTTTTATTTAGGTTTTTTATTTGGCACTACCAATGATTTTTTTTCAAAATATTTGGGCAAATTCGTAAAACCATAAATGTTACTTTTCGGGAAACGAGCCGAAGCGGTAATAGCCAAAATTCCGTAATGATTTGAGCGATGCTTCTGTTACCGCTTTTCCAAGTTCATCATACGCTACATTTACACCTTTGCCGTTGGTAAACTTTTTCACTTCAGATGCAATGTCTTCCGCCTGTGTGTTGATCAACAGATCAGCCCTAATTTTTTCGCATGTTCTTTTTGTCTTCCTTATGAACAGTTGCAATTACGTTGCGCCTTTACTTTTTATCCATTGGGTAAGTATCGAACCAACACCACCGTGGCAGTGTGTACGATAGCAATCTCATTCTTTGAGTAGCAGCTTCAAATACGTAAAAATCTTCCCACTGTGCTCCGCTTCGTGATAGTTAGCGGCTTGTAGTGCCTGAGCATGATTTTTCACTTGAAATCCTATGGGTAACTCAAAGGGCTCATAGTTGACAAATAATTTGGATTCCAGATCTGATTCAAGGTGGTTAACTGTATCAATCAATAAATGTTTCACCTCGTTAACATCTGGAGTAATTTTCCAGGAACCTGGAGACGATCCAATTTTGAAGGACTCCATGAATTCTTTAGATATATACATTGGTAATCCGCTACGCATATACATATGTCTCTGTTGAGAAGTAATACAATGACCAATTTGCCAAATTATATTATTGTTGAAACCTTCTGGAATTTTAAATAATGTTTCGTAGTTACTCGTTTCCATTAATTGCAATAGTCTAGTCCTGCTAGCTCTTAAAATTTCACATTCGAAACGTTCATTAATCATTTAAGTTGGTCTAAGTTCTTAATAACGGAAGAAGCCGCAATATTATCTAAAGTAAGTTTTTCGCATTAAAGTTCAAACTTTAGCTCCTTTTAGGAATCTATGTGCAAAAATTATATTGACTGATTGTTTATGATACGCTTCACAAAGCCGAGCAAGGCTGTTTTAAAGGCATACCGCTCTAAAGTACTACCAATGGAAGACCTAGCCGTTTCGTCCTCTATCAAAAAACGGTTGTTTTATGATATGTACTTATGTATTCGTTCCAATAAATAACAGTCGTGTATCAAAGCCTCAGGCAGTAAAACGGTCTTAAGCTGCGCAACAAAAGAAAGAAACAAGTTGCTCAAATATTAAAACTAATGTGCATTTTTATTGTTAAAATTTTGAATTGTTTTGTAAAGGAGTAAGAGGTTATCACCTAAATCGCCTACTTTGCGAATCTGACCATTGATGTCATAATCAATTCGTTTATCTCCTATTTGGCGAATCCGGCCATCTAAATCATAATCAACTCGATCATCTCCTATTTGACGAACTCGGTTATTAAGATCATAATCTATTCGTTTGTCCCCAATTTGACGAACACGGTCATTGATATCATAGTCAACTCGATCATCTCCTATTTGGCGAACTCGGTTATTAAGATCATAATCTATTCGTTTGTTCCCAATTTGACGAACACGGTCATTGATATCATAGTCAACTCGATCATCTCCTATTTGGCGAACTCGGTTATTAAGATCATAATCTATTCGTTTGTCCCCAATTTGACGAACACGGTCATTGATATCATAGTCAACTCGATCATCTCCTATTTGGCGAACTCGGTTATTAAGATCATAATCTATTCGTTTGTCCCCAATTTGACGAACACGGCCATTGATATCATAATCAATTACTAAACCGTCAATATCACTCAATCGGCCGTTCACGTCATATTTCACTGGTTTATCGCCAATGCTGTCAAAAGTTGAAACATTTTTATTTTGCAGCCTACCTTTTGAATCTAATCGTACATTCAAGCCTTCCTTTTGAACGATAAAAACATATTTTTTATCATTCTCAGAAAGGTCAAGCTTAATTGTTTGTGAATAAACAGCACCTGAAAAAATAAAAAAAGAAAATAAAAAGAGGACGGTTTTCATAAGGATCAACTAAAGTGACTCATTGCTGGGCAATGATAATGAAATATAACTAAATATCTTTAAGCGCTCCAACAAAAACCACACCTAAACCACTTGTAGTGTCTATAAAAATGTCTAAAAAACAAAACCCTCTTTACGATTTGTAAAGAGGGTTTGTGGACCCAAGCGGGTGCTTCTCGAACCATTTCCTATCTGATTTACGCTTAATCGCTGATTTGTTCGATAAATGATCAGCTGATGCGCTGTGCCAAGTTAAAATTTAGGTTAAAAGCATGGCTCAACTTTCATATTACTTTGCGTAAAAAAATGCTCGTGCTAGCCCGATAACAAAAATAACCAGGCTTATAAAAAATAGAAGAATGCTAGCTAACACAAATATTGGTGCTGTGTAAGGTGAGTCCGTTAATATTTTTAAACCAAACGCAGGTACTAAAATCAATAATCCAGCCATAAAAAACCAAAAATGCCAGTATCCCATTTTTAATTTGACGGGTCTTTTTATCCTTTCTAATGCAAGATAAATCAAACCCGTTAATCCTGTGAAGAGACATATCAAAACAGCAATACCCAAGTGCCCAATAACATAATACATGTCGTAAATATTAACATCAATTGTTTGTTTCTTAGTCCAAAAGCCAATTAATAAAGAAAGAATTGCTGTTGACAGAAAAAGTAATGCAGGGGTTAATTTAATTGGAGCATATTTCATTATACTAATATATTAATTCCACCATGAATTTAAAATGCAACGCATTTCGTTGCGTTTTGGAAAAGCATCCATTTGAGGACATCTCAAATCATACCCGATAAGGTATAAATATTCGCTTTACATTTAAAATATACCCTATCGGGTATTACTTCAGTGTTTTTCCTTATATTAGTACCCTAAAGGGTATAATATGAAGCCAATTGTAACATTTATTAAGGAGAAAAGGAGAGCTTTAAAACTGTCCCAAGTGGAATTAGCATTTAAATCTGGTGTAGGTCTTCGTTTCGTTCGTGAATTGGAACAGGGGAAAACCACGCTTCGTTTAGATAAAGTTAATCAGGTGCTAGCTCTTTTTGGTAAACAAGTAGGGATTACTGACCTTGATCACGTAGAAGAGGAGGAAAACTAATGATGAACAGAGCAAAGGTATATTATGATAAAACTCTGGCAGGTTATCTTGAAAAAACCGATTTTGGTTATCGGTTTTCATACGACAGTACCTACCTTAAACAACCGGAAGCTAAGCCGATAAGTCTTACCTTACCAATTTCTAATTATCCTTATAACAGTAATATTCTGTTCCCCTTTTTTGATGGACTGATCCCAGAGGGCTGGCTTCTAAATATTGCAAAGGAATATTGGAATTTTAAAAGTAATGATCGTTTTGAACTATTGGCTACGCTATGCAGGGATACTATTGGTGCTGTAACGGTTATCGGAGAGGAGGAGGTAAATGAATAAATGTCCATTTTGTTATCAATCGGTTGATAAAGGAACATACCATGCCAAATGTTGCAAAAAAATGTTTGGAATAACTGAACTACCTGTATTGACTTTAGATAAAAACCTGCTTAATGACTTAGCAAAAACAACGGTTAACAATAGAATTTCAGTAACTGGTGTACAGCCTAAGCTTTCGGTTGAACTTGAAGATGTAAAAGGAGCTGAAAAACGGCTTACTATTGTTGGGCTATGGGGGAATTATATCTTAAAGCCACAGAATATTCACTATGAACAAATGCCAGAAGTAGAAGATCTAACTATGCACCTGGCAGAAATATTTAAACTGAATACCTGTCAGCACTGTTTGCTTAAAGCTTCTGATGGCCAGATGGTATATATTGCTAAAAGATTTGATAGAGAGAAAGGACAAAAAATACATATGGAGGATTTCTGTCAAATTGGAGAATTCCAGACAGAACAGAAATATAATAGCTCATACGAACGTTGCGGAAAACTGATAACTAAGTATTGTACAAACTCTGGGTTGGATTTGGTCAACTATTTCGAGCTGTTGATATTTTCTTTCCTGTCAGGGAATAATGATATGCATATGAAGAATTTCTCTATACTCCACCAACAAGGTCAAATCATTCTTTCTCCAGCTTATGATCTGATCAATAGCAACTTGATTAATCCAAAAGATCAAGAAGATGTTGCGCTTAGCTTGAATGGTAAAAAGAAGAAACTCAGTAGGAAAGATTTTGAAATGCTAGCTAGCGTCTTAAAGATTTCAGACAAAATATTTAAAAGGATATTGGACAAGTACGCTAAAAATCCTGATAAAGTGTTCAAATTGATAGATCAGTCATTTATGAGTAATGAATATAAAACCGACTTTAAAAATATTTGGACTGAAAAACTCAATAGACTAATATAATGACACAAAAAAAGCCGTTCTTCTTTTCAGAAAAACGGCTTTTTAAGCAGTGGGCCATGATGGGCTCGAACCATCGACCAAAAGATTATGAGTCTTCTACTCTAACCAGCTGAGCTAATGGCCCTGAAAAATCTTATTGATTTTGCGAGTGCAATGTTACATATTTGAAACGAATTTTGGAAACAGTTTTTATGAAAAAAATAAAAAATATCATTTTCGATTATGGTAACGTCATCTTCGAAATAGACTTTAAAAGGGCTCAAACAGCTCTAATACAACTTGGTATCACAAATATAGAGGATTTTTTCGCGCATAAAAGTCATCATGATATTTTCAATAATTTTGAGACCGCAGCCATTAGTCCTGCGGAATTCAGGGCCGGAATCCGGGAAGCATCCTCAAATAAAGAGATCACAGACGAGCAAATTGATGCCGCATGGAACAGTTTATTGATTGGAGTTCCAGCAAATGTGCATGAAGTCTTGTTAAAAGTAAAAGAGAAGTACCGTACATTTTTGCTGAGCAACAACAATGAAATTCATTACAACTGGATCGTAGATTACCTGAAAAGGGAATTCGATATGCCTGATAACAGCAGTCTGTTTGAAAGGGCTTATTATTCCCAGCAGATGTTCCTGAGAAAACCTCATGTAGAGATTTTTGAGCAGGTGCTTACTGAAAACAAACTCGACCCTGAAGAAACCTTATTTATAGATGATAGTCCGCAGCACCTGGTTGGCGCAAAACAAGCTGGGATGCAGACCTTATTAATGACCAAACACCCTAAATATCTGGAAGAGGTATTAACTGAGCACCAAATATTATAAGGCTTAGTTAAAATATCGTAAATTGCAGGCCTAAATAAAACTCAAATACGATGACGGAAAAAAAGTTCAAAACTCTGAAAGAATTCTATCCATTCTATTTAACAGAGCATAGAAATTTAACCAGTCGTGTGTTACATTTTATAGGAACGGGCCTGGTTGTCCTTTCTGTATTTACAGGAATCCTGTTTCATGAATGGCGTTTCATTTTAGCAACGCCATTCCTGGGATACGGTTTTGCCTGGGTAGGACATTTCTTTTTTGAGAAGAACAAACCCGCCACTTTCCAGTATCCTCTCTTCAGCCTGACCAGCGACTTCCTTTTGTTCTGGGACTTACTCACAGGAAATCAAAGCTTTAAAGCGAAATAATTTTTCAACATAGAAAGGCTCTATATCGATATAGATATTTGGTGTTTGATCCCGAAGACTATTACCCCTAGTTTTACATCAACACTTAAATCATTCGTTATGGAAAACAATAACACAGACAAGCGCAAACTTACAACTGCCTCGGGCAGACCTTATGCTGAACATGAAAACACACAATCCGTAGGAAGCAGAGGCCCATTGTTACTTCAGGACTTTATTCTTCATGAGAAAATGGCTCATTTTAATCGTGAAAGAATTCCAGAACGTGTAGTCCATGCGAAAGGTACCGGGGCCTACGGCACATTCACTGTTACTCATGATATTACTCAATATACAAAAGCTAAGATCTTCGGTAAGATTGGCAATACCTGTAAAACATTTCTACGGTTTTCTACCGTAGGCGGAGAAAAAGGAAGTGCCGATTCTGAAAGAGACCCACGTGGTTTTGCCCTTAAATTTTACACAGAAGATGGCAACTGGGACCTTGTGGGAAACAATACCCCTATTTTCTTTATAAAAGACCCTAAGAAGTTTAGTGATTTTATTCATACACAGAAGAGAGATCCAAGGACAAACCTGAAAAGCCCAACGATGATGTGGGATTTCTGGTCCTTAAATCCGGAAAGCTTACACCAGGTGGTGATTCTGATGTCTGACCGTGGCACTCCTTTTTCTTACCGTCATATGGATGGTTTTGGAAGTCATACTTATTCCTTCATCAATAGTGAGAATGAGCGGGTATGGGTAAAATTCCATTTCAAGACGCAACAGGGCATAAAAAACTTTACCGGTCCGGAAGCAGATGCCATGCGTACTCAGGACATGGACCATTCACAGCGTGACCTCGTAGAGGCTATTGACCGTGGAGATTTCCCGAAATGGAATGTAAAAATCCAGGTAATGACAGAAGCTGAGTCTAAAACCTTCAGATGGAACCCCTTTGACCTGACTAAAGTATGGCCTCACGGAGAATTTCCTTTGATCGACGTAGGTGTCCTGGAATTAAACCAGATACCGAGAAATTATTTCGCCCATGTAGAACAGGCTGCATTTGCACCTTCCAATACTATAGATGGAATCGGCTATTCGCCCGATAAGATGCTTCAGGGGCGCATATTATCTTACGCCGATGCTCATCGTTACCGTCTGGGTGTAAACTACGAGCAGATTCCTGTAAACAGCTGCCCCTTCATGGTGAACAATTACCATCGCGACGGACAGATGCGTATAGATGACAATGGAAACGACGATCCAAACTACTACCCAAACAGCTTCGGGGATGTCATTCCTGACGAAAGCTATAAAGAACCGGCCTGGGAACTGGATTCAAATGTTGCCGATTGGTACGATAGGAATGCAGGTCCTGGCGACAATGATCATTATACGCAACCAGGTGATCTTTACCGTAAGGTTTTGAGTTCTGAAGATAAGGTCAATCTGGTAAACAATATTGTGGGCGCAATGAGTGGCATCAATGGTCCTAAAAGAGCACAGATTATCAATTTACAATTGTGTCATTTCTTCAGAGCAGACATTCAACTGGGAATGGCGATTGCAAAAGGACTTGGTGTTGATATAGATCAGGCCATGGTTAGCAAACACAGCTAAGTATTTTTCGCAAAAAAAAGAGGGCCCTGATCATCAGCAGGCCCTCTTTTTTTAAGTCGTTTTATGATAATCTTCTGCGTTGTTTCTCTTTCATGATCAGGCCAAGCTCTCTGCTCGTCGCTCCTGCAATGGAAGTGTTTTCCTGCGCTCTTCTGAAAAGGTATGGCATTACTGCTTTAATCGGGCCGTAAGGAACGTATTTAGCTACGTTATACCCCGCATCAGATAAGTTAAAGCTAAGGTTATCGCTCATCCCCAGCAATTGGGCAAAATAAACATGAGGATGGTTATGGTCAATATTATGCTTATCCAGCAATTCAGCCAATAAACGACAGCTCTCTTCGTTGTGTGTACCGCATACAATCGCAATATCATCGATATGTGCCATACAGTAGTTCAAAGATTCGTTATAATCTATGTCTGAAGCTTCTTTGGTTGGTTGAATCGGAGATAAATAGCCCATTTCTTCGGCTCTTTTTCTTTCTTTCTCCATATATGCTCCCCTTACCATTTTAACGCCTAAAATGTACCCAGAGGCCTTAGCGATCAGGTGATCTGCTTTTAAATCAGCCAGTTTATCATGACGATACATCTGGTAAGTATTGTAAACGATGATCCTTTCTTTATTAAACAGGCGCATCATATCTACTGCCAGCTCATCAATCGTATCCTGAATCCAGGTTTCTTCTGCATCGACCATGATAGGTACATTTTTGTCAAATGCCCTTTTGCAAATCTTTTCGCATCTGGCTTTTACTTTCGCAAATTCCGCCTGCTCTGCTGCTGTTAATTCCTGTTTGGCATCCAGTTTCTCCAATAATCCAAAGCGGCCTATTCCTGTAACCTTAAATACTGTAATGGGAATGCGTTTATCTCCTGCAGCTCTTTCTATCGTTCTGATGATCTCCTCACAGGTAAAGTCGAATACAGATTCCTCTTCTTCCCCTTCCACAGAATAATCTAAAATAGTACCCACATTACCTTTTGCCAGCTGCTCAACAGTATGCTCGCATTCGGCAATGGTCTCTCCTCCACAAAAATGTTTAAAAATGGTTGCCTTGATGATTGATTTTATAGGCATGCCTATATTCAGAAAAAAATTAGTGATTGGCGGGCCAACTTTTGTTAGGAAGTTGCTGCTGATTACTTTAAAAAGCCAGTATCCTGCATTTAGTTCTGAGTTTGACTGGTTGCGAAAAGCGATTTCGGTGTTGTCAAAGTTCAAGGTTTTTTTGGGGAAAGTTTCCATTTAATTCTTGTGGTTAGTCAAATTGCATGCAAAAGTATAAATTCCAAGGCTATCCATGGTAAAACACTTTATAAATAATTGTAAATTTGCTGGTATAATGATAGAATTCAAATTAGAAGGTGAATTTATTCCCCTTATTCAGTTGCTAAAGGCAACCTCATTGGTACAAAGTGGCGGCGAAGCACAAACAGTTGTTGAAGACGGCCTGGTAAAATACAATGGCAAAGTAGACTATCGCAAGAGATTGAAAGTGCGGGTGGGCGATGTAATTGATTTTATGGGACAGAAAATAACAGTAATTTAATGAACGTAATAGAAAGTTCAGGCCATAGCATTCATTTTGAATCAGCACTTGCGCCATTAGCAGCGCTTATAGAAAATGGTAAATACAGCAAGGTATTTGTCTTTGTAGACCGGAATACGTCGGAATTTTGCCTTCCTTTTTTTCAGGAAATGCTGGACGATTTTACTGGTTTTGACCTAATTGAAACAGATCCTGGCGAGGAAAACAAAAACATTGATTTCTGTATTGGAATATGGAAAACCCTACTCGATTTTGAAGCAGACCGTAAATGTCTGATGATCAATCTGGGGGGAGGGGTCATCACAGATATGGGCGGCTTTATTGCTTCAACCTATAAACGTGGCATTGATTTCATCAATATTCCGACCACGCTGCTTTCCCAGGTAGATGCTTCCGTGGGAGGTAAAACCGGAATCGACATAGACAATGTAAAGAACATGGTCGGCACCTTTGCCCTCCCTCAGGCGGTATTTATCGAAACTTCTTTCCTAAAAACTTTACCGGAAAGAGAATTGCTATCCGGCTTTGCAGAGATGATCAAACATGGTCTGATTGTAGACGCTGCATATTATAATGAGCTAAAAACGGCCGATTATAAACAGATTGCCCCCTTAGCCGTTCACCGTTCTGTAGAGATCAAGAATGAGGTCGTGACTGAAGATCCGCAGGAAAAAGGACGCCGGAAGATCCTGAATTTCGGTCATACGATTGGTCATGCAGTAGAAAGCTATGCTTTGATCAATGATAAAGCTCCTTTAACACATGGTGAAGCTATCGCTATAGGAATGATCTGTGAAGCTTATTTGTCGAGCACGAACAACACCCTGACAAAGGAAGAACTGGAAGACATTACGAAGTATATGTTGAGCCTTTACCCAGCTTACCAGATCAAAAGTAAGAGCTTTAAAGAGCTTTTAGGCTTCATGCAAAGCGATAAAAAGAATGAACATGGACAAATTATGTTCTCTTTACTGAACAAAATCGGTGCTTGTGATTACAACTGTATCGTAACAGAGAAGGACATTCTGGAGAGTTTAAGCTATTACAATAATCAGGTTAAATAGTACATACAATAGATTTAGCAGCTAATTTTAGCAATAAAATTGAGTTCCTGAAATTTGTACAAGTAGCTAATGTTTTGTTGCACAGGGAATCAAAGCTACCGTACAATAAATAATTTTTTTTATTAAAGTATTGACAAATTAAATTTTGTTAGTACATTTGGAAAAACGAAAACGAAAAAACAATCGAATGAAAAATGTTACTACATATTGGTTTGGCTACTTTTACTACTTTAGTAAGAGCCGGGACTGATATGCAACAAAAATCATAAGATAAAAATGTATATAAAAAGTCCCGGCCTAAAGCCGGGACTTTTTTTGTTTAATGCAAAAACCGAAACCTGCAGAAATACAAAAAACCTTCTGCAAACTACAAGACCACAGAAAACTCAACAGCTAAAATGAAACAGAAAAAAACAAGAGTAGCGATTCAAGGTATTAAAGCGTCATTTCATGAAGAAGCCGCTTTCAAGTTCTTCGGAAAAGACATCGAAACCATAGAATGTAATTCTTTTAAACAGACTTGCGACAGTCTGGAGAGAAAGGAATCTGACTTTGTGATCATGGCTATTGAGAATTCTATTGCAGGCAGTCTTTTGCCCAACTATACTTTAATCCGGGAATACAATTTTGCAGTCGTAGGAGAAGTTTACCTGCCGATTCAGTTGCACCTGATGGCTTTACCGGGGGTAAAATTTGAAGACATAAAATATGCAACCTCCCACCCTATTGCCATTCGCCAGTGCGTAGACTTTTTCGATGATTTCCCGCACATTCAGGTGATTGAAAGTAACGATACCGCAGCTTGTGCCAAACGCATCAAAGAAGAACAATTAACAGATACAGTGGCCATTGCAAATACACTTGCCGCAGAATTATACGGACTGAATATCATTGAAAGAAGAATTGAGTCCAACAAAAAGAATTACACCCGTTTCCTCGTGCTAAAACAAGATAAAACAGAAGATCTTAAAGAAATCAACAAGGCCTCTATCTGTTTCCAGGTAGGCAATCATGTAGGTGCGCTGTCAAAAGTCCTCAACATCTTCGCCGATCAGGATGTGAATTTAACAAAGATTCAAAGTATGCCTGTTCTGGGAAAAAGAAACGAATACTATTTCTATGTAGATATGGAATGGAGCAATATGGAACAATACGATAAAGCCATCCGCCAGACCTTAAAATACACGGTAAACTTTAACATTATGGGTGAATACCTGAAAAATGATAAAGTATAAAAAATAAAACACCTTCATAAAACATACAAAAATTAAACCCCAAAAAAATGAAATTACAATTGAACATCCAGCCATTAAATACCTGGCTTAACATCAACAACGAGCCATTAATTATCTCAGGACCATGCAGTGCAGAAACTGAAGAACAACTGTTAACTACTGCACATTTATTGGCTGCAACCGGAAAAGTATCAGTATTGAGAGCTGGTATCTGGAAACCACGTACCCGTCCGGGAGAGTTTGAAGGTATCGGAAGCATTGGATTAGAGTGGTTGAAAAGAGCAAAAGCGGAAACAGGATTGCCTACTGCTGTTGAGGTTGCAAATGCGAAACACGTAGAGGAAGCTTTGGCTGCCGGCGTTGATATTTTATGGATTGGTGCACGTTCAACTGTAAACCCATTCACCGTTCAGGAAATTGCTGACGCTTTAAAAGGTGTTGACATCCCTGTATTGGTTAAAAACCCTGTAAATCCCGACCTTCAGTTATGGATTGGTGCATTAGAGCGTATCAATGGTGCGGGAATTACTAAACTAGGTGCCATTCACCGCGGTTTCTCTTCATTCGAGAAAAGCTCTTTCCGTAATGAGCCAATGTGGGAACTGGCCATCCAATTGAAAACTTTATGTCCTGACCTTCCGATCATCAATGATCCAAGTCATATCTGCGGTAACCGCGAACTGATTCCTTACATCTCTCAGAAAGCACTGGATTTAGACATGCAAGGTCTGATGATCGAGTCACATGTTGATCCTTCAGTAGCCTGGACAGATGCCAAACAACAGGTAACACCTGCTGCATTAAGCGAATTGGTAGACCGTTTAACTGTACGTGAACCGGAATCTCAAAACGAAGCTTTTGTAGATCAATTGGCTGATTTGCGTAAGCAGATTGATAAAATCGATGATCAGTTGTTACAGAAATTAGGAGAACGTATGGCCATCGTAGGTAAAATCGGTGAGTTTAAACGCGACAACCAGGTAACGATCTTACAGGTAAATCGTTGGGACGCGATCATGAACAAAGGAATCTCATTTGCTAAAGCTTTAAAATTAGACTTAAACTTTACAGAGAAATTCTTAGAATTGGTGCACGGAGAATCTATCCGTAAACAAACAGAAATTATGAATGCCGGCAAAGCAGAAAAAGGCATTGCAGCAGAAACACATACAGAAGTTAAGTCTTAATAATGAGTAAGCATGCACTTGTTTCTTTTACGGGAAACACAGAAATCCATACAGAGATCGCGCTTACGGGCTCTAAAAGCGAGTGCAACAGGGCATTAATCATTAGTGCAGCAAGTAAAGGCTCGGTAGAAGTAGAAAATATGTCTATTGCCGCCGACTCTGTAACGCTTGACCGTATTTTAAACCAGATTTCCAGCACAGATCCACATCAGCAAACCGTTGATGTGGGCCCTGCAGGTACTGCAATGCGCTTCTTAACGGCTTACCTTCCCACCCTTCCCGGACAGTTTTTGCTGACTGGAACAGAACGGATGAAACAACGTCCGATTGGGATTCTGGCCGAAGCTTTAAAGGCAATTGGTGCAGACATCAGCTATGCGGAAAAAGAGGGTTTCCCTCCGTTAAGTATTAACGGTCCGTTGGCGCAAAGCGAAGGTGCTGTTAAGATTAAAGGAGACATCAGCAGCCAGTATATATCTGCATTATTGATGATTGCACCTACGCTGGAACAAGGTCTTACACTACAGATTGAAGGTGAATTAACTTCTCTTCCTTATGTAAATATGACCCTGAACATGTTAGAGGAAGCCGGAATCAGTCATACCTGGGATGGAAACAACATCAGTATCAAACCGCAACCTTTCAAAGCAGCCACATTGCTGGTAGAGCCAGATTGGAGTGCTGCTTCTTACTGGTACAGCATTGCCTGCTTAGCAGAAAATGCGACCATTTCCCTGCCCTATTTAAAGGAAAAAAGTCTGCAGGGCGATAGCCGGATCAGGTCAATTATGACTGCATTTGGCGTACAAACTGCAACCACCGCTACCGGAATTACTTTAAGCTCGTCAGAAACTGATTTCAGTGATGAAATTTTAGACCTGAAGGATTGTCCGGATTTAGCACAAACCATTATCGTATGTGCGGCAGCTTTAAAGAAAAACCTGTCCTTTACCGGACTGGAGACTTTAAAGATCAAGGAGACTGACCGGATTAAAGCTTTGCAAAATGAACTCTCTAAAATTGGCGTAACTTTAAGCGAAGACAACCTGGTATACACGCTAAACTGTGAAGGACTTCATTTTCCGGACAGGGTTATATTCGGCACTTATGAAGATCACCGCATGGCGATGGCTTTTGCTCCGCTTAGTCTGCTGATTAAGGAGGTGGTACTGGAGGAAATGGATGTAGTGGAGAAATCCTATCCTGACTTCTGGAAAGACCTGAGAAAAGCAGGGTTTACAGTTGAAGTGATTTAAATTAATCTATAAAAATTAACAAAAAAATGGCAGGTAATACATTCGGACAACTATTTCGCATCAGCACTTTTGGTGAATCACACGGTGCAGCTATTGGTGTTATTTTAGATGGTTGTCCGGCACAGTTGCCAATTGACCTGGATTTTATCCAGTCGGAATTGGATAAACGCAGACCAGGGCAATCGAAGATCACCACGCAAAGGAAAGAAAGCGATACTGTTCAGATCCTTTCCGGAACCTTTGAAGGTAAAAGTACAGGTACACCTATTGCGATGCTGATCCCGAACGAAGACCAGCGAAGTAAAGATTACAGTCATAATACTGATGTTTACCGTCCTTCCCATGCAGATTACACCTATGATGCAAAATATGGCATCCGTGATCATCGCGGTGGTGGCCGTTCCTCAGCCAGAGAAACTGCGGCCCGTGTAGCTGCCGGAGCTATTGCCAAACTGTTTTTAAAGCACCATGGCATAGAAATCTTCGCACATGTTTCTGCTGTAGGAAAGATCAATGCACCTAACCTGGAATCATCTTTAACTGTTGATCAGCTTTTGGAGATCAGGGAAGAGAATATCGTCCGTTGTGCAGATCCTGCAACCGCAAGGGAGATGATTGAATGTATTGATGCCATCAGAAAAGATGGAGATACCATCGGTGGTAAAGTTAGCTGTATCATCAGAAACTGCCCCGTTGGGCTCGGTGAGCCGGTATTTGACAAGCTACATGCCGACTTGGGTAAAGCCATGCTCAGCATCAATGCAGTCCATGGTTTTGAATATGGGTCAGGATTTAGTGGTAGTGAGATGAAGGGATCGGAACACAATGACATCTTTATTCCTGGAAATGAGGCTCCTAAAACATTGACTAACTTTTCCGGAGGAATCCAGGGAGGAATCTCTAATGGGATGGAAATCAACTTTACAGTCGCCTTTAAACCTGTAGCTACCATCATGCACAATCAGCAAACGATTAATGCGGCTGGAGAAGCATCAGAGATAAAAGGTAAAGGCCGTCATGATCCATGTGTGGTACCACGTGCGGTAGTCATTGTTGAAGCAATGGCCGCTTTGGTACTGGCAGATCAACTGCTTAGAAATAAAAGCAGTCAGCTGAATTAATAGAGAATCAAAAACATAAAAAAGGTGTTCTGTAAAACGGAACACCTTTTTTATGCTTTAATATTTATTAAAATATCGCAGGATATTTAACTGAATTATGGTCATGCATCATTTGATAAACCACTTCCACTACATCGTCTACTGATGGTTTGCTGAAATAATCACCATCAGAGCCATAAGGAGGACGGTGTGCTTTGGCGCTTAGCGTTTGAGGTTGTCCGTCCAGGCTATAATAACCTTTTTGTTCTTCTAAAATCTGTTGCAGGATAAACGCTGTTCCGCCACCAGGTACATCTTCATCGACTACCAATAATTTATTGGTTTTATTTAAAGATTTAGCACAAAGCTGATCTGTATCAAAAGGAAGCAGGGTTTGCGGATCAATGATCTCCACAGAGATGCCAAACTGCGCCAGCTCCTCTGCGGCTTCTTCCACTATTCTAAGCGTAGATCCGTAAGAAACGATGGTCAGGTCTGATCCTTCTTTAATCACTTCTGCTTTACCTAAAGGAACGGTATACGCTCCTACATTTTCAGGAAGTTTTTCTTTTAATCTATATCCGTTCAGACATTCGATAACCAGAGCAGGTTCATCAGATCTGAACAAGGTATTGTACATTCCCGCAGCCTGAGTCATATTACGGGGCACACAGATGTGTAATCCACGCAAAGAACCTAGGATTAGTCCGATTGGTGATCCTGAATGCCATACCCCTTCCAATCTATGTCCGCGGGTCCTGATAATTACCGGTGCTTTTTGTCCGGCTTTGGTACGGTAAGATAAACTTGCCAGGTCATCGCTTAATACATTTAAAGCAAACAGGAGATAATCCAGGTATTGAATTTCAGCAATTGGTTTTAAGCCACGCATGGCCAGTCCGATCCCCTGACCAACGATGGTCATTTCCCTGATTCCTGTATCTGTAATTCGCAGGTCACCGTATTTGGCCTGCAAACCTGCAAAACCTTGATTTACATCGCCAATGGCACCTAAATCTTCACCAAAAGCAACCAAGCGAGGATCACGGCCGAAATTGGCATCAAAACAGGCATTCAATAGTTCGCGACCATCCACCATTTTACTCAACTCATTGTACTCCGGCTCAACCACTTCTACGAGAAAAGGGCTTTCTTTACCATCTGTAAACAGTTTCGAAGAGTAACGTTCTGTATTCATTCCACTTTGTTCCTTATACCATTCCAACAGCTCGTTTCTTTCGCCAGATGGATGTTGCAAGCTTAAACGCAATGCTTTTCTTGCAGAAGAAATCACTTCTTTACGCTGTGCATCCGGCGTATTGGCCAGCTGAGTAGTAATTTTTGTTAGTGCAGGGTTTCCTTTTGCAAGGGTATTGATCAATTCAATTGCCTGATCTTTTTCTGTTTTTATATCTGCAAGGAACTCATTCCATGCTTCCTTTTGTGTTTCACGAACAAATTTCTTTGCCTCATCTTCCAGAGCAGCTAATTCTTCTTCAGGAATAATGGCAGATTCGATCATCCATTTACGCATCTGAACGATACAATCGTACTCTTTCTCCCAGTCTAAACGGTCTTTATCTTTATAACGTTCATGTGAACCTGAAGTAGAATGCCCTTGCGGCTGCGTAACTTCAGTTACGTGAATCATTACAGGAACATGTTCTGTTCTGCAGACATCAATGGCTTTCTGATAAGTCTCGCATAAAGCCGGATAGTCCCAGCCTCTTACTTTATATATTTCATATCCCGCAGCATTTTCATCTCTTTGGAAGCCTTTCAGGATTTCCGAGATGTCCTCCTTTGTGGTCTGATATTTTGCAGGAACTGAAATTCCATAAGCATCATCCCAGATAGAAATTGCCATAGGAATCTGTAATACACCAGCAGCATTGATGGCTTCAAAAAATACGCCTTCTGAAGTAGAAGCGTTACCGATTGTTCCAAAAGCTACTTCATTTCCTTCTACAGAGAAGTTTTTTAAGTATTCCAGTTCCGGATTCTGTCTGAATAATTTCGAAGCATATGCCAGTCCGACTAACCTCGCCATTTGTCCACCTGTAGGCGCAATATCGGATGAACAGTTTTTCATCGCGGTAAGATCCTTCCAGCTGCCGTCTTCATTAATGGAACGGGTAGCAAAATGACAATTCATCTGTCTGCCTGCAGATGCAGGTTCAGCTTCAACGCTAGGGTTGGCATATAGTTGGGCAAAAAATTCTTTGATGGTGCAAATGCCTGTTGCAAATGCAAATGTCTGATCTCTGTAATATCCCGAGCGCCAATCTCCATTCTTAAAAGCTTTGGCCATGGCGATCTGAGGAACTTCCTTACCATCACCAAAAATACCAAACTTAGCCTTACCTGTTAAAACCTCCTTACGACCTAATAAACTGGCTTGTCTACTCTCAAAAGCTATTTTATAATCGTTTACCACAATGGTTTTGAAATCCTCAAAACTTAACTCTGAAGCATCAATGGGATTGGTAGTAGGTTTTATATCCGGCATCATAAGCAATATTAGTTAGGTGACAAAGATACATAAAATCTAAAGTATGACTTATGGCTGTCGGGTAATTTATATATTGGAATACTTTTTGATTTATGAATCAAAAGATTAAATTTGTTTTAAAACACCATAATCATGAAAAAGTTATTACTATTATTTACATTAATTTTAGGAGTAAGTGTTGCAACTAACGCTCAAACAAAACCTGCAGAGTTCAAATTTGATAAAGAGCTTCACGATTTTGGTAAAATCCCATTGAACAAAGCTGCAACGGTTGAATTTAAGTTCACCAATGTTGGAGATCAACCATTAATTCTTACCAAAGTAGAAACTACTTGTGGATGTACTGTACCGGAATACACACAAACTCCTGTTAAAAAAGGAGAATCAGGTGTGATTAAAGTAACTTACAACCCAACTGGTGCAGCAATGCCATTCAGCAAAAGTATTACCATTACTTCCAATGCAAAAACAACAACTAAAGTGTTGTACATCAAAGGAGAAACCGTAGCTGCCAGTACCAAGTAACATTTTTAAAGATATTTTTTATTAAAACCTCGTTAATCAACGAGGTTTTTTATTTTTGTGCCATGCCTAACATTTCAGAAAAAGGGTTACAAATGCCCGCCTCGCCGATTAGAAAACTTACTCCTTATGCTGATCAAGCAAAAAAGGAGGGTAAAAAGGTTTATCACTTGAATATTGGTCAGCCCGATATTGCTACACCAGAAGGCATGTTGAATGCCATCAAAAATATTGATTTTAATGTTTGGGCATATACTCCGTCCGAAGGAACATTATCTTATAGAACCAAATTAGCCGAATATTACAATAAACTGGGTTATAACATCACCCCTGAAGATATCTTAGTGACTGTTGGTGGATCTGAAGCAATCACCATCGCCATGCAAACCTGTGTAAATGAAGGTGATGAAATCATCATTCCAGAGCCTTTTTATGCGAATTACAATGGTTTTGCCTGTATGAGTAATGTGGTTGTAAAACCGATCTTATCTTATATTGAGAATGGTTTTGCACTCCCTGCTATTGCTGAGTTTGAAAAACTGATCACGGAACGTACCAAAGCGATCATTATCTGTAACCCGAATAATCCTACCGGTTATTTATACTCTAAAGAAGAACTAGAAGCACTGAAAGAATTGTGTCTGAAATATGACTTATTCTTATTCTCTGATGAGGCTTACCGTGAATTCTGCTATGATGGAAAGGAATTCATCTCTCCAATGCATTTGGACGGAATTGACGAGAATGTGGTGATTATGGATACCGTTTCAAAAAGATACAGTGCTTGTGGTGCAAGATTGGGTTGCCTGATCACGAAAAACAAGGAAGTAATCAAATCAGGATTAAAGTTTGCTCAGGCAAGACTTAGCCCTGGTATGGTGGAACAAATTGCCGGTACCGCAGCTGTAGATACTCCGGATAGTTATTTTGAAGCGGTAAACAAGGAATATACCCTTCGCAGAGATACGATTGTTAAAAGATTAAATGCAATTGAAGGTGTTTTCTGTCCGAATCCGGGTGGTGCATTTTATGTAGTGGCTAAACTTCCGATTGATGATGCTGATGTATTTTGTCAGTGGATGCTGGAAAGCTTTGAGCATGAGGGACAAACGGTAATGATGGCTCCTGCTACAGGATTCTATTCTACCGCTGGTTCAGGAAAAAATGAAGTAAGAATGGCTTATGTATTGAATACTGATGACTTGAATAAGTCGATGGATTGTCTGGAAATCGCATTAAATCAATATCCAGGTAGAACAATCGCATAATTTTTTGTAAGTTTGTAGTTCTAACAAATGGGGCCGTTTTGGATTTGACAGGGTGGCGCTACGTATGTTAGCATGCAGTGCGTTGTACGGAGAGCACTTAAAAGAGAACGTTCACACTATAATTGGCGAAAATAACTACGCCTTAGCTGCCTAATTTAGAATTAGCTTAGCTTTTGTCCCTCTGACTGCTGCATTGTTAGGTTAGAATCCGGGGCATCGAAATAACAAAGCTGGCCACTGTAGGGTATGATACAGTAGCGAGATAAAGTACCTAAGGAAAAAGACAAGGTAGGTTTCCGGCCCGTCTGCTCCCGACAATTGAATGGAAAACAAGCATGTAGAAGGCATAACTTATCACACAACTGGACAAGGGTTCGAACCCCTTCGGCTCCACAAAACAGGTCGGCAAGACATAAACTTGCCGGCCTGTTGTTGTTTTAAGGCAGATCCGGTGGTTTTATTTTATTAATTATAAAAAGATATGAATGTAAATGAATTAAGAATTGGCAATTATGTCTTTACAGATGGAGAGACCTTAAATGACATCTCCAGCCCTTGCGAAGTACTTGGTATCCTGCCAGACAAAAAGATAGCTTACAAAGCTCAGCTTGAACTGTTAGCATGCAGTCATGAACAGGTTACTCCTATTCCATTGAACTCAGATTGGCTGGTGAATAAGCTAGGTTTTAAAGACAATGGCGGTGGGTACTTTCAGCACGAAGATTTCAATTTCTTCCTATTTCATGTGGAAGAAGATGAGTATTATGATTGCTATAAGCAAGTACCCGCAAACGATGATACGGGAGATTTTAAAACCCTGCAACACGTTCATAAATTACAGAATCTGTTTTTTGAACTCTTTGACGAAGAATTAATCAATAACGACTAAACATATATCACGAAGCCCTTCATTACCGGGGGGGCTTCGTAATGATCTAAATGACACGAAGTCTGGACAAGGGTTCGAAAGCCTGTTTTAAGGAGACATCCATCGATTCCAATTAATTAAAACGTTTAATCAATTTTAAATTAAATTGCAATCGAAACGTCGGGAATGAAAAACAGGCTTCATATATGATTATCTTAAATAAAAAAAGTGAAAAAGATCTACTGATTTCTTTAAAACAAGGAGATGAAAAATCATTTGATATACTGTACCATCTATACAGAAGCAGTTTATACAACAGCATCTATAAAATGGTTAAAATGGAAGATCAATCTGCCGATCTTCTGCAGGACCTATTCATAAAAATTTGGCGAAAACGGGCAGATATAGACCCCCAGCTCCCCTTTAAGGCATACGTTTATCGCATTGCCCAAAACATGGTCTATGATTTTTTTCGCACTGTTGCCCGCGACAAAAAACTGGAAGCTAAACTCATCGTAGCTGCTGCAGTCGAACCGGATTATACGCCAATAGATGACGCAATAGCGGATCAGGATTCCAAGGCATTAATAGAGCTGTTGCTTTCTCAACTGCCTAAACAATGTCGCCAGGCATATATTTATTGTAAAATAGAAGGCAGGGGTTATGAAGAAACGGCCAGTCTGATGGGCATTTCTAAAGCCACAGTAAACAACCACATTACTAAAGCCAATAAGCTGCTTAAAATTTTCCTAGAGCAATCCAATTATCTTCGTTTAATGGTTCTTGCCATATGTGTTTGGAGCCGAAGTTGATTCCCAACTATTTTTAAAAAAAATACGATTGCAATAGTTTGATTTTTTTTCCAAAGCGTATTAGTGTAAATATCGATTTTGGAAAAACAGGAATTAACTATTCTATTTAATAAATATACTCAAGGGAATTGCGCTCCAGAGGAGATCATCACCATATTGCATCATTTTAATCTTCATGAAAACAAGGAACAGTTCAAACAATTGATCCTTGAAGAGCTTGAAAAGACATCCGCTCCATCAACAGATGAAAATTCTCCTCACGCCCTGCGCGCTTTTGCCCAAACAGACAAAGCATTGCTGGAATTGTTTGGAAGAAAAGAAGAAGTAAAACGTCCATCCAGCGCATTTCACTGGATTTCAATAGCAGCAATTTTACTGACGGTATTAACCATAGGATATGTATTCAGAAGTCAGTTTTACGCAAAAGATCAGCCTTCTCTTTCAACTCTGGCCTTCAAAGATATTGCACCAGGCAGTAACCACGCTGTGCTGAAAATTGCAGGCAGTCATGAAATCATTCAGCTCAGTCATAATAAAGAAGGCGTTCAAATTAAAAATGGGGAAATATTCTATAAGGACAATACCAGGCTAACTGATCCTATCCTGAAGAACAAAGAACCTGAACAATCCGACAATACGTCTTATACTATTGAAACACCCAGGGGCGGACAATACAAGATCTTGCTATCAGATGGCACAGAGGTACGGTTAAATGCGGCCTCTTCCCTCACTTATCCAGGAATTTTTCAGGGAAATACCAGGGAAGTTTCCGTTACCGGAGAAGTATTTTTTCAGGTCGCCAGGAACAAAGAAAAGCCTTTCATCGTCAAAGTTGGCGCTATTAAAAATACCGTTACGGGAACCAGTTTTAACATTTCGGCTTACCCTGATGAGCAAGGCGTAAAAACCACCCTGGTTACCGGTGGACTACACGTATCCGGATATGGCAATGAGGTGACCTTAAGGCCAGGTCAGCAGGCATCTGTTGCCGAAAAAAAGATAGCCGTAAATGCGGTTGATACTGATGAATATACGGCCTGGCTCAATAACGAATTTTCTTTTGAGAATAAAAATATTGAAGCAATTATGAAAAACATCTCCAGGTGGTATGATGTGGATGTTTACTACCAGGGAAACCGGTACGATAACCGAAAATTCGGAGGTACTTACACCCGTACAAAAGGATTATCAGCCCTGCTTAAACACCTGGAGAGTTTGAGCGGCATCCATTTCATTGTTGAAGGAAGGAGGATAAAAGTATTGATATAAGCCACTAAAAACAAGCTCACTGGCCGGAACGTGCCATGCAATCAGCTATGAAAAATCATTAAACAAACTAACCAATTTTAACCCAAAACCTATTCTAACCAAATATGCACTTCTACAGGTTTAAAAAAAATAAAAGCTTGAATAAGCTGTTAAAAATTATGATGACCTTGAAAATCATCACCATCATCATGTTAGTGTCGTTGTTTCAGGTCAATGCAAGTGTAAAGGCCCAAACCGTCTCTCTTAATAAAAAGATGTCGCTCAAAGAGGCATTCAAATCACTAAAAAAGCAGACAGGTTATGACTTTATATACATGGCATCCGATGTTTCCGCACTTGTTTCTGTCGAGGCGAATCATATTCCGCTGAACGACGCACTCCGTTCTTTTTTAAAGCCACTGTCTTTAGATTTTGAGATCCAGGAGAAAACGGTTCTGATCAAGAAAAAAACAACCACCTTTAACCCGGATAACGGGAAAGAAAAACGGGCTCAGGTAACAGGAAAAGTGATAGATGGCCGTACCAAACAACCTATTCCCGGGGCAAATTTGGTGGTTAAAGGAACTAAAATAACTGCCAGAACGGATGTAAACGGATACTTTACCATCCAGGCTCCTTATGCGGACGCTGTGATCATTGTGACCTACCTTGGTTATCAGCCACAACAGATAGAACTGAATGGCAGATCCACAATTGAAGTTTTTTTAGTTGAAGATGCTAAAGCTTTAGAAGAAGTGACCGTAGTTGGGTATACTACTCAAAGAAAAGAATCCGTTACCGGGGCGGTTTCTACGATAACGACCAAAGACCTGCTACAGAGCCCTTCTGCAAATATCAATAATGTACTTGCAGGACGTTTGCCTGGGCTAATCGCTAACCAATATAGCGGTGGTGAGCCCGGAGTGGATAAATCTGAGATCTTTATTAGGGGAAAATCTACTTATGGAGACCAATCGCCCATTATTATTGTCGATGGAGTAGAGCGTGATATGTCTTACTTATCTGCAGAAGAAATAGAAACTTTTACGATTCTGAAAGATGCGGCGGCTACTGCTCCTTATGGGATTCGTGGTGCCAATGGTGTGATCGTTATTAAAACAAAAAGAGGACAGGCCTCTGAAAGAGCTACGCTTAATTTCAGAATGTCGCAAGGAATTAATACCCCAACGAAATTACCAAAAATGCTCGGATCAGCAGATTATGCCGTGCTGAACAACGAAGCAAAAATTAATGATGCTGTTCGTGATGGGTTAAGCCCCGCTGATATTGCTAAATTGAATTTGTTTACTCCCGAGGCTATAGATAAGTTTAGAAGGGCTAAGGGCGATAACTCAGATGGCCTTGGCTATAATCATGACTATTTTAAATATATTTTTGGCAGAGGATTACAGCAGGAATATAACTTATCGATCAGAGGCGGGAACGATAAAGCCAGGTATTACATTTTGGGTGGTTATTTTGGTCAGGGACCAAACTATAAACATGTAGATCTTTCTAATTACGGCGTAACCTCCAAGTTTAAGCGATACAATTTTCGTTCAAATATTGATGTAGACGTCACTGACAAACTATCAGCAAGATTAGACCTGGGTGCCCGCATTACAGACCGGACAGCGCCTGCAACTACCGCAAGCCGGTTAGCAACCCTTGCCACTACCCAACCGCCTTATTTACCTATTACGGTGGCACCTAATGCGAATAAAGCCAACTCCGCTTATCTCATAGATAATCCAGGTGGGATGTTATTTGGAGATCAGATCTACCGGTACAATGTTTTGGGGGAACTCACCCGCTCCGGATATCTTAGTCAGAAAGTAACCAATTTAAATGGTACTTTCTCCCTCCGTTATGACCTGGATCTCATCACCAGCGGATTATCCATAGACGGTTCCCTCTCCTATGATGCAACATCAGACCAATGGATAAACCGCAGGGTAGACCACTACACGGAAGGTTACCGCGAATATCCTGGTTACGCTACTTTTGTTCCTACCGGAGGATCTGATGTGTATATGTCGCCTGGTTTTTATGATGGCGCTTATAAAACCGGCAACAAATACAGTATTGATCAAACCCTGGGTAACAAGTTCGAAAAGCATGACCCATCCAACCGAACCTATTATCAGTTAAAACTAAACTACGAACGCAGCTTTAATAAGGTACACGAAGTTGCAGGAATGCTTTTATTCAACCGTTCCAGTCAGGGTGCCTATAGTGGGGATAAGGCCGGGGTCGATTACCGATATCAGGGAATGACAGGTCAGTTTAACTATAATCTCAACCGAAAATATCTAGCTTCATTCAATTTTGGTTATAATGGTTCGGAAAATTTCGCCAAAGATAAACGTTATGGTTTCTTCCCCGCAGGCTCTATTGGCTGGGTAATTTCAAGAGAAGAATTTATGAAAGGAACAGCCTCCTGGCTGGATCAATTAAAGATCAGAGGGTCTTATGGTCTGGTAGGCAGCGACAGGCTTACGGACAATAAACGTTTTGCTTATCTTCAAACCTATGGCGGAGGCAGTGGATACGACTTCGGGATCCAGAATTTCAACGTGAACCCAGGTGGAATCAGTGAAGGAACTTTAGCCAACGTGAACCTGACCTGGGAAAAGGCCAGAAAAACAAACATTGGTTTAGACGCTACCTTTCTAAAACAACGCTTAAATGTTACCGTTGATTATTTTCATGAATACCGTTATGATATCCTAACTTCATTAAGTGGGAACGACAGACTAGGTTTCCCCGCGGTAACCGGAACTTCTACCCCATTCATCAACTCCGGGATCGTCACCAATCGTGGTCTCGAATTTGAAGTCAACTGGTCTGACCAGATCGGAAAAGATTTCAGGTATACCCTGAAACCAAACTTCACCTTTGCGAGAAACAAAATTGTATTCCAGAATGAAGTACCGAGAGCGCATCCCTGGCGTCAGGGCACTGGTCACCGCTTATACGAGAACTTCGTCTATGTTTTCGATCATTTTGTAGCAGACCAGGCTGAGGCAGACCGGTTAAATAAAAGCCAGTTCCAACCCTGGGGCAAAGTCGGTCCTGGTGATGTAGTTTATAAGGACTTAAATGGCGACGGCAAAATAGATGATTTAGGAGACCGGATGATTGTTGGTAACCCCAGAAGTCCGGAAATCCAGTTCGGATTACCCATCTCTTTACAATATAGAGGATTTGATTTCAGCATATTGCTTCAGGGTGCCCTCAATACTTCCGTTATGCTAAGAGATGCGGCGACATGGGATTTCCCACAGTTTGATCAGGATAAAACCGGATCAGTAAAGCCTATGCACCTCAATAGATGGACACCAGAAACAGCCGCTACAGCTAAGTATCCAGCTTTGCATATCGGACAGAACAGCAACAATAAAAATCCGAACAATAGCTTATTTCTTTATGATGCCAAATACTTACGGATGAAGAATATGGAAGTTGGCTATACTTTCTCAAAAAGTCTGATGCGTAAAATTGGCCTTGCCAATGTCCGCATTTATGCACAAGGCCAAAACCTCTTTACATGGGATGGATTAGACAGGGCTGATGTAGATCCGGAAATCGGAGATGCCGGTGGCTATTGGTACCCGGTATTGAAGGTTTATAATTTCGGTATAGACATTACCCTTTAACGCTATTATATAAAGAATTAATCACATAAAACCATCATCAGCATACCGCTTACAAACAGCAATGAACCTCGCTTGCGAGCTCATGAATACCATTGAAAACAATAGATATCAATGAATAATATGCTGATGATCGCTAAAAAACAATTATATACTGATGAAAAATATAAAAATTACCTTAAGTTTTTTAGTTTTAATGATGGCGCTGCTTTCCTGTAAAAAATATCTGGATAAGCTGCCTGATGATCTAACTACAGAAAAAGAAACCTTTGCACGCTATGAAAGAGTGAACCAGCTGGTTACAGATCTCTATTCTAAATCTAAGGGGGCTAATGTACCCTTAGCCTGGTTTTACCACTTTTCTTCCGCAGCCATCACTGATGAAGCCGAAGGAACAACCGTTGAAGGTGGTATTACCAATAGCTATAACACAGGCGATTGGACCCCAAATGGGCTCCCCGGGGACAATGGTCAGTTTTGGGATGACTTATACAGCGGCATCCGGAAAGCCAACATCATTCTTTCAGGCGTTGCAGCCAATAAAACACCCGATAATCCAATACAGCCCGGTGATTTAGAGAAACGGATTGGGGAGACTTATTTCTTGCGTGCTTACCTGCACTATTTAGTGCTTCGGATTTATGGAGAAGCGCCTTACGTAGAGCGCGCCGTTCAAACCAGTAATGAGCTGGATTTTAAACCGGAGTCCGTTCATACCATGGCAGAAAAAATAGTTAAGGATGCTACAGAAGCCTACAATCGCTTACCGGCATCTCAGGACGGTCAGAATTTTGCCCGTGTAGACAAAGGGGCCTGTCTGGGCTTAATTGCAGTGGCAAGGTGGACCGCAGCCACTCCGCTTTGGAATGGAGCAAAAGCTAACGGATATACCGGCAACCGGAAATTTGAAGGAGAATATACATACAAAGCCGCCCGTTGGGAGGCTGCCAGGGATGCAGCTAAAGCTGTGCTGGACTTCAAAACTGAAGCCGGGGGACTGCGCTACAGGTTATATAACAGATATACCAATAAAGACTTTAACGATAGCGGCAATAAAGATTATAATGGCGCTACGGTCTACACCAGATTGTGGCAGATGTTTTATGATATGGATGCTTTTCAGAACGAAGCCGTTTGGTTTGTAACAAAATCAAAAGGAGAAGGATGGTTTGGAGATGTATACCCACCTAGTCGTGGTGGTGGTGCCCGTCAACAGCCGGTACAGGAACAGGTAGATGAATATGAGTACATTTCACCTAATGGATTTGGTTACCCTATTTACTCCAGCCGCGCCATCACTGATGGCTATGATGATGCTAATCCTTACCGCTCGGTAAAAAGGGACCCTCGTTTTTATCGCGATATTATTTACCATGGTGCACCTTTTAGAAATGGCAGTAACCAACCTTCCACATTAACTACAGCTACCGGAAGTGACAAGATCAATGCTTCCAACGCCACCAGAACAGGATACTATCTTCGTAAATTTCTACAGGAAGCATGGAACAGAGACGGAGGTGTGAGTATTACCGCTCCTGCTGTTTGGAGGTTACCAGAATTCATTTACATTTATGCAGAAGCGGTCAATGAAACATCCGGACCCACCTCAGAAATTTATGACCTCATCAATACAGTAAGGGCAAGATCTTTTATGGCACCTATGCCTCCTGAAGCAGCTTCCAACCAATCGGTTATGCGCGAGTATATTAAAAGGGAGCGTCGGGTTGAGTTTTTCTATGAGAATAAAAGGGCATTTGATTCCCGTTTGTACCTGGAACCCAGCAATTCAACAGAACTGGCAAGAGAACAGGAATGGAACAGCAGCGGATCAACCGGTACGGAGCGTTCACAAAAATATTGGTCACAAAATCCAAGGCCATATCCTAAATCTCAGCATATGATCAATGGCATGAGGCCAGTAGTGAACCCAAATGGAAAGATTGTAATCGATGGTATTAAATACAGCATGGAACGCTTCTTTGTGGAAGACCGGGTGTTTCAAACCCCGAAGCATTATTTGTTCCCAATCATGCAGGGCGAGTTACAAAGAGCTCCAGGTCTTGTACAAAATCCGGGATGGTAATCGGCCCCAAACATTACAAACAGAAACGGCTAAGATCTTAGCCGTTTCTGTTTTAAATTATTTTCCTGCTTTATTAATCTTCTTTCACCACCTGTTCATCTTTTACCACCTTAACCTCAACTTTCGTTGCCCCTGCTCTGGCGGATGAAACAGCTTTACCAATTTCAGTTAACCCTTTTGATTCATAAATCTTCATTGCGGTCACTACGTCAATCGCCTGCCTGGTCTGCTCTTCAGGAATAGGAACGAATGAAAGGAAGTTTAAAGTCACTCCTTTTGTTTTCAGCAGATTATTTACATTTTTAAGCAACTCCGCTTCAAACTCATTCTGGTTAAAATCAACGATATCCTCGTTCAATAACAGATCTCTGGCAATTTCTTTTATCCTTTTATCAATTACAGAATTTTCAGCAGTTTCATAGGCTTTAGAACTGTTTACCTCACTATCGCTGTCGCTATTCATTTTCCCCAGGTACTTGGCCTCTCCGATATATAGCCTTGCATCCGTGATGGAATAATCGTAGGTAACTTCAATTTTTGCCATCACACGATTTTTAAAAGCGCTTTTAAAAACGCTTTCACCCTGCATAGGATAATCAGGGACTGTAATTTTATAAGAACACATTCCCACGCCTTTGGGCACCGTTTCTCCTGCTTTTATCAGTTCCCAGCTCACACCGCAATTACTAGTGTATAATGTTTGTACATTAGACTGCGCACGATCACAGGAAGAAAGGAATAATGCCATCGAGCAAATAGAGAGTGACGTAAATAGATTTTTCATTCGTTTGGTTTTTTTGACGTAATTTATTAATTTATATGAGAATATCGTCAGTGTACTTTATAATCAAACAAACATCTATATTTTACGATCTAAATATTCATCTATGGAAATGGCGATCGTATTCCTGGTAGAATTTTTCCTAAACAGGAACCATTGAGTTATCTGATTTTAAAGCCATGTAACTTTACTTACCGGAACTTCGGATATTTAATGTAAATTGAGTCATAACTCTAAAATCACATAACCTCTCAAAAAATGAATATAGCAGTACTTGTTTTTAATGGTGTTGAGCTCGTCGACATGAACGGTCCTTTAGATGTTTTTCTTCATGCCAACCGCTTCAACGTAGCACCTTTCTATAACGTATATACAGTAGCAGCAACGCCTGTTCCGATTATCAGTGAAGGAGGCGTTGTCACAATAATTCCTCAATATACTTTTGAAACCTGTCCGGATCCCGAGCTGATTGTGATCCCTGGCCGAATTGGCAATGACGCAGATTCCACTTCCATCCCTGCAAAACCAGAGGTGGTGGAATATGTTAGGCAAATGGCTGGAAAAGGCAAGCTTATTCTTTCGGTTTGCGTTGGATTATATACGCTTGCTGAAACAGGCTTACTTGCAGGGAGAAAAGCCACCACACACTACCTCGCCATAGACTATGTTGAATCTCATTACAAAGGTATCGACATGATAAAAAACGTCCGTTATGTGCACGATGATAATTTCATCACAACCGGTGGAATCACTTCTGGTATCGACGGTGCGCTGTATGTTGTAGAACAATACAACGGTCCTGACGTTGCACTTAAAGTCGCCAATATTATGGTCTACAACCGCGAAGCAGCTCTTCCACCAGGTACCATTTTACCACTTCATGATCAATCAGCATCCTGAACGGGATAAAACTGCCTTTCTTCGATACAGCTGATATCAAGAAGTTGTTGTCAAAACTTTGCTGAATAAACAAACAGGTAACCGATGTGGCTATCTGTTTGTTCTGCTTAGCGTTTGATTAACGATGTCTTTTTGTTTTCCAGCACATATAATTTAGGCCCTTTAATTCCTCTATTTTCATAATTATCCTTATTCATTCGAAAATGAAGCTCGCTCATTTTGTTTAAGTATTCTTCTATACTATCCAACCCAACTTCCTTTCTACGCTTATTTAAGGACTCCAGATTTTCTGTTGGACGAGGAAACGCCTGACAACTGTCTGTGTTATACGAGACCTGTGTCCCATACAATTGGTTGCGACTGGTATTGAGCCTTACCCGATCCGTAAGATAAGCGTAGTCCCCACTGGAAGCATTTTTCTTTAACACCTGCTTTTTCATCTCATCCAATACTTTCTGCTGAAAATCCGGCCATTTATCCAAATGCTGAACCAATAACCAGAAATCTCTGGAACCTTGTTTTCCTACCAGATCAAATCCAGGATATCCCTGATCTGAGAGGATCTTTTGAAGCCGGCCATAATGCGAGGTAAATACACTATCCTGAAATTGCTTCCTTTTAGGATCATCGATTTTATGTTCAGGCTGAAATCCCGCCACCTTCTGGTCCCAAATGACCATTTTGGCCAAAGAATCTTTAAGAGCTATGTCAGTTTGAGCAAATGCGAGTAGACTATTTAAGAAAACAAGGGTCAGGACAATTCTTTTCATAATTGATGTATTTATCAACCTAAGATAATTTATTACGGGGATAAGTTCCGAAATTCATTTCAAAAATGCGATGCTACTACAGATAACGCTTCTTTAACCAATAAAACAGAGAAAAGCTGATCAGAATAAGTATTCCTGATCCAAATATATACAACCAGAAACTGCCGAGACTTTTTTCGACTATGGATTTCGACTGCTCTACCTTTGAACTTTCTTTGACAGAACTGGATTGTGTCGTCTGTCTGCTGACCTCATTTTGCAAGATTGTTTCCTTATTAAATTTAACAGGAATAAGCCGGGGTTTCAAAATCGCCGATGCAGAAAGCATACCCGTTTTTGGCTGAAAAACCAGGCTCACATCAAGAAAATCATTTTAAATAACTGTCAAGCCATTTACCAGACTATCGAGATTAAGGTAAGTGTCTTGTTTAATTATTTTTTCAGGAGTGACCACTACCGTATCCGATTGCTCCCGAATAGTCAGGGTAGACCTGTCTATAGTCCATTCCTTCATTTTCTTTTTTTCTAATGAGCTGATTTCCTGTTCAGCATATTCATTAGTTTTAAACACTTTACGGAACATACCACATCCGGAGAGAATAACTATCATTACGAGCAGTGGAAGACATTTTAAACACCAATTATTCATAGCTATTTTTCTTTGGTCATTTCGACCTGATTTATACTTAAAGAGAAGCCAGCTGCTGAAGTTTTACAACTGGCTTCTTACTGATTTTTATTATGCACCTACTCCAGGCAGAAGAGATACAAAATTTACCGTGTCCACAACCTCGTTGTAAGTGATGACCTGTCCACCGACAATAACACTAACTGTCCGCCCTGTCGCTGTTACTTGATTGTTCATTTTTTGTTGTTTTATATTTGAATTGATTTTCAGAAATTTAATGCATAACGATTCCTTTTAGACCCGAAATAGCCTCCCCTACCTTCAGCTCTATCCTTGTTGTTTTACAGGAATTGATTTCTTTTTTAGATGTTGTTTAGAGGTCCTTTACCAGGATTTCCAATTCCAGGACTATCTTATTGATACTATCCAATTTTAGATGAATCGGGTGAGGATGTGATGCTTTAAAGATTTTTTGGTTTCCCAGTCTGTTCGATGAAGCTCCAGATACCATCAACATAAATACAGTGATTATAAATAGTATTCTCATTTATTTTTATTAAAATATTGTTTAACTGATTCAACTGTTCCATTTAAATTGATTAGAGAGGTATCCAATCTCTTGCTATTGCTATCCTGTTGTTCCTTATATGGGGCTAATTGTTTTGGAAGCTCTCTCTCCACACCTTTCGCTACCGCGATGTTGATCTTTTCATTCAGCATGGTGATGTCCTGGATTCTTAACCTGTTCATTTCATTAATGACATTATATTGCCAGAAATTAAGCCCCACAGAGAGGATCAGCATCGTAGCAAAAGGGTTTTGCTGAACTGCGATAAATAGCCGGTCAAACATCCTTTCTAACCAGGCTGCCTTCCTGTCGATCATATCTTGTTTTGTTTCTATCTCCTCTTCCATTATCTTCCAATTTCAAAATGCATCCAATCATAATTTTTCTCTCTACCCAATGAAATGAATCCATGTTTATAGAAGATATCAATCATTGGTTTATATTCCGGCCTCGCAAAACGTGCGGTCTTTGCAGTTTCTCTTAATAAGTTTCGATCCGGATCCAGGTCGATGGCCGTCCCCGGGGTTTATACTCAAACCTGCCCTTGCTGTCTGCCAGCATCCACAAGCCCATAAACACGATCATAATGTACTGTCCTGGATTTTCATGCTCCAGGTCCTGTAATTTCTCATGTCTTAAAAAAGCGGGTTTAACAGTTCTTATTCTTGCCACAGGTTATTAATTTATAGCGTAAAATTTTTAATATATATCTTTTGGAAATTCATGTCCGGGGCAACCTTTGAAGGGACAAAATCCCTGGCAACCCAAAGCGCCCAACCACAATTCTCCTCTTTCTTTCCGCAACCGGAGCCGATCGCGTACTTCAGAAACCACTCCTCCAAATATCGAAAGGCGGCATCGGTACAGCCCAGCAGCTGCGCAATTGGAATATCAATATGATTACGTGTCTCTTTCATTTGACCTCTTCTCCTTAAACAACCGGACATGGTTTAACCTTAATATTCGTTAAACCTAACTTTTCGTTCATAAGGTCATTTTTAAGAACTTCTTCCAAAAGCATTTTCTCCAGAACCTTAATTCTTTGACGTAACGCCTTTACTGTTTTCCTTTCTTCCATGCTCATAAAATTATAATCAACTAATAATCAATACAAAAAGAGCCAACCAACTCTTATACAATTCAACTCAGCTTATTTAATCAGGTGTGTTCCAATTATTAAATATTTAGTATTAATTTGGAATATGATTCTTAAAATATATATTTGCTGAACTATATAGAACAAATATAGTTCGTATTTACGAACTATTATAATCAAGTATTCGTAAAAGGGGACATTAAAATTATAACGTATTGTGAATCAGGAAGAAAAAAATTCACAAAAATTCCAGAGACTTAAAGAGATCTACAGTTTCTTTAAATTTAAGAACGACACAGAGTTTGGAAAAGCAATTAATATGTCCAAGTCTTACGTCTCGGAAATTTTGAAAAGTGAAAAGGCACCCAAAACAATGGGACAGAAATTAGAAGATCACCTTGGTGTTTCCAGGAAGTGGTATGAAGAAGGCGAGGGAGAAATGCTGCCTGAATCAGCAGTAACCCAAAAAGCAAACAGTACCTCATTAGGTGAAATCCACTATCCACTGGAAGTAGGAGATTCTCCTTTTATAGACTTAGGAGAAGGAAAGTACATAATGGTTGTACCATTAGTTAATGAATATGCATATGCCGGGTATTTACCAGGCTACAGAGATCCGGAATATTTAGAAGAATTACCAAAGCATACGATTATCGTGGATAAACATCATAAAGGCCAGTACAGGGCTTTTGAAATTGTAGGAGACAGTATGGACGACAATACCAAGGAAAGCATCAGCGACGGAAGTATTGCAACCGGAAGGGAAATCCAACAGCATTTATGGACCAGTAAATTTCACACCCACAGGTTCAAAGATTACATCATCGTCCACAAAAAACACGGCATTATCGCGAAGAGGATCACCCACCACGATACAGACACTGGCGTGATCACCTGCCATTCCCTCAATCCAGATAAAGACCGGTATCCGGATTTCGACATTCACCTGGATGATGTCAGACAAATGTTCAATATTGTGAACGTATTACAAAAGAGGTAAAGCAACAAATGGCAGAACTAAAAGAAACAACGGAAGAAGCGGAAAGATTAAAAGTGTTCAGGAAAGCAGAAAAAATGGGTCAGGAAGAGTTCGGAAAACAACTTGGCCTGGATCACTCTGTGATCAGCAGATACGAAAACAACCGCTTAAACATCCCGATCGATTTTGTAAAGAAACTTCATGATGTATTCAACATGTCTTTTGAATGGTTTTATACCGGTAAGGGCAACAGGAAGTTCACACCGGAAAAAGGGACACTGATCAAAGACATCAAAACACTGGAAACAAACCATAAAATCCTGACAGAACAGGTCTCCTCTTTAAAATCAGAATTGCTAAAACTCCATAGAGAATTTCATGCTTTTAAAGCAGAAATGAAGTAAATTAGAGGATGAAGAAATTCGCCCTGATCCTCCTTATTTCTTCCTGGGTGATGACTTTATACGCTCAGGAGGAAATCAAAAACTACAAGCAATATTTTGCTGCCGCAGATGATCAGGGCAAAAAGATCATGACCTTACGCGAATTTGAAAAATCAGGTCAGAAATACTACCTGACTGTCGACCCTCAAAGCCTGGAAACACAAATCATCAAGGCCACAGCACTGAGCACAAAACCCATTTCAAACTGGCAGGAATCCCCTTACCTCAAAGACAGCCCCTATCTAAAAGCCATTCAGGCAGCAAAACAAGAATCCATCGCACTTCAGGACGCCGGAATCATCCATGGCTTTCCAAAAGAAAAAGGGATTACGCTAACCATTGACCTCTGCCCTTCTCATAAAGCCTTAGACCGGGTGATTTTTACATCTTTAATCGCTGAGTTTCAAAAAATCGAGAAACCAGTTCCTGTCGCACTGTCCATTACCGGCAAATTCATGATCAATCATGCTGCTGATATCGACTGGCTCAAAGCATTGGAAAAATCCGGAGACCTGGCCATTACCTGGACCAACCATACCTTTAACCATCATTACGACCCTAAATCTCCTTTGGCAGTCAACTTTCTGCTGGAACCAGGCACAAGTGTGATGTATGAGGTTCTCGCAACCGAAATACTGATGATACAAAAGGGATTGCTACCCTCCGTTTTCTTCCGCTTCCCGGGATTAGTGTCAGATCAGAAACTCCTGGATGAAATCTTAACATTCGGTCTTATTCCTGTAGGAAGCGATGCATGGCTGGCTAAAGGACAACAAACACATGCTGGAAGCATTGTCCTGATTCATGGAAATGGAAATGAGCCTTTAGGTGTTCAGGATTTCATTCAGCTTTTAAAAACAGAGAAACAATCTGTAATCAACAAACAATGGTCACTCTACGATCTGAGGGAAAGCATTAAGGAAGAATTTAAATAACTGTTATACATCATGCGATCAATCACTAACTGGTCTTGTCAGAATGCCCCAGACTTTTATCCGGACTAACCACATCTCGAACGATCTGCTTTAATTCTTTAACCTCAGGAAAACGACCTTCTTCCTTTCGATCAAAGACCACCACTTCATTTATAGTGATGATATAAGCACCTCCCGTTTCACTGGGCTTCAGCAACACACCATTAATCTCCTCGGTAAAGGTGCTTAATAATTCCTGCGCCATATAGGCCGCCCTAAGCATCCAGCCACATTTAGGGCAATATTCAATGGCAACAGTAGGTTTCAAATTCATGATAAAAAATTTTATTACACACTATGGTTTAACAATTTTATTGATCTGTTCAATGGTATATTCCTTATAAGCAAAACCAAATTTTAAAGTATTCTCTTCAACCGTACTTTCAAAACCAGCTTCTTTCCGTCTTTTATTTACATTTTTAGCATCTTCAATAGGAATCACATATTCAAAAGGCTCTTTTTTACCCGTTCTAGGATTAAGAACCATCACCATATACACCTGCGTACCATAAACCTGCGCTTTGCCTTCCTGACCAAGCTTCCTGTCCAGCATCATCGCCGTATATTTAAAAGGCAATTCTCCCGTTTTCCCTGCTTTCTCAATAAGGGGATAATAGGTTGAAATTTTTTCCGAATGCTGAATAACATAAAAAACAGCCGTATTTGCAGGCTCCCCGACCATTGTTTTCCCGGGATAACCATACTCCTTAATAATCCGCTCCACTTTTTCAAGATTGGCAGAATCAATCTTACGGGAAATAGCATAAGCACTTTTATTTAATGCTGCTCTTGGATAATTCAGCAGCACCGCAAGTGTATCTTTCCTTTTATCGCTCGTCTCTGTATCTCCGAACTCCCGGATCCCCTGATCGGCCAGCAAAATGGCATCCAGTTGCTTCTTCAACTCCAGATTAACCGAATTTTGAGCAAAGCAACTCATGGCAACAATCGACAAACCCAACAACAATAGTATCTTCATATTTTCTCTGCATCTAATCCCTCCAAATTAAATATTTTATCCGAAAAAGAAATACGAATTAACAACATTTAACACTCAATTAAAACTAGCCCCTCATATGCCAGGCCCTGGTCTTGGTAAAAGCACGCAGTCCCTGATGCGATAAGGTAGCACCTATTCCGGAATGTTTTCTCCCGCTCCAGGGTAACCCTGCACTAACCCGGTCACAGCAATTCCAATACCCCGATCCCGAATCAATCTGCGACAAAATCTTTTGCGCACGGTCGCCGTTACTGGAATAGACTGCAGCGGTCAAACCGTACTCCGTATCCTGCATCAAAGCAATCGCTTCGTTATCGTCCTGAACTTTCATAATTCCAATGATCGGTCCAAAGCTTTCTTCCTGCATCACTTTCATACCATTCGTCACATTGCTCAACACCGTAGGTTCAAAGTAATAACCCGGGCCCACTCCTCTTTTCCCTCCTGTCAGCAATAAAGCACCCTTCGCTAAAGCATCCGCTACCTGAGCTTCCAATACGGCTAATTGTTCTTTCCTCGTCAAGGCCGCGATATAAACCCCTTCCTCCGTTGGTTTTCCCTGCTTCCAGGATTGTACTTCTTTCAAAAAGGCATCAAGATAGCCTTCATAAACCTGCTCATGGACATAGATCCGCTCAACCGAACAGCAGCTCTGCCCATTGTTATAAAAAGCACCATCAGCGGTACCTGCTGCCACCGCAGCAACATCGTTCACATCATCGGCCACATACAAAGGATCTTTTCCACCCAACTCCAGCTGACAAGGAACCATTTTCAAAGCAACGCGTTCATAAATATGTTTACCGGTTTTATAGGATCCTGTAAAGAAATAACCATCAAAGTCCATAGCCAGCAATTCTTCACCCACAGACTTTCCACCAACCGCGATCTGAAAAGCACCATCAGGCAATCCTGCTTTCCTCCATAACCTTTCTATTTCCAGTCCGGTAAGGGTTGCATATTCAGAAGGCTTATATAGAACGGTATTCCCTGCGATCAATGCCGGAACGAAAACATTCACCCCTACCAGATAGGGATAATTCCAGGCAGAGATGTTGCAAACTACGCCAAGAGGATCATAAGAAATCTTTTCTTTCAACTCTTCTGTATCCGTTACCCATTCTTCAGAAAGGTATTTCTCCGCATTGTTCATCATCCATTGAATCCTTGTTCTCGCCCCGTTTATTTCATTGCGGGACTGCTGCAAAGGTTTTCCTACCTCCGAAGTCAGTACCTCGGCCAATCGCTCCTGATCTGCTTCCAGCAGGTCATAAAACCGATGAACCACAGCCAGTCGCTCTAACAGACTTTTCTTCGACCAACTGATTTGTTCGGCTTTAAGAACCAAATATTTCTCCTCAAGAGCCGATCTGGAATCTTCCTGAACGGTAGTAATTATTTCTGCGGTAGCGGGATTAATAATGTTCATCTTTTATGGTTTCTTACTTCAATTATAAATTGTTCTTTGATCTTTTGTGAAAAAGGATTGTTTTCTTTTTCTTTCATTCTTTCCGGATGCCACTGCACACCAATCATAAAACCGGCATCACTTTTATCTTTATACTCCAGGCCCTCAATGATACCATCTCCGGCTTCTGAATACGCACTAACCATCAGGCTAACACCAAGATGATCCGGATGTACCGCCTGATGATGCGCACTATTCACACTTCCTTGCAGCTGACCGGTAACAGCACACAACAGGCTATCTTCAACTACACTCACCTGATGAACTTTGTCTTCGGCAGCTTTCTTATGAACAACATTTGCATTTTCTCCAATGTCGTCATAAACTTTTCCGCCTTCCAGGATATTGATGTACTGCATGCCCCGGCAGATGCCCAGCAGAGGAACCTTTTCCCTTTTAGCCCGTTCGTAAATCAATTTCTCAAAGGCATCTCTTTCCGGCAGAAAGGACTCCGGACGATGGGGATAATCCTGAGCACCGCCAAATATAGAAGGCTCCACATCGATTCCTCCTGTTAACACAAAGCCATCACAGCTGGCAATATCTTCCACATTATTCTTTTCAAAAGAGAGTTCGAGCAACTCCAGGTCTGTCCCAAGATCATCCGAAGTAAACCAGTTCCAATAATTCGGAGCATTCACTTCTGTATAGCTAATTCCTATCTTCTTTTTCATAAACAATCAACACTTCATCCCTTGTTAAAGGGCCTTTAAATATAGCTGTTTAAAGTCTTCCCTGCTCACCGGCTTTGGGTTATTCGGATGTGCAAAATCGGCAAAAGCCAGGTCGGCCAGTGTTTCTATATGCGAGGAATTCACACCGATATCAGTCAGACGATGAGGGATATGCAGCTTAGTATTGAGTTCAAAAAGATACTTCACCACTGCTTCGCCATTTTCTTCTTTCAACTCCAATGTTCTCGCAATCCGACGAAACTTATCTTCAAAACCGGCGATATTAAATTCCATTCCATAAGGGATGTTTACTGCATTGGCCAGTCCGTGATGGGTGTCCAGCAAGGAAGAAAGCGGATGCGCCAAAGAATGTACCACTCCCAATCCCTTCTGAAAAGCGATTGCCCCCATCATCGAAGCCATCAGCATTTTACTTCTGCTCTCCAGATCAGATTGATGGGTAGCCTTTTCCAGGGCATCTTTGATCAGATAAATACCTTCTAAGGCAATTCCATCACATAGTGGATGTACGTTCTTCGCCAAAAAAGCTTCCATATTGTGAGTCAGTGCATCCATCCCTGTTGCTGCAGTGATGTGCGGAGGTAAATCCATCGTTAGTACCGGATCTGCAAACACGATTTTCGCCATCAGCTTGGGCGAGAATAAAATCTTTTTCTGATGCGTTTCATCATCGGAGATAATCGCACTTCGCCCCACTTCACTTCCTGTTCCGGAAGTCGTTGGCACGGTGATAAAATGAGGCACCTCATTCGTCACGTAGACATCCCCACCAATCAGGTCATCGTATTTAAACAAATCTTCCCGGTGGTTCACACGCAGCACTATTGCCCTGGCCACATCTAAACCCGCTCCGCCACCAATCCCGATCACACTATCTCTTGAGGTTTGATCCCAGACCTCCGTTCCTTTGTAAACATCACTCTTTACCGGATTTTTATGAATATCACTGAAGACTTCTACCGAAAGATGATGCGCTTCCAGATCAGCCACGATGGCTTTAAAAAAAGGCAAGGCCGCCACTGTAGGATCGGTCACGATCAATGGCCGTTTTAATCCATTTGCCTGAAGGTAAGCTGGCAGTTCTTTTATCGCTCCGGCACCAAAACGAATGGTGGTCGGAAAATTATATTGATATACTTTATCAAATGTCATCACTTTTATAGCTTAAATAATTTCAAAATATCTTTTCATTTCCCAGTCGGTCACCACTTTCGCATACTGCCTCCACTCCCATTCCCTGGTTAAGGTAAAGTGTTCCACGAAGGAAGTTCCGAACAATTCTCCGGCAATCGGAGATCCTTTCATTTTAAGGGTCGCTTCATGCAGATTTCCAGGAAGAATACCGTTAGAGAGGTCCTTATATCCGTTACCTGTAGTCGCTTCTTTATCCAGACTGAGTTTGTGTTTTACCCCATACAAACCCGCTGCCAGGCAGGCCGACAAAGCCAGGTAAGGGTTGGTATCTGAGCCCACTACCCTCGTTTCTAAACGGGTAGCCTTTACATGGCCGGGCAAAGCCCTTAAGGCTACCGTCCGGTTGTCTATTCCCCAGGTCAGGGTGGTCGGCGCCCAGGCACCCTCTACCAGTCTTTTATAGCTGTTAATGGTTGGGGCAATCATCGGTAAAATATAAGGAAGGCAGTGCAGCTGACCAGCAATATAGCTTTTCATCAGGCTACTCATTTTATCTTTAGCATCTGCATCATAAAACAAATTATGCTTTGCTTCCTTGTCCCATAAACTCTGGTGCACATGACCACTGCAACCTGGCAGATTTTCAGAGATTTTTGCCATAAAGGTGGCCATAATCCCATGCTGGTAAGCGATCTCTTTTACTGCGGTTTTAAACAATATCGCCTGATCTGCAGCCTGTAGTACTTCCGCATATTTAATCGCCGCTTCGTATACTCCCGGCCCCGTTTCTGTATGCAAGCCCTCCACAGGAATATCAAACTTACACAACAGGTCAAACAGATCGGTCATATAAGAATTTTTCAGGCTGCTCCGTAAAATGGAATAGCCGAACATCCCTGGTGTTAAAGGATTGAGGTCATGAAAATTCTTCTGGTGGACCGTTTCCGGTGTCTCTGCAAAGTTGAACCATTCAAACTCCTGGGAAAAATAGGGCCGGAAGCCAAGGTCCTCCGCTTCAGCAAGCACTTTACGAAGCAGTTGCCGCGGACAAGTATAAGCGGGCTCATTTTTATCATTGACAAAATCACCTAAAAAGAAAGGAACATCATTCTCCCAGGGGATTTTCCGAAAGGTACTCAGGTCCAGTTTCACCTGGGCATCAGGATAACCCGTATGCCATCCGGTAAACTTCACATTGTCGTAAGCCACATCGCCCATATCCCAGCCAAAGGTTACATCACAAAAGCCCAACCGGCCTTCTACCATCGCTGCAAACTTATCTGCCGCGATGTATTTACCTCTTAACACCCCATCGATATCCGCCACAGCCACTTTTACTTTTCCCGAAGGATGTTGTTTTACGTATGCTAAAATTTCTTCTGTTGTCATTTATCAGCTGTTTTAAAGGTCCTGTATAACAAAAATGTAATTGCCAGAATGGAGAAATAGATCAGGCCCAGTTTAGGATTAAAAATAAACATGGCGACAATCGATACTGATGCAATGATCAGCGCCACCACTGGAAACAAAGGGTAGAAACGAACCCGGAAAGGACGCGGCAATTCTGGTTCTCTTTTTCTCAGGATCACAATCGAGATCATGGAAATGATGTATAACGTTAAGGCGCCAAAAACAGAGACGATAATAATCTCTGATGTTTTCCCCGAAAGCAGGGCCAGGATTCCAATCACCATATTCCCGATCAGCGCATTGGCCGGTGTATGAAACCGCGGAGATATCTTACCAAGAAAGGAAGGGATATTGTGCACCCGCCCCATTTCATAGGTAGACCTTCCGGCGGCAAGGATCAATCCATGAAAAGAAGCGACCAAACCAAATAAGCCAACCGTAATCAGCAAATGATACATCAGGTGATTATTACCCGTGATTTTTGCCAGCGCCAGCGGAAGTGGGGAATCCGAAGTCTCTCCGCTTATTCCGTTCTTATAGACAATGGCCTCCCAACCTGCAATCCCTGTTGCGGAGATAAAGATCAGGATACAAAGAATGGCCAGCGTAAATATCGCCCAGCCAAATCCCTTGCTGATGTCCCTTTGCGGATTCTTCGTCTCTTCAGCAACATTGGCAATACCCTCGATGCCCAGAAAAAACCAGATGGCAAATGGAATGGCGGCAAAAACACCTGTCCACCCGTTTGGCAAAGCGTTGTGCGTTAAGTTGGCCACCTCAAATTTCGGGAGTGCTATTCCGGAGAACAGCAAGAGTTCTCCTACCGCGAAGATGGTTACAATCACTTCAAACGAGGCTGCGGCTTTCACCCCATAGACGTTTAAAGCGGTAAAGATAAAATAGATGGCGATGGCACTGGTTAGAACAGGTACCTGTGGATAGAAGGCATTAAAATAGGCACCTATGGCAAATGCGATTGCCGGAGGTGCCAGTATAAATTCAACAATTTGGGCAATACCGGCTATAAAGCCGATATTTTTCCCCATTGCTCTGTTGGCATAGTCGAACACTCCCCCTGCTTTAGGGATCGCGCAAGCCAGCTCTGCGTAACTAAAGGTAAAGGTGATATACATCACCATGATGGCCAGGGTGGCAATTGCCATGCCCCCTGTCCCTCCTTTTTCAAGGCCAAGATTCCAACCGAAATACATGCCTGAAATAACATACCCTACTCCAAGCCCCCACAACATAAAGGGAGTCAGCGTTTTCTTTAAACCCTTGTTTTGTGTCATTCGATGATCTGTTTTACATGATTATAAATATAACATAAAATACTACTTCAACAACCACATCATCCCGTTAACATCATCATTGCCACCAAATTGACTTTGAATGGCTGCAGACACATTTGCACTGTTATAATCCAGCTCATTGGAAGGATACATCCAGCGCAAAGGAAACTGTGTAGTCGGCGCATTTAAGTTTGTCGTGCTGTTCAAAATAAAGTTGGGATATCCCGTTCTTCTGTTTTCATACCAGGCACCATATTTACTTCCATGTAAAAAGTTGGCCAGATATTTCTGAGTGATGATCTGAGAGATCTGCTCTTCATTGGTTCCGGCAAGCGCCACACCTGCAGTACCCGGAAAAGCGCTGATATAGGTAGCATCCATTTTCATGTTATGGTGATAATCCATCAGATCAGGTGTATTAGAGACAATAAAATTCATAGAGCTGCTGATTCCTGCTGCATAATAAGTTTGTGCCGCAGGTCCGGTAATCCAGCCCCTTACTGCCGCTTCTGCAAGGATAAACTGCAGGTCCCAGTAGCTGAATACGCTCACCGCTTCAGCATTCACCAATTGCACATAGCGGTTGTTCAAATCGGCATAATCTTTCCCTACTCTTCTGGTTTGAAGCGCAGAAAAAGCATCAGAAGGTTCTACACCTGGATAAGCATTGTAATCTGATTCAGACAATCCACCTGCTACTTTAACCGGAGAAGGTTTTGCATAGTAAAACAAACGTTTATCTTTCAGCGTTCTCAGCGGGCCAAGCAAGGTATTAGAAAGCATGGTATAGTTTGATTTCACGAAGGAGTTCCCTGAACCCGCAGGAACATCAGACCATGGATAGTTTTGTCCGGCAATGTTATTATAAGCGAGTGCAAAATTATCTTTGTAATCACGCATCAAAGGGCGATTGGCGAGGATATCTTTAAACCGCTCGATTACCTTTAAATCTGCGTCACCGGTCTTTTTATACAGGTTGATCAGTACATGAAGCTCAAAGCTATTGGTTAACCGCCTCCAGTTATCCGTTTTTCCGGCATATATCGGGTCTCCATCAAAAGTTGCACCTTCAGAAAAAAGCTGGTTTGCCAGATCAAGTTCATCCAGAATCCCCTGAAACACGACTTTCTGTGAATCGTATTTCGGCTGTAAGATATTCTCTGTTTCTGCTTTTACAGACTCTTTATAAGGCAGGTCTCCAACTTGCATACTGGCCTGAAAAAACTGCCAGGCCCGGATAAAATGTCCCAATGCCTGATAAGATTTCTTCAAAGCATCGCTTGTCGCATATTTCTCCATTGGCGCGATATTGCGAAGCTGTGTCAGCCTTCCAAAATCCGCTCTTGTCAGCTTATTGTACTGAAAACTCTCCTGTCCTTCACCCCAGGTGATGTATTTCCCCAATAGAAAAGGCTGCATAAATGCTTTCTGGGTAGAGATATCGGCGCGCGTCATATTGAGGATCATGCCAGTGGCAAGAATAGAAGAACTAACTTCTCCTGTTTTATCCGGATTTGAATTGATGTCATCAAATTTCTTACATCCGGGAGTTAATATTACCAGCGTGGGTAAGACCAACATATATTTTAAAAGAATACGTTTCATCGGTTATATTTTTACGATTTACAATAAGATATTTTTACAGTCCCAGTTTAATGTTGAAACCAATCATACGCTGCGATGGCGAGTTCAGGTTTTCGGTGTCCACATCCGGATCAGAATACTTGAAATTCGTCCACATGAATAAATTCTGCCCGGTCACCGAAAACGAAGCTCTTTTTAAGCCCAGTTTACTGATCAGGTTAGGCGAGAAACTGTAGCCCAGCGACAACTCGCGAAGCTTCACAAAAGATTCATTCTGAATCCCTTTATCTCCTCCTCTGAAATTCTGCGCAAAATTCTGATAGCCCACCTGTACGTCGTTCGGCGCATACTGTCTGGTGTCACTGGTGATCTGTCCGTATTTATCATAGGTCACTTTTCCGGAAATCACTTTCACTCCCTGACCGATATAGTTGTTCAGGCCATTCACCACCTGATCGTAGCGATATTGATTGTCTGAGTCCGGATTCGTTCCCGTATCCCACATCTTATCATACATATAATTGTACATCAATCCACCGATACGGCCATCAATATTCAAGCCCAAATTCCAGTTTTTGTATCGGAAATTATTGATAAATCCAAAACTGAAATCAGGTTCTCCGTAACCATATTTTTGCTGATAATCACTGTTTACAGGCAATCCATTGTTATAAATAACATTCCCCTGAGGATCTCTAAGCCAATAGTTTGCTTTATAGGTATCCAAACGTTGTCCCTTTTTTGTCCAAAGGTCGTCCGGAGAATACTGAGGATCAGTATCCACATAATACCGGTGTTGCTGTGCCCAGTTCATCGTCGCATACCATTCAAAATCCCTGCTTTTAATCAGCGATCCATCTACCGTAATTTCTATACCTCTCCGCTCAAAAGTCTCTTTGGTATTGATGATTGCCATCGCAAAACCGCTCGAAGCCGGCAGGTAAGCAGTATTTCCATTTTCTTTGGTATCCGTCTGTCTGTTGTAATAATATTTATTAAAATAAGCCACATCAAAATGCAATCGTTTTTTAAAGAGATATCCTGCGGTACCAATTTCCCAGGTCCGTTGAGAACTTGGAAGCAAGCCATCACCAAGCAAATAATTACGGTAACTGCCGGAGTTCAATGTATTCCAGGCCGCCGTTGTGGTATTGTACACATTGTTGATTGCATAGGGATCAAACGCAGTTTTAAAGACAGACCATGATCCGCGAAGCTTAAACATATCGATCACTTCAGGAAGTTTAACCAATTCTGAAATCACTACACTGGAACCTATAGAAGGATAAAAATAATCTCTTGAGCTTTTTGGCTGCGCCGAATTCCAGTCATTTCTTCCGGTAAAATCTAAAAACACCGCATCATTCCAGCCAATGGAGGCCCTTCCGTAAAGACTATTGATTTGTCTTGAACTATGTGATGGGCTTACTGTTGGCGGCTCTATAGAACCTGCCAAAGAGAAGAAAGTCGGAGAAATTAATCCATTTTTCGTGGTTGCTCTCAACCATTCGTTGGAATAGTAATAAAGAGTCCCCCCTGCAAGTGCATCAAAAGACCATTTATTGATTTTCTTTTTAAAGGTTAAAATCAGGTCATTATTGGTACTGAATTGGGATTTATTCTGAATGCTGTACATTCCCCTTGCATTCCAGCCACCCCGGGTGGAGAAGATATTTGAAGTGGGATTCCTCATCGTTTCTGCATTGTTCAGATTGTCATATCCCAAACGCAGCATCAGGTTAAAATCCTCATTAAACTTATAATTAGCGGTTACATTCGCATTCACCGTGTTTTCAGTAATGCCGCTTAATTTCTCATTTGCAATCAGGTAAGGATTGTCATACCAGTTGGTATACATCCAGTTCTGCGTTTTATTCGGCACCACCCAATAATCTTTATAATCACGAACGTCATATTCCGTTCCTGTCCACATCACCAATTGATACAGGTAGCCCTGGTTGTCATAACCACCTCCCCATACCTGCGGAGCAGAACGTCTGCTAATGCCCAGGTGACTTTCAATTTTAAACTGATCATTGATTTTGATTTCACCACCAGAAGTTAAGTTCATCATATTCAGTTTCTGGTTCGGAAACTGGCCCTTATTATAAATGTGGTTTAAGCCAATTCTGAAACTGCCATTTTCTCCGGTCTGTGCGATGGAAATGTTGTTGTTCGTGATCACACCAGTACTCATAAAATTCTTCAGGTTATCCTTTCCAACAGAAACAAGCGGGCGGTTATCTTCAAATTGCTTCGTTGCCGGATTCCAGTCTCTCGCTGTATTGCCTGCATCAAGCTTTGGTCCCCAGACATAATCGTTGTCGATCTTTCCATTCTGACCGCGTCCATAAGAACTTTGCACTTCCGGAACAGCAAGGTATCCCAGCTGAAGCATGGTATTGCTGTTAAAATCTACTGCAAAACCTTTTCCTGCTGCGCCCTTCTTGGTCGTCACCAACAACACACCACCGATGGCCCTGGAACCATATAGAGCCGATGCGGTAGAGCCTTTCAGTAAATCCATACTTTCTATATCATCCGCAGGAATGTCACGAAGGGTCATATTGCCATACGGCACCCCATCAATCACCAATAGCGCGTCCTCTCCGCGCAGTTCGAGTCTTGGCTTTCCATTAAATTCTGTGGAGTTTTTCACTACCAAACCAGCTACCTGACCGGTTAAAGAAGTTCCCAGATCCACACCTTTCACGGTCTGGATTTTATCTCCACCGATCTTCTGTACAGCATAACCCAAAGATTTTTCCGAACGCTTAATCCCCAGGGCAGTCACCACGATCTCCGAAAGTTCCTGTTTCTGAGCTTCCATCACCACGTTTAATACGACATTAGCCGCAGTAACAACGACCTCTTTAGTCACATAGCCAAGAAATTTCACAACCAGCACATCTCCGGCCTTTGCATTAACCACAAACTCACCGGAAGTACCGGCAGAAGCACCTTCTTTGGTTCCTTTTACCTGAATCGATGCCCCTGGTAACGGATTCCCCTCTGTATCTACGACTTTTCCTTTGATGTTAACCCAGGCTTCCGGGTTTTCCAGTCTGTTTCTGCTCTCTACTTCGACCTTCTTGATCACCACAGTTTTATTCATGATCATATAAGAGAAAGGACGGTCTTTTAAAATCTGGCTAAGCGCTTCATCAAGCGTTACGTTCCTTAAGCTCACACTGATTTTACCTTCTTCTTTGATCAGTTTATTATTGTAAAAGAAAGTATAACCGCTTTGTTTTTTGATGCTTTCAAACAGGCTGTTAAAAGAGCTGTTTTTTTCTGAAAGCGTAATTCTTTGCGAGAAACCATCTGCGGATACCTGAAGGCAACCGAGAAAGAGTAAAATTACTGTTAGTTTCATGGCCAATAAAATCTTAATTGAGCTGAGCCTCCCGACAAAAGAGGCTTTACTACATGAGTTTAAATTCATATTTTTGAATGTTTTGGTTTATTCATTAATTATCCAATAAGTATTTTTTGAGATCAACCGGAACAATGTTCCATTCTGATATGATCGGATGGGCAATCCGGATCCTGTTGCGAGCAGGGTCCGGTTTATTCCTTCATATGAGATCGTTGTTTTTGAGTATCTATTTTTTCATATCTGACCGTTTTTGAGTTAACAATACATGAGTTATATATTTGGGTTAGTATTTATTTGATCACAAACAGTTTCCTGCCTTCAATTCTAAAATGTGTTCCTTCAAATTCCAGGATCTTCAACACTTCAGACAATTTCACCCCACGGGGGATATCTCCGATAAATTCATCATCAGGGCGGTCTACCTGGTAAATAACCTCCACATCGTACCAGCGCGCCAGTTGTCGCAATACCGAATGAAGGCTCTCTTTTTCAAAATGGAAGAAACCATTTTTCCAGGCCATGGTCTGCTCTATATTTGCCGGTCCGACCTTAATCTTTCCCGCGGAATGTAATGGCAATGTGGCCTGCTGACCAGGTTTTAGAAACATCACATTTCCGGCAGAAACTTTTACACTGCCTTCCAGAAGTGTGGTTTTCACCTCCCCCTCATCCTCATAAGAATTGATGTTAAAATGTGTTCCCAGGACTTCTACCTGCTGCCGGTCAGTGCTGACAATAAAGGGTAGTTTTTTATTTTTTGCCACCTCAAAATAAGCCTCACCGCGGAGTTCAACTTTACGTTGGCTCAGGTGTGCAAATGTGGTAGGAAATTTAATTGAAGAAGCCGCATTCAGCCAAACACTGGTCCCATCAGGCAGGTTCACCTGATAAACACCTCCTCTTGGCGTACTGATGGTATTATAGGCCAGCTCCTTCGCATCAGATTGAACGATAGAATAAACCAGCTGTCCCTCTGCATTCTTGGTAATCTTTACACCAGCTTGTTCTGCCAGCTGGCCGTTTCCTGCATCAGTCAATGAAATTTGTGAACCGTCGGATAAAGTCAGCGTCGCCTTATTCCCTCCCGGTGCAGCGTCATGCTTAATTTCGACCGCAGCTAAGGGATTTAAAGTATTGCCAGTACCGGAGTAAAAATAGAACCCGGCAAAAATCGCAATCAGGATACTTGCTGCGACAGCAATTTTTGGCCATAAAGGTTTCGGCTGATTGACCCGCTGATAGTCCATCTCATCGTCCTCAGAAATCTCTGCACCTTCATTCCAGGCCTCCAGCAGCTGATCATCGAGCTTTCCTTCTTTTGTTAACTGCACAAAAAACTCCAGCTCCTCATCACTGAGTTGTTTGTCCAGGTAACGCTGAACAAGGATCTTATAAAATTCGTTTTCTTCCATAGGGCTAGCCATTCAAATAGGAAGACAATATTTGAGGCAGGTAAGGGTAGCTGGAAATAGATTTTTTTTAAAATTATTTAAGAAAGACGGTTAGCAGGACACTCAATGAGATGCCAAGGTCTCTTTTCGCGGAAGCACTGAGAATTTTCATAGAGCCTACCATGTGGTTTTTTACGGCATTTCTGGAGATTCCCAATTCAGTAGCCACCTCATCGTAACTTTTCCCCTGTTGCCTGCACAGCTTAAAGATCTCTCTGGTCCTGGAAGGTAAAGCCTCGAGTGCTTTTTCCAGATATTCATGATACTCCTTACTTAAAAGGCTTTCTTCTGTATCATTTCTTTCCTCTACAAAAGAATTCAGGACCTCCGACATGGCTACATCAGACCTCAATGCTTTTTTAAGACTGTTTAAAGTATGGTTTCGGGCCATAATAAAAAGATAAGCCCTAATCGACCTGACTTCACACAATTTAGATTTACACTGCCAGATCTTAATAAAAATCTCCTGAGTAAGGTCCTCAGATAAATCTGTAGAATGCACAAACTTCTTGATATACTGATAAATCGGGGCACTATAACGATCATACAGTTCCGCAAAAGCAGACTCCTCCCCGGCTATTAACCTGGTCTTAAGATCATGATCTGAAAGTGTGTGTTGTAATGACATGTTTGAATCCCCGAAACTAATTTATCAAAATTAAGTTAATGTAACATACATGTTTCCGAATTAATAATTCTGAAGATTGTAATCCCCTATTTTTCAACAAGAAGCAATATAAGCAGATTTAACTCTAAAATAATGATGCTAACTCTTAAAAAATGAGATCATTAACTTTATTTTTCAACAAACACAATATTTAACAACAAATTAACATCAGCGGAATTTTTTGCGTATATTTTTGGCAATCTAAACCTATGCTCTTATGAAAAAACAATTACTATTGTTGTTATTTTTTGTTGTTCTTTATTTTCCCGCCCAGCTTCAGGCTCAAATTGCCAGCTGGGACTTCAGCGGACAGAATCAGCTCCCCACCTCCACAGCCAACACCTATGATCCAGGACTTACTGCTGCTCCCGTACTGACCAGAGGAGCCGGCGCACCCGCCAGTATGGCAGGAAACTCTTTCAGGACCACTGGCTTTAGAAACGATGGGATCAGTGTTGCAAACACAGATTATTACGAGGTAACCCTCGCTGTCTCCAGCGGAAAAACCATTTCCCTCTCCACCATCAACGCAATTTTCGCCGGGACTGGCGCCTATTACGCAAATTCAGGAGTAAGTGTTCAGTTTGCCTACAGCCTGGATGGCACCAATTTTACACTTATTGGCGCTCCGTCTACTGTTCTGGCAGCCAATGTGACCAATTCAACGACAAGCCCTTTTCCAACCATCAGCCTTTCGGGAGTTACTGCTTTGCAAAATGTAGCTTCAGGAACCACCATTACCTTGCGTTTTTATGCAAGCGGACAAACCGCAACTGGCGGCTGGGGCTTCAATTCCCCTGCTCCGGGAAGAATGGGTTTTGACATTGGCGGAAACGTTTCCAGTACCGGAGGAACTGACAATACTCCCCCTGTGAATGCCCTTAACTACCCAAAAACCAACAACATCAGTTCCAGCTCTATTGATCTTTTAACAAACATCAATGAACCCGGGACTACTTATTATGTATTGATCCCAGCTTCAGGAACCGCTCCAACCAACACCACACAAATAAAAAATGGCCAGGATGGCAATGGAATCGCCGCATTTAAATCAGGTAGCATTCCAAATACAGCGAATATCGAAGCCAGTACTACCATCAATGGCTTAAATCCAAGCACGGCTTACAAAATATTCAGCGTATCCGCGGATGCTGCGGCCATACCAAACCTTCAAACTACATTTTCTACCTTAAATGCGACAACCTTAAATCCGGATGTCACAGCGCCCGTTAATACCGCAGGCTACCCAAAAATGGGTACCATTGGCAATACGACACTGGAATTGATCAGCAACATCAATGAAGATGGAACAACGTATTATGTTTTAATTCCAGCTACAGGAACGGCACCAACGACCACTGCACAGATAAAAGCAGGCCTGGATGGCAATGGAATTGCCGCATTAAAGTCGGGCTTGATGGTCAATACAGCCAATACTGATGCCACACAAACCATCACCGGATTAGTTGCCAGTACAGCCTACAACATTTACCTCGTCGCGTCTGATGCAACCTCAAATACACAAACGGCCATCAGTATACTGAACGCGACCACCAAGAACCCACCGGCCCTAAACATTCCGGTAATCATCAGTCAGTATTACGAAGGTACTTCCACCAACAAATGGATTGAACTGAGTAACCTGAGCAATAGTCCGGTCAACACCGCCACTTTACAATTAAAACTTGCATTATATAACATTTCAGGAGATGCCGGCAACATTAACATTACGCCAAACCCATCCCAGACTGTGAACCTAAACGTGATCATTCCTGCTCAGGGAACAGTATTGATTGGCAATACAGGAAATGGTGCTGAGGTTTCTTACTTAACCCCGGCCAGTGCTGCACAAACCAGCAATCTGGTGATCAACTTCAATGGAAATGACGGCGTTACCCTGTTGGACAACGACAACAACATCATTGACGCTTTCGGACAAGGTATCAACGCGAAAGACATCTCTTATGTAAGAAATATATCCGTAACCGGACCAACGCCAACTTTCAATATCGACGACTGGACCCAATTGGCCATCCCCATCGTTCAGAATGCCATAGACGATGACGACCTGAACAGACTGGGCGTTCACCTGCCGCCCAACCTTCCTCCATGTGTGGCACCAGCTACCATTGCCGGTTCATTAATTTTTAGCAACATCAGCACCAACAGCATTACAGGCAGCTTTACCGCAGCTACAGATGCCAACGAATACCTGATCATCAGAAGCTTATCACCCAGCCTGACGGCCTTACCAGTAGACGGAACTGTTTACAATAAAGGGACTGCCATCGGTGGTGGCATTGTTGCCGCCCGCATTGTGGGCTCAACGTTCACAGATACCGGACTCCCAAACTCCACTAAATATTACTACTTCATTTTCTCTTTAAACAACATCTCCTGCACAGGGGGGCCGAAATACCTCAGCACAAACTCACTCAACGGATCTGAAATTACAAAAACACCTGCGCCCTGTGCCATTCCGGCAAGTCAGCCTACCGCTTTTACCGTAACTTCATCGAATTACAACTTTATCCAGGGGAGCTACACGCCTGCCAATAATGCGGATGAGTACCTGGTGGTGATGAGCACCAACAATACACTTACTGCCAGCCCTGTCAACCAAACGGTTTACACCGTTGGAGACGCTTTAGGAGGTGGCACAGTAATTAAAAGAGGAACAGGAAACAGCTTCATCAGAAACGGGCTCGCTCAAAACACAACTTACTATTTTTATATTTTCGCCCTCAACAGCAGTTGTAGTGGTGGTCCGTTATACCTGAGCAGCAGCCCACTTACAGGAAGTCATAAAACAGGCATTTTAGACCCTAACAGCCTTAATTTCTATTACGGAAACCTGCACAGTCATAGCAGTTATTCAGACGGGAATAAAGACGATAAGACTAAAAAACCCGAAGATGATTATGAATTTGCGAAGAATTCCATGAAAATGGACTTTCTCGGCCTTTCCGAGCATAACCATACCGGAGCAGGAATGTCGCTTGCCAACTGGCAGCCAGGCATGGATGCCGCTAAAAAAGCAACTACTTCCACTTTCCTCGCCCTTCACGGCATGGAATGGGGTGTCATCAGCGGTGGTGGTCACGTGATCGTTTACGGAATAGATTCGCTAATCGGATGGGAAACCGGAGAACACCAGATCTATGTTCCTAAAAGTGTATACACGGGCCCGACAGGATTATTCAGGGCCATCAACCGCCATGGATTGAATGCCATTGCTACCCTTGCGCATCCAAGTACAGCAGATTACAACAACTTATTGGCCACTTATGATTTAAGTGCAGACAGTGCCATTGTAGGAACAGCGCTTGAAAGCGGCCCTGCCTTCTCTACCAACCTGACCTATTCAGATCCGGCCAGCTCGATGAGTTACCTCGGGTATTACAACCGCATGCTGGCCAAAGGATACCGTCTTGGTGCCAGCATTGACCACGACAATCACAATTTAACCTTTGGACGACATACCCGTGCCAGATTGGTGGTCCTCGCCCCTGCACTCACAGAAAACGATCTCCTGGATGCCATTAAGAAAATGCGTTTTTATGCTTCTCAGGATTCGGCAGCAAAGGTAACCTTCACTTTAAATAAAATGCCGCTGGGCAGTACCTTTACCGGTGTCGCCGGACCAGTAATCTCAGTCAGCACCGCAACCACCAATCCCGTAACGAGCATCAAACTGATGTATGGAACGCCGGGAAGTGGCGTTAACCCCACCCAACTCAGTAACAGTAGCTCGGGAGTACTAAATTATACCCATAGTGATTTGACGAATTTAGCCACAGGTTATTATTATGCTGACATTCTGGAAACTGACGGAAGCAGGATCATCACCTCTCCAATCTGGTATACCCGCGACGACAGCTTTATTCCGAAAACCCAAACCATCACTTTCAATCCGACCAGAACCGCCACTTATGGAGATCCTGACATGGAAATTGGTGCCAGCAGCGACAATACGGACATCAACCTGACCTATACTACTTCTGATGCAAATGTTGCCACGATCACAGACCATAAAATCCGTATCGTCAATGCCGGGGTAACTACGATTACAGCGAACCAGGAAGGCAATGCACTCTACAGTCCGGCGACACCAAAACAACAGATTTTAACTGTTGCACAACTACCAATGGTGGTTACTGCCGAAAACAAACAGAAACTAGCCGGAGCAGCAGATCCGGTATTTACCTATACTTCATCAACAGCACCGATAAAAACAGATGTATTTTCAGGTCAGCTGAGCAGGAATACCGGAGAAGCTGCAGGGACCTACCAGATTACCCAGGGCAATCTCGCGCTGAGCCCTAATTATTCCATTGATTACAAACCTGCAACTTTAACGATCCATGCAAAAGCATCCGGAACCATCAGTGGCAATACCACCGTGGCCATAGGCAGCCCGGCACCGATGATCATCTTTACCGCGACAGCTGGTGTCCCTCCTTTTACCTTCAGTTATCAGATCAACGGAGGCGAAACACAAAGCCTGAACAGCTCAGGAAATACGGCAATGCTGGAAGTTCCGACCCAAACACCGGGCAGCTTTACCTATACGCTGACCAATGTGCGTGATGCCAATAGCAGTCAGCCGCAAACAGGATCTGCAACAGTTGTCGTAAAACCATTGCCGGTAGCTACAATATCAGGTTCCGCGGCAGTATGTGTCAATGGTACTCCGCCGGCAGTCACCTTCAATGGCACAACAGGAACCGCTCCATTCACCTTTTTATATTCGATAAATGGAGGCAATACTATCCGTCTGATCAGCAATACGAATGTTGCCAGCACAACTGCGCCCTCAAACAATTCAGGTTTGTTTACCTATAAGTTAGTCAGCGTTACAGATGCTTACGGTACACAGGCACAAACAGGAACCGCAACCATTACGATCAACGCTTTGCCGGTAATACAGATCTTAAGCAGCAAAGGAGGCAATATCTCTAAAGGAGATGTGATCCAGTTAACAGCCACAGGGGGAACGCAATACAGCTGGACGGGCAATGAAGTGTTAAGCGGACAAAATAGCGCCACGGTATCTATAAGGCCAAAACAAAGCGGCAATTATAAAGTGACCGTAACCAATGCCAGTGGTTGCAGTTCAGAACAAAGCATTTCGATCAGTGTGGCCGATGATTACAAACTGGAAGCAGGAACCCTCATTACGCCGAACGGAGATGGTATTAATGACAGGTTCGTGATTAAAAACATTGATTATTATCCTAAAAATACGCTGAGAATCTTTGACCAGAGCGGGCGGGTATTGTTTCAGCGACAATCCTATGCCAACGACTGGGACGGTACTGTAAATGGCAGTCCACTTCTGGAAGGCACTTATTACTACATTCTGGATATGGGCGCCGGACTAGGTAATTTCAAAGGGTATATCAATATTATCAGAGATTAATTTATAGAGACATGAAATCAATCAATCCACATATAAAACACATCAGCCTTAGTTTACTGTTATTTACATCGGTATTTATGCAGGAATTAAAGGCACAGATCCTTCCTCTGAATGCACAGTATTTTCATAACAAATACCTGGTCAATCCGGCAATGGCAGGAGCAGGCAGCGGTTTAAATATTAACGGAAGCTTTCGCAAACAATGGTCAAACATTCCAGGCGCTCCGCTTAGTCAGGGGATTACCCTCGATCAGCAATTGGGTAAAGTCGGTCTTGGTGTAAATGTATGTAATGAAAAGGCAGGCGGAATACAACATACCAAAGCAGTAGCGACTTTTGCCTACCACCTTCCCCTCAATGCAGATGACAAAGGGTTAAGCTTTGGCCTCTCTTTCGGCGCGAGCAAGGACCGTTTTGACCTGAGCAGCTTAAAAAACAGCGACATCAATGACCCTTCGATTGCCAGGTTTAACGACAGAGGTTATCTCGTAGATGGTGATTTTGGAGTTGCCTATACCTCCAAAGGATTAAACATTGAAGGCTCCATCCCGAATCTGCGTTCTGCATTTAAAAAAGAAGATTTAAATTATGCAGATAAGCCTACATTTTACTCCGCAATAAGTTACAAATTCAACCTGGGCAGCGATGTGGATGCAGTCAGACTTGAGCCTAAAGGGGTATTCAGAGGAATCAAGAATTATGATAACCTATGGGATGCCGGGGTTAATGCCAGCTTTGCCAACGACAAGCTGTACCTGATGGGCATGTACCACAGCACGGAAAATGTAACGGTTGGCCTGGGCATAAATTACAAGTCGAGCTTATATATAATGGCTTATTACAATACGGCAACCTCTGCCATTACCGGTTATACCGATGGCGACTTTGAGGTCAACCTTAAATTCAATATCGGCAAAAAGTAGCCGGATATTAAGAAAAAAAGCCTTTTTAACAGCTGAAAAGCCGGATGTTAGCTATTTAACATCCGGCTTTCTTTTTCATCTCGTTTTCTCCGGGACAAATTCCGTTTCATCGGAAAAAGCTTCAATAGGTTTTGTTTACTCCCACAATTCACCTCTGTATTAATTTATTACTCAACGAATTAATCATTATGCCAAATACATTAAAAATAATTATTTACAATTTCCTGTAGCGTTTTCTCCCCCTGTCGCGTTTTAGTAAAAGCACGCTAGATTAAGATTCCGGGGGCAGGTTTCAGGCCCTGTCTCCGAGTCTTTATTATCAGAGATTTTCTAATTCGTTATATTTACAAAAAAACAATTAGAATATGTTAGCTCACCACGTTTTATTCTGGCTAAAAGCCGATACCACCGAAGATCAGAAAACCGCTTTCAGAAAAGGTGTTGAATCATTAGAAAAAATCGAATCTGTAAAGACTTTTTATGTAGGCGTCCCTGCTCCCATTGAGCGCGCCGTAGTGGATACCTCTTATACTTTTTCTTTGATCATTATTTTTGAAGATCTTGCCGGACATGACGTTTATCAAACGCATCCTTTACACCTTGCTTTCTTAGATGAATTCCGTGGTCTTTTTGAAAAGGTCACCATTTATGACGCATTATAATTAACCACAAACCGGAGAAAACGACCGCCTCAGTGCTTACATTTTCTCCGGAATTCAAAAAACAGATATGAGCGCATTTCAGGAACTTATTCAATCAGAAACCCCGGTACTCGTAGATTTTTATGCCGACTGGTGTGGACCATGTAAATCGATGAACCCTGTGATTCAGGAGGTCGCCAGAATTACGGAGGGAAGGGCAAGGGTGATCAAAATCAATATCGATAAAAATCAGGCTGCTGCAGCGAAATACAATGTCAAAGCCGTGCCAACCTTCCTCCTTTTTAAAAAGGGAGAAATCATCTGGCGCCATTCAGGAATGATAGACCAGATGAGCCTGCTAAAACAACTGTCTATTTAACTTCAACAGCAATCATATTGCTGTTTCTTCCACCACTGAAAGGTTCTGTTCTTAAGGAAAAGATGAGTTTATATTTTCCGGCGGATGAAGGGGCGATAAACTTGGCAGGCAGTTCCACAGATTGCTTTGCAGGAATCCGGATGTGCTCCAGATCAGCAATGACCTGCTTAAATTCGGCCAGGTCTTCTCCATTCCTGAAACTGTATTCGAGAAAACATTTCCATTTTTCGCCGCTATTGCCCAGAGAGATTTCCTCATCATATGGATTTGTAATTTTCAGTTTCAAGGAAATCTCTGTTCCTTTTTTTAAAGTTGCAAGCTTTTCTACCGGGTTAACCGCAACTTTTTGATACATCCTTACCGACGCTATCCAACGGCCATAATACGGCCCTTTTGAAGTGGAAATGGTATCTTGCTTCATTCCTTCCCCATGACTGGATGGTAAAACATAATAGGCCTTTTTGTTTCTGAGGCTATCTTCCAGCGACCAGATGTCATATTGATTCTTCCGGTAATACCGTGAATCGTAGCCGAAACCTTTGATGCTCCGATTGTAATAATTATATCGCGAAGGGACTTGAAAAGAATCCGTAAAGATGACCGGGGCATCTCCTGCCTTTTCATGAATCTGCTTTGCCCAAACCTGATTACCAAAGTAATAAGCAACCACTTTAATTTTCATTAAAGAACCGACCGGAATGATGAGGATTAACCTGGTCAAAATGATCAGGACTATATTGACGATGGCCAGCTTCTCCAACCATTTCGGAGTTTCCTTCTTTGCCATAAAAAGATAGGCAAGGATAAATAAACAAAGCATTCCCGGCAAAGTCCAGTGTGCCTCTACCCTTCCTTTGAGCGTACTAAAAAGAAAGAAAATGAAAATGCCATAAAAGTTAACTTTGATCGCCCTGATGAATGCGTCTTCCGTTTTCAATCTCACAGCCGCCTGATACAGAAACCAGCCTACAAGCGGTCCGGCAAGTGCCAGCTGAGCGAGCAGATATTCTGTTGTAAACTTCGATTTATAGAAAGCTGCGGAACGGTCAATGACATGGTAATAAAATGAAGGATAATTATTTTGCACCTGCCACCAGATGTGGGGAAGAAAAGCAAGAACAGCAATGCCAACAATCAGCCAGAAAGAAGGCCGTTTTAACAACTTTAGGTTAGAAAGGATCGTAAAAAATAAAACCAGGATTCCATGGTATTTGCTATACAATAAACAAGCAATCACCAATGCCAGAAGAAAAGCCCATTTAAGCTGATCAGATGCCACATATTTCTGGTAGATATAAAAAAACAGTACTGTAAAAAAGAACAATGGCGAGTCGGGGGTCGTAATAAAACCATACACATGAAAAAGAACCACCGACGCAAATAAAAGGATAAAGAGCTTTATATTTTCGGCATAAGGCTTTACGATCTTCCAAAGCAGGAAAACAGAAAGTGTACTGGTGATGACTGTAAACAACCTCAATCCCAGTGTCCCCGGTAATAAAGCATCTCCGATTTTGATAAATAGCGCCACCATTGGCGGATGATCAAAGTATCCCCAGTCTAAAAAACGGGAGTACACCCAATAATAAGCCTCATCGGCATGCACCTCTACAAAGGTTGCCTGAATAATATTCAAAAGGGTCCATACCCCTAAAAAAATAAGCAATATCTGTTCAGCACTCTTTTTCGTTTGCAGCATTTAAAGATCAGGTTTTAACTGGAGAAGGTATACAGGTAATTGGCAAAGAAGTTCCACAAAGAAATGATCACAATGGCACAGGCCTTCGCTACATAGAAATTCCATTTCAACTTATCGTTGAGCAGGTAAATCAGGGTATTGCTTAAGAATAATCCCACCAGAGAGATGACAAAGAATTTGCCAAACTGGGTAATACTCGCCGCATCGTGATTGTTAAAAGTCCAGTAACGGTTTAAGGTATAATTTGTCGTGGTGGCCACAATAAAGCCCAATGAACTGGAAATGTATTTATGAATTTTCAACTTCTCTTTGCAGAGATAAGTAACTCCAAAATCTACGATCAGCCCTGAAAAACCTACGACACCGAATTTCAAAAACTTAAAAAGAAAAGTGTTATTTAATTCAATTGCAGCAAGGGTCATCATAGAAAAAGATACTTTCCCGCAAAAGTACATATAAATTTCAATTCCCTTCCTCAAAACCATCCATCGAAGCTCGAGAAATACCTCTCCCTGTAATTTACGCTTCCTTATTAAACGTGAGTATTAATTATTTAATAACGATAATAAAAACTAAGACAACTGTATAGAATAAGCTATAGAAACAGACAAGTCTCTCTATGGAGACAAGTGTAACATCTTTTTAACAATTCATATTCACCTGGCAAATATCATATTTTAAATACATTTAAATCAATATTTTACGAAAATAAAATTAAAACACACGCAAACTACAGATCTGAAAATCCTGTCTCAGGATCAAGTTTTCGCAGTTATTGGCACAACATTTGTTTTTCGGCATTTTAAAATATATAACCAATAACTATTTAAAAAATCTATGAACAGAATTACAAAAATCCTATCACTATCATTAATTTTAAGCTTAACCCTATTATTTGCGTGTAAAAAAGACAAGAAAGATGCACCTTCAAACAACATGCATAAAGTAGTATTCAAAGCCATTGGTTCTACAGGCACAAAAATCAGCAACGCTGTTTACACAGACGGTTCTGGCAAAGCCGAAACCTTTACAAGTCTAAATACGCAAAACTGGACAAGTAATGAATATACCATTTCTTCCTCGGCCCATGCCGTAAGTTTTGGTGTATCCGGAACCGGTGTTGATGCTAATTCTACACTTGTAGTTGAAATATGGATAGATGGCGTTAAAGCAGCCGATGGAAAGTCTACCGGAACGATTCTTAGCCCAAGCGCTACTATTGCATTAAAATAATTTTTCATGCAGGGTATCCATAACATCAGGATACCCTGTGTTTAAGAAAGCAAATCAAATTTAACCAGGCTTCCCGGGGAGGTGTTCCATTTTGTTTTTTAGTACCTCATACTCCGTTTCCAGGTTCCGGAATGCTTTGCTATTGACGGGATTCCCCCGGGATACCTGTTGAAGCAAATCAGATGCAGATTAAGAGCGTCCTGAAGCAGGAGTGGTACTGATAAAAGCAAATGGCCGGATACCTGATTTGCTTTGTAAATCAGGTATCCGGCCATTTTACTATTTTTTCTTATTTATCCCACCATACCCTGGTGGTATAAGTATCCGGCCCTTGTTGTGCAATGGCCTGTTTAACATGTTCTCCGTTGGTGCTGTATTCATTTCTGGGGAAAGTGAACCTTCTCGGGATCGTTCCGCCAGTTACATTTCCAGGATAGTTAACCGGGATTAGCTGAGGGATACCTGTTCTTCTCCAGTTGGCATAACTTTCCCAACCGTTTAAAAAGGTAACCACCCAGTATTGCTCATTGATAGATTTCAGTTGCAAATCCAGACTTCCTCCCGTCGGGAACGGGTTTCCTGTGGTCAGATAATCACTGGTTGCCGTTGTAGAAATGGTTTTACCATACAGTTTTTGCTGATCCATAGACGCTTCAACCGCAGCGCGGTAATGTGTTGCCGCCTGGTCCGTTGTCCATCCCCTTGCTGCAGCCTCGGCCAGCATGAGTTCAGTTTCCGCATAAGTGATAAAAAAAGTAGGCGCCGTTAGCGGCAGAATGGTCTTCACATTGAAGATCGAATAAGTACTCAGGTCTCCTCCACCCGGAGTTGCAGAAATGGTACTTGCATTGTAACCATTTGGCAATCCTTTTTGTAGCGCAGGATCGCTGTTTCCGTCAGGCAGAGAACTGTAAACCTCTAGCCGCGGATCATTTGTTGCTTTCAGGTAATCCATAAATGTTTTCCCCATCTTAATGTCTCCGGCCCTGATGAGGTCGAACTTTTGAAAATCAAAAGCAATCGGGTTAGCCAGCTCCTGCTGAGGACCGGTATGTCTCATGTAACAGATATCGGCATTGTTTTGCATTACACCACCCTGAATTGCTTTTAACGCCCATTGTTTCGCCATTGCCGGATCAACCTTGATCAGACGCAATGCCAAACGCAGCATTAGGGAATTCCCCAGACGTTTCCATTGTTCTGTTTTCCCCTGATAGATGATATCTGCAGCACCAAAAGTGGTTTTCGCAGGATCAAGTGCTTTTGTGGCCTGTTCCAGTTCCTTCAGCATATCCGCATAGATGTCCGACTGCTTATCGTAGGCCGGCTTATAAATCTGCTGCAGAAATCCTTGTCCCGCTTGTGAATAAGGAACATCGCCATAAGCATCTGTCAGCCGGTGCATCTGCATCACTTTCCAGATTCTTGCAGCGGCATAAAGGTTTACTTTTTCAGGAGCCTGCTTTAACATATCGATCAGCATAGCCATGTTGATGGCAGGAACGGCATACTCTTCATTGAATAAAAGAGCGGCACTCTCCGACTGCAGGTATTTATCACCTTCCAGATCGTCGATTTTTGTGGTTGCTGTCTGCTGAACCATCATCATTCCGAAACCGACATTGCTTCTTCTGGCAACAGAAGTTCCGGCCTGGCGCAACTCCAAAGCAGTAAACAACGGTCCCGGTTCTACTTTTGTGGGTTGATTTGGATTGATGTTCATCTCTTCCAGATCTTTGGTACAAGAAGTACCCAGCAATACCCATAATGCTGCTATATATAAAGTTTTCTGCTTCATCGTCTTGATTTTTAAAACTTACAATTCAGGTTTAAGCCAAAGGAACGTGTTGCCGGTACAGAAAGCATTTCGATACCTTGTACATTTCCGGTAAGGAAGGTCGATTCCGGATCCACCAATGGCACTTTTTTATAAAGGGTAAACAGGTTTCTGGCCACAAATGAAAGACTGATATCGCTCATTTTGATTTTGTTTACCCAGGTTTTCGGCAGATTGACCCCCAGCACAACCTGTCGTAATTTGACAAAACTGGCATCGTATACAAATTCTTCCGCAATGTGATTGGCCACCCAGCTGTAATATTCCTGAGCAGGAACATTGACTGTGTTCGGTTGCCCCTGTTCATTAACACCGGCACCAACAACACCTTCCTCACGACCAGGCAAGGTTTCCTTACTCAAACCAGCCAGATAAGCCAGATTATTTGTTCCTGAGGAGATTTTTCCTCCTAATTTCGCATCCAGCAAAATGCTGAGGTTAAAGTTTTTATACCTGAAATTGTTATTGTAACCCAATGTATATGGAGAAACACTATTTCCAATATTTCTCAACTCCCCTTCCACAGGAAGACCTTTTGCGTTAAAGACAATCTTTCCGCTGCCATCGCGCTTATAGCCAGAGCCCTGAATAATGCCAAAAGGCTTTCCTACTTCTGCTCTGATGAATACAGGGGTACCTCCATCTCCATATAATCCGGGACGGCTCTGCTGTATCGTCATTGACTGCTGTCCATCGGCTAAAGAAATGATGTTGTTCTTGTTATAGCCCATATTGAAAGACATGTCCCAGCTCATCGAGTTTTGCTTAAAGACGGTACCGGAAATCATCATTTCCAATCCTTTATTGACCATTTCTCCGCTGTTCAAACGTACATTGCTGAAACCCGAACCAATGGAAATCTGGCTGCTCAGAATGTCATTTACCGTTTTCCGGTTATACCAGGTCAGTTCCAGACCGATGCGGTCGTTGAACAATCTGGTATCTAATCCCAATTCATAAGATTTAGAGGTTGCTGGTTTTAAACGCGTATTCGGAATCGTTCCTTCATTCACATAAGCTAAAGACTGTCCCAGGTGCTGCTGACCGAAGTAATAAGTGAGCGATTGTGCATAGGCAGAAATATCCGAATCACTTCCGGTTTTCGACCAGGCGGTACGCAATTTCGCAAAGCTGATCCAGGATGGCATCGTTATGGCTTGTGAGGCGACAAAACTCAAACTTGCGGAAGGATAAAAGATGCTGTTAGAGGCTCTGCTCAAGGTAGAGAACCAATCGTTACGTCCCGTAAAAGTGGCGTACAAATATCCTTTGTAACCCAATTCTGCAGAAGCAAAAAGAGAGTTGAATTGTTTTTTGTACAGGTTATAGCTTCTTCCCTGCGTAACGGTATTGTTCACAGAATAAAAGAAAGGAACGATAAACTGGCTTCCCGAAACATTTAAATTTGACTCCTTGCTCTTCATGATATTCCCACCTACAAAGGCATCAACAGAAAAATCACTCGCAATATTTTTCTTGAAGCCCAGCATCAACTGAGAATTGAACTCCCCCACATAACGTTGATTTTCGCTCATACTTCCATTGGCAATCGCGCTTCCCTCCGGGGTTACATTTTCCGAAAGACGGTAAGCGAAATCTGTTCCCGCCAGCAAACGTGCATAGAGATATGAAGTGAAATCATATTTTAAATCTGCAGAAGCGATGATGCGGTCTTTTCTATCCCTGTTTTGCATATCATAAGCAATAAAGTAAGGATTCGCCAGGTAGATATTTGAGGAGACGAGGTATTCATTCCCATTTTCATCTACTCTTTTACTCAGGTTTCTGACATCATAATTGGTAGGGAGCAATTGAACGCCTACATTGGGGTTCCAGGAAAAGTCGCCCGAACTTGGCCTGTTTTCTACGCGCTCTCTGATGTACTGAATGCTCATTTGTGCCGTCAGCTTATCTGTTGCTTTCAGGTTTCCATTCAAAGAAAAATTATTCCTTTTCAAACTGGAATTGGGCATCAGGTCGTGGTTATTCAGATCTGACGCAGAAAAGCGAAGTGTTGCTTTTTCCGATCCACCATATAGGGAAATCGTATTGGCAAAGGTATTCCCGTCATTATAAAAATTGCGGCTGTTGTTCTTCACCGCGCTGTACGGACGAAGAACGCCATCAAACTGCATCACCGGCGAGCCGTCCAGTTTTGCACCCCAGTTGGAAGTTCCTGCCTGAAGGGCAGCAGCCTTATCTTTCGGGGCCATCCCGTTTGTTCCCTGTCCGTACACATATTGAAAATCTTTTTCATTGTTAAAAATAGGCTGGTCCAGTGTGTAAGAACCATTATACTCCACTCCTATTCCTTTTTGGGCTTTTCCGGATTTGGTGGTAATGAGAATCGCACCATTGGAAGCTCTCGCTCCATAAAGTGCCGCCGCCGGTCCGCCTTTCAAGACACTCATACTTTCAATATCGTCCGGATTGATGCTGGAAATACCATCTCCACCATCTCCACCGCCATAAAACACCGAGCTCTGACCGAAATTGGTGTTGACCAACGGGATTCCGTCAATCACATATAAAGGTTGGTTATTTCCGGAGATGGAGCCATTTCCACGAATCACCACCCTGCTGGAGCCCATAGATCCTGAAGCAGGTTTGGTCACGTTGACACCCGCAACCCTTCCCACCAGGGAATTGGCAACATTCGTTTCTCTCGCCTTGGTAAACTCCTCGCCCTTCACTTCCGTTACGGCATAACCCAGGGCCTTTTTTTCTCTTTTGATCCCCAGAGAGGTGACCACGACTTCTTTCAATGCCACATCGTCCTCTGCTAAAGAGACATTAATTTCTTTTCTGCCATTTACAGCGACCTGCATTTCTTTGAAGCCTATAAAACGGAAGATCAGGACGGCATCTGAAGGCGCGTCCAGGTTGAATTTACCCTCCTGATTGGAGGTCGTTCCTTTCCCTTGCTGATTTTTGACCAGGACGGATACCCCTGGCAATTTGTTTCCCTGAGCATCGGTAACGGTTCCCGTTATCCGGGTGTCCTGGACCTGCAGACGCATTTCCAGACTGCTTTTACTCCTGGCAAAGGTAGGATCAAACAGCAATAAGAGGAGGAACAGCTGAATAGCGCTGATCCTCAACATCGTAAATAAAGTTTTCATATTTGGTTATATTTTGGTGGTTCAATTTTTTCAATGGCCAATCGCCATTTGAGGGATGTTTTCTGGGTTGGTTCTGTTTCTTATCCCATAGGCAACTTGTCTTTTTTGTTCTGATCAATCAATTGATATATCCGTTGTACCGTGGCCGCCGACCTCCATTCATCCTCAGGAGTATGGAGTACGTAATCCAGTAACTGGTCTATTGTACTTGTAGCTACATGAATGCGGGAATCTGAAGAAGCATAATAGATAAAGACCTTTCCGTCCTCATCACTGATCCAGCCATTACTGAACACTACATTAGAGACATCGCCCACTCTTTCTGCCCCTTCAGGCGCAAGAAAGTATCCTGCAGGCTTATGAATCACCCGGCTGAGCTCTTTTAAATCGGTCATAAATACATAGAGGACATAGCGCAGGCCCGCTGCAGTATTCCTTACACCATGTGCCAGGTGTAACCAGCCATATTTCGTTTTTATCGGTGCCGGCCCTTGTCCGTTTTTAGCTTCGTAAACCGTATGGTATTGTTTTCTATCAACGATTACCTCTTCCGGAACCATTGCATTTTCCATAGATTCAGAAAGGCCGAAAGCAATCCCGCCTCCTTTTCCCGCCTCAATAAAAGAATCCTGTGGGCGGGTATAAAAGGCATATTTTCCCTCCACAAATTCCGGATGAAGGACCACGTTCCGCTGCTGTAATGAGGTTGTTTTCAGGTCGGCGAGCCTTTCCCAGGTAATCAGGTCTTTGGTCCTTACAATGCCACATTGTGCCAATGCTGCTGTCTGATCTCCTTCCGGGGCATCAGGATCTCTTCTTTCCGTGCAAAACAGCCCATAGATCCATCCATCCTCATGTGTTGTGATCCGCATATCGTAGATGTTCGTATCCGGAATTTCCGTCTCAGGAATGATCACCGGGCATTCGCGGAACTTAAACTGATCGATTCCGTTGGTACTTTCCGCAATGGCGAAAAAGGACTTTCTATCGTTTCCTTCCACCCTTGCGATGAGCAGGTATTTGTTGTTCCATTTGATTGCTCCCGGATTAAATACCGCATTGATCCCAATGCGCTCCATCAGGAAGGGGTTACTGTCCCTGTTCAGGTGATAGCGCCAGTATAAGGGGGTATGTGCAGCGGTTAATACCGGATATTTGTATCGGCTAAAAATGCCATTTCCTAAGCTTTCTGCTTCGTTTTCGCGCATAATCAGAGATTGATGGGCAGCCATAAGCTGCGCCAACCTCTTGTCGTAATCCATCATATATCTTTCGTTCTGTTTGTGTGTTTAATCTTCGAGTTTATTCCACCAGGTTCTTTTGAGGATGAAAATGATGACGGCCAGGATTGCAATGGTCATCAGCAATGGAAGTTTCATCATCAAGATCAGGTACATTGGCAATAGGGTGAGGCAGAGCTGGGCGATGATCCCAAGGACCACATTGAACATGTCCCTGCCGAAATTTTTGTTCGCCACAAAGGATGGATCATCAGCAATGACCAGCTTCTGGACCGGTCCCCAGAATCCCCATGGGCGAACCGTTTTATAAAAGCTTTTGAGCGTTTCCTCCTCTGTTGGCGGCGCCATATAAGTACCAATAATGGACCCCGCCAAAGAAAGGATAAACAACAAGGGGAAATAATATAAAAACTCTACACCTGCAAAGAACCTCGTAAAGACCAGTGCAGAGACAATTCCGGTAAACATGCCCCAGAAAAAGCCGTTGGAATTGAACCTCCACCAATGCCATTTCAATACGTTGGCAGCGATGTATCCCCCATATAATGCAGAGACGATCCACTGCAATACGCTGTTCACATCTTTTGCAAAAAAGCCTAGTGTAATCCCCACTGCTACGACCAATACGCCGGAACAGTAATTCATGGAGATGATCTTTTTATTGGAAGCATTGGGGTTGATGTATTTCAGGTATACATCGTTCACAATGTAAGCCTGTGCCGCATTTAAGGTTCCGCTGAAAGTACCCATAAATGCGCCAAGCAGTCCGGTGAGCACCAGACCAAACAATCCGGCAGGGACAAAACTATTGATACTTGCCGGCAAAATACGTTCATAATCAATTGCCCCATCTAAGCCGCGGAGGTTCATCTGGTCGTAATAAAGAATCCCCAGAACGGTGAGTCCTACGATGAGGGAATAACGGATCGGCAACAATACGATCGACACAAATCCACTCATTTTACTGGCTTCCTTTGGGGAGCGTGTGGACAGAATTTTTTGCATATCATAGTTTGGCGGCGGTCCGGCCAGTGAGGCAAAAGCACCTTTAAACAACATCATCATGAAGAAAATGCTGAACAGGGAATATCCATCGCTTTCTATCTTTTTATTGACATCGGTAATGATATCCGTCCAGTCCAGATCCAGGTGAGTTCCAAAGAAGGGGCTGTCCCAACCTTCCGGCACATGCAGTTTCTGGCCGTTCAGGTTAACCACAGCAATCACCGCGATGGAAATACAAACTACCGTCATGATCGCATATTTGATCATATCGCCGAATACGATGCCATGCATGCCTCCCAAAATGGAATAGAACATGGCAAAAAGGGTGAAAATGATGCCATAGAAATGGGCCACATAATGTGGTGCTACGGTAAAAGGAACATAATCTTTCACCAAATCCCATGGGATGAAAATCTCGACAAATTTACCGAGACCAATAAAGCCATAGGCAAGGAAGCCCAGGCAGCTTAATAAAGCAAAAGTAACGACCACTTTATGGGAGGCCCCAACCCCTCTACCTCTCGTTCCAAAGCGGGTAGACAACCATTCGGCTCCTGTTGTGGCATTAGACCTTCTCAGCCATTTGGAAAGGTACATCATCAGAAATACCTGATTGAAGACCGGCCATAACCAGGGGATCCAGATGCTTTTCATTCCATAAACAAAACAAAGGCTCACCATCCACATCGTTCCGCTGATATCAAACATATCAGAAGCATCGCTCAGACCCAGCTTATACCATGGAAGAGACTTCCCTCCCATGATATAACTCTCTTTGTTTTCCTTTGCTTTCTTACGATACCAAAAGCCAATAATGATGGTGCTGATAAGATACGTTACAATAATAATGATGTCGACAGGTTGGAACTTCATGGACTCAAAACTATACTATTTTCGCACGCAGCTTTAATACTATTTTAACAATTAATTGTATTCACAAATCAAAAAGACTCACTATCATATTATTAATCCTAATTTACCATAGTACTATTTTAACAGAATTATAATCAATTCATATCAAAATCATTATATTTATATGATGGGCAATAATATAGTCAGGGAGATTACCCCTTTAACCCAAAGCGATTGCTTTACTATTTTTTCGAGGACGAAGAAGGATTTTGACTTTCCGCTTCATTACCATGAAGAGTATGAACTGAACCTGATTCTTCATGCGAAAGGAGCCAAACGGATTGTCGGGGATCATATTGATACGATCGAAGATGCAGAGCTTGTTTTTATTGGGCCAAACCTGTACCATGCCTGGTTTACACACCAGTGTAAAAGCGAAGAGATCCTGGAGATTACGATACAGTTTCACAAAGATTTGTTTGATGAACGTTTGCTCAAAAGAAATCAGCTGAATTTCATCTCCAACATGTTTGAACGTTCTCAAAAAGGAATTCTCTTTTCTGCCGAGACCATTGAAAGGCTGAGCCCAAGATTGCTTTCTTTAAACCAGAAGAAAGGTTTTGATTCAGTTCTGGAGCTTTTTTCTATTCTCCACGACCTCTCTATTTCCAGGAACATGAGAACCTTGTCCAATTCCAGTTTTAACAACGAGCAGTTCAATTACAACAGCAGAAGAATAGAGAAGGCATTTGATTATATGAATGCGAATTATAACCGTGGAATATCCCTGGAAGAGGTGGCAAAGGTGGCCAGTATGCCGGAAGTATCCTTCAGCAGGTTTATCAAGAAACGGACAGGGAGTACTTTTATCGACAGTCTGAATGAGATCCGGTTGGGACATGCGACGAAACTGCTCATCTCCAGCACGCAGACGGTCGCCGAGATTGCTTATAAATGCGGGTTCAATAACATTTCAAACTTTAACCGGATTTTTAAGAAGAAAAAGAATTGTACACCTAAAGAATTCCGGGATAGCTTTTCCGGGACAAGGTCGTTCATATAAGAGGTGAATTATCTAAAAATACTATTTTTTTTTTTATTTTAAAGATAATTAAATAGCGAACTAGTTTAATTTAAAGTAAAATATCGATACATTTGCAGTACACTATAAAAGATATTTTATTATGAAGGCTGTCTCAAGAAAAAAACTAAAAGCAATTGGCATATCATTGGGTGTTAAAATTACGGTAGATAAAACGCTTAATAAATATGCGAAAATCACTAGTGGAAAGACAATAGAAAGCAACGAGCTTTTAGCCAATTCGATTTTTAATTTTTAATAATTTTCATCTTCTGTTCTTCTTTAAAAGAGGAAACCATCGTAATTGGCTCCTTTTTCAAGACGTAATATGAGGTAGATGTCACTTTAAACCTGCATCAAATGAAAAACAACATAACTATCTTTTATCACTATAATTAATTAAGTGGAAAATAAGAGAAAGCGGAAAAGAATAAATTTCGCAGAAAAACAAGGTGAAATAATCATAGACATTGAATCTTTTATAAAAAACAAAAGCTCTGAAAACGTTAAGAAAGTTCAGTCAGTAAAAGAGGAAATTGAGATTGATATTTATTTTGACAAGCATTATTATCTCAGAAATCAAGTAGGTGATCAAAATGGCAAAAGAGATGGAATAGGATATGATTTTGTAGAATCAACCTTGATGAAAGCTACAAAACATTTAATTTATTATGCTTTAAAAATTAAATCCTTCACTTTTATCAATTTTGAAGAAGGTTTTAAACAAAGAATGATATTAACACAACATTTCAATGATGACAGTGATGATCTAAATATTGTAGTCGAGTATCATTACCTATCAATGCATAAATATGAAGTCACGGTAATTACAGCACTAAGGAAAAATGATTTCTACTTTAATGACGGCTCATATCAAATAGAATTACAAGAAGATGACACCTCAAATCTAAATAAAAAAGAAATGAATAAGGTCAAAAAAACAAGCTCTTTTAATGGGATTTAAATAAAAAAAATATTTACATAAAATATAACTTATTATATTTGTCGTAGCATTAGAGACAGGATATACGTCTGAGTGGTCTTGAAAAGGACAGGATAAAATTCTGAGTAGTCTCATTTAAAGCCCCGTAATTGGGGCTTTTTAATTATCCTTTGTTACAGGAAGGTTCTTTTTCATCTGGTAGCCAACAACTGGATTGATGGCTGATGCGACTCTGAATTCAAAAAAAGCCTGTAAATTGTAAGAATATAAAAAAACCGCCCGAAAAGAATTTCTTTCCAGGCGGTTCATTAAAACAAGAGAGAGGGGGACTAATAATTCAATTTGATCGTGACTTCCCAGACACCTTCTTTAAGAATGGCCATATCAAACCAGTAATTAAAGTAGGCGCCATTGGCATCCCCGTCATTATACATATCTATTCTCAATACTTTTCCTGCTACGAAAGGCAAAGGGAATCCGGCAATTTCCAGTTCCAGACGGTCCGGAAATTCTGTATACTTTGTTGGATTACTTAGTCCGAGGTTGTGCCAGTCTTTCAAATCCGGAGCTGCAGCCGTTCCATAATCATAGCCGATTAACTTCTTAGGATCGATTGGCGTTCCATCTTTCTTAAGCGTGTACACTGTGATTTTGTTCCCCGTATTTTGCTTTCTGACAAAATCCACTGTAAAGTCTTTCAACTTCCCGTCGACCCCTGAAAACCGGTAATAAAAAGGAGCTGAGTAAGATACGTTGACCGTTAATGCGCCTTTAATCACCCGTTCTTCAGCGCTGTTTTTTACTTTTACATCAATGATGTACTTTCCTTTTTTTAGCTTCAGGGTATCCGTGGCCTCCGGATAAATGATCACATTACCATTGGCAGGATTGATGTCAATGGCCGGGCGGTTTACCTTGGTGCGTTTCGCGTCCAGCTCTTTATTTGTCGGTTCTTTCCCCGTGTATTCCGCGCTCCAGAAATAGGTATCTACCTTATAATCCATCACTGCTGTTGCCGCGCTACCATCTTCATTTCGGATGGCATCGATGCTAAACTCCAGTGGTTTGGTAGATTCATCCGTGATCATTGCCCCTGACTGGATTAGCGCAGAGCCCACGGAAGCATTGATCGAAGTATTCGGGTATTTGATGGCAGGGCTTAAAAAGCCTTCCTTATTTGTACTTTTTTTGCAGGACATAAAAAAGCAGGCAAAGAGTAAAAATAAGGCGCCGGAAGTTTGTCTTGAAATTTTCATTTTTATGGGTATTAAAAAATCAATTAAAATTATCTGTAGTATTTAAGCTTCAATCCGCAGGCGAAGTTAGCGCCGTTCGCCAGCACATGGACTCTGGCATTTGCAGTGATTAAATTGTGGGTCTGGATATCAGATCCATAATTCACAGAATCCACTTTTTTTATTTTCCGGTGTTCGTAATACATCCTGAAGGCAGAAGTTTGGATTGAGCTCCCGGCATTTATTCCTCCTCCGGCGCTGGCAATATTAATGCTATCCGTATTGTTGTCTTTATACGTCTTCAGTTTATCAGCTACCGCCTGCTCCAGGGTGATGCGGTTACCTGGGATAATGAACCTGTTTAAGAGTAATTTAAGCGTATCCAGTCCGATTTTACTCAGTGGTCTTGGCGCTAACTTATCTGAAGCATTCAATCGTTGCTGGAAACGGATGACTGCCTCATTCGAAGCGGCATAAAAGGTAATATTATTCGTATTTACCAGTGCTTTGGTATTCGTCAGGTTAATAATTTTCACCAGGGAATCAAACATATGGTTTGACCTTCCGGCCAGAAAATCATAGGTAGACATGCTCTTTTCAGCTTCAGATTGCTGAGCAAGGCCACCATCTACGAAGTAGTCTTTCTTTTTACATGCTGATGCGATCAGTATGAAAATCACCCCCAGAAGGGCGATCGTTTTATAGGTCGTATTTTTCATCATTACATCTGTTAAATTATTTCCAATATTCATTTTGCGTGATCACGAAATTACTTTGCGCGATGATGGCCTGGCTTATTGGCAGGAGCCATGTGCCCCTTGCAAACCAGTCGCCATTTGTTATTTTAGAATCCTTGGTCATTTTTCTGGTCCTTACCAGGTCAAAGAAATATTGTCCTTCTCCGATAAGTTCCTTCTTTCGTTCCAGCAGAATGGTATCCTGAATGCTTCCGTTTCCGGCATATTCTTTAGCGAATGCCCTTCTTCTTACACTATTCAATAATTCTGCAGCTTCGGCTACCCTTCCGATACCGGTACTGGCCAGGGCTTCCGCACGAAGCAAAATGATATCCGGCAAACGGGTGACAATGATATTTGATTCGTTGATGTTCTGTGAAGATGTGTCTCCTTTTAGCTGAAGACTTCTGTATTTACCCAGGTAAACCCTGTTGTTGGTCCTTCCGGTATAAGTTTCCCGGACAAACCAGGTAAACCTCCTTGCGTCCTTTGATCCCGGAACAAACATTTGCGTCATTTGCTCAGGAGAAGGAGAAAGCAGGAAAGTTTCCGTTCCACCACCACCATCGGAGTAGTCCGTGTACCACGGCCTGCCCAGTGTTCTGTTGAACACTCTGTTTTTCTGAACTTCTTTCAGGTTGGCATCAAAGTTCAGTTCAAAAATACCCTCCGTTGATTTGCCTACAAAAATACTCAGCAGGTTAGTGGTATCTTTTACCATGACATAAGGACCTCTGGTAATGACACTATCACATAATTTCTCACAACTCGAATAATCCTGTAGCCAGCCCATCACATGTGCTTTAATGGCCCATGCCGCTCCTTTTGTTGCCCTTACCGCCATTTCGTTCGCGCCATAAGACATTTGCAGGTTTGCAATCGCGACATCAAGATCCTGTTGGATCTGTTTAAATACATCCGCCTGTGGTGCTTTTGGCAAATTTGCCAGATCTACAGCCTTCAGGTTCAACGGTACATCACCCCAGAATCGGGCCAGGTAGAAATAACTCAATGCCCTCAGGAAGCTCGCCTCTCCGATATGCCTCTTTTTCGTCACTTCATCATACACAGGAATTCCCTGAATTTTCTCCAAAACCAGGTTACACTGTGAAACTACCCGATAAAATCCATTCCAGTCTCCTCCCCCATTGTTCAGCAAGGACGCCGAAGAATTGGTTGCAATTAAGGTTTCTGTCCTCGTATTTGACGATTGCGAATAACTGGAGAAAACGTTGGCCCTCATATCACCCATTAAAAAGACTTTATCAGGCACTACAAAACGTAAAAAGGAATATGCAGCTGCAATCGCCTTATCTACGTCAGCAGCAGAGGTAATTGCATTTGTATCTGTTGGAATCTCCACTACTTCCGTATCCAGAATCTTTTTACAGGAGAACAGCATTGCAAACGTCATCAGGGCGATGCAAAGTATTTTTGATTTTCTATTGATTAACATATTCATATCAATTAAAATTCGAAGTTAAAACCTAAATTAAATTTCTTTGGGATCGGATATCCATTCCCCAGATCATAGCCATAATTGTCTACATTTTCCGGATCTACACCAGTATATGCCTTAATGATAAACACGTTATTAAGTCCGCCATAAACCCTTAACCTTCTGATGTTCATTCGTTTTAAAAAATTTGCAGAAAAGTCATAGCTCAGGTTGATGTTGTTTAAGCGCACAAAGCTTCCGTTTTCCAGGAAGAGGTCGGTGTTGGTATCATAATTCCCGATAAAGTCATAACTGGAAGTTCCATAATATCTCCATGGGTTTAATACCGGGAATTTTGCATCGGTATGTGTTGGCGTCCAGACATCCAGGTCTGAAACATCGAGCAGATTCCTTTGTCCGCCCGGATAGTTTACATTTCTACTCGCAGTCCAGCTTACCGCGCTGATCCGGTCCGCAAGCACTTTATTATACACTTTTGCGCCGACAGAATAATTAAAGAACAGGTCCAGCTGAATGGTAGAATTATTCTTCATTCTATAGCTGAACGAGTGAGATAAACTACCGCTGAATTTAGGGTTTGGATCCCCTCTGTACACTTTATCAGCACTTCCTCTTACATCGATTACCCCATCTCCGTTAACGTCAAGCAAACGAATATCACCACCGCGATAAGGATCCTGTGAAGTAAAGCCGCTACCGTTAGGATACAACTTCTGGCCTGTATATTTATTCACCGGAACAGCATCATCATTGGCATAAACCCCTAGGTATTTCAACAGGTAAAATCCATTTAAAGGGCGGCCGATTTCCAGATAAGGCGATCCTGCACCATATCCGTCCCTGCTGATACTTCTTCCAAAATCAGGAAGTTTAGACAGGACATTTTTATTTGTCCCTCCGATAAAGGTCACGGAATACTGGAAATTCTTGCCCGGTTCTGTGATATATCCTGTAATTGCCGCTTCAAAACCGGTGTTACGGACTGCACCACTATTGACGTAACGGATAGAATATCCACTCGTTCCGTTGAGGGCGTCCCGGAATAGGAAACCATCTTTATTTTTATTGTAATAATCCAGTGTCATGGTCAGGCGGCTATTAAAAAGCTCCAGATCTAACCCTACACCATATTCTTTGGAGGTTTGCCAGGTCAGATCCGGCAACGCGATTCCATTTCCACCGTCGTAATTTGGATAAAGCAATGGCACACCATTATACGTTCCGTTATCGGAATATGCCGGTTTGTTTGGATTCACATTTCCCGCTCCGGAATTATAGGCGCCCAATGCCAGGTAATTATCCTGATATTGCTCTCCGGCCTTACCGATGCTCGCTCTAACCTTACCGAAGTTAAACCAGTTGCCTACATTTTTACTAAAGAATCCTTCCTTGCTAAACACCCATCCTACAGAAGTAGAAGGGAAATAACCCCATTGTTTGTCCTTTCCAAATTTAGAAGAGGCATCCGCTCTTAATACGGCCTGGAAAAGGTATTTCTTATCGTAATTATAGGATACCCTGCTATAATAAGATAGTAATCCATATCCAATGTTATGTGTAGACAAAGTCAGGTTGGATTGCGGATAACCCTGAATTACCTGTTGTGCATCACTTGGGCCTCCATAAGCAGCACCGAAGATATTGTCATTTTTACTTACGTTGATCGTATTTCCCAGCAAAAAGTCAAGGTTATGTTTATCATCGAAAGTATGGTGAAGCCTCAGGAAAGTTTCACTTAAGAGATTTACGTTTTCTTTCGCATAATAGGAAGCTGCGGATTTAAAATCAGATCTTGTCGCAGATGGAGAGAAAGAGCGTGTCCGGTAAAACTCATAGTTAGCCGATGCTCTGGAAGTGATGTTCATCCATTTAAACACATCATATGAAGCTTCCAATTGCCCAAGTATTCTTCTCGTCAGGTCGATATTTACGCCTTTATTATAAGAATCCAGGTAAGCATCAAAGAAACCGCTATTCGGTCCGGGACGGAAGGAAGAAGAAAAGTCATTTCCTACTACCGCCGCATTGAAGTTATCTCCTCTTCGCTGACTCGCATCCGTCTGGCTTAAATTTGCACGGCCGGTGATCGTTAATTTAGAGGTTGGATTGAAAACACCTGAATAAGTGAGGGAATACCTGCTGAAACCGGAGCCCAGCACAATACCTTCCTCATCGTAATAATCTGCACCGATCCTGTAGCTCGAGTTTTCGTTTGCCCCACTGATACCCAGGTTGATATTTTTCAGGTTTGTATTTTTGAAATATAACTTTTGCCAGTCTGTTGAATTGTTATAGAAGCTGTTTAAGCTGTCCGTTAATTCGATCGGAACATCTGTAAATCCACCGCCAAACTTGGAAGATTTATATTGATTGTAGAGGTCCAGCTTAAAATTACGTTCCGCCATTCCACCTAAAGTTTTGCGGAGTTCAGGAAAAAACGACCTTCCATACTGTGTATTTATGCTCACAATCGGTTTCCCTATTTTTCCTCTTTTGGTATTGATCACGATCACACCATTCGCTCCCCTTGATCCGTAAATGGCCGTAGACGCAGCATCCTTTAAAACATCCAGCGATTCGATATCAAAAGCACTAAAACCGGAAAGCACACTCGTAATCGCCTGACGGGGATCGGAAGGATTGAAAGCATCCTGCTCCAGGGGAACCCCATCAATGATAAATAAAGGTGTACTGACCACATTTGAATTTGCTGAACTAGAGAAAGAGGCCAGTCCTCTGAGCTGAATATTAGATCTTCCTCCCGGCAAACCTGAATTGTTCATGACCACCAATCCCGGAACCAATCCCTGTAACAGACCTTCAATAGAACCACTTGGTTTGTTTTGAAGCTGTGTTCCTTTTACTGTCGAAATGGAACCTGAAGTTTCTCTTTTACTCTGGGTACCATAACCGATCACCACGACATCCTCTAACTGCGCCTGATCCTCGTCCAATACGACTTTGATCGACTGCAATCCTTTTAGGCTGACTTCTTTTCTTTTGTAGCCTATGTAAGTAAAAACCAATACATCATCATCCTCTGCATCGATGGTAAATTCTCCATTTTGGGCAGTCGACCTGGTCGTGCTGCTTCCTTTAATTTTCACCGTTACTCCCGGAATGGGCATTCCTTTATTATCGAGCACAACTCCCTTGATCGGTTTCAGCTGAACATCGCCAGACAAGAGCGGTTCTTCTCTCTTTCTTACGACTACCGTATTCTTATTGATCGCATAAGTGAGGGGTTGTCCTTCGAAACATTTGTCCAGGACCTCCCGAAGAGATTCCTCCGTTACCTGTAATGAAACCGTTTTAGCTTCTTTAAGTAATTTGGTACTGTATAGGAAATTAAATCCACTTTGTTTTTTAATTTTAATAAAGAGCTGCTCCAGCGAAGCATTCTTTTCAGAAAGGGTTATTTTTTGAGCAAATCCGCTTGCGCTTACCTGCAAAAAAGCAGCAATCATTAATACGGCTATTATTTTCATGCGCATGATGATTCGTTTTTTTATGCACAGCCACCTGTTTTCATCAGCCGGCTGGCAATGAATATTTTTATTCATACTTTTGTATAGTTTGGGTTGAAATTAAATGGTCTTCAGAAATTCATTTGGCAGATCCCAGACATTTGTCGGGAGGTGGTTCGAAGCACTTCCCGGCTTTTTTTAGGTCGCCATGTAGGTTAGGTGTATCTATTTTTTCATACAGTTTGGTTTAGGTGAGTTGATCGTTTGCTTTTTTCACAGATGATTGCTTTTATGAGTGGTTAGTTCATAATTTATGCGGCAGTATTCATTATCTGGCGATAACGGTGATTCTCCTTCCTTCTATTTTAAAGTGAACCAATCCTGTTAATTCCAGTGTTTCCAGTACTTCGGATAAATTTTTAAAGCGTGGAACAGTACCTTTAAGGTCCTTATCGTTTACATTTCCTTCATATACCACTTCCAGGTCATACCAGCGAGATATCTTCCTCATTACGGAAGGAATACTTTCTTCATTGAAGACAAAAAGACCGTTTTTCCAGGCGATGCTTTCTTCCGTATCAACTTTTGTTGCCATCGTCGTTTCCGCATTGACCTGTGATTGTTGTCCTGGTTTCAGTATCAACATGTTTTTATGTATCGTGTTGACTACTTTTACGCTTCCTTCTAACAATGTAGTCAGCGTGCTTTCCTCGTCCGGATAACTGCTAATGTTAAAATGCGTTCCAAGGACTTCCACGATTTGCTGTTTACTATGCACCAGGAAAGGTTTATTTTTGTCTTTGGCGATTTCAAAATAAGCCTCCCCTGTTAATTCCACACTACGTTCATCCGCAGCAAATAAAACAGGGTAACGCAAAGAAGAAGCGGCGTTTAACCAGACTGTACTGCCATCCGGCAGATTGACTCTGTATTGCCCACCCTTTGGCGTGGAAATGGTATTATGACCCAATGTCCGTGTTGTCTCATTGTCTGAGAGGGCTACTCCTCCTGCAACGTTATAAATCAGCTGACCATCAGTCGTTTTTTCAATCGTAATTCCCGACTGGCTGGCTATGGCTCCTGTTCCGGCAGAATCCAGATTGATCATTCTGCCATCGGCCAAGGTAAGTGTTGCTTTATTTCCTCCGGGAAGCACATCATTTAGGCCTAATGCCGGCAATTTCTTTTCGGTTAGTTTTTCTTTTTTAGTATAGAACAACATGGCTACAGAAAGCAGCACCAATATTGCAGCGGCAACGCTCAGATAACGTACTATCGCAGGCTTAGCCCGCCCCACTTCCTTTTTGTAAAGTGGAATAACCGGGGTATTTTCTTTATTCAGGCTATTTTCTAAGCGATGAATCAATACATCATCCGGGAGTTCAGCAGCAGGATATTGTTCCAGTGTTTCTTCCCAGGCGGCAAGAATAGACAAATACTCTTCCCGACCTGCATCTTTCAGCAATTCCTGAAAAGTAAGATCCTGTTCCGCAGTTAGAGTACCTGTTGCCAGTTGTTCCAGTAGTCTTTTGAGCTCTTGTGAATTCATTTGAGAAGGTCCGTTTAAGAGTAAGACAGGAAGACCTGGCAATCGGATACCTCTACAGGAAAAAAAATATTTATTTGATGATGGTCAGTGCTGAGCAACAAACCACAACGGCTGTCAGGTCAGCATGTACTCTCAGGTATTCTTTCATATGCCTTACTGCAGTATAAAGCTGTTTTTTCACCATTGATTTGGAAATTTGCATTTGAACTGCAATCTCGTCGTGAGACAACTCCTGGTAAACACTCATTTCGAATACTTGTCGCCGTTTTGGGGGCAGCATATCGATGGCATGCTGAACGATAACATGGTATTGAGAATAGATAAAGGCTTCATCAGCTGCTTTATCACTGGTATCGGCATGATTGGCAATGTAATCAATGGCCTTTTGTTTCACCTTACTGTGTTCATGAAGGTTAACCAGTCTGTTTCTTGCCATGCTGTACAGGTAGCTCTTAAAAGAACGAATGCCAGCGAGCTCTTCTCTTCGTTCCCATATTTTCATAAACAGGTCATGAAGGATTTCTTCAGTATCTTCTTTGGAAGAACGGACAAAAGGATAGATATATTTATATAAGCGGGGCAGGTAAAACTTATAAATTGCCGAAAAAGCTTCAGGGCTACCTTCGGCAGTCTGTTGAAGCAGCAAACGTTCCCCCCCGAGCGTCTGCACTGCTTTATTTTCCATTTAAAAGATCCCCCTTCTTTTGATTGTGCTTACACCAAAGCTAAGTAAAATATATGTTACCTTAAAATAATGAAATTAAATATCTTTTCTCCCAAGAAGTTGATAATTAATTCAAATTGAACTTATCATTTCTGACCTGCACTACGTTTGAAGCGGAGATAATCCCCACGATCAGTACGCCGATCAGGACCGCCAACGCAATCTGTAAGGTAGAATACAATTTACTTCTGGAAACCATTGATGCGGAATTTTGAATCAGCTCCTGCCCTACCTGCGTCTGGATATTCATCAGGTCGGTTAGTTTTTCCATAGTTTTCAAACCATTTTCCCTTCCTATCGTTTCGTACAATTTCCGTCCATCTTCCAGGGTATGACTAAGGCTCAATGCCATCACATGCTGTTCTGCAGCGATTAATCCCACTAAGCGATTCTTTAATTCTGCGAGCTGCTGTTTTTCCTTTTTCACCAGGAAAGTCTTTTCATATTTTTTCAACAGCGCGTCTATCGTAGTGTTGAAGGAGGTAAGCTGTTCTTTTAATCCTGCCGCGTTGGATTTGGAAAGCTGACCGGAATAAAGGAAGCTATCCAGTGCATATTTTTTAGCAAAAATATTCTCTGCAATATAAAACAGGTCTGTAGCCGGTACCAGACGGTCGTTATACATGGATACGAACGATTCGTTCATACTTTTCACACTCTTATCCTCTAAAATTCTGATCAAGATCATACACGCCATAATTGCAAACAGGAGCGTGGCGATTTTCATTTTCTGTTTTATAGAATAAGCAAATTTCATATCATTTAAATACTAGGTTAGTTACCGGTTATTCCTCTAAAGGCGAAGAAAAAAGGTTAGGGGCAAAATTTACTAAAAATAATTCTCTTTTCGCTCTTGTTACCCCAGTATATAACCAACGGAGAAAATCAAGATCGATCATATCCTCCGTTAAATAACCCTGATCAACAAAGACCGCATCCCATTGCCCACCCTGTGCCTTATGACAGGTTACGGCATAAGCGAACTTGATCTGCAGCGCATTGTAATAAGGATCTTCCTTGATGGCTTTAAATCGTTCTCTTTTATTCGTGATGTGCTCATAATCCAGGTTAAGTCCTTCAAAAAGTTTATTGCTTTGTTCATAAGAAAGGTTTGGAGTTTCGGCCGTCAGGGTATCCAGCATTACCTTACAGGTAATCTGTCCTGCATCAGGGAAATCCATAAACTCCAGCTGTACCTCTGAAAAGCGGAAGCCATACCGCTCTTCTTCCCCCCTTACCCGCACAACTTTTGCCATATCGCCATTGGCGATGAAAGCTGCAGATTCATTATCAGGAAGCCAGAAATAGTTGTTTCTAACCACCATGATCTGGTCTCCTCCCGTCAGCTCCTCCTCCCGGTAAAGCAAACGGGCGCGGATTTGCTGGTTGTATACATTTGCAGATTTATTGGACCTGCAAACCACCAGGGAGTTTTCAATTCCGAATTTGTGATAGGCATATTCCAGTCCTTCCACCAATTTTACACCCGTCATCCTGAAGATGTCTTTGTAATCTTTGGTGATAAACTGAGGGAGCTCCACCGTGCTTTCCTCCTCCTGATCTTCATTAATTAATTTGCGCAGCATGGTGGCATTGGCCAGAATTCCGGATTCTTTTTCCTGGCGGACGACTTCTCTCAGCTCCACCGCCTTTACTTCCATTCCGAAATTGGAAGCCACATAGTCTTTATTTAAGGCCGGACTGTCGATGCTCCCTACCGGAGGCAGCTGCGCCGTATCCCCGACAAATACAGCCGCACAGTTTTTAGCATTATATACATATTCCATCAGGTCCTTCAGAAAGGAAGAGCCCGTTTGCGTATTCCATTCGTCTGCAATCATGGAAGCCTCGTCGATAATAAACAAGGTATGTTCCGCAATATTCGGCGCGATTTGAAAAGACATATCCGTGGATACCGCAGATCGTTTTCTATAGATTTTCTTATGGATGGTGAGTGCTTTTCGTCCGGTATAATTGCTCATCACCTTTGCCGCGCGACCTGTTGGTGCCAGCAGAACTGCTTTCAGTCCGAATTTAGGCAGCGCCTTTACCAAAGCAGCTACAGAAGTTGTTTTTCCTGTTCCCGCGTACCCTCTCAATATAAAACATTGATCATCTAGTCTTTGGGTCAGAAAGGAAGCCATCTCTCTGCAAAAAACAAGCTGTTCGGCTGTCGGTGTAAATGCATAAGATTGCGCAATAATTGATGCTTTATCCATTTAACAAAGATGCAATGGTGATGTTATAGAAAAAAGGATTAATTTTGATCTTAAATAATTTGATCTAGATGAGCCATAAAAACAGCATATTATTAGTCGATCCGGAATTTGATCCTAGTACTGCGCCAGACTGCAATTTATTGTTAAAGATTACAGCAGATAGCTTTTCCTATGCAATTATCGATAAAACCAGCAATCAGTTAAAAGCAGTATATGACCAGCAGGAATGCCACAATATTCCTCAGGCCCTTTCTGCAAAATTAAAAAACGACAGCTATTTAAACCTTGCATTCAAGGAGATTAAGGTAGCGGTCTATACAGAGAATTCCATTTCCATTCCGAACGACCTGTTTGACGCCAATAACCTGGATCAATATGCTAAATTTTTCACAGAAGAGCAGTCAGACAACCTCTATATCCGGCCATTCAGCAGTTATGGTTTCACTTCGATCTTTACTTTACACCGCTTTATAGATGAGACGCTGGCAGATTCACTGCTTAGCTGCAAGCTTTTTGATCAGCTTGCTCCGGTACTGGCAATGACCAGGGATCAACAGCAGAAATCACTGATTCTTGATTTTACCGCTTCTTCTTTTAATGCTGTGGTTACGGAGGGCGAAAAACTGATCTTCCGTAATTATTATGAAGTAGCCAACGCGGAAGAATTTAACTATTACCTGCTGTTTATCATTAACCAGCTTCAACTCAACACCAAAGAGAGCAATGTTCAGCTGAGTGGCATCATCCATGAAAACGACCATTATTATCAGTGTATTGAGAAATACTTCAAAAACATCAGCTTCATTAGCCCTTTAAGTGATCAGGTAGATCACAAAATTTTAGACGACATGCCTGCTCATTATTACAGCAGCCTGCTAGCCCTTGACCTATGCGAATAATTGGCGGTACATTGAAAGGCATTCGTTTCAATGCCCCGGAAAGCTTACCGGTAAGGCCTACAACAGATATGGCCAAAGAAGCACTTTTTAATATTCTTTATAATACTTACGATTTTGACAGTTGCGATGTGCTCGATCTTTTTTGCGGCACAGGGAACATCAGTTTTGAATTTGCCTCGCGCGGCATCAGACAAGTAACCGCAGTAGATAAACATTCGGGTTGTATTTATTGGGTAAAGTCGGTCATTGCCAAACACGGGCTTGATGCGATAGATGTGCAGAAGGCTGATGTATTCAAATTTCTGGAATCACATACCAAATCTTATCAGATCATCTTTGCTGATCCTCCATACGATCTGCCGACGATCCCATTGATTCCTCAGCTTGTGATGAAAAACAATTTGCTATCGGATAATGGATTGCTCATCGTAGAACATCCATCCTTATTAAAACTAAAAGACCAGCCCGGTTTTAAAGAAACCAGAAGGTATGGTAATTCCTCATTCAGTTTCTTTGAAAAAACAACATAATATGAAGATTGCCTTGTTTCCGGGATCATTTGATCCCATTACCATTGCCCATGTTGACATTCTGAAGCGTTCTTTGCCACTTTTTGACAAGGTGGTGGTTGGTATTGGATTAAACAGTTCCAAACAGGGTTTTCTCTCTGCAGAAAAACGTGAAGAGATTGTCAGAAAAGTCTTTATTCATGAGCCCAAAGTTGAGGTACAGCTTTATGAAGGGCTAACGGTTGATTTTTGCAGAAAGATCAATGCGCAATATATGGTTCGTGGCATCCGGTCTGTAGGTGATTTTGAGTATGAACGTGCCATTGCACAAATCAACCAGACCATGATGCCTGAAATGGAAACCATTTTTATTCTGAGCAAACCGGAATACTCTGCAATCAGTTCAACAATTGTCAGAGATATCCTGCGAAACAACGGAGATGTAAGTCCTTTTCTACCCCAGGACGCTATCGCTTTCCTTTAATAAAGCGCCAGCTTCCAGCACCTGGATGATGGAGGGATAAGTATTACCGAGGACTGGTGCAAGCTCCGATGTGCTCAACCAGCTGGCTTTGGTAATGCCTTCTTCCTTTTGGGGAATCAATTTGGGTTCTCCTTTTACCGTCATGCTGTACCAGTTGGTTTTCTTTAAGACCACTTTGCTGCCGATCGTATATACATGATAGGTTTTACACAGCTTTTCATCATTGGTATAAATTTTCACGCCACATTCCTCTTCTACTTCCCTCAGTGCGGCTTCCTTCATCTTTTCGTCTTTCTCGACCTTTCCCTTAGGCAGGTCCCATTTCTTGTTTCTGAAGATAAACAGGTAATTTCCTTTGGCACTCTTCACCAGGCCACCTGCAGCTTTAATGAGGGTCAGGCTATTTTTAATCTTTTTGAACACCGCCTGTGGATCTGCATCTAATAATAAATAGTCTTTCTTACCATCTGCGGGAATGCTTTTATAAAGTTGTTTGAAATCAAAATTCTGAACGTCGATTTGCTGAATTTCTTTCTCCTGTTTAGGTGCGGAATCGGCGATAAACAGGGTGTTGTCGTTGATATAAATTCTATAATTCTTCATGATAAACGCTCAAAATGGTTTTAATAACAGGCCTTTAAAATTCCCATAGAAACAACAGACCCCTTTGAATAGTATTCTAAAGGGGTTTTCAATGGGAAATTCTACAAAATCGCCTGGATATTTGAGTTTTTAAAACTATAAATATTTATTCAATTTTCCATTAAAGGCAATTACTATTCTATCGGCCTCCCCATAAACCGCTATTTTAGTTCTTATGGTGCTGATTCTCAAAGGATGGCAAAAAACAGCTTTTGTTCCCAACAATAAATGCCGACATTTGACGCTAAATAAGAAATATTTAAACGAGGATTTTTAAGCGTTATTTCTCACATTACTGAAAGTAGTGCTAGGACAAACGTATGAAATTCTGTAATTTTGGAGCATGTATAATAAAAGTGATATTGAATTAAAGGTAGCTGAATTTTTATTACAAATAAAAGCAATAAAGTTACAGCCTAACAATCCATTTACATGGGCTTCGGGTTGGAAATCTCCTATTTATTGCGATAATAGAGTTACACTTTCCCATCCCTCAGTAAGAACATACATCAGACAGAAGCTGACGCAATTGATCCAGGAAGAATTTGGTTCCGTAGATCTGATTGCTGGTGTAGCTACTGCAGGTATCCCTCAGGGGGTTCTTGTTGCTCAGGAGCTGGGATTGCCTTTTGCTTATGTAAGAGCTAAAGCAAAAGAACACGGCACCGGAAGTCTGATTGAAGGAGAAATTGTGGAAGGACAGCGCGTAGTAGTGGTTGAAGATCTGATCTCTACCGGAAAAAGCAGCTTACAAGCTGTAGAAGCATTGAGAAGTGCGGGACTTTCTGTAGCTGGTTTGGTGTCTATCTTCACCTATGGTCTTGACCAGGCAGAAGAAAACTTTAAAGCTGCCAAATGTCGCTTCGCTACCTTATCTAATTACAATACATTGATTGAATATGCTGCTGAACATAGCTTCATTGCTCAAAACGATGTAGATCTATTGGCCAAATGGCGTAGAAACCCTGCAGATTGGGGAAAAGAATTAGAACAACTAACCTAAGATCATATAATGACAGTTATCGAGAGTACTACTGAGATCAACCAGCCTGTAGCCACAGTTTATGCATTTTTAGCTGATTTAAATAACCATCAGCAATTGATGCCTGAGAATATTTACAACTGGTCATCCACCAATGATGAAGCGAGCTTTACCATTCAGAATATGGCCAAATTAGCGATTAAAATTTCTAACCGCGTAGAGAATGAGGAATTAACGGCTATCCCTACGGAGAAAGCCCCCTTTGATCTGGAGTTGAAATGGACGGTTGCAGACAATGGCAATGGTGGTACTACCGCTAAACATATTATTACTGCAGATCTGAATATGATGATGAAAATGCTGGCGGCAGGTCCATTGCAGAAACTGGCGAACCATCAGACAGAAAGACTTGCAGAAGTATTGAAGTAAAATCAATTTTTTAACATATAAAGAAGCGGCTACTTTTCACAGGTAGCCGCTTCTTTTTTACTTTAATTCTTATTCCAATTCGGCGGCAGCCACTTGTTTTCACTAGCAGATTCTACTTTATCATACGAGGCAAGAGGTTTCACAGGGAACTGCGAAATAATAAAAGATTTACATTTCTCAAAATCTCCTAAATCCACCATCAGATAGTCAGCCGACTCGTCATCAAACTTATAGATGACATAACTGTCATAATCATCTGATTTGATTTTATATCGCTCTTGTTCGGTGATAAGTCCTATGTATGAGATATTGTCGTCATCGAGTTCATAAACCTCTTCAATGAACTCTTCTAACGGCGCTTCTTCTGCATCAGCTTCTTCTAAAAGATTTTCTGATTCATAATCATAATAGAATATCTTTACCATTATCAATAAGATTTAAGGGCCTCAATTGTTTTGATCTTTGCTTCTTCCATATCCCCCGTTACATCTCCATATTTTGATTCTTTCAAACCTAATTTCTTTTTCAAAAGATCCTGAGCAGTGATAATCATTCCTTCAAGCGCTTCTGGCGCTGTTTCTTTTTCTATCGCTTCCTTAATATACTTGAGGATATCCTCTTTGGTTTTGGGATGGTTAAACCAAATTTGTCGCATAGCTGTCGCTGCATAACCTCTTAATTGCGGATCGGGATCAGTTAACAGACGTTCGTTTAACACCTTCAAATCAGTTTTACTTCCGACCCAACCCAAAACAATAATACTTCTATATCGCAGATCTCCTTTGCGGATGGCAATGTTTTCCAGCGCCACTTCTTTGGCATGCTTTCCACGAAGATGCCCCAGTATTTGAATGACATCCGCTCTAAGTTCAATGTTATCAATACCCTTTTTATATTTTTCGTATAAAAACTCGTCTACTTTAACCTTATCTTTTCTATCAGAAAAAAAGGCAAATAGATCCCTCTTAAGATATTCGTCGTTTTTGTCTTCCAAGATCTTAAAATGAAACTCCAGGACATCATCATCATCGGATGACAATAATTCATCTTTAAACTCAAAGATTCCATCATCTGAATCTTCCAGAAATATTAATTCTTTATACTGTTTTTGCAGTGATTCTACTTTTGTCATCATATTTAATCTCTTGGGTTTTTAGGTTTATTCGCTGGCCCATATTTATGGTATTGGTCTCCACATTCTTTGTGACGTTTTCTATGAACGGCTTTTTGCTGAGTCTTCATATTACTTGCCTTATCCAATTTTCGTTTACCGGCAGGAGTTGTTCTGGTATACAGCGGTTTTTCATGCGAAACTTCATGACCTTTAGGGACTTTATTACCGTCATTTTTCTTAATAAAATCTCTTGCCTTATCGCTTAATTCGCTCTTCGGATCTTTCGCATCCCTTAACAAAGTCTTACGCCTTTCAGCCATACTCCTTCTAAACTTATCTACCCCCTCTTTTAAACAGATTCCTTTTTTAGAAGCATTGTGAACCAGAACTCCCTGGTGCCCTACAAAATAGGTATGACATTCCTCTACTTCAAAGTTATAAACTTTGACGGCATCTTCTTCCGGCGGCTCAATTTCTTCGGAAAACTCAGCAGCCAATGATTCTACAGGGGCATGTGCACCTGTATAACGGAATTTTAACACCTTTCGACTTACACCATCGATCTGTAAAATCTTGTCTCCCACTTCAATCAGACCAGCTTCTTTCCAGTCTCCATTTACAAAAAAAGGGTGTTCAGGAGTCGTTTGAATCACTTCATCCTCAACTGTGATGTCTACCAATAACTGAGCTGATCTTTCGAAAATATTCGATATTGATTTCAGTATCGGTATTCCCGTACTTTCATCAAATGACCAGACCTTATCGCCAACTTTCAAAGTTTCAATATGCTTAATTCCTCCTTCTACATGCACAGGAGTGCCGGCAGGAAAACAGGCGAAGACACATAGTTTACCTTTAGTAAGACTCCGAACAGATAGCTTACTCAGCATTTCAGCGGTTTGTTTTACGCCTGCTTCCAAAGCTTCTTTTGAAACTTTCTTCGCTACCTGTTTTGCACCAGCCTTAATGGCTTGTTTTATTCCAACCTTAGCTACCGTTGAGGCAGCTAAAGATCCACCACCTGTAAATGGCGCAGCAGCAACTCCCACTACATCGAGCGCCAGAAAGCCCACGTCTAATGCTGCCATTGCCCAGTTGCCTTCGGATACATTCTTTACCAGACTAACTATAGGCCCAACAATGGGAACACAATCCACCACAAACTCTCCTGCTTTTTGCCACCAGGGTTTGTTTTTCTCCTTCTGTTCTGCATCGAATGCTTTCTGAGCATCATCCCTCATTCCCTTTAGCGCTTCTTTCTCTTCTGCACTTAAAGGCACCTGACCGCTTGATAAGAATTCGATCTTTCCACCTATTCCACAATTCATACAGCTTTTCCCGATCAGCGTTTGCTGTCCCTTTATTTTGACAGGATAAGTATTCTGCCACTCCGTACTAACCGGTATACAAGGTTTTTGGGTCTTTTTACAAATGATAAAAGAGGGGACGTTGGCCATAGATATCTTATCCACTTTGGTAGATACCAAACAACTATTGATCTTCGTAGTCTGATTGTAAGTGGGACTAAACAAGCCAGGAGCACTTCCTTCAGAACACTGAATCATCGCCTCTTTAGTGATATATTCCAATTCTTCCATAGCGCTATCTCCTTAAGTAATATCAGTATCGCTTGAATTGATCCGAATCGTTGATCCTGCAGTCATTTTTACATCTGCTCCGTCGATGAATGTTTCCGTAGTTCCAGTCACACTGGCAGACGAACTTGTACTCAACATACTCACTTCAGTCTTACCGGTTATCGCTACGCCCAAAGTTGTCGCATCCAAAGTAATCCCTTCAGTATCTGCGGTGGCAGCAATTGTTTTCTTCGCACTGATGGCGATTGTACCTTCTCCTCCACCTTGCTCTCCTGGCTGTGCGTTGATCGCGATGCTATTACTCGCATTTACCACAAAATCCTTGGTATTGATCGTAAATGAATTGGGCGCCGTAAGCGTAACCTGTCCATTTCCATGCATGGTAATCACGTTTCCGCTGGGATCTTTTACGTTGATGCTGCCATTGCTGTCGTCCAGAATGATCGTATTTCCACTTCGTGTACTTAAAGCTTTGGTTTTATTCGTTTGTCCGCCGCCTGCGCCGATCTTGCCATGGTACATACTTCCCATGACGAAAGGGCGGTTGGGGTCATTGTACCTAAAGCCAACCAGAATCTGATCTCCAACTTCGGGAACAAAGGCAAAGCCACGGTTTTTATTCACCTTGTCGCTACTCCCGGCATCGGGCGTTAACACCCTGATCCATTCCGTCTTTTGCGCCCCTTTTTGCCAGAGCATCTGAACTTTCACTCTTCCAATACCTTTAGGGTCGTTATTATCGACCACTTTAGCCACTTGTGTTTCAGCAATAGGGCTTTTGATGTTGTAAACCGGAATCACTTCTGCTCCTGCATCTATCCCATAAAAATGGTTTTGATATTCATGGTTGTTTTTAATCTCATGGGTTACCGACAGCACCAGGTAACTTCCTTCGTCCTGTTCTTTAAACTCCAGTCCATCACGCTGTGAGTTGATGATTTTGACGATTCCTCCAAGGTTCACCATTGGATTATCCCCCACTCCGTTAAGTCCGATCAGGTCATTAGACACAGCCGATTTTTTAACCTTCAGGATCTCATCCAATTCCTTTTGTGAAGTGATCCGGTTGCGGAGCGGCGTATCGTTACTAATGCTAAAGATTTCATCGGATTGTTCTATCGCAAAGCGGCTATGCTCCGAGAGTCCAGCAGCATCCGATTTAGGCGTTCCGTTATATACCTGATCATCCTCAGAATTATAGGAAAAATTAGAGAAATTTAAATGGGCAACTCGGATAGAGAAATCCATCTGGTCGAGATCCCTGCCATAGATCAACTGCGTTTCGGTCTGTTTATCGGGCATTCCAAAACATAAAGACTGTCCGTTATAATAAAACCACTCTCCATATAAGGCAGAGATGCGGTTGATAAAATCGAAACTACTTTCCTTATACTGGGTAAAATAACCCAGCTGTACTTCCCTGCTCACATTAATTTCCATAGGAATTCCCGCCGGACCAGCCACATCATTGATGATCTCTTTTATTCCCTTTTGATTAAAAGAGCGCATGATGGCTCCTCCATCCAGCTTTATCGTAGGGCTATACCCACTGAGCACAAAACCACCGCTTTGACCATGAACTTTAATCATGCTCATTTTAGTGACCAGCCCCTTAAACTTATTGGCCGATTCGCCCAACACGGTAAACAATTCTATCGTGATGTCTTTTCCTACCCAGGACCGGGACTGATAAACATCAAAGTTTCCCGCCTGGCCCAAATCGAACAGACTCAGGTGAAGCTCAAATTCATGGTGGTTATTAAAAGATTGCACCAATTTCAGATAAGTGAAATGCGAAATCGCTTCACCTTCTATAAACACTTCTGCTTTTACTTTATTTACTGTAGACATGACGATTCAATTAACATTTAAGTATAAAACCTAAGCTTCCTTTGTAGGTCGTATTATAGAATGAAGCAGGTAAGGTTTGCTTTTTCAGATAGACCAAAATTTCTTCTTCCAGCTTCTTTTTATCTGTTTCGCTCATTGCAGTGCAGCTCAGATTTTCTGCTTCTTTGTGGATGGTCTGGATTTTTCCATGTGCATCTATCACTAAAGAGAAACTGTACATGATTTTATCACAACCGGTACAGTCCGACTTAATCCGTTTCGAGGCCAGGAAAGGGTTCAGGCATTTGGCCATAAAGTTGATATTGATTTCCGTCCAGTCTAATGTTCTTGTTGCTTCGTTTGCGTTCATGGTTGTGCTATCTGGTGTTTGGGCTAGGGTGTCTTTTATTGCTGTGATTGCCGGTATATTTTCATTTGCGGCGGTAGTTTGATCTGCGGTTGCCTTTGTGGCCGGGGCCGGGCTTTTCGACTGACAAGCGATCAATACGCATAACAGCCATAGGGATAGGTATATTTTCATAGTTCTAATCTGAGAAGTAAATACTTTTTCTGTTTTTGTGTTCGGGGGAGAGGGTCTTTTCGTACTCATTCATCGCCTTAATGATGTCGTCCATGGTCTTCCCTTCCAATAGTTTTGTTAGAATCCTGGAGGCGTCTGCTACGACTGAATATTTAGTTCCAAAAAGCACGAGGTTTTCCTTGCTTTTCATTTTACCATCAGCAGTCGTTACCAGTCCGTGTTTCCTTGCTTTGTCTTTTACAGACCATTTCCCTCTGATTTCTTCTACGTAATCAATGGAAGTGCAGGCATTAAAAAACCAGACCTGATAGAGGTCTTCCCGAAAAAGGTTCTTTTTAGAGATGTTCTCCAGGTCATTGTCCTTCCTGTCGGATACTGCCTTCCGGTATTTCGTCAGGGAGGAAAGGTCGTGGGGCGATTGTTGCGTACTGATCTGACCTTTCAGGTGTGCTGCACTGTTGAGCCCGATGATAAAATTCTGCGCACTGCTTTTTTCATCATCGAAATCCGGGCCTATTCCAACACGTGCATGACCGCTATAGATCACAATTTCTGAGGTCGCAAGGAAAGAAGCAAAGACCTGGGCAGGGGCTTTTTTATGGGAACTGGTCAGATATATATAGATATCAATATCTATAGGTTGCAGGTTTGCACCGGTAAATTTTTTCCGCAGAAAATAAGTGTCATAGTATGGATCTGCGGCAGCAATCGTCTTTTTAACAAAACGATTGGCTTTCAGGATCGCCACAATCACATTCAGTTCATTGGAAAAACCGGGTATCTCGCCTGCAAATTCATAACCAATACCGATAGCAATATCCAGCCGACGGTCCCGCAATAATTTTGCGTAATCGATGTTTGCCATAAGATTTAATTTTAGAAAAAACTAAGCTTTAGGGCAATCGTTAAAATTTTGAGCGTTAGGTAACATGGTCTTTCGGGAGTAAAACCGAAGAGAAATGTTAAGGTGCTGGGGTCCCGAAAAGGGAAAATAGGAATGATAGAGTACCTCGTACTCCTTTCCCGTAAAATTTAATCTCGCTTTGAAAGCCATAGGTTTAAAATTTCAAGGTAAATGGATAATTACTCTAATATACAAAACTTCTTAATACACTGACAAAAAGCATATTAAGAAATTATTATTTTTCATTGGAACATAATTCTTTTTCAGCGGTCATGAAGCGGTCATGATCTTGTTGTTCATTTCATTGCGTGATCTGTAAGATCATGATGGTTTTATCCATAATGATATTCAAAGTCAATTAAAGGCAATAAGCTGCGGGTACTGATATCAGATATCCCATCACTCAGCACCGGATTATGCTCATTGCTAAAGAAACCGTTAGAAAAAGTAACCACATCCTGCTTTAAGGGATATACCGCAGCCCCTTCTTTATTGCTTAACCAGCCGACGTAATCGGTCATATTATGATAGGGCCCGCCAGCTACATAAGTGCGGCTGATGTAATAGGTTTGCTCCGGATAAATTTCCACCGGATTTTTGAGCGTAAAGAACTGAATGGAAGAAGTATGTTCCGGCTTTACCAGGCAGGTACTCAATGCTTTCGTCCTGCCTACCTGCCATAACGAGATGCGGTAAGTAATTCCCGGCTTCCAGGCCTGATATCCCACTTTGGTAATTAAGATGGGTTGTTCTGCATTAAACTGACAGGCATGGGTCTTCAGGTCCATGGCTACGATACTGCGGTAACCTTTATCCGACAGGAGGACAGAAATCAGCGTTTTGAGCGCATAAAAGCACATTGGCGCTTCAGGAAACTGCTGGGCCAGGACGGAAAAAGGAATGCCGGCGAGAGAGGAGATCAACTTCTTCATGATTTTGGTTCTTGGTTTGTACTTTCATATCAACCAGGAACAGAAATTGTTACCCCTACCGGCTAATTCAAGGAGAACTCCAGATAAACCGGCACATGGTCAGAGATCTTTCGTGCTTCTTTCAGCTCCGGGAAATCGGTATAAAAATGGATAATACCGGTATCACTGACCTTCAGTTTATCTTCGGGATAATAGAAGTTATCATATTCAGAAGCCAGGCAGTTGTCGTTGATGCAGCGTTGTTTCAGAGAAGTTTTCTGTTTGACCAGCGCTGAGGTATAGCCCATCTTTCTCAAAGGATTAAACACCGTATGTGATTGAGGAAGGTTAAAGTCACCACAAAAGATCAGGACATCATTTGGATACAGGTCGGGAAGGAATTTGAAATATTTGATTTCCATTTCCGGTTGTTTGGATTTTGGGCGTGCGTGGAAGGAGCTTAACGTAAAAGTTTTCTTCCCTGCTTTGAACCTTGCAAAATAAGGCTCTCTGTCGATCAGCAGATTATAATCTTTCTCCAGCCAGGCCTCTCCTACCTTTTGTAATTTACGGCTCTTCCAGATAAAGGCATACCTTTCCTTACTGTAGCGGTCGCTGGAAGTTCCATGGCTAAAAGTATATTCCCATTGGGTTCCGCTGCGGTTCAGCGCTTCTGTGAGTCTGATCACCGCCTTTGGCCCACCGTAACCTGCCACTACTTCCTGGATGGCCAGCACATCAAAGCTGTTCACTAAATTGGCAATAAAACTGATTTCCTCCTCGCTCTTGGACTGACCAAAATCTTTCAGGTTCCAGGAACAGACCCGGATCTTTTGTGCAGGGGCTTGAAAAAAACATAAAACGAACAGGAAAAGCATAGCATGTTTGACCATGCGGGAAAAAGACTGCATCAGGAGATTAAAATTTAAGGTTATTGAAGGATTATTTAATGGTATTGAGTTTCATTCTCTTCATGACAAAGAAGAATCCGATGGAGGTTAGCAAGAGCACAATTGCTGTTCCCCACCACAATACCGGAAAACCATATACTGCGGCAACACGTGTTCCTACAAATGGAGAAAACACATGCGCTACGGAAACAGAAAGGGCATTAATGCCCATATAAGCACCTCTGGTTTTTAGGGTAGAGCGCTGCAGGGTGATCGTTGCCATAAAAGGCATTGCCAGAATTTCCGCCAGGCAAAGCACAAACATCGCCGTATATAAGACCCACATTCCATGCGCCAGGTTAAGGATCAGGAAAGAAAAGCCACAAAGTAAGGTTCCCAGCACAATGATGTCTCTTGGCGACAAGCGTTTCTCAGCGATGTGCACCAGCAACATTTCCAGCAGAAAGACCACCACTCCGCTAAAGGCAAGGATCACGCCGATATTCGCTTCCGTCATCTGATAGACCGCTCTATAATATAGTGGAAGTGTACTTAAAAGCTGGAAAAAGCAAACGGTAAAGATGGAACAGAGGATACTAAAGAGCATAAAAAGCACATCTTTATAAGGAGAACGTTCTTTTACCGCTGTTTCTTCCATAATTACTTCGGATGCCTTCTTTTCATTTCCTTTTTTGTTTCTAAAATAAATGAAGAACAAAATGGCCGATAAAAATGCAGCAATGGCATTTCCATAAAACAAAAAGGTATAAGAAATCGCGGCCAGGAAACCTCCCAATGCAGGTCCGATAGAAAAGCCAAGGTTCATCGCCATCCGGTTCAGAGAGAATGAACGGATGATGTTATCAGGTTTGGAATAGTAAGCGATAGAAACAGAATTCGCCGGTCTGAATGTTTCAGAGATCAGACTTAACATAAACACGCCAATAGCCAGTTTCATTACGGTATTGAGCTCCGGAAGCAGGAAAAACATCGGAACGGTAAGGATCAGGCTAAAAAGCTGAACTTTAAAATGTCCTACTTTATCTGTCAGCCACCCTCCGGCAAAAGAACCTGCTACGGCACCGATTCCAAAACAGCTCAGGACCGTTCCGGTATCTTCCAGTGAAAAACTCAAATGATTGATCATATATACCCCCAGAAAAGGGATCACCATGGCTCCGCTCCTGTTGATCAACATGACCAATGCCAGCATCCATGCAGGTGCTGACAGGCCACGATAAGCATCTAAATATAAACGTAAAAACTCCTTCATCTCGTCTCGGCTATAAATTCAATGCCTGTTGTAAAATGCCTTCAATCATTTCTACTTCCAGGTCTTGGTTTGGGTCTATCAAAAGGATTTTCATTCTTGCCCTTTTCTCTGTTAACAGTGCAGGGTGATCAAGCTGATTTCCGTTGGCCATTCCGATATAAGGCTGTCCGTATTTCTTATGAATCCAGAGGTAACAGTACATTTTACCTTTGAAATAGAAAAAGGGCATTCCATATTTCCATTCGGTGGTCAACCGGGAATCCTGCTTCAAGATCAGGTCTCTTAAAGTCAGTAAACATCCTCTTACCGGTTCATCTTTATTAAAATAAAAGTTGTCCAGGGGAGTTAGCATATCGATCGATTGAAATATCTTTCTGAAGGCGCAAATTTAAGAAGAAAATATCGCCTTTCGTGCCTGGAATTTAATCACTATTAGAAATACGGATAAAATTAGGAGAATAATCAGGAAAGAAATCAGGTTACTCCTGGCTTCTCTCCAAAAGTCAATCTGCATTAAAAAACAGATAAGACGCTGATCACAAAGGAATTACCAGACAATATTTCAGCATAAAACGCTATTTATCAGACAATTAGTCATCTCTTTCTAATTTCGGCAGACATATTTTCCGATATTTCCTCAAAGAACAATATGGCATTTGCTTTGTTAATCTGCTGATATGAACTTCAACAACTTTACTATAAAAGCACAGGAGGCGATTCAACAGGCTTCTGAAATAGCTCAGGGCAATCAGCAACAGGCTATTGAAACAGCACACATCCTAAAAGGGTTGCTTACTGTTGATGAAAATGTAGTTTCTTATGTTTTAAAGAAACTAAATGTAAACCTAAATGTCCTAAGTCAGCATTTAGACAGTCAGATTGCCAAGTTTCCAAAAGTGACCGGCAGTAGTCCGTATTTAACTTCGGGAAGTAACTCTGCTTTACAAAAGGCACAATCTTACCTTAAAGAGTTTAAGGATGAGTTTGTTTCCGTAGAGCATTTATTACTGGGTTTACTCTCGGTGAATGACCAGACTTCAAAATTATTAAAAGATCAGGGCGTCACAGAGAAAGACCTGAAAAAGGCAATTGTTTCTTTAAGAGGCTCCAGTCATGTGACAGACCAAAATGCAGAAGCGACTTATAACGCTTTGAACAAATATGCCAGAAACCTGAATGAATATGCAGAATCAGGTAAGCTGGATCCGGTAATCGGCCGTGATGAGGAGATCCGCAGGGTGATCCAGATCCTTTCGAGGCGGACCAAGAACAACCCCATTCTGATTGGTGAACCCGGAGTAGGTAAAACAGCCATCGCTGAGGGGATTGCTTTCCGGATCATCAAAGGAGATGTTCCTTCGAACCTGAAAACGAAAACGGTTTTCTCATTAGATATGGGCGCCTTAATTGCAGGGGCCAAATACAAAGGAGAATTTGAAGAACGTCTGAAAGCCGTGGTAAAAGAGGTGACGCAAAGCGATGGGGACATCATCCTTTTTATCGATGAGATCCATACCCTTGTAGGTGCCGGCGGTGGCGAAGGTGCCATGGATGCCGCGAATATCTTAAAACCTGCTTTGGCACGTGGGGAATTGCGCGCAATCGGGGCAACTACCTTAGATGAGTATCAAAAATATCTGGAAAAAGATAAGGCCTTAGAGCGTCGTTTCCAGAAGGTAATGGTAAATGAACCGGATACTCAGGATGCAATTTCCATTCTCCGCGGACTGAAAGAACGTTATGAGACCCACCATAAAGTGCGGATTAAAGATGAGGCGATCATTGCTGCGGTAGAATTGTCGCAACGCTATATTGCAGATCGTTTTTTACCGGATAAAGCCATCGATTTGATGGATGAGGCCGCTTCTAAATTACGACTGGAAATGGACAGTGTCCCTGAGAACGTGGATGAACTGGACCGCAAGATTATGCAGCTGGAGATTGAACGTGAAGCGATCAAGAGAGAAAATGATGATAAAAAAGTAAAATCCCTTGGGGAGGAAATTGCAAACCTCTCTGCCGAACGTGATGAACTGAAAGCCAAATGGCAAAGTGAGAAAGACCTGGTAGATGGGATAAATGCAGAAATTGAGCAGATAGAAAACTATAAGCTGGAAGCCGAACAAGCGGAACGTGCGGGTGATTATGGAAAGGTGGCAGAGCTCCGTTATGGAAAAGTAAAGGAAGCGCAGGATAAAGTAGAAAAGCTGAAAGCAGAGCTGGAAGGTCATCAGACAGAAAGCAGGATGTTGAAGGAAGAGGTGACAGCAGATGATATTGCTGGTGTAGTAGCCCGCTGGACGGGTATTCCGGTAACGAAACTGGTTTCCAGTGAAAGGGAAAAGCTGTTACACCTGGAAGACGAGCTTCACAAACGTGTGGCAGGTCAGGATGAAGCCATCGAAGCCATCTCGGATGCCATCCGCAGGTCCAGGGCTGGATTACAGGATAAGCGTAAGCCTATCGGATCTTTCATCTTCCTGGGAACAACCGGAGTCGGTAAGACAGAGCTGGCAAAAGCACTGGCAGAATTCTTGTTTAATGATGAGAATGCCATGACGCGGATAGACATGAGTGAATACCAGGAACGTCATGCGGTGTCCAGATTGATCGGAGCGCCTCCGGGATATGTAGGTTATGATGAAGGTGGACAATTAACGGAAGCGGTTCGCAGAAAGCCTTATTCAGTGGTATTGCTGGATGAGATTGAAAAAGCCCATCCGGATGTGTTCAACATTCTCTTACAGGTATTGGATGACGGACGTTTAACAGACAATAAAGGTCGTGTGGTGAACTTTAAAAACACGATCATCATCATGACTTCCAATATAGGTTCTCATTTGATCCAGGATAACTTTAAAAACCTGAGCGATGAAAACCGTGATGAAGTGATTGCAAAGACAAAAAATGAACTGTTTGAAGTGTTGAAACAAACGATCAGACCAGAGTTTTTAAACCGGATTGACGAGCTGATCATGTTTACGCCATTGAACCGCAGCGAAATCAGAAACATTGTTGACTTACAGTTTAAACATGTGCAGGAAACATTGGCAGAGATGGGTGTCGAGATCGAAGCTTCTGTAGAAGCGCTGGATTGGCTGGCAGAATTGGGTTATGACCCTCAGTTTGGTGCAAGGCCGCTAAAACGTGTGATTCAGAAAAGAATTCTAAACGAATTATCTAAGGAAATATTGTCCGGAAAGATAGATAAAGACAGTAAAATCAAACTCGATACATTTGATCACAAATTTGTCTTTTTAAACAACAAATAAGGTTAAAAAACATAATTTTTAGTCAAGATAGTTAAGATTACTACAAAAGCTTAACTATCCTGACTTTTTTTATGATTTGTTTATATATTTTTCATTATAGCATATTTAATTCAATGGATTTTAATTAATATTGCTATACACAAATGAAATCAACAGTATGAACAAAAAATTAATCATCGCGGCCGCGCTATGCGGTCTCGCGCTCGGTTCCCACGCGCAAACAGAAAAGGGGAACTTCCTGTTAGGAGGAAGTTTCAGCTTTACAAGTCAAAAGAAAAACGAAGGCCAGCCCAGAACCAATTCCTTTGGAGCAGGACCACAATTTGGCTATTTCATCGGCAACAATTTTGCCATAGGCCTTGGACTGGGGTACTTTTATGCCAAACGAAAGCCTTTTGTCGAATACACTCAATATGAAGGACAGTCTATTCGAAACGCTGTCGACGGATATCAAAGCCACGGTATTACCATTAGTCCCTTTATCCGCTACTATGTACCCCTAGGCACTAAGTTTAAATTTTTCGGCGCGTTTTCCGCGAATGTAAGAGACCAAAGGGACAAATATATACGAGAAAACAAAAATAGCAACCCCAACGGAGCTACAATGAAATCTTACGGGCTAGCTTTGGCACCTGGTTTTGCTTTCTTTCCAACAAAAAAGCTGGCCATTGAATTTTCCACGAACCTGTTCAGCTACAATCGACTCAAATGGTCCAATTATTCGAGATCTGCTTCAGGACAGATGGTTACAAATGAATTCAGCAACGACCAGGTATACTTTGGCTTAACCACAATCCAGCCAGCAATTGGTTTAAACTATCATTTTTAACAGCTAACTCATAAATTCATTGGCTTGATCTAACGTTGCCCGCAACGTACGAAAAGGCACTTACTCTTATTACACAACAATAAAACCATTATATGAAAATCAAATCAATTATCACCATAGCCATTAGTGCATTTACCCTTACTACAACTGCACAAACAGAAAAAGGAACATTTTTATTGGGAGGCAGCGTCGGCTACTCATCCAACAAACACAAAAGCTCATCCCAATCAACAAGTACAAAGTCAGATTTTATTACAATATCTCCTAAAATAGGTTATTTCGTCGGCAATAATTTTGCAATAGGAACAAAATTAGATTACACAACATCCAAAAATATGTACCGTAGTAGTGATTACGCGAACGGTTCAGATGTCTTTAGTTCCTCTGAAAAAACCCATCGCTATGGGATTAGCCCCTTTGCCCGTTATTATATCAGTCTAACGGAAGCACTAAAATTTTATGGGGAGCTGGAAATGTTATTTGAAAAAGGAAAATCGAAACGGATCTACGACAATGGGAGCCCTTCGAGCTCCCCCTACAAATTCAATGCTTATCGTCCTGCACTCAGTCCTGGCCTGGTATTTTTCCCTTCGAAAAAATGGGCAATTGAATTTTCTTTCCCACTGATAAGTTTCGAAAGAAGAACTTATTCGGAGCTGCCGGAAGCAAATTTCAAAAGCAATACGAATTCGTTTGACTTCGGATTGAATACATTTAATCCAAAACTTGGCTTTAATTACCATTTTTAGTAATTGCATTAAAAAAAGAGCCGATCAGAGATTTCGTTTCTGACCGGCTTTTTTGTGGTATTTTTTTTCCGGATTATATTGTTTAAATCGAGCATACAATCAACAAATCCGTTCTTGATTTATTTTTTTGCTTCAATATTAGGAAGGAAACCTGTCAGCAATCCGATTAGCGGAAGGAAAGAACAAACATGGAATACATATTCAATACTGGTGCTATCTGCCAGTTTTCCCAATAACGCAGAACCTATCCCTCCCATTCCAAAGGCAAAGCCAAAGAACAGACCGGCTACCAGGCCAACCTTCCCTGGTATCAACTCCTGCGCATATACGAGAATTGCCGAGAAGGCCGAGGCCAAAATCATTCCTATCGGAACAATCAGTACGCCTGTCCAGAATAAATTTGCATAGGGAAGCATTAACGCAAAAGGAGCTGTCCCCAGGATGGAAAACCAGATTACATATTTACGGCCGAAACGGTCGCCAACCGGGCCGCCAACCAAGGTTCCTGCCGCTACGGAGAACAGGAATACAAAAAGATAAACCTGTGAGCTCTGAACCGATACCTGAAACTTATCGATCACATAAAAGGTGAAATAACTTGTCAGACTGGCCATATAAAAATACTTCGAGAAGATCAGCACCAATAAGATCGCTACCGCAAAAATCACTTTCTTTCTTGAGAAAGTATTCACTACTGTTTCAACTTTAGCCCCTTGTTTGGCTTTTTTCAGCATATAACCTTTGTACCAGTTCCCTACCCTGCTTAAAATCAGAATGGCCAGTAAGGCGATCAATGAAAACCAGATCACGCTAAATTGTCCATAGGGAACAATGATCCAGGCCGCCAGCAAGGGTCCAAGGGAACTTCCGGCATTTCCGCCCAACTGAAAGATGGATTGCGCCAATCCACGTCGTCCGCCTGAAGCAGCATGTGCCATTCTGGAGGCTTCAGGATGAAAAATCGAGGAGCCAGTTCCGATTAAAGCAACGGAAGCCAGCATCATATAAAATCCGGTGGAAAGCGATAGAATTACCAGACCAAGCAAGGTAAAACCCATGCCTATAGCCAGGGAATAAGGTTGTGGTTTTTTATCAGTATACATCCCCACAAAAGGCTGGAACAGGGAAGCCGCCATCTGGAAGGTTAGTGTAATCAGTCCGATTTGAGAGAAACTAAGGTGATAACTTTCTTTAATCACCGGATAAATGGCAGGAATCAAAGATTGAATGGTATCGTTTAATAAGTGCGAAAAACTAATGGCAAAGAGGATCGGGAAGACAGTATTTTCAACCATTTTCCCTGTGGAAGGGGCAGTATTCATGTCAAAATTAGTGTTAATTACAAAGATATAAAATGTTTTGTTTAAGTTTTACCTTGTTTTATTAGATAAAACCTCAAGAACAACAAACATTCTCTATTTGGAATTGTTATTAAGGATAGTTCATCAAATCATTAAATACATGAAAATTGCTTATATTTCTTCTTATCCACCACGCGAATGTGGGATTGCTACGTTTAATCATAACCTCCTTCGGGCAATAGGCCATGATAAAGTTGCTGTATCTGACGATAGCTTTGTAGTGGCGATGAATGATGCTGAGGGTTTAGATGAATACGAATACCCCAAAGAAGTAAAATACATCATCCGTCAGGAAAACCAAAAAGACTATATCCGTGCAGCCGACTATATCAATACCAGTCTTGCAGATGCCTGTATTCTGGAACATGAGTTCGGAATTTACGGCGGCGAAAGTGGCGTTTATATCCTTCCACTGATTGCACGGTTGAAAAAACCGCTGATCACCATTTTCCATACGATTTTAAAAGATCCCAACTACATGCAGCTGACCATCATCAGGGAAATTGCAAAACATTCCTCCAGAATTGTAGTGATGAGCCATCGGGCGGTAGGATTTCTAACCAGTATTTACGGAATTCCTTTTTCAAAAATACAGCTGATAGAACATGGCGTTCCGGACCTGGAAGCCAAAATTGAAAATCCGGTGAAACAATCGCTGGCCTTCAAGAATAAAAAAGTGCTGTTTACCTTTGGCCTGATCAGCAGGAATAAAGGTCTGGAAACGGTTATCCAAGCTTTACCTGCCATAGTCGCGCAACATCCGGATGTCATGTATGTGATTCTGGGGACCACCCATCCAGGAGTAGTCAAAAACTCCGGTGAAGAATATCGGGACAGCTTAAAACGGCTGGCAAAAAAGCTCAACGTAGAAGCCAACCTTACTTTTATCAATAAATTTGTTTCTGAGGAAGAATTGTTCGACTACCTTACCGCGGCAGATATATACATCACACCTTACCTCAATGAGGCGCAGATCACAAGTGGAACCTTGTCTTATGCCGTAGGTTCAGGTGCAGCAGTAGTTTCCACTCCTTATTGGCATGCACAGGAATTACTTGCGGACGACAGAGGAAGGTTATTTGACTTCAGAGATTCCGCAGGCCTTAGCCTTATCGTTAATGACTTGCTTGCTGATAAAGCAAAGCTGAGTTTGTTAAAATCCAATGCCTACGAATACGGTTTACATTTACGCTGGCCAAGCACCGGACAAGTCTTTATCGATGTGCTGGAAGAAGCCGTGTCCAAGTACCTGTCGGAAATGGAGAAAGCTGGAAAACAAATCATAGAGCCGGATATGATGCCTGCATTTAGCCTGGCTCATGTACAACGTTTGACGGACGATACAGGAATTGTTCAGCATGCTAAATATGGCATTCCGAACCTGAAAGAAGGTTATTGTGTGGACGACAATTCCCGTGCATTGATCCTTGCCATCCTCGCTTATCAGCAAAACAAAAGTAAGGGAGCATTGGAGCTTCTTCCCATTTACCTCAGTTTCATTCAATACATGCAATGTGAAGATGGCAACTTCAGGAACTTCCTGAGCTTCAAAAGAGAATACCTGGATGAGGTTGGCTCTGAAGACTCTTTTGGACGAACCGTCTGGGCATTGGGCTACCTCATCAGCAATCCACCTAACAATTCTTACCGGGAATTTGCCAAAGATCTTTTCTTAAAATCTGCAGGTCATTTTAAGAACTTAACGCACCTGAGGGGAATTGCCAATACCATTATCGGATTGGCAAAATATATGGAGGCACACCCTTACGACGAGTACATCCGGGAACAAATGGACTTTTTGGTGGCTCCGTTAAAGGCTTCCTATAAGGTCCATAAAACCAGTGAATGGCATTGGTTTGAGGAAAAAATGACTTACGACAATGGCATTCTTCCACTTGCGTTGTTCTCCTATTATGAGGTCAGTAAAGATCAGGAATCTCTGGATATCGGCTTGGAAAGCATGGAATTTCTGTCTCAAAAAACACTTGCCGATGGCTATTTAAATCCGGTAGGCAATGACGGCTGGCTCTTTAAAGAAGGCCCGGAAATGGCCTTATATGACCAACAGGCAATAGAAACTATGGCGATGGTATTGATGTACTTCAAGGCTTATGAGATTACCCAGAACCTCCTTTACATCAAAGAAATGTATTTATGCTACCAATGGTTTCTGGGAGAAAACAGCTTACACCTTCCGCTATATGATCACGAAACAAAAGGTTGTGGTGATGGTTTACAACCACATGGTGTAAACCGCAACCAGGGTGCAGAAAGCACCCTTGCTTATTGGATTTCACATCTGATGGTGCTTCAGGCTTTAGAATCTGAGTACGAATATATTCAAAGCGGAGATTTACTTTCCCTTCAAAAGGAAATCAATAATCCATCGATATAAGCATGAAGATCGCTGTATTGGCGCCCGTTGCCTGGAGAACTCCTCCGAGGCATTACGGGCCATGGGAACAAATGGCTTCCAACTTAACGGAAGGATTATCAAAAGCAGGAATTGAAGTCACACTTTTTGCCACAGGCGATTCTATGACCTCGGGAAAGTTGGATGCGGTAATCGACGAGGGTTATGAGGAAAACCGGGATCAGGACGCGAAAGTGGTAGAATGTTTACACATCAGCAACCTGATGGATCAGGCCGGCGATTTCGACCTGATCCATAACCATTATGATTTTCTTCCCCTGACTTACGCTGGCTTAATCAAAACGCCGATGATCACGACTATTCATGGATTTTCTTCGGAAAAGATCATCCCTGTTTATCAAAAATACAATGATCGGAGTTATTATGTTTCGATCAGTGATTCGGACCGGCATCCTTCACTTAAATATCTGAAAACAGTCTACAACGGAATTGACACTTCTGCCTTTGTCTTTAATGAGCATCCTGACGACTATCTTTTGTTCTTTGGACGGATACATCCTGATAAAGGGACTGCTGAAGCGATTCAAATTGCCATTCAAAGCGGGCGCAAACTGCTCATCGCAGGGATCATCCAGGACCAGGACTATTTCAATACGCGTATAGCGCCATTTTTAAGCGCCGACATTGAATTTATGGGCGCAGCCGGCCCGGAACAACGGAACGATCTGTTAAGGGGTGCCAGCGCTTTATTACACCCCATCAGCTTTGAAGAACCTTTCGGATTGAGTGTTGCCGAGGCCATGCTTTGCGGAACGCCTGTCATCGCTTACCGCAGGGGCTCCATGCCGGAGTTGATCAAACATGGGAAAACAGGATTTCTGGTAAAAGAGGTGGAAGAGGCTGCAGCTGCGGTTGCGCAACTGGATAGTATTGAGAGAGCAGGGTGCCGGGAATGGGCAATGAGCCGTTTTTCTCAGGAAAGGATGGTAAAGGACTATATTAGCCTCTACCATCAAATCTTATCTGTTACTTCTTAGTTTCTTCTTTTAGCGCTGCTTTTTCTCTGGCTGCAAGGGCACAGGCAGAACTTTTCAATTTGTCGAGCACCAGTTCAATCTTTACCGAAGCAAAAGAGGAACAATAATCCGACAAGCCATAAGGAATGATCAGCTCATCGTTATGAATGATAGAACCACAGGAATACAACACATTGGGCACGTAACCTTCCCTTTCATCGTTGTTAGGAACAACCAACGGCTCATCGAGCCTGCCAATCTCAATTGAGGGATCATCCAGATTAAACAAGCTGGCACCTAAACAATAGCGGCGCATCGGGCCTACCCCATGGGTAATCACCAGCCATCCATCTTTTGTTTCAATCGGGGAACCACAATTCCCAATCTGGATAAATTCCCAGGGGAACATTGGCGCCTGCAGCTTTACAGGATTGTCCCAGACGGTTAATTTATCTGAATACATGAGGTAATTGTTCCAGCCATCAATTCTGGACATCATCGCGTACTTTCCGTTTATTTTGCGCGGGAAAAGGGCAAGGTTTTTATTTTGAGCACCAATCCCATGCAAGGGACTGATTTTAAAATCATAGAAATCTGTGGTCTGAAGAAGTTTAGGCATGATCATCGCCCCGTCAAAAGCAGTATAGGTGGCGTAATAAATCACGGAACCATCGCTTTTCACAAAACGAACAAAGCGTGCGTCTTCAATTCCCTTACGTTCAAATTCTGAGATCGGAAAGATGACGCGATCGGAAATATCGGTATCTCTGGAGAAACTGATCTCATGATAGGTATCAGACAGCCATAGAATTTTATCATATTCCAATTTCCTGAGGTCTTCTTCCTGAAGACTTTTGGTATCCAGAATGATCCTTCTTAAAGTCGCATAATCAAACTTTTCTTCCAATTTTTTGCCAAGCTCATCAAGGATCTCAATATCAATCTTGGAATCTGCAGCCTTTTTCAGGAACAACTTCTTATTATAGACTGCATTTTTAATCACCTCCGCTTCGTCAATATAGTTTCCGGCAGGAATTACCGTAATGTTATTATCTCTGTCTATAAGGGCCCTGCGGAAGACTACAGAGGAAATATGTCCCTCACCTACCGCCCTAAAGCTGATGATGACTCTTTTCTCTCCTTCTACCAGTTCAGACTGGTCAGGATCTTCTATAATAGATGGATTAAAGAAAGCAGCCGATTCTATGGAATATTCATGTGTAAAATACGAACCAATGAGTAAACGCTGGTATTTGTCCAGAGATTCGGGATCAAAACCGGCATCATTAATGGCATTGACAACCTTCTTACAATGTCTTGTTAAGATTTTGGTAATGTTTCTATGTCGTTTGGAATATTCCTGCAATAAAGGGGAAATGATTCCAAAGACCTCCTGGTCGGAAAGTGCCATCACATGTTTAACAACTTCTATTGCTCTTTCGTCTCCATTAAAAAAGAAACGTGCGATCACTCGTTTTGGATCAGGATATACTTTAACCGGTTTTCGTTCTACTAATAATCTCATGTGTTATTAACGTTTCAGAAGGGTAAAAAGGTTTTATGAATTTAGAATTATTTTCAAATAACAACAACCCTGAATTCTAATGTTTGCTTTTTAGCACATCCTTTTTGTCAGAATCTGTGTCAAAAAGCGTACAAAACAAGCTGACAATATTACAAAATAAGTCAGACTGACGGTGTGATCTCAAGACGATAAAATGACAAATATCAAGTGATTGTCATTGCAAAATAATAAAGATATTTCATTAGTAATCTTATTCACTTATCAATTAACGAGTTACACAAAACGTTCATTTTTAAGTCATGAGCTGATATTTCGTTTGGCATAGCAGTTGACTATATAACATCAATGGTCAGAATATATAAAACAATAAATGACCTGATTAATCAATTAAAAAATAAGAAGATGAAAAAATTATTATTATCATTAGTTGCAGTTTCTGCATTCGCATTTAGTACTCAGGCACAAACTGAAAAAGGAAAGATTATGGTTGGTGGTAATGTTGCATTCGATACGCAGAAAAGCGATGCTTCAGGCGCTAAATCAAATACAAACTTCCAGATCGTTCCAAGTGTTGGTTATTTTGTAGCAGATAATTTCGCAGTAGGTACAGGTATTGGTTATGGTTACAGCAAAACCAGCGGTACCGTTTCAGGAGCTGTAACTAACATGGGTAACCAAAACACAGCATTCGTAGTAAGTCCTTTTGGTCGTTATTATGCTAACCTTTCTGAATCTTTCAAATTCTTCGGACAATTATCAGTTCCAATGGCATTCGGTAAAGACAAAGAAGTAAACGCAGATGGTAAAGTTGGTGCTAAAACAGCTTCTACAACAGAAATAGGTGTTGCTTTATCTCCAGGTTTCGCATTCTACCCTACTAAGAAAATCGGTATCGAGTTTGCATTAAACGGATTGAACTATAACAACCTTCGTAAAGAAGATGGAAATGGCAACAAATTAAAAGGTGCTGGTTATGATGAGTTCAGCTTTGGCGCGAATTTCTTCTCTCCAAAAATCGGTATACAGTTACATTTTTAAGCATTTCTACTTAAATAGATTTGGTTAGATCAACAGGCCGGGGCAATTTGTCCGGGCCTGTTATTTTTAGGGATTTTTTTCTAATTTTAGCAATGAAAGCAGTTTACCGCTGCGGCTAACTTATATATTCTTATGAAACAAATACTTTTAATTGCCTGTGGTATTGGGCTTGCACTTTCTGTAAATGCTCAGGAAAGCCCTTTAAAAACCATTAAGGACAACGCTGCAACTGCAGTTAAGAACCAGGGACAGTCAGGAACCTGCTGGAACTACTCCACTACTTCATTAATAGAATCGGAAGAACTGCGTAAAGGATTGGGAGAATTCAACCTTTCTGAGATGTATACCGCACGTAACATTTATCTTGAAAAAGCTAAAAACTATATTCTTCGTCAGGGGAAAGCTCAATTTGGCGAAGGCGGACTGGGACATGACCTGATCCGCGCAATCTCTTTATATGGCGCCATGCCTCAGGAAGCTTTCCAAGGAGTAAGCGGAGAAATCCCCAACCATAGCGGATTAGAAGAAGCCTTAAAAACCTACCTTGACCAGGTACTGAAAAAACGCCCGCTTGATGCCAACTGGCTGAAAGGTTATGAAGAAATCCTGAATCAGAAAATCGGAACTCCGCCCGCAACATTCGACTACAAAGGAAAAAATTATACGGCAAAAACTTTTGCTAAAGAGGTGTTAAAGTTTGATGCAAACGACTATGTAAACATCTCTTCTTTTACTCACCATCCTTATTATTCTTCATTCATCCTTGAAGCACCTGATAATTTTGCGAACGGATCGTTTTACAATCTTCCATTGAACGAAATGGTGAGTCTGACAAAAACAGCGCTTAAAGATGGGTATACCATTATGTGGGATGCCGATGTGAGCAGCAAAAACTTCCAGCAAAAGAAAGGATATGCGATGATGTTTGCAGATGATGCAGATGTAAAAGCAGCTACTTTAAATCCGAATGCAAAAGAAACTGCCTATACTGCAGAATTACGTCAGCAATTGTATGAAGATCTAACCACTCAGGATGATCATTTAATGCACCTTACCGGCCTGGATCAAAGCAGTGATGGTAAGTACTTCTTTAAAGTGAAGAATTCATGGGGTGATGTAGGTCCGTTCAAAGGATATATCGAAGTTTCAGAACCTTACTTTGCCATCAATACGGTTAGTTTAGTGGTACCTAAGGCAGCTTTGTCTAAGGAATTGAAAAAGAAATTAGGGTTGTAAGTTTGCGCTTATTTTAAAAAAACGATGTGCTTTGCGTCCTCAAATCTTTTGAAGGAAAGATTTGTATGTCCTTAAAGCACATTGTTTTTTTTATGATCAAGCACGGATTTTAAGGATCTGTCACCACCTTGATCTCATAGACGGAATGCGCTCCGGATACAGCGATGTAAAAAGGATCAAAACGTCCTAATCTTGCAGCCCACAATGGAAAAGAGTGCCCATCTCTGATAAGATCTTTAAAATGGGTCTCATCAGAAAGAATATCAGCTCCATAAGTTTTAAGGATTATACTCCATATGCTTTGGTCATGCCTGTGATTTATAAAGCCAGGATCCTGAAGCTCCTGATTTAGCTCATCAGTAAATAGTTTAGGATTGTCTTGTAAAACATGATACCATCTATTTACTAAGCTGACAGAATGCGTACATTTTCTTACTAAAAAAATGGTTCCAATGACCTGTTTAGAATGAGTAACCACTTCCGTTGAGTTAAAATATTCAAATACTTCTTTTTTAGTGTACTCATACTCTTTATGATTTATTTCAAAAGCAAGAATTCCGGTTTCGGAGGCAATTAGTTTCTCTATATACTGGTTGAAGCGCTCTTTCCCCCAACTATTAATCATACATCCTGCATCGCAATAAACCAGGATATCATTCTCTTCGATTTCGTCAAGCGTTCTTTTCACGAAATAAGGTTTCCAGGCAAAGCTTCCTCTATCCGTATGATTGAGTATATCATAAAATTCTGTGAGAAACTCAGACGTCATGTCTTCGTTGGAAAAAATAGTCACGTCGTCAAAGAAAGAAGATGAAACCGCTGTTTCTCTAAAAAACTCCCGCTGTGTTTCATAGCGGAAATCACCATAACTAATTAGTTTTATTTGCATAAAAATCTATTTTTAATGAAAATAGGAACAAGTTTTCCAAAAATACTGTGAGCAATAATTATGAGACATTTGACCCTATTTCAATTTAATAATCCTAATTAAATTGCTATTCCATCAGGGTGCAGACAAAGCTTTCTGACAAATAGAAATCAGTCATGAAAAATGAAACTCAAAATAATCGCCACCAACCTTTAATTTCTTGTATATGTATCACGTATAAACGGCCACAGCAGCTTCTACAAGCAATCGCTAATTTTAGGGATCAGACTTATATCAATAGAGAATTAATTATTTCGCACACAGACGACGACATATCCACTAAAGATCTTATTGAAAAAGTATCAAAACATGATTTACTAAAAATAACAGCAGTTGAGCGTAGTGTAAAAGATCCACTGGGAACAGCAAGGAATATTGCGATTAGCACCGCAAAAGGTGAATATGTTTGCATTTGGGATGATGATGATTATCATGCACCAGACAGACTGAAATACCAGGTAAATACTTTAGAAACAGCTGGAACAAATTACCAGGCTTGTATATTATCAAGAATCACATTGTATGATAACCTAATGAAAAGGGCCTACTTAACGCGGTTATACAATTGGGGGGGGACACTTTTATGTCGCAGATCTATTCTCTTACAAAATCCGTATCCGTCTGTTCATCTCTTGGAAGATATCGACCTGATCAGGTTTTTGGAATCTAAAAAATTACTAAAGCGCATTGATGATACGTTTCTGTTATACATTTACGTTTATCATGGAACAAATACAATTGATCACCAACACTTTAGATACTTTACAAGAAAAAGTTTCAGATTCAATAACAGTTTTAATGAGATTATTCAAAAAATGCTTAATGAGGGTACTGAATTTTTAATATATTAAAAGTATAGGTTAAAAATATCCCATCCGGGTAGCCCAAAACGGAAAGAACTGTCCTTCTCTCATAAAATCGTCAAAGTAAGTTTCATCTGGCAACACTTCTGCACCATACATTTTCAGTATTACACTAAAGATGCTTTGATCATGACGATGAGCAATAAAATCAGGATGTTGGGATTCGGGATCTAATTTATCGGTAAAAAGCCAAGGATTATCATATAAAGTTTGATTCCATTTGTCTATCATCATGCAAGTATGTGTACACTTTCTAATCAGGATAATTCCGGAAATGATTTGTTTCGAATTGATGATCTCTTTAGAAACATTAAAATATTCGAATACCTCTCTTTTAGTATACTGGTATTCTTTGAGTTCCATCTCAAATGTGATGATCCCGGTTTCTGATGAAATTAACTTTTCAATATATTCTTTGAATCTTTCCTTACCCCAGTCATTAATCATACAGCCCGCATCGCAATAGATCAGAATATCTCCTTCTTCAAGAAGATCAAGTACTCTTTTTATAAAGTAAGGTTTCCAAATCATGTATCCCCCACCTTTGGAAAATTGCAAAATTTCATAAAATCTCTCTGTAAATGTTACCTCAAGATCTTCATTGGTAAACATCGTTACTTCATCAAAGAAGGAAGAGAATAATGCAGACTCCTTAAAGAATTCCCGTTGCACTTCATATCTCATGTCTCCATAGCTGATCAAATGTATCTTCATAACTAGCGTTAATAAGTGAATTTACTCAAGTTACAAAGAATTTGAATCTATGGTTTTACTCTGTTGCTTTTGGGACAAATGTCCCTATCAGAGGTCTAAAATCTTCATTAAATTACATTATTAAACTTCTTCCATGAACGCAAAACCTCAGCATCCTTTAATTTCCTGTATCTGTATTACACATAACCGACCACAACAGCTACTCAATGCCATCATCAATTTTGAACATCAGGATTATCCTCATAAAGAATTGGTAATTTCTTATCCCAAGACAGATCACCTCACCAAAAATTTGGTAGAAAAAGTCATCAAGCTTTCTCAATTGAATATTATACAGGTAGAACGTAAGGAAGAGATGAGCTTAGGAGCGGCAAGAAATCTGGCCATCATAGAAGCAAAAGGAGACTATATCTGTACCTGGGACGATGACGACTGGCATCATCGGGAGCGGCTTACTTACCAGATGGCAGCAATTCAACACCACAATATACCATACAAGGCCAGCATGATCAGGAGAGTTGTATTGTACAATAAAACTGCAAATATCGCTTACCTATCTGCCTCTTACAATTGGAGCGGGACCCTTTTATGCGACAAAATGCTCATAAAAGAACATCCGTACTTAGCCACGAACCGGCTAGAGGATATCCTCCTTATTAAATTTCTGGAGTCAAAAAATTACCTTCATCATATTGAAGACATTTATGACCTCTATATTTACGTAAATCATGGAAGAAATTCTTTAGACGCCATTCATTTCAGATATTTCACCAGAAATGGCCCAAAGTTAAATCCAGAATTCACGCAGCGTATTGCCGACAATATAAATGCATCATTTGAAATAAAATAGCCTATGTGCTTTAAGGACATGCAAATCTTTCTTTCAAAAGATTTGAGGACGCAAAGCACATAGGCTATTTTAAAGTAAAATTATTTTTTCTGTTCTATTTCTCTTTCCATCTCCACTACATCTATCTGATCTGTTTGCGAGAAATCTCCAATCAGGTATTTATTGAAATGGTCTGCCAATTTCCAGAACGTATATTCGGTTAAATCGCCGAAACCATGACGTTGACCAGGAACGATTACAAATTCAAATCTTTTTCCTGCTTTCATCAGGGCATTTGCCACTCTGATGGTATTAGCAGGGTGTACGTTATTGTCGATATCACCTGTCATTAGCATCAAGTGTCCTTTCAGGTTTTTAGCCAGGTCAGGATTTTTGTCAATGCTATATTTAAAGGTCGTATCGCCCTTTGCGGAAATGATTTCTTTCACCCCGTGGTGTTTCTCACTCCACCAACGGTTATAAATGCTATTGTCATGGTTGCCTGCATTGGATACTGCTGCTTTAAAGAAATCAGGATAAACCAGCATCGCGGCAGTCGACATAAAGCCACCACCAGAATGTCCTGTAATCCCTACCCTGCTTGCATCGATAAAAGAATTTCTATCGGCCAATTGCTCAACCGCAGCTTTTTTATCTGCCAATCCATAATCACGCAGGTTTCCATAACCAAAGGTATGGTACCATTTGGACCTGGCAGGATTACCACCACGGTTACCTACTGTGATCACAATGTAACCAAACTGCGCCAGACGTTCTGTTCTGTCCATGCTTTTGCTGAAAGCTTTATTTACCGCTTCCGTTTGAGGACCTGGATAAACGTACTCGATGATCGGGTATTTCTTTTTGGGATCAAAATCAAATGGTTTGTACATTACGCCATAAATATCCGTGATGCCATCATCAGCTTTCACCTTAAACGGTTCAGGGAATTTATAACCTGTCGCCATTAACAGGGAAAGATCTGTCGTTTCCAGGTTCATTACCACTCTTCCATTGTTGTCCATCACCACTGCTTTAGGTGTTGTATTTACTCTGGAGAAGTTGTCTACAAAGAATTTCGCTTCGTCATTCATGCTAATTGCATGGTCAAAGTCGCCGGCGTTTAGCAATTTGATTCCGGAACCATCAAAGTTGATGCGGTATAAATGCACATAGTAAGGGTCTTCTTTACTTTCTCTGCCATTGGCAGTAAAATAAAGCACCCTGTTTTTCTCATCTACATTGACGATATCTTCACAATGGAAAGCACCTTTGGTAATTTGATTTTTCAGTTTTCCCGCAGCATCGAACAGGTAAAAATGTCCCCATCCGTCGCGTTCCGACCAGTGGATAATTTCTTTGCCATCATTTACCAATCCCGGCCGGTTCACTTCCACATAAGTGTTAAAGCGTTCATCAATTAGCGGAGTCACTGTTCCGGTATGGATATCTACCGTACAAACGTCTACTCTTTTCAAATCTCTGCTCGTTCTTGAGAAATAGATCTTGCTATTATTTCCCAGCCAGATGGAAGGTCTGAATTCGTTATCTCTGTCTTTATTTAGTGATGGAGCTCCCCATGCAGAAACACTCTGGTCTTTAAAAGCCGCGGTGTTTAGCTTTTTGTACGTTTTAGCGCTGAAGTCGAACAGCAACATTTCATCGATTGGTGCTTCCGGCTCACCAGGCATCTGGTATTTATAAGTTTCCAGTGTTGGTCTTCCAGCGCTGATGTTATTGATTACCCAAAGGTCTTTCACCTTTCGGCTATCCGATCTGTTTAATACAAAATACTTAGAATTCGGCGACCATAATACATAGGCCCGTCTTCTCTTTTTATTGTTCTTTTCGTTCTCTTCGTTGTTTTCGCCATCGCCATTGCTTCCATAAGAATAGAATTTCAATCCGTCTTTAGTCAATTGATTTTCTACAATTGTACTGTCTTCTTCGTTCTTAACGGCTTTTTTATAATTTGCCTTATCCATCCAATACAGGTTATAGTTCCTGGTAAAGATGATGGCTGAAGAATCTGGTGCTACGGAACCCCAGCTAGGTTTTGCTTTAGGCTTTTCGTAGTTAGACACTTCAGTTAGCTTGGCACTAGCCAATACATAATTGAAGAAATAGACCTTTTTCTGCATAGAATCAGCAGCTTTTTTATCTTTTCTATCTTTTTTAAGCTCATCAATGGAGCTTTTTACTTCGAAGGTTACCGCTTTTTCATCAGCGGAGAATTTCAGGTTTTCTAAAGGCAGGTGTTGCGCATCAAAAGGATCGCGAATAATCGTGGTGATTTCTGCTGCAAGTTTTGCATTATCAAAAATTTTCTTTTTGGTTTTCGCAGATGGATCTACAAGATACCATTCTTTTCCTGATGGCGTTTCATATTCATACCAAAAACGATTGCTCAGTTTCAGCCAGTGTGGATCTACTGCGGTGGAGTAAACCATTTTCTTAAGCTTTGCTGGTGAAAATCTCGATGCCAACTGGTAATTGGCTTTCGGTGCAGCTACTGTTGACTCTGTAATGGTGAAGGTTTTAGTTTGTGCCATCGCACTATACCCCATACAAAGCGACAATAATAGTGGTGTGTAAAGTTTCTTCATTTGTGCCTTTTAATAAACCGTCTAAATTATCGATTAACGACGGAATAGTAAATCCTTCTTTGTAATAAATGCGATAGTTTCCGCTGTTATGTTGTTCAGGCCCTCTTCAAATGTGCTAAAGATGCGTTATCGTATAATTGACCTTCCTTTGATCTTCGATAGGAGGTTGATAGGTTCATGATTGGTCTGACGGTCCTTTCAAAGGCCTTTCTTAAGTCAACAGAACGTCAGGTGAAGGTTATAGGAATACGCAAACATCCAAAACACATTGGAAAGACAAGGCAGATTATCCTTTACAAATTTAATGAGTAAATCAGGATTGATTTTTTAGTTTTGTATCAAATACTTATTTATGAAATACTCCTTCTTACCACTTTTCGCTGCGGCGGTAATTTTTACTGCAGGATGCCAGTCAAAATCACAAAGCAATGGCACCGACAAAAATACGAAAGATACGCTGACTACAACGACAGATGGCACAAATACTTCTGCTGCTGAGGAAGGTCAGGCATCTACCGGCGACATCTCGAAAATGAAAGTTGCTGATGCGAAAACCATACTTGCCCGCAAGCAGGTCCCTATATTATGTTATCATCAGGTACGCGACTGGAGGGCTAAAGACTCCAAAGGAGCCAAAGATTATATCATTCCTATTGCGACATTCAAAGATCACATGAAAATGCTGGCCGATAGTGGTTACCATACGATTCTTCCTGATCAGCTATATGATTATTTGAACAATGGTGCAAAATTGCCGAGCAAGCCGATCATGCTGACTTTTGACGACACCGACCTGGATCAGTTTACCATTGCCGCTCCGGAAATGAAAAAATATGGATTCAAAGGAGTATTCTTTGTGATGACCGTTTCTCTGGGCAGGCCAAACTACATGAGCAGAGATCAGGTAAAAGCGCTTTCTGATATGGGCCATGTAATCGGTTCTCATACCTGGGATCACCATAATGTTAAAAAATACCAGGGACAGGATTGGGTAACACAAATTGAAAAACCAACAAAGACTTTAGAAGAGATCACCGGAAAGAATATCCACCATTTCGCCTACCCTTTTGGATTGTGGAATCCGGAAGCCATTCCTGAGCTTAAAAAAAGAGGGATGAAATCGGCCTTTATCCTGGCGACCAAGCGTGATGAAAATAATCCTTTATTTACCATCAGAAGAATCATTGCCAGCGGTTACTGGAGTTCAAAAACATTAAGCAACAGCATTAAAAACAGCTTCTAAGTTGAGCATCTATCTACAGAAGATATTCCTATGAAAAGTACCTTATTAAAAGTGGCCGCTTTCTCGGCATTGAGCCTTTCCGCTTGTATTGGCAGTAGCCAGGCAGGTAAAGAAAATACTATCGCCACCGATGTTTCTGCATCAGCCAGTACAAATGTTGTTAAAGATAGTTTAAGTAGCAAGGCTGCTACCGCAGCAGAGGTAATCGCAAAAAAGGAAGTTCCTGTGCTTTGCTACCACCAGATCAGGGATTGGAAAGCCAGCGATTCCAAACGTGCCCATGATGACATCATTCCACCGGCAAATTTCAGTCAGCATATAAAAATGCTGGCGGATAGCGGTTACCATACCATTTTGCCGGATGAGTTGTATGATTACCTGAATTATGGAAAGAAACTTCCTGAAAAACCAATTATGATCACCTTTGATGATACGGACCTGGATCAGTATACTGTAGGTGCCAAAGAGTTAAAGAAACATGGTTTTAAAGGCGTTTTTTTCATCATGACCGTTTCTATCGGCAGGCCACGTTACATGAACAAGGCTCAGATTAAAGAGCTTTCTGATGAGGGACATGTGATCGCCAGTCATACCTGGAATCATAAGAATTTTGCTCAGTTTACAGATGAAGACTGGGAAATTCAGATTGATAAACCGACGAAAACTCTGGAAACCATTACCGGTAAAAAAGTGGAATATTTCGCTTATCCTTATGGAGTTTCAAAAGCGGAGAACCTTCACAAGCTTAAAGAACATGGCTTTAAGGCTGCTTTTATCTTGTCTACAAAACGGGATCCGAACTATCCTTTGTTTACGATCCGCCGTATTATAGATCCCGGAACCTATACAGCCCGAAATCTATATAACAGCATCAACAAAAGTTTTAAATAATATTATTGAGGAGATAATCTTTGCCATTGAAAGCAAAGGTATCTCCTTTTTGCTTTCCTATAAGTAGCTTACCAATCGGCGAGGCCGCAGAAATGGCGAAAATACTTTCTCCATCCAGATGTAGTTGTCCGGCGCTAATGCTGATGTAAAAAGCGCCCTGCGAAGTATAAGCCAGGTTTCCGTTCCTTACCCTGTCATTTTCCGGTGTGTCTTTAATCGCGTTTAAAAGCTGCAGGTTTTGCTGTGCATCCATCAACAGACTTTTGCTCCTGGAAATGTCCTGCGCCATCATCTCACGTGTGGTTTCAAACTTATCTCCGGCACTGCTCTTTGTATCGTCATTACTTGCTTCCCGCGACTGCTCCAAGGCCGTTTCGGCCGTCTGGATTCTTTGTTCGACAAAGCTCAAACAAAGGAGGTATAGTTTTTCTTTAATGTCCTGCATAAATTATGATTCTACCCATTTAACTTTATCTTCAATGGGTGTTCTTTTCGCTTCTCTTGGTGCCTCATTGTGGTATCCCATGTAGAAAAGTCCGAAACATTTCTCCTGATCACTAAGGTTTAAGAAACCCTTCAAATCTTCGATCATTCCCGGGGAACTCCAGTAAGCACCAATGTTTAAAGCTTCAGTAGTAAGCGCCATGTTCTGTACTGCACAGGCTAATGCAGCCAATTCTTCCCATTCAGGAACTTTATCCGTGTGTAATGCGGCGTTTAAGGTAATGATACAATTGGCCTGCGCTGCTTTCTCCAAAATGCTGTCGTATTTCTTTTGCAGGAACTGGTGCTCCGGCATCGTTGCCTTATACAATCTGGCCAGCTCTGCTCCCAGTTTCATTTTACCTTCATTTCTGAAGACCGTGAAACGCCAGGGCTCAGTTAATTTATGTGTAGGCGCATAATTGGCACTTTCCAGGATCTGCCTGATCAGTTCCACAGGAATCTCCTGTTTGGTATAGCTGACAGGGAAAATGCTGCGGCGACGTTTAATAATGCGACTTAATATATCTATTTCTTTTTCCATGGATCTTTCTTACGCTTGATGTAATTATTGTCATTGGCAAAATTAGCATTATCGCCTGCTCTTTTGTTTGCTAAAGGTCATTGTTTTCGACCTTTATTTTTTTGAGGGCCTTTCTGATCTGTTTTGCCCTTCCGAAAAAGGCAATACTTTCCAGATCTTCCAAATGAGTTATGGTTTGCAGCAATTCATCTTTGATCCAGGTATAACGCGGAGTCAGATTAGCCAAAGTCTGCATGGCATGAACTTTTGTCGCCACAAGTACTTTTTCATCAATCAACCAGCCGAAGAGCACATCAATAATTGGATCAAAATCAATTTTCTCCAGCTGTCCGGGGTGTAATCCTGTTGACTTCTTGCCCGTTAGGTAGGCAAGGATTTTACCGTAGTGGCGCATACAGCTCTGATTTTTCTGTTCCGGAAAACGGCTGAGCAGGTCGTCGAGGTGATCTCCGGCGCAATGGTGGTTCATAAAGATATATTCGAGCGTCCATGCTGCCCTGAATCCCACTTCTTTCTTTGGATGAAAAGTGAGGTCGATCAGGTCTTTTATCTGATCATACTGTTCCGGGCTTTCTAATTTACGATCGGCAATTCCGGTCAGGATTTGCACCATTCTCGCTTCCATAGAAGCATTCAATCTTGCTGTTAATTCGTCGCGTGTCAAGTCATTGAAATTTAAAGATCAAAACTAATAAATCCCGAGTCAAATCATTTTATAAATTATAACTACCTTTGCGGCTTATTTTTCAGCAATATGATTTCAGTTTCAAACTTATCCCTCCGTTACGGAAAACGTACTTTATTTGAAGATGTGAACCTAAAATTCACTCATGGCAACTGCTATGGGGTAATTGGGGCTAACGGCGCAGGTAAATCAACGTTCCTTAAAATTCTTTCAGGTGAAGTAAACCAGACTTCTGGTAGTGTGGCTTTTACTCCCGGCGAACGTATGGCGGTTTTAAAACAAAACCACTATGAGTTTGATGAATTTACGGTGATTGAAACAGTAATGATGGGTCACAAGGAATTGTACGACATCATGAAGGAGAAAGATGCCATTTATTTGAAAGAAGATTTCACAGATAAAGATGGTGAACGTGCGGGTGAGCTGGAAAACAGGTTTGCAGAAATGGACGGTTGGAACATGGAAAGCAATGCAGCAACCATGTTGAGCAACTTAGGTATCAAAGAAGAACACCACTATAAACAACTGAAAGAGTTAGACGGTAACCAGAAAGTACGTGTGTTATTGGCACAGGCTTTATTTGGTAACCCGGATATCCTTTTACTGGATGAGCCTACCAACGATTTGGACATTGATACCATTGCCTGGTTAGAAAACTTCCTTGCAGACTATCAAAGCATCGTATTGGTGGTATCTCACGATAGGCACTTTTTAGATGCAGTATGTACGCATATCGTTGATATTGACTTTAGCAAAATGAGCACTTACTCTGGTAACTATACCTTCTGGTATGAGTCAAGTCAGCTTGCTTTGAAACAACGCAGTGATCAGAATAAAAAACTGGAAGAGAAAGTTAAAGAGCTTCAGGAATTTATTCAGCGCTTTAGTGCGAATGCATCGAAATCTAAACAGGCAACTTCACGTAAGAAAGCTTTAGATAAAATCGATATTTCTGAGATTAAAGCTTCCAGCAGAAAATACCCTGCGATCTTGTTCAACAATCTGGGCAGAGAAGCGGGAGATCAGATCTTACAGATCGAGAATTTATCGAATAGTTTAAATGGAGAAGTGATGTTTAAGAACGTCAGCTTCATGGTAAATAAAGGTGATAAGATTGCTGTTCTTTCTCAGAATAGCCTTGCCACTACCGCATTCTATAATGTATTAACCGGTCGTGAGAAGAATTATACAGGAGAGTTTAAATTTGGGGTAACGATTAATGTGGCCGATATCCCGAATGACAACACGCCTTATTTTGAAGGAAAAGATGAGAATCTGGTAGATTGGTTGCGTGAATATTCAGGTACGGATCAGGATGAACAGTTTGTAAGAAGTTTCTTAGGAAGAATGTTGTTCTCTGGTGAAGAAGTATTGAAAAATGTGAAGGTTTTATCAGGTGGTGAGAAAATGCGTTGTATGTTCTCTCAGATGATGTTGAGACATGCGAACTTGTTGTTATTTGACGAGCCAACGAATCACCTGGATTTAGAGTCCATCACGGCGTTAAATAATGGATTGAAGGATTTCAAAGGGACAGCATTGTTTACTTCACGAGATCATGCGTTAACGGAGTCTGTGGCAACGAGAGTGATTGAGTTGACTCCTAAAGGAGTAATTGATAAGATGATGAGCTATGATGAGTACATTACAAGTGATGATGTTGCTCAATTAAGAGCAGAAATGTATAAATAAAATTAAGTTTTATTGAGTAAAAAAAGCGGCTATATTAGTACTAAAAACCCATTTTGGTTCAAATGAGTTTTTAGTACTTCGCTAATTCTAGCCTTTTTTACTGGTGCTAAAATCTCTTTTCTGAACATCTACAACATTAAATTGTAAAATAGAGCTCTTCCTTAATTATACGAGCTGCATGAGAAAAGCACATCTGCTTCCTTCTTTCATCTCCCAACTGACTGACTAACAAATACTCGTCGGGCGTAAACAACATATTCTCGGCTAGAACCTTAACACGGTCATTACCTATAAAAAATCTTTCTATTCCAGGATATTTTTTTTCGCTTACAACCAAATAGTATCTTTTAACAAAATTAGCTATTTGCATATAGCTCACTAACTTTACTAAAAGCGGCGCAATACTGTCTGCTAAATATAAGATAGCTGAGAGCTGAGTATCTTTTGTTTTATTTTTAAGAATTTCAAAGTGTTCACTCTTTAATATTGATGAGTAAAACATAAATTCTTTGTAAAATGGATCACTTGAGAACAAATCGTCTTCTATTGAACCTATTGAAATATGATGCTTACTTCTAAAATAGTTATTAAGCCAGGCACACATTATTGAGCTATAGTCAGGTTCCCCAAAATACCCGCTTGTTTGAAATCCACGATTAAATTCTGGATGGAATCCGGTAATATTTGCCTCAATCACATAATATTCACAAGTATTCGTTATTCCAATGTCCCATCCAACCAAAGTACCCTGCAAAATTGTATCAGGCATTTTTTCTAATACACCTTTAACAAACATCTCAGCGGAAATACTGTTCGAAAAACTCGAACCTTCTATTATAAAGGTCAGACCATGTATGATATCTCTGTTAAAGGTATGTATCCTAAATTCTTCGATAAGATTCAATCTCTTTTGCAAGATCCATTTTTCCTGAGGATCATATTCTTTTTGACAGAGATCGATAATATCATTCAATTCTGCTGTCCTATCAAAATTATTTGCTCTGCCTGATCCATCCCCTAAAGTTGATTTAATAAAAAAACCATTTTCGCATAATTCTCTAATCTTTTTAACTCCGTTATTTTCGGATAGAACTTGAGAAACGCTAAAAGTTTTAGCCATGCAATTAGGAGCATAGTGGTTTAAAATCTGATATTGCCAGTATTTATGTTCCAGCCTCCATCTGAACACATGATGCTCATTAACCTTTAGTTTGTTCAGAATAGCCCTAACCAGGAATGCTCCAATATTTCCAGATATCTCTGATAATAAAATTGGATCAGGCCATAGTTTGAATGTTTCATTTTCTAATTTCCGATCTATAGCCTGAGGGCTACAAGTATCAATTTCAAATATTATTTTTTTAAAAAAACGGTCGTTTATTTTCATAGGATTTATAAAATAACAGGCAATAAGTTAAAACCAAATGGATCGAAAATAACATCAGGATCGTGATCTAACTACGGATAGTCTTCACAATCTCTTTGATTAAACTATACAGGTTTCTTTGTTGAAAGTAACGGTTTTTATTACTATCCAAATCTTGTTTTGGAGCAGGAACCTTAATAATTTCTTTGATGTCATCAACAATTGTAGGGCTATCGAGATTGATAATCCGAAAATAATTTTTATTATAAACCTCGGCGACATTAGGAGCGCCACTGTAAATAGGAATGGTATTACACAGTGCACAATCGACAAATTTTTCAGTGATATAATTCTTCTCGTTAGAATTTTCTATGGCAATGGAATATTCGTAGGGCAATAGTGCCGTATGTTTAAATTCCACCATCCCCTTATACCTCTCATCAGAAATATTAAAGCCCTTTCCGTAAATATCAATATCCAGATCAGAGGCTAGTATTCTACGGACCAGGCGTAACCGTTTTGCATAATTGCCGACGTCCATTGCCAGAGAAGACACAATCATCGACAACTTTTTCGTTTTTTCAACCTCTTCATTCGCAAAAAAGAAAGACCGGTCAACGTGATCATGGTAGAACATATAAGAAGGAGCTTCAAAAATTTTTCTCCCCAGTTCCATCTCGTATAAATTCTCAAACAACTCATGATCATGAACAATCAGATAATCACTGTTTGTTAAAAACTGATTATTACGATGGATAGGACTCCAAGATGGTTCCTGAATAACAGCAATTACTTTTGCCGTATTGTTTATTTCCTGATTGGTTCTATTAAAAACCACGGCGATATCATAATCCTCCCCAATGGTAAATTGCAAGACCTGATCGTACACATCATAATTTGCCATAAACCTTTTTAAAAGATTCTCTGATCTGTCATAATTTGCAAAGAATTTAATTTTCATACCTAATACTTTTAAGTGATGACCTAAGATAAAGAGGAGTTCTCAACAGTATGAAATCCTACTCTATTTTGGGACATTTGACCCTGTCAAAGAGGGAGATTTACAAGTAATTTAGACCGTACAATCACCTGAAAAATCACAATATTATGAAAAGAGAAAATCCCCTGATCTCCTGCATTTGTATCACAAGCAACAGACCCCTCCTCATGCAAAGAGCTATTGCCTGTTTTGACAGCCAAGATTATCCAATGAAAGAGCTTGTGATCTCTTACCCGGAAAATGACTTACTTACCAAAGGCGTTCTTGATCAGATACAAGATCTTTCAAATATAAAAATGGTTAGAATTGAACGGTCTGAGAACGAAAAATTAGGAGTAGCAAGGAATTATGCCATTTCAGCTGCAAACGGGGAATTTGTCTGTGTATGGGACGATGACGATTGGCATCATCCTAATAGATTGTCACAACAGTATTCGGTAATTGAAAATGGCCCTTTCAAAGCCAGCATTCTAATGAATATACTGATGTATGATTCCGTTGATAAAGAAACTTACTATTCCGGTTACCGGGATTGGGAAGGAACCCTATTATGTGAGAAGGAAACAATGCTCAAGACCCGTTATCTGGAGCTGGAAAGAGGAGAAGACACTTCGGTTGTTTATTTCCTCTCGTCCAGAAATGTACTATTTCGAATTATAGAAATGGCCCATCTTTATGTCTATATCTACCACGGCAGTAATACATGGGGAGAAGGCCATTTTAACTCTTACTTTCTCCAAAGCAAGCTGCTGGAAGAAGACATTAACCAGCAGATTCAGGAAATGACTAATCTAAATTATTATACCATAAGACCTACGTTATAGTCATATCATTTTTAATAACGTAAAATTCGGCAGAAATTTCCATAAATGTTTTTTATCATGAGCAACAACGACCTCCCCCTAATATCATGTATCTGCATCACCAACAACAGACCTCAACTGCTTCAAAGAGCACTTTCCTGTTTTGGAACACAGGATTATCCAAGAAAAGAACTTGTCATTTCCTATCCTGAAGGTGATTTTCTAACAGAGAATCTGATTGATCAAATAAGCTTACTTTCCGCAATACAAATTGTTAAAATAGAACGCAAAAGAGAAGAAACATTAGGTTTGGCCAGGAATAGTGCAATACTTGCTGCAAACGGTAGATATATCTGCATATGGGATGATGACGATTGGCACCATCCCAATAGACTATCACAGCAGTTTTCGGTAATTGAAAATGGCCCTTTCAAAGCAAGTATACTCATGAATGTCCTCATGCATGATGTTAAAAACAAAGAAACTTATTATTCTGGTTACCGGGATTGGGAAGGAACATTACTATGTAAAAAACAAACGATTCTTAAAACTGGCTACCTTGATCTCGAAAAAGGAGAAGATACTTTTGTTCTTCATTATTTATTGTTTACAAATGTCTTATTCCGGATTATTGAAAAGCCAAACCTCTATGTCTATATCTACCACGGAAATAATACCTGGGGAGAAAACCATTTCAGATCTTATTTTTCCGAAGGAAAACGCATGAATGAAGCCGTAAATTCAGAGGTACTAAAAGCCATTGACCTAAGTGCACATACTTCTTTTTTTGGCGGTTAAAATCCATTTCATCAGACTGGGTTTACTATCTTCTTCTGCGACCGTAAAAATTCATTTTGAGTCATTTGGCCCTATTAGAAAGTTGAATTTACAGTTAGCTTAGAAACATAGAGTTAAGACAATACCTAACATTAAATTAAATGAACAAGCAGAACCCGTTAATTTCGTGCATTTGTATTACCAGAGAACGACCACTTTTTTTACAGCGGACTATTGCCTGCTTCATGCGACAAGAGTACCAGAACAGAGAACTGGTCATTTCTTACCCCGACAATGATTTGCCTACAAAAAATCTGCTAGATCATATGGAAAAAATATTCGCAAACAAATTCCTTAGAATAGAGCGCCCGGTCTTCGAGACCCTAGGAATGGCAAGAAATAAGGCCATTGAGCTGGCCAAAGGAGAATTTATCTGCATTTGGGATGACGATGATTTTCATAATTCACACCGGTTATCTCACCAATACAATGTCATCAAGGACGGGCCGTTTAAAGCCAGTATTTTGGCAAATGTATTAATTTATGATGCGGAAGGTAAAGAAACTTATTACTCTTGTCAACGGGGCTGGGAGGGTTCCTTACTCTGTGAGAAAGAAATTCTATTGAAAAAAAAATACCTCGATTCCAACAAGAATGAATGGAATGCACTTCTTTTCTTCCTATCGTCAGGAAATGTGCTATACTACATTACTGAAATGCCACATCTTTATGTATATGTATATCATAGCGATAATACAATGGCAAGCAGTTTATTTGAACATTTTTTATTGCAAAGTATACCGATTGAAGAAAACGATAACAAGAGCATTCAAAAGTCGATCAGTCTCGATCAATATCTAAAAACAGATCTTTAAAACTAAAAGAATAAAAGTTTATTGCCCTCATCAGTTTGCTATTTTGTTATGAACAAACAACTCCCACTGGTTTCCTGCATTTGTATTACGAACAACCGCCCCTTATTGCTCCAAAGAGCTCTTGCTTGCTTTGAAACCCAAGAGTATCCAAATAAAGAATTGGTCATTTCATACCCGGAAAATGATTCAGTTTCCAGAATTCTCATTAACCAGATCAGTACCATTTCAGATATAAATATTGTTCGGTTAGAACGTGCGGCGACTGAAAAACTGGGTACTGCCAGAAATAAAGCTGTTGTGGCCGCCAACGGTGATTTTATCTGCGTCTGGGATGATGATGATTGGTATAGTAACAACAGAATTAGTCATCAATACCAAGTAATTAAAAACAGTCCTTTTAAAGCAAGTGTTTGCACAAATATTATCATTCTACACTTCAAAGATAAAAAAATCTGTTATTCAGGCTCAAAACTTTGGGAAGGGACTTTGTTCTGTGACAGAGCAGTTTTAATCAGATATCCTTATCTGGATAAAGAAAAAGGAGAAGCTGAGACCCTTATTTATCAGTTAGCAGCTAACAATAATCTTTTTCCGATCATCAATGACCCCTATCTCTACGTACATATTTTTCATGGAGAAAACTGTTTAGAAGAAAATTATTTCAACATCCATCTCTACAATAGTCTTGCCCTTGAAGAAAGTACTCAAAAAGATATAGAGGAATTGACAAGCCTCGATAACTATGTTCTTTAGCCTCTTTATTAATCAGGTCAATTTAAAAAACAAAAAACCATCACACAATTCCAAATTCAGATAATCCAATCAATACTTCGATCTCTCCATTATCACTGATCTTCAGTTTTTCAATGAATTCCAGATGGTATAGACTAATCAGTCGCCCATTTCCTTCTAAAATGGTATAAGGACCATCTATTCCTTTCGCTAGCAAAGTAATTCCTGAAAACTGTACCTCCTGCCTCCTCTTCTTCATTGCATTGATAATCCCATTAATTCTGGGATTCAAATCTGGTCTTTTTACTACAATAGTTGCAGCATAAGCCAAACGAAAAGTATTATTGGTAATTCTGGCCAGATCTGCCACCGGTAAAGTATTCAGCTTATTAAATTCAAATTTATTTACCTCCAGAACCGCTCTATACCATACCGTATCTTTAGGAATAAAATCAATCAAAGACCAATGATGGCTTTTCAAAACCTGCTCGATCCCTTCCTTTTCTAAAAGAGGAGCCTTAGAGTTAAGTAAATCCAAGGCCTTGTTTGCAGTCGCTTTATTTTCAGGATTCAACAATTCCACATAAACCTCCCCTATAGCCCATAACCGAAGCATCTCATGTCTACTAACCATTTCTATCAATCTCATTATTAATAATTTAAATCTAAACACAAAAAACATTTGGAATCAACGTCATATAACCAAATTAACAAAACGATTATCCAATTAAAATCTTCAGACAATTATGGGTCATTTGACCCTATAATGAATATGGGTTTAGCGGTAAATTAGGTAGTAAATCCCCTATTGACAAAAAGCCCAGCTATGAATTATAAGCATCCATTAATCTCTTGTATCTGCATTACCGACAATCGGCCCTTAGTATTACAGCGTTCGATCATCTGTTTCGCCAGACAGGATTACCCCAATACAGAATTGATTATTTCTTATCCGGAAGGAGATCTACTTAGCAAAACCATCATAGAACAAATGATTTCTGTTTCTACGATAAAAATCATCAGTATCGTCAGGCCACGATACGAAAGCTTATGCCTGACAAAAAATAGCGTCATTGAACATTGTAGCGGTGATTATATCTGTTTTTGGAATGAGGAGCACTGGCATCATATCAACAGGCTGTCTGATCAATACATCGTTATTAAAGACGGTCCTTTCAAAGCCAGTATACTTATGCATATTTTATTATATGATTTCAACAGTCAGAAAACATATTATTCGGCCTATTGGAACTGGCAGGAAACACTCTTCTGCGAAAAAAAAATATTACTGGAAGCTACTTACATGGATATAGAAAGAGATGATGATGGTCCCATCATTCATTTTCTTTCTTCTAAGAATGTTTTATATCATATTACAGAAACCCCACATCTTTACATCTATATAGGTTATGCAGCCAATGGCCTGGAGCAGAAACGCTTTCATTCCTACTGTCAGGAGGCTGATATGATAGACGATATCAATCAAACCGTACAGGAAGTAATTCATCTTGAAAACTATTTAAATTAGATAATTATGGGACATTTGACCCTATTGTCAAGGATATATTTTGTATAATTTTATCGTTGATCGTAAGGTCATAACTAAAGGTAAAAACACATTAAATTATCCCCAGATGATGGAACAACCTCTTGTATCTTGTATTATGCCCACAGCAAACCGGCAAAAATATGTCCCGCTTGCTATCCAGTATTTCCTTGGGCAGGATTACTCAAATGCGGAATTGATTATTATCGATGACGGCCTAAGATCTGTTGCAGATCTCATCCCTGATGATTCTAAAATCCGCTATTTTTATTCAGAACCTCTGGGAAGCGTTGGTGTAAAACGCAACAATGCCTGTGAAAAAGCAAAAGGAGAAATCATAATGCACTGGGACGACGACGACTGGTATGCACCAGACTGGATCAGTAGACAAGTGAATGCTTTATTAACTTCCGGAGCAGATATCACCGGTCTAAACAAAGTTCTGTTCTACTCTCCTTCGGTTGAAAAGCGTTGGCTTTATGAAGATACTGATAACGAGCAACCCTGGATATGTGGGGCGACAATGGCCTTCAGGAAGTCATTCTGGGAACAACATCCGTTTATTGATATTCAGGTTGGCGAAGATTATGACTTTGTCTGGAATACAGGTGCAAAAACATTTGCTTTAGATTACACCGAAGGTTTTGTAGCCATTCTTCATGCCCATAATACGAGTATTAAACCCGTTGAAGAAATCCGGCATAAAAAAACCGGAACCACCTGGAAAACACCTTCCCAAAATCCAGCACCATGAGTAATCCCTATGTATCCTGCATTATGCCAACAGCGAACAGATCAAAGTTCATCCCCATTGCTATTGAATGCTTTCTAAGTCAGAGTTACAAGGATGCTGAACTGGTAATAGTAGACGACGGAAGACAATCTGTAAAAAATCTCATACCTGATCATCACCGCATCCGCTACTTCTACAGCGAGCCCATCGGAAGTATTGGTGTCAAGAGAAATTATGCTTGTGAACTTGCAAAAGGCGAAATTATTATGCACTGGGATGATGATGACTGGTATGCACCAGATTGGATAGTACATCAACTCAAAGCTATTGAAGAATCAAAAGCAGACATATGCGGGTTAAACTCCATTGTTTTCTTTTCCCCACTTGTTGGAAAATTCTGGAAGTATACAGACACTGAAGGAGAACATCCCTGGCTGTCCGGAGCAACGATGGTATATCGTAAAAATTTCTGGCAGGAACATCCATTTAAAGATCTTCAAATTGGAGAAGATTATGATTATATCTGGAATACCGGAGCCACTATTTTTGCTCATGATTATACAGATGGTTTTATTGCCACGCTGCATGCAACGAATACCACACTCAAGCCTTTTGAAGATCCTAGACATAAGAAACACGCCATACAATGGATGAATGTACGCTATGAGGGGAAAGCCGAAAACCCAAAACAGAGTAGGCCTGAAAACTAATACTTATTATATGCCATGGTATCAATTTATTAATAACGAACTAGACATCTGCAACCCTAACAGTTACAGAATATTGGAACAAGCACCTGCTTCCGTGGACGGTCCTTACTTATGTGCAATCTTTGCAGATGAAATTCCCAATGATCCGGAACGAAAACCAGATCTGGAAGGTACCCCCGGGTTGCTTTTTTATATTATCCGTTCTCTCGCAAAGGGCAAAGGACAACCTGTTTCAATTTTCCCCCCTGTCCCCCTGGAGGTAAGGATGTCTACATCCCCCGCATCAGGAAGCATAGAAGATTATTCGGCTAACCAGTCGGTTTAGCTACAGAATAAAATCAGAGGATTTGTTTCTTAAATTTTAAAATAAAAACATTATGAGTAGATCATGGTATGCATATATGGGGTTAGGAGACCCTCTATTATGCTCAGGTTATGTAAAAGTTACCGTTAAACACAATTGCATCTGTGGTGAAAAAATATGCGCTATATATGCCGCAGGAGAAGGTTTCAGACCAACAGAACCATTCTCAGAAAATATGCAGCAGTACATTAAAAAAGCTTTAGCTACTGGTAGGATTCAACCTGAAAGACCCTTTGGCTCAAAGAAATATGTATACCTCAGATAATAAATCAACTGGATGAATTTATAAAGCAGGTATTCCAGACAGCTGAAGAATTACACTTTTAAAATCGTAATTATGACAATTAATTATCCTTTGATCTCTTGTATTTGTGTAACTAACAATAGGCCTCAGCTATTGCAAAATGCGATAGATTGTTTTGAATCTCAAAATTACCCGAATAAAGAACTGGTGATTTCTTATCCGAAAAAAGACACTTTAACAAAAAAAGTAATCGAAAGTCATCAAAATTCTAATTTGAGAATTTTACCGATAGAAAGAGAAGATACAGAATCTCTTGGAAACGCCAGAAATCAAGCTATTGTAAAATGCAAAGGCGAATACGTATGTACTTGGGATGACGATGACTGGTACCACTCAAGCCGACTATCTTTTCAATTTAACAGTACGCAAGAAAAAGGTCAGGGCTACCAGGCAAGTATATTAACCCGTATCTTACTCTATGATACCACGACAAAACAAGTATACCTCTCCTTCCCATATCCATGGGAAGGAACCATCCTTTGCAGAAAGGTGATTTTATTGCAGAACCAATATAAAAACAGCAACATTGCCGAAGATTCGCACGTGGTTCGTTTTCTTTCCTCCAGAAACCTATTATTTAAAATTGAGCATGTTCCTTTCCTTTATGTATACATCTACCATGGGAATAACACCTGGAACTATAAACATTTCGAAGCCTTTCTCTCAAAGAGCGAATTGATTACAGGAGCAGACAGTGAACATATCCTTGGGCTACTGGAGTATTTAAATTAGTTTTTTTCGGTTTTCATTTTCATTCGCCCACAAGATATATAAATCTCAATATGAGACATTTGACCCTCAAAAACATAAAGACTTATCCGTAATTTAGGAATATAGATTATTGGAAACAATTCTTCCGGGGAGTGCTGAAAACCCTAAAAAGAGTAAGCATAAATAAAAGTTTTTATTGCTTTTTGATTTATAAAAGCATGAGATATTATGGCAAATTGGTATACATATGTTTATGGCGATCCACAAAAAGCAGGTAGTTATTTTTACTCAGTAGCAAAGCCTGTTTGTACAACAGGTGTAAAAGTATGTGCAGTTCTTTTAGATGACACCAGTACGACTGTTCCAGCTCAAGTCAATCTTGATCCACTACTTCCTCATATTTCCAACGGACTAATGACCCTAATACCACAGCCTACGGGACTAGGTGTACAGCGCCTGGTCTATCTAAAATGCAATTGTTGAAATTAGGAAATCTTAATTCACCATTCATATAATCAATTGAAATTGAGCCATATGACCCTATAAAAAAAAAAAAGAAATTCATTAGTAATTTAGTACTAGTAATTATAAACGTAATAGATAAAATAAAAACCTGAATAAAGCAAATTAAGGTTGAGTTTATAGTACAACCTGCTCAATACAGGTACCAAGGGGCAAGCTGAAAACCCTGAACAGAGTAAGCATAAATGAAAGTTTTTGTTGTTTTTTGATTCATAAAAGCATCTTATATTATGGCTAAATGGTATGCCTATTCAGGCAACGGAGATCCATTTCTCTCACCGAACTACAGAGCGACCACAGTAAAACCTATTTGTACTACAGGTGAGGAAATCTGTGCAATCTATCTTTCTGACAATGATGAAATCCCAGCTCAGTTTGATGGAATGACCACCTACATTGCGAATGCACTTGTAACACTAGTCCCTCAACCAACAGGCGTGGGTGTGAGACGCTTTGTTTATTTAAGAGCTCCTATTTCTTAAATAAGTTCAATATAAAATTCCGGGGCAATTCATATCGCCCTGGCGTTCTATAAAAATCACACTGACTGTCTCAGCATTTAAAGTTGGTAGCTTTTGAAACAGAAATTGAGGGGCAAGCTGAAAACCCTGAACAGAGTAAGCACAAATGAAAGTTTTTGTTGTTTTTTGATTCATAAAAGCATCCTATATTATGGCTAAATGGTATGCCTATTCAGGCAACGGAGATCCATTTCTCTCACCAAACTACAGAGCGACTACAGTAAAGCCTGTTTGTACTACCGGTGAGGAAATCTGTGCGATCTATCTTTCTGACAATGATGAAATCCCAGCTCAGTTTGATGGGATGACTACCTACATTGCGAATGCACTTGTAACACTAGTCCCTCAACCAACAGGCGTGGGTGTGAGACGCTTTGTTTATTTAAGAGCTCCTATTTCTTAAATAAGTTCAATATGAAACTCCAGGGCAATTCATATCGCCCTGGAGTTTTATAAAAAATCACATTGACTGTCTCAGCATTTAAAGTTGATGATTCTTAAAAAAAGAGATTGAGGGGAAAGCTGAAAACCCTGAACAGAGTAAGCATAAATGAAAGTTTTTGTTGTTTTTTGATTCATAAAAGCATCCTATATTATGGCTAAATGGTATGCCTATTCAGGCAACGGAGATCCATTTCTCTCCCCGAACTACAGAGCGACTACAGTAAAACCTGTTTGTACTACAGGTGAAGAAATCTGTGCAATCTATCTTGCAGACAATGATGAAATCCCATCTCAGTTTGATGGAATGACCACCTACATTGCGAATGCACTTGTAACACTAGTCCCTCAACCAACAGGCGTGGGTGTGAGACGCTTTGTTTATTTAAGAGCTCCTATTTCTTAAATAAGTTCAATATGAAACTCCAGGGCAATTCATATCGCCCTGGAGTTTTATAAAAATAACATTGACTGTCTCAGCATTTAAAGTTGATGATTCTTAAAAAAAGAGATTGAGGGGATAGCTGAAAACCTTAAACAGAGTAAGCATAAATGAAAGTTTTTGTTGTTTTTTGATTTATAAAAACACCCTGCACTATGGCCAATTGGTACGTATATTCGGGTTGGGGAGATCCATTTCTCTCACCGAATTACAGATTAGTTACGACAAAACCTGCTTGTACTGTAGGTTCACAAATTTGCTGTATCTATCTTAATTCAAATGATGTCATTCCACCCCAATTTAATGGAACTGATAATATGGTTACTTATATTGCCAATGCACTTTTAACACAGGTACCTCAACCAACTGGTGTTGGTGTGAAACGATTTGTTTATTTGAGAGGTCCTGTTTCCTAAACAGATTTATTGTGCGTTCTGATCGACGAATTCTACTGGGAAATTGCATAAAAAAATTGTATCTGCGCTTAAAGTTGGTGCTTTTAAAAACCGAGATTGAGGGGAAAGCTGAAAACCCTGAACAGAGTAAGCATAAATGAAAGTTTTTGTTGTTTTTTGATTCATAAAAGCACCTTACCTTATGGCAAATTGGTACGTATACTCGGGTTGGGGAGATCCGTTTCTCTCGCCGAATTACAGATTGATTCTGATAAAGCCTACTTGTACTTCAGGTTCAGAAATTTGTTGTATCTATCTTAATTCAAATGATGTCATTCCACCCCAATTTAATGGAACAGATAATATGGTTACTTATATTGCCCATGCTCTTGCAACACAAATACCTCAACCAACTGGTGTTGGTGTGAAACGTTTTGTTTACTTAAGAGATCCTGTTTCCTAAACAGATTTAATTTGAAGTTTCCGATCGACAAACTTTACAGGGAAATAGCAAAAAAAATTACGCTCACTCTATCGACATTTAAACCTGGCAGATTTTGAACAAAAAAAAGTAACAAAATTTTAAATAAACAACAGTACAAATAAGGAGTAAAGGAAACATCGAAAATCATGAATAAAGTAAGTGTAAATGAAAGTTTTCGCAGTTGTTCCCCCCTTCCCAGTTTGATGGGATAACAATCTTACATGGTGAATACACTTGTTCCCCAAACACCCCAACCTTCCAGGGGAGGGTGATACGCTTTGTTTATTTAAAGGGACTTATTTAGTAGAACACAACAAGTGTTTAACATTCACAGTAAAGCAACCCAACTCATCATAACCACAATAACAAAGGAGTTGGGTTTCTTTATTCAATTATTATAGCGCTAATTTCAATTCATTCCCAAAATATAATCCTTTAGTAATATGTTTTGGCATACCATCTTTTGAAAAAACAACCACAATAATGATGATAATACGTAACTTCATCAAACATATAAATATAATACTACCATGTATTCAGACAGGTTTGCTTATCATTCATTGACTGATTTTGAATTGACTAAATTGCTAATCTCAGGAGACAGTGATGCATTCATCGAAATCTATAATCGTTTTCAAGCGCTAATGTATGTATATGCATGTAAAATAACGATGGATAAAGAAGAAGCGGAGGATATTGTCCAGGAAGTTTTTATTTACTTATGGGACAAAAGAACAACCGTAATTTTAAGATCAAGCCTATCTTCTTACTTATACAGTGCAGTTAGATATAAGTTCTTTAACCTGCTTGATCACCAAAAAGTAAGAAAAGATTACAGGCTGTCTTTTCAAAACTTTCTTGATCAGGGAGAATACATCACGGACAATTACATCAGAGAAAAAGAGTTTAGCCAGCTCATAGAAAAAGAAATCGCAGCATTGCCGGATAAAATGCGAGAGATATTTGAATTGAGCAGGAAACAAAATTTGTCTCGAAAAGAGATCTCTGAAAAGTTAAACGTTTCTGAAAAGACCGTTAAAAACCAAATCAACAATGCTTTAAAGATACTTAGGGGAAAGCTGGGCTTCTTTCCTTTCCTGTTGCTACTAATTAATAAATAATTTTTTCATTTTCATCTGGGCCTAAAACACTTTACAACTTACATGTATTTGTATTGAAGTTTTAAACTAAAAGATGACCAAGAAAGACCTTCCTGAAGAGCTCATTCATAAATATCTACAAGAATCCTGTTCCGAGGAGGAGCTTGCTATAGTAGAGAGCTGGCATATCCATGACCTATCGAAAAGCACTTATCTTCCCTCAAAAGAAAACATAGCTATTGTAAGTACCAGAATGGCACATAAACTTACCACTTATGTGCAAGCTGGGAATAAAACGCAACAGACAATCAGACTATGGCAACGTGTTGCACTTACAGCTTCTATCCTTTTGATTGTTTCCTCCGTTGCTTTCTTATATACAGGGAACCCGGAATCCACTTCGGTAAGTGTCCAAAGAAAATCAACACTTCATGACATTCTACCGGGTGGTTATAAAGCTATTCTAACACTTTATAATGGAAATAAAGTCAGACTCAACAGCAAGATCAACGAAGGAATCATCCGGGAAAAAAATGTGAATATCCGCATAGAATCAGGGCAGAAAATTGTCTACCAAAGCGAAGAATCTAAAGGAACTCAACTTCTAAACAGCCTGGAAACTCCACGTGGCGGCCAATATCAACTAATCTTACCAGATGGGACTAAAGTATGGCTGAACGCTTCCAGTACATTGACTTACCCTACTGCTTTTACAAGTAAAGAGCGACTAGTTAAATTAATTGGTGAAGCGTTTTTTGAGGTATCGAAGGATTCTAACAGGCCTTTTAAAGTGCAGAGTAAAGATCAGGTGGTGGAAGTATTGGGAACTCATTTTAACATATCAGCGTATCCGGAAGAACGTCAAACACTAACAACATTATTAGAGGGGAAAATTAAAATCCGTAAACATAATATCAACAAAACCCTAAATCCCGGACAAGGGGCTCTCATCACAGAAGGTGACAACGATATTTTAATTACCCAGGCTGACATAGAAAAAAACATGGCCTGGAAAAACAATGAGTTCATATTTAACGGTGAAAACCTGAGAAGCATTATGCGATCGATAGCAAGATGGTACGACGTTGATATTATTTATAAGAATTACTCAGATGACACCAAATACTGGGGAACAGTTTCCCGTTCGAAAAATATCTCGGCCGTATTAAGGATGTTGGAATCTACAGGGAAAATTAAATTTCACATAGAAGGAAGGAGGATTATAGCTATGAATTAACTTATACATCATACAATGTCCAAAAAAAGCCGAAAGTGCAGGAACACCTTCGGCAAAAATAAGGATCGAATTATCAAGTAAAAAACTTAACAACCATTGCAGGGTACGAAAAGCTCATAGACAAAGATGGACCCTGCTAAAAATCCAAACTAAACAAATGTATGAAATTTTTCACTGAATCTTCATACAGGCCAAATGCCTGTATGGTTAAATTTCTGTGCGTTATGAAACTGATTATTGTTTTAATGACAACAGCGTTCCTCCAGATCGGTTTTGCTGCTGAGGCACAAAAAATTACTCTATCAGAAAAAAATGCCTCTTTGGTCAAGATATTTAAAGATATCAAGATACAAAGCAGTTATGATTTTTTTGGAGATCTGGAACTGCTCCAAAAAGCCAAAACCGTAACCATAAATATCAGAGACGCAAGAATAGAGGATGTTTTAGCCATTTGCTTCGCTGATCAGAACTTAACCTATACCATTAATGATAAAATAGTCGTCTTCAAAGAAAAAAAAGCCGTTTCAAAAGACACCCGCTTTTTACCTCAGGACTCTCTGGTTTTCAAAGGGAAGGTAATAGATGAAAATGGCGTTCCAATGCTTGGTGCGACTGTGAGGGTAAAAGGCAGCAAAAAGGTTACAAAAACAGGAAACGATGGTAATTTTTCTATCATGGCTTACAAAAAAGGAGCCATTGAGATTTCATTTATTGGTTATGTTACAAAAGAAATCAGCCTTATTGGCTTGAATGCTGGAAACAGTATTTCAGTCGCATTACAACCAGGTCAGAACCAGCTTGGGGAAGTAAACGTAGTGAGTACAGGCTACCAGGATATTCCTAAGGAAAGAGCTACAGGCTCCTTTGAAATCATAAGCAAAGAACAACTGCAACATAGTAATAGTCCAAACCTGGTTAAACGACTGGAAGGTATTACTGCAAGTATGGATTTTGGCAATCCACTAAGTGGCAATGCCAATCTTTCCAGTAATAACGTTAAGAGATCACCACTTATCACTTTAACCATCAGGGGTAAAAATACGCTCGTAGCACCAGGTGTTGGAGTTGACAGAAGCTCAAACAGTGGGCAGATTCTCGTTGTTGTTGATGGAATACCCTCGCCCTACACAATCGATGAAATCAATCCCGATGACGTAGAAAGCATCAATATTTTAAAGGATGCCGCTGCCGCTTCTATTTGGGGCTCAAGAGCATCAAACGGAGTAATTGTGATCAAAACAAAAAAGGGTAGCTATAACAAACCAGCTAATATTTCCTTCAACACCAATATAAACCTGACGGATAAAATCGACTTATTCTATAAAAAGTTTATGACTACTTCTGATTTTGTAGACGCACAAATCCAAAAGTACAATAATAAATATAGTAGACCTGTAGATGATCCTACAGATCTTTTTCAACCACAACCCTTTCTTTCTCCGGTGGAAGAGATTATCAATGATCAACGCCTAGGCAAGCTAACAGATGACCAAGCAAAAGCAAAGTTGGACTATTTACGTGATAAAGATGTTCGAAACGATCTTGATAAATATTTCCTTCGCAAAACCGTTGTTCAAAACTATTCTCTGTCAATTGATGGCGGATCAGAAAAATATGCTTATCGTTTGTCCGGCGGATTTACCAACACCAGAAACAATACTGTTCCCAGCAGTGGTGAAAGATATAATTTGAATTACAGTACATCTGTTAAACCCCTTAAAAAATTGTCAATTGAGGCAATTTTAGCCTATAATGATTCTAAAACCATGGATCAGGCCGGAGGAAACAGACTGGTTGGCAGTAGCCTTAATACAGGATTTAACCCCTATGCAGAGCTGGCAGATGCTCAGGGAAATCCTCTGGTGGTTCCACGTACCTACAGACCGAAATATCTTCAACTTTTGGCGAATCGTTATGGCGATAAAATCCTTGATATGAGTTTTAAACCTTTGGAAGATATGAATTATGGCTATTCCAAAAACACAAGTAAGAACATTAACATTAATCTAAACGCGAATTACAATATAAATTCAATTTTTACGGCAAGACTCACTTATGGATATAGTTACGGACAAAATGAACAAATAGAGTTAAGGGGTGTCAATTCTTATTATACACGTGAAATAATCAACATTTTCACGACTAGAGAAGACTATAGAGACCCCTTTACAACTGCCGTGACTCCCTTGAAAAAATTAATTCCATTAGGTGGTATTTATACTCCTGCAAGAACGAGATATAACATTCAAAGTTTGAGAGGGCAACTGGATGCAAATAAAACATGGAATGAGAAACATCAGTTAAATGCCTTCGCAGCTATAGATATCAATCAATATTATGAAAACAGCTACTTACAACAATTCTATGGATATGATGAAAAAACACTAAAGGTCAATAACAGTTTACCATTTGGCATAGAGTTTAGACGCTTAATCAACGATCAGATCACTGGACTTTCCAGCGGATTTCTCCCTTTTACACCAGCGGGTATTAGTGACTTTAAAACCCGTGCACTGAGTTTTTCTTCAAATGCAGCTTATACCTACGACCGACGATATACCATTTCAGCGAGTATTCGAAAAGACTTAAATAGTACCTCAGGACCATCAACGAATAAGGGGGCTAAACCGTATACCTCATATGGGGTACTCTGGAGTATTAATAATGAAAAATTTTATGGATTAACATGGTTACCATTATTACAATTCCGGGCCACCTTTGGCTCTAACGGTAACATCAACGCTCTAAATACCTACAGACCGATCATCACGAGAATAGCAGCTCCTACTTTTGGTGGTAACCTATTGCCTTATGCAACAACATCTTTTGTATCCAATTCAGAATTACGTCCGGAAAAATCAAGGATGTTCAATACAGGATTGAACTTTGGATTAAAAAACAACAGGCTTTCCGGAAGTGTGGAGTATTTTGTTAGAAATACTAAAGATTTAATTAAGGAAGGTGTACTCGATCCAACTACAGGCTTCAGCTCAGCCAATTACAATTCGGCTAATTTACGTTCCTGGGGAACTGATGTCATCTTAAATTCAATCAATCTCCAAAGAGGAAAATTTAGCTGGACCAGTCATCTGAATTTCAGCTACAACCGTGTTAAAATATTAAAACTACTTTCTGGAAATGTGAAAGGAACAGTTCTCCAACTTCTAGGTTTTGATAACGTTGAAGGTTATGAACTTAATCGGATAGCAGCCTATCGCTGGGCAGGACTGGACCCTCAAACAGGGGATCCAAGAGGTTATGATGCTGACGGAAATATATTAAGAGTTACCGAAACTGAAGCACCGAGCTCTCCTAATTACTTTAATATAGCAAAAATACAGTCGGCCCCTATAAGCACACTCCGCTATTTTGGTTCTGGAGTTCCAGTATATTACGGAGCTTTTCGTAATACCTTTAGTTACGGAAACTTCTCGCTGACTGCTGCATTCCAATATAAACTGGGTTATTATTTTAGAAAGACTACTTCTGATGCGATACGTTATAGTACACTATTCTCGGACAATACTCTAGGAGCTGCAGAATATGCCGACAGGTGGAAAAATCCAGGAGATGAAACCAGAACAAACGTGCCTTCTTTAACTTTCCCCGCAAGTCTTGAAAGAGATGAATTCTACCGCCTTTCTGAAATCAATGTATTAAAAGGAGATCATATTCGCTTTCAGGAAATCAACTTGTCCTATGCTTTCAGAAAAACTAATTTTTTCATCAAGAATCCCAGGATTTATGCCAATGTCAACAATCTTGGAATTGTATGGAGAGCGAACAAAGCAGGAATTGATCCGGATATAAATGACTATCCAATGCCCCGTACTTATGGCCTTGGTTTAAGCGCTAATTTCTAATCGAAAGAAAATGAGAATTATTAAAATATTAATACTGGTATTCATGCTTAGCATGTTACTCACATCCTGTCAAAAGTTTGTCGATATCAAAAAATCAAGTGATCAAGCTTTTATGACTACTGCTGAAGATTGCCAATTGTTATTGGACAATTATTCTGTGATGAATACAGGTTACCCTGTTGATGCAGAAATATCATCAGATAATTACTATACCATTGGTGAAAGCTATAAACAAGATGTCCTACCGGTAATTACTTCTGAAGAATTGGCCCTTCATACCTGGCAATCAAATGCCATCCGTGCTAAAGCAGATGCAAACTGGCAAGGTCCTTATTCTATAGTCTACAATGCGAACCTTGTATTAGAAACTGTTGAAAAGATCAAATCAGGGACAGAGGATCCTGTAAAAATCAATACAGTTAAAGGGGCAGCTTTATTTTACCGTGCTTACGCCTTATGGTCCGTAGCACAAATGTATGCCAAGCCCTATACTGCCGCTACTGCTGCTCAAGATGCAGGTATTCCGATACGCTTAACGTCGGATATAAATGAAAAATCATCACGCGGCACAGTTCAGGATACCTATAACAGGATTGTCTCTGATTTATCAGAAGCGGCAAATCTGTTACCGGCGACTTCAAGTATTGCTACAAGGCCGAATAAAGCGGCAGCCTATGCCATGCTGGCCAGGACATATCTTTCGATGGAAGATTATCCAAACGCATTAGTTAATTCCAATGCAGCTATACAAATTAAAGGCGAACTCCTGGATTACAATAGCAGTGTAGTAAATAAAATCACAAATACGCCATTTGTACGTTACAATAAAGAGGTCATATTTCACTGTGTCACTTTCAGAGCATCAATCTTAAACCCAGGAGTTGCTTCTACAAATACGGCTAAAATAGATCCGGCACTTGTTGCATCGTATGCTCCAAATGACATCAGAAGTAAAATTTTTGTAAAAGCCAATTCAGATGCACATGCGGGATCATATCGTTTCACCGGGAACTATGAGCAGGCAGCAACTGCTGTTCTGTTTACCGGACTTGCAGTTGATGAAATGTACCTCACCCGTGCAGAGTGTTACGCAAGAACAGGTGACAAAGACAAAGCGATGTTGGATCTGAATAAGCTACTGGAAAATCGGTGGACAACCGGAACCTATACTTACCAAAGTGCAACAACATCAGATGAAGCACTCACGAAAATATTGGAAGAGAGAAGGAAGGAATTGCTCATGCGTGGTTTACGCTGGTCAGATCTGAGAAGACTAAATAAAGACAATTCCCGTAAAAAAGACCTCAGCAGAACTCTTACTATAAACGGTGTAACATCTACTTATTCATTACCGGCCAATGATCTAAGATATGTACTTCTTATACCACAAAATGTAATCGACAACAGTAACATCGTACAAAATCCAAGATAAAAACTCAAAATCAAGATACGACTTACCTCTCCTGATCTCTGACAGGATACAGGAGAGGTATTTAGAACTTTTTGTATAAAACTCATGAAAATACTTTTTTTCTCCACCATCCTGTTACTCATTCTAATAACGAACGGTATTCAGGCACAAGATAGTGTCACATTCGATGATGAAAAACCGCTATTCAAATTTCAGGATGAGCAACTGGCAAATCCAAACAAACTATTACGATATGCAGCACTCACCGGATACCGTGAAGGCGTAGCTCCGGTTAGAGGACAATTCAATGTGAATTTCAAAGGATATAATGATGAAAAGACAGAAACTCGCAGAATTTACATGTATAATCTATCTATTCAAGACATGCTTACTCATGGATTAGTCAAACCCAATCAGGTATTTCTCGAGGTAAAGGATCCTTCGAAGTACAGATATGACCCCAAACAGGGAACAGAGACGGAATGGCTACGCAAAAATGGCTATTGCTACGAACTGCTTTTACCTCTCGGTGTATTAAAAGGCATGCACACGCTCGATAATGAAATTCGAAAAATTTTTAATGTTACTTCCGGCTGGGAAAAACGTAAGGTTAAAACCTGGATTTTGGTGCGGACTTCTTCGACTGAAAAATTCAAATCTTCGGGGGGAGATCCTTTTATAGATCAAGTAAAAGGTACCTATCGCAATGTAAATATAGGCATAATTGGAGTTAATAGCCCTGTTCCATTTTTGGATGAAACAGGCTACAAAAAGGCGGCAAATATCGATCTGGGTATTGATATCAGTACAGTAACGGATGTTACAATACTGCGTAAGGCATTGCAAAAATATGATCTGGATGTAAAAGAAGAAATCCGAGAAAAATCAATGTTCGTCATCACTGAAAACAAGAAATAATGAGAAAAATTCACATCATATACCTAATTATCTTTTTTTTAACCGGCCATTTGTGTGCACAGGAAAATAAGACCCTAAATGTATCAGGAAAAGCGAAATTGATTCCAAATCTTCCTGCTTTAACGATTGGAAATCAATTGCCTGATTTTGAAATTCCAATAATTATTCATGGAACTAAACGTAGCACCAAAAGCTCAGAATTCAAGAATCAGCTTTTAATCATAGACTTCTGGTCTATCTACTGTAGTGGTTGTGTGGCTGGTTTACCAAAAATGGATTTACTCCAAAAAGAATTTGGCAATAAAATTAAAATTCTACCGGTAACGTATGAGTCAGAAACTCTCGTTTCCAATTTTTGGAAAAAAAATAGAAACACGAAAAATTTAAGCTTGCCTACTGTTGTAGAGGATAAAATCTTTGTTTCCTATTTCAGACATCTCACTATTCCACACGAAGTTTGGGTGTATAAAGGAAAGGTAATTGCGGTTACTACAGATCAATATGTCAATCAGACAAATATTCAAAAAGTATTAAATGGGGAATCTATAAACTGGCCGGAAAAAAATGATTTTTATTCCTTTGACGGAAGTAAAGAACCACTTTTCAAATTGGATCAAGCTCAGGCATCTCCTTCTTCAGTTATCCGGTATACCGCGATAAGTGGCTATAAAGAGCATGTCAATTCAGAAGGCTTAACCGGAGGCTCTGGAACTGTGCGAGATAAAACAGGAAATACGATCCGAACATTCTTTCTAAACCAATCTATTTTTAGTTCCTATGATATAAACTGGAGGAATCTGATCGATCCTTCCACGTTAATCAGGCCGAGCAAATCCATAACCCCCAATCAGATCTTATGGGAAGTGAAGGATCCTTCCAGATATAAATATGATTCCAAGATGAGTTATCAGGCAGAATGGGTCCGAGCGAATGGAATTTGTTTTGAATCTCTCAGTCCGGATACTGGACAAACCATTTCAGACATTTCAAAATCTATCATAGATGGACTGAACTCACTTTTAGGACTGAATGTACGCTGGGAGAAAAGAAAAGAAAAAGTATTTATTCTGATACGTACTAGCAACAAGGACAAATTAGAAAGCAAAACTACATTAACCGACAACAAGGATCAGCTGACGATAAAAGGCACTATCAGGCATTTTCGCGCTGTTCCGCTATCAACCTTGATATATCAACTTAATCAACAAACACAAAATCCATACATTTTCGATGAAAGCGCTTACACCGGAAAAGTTGATATGGACCTTGATATTGACTCCTGGACTAACATTAGCTCTATAAAAAAAGCGCTACAAGCCTATGACCTTGACTTAAAAGAAGAACAACGCCTTGTTGACAAATTTGTATTTACAGAAATAGATGGAGGCTTGTTAAAAGAAGAAAAACAAACTATAAAACAAACCATAAATTAAAACAAATTATGAAAAAAGTACAAATAGCCCTACTGGGATTACTATTCGTAACCGCAACCAGCTGTAAAAAAACGGAAAAAGTTGAAGTGGAACAACCCAAAGAAATCATAGTAACAACTATTGCCGGAGCTGGTAATCCAGGCTTTAAGGATGGAACGTCCAGAAACACGTCGTTTAATTACCCCCAAAAAGTAGTCACCGATGCTGCTGGGAATATCTATGTCGCTGATCAAAAGAACAATCGGATCAGAAAAATCACTCCTGAAGGTGTCGTGACAACTATTGCCGGAGATGGTAATCAGGGAAATACAAATGGTCAGGGAACTGCAGCACAATTTAAGCAACCCATTGGAATAACTATAGATGGAAGTGGTAATTTATATGTCGCGGATGCAGGTAACAATAGCATTAGAAAAATCACAGCTTCCGGAATGGTTAGCACACTAGCCGGCGGGGCTGGTGGAGGTTTTGCTGATGGTACTGGAAGTGCAGCGAAATTTAACTATCCGTTTGATATTACATTAGATGCATCCAATAATCTATTGGTTTCAGATTTAGCAAACAATAGGCTCAGGAAAGTTACTCCAGAAGGAGTAGTGACCACCTTTGCAGGAACCGGTGGGAGCAATATTGTCAATGGACCAATTGCAACAGCGACAATGTACAATGCAGCTTCGACAGTCATTGATCCGACATCAGGAAATATTTATGTTGCACAGGACTGTTTTATAAGAAAAATCACCCCAGATGGAATTGTTAGTGTATTAGCTGGAAATACCAGTCCGCAACTTGGTTTTGGATATATTGATGGCCCCGGTCTTATAGCCAAGTTTTTTTACATCTATTCACTTACTATTGACAAGAAAGGAAACATCTACGCCGCAGATACAGATAACCATCTAATTCGCAAGATCACTCCCGATGGATTTGTAAGTACCTATGCGGGAAAACAATATCCTAATGTTGGAACGCCATTTCCTGCACCACACCTGGATGGTCCGGCCAAGACTGCACTATTTGCAAGACCAACAGGCGTCACATTTGATAAAGATGGAAACCTTATTGTTTCAGAACAAGATGGCAATTGCATCAGAAAAATCATTGAAGTACCAATCCCGGATTCTCCGGAAGAATTTGCCCGCAAGAACTGGAACAAGCCACAAGGTTGGAAATAAGGCACTACAAAACTATTTTAAATCCTATACCAAATAAAAAAATGAAAAAAATATTACTAGCAATAGCCTTGTTTACAGCCGCCTCCATGACTGTAATGGCACAGAATAAGAATAACAAGTCATTCTCTGATTCCACTTCAAATAAAATGATAAGCAAATTCAAAATCTCAATTGGTCTTGATGAAGGTATTCCGGTTGGACATATCTCAAAATATTCCTCTTTTGTTATGGGAGCGTCAGTTCAGGGAGAATATCTCCCATTAAAGGAGCTTGGCATTACTTTAAGTGCTAACTATGTCTATTACCTTGGTAAAGACGGTGAAGATGGCTTATCCATGCTTCCTGTTATGGGAGGAGTTAATTTTTACATTACACCCAAGGTCTTTCTTTCCGGACAAGTAGGAGCAGCATGGTATATCAATAAGGGCAGTGAAAAGGATACTTACTTCACCTATGCACAAGGCATTGGTTTTATGGCTTCGAAACGCATCAGTCTTTTGGCTAAATACGAAGGAATAAATGTTGGCACCTCCAGGACCTACTCTTTTGCCGGTCTTCGGGTAGCCTATAATTTTTATAAATAGAAAATAACACTTAAATACGCTCTCAACAACCATGGGGTTTGCAGATGCCAACTGCCCCCATGGTTTTAATCATCTGATTATGAAAAATACCATCATTAAACATATATACAGGTATAAGTATGGGCGTATACAAGTCATTGGTCCAGCATGCGGTGGACTATTTAATCGGCATGTCGAAATTCCCCCTACTTCTACCTATGCATGGTTCGGCAATCAGGCATTTCTCGCCATAAGCAGAACCAATCTGGATCCAATGAATCAATATATTGTCTATGAGTTTTCGGATTCATGTGCAAGCCCGCTTGGGTCTGCAGGTCCAGTGTATAGAAGTCAATTTCTTCATTCAATTAAAGTTCACCGCAGCATGGGCCTTATATAACGTAACCGGCAAAAATGAACCTTTAATTCTGAAACATATGAATGGAATGACAATAGGTTATCCCCTAAAAATATCGGCAACATTTAAGTGTAATGACCAGGCCTTAAAAAGAATGTGGACTCTGGGATGTCGGCGGATACAGTATGCAGCAGCACAAATCTGCCACAACACACCATATCAGGACCAATTACATTATACCGGTGACACCCGTATTCAGGCCATTACAGCGGTATATCTATCGGGAGAAGACCGACTGATGAAAAAAGCGATTCTGGATTTCTATAACTCCAGATCTGCCCGGCAAGTCACAAATGGCTACAATCTGGGTAGTCCGTTAAAAGTCATCCCTACCTTTTCCCTTTTTTGGATCTCATTGGTTTACGACTATTGGATGCATAGAAAAGATGATGATTTCATCATTCAGTTCCTTCCGTCTATACAGGGAATCCTGGATTGGTATGAGCGGCAAATGAAGGGCGATCAGGACATGATCGGCGCCATAAAATGGTGGAACATAATCGATTTTTACAGGTTCAATAGCTGGGGAGTAACTCCTGCCCCTGAAAGTGCAAGCTCTGCGATTGTCTCACTTCAATTTGCCTATACACTTAAACAGGCAGCAAAACTATTCAGCGCCTTTGGAAATCCGGATCGGGCCAAAAGATACACTAATCTGGCAGAAAAAATCAATGATGATGCTATGAGATTCTGCTTTAATGAGGAAAAGGCACTGATGGCAGATACGCCGGAAAAAATATCTTATAGCCAGCATGCAAACATCTGGGCCATTCTGAGTGGTGCTGTTGAAGACAAAAAAGCGAAAAAGGTGATGATCCATACCTTATATGATAAGTCGCTCGCACAGGCAACCTTCTTTTATAAATCCTATTTAACTCAGGCATTAAAGAAAACCGGACTTCAGGATCAGTATTATTCCCAGCTCAAACCATGGGAACGGACATTAGACCCGGAACTTAAAACCGTTACTGAACGTATCGAACCCGAATACTCCGAACGTAATGAATGGAGTGCTCAACCTTGCCATGACTTTCTGACTACCATTTGTGGCATCACCTCCGTTGCACCTGCTTTTGAACGTGTTCAAATCCAGCCTGCATTAGGTCCTTTACTGGATATAGAAGGAATGATGTCTCACCCTGAAGGACCAATCATTGTAAAATACCGAAGGATCGGAAAAACAGGCATCCACGCTGAAATAGACATTCCGGAAACCATTCAGGGAGATTTTATATGGGACGGCAGAATGTTTTTATTACGTGGAGGAAAACAAACTATAGAATGTTCGGCAGTTAGGGAACTGATGCATGAATACTAAAGCTAAACCTCTTGTTTCCTGCGTCATGATTACTGGTGGCAAATTTGAACTCCTTGTCGCTGGAATTACTCATTTTCTGAACCAGGATTATTCAAATTTGGAATTGATTGTGATACAATCTGGAGGAGAGTCCGTAGAATTACTAATTCCGTATTGTCCGACGATCCGTTTTATCTATCAATCCGATCCAACAACTTCAGGCGAATCACGAAATAGAGCTTGTGAAAAAGCAACCGGAGAGATTATTATTCATTGGAACGAAGCGAGCTATTACGCTGAAGACTGGATACGTTGCCAGGTCAATGCCCTTAACACTTCCGGAGCAGACATCTGCGGACTAAATAAAACAACAGAGCTGGATTCATGGTCTGAATTACTGGAAAGACAAGTAGAAAACCCAGATGAAACGATTAGCTGGATAGCTGGTTCGACCTTATGTTACCGGAAAAAACTATGGGTAGCTTATCCATTCAACACCTCTCAAAACGATGAAAACAAAGACTTCGTCTTCAATTCAGGAGGAAAAGTATATGCTCATCACTATTCAAAAGGATATCGTGGTAAGGCGGATCTCATTCCAATTCCAGGCAAACACGTTTTATTGCCTTTAGTATCTTGTATTATGACCACCAGAAATTCGACAATGCTGGTTCCATTTATGCTACATTGTTTCCTTTGCCAGGATTATCCAAATGTAGAGCTCATCATTATGGACGACAGCATTCTGGCTGCCCCGGAGTTAATTTTGCACTGTCCCAATACCAGGTATTTTTTCATTGAGGGCAGGGAAACTGAAGGAGCGAAGAAAAATATGGCTTGTAGTCTGGCCAATGGAAGCATCATTCTACATTGGGATGATCAGGACTGGTATGCCCATGATTGGATTAAACACCAGGTGACGGCGCTGGCAACCTCTGGTGCAGACATGTCCGGATTGAACTTCGTTCAAACCTATTCCATGCCTCATCAAAAATCCGTGACGACAGAAAAAAGCTCATGGTTATACGGCGGAACGATGGTCTATTGGAAATCCATTTGGGAAAACAATCCGTTTAAAGCGCTTAAAACAGGAGAAAATGAGGATTTCCAACAACAACCAGGGCTAAAAATTATTGCCCATGATTATATAGAAGGCTTTAATACAAACACTTATGTAAGAAACCAGGACCGTCTATTACCTGACGATCCACTAGTGAATTAATGCATCCCTTTTTACTAAAGCTGCATTTATTGCAGCTTTTTTATTGCGGGCAAACAGATAAACGGAAATGGTCCCCTCTTCTTTTTTCACCACCTCCTCAAAAGCAAGCTCCGTATCCTCAATGCTGGATAAGCTGATCACCTCTACAGGCTTTCTACTCTCCTCATCAAAGTTTACCAAATAAGGAACCCGCTCCTTATCACAAATAAAGTCCGGATTAAACGCAACTTCCATCACCTTTAATTTTTCATTTCTTGAAAACCTTTTCCTAAAAGCTTCTACTTTTTCCTTTGAGTCAAACACAGCCTCTATGTCATGAACATGCTCATAATCTCCATAGAAGACGATGTAAACCTTATGATCCCTCATACAATAAAATTAAAAATCTCTGTCCCTATACAGAGAAAACTTCCCCTATTTTGAGCGCTAAGCTATATAAATAGATTAAGTTTTTTATAAAAAAAATCGCACTGTAAAGAATTATACAACTAATTGTAAACCAATTTACAATCGACCTGTAAACAGCGTGCAATCTGTTCCAGAGAACCGATTCCGAGAGATGGATTTGTTATTTTAGATAGCAGAAATCCAAGGGAATTTCTAAGTATTTTAATGAACCGAATAACCTTTTTAAATGGAAAATGAAGATTTTTTCAATTCTCTGGCAGGCACAAACAAAACAAGTTATGAACTTAGAGCTCAATTCTATAAAATGGTGGAGAAGGAAATCCATCCAAGACATACAACCATCTTAAGTTCCGGGCAAATTTGCAATCATATTTGGTTCATTATAAAAGGGTTTGCTATGGCTTATATTGAAAAAGAAGATAGAAAAATCCCTTATCAGTTCTGGAATGAAAATCAAATTATGGTACCGGTGAATAGCTTTTTCAAACAACTCCCCGCCGATGGCTGCGTACAGCTCCTGGAGAAAAGCACGTTATTGGCCATTTCCTTTAGCAACATCCAAAAACTAATAGAAGCCTTTCCAGAGTTCAACCAATTCATGTGTAGCTTATTGCTAAACCTCCAATATTCATCCGAAAGGAGGGTCTTTCACCTCACCTCTATCGATCCTGGAGAACGTTATGCACTATTGCTAAAAGAATCACCATTTATCATTAGAAAAGCTCCTGTGGAGCTCATCTCCGCTTACCTTGGCGTTTCCAGAAAAACCTTGAACCGCATTCGGGCAAAGAAGTAACAACCTCATTTTGGGACATTTGGCCCTACAAGAACCCAACCTATCCACTTAACTTTAGTCTATAATTATTTACTAATCAAATTAACCGTATGAATATTTATCCATCTATCATCATCATTATCATCCTTCTTGTTATCATGTGGGCCTACGCTGCCATTTCAAAATTACTAAGTTTGGCGGAATTCAAAGAGGCGTTAGCCACTCAAGTGTTTCCGGCATGGATAGGGAAAATTCTGGTTTGGGTATTACCCATCTCGGAACTCGGAATTGTAGGCCTTATGCTCTTCCAAAAAACTCAGTTAGTTGGAATGTATGCTTCGTTTACATTGATGCTATTATTTACTTTATATGTCGGAGGAGCCGTTGCTAACCTCTATCAGCGTCGCCCTTGTGCATGCGGAGGACTGTTCGGCAAACTTGGATGGACAAGACATTTTTATGTAAACATCTTTTTCACATTGATATCTATTATTGGAATTATACTTCTGGAGTCAGGCAAATAATTGGTCGCCGGGAAAACCTTTGTCTTCCAGGCGGCCCTTTATTACTATCCTACATTTACCCTTTGTTGCCAATCGTTGTTTTTATTTCTGACTGTTTAGGGTTGAACCATACCTAACAGTCAGAATAAAGACGCCATAATCATCAAAGCATACGCTCAAAGGGATTTTTAAACTCTTCCTGCTGTGCATACCTGATCAGCTCATCATCGTTCAGTAAACAGGAATTTAATTCCCGGTTAAGCTGTACCTTATCCAGGTCCTGACCGATGAACACGAGCTCGTTCAGACGATCACCAAAATAACGGTCCCATTTTCGCTCAATATCATTCCGGTTATCCGCATAATCTACGTAATTAAGCCTTTCCTGTAAGGGCATACTTGCCCACCATGTACCTGCATTTTCCACTTTCAAAGAACCTCCTGCCTGAGAGAAATTCAGGGCACGATCAGGCATTGGTGCCAGCCAGAACAAACCTTTGGTGCGCAACACATTGTTTGGAAAATTGACATTCAGGTAATCCCAAAGGCGTTCCGGGTGGAAAGGCCGGGGAGAGCGGAATACCGTACTACTGATTCCATATTCTTCTGTCTCGGGTTCATGCTCACTATTCAACTCCCTGATCCATCCGGCTCCCTGCGATGATTCTTCAAAGTCAAATAAGCCGGTATTCAATATTTCAGGAAGCGCCACCTTGCTGAAGGAGGTTTCGACCTGTTTTGCCGAAGGGTTCAGTTTCCTGATCACCGCCCTGATGAGCTTAAGATCTGCCTCCGTAATCAGGTCTGTTTTATTCAGAAGGATGACATTGGCAAACTCGATCTGATCGGTAAGTAAATTCACGATCGTACGCCTGTCTGCACGGTCATCTACCCAATCCCGGTCGAGCAGCAATTCATTAGTTCCAAAGTCCTTCTTGAAGTTAAAACAATCGACCACCGTAACCATCGTATCCAACCTGCTGAACCTGCTCAAATCGATTCCCATCGCTTCATCAACATAACTAAAAGTTTGTGCTACCGGAATGGGTTCTGAAATTCCTGTGCTTTCAATGATCAGGTAATCGAACCGGTCTTCTTTTGCCAGTTTCTCTACTTCCGCAATCAGATCTTCCCTCAGCGTGCAACAAATACAACCATTACTCATTTCTACCAGCTTCTCTTCCGTTCTTGATAACGTATGCGTGTTTTGAACCGTGCGGGCATCAATGTTAAGCTCACTCATGTCGTTTACAATCAATGCGACTTTCAAATTCTCCTTATTATGGAGAATATGATTCAATAAAGTGGTTTTACCGCTCCCCAGAAATCCACTGAGCACGGTAACAGGTAATAGTTTTCTCATATCATTGCAATTAAGTTGCAAATATACATTGCAATATTTCAAATGCAACAATATTGCTTTTATATTTGTAACTCAATAGTTCACACGCTTTATGTTTAAAAATTCGAAGATGAAACCTTTATTAAGATCCAGCCGTTTAGATCAGGTAGGCATGACCGCCTCCATTGCTTGTGCCATCCACTGTGCAGCCCTCCCATTTCTCATCACCACCTTGCCCCTATGGGGTTTAAGCTTCCTTGCCCACAGCTGGGTGGAAGTCAGCATGATCTGCCTCTCACTGTTCATAGGTACCTGGTCATTGGCCCGTTCCTATCCTAAACATAAAAAAACAGTTCCTGTCTTGGTGCTCATCATTGGATTTGTTTTAATAGGCTGCGGTCATTACCTCATCACTGATCTGGAAGCAGTACTAATTCCCCTGGGTGGATTTACCATTGCCGCAGCACACCTCATCAACTGGCGCTATACCCGCAGTTGTACACATCAATAATTTAATCAATGCAGTAGCAAATACTTTACACACCTCACATGAACAAGAAACTTTTATTTGGCGTATTTTTGCTTTTTGTAAGCATGATCAACCCCGGTTGTAACCATACACAAATGGATAGCAAACAGCTATACCTGAAATATGTAAAAAGCCGCATGATAAACAGCAAACATTTATGATCTCTTTAAAATCTGTATCACATAGTTATGCCGGCCAAAAGGACATCGGCTTTAGCGACTGGCAAATCAATGACGGGGAACAATGGCTCCTTCTCGGTGAATCAGGAAGCGGAAAAACAACCCTTCTTCATATCCTTACCGGTATTTTAAAACCGAAACAGGGAGAAGTTCAGATCAACAATACCTCAATTTACGAACTATCAGCTAAAGACCTTGATCAGTTCAGAGGGAGGAACATCGGCATCATTTTCCAGCAGCCACACCTGATTAAGAGCCTTAGCATTTCAGAAAACCTTGTTTTAGCCCAAAGTTTTGCTAAACTCCCTACAGATTTGAAACGCGTAAACGAAGTATTGGATTCCCTGGGAATTGAAGGCAAGAAAAGTGCCTACCCCGATGAGTTAAGTCAGGGGCAATTGCAGCGGGTATCTATCGCAAGGGCAGTGATTAATAAACCGGCATTATTGATTGCAGATGAGCCGACCTCCAGTCTGGACGACAAAAATGCGGCAATCGTACTGGAATTGCTGATGCAGCAATCTGGTGCCAACCAGGCTACTCTTGTAGTCGCTACGCACGATAAAAGAGTGAAGGATGCATTTATCAATACTTACGAACTATCATGAGCCCATTAAAGATCAGCTGGAAGAGCTTATGGTCTAAGCCATTATCTTCCGCACTAAATATGATGCTAATTGCTTTTGGCACCGGAATTCTAACCATTTTACTATTAGCGTCCAATCAGATCGCCCAAAAGCTGGACAACAACTCTAAAGACATTGACCTCGTAGTAGGTGCAAAAGGAAGCCCATTGCAGTTAATCCTGAGCAGCATTTATTACATCGATTTTCCGACAGGAAATATTCCTTTGAAAGAAGCAAAGGAATTGTCGCGCAGCCCATTTGTAAAAAGGGCTGTTCCTCTTGCTTTAGGGGATAACTATAACGGAACCCGAATTGTGGGGACCGACAGTAATTTTGTAGCCATTTATAAACTGAAGGTACAGACCGGAAAATTATGGACTAAGGATTTTGAAACTACCATCGGTGCAAGCGTTGCGGAAAGCCAGCAGTTAAAAGTAGGTGACACCTTTTATGGCGCGCATGGCCTGACGAGCAACAGTGATGTTCATAAAAGTCATCAATACACAGTATCGGGAATCCTGGCACCTCAGGGTAATGTAACGGATAACCTGATTCTAACAAATATTGCCAGTGTCTGGAAGATGCACGACGACCATGAAGAAGGCGAAGCCCATGAACATAAAGACGGCGAAAGTCATCATAAAGAGGAACATGGTGATGAAGGAAAAGAACTGACCTCTTTGCTGATTCAGTATCGTTCGCCAATGTCTGTAGCCATCTTTCCCAGAATGGTAAATGAAACGACCAATATGCAGGCAGCTTCACCAGCGCAGGAAAGCACCCGGTTATTTTCTTTAATCGGCGTTGGTGTAGAAACCTTGCAATGGTTTGCCGTATTGATCATGCTGATTGCAGCGATCAGTGTCTTTGTAAACCTGTACAATTCGCTTAAGGAGCGTAAATACGATTTGGCCATCATGCGTACACTTGGTGCCTCCCGGGGAAAACTCTTCCTGATTGTCATTGCAGAGGGGATTATCCTTACACTTGCAGGTACGTTAATCGGGATTGCATTAGGCCATCTCGCCCTTCAGTTTATAGGAAACTACCAGGAAAGTAGTCAGGCGAAATTAACCGGCCTGGTTTTCCTGAAGGATGAAATTTATTTGTTTGTTGCTGGCCTAGCTATTGGTATATTTGCAGCTATCATTCCTGCAGTGCAGGCTTACCGGTCAAATATTTCGAGAATACTGTCAAAAAATTAAAAGAAATATAGGAAGATCAATAAGTTAAACTTAGGGAACATAAATAAATAGATGATGATGAAACGAATAATTCTTGTAGTGCTCTTGTTTACCGGATTTGCGGTTAAAGCACAACACAATCCTGATGATCAGATCTTGTCGGACAACTGGGATGTGGTAGGCGGTGTTGATTTTAAGATTGTAAAGGATTCAGAAATGTATGCCGTTTATACTCCTGAGATCAAGAAACATGCGAACAAGGCTTTTGAACTGGAAGGATATATTGTTCCCATCAAGGATGGCATGAAACAGACCAAATTCATGCTTTCAACGTTACCTATTAACCAATGTTTCTATTGCGGAAAGAATGGCGTTCCCATTATGGTATTGGTAGAAATGGCGGAGCCGATCAAATTTACCTATAAGACCATTGTAGTAAAAGGTACGCTAAAATTAAACCCGGGCAATGCGATGGATAACCCTCCTATTTCCCTGGTAAATGCAAAATCGATATAATCATGAGACTAGATCCCGTAAATATTTTAAAAGAGCACGACCTTAAACACACCAGACAAAGGGTGCGTGTACTGGAAGAAATTGCTTTGGACACCGTAGCCATCTCTCAGCCGGAACTCGAGAAAAAGCTGGGTAAAGAGATCGACAGGGTAACTTTATACAGAATCCTGAACACTTATGAAGATAAGGGGATTCTTCACCGCATCATGGATATGAACGGAACGGCAAACTATGCCATCTGCTCTTCCTCCTGCTCCGAAGATCACCATCATGACGAACATGTGCACTTTAACTGTACCACCTGTTCAAAGATTTACTGCCTTGAAGTCGTGGTCCCTAAGATAAAAATGCCAAAGGGCTTTACGGCAAAAACCGTAAACACTACTGCTTACGGTACTTGCGAAAAATGTAATGCCCTTTTAGAAACCCCGGCTTAATTTAGTTTTAAGCCCAGGCTTTATAAAGGAAATTTAGCCAGTTTTGATGAAAGATATGGTCCAGATCTTCCGCAGAATAACCTTTTGCGGAAAGCATGGCAACCATCTTTTGCAAGTCTGAAATGGTATCCAGATCTAATGGAGATTGCTCCGTTCCGAAAGCCCCATCAAGGTCAGAACCTATTCCGATATGACGCGCATTTCCTGCAAGCTGACAAATATGATCCATATTGGCCACCACCTTTTCCAGGTCACAGTTCATACTTTGTGGTGTAGACACTCCCCTTTCCCAGTTCGGCACGAGCATCCAGGCATCTAAAGCACCTCCAATCACAGCTCCGCGTTCAATCAATGCAAGGACCTGCTCATCGCTATATTGACGGTTATGGTTTACAAAAGCCCTGCAATTGTTATGGCTTGCCCAGACAGGCCCTGAGAAATTAGCTAAGGCCTGCCAGAATGCATCATCACAAAGGTGTGTGGCATCCAGAATAATGTTCAAACGCTCCATCTCTTTAAGTAAAGCTAAGCCCTGCGCGCCCATTTCTCCAATTGCATCCGTTCCATTGGCATACCTTCCCGGACCATAATGTGCCGGACCAATCGCCCTTAACCCGTATTGATGAGCCCTTTCCAGGTAGCTGAGGTCTACAATAGAATCTGCACCTTCAAGGCTCAGGATATAACCAATCGTTTTATTGTCATTAGCGGTTCCATCATTCCAGTATTCATAATGCGCTTTCAGTTGGGCGGCATTACGAATCTGGACCATTTCCCCGGCTTCTTCCATTGTTTGGTACCAGGAAAGCTGTGCCTGTGTCTGGGCCCATGCCTGCTCCGGAGAATTCCAACCCGGAATCACACTTCCGGGTTTTACATAACGGGCAATCTGAGTGGCGACAACAATACCGATATTTCCTTTCCTGAGCTCAGGAAAGGAAACCGTAGACCTTTCCCGGTCAGGCTTATCTGTCATTCCCTTTTCCAGGGCACGAATCGCTTGCACAGGTAACCTTAAATCCCTGTTCCATTCCATGGCATTCATACTGAGATCCAGGTGGGCATCTATTATAAACATAGGTCTAACACATTATTGATGTAATTCAAAAACAGCTTCTACTTCTACCGGAATATTATCCGGCAAAGAGCCCATCCCTACCGCACTACGTACACCTATTCCATTCTCATGGCCCCAAACCGAAGCAAACAATTCGCTGCATCCATTGATAATGTAAGGATGTCTTTCAAAGTCTGCCGAACAATTCACCATCCCCAGCACTTTGATCACGCGCTTTACCACATCAAGGCTACCAAAATTAGTCACAATGGTAGACAACATGGTGAGTCCAACCTGACGGGCTGCCAGTTTTCCTGCTTCCAGGTCCATATCCTCCCCGATCCGGCCAATGATCAACGACTTGTCCGTTTGTACCGGTCCGTGTCCTGATAAATATAAATATTTACCGTCTACTAAAAACGGCTTATAAATCCCTAATGGCTGCGGGGCCGGAGGTAACACTAAATCTAATTTTAAAAATGCTTCTTGGGCTGATAAATTCATGGTATTTGTTATAAAAATTGAGTATTAAATTGTTTACTGTTTGTCCCACCATACACGGGTGGTTAAGGTATTTGCGCCCTGACGCGAAATGGCATCCTGGATATTTTTTGCATTACTGGCACCCTCGGCATTCGGGTAAATCAACCTTCTTGGAATGGTCCCACCTGTTACGTTGCCAGGATAATTGACCGGAATCAACACCGGATATCCGGTTCTTCTCCAATTGGCAAACACCTCATATTCATCGATATATAAAGCCGCCCAGATCTGAGTATGGATCTGTTCCATTTGTTTATCAAACGTTCCGGCAACATCGAATGGATGGGCAGTCAGATACTGATTGATTTTATCTGAGGAAATTGCGTAAGCACTGCCATACATAGCTGCATTGTCAAATGATCCAGTCACTCCTTTAACATAAAACTGACCGGCACTCCCCACATTATTCCATCCGCGGGCTGCGGCTTCAGCGAGGTAAAGGTTCGTTTCTGCATTTCCAAGAACAAGTAATGGTGCATCAAGTCTGAGTACAGTATTCTGATTAGGCTCGGAATAGGTACCAAGGTCATTGGCCGAAGGTGCCGTTCCGGTTCCATTTGGAAAACCTTTTTGAATGGCAGGATTAGGATCCTGTGTGGTCCCCACCCACACTCCGGAATAAACACTCAACCTAGGGTCATTGTTATTTTTCAAATAATTAATAAAGGTCGTACTTAGCTTTCCGCCTTCAATGTTATTTTTACCAAAAGAGTTCGCAGAAAAATCCCTGCTTCTCGATTCCCTCGCGGTAGGATTACGGTTCAGGTCCTGCGGACCATCGCTATATCTCATGATCGCATTATCTTCCTTATTCAGAATAACACCACCGGCGATTGCCTTTTTCACCCAGGTCTCAGAGAGTGCAGCATCTTTTTTAGTTAACCTTAAGCCCAAACGAAGCATCAGCGAATAGGCGAATTTCTTCCATTTCCCGGCATCGCCACCGTAAATAAAATCATTACCTCCATACGAGGCTTTTGCGGCATCAAGTCCAGCTGCAGCTTCATCCAACTCTTTCAGCATGTCTTTATATATGGTCTCTTGAGCATCGTATTTAGGGGTAAAGTTAAGGCCAGTCAGCCCTTTTCCGGCTTCACTGTAAGGCACATCACCATAAAGGTCCGTCATCCTGTGGTAAATGTATACCCGCCAGATGCGTGCCACATTTAATTTATTCACCTCGGCCGGAGTTGCTTTAACAGCCCTGATCACTTCCTCAATTTCATTTACGGCAGTAGGATAACCATCCGTGAAGTAAGGTGCCTGATAGAAATCATTGGCAAAATATTTATCTCCTATTCCGGAAACTTCTTTATAGGTAGCATAATGCTGAATGAAACCACCCAGGTTTAAAACACCGGTAAGGTAATAACTGTTGCTCATCGTGCTGAGGAGCGATTTGGAAAACAAAAACGCAGGTGTCGGTGTAGACAGGGAATTTGGGTTTTTATTCAGGTCACCAAAATCTTTTTTACATCCTGATATGGCCAGGATCAATACTGCACTTATATAGTATATATATCTTTTCATTGGAGTAATTTTTAAAATTTAACACTTAAGTTTAATCCATAGCTTCTGGTACGGGGCACGCCAAACTGTTCAATCCCCTGTGCATTTCCTGCACTAAATACAGATTCAGGATCCACATTTGGTGTTTTCTTGTACAGAATAAAAAGATTACGGCCTACCAGGGAAAGGGTTGCTGAGCTCAATTTCGACAACATTTTCACCTTACTAACCGGCAACTGATAACTCAGTACAACCTGACGAAGCTTGATAAAACTGGCATCATACACAAATAAAGAAGAGATATTTCTGAAACCATCACCATAGTATTTTTCCAGCAACGAAGGGTCGATTACCATGTTCACCGGTTTTCCGGATACATCTACTCCACTAATTGGCACTCCGGTGTCTCTGCCTGCAAGTGTCATTTTCGTTAAGCCCATCCTTGTACCATATAGATCGGTTCCTGAATAAAGACTTCCACCAAACTTACCGTCAATCAGTACATTCAGGCTAAATCTTTTGTATTTAAAATCATTGGAAAAACCAACAGACCATGGATGAACACCTTGTCCTAGCTCTTCAAGAGGCCCTGGAACCGGTGTAGCCACACCACCGGAAACATTATATACAGTTTTCCCATTGGCATCCTTTAATTCTCTTCGTCCCATAATGATACTATATGGACTTCCTACCTGACTATAGATATAAGCATATCCATTTACTGCGCTGGCCATGACAATAGAATTCAGGTTTTCAGCAAGCTTTAATACTTTATTTTTGTTGTAAGCAGTGTTTACACTTGTGCTCCAGGAGAAATCAGGTTTGTCTATAATTTTTCCAGTGATTAAGAGCTCTACTCCTTTATTGCTGATCTCCCCCACATTTAATAAGGCTGTACGGTAACCCGAACTTGTGGAAACAGTCGTTTCTACAATATCTTTGGTCGTGCTCCTGTCGTACCAGGCAAAATCTATCCCTAATCTATTATCAAATAAAGAAGCTTCAAATCCTGCTTCAAAGGTGGTAGAGGTTAAAGGGCTTAAATTAGGATTAGGAATTCTGGTGCTCGTTACCTGCTGCAATTGCTGCCCCAGGTGCCCGTTCTGAATCATCGTATAGGAAGGATTTAACGCGTAAGGTTCTGGTGTAGCACCTCCAACCTGTGCCCATGAGGACCTTAACTTGGCAAATTGAACCCATGAAGGCATTTTAACGATCTGGGAAAGGATCACACTCGTTCCAATGGAAGGATAGAAAATGGTGTTGTTTTTCGGAGCAAGTGTTGAAAACCAATCCTGGCGACCAGTTACGGTTAAAAATACCAGGTTTTTGTAGTCGAAATCTGCTGAACCAAATAAGGAAGAAGTCCTGGTCTTCCCATAAGGATAAGTCTGATTTACTGTTCCAAGATTAGATACAGAATAAAAGCCAGGAGTGATGAAATCTTTTCCCTGGATGATCACTTCGTCCCGGGTAGAAGACCTGTTATTGACACCGAATAAGGCATTCAAAGAGAAATCTTTAAACAGGTTTTGCTTGTTATAATTGATCGTCGCCTCGGTATTGATGGTGGTCAGGTTAGATCGCTCCTCTTTTGCTCCGCCCAAAGGGGTATATAAAGACTTGCTTGGAACCACGCCAAAGTATTTAAAGTTGTTATAATCCTGACCAATTCTCGCATTGAAAAACAATTCAGGCAATACATTCAATTTTACATTTACCATAGATAAAAAACGATTCCGGGTATCGTTCTTTTCAAACTTGTTGACTACAAAATAAGGATTACTGGCAATAGGAACAGGGTTCCAGGCCACTTCATCTCCATTGGCGTCATATCCCGGAGAGAGGTTGCGGATGTCTACCGTATTTCCAATCAGATAAGTTCCCCAGTTAGGATTACCGTAAGCATCGTTTACCACGGTTCTGTTTTTAGCATTTTCAAGGTTGTATTGTGCTACCGCATCAATTCTTAACCATTTGCTTAACACCAGTTCGCCGGCAAAGTTAAAGGTCTTTCTATTGAAATTGGTATTGGGAACAATCCCTCTGTTGTTCATATCAGATGCAGAAAACCGTCCATTGGCGGATTCATTTCCTCCGGTAAGTGCCAGCGTATTGGTCGTCGTAGTTCCTGTCTGATAGAAATTCTGAATGTTGTTTTTTTGTGGACTGTAAGGTCTTTTGACCCCATCAAACTGAATCACATCTGAACCATCCATTTTGGCACCCCAGGAAGATCGTCCTGCAGCAATTGCTTCTGCCTGAGTAAGGGGCTTAACACCGTTTTTACCTGATCCATATTCATATTGCCATTCCGGGATCACTAAGGGTGATTCCATTGTAAATGCGGAGTTAAAATCGATGCCCACACCTTTCTGTGCAGCACCTCGCTTAGTTTTGATAAGGATTACTCCATTGGAGGCCAATGAGCCATACAAGGCCGCAGCCGTTCCTCCTTTTAATACGGTAATGCTTTGGATGTCGTCGGGATTGATTCCTGAAATCCCATCTCCCCTGTCGATGTTTAACCCATTGGCAATGCCGTCAGAAGTATAACCCTCAGTTTGTGGAAGCCCCAATAAGGTATTGTCTATCGGCATATCATTCACTACGTATAAAGGTTGGTTATTTCCATTCAGGGAACCGTTACCACGAATAATGACCCTGCTGGAGCCACTCGGTCCTGTAGCCGTACTTGTTGCATTTACACCAGCAACCTTTCCTACCAGCGCATTGGCAAGGTTTGTTTCCCTCGCCTGGGTAAATTCCGTGCCTTTCACCTCGGTCAGCGCGTAAGCCAAAGCCTTCCGGTCTTTCTTGATCCCCATAGCTGTTACCACTACCTGGTTTAAAGTATTCTCCTCGGCGACAGACAGCACCACATCGATCGTCGTTTCATTGTTTACAGGCACTTCTTTTCTTTTGTACCCAACATAGGTAAAGATCAGAATCTGAGGGCCATCAGGAATTCTTAACGCAAAGTTTCCGTTTTCATCAGTCTTCGTTCCGATTTTCGGATCTGATTTTAGCACAACAGATACTCCGGGAATAGAAAGTTGGTCGTCGGAAGCAGTTACCCGGCCTTTGATCTCCCTTAAGTTTTTATTGTTAAATGCTGAGAAGGCCTCTTTTGCAAAAACCCGTCCTGAGAACACCATTAACGGTATCAGCAACATTAAGCATAAATGTAGTTTTCGAATCATGTTTGGTTTTGGTTAGGTGGTTGGTTCAGTTTATTAGCTTCAAATATAGAATTGTTTATTTCATATTGCATATTTTTTGCAATAAAATTTTGCAAATAAAACATAAACACCTTAAAACCACATTAGAGCAGGAAAAAGAAAAGAAAAGCAGGATTCAACTGCTGGAATTTTGCAGACAATTCTGCAGAAGAACCTCAAATTTAAAGTCCAAAATTCTGGAAAAAGAAAAACATTTAGGAGTAACGCGTCAAATTTGCAAAAAATATGCAAACAGAAATCAATTGATTTAAAAAAAAAGAGGTCATGCCTGACGGCCTTTAACGAAGCCAGAATTACACTTCAAGGTTAAATAAGTCAAGCGGTAATCTGGCGATTAACCTCAAAAAAATAGCCTGTATCGTTTACGATACAGGCTATTTTAATATAAACTAAGATCTACTAGTGACCTTCGTGACCATCAGCACCGTGTGCATGGCCATGACTTAATTCTTCTTGAGTCGCCTCACGTACAGTAAGGATTTTACCTGCAAAAATCAGGTTTTTACCAGCCATAGGGTGATTTAAATCTACAGAAACGGCAGTCTCATGAATCGCAGTAACACCTGCTCTGAAATGATTGCCTTGGTTATCCTGCAAAGGAATAACATCACCTACAGCAGGCAATCCAGCTTCTTTAAACATGTCGATTGGCAAGTCAGCAAAAGCTCCCGGATCTAATTCACCGTAACCATCAGCTGCAGTAAGCTCAAAGCCATACTCATCACCAACATTCAATCCTGCCAAATGCTCTTCAAATTTTGGCAACATCATTCCTGTACCATATAGAAATACAAGTGCATTTTGCTCATCTGCTTTCTCTACAAAAACTTGTTGTCCTTCTTCATTAGTCGTATGCAATTCGTACGTTAATGATACTACTGTATTGGGTTTAATACTCATTATGATGTTATTTAGTTATCAATTTTAATGCTTCATCAACAGTAGCTACTGGCAACTGGCATACTTTATTTCGGCAAATATAGATTTTTGTTTCAATGCTTCCCTTATCTTTTAACAAAGGAAGTGTTGAATTTGTTCCTGACAGTATAATTTTATTGGGAATATAACGACTATTAATTTCTTTTTTCAGCATTCCTGCACTTTCCCCTGTAATGGCGATCTCATTTACACCGAACACTTCGTTTAACAACTGAATGGCCCAATTCGAGTAGGCAGAACCATAAGTTTTAATCTGTGGCTGAACTGCAGCCAGCATTGCAGCCGCCTGATTTACATAACGTTCCTCGTCAAAAAGCAGGCCCAAAGTATGTAAATTTTGCGCCATAACGGAATTCGAGGCAGGGATTACATTGTCCATAATCTCATGTTTCCTGGCAATTAGCGCCTCCCCACCGGAGGACGTATAAAAAAACATCGGGCTTTCAGGATCTGCAAAATTTGCGATGACCTGATCAGTCAGCTGTTTGGCTTCATTTAACCATTTTTCATCAAAATCAGTCTGATATAAAGCGATCAGGGCTTCGATAAAAAACGCATAGTCATCGAGGAAACCTGAAATCGTTGCTTTTCCACTTTTGAAATTCCGGAATAGCGTCCCTTCAGGAGTTTTTAACTTATCGAGGATAAAATCAGCTGCTCTTTTGGCCATCTGATAGTATTCCTTTTGATCAAAGATCTCTGAACTTTCTGCCAGCGCTTTAATCGCCATCGCATTCCAGGCGGTCAGACATTTATCATCCAACCCAGGTCGTACCCTTTTCCCCCTTTGCATCAGGAGTTTCAGTTTGAGCTCACTGATCTTCTGTTTCAGTTCTTCAGGATCAATTCCCCTATCGACAGCAAATTCTTCATCGGTCTGTTTTCTTAGCAGGATATTGGTCTGCTCCTCTTCCCAGTTTCCTTCTTCAGAAATGTGATAATAAGCAATCAGCAAAGCCTGATCCTCCAAACTCATGGTTTCGAGTTCTGCCTTATCCCAGACATAAAACTTTCCTTCTATACCTTCACTATCTGCATCCAGTGCCGAATAGAACAAACCTTCGGCCGAAGTCATCTCCCTCGCCAACCAGGCTATTGTTTCCTCTGCCACCTCCTTAAACAAAGGCAGGCGGTTATATTGATAGGCTTCCGCATATAGACTAATCAGTTGAGCATTGTCATACAACATTTTCTCAAAATGAGGAACATGCCAGTTTCCGTCTACGGAATACCGTGCAAAACCACCAGCAATCTGATCATAAATCCCTCCCAGGGCCATTTTTTCCAGCGTTAAAAGTGTAGCCGCATAGGTGTCCTGATCCTCAGCAAGAAAACTGTAACGAAGCATAAATTGCCAGTTATTGGGCATCGGGAATTTAGGAGCACGGTTATATCCACCTTCAGACAGATCAAAATATTGTTTCCAGGGTGCCACCACCTCGGTAAGGTGTTCCTGTGTATAGCTTTCTCTTTTTAGGTTTGGAATGATTTTCTCCGCATTCCTGATCCCGTCCGTCAGGCGATCGGCATATTGTATTGCTTTATCTGGTTCATGTTGCCAAAGATCGGCTACATTTTCCAAAATATTTATCCAGTCGTCCTTTTTGAAATAGGTTCCTCCATAAATCGGTCTTTGATCTGGCAAACATAAACAGTTCAATGGCCAGCCTCCGCTGCCGGTCATCAGTTGAATGGCCAGCATATAAATCTGATCGATATCCGGACGTTCTTCCCGGTCTACTTTAATACAGATAAAATGACGGTTCATTACTTTAGCAACCTCTTGGTTTTCAAAACTCTCCCGCTCCATCACATGACACCAATGGCAAGCGGAATAACCAATACTCACCAGAATCAGTTTATTTTCCTTCTTTGCTTTCTCCAGAGCTTCCCTTCCCCATTCATACCAGTTCACCGGATTATGGGCATGTTGTAATAAATAAGGCGAAGAAGCTTTAATCAGACTGTTAGGTTCCATATTCATCCTATAAAGGTAAAAAGATAAGAATCTCCATTATTTTTTATTCCACAAAATGACAGAAAACACGATTGAGGGTGATATCTTTAAAGATAATTTATTCCCAACAACATGATCAGATTAAATAAAGACACGCCATCAGAGGTATTACAAGAAGTAAAGAAAGGCGATTTAGTGACGGATACCTTCAGTAAAACTGGTCTTGTGGAAGAGATAGAAACTTCTGACGATGGGCTATATAAGATTTACAGCTTTCATCTGGTTACCGGGAGAACAATTACAGTTAAAAAGTAAGCGATGAAAAAATGAGATATGCAAGAGGTATCCTGTATGTGATTTACTTTCTGATCTATTTGCCAGTGGTCATTCTGGGAATGATGATCCTTTTCGTCTGTATGTTATGGCGAATTTTCCCTGACGCCCAGGAAAACCGTCTTTTCAGGCAAGAATACCAGGAATTCCTGCTATCCATTGAAGGAAAATCCTTTTTTTGCTATAACAATAACACAAGAAGTCAGCTTTTTATTGAGGCCATTGTTTTGCCGGTTTTAAGCCCTGAGGTCAACGTCATTTTTCTAAATGGAAAGACACCGGAATCAGATTTCAGCCGGAGATTTATTTCCCAAATGCTTTATGGCATTAACGATCGAACCGGCTTCCCTTACCTCCTGAAGGTGGTCAACGGAGAAGTGCTGGACCAGTCTGCCAACAATGAACTTTTCAATACATTTAACCAGAACAAAGCACCTGATCAATTGTTACACAAGATCAATGCATTCTACCAGTCCCCGGAACATAAAGCCATCAGCTCATGAAAATCACTCATACCGAAATTTACCGCTTTAGCATCCCCATGGAGCCTTTTGTCATTGCGACAGGTACCATGCATTTTGCACAAAATGTACTCATCCGTATTTATACGGATTCCGGCATTCATGGTGTTGGTGAGTGTTCTGCTTTCCCGATGATTGTCGGCGAGACACAGGAAACCTGTCTGGCCATGGCTAAAGATTTCGCAAAGATTCTGATTGGTAAAGATCCGCTGGACATTCCTGAAAGAATGAATGACCTTCTGGGGTATGCAGCCCATAATGGGACCATAAAGAGTGCTTTTGATATGGCTTTATTTGACATTGCAGCCAAACACGCCGACCTTCCTTTGTACCGCTTTCTGGGAGGCCAGAAAAGAAGTGTAGAAACAGACATGACCATTGGCATTGACAGTCCTGAGAACATGGCCCTTTCGGCCTTAAAATACCGACAGCAAGGCTGTCGTATCCTGAAGATTAAACTCGGAAAAAAGGTCCATGAAGATATAGAAAGAGTTGCACAGATCCGAAAAGCAGTAGGCCCGGAGATGAGTATACGTCTGGATGCCAATCAGGGATGGAATTTTGACGATGCCTTATATGCATTAGGCGCTTTAGCTCCTTTTAATATTGAATTCTGTGAGCAGCCCATGCGGACCTGGTTCGACGATAGGTTACCAGAGCTCAAAGCAAATTCCCCCATCAAACTCATGGCCGACGAGAGTTGCTACAACCACCATGATGCCCGTAAACTGATCAATAGTCAGTCCTGCGAGTACCTGAATATCAAGTTTTCAAAATCCGGTGGCATCCTTGAGGCGCAAAAAATCCATGAGATTGCTTTGCAAACGGGTACAAAATGTATGATTGGAAGTATGCTGGAAAGCAGGATTGCCCTGACTGCAAACCTTCATTTTGCTTTATCCAGTCCGAATGTAGTCTTCTTTGATCTGGACACTTGTTTACTGGGACATTTAGTTGACCCGGTAATTGGTGGATTAACCTACGACGGCTTCTTTCTCGATGTTCCTGAAAATTCCGGAATCGGTGCAGATGCAGATCCGGCTTTCCTGAAAACCTGCGAGCAGTGGATCGTATAAAACGTCTCCCCTAAAGAATGATATTCTTCTGCAGTCAGCTTGTCAAGCATGTTGACCTGGATCATAATTTTCTCATTCATACTACCTCCTTTCTACAATATTAACAAAATCAACCCAAACATTTTCCACAGCCCTTGTTATTCCAAAACAAACTCATTAATTTAGTAAACTAAGTTTACTATAGATCCAATATTGAACTAATCATCCCTAAAAACCCCGATGGAAGACCACCAAAAACACGCTGTTATCTTCAAACAGCTATACGTTCTCAAAAAGCTCACGGACGATTGGGGCGACAAAAACATTTGCAATCTCCACCAACCACATTTCAATATGGCATTTATGCCTTTTTTCATGGCTGTCGGCCTGAATGGGAAATCAAGCAGTGCCATTGCAGCAAACCTGAAAGTCAGCAGACAGGCAGCCGGAAAAATCATGAAGGAATTAGAACAAACCGGATTGATTAAAGTAGAAAAGAGTGCAACAGATGCCCGCGCAAACCTACTGGAACTTACGGAAGCAGGCAGAGCCTTCTATCTTCAGGTAACCGAACAATCAGCCTTACTGGCGAGAAAGTATGTAAAACTGATTGGAAAGAAACAACTGGAAATGATGACAGAGACAATGGAGAAAATGATCCATTTCCATGAAAAATTAAACCATTGCCATAACCTGGGAGGAACGCAAGGCTAATAGCTGAGGATTCTGGGAATCCTTAAGCGTTCAAACGCCGTACTATCTCCATTAAAAGCATTAAAATCGACCACATGGTTGATTCCGGTAATACGGGCTTTATCAGAATGTTGCCAGAATGACCAATTGGTATCACTGCTCACTTTCAGTTTCGCCTGATGATAATGTGCAATCCATAGGGGATATTCATCAAAATGGCCTTTCAGGTAGTCTTTATAAAAGGTTAGGCCGGAATAAATCATTGGTTTTACCTTTGTCCTCTTTTCCACATAGCTGATAAATTCCTGAAGCTCCTTGCGCATATTGGCAGGTGCAACTCCATTCAACTGCTCAACATCTACTACCGGAGGTAAATCCCCCTCTTCGAACTTCACCGTTTGAAGGAAGAATTTAGCCTGCCATTCGCCCGATTTCTGAGGCCTGAAGAAATGATAGGCACCGCAAATAACTCCCGCTTTTGCCGCTTCTCTCCAGTTGCGCTGGAAATAGGGATCAACGCTTAATATCCCCTCGGTTGCTTTGATAAAAGCAAATTTCACCTGCACCTCATCCTCTTTCATCGCCTTTACCTTCTTCCAGTCGATCTTTCCCTGATAATAAGAAACGTCAATGCCGTGAATGCTGTATTTCTTGGGAATTCGAATATCAAAGCTGGAATAGGTCCTGTAATTGGGATCCTGGCCCCAATCTTTGATCCAGCGCCAGGTTGAGGTAAAGCCTTTAATCACATATCCATAATAAAATGGAGAAAGCAGAACGAGTAAAAGTCCGGCAATAGCTATTTTCCATTCCATCGCCAAGGGCTTTTTCTTCTTCGTCACCTTTCTTTTTGCAACAGGTCTTTTTCCTGGAATCGCTGGTTTTGCAGTTCTGGTTGTTTTTCTGGGTGCAGGAGGCTTCGGTGGAACTAATGGCGGCATGCCGTAAAAATACAAAAGGGCAACCGATTTGGCTGCCCTTTTTTCAATAACTGTATATTCCTTTTAAAATCAAGAACTTATTTACTCAACTCCGCAAAATATTTGTGGAATAAAGGCAAGGTTTCAATTCCTTTATAATAGTTAAAGATATCATATTTCTCATTTGGAGAGTGCAAAGCATCGCTATCTAAGCCAAATCCGAACAATACCGATTTAATACCCAGTGCGCTTTCGAATAAGGCAACGATAGGAATACTGCCACCACCCCTTGTCGGAATTGGTTTCTTACCAAATGAATCCAGGATTGCCTGTTCTGCAGCACGATAAGCAATGCTGTCTGTAGGCGTAACTACTGGTTCACCACCATGATGAGCGGTAACTTTTACCTTCACAAAATCAGGAGCGATGCTTTCAAAATGCTTTGTAAAAATGGCAGAGATTTCTTCAGAAGTCTGGTTAGGAACCAAACGCATAGAGATCTTTGCATTTGCTTTTGAAGGCAATACGGTTTTGGCTCCTTCGCCGATATAACCACTCCAGATTCCATTAACCTCCAAAGTAGGTCTGGTTCCGGTACGCTCTAAAGTAGAAAAACCTTTCTCTCCCCATTCTGCGCTGATGTCCAGGTCTTCTTTATATTCATTCAGGTCGAAAGGGGCTGAATTTAATGCAGTTCTTTCTTCCTCAGACAATTCCAGCACCTTATCGTAAAAGGCAGGAATCGTGATGTGGTTGTTTTCATCGTGTAATGAAGCAATCATCTTACACAAAATGGTAGCCGGGTTTGCTACAGCACCACCGTAAACTCCGGAGTGCAAATCGCGGTTTGGACCAACAACTTCCACTTCCATATAAGCCAGACCACGTAGACCTGTTTCTATAGAAGGATTTTCCATGCTGATCATTGAAGTATCAGAGATCAGGACCACATCTGCTTTCAAACGCCCGGTATTTGCTTTCACAAAAACCCCAAGGTTTGCGGAACCCACTTCTTCCTCTCCCTCAATCATAAACTTAACGTTACAGGCCAGGGTATTGGTTTTCATCATCAGCTCAAAAGCTTTTACATGCATGTAAAACTGCCCCTTATCATCACAGGCGCCACGTGCATAAATCTTGCCGTCACGCACCGTAGGTTCAAACGGAGGTGTTTTCCAAAGCTCCAAAGGATCAGCAGGTTGTACATCGTAATGTCCGTAGATTAAAACGGTAGGTAATTTTTCATCAATGATCTTTTCACCATACACTATCGGATAACCCGCAGTTTCACAAATCTCTACTTTATCGGCACCTGCGTCTTTCAGTTTCTGGGCAACGAAATCGGCTGTTTTAAGCACATCACCTTTATATTTAGGGTCTGCACTTACCGATGGGAAGCGTAATAACTCAAACAACTCGTCTAAAAAACGTTGTTTGTTTTCTTCTACATATTTTTTGATCTCTTGCATAACAAATGATTATTTACAAATATAATTTAAGTTAGTCCAAATCCACTTTTAGCATATTATGAAGAAACAACAGCCATCATTTAAATACACTTAGAGACTGTTTTCATTAATATCTGCTATAAAAAGAAGCTTTAGTTTGTACTGCAAAACTAGGTAAATTATCGTATTTCATGGTAATAACAGTTTAATTACGGATTAATTAAACCGTATACCAGTTCTAGCTATGCTTAATATTTTTTTGGCGATAATAATCTTTAGCCTTTCTAGCGAATGCTTCCAGTTTAGCTTCCATAAATGCTCTTCCCCAAATATTATAGTGGTAAAAACCATGTTGATAAAATTTAGATGGATAACTAAACGATTAATTTTAAATTTACGACCATGACGTATAACGAAGCTCAACAATTAGTTGGGGATTACGAACACCTGATCGGTAAAACATCAGCTGTTACAAATAATAAACTAACCAACCTGTTGATCACACCTAAGCCGATCTATGAACATGTGGTAACAATGTTTACTGCATTAAATGAAAAGATCGATCTGTCATCATTCATTGCACAATACGAAGATTTTGGTGTGTTGATGGTTTATGATTTTGATAAATTTAGGTCAACTGCCAATGCCAGTGTTGGAGATTTAGAAATCTATTTAAAAGGAACACCTAATTTGAAATAACGGATCATTTAACCACAGCCCAAATCAAAACCTCATTAAAGTTACACATTACTAATCAACACTAATACATCAACCGTCTCTTATTCAATGAATGATTAGCGGAGGGTTGCGATTTTCAGCAAGACCCTCCCATTAAATTAACGCGCGCTGTAGATTTATTGATAGAAGAAACGAGGGAGCATACATCAATCAGTGATTCCGTATAAAAAATAATTCCCTAACTTCGTTTCGAACGCCATTATAGCAAAATGAAATGCAGGATTTTACAAATGAAACATTAGATATAGACGCGCTGCCGAAGTACGAAGAGGTAGTATTAAATGCAATAAGCAGGAAATACTGGAGGGTGGCTTTATTAAATATCGCCATTTTCCTGCTCATCCTTGCTGCGGCAATAGGCATGGTCTTGTTTTTTGTAGAAGGATTCAGACCTTACTTATATGTAACTACCGGGATTTACCTTCTTTTCAGCATACTTTTAATTGCCCTTTATCGGACCAGTATTAAAAGGATCGGCTATGCGATTAGAGAAAAAGACCTGATTTATAAGAGCGGAATCATCTCGATCTCCACTTCCATTATTCCCTTTACCAGAATACAACACATCACCTTAAATGAGGGGATTTTCTCCAGAATGTTTCAATTGGGCTCCCTTCATGTATTTACTGCCGGAGGTATTTCGGGAAGCATCACTATTCCCGGATTGGACATTAATATGGCAAAGGCAATCAAAGAAGAGCTGAACAGACAACTGGCTAAAGTCGATTAAAATGGGAACTGATTTTTCTGAACCCAAAAGACAGTCGGCCGCCGGTGTAGCCGTGATGTTTGCCGATCACCTGCAACGCAGCATTCGGGTATTGGTTTTTCCCATTATCCTGCTCCTGGTCCGCGCCAAAGGCATGAATCATTGGTACCTGATTGCCGGATTCCTCGTCTTCCTTTTCATTCTGATCATCTATTCTTACCTCAGTTACCTCAGGTTCAGTTTTTTTCTCGATGAAGAAAAACAGGAATTTGTAATCCAAAAAGGCGTATTGAGCAAGGAACACATCAGCATCAGGCTGGATAAGATCCAGCAGGTAAACATCAACCAGTCGCTCATTCAAAGGATCATAGGGGTCTATAGTCTCGACATTGACACTGCGGGGAGCGATAAAAAAGAAGCGAGCATCAAGGCAATTGACCACCATACAGCCACGATATTAAGGGAAAGGCTCTTAAATAGAGACACTCCCGATCCGACAGCAGAAAAATCAACAGATGAGCAAAGGCTGAAGTCTGAACCGCTTCTAAAACTGAGCACCTCTACCCTCTTTAAAGTGGGTTTAACGTCCAACTATGGCGCAAGCGTAGCCCTTCTTATGGGTTTTATCTTCGCCATTATGGAGATGTTAAAAAACTATACAGAAGCTTTTCAACTGGAAGAAAACCCAATAAAAGCGCTTTCTACCGAAGGTTTAAACATGATTTCCATCGGCGTACTTCTTTTCTTTGCCCTGCTCATCGTTCTTGGAACAAATATCCTGCGCAACTTCATTAAATATTTCGACTTTGAGGTGATCAAAAAGAAGGCGGTACTGGCCATCACATCAGGGCTTTTTGAAAAGAAACATACCTTATTGAAACCGGCAAGGGTACAGATCAGCAGCTATAGTCAGAATTATTTTCAGAAAAAACTGGACCTGATGAACATGAAGTTCAAGCAGGCTTCTTTTGATGCTGCTGATGAGGACGACAAAGACAATAAAAAGCATGACATTGAGATTCCCGGATGTGATGAAAACGAAAGAGACGAGCTCTTAAAAATGATCTTTGAATGTATCCCCCAAAAAGAAAGCACCTTTATTCCAAACTACCGCTTCCTCTTTTTAACAATAATGCTTAAGGTGGTCATTCCGATAGCTTTCTTTCTCCTCATCGGATGGGTACTCCCTCATCTGCGTCCCTATTTCTGGTGGATCATCCCCTACGCTATCCTGGTGGTCATAATGTTGTATTTTGAATTTGCACATCATCGGTTATACCTGTCTGAAGATTTTATCATTAAGAAAAGCGGAATATGGGATGTAGAACATCAGCTAATGGAGCCGCATAAAATTCAGGGGATCACGACCAAACAATACTTCTGGCATAAAAAGGCCAACATTGGGCATTTGGTCCTGCATACCGCGGCCGGAACGATTCATTTTAAATATGGGAACTATGCCGATATTCACCGTATGGCGAACTATTGGTTGTATTATATAGAATCAGGGAAAAAAGATTGGATGTAACTCCAATAAAAGCCATAGTTTTCTTATTTTTGTGCGAATGTAGTTTCATGTGCCCCTTGTACATCGATATCAGCTACATGGTTTAAACAATACCTTTAAAAAGCAGAACAGGATAGTATTTTGGATTATTTAGCAGGATTAAACCCCCAACAACGCGCAGCAGTAGAAAATACCCAGGGACCCGTAATGATTGTCGCAGGTGCCGGCTCCGGAAAAACACGTGTAATTACTTACCGGGTAGCTCACCTGATTGAAAAAGGGGTCGATGCCTTTAACATTCTGGTACTTACCTTTACCAATAAGGCCTCAAAGGATATGCGTGAGCGTATCTCGAAAGTAATTGGTTCAGAAGCCAAAAATATATGGATGGGTACCTTTCACTCGGTATTTGCCAAGATATTAAGAGTGGAAGCAGAAAAGATCGGATACCCTTCCAACTTCACCATTTATGATACGGACGATAGCAAAAGTCTGATCAGGGCGATATTAAGGGAATTACAGCTGGACGACAAGTTGTACAACGCGAATTTTGTATACAACAGGATCTCTTCCGCAAAAAACAACCTGGTTTCCCATACAGAATATATGGAGAACGCAGAGATTCAGGCGGAAGACATCAGCAATAAACGTCCTTTAATCGGCGTGATTTATGAAACCTATACCAAACGTTGTTTTAAAGCCGGAGCAATGGATTTTGACGATTTGTTGTTCAAAACAAATGTCTTGTTAAAGAACCATCCCGATGTACTGAACAAATACCAGCAGAAATTTAAATACCTGATGGTTGATGAGTACCAGGATACTAACTTTTCCCAGTATACAATTGTAAAGAAACTCGCAGCAGCCTACCAAAACATATGTGTAGTAGGTGATGACGCACAAAGTATCTATGCCTTCAGGGGAGCAAACATTCAGAACATCCTTAATTTTGAACGCGATTACCCGGATTTAAAAGTCTATAAATTAGAGCAGAATTACCGCTCTACCCAAAATATTGTAGAAGTTGCCAATAGCATTATCGCCAACAATAAGAATCAATTGGAAAAGAATGTTTTTTCCGATAATGAGTCCGGCGACCGCATCAAGGTGCAACGTGCTTTTACCGACAATGAAGAAGGTAAAATTGTAGCCGAAGCCATCGTACAGGAACGCAGTTCCAAAGGTTACAACCACAATGATTTTGCGATCTTATACCGTACCAATGCACAATCCAGAGCAATGGAGGAGGCTTTAAGAAAGCTGAATGTACCTTATAAAATCTACGGAGGACTCTCCTTCTACCAACGCAAGGAAATCAAGGATCTAATCGCCTATTTCCGTTTAACCTTCAATCCTGCGGATGAGGAAGCGATAAAAAGGGTCATCAATTATCCTAAAAGAGGACTTGGAGATACGACAGTAGAAAAAATTCTGGTTGCAGCAGATCAGCACGACATCACGATGTGGCAGGTGATCTGTGATCCTCAGCAATATATCGCAGGAAGAATTGCCAATCAGCTGAATGACTTTGCGGTAATGATTCAGAGCTTCGCTGCGGAAGCGAAGAAACTGGATGCTTACGAGACCGCTTTATACATTGCCCAGCATTCGGGAATATTAAAAGAACTCCATTCTGATACCACTGACGAAGGTCGTGGCAGACATGAAAATATCCAGGAATTATTAAACGGTATTAAAGAATTCGGTGAGCGTGAGGACATTGAAGACCGTAGTCTGGCTGTATTTATGCAGGACATTGCCTTATTGACGAATGATGATAAGGGAGACGATAAAAACAAAGATACGGTCTCTTTAATGACGATCCACTCTTCAAAAGGTCTGGAATTTAAGAATGTATTTGTAGTAGGCTTAGAGGAAAACCTCTTCCCTTCTCAAATGTCTTTAAACTCCAGAACAGATCTGGAAGAGGAACGCAGGCTCTTTTATGTGGCGGTAACACGTGCAGAAAAGAAACTGACCCTGACTTACGCGACGTCCAGATACAGATGGGGAACGCTAACCAACTGTGAGCCGAGTCGTTTTATTGATGAAATCAATGCGCGTTACCTGGAGATTGAAGTGGCAAAGCCTGCTAAAAGCACTTTAAATGACGACAGCTTCTCTTCAGAAAGAAAAAGCTGGACACAACAAAGGGATACTTTCAGCAAGCCAAAACCAGCATCATCAGCCGGTACCAGCGGAACCTCTACTGCGCCAAGACCGAAAACAACCTCTATGTTGCCAAAAGCACACATTCCTACTCCTGGTTTTGCCCCAGATGCGGCAAACCTGTTCCAAAATGGAATGGAAGTAGAGCATGAAAAGTTTGGCTTCGGTAAGATTGTGAGTCTGGAAGGTACACTTCCCGACGTAAAAGCAACCGTATTTTTTCAGGGTCTGGGTAATAAGCAGTTATTATTAAAATTTGCTAAATTGCGAATTGTTAAATAAAATATATCTTTACAGAATCTGCATGAGTTTGAACATACCTAATCTAACTTTATTTCGTTATCTCCTGATACGACAAAGCTCCGGCAGAAAATAGCTTACTCAATAAGATTCAATATGCCCAAAAGGGCCGGCCGGATTAAAGACCCGGTCGAATATTAAAATAAAAAGTATAATTATACAGATGAATTTCGATTATAATACCACAAGAAACGAGTTAATCCTCGCCGAATACGGCCGTAATGTACAGAACATGGTGAAGTACATTATTGAATTACCCGACCTTGAAGAACGTAATAAATATGCTCAGGCAGTGATAGACCTCATGGGATTTTTAAATCCTCATTTGCGTGATGTAGCTGATTTTAAGCACAAATTATGGGATCATTTACACATCATCTCCGGTTATAAGATCGATGTAGACAGCCCATATCCAAAGCCTAGTCCTGAGGATGCTTTGGTAAAACCCCAGCACATCGGTTACCCTCAGCAAAAGATCACTTATAAACACTATGGTAAAACCGTAGAAACGATGATCGAAAAAGCCAAAGCAGTGGAAGAGCCGGAACGCAGAGCTGCAATGGTGCAGGGAATTGCCAATTTCATGAAAATGGCTTACGTGACCTGGAACAAAGACAGCGTAGCTGATGAGACCATCCTAAAGAATTTACGCGAACTATCCGGAGGACAACTACAACTGGACGACAACATTAACCTAAATAAGGTTGAATTCAAACCTGTGGTGACCAGACCAGTAAACAACAATAACCGCGGAAGGAACAACAATAACGGTAAAGGCAGACAAAACAACAACAATAATAACAACAGCAATAACCGCACTCAACGCAACAACAATCCAAAACAAAGACACTAGATTTTACCAATTTTTATACTATACAAGCTTAATACAACATGAACGCATTCGAAATAATTGGTGGAAAAAAGTTAAAGGGTGAAATCCAGCCTCAGGGAGCAAAAAATGAAGCCCTGCAAATTATCTCAGCAGTTTTATTAACCGACCAGAAAGTCACCATCAGCAATATCCCGGATATTAAAGATGTCAATAAACTCATCGAACTTTTAGGAGACTTAGGAGTAACAGTAGAACGCTTATCTAAAGACACTTATACTTTTGAAGCAAAGAACATCAACCTGGAATTCTTCCAGTCTGATGTATTTAAAGCCAAAGGGGGCAGCTTAAGGGGATCAATCATGATCGTTGGACCGCTTTTAGCCCGTTTTGGAAAAGCAGCCATCCCGAAACCGGGAGGTGATAAAATCGGCCGCAGAAGACTGGATACCCATTTCCTGGGATTTGAAAAACTAGGCGCCAAATTTGTCTATGATGCTAAAAAAGAGTTCTTCAATGTAGACGCCACGAACTTACAGGGTGCTTATATATTAATGGATGAGGCTTCCGTAACCGGTACTGCCAATATCGTGATGACTGCTGTAATGGCAAAAGGAATCACGACCATTTACAACGCCGCTTGTGAGCCTTACTTACAGCAATTGTGCAAGATGCTGAACCGTATGGGCGCTAAGATTACAGGAGTAGGCTCAAACCTGCTAACGATCGAAGGCGTTACCAAATTAGGCGGAACAGAACACCGCATGTTGCCCGATATGATTGAAATCGGATCCTTTATTGGCCTTGCAGCCATGACAGAATCAGAAATTACGATTAAAAATGTATGCTATTCGGAGCTTGGGATCATTCCTGAAGTATTCAGAAAGCTGGGTATAAAGTTTGAATTAAGAGGCGATGACATTTTCATTCCTTCTCAGAAACATTATGTAATTGAATCGTTTATAGATGGTTCAATGCTCACCATTGCAGATTCACCATGGCCTGGTTTCACACCAGATTTATTGAGTATTGTATTGGTAGTGGCTACGCAGGCTAAAGGTTCTGTATTGATTCACCAAAAAATGTTTGAAAGCCGCCTGTTCTTTGTCGACAAACTAATCGATATGGGTGCACAGATCATACTTTGCGATCCACACAGAGCGACTGTAAACGGGATCAACAAACAATATAAATTAAGAGGAATCAGTATGACTTCCCCGGATATCCGTGCAGGTGTTTCCCTTCTGATTGCAGCATTATCTGCAGAAGGCACTTCAACGATATTTAATATTGAGCAGATTGAACGTGGTTACCAGGATATCGATACCCGTTTGCGTGCTTTAGGTGCCCAAATTAAACGTGTCGACGCTTCAAGCCCAAGTCATTAAGCGCATTTGATCCTACGAAAACACAGGACATAAAAAAAGTCCCGGAAAATAAAATATTCCGGGACTTTTTTTATGCTTAATCAAGTCAAATCCCCTATCCGGAGATCGCATTGATGATGTCATATTGCGTAATAATTTCAATTTTACCTTGCTCATCTTCCACCAATACTGCACTATTTTCTTTGTTAATCAGCGCAGAAATCTTATCAATTGAAGTGTTCATATCCACAAAAGGAAAAGTACTGGACATGATTTCCTGAACAGGGGCAGATTTTAAAGAAGGGTTTTCCAAAAGCGCCTTAAGAATATCGCTTTCTGCGACCTTTCCTACCACCATTCCCTTCTGAGTTACCGGAATCTGAGATATATTTAAAGTATTCATGTTATTGATCGCCTCAAGAATTGTCTTCTCACAGTCGATCGTAACAATGTCAGTCGCCTCCCTCTTTGCAAGAATAGCTCTTGCCGTAAGCTTCTCGTCTTTCAGAAACCCGCGTTCTCTCAACCAGTCTTCATTATACATTTTGCCCATGTAACGGCTGCCATGGTCATGAAAGATCACGACCACTACATCCTCAGGCTTTAATTTATCCTTCAACTGAAGTAGTCCTGCAATGGCAGAGCCTGCAGAGTTTCCAACAAAGATCCCTTCCTTGCGTGCGATATCACGGGTCATCAGTGCAGCATCTTTATCTGTTACTTTTTCGAACAGGTCAATGATGTCAAAATCTACATTCTTCGGCAGAAAATCTTCTCCAATCCCCTCTGTAATATATGGATAGATCTCATTCTTATCCAGAATTCCGGTCTCCTTATATTTTTTAAATACAGAACCATAAGTATCAATTCCCCAAACCTGAATGTTCGGATTTTGCTCTTTTAAATATTTCCCGGTACCTGAAATGGTTCCACCGGTTCCAACTCCAACCACCAAATGCGTAATCTTTCCTTCCGTTTGTTCCCAGATTTCAGGACCTGTCTGCTCATAATGAGCCTGTGAGTTAGAAAGGTTATCATATTGATTTGGTTTCCATGAATTTGGAACTTCACGCTCTAAACGCGAAGAAACCGAATAATACGACCTTGGATCTTCTGGTTCTACGTTAGTAGGGCATACGATAACTTCCGCACCAAAAGCACGTAAAGCATCTACCTTTTCTTTAGATTGTTTATCCGTAGTCGTGAAAATACATTTGTAGCCCTTAATGATCGCAGCCATAGCGAGTCCCATTCCGGTATTTCCGGAGGTCCCTTCAATGATTGTTCCACCAGGTTTAAGCTTGCCGCTTTTCTCTGCATCTTCAATCATTTTGACTGCCATACGATCTTTAATCGAGTTCCCAGGATTGGTCGTCTCAATTTTAGCCAGCACTGTAGCCGGGATTTCTTTCGTAATGTTATTCAATTTTACCAATGGCGTATTGCCGATGGTTTCCAAAATATTATTATACCACATGATACAAAAATACAAATTGAGGCTTAGAATTCTATTTACAAATGATAATTCAATATTTAATTCTAAAAAAGACAAATAAACAAAATAACATTTTATTCTACTAGTCCAATAGACTTATCTGCAATCTATTTTATAGGTAAAGAGGAAATATCCTGATTCAACTGATACCGCTTCCCGGGCAGAGAAGTCAAAATCCCCTGCATTTCCAGGTTCAATAAATGCAAAGCCAGCTTACTTTTTGGAATTTTCAGACGCAGCTCCAGCTCATCTATGGCGATTGCTGAAGTCGTCAAAGCCTGAAGAATTTCTTGCTCTTCCGCACTCAATTCAACAGGAAAATTTGAGCTTGCCATCAGCTCCTGAGCTTTAGGGAGCTCCCAGCCAAGGTAATAAGCAAGATCTCTGGCATGGCTGATCAACCCTGCCCTATTGGTCTTAATCAGGAAGTTACAGCCTTCGGAACTCAAATCGTTCACCCTTCCCGGAAAAGCAAAAACCTCCCGGTGATAAGAATTCGCTATATCTGCCGTAATGAGTGCCCCACCTTTTGAGGCGGCTTCCACCACAATGGTCACGTCTGATATTCCTGCAATGATCCGGTTCCTTTTTGGAAAATTCTCCTTGTCCGGATTTGTAAGCGATGGAAATTCTGTAAGTAAACCACCATTAAGAACCATCTTCTTCGCAATATGACTATGAACCTGAGGGTACATCCGATCTAATCCATGGGCTAAAACCCCTACCGTTGGAATCCCATATTGGAGGCTCTCCTGATGAGCAGTCACATCTATCCCATAAGCAAGCCCGCTTACGATCAACACCTCATATCCCGCAAGTGCCTCCGCGAGTTGCTTACAGAGCAGCTTACCATAGGCTGTGGCCATCCGGGTACCGACCACACTAATGATCCTGGGATGATTCAAATCTGCATTCCCTCTGTAGTACAATAAGACAGGCGCATCAACACAGTTTTTTAGTCGTACGGGATAATTATCATCTGTCAGGAACAATACCTGAACCTGATATTTCTTAATGAATTCTAATTGTATTTTAGCTTTGGTCATTGCCTCTTTCCCAAGAATCAATGTCGCGGTTTGTGCACCAATTCCAGGCACTTCCATCAATTCTTTCTTGTTAGCACCAAAGATCGCTTCAGGTGTAAGGAAATGTGCCAGGAGATTTTTAGCAGTGATGTGCCCTACATTTTTGATCATAGTAAGGGCAATTTTGTGTATTAAGCTCATTGGCTAACTTATAATTTATCGCTTGAATAATCACTATGGAAGAGAAATATCTTGCTGAAAAAAGAAGCATTACCGCTCAAAGGCTGAAGTCTTTTGGGCAGAAGAAGCCCAAAATTCTTCTATGCCTTTTCCCGGAACGCATCTTTTTCAGGAGAAATATTGCTCCAAATAAAGTGTTAAGGGCGCTCTGCCTCAACAGCGATCGTTGTAACCAATAGCGGAGAAATAGGATACTCAGTACCAAAAATTAGCAGGTTTGACCTCAAAAGCGCACCTTTTCGGGTAATTGGAAGTAGAAAAAATTAGCATACCTGACTTCAACAACCCATAGTTCCAGTTCACAGAGAAGAGGAGATTAAGGCTATAAAATGACGGAGGGTTTTAATCCAGCTTAGAATGATTTTGTGCAACATTCCATGTGATGATTGCATGCAGGATTTCACAAAAAAAGCAGATGTACTTTGAAGACATTCGAATATTTGCCCTTCAGCAAAGATTCGGGGATGAAAAGTATATCTGCTTTTTTTATAGTATTTCTTCAAAGAGAAGAACCTTATTATTGAGGAATATAAACCACAAATTTGGTTTCAAAAAAATCTTCTTTAAAGTAGTCTGCTAAAGGATATAACTCTGCTTTCAACCTTGATTCCTCGATTTCTTCAGCAAGATCACCGCCTTTCAGGTAAAGGATACCATTGGCAATTGCATTTTTAGAATCTTTATTAAACTTTCCTCTTACCCATGGATAAAAGTCTATAAGTCTTGTAACCGCTCTGGACACCACGAAATCATACTTATCTGTTACCTGCTCAGCCCTTAAATGACTGGCCTTCACATTTTTCAATCCCAGGCCAGCTGCAACTTCCGTAACCACTTTAATTTTCTTTCCGATAGAATCAACCAGATGAAACTGGGTTTCAGGAAACAGGATCGCCAAAGGGATTCCGGGAAAACCTCCTCCTGTCCCCACGTCCAGCACTTTTTCTCCCGGTTTGAAAGTGCAAAACTTTGCAATACCAAGAGAGTGAAGGATATGACGAACATAGAGTTCATCAATATCTTTTCTGGAGATTACATTGATCTGGGCATTCCAGAAACTATATAAATCGTACAACTGATCAAACTGAGCAATTTGTTCATCAGTCAGATCCTTAAAATATTCTTGTATTAGCGTTGATCTTATTTCCACTTTACTTTTTTAACAAATATAGACAGAATGCCGTTAAACACGAGAAAAATGAACAAGAGAATGTCCAGGATGGGAAAACACCATCGTAAATCACTATAATTTAACCGCTTTAAAATTCGGGGATAGATGAAACACCTGATGGCGATACTGACAAATAAAATACCTAAAGCAGGGTATAACGTCGCTTTGAAGAACAACAATGCAGTAAAGAAAGCATAAAACAGGAACTGAAAAATGATCTGGCAGGAAAGGATAAACTTATGCTTGCCTTTATACAACTTACCCGCACCGAAATGTCTTTTCTTTTGTCTCAGATAGGTGCCAAAGCTGGTATTTGGTTCAGACCATACCTGACTTTCTTTATTGATCCGGATTTCTGTATTGCGGGAATGTGCATTCGCATTTACAAACAGATCGTCATCACCGGAAGGAATATGCATGTGCGCTGCAAAACCTTTATTCTTGAAGAAAAGCGTCTTTTTATAAGCCATATTTCTTCCTACGCCCATATATGGCATACCTTTAACCGCATAAGAAAGATAGTTTACAGCAGTAAAAAACGTTTCAAAACGAATTAAAGCATTTAGAATGCCCCGCCTTTTCAGGTATGGGGAATAGCCCAAAACAATCTCAACCTTTGGATCTTCAGACTGCTGCATCCCCAACAACCAGTTTGCTGAAGCGGGAACACAGTCGGCATCGGTAAATACCAGCCAGTCGTTGGACGCGGCTTTAATTCCCATAGTAACTGCAAATTTCTTACCCGCAATAAACTTCTCCCCTTCTGAGATCGTGACGATCTTCAACCGTTTATATTGTTTGGCAAACTCTTCTAAAAGTTGTCTGGTTCCATCCCATGACCTGTCATTTACGACAATCACCTCAAAATCAGGGTGATTTTGTTCCAGAACTGAAGGAAGGTAATTTCTTAAATTGTCCACTTCATTGCGTGCACAAATGACAACGCTTAAGGGTTTTGCAGCAGTTTCCGATATGGGTTCTACCGGAAAAAAAGCCAGTTTCAGGTGAACAAATAAACTAAAGTATAATTGTATTAAGAAACAGAAGATCAATGAGCCGAGCAGACAACTCTCTAGTAAGGTTAATTCCACGATGTATTTTTGTAGCTGCCAAATTTCTGCTTTTTAATCTGTAATGTTCCTTTTTGTTGATAAAAAATTTAACCCATTTATAGCGCTATTTTTGCTACTTTTGGCAGATTTTAGTGGAGCATACAGATTTATGAAATTTACCTTACAGGCAAACGATACACATTCAAAGGCAAGAGCAGGAACAGTAACAACAGATCACGGAGACATACAAACTCCTATTTTCATGCCCGTAGGCACTGCAGGGACTGTAAAAGCAGTTCATCAACGGGAACTTAAAAATGATATTGACGCCAAGATCATCTTGGGCAATACCTATCATTTATACCTCAGACCAGGCTTAGACATTATAGAAGGCGCCGGTGGATTGCATAAATTCATTGGCTGGGACCGTCCTATTTTAACAGATAGCGGAGGTTATCAGGTTTATTCCCTGAGTAAAGTAAGGAAGATTAAGGAAGAAGGGGTTACTTTCCGTTCACATATCGATGGATCAAAACACCTGTTTACACCGGAATATGCGATGGATATTCAACGGACCATCGGTGCGGATATCATCATGGCTTTTGACGAATGTACGCCTTATCCTTGTGATTATAAATACGCAGCGAATTCTATCAATATGACCCATCGCTGGTTGAAACGTTGCTGCAACAGGTTTGACACAACAGAACCAAAATACGGGTTCAATCAAACCTTATTCCCTATTGTACAGGGATCAGTATACAAAGACCTGAGGAAAAAATCTGCTGAATTTATTGCAGGAATGAACCGTGAGGGAAATGCAATCGGTGGATTATCCGTAGGAGAACCTGCAGAGGAGATGTACGGAATGACAGAAGTAGTATGTGACATTCTTCCGTACGACAAACCAAGATACCTTATGGGTGTAGGAACACCAATTAACATACTGGAAAACATCGCCTTAGGTGTAGATATGTTCGACTGTGTAATGCCTACCAGAAATGCAAGAAACGGAATGTTGTTTACCAGAAATGGCATCATCAACATTGGAAATAAGAAATGGGCAGATGACTTCTCTCCGATTGATGCGGAAAGCGACCTTCATGCAGACCAGGTTTATTCTAAAGCCTATTTAAGACACTTGATGCATTCCAAAGAAATGCTTGGCGCGCAAATTGCAACCTTGCACAACCTGCATTTTTACCTGTGGCTCGTTAAAACGGCCAGGGAAAAAATTATCAGTGGCGAGTTTTACGCCTGGAAGAACAAAATGGTGACTATATTAGGTAATAAATTGTAAATGAACTTCATCAAAGGCAGGATTAAGATTATCGACTGGTATATTATCAGTAAGTATCTGGGTACATTTATATATACCCTGACGCTATTTGTAGTCATCATTGTGATCTTTGACCTTTCAGAGAAACTAGACGATTTTCTCGGCAACAACCTGACCTTCTGGCAAGTGGTTTCCTTATATTATGCGGGCTCTATTCCCTTTTATGTGAATATGCTCTCCCCGCTAATCAATTTTATTGCGGTGATCTTTTTCACCGCAAAAATGGCCGATCAGACGGAAATTGTACCCATATTAAGCGGTGGCGTTAGCTTTAACCGCTTTTTATTGCCTTATTTTATATCTGCATTTATTATTTTTTCCGTTAACCTCGCTTCCAATCTATATATCCTTCCATATACCAATCAGATCAAGAATAACTTCGAAAATACCTTTATAAAGAAGAATGATCCGACCAGTAAGACGGATATCCACATGAAACTGGATGATCATACTTATATCTATATGAGGAGCTTCGACAACAGGAGTAAAGTAGGAAGCCAGTTCTCATTAGATAACTTTAAAGGCGATATTCTGACTAAAAAGATTGTGGCTGATGAGATCAAATGGGACTCACTAAAGCGGTCCTGGAAGCTAACCAACTATTCGGTCAGGAACATAGATAACCTGAAAGAAAGCATGGTCAATGGCGCTACAAAAACAAAAGACACCATTCTGGATATGCGTCCGGACGATTTCTCCGCTTACGATAACGTCTTTGAAAACCTATCCAACAAAGACCTTTCCGATAAGATAAAAAAGGAAAGGATCAGAGGATCTGGGATCATGAACGACCTGCTTTTTGAACGTTACAAACGCTATTTACAACCCTTATCTGCCTTCGTACTCACCCTGATCGGAGTTGCTTTATCCTCCAGAAAGGTCCGCGGAGGGGTTGGACTTCCACTTGGAATAGGTATTATTTTAAGCTTCTGCTATATTGTATTGAATCAATTCGCCAAGATGTTCTCTCTTAAAGGAGGTATTTCACCATTATTAGCTGTTCTCGTACCTACCATATTTTTCGGGTTACTGGGATACTATTTACTCCGAAAAGCACCAAAATAAATGGGCAATCCAGTCGATATTCATTCAAATAGAAACCTGTTAATCTTACACTTTACAGTTTTTATCTGGGGATTTACCGGCATTCTTGGCGCAGTTATTTCTATCAATGCGGTACAATTAGTATGGTACAGGGTACTCATTGCAAGCCTTAGTTTACTGGCTTATTTCTTAATTAGTAAGACAAGTTTAAAAATTTCAAGGAAGCAATTTTTACAGTTTTTCTTTACAGGAAGTATTGTCGCCGCTCACTGGATTCTATTCTTTCATGCCATTAAGGTCTCCACAGTATCCGTTACACTCGTCGCCCTATCTTCTTATACCCTATTTACCGCGATATTAGAGCCCCTGATCAAGAAAAAATCTATTTTAATACCAGATGTGGTCATCGGGTTAATTATGATCCTGGGTATCTATATGGTCTTTAAATTTGAATCAGGCTATACATTGGGTATCATCTTAGGCCTTTTATCTGCGCTGGCCTCTAGTTTATTCGGTACAATCAATTCAACCTTAGTACAAAAAAGCGACCCGAAAATCATCGGTTTTTACGAAATAACCGGTGCTTTTTTCTGGATCACCCTCTACCGTTTGTTCGATAAATCCCTACTTACAGAGTCTTTTAATTTAAGCGTCAGGGACTGGTCTTACCTGCTTTTATTAGGCACCATCTGCACCGCTTTAGCTTATGTTGCAGGGGTATCCGTCATGCGTACGCTATCCGCTTTTCGGGTAGCATTAATCACCAATCTTGAACCTGTTTACGGGATCATCTTAGCCTTCTTATTTTTCGGCACAAAAGAGACCATGTCGGTCGGATTTTATCTCGGTGCAACGTTAATTATTGGAGCTGTATTTCTATACCCAATCTATAAAAAGCGCAGAAATTTAAGCTAGATATTTGTCTACCGGATCTACTACCGGAACTCCAGCTATCTTCCAAAAAACAAGACTAAAAGCAGCTCAAATCCCTCAGAGAAAAGCTGAAATCCAAACCTGTTTCCCTGAATAAACTAAAGACACCAACTCCAACATCAGCATAAGTCAGCTTCAATACCAGCATAAGTCGGGTCCAATATCAGGAAAGAAAACAGGTTAAAATAAAGCCTTAAAATTGCAGTAACAAAATAATAAACAGCCACCAACTCCCCCCTTCAATCCATTAGACAAATCTCGGTAGAAACCCATTAAATTTTCTCCGGAAAGCCTCAGATTCTTCTAGAAATAAGTCAGCAAGAAACCCAAACCCGCGACAAAAAAAACGAGAACACAACGTATAAACCCATCGCAAAATGATGCAGATTGATCGGAATAATGGATGTTATTTTTTTATAAAGCGCTCCCTACCCCGGGGTAGGGGAGAGAAAACCTACCTCAAAATCCAGCAAAATCACCAGGATATTTAAAGACAGAAATCGCAGATTAGCACTCTAAAAACCAAATATAGAAGCCAATATTTATATTGTAACTAATGGTCAAATAGTGTACCTTATGCCCTGATTCTTACCCACCATAATTCAAGGTGAAAATCAACCAACAAACGCTGATTATTCCCTAAAAAAGACGCTAAATCCGAATGTAAATTACCATCAAAAAAGAAACATAAATAAATCAATATCAGTAAAATAACAACTACCAACTAAAATTAAAGATCAGACAACAAAAACCTAATAAAACTAATTATTTTAGCATCTCAAAATAATGACGACAATAGAAAGAAATAAAAAACTAATAATCAGCATAATAACATTATCAGCTTTAAGTTTAATATCACATACAGGCTTTTCTCAGATTTTCAACTCAGAACAAAATCCACCAAGCGTAAAATGGAGACAAATTAACGCTTCAGGATTTAGGATCATCTACCCGGACGAACTGGAGAAGGAAGCCCAAAGAATGACCAACACCTTAAGACACATCTACCCATATGTCGGCGCCAGCATCGGACGAAGGAATACCAGCATTCCGATCCTCTTGCAAAACCAAGGCGTCATTGCCAATGGTTTTGTTCAGTTAGGTCCAAAGAAATCGGAATTCTACACCACCCCTCCTCAGCAATTCGACAGTCAGGATTGGCTGAACAATCTTGCCGTTCATGAACTTCGCCATGTTGCACAATTCGACAAACTGACCGGTGGACAGGCGCATCCTTTTCCTGAAGATGTTTACCTCGCCTGGTTTGGGGTAAGCATTCCACTCTGGTTTTTTGAGGGCGATGCCGTCAGCACAGAAACATCTTTAACCAATGCCGGACGCGGAAGAATACCTTCCTGGATTATGCCCTACCGGACTCAGCTCCTGGAGGGGAAAAAATTCTCCTACAGCAAGGTGAATTTCGACTCGGAGAAAGACCTCACTCCCGGGTATTATCAGCTTGGATATGTCATGGCTTCCAACCTCCGGAAACAGTCGGGAAGAAACATTTTTGACAGCGTCCTGACCGACATCAAACGACGGCCGCTTCGCCCTTACCCTTTCTCCGGAAGCCTAAAAAAATTCAGCGGAAAAGGCAGCAAAGAATGGTTTGACAATACCAGCGAAAACCTCCGGAAAGAATGGGAACTTCAGGCGCAAAAGACACCTTCAAAAAACTACCCTTCCCTCAATAAAAAAGCAAGCTATGCAACCAGCTGGTTCCTCCCTGTAAAAATCAACGACCATCAGCTGCTCACCTTGAAACAAAGCAAATCTGAACCTGCACATTTCGCACTGATCAGTCCGGACAAAAAAGAAAAGAAATTACTTTCCATCGGATACCAGGAACAACCCTGGTTCAGCTATGCCAATGGAGTTGTCGTTTGGGACGAGGTAAGGTACGACCCGAGGTACAGACAGCGGAGTTACAGTGTCATCAGCAGTTATGACCTCCAAAGCGGGCGGACAAAAAAACTCAGCTCGCGCAGCAGACTCTTCTCCCCTGCGTTGTCCGCTGATGCCAAAAAAATTGTCGCGGTACGGTTTGACCTGAGCAATCAGTGTAACCTGGTAGAGATCGACGCCAGCAATGGAAAATTGCTGCACACCTATCCGAATCCGGACAACCTGATTCTTCAAACCCCGGCATACCGGCCGGATGGAGAAGAGGTTGCCTTCGTCTCTGTCAGCGAAAAAGGAAAAGCCTTACGTACCATCGATCGTTCCGGAAAAATCAGCACGCTGATTGCAGAATCTCAACAACAACTGAGCAGGCCGGTTTACTTTCCTCAGGGAATCGCTTTTAACGCGCACTATAACGGGATCGACAACATTTACTGCATAGAGCCCGGCACCAAAAAGATAAGCGCTCTGAGCGCAGCAAAATACGGCGCCTTCAATCCAAGCCTTTCACCAGACGGACAAGCTATCGTTTTCAATAATTATGGCGTTCAGGGTTATGAGATTTCCGAAAGTCCGCTGAAGGCGGAAACGCCAGGAGAAAACAATTTTGTCTTCCTCGGCGCAGCTGCCGCAGCTCAGGAGAACTCAGGCAATGTGTTTTCCGCAATCCCGGACAGCACTTTTGCTTCCAGGCCTTACCATACCCTGGGAAACCTGTTTAAGGTACACAGCATCATTCCGGTAATTGAAGATGAATATCGTGGCGGCCTGCAGATCAACTCAGACAACCTGCTCAGTACCATGAACGCTTTCGCCGGCGTAAATTATTTCCGTGACCTCAACCGTTTCGAATATAACGCAGGGCTAACCTACAAAGGCTTCTATCCCGTACTGAGCGCGGTCTATCGCAACCGGCCAAGAAGGACATTCTACAGCAGTAAATCAGGTGTACAACAGGGCGACTGGCGGGAAAACTATGTCAAGGTTCAGGCTTCCCTTCCCATTAGCCTGAATGCGCTGAACGACAGTTACAATTTCTCGCTGAATACGGCAACCAGCTATACCCAAAGGTACCTCCCTGAAAATATGCCGCAGAACTACATCACGACATTGAAGTTTCCAATGGAGTACAATTTTACTTTTACCCATACCACCCGTCAGTCGGAAAGAGACATTGCACCACAATGGGCACAGATCCTTAGGTTAACTTACCTTCATCAGCCATTTGACAAACAGCTGGGAGGTGATCTTTTTGCCGCAGAAAGTTTTCTTTATTTTCCAGGTATCGCCAGGAATCACTCCTTTCTTGCCAATTTTAGTTTCCAGAGAACCTCAGGAATCAGAAGGTACGACCGGGAGATCAATACCGTCTACGGATACAGCAATATCCTTGCAAGAAACAAACTGAGCAATACTTTACTCCTCAATTACCGTTTTCCAATTGTCTTTCCCGATGCAGAGATCGGCCCCCTCGCTTATATAAGAAATCTTCGCGGAGGTTTATTCTGTCATTATGAAAACCTTGGAGAGGAAACAAATCTGGCGGAACCTAAAACTTTTGGCTTCGAATTGCGTAGTAGTATGAACCTGCTTCGTTACAAACCACTGGTGGATGTTGGGGGAAGGGTCGTTTTTGTCAACAAATTATACAACCAAAACCCTATATTAGAATTAATTTTAAATTATAGCTTTTAAGTCATGCGTACTAAAACAATTTTCATTATCATCTTTACCGTTCTCATTACCATCTTTTTAATGATCAATACAGACGTTGTAGAGTTCAACTTCATATTCGTTAAGAAAGAGATCTCTAAGCTGCTGGTGGTTGGGATATGTACTTTTATTGGCTTTATTCTTGGTTATTGGGCTGGAAGGCCAAAAGTGACGGTAAGCAGCTACGATCAAAAAGAAAATCCCCAGGCAAAACCTGAGGATCATAAAAAATCAATCAGCGATGAAGATCGCGATTATATCAGCTAAAATGTCTTACTGATGAATGGTGTAGCTGAAGTTTATCGTAGCCGAGCGTCCAAGGATATTGGATACCGAGCAATATTTATCAAAGGTAAGTGCCAGAGCACGCTCTACTTTTTGAACATTTAACGCACCATACAATTCAAAATGAATGTCAATGACATCGAAAATCGGAGGCATTTCCTCCGTTTTTCTGCTGGCCTTGATCTTGATTTTCACATCATCCAAAGGCTCCTTTTGCTTGTTTAATACATTGACCATGTCAATCCCACTGCAACCTCCAAGGCCAATCAGCAGCATTTCCATTGGCCTGAAGCCTTTTCCTTCACCACCTATTTCAGGTTTAGCATCCAGTTCCACGGTATGTCCGCCGGAGTTTTCTGCTTCAAAATTAAATTTACCGCTTTTTCTTATCAGGTTGATTTCCATAATTCACTAAACGTTGTAAAATACTTTATTGCTTCTTTCGAGTTCAGGAAGTTTTACCGCTGATCCAAAAATGGCATAAACACAAGATCCGCTTCCACTCATCGAAGCATAGATTGCCCCACTTTGGTAAAGACTGTTTTTTATGCTTTCAATTTCCGGATATTTCAAAAACACTGAGGCCTCAAAATCATTCTTCAGGTTCGCTTTCCACTCACTCAAAGGCAAATGTATTAAATCTTTTAGCGAAGTAATAGGTTTAGTAGACTTTATTCCATCGTAAGCCTCCGCAGTGGAGACATGAACATCAGGTTTAACCAGTACCAAAAAATATTCGCTGAGGTCAATACGAATCTCACTGAACTCATCCCCTTTTCCTTCTGCATAGACCGCCTTGTTCCTGATAAAGAAAGCGCAATCTGCACCAAGCTGCCTTGCATAATTTTCCATCTGCTCCTGCGAAAGGGACAATTTGAATTTATCATTCCATAGCTTGATCAGGAAAGCTGCATCAGCAGAACCTCCGCCAAGCCCCGCCCCTATTGGAATATTTTTCAGCAAACAGAGGTGCTGTGCAGGAAGGTCAAAATCTTTCTTCAACAAATGATAAGCTTTGAGGCAGATGTTATCTTCAGTACTGCCGGGAATGTCCGTACCGCGAATGGTACAACTTACAACATCGGCATCCAGTGTCTCGACGACATCGTAAATCTTTACCGGATAAAAAATGGTTTCCAGGTTATGATAACCGTCTGCACGTTTTCCGGTAACATGCAACCCAAGGTTGATTTTGGCGTTGGCAAATGCAAGCATTGATTTTCTGATTGTGTCGCAAACTTACGTAAATGAGGACAAAAGATTACCAAACGGCAATCTTTTGTCTGTAAACGAATCTTAGGGATACGCGCCTTATAGGCGCTTGGAAGTCTCCTAATACGCTCCTGACACGCTCTTAGGTTGGAAGGTAATTGGAAGGATATTGGGAAGTTGTTCGGAGTAGTTCAAAGGTTATTTCAACTTTTCAATATCCTTCCAATTACCTGCCAATAACCTTCCAGGTAAGGAGCCTTCCCGGAGCGTTACAGGAGTGATATACTCCGCTGTCTTATAAGGCTTTGACCTTACCTTATACGTCTTTTACCTTACAGAAAAATGGAACGTAAATTGGATTTATGATGACATGATGTAAACTCAGGGCAGGAACGGCTAAAGCGAACCCGTAAAATACATCCCGAAAAAAAGAACCGATTTCAACAATGCTCAATTATTATTTTTTAATTTTGCACGGTCCTATGAAACCATCATTATCTTACAGATCACCTAACGAAATGAATATAAAAGATCATGATAGCTTCATTACCATTAAAAAACAAATATATTCTGATGAAAACCAGGAGAACCGTAGTATCTTGCGGTGAAGCATTGGAGAAAGAAAAAGGAGCTTAACAATACATGAAACAATATTTAGATTTAATGCAGCATGTGCTGGATCAGGGCGCACAGAAGCATGACCGGACGGGAACAGGAACCATTAGTGTATTTGGCTATCAGATGAGGTTTAACCTTCAGGAAGGCTTTCCAATGGTCACCACTAAGAAATTACACTTAAAATCCATTATCCATGAACTGATCTGGTTCCTGAGTGGAGATACCAATATAAAATACCTGAAAGATAACGGGGTAAAGATCTGGGATGAATGGGCAGATGCCGATGGAAATCTTGGACCAGTATATGGCTCGCAATGGAGGTCATGGCCAACACCTGATGGCCGGAAGATCGATCAGATCAGTCAGATCATCAACACCATCAAAAACAATCCGGATTCCAGAAGAATTATTGTCTCCGCATGGAACGTAGCAGATATTGAAGACATGGCCTTACCTCCATGCCATGCTTTTTTTCAGTTTTATGTAGCAGATGGCAAATTAAGCTGCCAGTTATACCAAAGAAGTGCAGATATCTTTTTGGGAGTTCCATTTAATATTGCATCTTACGCCTTATTGACCATGATGGTTGCCCAGGTATGCGGACTTCAATACGGAGATTTCATTCATACCCTTGGAGATGCCCATTTGTACAACAACCATATTGAACAGGCCAGACTGCAATTGAGCAGGGAGCCGAAAAAATTACCACTAATGAAGATTAACCCTGAGGTCAAAGACCTGCTGGATTTCAAATTTGAAGATTTCACACTGGAAGGTTATGAGCCACATCCTCATATTAAAGGAGCTGTTGCCGTATGATCCTTTCCATAGTAGTCGCCATTGCCGAAAATAACGCTATTGGCAAAGACAACCAGTTATTATGGCACCTTCCTGCCGACTTAAAGCATTTCAAAGACATCACCAGCGGACATACCATCATCATGGGAAGAAAAACCTATGATTCCATTGGCAGGCCCCTTCCTAACCGTCGTAATATTGTAATTACAAGAAACACGGAACTGAATTTGCCTGGAACCGAAGTGACCAACAGGCTGGACGAAGCCTTAAAGCTTTGTGCTACCGAGGAAGAAGTATTCATCATTGGTGGTGCCGAACTCTACAAACATGCACTGGAGGTAACAGACAGGATTTACCTCACCAGAGTACACCAAGCCTTTGAAGCGGATACTTTTTTTCCGGAAATAGCGCCTGGAACCTGGAATGAAACAAGTATAGAAAATCATCAGCCAGATGAAAAAAATGGGCTTGCTTATACGTTTTCAACGCTTGAACGCAAATAGTTAAGTCCCCATAATAAAAACTTTAATAACGTGGCCTATTATTTAAAAAAATAATTAGATTTGCCGACTTGTTAAAAAAATATATAGCTTATATAGACTAATAATTACAAACAAATGCAGGGTAAAGGTTTTATTAAATTTATGGCAATACTTTTAGGTATTGTCTGTGTGTATTCTCTCTCATTCAACTTTGTCACTTCGAAAGTTGAAAAAGACGCAAAAGCTTATGCTAAAGGGAATGTGGATAAGGAAAAAGCTTATTTAGACTCCATGGCCACAGTGCCGGTGTATCCTGTTTTTGGATTTAACTACCAGTTCTGTAAAGAAAAAGAAATTAACCTTGGGCTAGACCTTAAAGGTGGTATGAACGTAACGATGGAGATCTCGTTATCTGAATTGGTTAAATCTTTAGCCGGCAATACCGATGATGCTAATTTCAACAAAGCATTATCTACTGCACAAACACAACTAAACGCAGGTGGAAAAGATTTCATCGCTTTATTTGTGGATGAATTCGAAAAACTTTCTCCAAATGTGAAGTTAGCCGATTTCTTCTCCAATCAGGACAACGCCAAATTGCTTAAAGCGAACGCAAGCAATTCAGAGGTAAAAAATTATTTGTCGAAAGAAGCGACAAGTGCGATCGACCGTTCCTTCATCATTATCAGAAGCCGTATCGATGGTTTCGGTGTGGTAAGTCCGAACATGCAGAAACAAGAAGGTACCAACCGTATCCTGATTGAGATGCCAGGTGTTCAGGATAAAGAAAGGGTTCACAAATTATTGCAAGGTTCTGCAGAACTACAGTTCTGGCAGGTATACAACAATGAGGAAGTGTACTCGATCATGGAGAACATCAACAAAACACTTGCTTCAACTTTGAAAATTGCGGAAACTGCTGCTCCGGCAACAGCTACAGACACTGCGGCTAAATCTGAAAGTAAACTTGCAGGTCTGGCTAAAAATAAAGACACTAAAGATTCAGCATCTGTAAAAACGAAAGAACTTACAAAATCGAATCCTTTATTCGCAGTATTAAACGTTCCTACTTACCAGGGAGAAAACGGACAGACTTCATTGCGTCCGGGACCAGTGGTAGGTTGGGTAGCTCAAAAAGATACTGCTAAAGTAAACGCTTACTTCAAAAGACCGGAAATTGCTTCTATCATTCCTCAGAGCTTCAAGTTCATGTGGAGTGTTAAACCAATGGACGTAACCACCACTAATGGTGCTAAAGTTTTTGAATTGTATGCAATCAAAGCAACAGCTATGGATGGCAAGCCAGACTTAGGTGGTGATGCGATCAGCGATGCCCGTCATGATTACGATCAGAAAGGCAGACCGGAAGTAACCATGTACATGACTGGTGACGGTGCTACAAAATGGAAAAAAATTACAGCTGAAGCTGCGGCAGATCCAAACAATAAAAAATCTATTGCAATCGTATTAGACAATACCGTTTACTCTGCTCCTACTGTTCAGAACGAAATCCCTAACGGTATCTCTTCTATCACCGGTAACTTTACCGTGAATGATACTCAGGATTTGGCAAACATCTTAAAAGCAGGTAAACTTCCTGCCCCTGCAAGAATCGTTGGTGAGTTCGTTGTTGGTCCTTCATTAGGACAAGCAGCAATTGACAACGGTTTACTGTCATTTGTCCTTGCCTTTATCGTGATCTTAGTCTTCATGGCTTTATATTACAACAAAGCAGGATGGGTAGCTAACCTTGCATTGGTGATCAACTTATTCTTCATCATGGGAATCCTGGTTTCACTGGGTGCAGTATTAACCTTGCCAGGTATCGCAGGTATCGTATTGGTAATCGGTTTATCCGTAGATGCGAACATCCTGATCTTTGAACGTGTAAGGGAAGAGCTGACTTTAGGAAAGCCAACACCTGTTGCGATCAAAGAAGGTTTCAAACATGCGATGTCTTCTATCATTGACTCCAACGCTACCGTATTGGTATTGGGTGCTATTCTTTTTCTTTTCGGAACAGGCCCGGTTCAAGGTTTTGCAACAACGCTTTGTATTGGTATCCTTTCTTCTCTATTCTGTGCAGTATTAATCTCGCGTTTGGTATTCGAATGGTTATTGGAGAAAAAATCAAATATTACTTTTGGTAATAAACACACGATTCACGCTTTCAAAAACATTGCGTTTAATTTCGTTGGACATAGAAAAGTTTATTATGCAATCTCTACCGCAATCATCGTTCTTGGTTTCATCTTCTATTTCAAAAATGGCGGATTAAACTTGGGTATCGACTTTAAAGGTGGTAGAACTTATATCGTTCACTTCGACAAAGGAATGCACACTGAAGATGTTAAATCTAAATTAGCAGAAGTATTCCCTGAATCTGAAACCATTGTTAAAACTGCAGGTGCAAATAATGAATTAAAAATTACTACCACCTACCACATCACTGATCAGGATAACGGAGCCGACAAACTTGTTGAAAAAGCATTGAAGGATGGCTTGGCTAAAACAGGTGTTAATTATACTATTGAAAGTAATGAGAAGGTAGGACCAATCATAGCAAGTGACATTGTTTACAAGGCTTATGGTGCAATTCTATTCTCTTGTCTAGTGATGTTTATCTATATCGTGATCAGGTTTAGGAAACTAAACTACGGTCTGGGAGCAGTAATCGCATTATTCCATGATGTGTTACTGGTACTTTCATTCTATACGATCTTAGATGGTGTTTTACCATTCTCTTTAGAGATCGGACAGGATTTCATCGCGGCGATCTTAACGGTAATGGGTTATACCATGACAGAGACGGTTGTTGTATTTGACCGTATCCGTGAGAAACTTGCAGAAAGCGGAAAAGAAGATTTACATGGTGAAGAACGTAATAAGCTGATCAATTTTGCCCTAAACAGCACATTAAGTCGTACTATTTTGACTTCATTAACTGTATTCTTCGTATTACTTGTGATCTTCATCTTCGGTGGAGCAAGTATACGTGGGTTTATCTTTGCCTTATTGATCGGTCGTATCATCGGTACATATTCTTCATTGTGTATCTCTACTCCGATTGTAATTGACTTAGGAAAGAATAAGTAAGAAACTATAATCCTAGAAAAGGAAGCCACTTAGAAAGAGGCTCTTTAATTAGGAGCATCTAAAGCGATCAAGTAAAATATGATTTTTTACTTGATCGCTTTTTTATTACCCATATATTTTGTGAGTACCTGCGAGATATACAAAAAAGCCAGCATCCCTATTGCAATCAAACTTGTCTTCTTCCGGTTTAAAGCTTTGGGCTATGAAAGTATTCAGCTAAACCACTATCTTTAAATTCTGATCGTCTTTGTTTTTCAATCTAAGGTTTTCCTTGCCAAAACAGACCGAATTTCCAATGACAGTATCTCTCTCGGTTCCATTGTCCTGACTCATTTCCAAAAGCATTGGCAGCTCAGTACCATTACCTTTTACGCCTGAGGGTAAACAATTACAGCTGTAATGATACGTTTCTCTGTCATGACCAGATGAGGCTTGCAGTTAGACAAGCCATAAAGCATCTAAAATGAACAGATTACATTATTATTGAACGAATATCCAAAGGATTTTTTAAATCGATTTTAAGATAAAAAACGAGTAGTAGACCATATAGAGGGATGATTATAGATTTAACGAGAAAATAATAAATAAAGCCCGGTCAAAATAACAATATTCTTCAGGACTTTATTTATCTTCAACATAAAATAAAAACCATGAAAACTACAATTAACGCGCTCATTTTCCTAATTGGATTCACCTATAACTTAAAAGCACAAAGCTCATCACAAGCCAAGCAAATCAGATCACAAAAGGATGCTACAACAAAGCTCCAGGAATTACAGATCAAATTAAATCTGAGTGACCAGCAGAAAGATAGTCTTTACAGTATATTTTTCAACCAGAACATCCTTGCCGATAGTATTAAAAGTCCCGGAGTAATTAATAACCCGGTTAAAAAGCTGCAGTTTAGTTCACTTATTAAAAAAGGGAATTTAAGAATAGACAGTCTCCTGAACCCAGCGCAAAAACAGCTTTATATCCAATGGAGACAAGAACGTAGGTTATCTGCTAAGAAAAATTAAAATCTTCCAAAAGACAGCTTATCCACTCCGTCTTTTTTGTTATTAGCTATTCACAGTAGTTCAAACTGAATTACCTATTCTCGATAGAGCTAATCCCCGCTAAAGCAAAACAGGACCACTTTAAATGGCTTGTAATATCTGTATGATAATAATTACAATCAGAATCACCATAAATCCTGTGATTCGATTTTGATATTCATCAATTTTAATCACGGAAGAGAAGTCAGATCTACTTCTCTTCTTTTTTGGTTGTATGCCTAGCGACCTTAATAAAAAAAAATAAAATTTTCTTACACAATAACCAACCCCTCCCAAAAACCATTTCCCAATTAGGATAGATAGAATATCATACATATTTTATTTCTTTTTGTCATTGCTGCTATTATTCTTCAACGTAGTAGCACCTTTTTTAGCTATCGTCGTTATCTTGGCAAAGTTAGTCACTTTGTTTACCACTTTTAACAACGTTCCACGGGTTGCCTGTGGAAGTCTGGAAATAGCGGTCCCAGATATCACCGATGAGAATTTGATGACATTCATTTTCGGAATTAGCTGAACAGCTTTTCCAAAAGGGAATATAGATGTACCTGAATTAATAAATGCACCGATTCTTTCAGTTGATATCGAAGCCCTACCATTTAAATGACTCTGTGATGAACCTGGTACGAGGGATCCAAAGCCTAAATAAAACCCATCTGCTGTATTATATGTCATTTCCGCAATCCAATGATCAGAATCACTCCATTTATCGACCAGATCTGGTTCATATGAAGCAATGGTTCCATTTGGATAAAATTTACCACCATGATCACCTGCGCCGAAGTCCAAAGCCCGAATAATATTCACCTCGCCAGGAGAATGGTCATTAACAACCTTACTAATGTAATATTGCCCCTTACGATCTCCACTTTCAGCTCTTTTAAATTTACCGCTAAATCCCGATGCCAGCCATTTTGCAAATCCATGCCAAAAATCATATCCTCCATCAGGATCCACTTTATTGACCGGGTTATTACCCATGCTGAGATAAGGAGAAGAATATTGCCCTGCCGGATCAACGCTCATCCATCGACCAATTTCCGGATCATACATCCTGAGTTCAAAACTATTCCATCCGGTTTCTTTATCTGCATCTGCATATTGTCCCTGAAAACCGTTCCTATAGTCATTTCCGCCCTGTAAAGTTAACGGTGTTCCAAATGGATAATAGTCTGAATAATAAACGACGTCTGCCTGTCCGTTACTCAGCTTATTGCTGTTAATAACAACACGAACATTACCAAGATTATCGCTGAACTCATATTGATAATTATTGCCCGTCCGCTTATAATACCCTATCCTCGAATCGGCATATACAGGAATTTCTTTTTGTAGTAACACACCTCCCTCATTATCATAAATTGCAAGAGGCTCTCCTCCAGCATCCACCACATAATAAGTTGTTATATTCTGCAAATGATCCGTTTTCCGAATTCGAATCCCGGCTTCATCATATGCAAAAGAGACCTTGAGTTGCAACCGTGCTTCGTCTGAGTATATGGCAACGATATTGCCGTTGGCATCATAGTTAAGAAAATAGCCCTGCCCATTATGCTCAGTCTGCCCTATCATTTGCCCTAAATCATTATAATTATAATTAGCATGGTTGTCAACACTACCTAGTTTGTTTGTGTTTACCTCATAATTGTAGGCCATATTTTTAGCATTACCGGAAGCATTACTTCGACTCATAGACTTTATATTTCCGTTGGGATCGTAGCTGAGGTTATATTCTTTATTTGAATTTAAGATCTCTGTAAATGAACCAGTTTCGAAATTAGGAACACCATACTTATTGCTATTAAACTGATATTTATTATCGAACTCATAAGTTGCCATTACCGGATTATTTACCGCGTTCCCATAAGCCGAAATAATACCATTGGGTTTTTGACTCCGCCAACTCTGTCCAACAATATTACCGTCATAAAATGTTTTACTGGTATTAGTAGATAAACTGTTAATACCAGTCCCATTACGCACATAATCACCATTGAAATATTCAAGCGTCATTCCAAACACATCCGCAGCGAAATTATTCTGTATCCCATCTTTTCCCGGGTCAAGATTTTTATCCGGATGATTAACCCCTTTAAGAGCCCCCTGTGCTGTATAAATATAGTCTATGCCCTGAAGGTTATCTCCTACTTCTATCCTTTTTAACGGACCATGAAGATAATACTGATAATTAGCCTGTTGTTTTTTATTGGTTCCATTGGTACTCGTCTGAACATTCAATAAACGTTGATCAACATCATATTCATAATGGTGATAAAAGCTTTCTGCAGCAATATCCTTTTGATAGGCAACCTTAGTAATATTACCCAAAAAATCATAAGTATAATCAATAGTTTTTACACCTAAACCATTGATTTGTTTTATGAGCCAAGTTACTCTACTTTGTTCGTCATAGCTATACCAGGTTTTACTTACCGAGTTCTCAGTCCAGGAAACAGAATTTTCGACAAAGTTTTGTTGGTACGCCGTTAACCCATGACTACTATCACTCGAATCATAATGAATACGTGTCCAATCCTTCTTTACTCCTCCTCCAAGCCCACCTTCGCTATCTGTATTTTCAAGCAAAGCGTAATTAGTTTTCGCTGACTCAAAGCTGATACTTCCAGGGAGATACTCGCCCGATTCTATTGCCCGCCCGACATCATCATAGTTAGTATAGGAGAACCTCCCATTTTTTCTCTGTTCAGCATTCTGGCTAAACCTGACTTTACCATCTTTTCGATAAATAAGCTCCATAACACCTGCATCAGTTGTTTTTAAGGAAGTGAGTCGTCCCTGCTTATCGTAAGTGGAAAAATTAATAAACGGTATCTGCTCTTTTGAGCCATAAGCCGAAATACCATTTGAAATAAGTTGCTGAACACCATTTGGGGCAATTGACGCAACAAGTTCCCCTTTTATATTATAAAAATTATAGCTGATATCACTATACCCGGCAGTATAACTAATATGAGGAGTTCCACTGGTTGCGACAGCCTTATATAACCCCGCCGGCAAATTATTATAGTCTGTTACAATCGTATTACTGACCAAATTTGTCAATGCAATACTTCCACCTACCACTCCAACAGTTCCAGATTGAGCTAAACCAAAATAGTGGAAATCCTGTCCTATCTGAGGTAAAGAAGTATTGATTTTGGAAGGGCATTCGTTACAGATTAAATCTGTCCCGCTACTATAAACCACACCATAAGAAACGTTAAATACTTGATTGGATTTTAATTGATAGATATGCGAAGAATTTATAAAAGCAGGGGGAACAAAATCTTTAACATCGCCACTATATACCAGTACATTATTGTCGTAAACCTTCAGTTTGCCAGAACCTTTAATACGGATGCCATTTAAATAATCTCCGGTATTTCCATCCAAAGTAAACTGTTCTTTATAAGAAGTAAGGTCAATTGTATTATTTACTGTTAACCAATTACCCGGCAACGCGGTCATCAAAGGATTTCCATCTTTATTACTTATCGTAATTCCCCAATTACCTTGTGGATCCCGGCCAATACTTTCAGCAGCTACACCAGTCATATCGACCTGACCAATTCCCCCCATATCTGTCTCATTAAAAAACTTATTCCGAATGCTCATATAATTATTGAGTTGCTGCAGAACAGCAAAACTGCTCCCATAACTCTCATGGCCACTTCCCATTCGCAATAATTCACCTGGCCCCGCACTTCTGGATGACTCTCCACTACCATCCTTAAAATAGTCTTCTCTTGAATAAGGGTACGAAGTAATGGGTACATAATTATCCCATGAATTATTATTGCTGTAATACCACCCTAAGGTTCCTTCCTGTATTGCAGCAACAGGGTCGGGATTATTTAACTTAACATCTGTATCAAAATTATTTACATTATACCTTTCTCCTGAAGAATTTTTCACGAAATCAGGTTTGTAATTAAAGCCACTACTATTTATTGGGGCAGTTAAAGTTTGTAGGGCTGCGCGACCAAAACGATCATAAATTGCTTGTGATCCTAACACATGTTTTGTGCTAAAACTCTTACTTTGGCTTTGGAGTTGAACACCGCTTAAATCAAAAAAGGTTTTGCTTTCAGCAATCGTATCACCATTAAGGTTAAAACTACGGCTAATGACCCAATTAAGCTCCTGATTAGCACTGGCTATATTCGGAGGCACAGGATAGATATTTCCCGTTTCAATCTTAATAATCACATCAGAACCACTCTCCGAATGGAAACCTGGCAAAAGTGTAACTGACTTATTACTGGTTACGCGAAGGGATTGACCAGCTCTGATTATTTTTGAACCTCCTGATTGTACAGGCAGTACTACCGGAGCAGCACTCTTGATCACCTCCTGAGCATTTGCAGAAAGCAGGAGTATAGATAAACAGGTCGTTGATAATAATTTAATACATTTCATATTGAGAACGAATTAATATTCACATCCATATAGACTCACTTCAAAAAAGTCGGAACTGCTGGTCCCATCAGTAAACTTATAAACAAAGAAGCAGTAGTACCCTTGATTTTGATGATACTCTGAGCGGACAAACTCCTTCGTACCAATTTCACATTGGCCATTCACATATTTTCTATCCATTCCAACACAATTTGTAGGATTAGCACCACATTCTGAAGCGCTGCCTATGACAACCCATCTATATTGCTGGTAGCTTGAACTCAATGGATTGGTATCCATCTGCTCTCTCTCCCTTAGCCCGGTAAAAGCAGAATTTACAGACTGACAGCGCATATTACTGGTAAATTGCCAGATTGCTTTCAGAGACTTAGCATAATTATAAGTGCTCTCCGTAATGAGTTTTACACCATATCCAAAAGTCTCCCGATAAGTTTTTGTTAATCTTCCCTGACTATCATATAGAAATTTGGTAAAGATGTTATTGTTGTCCAACGTATAATCCAGTTCACCTGTATTGTTGTTGTATACATAAGCATTCATGCTGGCATTAATTGGTTTGAACCTTAGGTCATCAAAATAAGATTCGCCAGTACCATTATTAATACAACCTATTTCCAGACTGACATTGGCTGTTACTAAATTTCCCGGAATTTGCAGATTCACCTGATACCATTCTCCAGCTTTCTTTTTAGCGTCTACAATTCCGTAATTTAATGTCCCACCATTAATACGATAATACAGATTCGAACTTAATGGATCACCGGTATTCTTCATCCAAACTGAAGCCGAATAACTTCTTCCCGGCTTTAAATTACCGCCATTTACAGTATAGGAAACACCACTCTTACCCGGACTTAATCTTGCCGATTTATTTCCTGTGTGACTCAAGTTCGATACAACAACAGCCCCTCCCAATGAAAATTCTCTTGCCAGACGTGTGCCCTTGATCTCCCCGTCTTCAAACCCAGAATAATTCATTTCATAATACCTGGAGGCGCTTGCAGTTGCCACAACTTTGGATTGGTTATACCCCATTCTTGTTGCCGCATAATGATTGTTTATATCCTTCAGTTCCAGAGCACTTGAATATCTATTATAGAGCGTAATTTCTGATGTCAAGCTCCATCCAGGTAGATTGGCTCCTCCATTAAATATAGAGGCAAAATCATTAAGGCTGGTCATTGCACCTCCCCTTGTCTGAGGCATCCACTGATAAGCCTGATGCTTCCTCCAGATATTAGGCTGACTACTATGTGCGTCTTTCGTATTTATTTTATTTTCTTCGTCATTGAGCATCGTTAACTGATTACTCCAGGTATTTGCCGAAGCAGACATAACACCAATCGGATTGTTGTTCTGATCTACTTTAAACACAAGCTCTTCAGCAATCTGAATCAGCATATTTGCATTTTTTGAATTGTTAAACTTCAACCCCATCTCCGGATAAATTCTATAAGCTGATTTCTTTTCCGAGACGAAACGATTCCCCATCCCATCAATTGTCAAGGTTTTTATTGGTTGACCGGAATAAAAATCATAAGCTAATGTCTGGCTACCCGATTGTATGCCCGTTTTATAATCTATCGAGGTTGTCCCTGTAGCAACAGTCGGAAATGTTGCGCGCGTAGTCATTACAAGTCTGCTTTTTCCATCATTATAACGACCTTCAGCAATGCGTTCCATAACCAATCCCTGATTGTTATATTTTGCCAACAGTGTTCCATATTCATCTTCATTAGATCGTGCTGAATTACCTAATTGCTCATCGTGTAAATAGTGATTAATCGTTTCGCTTAGCTTACTTCCATCTCCATCATATTTTATTATCCGACGAAGATTACCAATACGACTGGTATAGTTTTTCAGCGTAATCTTAGAATATTCTTTATAATTATCAGCTTGCTGGTTCAGTTTTTTCAGGCCAATCATCCCTTCGTTAAAAATTTCAAATTGATACTGTGATTTACCGATTTGCTGAACTTTCTGACCGTCAGATGTACGCTCAGAAGTCACAGATACAAACTCGTACATCACACCCGGAGCCGGAATATCCCTTGCCACCCCCAATAGTTTCGAAAAGGATTTCAGCAAAGTTTTCTGATAGGCCGGATTATTTCCAATTCTAACATTAAGATCAACTCCCAAAGGCTCATAAGCAGTCGTTCCCGAGCTGAGTTGTATATTGTGAGGCAAATTATAATTATAATTTATAGCCATACTGACTCCAGTAATTGGTTCATTATTGATCACACTTTTTACCCGTAAGCCGCCCCCTAAGTTATTTCCAATTCCACCTGCAGACATATTTCCTTCATGAAAAGAGGTAAAACTAGAACCCGATTGGACCGGAAACAATTCACTGCAAAAAGCCGCATCATTTATAATGACAAAATTTTCTCCCACCTCTGTTACGATTAAAGTTGGCTGTTCTCCTGAAGACGCAGTCACATCTACATATCTCGTTTCCAATCCATTATCACCATATTCATCGTATTGAGAAGTCCCGGTAAGGCTTAACTGCACCTTATCCCCAGGTTTTATAAAATCTCGCAAGTCAATTCCAAAGTCACCGGTCGAAACCGCTCTAAAAAACGTATCATTTATTTTCTCTACTCCGGAAACCTGTATTGAAGCATTTCTATACAGTGCAACACGACTATACGTATCGGATTCATAAACAATATCAGTAGTCATACCTAAGGCATGATGAATCCTCCTTAAAGACCAAACATCCGCCGATTGAGAAGAGGCTTTTGAAGGCAGACGGGAAAGATTCTCATTACCAACAAAAAATTGATAATCAGCCTTAAACATACCCCACATGTCATAATTATCCGAATTATAGGGAGGGTTTTTAGTTGTAGTCCATGAATATTGATCACTGCTGGCCACTATCGGTGGGTCCAAATCTAGAAATTTCACCTCCATGTTTTTTGTAAAGTTCGCCGCTCCAAAAGGCAAGTCATCAGCTTGCTTAATCAACCCATAAAACAAGGCCCCATTAAAACTAAACTTAATGATATCTCCGGGTTTAAAATCTTCATTAGAATCCTTAAGAACATTTGAAATACTGAACTTAAAAATACTTGAATTGGCCTTTTTACCGTTAAAAACCACTTTATTTGAGCTTTTTATTAAGTCGGTGGGAATATCATAATCAAACTCCATTGGTGGAACACTTGCTTCCCCACCTTTACCCAAAAAAGTCAGGCTATTCAAGGTAAGTTTACCTAACCTCGGGTAAGGAATTGTATTCACATTAGGCTCCTCATATATGGATCCATTTTCATCAAAGCTATTTGGTGTCTTTGGACAAAGACTGTAATCATATCCGAAATTTATTTTTCTTAAAATTTGTCCATTCATATCGGGGAGTTCCTCAATATCATACTTATCCACAACATTATAGCCTAAATGGGCAGTCGATTTATTGTACCTTCCGGAAGACGAACGAATATCAGCCAGGCTTCTATTCATGGAGCTGTTCGTGAAAAGAAGTATATTATTTAACCGAAGTTCAGAAGTTGGAAGACCGTCATAAGGTGTATATGCTCCACCGACTCCCGTTCCCTTACCATCTGCCCTGATCTCTTTTTCAAAAAGAGCAGTATGGCTCGGTGTGACAACCGCATCCAAATAATATAATTCCTTTTTTCCAGAGGAATGGTACTTAAACCGGGCATCTAAATCTTTTTTAAACCCTAATCCAGGATTCCGCCAAGTATAGTTCTGAGACCATTTTCCATACTCGAAACTAACCCAATAACCCCAGTCTCCCTGATCTGTCAAGCCATTACTGTTAATATCAACATAATCAGGTCCTGTCACAGCAGTGAGGAGCCAACTGGTTGCATAGGGATTTGCCCGTGATTGTAAATTATAGGTATTCACACCCGATATATTCTCCGTTCTTGTAGACTCATCGTATGCATAAACAGGTAGTGCGTAATGATAAGTGACTCCACTTTCATTGGTAACCATAAATCCGCCAATTCTTTTATCTGCAGATGAAATAGAACTACCATTTGGATTTCTTGCCCGATCGAAGCCAACAGCGGCAGTATTTATGAATCCCTTAAGCTTTGCCGATCCGTTTTTAATTTCATCATTAGAAAAATATTCAATATTTCTTGAAGAAGCTAACCGTTCAGATGCTGGATCATATCCGTAATTACCATCGTTGTTTCCATACTTAGGGGTCAAATCAAAATTCATAACATTTCCACTGAAATCAGTGTCTTGTTGAGTGTAAGAATTAGAGAAATCATTAACAAACCGAAAATTTAGCTTAGAAGGGTTATTCGTGTGATAAACCTCAAATGTCTGTTCTTCCCAATAATATCGTTCCTCATAGGAATCCCATACTTCCACCATCTCGGTATAAGAACTTACAGTACCTCTATTGGTTGTATTCCCTCTCCAGGCATGCTTTCCTTTTCCTACCACATCCAACTGATAGCCATAAGGTCTGATATACCCCCCAATCCCCTGCCCCAAAACGGAATAAACATCGTAGTCAGGAAAGGTACCTCCATTTGACTTTATTGGATCATTTTTCGCTAAAAGACTATAATTCGGGTCATTGATATCAGCCAGATAATAAGTATCAAACTCTGAACGATAAGGTGCTTCTCCTTTTGTCGCAGGATAATTGAGTGTTCCATATGTAGGAACTGAAGCCGTTTCATCCGACCAGTACCGAACATAATTACGTTTTAAAGAGATCGAAATTCCAAACCACACTGGTATCGTGATTCCCCAGCCTCTTGTTTTAGTTTGAATTCTTCCTGCATTCACATTTTCTACACTGCTATATCCACCGATAGCAGAAAGGCTAACTCCTCCTCCTCCAGAACCAAGGGAAGCACCCAATAAAGATGTTGACATATCCCCAAACGCTGAGTTCTCATACTGTTTTCCTCTACTTAACGAAGCACTTATATCCGCTCCCATCCCTACAGATATTCCTTTTGAATTCGCAGAAAAACCTAGCCCAATCCCACCATTTAAATTTATTCCATTCGCTCCGGCAAGTTTTACTCCAACGCCCAGCCCACCGGTAATAGAGGTTCCTCCGAAGGGATCTACAGAAAGACCAATAGATGCAGAAGCTCCTACTCCCGGAACAAGGTTAAATCCAGCGGATAACCCAACAAAACCTCCAATCCCGGTTCCCAGGAAGGTGTCATGTGATACTGTCAAACCAATTTCCGCAGATAATGCTCCAATAATCCCTACATTTACGCCAACAGACGTGGTGGTTCTTTCGCCACCGGCCCAATAATCCCTGACCACATTTTGCTCTCCGTTGAAATCATCAGGAAATCCATTAACCGTTCTGTTTATCGCTCCTGGGTTTAAACCCCACCCTAATCCGACCCAGGAAGCTTCTTCTCCGGGCATAATTCCTGCATGATAAGATAAAGACAATGGATATCCCCCTTCTGGTCCGGGAATGTCGAGAAGCGGAATGTTGTACGCTAAATCTCCACTAAATAAATTCACCATATCAGTGGTATCTACCGGCTCAAAACTTGTCGCATTCGGATTTTCAGGTCCTGAGGTCAAAGCAAATGCAATCCCGGGAACCAGAATATTATTGAGGAAACAGAACAGCAACGTAACTGCGACCGTTTTTTTTAAAATAGAGCTTCTGAACATTTTCATTCGATTAATCGGTAACTTTTATACTATTAAATCTTTCAATATCACGCTTCTTAAAAAGAAATTTCTTATCTCCTTCGCCAAATCCGATCTCAGAAACAATCAATTCTAAATCGCTATATTTTTCCATCTTCTTAAAAACAATCAACAGATTATTTGAGGCGCCAGTTCCATAAGTATTCATAAAATAGCTATTGACCAAATCGGCAGTGTCCCCTCTACTGGTCAAAACACAGTATTGCTTTGCATTAAAAGAAAGGTTACTCACTAATTGTGCGTACCTGTCGAAATCTACAGTTTGACCCAGGGCTTCCCTACCCTTATTACTAAAAGAAAGCATAAAATAACTTAGAGAGTCCCCGTCAAAAGATGATTTTTTACGGTTAACATAATTCAGAAGTAGTTCTTTCTTTAAAACGTAAGCTTCTATTTTAAAACCGTCTTTACCATCAATCACTTTTTTAAGGCCATGATCTTCATTTTGCACATAAGAAAGTAATTCTTTCCTCGTCAATTCCTTGTTGGTACAGGAAAAACAAACAGCAGAAATCAGGAACAATAAAAGCTGTTGACTATAGTTTCTCATTGGCTGCTTTTAATACCTGATCGGTGATGTCAAATTTCTCTTTAGAAAAAGCAATGGTGCCCGATGGATTCGCAATAAGGATCATATCATACCCATTTTTATTTCCATATTCTTTCAGAAATTCATTCAATTTGATCATCGCTTTTTGAGTCAACTTACTTTCTTCCTGCTTCAGGGACTCCATCATAGAAGATTGATAATCGGACAACTGACGCTTATGAAACCGAACCGAATCCACAAGCTGTTTATATCTTGCTTTGTCATTTCTATTTTGATCAATTTTCATCATATCAATCTTTACTCTTGCAGACAACGTATCTGTCCGACTTTTATATAATTCTACTTTTTTCTCAAACTCGACCTTTGCCTCTTTTATTCCCTTATAATCATTGTAAATCTTCATTGAATCGATATAAGCAATTTTGTTCCCTCCTGAAATCTGTTTAAAAAGCAGAAACAACAGCAGCAATACCACGAATACATAAGACACCGTAAATACATTTATTCCATTTTTGAAATTCTTATTCATTATTATATTATTAATTTATTTGTTACCTGGTGTTATTTTACTCTAAAATTTCCACTAATGACAAAGACTAATTCATCTTATCAGTGAAGTTAACCAAATTAAAAAGACATTGAAATCTGCAGAAAAACCGAAGCTTCTGTTGACATAGCACACAAAAAAATACCGCAAAAAACTTAAAAACAACACAATACAAGAATACACAGGAAGTGATAGAGATGAAAATCATCCCACGATACGTATAACAAGAGGGTATTTTTTTTGAGAGCATATGTAAGAATTGACGAGCTTATTAAAAACAATTCATTTATGAGTGAAATGTATGAAACATATATGACACTCGCAACCCACCAAATGTTAAATAATTAATTTTATACTCTTTTATTATCAAATCAGACTAACAGTAAAGAACAAATTTTTCCATCACAATTCTTATCCTTACAATTTTGACATTATTTAAGCAAAGATTATTCTTTTTGGACACCTTTTTGATTGTTATGTATCTTTACGAAAACAGATCATTATGGAGCAACATTTTCCAAAAGGCAACAAAACCAGAATAGTAATTGTAGGCGGAGGATTTGGAGGTATAGAACTGGCAAAAAAATTAAGAAACAAGGATATTGAAATCATCATGGTAGACAAACACAACTACCATACTTTCCAGCCCCTACTCTACCAGGTGGCTACCGGTGGCCTCGAAGCAGACTCCATTGCATTCCCACTCAGAAAGATTTTTAAAGGTCAAAAGAACCTGACCTTCCGCGTAGCTGAAGTAAAAAAGGTAAGCCCGGAAAACAACTATATAGCAACCTCCATAGGCACCATTGATTACGACCATCTGGTCCTTGCCACAGGCTCTACCAGCAATTTCTTCGGAAACACCGAGATCGAAGACAATGCAATGCCGATGAAATCTATCCCTGAAGCATTAAACCTGAGAAGTCTGATTTTGCAGAATTTAGAAGCGGCACAAATTGCCCCGGATGCCCTTACCGCAAATGAGCTGCTTAGCTTTGTAGTGGTGGGTGGCGGCCCAACGGGCGTGGAGACCGCGGGTGCGATTGCTGAATTAAAAAAACATGTGCTAAAAAGTGATTATCCGGAACTGGATATCAATAAAGTTCACATTTACCTGATTGAAGGATCTCCCGAATTATTAGGTGCGATGTCGCCTCAGGCTCAAAAGAAAGCCCACGATTTTCTGACAGAACTCGGCGTCAAAATTATGACAGAGTCCAGAGTTCAGTCTTTTAACGGAAAGGAGTTGTCACTTGCTGATGGGCAGAAAATACCTTCCTCAAATGTCATCTGGTCTGCCGGAGTTAAAGGCGTCGTTTTAGAGGGCCTAAGCGGGGATGCAGTAGTTAGGGGAAACCGGCTGAAAGTAAATGAGATCAACAAAGTAGAACACTATGAAAACATTTATGCCATAGGCGATGTAGCAGCAATGATCACGGAAGAATTTCCGAACGGACATCCTGGCGTAGCCCCTGCCGCAATCCAGCAAGGAAAACTACTGGCAAAAAATCTGTTGAACATCATAGAAAAGAAACCCACAGAAAACTTTAAGTATTTTGACAAAGGAGCGATGGCAACCGTTGGAAGAAACCGCGCAGTAGTTGACCTTCATAAGATTAGATTTCAGGGGGTATTCGCATGGTTTACCTGGATGTTTGTACATTTGATGACGCTCGTAGGCTTCAGAAATAAACTCGTGGTTTTTGTAAACTGGGTCTGGAGTTATTTTAGTTACGACCGCGGAACCCGATTAATCATTCGCCCATACCACAAGAAAGAACAACATGAACCAGCAAAAATCGATTAAATTAATAGAATGCCCAAGGGATGCCATGCAGGGTATCCACCACTTCATTGATACCGACCTGAAAGCGGAATACATCAATTTACTATTACAAGTGGGCTTTGACACCATCGATTTTGGCAGTTTTGTTTCTCCAAAAGCCATCCCTCAACTCAAGGATACGGCCGAAGTACTCTCCAAACTGGACCTGAGCCAGTCAAAGTCTAAACTGTTAGCCATTGTAGCCAATTTAAGGGGTGTAGAAGAGGCTGTGAAATATAAAGAGATCAGTTACCTCGGTTTTCCTTTTTCGATCTCTGAGACCTTCCAAATGCGCAACACCAATTCCACGATTGCGGCCTCACTGGATACGGTAAAACAAATGCTGGAACTTTGTGACCAAAATGATAAAACTGCAGTGGTTTATTTATCTATGGGTTTCGGAAATCCTTACGGAGATGAATGGAACGAGGAAATCGTAGAAAACTGGGCAGGCATACTCGCAGAAAACGGGGTTAAGATTTTATCATTGTCTGATACCACCGGCGTATCCTCTCCCGAAAAGATAAAAGCAATCTTACCCGGACTGATTGCAAAATTCCCCCAGATAGAAGTAGGCGTCCATTTACACAGTACTCCGGAAACAAGAATTGAAAAAATAGAGGCTGCCTATGAAAGTGGCTGCTTACGCTTTGACAGTGCATTAAAAGGCTTTGGAGGCTGTCCGATGGCTACTGATGACCTGACAGGAAACCTGGCCACAGAAGACCTGATCTGGTTCCTGGAAAGCAAAGGAGAAAAACTAAACCTGAATATGGAAAAATGGAAAGCTGCAGTACAGCTCTCCTCAAAAATTTTCCTGTAATATCATTCCAGGGTAGATCCTTCCGGCTTCTACCCTTTTTTAACCATTTTAAAATGTTGAATTCCCGCTTCTTCAAACTGCGGTCCTTCCGCTACAAAGCCAAACCGGGCATATAAAGGCATAGCCGTTAACTGCGCATTCAAATAAATATAATGCGCATCTTCAGGAAGGTCGGACAACGCAGCGGCAACCAATGCCTGCCCAATTCGTTTCCCTCTGAATTCCTGCAACACCGCAAACCTTTCCAGCTTATAACCGTTCTCTGTTTTTCTCCAGCGACAAGCGCCGCAAGGTTGATTGTCCATCAATGCAAGAAAATGAACCGATTCTTCTTCATGCTCCCATTCCAGTTCAGGCGGGCAATTTTGTTCCTCTACAAAGACCGTCTTTCTGATCGCGAATACCTTTTCCAGTTCTTCCTTATTCGTTGCCTTATTTACAAACAGTGTTTCCATATTTAACAGATTTATACAAATATGCTAAAAATCTAATGGATGGATCGTTCCGGAATGGAAACAAGATTAATGACAAAATTTTGAAATTAAATTCATTAAAATATTCAATACATAATTATAATGAATCAATCAGCAAATCATTGTCATTCAAACACTTGGTTAACACAAAACATCTTTTTAGATTAGAGGAATGTCTTTAATTCAGAGGGGGGATACCTCTGTAATCTTTGTTTTGCAAGCTCAAAAATACCGCTGCAAAACGTTGATTTATATCGGGACTAACTGAAACAAAAGATGAATAAAACTATTCTTACGGTCACTGTATGCTGTTTTCTCAGCTGCATTACCAAAACATTTTCACAGACCTGCCAGGGAAGTCTTGGCGATCCGGTAGTTCATATTGATTTTGGAAGGGGCAGCAATTTTTTTGGTCCTCCATTGGGCAGCAATACAAGTTATACTTATGTAGCCTCCGGACAACCTTCTGATGGCTCTTATACCATTGAAAAAAGTGTAAATAGTGGTGGAGCCTGGTATTTACTACCCAATCATACCCCAAACGATCCGGACGGTTACCTGATGATGATCAACGCCAGCTATAACCCGGGCATTTTTTATGAAACTGATGTGGCTACAGACTTATGCCCAAATACAACTTATGAATTTGCCGCCTGGGTATCCAACCTGCTTGCATTTTCGGGGATAAAACCCAACCTGACCTTTGTCATCCTCGCCATGGACAACCAGGTATTGAGTACCTATAGCACCGGTGATATTGCGGAAAGTTCCAGCCCCACCTGGAAACAATATGGTTTTTTATTCTCTACACCTGCTAATGTGAACAGGGTCAAAATCAGGATCATTAACAATGCACCCGGTGGTAGCGGGAACGACCTGGCTTTAGATGATATCACTTTCAGGGCCTGCGGTCCCGCCATCACTGCTGGAGTAAACAACACCAGCCAGACAGAAAAAACCATTTGTGAAGATGAAAATACCCCCATATCTATTTCCGCTCAGGTAACGGGATCTGCAAGCCTTCAATACCTGTGGCAAAGGGATAGTGGCAGTGGATGGGTTGATCTTAGCAATGAGACCAGCACACAAATGACGATTCCTGCTCAATCTTTGCCGCCAGGCACTTACCAATATCGTATGGTGGCCGCTGAAGCAACGAACTTTAGTTCTCCGGCATGCAGAACCGCCTCTCCGATTGTCAAAGTTCAGGTAAACCCTACGCCAAAACCCCTGGTAACTGATCATCAAAGGGTTTGTATCGGAAACGCAATTATCCTGGAACTAAATGGCACAGAAGGCACATATTCCTGGACCGGGCCCAATAATTACAGTTCAACAGCCAGATCACCGGTCATTGAAAATGCCACCTTGTCACATTCCGGAGTTTACCAGGTAACGGTTACTTCCGGTGATTGTTCGGCTGTTGCACAAATCAATGTTGAAGTTTTCCCGCCAAATATTGCCGTTGTCGATGAACAGTCTGTCGACATTTGTGAAGGTGCATCGATTGGACTCCAGGCCTCCGGAGGAGTCACTTATAAATGGGCACCATCAACCGGATTATCAGCTACAGACGTAGCCAACCCGATTGCTTCACCCACCATAACCACCGTATATGGCGTCACAGTTTCCAACGGTGCCTGTGAAAACACCGTTTATGTCATTGTCAATGTATATAAAAAAGCGGTCGCTGATGCGGGGAGCAACAGGTCAATCATCGAGGGACAATCCATCACCCTGAATGGTAAAATTTCCGGCGATCATGTCCGCTATTTCTGGACACCTTCCAATTATCTGGATGATCCATCGAAACTGAATCCTATAGCCAATCCGCCACAAGACATGACTTACACCCTGAATGTCTGGTCTGAAAAGGGCTGCCCGGGTGCAAGCTCCGATGTCTCCATTAAAGTATATAAGAAACTGGAAATTCCGAATACCATTACCCCCAACGGCGACGGCATTAATGATGTCTGGAATATTGCAGCCCTGGAATCTTATCCCGAGGCTGAGATTAAAATTGTAAACCGGTATGGCGAACGGATTTTCAGTTCCGGATCTTCTGGTCCGAAAAGTTGGGATGGGAAACGAAAAGGCGTAAACGTCCCGGTAGGAACCTATTACTATATGATCGATCTGCATGACGGACAAAAAACCCTTACCGGATCCATTACCATTCTAAGGTAAGTACGGCACATAAAAAAGCGCACTGAAAATAAATTCAGCGCGCTTTTTAAGCTCATCAATAAAACTTATAGTTTATCGCTTGCGTCTTTACAGTTTAAGTCTTCAAAAGCCTGAGTTAAACGTTTAACAAAAGCTTCTTCACCTTTACGTAACCATACGCGTGGATCATAATATTTCTTATTTGGTTTATCTTCTCCATCAGGGTTACCGATCTGGCCTTGAAGATAAGCTTCATTAGCAGTGTAATAATCTAAGATACCTTCCCAGAATGCCCATTGCATATCTGTATCGATATTCATTTTGATTGCTCCATAAGAAATCGCTTCTCTGATTTCTTCCTGAGAAGAACCTGATCCGCCATGGAATACAAAATTGATAGGTTTTTCAGCAGTCAATCCGAATTTTTCTTTGATAAAGTCCTGAGAGTTTTTAAGAATTACCGGTTGTAATTTTACGTTACCTGGTTTATAAACTCCGTGAACATTACCAAAAGCAGCAGCTACAGTAAATTTATCACTTACTTTACTCAATTCTTCGTAAGCATAAGCTACTTCTGAAGGCTGAGTATATAATTTAGAGCTATCTACATCGCTGTTGTCTACACCATCTTCTTCACCACCTGTTACACCAAGTTCGATTTCAATGGTCATCCCCATCTTTGCCATACGGGCAAGATATTTAGCAGAGATCTCCATATTTTCTTCGATAGACTCTTCAGATAAATCAAGCATATGAGAAGAGAACAATGGTTTACCGTGCTCCGCGAAGAATTTTTCTCCGTGGTCTAACAATCCGTCGATCCATGGCAATAATTTCTTAGCCGCATGATCCGTATGTAATACGACCGCAACACCATAATGTTCTGCTAATAAATGAACGTGTTTAGCAGCAGATACCGCTCCCAATACACAGGCATTTAAGTTATCATTATTCAATGTCTTTCCTGCGTAAAATTGAGCACCGCCATTTGACAGCTGAATCATAACAGGTGAATTAACCGCCTTTGCCGTTTCCATTACCGCATTAATGGTATTGGTACCGGTAACATTTACTGCAGGTAATGCAAACTGATGTTTTTTAGCCTGTTCAAATAGTTCCTGAACGGCATCTCCGTAAATTACGCCTTTATAGCCTTTTAAACTCATTTTTTATAATTTTTTATATGCCGAAGTTATGAAAAATATCACGCTGACCAAATCTAAGGACAACAAAATCTAAACTTATTTAATAACTTTAACCCGACACATCTTATTATGCTACAGACCTTATTCACTTGCATTGGCTGGCTCGGAGTCATATTCTGTACTTTGGGCTATTTCTTATTAAGCATTAAGGTCCTCACTGCAGAGTCCCGGATTTTCCAATTACTGAACATTGTTGGTGGCCTTTGCCTGGTCACGATTGCATTAGAGAGTAACGATCTGCCAAATGCGGTAGCGAACCTGCTTTGGATGTTTATAGGTCTGTATGCACTTGGCCGCCAATTAAAGAATCAGCGGAATCCGTCGAAGAAATAGCAGGGGCTATACCTAAAATCTGATAGGCCTTATTCTTATAATAATCCAACCGTTCTCCATAAGCCTGCTTATCACTCTCCAGAGAAAGGTAAAAATAAGCACCGTCTACCAATACAAAAATCAAGTCAGCAGTACCTTGCGGGTCTGCAATCTTTAACGTATTTGCTTTATTGCACTGGTCAATGATCGTGGCCAGCGTAAACCGAAGAGAATCGAGAATTGCTTTATACTTTACCTTGATCTTCTTCTCACGGAAAGCCAGGGCATAAAAGGTATAGAAAAGCCCGTCATCAAACAGGAGGTTCCATTTTTTAGAAAAGAGCATTTCTATTGTTTTCTGCAGGTCCAAAATCGTGCCCCCTTTCTTTTGTTCTACCGTAAAAATCAGCAGATACCTTTCCAGGATATAATCTATTAATGCGTAAGTCAGGTCTTCCTTGGTCTCAAAATAGTGGATCACAAGACTTGGATTGATGTCCATCACCTTCGCAATCTTTGCGATTGAGGTATTCTCATACCCTTCTTTTTTGGCAACCTTATAAAACACTTTTATAATTTCCCGCTGTCTTTCTTCTTTAAGACTTTTTCTGCCCATACTGTTAAATAGTTCTGATAAGCCAAACTACTCAAAAGTAATGTTATCACACAAATTTATTTTAATAGATTGAATGAATGTTCAATTAAATTATTAATTTGATCTTAACATTGAAATAACATGAGCACAAGAACTTAGTGCCGCCTTGAAGGGGATAAATTTCTAACCAAACAAACTTAATATTAATGTTATTATGAAAAAAAAATTACCATTTTCTCCGGAATGGAGGAACAAGGTGTATCCATTATTTTGGACGATCTGCCTCCTGTTCAGCAGCACCATCTGCTTTGCACAGACCATCACTTTAAAGGGTGTAGTTAAAGATGCAGAGACCAACGGTCCGATTCCTTCGGTCAATGTCAGCGTCAAAGGAACTGCCCTCCGGGCGAGCACCGATGCAAACGGAAATTATGTGCTCAACACGGTCCCTTCCGGGTCGACTATCCTCTTTACTTACATTGGATACAAACAGGAAGAAAGAAAACTTAGCGGCCAAACGCAACTCAACATCAGCCTGAGCCCGGATTACGGCAAACTGAATGAAGTAGTCGTGGTTGGTTTCGGAAGCAAGAAAAAGATAAACATTGCAGGAGCCATAGACCAGATATCAGGTAAAGCACTGGAATCCCGTCCCTCAGCCAATGTGGTACAGGCGCTTCAGGGATTGAGCCCGGGCCTGAACATCACTTATGGAGGTGGCGCACCGGGAACTATTCCTGTCATCAACATCAGGGGCTATACTTCCATCAACGGAGGATCTCCTTTGGTTGTTATTGATGGAATTCCTGCGACGAGCACCGATGATATGCTCCGCTTAAATCCTTCGGATATCTCTTCATTTACGGTATTAAGAGATGCAGCTTCAGCAGCCATTTATGGTGCCAGAGCAGCTTTCGGAGTAATTCTGATCACCACAAAACAAGGTGCTATTGGAAAACAAACCATCAGCTACAATACCTATGCTTCCTGGGGAAAACCTACCCGCCTTCCTGAACCGGTAACCGATCCTTATATTTTTTCGAGAGTTTTGGAAACAGCCACGGACAATACCCCCTGGGATTACGTAAATTATTCAGATGAGCATTACCGCTGGGCAAAGGAAAGGTCTGAAAATCCATCTATAGCAGATACCAGAATAGACCCTAAAGATCCTACAAAATGGGCTTATATGGGCAGTAACGACTGGTATGACTACTTCTTCAATAAAGCCAGTTTCTCTCAAAACCATTCTCTTGCCTTTTCAGGTGGAGTCAACATCAACGAGAAGCCATTAAGCTATTACCTTTCCGCTGATTATACCAGAGAGAATGGTCTGAATAAGCTAACCGACGATTTCTGGGATAGATACGGACTTCGTTCAAAACTGGGTTTCTCCCCGTTAAACTGGCTTAAACTGGACAACAACCTCAATATTTACGAGACAAAAAAGGCATTGCCGAATGCCGGCCTCACCGATCTTTACTACTTAAGGCCTACTGATGTGGCTAAAAATCCCGACGGAACCTGGGCAAATACAGGAGCAGGTAACCTTGCAGCACGTCTGACAGATGGAGGCAAGAATCTGGAAAATATGATCGGATTCCAGAACATCACCAGCGCAACTGCTACCTTTTTGAACGGCGATCTACAAGTAAATGGTGATGCTTCCTTTAAAAGGGAACTGTGGAAATACCATTTCGATTCCAAAAAATACAACATCGGCTATGGCCCGAATGATGTGAGGCTGTCTGGAGGAAATGGTTTTGTGACAGAGAACAATGGCTATCTGTATACTAACGCATTCAACTTATATACGACCTACAAAAAAACCATTGGTGATCACTTTTTCAGCGCCATGGCCGGTTATAACAGCGAAAATTACCGATACTCGAAGGTTAATGCTTCAAGACAAGGGCTGATATCTTCATCATTGCCTTACCTCAGCCTGACCAGCGGGGAAATGAGCGTTGGGGCTGGTTATGAAGCCTATGCAACGACGAGTGCATTTGGCCGCTTAAATTATACCTTTAAAGACCGCTATATTTTAGAAGCAACAGGAAGGTATGATGGCTCCTCCCGCTTTCCCATTTCCAGACGATGGGGATTCTTCCCTTCTGTTTCCGGAGCATGGATCGCAAGTGCGGAAGAGTTCTTTCAACCGCTTGCCAATGTGCTTTCGACCTTTAAGATCCGTACTTCTTATGGTAATCTTGGAAATCAAAACCCCTCTTCCGATGCTTACCTGAGAGATTTCGGATACATCCAGACTTTACCTACAGGCGCTTCACCATACCTCATCAATGGATCGCAGCAACAGGTGATCACCAATGCTCCGGCCCTGGCTGTAGATCCAAACACCTATACCTGGGAAAAGGTATCCACATTGAATATCGGTACAGACATCGGATTGTTTAAAGACAAGTTCCTCATTGCATTTGATTATTTCATTCGCGATACCAGGGGAATGCTAACTGCAGCTCAGGAATTGCCAGGAGTCCTTGGAACAGCTGTGCCTAAACAAAATGCGGCGGATTTAAGAACAAAAGGCTGGGAGCTCTCGGTAACCTACAGAGACCGTTTTGACCTGGGATCCAAACCTTTTAGTTTCGAGACCAAATTTACCCTTGCCGATTCCCGTGCCAAGATCACCAAATTCAAAAACAATCAGAAGCTCTTTTCTGCTTATCGTGAAGACCAATACATAGGCGAGATCTGGGGCCTGGAAAATGATGGCTTATTTCAGAATAAAGAGGAAATCGCCGCTTTAAATCAAAAGAGTATTGTACCATGGGGAGCCCTGGATATCGTTCCTGGCTGGCCTAAATACAAAGACCTGAACGGCGATCATAAGATAGAAAAAGGCCTGAGCAGTAACGACCCTAAAGACCTCAGAATTATCGGTAACAGCACAGACCGTTACACGGTTGGCGCGAACCTGAATATGGACTGGAATGGTTTCGACTTAGGGATATTCCTTCAGGGTGTACTAAAAAGAGATTTTTACCCGCACCATTACCTCTTCTGGGGACCTTACCAACAGCCTTATGCCAACGTATATCCATGGAACCTGAACTTTTACAGGGGCGCAGCTGATTCTCCGGAGCAAAGGGCAAAACACTCTGCTTCTTATATCGCCGCTGGTCTGGCCGATGCAAACCTTAATTCTGAATATCCGGTATTGCAATCCTGGCTGGCAGATGCCAACACTGGTCAGGGCTTAGATATCCCACAAACAAAATACCTGTTAAATGGTGCTTACCTAAGGATCAAAAATATAACAATGGGTTATACCTTACCGGCACAGATCACCAAACGCCTTAAACTTGGTCGCCTTCGCGTATATGTATCCGGAGAAAATCTTTATGAATTCTCTGCCATCAAAAAATATGTAGATCCGGAAGCAGTAAACCAGGGTGCAAGTGCCTGGGCATACCCTTTCCAGAGAAAATATGCAGTTGGTCTGAATCTGGACTTTTAACCATCAGGTATTCATTATTATTAAAAAATCAGTCATGAAGAAAAATATATATATCGCATTCATCGTTCTCATAGGCAGTCTAACGGCCTGCAAAAAAGGAGATCTGGATCGCTTTCCACAAACACAAATTGCCCCCAATATCTTCTTTAATACAGAAGAGGACCTTTCTTTGTACGTTAATGGTCTACTCTCGCAACCAGACCGGGACAGCTACCTGAACGACCAGAGTAGCGATAATGTGGCCACCACTGCCGCAGTAGAAGTAAAAAGCGTCATGGGAGGAAATGCCAACGCACAAAACATTACCAGCGGATGGACCTGGGGCAGGTTGCGCAATATCAATTACTTTTTGGAGAATTACAATAAAGCCAAAGTTAGTGCTGAAGTCAAAAATCACTATGTTGGACTGGCCAGGTATTACCGGGCAGAATTTTACCTGGACAAGGTGAAACGCTTCTCAGATGTCCCATGGTATTCAAACACCCTGAATCCAGGTGATGATGACAAGTTACTCAAAGCACGGGATTCCCGCGCCCTGGTGATGGATAGCGTAATGGCCGACCTGGATTTCGCTTACAAAAACACGAGGGAAAAAGTGCTCAGCGGAACACCTGGAAAATGGTCTGTAGCAACACTGTATGCCCGTGCTGCACTTTACGAAGGTACTTACCGTAAATACCATGATGAGCTCAACCTAAAAAGTACCGCCAATACTTTTCTTGAAACTGCAGCAAGAGTAGCCGGAGAAATCATGGCTTCCAATAAATTTTCCATCTATAACACGAATAAACCGGAACAGGATTATGCGGCTTTATTTGGAAGTCCGGATCTGAGTACAAACCCTGAAATCATTCTGGTTAATGCTTTTGACATGAGCAAAAACAGAAGCCAAAACGTCAACGGTGTCGTTTTTGGTGATTATGAACAGGCACCGGCAAAAGACCTGATTCAAAGTTACCTGATGAAGGATGGCAGCCGCTTCACTGACCTTCCTGATTATAATAAAATCAGCTTTGTCAAAGAATTCGAAAACCGCGATGCCCGCCTGATGCAAACCATGGCTTATCCCGGATGGATCAGGGTTCCGGATACGAAACCTTATATCCAGAGTTTAAATAAAAACTTCACTGGTTATCATCAATTGAAAGGCTATGTAAACAGCATCGACCAAAGCATTCTGAATGGCGTAGATTTCCCGGTTTACCGCTATGCAGAAGTATTGCTGACTTATGCGGAAGCATTGGCCGAGCTCGGCACATTAAACCAGGCTCAGCTGGATCAATCGGTCAACCTGCTTAGAAAAAGAGCCGGACAGCCCAACCTCAATATGGGCGCAGCAAATGCGAACCCGGATCCATTGATGATACAACAGTTTCAAAATGTAAACTCAAATGTTGGGGTCATTCTGGAAATCAGAAGAGAACGCAGAATAGAGTTTGCTTTTGAAAACACCAGATATGACGACATCATGCGCTGGAAAGCAGGGAAACTGTTGGCCAAAAGTCCGGAGGGCATGTACTTCCAGGGTTTAGGCAAATATGACCTGACCGGAGATGGTATAGAAGACATCATTTTGATAGACCGCTCCATGACCGTTCCTGCAGAAGATAAAAAAGAATCCAATTCTTTAGGCGTAAAACTCATGTATTACCGTACCGGGGCAATCGGCACCGATGCTACAGTTTACCTGAAAAACGGAACTGCAGGAGGCCTTATTGTGACCGAATCCGTACCCCGTAACTTTGAGGAGCCTAAGTATTATTACCGCCCTGTTCCACAACAACAAGTACTTTTAAATCCAAATCTGAAACAAATATTCGGTTGGTAAACACCTGTTTCTTAACTGCCTCATCATAAAGTATGAGGCAGTTAGAAACTAGGGCTTCCGTTCTAATTTTTTTTTGTTTCTTTGTACTCGCATTTTTCAACAAATAACATGGCTTGGTTTAAGAGAGAAAAAAAAGGTATCAGTACACTGACAGAAGAAAAAAAAGAAGCGCCAGACGGTTTATGGAACAAGTGTCCTAATTGTAAAAAAGCACTCCACAGTGCCGATCTGGTTGAAAATAAATACGTTTGCCAATATTGTGATTTTCATTTAAGGGTAGGATCAAAAGAATATTTTCAGGTATTATTTGATAATGATGAGTTCACAGAGCTTTTCCCGAACCTGACTTCAGGTGACCCATTGAACTTTACAGACAGTAAACCTTATGTAGACCGATTGGTAGAAAGTCAGGCTAAGACCGGCTTAAAAGATGCCATCAGAGCTGCACATGGCAAAATCGAAGGTCAGGACCTGGTCATTGCCTGTATGGACTTCAATTTCATTGGCGGATCGATGGGATCAGTAGTAGGTGAAAAAATCGCCCGTTCTATTGATTATTCCATCAAACATAAAATTCCATTCCTGATGATCTCCAAATCCGGAGGTGCCCGAATGATGGAAGCCGCATTCTCTTTAATGCAAATGGCTAAAACTTCGGCTAAATTAGCCCTGTTAAGCCAGGCAAAAATCCCTTACATCTCTTTACTCACAGATCCGACAACAGGTGGTGTAACCGCTTCATATGCGATGCTGGGCGATATTAATATTGCTGAGCCTGGTGCATTAATCGGTTTTGCAGGCCCAAGGGTAATTAAAGAGACGATTAAGAAAGATCTTCCTAAAGGATTTCAAACTGCAGAATTTGTGCAGGAACATGGTTTCCTTGATTTTATTGTTGACCGCAGGGCGATGAAAGCTAAGTTAGCCGCCTTCCTTAAAATGCTCAACAACTAATAAAATTCTACTAAAAAAGAGAGGCCGTATCAATAGTTTATGATACGGCCTCTCTTTTTTTATACCCTTTATTTCCGTTATTTATTCGGATCAGTAGAGAAAGAGTAAGGGAAATCGGTTTCCTTAGTTCCTCTTTGTTTATTCGGCGTCGCAGACATGTTAAAGTCTAAAGTTGCTCCTTTAGTTAGCTCTGAATGGCTCAACCAGTTTTTAGGATAAGCAGTACCATTGTATTTAAGGCCCTGAACATACTTATTGTCTGCACTGTTATTGGCGGCATTGATCGTTACCGTTTTGCCGTTTTCCAGGTTCAACGTTACCTTTTTAAATAAAGGTGCACCAAGTACATACTGATCTGTTGCAGGAGTTACCGGATAAAAGCCCATCGCAGAGAAAATATACCATGCAGAAGTCTGCCCGTTATCTTCATCTCCACAATAGCCATCAGGTGTCGCTTTATACATGCGGTCCATCGTTTCTCTTACCCAATATTGCGTTTTCCATGGTGCTCCGGCATAATTATAAAGATAGATCATGTGCTGGATCGGTTGGTTACCATGTGCATACTGCCCCATATTGGCAATCTGCATTTCGCGGATTTCATGGATCACACTTCCATAATAGCTTTCGTCATATACCGGAGGCAGGCTAAACACAGAATCGAGTTTGCTGACAAACTTTTCTTTACCGCCCATCAACTTCGATAATCCGTCGATGTCCTGAAATACGGACCAGGAATAATGCCAGCTGTTTCCTTCTGTAAATGCATCACCCCATTTAAAAGGATTAAACGGCGACTGAAATGAACCATCTTTATTTTTACCCCTCATCAATCCAGTCGAAGGATCGAACAGGTTTTTATAGTTCATACTGCGTTTTGCATATAGGTCAAGCTCCGCCTTTGGCTTTTTCAATGCTTTACCCAATTGATAAATGGTAAAGTCATCGTAAGCATATTCTAAAGTACGCGCTGCATTCTCATTGATTTTCACATCATAGGGAACATATCCCAATTCATTGTAATACTTCACCCCTGCTCTTCCTACAGCCTCTAAAGGACCTTCATTATTGGCACCATGCGTCAATGCATCATACAAGGTATTGATGTCGTAACCGCGAAGGCCTTTAATATAAGCATCAGCCACCACAGAAGCAGAGTTGTTTCCAACCATTACATTTGCATATCCCGGGCTCGACCATTCCGGTAACCATCCTCCTTCTTTATAGTCATTGATCAGTCCTTCCTGCATTTCTTTATTGATCGAAGGATATACCAGATTCAGGAAGGGATATAATGCCCTGAAAGTATCCCAGAATCCTGTTCCGGCAAACATATAACCCGGTAAAATCTTTCCATTATAAGGACTCCAGTGTACAATCTTATTGCTGGCATCCAATTCATATAGCTTATTTGGAAAGAATAAAGTCCGGTAAAAGCTGGAGTAAAAGGTTCTGGTCTGGTCTACTGTTCCACCTTCAACAGCTACCCTGCTCAGTGTTTTATTCCAGACAGCTTTTGCTTTTGCTTTAGTGGCATCGAAAGAATCATTCGCCAGCTCTCGCTTTAAGTTCAGTTCTGCCTGCTCAAAGCTGATGAAAGAGGAAGCCACTTTCATGGTCACCTTTTCTCCTTTTGCCGTTTTAAATCCGACAATAGCACCGGAATGATCTGCTTTGATTTCCAGCTCATCCTTTAGCAGTTCTTTCCCTTTCCAGGCATTTGCCGAGCTGAAGTCCTTGTCAAAATACGCTACAAAATAATTTTTGAAGTTCTCCGGAGTTAACTTATGACTATGTCTGGTGGTATAACCAATGATTTTTCTTTCCTTAGGGAAGATCTTAATGTAGGACCCTTTATCGAAAGCATCCAATACCACAAAAGAGCTGTCGGATTTTGGAAAAGTGAACCTGAACTGAGCCGCTCTTTCGGTTGGTGTAATCTCCGTTGTCACATCTGCATCTGCAAGGTAAACGCTATAATAATAAGGTTTTGCAACTTCTGCTTTATGGGAATACCAGCTGGCGCGATCGTCCTGCTCAAACTTCTTTTTTCCAGTTACCGGCATGATAGAGAATTGCCCGTAATCATTCATCCATGGAGATGGCTGATGGGTTTGCTTAAACCCACGGATTTTATCGGCATCGTAAGTATATGCCCAGCCGTCGCCCATTTTACCGGTCTGAGGAGTCCAGAAATTCATCCCCCATGGTAAAGCAATGGTGGGATAGGTATTTCCGTTAGACATAGAAGGCTTGCTGGCTGTTCCCATTAATGGATTGATCCATTCTACAGGATCGCTCAGTTTGCCAACTGTTTGCGCAAACGCCGAAGAGCAGCCTGCAATTAATAATGCGGTTAGGTATCGTTTCATCATTGTGGTCTTGAATAATTAAAATTATACTATTTGGTTTAAAATCTTGCTTCTCCTGTACGAAATCGGCACAAAGCGGAATTCCAATGTCGTCACAGTCGGATTCTTCTGCTGTTATTTCCTACCTATTTTTATCTAAAAACGTTTTAGCTAAGCTCTAAAGTAATAGATTTTTATGGAATAACTAAATAAAAAGTATAACATTTTAGTTAAAGAGCCCGGTCGGTAGTAAAACGTTTTATTTATTGAGTTGATAGGTCTTGAAATTAAGCATCAAAAAGGTAAAAACCAGGATCATATTCAGTCCAATTCCTGTTTTACCTATACAGGTTCTAACCTAGGTCTAAACTCGGTCTATACTCGGTGATGACCCGCTTGGAAGCGTGTTAAAGGCGGGTAAGCAACGCGGAAATATGGAGTATAAATCAAGTGATTTCCGACACTGTTTCCAGGCAGTTAAAAAGAAGATATCATGTGTGTTAAAACCAACTTAACGAGCCGGCGTCAGATAGACTTTATTTTTGATCTTTTCGGCAAGCGGACTGGCGTCCTGATCGGACAACATCCTGTTGCTCATCAACAAAAATGGAAAAGATGCTTTCGGGTTGCCGTAAGCGGGCTGCCGGTAAGGAAGAGACAGGATATGATAACCTAATCTTTCATAAAAAACGATCCTTCTAATGGAAAAAGAATCTTCAGGATGTTCCACTTCCAGGATAATTGTTCCCGGCAGCTGTTCCTTATAGTGGTTCAGCACAAGTGCACCATAATTCTGACCGCGAAGTGCAGCATCAATGGCAAAATGCTCGATAAAAAAACAATCGTCAATTTCCCACCAGGTGATCAAACCAATGTTTTGATCTGCAGTATACACCAGATCAAGGTGCATCTCTCTGGTATCCGGAACCAGCTGAAGAAGAGCTGCCCAGTCCCTCCGCTCATGCGGAGGGAAGGCATCCTCATATAAGGTCTTTATAAAAGTCAGCGCCGGATCGTTTACCGACGTGATGCGTTGAAACTGCATAAAAATATTGCCTTATGCAGTAACGTTTTGACTTACAATATGTTTTACTTTATCAACCACGATATCCAGTTCTTCTTTAGTATTGTACTTACTGAAAGAGAACCTCACCGAAGGTCGGTTTGGATCGGCATTAATGCCATTCAGTACATGTGAACCAATGTTGGACCCGGAAGAACAGGCGCTGCCACCAGAAGCAGAGATGCCATTGATATCCAGGTTAAACAGCAACATATCAGACATGTCCATCGCAGGGAAAGAAACATTCAATACGGTATATAAACTTTTATCCGCGTCGGTTTCTCCGTTAAAATTTAGATCTGCAATTTCTGTACTCAGCCTGTTTTTAAGGTAGTCTTTCAGTTCCTGAATATGCTGCTGGTGACTTTCCATTTCTGAATAAGCCATTTCCAAAGCTTTCGCCAAACCAATAATACCATATACATTTTCTGTTCCACCGCGCATATTACGCTCCTGAGCACCACCATGGATCAGTGGGCTGATCTTGATGTTGTGGTTCACAAAAAGGAAACCTACCCCTTTTGGTCCATGTAATTTATGTGCCGCACAAACAATGAAATGCGCTTTTAATTTCCTTACATCATGCACGTAATGTCCCATGGTCTGAACGGTATCACAATGATAGATCGCTTCATACTGCTCACAGATCTCCCCTACACGTTCAATATCTGTTAGCGTTCCCAGTTCATTATTGGCATGCATCAGAGACACAAAACTGCGTTCATTGTCTTTCAACAATTCTTCCAGATGTGCATAATCTACATTTCCCTTTTCATCAATATTTACAAAGCTCAGCTTTTCGATCACCCCTTGCTTCAATAACATCGTCAGGGTATGCTCTACTGCATGGTGTTCAATTTTCGAAGTGATGGCATGTTTGATATTATAGGCGGCAATACCACAACGAATCGCGGTATTGTCTGCTTCCGTACCTCCGGAGGTAAAAAAGATCTCTGCAGGAGTCGCATTTAAAAGACCGGCAACTGTTTTTCTTGCTTTTTCCACCAATGTACGTACCTCTCTGCCCTGAGCATGAATTGCAGATGGATTCCCGTAATAATTAGTCATCACGTTCACCATCTCTGCGATCACCTCTGCATCAAGAGGCGTCGTTGCCGCATTATCCAAATAGATCCTGTTTGTCTGCATTAGTTCAATTTTAAAATTTCTTTAATATCTGATATGATTTTCGAAGCAAGGTTCTCTGCAACGGTTTCGCTGCCAGCCTCACTGTAAATACGAATAATCGGTTCTGTATTTGACCTGCGCAAATGAACCCATTCTTTATCAAACTCTATTTTCAACCCATCAATTGTACTGGTAGGCTGGTTTTTATATTTCTCCTGAACCTTCAGCAATAAAGCATCAATGTCCATTTCAGGAGTTAAGGTAATTTTATTCTTAGAAATGTAATAAGCAGGATAGCTACTTCTCAAAAGAGAAACAGACTTACCAAACTTCGCAAGGTGCGTCAGGAATAATCCGATTCCAACCAGCGCATCACGGCCATAATGAGATTCCGGATAGATGATTCCACCATTACCTTCACCACCAATCACCGCATTGGTTGCTTTCATTTGGTTCACTACATTCACCTCTCCAACTGCAGAAGCGTTATACTCCCCTCCTGCTCTTTCCGTCACATCTCTCAATGCTCTGGTCGAAGACAAGTTAGAAACCGTATTTCCCGGGGTATTTTTAATCACATAATCCGCTACTGCAACCAAGGTATATTCTTCACCAAACATTCCGCCATCTTCACATACAAAGGCCAAACGGTCTACATCCGGGTCCACTACAATTCCTAAATCTGCATTTTTCTCTTTTACCAGCTTGGCAATTTCGGTCAGGTTTTCCGGCAATGGTTCCGGGTTGTGAGGGAAATGACCATCTGGGGTACAGTACAATTCATAAACGGTTTCAACGCCCAGTGCCTTTAATAAGGCTGGCACAAAAATCCCGCCTGTAGAGTTTACACAATCAATAGCAATCTTAAAATTGGCTGCTCTGATCGCTTCTACATCTACCAGTGGCAGCGCAAGAACGGCATCTATATGTTTCTGTAAATACGTATCGTTATTGGTCACCTTACCCAGATCATCGACATCTGCAAAGCTGAATTCTGCTTTTTCAGCGATGTCTAAAAGTTCTTTTCCATCCGCATCGCTGATGAATTCCCCTCTTTCATTGAGTAATTTTAAAGCATTCCATTGTTTAGGATTGTGACTTGCCGTTAAGATGATCCCGCCTCCTGCTTTTTCAAGCGGAACAGCGATTTCCACCGTTGGTGTAGTCGACAAGCCAAGGTCAACGACTTCAATTCCCAAGCCCTGAAGTGTGCCAATCACGAGGTGGTTCACCATTTCTCCGGAGATCCTGGCGTCACGACCGACAACAATTTTTTTAATGTTCGTTTTATTGATAATCCAGGAGCCGTAAGCTGCCGTAAATTTAACGATATCAATAGGAGTCAAACCATTACCGGCAATTCCACCGATGGTTCCTCTTATTCCAGAGATAGATTTTATTAGTGTCAAGTTATTCGGTTTTTTTTCCAAAAATAGCAAAAAAAGAACAGAATGATTGATTTTTAAGGCCCTCAATCGTAAAATTAACATCATTAAAATTGTAGATCAGGTTTAAATAATCCTCTTTGTTGCATTTGAAAATACTATCTTTGTCTTTTTCCTAAACATCAAAAATTCGGGCTCTATGCAGCGTAAATGGTTTCAATATTGGTTCAATTCCCCCTATTACCATATTTTATATAGTCAACGTAATGACGCTGAGGCAGAATTCTTAATCGATAACCTTTCAGCATATTTAAAACCTGCAGCAGACTCCAGGATTCTGGACATTGCCTGTGGCAGGGGGCGTCATTCCATTTACCTGAATAAAAAAGGTTATGATGTGACCGGAATAGACCTTTCAGAACAAAGCATAAAATATGCGCAGCAGTTCGAGCAAAAACACCTTCATTTCTTTGTTCATGACATGCGTAAGCTGGCCTTCATCAATTATTTTGATATCGCCATGAACCTGTTTACCAGTTTCGGATATTTTGATACGGAAAAAGACCATGTGAATGCGCTAAAATCCTTCAGAAAGGGAATAAAAGCGGACGGAACTTTGGTTATCGACTATTTCAACACCCAGAAAATCATTAAAAACCTAACGCAGCAGGAAACGAAAACTGTAGAAGGTATAGAATTCCATCTCCATAAATTTGTGTCGGAAGGAAAGATCATTAAACACATCAACTTTGAACACAGGAACAAAGCCTTTGCTTTTGAAGAGCGGGTACAGGCCTTCCAGCTGGAAGATTTTGAAAGAATGTTTTTAAAGAGCGGCCTGCAGATCACTGAGACTTTCGGAAGCTATGGCCTGGAGCCATTTGACGAGATGAAGTCCGACCGCCTGATCTTAATCTGCAAAAAAGTATGATAGAAAGCCTGCAGCAGTTTGATGTCGAATTGTTCCTTAAAATTCACAGAGGTCTCGCCAATCCATTTTTCGATTGGCTGCTCCCTTTAATGAGGAACCGTTACTTCTGGGCGCCACTCTATCTTTTTATCATCATCTTCTGCGTAAAGGAGTATAAGAAAAAAGGATGGTACATCATTGGTATGTTGCTTTTTACAGTAGCCATAGGCGATTTATTATCCTCCAGGGTCATCAAACCTCTGGTTGCACGCATCAGGCCCTGCAATGACCTCAGTCTGGCAGATGAACTGATCCGCCGCGTGCCCTGCGGAAGCGGTTATAGCTTTCCTTCTGCGCATGCCACCAACCATTTTGCCATCGCCCTCTTTCTCATCTTTGTCTTTTACGACAAATGGAAACCTATTTTGCCCATCGCATTGATCTGGGCCTTTATCATTTCTTTTTCACAAATCTATGTTGGGGTACATTACCCGATTGATACCATGGCAGGCGCAATATTGGGCAGTTCCATCGGTATCGCAACATCTTTTATCTACAAAAAAATACAACCGCAAGTATAATGGAAGTCTGGAAGCTGTTTATTTTATTCTTTAGCGCCTTTTTAGGAGGCTCTGCCATCTTTCTGGTAAAGAGCGATAAGTCGCAGCTGCTGAAGCTCATCCTGTCTTTTAGTGGGGCCTATTTATTTGCCATTACGGTATTACACCTGATCCCTGATGCGTACAGCGGTCCGGACCATGCAGAAATCGGCATCTTTATCCTGATTGGTTTTTTATTGCAGATCCTGCTGGAACAGTTCTCCGAAGGCGTAGAACATGGGCATATTCATAAACACGGGGATTCCAAAGCTTTTCCTTATGGCATCATGATCAGTTTATGTCTGCATGCCTTTCTGGAAGGTATGCCTTTGGCTAAAGATCAGCACAATGCCTTGATTTTTGGAATTTCATTACACCATATCCCTGCGGCCTTTGCACTGGCCAGCATCCTGATGCAAAGCAAATTCAACAGGAACAGCGTACTTTTTTACATCAGCATTTTTGCCATCATGGCCCCGCTTGGTTTTTATGTGAGTTACGGCCTCAGCAATGGCACCATTGGAGGCGTAGAAAACTATTTCAACAAGATCATGGGAATTGTGATCGGAATCTTCCTTCATATCTCTACGACCATCCTGTTTGAATCCAGTGTAGACCATAAGGTGAGTAAACGGAAAATGATTGCGGTATTATGCGGTGTAGCAATCGCCCTGATCGGTTATTTCTCTGCCGGCGGACATAGTCATTAGGCGGAGCATTATCCCCGCATTTTATCCAATAATTCGTTTAAAAGCGTGGCTTCCTCTTCGGTCAGGTTTTTAGAAACCGGTGCGGAAAGATCCAGCTCCTGGTCCATCTTCTTCAACAGAGAGAGTCCCTTATCGCTGATCAGAATATCTACGGCACGTTTATCATTTGGATTTATCTTTTTGGCCACCAGTTCTTTTTGAACCAGCCGCTCTGTGATCCTGGAAGCATCACACATCTTATCCAGCATCCGTTCTTTCAGGAGGTTGATCGTAGAAGGCGCAGGGTATTGCCCCCTCAGAATTCTCAGGATATTGAATTGCTGAGGCGTGATTTCATAAGGCTGAATCAGCTGCCTGAAGTTCTCATTACACCAGCTATAGGTAAACACTACGTTTACAATGGCCTGCTGGTAAACATTTTCAAATTTTGACGTTTTTATTTCTTTCTGCAACTGCATCTCCGTTCTTTTCATTACGTATCCTTCTCTTCTTTGGGTTTGGCTTTCTTTTTACCGAATCCCCAGGGGCAATGTCTGCATTTATTTTTACAACAATATCCTCTTTTCAAATGATAAGCTGCTGTGAAAACCATTAACCCATCTTCATTAAGATAATAGTCTACCCCTTCTTCCATTTTAAGTAAGCAATTTAACTACCAAACTGTTCTCATAATGGTTTTTTAATTGTAAACCATCTCCATGATTTGTCCAGACCTCTGTAGGTTTAACCTGTCCTATCGTATAAATGATGTCTTCCCAATCGGCATGATCAGAAACATACAACTGAATCTCATTGTTATTTTGCAGGTGTTTCCAACCGGTCGCAAACACCCTGATCACATTGATTGCCCGGAAATAGCTCCTGAATACCATCGGCGGCACAAGGTAAACCATATTGGTATGGTTATTCTTCATCACCTTTCTGTCGTACATCTCATATTTACCCATGTCTATCCCCTTTTGCTCGTAAATTTTTACAAAAGGCATCATGCTATGGTGTACCAATATCCGTTTTTCCGGACAATATTTATTCATCAGACTGATCAGACGCTGACATTTGCCCAGGGCATAAGCACCCAGCAGAATGTTACTCTGTGTCGCATTCAGCTTCAGAATTTCTTCCTCCGCTGCAGGGTGCCTGGTATTCGGATCTGCAAAAGTCGTCTCCGTGATCAGCACATCCGCCTGCACATATTCAATAGGCTCACAGGTATCATCAGGCTGAAGTTTATAATCTCCGGTATACAGGTATTTAATGCCCTCATATTCCATCAGGATCATCGCAGAACCCAGGATATGCCCGGCAGGGATAAAACTTATTTTCACGCCGTTTAAGACAAATGCTTCCTCATAAGCTTTAAGGAAAAACTCCCCTCCGGCAAATTTCTTATACCGGTGCTTCATAAAGAGCGCAGTGGCTTCCGTGCAATATACATTCAGATTTCCACCTATGGCATGGTCCCCATGGGCATGGGAAATCACTGCATATTTTACGATTTCCTTAGGATCCAGATAAAAATCACCATATCTACAAAATAAACCTGTTTTTGTAGCAACTATAAAATCATCTAATATCATTAAGGGAGTATATTTAAAAATTGATGGTGGAGTTCCATCACTTGTATAATTAAAGAATCTGTTTCATTGTTGCGGACCAGCATGTCCGCCATTTTTGCTTTCTCCTCATCGGAGAGCTGTTTATCCATCCGGGCCTGAACTTGTGCCTCAGTTACGCCATCACGTTGCATCACGCGTTGTAATTTGAGCGCTAAAGGAGCGACCACCAATACGTTCCGGTCGCACATCTGATAAGAGCCGCTTTCAAAAAGCAATGCGGCTTCTTTCAACACATAAGGGACCGCTGCCGGAACATCTTTTACCCAATGTTCAAATGCCCGGAATACGGCAGGATGCACCAGCGCATTTAATTTCGCCAGCTCTTCCGCCTGATTAAAGACAATGCCTGCGATATGCTTGTTGTTTAAGCTGCCATCAGCGGTATAACTTTCTGCGCCGAAAGTAGCTTTAACACCTGCGACCAGGATCGGATCGCTGACCATGATCTCCTTCGCTACCGTATCTGCGTAAAATACAGGAATGCCCAGGCTTTCAAACACCTTACACACCGTGGTTTTCCCACTCCCTATACCCCCTGTTATTCCTATTTTTAACATTATTTTTCTATGATAAAATCAATTTTTGCGGGTTGCGACTGCACCAGTTTACAATAATCTGGAAAGCGGATGAGCTTTACCGTCAGTTCATTGTGCTGAAAAACTTTCCACTCATTCATGTCTACGACTGCCTCAATGAACTCTTCATTAACCTGGGTATATTTAGAAAGGGCAACCAACAGGGTAATCTTTACCTTTTTAGGGTAAAGTTTGATATTGTAATACTCTTTGTTATTGATGACTTTAACCGGAACTTCTATTATTTTTTCCGTGAACTCGTCGACCGGCAGTTTCACATCCACACTCGTCGGAAAGATGTTCACGTTCTTCATCTTATTTTGCATCATCGCTACCCTGGCCACTGTGGTCGCCTGGATTTTCTCTATTTTCAAAGTATCGGTATTCCATTCGTTGATGTTTCTGATGTCCTGCTCAGGTCCGGAAATGGTCACATAACTGGGATTGATCTGAATCTCATTTGAAACGCCATACTGTGGCATATAATGCAGGTTAGAAACCAGGTTTACCGGTACACGCTTCACCCTTCTTTCAGAAAAGTCGAAATAAAGGGTATCGGGTTTTACAGAAATGATCTTTTGAGAAGTCTCCAGTTGCCGGTTCACATTGAACAGCTGCTCAGAAAAGAGCACAAAATTCCTGTTGTTCAGTTTTTCCAGACTGATGGAAATCGATTGGGGTTTAATCCGCAGACGGGCAAAAAGCAACTGCCATCCGGTTCCTTCCACCTGCAAATCTACCGTGTCCGACTGTAAAGGATGGAAAGCTTTCTTCTGAGGGAAATTTCTATAGTCCAGAACCGTCTTTGCGGTATAGACATATTTATTGTTCAAAGCCATGAACAGCCATGCACCAACTGCCAGGAACAGGCAGGTGACCAGCGCCAGAAAACGCTTTTGCTCTACTTTTGTGAGTTTGATGATTGGCATGGTGGTAAAGTAAACAAATATACTGAAATGCAAAAGCCGCACCAAACAAGGATGCGGCTTTTACCAGTATAGCTGAAAAACCTATGCTTTAGGAGCGTCAGTTTTTGCAAGATCAACTTTAGGAGCTGCAGCTTTCGTTGCATCTAAAGAGACCGCAGTTTTATCAAAACGGATTTTAGCACCGCTTTCTACTTCGATTACAAACGTAGTATCGTTCATATCAACGATCCTTCCGTGAATTCCGGCAGTAGTTACGATTTTATCGCCTTTTTTTAAGTCTTCAACCAGTTTTTTATGGTCTTTTGCTTTTTTAACCTGTGGTCTGATCATAAAGAAATAAAATACGACCATGATTAAAACCATCGGTACCAGGGTACCTAGCATATTGCTGCCACCTGCCTGTAAGATTACTGTTGATATCATATTGTTGTTTATAAGATTTTTGTATTGCCTATTTTACTTCTTTGATCTCTCCGGTCAGGTGCAATTCTGCAACTGCCGGATTGGCATTTGAAGTCACCGTGATCACTTTATCCTGCATCCCAAATTTGCCATGGCTATCAAAAACTACTTTGATCACTCCCTCTCCACCCGGTGGAATTGGCTCTTTTGGAGGTTCAGGAATCGTACAACCACAAGTAGCAGTAGCATTGCTGATGATCAGCGGACTTTTACCTGTGTTTTTGAATTTGTAGCTATAGTTCACTTTCTCTCCCGGAGCTATTTTACCGAAGTTATAGATTCCGCTATCAAAGGTGATTACAGGTGCATCTGCCGCTGCAACAGGGTTTGCTGAAGCTTCAGTTGTTGCTGTTGTACCGGTAACTGCAGTGTTTTCTGCAGGAGTTTTTGCTGTGTTTTGCTGGCATGATGCAAATGTCATCGCTGCAATTGCCAATAACAAGATTTGTTTCATAATCGTTATTCTTCTATAAGTCCGCGACCGATTTTATGGATGCTGTCTGTCCGCTTCAGGTCACCTAAAATTTTGTCCAAGATACCGTTAATAAATGAATTACTTTTCGGAGTACTGTAATCTTTTGATAGATCCAGGTATTCATTAATCGTTACCTTAACTGGTATAGACGGGAAATTTAACAGTTCACAGATCGCCATTTTCATCAAAATGGTATCCATTAAAGCAATCCTTTCCGATTCCCAGTTTTTGGTACGCTCTGCGATCAGGTCCTGGTATTCTTTGTTGTTTTTCAAGGTATACACAAAAAGATCTTCGACAAATTTTTTGTCTTCATCCCAATCCTGACTGATTGGCGTCAGCTTGTTTTTACGGGGATCTTCAGAGGTAAAATTCTTCAAAGTCTTGGCCACCATTCCCTGCATCACTTCTTTATCTACAGACCAGTTGATAAACTTATCCTCAAAAGCCTGAATGATGTTGTGGCTTTTCAAAATAATCTTTCTGAAAATGTATTTGATAATGGTTTTGGATTCCTCCAGGCTATTGTCCTCATCGTTAAGGTAAGCCAGGTATTCAGGAGTGGTTTTCAAGGTATTGAAAATACCTTTTACAAATTCCGGGTCAGACAACCAGTTGATCTGGTATTTGTTGACCATGTCAATAAAGGCTGGGTTCTCTTTCAGCGTAACCGCAAACTTATTGTGGAGCAGTTTCATGTTGGGATTGAGATCCTCTGCTGTAGGCAAATGTTTATTTGACCTTTCTGTAGCATCCGTGCTGGTGTATTCCGTGACCTCAACAAGGAGCGAAAGCATCCAGATGTACATTTCGTACACGCTGTCAATACTCTGCATTAATGCTTTCTTGGAAGAAGCTAAATCTCTCTTGTCTGTCATTTGCCATGCAAAAATATTCTGCAAAGCTTTAATTCTTAAGTGCCTTCTGTTTAACATGAATGTAAGAACGAGTGGTAAATTACCGGTTTATTAAAATTGTTTATTAAAATGATGATTTTATTTTTTTGATGTCGATGATTCTTTGTTCAGCAATGCGGTTAGCGGCCCATATCGTTGGGATGTTGTCTTTCTTAGACATTTTAATCACGTCACGCGTGGCATTGTAAATGTTCTCTGTAAGCTGTATCGTCCGTTTCTTACCGAAACCGGTTAATTCAGAATAGCAGCTGATTAATCCGCCGGCATTGATCAGGTAATCGGGCGCAAATAAAATCCCTTTATCCAATAACAATTTACCGTGTGTCTGCTCATCTGCCAGTTGATTATTTGCAGAACCTGCAATAATCGCAAACTTCATTTTAGGAATGGTCTTGTCATTTACGGTAGCACCTAAAGCACATGGCGCATAAATATCTGCATCAATTCCAAAGATTTTATCCGCAGCAATAGGTTTCGCTTTATAAGTACGTGCTACATGTTGTAAACGTTCTTCGTTGATGTCGCTGATGTATACTTCTACATTCTCCGCTCTCAATAACTCTACCAGGTGCTCTCCTACATTACCTATCCCTTGCACTACTACCGAGCGTCCTGCCAGCATATCTGTTCCAAATACTTCTTTCACACAGGCTTTAATTCCAAGGAATACGCCTTTTGCAGTATGTGGTGCCGGGTTACCTGCCCCACCTAAAGATTCAGGAACACCGGTAACATGACCTGTTTCCATACGGATATACTCCATATCTTTTGTGGTCGTACCTAAATCTTCTGCTGTAATGAACTCTCCATTCAGGTTTTTGATGAACCTTCCATAGCTGCGCATCATCGCTTCCGACTTTCCTTTTCTGGAATCCCCGATAATTACGGCTTTACCACCGCCAATATTCAGGCCTGTGATCGCAGCTTTATAGGTCATTCCCCTCGATAATCTGAGTACATCTTCCAATGCTTCAGCCTCTGTAACGTAATTCCACATGCGTGTTCCGCCTAAAGCCGGACCAAGCGTGGTATCATGAATGGCTATGATTGCTTTCAAGCCAGTATCGGGATCATTGCAAAAAACGACCTTTTTATGCCCTGCGGCACTTAATTGGTCTAAAACTGAATTCACAAGAGAACTATTATCAGGCATATAATTTTGTTTATCAGATATGTCGCAAAACTAGCATAAAAAAAACATTATTTACACTGTTTTAACCAAAGTCTTAAAAAAAATTACCTTCATTTGGCTAACTTTACCAACTCATGAAACACCTTAGATTCTTAAACAAATACTTCTTTAAATATAAATGGTGGATTATTCCGGGGGTATTTTTCGTTATAATCTCCAATATCTTTGGTGTAATTCCCGCCCAGGTCATCGGGCATGCCTTTAATCTAATTACAGAAAACATACAAATCTATGGCCTGTTCGAAGGTTTCGAACGCCGCAGTATCATCTATGATATCTTTAGCACGAGCTTATTTTATTTCGGTTTATTGGTACTGGTACTTTATCTGATGAGGGGTCTTTTTCTGTTTTTCATGCGTCAGACCATTATTTTAATGTCAAGACATATAGAGTATGACATGAAAAATGAGATCTACGCACATTATCAGGAACTGAGCCTTGGTTTTTACCGGAGGAACAATACCGGCGATTTAATGAACCGTGCAACAGAAGATGTCAACAGGGTCCGCATGTATGTAGGCCCGGCAATCATGTACACGATCAATACCGCAGTACTCTTTATACTCGTGATCTATGCCATGTTCTCGGTCAACAGTACATTAGCGATTTTCTCCTTACTTCCCTTACCGGTTTTGGTGGTGATCATTTATTTTGTCAACACCCTGATCAATAAAAGAAGTGAACAGATCCAGGAACAGCTTTCCAGGCTGAGCAGTTTTGTTCAGGAGAGATTTTCAGGAATCCGTGTGATTAAGTCGTATGTAAGGGAAAGCCATACGAACAACGTATTTGCTGCGGAGAGCCAGGGTTATAAAGACAATGCTATGGGGCTGGTAAAAGTCCAGGCCCTGTTTTATCCGACCATGTTGTTACTGGTTGGGCTGAGTACCATCCTTACCGTTTATATTGGCGGGAAGCAGGTCATCGAAGGCTCGATCAGCGCAGGAAACATTGCAGAGTTTATTGTGTATGTAAATCAGCTGACCTTTCCGGTATCGATGCTGGGTTGGGTAACGACCCTGATCCAGCGTGCTTCCGCTTCTCAGAAGAGGATCAATGAATTTTTGCAGCTTCAGCCGGACATCGTTTCGGGTAGCAGCGAAATCATTCCTTTAAACGGAAACATCAGTTTTCAAAATGTAAGTTTCACCTATCCTGACACGGGAATTCAGGCTTTAAAAGACATTAGCTTTGAGATCGAACAAGGTCAGTTTGTCGCCATTATTGGCCGCACCGGCTCCGGAAAATCAACACTGGCCAACCTGCTGATGCGCATGTACGATGTAGATCAGGGGAAAATAAAAATGGATGGCACAGCGATCGGCAACCTGAACCTGCACCATTACCGCAGTCAGTTTGGCTTCGTTCCACAGGAGGTTTTCTTATTCTCCGATACGATCAGAAATAACATTGCTTTCGGACTGGATCAGGTGAAGGAGGAGGAAATCATCGACGCGGCTAAAAATGCTGCAGTGTATCAAAACATCATCAATTTCGACCTTAAATTTGAAACCATGCTTGGGGAAAGAGGGATTACCCTTTCCGGCGGACAAAAGCAGCGTGTATCCATCGCCCGCGCCTTAATTAAAGAACCTAAAGTCCTGATCTTCGACGATTGTCTTTCCGCAGTGGATACCCGTACAGAAGAAGAGATCCTGAATAATCTTGGAAGGGTCATGAAAGGAAAAACAAGCATTCTCATTGCCCACCGGATATCAACGATTAAAAATGCCAACAAAATCCTTGTTTTGGACGATGGCCGGATCATTGAACAGGGTACACATGCTGATTTACTCCAATTGGGAGGAGCTTATGCTGAAATGTACCAAAATCAATTGCTGGAAGAGGAAACTTCTGGTAATTCTCCGCTGGCATAAGGGCTAAAAAAATGAAAACACTCGTTTTAGAGGCTTCAGCAGCATAAAAAGCAATAAAATAACGATAAATTAACAATTTTGCACTGATAAAAGGTATTTTGTGTAATTTTCTATTTTGAAGTTTAATAATTATTGCTTTATATTTACCCGAACCAAAAACCAAGATCAATACCAACCATGGGAGAATTTGACAACAAAGAGAGAGAAGAGGTTTTTTCGAAGAAAGTAAGGGCCGGTAAAAGAACGTACTTTTTCGACGTAAAAGCAACAAGATCAGGAGACTATTACCTAACTTTAACTGAAAGTAAAAAAAGACTGGAAGACGGTGTTTTTGTGAAACATAAAATCTTCCTATATAAAGAAGACTTTGAGAAATTTGCAGAAGGATTAAATGAGACTGTTGACTATATTAAAAGCCACCAGGATGTTGTAGAAAAACGCTACGAATATTCTGAGAACCACGAAGGCGCAGGAAACAAGAATCACAATGATGATTTTTCTTTCTAAGATATAAAGAAAAACAAGGCCCCTCATGAAACAGGGGCTTTTTTGTGCCCTAAAAAAAACGGTCTTGTCAAATAGACAGGACCGTTTTAATGTGCTTAGCTTCCCTAAGAAAACTATTTCAACAACTCTTCCAGTTTATCGTGTAGCGCTTTACCCCGAAGATCTTTCGCGACGATAACACCTTTGGCATCCACCAGCACAGAATGAGGAATTCCTCTTATTGCATATAGCTTCACCACCGGGCTTTGCCAGTACTTTAAATCTGAAATCTGATACCAGGTCAGCTGATCATCAGCAATCGCCTTTTTCCATGCGGCAGCGCCTTCGGTTTTATCGAGTGAAACACCCAGCACGTTAAGGCCCTTTTCATGAAATTTAGCATAAGCAGCAACGACGTTCGGGTTCTCCTGTCTGCATGGCCCACACCAGGAAGCCCAAAAATCAATCAGGGTATACTTCCCTTTTTTAACCACCTCATTCAGGGAAAGTGTTGCGCCCTCCGGGGTTAATGCACTAAAGTCCGGAGCCTTGATTCCAACAGCTACCCTGGAAAGGTCCGCCAGGCGTTCTTTAACCTTTATTCCATAAGCACTCTCTTTTACCGATTTGGAAAGACCATTGTAAACCGGTCCTGTAACGGAGGGCTCAATGTCTCCGTTAAAGATCAGGTTTGCGGTATAATAAGACTGCGGGTTCTTCCTGATAAATTCATCCGTCAGTTTCGCCTGTTCCCCTTCCACTTCGTCGAATTGTTTACTGATACTTTTAACCAGCTCTTCGTTTTTTGCGGTACTTGCATCACGGTATTCCTTGTTCAGGCTTCTGATTTTCGCTGTTGTGGAAGCCACCGTTGCGGTATACCGCAGATAATCGTCGTGGGCGGCAGAACCGGAAAGTGTGACTTTAGAAAGGTCTTCAGCATCTCCCTTTAATACCATGGAAGAATTGTCCAAAAAGGCATTATACCTGATGCGCTTATTTTCTACCCTTAAACTATAAAAGTCGGCGCCGTTTTTCACCTGCCCTTTCAGTTCAAACCTGTTGTTTTTTACCGTTTGAAAAACAGTATCCATTTTACGCTGGTCAATGCTATGGATCAGCATCACCTTATCTCCGTCTTTTAAGCCGCTCAGTTCCCCTTTAATGGTAAAACCCTTTGTATTTTGTGCATTGACTCCTGCAATACCAACCAATGAAACGATGGTTAAGGAAAGCATGGAGACTTTTAATGTCTTTTTCATCTTGTTATCTTTTATGAGCTTATAATGATTCAATCTTATCCAGTAATTCCTGAGACAGCTTCTGAATTTTGGAAGTCTCCGCATCCGCCAACGATCTCGATTTCTTTGCTGCTTTTAAACCCTCCTCTTTCTTTTTCAGGGAGAGGCATACTTTAGCAAACGTACTTTGAATGGAATATTCCTCAGGTGCCAGTTCTACGGATCGCTTTGCCAACAGGTAGGCCTGCGCTAAAATCTCCGGATTTGCAGCTGCTTTATAATCGGCTCTCCTTGCCAGAAAACTTAATTTTTCAGCATCCAACTTCAAGACTCCTTTCAGTGCAGCATCGGTCACCTTTTTATAATCGGCAGATCTGTTCTGTTCCAGATAAAAATCAGCTTCCAGCATTGCTCCCTGTTTCCTGCGGTCTGCTTTATCAGAAGTATTGAAAAAAGCCAGTTTCTTCATAAAGGCCCCTTCATCTTTTGCATAAATATAACCGTACATACTGCTGCTGATCAGACGGTCTGTTAGTTCATCTCTTTCAGCGATTGTACTCCATGCAGCATACCTGCCTGGATTTGCCATGAAGTAAGCACCCAAACGATCCGTTTCTGATCTGGCCAGGGTCTTTACCGCTTTCCATCCCAATGCAGAGTTCAATTCCTGCTCCGTAATTTTTGTAACAATGTCTTTCCCGATCTGATCCGCAGTTCCGCGTTCTGATTTTTGTAAAGTCAGGTAATAATCAAGAACAAAGGGGATGTCCCGTTGTCCGGATTCATATTTCTTCTTCATGGAGGAGAAATTTTTCGCCGGGTCTGAGGCCATTTTCCCTTCCTCCAAAAATTCGGCAACAGGCATTCTGGAAGCCGTTCTATGGATCACTTCCCCTTTATCATTGACAAACAGGAAAGTCGGAAAAGAGCGCACATTGTATTTTTTCGCCAAAGCAACCCCTTCCCCTTTTTCCATATCAATTTTAGCGTTGATAAAATTCTTGTTGAAGAAAGCCCCCACAGCAGGGTCTACAAAGACATTCTGATCCATCCATTTACAAGGCCCACACCAGGAGGTATAGCAATCTATGAAGATCAGTTTATTTTCAGCTGCCGCCTTTTCAGTGGTTTCTTTCCAGTTCGAGGTCTGGTTAAATTTAATGCCTTCCTGTGCTTTTAAGCTTCCGCCAATGAGCAGAAGCAGGATTGTGGTTATATTTTTCATCAGTATATAATTTGATTTTTATCGGTTATGAAGCTATCATAAGTATATTCATTGCTTTTTTGTAAGCGGTATGCTTATGATGGTTTCATTGACATGTTTTCTTTACATAGGTTTAGAAACCTGCATCAGCTGAATTACTTGTTTAGGCAACAGCTGATACAGATTCCTTCATTTTACAATTTCTTTAACTGATCGATGCTTAGCGATCGTACACCGGTATCGAAGGATTAAACTCCAGGACATTTGGTGGCAATGGAAGAATATAGCGCTTATCATTTGCCGGTAAAGTATAAGTTTCCGTTCCGTTTTTATGGGTCACTGTTTTTGCGAAACGGGGATCTTTATTTAATCTTTTCAAATCGATCAGACGTGTACTTCCCTGATAAGCAGTTTCTCTTCTTCTTTCTTCGAGTGCCATGCGCAGTGCATCATCTTTAGTTGCGGCAGCCAAAGGCTGATTACCTGCGATACGCATGTTTCTCAATTTGTTCAAATGTTGCACAGCGACATCTTTACTTCCCACCCTTGCCTCACATTCTGCTGCAATCAGGTAAAGTTCCGGTGTGCCGAATCCATGATTAAACTCTACATACGCTGCCCAAAGCTTTCTTCCCGGAAAAACAGTGATCGCCCCTCCAAAATTGGCTTGCCCGTCGCAGAAGAAAAGTTTTAAACGCTGATCTGTAGCATTTGCCGGCAGGTCTTTTTGATAAACATCCAGTAAATCGGTACTGGCATACAGCTCCGTAAATACATTTCCAAAACTGGAAGAACCAAAACGGCTCCAGATACTTTCGGTACTTTCATTGGGACGAGGAAAGACAACCGTCTGGTCTGCGATGGTACAAACCCTTCCCCAGGTTCCCTTTTTATTCGTATAAATGCGGTAATCAATCAGGTTGCTGTTTAATTTCAACGCCTCATTTGCATTCTGCAGCGCCTCCGCATATTTTCCCATATACAGGTACATCCGGCTTAAAAACGCATAACCAACACTCCTTGTCGGGTGAAAATTATTAGGAACCTTCAATGCTAAATTAGGAAGTGCTTCATCCAGATCCTTCTGTATCTGAGTATAGACCTCTGCAACCGTACCTCTTTTATACTTCACATTGATGTCTTCCGTCAATACCAGGGGTACGCCAAGATCCGTTGCTGCAGTAGCCGGATCGTAATGTGCAGCATAAGCATTTACAATGGTCATGTATTCGAACGCACGACCAATTTGCGCTTCCGCTTTAAGTTGCAATCTATCCGCCAGCGTTCTGTCTTTTACATTTTCTATATTATTGATAATGGTATTGTAAACAAAAATATGCTCGTAAGCGGCTTCATAAAACCGGTCTGACTGGCCGGATTCAAATATACGCCCAGGCTTAAACTCATATAAATTTCGTTTAAAGAGGTCATAACCCGGATAATCAGCAGCTTTATTAGGATCTTTCACTTCCCCCGATTGTGCATCATCCGTTAAGTAAACGGGATATGATGAAGAAACGCCATATAGCGCAGAATTATTTAATAACCTTTCGTAATCGTCATAAAACTCCGGGATCGTATATCCTTTGGGTTTTATATCCAGGTATTTTTTACATCCGGATAGGGCAACTATGGCGATGAATAAAATGGTGAATATCTTTTTCATAATGGTTTTGAATTAAAAATTAGCAGAAAGACCAAAGGTGTAAGTTGGCGGAAGCAATATTCCTCTCGTAGGAGGAGAAAGCGGATTACTCGCAGAAGAATTAGTCGTCCCCAACCATACTTCCGGATCCAGATTCTGTTTATTTGCCGACCAGCGCCATGCATTTTGTACCTGAAGACTAAGCCTTAAACGCTGAACATGATTTCTTTTCAAGAATTCATTCGCGAGGTTATAGCTTAAAGTAATGTCACGCAATTTGATGTAATCCGCCTTTTGGATCCCCTGATTTCCTGCTTCCCAGATATTGGTGATGACAGAACTTGCGGCCGTAGTAAAGCCCGGTGCGATTCCCGGAATCGACTCGTCGCCAGGTTTTTTCCAATAGTTCAATGTATTCCTATCCATATTACTGGTATAGTTTAACTCCGCATATTTACTTAAGAAAGGGGCATAAACATCACGCATCACGTGCCCTCCATAGTAGATGAACATAAAGAACAGGTCAAAATTTTTGTAACTCATGCTATTGGCCAAAGAAACCGCATAAGGAGGAGTCGCAGTCCCTTCATGAATCAAATCTGATACCGTTAGCTGATCTGTACTTTTAACTTCCCTTCCGTCATTGGTTAAAGCAATTGGCTTTCCTTTATCATCCAGTCCTTTATAGCGAATGCTATAAATTGAATTCATCGGAACCCCTACTCTATTCTGTCCCCTGTCAAGATAAGAATAGACGCTTTTCCCTTCATTTTCCAGTTTGGTCAGTACATTTTTATTGTAATTGAAATTCAATGTGGTACTCCACTTAAAATCATTTGTCGTTAAATTTGTACTGGTTAAGGAAATATCTGTTCCACGGTTTCTCATGCTTCCGTAATTCAGCATCACAGAACTCCAGCCGATCGTAGGATCGGTAGTCTGAAAGCCCAGAAGATCACTCGTAGATTTATTATAAAACTCAACAGATCCGGAGAAACGGTTCTTAAGGAGACTAAAATCAAAAGCAAGATTGGTTACATTCGTCTTTTCCCAGCGCAAACCAGAATTTGGCGGACTTTGAACATAAGCCTGCGACTCGTTCGTGTTAGAATTAGGCCCTGCATCCTTGGTGATCATATAAGGACCATTCAACTTGGAGATATTACCATTGATGCCATAGGTAGCACGAACGGTAAGGCGATCCAGCCAGTCGTTTTGATTTTCAGAAATCACATACATTAAACCTGCAGACCACAGTGGTTTGTATTGGTATTTAGGGTCTGTCCCGAATAAATTCGACTGATCCATACGAATACTGGCACTCGCGGTGATCTTATTGTCGTAGGTATAGGAACCATTCCCATAGAAAGAGACAAACCTGTTTTCCGCAGAACTGAATCCTTTCTCGAGCCTGGTTAATTGAAAACGGTCATTGATAGACTCTGTACCCAATGTAGCTACCGCAAGTGCAGCTTCATTGATCAGTTTATAGCTCAGGTTATAATCATCGTATCCATATTTGTAGATGTTTGTCCCCGTGCTCAGAATCTTACGTTGTTCTGCACCGGCAATCATTTCCAAACGGTGTTTGCCAAATAACTTACTGAAATTAACCTGTGCCCTCAAAGTATGGGAGTTTTTATCACCGCGGATTTCACTCAGTTGCCCACCAACGGGGATCAGATTCGTGATCGTTCCATCAGGTTTGATCAGCGTCGCGTCGTTGATCTGCGTTTTCACGTTATAGGCATTTCTGTTATAATATTGTTTGAAATACTCATCTGTTCTTTCCTTTTGATAAAGAAGGTTCAGTGACAGTCCATCAATGATTTTAATATTCGCCCCTATATTGATATTCAGGTAATTATTCTCGTTGTTTAAATGTTTGGTATTCATTTCATTTACAGGAGCAAAATTTTCATCCTGTAAACGCAAACCATTCAGGCGGTTTATTTCAAACTGTGACTTGGAATTCAACCAGTTTACCGGATTGCCTTGTGCATCTCTCAACATAAAATAGGAAGCTTTACCTGCATTCAACATCCCCGTCCCGCTGATTCCATTGTCATAATCCTCATTCTGTTTACTGCCCAATACGCCAATATTCAACTTCAACCATTTGGTCAGATTGAGGGTATTGTTGAAATTGAATCCAATACGATTACTACTTTGTACACGATCATAGGGATTAGATCCCATATAATTACCACTAAAATTATAGGTGTAAAAATCTGAACCTCCGGATAAGGAAAGGTTATGCTGCTGATCTATCGCAGTCTTCCGGATAAACTCAGTGACCACCTGATCATAGCGATCATTGTTCCGGTAAACATCCAAAGCAGTCTGTAGTTCCGCTTCAGTCATGTGTCCTTCCCGCTGTTCGTAGAATAATTTATACACATCATTCATTGCCTTGCGCGGGTCTATCGCCGAATAAGAACCAGAGCGGTAATTGAACATTTCCCTTTGAAAATCTACCAGCTCGGCACTGCTCATTCTGTTGGCATAACCGCGATCCGGAAGCGGGGTAAACTTGACCGTACCGTTATAGCTGATCTTTAAAGGACCTTTCTTGCCTCTTTTGGTATTGATCACAATGACCCCATTGGCAGATCGGGCGCCATAAATAGAAGCCGCAGTCGCGTCTTTCAAAATGGTAACACTTTCTACATCAGCAGGGTTTATCGATTGAGGATCTCCTTCAAAAGGAGCCCCATCGAGCACATATAAAGGCGCTGTTTCTCCACTGATGGTGGATATTCCACGAATCTGTGTTTTTCGTACGCCACCAACTTTGTAACTGGTTAATCCGGCAGACATGCCCTCTATACGGTCCATGATATTGCCCTGTAATTTCCCACTCAGGTCTTTATCCGCATTAATTACGCTGAAAGATCCGGCCGCACGTTCTTTTGGAATATCCTGGTAACCGGTAGAAACCACAGATATTTCTGACAACAGCGCCGGGTTAATTTCCAGTGTGATGGTCATCGGGCTTCCCTGGTTTGCAGGGACCTCCTTTGATTTATATCCAATATAAGAAACCACCAGGATCGCTTTATCGTCTACCGCATGAAGCTCAAATGCCCCATCCACATTGGTAATCGCCGTCTTTTTGGTATTCTTGACCTGTACAGTTGCCCCCGGTAAGGGCCCTCCTTTTTCATCAAGGACCTTTCCTTTCAGCTCAATAAAACTGAAATAATTTTTCATCTGCTCCAATACAGAGAAATCCTTTTTCTTGATCACAACCGTATTTTCAATGATCTTAAAGCTGAGGTCCTGGCCCTGAAAACAGGCCTCCAGCGCCTGCTCCAGTTTGACGTTCTCCAGATTCAGGTTTACCTTTTTGGCGGCTTTAATCAAATCGCTATTGTATAGAAAAGTGAATTTTGTCTGTTTCTTGATCGACAACAATACCTGTTGCAAACTGGCATTATTTTCATGCAGGGTAACACGTTGCCCAAAGGTGCTGGCCGCAGCCTGCAGCAGCGATATGGTGATCAATATTGCTATCAAATTAATCCGCATAATAATTTGTCTTCTGGTTGAGGAATCTACACTTGAAATCCAAGTGTAAATGGCCTGAAATGGTTTAAAATATGGCGCAAGGCGTAGCCTGTCCATACCTGTTGAAGTATTAAATAAATACATACATTTGTAAGGTTGGGTTAAATAAGTAAGGTCTATTGCTACATGTTTTTCATCCCGATTTATCGGAACAAATGGAAGAAATGGTTAACCCAATATTAATCCTGGTATCAACAGGATGTCGACCGGGGAAGTGCTTCAACACTTTCCCGGTTATTTATAAGTTAACATTTCAAGCTTCCTACTCTTTGGCTGGTAAATTTCTATTCATCTTTTTTTAGTTTATGGTTTATGATCTGTTGATTAAAGCGATACCACAATTTTATTTCTGGTATTGGTTTGCTTTTCTATTTTAAATTTTATGTTCAGATACCTCAGCATCTCCAGGAAAGTAGCCGCATTGACACTTCTGGGTACCTCCCCGGTAAATTTGACTGGCGGAATATTTCCTTCGTAGACCACGTCTACATTGTACCACCTGGAGGCCTGACGCATGATGCTTTTCAAGTCACTCTCGTTAAAACGGAAGAATCCATTTTTCCAGCTCATGACTTCTTCAGTATCTACCTTTGCTACAGACAACTTGTCTTTTAAGACCGCCTGTTCCCCGGGTTTAAGCAACATCCCATCTTTTGCATTTAGCTGTTCAAAGACTTTCACCCTGCCTTCCAGTAAAGTGGTTCTCACCGCTGGTTCATCGGCATAAGCATTGATGTTAAAATGAGTGCCCAAAACTTCGACTTCCTGTGTAGCCGTCATGACAATAAAAGGAACACGTTCCTGTTTCCCTGTTTCTTCTTTCAACTGTTTGGCAACTTCAAAATAGGCCTCTCCTTTGAGTTCTACTTTTCGCTCATTGAGGTGGTCAAAGGTCAACGGGAACCTTAATGACGACCCTGCATTTAACCAAACCCTGGTGCCATCCGGTAACACGACCTGATATTGGCCGCCATGTGGTGTCGTAATGGTATTATAGGAATTGGGTTTGTTTACCTTTGAAAGGTGATACACCAGCTGGCCATCTTTGGATTTGGAAATGTTTATGCCAGACTGACTGGCAAGGGTCCCTGCCTTTGCATCCGACAAAGAAATCTGTGTTCCGTTGTCAAGTGTCAGGATCGCTCTGTTTCCACCAGGGACTATTGTTCTTGCAATGGCCATCTGTTCTGCCTCGCTATTTTTCGGTGCTTTAGATAAGTAGAAAACGATTCCCGCAGAGAGGCTGAGTAACAATACCGCAGCGGCAGCAATCCTTGGCCATAAGGAAATACGGCGGGGACGTTCTTCAGGAAGCTGCAGCCTTTCCCAAACTTCATCAAGATCCTGACTACGGTCGTCCATGCTTAAATCCGTATGTAAACGGGCCGTCCTGCTCAGATGCCAGCTTTCCAATAAAGCCTGCTCTTCTTCAGTACAATTACCGGAAAGGTACCTGTCTAATAGTTCTTTTGCATCTAATTTTTTCATAGTCAGAAAGCGCAATGTTTGCCCTTATAAAACAACAGACAGTTAAGTGCGGCGGAGGGGGTAAATAAAAATGAAAAAAGATTTAGAGCGGGCTCACTTAGACTTAATGGGAGGCTCACTCGCACTTAATGGGAAACTCACTCACACTTAGTAATGAGAAATTAAAAACAGGAATACCATCAGCCCAAGCTTAATCCTCAATATTTTCAAAGCATGCTGTACATGTTTCCTTACGGTTTGCTCGGAAAGGTCCAGCTGTTCTGCAATTTCCTTATGGCTCAACTGGGATTTTCTGCTGAGCTCAAAAACTTCACGCATCTTAGGAGGCAGGAGCGCAATTTCCTTTTCTATCAATTCCGTCAGTTGTTTTTCCCTAACGAGATGGTCCGTTACACAAGTCCCTTCATCGATAAATTCCTGAAGCGAACTCAGGTATTGGGAGGCGATCTTCTGATGGGAAATCGCATTAAAGATGCGGTTTCTAACCGCAGTATAAAGATAGGCCGAAAGATTTTCCGGGAAAGACAAACTTTCACGTTTGGTCCACAAGTTGGCAAAAAGCTCATGAACAATGTCCTTTGCTTCTTCGCGATCCTGCATCCACTTATACGCATGAATGTGCAACAGCCATTTATACCTGTTGTAAATTTCTGTATAAGCTTTTCTATCCCCTACCTTTAACAATCCGGCCAGTTCGTTGTCCGATATCGCCTGATAATTAAGCATTTTTGTAATCTCCCCGGGGCGAATATAGTAATTATGGGCCTATTCAAAAAAGAACTCCCATACCGGAAGACCAATATGGGAGTTCTTTGCCATGCTGTTATGGCTTATTTCATCAGCTCTTCGAGCTTTTTATGCAATTCCTCTCCTCTAAGATTTGCAGCAACAATTTTTCCGGCAGGGTCAATCAGGTAATTCTGTGGGATTCCTTTTACACCATATAGCTTTGACGCCGCGTTGTTCCATCCCTGAAGATCACTCAGTTGTGTCCAGGTCAGCCCATCCGTTTTAATCGCATTTAACCAGTTGTCTTTCTTACCTGGCTGATCCAGGGAAACACCAAGAACAGTAAAGTTCTTTTCTTTATACTTGTTATAGGCAGCCACTACATTAGGATTTTCCGCACGACAAGGGCCACACCAGGATGCCCAGAAATCCAACAACACGTACTTTCCGCGAAACTCAGAAAGTTTAACCGGCTTATCGTTCACATCATTCTGCGTAAAATCAGGAGCTACCGCACCAACTGCCGTAGCTTTAGCAATCTCGATTTGTTTGGCAAAATCCAATCCCGCCTTACTTTCTCTCAGACGTTTAGTCAGCGCCAAAAATTTAGGCTCTACTTTAGCCACCTCCATATCATACTCCGAAGATTCTTTTAAAGCAACCAGACTAAAATAAGAATCGGGATGTTGCGCAATAAAGCCCTCCTGAATTTTCAATTTTTCATCCGCCGCAGGCTTATGTCTGCTTTGCAGGCTCTTTACAAATTCTTCTTTTTGCTTTTGTTCATTACTCGCGGCCGCCCATTCTGCATTCAATCCATTGATGATCTTTTCAGGTGCTGCAACGGCTTTTAAATATACCGCGTGTTCTGCATTGATTGCCGATCCTGTGATCAGGGCATTTTTTACAGAATCTTTAGCCTTTAAAGCAATATCTCCTTTATCCAGATAAAATGACAGCACATCCGGATTTTTTGAAGCTACATTTTTTCCCTGCTGATCAAAAGTGATTTTAGCAGAGGTAGGTCCAGATACTTGTCCTTTAAAGTTAAAAATCCCATTTTTCAGGATAGCAGAATCTTTAACCATTGCCCCATCCTGGCGGTAACTCAGGTAAGCTTTTGAACCGGCAGCTGCCTTCGCTACTTCTCCCTTTAAATTAAATGCTGCATTTTGTGCATTGGCCAATACCGGAACGGCACATATTAGTGTAAAAACTAACTTTTTCATTGATTGATTGATTTAGTTGAATTATTAATTGTTAAATTTCTTATTTGTAAGCGTCGAGTTTTTCTCTGTAGGTATTGCCCATCGCCTGAATGTCCCAGCCCTCTGACTGAAGGTAGGCGACAAAAGCCTCATACTTTTTAGCCCGCGCAGGACTATTATCCAGGTATTTTCTTTTGATGTTTTCTTTTGATTCCAATGCCAGCAACCTCAGCCAGGAAGAGAAATCGTTCTCAAAAGAACTGGAGCCAGAAGCTTCAATAAAGCCCCCTGTCATGGCAAGAAGCTCATATGCGGCATCTCTCTTTTCTACATCTCTATCCTTATCATACTCTTTCCTGATCTTATCTACGGCAGCGCCGTTATCATAGGCCTTTCCTGCATCTGCAAATGCTTTTACCGGTGCAGGAATGCGCAGCGTAATCATGGAGGAGAGCTGCGCCCATATCGCGTTGCTCAGCACAGAATCCTGATAATAGTGCCGATCGGGATTCAGTACAGGTAAAGCATCAGTCATTTTGTTTGGCCAGCAAATCACGAGCCTGCTCCTGCCAATTCTTTTGATGTTCTCCGCAAAATATCCCCTTCCATAACTTTTCACAAAGAACAATTCCAGTGGAAAAAATGATTTTGCATATTTCGGAGCCACACCAGACATCAATGCCTTCGTATAAAGGATCGCAGCCGATCGCTCCTGATCTGCAATTTTCTCTACCCCAAAGCGATTGAAGGGATCGTTATCAAGAATCGCATTGGTCACCTCTTTCCAATCCTTAAAGTCCATCCGCATCCAGACATTGTAACTCTGGTATAATTCTTTCACCGCAGGATCTGCATCCGCCGGAGGCGAAAACATATTTTCAATTTTTAAACCTTCCGAAGGGATTAAGGCCTCCTCTTTTTTACAGGACCACAGCAAAACTGCCAGACTAAAGGCTATAACGTATTTATTTTTTAAGTTCATGTCTTTTAAATTTAGGCTAAGCTTATCTCTTGTTTAATGGCATTTCCGGACTATTGATTTGTTCAGATAAAGGAATTTGCAGGACATAGCGCGGATCTTTCTCTTTTAAGGTATATACCTGTCCGTTTTTATAGGTATGCGTTAATGAAGGTTTTCCCAGTCTCCTCAGGTCAAACCACCTCAAGCCTGCTTCAAATGCCGTTTCAATCCGACGTTCTTCATAAATGCGCTTCAGAAGCTGGTCCTTATCTGAAAAATCGGCCAATTTCAATGGAATAAATTCCTCCTTCTTAATCCTATTGATCAGAAGATTATTCAAATCCGTAATCGCCAGTTCCAAACGCCCCAGTTTTGCATAAGCCTCAGCACGTGTCACATAGGCTTCGCTCACTTTCAATCCAATATGATAACTGCCGTTTTCCTGCTTGGCGAACATGTTATAAATGGTAGGGCCGGTCTGGATACCATCTGCAGTAGTCAGATCAGCAAAGGAATTGAAAATGTAGCTCCTATAGTCCTTAACGCCGTTGCGACGACATAGGGCTAACAATTCAACCGATGGCTTACAAGCAGCCATACCATGGTAAAAAATATTGTTATTTGCCTTTCCGGCCATAAAGAATAAGACCTCGTTCTTATAATCAGAATCAATCATACCATAATTGCTGGTAAAGGCGTCGGCTTCCCTGTTTTTCCCGTCAATATGTGCCTGAGTTTCATTCATATTAAATAAGCCTCTGGTATTCATCACTATAGTTGAAGCCGCAATAGCAGCTTCATAATCTCCCATAAAAAGATTCACCCTGGCCTTGAATAACTGAAGGGAATTGTAATTGAAACGGAACTTACTTTTTATTGGCTTTCCCATCAGCAATGCCGAGGCCTGATCGATATCCATCTGTATCTGGCCCCACACCTTCTCAATGGATGCCCTGACATTGTTCTGTGTATTTTGATGGATATCTACAGCGGTTAAGGGCATCGGTACCCCAGGCTCCGCCAGTGTTCCCGGCGCATAAACATCCGCATATAAGTTCAGCAGATAGAAATAACTAAAGGCCCTCAGTGCATAGGCTTCCCCTTTTACCGTTTCAAAAAGTACCTTTTCCGCTAAAGAGGGATTGCGTTTAGAAAATTCATCCAGCACCGTATTTGCATAATAAACGGATCTGTACAACTGTCCCCAATAGGGATCATCAGCCACTCCTTCCAACTGATGAGTCGATGCCCAGACAAACCAGGGTTCATTAGCGCGGTCCAGACTGGCACTCGTTTGCAGGTTGACAAAAGCATTATCCGTCATGAGTTCAGTTTTAAAATAGAAATCCTGTTTCGGATATCCGCCAAGTAATACAGACTCAAAGTCGGCAATAGTTACCGGCATCATACTGTTAACCGGCTTGATGTCGAGCATTTTCTGGCAGCTGGAAGACAAGAGGACCAGCATACCTATAAAATTCAAATAAAATATCTTTTTCATCTCGTTATTTATTGTTTTTTAATTGTTAGATGGAACCTTGATTAAAACTGTACAGATAAAGAAACAGAGTAAGAACGGGGTAGCGGCAGGAAGGTATTTCCAAAGGAAACATTTGCATTCCGGGTATCGTTGTAGTTCATCAACGATCCGGTAGATTCAGGATCCTGCCCCTTTAACGCCTTATTTTTCCATACATGAAGGTTATTTCCCTGAAGCATCAAACGGATGTTCTGAATCCCCTTCGCCCGGAGTGCGGGGGTAAAAAGGTCATAACTTAGCGATAGGTTTTGCAAGCGGACAAAATCCCCTTTCACCGTTCTCAGGTCACTGTTGTCGTACATATTTCCGTTATATGGGCTTGTTCCGGTGACGGCAAGGTCCCATGGATCAGATTCCAGCTTTGGAACATTGGTATGCAATTCATCCCCGGGTTGTCTCCATCTTTGTGTCCATTCTTTTGACATGTTCTGGGTCGCATCGGGAAAACCAAGTGCATATCCCTGAGAAAGGTTGCGCAAACGGATCACATTCCCGAAATTTCCAATCAGCAATGCGGAAAGGGTAAATTTCTTATAAGAAAAAGTATTCGTCAATCCACCCTGGATCATTGGCATTGTTGTTCCGGAATAGGTCAGTCCATCGGTTTTATTCATCCCATACAAAACCTTTTCCCCTTCTTTAGTAGTATAGAATGATGCCCTTCCATCGGCATTTAAGCCTGCATAACGGTAAGACCAAAGTCCATTGATCGGTTTCCCTACGACTGCTGAGGCGGCAAAATTGGTACGTTGTGCATTGGTCAGGCTACTTACTGTAGGTACGGAATATACTTCGAGCACCTTATTTTCATTATAGCCCAGGTTGACATTTGTAGACCAGCGGAAATCTTTTCCATCGATATTAATGGAATTTAAAGACAGTTCAAATCCCGTATTCTTCATCGAAGCCCAGTTGACCTGGATGGAGTTGAATCCGGAAACCTGTGATACCTGCTTGGTTCCTAAAAGATCAGCCCCCCTTTTGTTGTAATACTCAATGGTACCGCTCAATCTGCGCTTCCACAAACCAAACTCCAGGGCGAGGTTAGTGGTATAGTTCATCTCCCATTTCAGGTTTGGATTTTTAGGTGCGGAGATCACGAGATACCCTTCTTTATTGATCACGTCTGTAGTTCCTATCCTGGCCACCAAATCAGAATAAGCCTGGGAAGCCACATTCCCCTGACTGCCATATGACCCTTTTAAAGTCAGATAGGTGAGCCAATCCTGATCCTTCAGGAAATTCTCTTCTTTCATCTGGTAGTTTAATCCCAACGCCCATAGTGGCTGAAAAAGCTTATTTGTCTTTATCCCAAAGCGGTTTGATCCGTCTGTACGGGCATTCAAACTCATGGTATACCGGTTTTTATAGGTATAGCCGGCTACCCCAAAATAGGATACCGCAGCCGTCTCGTTCAGGTTCTCTGTCCAATATGGAATCCCCATGGTCTCCATGAGCTCAAATTGAGGAACCTGCTGGTGCCCCCGGTTGTGTACATATCCATAGATATCCGTAGTTACCTCCTTATATTTAGAGGTTCTGATCTCCTGACCAGCCATCCCATCAAATCGATGGTCGTAACCGATCACAGGCATAAAGGACAGCTGATTTCTAAAAGTCAGGGAGTTGTTGTTGTTTGACCTGTCCTGTCTGAAACCTCCGTCAAACCATATCGGAACGCCAATATAATCGACAGTTTTAAACATGTCCCGTTTTCGCGCACGGACAAAATAGCTGTCCTCGGTAGCAATATCCTCATCTACGGTGTTTTGCTTCGAAAAAGAGAACAAACTGGTAAAAATCAGGTCCGGAATTAGCCTCCATTCCAGATCCACAGTTCCCCGCATCCCAAAGTTTTTGGAGGTCCTCCAGCCTTGTTCCCTGTTTTCCAGAAAATTGTATTTAAGGCTGTTATAGTACAAGTGGTTATATCCACCGTTTTCATCAAATGCATGCTGCGCCGGAGTGGTATATATTGCCCATTCATAAGGATTTTCACGGGAATCAGTCGCAAAGAAACTATTGTTTTCTCTTGCATTAATATCCAGCATTCCTCCGATACGGATGTTATCCCTTAGCCTGGTATAGACTTTAACCGATCCGGTATAGGTTTTCTGTCCGACTTTTTTTGCGGTAGCCTGGTCGTCCATCATGCTTCCCGACAAATAAAAAGTGGTCTGCTCCGTTCCTCCGGAAAAATTCAGACTGTGTTTATGGGTAAAAGCATTTCTGAATAAATGTTTAAACCAATCGGTATTGACCGTTTCCAGCTGTTTTACTTTATCATTAAACTGCGCCCAGCTCAGCTTCCTATCGTGTACATCCACAAAATAGCGCTCAAAATCGGATACTGTTCCATACTCCCCTGGTTTGGAAGTACTCGTGTTCAGGATGCCTCTGGAAATCATCTCCAGGTTTACATTCGTGCGTTCTTTTGAATTCATCATATAGGCATCGGCCATCTGAGGGCGCATGTTTACGGAAAGGTGACTGGAATAACTAATCCTGGTCTTGCCGGAAACTCCTTTTTTAGAGGTGATCACAATTACCCCATTTGCAGCTTTTGTTCCATAAATGGCAGTTGCTGCGGCATCTTTTAACACATTGATCGACTCAATATCATCCACATTGATCCCTCCGATTCCGGAAGCAATCAGGTTTCTGTTGTTCATAATGTCATCTACCGATACGTTCAGGGGATCGTCCAGAATGATCCCATCGACTACCCAAAGCGGCTGAACATTGCCACTGATGGTAGAAGTTCCCCGAATCCGGATCTGAGGGATGGCTCCGGGTGCTCCGGAAGTACTGACAATCGTTAGTCCGGGAACCTGCCCCTGCAACAGCTTATCGATATTAGGTTGATTAATAGTTTTCAGCACATTCATGTCCACGGTCGTGATAGAGGAAGTCAGCCGGCGTCTTTCGATTTTCTGATACCCGCTCACGACAACTTCAGAAAGATCCGACATATCTGCTTTAAGTTTAATCAGGAGCTGATTTCTACCTTTCACAGGTTCTTCTTTGCTGATATAACCGACGCATGAAAAGATCAGCACCGCATCTCCGTTTGGAACAGTGATGGCAAAAGCTCCGGACTGATCTGTGGCCACTCCTAATTTACTGTCTTTGAGCCGAACACTGATTCCGGGTAAAGGAAGTCCGTTTTCATCGGTCACCTTTCCCTTTACTTCGATATACAATGGTTTTTGAACCTGAGGTTTCCGCTGTACAACGACCGTATTTTGCTGGATGACATAGGTGATGGGCTGATCTTCAAAACAGACCTCCAATGCTTCTTTTAAGGATACATTTTTGAGTTTAACATTTACTTTTTTCACGCCTTCCAGCGTTTGGGCGGTATATACAAAGTTGTAGCCACTTTGTATCCGCAATTCTTTAAAAATTTTATCCAGAGAAGCGTTTTGCTCAGAGATGGTGATGTTCTGGGCAACACTTTTTGCGGCGATCTGGAAGAAAATGGTCGTCATTAGAAGGATGGTTAACTTCATGATTCGCAGTATTTTATTTTGGGCATAAGCGGGCCGCTTAGACCTCAGGAGATCGTAAATATTCATTACATTTGGGTGGTTTGGTTTGTTGATTGATTGTTTTCTGCAAAATATCGGGTAAGCCAGGCCAGTGTCAGACCACGATGGCCGTCGGGTCTGGCATGTTTATTTGAACCATTAAGCTTACCGTAGGTGTAAGTAGATTTATGGCATAACTGTAATTTTCCTCCCTTCGATTTTAAAGTGTACCGTTCTTGTTAATTCCAAAATATTCAATACTTCAGATACCTCTTTAAATCGTGATACCGTCCCTATAAAAGTATTATCAGTTGTTTTCCCTTGATAAACGATCTCCAGATTATACCATCTGGAAATCTTCCTCATGATGCTGCGCAGATCCTCGTTGGCAAACATAAAATAGCCGTTTTTCCAGGCCACCGCTTCTTCTGTATCTGCCGAAACCACATGAAAATGGTCATAGGCAAAGATGGATTCCTGGTTCGGCTTCAGGATAAGCTTATTGTTAAGCCGGATACTGCCCTCCAGTAAAGTTGTAACGATGCTTTCTTCGTCGGGATAAGCGTTAACATTGAAGTGTGTACCCAATACCTCAATAATTTGTTCCCGGCCTTCCTGGTCGGGGCGGACTGCTGTGATGACCTTAAATGGCTGATGTTTGTTCTTTGCCACTTCAAAGTAGGCTTCGCCGCTCAACTCTACGATACGGTTCTTCTGATCCGTAAAAGTCAGGGGAAACTTAAGAGAAGAAGCGGCATTCAGCCATACTTTGGTGCCATCTGGCAAATTGACCTGATATTGGCCACCCCTGGGGGTGGTAATGGTATTGCTCGCTTCAGAGGAAGATCCTGCAGCGCGGGCGTCATAAACCAATTGTCCATCTGCAGTCTTTATGATCTTAATTCCGGATTGTTTTGTCAATGCTCCGTTTTCGGCATCGGTCAGGGAAATTTCCGAACCATCAGACAGGGTAAGAATCGCCTTATTCCCACCAGGGAGAATTTTGGAAGCGTACTGTGAAGGATAAATCACTTTTCCAGCCTCTCTGAAATCAGGATAAAAATACAAGCCGAGGCCAAAGATGATGAAAACCATCGCTGCAGCAAGCCACCTGAAAACAGGTCGGAATTTCAAGACTGGACGGGATAGGCTTTCCTCTATCTGCTGGTCAATCTGACCAAACAAACGCTGGCTAAATACTACACGCTCCCCTTCTTCCATATGCGCGACATACCCATCTTCCTGCTCAAATGAATCGTACCATTGATCCAATTCTGCTGCTTCTGCTGTAGTCGCCAGATCTTTTTCATATTTTTCTATAAGATCCAGCAGCTTCTGATATTCCATAATTTATTCCCTAAGACCCCCGTTTATATAAGAGTCACCCATACACGAAAAATCCGCTACTCCCCTTCGGGACTATTTCATAAACAATTGATTAACAATGGAATAATTTTAAGACTGGAGGAGATAAAATGTAATGAGCAGTTCCAGTTTATAATCACCAAAATGCTCGTTCATGATTTTCATCGCTTTGCTGATGTGTTTCTCCACCGTGCTGACAGAGATTCCCAGTCTAAGAGCAATGGCTTTATTGGGCAGTTTTTCAAATCTGCTGAGTATAAAAACCTCCCTGCATTTTTCCGGCAGTGCTGCCGTACTTTCTTTTATTTTTTGTGACAATTCCTTAGCCTGTAAGGTATGATGAGGAGTAACGTGCTCAAAACGAAGCTCGTTCTTCATCTGCGTTTCAAAATTGTACTGAACCTGCTGTGTTCTGATATAATTTAAGACTTTATATTTTACAGCCGTCTTCAGGTATCCCGCAAGTGTGATCTTTATTTCCACAGACTTTCTCTTCAGAAAAAGACTTACAAAAATATCTTGTGTGATTTCTTCCGCCGCTTCAATGGATTTTAATCTCCGGTAAGCGGTATCCACCAGCAGTTGCCAGTAGCGATGATAAATCTCTTCAAAAGCGACACGATTATCTTCATTCTGGATTAATTCCAGAAGTCTCTCGTCTGTAAAGGTAGCTGATCGATAAGGATACATGATTTCCCTCAATGATAAAAAAAAAATACCAAGCTACCAATAATCACAGGGCTCCCTGCGATTATTGGTAGCTGTCATTGAGCATGTTCCATTAAAATGGAGAAGGGGGCCCTATTTAGAAAGAATACTTTTTAACTTCTCCTGAAGCGCTTCACCCCTCAGGTTCTTCGCAATAATTTTCCCATTTGGATCAATCAGGTAGTTTTGAGGAATTCCCTTGATGCCATACATCTTGGAGACTGCATTGTTCCATCCTTGAAGATCACTCAATTGTGTCCAGGTTAGCGCATCCATTTTAATTGCCTTTAACCACGCCTCTTTTTCTCCAGGCTGGTCCAGAGAAACACCAAGCACCGTAAAGTTCTGATCCTTGTATTCGGTATAAGCCTTAACGACATTTGGGTTTTCCGCCCGACAAGGGCCACACCAGGAAGCCCAGAAGTCCAGCAACACATACTTTCCACGAAAATCAGAAAGCTTAACAGCCTTATCATTCACATCGTTTTGCGTGAAATCCGGCGCCATAACGCCAACCGCCGTAGCTTTCTCAATTGCAATTTGTTTGGTAAAGTCCAGCCCTTCCTTACTGTCCCTTAAAACTTTAGCTAAACGCAGAAATATAGACTCGGCTTTATCCGCTTCCATCTCTCCTGATAATTCCTTTAAAGCCAGCAGACTAAAATAAGAATCCGGATGCTGTCCAATAAAGGCCTCCTGAATTTTCGCCTTTTCTTCTGAAGCAGGCTTATAACGGTCCTGCAAACCCTTCATGAATTCTTCTGTCTCCTTCTGTTCCTTACTTGCTCCCGCCCAATCGACATTGATATCAGCAATTATTTTCTCCGGGCCAGCAATCGCTTTCCGGTATAAGGCATGTGCTGTATTGATCGGGGAACCTGAGATCACCGCATTCTTTACAGAGTCCCTGCTTTTCAATTTCAGCGTTCCTTTATCCAGATAAAGCGATAACACATCCTGATTTTTTGCAGAGAGACCAGATCCCTGATGGTCTAAAATAATTTTGGCTGAACTGGGGCCGGAAATCTCCCCTTTAAAGGTAAAAACTCCATTTTTTAACAAAGCAGAATCTTTTACCATGGCGCCATTTTGCCGGTAACTCAGGTAAACTTTTGATTTGGCTCCCGCCCCGGCTATTTCTCCTTGTAAATTGAATGCAGCATTTTGTCCGTAGGACACTACTGGCAGGGCACATATTAATGTGAAGATTATTTTTTTCATGAGTATATATTTGTTTTTTTTCGGTTATTTTCTAAGTCTGATCCCATCCAGGCAGAAATATGGAGGAACAGGTGTGGAAGAAGAAAGTTGAAACACCAGCTTGTCTACCGTTCCTAAAGTCGCCAATCCTACTTTGAACCAATCCTGCTGTACATAATTCAACTCCGGATTTGCAGGATCGACTTTGGGCCGGATGGCCAGCCAATAATCCACATTTCCAGTTGTTGCCCCAGCCTTAAAGCCTTTTATAGTCAACTTCACATAGCCTTTTGAAATGCCTTCCGCAGCCTTAGTTGAATCTGCTTTTACCGCAGCTTCCGTTTTTCCGGCAAGTCTTGCAGCCTCTGCTGCCGTATGTCCAGCCGCTGCCTTGACCAGATTTTCTTCCCCCGACAGGCGGATCATGTTTGTTCCTCCTGGTCCGGGAAGGCTAAACCGGCCATAACGGGTGGTAGAGGTATTGGCAATCAGTATGTTTTTAACCTTTCCTCCAGTCATCAGGTATTCCTGAGTCTTTGGATCCAGCGTTCCTGAATAGGCAGAACCATAAGATTCCAGCAATACATTATAAGTCGTATTGGCGACCAGAATGTGCTCTACCACACCTGGTTTTTCCAGGGTAATGGCCGCATCCTCATCCTTTACACTCGCCACGAGGTAACTTCCCGTCTGGTTTGGTTTAGAAGTAAATACGCTAAATATCGTGGAATCTATGCTCGCCTGCTTTTGGGCCGCCGTTAAGCCTCCCAGGGGTGCAAAATCCGGACTCAGGTTCCATGGATAAGAACGCCAGTTTTTATTCGATAACGCAAAGCCACTAAAGGTTCCATCCCCGTTCTTCTTCACATTAACCGTAATTCTTCCGCTTTGGTCATTCCCCACCTTAAAGGGGGCATCAGGAATCCTGAAAGAGAATTCAGGAAGACCTTGTTCTTCAAAAGTAATGTCATCGGGATAGGCAATCCGGATTTCCCTTTTCTCTTTTGAGCAGGAAAAGAAAGAGAGCATCGCTACCGTAACCAGCAGCATGCTATAAGAAAATTTCTGTTTCATATTTTCAGTTTTGTCTATTTTAAATCAGGGTTTTGTACCATCAGCGTATTGTTCACCATTTCCACACGCGGGATTGGCCAGCAGAGTTTATTCAGCTCAAATGCTTTGTTTTCTTTAATCGCAACAATCCAGGGTTGCCCATCTTTTTTGAAGCGGACAGCGGCAAACATTTCGCTTCCGTTTTCCATAAAGAGCTCCATAAAAATTTCCTTAAAGATCAGGTCCATCAACTCATCAGAATTTTGCGGATTTAAAGGCATCAGCACAGGGTTCGTTCTTTTGGAACGCATTTCATTGATCGGCGCAATTGCCGTTGAAATTGCAGCTCCTGTTCTAGCCAGCAACTCCGCCTTCATCAGGTACAATTCCGAATACCTGAAATAATAGGCCGCATACTTTTCATCCTTCGGATTCGCCTGTGCTCCCGCATACCTGCCCAGCCTGGCCAGTTTTTTGAAACAATAACATTGTTTATCGTCCCAGGTTTCCGGTGCACGTACCGATCCGGTAACCACTGGCCACCGTGGATCCGCCTTAAACCAATCTACCCCATATTTCAGTCCTGCTGTTAAAGTTTTATCTATCGGTAAAGGCAAACGGTCCCCGCCATAGATAATTCCATAGGTATAGTTAAAACCACCGGTATAAGCCCTGGAGCCATCATCTTCCAGATACCTTACAAAAAGATTCTCGTTTGAATCCCATGCTTTACCATACACATCAGCCAGGCTGGATTCCATGGCAAAAGAAGGCGAAGGATTGGCCAGAATTTCATTTACCAATGTTAAGGACAGTTGAAGATCCGCAGTCGTATTCCGGTATCCTCCACGGTATAGCAATAACTTCGCTTTTAATGCTTTTGCAAATTGCTTTGACAGGTAACGCGGAGAACTGAACTCCCCTAAATTTGCAATGGCATAATCCAGATCCTCATAAATTTTCTGATAACTTTCGCCGACTGTTGAACGGGCTTTCAACACATTTTTAAGACTGATTACTTCATCCCGGCAAATGATACCGTAAGCATCCGCATCTTCTGCCCACCAATGACCAAAATTCCAAAGCACATTCGCATGAATCCAGGCCCTCAGACACCTACCTTCTGCCACCATCGCTGTCCTTTCTGCAAGAGGAACTGCCGCATCTGATAATTTACCTATGCCCTCAATTGCAAAGTTTGCTGCATTCAGGCTCTTATAAAAATTCTGCCAGATCCCGGGTACATTGGATCCGGGATTCGACTCGTTATAAGTCAGGTCATAATCCGTCTGCGCCGTAATGTTTACAAAACCTGATTTTGTGGCCTGCGCTACATAAAGTGCGCCCGACCAGCTGTCATTCTGAAAACTGGCATACACCCCTCCCAGGGCTGCTTTTGCCGTAGTCAGGTCTTTAATTGCATTTTCACCCGTAAGGGAATGCAAAGGTTGCTCGTCAAGGAAATCTTTACAGGATGGCAAAACAGCGCCAACGAAGAGCAGGAGGATAACATATAATTTCTTTTTCATCACGATAGCCTATTTAAAAGTGAACTTAATGCCTAGATTGTAATTTTTCGCAGATGGGTAATAGCTGCCATCGATCCCCATTCCCGTCCCTATAGCACTGGACGACCAGTTTCCCTGAGGATCAAAGCCCGGATAACGCGTTAAAGTAAAGAGGTTGCTCGCCTGGAAAGTCAGGTCAATTCCCTGAATGATCTTGTCTTTAAAGATCTTTTCCGGTAAACGGTAGCTGATGTTCAAAGCACTAAGCCTCAAATAAGAAGCATCATACAGCCAAAAATCAGAAAACTCTCCATTTTCACCCAGGCCATAAGGTGTTATCCTTGGCATTGAAGCATCATAAGGACTTAATAAAGTGGCACTTCTGCCCGCAATCAGGTTACTCTGATTATAATTCCCCATATACCCCGCATCATCCATCGGCATGCTCCAAAGACGTTTATTGCCGTAAGCATAAGTGAATGTACCGTTGATCATAAAGCTTTTATAAAAGAAGGTCATCCCAAATCCTCCGAATAGTTTCGGGTCTGAACTTCCCAGTTTCACCCGGTCGTCTGCATTGATGATTCCATCACCATTCTGATCCATAAAGTAAAGGTCTCCCGGGTTTTCTGCCGCGTCCCGGTAATATTGCTTTGCACCAGCAGACTTTCTTCCCTGAAGGGCGATGACCTCCTCGGCAGTTACAAATAAGCGGTTGGCTGTTTGATAGCCAAACCATTGCCCCGTCCTTTCTCCCTCTTTCACTTTCATGTACGTGGTGGCGTCACCGGGAAAATTGAGCTCCCTGGTCACCCCGTTAATCTTCATAATCCGATTGCTGTTTCTTGCTGCGTTAAAATCAAGTGTCAGGGTAAAATCTGTTCTTTTCAGCACATCTACACTAATGTCAAACTCAATTCCATTATTCTTCAATGAAGCAACATTGGAACTCACGCTGCTAAAGGAAGTGCTGGAAGGCAATGGCCTGCTATAAATCAGCTTGTCTGTTTTCTTCTGATAAATCCCGAATGAGCCCCGGATCCGTTCATCCCAAAGGCCGAAGTCAAGCCCTAAATCTGTCATCATCGTTTGCTCCCATTGCAAATCATTATTTCCGATAGAATTCGGTGCAATCGCAGGATTTTCATTATACCTGGAAGAGCCAACCCTGGTCATCCAGTCGTAATCCCCTAGGTTCTGTGATCCCGCCTTTCCGGTTGAAGCCCTTAATTTCAAATAGGAAATGACTTTACGCAGTTTTTCATTTTTCATAAAATCTTCCTCCGTAATCAACCAGGCTACTGCCGCTGAAGGAAAAATTCCCCAGCGCTTATCCGGTCCGAAACGGGAAGAGCCATCGCGGCGAACCGTTCCTGAAAGGATATACCTGTTGTTATACTTGTATTGCAGTCTTGCAAATTGTGAGATCAGTCCGCTTGCGGTATAACTCTCCCCAAGGCTTCCTCTCGTTGCTGCAGAAGGAAAATCATTCAGGATGTCATCATCAGGAAAGTTTGTGGCCTCCATGCTATACCCCAACCCGCTATTCTTCTCCATCGAATAACCTGCCAGGCCCAATACATCATGCTTTCCAAATGTTTTTGCATAGGTCAGCGTATTTTCCCAGACACTCGTCTGGTTCTTGTTATTGCTCCAGGACCTGCTTCCTTCGGTATTAAAAGTACTGCCTCTGCGATCGTAATCCAATCGCTGTGTATTTGCATAATTGGCAGTATAGGCAGTCCTTAGAAGCAATCCGTCGAGGATGGTATATTCCAAAAATCCCGTTCCGTTAAACAGTTGTCCCGATCCGGATCTCGTGTTCAGAAGCGTGGTGTATGGATTTTCAGTATAGGCATCCCTGGTAAACAACGTTCCATCCGGATTGTAAACAGGAATATCCGGCCTGATCTTTTTCAGCACATCCAGCATATAATCCTTATTGTTTGTGTTTCTGGTAGAGCCGCTCAGGTTCAAGCCAAATTTAAAGCCCTTTCTTAATTTAGCTTCCAGGTTAAGCCGGCCACCATACAGCTTACTTCCTCCCGTTTTTACAATACCATCCATATTGGTATTGTTCAGAGAAACATAGTACGCGATATTTTTAGTTCCGCCCCTCAGAGAGACATCATGCTGCTGGGTCAATGGATTCCGGGTCATTTCCTTCATCCAATTGGTGTTTCCCTCATAATACGCACCTTTCAGTTTTTTAAGATCACTGGCTTTGAACTCACTGGTATTCAAACTAAAAAAAGCCTGTTCATCAAGAAATAATCTCGTAAAGTAGTCGAAACCTCCCTGGTTCATCACCTCTTTTCTTGCTGCGATATCGGCAAAGTTCTGGTATTCCGGCCCCTCCATATATTTATATCCATTAAAATCCTGCTTTTGATAACCCAAACGCGTGGAGACTTCAATGGTAGGGTTCATCCCTTCTTTTCCTCTTTTGGTACTCACAATCACGACTCCATTTGCGGCCCTGGATCCATACAACGCCGTTGCAGAGGCATCTTTAAGGATGTCGATACTTTCTACATCATTCAGGTTCAGGTTATATAGAGAATTGGCAATGTTTCCCGAAGTAGCGGAAGAATAATCCGGGACGCCATCAATGACCCATAGTGGCTGGTTATTTCCGGAAAGGGAAGATGCCCCCCTGATCACGACACTGATTGGAGAGGTTGGGGAGGCCGACTGGATCGCCACGTTTACCCCGGAAGCTTTACCTTGCAATAAGCTTTGAACCGTGGAGCCCATTGGTGCATTTCGGATTTCCTTTTGTCCGAGGCTGGCAATAGACCCGGCAATGTCCTTCTTTTTTGCAGTACCATAGGCCATCACCACAATCTGATCTAAAGAACCCAGACTTTCTTCCAGTACAATGTTCAGCTCTCTTGCCCCTTGTACTGCGATTTCTTTTTGCTTATAGCCAATAAAGGAAACCAACAATACCACTTTGTCCTCAATATTTTTTAGCACAAACTCTCCCTGAGCATTGGTCATCACTGCCTTCCCACTCTCCTTTACCTTTACTGTGGCTCCAGGTAAAGGTTGACCTTTTGCATCTGTAACCCGACCTTTAAGGTCTTTCTGGGGGAGCTCTGCCCTTGTTTTAGCTTCCTTTCCCAGCGAAACCTTCTGGGCAATCACAATCGTTTTATTCTCTATGCTATAATCAAAAGGCTGGTCCCTGAAGCATAAATGCAAAACTTCAGAAAGCTCAGCTTTCACCACATTCAGCGTCACCGGCTTTGCCGATCGCAACAGGCTAAAATTGTAAAAGAACACATAGCCGGTTTGTTTTTTGATGGAGGAAAAGACTTTCTCCAATGGCACATCTTTTCCGGTATAAGTCACCGTTTGTGAATAGCTGCTGGCAAAAACATTCATCACGACCAAGGTTGTCAGAAAAAAGGTGAGTTTCATAATCAGTCCTAGTTGAGCTGAAAACTGCAGTTTTGGCATACGAGGAACCGGATGCCAAAATCTTTGTAAGTCATCATCATGGCGACCGCCTTTCGAGCAATCACCAGGTATAAAAAAAATCATACATTTGTTAGGTTTAGGTTGAAGAATAAGGTTTGTTGAACATTTTTTATTGAATTAAACCTAGACTCAGGATCTTCTTAATAAAGACCCTTCGCCAGGAGTGTTGCAAGCGCTCCTGGCTTTCTTTTGGTTTAATTCTTTACGGGTAACATTATGGCATAACGATCACCTCCCTTCCTTCAATTCTAAAATGAATCTGGCTTTTATTCAATATTTTGAGTGCCTGAACCAAGGTTAAGTCTTTTTGAATCGCCCCTCCGAATTCCAATGCCGGAACAGCCCCTTCATAACGGACCGTCACATCGTACCAACGGGCGATCTGCCGCATCACAGTTTTGATGTCGGCACGGTTAAACTGCAGGTATCCGGCTTTCCAGGCCAGACATTCTTCCGTATCGGCGGGAACCACCTTTATTTTATGTTGACTCAATATAGATTGCTGCCCTGGCCGAAGCAGGAAACTCCCCGTCCCTGGCATTACCCTCAGGCTTCCTTCCAACAGCGTAGTCTTCGTACTCTCCTCATCATCATAAGAATTTACGTTAAAATGCGTTCCCAATACCTCTATCACCTGCGCTTTTCCGGCTATATCAGCGCCGGTACTTACCTTAAATGGCTGTTCTTTATTCTTTGCCACTTCAAAATAAGCTTCCCCATTTAGTATAACATGGCGCTGTTTGAGTTTATTAAAAGACTGTGGAAAGGTCAGAGCGGATGCGGCATTGAGCCAAACCTTAGTTCCATCAGGCAGATTGATCTGATATTGGCCACCGCGTGGAGTGGCTATGGTATTGTATTTTGGCTGTCCATCAGAGGCTTCATTTTCCGACCCGTCGGAAGAACTCGTATCATAGATCACCTGTCCCTCTGCTGTCTTTCGGATAGTAATTCCCGCCTGCCTGGCAAGGGCGCCATTTTCGGCATCGGTCAATGAGATCTCCGATCCATCGGCAAGGATCAGGATGGCTTTATTCCCACCGGGAGCAATATCGGCGGTAACCTGTTCAGGAAAAGCACTTATCGGTTCCGGAACAACCTGTCTATAAAAATATAGCCCTACAGAGAGCGTTAATAACAACACCGCAGCCGCAAGCCATCGGAACCGCGCAAGGAATGGTTTCCTTTTGATGACCAGTGGCTGATCAATTCCGACAATTTTCGTCAACATCCCGGACCAAATCAAATCTCCGGTCATATTTGGGGAAGGTTCCTGCTGTTCCGACATCATTTCCGAAATTCCCTCCACAACAGTTTCCTCTTCCGTCCCCGTCAATTCCAGCAACTGCAGGCTTTCGGCTGCACTGAGTGTCCCTTTTTCAAATTTCCCCAATAGATATTTTACCTGTTCCTTCATAGCTTCTGATACTAAGAAGCCGCAAAGGCAATTAAGGACTATCGGGAATAAAAAAAAATATTATTTCAATAAGGCGAGATAAGCCAATATACTGAGGGTCACACCGTGATGGCGCAAATGTTCCCGTATGGACTTCAGAGAGATCACCAATGCATTTTTTACCGTATTTGGGGAAAGGTTGAGCGAAGCAGCAATTTCAGGAATGTTTAATCCCTGGCCCCTGCTCATCAGATAAATCTTTTTTCGTTGCGACGGTAGCCGGTCAACAGCATCGGTAATCAGGTGATTGATTTCATTGAGCTGAATTGTATCTACTGTCGTATTGCTTTCATTGGGCTGATCTAGCCGGAGGTTATCGATGGCCCTGGCTTGCTTCAGTACTTTTCTAAGGTGACCAAGACATTCGTTCGAAGCATACTTATACAACCATGCTTTTACATTCTCTACCTCATCCAGCTTATCTCTGTTTAACCAAACCCTCAAAAAAGTATCCTGAATAATTTCTTCTGCGGCTGCAGACGATTTTGTAAAGCGCAAAGCGAAAGCTTGTAATACAGGTAAGTAATGATAGAACAAAATACCAAATGCCTGCTCATCCCCTTCCGAAATTTGCTTCAACAACAGCCGTTCATTAAAAATTTGTTTTAATGTCATACCCTTAATTTCCCCCTACATATCCTGAAATGCCTTTTTTGAAGACCTGAAATACGTACCGTAATGTTAAATAATTATTTTGAAACCATCGGCATTGTAAAATACAACCTCCAATAATCCGTCAAAAATCCAACATAAAAAAAGGCACAACTATTTGTCTGGTTCGGCCGCAGCCCTGTTCCGGCTCAATTTCAAGGTATCTGAAGAAGAATCACCAAGATAAAAAACCACTGGAGGCCCCGTCTTTGTTTGTTTTGGCCGGTCACTACACTCTCCTGAAAACGTGATGCTGTCGGTAAAGAAAACCACTTTCGAACTGTCCTCAAAATAATACCTTCCAAACACAGAGGTGAAGCAGTCATTTCCACACCAGGCAACGTAATTACTTACAAAGTGTTCCTTGTCAACAAAGTCGATGACGTTCCCAACCCATCTTCCAGCGCTATCTGAATGGGGTATAAGTACATAATCATCCGCTTCATTTGAAAACCCAAACAATTGTTTCGTTTCAAATCTCTTCATTGAAAGTGTATTTTCAGCTGCAGTATAAGCATGTACTTCGGTGTGGCGACTGTTACAACTTAAGGTAAGTGCAATCAGGATAAGGTATAAAATAAGAGTAGGCTTCATGTGGTAATGACGCCAATAGCCCGGATATTCCATAACCATACCGCATAATAATAATTCAACACAACCATTATCCCCACAGTCCGCCTAAACCGGAGAATTCGGCTACTCCCACTCCATTTATAAACAAAAAAAGATGGCCTCTCCAGACCATCTTATCAATTTACAATTAAACACGAGAGCGTTTACTTTTCAAAGCGGATGCTGCTAAAATTGAAGCCTCCGGTATTTATATAAACTTTCAATTTCTGTATCCCTTTCGTTAACCTGATTCCTTTCAGCAGTAGCGGCTTGAAAAGCGCCAGTCCGCCGGTTTGTGGAATGTTTTTATTGGCAACGATTGTTTTCCCATTCCTCAATATGGAAACATTCCCCTTGCTGTCTTTTGCAGCAACACCGAGGTTCAAGCAATAAACTCCTGCTTCCTGCACGTTAATAGTATACTGCAACCATTCCCCGGCTTCGGTATCACTCACAAAACACCCTTGTTCCCGAGCCCCATTCTTTCGGATGTCTACCCCGTCATTCCGATAGGTCCTGCCCCGGTTTCCAATGGTTGTCTTTTGCGTGGAAACATGGTAATCTGCAGTATCCTGATCAAAATAAGCTTGTCCGTTGACCCCTAAATCATAATCTGCCGCAGCAAGGATAGCTCCTGGTTTGATCACATTCGCTTTAAACGGCTTCGTTTCCGAAGAAAAAGGCTGACGAAACATCGCGTCTACCACATCTGCATGAAAGATATTGTGCTCTATTTTCAAATCTTCCGAAAGCCGCATCAAACCTTTTTCGGCAATAGCAGCCGAAGGTTTTGGCCCATCCCCGTTCCAGTACTTCAATACCGCATCGTATTCCGGATTGCTTTTTACCTGCAATGGATTGTTGTGTCCCAGCTTTTTCAATGGCCACCAGGCCCAGCCGATGTTATTCTTTTCAAAAAGACGAATTGCTTCTGTGAACCAAACGTTTGAATTTTCTCCCGTTTCTCCCAACCAGACCGGCACATTCTGTTCTGTTCTTGCCTTTTCCATCCCCCCTACTGAAGCCTGGTCATTAAAGGCCCAGTATTTATGAAAGCTGAGCACCATATTGTTATCCCAGAGTGGAAAAATTCCGTTATAGTTATTTCCCCAGCCATTCCCTTCAATGATCAGCATGTGCTTTTGATCCACTTCCCTGATGGCTTTGGTGATCTCTACCATCAGCTTTCTCAACCCTACATTTTTCTGTTCTTTTAATCCGTTTTTGTCATTTTCCAGATCTTCAAATCCCCAATTGGGCTCGTTGATGACATCATAGGCGCCAACCCAGGGTTCATTTGCATATCTTTCTGCCAGTTTACGCCAGAGTGCCACTGTCTTTTGCTGATTGGCTTCACTGTCCCATAAAGAAGGTTTCTGCGGATCACGGTCGGAAATATTTAAATCGTTTCCTTGTCCGCCGGGCGCGGCATGCAGGTCCAGAATGAGGTAGAGCTGATACTCCTTACACCAGGCCAGCAGGCTATCCGTCATGGCAAATCCCTGTTCAAGCCAGGTATTTTGTCCCGGTACAGGCTCCTGATCTACAGGTAAAGTATACAAGTTAAAATGCATTGGGAGGCGGACAGAATTAAATCCCCAGTCTTTCATCGCCTTAATGTCTGCTTTACGCGTATGGTTAGCGCGCCATGCTTTATAAAATAATTTGGTCTTATCTTCCCCAATCAGGTCCTTAACCCTTTCCCGGATTTTAAACTGCTGCCCCTCATTATTCAGGCCTAACATGTACCCTTCCTGAACCATCCATCCTCCAAAACCCATTCCTCTCAACAGCACATTTTCACCCTTTTCATTTACAATCCTTTTCCCTTCTGTTTTCAGGAAGCTCTGGGCACCGGCATTTTTCAGGCCTGAAAAAAGCAGAATTACACACCACACTACACTTAACGGAATTGCTTGTCTTATCTTCATATTCTTCATTTCCGCTTTCTATTTATCGATCATCTTATAGTACCTGACATAATCCAGTTCAAATTTTTGCGGGAAGACGGCATCATCGATTCCCTGTGCACCTCCCCAATCACCGCCTACTGCAATGTTTAACAACAGGTGGAATTTCTTATCAAATGGCCACACCTTATAACCTGTTCCTTCATTCACAAACTCAAAGACTTTCTGGTTATCGAAATATCCCCTGACCGCATAAGGCGTCCAATCTACCCGATACAAATGGAAAGCAGCGCTTGCCCCTGGAATCTTCACCGTGCTCGATTTCTGCGTATTGATTTTGAAATAATAGGCTTCGGTATGTGTAGTGAAATGAACATTATCCTTATCATATCCAACATGCTCCATGATGTCAATCTCTCCTGATTTCGGCCAGTCTCCATAGGCCCTTTCTGTAGGCAACATCCATATGGCGGGCCAGGTTCCTTTACCTGAAGGCAATTTTGCCTTTACTTCAATTCGCCCGTAAAGGACGTCGAGCTTATTGCGGGTCACCAGTCTTGTCGAGGAATAAGCCATTCCTCCACTGTTTTCTTTTCTTGCCGTAATCGTAAGCAGGCCATCACCGACCCTGCTGTTCTCCAGGCTATTGGTATAATTCTGTTTTTCATTATTTCCCCATCCGCTCCCACCAAGATCATAATCCCATTTTGCAGAAGAGGCTGAACCGGTATAATCAAATTCATCATACCAGGATGGCACAGCTTCAAAAGTCCAGTTTTTGTCGACGGGAACATTTGGAACCGGAGGAGTGATTATCGGCCCCTCGTCCCTGGACGTGGAACAGGAGATTAAGGAAAGCAAGGCTACAATTGGGGCAGTAAAGATGGTCATCATCGCTATTCTATTGTTTATAAGCATATAAAGCTGTTTTTAGAAAAAAGGATAAAGCCTGAACGCAAACGATTCAGGCTTTATCCTGGATTCCTTATTTAAATTCAAAATCATCAATGTAGAAAATTCCAGGGTTTGGATGTCCTTCTCCTCCCAGCTGGACTACAATTCTGTCGTATACAGTATCTGCAGCGTATGCAGAAAAATCAAATTCAAGTTCGATCCAGCTGTTGAAGACATTCAGCACTTTCGCAACCTCCTTTTGTGTGGTCCATGCATTGCCTCCAAGTAAAGAGTTCTGGAGTTTGACCACCACCTTCGGATTTACTTTGGAAAAATCATTGTAGGAAGGCAGGAAGACCTTCATCTTCACCTTATTTTTAGTGCTCAGGTCTAACCTGTATGGTAATGTAGCCTGTAGATTTCCGTACTGCGCATCAACACCATCTTTTTTTGCATAGAAGCCAACCTTGGCGGAGGTATTCACAGGTAGTGGTGCAGGATTATCATAAGCCTTTTTATAGGTGATATTTTCCGCCAGCCAGGTAATGTTTCCTGCGGCATCGAAATCATCGCTCAGACTTGCTGCTTTTAGCGGTTTTTCCACTACAACAGGAGGTGTAGGTGTAAAGCCCTTTCTCGACAAGCGCAGGTACCAGGCCTGATCGGCTACCGCTTTGCTAGTCGTCCTCAGGTACATTTGATCAGCAGTAATGGAGAGGATCTCATATTGAGAGGCGCCCGTATAATAAGCGATAAAACCATTATCCGATATATTGATAAACTTTTTACCGCCACTGAAGACCAGTTTCCAGGTCATATTGCCAGGCGGGGTATAATTGACCATGACATCTTCCGTAGCCCCGGTTACGCCAAGATCCTTCGCATTGTCTTTATTGGCATAGGTTGTTCCGTTATTTACATAACTATACTTCCAGCCGTTTAGGTTGAAAGTCATCTCATCATCGTAAATACCGAAAGCTTTCTTTTCCTCAGGACCTGCTTTAAACCATTCATCTGTGGTACCTGTTATCGGACCTAATCCAAGGTGTCCTACCGTTCCCTTTTCTATGACCCAGGTCTTTCCATTTACATTTGTCGCAGTACCTGTCAGGGCATCGTACTCAGGTCCCCTGAGCATGTCGGTATTGGTTTGAGCAATCACCACTTGTTTGGTCACAGAGGCAAATCCTTCCTTTGTAAAAACAGTGAGTTTTACGGTATAGGTGCCCGCTTCAGGATAAGCGGCACTGATGGTATTCCCTTCTCCTGAGGTACCATTTCCAAGGTCCCAGATGGCCTTAAAGCCACCGGATTCATTTTTAAAATCTATGATATTTGCATTGGAAGCCTTGGGGCTTGCGCTGAATTTTGCAGTCCCGGGTACAGCACCCTTATCTACGGGAAAGTCCGTCCGCTTACAGGATGCCATCATTAAGATCAGTCCTGCCAACAGGCAAGTCCAGGATTTAATGGAGTGATATGGAGTTCTCATCTTCTTATTAATTAATTATATCCAGGATTCTGTGTAATTCCGCCTTTAGTAAGGTCGATTTCATCTTGAGGGATGGGTAAATGCTCGCTCTTTCCAACGGCAAATCCAGTCAAAGCAGCTGCTGCTTTCTTCGTGCGCACCAGGTCAAAGAAACGATGTCCTTCGGTAGCCAGTTCCAGCCTTCGCTCGTTATAGATATTGTCGATGGTAGCCGGGACACTTGTCAGCCCGACCCTTGCTCTAACCAGATCCAGTAAGGTCTGTGCTCTTCCCTGATCACCACCTGCACGAACCAAAGCTTCAGCTTCCATCAGATAGGTATCTGCAAGTCTGATTTCGATTTCATTGATCGGCCAATTTAGCTCAGCAGTACCGCTTGTTGCCCTTACAGCTGCCAGGGGTGCATATTTTTTGATGAAATAATCGGTATTCTGATACCTTGCCGTATAGGTTGCTCCCTGTGATTTTAAGTCCTTCCCGTCAATGATGGTAAAGGCAAACCGGGGATCGTTCTTCATGAAATCTACCAGACTTTCTGTTACCGGACAGAAGCCCCAGCCATTGGAATAAAGTGGTCCGCTATAGCTGTCTGCTCCGATAAACTGAGGTGCAACATTACCTTCACCCCCATTTATAAAACCCCAGTCTCCCCATGCTGCATTATTAGAATGTGGAATTTCGAGAATAGACTCTGCACTGAACTTATTTTTCGGATCAAATATATCCCCAAAATTTGGAAGCAGCTGATATCCGTAATTGCTGTTAACGTCTTTTAATAAGCTTGCTGCCTCAGTCATCTTCGCGTTTTCATTGGAATACAACAAGACTTTTCCGAGTAAAGCTTTTGCTGCTCCCTGAGAGATTCTGCCTTTTTCTGTGGCTGCTACAGACGCAGGTAAAGCAGAAAATGCTTCCCTCAGGTCTTTTTCAATCTGCGTGTAAACCAATGCAGGATCAACCTGTTTCTGCGTATAAAGTTCGCTGGTTTCCAACATCTTTGTGATCAATGGAACCCGTCCAAAAAAGCGTACCAGATCGAAGTAAAAATAAGCCCGCAGGAATTTTGCCTCTGCGGCCACACGTGTTTTAAAAGCAGGAGTTAAAGAAGTGTTGAGTTCCATTTTGGCCAGCAATATATTTGCCCTGTAAACCCCTGTAAAGTTTTTACTCCACAAGCCTACCTGCGGTCCCACCCTGGAATCCATTTTAAAATTATCAAAAGCAACCCAGTTTGGCTGATCGGAAGGACTACTTCCACCCGCATAACAATCATCTGAGGCCGCGCTCAGCAGCGGCATTTTCATCGTATATCCTCCTGAGTTCCCCCATTGCATCACATCATAAGTGGCAATCAGGCCCTGATATACTTCTCCATCGGTTTTATAAAAATTCCCTTCCAAAGCGGTCCCTCTGGGTGCCACTTCTAAAAAATCCTTCTTGCAGGACGTTCCCGCTTGCATGATCACTACAATAGCGATTGCATATTTTATTTTATTGAATGTCATAATTTCTCTTTTTAAGTTAGAAACCTAAGTTTAAGCCAATGAAAAAAGTTCTTGCCTGAGGGTAATAACCACGATCAATACCAAAACTGCCCCCACCGATCTCCGGATCGTAGCCATTGTATCTGGTTAACGTTAACAGGTTATTGGCCATCGCATAGATCCTTACTTTATCCAGACCAGCTTTCTTACTCATCAACTTTGGAATTGTATAGCCAAGCTGTACCGTTTTGATCCTGAAATAATCACCATTTTCTATAAACATTTTAGACACCCTCCCGAAATTCTGATTGGCATCATCGGTGGTTAACCTGGGAAAAGAATTGGTAGACCCTTCACCAGTCCACCTTCCTAAGGCTTCGGTGGTATAATTTGAAGAAGGAAGGTCAAACCGGCGTAAGCCATTAAAAATCTGATTTCCGGCAACGCCCTGCCCAAAGATCAGAAAGTCAAATCCTTTCCAGGCTGCAGACAGCGTTAAGCCATAACTAAAATCAGGGGTCGGATCTCCGATAAATTCTCTGTCAGCATCGTTGATTTTTCCATCTCCGTTGAGATCTGCAAAACGGATATCGCCGGGTTTTGCATCTGGCTGAATGGGATTTCCTGCCGCATTTTTATAATTTGCCACATCTGCGGTATTCTGAAACAAACCTTCAGAGCGGTATCCATAAAAGGATCCGATGGCATGTCCAACCGCAGTTCTTGTCAGCTCTAATTGTTGAGGAGTGATCCTTGCACCAGTAAGAAATTCCTTGTCCTCACCCAGAAAATCAATCCTGTTTTTTATAAATGTGGCATTGGCATTGGCTTTAAAACTAACCTCTCCTACCGTTTTGGAATATCCCATTTCAAACTCAATCCCTTTATTTGTCAGGGTTGCAATATTGCCTATCGGTCCGTTATTCCCCACATAAAGCGGTACCCTTACATCCAACAGCATATCTGTCGTCTTTTTTGTAAATACGTCTGCGGTGAAAGTAAATGTATTGAACAGAACTGCATCCAATCCAATATTTGTAGAGGTCGTTTCCTCCCATTTAAGATCGGGGTTTGACAAAGCATTAGGACTTACCCCATTTACCAGAACAGGAAGCAGGCCAGTACCTACACTATAGTTTCGGCCTCCGCTTACCGTAGATAAATACCTGAAATCACCAATCCTGTCGTTCCCGGTTACCCCATAAGAGCCTCTGAATTTCAACAGGCTGATCACTTTGTTTTCAGGAAAAAACGCTTCTTTGGAAGCTACCCATCCAAGGGATACTGATGGAAAATAGCCATATTTATTGTTTGGACCAAAACGGGAAGAACCATCTCTCCGGATGACCCCGGTAAACAAGTACCTTTCTTTAAAATCATAGGTAACACGTCCAAACAATGAACTGAGTGTACTCAGGTATTCACCGCCGTAAAAGTTATTATCCAAACGGGCCACCGGAAATTGTAACGACGCATCTTTCAGGTTATTCACGGGGATCCCTTCTTTCAGACCTCCCAGGTTTTCGCCCTTATTCTTTTGTGCGGACATACCGGCAAGAACCTGGAAATGATGGTCGCCAATAGTCCCTGAATAGGTCGCTGTATTCTCCTGGGTCCAGAAAAGTCCCCGGTTCATATTACGTGTATAAGCATTCAGTTTTAACTCCGTGGTCGGCGACAAGTAAAAAACGGGTCTGAAACTCTGGTCTCCCCAAAAGGCAAGGTCTACCCCACCTGAAGAGCGCAATTTGAGGCCTTTCAAAGGTTCTACTTCCAAAAATAAATTGGCTACGATTTTATCTGACCAATTGTTTCCCTGTGCGACTGCCAATGCGCCCAAAGGGTTTAAAATTTCCGACTGGGCATATGGGGAAATCCCGTAAGGAAAACCTTCGCTGTTTCTAACCACCGGAAAGTTGGAATATGGAGGAGCATTAAACTTCGCCGGATCACGCTCTACTGCAGGCGTTATCGGATCCATATTAATTGCCCTTACCAGAGGGCTCCCATACTCATCATTTGTAGCTACACCAATGCTATTAATCCTGGTATAACCGATATTGTTTCCAAAAGTGATGGCATCGGTAATTTTATGCTGTGAGTTAAATCTTGCTGTAAAACGTTTATATCTTGAGTTTTTACTCGCTACAATCCCCTCCTGATCAAAATAACCAAGGGAACTAAAATAGGTAGACCTTGCCGATCCGCCCTGAAAACTCAATTCCTGATTGTGCCAAAGGGCACTATTGTTAAAGACTTCCGATTGCCAGTCCGTCCCCTCGCCCAGCGCAGCAGGATCCGGAAACCTGATCGCAGTTGCAGGATTTGCAGCCTTGGAACCTGCTACAGCGGCTTCATTATAAAGGGTTGCATATTGGGCGGCATTCAGCAGTTTAAGCTTATGGTCTGGTGCCTGGGTACCTACAAAACCATTGTAATTTACCCGGATTTTCCCATCCGTATCCTTTCCTTTTTTCGTGGTAACCAGTACGACTCCATTCCCACCTCTTGCTCCGTAAATGGAAGCCGATGCAGCGTCTTTTAGTACTTCTATAGATTCGATATCTGATTGGCTCAGGTAATCAATTCCACCATCTACCTGAACGCCGTCTACGATAAAGAGTGCGTCGCTATTGCCAATAGTTGTTGTTCCTCTGATTCTCAGGGTGGCTCCCGATCCCGGCTGTCCGGAAGCACCGGTGATGGTGAGTCCGGCGGTTCTACCTTGTAGCGACTGCTCTATTCTCGTTACCGGCATGTTTTCCAAATCTGAAGCTTTTACACTGGAAATGGCACCTGTAACCACACTTTTCTTTTGTGTACCGTAACCGATTACGACAATTTCATTTAGTGAAGTTTCATCTCCTGTCAAAGATACATCGAGGGTAGTCCCTGATACGGTAATGATCTGAGGTTTCATCCCCAACTGACGAAATTCGAGTTTTGCACCCGGTGCTGCGGTGATGGCATACCTTCCTGCGGCATCTGTGCTGGTGGCTTTCGAAGTCCCTTGTACTGTGACGGTAACACCCGGCAATGGTTGCCCATTTGCTTTCTCGGTTACCTTGCCCGTTACTGTTACTTCTTGTGCCCTGGAGGCAAAGGGGGAAATAAGTAAACAGCACGCGAAGAAAATAAGAGTAATACTTCTTTTCATACGATTTAATTTAGGTTAGTTAATATTTGGTTAGCTGGCCGGTGCATTTTACACCGGCAGAATCAAATCTATACCAGGAGGGAATTATTTGTATAAACAAGTAGGCCTACACCGCCACTACAGCAGCCAGAGAAGTAGGAAAACAGCTTTCCAACAGCCCCTACATTACTACTACATCAAATATTCAACAACCTAAATAACAAGAACTTAAAACAAATCAACCTGTTACATCAGACCTAAAGATCGTGATGAGAAAATCATACAGGTTAGTTTCCGGCTGCAGGCGCAGCTTTTTCCTCAAACGGTAACGGCCTACCTCTACTGCCTTGATGGTGATGTTCATCAGCTGTGCAATTTCTTTGGTAGAAAGATTCATTTTCAGGTAAGCACTCAGCTTGAGCTCATTGGGGGTAAGGTCCGGATACAGATCCTTGAGTTTATTAAAAAAGCCGGCATTTACAGAGTTGAAATGCATAGAGAAATTATCCCAGTCCTGATCGCTCTTTTCTACATCACGGATCAGGCGGATCAGGTGCCGGAAACTTGGAGAGCTATCGTTGATATCATGGTTTTTAATGACATTGGAGATCACATTTTTAATCTTAGCCAGGACCTCTCCCCTTTGCACAAGATGCATGGTCATGGTCGACAATTCCCGGTTTTTATAATCCACATCTGCCTCCAGCTTTTCATACTCCAGCCGGACAATTTCCTTTTCTGAACGCTCCATTTCCAGCAGGTGCAGGTAACTGAGTTTTGCCTGCGCAATGCGGTGTTTCTTTTTCTGCCATTTAAATAAAAGGTACATGATGAGGCCAAACACCACTGCATAAAGGAGGCACATCCAGATACTCTGGTACCAGGCCGGTAATACTTCGAAAGTATAGGAAACAGGTTCAGATTCATTACCAATGCTATTTCTTGCCTTTACGTTAAAGGTGTACTTCCCGGCGGGCAGATTGGTATAGTCTTTTTCAGTCTTTTGCAGCCATGGCGACCAGCTCTTATCGAAACCGACCAGCTGGTAACTAAACTCGATGTTCTTGCGGTGTTCAAACAAGGTGGAGGAATATTCGAAATGCAGGGAATTGAAAGCATTGGCTAACCTCAGCGTCCCGGAGAGGTCTTGTGAGTTGCTGATCACCTCGTTCTTCATAAAATAGCCACCAAAAATCAAACTATCCGTTTTTCCGATTAACCGGATATTTCCAATCACCACCTGAGGCCTGGAAATATTATCCAGGTATTTGGTATAATTCAGGTGATAAGCTCCTTTATTTGCGCCTATAAATACATTCTCAGCATTCATCACATAAATGGATTCAAAACCACCAACCACCTTTCCATCCAACTGAGGAAAATAATGAATAGAAAAAGGACGGTTTCCATGAGGCTGTGTAAAATCGAGCACGCCCACTTTTTTATTGGAGATAAACCAGACATTTCCTTTAGCATCCTCCTTTAAATATTGAATAGGCATTCCTTTAAAGGCACTATTGAGCAAGGGAAAAGGTGCAAATCTATTTTTAGCTGCATCATACTCATATGCCCCATTTTCGGTAGCGATCACAATCCTGTTTTTGAGCTTAAACACATAATTGTACATAAACGAAGGGAGCCCATGTTTATCATTATACACGTCTTGTTTAATGATCTTTTTATAGTCAGCAGAGAGCTCAAATTTATATACCCCATGATAAGGATGAGAGGCCCAAATGTGGTTATCGTTATCAAAAGCAATGAACCTTAAAGACTCTGTGATTCCTTCTACCTTGTTTCCATTGATGAAATTTCCGTTCTGATAACTGATTTTTTGAAGTCCGAGATAAGAGCCTGCAATAATGTCTGCAGATGGAAAAACATTGGATACCGGCTGAAACAACCAGGTTCCCGGCACCGAATAAATCTGCCGGGCTACTTCTCCTTCAATAACCGAAAAACCATCCTCATGTCCCATCAGCAGATGATTGTTCAGTTCAGCCAGACTCCAAACCTGTCCTTTGGTGTTTTGAACTTCAGAAAACATTCCTTTGGAGAGACTGAGGTCTTTGACACCAGATTCTACAGCTGTTACATAAAGCCCATTTGAAGTCCCGATATAGAGGCGGTTATTGAATCCGGCCACAGCATAACTGGTAATCTGTTTACTTTTATCAGGAAAAATATTCTTAACGGCGCTATTGATTGCGATATAATCAATGCCATCATCCAGTGCCAGCCACAGATTTTTATTCCGATCAATAATACAGCCCCTCACGTTATTATTCTGCAGGCCATCCCTATAGGTATACCGTTGTATCAGCTTCCCTGCTTTATTGATGATGATTACCCCTCCAGAGGTTGTCCCTATCAGATACTTTTCTCCCTCAATTCGCTTTGCATAATAAATCCGGTCATTATAAAAAACGCCATCAAGCATTGTTTTCTTCGCAATGAGTTTTCGGTCATGCATCAGGAACAACCCATTCTTTAAGGTGGAAACCAATAAAGTGTCCTGAGCATATTCCATAATTGCAGTCACTACAGAATTGTTCAGTATAGGATCCGTGCAATAGGGCTTCCATACATTATCTTCGTAGACCATCAGCCCTTTTCCTTTGGCATGTGCAAACAGCTGTCCTTTTGCCTGGCCGACAAACTCCCAGGAAATTTCCGGTTTGTAGACCTTTACGGCTCCATCTTTATAATGGATAATAGCGGTCGTGGTTCTGAAAACCACTTCATCATTTAAAATCGTTAAGTTCCAGACATCGGCAAATTTTCGGTATTTCTCCGGAATCATTGGAACAATGGAATGGTATCTTAATACCCCCTGCCCATCAGGAAAAAAATAGCCCAGTTCATCTTGTCCACCAACAAAAATCCGATTCTTAGCATCGATCTCTACTGAACGTACCGATGTAAAATTAGGGAGCCTCATCAGGTTCCAAAACGCGCCGTTAAAACTGAGTAAGCCTTCATTATTCCCAAAATACAAAATTCCGTTTTTATCCTGGGCGACGTCCCAGTTTTGAATTCCGGCCTTATACTGTTCGTTATTATAATTTATAATCTGCGGGCTCGCCATTTGATCCTGAGCGGATCCAACTCCAATAAAACAAAAAAACAAAAGTGTAAACAGCAGTAAAGCTTTTCCCATAAATGATCGCGCAAAAAAAATCCGTATAATGACTAATAAGCCAAAATACGGATTTTAAGGTAGATAACACTGCTTAAATTCAACCCCTGCCCCCTCCCCAGGCAATGCTGGAGTTGAATTGGAACTTCCGGACCAAGATTAAAAACCTTAGCCCAGAATTTCCCCAACAAAATCAGTGTCTGCGAGAAGGCTTCGGAACATTTGCCCCCTTCAGGGCAAAGATTCCAGCCTTTGAGCAGCGCACTTATTTTGTCCTACATGAAACTACCATCCCCCCTACGCATAATTCCTCTGCCATTTTTGCCCTTTGCACCGGTCCATTTTTGCAATCTCATGCTCAAACGAACCATAAAATATCTGCTCAGCGCATTTGATTTGGTATCTACTACTGCGTTACCGGAATAATCCTGAGTAATGAAGTTATTCTGATTCAGCACGTCAAAGGCCTGGAAAGTAATCTTCCCTCTGCGATCGAACAATTCTTTCTCTACATACATATTGATCACCAATGGATTGCTGGATACATTGGCACTAATTCCCCTCACGTAGTTTTTGCTCGCACTATAGCCAAACAGGTAGGTTTCCCACAGGTATACCCTTCCATCCAGGTTCAGAGCGAGTGTATTGGTATTCCTGTTCGCGTTTGCAAGCAACGTGTTTACCGATTTGGTATGGGTATAAGAAACGTTTGGATTGATTTCAAACCATTCTGTCGGATTGATCCTCGGACCGAAACGTTCAACCATGGTCAATACATTCGTATTATTTTTTAACCCGTTTGTCATGGAAATTCCATGGTTATAGCTTACCGAACCACTTAAAGCAAGGTTATATTTTCTATCGTTAAGTTGTTTATTCACTGAATAATTTGCATTTAAATTATAAATGCCATTGGTATTCAGGTATCTCGTTTCGTTGATATTATTGGCTGGCTGATCCGGATCCGGAATCTGAACAACATTCCTGATCACCGCATTATCGGTCATAGTCGCATTCAGGTTAAGGGAGTAGTTCAGTTTAGCGTTCGCGATATAGTTGTTATAATTCGCATTGATGCTATGGGTAAAACTCGCCAAAAGGTCAGGGTTACCGATGATTGGGTTCAGCGGACTGGAAACGTCCCTTACCGGTTGAAGCTGATCAAAAGTAGGCTCTACCGCGTTTCCGGAATAGTTAACCTGTAATTTATGTTGCCTGGACCATAGGTACTCAAAGCGGGCAATCGGGATCAGGTTAAAACTATTTCTGTTCGTGGTTGTTCCCAGGCTTTGTTTGGTTCCCGAAAGTACTGCCGGCACTGCTGTTAAACCCAATGAGAACCTGACTTTAGACATCCGGTCCATTCCATAACGGTAATTCAGTGCAATACGGCCCTGAGTAAAAGAGTAGTCGTAAATATTACTTAAAGAATCAATAATTCCGGAATTGCCGTTCGCTTCAATATTTCTGGTCGTTGAGGTATTGTCATAGCCATTATAGTTCACCTGCGCATTAAATTCCAATTGCGTATTCAACGTTAAGGGCTCTACATAAGTCAGACTTCCCCGGTAATTGTCCTGAAGATTTTTACGGGAGATGATCCTGTTGATCCTTGATTTTGTAAAGTCGGTTTCCTCCACGTTCTCGTAATAAGTAAACCTGGAATCCTGAATCTGTTCGGCATCCTGATTATTGCTGTTGAGCTCTACCTGAGCAGAGATATTTCTTCTTGGTTTTTTAAACAAATGCTGGTAAAATAAAGTGGCACCAATCTGTGGCCTGGTATTTTTATTCAGGTTATTACTGAATTCATCCCTATGGTTAAATCCATCCTGAAAAATCGTATCAATCCTCGAGTTCCGGGTAGAATTGTATCTGAATGTAGGAATGAACTTTAAGAAGTTATTGCTGTCCAGCTCGGCCTCCACCTCCAGCCTGATGTTATGGCCATTGGTCAGGTTATCAGCGATGCTGCGTTTCACTTCATTGGTCACATTGTCTATGGGTTGTGTTTGCGTGGTAGGATCTATTGCAGCGAAACGTTTTGCCGTACTGCTATTGATAGCGTTTACATCTGTTGTGTTAAAACCATAGTTTAAGTTCACCTCCACTTTCTTGCTCACCTTATCCCGGTAACTAAAAGAGCCATTTCCGTTTTGGGTAGTTCCCCCGCTTCCACCTGCTGCGCCACTGTTGGTATTTCCACCGCCATTTCCACCTCTTCCGCCGCCGCCGCCGGAATTGCCACCATTATCGCCCGTTGGCGCTACTCCGTTAACCGTATTGTTAAACCTTCCGTTTACACCGATGGTCTGGTTTCCATTTACCCTTGTGGCAAAAAGTCCGGATTCAAATCTCTTATTGCTCCCTGCTCCAACGTTTACATTGGCCATATTTCCGACAGATTTATCCGTCCGGGTGGTAATGTTTAAAATCTTTTCCGGATCTCCGTCTTTCACTCCGGTCCTTGCTGCCTGATCTCCATAATCATCTACCACCTGAATCTTTTCAACGATCTCAGCCGGCAGGTTTTTAATGGCATTTGTCAAATCCCCGCCCAGGTATAACTTTCCGTTCAATTTGGCTTTTGTTAGCGCTTGCCCCTGATGGGTAACGGTACCGTCGGTTCCAACCTCCATTCCTTCCATCTTCTTCAGCAACTCATCGACTGTAGCATTTTTTCTGACGATGTAATCGCTTGCTTTGTATTCTACCGTATCCGTTTTATAGGTAATCGATGGTGTTCCGTTGATCACCACTTCATTCAATTGGTTCTTTTCTTCATTCAGGGTGATGGGATCCATGACAATTCTTGGAACGGCATCGTTTTGTTTATAACGTACCGGCTTTGAGGCTTTATACCCTATACTCTGAACTAAAAGGGTATAAGTGGCTGATTTAACATTTTTAAAAACAAAGATCCCGTCTGCATTTGTACTCGTTTTCAGGGTGTCTTTATCTGAGGTCAGACTTACCGTCGCGCCAATTACACCCAGGTCTGTTGAATCTTTTACAATCCCACTGATTTCACGTGTTGGAAGCGGTGGTGGTGGATTTTTAGACTGGTCCTGCGCAAAAAGAAAAGCAGAACTAAAAATAAGGCTCAATAAGAGGGTCAATTTCTTCAAAGCTCCAGAGTGTCGGGCGCGATGGACTTGCTGCAGCCAGAAGGCTTTGAGCTTGTAAGAATGGTTCATCTGTGTGTATATGGTTTGGTTTGTGTGTGTCTGTCTTATTTTCGGGCTAAGGTATATTTACCCCAAAAATCTGTAGGGCTGATCAGTGCCTGAAAATCTATTCCGGAATTCCCTCCGCCTCTTGGTCCGAATCCGCCACCGCCAAATCCACCTCTTCCGCCGCCACCAACGACGAAACTACCACCACCGCCACCATCAAATCCTTGTATTTGTAATCCGTTTAATTTGATGTTATAAGCGAACTCCGTATTGCTGTCTTTTGAAAGACCAAAAGCGGCCAATGGAATCGCTATTTCATAGAAAAAAGCATTGTCGGCACCCACTGATGCCACCGCTTTAATTCCATGTTCATTATATATAGATATCAAGGTATCTGTGGTATTCTTAAATCCGCTGATTTTAATTTCCTTAACCTGAGCAAGTTGTGTTCTCTGCATGGCAGCCATCATCGAGTCCCGCTGTTGCTTACTTTGCTGCTGTCCACCACTACTGCCAGACATCACCGTTCCCATCATCATTCTTCGGCCTCCACCCTGTCCGCCTCCGCGGTTCATATTGCCACGGTTTATCAACGGATAAGTCAGAGTAATACTTTCTTTTTCTTTCTTTTTACCATCAGGATTTACAGAGAATGTAATCCCCCCAGCCATGATCTTAGTGTTATTTGCCCCCTCCGTTGATTTAATCGCGACATAAAGATTATTGTCATCATTAGCGATGGTATAATAAATATTTGTCCGCTTATTCAAAGCCTGAAAACTGTCATTCCATTCTTTATTTTTACCATCCACCCTGATTCCGGCAGGCGCAATTAACGCGGTTGCCTGTACGTCTGGTAATTTCTGTGCATATCCTGATAAACTGAAACCGGCTAGTAAAATGGTGTGGAAGGTGAATCTGAAGAGTTTAGCTTTCATAACGGGTCAAATTAATGGCAGTATTTTGTATGGTTGATGTGGTTAAGACTTTGTAAAATGATTTAGGTTTAATCGCTATAATTAATTTTTTTCCGCTTCAATTAGTTTGTTACAATGACCTATAGATTTCGGTAGCAGGTATGCCACATCCGGAAAACAGGTATATTGATATTTTTTAAACGAAAACCTATTGTTTAGCGTTTTTATTGTATACCTTGAAAAAAAGAGCAAAAATGATGATATACGGAGTAAAAGTTGGATTTTCAGAAATAATGATCATGATGATGGGTCTAATCATACTTTTTCTGGTGGTCAGGGCCTTCATTTTTCAACCCAGAAGTTAAGTCGGTCTCTGATTTTTTTTCAGCGCAGACCTGATTCCTGTAGTTTTCCACACAGGAAGTCTCTTCTCATCGGGAATAAAACCTTTTAAAGAATAGTGATAGAATAACTGTCCTATACTGCAATAAGTTTACATATTGTATGATGCTGATCTTTTACCGTTCTGAAACCATTTGCAGATTAAGGCCGTTATTTTAGGGATAAAAACACCTAATGATCTGAAGGCACTTCTTTCCGTTTTGTAAAAACGTAAATCAGGTAAAATAAAGCGGGCAAAATGAAAATACTTCCAATCAACAACGCATAGGCCAAAGAATCTATGGTTTTCGCTTGTCCCTGATGGATCAACAAAGAAAGATTTGTGCCGTTCTTCAGCATCACGATATCCGGAAAATGGCTGTAAGTTGCCGCAAACAAAATCATGGAGACCTGAAAACCGGCCAGCAACCTCAACATAATCGGCTTGTTGCGTTCTAAAATAAAGAACATCAGCACCAATGAAATACTGGCAGCAATAATTGCAATCAGCCCCGGAGTATCTCCAAAGATCCAGTTAAATAAAGGAATTTGTTCCAGATAAGCGGCAAGAAAGACCAGTGCTCCACAGCCCATTACAATAAAAATCGTTCTCCTTGCTTTTCCGGTAAAGTATTTTCGGTCGCTTTCATTGTCGGTTTGCCCAATGATAAAGATAGTGGCTAAAAATCCGCAAATGCTGACTGTAAAAATTCCGACCGCTATAGAAAACCAGTTGAGCCAGCTAAAAACATAGGCCGATAAAAAGTCATTTGCCAAAAGGTCTATCCTGCCGGAAACGGCACTTGCCGCGATGATCCCAAGAAAAAAAGGCGTAATCAGGCTGGAATATACAAATATCGGCGTGTATAACTTTTGCATGTCGTCTTCTACGGCATCGTAATTTCTGAAAACAAAAGCGGTTCCGCGGGCAATAATGCCGAGCAACATACAAACCAGCGGAATGTGCAGGTAAACAGAAACCGTGGTATATATTTTAGGAAAACCTACAAAAAGAATAACAATAGCAATGATCAGCCACATGTGATTGGCTTCCCAGATCGGGCCTATGGCCTCATACATGGTTTTCCGGGTCCGGTCTTTATTTCCTTTGGAGGTAAAAAGCTCAATAATTCCTGCGCCAAAGTCGGCGCCCCCTAAAAGGATGTACAGTAAAATCGCGGTCCAGAGAAAAATAATAACAACGTATATCATAGAATTAGTTTTTAGGGACTTCAGTGGAAGAATCGTATAACTTACCCACCATAGTAATCTGGCGGTACAATAACAAACTCACAATTACCGCAAGCGAAATGTATACTGCTGTAAAAAGGTAAAAAGAATAGGCAATTCCCGGCATTGGGGTTACGGCATCTGCAGTCCTCATGATCCCATGAATGATCCAGGGTTGCCGCCCAACTTCAGTCACGGTCCAGCCAGCTTCTAAGGCAATAAAGCCCATCGGAGTAGCCATCACAAATAATTTCAGCAGCCAGTTGCTGCTCAGCCATTTCTTCTTCTTCCAAAGGGCGATGAAATACACGATTGCAAGTCCTACCATGGCCATCCCCAGTCCAACCATGATCTGGAAGGCATAATGGGTTACGGCTATCGGTGGCTGATCTTCCCTGGGTACGCTGTCCAGTCCCTTTACCTCGCCATTAAAATCACCCGTGGCCATAAAGCTGAGTAATCCGGGAATTTTGACCGCATAATCCACTTTTTTTCCGGCAGTATCCGGAATTCCTCCAATAATCAGGGGGGCATTTCTTTCGGTATGAAAATGGGCTTCCATGGCGGCAAGTTTCGCTGGCTGACGCTTTGCTACATCTTTAGCGGAGATATCGCCACTGATTGGCTGTAAACAAGCTGCAATCGTTCCGAATACCGCGGCAATCTTAAAGGCTTTACTATGAAAGGCTACATTTCTACCCCGAAGGATCATTAAGGCATGAACTCCGGCAACTGCAAAACCTGTGGACACAAAAGCCGCCACCGTCATGTGTAATGCCTGAGAGAACCAGGCGTCATTAAACATGGCCTTGATCGGATCGACATTAAGGTATTGTCCGTCTATGTAATCGAAACCCGCCGGACTGTTCATCCAGGCATTTGCAGCGACTACCAAAATCCCTGATAACAAACCGCTGATGCCAACCACCACACCTGTTGCCCAATGAAACCAGGGATTGATCCTGTTCCAGCCATACAGGTAGAAGCCAAGCGCAATCGCTTCAATAAAAAATGCCGTTCCCTCTAAAGAGAAAGGCATTCCGAATATGGGTCCTGCATGTTCCATAAACCTGGGCCAGAGCAGGCCCAGCTCAAAAGACAATACGGTTCCTGAAACCGCTCCGGTAGCAAAGAAAATTGCCACTCCCTTACTCCAGGCCTTCGTGACATCCCGGTAAACTACATTTTTGGTTTTAAGCCAGTAAAAGTGTGCTAAAGACATGAAAAATGGCATCACCATTCCTATACAAGCAAAAACAATGTGAAAGCCAAGGGAAAAGGCCATCTGAAGGCGGGCAGCTAAAAAATCGTCCATATTAAGATTTTAATAAACGGTAATGGCTAAAAGAATACTGCCGGCAAAGTTAATGCATAATGACTGCAGAACATATTATTTCGGGATTAATTAAACATAATGAAGTAAAAAAGATCTACGAGTAATTAGTATTATTACGATAGTTTCGTATGTTTACAATATTATCGTAGATAAACCTGATTATTGAACCAAAAACGAACCACATGAAAAAACAAATTCTGTTAACAGCGGGCCTTACCTTGTTACTTTTCGGCTCCCTTAAAGCCCAGAAAGCAGACAGCATCCGCGCAAAAGCAATTTACGGTTTTACCCATATCAAAGACACCACACAGCGTGATAAGGCCTCGAGCGAACAAATGGTGCTTCTTCTCGGTACAAAAACCAGTGCATACCTGAGCATGGATAAAATCCTGTTCGACATTCAACGTAAAAAAGACATTGAAGAACAGATCAGGAATTCTGTTCCCGGAAAGATGAGCATCAACATCAAAAGCAACCCGAAGAGTATCACCAATGATGAGTTCTATCAATATCCTGCAGAAAAGAAAATCATCATCAAAAAAAGACTGGTCAACAATTACCTCGTCGAGGAAGCCCTTCCCGAAATCAATTGGAACATTAGCTCAGATACCAGTACAATTTCCGGTTTGAAATGTCAGAAAGCAACAGCTCATTTTAAAGGCAGAGATTATACGGCCTGGTTTTGTCCTGATCTTCCTTTCCAAAGCGGGCCATGGAAACTCAATGGCTTACCCGGATTGATTGTGGAAGCACAGGATGCAAAAAAAGAAGTGGTTTTCAAGTTTCAGGGATTTGAGAAGGTTCACAATACTGCCGCAATAAAAGAAGACGAACCCGAGTCGTCCATTGGAGGAGTCAGTATTGGTGGAAAGGTGAAAATCTCCGGATTAAGCAGTGCCGACCTGTTAAACTCTCCAACCTTTTACTTGCCTAAAGGAAGTATAAAAACCACACAAAAAGAATTTGATAAGCTTAACGAGGCCATGAAAAAGGACCCGGATGGTTTCATTAATTCTCAGATGGCAGGCGAAGGACGCATAACAACGGGACAAAAAACAATGACCAGAAGTAAATTCATCACTGAGACGGTTAATAACCCTATAGAATTACCTGACGTAAAATGAAATTAACCATTCTCCTGATCCTTTCTTTGTTTTTGATGAAGCAGGGCACCGCACAAAGCCAGATTCAGGGTCATGTTAAAGACCTTAAAGGCAAAGCCATAAACTCAGCTACCGTAACTTTGAAAAGCGGGGATGGAAAGATCATTGCCTATACCCGCAGCGATGAAAAGGGAGCTTACCAGCTCAAAGTCCCCGCAGTGCCAACCAATGGTTTTTCTCTTGAAGTGAGTAGTCTGGGGTATAAACGTGAAATCCTGCCGGTTACCGATCGGACTAAAAGCTATGATTTTGTGCTCAATGAATCGGCGATAGATCTGCCAACGGTAGTCGTTAACAATAGACCCCGACTAAAAGTAGATGGCGATACCCTAAATTATAAACTGTCGGATTTTAGCAATAAGCAAGACCGGGTATTAGGTGATGTTCTAAAAAAAATGCCAGGAATCGAGGTGGCTACCGACGGCAGAATCTCTTATAATGGCAAGAACATTTCGAATTTTTACATTGATGGAGACAACCTGCTGGATGATAAATATAACATTGCCACTAAGAGCATTCCCAAAGAAGCGGTAGATAAGGTCCAGGTGATTCAAAATGATCAACCGATCAAGGTGCTCAGGAACAAGATGCACAGCGATGATGTTGCCCTAAACATAACGATAAAAGACGAGGCGAAAATCAAACTCATAGGACAGGCCAGTCTGGGAGCCGGCCTGCCAAATCGCTTTGATGAGAATATCAATGGCATGATGTTCAATAAAAAATACAAAGGCATCAACTACCTCAAAGCGAACAACATCGGGAATGATCCAGCCAGAGAAATCACCTCCCATAACTTTTCAGAACTCAAAGACCGCCTCAATAATAACAAGCCAGGCACAATCTTATCTACCGGAGCAGCAGGTGTACCCGACCTGCCACAAAACAGGTATCTTTTTAACCGCGCCGCCCTGCTCAATGTAAATAACCTGTTTAACCTGAAAAAAGACATTCAGTTAAAAACAAATCTCTATTACCTTTTAGACCGGCAACAAAGAGATTACGATAAATTTACGGAGTATTACCTGCCTTCAGGAAATGTGAGTTTTACAGAAAAACAGTCCAATACTTCAAAACCGAATCAGTTCCGTGCACAGGCAAGCCTGAACATGAACAGAGAGAAATCTTACCTCAACAACACCTTCATCAGCAATTATAACCCAATGAAATATCAGGTGGGCTTAAACACTAATGGAACTCCATTCGGACAGCAACTCCAGCAAAAAGCATTTGATGTATCTAATGAATTCAGTTACCTCAATACGCTGAAAAATGGAAATATTTACAACCTGTACTCCTATCTTAGCTATAGCAGTCAGCCGGAGAAACTGCAGGTCAATTCCGGTTTAAACGAAGATCAGTTGAACCATGGAATTCCCTATTCAGCGTTGATACAAACCAGCAATACGCCTGCTTATTTTACCAATACCTACCTCTCTTTCAAAAAAGTATCTTCCGGAATTATCCAGACTTATAAAACGGGTTTTAGTTTCCAGGCGCAGCAATTAAACTCCACACTAAACACCATTCAGGAGGACTCACAAATACAACCGGCCGCAATTGAGGCCTTCAATAACCTAAAATGGAAACGATCGAACCTCTATACGGAAGGATTGTATGAATATGAAACTGAAGATGAAAAACTAAAGGCCAGTCTCAGTATACCATTGAGCTATCAGTACATTCATTACCGGGATCCCGGGTATGCACTTGATCAAAAAATGAATAAGTTCTTTGTGAATCCGGGTGTAAGGCTCAAATATCAGACAGGAGTAGAAAACTATTTGCAATTTTCTTATGCTTTAAAAAATGAACTGGGTACTATGGACGATGTCTACCGGGGTGCTATATTGAAAAATTACCGCAGTTTGTACGCCAACAATGCTCCCTTGTCTGAACAAAAGAACCATACGGCAGCACTTACTTTCAATTACAGAAAAGCCATCACGATGTTCTTTTTCAATCTGCAGGCGAGTTATAGCAGGATCAACCTGAATACCATATCTTCCAGCATCCTGACCGACAACCTGCAGCAAAGAATTGTATTGCCTTACGACAACAACATCAGTGCGTATAATCTGGCCGGAAATGTCAGTAAATATTGGTTTGAACTAAGAACGACCTTCAGTATGGGACTGAGCTGGTCGCAAAGCATGAATAACCAGTTTCAGAACAACACACTTCTCCCATACAAAGCAATAAACAATGGCATAAAAGCAGGATTTCAAAGTAAAATCAGCAAGAATACCAATCTAAACTATGGGGTAAATTACAACCTGATGGAGAGTAAAAGCAGCGTAAATCAAGAGGAGCCTATAAAATATAAACAGCTCAGGCAACAAGCCGAATTGTCCTTTATGCCCATCGATGATCTTTTCTTAAACTTATCTGCTGAGCACCTCTACACCAAACAATCCGGACAAGGCCGGCTGAGCTATCTTTTCTCAGACCTGAGTGCCCGCTATAAAGTAAACAAGATCAATACCGATTTTGAGTTGGGGATCAGCAACCTTGGGAATATAAAAACCTATCGTACAGTATACTTGTCCAGCAACGCTTTTACTTCCGGCACTTATGAAATACCTGGCAGAATAGCGATGCTTAAAGCTACTTTAACTTTTTAAAGACTTTTGTATAAATACGAACCCCTTTGGTTTTTGGGTATTGATCCATCTTTTGGACATTTACACTTTCAATATCAATGGGGTTCAATTCTTTCATCTCTTCTGCCGAAACCTCTACATCGTCAATATAAATTTTAAGGTCAGGATCCTGGCCAGGAAAGGTTGCCTGAGCAGGCTTTGTGTCGCTCCTGTTTCCTTTAAGCACCAGTACTTTCACAGAATCTTTACTGGTTAAATGCATAGATCCGGCTCCCCGACTTTTGAAAACCATCATCCTTGTGGTTACCGGAGTACCATCGGCATTGGTTTCCCCGGCATTAATCCGGCTGATTTTTATGGTGGTGAACCGTTTTCCGGTATCTGTTTGCGCTATGCTTACAGGTGTTTCTATTTCAGCTGCATTACTAATTTTTTGCGGTTCCGGAACAACTTTTAATCTTACATTTTTAGGATTCTCTTTCGCCTTAACAACGCTTTTTTTAAGTACTGCAACTGATTTTTCTGCCTTCGGATCAGCTGACAATTTTGTGTTGGTTTTAAGGGTATCCTGAATACCAAGGTTTGCTTTTATCTCCGTTTTAAATAAGGTAAATGCGGTCGTCAGGACCAGCAGTACCGGCAATAAAAACACATACCTGATCAACTGAACACCTGAAGATTTTTTAGAATTCATCATGACAATCCGTCTTTTTATTCCTGTGATATTGAAATTATTCATCAGAACTGAAGGCGTCCCTGCGGACAAAGTGTGGATCATGCTGTATTGATAAGCTTTACGGTCAATTCCTTTCTTTAAAATCTGCTGGTCTGTGATAAATTCAACGTTTTCCTTAATTGCCTTCCTCATGTACCATACCCCAGGATTAAACCAATAAAAAACAGTGGTCAGCTCCGCCAGAAGAATGTCTACAGTATGCCATTCTTTTACGTGTACCTGTTCATGCTCCAATACCGCATCCAGTTCCGTTGGCTGATGAAGTTCGGGGTTCAGGTAGATGTTCCGCCAAAAGGAAAAGGTACTGATGTTTCCTTCCAGAAGACGAACATCATACGCGCTGATCTTTCCCGGAACAGAGTTTTGATGTACCCGATAAAGGGAGTAAAACCTGATCAGCATCCGGCCAGACATCATCACTACACCAGCCCAGAAAACAAGCCTGGCAATTAACCAGTAATCAAAACCTGCGACATCAGCGGCTGCCATATAAAAAGTAGGTAAAACTGCTGCGATTGGTTTCAATGCTTCCTCCTGTCCACCAAAAAAGGCCATAGGATCAACGAATGGATACAAAGAGGAAAATACGATTCCTGCCAGCAGGAAGAAACGGTTAAGCGTATAGAAAGTAAGCTTCCGGAGAATCAGGTAATAAGCCAGACAAAAAAGAATCAATGCAGCATTTACTTTCAACAGAAAAACAAAGAATTCGGGCATCACATCAGTTTTTAGGGTTTTCTATAAGGTTGATAATTTCCTTTAGCTCATCGGCGCTAATCTTATTGTCTTTTGCAAAAAAAGCAACAAGCTCCTTATAAGAATTCTGAAAGTAGTCATTCACAAAGCCACTCATAAAGCGCTTTTTATACTCCGTTTCTTTCACCTTAGCACTATAACGGTAAGCATTTGCAAATTTCTCACTCTTCAAAAAACCTTTCCGTTCCAGGTTTTTAACGGTGGAAGCCAATGTGGTGTAAGGAGGCTTAGGCTCTTGCAACAGCTCCATAAAATCTTTAATAAAGCCTGCACCAAATTGCCAAACGGCCTGCATGGCCTCTTCTTCCTGTATAGTTAACTTTTCCATAAATACGATATTATCGTAAATATACGAATTGTACGTTGACTTTATCAAAAAAATGATCTGCCATTCCAGGGTTCTTTAGTCAGTTCAGCATAACAACAATTTAACCAATAGTTACAACCATCACCATTTACAAGTAATACTATATAGATTCACCGCTCATCAATCTCATTTTATTATGATTCTAAAAATTGATTTCAACCGCCACAATTTAAAACTCCCGGTTTACGGGTTTGCATTCCTGCTGTTATTTTTTGCGCATGGCTGCAAAAAACAAAAGCCTTTAACCGATGCTTTACAAGAAGAAGAAAGAACAGAACCTTTAAAGGAAATGCTGATTCCTATAAAAATTGAAATCGGCAAGCTGGTCACTGAACTGAAGTACCAGGACGGTAAATCTGTATTGAATGAGATCAGCCACCCTAATGGAGAAGTATGGAAAATCGTTTATACGAAAGCGGGTTATCCCCAAAGACTGGAACAGTATAAAAACAATAAACAATTCCGGTATTTCAATTACGCATTGGACGCAGAATTCCGGATCAGCAAAATACAAAGCTGGAATAAGGACAATGCAAATTTGACCCTGGCGCATCTATATGTTGTCGGATATGATAAACAGTCCGTCGTCAGCATTAAAAAATATGATCCGGCCTCGAATCTTGTTGAAGAAGAAACGCTTGCTTATACCACATCTGGCAACCCGGAAGCCATAATCTGGGATAACAAGAACGTCATTGACGCACAGCGCTGGACTTATGACGATAAAAGCGGAATATTCAGTAAGCTTCCTTACGCCAGATTGTTCTTCTTAGAACAGGCGTATCGGGACTTCAGTATGGGAAACAGCAACCCCTTGAGTACTTCTTCCCTCAAAAACCCTTCAGAAAATAAAACATTCAGCTATACCTATAATAGTAGCGGCTACCCTTCAGAAATCATCATAAAAAAGGGTGGTAGCACAGAAACCATGAAAATCACCTATAGAGTAATCAAACCGGGATAACTATTTTTTCAATAGGCGTTCTGCCCGGAACAGGTAATCAACCGACTGCAATATTTTTGCCTTTAGCTTAGGATTGTAATCAGGATGCGCTTTCAGGAAATTTGTCACTACCTGAACAGCCTCTTCAGTCTGATAATTGCTAAAAGTAGCAGACAACCAGTTCTGTGGAAAGAAGATATCTCCGGTAGTTTGAATCTCCGATAGCATCTCCAGGCTCTTAGACAAGTACTTCACTGAAGTAGCTTGTCGGAGCGGATGATGCAGATAATACAAGGCAACGCCCACATTCGATTCCTTTGCCCGGTTTGCCTTTAACTCCAGACTTTTAAAGAACGCATCCCGATCTGCAGGAACAGAGGACACTGCCGGCATAATAAATTCAAAACGTTTCCTCCGGTCTTCATTGCTAATCCTGCTCAATTGTGCTTTCAAAAGAGCTGAATTGTCTTCTTCCCTTAGTGCCAATGAAAAAGCTAAAGCCGTATAATCGTCTTCAGAGAGTTTCAAACCTTCAGGTGCCTTCCGATCTTTCCAGATCTGATACAATTGACGGCCCGCTTCTTTAGACAAGAAGATATCCTGATAGGTTTTAAAAAGTAGTTTTTTATGGTTGGCTGAAGGCTGATTCAACATTGCTTTCCAAAGCGCCTGTTCCAGCGAAGCAGCTTGTTTTGACCTACCAGCTGCATCGGTAAATTCCCAGAAAATCGTGGAAATATAACCGCTGATAAGCTTGAGGTTCAACTCTTCTTTTTCTTTGTCGAGCCCTGCAATGAAAAGACTCAAAAGCTCAGCCGGCTTTACAGACCTCCCACTCAGCATATTCTCATATAAAGAGATATAAGCTGAAGCACGGTCTAAGGGCTTATTAATGGCATACAGACTTTTAAACATAGCCGGATCCACAGGCCATAAGCCATAACCCTGACCAGAAGAATTGAACTGCACAAATAAAGGAGCGTCCATTCCGATCGCCTCTTTCAGTTCCAGCTCTGCCGCATTCAGATTTACGGTCAATTCTTTAACAGCACCGGGATAATGCAAACTGACCTCAAAAAGCTGCGGCCAGATTTTCCCATTTCCATATTCCGGTTTTTGCTGAATGCTAAATTTGCTGATTTTATGGTCTTTTTGTTCCAGCACATAATCTACAACAGGCCTTCCCGTATCATTTACCCAAACCTTGTTCCATTCCTGTAAATCCGCATCTGCATATTTATCCAGAATTGCGATCAGGTCAGGCCAGGAAGCATTCCCGTTTGAGAATTTCTTCAGGTATTCCCTTACCCCCTGTTGGAACTTCTCTTTTCCCATCAGACGCTCCAGTTGCCGCATCATGATCGGCGCTTTATGGTAAATGATATTGCCATAAAGCGTTCCCGCATCTTTTAAATTAGCTAAATCCTGTCTGATGGGATTCGCACCAATACTACGGTCCACCCCATAAGCTGCAGGGAAATGGTCTACTAAAAATTTAAGGTCAAATACATCTTTTCCTGTAATGCCTTCGGTGCTTTTATCGGCCATAAAATTAGCAAAGACCTCTTTCATCCAGACATCTGTAAACCAATTCATCGTCACCAGATCGCCAAACCACATATGCGCTGTTTCATGGGCAATGAGGTTGTTCCTGGAATTCCATTGGTCTTTTGTAGCTCCTGCATCCAGGAACAAAGCCGATTCCTTATATTGAATTGCCCCTACATGTTCCATTCCTCCAAACTGAAAATCGGGAATAGAGACGAAATCAAATTTCTGAAACGGATATGGAATCCCCGTCCAGTCTTCCAGGAATTTCAACGAACTTCCATGAATCTTAAATACTTCGTTCAGGCTATGGTTGATTTTGGCAGTATCTGTTTCCCGGTATAAAAAGTTCGCTTGTAAGTGATCCATTTCTCCTTTCGCAGATTTGAATTTGCCTGCAGCAAAAGCAAAGAGATAGGTACTGATCGTATCTGAGGTTTTAAAATGATAAGTTTTACGGGCACCCGCTAATGTCGAGTCTTTTAGTCCGCCATTGGCGATTGCTTTCCAGTCGGCGGGAACTTTCAATGTTAAGGTATATACGGCTTTCAAATCCGGCTGATCAAAACAAGGAAATACCGTTCTTGCCCTATCCGGAACGAATAAAGTATACAAATAATCCGAATTCCGGTTCAATGCACCATCCCCTGCTGTAAATTCCAGATCAACTACATTCTCTCCGGTCTTTAAATATTTAGCCCCGATGATGATGTGCTCATCCACATGCAAAAGTTCAATCGGGACACCGTTCACAGCAATGCTTTTCAGCTTTGCCGGATCTTCCTTAAAATCAAGATGCAATGAATATTTTTTTGATTTCAATTGAAAAGAGATCTTCTCTACAGCCCCGATTTTCTGATCTTTTTGGGCAGGAATATCCAGTTCCAGCTGGTAATGAACTTTACTGATGATTTCCTTTCTATGATTGGCAAGCTGTTGGGAGACTCCCTTTTCCGGATGGACAACCGAGGTAGACTTTATTCCTGAGCAGGAAATCAGAACGGCAGCAAATACCGGAAGAATATGACGTACATTAAGCATCTGGCTAATTTAGGGAATGATTTTCTAATTTATCTGTCAAGTTTAAGAACAAAGGAGAGATATCACTGAAATAAGCATTCTTTAATGTAATTTAGTAGCAACAAAACTTAAATCAGATGAAAACATCATTAAAAACGGTACTGATTCTTGCATTAGCAGTATCATTAAACACGGAGCTTCAGGCCCAGGGCGTTAAATTGCCACAGGCAAGTCCTGCTCAGACCATCACACAAGGCTTTGGATTAGGAAAAGTGACGCTCTCTTACTCACGTCCGAATACAAAAGGCCGCAAAATTTTCGGAGCAATGGAACCTTTTGATAAGGTTTGGCGTACCGGAGCAAACGGAGCAACCTCCATCACTTTCACAGATGCAGTAAAAGTTGGCGGTCAGGAATTAGCTGCCGGAACTTATGGGTTATTTACCATTCCTGGTAAAGATGAATGGACAGTAATATTCAATAAAGACGCCAAACAATGGGGTGCTTATGAATATAAAGAAGCTGAAGATGTATTGCGCATCAAGGTTAAACCGGTGAAACTTAAAGAAAAAGTAGAAACCTTTACCATTCAGTTTGCTAACGTTCTTCCGACCACTGCTCAGATACAACTGGCATGGGAAAACACCGGTCTAAACATCGACCTGTCTACAGAAATTGATGCACAGGTAATGGCAAGTATTGATGAAGCAATGAAAGGGGAGAAAAAACCTTATTTCGCGGCAGCACAATATTACTACGAAAATGGCAAAGATCTGAATAAAGCCTTAGAATGGGCTAATGCAGCTGAAGCAGCAGACGGTAAAGCACCATGGGTAAAATTATGGAAAGGCCGTATTCAATTGAAAAAAGGCGATAAAGCAGGTGCTATTGCAACCGCAGAAGCTGGAATCAAATTGGCTACAGAAGCTAAAATTGAAGAATATGTAAGGCTAAACAGCGCGTTATTGGCTGAGGCTAAGAAATAAGCTTAACTTATTTTATCGCCTTGGCTTTTTAAAGAATCTTATTGAGATTCAAACAAAAAAGGAGTAGAGATCTAAGATTTCCACTCCTTTTTTGCTTTCTATATTCTTTTTGTATAAAATCAACTTTCACCTTATCCAAATATTCCTCATCCCACTGTTCCGGATGAGGTGCGAGCTTAAGAACTTGGTTTTGAAGTCTGTTTATGGTTTTAAATTGATCTTCGATTACCATTTAAATAAACTTTACATCAAAATCAAAACCTCTGGTTTTAATTTTGTGAAGCCATCTTCTGTAAAGATTTTTTCCAATTACCATTTTTCCGTCCCTGACACCTAAAGTCTCCCCAACAATAAAATTTCTGAGATCCTGACGATACTCCTTCCTAAGATCAGTAATAAGAATTACATCTTTCTTTTCTGGCAATTGAATTAATGTATTTATTCTTCTGGAAATACGATCTATTGGGTTCATAAAACACGATACAATAAAATGCAATTCAAAAATACCTAAAATATGTGTTTATTGCAAAGGCAGGTTATTAATCCCACCATAGGGATTTTTTAGTTGACAGTCTTTGGTTTGTCTTTTCCTATAATTTGCTGTAGCAAGACCGCGACCATTATCACCAGCAAACAGCCAATTACATTGAGCCATAAATAAGCCACCCATTTCTGCTGGCCAATCAGGATCACTGCTGTTTCTGCAACGATGGCAGCCAGGAATACTGCCCTTCCATTCACCTGCTTCACATAGAAAGCAACCAGGAATACGCCCAGGATTGTTCCATAAATATAGGAACCCAGAATATTCACCGCTTCCAGCAGGTTCCCGATCTTACTCGCATATAAAGCCATAATGATACAGACCACCCCCCAGAATACGGTTGCACATCTGGAGGCCTGCAAATACTCATGATCAGAACCCTTTTTCCGGATGAGCCGTTTATAAATATCGATTACCGTAGTCGAAGCCAGAGAATTCAGTGCGCTGGCAGTAGACCCCATGGATGCCAGAAAGATGATCGCGATGAGTAAACCAATTAATCCCTTTGGCAGATATTGCGTCACAAAGCTGAGGAAGATATAATTGTTGTCGTTGATGTCTGCTGTTTTATCATTTTTAGTCATCAGGTCTGTCACCTCTTTTCTGATACTTTTCCCTTTTTCATCAGCGGTCTGTAAATCCTTCCGCTGAAGGTCAATCTCCGTTTTATTGTCTTGGTCCAGGGCCTGGTTCATCTTATTAACCACCAGTTGCTTTTCTTTAAAGGCCAGATCATAATCTGCCTTTAACTTGTTCAGTTCCGGATTATATTCACTTTTCTCGAGCTTATTCAGTTCAAAGCTATTGAAGAAAATGGGCGGGCGGTTGTATTGATAAAAGGTAAATACCAGTACGCCAATCAGCAAAATAAGAAACTGCATGGGGATCTTTACCAGTCCGTTCATCAACAAGCCTAACCTGCTTTGATTTACGGAGGCGCCAGACAGGTAACGTCCTACCTGACTTTGATCGGTTCCAAAATAAGAAAGCTGTAAGAAGAAACCGCCAATCAATCCAGACCAGATTGTATATGGATTTTGGAAATCAAACTTGAAATCAATGGCGTTCGTTCTCCCCATCTTTCCGGCAATGCTGAGTGCTTTACCAAAACCGATATCTCCGGGTAATAAATGAACAACCATAATTCCTGCCGCAAAAAGTCCGCAGAAAATAATGCTCATTTGCAACATTTGAGTATAGGATACGGCCTTAGTACCGCCATAAACCGTATAAAAGACGACTAAACTTCCGATAAATAAAGTGGTATAGGTCGTGTTGATGTCTAAAATCGTAGAAAGGATAATCGAGGGTGCATAAATGGTGATTCCGGTAGAAAGTCCCCTGGAGATCAAAAACAGAAAGGCCGTTAAGGCCCGGGTATTTAAATCGAACCTTTGTTCCAGAAATTCATAGGCAGTATATACTTTCAGGCGGTGATAGATTGGCACAAAGGTGATGCACAATACAATCATAGCTAGAGGCAAGCCGAAGTAAAACTGCACAAAGCTCATTCCTGAAGAATAAGCAAGGCCTGGTGCAGATAGAAAAGTAATGGCACTGGCCTGCGTAGCCATCACCGAAAGGCAGACATGGTACCAGGGCAAACTTTGATTCCCCAACAGGTATCCTTGAATATTATGGGCCCCGCGACTCTTATATACGCCGTAAACGACAATCACCACCAAGGTGAGGATCAATACTCCCCAGTCGAGACTACTCATTGAAAATATTTAGTAAATGCATAAAAAATCAGAATCAGGAAGATCAGCCAGCCAATCAGGAAACGATAAAAGACCCTGTAATTCTCCATTATTTTTTGTTCGAGATTAAATTAACAAACAGACGGAACGCGCCTGGAACCCCGGCAGGCAATTGCCTGAAGAAAGAAAGAGAAGTATAAACAAATCTTCCTTTACCGTAATCAGCAACAATCAGGGAACCGTTCTTCGCTGATTCTCCAGGATCATGCATCTCCAGAATCGAAGTGTATTTTGGATCAATATCACCCGCAAAGTATAAACCGCGCTCCTGCACCCAACCCTCAAAATCTTTAAGGCTGATTTTATTCGGATAGTTCAACACCGGATGATTTGCCGCGAGTAAAGTAACTGCTGCATCTTCCTCAGTTACCCGGTCTCTGGACAATCCAAAAGGATAAGGTCCGATATCGTTACGTTTTAATGGTGAATTTACATTATACTGAACGAGCAGGACGCCGCCATTCTCCACATATTTCATCAACTTAGGCTGCATCGCATTGAGTTGTTCATTAATGTTGTACAAACGAACCCCGGTAACAATGGCATCAAAAGCGGAAAGGTCTCCGTGAATCACCTGTTGCTCGGAAAGCAGCTGAACCTCAAAACCAATTTGCTTCAAAGACTCCGGAACCAGATCCCCTGCTCCGGCAATAAATCCGATCCTTTTGCCTGCAATTTTCAAATCAGTATGGTCTATTCTTGCTTCCGAAAAAGGAAATAAGGTCTGTACCGGAATGTGATCATAGCTCAGCACACGAAGGCCCTGATGGTAACTTTTGCCATCCACCATTACATTTAAGGCGAAATCTCCACCAATTGATTTTGCAGAAGGGCTCAGTTTAAAGGAGAGGCTTTGTTGTTCTCCTTTTTTTTCCAGCTTAAAATCAATCTTCTCCGGACTGATGCTCCATCCTGAAGGGAGTTGAGGGATCAATGTTCCGGCAACCTGAGCGCGAAAGCCTTGCAGCTCAACGTGAATGGTTTTACTTTCATTTCCATTAAACAGGAATGCCTTTTCTCCAATTGTAGCTGTAACCGGAGGAGCAATGACCAGTGGCTGGTATACTTCTCCTTTTACAGGGTCGGTAAACTTATAAATCACCGGATATTTCTTTTCTATGGTCTGATCAGCAATCTTAATTTTGAATATTCCATTGACCAATGCATGATTTTCAGGAAGGCCAATCAGGGATAAATCATCCACTTCATAACTGCCTTGTTCATGTTTTTTTGCCAACCAGTAAGGTTGACTAAGCTGATCTCCACTGCCAAATATTTTACGGTCCATCGCCATCATCCTGTTTGGAGAAAGATCGGCCTTCACCTTACTTTGCATTTCCTGAATATTGATAGAATATGGAAAATCTTCTTTTACCCTGGCAATCGCCTGTATTTTCACCGCAATGGAATCGTTCAGTGCATAAGCAGGATTAGCAGCAGCTACTTCTATCCAGATTCCCGAACAAGCAAGAATAAGTTCATCCAATAGCTCCTGTTTGAAAGGTTTTCCTTTAACCAGCTCGCGTAGTTTTAAAAGTTTTGCGACTGACGCGGAAGGATTTGAAACCTGATAAGTCGCATTGATATCATTTAACAATTTCTGAACTTCAGACATCCCAGGGTTCCTGTTCAAGGTGAAATCGATTCCTTCAAAGAGATCTGATTTCGCTTTTTCACCAGCCACGGGGCTAAAATATTCAATTGCTGAACCCCGCTGTCTGGAAGATCCAAATCCCTGGCTCTTATGGTTAGACCTGCTTTCTGCGGCAATCTCTCCGTAACCTTTGCCCAATAATGCGTTATATGAACCCACATCAATCTTCAGCTGATCTTCTGAGGTGGTATTGTTTCCTCCAAAATTAAAAGTATTCCAAACGATGCGCTTTGCCTGCCATGGTTTCACAAAAGCAAGCTGCTCCGTAAATTGTTTAGGGTCTGCAGCTGCAGCAAAAGCTTCACGCGCGAGGATGGCAGAACCGGAATGATGGCCATGTCCGGCACGGGCATCTTCAGGAAAACGGGTAATGATCACATCGGGTTGAAACTTACGGATCACCCAGACGACATCAGAAAGGATTTTTGTTTTATTCCAGATCTTAAAACTTTCTTCCGGATTTTTTGAGAAACCAAAGTCATTGGCCCTGGTAAAGAATTGTGCGGCACCATCCATTCTCCGGGCAGCAAGCAATTCCTGTGTCCGGATCAGGCCTAAGAGTTCTGCCTGTTCTGTACCAATCAGGTTCTGACCTCCATCCCCCCTGGTTAGGGAAAGATAACCCGCCTTTACTTTTTTTTCTTTGGCGAGGTAGGCCAGTAATCGGGTATTTTCATCATCGGGATGCGCAGCGATATACAAAACGCTCCCGCTAACGTTTAAGCTTTCTAAGCCTTGTTTTATCTCGGCAGCGTTGAGTGTTGGACTGTACTGTGCCTTTATCAACAAAGGAAACACAGCGAGCAATAAAAACAGGTATTGACGAAATTTCATAAACAGATCTTAATGCTCGAATGTAAATAAAACATCCCCAATCTGAAACTTAATTCCGTCAATATCCGTAACAATCCTGAAAAAGACGACTCGTCTTATAGGAGAATCTTGCTGCTTACTTCTTTATCAATGGTAATAAATCCGGGTAACTTAACCAATGTTCCCCCCACTTTGATACTTGGTCTGATTTTTAAAGTCAGGATTCCTTTTTTCTCTCCACCATTCTTATTGCCCTGTAGAAATTCAGTGATTTCGTTCATCACCTTACTATTGGTTACAAAAGGATAAATATTGGCAATCAGATCTACGGGTACGGTGGTTGATTGTCCGGGTTCAATGTTTACCGCCTGGTTTACAAAACCACCCGCCAATTCCTGTCTGTTGATCAGAATTTTATATTCAAACTCGTTAATCCCTGCTATGTTGGAAGAGGGATTGGTAATCTCCAGATTTAAACGTGCCTTTAAGGGAATGTCTTTTCTCAGTAAACCCAATGCCAGTCCGGGAAGGCTGCCCAAATTGATATTATTATCATTCAGTAATCTTTTAACATCGGTACCAGCAAGGGAAATATTATCTGCTGAATGGATTTTATAAGTACATTTCTCTAAAGCTTTGATCTGTTGTTGCTGTCTGCTGACGCCGCAGCTCTGCATAATAATCGCCGTCAGGCAAAGGAAAATGATCTTTTTCATAATATATCTGTTGTTTTCTTTGTGTGCAGATTTAAAGGTACAATAATAGCGCCATTTAGCTATAACGGATGAATCCCTCAAATGATATTAGCAAAGTTTATTTCCTTCCCGGTCAGCCGATCGCACTTATAGCCTCAAAAATCTCCTGCTTCGATTTTTCAAATATTTCTCCTCCAAACTCTTCGTTGTCCAGTGAAATTGAGGTTACATCTTTAACCCCCATCATTCCGAAAACGAACTGCAAATACCTGGTTTGAAAATTCATATGCTCATTTTTTTCATATTCCCCATAGCCTGTATCACCCCGGCTGGAAAGGATGTACAATTTTTTGTTTTCAAGCAGCCCCTGGTAATCCCCGTCGGGTTTCCCAGACCGGAACTTCCATGTTTCATTGATCCGCATTACCTGATCGATATAGGATTTCAATCCACTGGGGATAGACCAGTTATACATAGGAGTTCCAATGACATAGATATCATTCTCCTTCAATTCCTGAACCAATTCGTTGCTGAATTGTAATGCTGTCTGATTTTCAGTATTCCTGTCCTTTGGTTTTAAAAAGGCACCTGCAATCCATTTTTCATCAATGGCCGGTACAACTTCAAGTCCAATCTCCCGAAGCGTAAACCGGTCTTCCGGATACCTGCTTGTCCAATTGTCCATAAATAACTGCGTCAACATCCTGCTATATGATCGTTCCTTTCTGACACTCGCGTTAATAATGAGTAATTTCTTCATCTGCTTTAAATTTTAGGAAAGCAAAATTCAGCATAAGGAACCTCAAAAATATTGACCTAGTTCAATGGCTTTTTATTTCTTCGTCTGATCCTACTCAAAAATTCAGCAGAAATCCCCAGGTAGGAAGCGATGAGGTATTGCGGAATTTTAGCCGCAAGCTTTGGATAACTTTGTAAAAAATCTAAATACCGGTGTTCCGCATTGTAGACATTATTCATTACCATCCTCTTCTGCAAAGTACCCACATAACCTTCCAAAATGATTCGGAAATATCTTTCCAGTGCCGGGATTTGCTCCAACATGCTTTGAAAAGAAGCAAAACTCGTCTGCAAAAGTTCAGTTTTCTCCAATGCCTGAATGTTGTATATAGAAGGTTTTTGCTTGCGGAAACTCTCTATATCTGTCGCCCACCATTCATCAGTCGCAAAATAAAGAATCTCCTCTTGTCCGGTATCCGCGTTGATATAGAATGCTTTCAGCGTTCCGGAGATGATGTAATTGTCCTTTCGGCAAATCTCTCCGTTTCTCAGCAGGTAGTCGTTTTTCTCCAGCACCTTTCTCGTCCAGAATGAATTTAAAAGCAGAATCTCCTCTTCGCTGAGCCTGACATGCTTCGAAATGTTATCGGTTAATTTCTGTATTGAGTTCAAATTGATCCTTAATGGCATTATCCAGGTAAATTTATAAAATTCCTTGCTGAAAAGCTGCCGGTTTGAAGCTCCGCCATAGAAAAAAGAACGTAATCAGCGTCATCATCAGATCAATGACCGCACTTCCCCAATACACACTCTCAATTCCGAAAAACATGGGCAGCACAAACATCAATGGAAGATAGAATACCGCCTGCCGGGAAATGGCCAGCATGCTCGCCTTCTTACCTTCGTTGATCGCCGGAAAATACGATAGCGCCATCACAATGACAGGCAAGAGTGGCAATACAGACATATAGATTCTCAAATTATAAATGAGTTTACCTGTAATGGCCATATCAGGCATAATCGCAGAGAGTACCTGATGAGGAAAACACATTGTAACCGCCCAGAAAGGAAGTACGATCAATACTCCAGTACCGATGAATATCAATAAAGATTGCCTGGCTCTTGGTAATTGCCCGGCACCATAATTCATCCCTGCAACGGGCTGCAGTCCCCTCATTAAACCAAACAAAGGGGTCAGTAAGAACAGATAAAACCGATTGATCACCGTATAGAACACCAGATCCGGTTCAGAACCAAAACGGGAAAGCGCATTAAAAACCACCAGGTTCTGCAATACTGCCATCACCGTGAAGATCATTTCAGGCAAGCCAAGAGACAGAATTTTCGAGGCGATGGCCCGATCAAAAGCAAAGGAAGCCCATTTCGTTTTAAAGGATGACTTCCCATTGGAAAAATGCCATAAGCCCAATACCGAATACATCAGCATCCCAATATTGGTTGCCCATGCCGCTCCCGAGACACCCCAACCCAGTGTAGAGATAAAAATGGGTTTCAGCAGTACGTCGATTCCCAGACCAAGGCCGATCATCCAGGCGGCAGTTCTCATTTTCCCTTCTCCACGAATCATCATATTGACAGAGAACCCATGAATCCAAAATAACGAACCCAACAAGGTGACCCTAAAATACTCGGCAGATAGAATGGCCATTTCTCCCCTTGCTCCCATCATATGAACCAGTTGTTCGGCAAAAATATAGGCCGGTATAGAAAAGAGTACCGAAGAGAGCAGGCTCAATACATTCACCGTTCCAAAAATCCGGTACAATTTATCCTGTTGCCCGGAACCCAGCCACATGCTAATGGAAGCGCTTGATCCGATGCCAATCAAACGGCCAAAACCGAGTGTAATCTGTGACAAGGGATAGGCAATCCCGACTGCGGCCAAGGCATTACTGTTCATCAGATGGCCCACAAGAATCGCGTCCAGGAAATTGTTAAGCCCATACAGGACAATCGCCAGGACTGCCGGCCATGAGATTTGCCACATCACACTTTTCAAAGGTCCGTTCAGGATGAAATGCTTTTGACTCGTCATGCTGGGTTATACGCCGAAATGCTGGAAGGCGATCTTGCTCTCCACTTTATAAACTTGTCTTTTTACAATTGCATTCAGGATACTCGCGTTACGGTAAGCACCCATACCTAAATCAGGCGTAACAAAACCATGGGTATGCAGCTCTGCATTCTGAACAAAAATATCTTCTTCCCCCCGGCCAATACTGTAATTGCGTTTCACATCAAATAAGCCATCTTCAGTTCTGGCGATGCGGCTTTCCATCCCTTTGATAAAGGCAGGTGTTTTATATTTATATCCTGTGGCCAGTACCACAAATGCGGCTTTATGGGTAAAGGACTCCTGTTGTTGTACCTGGGTAAAATGTAAAGTATTCATTCCCGACGCATCCTGACTAATCTGATCCAGCTGACTACATGGCCTCAATTCGACATTCAACGGTTTGTTATCCACGCTCATTTCATAAAGCTGGTCAAAAATCTCATTGATCAGGTCAAAGCTAATGCCCTTATAAAGTGGTGGCTGTTTCAGCAAGATCGCTTTACGCTTTTCAGCAGCCATATTATAGAAATAATCTACGTATTCCGGTGAGGTCAGTTCCAGTGTGAGCTTGGAGTACTCCATCGGAAAAAAGCGGTCAGGACGGGAAAACCAGCTCATCTGTAAGCCATTTTCCGTTTCGGGCAAAAGGTCCTGAAAAATCTCTGCTGCACTTTGTCCGGATCCAATTAAGGCTACAGATCCACTTTTCACAATTTCTGCCCGATGGGACAGATAATCCGAGGTATGAATGACGTGTTTAGTCGGAATGCCGCCAGCCAGATCAGGAAAACATGGCGTGGTGCCCGTCCCGAGTACAATCTTTGCCGCATAATAGATTTCTTCCATGCCGGTCAGACTGTTGATGACCTGTACACGGTAATGCTTTTCGGATTCGATGTATTCTACCAGTTCTACTCCCCTGCTGAACAAACAGTTGGATAGATTTGCGGCCACCCACTTACAATAGACGTTGTACTCTTTCCGTAAAATGTAGAAGTTTTCTCTGATATAAAATTTATACAGGCGGTCTGTTTCTTTTAAGAAGTTAAGAAAGCTGTATTTGCTGGAGGGATCTGCCATGGTAACCAGATCTGCCATAAAGGGAACTTGTAAGGTAGCCGAATCCAGCATGAGGCCCGGATGCCAGTCGAACGCTGCTGAACGGTCCAGAAATAACGTGGACAATTCCTTTACAGGCTCACTTAATGCGGCAAGGCCGAGGTTAAAAGGACCAATTCCAATCCCTATGATATCGTATTTTTTTGTAGTGCTCAACTTAAATATATTTTACAAAATGTTTATTGCTTATGCATAACACCCTGTAAACCGGCAGGTCTGCCGGAGTACAAGGTGTATTTGAAATTAAACGAGAGAGGGTTTACAATAGGGAATTAACAGATTTACTTTCCGGACATTTCTCAAAATAAGATTCCCGGGTACAAAAGGTCAGACTGGCTGTTTTATGGGGCATCTCGATGATGCCCTGCAGGCTATATCCCAATTTAACAATCAGCTTATTACAGGCGATTGCATCATTGGATGCCTCTCCAATACACCTGCCTACCTCTGGTTGCGCAAAGATCCAGTCCAACGCGGTTTGGAAAGACTGGAAAGAAAACTTCTTATCTTTCTGTGTTTCTGCAACAAAGAAATGGGTTCCATGATCCGTGGACAAAGCATCATAATACGCACCTACTACATCTCTCATTGGCCAGTAAGGCTCAAAAGTAAATGCAGGAACGCCATTGATCTCACCGATAAAACTGTGCATCTCATCACTTGGCAATATGGTCCGGTAAAAAGTCTCCAGATTTCGGATCGGACCGTTCATTTTCCAGAAAGGAATCGCATGCTCGCGGTTGAACCATTCATGAACCAGTTCAAGATCACGGTCGATATCAAAAGGACGAAGCGTAATATGAATGTCCTGTTCTTCAAAATAACGGGTATAGACCACCTCTTTACCCTGAGGCTTCACGAGCGAGTGACATAAGAAATATTTACTCAGCGGATTCGGGGCATCCTTAAAAACTGCAGGATATTCCATAGACACATCTGCCTCATTGATGTTTTGCAAACTGGTCAGGTAATTCGCCTTGGTGTCCCAGCTGCGGCTGTTCAGTATATAGCTAACCAAACCTGTTTCGTCGGTATCCTCCAGGTCTTTAAATTCCTTGTATACCAGGTCCAGCAACCTTTTCTCATCTGCCAGTCCCTGACAACCAAAGGCGTTCACAACACCAAGGATATTATTCGTGACCAGGTAATAGGTATATTTTGGTGCAAGATAAGCTTCATTCATGATCGACTGGCTTTCCTCGGCAATGCCAGGAATTGCAGCGCTAACCTCAGCCTGTCTGCCTTCCCTGAAAAAGAAACCTTGATTGTCACGGAAATACAACTTTGCGGGGAAGAGATTTTTATCCAGTTCTACCATCACATTCTGCTGGTGGAACTCACAGGCCAGGCCATATTTGTTCAACATCCCAACGATCGGCCTGATACAGATGTGCAGGTACTGCTTGAACCAGAGTTCAGCAATATAGGAGATAGATTTCCCCTGCTTTTCCGCAGCAGTAGAGATAATGTTACTCAGTCTTGAAGGTTGTCCTAAGATCCCATCCTGACAAAGCGCAGCGAGCAGCGTCACGTTCTTATTGCCGGCTTCTCCTTTAAAAGGATTGCGACGAATGGAAATATTGAACCCATTGATCACTTTATTGTTAAAGCGAACGGCGATAAAAGCAGGATCAACGATAAAATCGATTTCAGGAAAATCTTTTTGCAATCCCTTTCCCCATTCGGTTTTCAGCAATCTGCTGATGTCATAGCCCCGATGTAATTCAGGATAAAGGTTAATCCTTTCTGAATTGGTGATCTTCACATGCAGAGAGAACTTAAACATCCAGTCGCAATCCTCGTTATATACCGTACGGACAGAAGAAGTTGGGGTGAATAATTCGCCCCATTGTCCTAAGCTGAACAACCTGTTTTCTGCCTGCATCTGCTGTACCTCTTCTTGTTGAAGCAGGTATAATGCCTCCCATGGATGCATAGGAACTACTGTAAATTCAGGATATTGCTGCAATAATCCCAGGACAACTGCATCCCCGGCAACGAGCTGTAAAAGTTCTGCTTTTAATACAACTGAAGGCAAAATATCATCGGCTGTCTTCTCTAAAATATTTTCATTATGGATCAGAAAATAATGAAGCTTAAACCTGCCGGCAGTCTCCGGTGAATACTTCAACAGGTCTTCTTCATTAAAGCCTAGTTTTGATTTTGGCAATGGATGTACAATATGTCCAAGTAATAAAGACTGCTCTGCCTTAATGAAAGACATTTCTGTTTCATTGACCAACCCTTCATTTTCGAGAAAATGGTTCAGGTAGGTCTCCAGATTATCAATACTGTTTTGTAGGCGGGTTTGCGTGATCACAGCATCAATACCTGGATATAAGGCTTTTCCATAGCGCACTGTTAAACCTACAAAATCATGTGGACTAACTGCTTTGATCTCATCTGTTTTCAGGTCACGCTGAACAATGGGAAAATGGAAAAGGTGACGTCCGGTTTCTGAGAAATATTTTAAAGGAATATAAACTTCCAGGTCAATGGAAGAGAAATCTATTCTGAGGTGTTTATCGTATCCGGAAGCCTTAAAATGAGCTGCCACCGGCTGATCATATTTCGGGATGCCCATATATCTGCTCCAGTTACTGAACTCCCTGCAGTAGCAATTCAATAATGCGGTATAATTTACTGCAACGGCTTCTTCAAGCAGCTCAGTTGTTTTCAATATAGTCGTTTCCATGTTTTTTAATCGTTAGAAGGATGTTTTTAATGTGGGTAGTGGTAGTCAATGGGTTGAGTAAAGTGAATTTCAGGTAAAATGCACCGTTAACTTTAGTTCCGGCAACAAGTGCATCCCCCTGCTGGAGCATTTTAGCTTTGATGAATTGGTTCATTTTCGTTGCACTGACCGGTTTGATCAAAAAAGGATTGTACCGGAATACCAATGCAGAAAGATCCGAGTGGTTCAACAGGTCAAAGTCAGGATGTTCATCCAGGATAACGGCTACCTGAGCAGCTGTCTCGATAACTTTATCAATATAAGTTCCCAGCTTTTCCCGTCCCATGATGCGAAGGGTAAACCAGAGTTTAAGTGCATCAAAACGACGCGTAGTCTGGATAGATTTATTCACCTGGTTTGGAATGTCATCCTGACTTTTTGGATTGAGATAATCGGCATAGTGGGTAATCAGACCGAAATAACGTTTATCGTTCACCAGGAAAGCACTGCTGCTCACCGGCTGAAAAAAGGCTTTATGGTAATCGGTAGTTACAGAATTGGCCAGTTCAATGCCTCGCAGTAAATGCCCATGTTTATCTGACAACAATAAGCCACAACCATAAGCGGCATCTACATGGAACCAGAGTTTATATTTAGCAGCAAGATTTCCAATCTCCGTCATGGGATCGATATTCCCAAAATCTGTAGTCCCTGCCGTAGCAACCACTGCAATAGGGATATTACCGAGTTCAATTTCCCGACGGATGGCGTCTTCCAGTAACACGGTATTCATACGGAATGAACGATCGGTCCTGATACTGATGACCGATTTTTCGCCCAGCCCAAGAATGGCTGCATTCTTTTGAATGCTGAAATGTCCGGCTTCAGAAACAAAGATCCTGAAACGGGAAGCCTCTGCTGGCAATCCGTTTTCTTTAATATTATGCCCTAAATGTGCAATCGAAAAATGATCCCTTGCCAGTAATAATCCCATCAGGTTACTTTGAGAACCACCACTGGTAAAGATCCCGTCTGCCTGACTGCCGAAACCAATAGCACTGGTGGTCCAGTTGATCAGTTTTTGTTCAATCAATGTACCGCCAGCACTTTGGTCCCAGGTATCAAGGGATGAATTAATTGCACTGATCATCACTTCGGCAGCAATGGCTGGGATGACAACAGGGCAGTTCAGATGGGCAACATATTTGGGATGATGAAAGGCAATGGCATGTTTGGTGTACAGCTGTTCGACCTCCGAAATGACGGTTTCATAATCAGGAAGTGGCTCATTCAGGTCTATAGACTCAAACTGAGGTCTGAGCTGAGCCGGACTCACTCCGCTAAACGGCTTTTTATTGTTATGCAGGAAACTAACTACAGATCTGCTGGCCAGACCTATCGCTTTGATATATTCATCAGAAGAATCTTCATAGAAAATATCATCAAAAGGGGTATTCGCTGCCAGGGCAGCAAGTACATCCTCATGTTCATAATTGACATTTGAGTTTGCTATCATTTTCTTTGTTTCTAATAGGTGATGAAATCTTCATGAGCCCGGGGGGATGCTCATGAAGTTTCTTGATTATAGAGGTAGGGGGGATTATTAATAGGTGATGGAATAACTCAGCATATAGGTTCTGCCTCTGCCATTATATTGGTAAAGTTCTGACGGTGCACCATAAAAGATCACCGCACGTTGACCCCAGAAAGTCACGTATTGCCTGTTGAATACATTTTGTACCCCTGCAGATAAGACACCGAGCGGTAGTTTCAGGCTACCCAATAAATCTATGGTCGTAAAACCTTTCAATTCCAGGGCCTGATAGTCTTTCAGGTTAAAAGTATGTACTCCCTGAACGCGGACAGAGAATTGATCAGCCTTCCAACCCGCATAAGCCACTGCTTTTGAGGGGTTATTCGTGATGATAGAATTCCTTTTCCAGCCATCAGCAGGCGTCTTAATTTCAGAAACAATTACATGTGCGCTTGCGCCTACATCAAATCCTTCAGGAGCCTGACGGTAACTTACTTCCGCCTCTAATCCATAATTGCGGACGTGCTGATCACTTACCGAAATCGTAAACGTGCTTAAATTGGTCAATAGCGCTTTATCCGAGATCGAATAATAAACTGCAGCCTGTGCATTCAAGCCGCTTTTTGCAGGTCTCCTCCAGCCCAACTCAAACTGGTTGGTTTTCACGCCACTTAAAGGGCTGTCTTTTACATTGATACTGTTTAATAATTTCCAGTGATCTCCCTCTCGTTGGTAAGAACCGATTCCGTATGTTTTTGCCGGATCCGGAACAGAAAATCCCTGAGCAAAATTAGTCCATACCTGTTGCTGATCATTCAGCTTATAAATTACACTTCCATTAAACAGCGTTACATTGTAACTGTTCTTTCCACCTGGAATAGCGTCGGCAGAAGTGCCCACACCATAATTTACAGAAACCTGTTGCTGAAAACGAACAAAATCATCCACAGCGACACTCATATGCTGGCGGCGGATTCCACCTGCAATCGCCAGTTGATCCGTTACGGCCCAGCTCGCCTGTGCAAAACCAGAGAATCCAACAATACGGTTATCGGGAAAACGACCAAGCGTATTGGCCGTTCTATTGATCAGTCCGCCGCTGTTATACGTAGTCTGTGTATCGAAAAACGCTTGCTTCCCAACAAAACTTTCTCTGTCGAAATCTGCGCCGTAGGTAAGATTTACCTGATCAAACTGTTTAGAAAGTACCAGTCGGAAGCCCCATAAATTGGTATTCTGACGGGAAGCAGCTAAAGGTAACGGCAATACATTTCCCGGCGATACGGTCAATTCTCTGGTCCGCACAATTCCCTCTGGAAAAGAAGGACTAAAATCCAGCTTTTCTGTTCTCCAATAACCCTGGAATTGAAAATTCTGTCCACCAAGTATATCGGTAATCCGGTATTGTCCATTCACAAATAACCGCTTGCTACGTGGCACAACATCTGAGCTGAAACCATTTTTGATATCGAGTAAAGAAGGGTTGGGAGCTATACCACCGTTCGCATTAGCAGGTAGTCCACCAGATAGGTTTTGTCCGAGGAACAAGCCCTTATCACTATTGTATTTGGATTCGTAATACTGTGCATCAAAGTTCAATGTCTGGTTTTCGCCTGGTTTAATATCGACATTACCGAACAGATCTATGCTGCGGTTGTACTGGAAATCACTCTGTTTGGTGTCAATAACGATCTGACGGTTTTTACCATCAAAAGCAGCGGCATTTTGCTGGTAAGCAAACCCCAACCTTCCTTTGATGACCTCATTTCCTGCAGAGATGGATTGTGCAAAACGCAGGTCATGATCGCTACTATTGCGCAGGCCACTCCTTCCGCCAACCTCCGTCTCCAGAGATAACTTTTTCGCTTTTGCCTTCTTGGTGACGATGTTAATAATCCCGCCGGTAGCGTCGCCGCCGTAAATAGCGCTGGAACCAGATAAAACTTCGATTTTTTCTATATTAAACGGATCAATCGCATCAAATTGCCTATTGGTTGCCCTGCTGCTGTTTAAAGAAACGCCATCGAGCATCACCAGAATATTTCTGCCACGCAGGTTTTGTGCATAATTGGACCTTCCCTGGTTACCAAGATCAAGACTCGGAATTAAAATTCCCAATGCCTCCTTTAAAGGAACACCAGACCTGATCTGCGCCTGCAGTTTGGCACTGTCTACCACCCACACCGTCCCTGGAATATCACTGATGTGCTTAGGGGTACGGGAAGAAACCACCACAACCTCATTCAGATCTTCCATCTGTCTGATATTTTCTGTGGTCGCCGGGGATATCTCCTTTGTCTCGATCGTAATGACGTTATCTTTTACATCCAGCCTTTTTAGCGATTTGCCTAACAATTCGCTTAACAGGGCTTTCAATGATTTATTGCTGGAATTTACGGTGACGATTTTAGCAACGTTCAGTTTTGTACTGCTGTAAGTGATATTTACACCGGCTTTATCGCCTATGGCAGACAGCGCGTCAGAAAGACGTACGTTTTTTAACTGAATGTTTACGGCACGATCCAGGATACTGGTTTGAGCGGCTACATTTAAGGAGAAAAACAACATTAAAATCAACGCGGAACATAGTACTGGCAACTTTTTTGTGTATTTTTTCTGTTGGATCGAATCCTGACCGCAATATTTCTTTGAAATATAGCCGACAGTAATTAAGTGTTTCATATTTTTGTTAAGTGTTAAATTGATATACTCGATTGACATGCCCGGTGCGTAGTTTGGCGATGAAACACCGGGTTAATGCTTTTAATAAATTCTAATCATATTCTTTTCTTTTTTGTATTTAAACTGAATGGCTACAGACAAACTGTGCATGACTCCTGATACTGTTGGCTGATCAAACTTTCCACTAAAGCGGTCTTCTTTTAGTCCCGTCCTTTCTATGAAGATCTTCACATTAAACCAACGCTCCATTTTCAGCGCCACTGCAGAGAGTTTTTCATTGTCGAACACCAACTTCCCCTCCTTCCACGCCGCGTACTTTGCAGCATAGACATTGGTATTGAGCAGGGATTTACCAGGGATATAAGTACCACATTGATCAGGATTAACAAGGATAGATTGCTTCCGGGCCCTGTCTGAGAAACTGACTTTTCCTTCGGTCACTACAATGGCGGTCTCTTCTTCTCCCGGATAAGCTTTTAAATTGAAACTCGTGCCCAAAACCCTGGTGCTGGTCTGTGCGGTATGGATAATAAAAGGTCTGTTTGCATCTTTTGCAACGACAAAAAAGCCTTCTCCACTAAAGTCAAGCACCCTCGAAGAATCGCTGAAATGCTCCGGGTATTTCAAACTGCTTTGAGCGTTTAAATGGACAACAGTTCCATCGGGCAAAGTATGGTTTAACTTTTCTCCTTTTCCGGTTTTGAGTTCATGAAACTTTAATGCAGCAACTACCTGATCTGTTTGCGGTCTGGCATTTTGCAGGGCATAAAGCAAAACTCCGGTACCAATAAGCACCGCAAAACAGGCTGCTGCTGCAACCTTCATCCATGGTTTGAAAATAAGCAAACGAGGCTTTTTATTTAAATTAAGACGATGAGAGAGGCTATTCCATTCCTGATCTTCCATCAACCGGAGATCAATATCTTCAGGAAAGTCAGTTTGGATACTAGCAGTACCCAGCCACTCTTCCACGGCAGCTTTCTCCGCTGCACTACAAAGTCCGAGGTGGTATTGCTCTAAAAGTTCTTGTGTTATTCTGATGCTCATCCAATAATAATCCGGATACTTCCGGTGATTTGATAGTATAGCTGATTAACTAGATCTTTTTCCTAAGACTAATTCTAAACAATATCACAAACAACTGATATTAAGACAGATAATTTTAAATTATTTTTATCTATTGTAGTCTACAAGGTTTTCTCTGAGAAAATCAAGCACCTTATAGAGGTGATACTCTACCGTTTTCTCCGAGACCAAAAGCAGGTTGGCAATGGATTTTTTATCCAACCCTTTTTCCCTGCTCAACCGATAGATTTCGCGGGACCTGCTGGGCAGCTGATCCACAAGAGCATTGACATTTGCAGCAAGCTCACGATATTTTAACAGGTCTTCAGTATAAGTACCAGCATTAGAATGATCCTTTAAAGCATGTTGAAGGATTCTCTTTCTGTTGGCGGTAGTCCGGCAATATTGAAAAACTTCCAGTTTAGCGGAACGGAACATATATTCTTCTATCCCCGAGCTTAGCTTAAGTGTGTCTCTGCGCTTCCAAAGTGATTCAAAAATATCCTGGGTAAGCTCCGCAGCCACCTCCTTATCTTTCAGTGAAAAATAACAGATTCCGAATATTTTCTGCCAATAGCTACGATACAATTGCTGAAAAGATCGTTCATCCAGATGAAAGGCAACTAAATCGCTATTGTTGGTATGGTCTGACAAATCCCTATGTTTTGGACAAAGGTATTATTTAGACTGATTATAAACAACTGTAAATAATAAATTATTTAGACGAACGGATTAGCCTCTGGTCTATTTCTTTTGCTGTAATTAGCCTTTCTATAAATAAAACAATAACCAGCCATTCTACCGGATAAAATAATCTTTTAGGATACTTATTAATTTATTAAAACAATTTAAAGTAAAAAAAAGAAATTAGACAAGAAAATAGCTGTCCTATAAAAAACAGCACAACTAATTCAATAGAAAAAATGAAGGACTTAGAAAAACAAGATCAGCTTTATGCCGAAATATCCCTTGTGGTAAGCGAGGCCAAGCAAAGGGTTTATCAGAATAGCAATAAGATCTTATTACAAATGTATTGGCAGATTGGGAAGCTGATCATAGAAGACGAACAGGAAGGCAAAGCCAAAGCGGTATATGGAAAGGCAACATTGAAAAACTTATCGAAATTGCTTACAGTTGAATTCGGAAAGGGCTTCGATGAGCGCAACCTCAATAATATCCGCTCTTTTTACAATGCATTTCCGATTTGGAACGCGGTGCGTACTGAATTGAGCTGGACCCACTATCGTATCATCAGTCGTCTGGAAACGATATCATTAAGATCGAGGTATATACAACACTGCATTGAAGGCAATTGGGATACCAGAACCCTTCAACGAAATATCAAAACCCAATATATTGGAAGGATACTGGAAGAAGATCACCCGGAAATACCTGCAGCAAAACAACTCATCAAAGATCCTTACATATTCGAATTCCTGGGAATCACAAAAGATATTCCTTCTTCCGAGAACAATATTGAAACAGCTTTAATAAATCACATTCAGCATTTTATGATGGAATTAGGAAAAGGTTTTGCTTTCGTCGCCAGGCAACAACACATCGTAACGGATACCTCTGACTTCTTTATAGACCTGGTATTCTACAACTACTACCTCAAATGTTTTGTTCTGATAGATTTGAAAACTCAAAAACTTAGTCATGAAGCCATTGGCCAAATGGATATGTATGTAAGAATGTACAACGACTTGAAAAAAGGCGCTGACGATCAGCCGACGCTTGGAATGATCCTTTGCACAGAGAAAGATGAAACACTGGTAAAATATTCTGTTTTGGCTGAAAACGAAAAACTATTTGCCAGTAAGTACCGCCTCTATCTTCCTGATGAATTGGAATTGAAACAATTAATTGAACAGGATAGTGTCAGGTTTGAACTGAATAACCCGCCGGAATAATCAAAGAACGTTAGTGACGATCAACCTCAAAATAAATGCGGTTGATCGTCATTAACACCTACCCCTTAAGCTTTTTATACCTTAACAAAGCTTCCAGGAAATAATAATCTGCATAGACCAAAGGAACGTCGATCTCTGAAGTATGAGGAATACTGCCCACAGAATGCTTTAAAATAAATCCGGCATTTGTTCCAGGCTCAGCCAGGTAAGGCGCTTTTGATAAGGAATTGATCATTTGCTCTGCCTGCTGATAATAAGTCTTTCCATCTTTTCCCAAATAAGTACTCAATTCAAAAAGTGCGGAAGTCGCTACTGACGCTGCGGAAACGTCACGTGGAACCACGGCAAATTTTGAAGCATCATAATTCCAGTCCGGCTGATAGCCCTTTTGGTTAACGTTAAAGTCCCAATAAGGAATTTTGTCTTTTGGGAGATTACTGTTTTTCAAATAGAAATCAGCCATTTTCCTTGCTGTTTCCAAAAAACGCTTGTCTTTGGTTTCCCGGTAAACCATGGTAAATCCATAAATGCCCCAGGCCTGTCCCCTCGCCCAGGTCGAGTTATCTGAGTACCCCTGATTGGTCTGACTGTTTAACACCTTTCCGGTTTGCGCATCGTAATTGATCACATGATAAGAGCTGTAATCTTTTCTCACATGGTCTCTCATCGCATTTAAAGCATGACTAACCGCGATATCCTTATACTTCGGATTACCCGTTACTTTAGAAGCATAGAACAACAGTTCCAGGTTCATCATATTGTCAATGATCACCGGATACTTCCACATTGTTTTCTTGTCCCATGACATCTTTGGATTCCAGGATTTAATAGAACCTACTTTTGCATCATATCTGCTGCATAAAGACGCTGCCGACTGGATCAGAATGTCCTTATAGGCAGGATTATTTGTTAAACGCAAGCCGTTTCCATAACTGCAATACATCACAAAACCTACATCATGATGCACCGTATTGTATTTCCCTTCTTCCAGCGCCGCAGTCCATTGTTCCGCTGCAGCTTTCCATTTTGCATCACCGGTATATTCGTATAAATACCATAATCCTCCTGGAAAGAATCCTCCCGTCCAGTCGTGTACATCTGTATATTTCACAGATCCGTCCGGATTGGTGGTACGCGGAAAAAGCTTCAGGTCCTTCGCTGTGGTCAGCATTTGGGTGTATTGTTTTTCTGCTACAGCGAAGTCCTTCCCGATCAGTTCTGTTTTAGGAGAGAACCATAAAAAGGAAGAGGAGCACACAGAAAGTGCCAATGCCGAAGCCAGCAACACCTGCTGTTTTTTCTTAATTAAGTTACTTAGTTTCATTTGATTGTTTTATAGGGTTATTACGTCGTGTTTACCAGCCTTTGTTGTTCGGAAGCAAGAGTTTGTTCACCGAGGTCTCGTACAATGGAATCGGGAACAACAGATGTCTGACATCCACATTATTCCCTCCTATCGCGATGTATTTGAAATTTGCCGGAGCTCCTGCCGTGGCTTCTGCAGCGGTCTTTTGCAGTTTTCCAACATAGTCCTCCCAGCGGATCAGATCTGCCCTGCGCAAGGCCTCAAAGCAAAGCTCTTTCTCTCTTTCCTCTTTAATTACGGTACGGAAGGCCTCTTTTGAAGCCGTTTGTGCCGGCGTAAGCGACTCATCTCCCACAACCGAAATTGTTGCTTTGGCTAATGCTCCTGTGCCTGCCCCGCCGGAAATGGTTACGGTAGGTATGGAAGTATAAAAAGCACCGAAGTCGGTAATGTTGACTGCCGTAATTTTACCCCCCACAATCGTCACTGTAGCAGTAGCATTTCGGCTTGCTCCTCCACCTGTAATGGTAATCACCGGAGGATTAGTTGCCAGGTATCCGGCCCCACCTGCGGTTACACTAATCGTTCTCACTTGCTCGCCTGACAGGTTCTTACCGAAAGCCCGTTTCCTTAGCAAGTTTACTGCATCAATACCTTCAGTCCCCGGTCCGTTTACTTCATTACTTGCTTCAGCAAGCATCAGGAGCACATCTGCATACCTTAACAAAGGAAAGTTTTGAGGGGTATAATTTTTTTGTTTCTCCAGCAGTTCGTACTCTCTTCTGAACTTGCCAGAATTTCGCTGATAGATTTCCGCAGCAGTCCAGTTGATCCGGGTAGTCGTCGCGCCGTTATATCTAAATGGGGCAATGGCCCAGTCCCTGCGCAAGTCGCCATTTTCATACAGTTTGAACAACCCAGGTGTTGCGCCTATGAATCCATAGCCATATCCTTCTTTTTCATTGGTACATAAAATGCCATTGTTGTTCCCAACCCTTCCGGCTTCAGTATAGGCATTGCCTAAACGGTTTCCCCAGAACTCTACCTCCCAGATGCTCTCCTTAGTATCATACTTATCCTGGGCATAATTGATAAAAATCTGTTTGTAATCGTTATTCAAGGCATGACCAGCAGGACCTGAAACCACTTTTTTAGCCCATGACAAGGCTTCTGCATATCTGGAAACGTCTTTCAAAGGATATCCTGCCATATATAGATTTACCCTGGCCAGGATTCCCTGTACAGCACTTTTGCTCACACGGCCGCCAAATCCAATCTCAGCAATGGATTTCACCAGACCTTCGGCCTTCGTCATATCCGAAAGAATCTGGTCGTATACCTCCCTTGCAGGGGTTCTGGCTACATCAGTAGAAACAATAGAAGCGGTAGGTTTCAGGATCATCGGTACATCTCCCCAATTGCTAACGAGCAAAAAGTGATAATATGCCCTTAGAAATAAGGCTTCCCCTTCAATCACGCCCCGTTTTGTTTCGTCCATCGCCGGCTTTTTGATATTGGCCAGAACCAGGTTCGCCCTTTCGATCCCCTGATAAAGCGACTGCCAAAGCAAGCGGATATCCGGATCGGAGGAATCAAAGTTTAACACCTGTGTACCAGTCGCCTGGGTACTCCTTTGGTAATAACTTTCGTCGGTAGCTGCAGTGAGCCTGGTAAAAATGGAATTTCCATACACATTTTCGCTCCCCATAATGTCATAGACACCGGTCAGCGAGTTGTTCATCTGTGCCTCAGTTGCGTAATAATAATCCGGAGACAGTGTATCTGTTGGTTGAGTATCCAGAAACTTTTTACAGGAAAGACTTCCGGTAACTATAATGAGGAGTAATAAATATCTTAAAGCTTTCATTTGATCAGATTTTAAAATTAAAATGAAGTATTGATACTGAACACCATTGTCCTTGCCCGCGGATAGGCCGAATAATCAAAACCTGGTGTCAGGGCAGAATTCCTTACAGAAACCTCCGGATCCATTCCTGAATAATTGCTGAAAGTATATAGGTTCTGTCCGGAGACCGAAGCTCTCAGGCTTTTCAGATTCAGCTTTTTCAACACATCCGCCCCAAAATTATAGCCCAATGAAACAGTCTTTATCCTTAGAAAAGAACCATCCTCGACCACACGGGAAGAGTACACCCTTGGCCCCTGTCCTTTTACCCTGTGCAGGGTATTGCTTGGATTTTCCGGTGTCCAGCGGTCAGCATATCCAGCATATTGGTTCAAATTAGTCTTGTCCAGCATATTCCCTTCAAACAACATCCTGTTGGCATTATAGATGTCATTTCCATAAGACCATTGCAGGAAAATACTCAGGTCAAAGTTTTTATAACTGAAGTTATTGGTTAAACCACCTACATGTAATGGCTGACCTCTGCCAATCACAGTCTGGTCTTTACTATCAACGAGATTATTTCCATCCAGGTCCTTGTACTTTACATCACCAGGTTTGATTGTACTTCTTACATTTCCATTATTGGGCACATTGTCTTTCAGGGTATATACTCCCGGACTGCCTTCGTTAAAATCACTAAACTGATAAATCCCATCAAACTGGTAGCCATAGAACTGCCCGATAGGTTGGTCTACCTTCGCAATGTATAATGGAATACCGTTATACGAATTTTCCCAGGCCAGAGAGGTGGTTCTGAAATCCTGTCCCTGATTCAAAGCCAGAACTTTAGAACGGTTAAAACTGATGTTAAAACTTGTTGACCATTTAAAATCTTTATGGTCTATGTTCCTGGTGTTCAACGTAAATTCCAGTCCCTGATTTCTTACCTTTCCTATGTTTTTAAAAGCGCTGACATATCCCGTGGTATAAGGAAGATCGGCATCCAGCAACAGATCGTAAGTTGTTTTACGGTAAACATCTACCGTTAGCCCGATCCGGTCTTTAAACATACTCAGGTCGTAACCAATATCTGCCTGTGAAGTACTCTCCCATTTCAGATCGGGATTTCCAAAAGCCAATGGGACTGCTCCGGGATTGATCGTATTGTTAAATCCATAAGAAGCCCCGATGGGTAAGCCCAATACCGAGAGGTAAGAGAAATCTCCAACGCGGTTGTTTCCGGTTACGCCATATCCTACCCTCAGCTTTGCATCATTTACAAAGGTCAGCTTTTTCAAAAAGTCCTCATTACTCATCCTCCAGGCCAAAGAGCCGGAAGGGAAATAGCTCCACCTGTTTCCTGCCATAAACTTAGAGGAACCATCGGCACGGAAAGAGGCACTCAGGAAGTATTTTGATTGGTAATCATAGGTTACCCGACTCAAAAAGGAAAGCAGTTTACTGTTGGAACTTACTGCCGTTACCGGTTGTGGAATCCCTTCATCCAATCCATCCAGACCAAGCGTTTCGTTTGGCACCTGCGTAGCAGACAATCCATACCTGGAAAAGCGGTCTCCCTGAAAAGTAATGCCTCCTAAAACATTCAGGTTATGCACTTTGTTGATGCGCTTTGCAAAGGTCAAAATGTTCTCATTTAACCAGCTGCTGTTTTGATTGTAGATGATGGAACCATTTACACCGGTTAAACTTCTCGGTCCGCCGTAATAAGTCTGACTATTATAAAACACATCATTTCTGCGCAGGTTGTTCGTAATTCCTCCGGAAACTTTTAAAGTGAGGTTCTTCGTAAACGCATATTGTGCGTAAGCATTGGCGCGTAAATTATTGGTAGTGGCATTCCTCAATTCATTTTTTGTAGAGATCACAGGATTCACACGATAATCATTGGAACCATCCACTCCCGGGTCAAAGAGCTGATCAATTAAATCACCACCTCCGGTTCCTGAAGTAGGCCGGTATCCCCATACGCTATACAACAGACCATTCGTTGCAGAATTTGTTCCTGAATTGGGAATCGTTCCGCTGGTTTTGATATTACTGTAATCGAAACTTCCAAAAACCTTTAATTTCGGGCTGACTTCCTGTGTCAAGGACATTCTTCCCTGATAACGGGAGAAACCGGAGTTGATGATGATGCCATCCTGATCATTAACCGACCCTGAGATCACATATTTTGTTTTATCAGTTCCACCGGTAAGGGAAATATTATGTTCCTGTGAAGGTGCCGTTCTGTAGATCTGATTCTGCCAGTCCGTCCCGCTCATCCCCTTATAAGAATCAAGGGTTTTACCGTCTGTAAAATACAAAAGCGGCGTATTTACCGGATCTATCTCCTGCTGAAGCCTCACAAACTCATAAGGATTCATCAATTCCATTTTATTGATATTTTGCTGAAATCCTATGGTCCCGGTATAGGAAATGACGGCGGCCCCGATCTTACCACTTTTAGTGGTAATCAGGATGACTCCGTTTGCACCCCTTGCTCCATATATCGCAGTTGCAGAAGCATCTTTCAAGACTTCAATGGATTCAATATCTGCCGGATTAATGGCGTTATTATTGGCGGTTTCAATGGGGAAGCCATCGATCACATATAAAGGAGAATTGTCCTGGGTAATGGAATTCTGACCGCGTATCACAATGTTAAAGGAAGAACCTGGCTGTCCATCGTTGGAAGCAACCTGTACACCGGCAACCCTTCCTGCTAAAGCTTCATCAAAAGATTTCACAGGTGCCTTCTGAAGGTCTGCCATGTTCACACTACCTACTGCGCCGGTCAGGTCTCTTTTTTTAACCGAACCATAACCGATCACCACCACATCGTTCAGCACTTTGCTGTCCTCCGCCAGGGTCAGGTTAACAATCCCTTTATCACCTACCGTAATTTCTCTTTGCAAATATCCGATATACGTAAAAACCAGGGTGGTGCTTCCTTTTACAGGAACCTGGATCGCATACTTTCCATCTTTATTCGTCGTGGCGCCGCCCTTATTTCCTTTCACTAACACGCTTACGCCTATTAAAGGAAGTCCGTCTGTACGGTCAGTGACGATGCCTTCTACCCTCCGCATGTCCTGCGCAAAGCCTGCACAGACACACATCATGCACATCATAAAAAAGTACATTTTTTTCATACTCAGTAAGTTTAGATTTGGTTTTTAATAACCCTCCCATGGATTATTGATATCAAATTTGCATATCAATAATCCGAACCAGGGGGGCCTAATTGATTTTTATAAGGGTAATAATCAGTTAAAAAACAGCCATTGTAGTAGATCCAGCCATTTCAGCCTGCGGAAGTGCGATCTCAGTACTGATTACCTTTCCTGTTTTTGAGTCGATCAGGCTCAGTAATATGGTTTTCTCTTTCTGCAAAGGATCGGTTACATAAACCAGCCTTTTCCCGTTTACATTTCTGACCATGAGGATACATGCCTTATCTGTTTTTATGGAGAAGGAAGGAAAGCTAATGCTTCCTGCCTGGTAAAATACGGCCTGAGCAATATCCAGCTGCTGCTGATACACGCCTTGCAGCGCTTCTGTATTGGCAATCACCTGTACACGGCCTGAGTCATACTGTTCCATATCTTCCGCAGCTTTTACATCAGGCAAGACGATATAAGCATATTTACCATTGATAGGTTTAGGCCCATGATTGATCCAAAGCTTAAACACACTTCCAAATGATTCTTTCTTAGGGTGTGAGTTATTGATGTGAAACCAATTGCCTTTTTGCAGATTGGTACTCAGACTTACATTCCCGCCCTCAGGAAAGACATAAGCAATCCCATCATGCCAGATCCAGTCCTGAGCCTTCCCCTTTAAATTCAGGGTCTTTCCAGCTCCTACCCGAAGCCGGTCTGAAGAACGTTGTACCGGCCCATTTAACCAGCTTTGGTTCAAGGTGGTCGTTACCGGTTCCGCAGCAAGACTATGGATTCCGGCTCCAAGACATACCACTTCCTGATCAAAAAAGAACCATGATTTTTTTGCCGATAAGCTATCATAATCCAGGGCATAGGCACTTGCGCCATAGGTTTTATCAGAAACCCCGCCTGCAAAGGCATTACTTCCTTCTTCTCCCCAGAATTTAGTCATCTGACGATCTGTAGCGTAATCCCTGGCCGTCACCCCCGGAATTTTATCCCATTCCCAGACCGGCATGATGTTGTAGTATTCAGGCCCGCGAACCTGGATATTTGTGGCCCCATCGGCCAGCGTCCTGCCCAGCAGGTTTTCTCCGTTTCCAGCCTCACTACGTTTCGTCCGGTTGCTCACCATCCGGACATTAAAGGAATAGCCAGGGCGCAAATGAAGGGTATAATCTCCATTCCAGAACTGCTGATGCAGGGGTTCAACCTGAGCTTCCGGCCCAACAGTGCTATCGGTTCTCGCGATGGCACTGTCCCATTCCTGCTGGTGTTTCGGATCGATCAGCTTCGCTACCTTTAAACGGCTGCTTTCTCCTTTTTTATTTAAAATATTTGGCCTGCTTACGCCACGCCCTTCTACATTAAAGTCTATATAACTTCCACGAATGGTTTTTAAATAACTGCCTCTATAGTATTTAGAGAATAGCTCAAGTTTTTCCTCACTAAGCGCATAAGGCGTATTTCTTACATATCCTGCCAGTTTCAAAACGCCGGTAATAAATACGGCACCATAGCTGGAAATCTGAAGCTGCGGACCATGCTGAAGGTAAGAATAGTCATATTGCAAGCCCTCTTTATAATGCACAAAGCGGATGGGTGCAAACAATTCCCGGGTAGACAAATCCATCAACGACTGATCCCGGGTCAACAATCCGCGGTAAAAGTAATGCAGGGCGATGTCAGTCTTATTTGCGCCTGTCTTTTTCTCCGGATCACCACGTTTCATGCGCTCCATTAATGATCCTTCCAAAGCTTTTGCCAGTTGTTTCTTTCCATAACGCAGCTGAATCAGCAATTCCCCTAAGGCCTGGGGAGTCGCAATTTCATTGTGCCACCAGTTGCTGCTTTTAGGATCGGTAGCATACCAATAACTGAAAGCATTGGAAATCCCCTGAAACATTTGCTCATCCTGATAATAGCGGCTGCCTTTAGTGATATAGGCCTGAATGAGTGTTTGCAATTTCAGCAAATGATCGCCGGGTATCCAATTCGTGATGGCAGTATCCTTATAATTGATTTCCTTCCAGCTTCCATCAGCCTGTAAAGCTTTTAAATTTTTTGTTGCCGGTCCATCTAACTGACCAACCGGTTTGACCAGGTCCAATACGATCCTGTTCATGATGGTTTCATAAGGCTGATCAGATTGCGCTTTCGTAAATCCAGGGATCAGCAACAACAAAAACAAGCTATAGCAGGTTAATAATTTCTTCATTTGGTTATGGTTTATATTATGGGTAAAGTCTTTCCATTGCACGGCCTTTCAGGTCCATGCGGTGTTTGATGATCTGATTTTCGTCGCCATAACTGCTGTACCAATGCGGCTCATCAAGCCCCTTTTCCCAATGGGAAAGCATGGCCATTAGTTCTTTTACTTTCGCCGGATACTTTTCCGACAGGTTGTTGTTTTCTGAAATGTCCTTGCTAAGGTCAAAGAGCAGGACTTTATCTTTTACACGGATGAGTTTCCAGGAGGCCGACCTGATGGCAGCAGCAACCCCTCTCCTCCAGTACAAGGCCTGGTGTGGTTTTGCTTTATTACCTGATGTTAAATAAGGAAGCAGGTTTACGCCATCCAGCTTCTTTTGCCCTTTTTGTTTGCCTTTACCTGCAGCAAGTACAGTGGGCAGAATATCCAGAGAAATTACAGGCCGGTGATCTGTTTGATTGGCCGCAAGATGCCCGGGCCACTTCATCATCATGGCTACCCGGATTCCGCCTTCCCATTTGGAACCTTTCATTCCTCTCAGGACTCCGTTATCCGAAGAATTTACCGTTGCGCCTCCGTTATCATTGATAAAGACAACGATTGTATTTTCTTCCAGTCCGTTTGCTTTAATCGCATTCAGCACCCGCCCTACTCCCTCATCCAAAGAAGTCATCATTGCGGCGTAGGCCCTTCTTCCGCTATCCGGAATATTCGCAAACCGCTCCATCAAATCCTTTCTCGCGTTCATAGGGGTATGGACCGCATTATAAGACAGGTACATAAAAAAAGGATTGCTTTTATTTTTCGCTATGAAAGCGGATGCTTTATCGGTAAACATATCCGTGAGGTAGGTAATTTCCTGTTCGGGAACCTCCTTCTGGTTGTCGTACAAGGCGTACTCTTTCTTTCTGGCACCTTTGTAAGCAAAGAAATCCCGGTGTCCGCCTGTAAAACCATAAAATTCATCAAAGCCCCTGCGCAAGGGGAAATGTTTTTGTTCCGCTCCCTGATGCCATTTCCCAATGGCAATCGTTCTGTAGCCATTGTCCTGCATCTCATTTCCAATCGTCCTTTCTGCAGTGTCCATTCCTACATCACTGAGCTGATATCCCGCAGCGACTTTAACAGAGGTATTGTGTTCAAAGCCGAAACGCTGCTGATAACGACCTGTTAAAATACCTGCACGGGATGGCGCGCATACTGAAGCAGAAACGTAAGCATCGGTAAAGCGGATGCCTTGTCTGGCAATCGCATCTATATTTGGTGTAGGGATCTGTGTTCCCCCATAGCAACCAAAATCCGCATATCCGGCATCATCGCTTACAATAACAATCACATTGGGTTTTACCCTCTTGTGTTGCTTACCGCCAGGTAGCCGATCTCCAGGCCCCATCGCATTTGCTGAAGACGCAGCCAGCAAAACGCCAAACATCAGGATGATCAATTGATTTTTCTTCATAATTCTTTTACTACAGAAATCAAATATTCAGTTTAATTCGCTGATTAAAGAGGAAAAATCGGTTAAAAAGGGGGGACTAATTTGTTTTTCTGACGTATTCCGAAGGTGCCACACCAAATTGCTTCCGGAACTCTTTGCTAAAATATTTCCTGTCGTTAAAGCCAACTGCATAAGCGACCTCAGCAATATTCAACTGGTGTTCCGATAAAAGCTGAGCGGCTCTTTTCAGTCGCTGAGATTTGATAAAGTCCGTGATCGATAATCCGGTAAGCGCCTTGATCTTTTTATACAAAACGGTTTGACTCATCCCGATCTCCTCCACCAGGCTGCCCACGTTAAATTCTGGATCTTCCATATGGTTTTCCAGCAACCTCATGAGCTTGTCGAGGAACAACTCATCAGGAGAGGTAATTTCGATTCTTCCCGGCATGAGTAAAACCTGTCTGTTATATTTCTGCCGAAGCCCTTCGCGTCCAAGTAACAGATTCCGGATACTAAGCTCCAGCACCTGTATGCTAAAAGGTTTAGTGATGTAAATATCTGCTCCTGCTTCCAGTCCATCCACCTGATGGAGATGGGAAGCCATAGCGGTGAGCATAATCACAGGGATATGATTGGTCCGCTCTTCCTGCTTTAATTTAGCACACAGCTCCAGGCCATTCATTCCCGGCATCGTCACATCACTGATGATCAGGTCGGGGAGCTCTTCAATTGCCACATTCCAACCCTCCAATCCATTTGCACATTCCAGCAAATGATAGGTATGCTGTAAAGATTGAAGGATAAATCCTCTCAGTTCGTCATTATCTTCGACTACCAGAACCGTATATTTCTTTTCCCCGGCAGGAGCATCCTCTTTTCTACCGGTATCTGCGGACAGTATTTCTGGTAGCGTTGCAGGAAAAGGGAGCAGATCCGATGATACTGCCAATTCCTCCGGGCTAAAATGAGCCGACCCCATAGGTAGCCTCACCGTCAGACTGGTTTTTCCGCTGCGCTGTACTGTAGCCAGTTCACTGGAAACAGAAATTTCTCCATGATGAAGCTCTACAATGTTTTTCACCAGCGCCAAACCAATGCCCCAACCTTCGGTACTTATTTTACCGGATTTTACCTGATAGAAATTACTGAATATCTTATCCAGCAGTTCCGCAGGAATTCCAATCCCGTTATCCTGTATGACCAGCTTTGTCTGTCCGTTTTCTATTCCGACAAAAAAGTGGATCTTTCCGCCATCGGGTGTATATTTAAAAGCGTTGGACAGGATGTTATAACAAACCTTCTCCAGTTGTGCAGGGTCAAAAAAGAGCAACAATTCTTCCTCCGGAGCTTCAAAACTATAAGTGATATTTTTGAGTTCAGCGAGTCCTTCATAGCTGTTAAAAATCTGCCGGCAGAAAGCAATCAGCTCATTTTGCGTTACCCGGAGTTTGACATTCCCTGTTTCTATTTTTCGGAAATCCAACAGCTCGGTAATTAAGCGTAGCAAACGGTCTGTATTTTTCTTAATGCCAGACAGCGGATGATGGATCAACTCATTGTCTTTGCTCAATTGGATGAGTTTTTCCAGAGGAGCAAAAATTAAGCTGAGTGGTGTACGGATTTCATGGGAGATCCTGGTAAAAAAGTCCAGCTTCATCTGATAAAGCTCCTCTTGCCTTTCATTGTTCAGGTGCTCATAATAAAGTTCGGATTCCAGGCGCTCCTGTCTGCGGAAGAAACGAAAGATGAGGTAAAGCAGTGTGCTTCCCGCAACGATATAAAATAAATAAGCCCACCAGCTGCGCCACAAAGGTGGCAGTATCCGAATATCTAATGCAGTGGGCTGCTCATTCCAGACGCCATCATTATTGCTTCCTTTAACCAGTAATTTATACTTTCCTGCAGGCAGGTTCGTATAGGTGGCGGTAGGGATCGTCACATAGTTCCAGTCTTTTTCAAAACCTTCCAATTTGTAAGCATATTTATTACGTTCCGGCTGGATATAATTTAAAGCCACGAAATCAATACTGAAGATGTCCTGATCGGCAGCAAAAGTAATCTCTTTAACGCTGCTGATGTCCTGTTTTAACAATTGGTCAGGCCCTCCTACCAAAACGGGTTTATTAAAAAGCTTCAGTCCCGAGAAATCAACCTTAGGAAGGTGTTCATTCTCTTTTATTTCTCTTGGGGTGAAAGCCACAAGTCCGTTATAACTTCCGAAATAAAGCTTTCCTTTTTCATCTTTATAAGCAGAGTTGAAGTTAAACTCATTTGCAGGTAATCCATCATTGATGTTGTAATTTTTGAAAGAACGTTGTTTCAGGTCGAACTTACTGAGCCCCCGGTCGGTACTCAACCACAAACTCCCCTCATTGTCTTCGAGAATACCAATAACGTTATCACTGGCAAGCCCGTTTTGTCTGGTATAAGTGGTAAAGGTCTTCGTTTTCGGATGATATAAACTCAAACCACCATGATGCGTTCCTACCCATATGTTGCTATCATGATCTTCCTGGATACAGTTGATCTGATTCGATTGCAGACTGTCTTTATGCGTCGTGCTTTTCAGAAAAACTTTAAACTGCTTTGCTCCCGGCGACAAAAGATTGAGGCCTCTGGGGGTACCCACCCAAAAGTTCTTTTTGCTATCCGAAAAAGAGAACCGAATATAGCTGCTGCTGAGCCTTAAACCGGAAGAACGTAAATCGGTTAATACCGAGAATGTTTGCTTTTCCGGATCAAAGAGGTTCAATCCTTTTGAAGAAGTACCAATCCATAAACGACCCTGATGGTCTTCAGAGATACTGCTCACATACCCATAGCTTAAGCTGGCCGGATTATTGGGATCATGCCGGTAGTGTTTAAACTTTCCGGTGGCAGGATTAAATAATTCCAGTCCACCTTGGAATAAGCCAACCCAGATTTGCCCTTTTCTATCTTTATAAATGGCCTTAATGGTGTTGGAACTGAGACTATTTGGATCTGAAGGATTATTTACATATTGCTTAAATTCATTGGTCCTGGTATTGAAATAATTTAGTCCCTGCCCCTCCGTTCCAACCCATAGGTTCTTTTTGTCGTCTGCGGCAATCACACTAATGATGTCGCTGCTGATGCTGTTCCTGTATTTACTATACTTATAAACGGTAAAAGGTACCGCATTCTGATGGGTCACATTCACTCCGCCAAACATCGTTCCTATCCATACAGAGCCATAATTATCCTCATAAATGTCTTTGATGGAATTGTCGCTTAAGCTTTTTCGGTTCTCCGAATCATGTTTAAAGCCCTTGAACCGGAGTGTTACAGGATCCAGAATATTCAGCCCGTTCATTGTCGCCACCCATAAATGACCATCTTTTCCAGGCATTATTTTACGAATGATGTCATTGCTGATTCCATCATTCCTCATTGGATCATGTTTAAACCGGATAAATGAACCTGATTCGGGAACAAAAAGATTTAATCCCTCGGCCTCTGTTCCAATCCAAATCCTCCCTTGCCGGTCTTCAGTAATGGTCTTTATGGAATTGCCACTGATACTGCCTGCTTTGGAAGGAAGATGAACAAATGAACTGAAAACATACTGGCCATTTTTAAGCGTCATCCTGCTCAGACCTTCTGTGCTGCCTACCCAGATATTTGATTTACTGTCTTCAAAAACAGCGTAAATGATATTTCCTGCCAGTCCATCTTTTTTAAAGTATTTCCTGAATTTTCGGGTTTTCGGGTTTTCAAGGATGCTTAGTCCATTATACGTACCAAACAAGACTTTTCCTTTACGTCCTGCAAATATCGAAAGGATAATCTTGTCACTGATGCCATTTTGATCTCCGGGTTTAAAGATGATGCGCTCAAACTGATCGGTTTCGGGAATATACCTGTTGAGCCCGTTCTGAGTACCTATCCAGAGATTTTTTTGCCGGTCTTCGGTAATGGCATAGATATAATCTTCGGAACTGATAGAGGAAGGATCGCCCTCCCGTGTTTTATATATTTTAACGGATTTACCATCATAGCGGTTCAGGCAATCCCTCGTCCCGAACCACATATACCCTCTGCTGTCTTTACAGATGGCCAAAACCGTACTCTGCGACAAGCCATTGGTAACCGATAAATGATCAAAGGAAAACTGACCAAACACAGTATTAAAAAACAAAACAATTGTTAAGGTTATAAATAGGTGTTTAGGCATGGTGATGGTCAGGAAGGCTTGGTTAGGTCCTGACAATTATACAAAAAAAATACGCTTAATGCGGGCAGACCTCTTACATTAAGCGTATTTTCGGAAAAGCAGACTAGCGTCTGCGTTTGCTCAGGTTATTGCTGATGATTTGATCTACACTATACTTTCCACTTCCGGAAACGAAAAGGAAGGCATAAACGACCAGGTAATGTAATGCCATTTCTTTTTTATCAAAACCATCAGGTCCATGAACGATAAAAATTGCAATCAGCATCGTCACGATCAAAGGAATCACAGCCAGCCTTGTTCCCAATCCGATCAGGACAAGGATAGAACATAAAAATTCTGCAAAAACAGCCAATGCCAGTGAAGCAGGTTCACCAACTCCTATCGGATCACCAAATTGAATAGGTCCGCCACCGGTTAGCATTTGTAATTTCTGATAGCCATGAAATAGCATAAAAACAGCAATGGAAACGCGCAGGACCAGCAGCATAAAGTGAATGCCCTCGTGGTTGAAATTGGTGTTGAATAATTTTTTCATCTGGATAGATTGTTTAGTTTGAATCGTTTATTAATTAATGGTATTTATTAAAGCTATGAATTTATTTGCTCGTTATGGAAATAATGAACCCTGAAATTGCATCCTGAAGAATCATTTTCTTCGAAGCATCCGGTTTTCCTTCTTTCTGAATCATCTGAATAGAAACCAGGCCATGAAGGATCGATAAGTAAGTATGGTATTTAAGGAAATAGTCTGCTTCCGGATGATTGCTTTCTGCAATCGCGGCTTTGATTGTGGAAATCATGATCCCTGTAGCCGTTTTCATCTCTATGATCTGGTTTACGCGGTCACAGGCCGGAATGCCAAGACCGAACATCAATTGATAATACTCATTGTGGTCAAAAGCAAAATCCCAGTAGGCATGTGCCATCGCTTCCAGCTGTTGCGCCGGAACCTCATATTGGTCTTTCACCTCCTGAAGGGTCTCAGACAGCTTTTGAAATCCTTCTTTGGTGAATTCCAGCAGAATCGCTTCCTTATTTTCAAAATGGTTATAAATCACAGGAATGCTGTACTCAATCGCATCTGCAATCTTACGGATCGATAAGGATTGCCAGCCATCAGATATGACCTGTTGCCATGCCGCTTCAAGAATGCTTGCTTTAAATTCTTCCTTCTGCCTTATTTTACGTTCTGCGATTCCCATAGACTATGAATTTTTGTTAACACTGTTAACAAAAGTAATGGGTAAATTATATTTTAAAAAGTCTTTATAGAATTCTGACTTAAATACAACAAATAAAAAGGCTTAACACAACAGTTAATCGATAATTAACCGGAAAGTCAGGTTGATTCTGGCTGAGGTCACCTGCACTGTTTTTGGCAAACGGTGTTCCCAATAATGTTGCGTTTCCCCCTTCATGATCAGCACACTGCCATGACTCAGGTCTACAGAAATAATCGGGATCTTTTCTACATAACGTCTGAATTGAAAAATCCGGTGCGCACCGAAGCTGACAGAAGCAATGAGCGGATATTTCCCCAGGTTCTTTTCATTGTCCCTATGCCAGCCCATACTGTCACTCCCATCGCGGTAATGGTTGAGCAGGCAGGCATTGAACCTGGCATCATATTTTTCTTCAATACGGGCTTTGATCTTTGTCATCGTCTCCGTCCATGGCAAAGCATTCATCGTAATTCCGGAATAGCTGTAGCTGATTCCTTCATCTCCATAAAATGCAGTGAATCTGGGTTGCAGGACAGTTTTACCAAATATTTTAATCGGTTCCTGTTTCCAGGCGACTCCGGTTGTCAGGTCATTAAAATATTCATTACTTTCTTCCCCGCTAAAAAAACCGGGAAGGAATAAGGCCTCTCCCGGAATCGGAAGGAGGTTAACATGATCTCCGTACATCGAATGACTATAAAATAGTTTTCCATAAAGATAATTCAATTTTAACTAAATATCCAGCATCTGCTATAAAACAACAATGCAGATGGAAAAAATACCTGAGTACTTAACCACCTGCAATCATCCCCCTATGGATCTCTTTGCTAACGCTCCCGTTTATCTTGCAATAACAGATTCGCTATTTTCCTTCCATTCGCCAAATGCCCTTTTAGCTAATGCTTTTGCCTGGGCAACACTAATATTTCCTGCAATGGTGATGTAAGTTCTTGAAGGAATGATCTGTTTGTTATAAAATGTTTTTACTTCGGCTAAAGAAACCCCCTGTTTTGTAGCCTTGATTACCTGATCTAAAGTAGGCTGATCGATTACGGTCTCCTGTAAAGCAGATGACATGACTAAAAACGCATTTTCAAAATCTTCTGCATCTGCGGCCACATTGGCTTCATCAGCAGTAACGCTTACTTTAGGTGCAATTTCTTTTAGGCTATTCGCAAAAGCAACTTTACCTTTAGCACTTGCTCCTTCTGTTAAAAGCTTCGTTAATACTTCAGATACTGCGGCATTGGTGTTCAGGTCTTCGCCCTCAATTTTAACAGAGGCGAATACTTTTCCCATTCCGATATTCTCCGCTACCACGACTTCTATCCCGTTTTTTAATTTAAAACTTACGGGATCTTTCATCGTTACCTGCGCTTCAATATTACCGAACGCGAATACACCTATCATCATTATTAACACTTTTTTAATTGTTATCATTTTTAATTCTATTTTTTTGGTTGATATACTTGAATTGATTACTCGTTAAACAACAATGCAGATGGAATAAATACCTGGGTATTTAAACCACCTGCAATTCTCCTCACTAAATCTCTCGCTCTGTGTTGCGCTCTCCAGCTTATTTTGTCAGTTCAGATGAACTGTTTTCTTTCCACTCGCCAAATGCCCTTTTTGCCAATACTTTTCCCGTTCCATTATTTTCAGCAACAATAACTTCTGCGCCGTTTTTTAATTTAAAGCTTACCGGATCTTTCATGATCCCTTGTGCCTGAATAATAGGTTTTTCATATTGGTGTTTTTTAGGTTGTGTGTGTTCTTGGTCGATCTTTTTAATTGATGAATCAAAGATATGGTGGTCTTACAAGGCTGGAAAGAGGGAATAGACGGAAAGGCAAAAGTGATCGGTGAATGGATATTTTTACCCTTTGGCCGCTCAACGGTTTTAATCAACCTAAAACTTAAATTATGAAAAAAGCAGATGGAAATTCTTCCATCTGCAATCCTCCCCTACTTCTCCCCGTTTGTTTGATCTTGTTCTTATTTTGCCAGTTCGGATGAACTGTTTTCTTTCCACTCGCCAAATGCTTTCTTAGCCAATACTTTTGCCTGAGCAAGGGTAATGTCGCCGGCAATAGTGATATATGTTCTTGCAGGTACAAGGTTCCCATGATTCCTGCTCGCAGATGTCAATGCATCAGCAGTTGCTAAAAAAGCATTTTCAAAATCTTCTGTATCCGCAGCTACACTTGCTTCATCAGTACTGAAGCTTACTTTAGGCCCAAAGTCTTTACCTTTATCAGCCATGGTAACCTTCGTATTTGAAGCCAGCTGTCCACCTTCCATTTTAACAGAAGCCAGTATTTTTCCCATGCCGTTATTTTCAGCAACAATAACCTCTACTCCATTTTTTAGTTTAAAGCTTACCGGATCTTTCATGATCCCTTGTGCCTGAATGTTGTTAAAAGCGAATAAGCTGATTAGGATGATTAATAAGTTTTTCATAATGTTTTTTCTGGTTTATGTTTTTCCGGTTGATTTTTATTGATTGATGAACCAAAGGTAAAAGCCTTTTAAGCGATAGGAAAGGGGGAATCGACAGAAAGGATAAAATGAACGGTGAATGAGGCTTTTCAGGCTTTCATTTTCTGATCTATTATAATTACATTAGTATAGGTTAACGAAATCCCGATGAATTGCTTAATTGTTGACGACAACAAAATTGCCCGGACTACGCTCAAAAAACTGATTAGCCTGGATCCAAGTTTAGTATTGGTTTCGGAGTGCAGCAATGCAACAGAAGCTTATATCAAAATCCTGGAACAGCCTATTGACTTGTTGTTTCTGGATATTGAAATGCCCGGAATGACGGGAATGGAACTGGCTCAAAGCCTCGGACAAAAGCGTCCACTTATTATTTTCACTACTTCAAACAGAGATTACGCCGCAGAAGCCTTCGATCTTGACGTGATCGACTTTATTACCAAGCCTGTAACTACGGTCAGATTTTTACAATCCGTAGAAAAAGCAAGGGAATTCCGGAAAACCAAAATCTTACCTGCGGATCTTATAGAAGAAGATTTTATCTTTATAAGAGATTCCGGTACCGTAAGAAGGCTGCAACTGGACAATATCCTCTACCTGGAAGCCCAGGGAGATTATGTGAAAATTTATGTCGCCAATCAATTTTACAACATCCATACCACCCTAAAATCTGTGGAAGAGAAGTTACCGGCGAGTGTCTTTCTTAGGGTACACCGTTCCTTTATCATCAATGTCAGTAAAATAGACACCCTCGAAGGCGGTACACTGATCATTCATAAAAATCTTGTACCCGTTTCCGATGCCTACCGTGCAGCACTTAATAAAAGGATGCAGATCCTCTGATAATTGGCTTGTTTTTTGCAGATAATCAAGACATTCATCCCCTTATAAAATGTCCGCTCAAACTCCCTATACTTCCGGAAGTTTCCAGCTCATAGACCTCAGTTATATTGAGCAGCTCAGCAATGGCGACAAAGCCTTTGAAAAAGAGATTGTTCAGATTTTCGTAGAACAAATTCCTCAGGACCTGGCTTTATTAAAGGAGCACTTTGCTGCAGGTGATTTCAATAAGGTTAAACAAAGTGCACATTATATGCTGCCCAGTATTTCTATCCTGGGACTGGAAACAAAATTAAAGGTTGAACTGGAAGCACTTGAAGCCTTAGAATCTGCATATAAAGTCCTCAAACGCCATATCGAAACCATTGACAATGTGTGCAATACAGCAAGAGCAGAAGCAATTGAATTGCTCCACTCTTATGCCTGAAGAATGAAATATTACGCTTAATTTTCCTTTTTCTTGCCGTATATATTATAATAATTATAATCCGTCATCGGTGCGCCACTTAAACCAAGATGATGTGAAATGGTGGTGATTTGTCCGCGATGGTAAGTACTGTGGTTCATCACCTGCTGGATATATTCAAAGTTGGCAAAGTCACAATTAAACCAGGGATTAACCACAAGGTTATTTTCTTCAATAGACTGTGTAGTCATTTGATCCAGGTAAGCAGCGAATTCTTCAGACTGTTTGATGAGCGTCGCAAAAGCATCTTCTATCGTTCCTTTGAATTCATGTTCCGGTTCAAAGGCTTCTTTTTTAATGACCGATAACCAGTACGCCTGGGTTTGCCAGATGTGAAGGACGGTCTGCTTGATACCGGAGAAGCTTGACCGTACTTCTTGTTCCAGTACCTCTTCCGGATAGGTTCTCAGCCAATTGATCAGTGTGGTATTTGCCCAGGCATTATAAGCCACATAGTTCCTCATTAAATAAGTAATTGCATTTGTAGCTGCTGCAGTGTTAAGGTTGTCAGGTGTCATAATTTAGTTTGTTTTGTACTACAAATTAAATATACGACACTGACAACCCTATGGCAGTGTCAAATTAATTTTTTTTTTTGTTTCCGCTCGTATTCTTCCTGAATCGCCGGCAAGGCCAGCTGCAACAGGAAAAGAACGGGCATCAGAAATACCTGAATCTATAAAGACATGCAGGGCATCATCCGTAGTCTCAAAACCAGCACTTTCCAGCGCAGTCTGTCCGCTGATAAATTCCAAATTGGTATTAAACAGAGATTGCCTTTAAACTTCAAGCACCAGATCGTCCGTATTCACAATCGTACCTTCCTTCAGCACAATTGATTTCACCACACAATCGGCTATTGCCGCAATATTGGACTCCATTTTCATCGCTTCAATCATGAACATCGGTTGATTTTTCTTCACCACATCTCCTGCTTTAACGAAAACCTTCGACAATAAGCCTTGCAAAGGGGAACCAATATGTGCCGGATTCAGCTTGTCTACCTTACGGTTTTCAGCAGTCGTCACCTTAACCGCTTTATCCTGAATTTCGATATTGCGGGTCTGCCCGTTCAGCTTAAAGAAAACCGTACGCATCCCTTTGTCATCGGCCGGACCAATGGAAAGCAGACGAATCAGCAGGGTTTTACCCCTCGCAATTTCTATCGTGGTTTCTTCTCCCGGCTTCATTCCATAAAAGAAGTACTGTGTAGGGATGACAGATACATCGCCATACAACCGGAATACCCTTATCGCTTCTGCCGTTACTTTAGGATAAAACTTATAAGCCAGGTACATGGTATAGCTCAAATCATCTCCAAACTCCAGCTTAAAGGCTTCAAATTCTGCTTCCAGATGCAGCGGTTCCAGGTGTTTGTTCGGACGGTCGGTAAAAGGCGTCTTGCCTTTCAACAGGATCTGTTGTAAGGCTACAGGAAAACCACCCGTAGGCTGACCGATCTCTCCCATAAAGAAGGAAACCACAGATTCCGGAAAAGCAAGCTGTTCCCCTCTGGCAAAAACGTCTTCAGGGCTAATGTCGTTGGCCACCATAAACTGGGCCATATCACCCACCACTTTAGAACTCGGCGTCACCTTCACAATGTCCCCAAACATGGTATTGACATCGGCATAACGCTGTTTAATCAGCTCAAACTTATCCCCCAATCCAAGTGCAATCGCCTGAGGTTTTAAATTGGAATATTGTCCGCCCGGAATTTCATGTTCAAACACTTCAGCCGAGCTGGCTTTTAATCCGGATTCAAAAGGATAATAATATTCCCTTACGGTTTCCCAATAATTCGAATAGGCATTTAAAGATTTGATGTCATAAGGGTTTTCACGCTCATGAAAGCGCATCATTTCCACAATGGCATTAAAGTTCGGCTGTGCAGTACTGCCGGATAAGGCGCCCAACGCACAATCAATCACATCGACTCCTGCTTCAATGGCCATCAGATAAGTGGCAGGCTGTAAGGAAGAGGTATCGTGTGTATGTAAATGAATCGGGATTTTAACCGTGTCTTTAAGGGCTTCAATTAAAATTTTAGCGGCATAAGGCTTCAGCAAACCCGACATGTCCTTAACCCCTAAAATATGGCTTCCTGCATTTTCCAGGTCTTTGGCCATCTTCAAATAATATTCCAGGTTGTACTTACTGCGTTTCGGATCCAGAATATCACCGGTATAACAAAGTGAACCCTCGGCCAGGCCATTTGTCTTTTTGCGCACCATGTCAATGCAGGGCGCAATGTTTTCCATCCAGTTTAAGGAATCAAAGATCCTGAAAATATCTACGCCTTTTTCCCAGCTCTTCTCGACGAAAGATTCAATCAGGTTATCGGGATAGGCCGCATAGCCCACTCCATTACAACCACGGATGAGCATTTGAATTAAAATATTGGGCATGGCAGCACGCAATTTTTCCAGGCGTCTCCAGGGATCCTCATTTAAAAAGCGCAGGCAGACATCAAAGGTTGCCCCACCCCAGGCTTCCATACTAAAGGTTTGGGCATGTTGTTTGGCAAATCCTTCTGCCACTTTGAGCATATCGTAGGTACGCATCCTGGTGGCCAGTAAAGATTGATGGGCATCCCGGAAAGTCGTGTCCGTATAGTGTATTTTCTTTTCTGCTTTCAGCCATTTCGAGAATCCTTCCGGCCCCAGTTCTGTCAACAGATCTTTGGTTCCTTTTGGATAATCGACCTGATCTGCCACCGGCACGACTGGCTTTTCAAACCGTTTATTTTCATCTACCTCACGTACATCCGGATTCCCGTTTACAGAAACTTCACCCAGATAAGTGAGAATCCTCGTTCCACGATCCAGCCTCCTTTTCGATTCAAAAAGTTCCGGATGTTCCTGAATAAAATTAACGGTCGCCTTTCCCTGTACAAAAATGGGATGGCTGATCAGACTTTCCAGAAACTGGACATTATTTTTTACCCCACGAATCCTGAATTCTCTCAGTGCCCGGTGCATTTTCCTGGCCGCATCGTCCAGCGTATGTCCGCTGGTACTTACTTTTACCAGCATGGAATCAAAAAACGGACTGATTTTCATCCCCGGATAGGTACTCCCTTCATCCAGTCTGATGCCAAATCCAGTGGCATTTCTATAGGTAATTAAAGTGCCATAATCCGGCTTAAAGTTGTCCGCAGGATCTTCTGTCGTGATGCGGCATTGCATGGCAAAACCATTGCAACGGATCGCTTCCTGATTTTTAATCCCAATTTCTGCATCGGCAAGGTGATAACCGTCTGCAATAAACAACTGGGTTTTGATGAGGTCAATCCCGGTCACCATTTCGGTTACCGTATGCTCCACCTGAATCCGGGGATTTACCTCGATAAAATAAATATGCTCCTGTTCGTCAATTAAGAATTCAACCGTCCCTACATTATTATATTTTACGGCTTTTGCAATCGAGGTGGCATAATGATACAGCTGATCTCTGGTCTGCTGACTTAAATTGAGCGAAGGTGCCACTTCCACGACTTTTTGAAAACGACGCTGTACGGAGCAGTCACGTTCAAACAAATGAACCACCTCCGAATAGTTATCTGCTACGATCTGTACCTCGATATGTCTCGGCCTGTTGATAAATTTCTCCAGAAAGACTGTATCATCACCAAAAGCATTCTTCGCCTCACTCCTGGCTTCAAAGAAACTCTTTTTCAGCTGATCGTCGTTTTGTACAATGCGCATTCCACGTCCGCCACCGCCGGAAGCCGCTTTAATCATTAAAGGATAACCAATCCGGTTGGCTTCGCTTAAAGCGAGTTCAATGGTATTGAGTTCGACCTCATTGCTTTCAATAATCGGCAAACCCGCGGTTTTCGCTACTTTTTTTGCCGTTACCTTATCCCCCAGCGCCCGCATCACATCCGGTCTGGGACCGATAAAGACAATTCCGTTCTCTGCACACTGCGCAGCAAAATCCTCATTTTCCGATAAAAACCCATATCCGGGATGTATGGCATCTGCTCCGCAATATTTTGCCATAGCAATCATCCCTTTAATGTCGAGATAAGGTTTTAAAGGTTCATGATCGGCCCCGATCTGGTAAGCTTCGTCGGCCTTGTACCGGTGGAGGGAATACCTGTCTTCATAAGTATAAACTGCCACGGTCTGGATGTTCAGTTCACTGCATGCCCGTTCAATACGGATTGCGATTTCGCCCCGATTGGCAATCAGTACTTTCTTAATGTTCATAAATTTGGTTGTAGATTGTATCAAAAATATCACATTCCGGTTAAACCAACACTATTAAAATCAATTTATTATCAGGTAGTTATCTTGTAAAAGATACACTATCCTTACTTCTAAAACACGAAGCACTCTATCTCCCGGGTCTTGCTTTACAGGATCGAGGCAGATCCGCAGCCAGCTTTCATAATAAACATCAGCCCCGGATAGGGGTAAAAGGGAAACCTGTTGTCACATACCTGAACAGGTCAGAAAATGCTAAAAGTATTCCTGTTCCTCAACTCCATCAAAGCACAACATGTATAAAGAAAAATCCTTAATGAAGAAGCTGCTGATGATCCTCCTCATCTTATCAGGAAAAAATGTTTTTGCCCAGCTTACACCAGTAAATACCATTGACATCAATACGACCTATGTTCCGGGAAGTAAATACATACAAAAGGATGGATCCTTAGAAAATACTGAAAAGACTCAGCGGCGAATTGATCTGGGCTATAGTTTCATCATCTCCAACAAAGTCGATACCCTGACCAGAAAGATCAACAGCTGGACAGCAATGGTCGACGGAAGTTATACTCAACTGGGCAAACCATTGAATGAAAATGACCTGATGCCTCATCGTTTGTTCAGTACACAGTTCGCAGTTGTCAATTACCGTTCTATAGGCAATAAATGGGGAATGGTAAAATTGATCCAGCTGGGCGTAAATACCGACCTGAAGAAATTCGATATCCACGATCTGTTTGTTAGCGGAGGGTTGATTTTTATTAAAAACCAAAGCCCTAAGTTTTCCTATGGCTTCGGTGTCTTTGTCGCCAATGCCACCAATGCCCCCCTTATTCTGCCTGCGGTGATCTTTCAGCTAAGAACAGATGGGAAATTTAAGTTCAAAATAGACCTGCCTACCGAAGTCAGCGCAGCTTACGAAGTGAATAAAGCAATGGAAGTAAAGCTGGCATTAAGGTACAGGAATATCAGTTATGATGTTCAGAACAAAATGAATCCCAAAAGGCGGTACCTCAACTATATGGAACTTCCGCTGGGGCTGGAAGGAAAATGGAAAAGTAAACGTTTTGATTTCACATTGGGTGGCGGATACCTGTTCATCAGGAATTTCCAGCTCAAAGAAGGTGGCATTAAGAACATGTTTAAAAGCACGCCGACAAATAAATTAAATGGCAATATATATGTCAATGCCGGGATCAGCTACCGGTTAAGGTCAGCCTCAAAATAAGCTGATTCAAAACATGGATCTCGTGATGTAGCACTTAAGTAAAACTAAACTGCCTCTCCAAATGGAAAGGCAGTTTAGTTCGGGTAGATTTTAACCTGCGGTCCGGTCTCAAATCGTTTCCAAATACAATTTCTGCAGATCTCCGGCAGAAATGTCTTTTGCATTTAAGGTATGAACCAATGCGCCCTGACGCATAATTCCGATCCTCGTTCCAACATTTACAGCATTAAAAATATCATGGGTAGCCATAAACACCGTTTTCCCGGATGCTGAAAGTTGTTTCACAATTTCGCTGAATTCATGGGTGGCTTTAGGATCCAATCCACTCGTCGGCTCATCCATCAGGATTACCCCTGCATTTTTTGCCACGGCAATGGCAATGCCTACTTTCTGCCGCATCCCTTTGCTATAATTCCCTACCCGTTTATGAAAAGCTTCCGGCTGTAAACCTGCCTGAAGCAAATACTGTTCAAGCTCTGCTCTTTTATACTGAAATCCAGCAATCCTGCTAAAGAAATCCAGGTTTTCCAGACTCGTCAGGTTGGCATACAACATGACCACTTCCGGAATATAGGCCAGAAACCGTTTGGTGTCTGCCTGATTTGGAGATACCAATACCCCGTTCACCAAAGCCTGCCCGGAACTTGCTGCTGTAAATCCCAGAAACAGATTGATAGTGGTGGTTTTGCCGGCTCCATTTTGTCCTAACAGACAGAATACTTCGCCAGGTTCAACACTCAGGTTCAATCGGTCAAGAGCCGTTTGACCCCCATATTTTTTAGTCAGTTCTATTGCTTGTAACATCATCTGGTTCAGATTAAAATTTTATACCTACAGATAATTTCACATTAAAGGGATCTCCATCTATATAATAGAAATTACGTCCTTCATAAGGAAAACTCGAAATGATATCACCTGATGACATATAACGTTTCCCCGTCAGGTTATCGGCGATCATACGGAAAAAATATTTATCCTGAACATAACTGATTCCTGCATCAAATTTGGTGTAATCAGGGATGAACTGGTCTTTATCTGAAGTGCTCCGTTTGATGATTGTGGTTTGTCCCAGACTCAGGTTCAGACTCGCCAGATTCCTTAAAGGGAACTTATACTGTATCCAGGTATTGAAGATCTGTTGCGGTGTCTGCGGCATTTGTTTATCCAGACGTTCGGGATTTTTATCTTTGGTAATGACCGCTTTTACAAAAGTATAATTCGTGACCAATGAAAGTTGATCGGTGATGTTACCGATAATATCCAGTTCTATGCCCTTGCTGGTCACCTCTCCAAACTGTATCCTATAGCCAGCATTCACTTCATCGTTGGCTGCAGTATTAATTCTGATGGTATGAAAACCTGTTAAAGTGGTATACAAACGGGAATTAAACCAATTCCGTTTCAGGCCGATCTCCAGATTTTTTCCCCTCTGAGGATCCAAAGGTTCCGCACCAATCACTTCTCTTGCGGCATTGACAATCGCTTTCTGGCCGGTTTGCGGAACAAAAGACTGATCATACAAAAAGAAAGCAGTAGTGGAGCTATCGATCAGGTAAGTTAGCGCTGCACGTGGAGAAAGGGCATTCTGGTGTTGTTTAACAGGAACCACTCCTCTCGCATTGGTGGTTATTTTCTCATTTGTAAACCAGGTATACCTCGCACCGATCGTTAACAACAGCTGCTTATGCAGTTGAATATTGTCGTAGGCAAAAGCAGATTTTAAAAAAGTATTGTTGGTGATTCTGGTCAGGCGTGTCGTTTGACGGGCCTGATCGGGATCTACAAAATTTGAAGGATTTGCTAAAGCGTAAGGGAATTCGATTTTGCCATTATTCAGTGACAAGGAGTCTCTGCTGTTCGTATATTCGGCGCCAAATAATAACTGATGACGAATTGGGCCAGTCCTGATTTTACCACTTGCGAACAATTGGGATGAAAATGTTTTTCCTGACCCCATGCTCCGGCTTGACCTTCTCTCCGTCATTCCATCCGGTCTGAAATACACCTTACTCCCTTTGGAAGTCATGTTCCAACTGGAGTAGGGAGCCAATAAATAAGACGACTGCGAAGTCAGCTGCCAGTCTTTGTTAAATTTATGAACCGCATAAATTCTGCCGGTTTGATTTTGTGCATAGCTGATTGGCAGTCCATTTCCTGCACTGTAATTAATGCCGATTGGCCCGCTGAGTTTATCTGCTTCACTTCGTACTTTATCAAGAGACGATCCATATTGACTTTCCCCTCTTACCAGATTATACTCTGCCAATACAAAGGTGTTGGGGCTAAAGTTGTATTGCAATACAGGTGCGATCACATATTTATCCGTACGCAGATCATTCAGATAAGAATCCCTGTGCTGATAAGTGGTATTGAAACGGTAAGAAAAACCTTTTTTCTTAACCTCAGAGCCAATATCAACTGATGTCCGGAAGAAGTTAAAACTTCCGCCATTGACCACCACATTCAATAGTTTCTGACCAGGTGTCTTGGTGGAAATGTTTATCGATCCTCCGGGTTCTCCATAGGAATTTAAAAACCCTGCGGGGCCTTTCACAAATTCTATGCTTTCGACCAGCGATTCATCGTCGATCAAAGCGCCATAACTGAAGCGGCGTGACATGCCATTGTAAGTGGAAAAAGCATTAAATCCCCGGATCTGAGCGGTAGCAGAATTGTCAAAAGGAGTGCTGTTGAGTGCAAAATAAACACCGCTGACGTTTCTCGCAGCATCTCTAAGCTCCAAACCACCTTGTTGTTGTAGCAGTGAAGAGGGAATGCTGATGATACTCTGGGGAGTCTGCAATAGAGGTTGCAGTAATTTCAAGGTATTGGTAAGGGTCTCTGGGCGTAGCCTGACCACCCTCTGTTTCACCACATTGACCTCCTTTAACTTGTTGACTTTCTGAACACGGGAAGCAGTATCGCTCTTCTGTCCGTAACTCAGGGGCTGATAGATCAAATAGAGGAAGGTTAAGTAAATTATTTTTTTCATTTATGTATGGGTTATTTGAGTATGCTTTTTTTTCTTGCCATCCATAAAACCAGGGCAATCGCCAACCAAAGGGGTATGGTATTAGTTAAAATCCGGCTAATTCTTGTTTCATCCTCTGCAAGCTGAAAAACGGGTAGGTTCATCACCTCTTTACGGCTTAATTTTTTATTGGCCAGGAGATAGCTGTTCATCAGTTTCACCCAACGGTTTTGAAAGTCTCCTGCTTGTTGCTGGTAAAAGAGATAATCCCTTAAATCAGTCTGGGCGGTTGCATTGATCAGACTTTGCATTTGAGCGACAGGATTTAACCAGGCCGTTTTGCTTAACCAGGAATTATGTGCCCTTGCTCCGGCATGGTATTTTTTTACATTTTCGTTCATCCGTCTGCCAAGCAGGTCATAGTAAGCCACAAATCTTTTGTTTCCATATTGGGCGGTATCCGATGATTGTTTTAAGGGTAGATACTGCGGGTTATTGCGGTAAAAATGAACCAGCAACTCCTTAATGGGCATTTCCCAGGTATCCAGCATCGTTTCTCTTTGATGGGAAACCAGTTCAGTTCGTAAAGGCATAGGATATTTCAATGCGGCCAGTTTATTCATAACAGCCGGCAGAATTAAAGTCAGCAGCAACCAGATCCCCAGCAAAGTCAGGGAGTTGATACGGGAAGATTTGCGTAAAACCACGACCAGCCAGCAGATAGAAAACCAGAATAAAAGATAAGTGGTCAGCACGAAAAACCAAAGGAGCACATCAGCTCCTGACAATAAAGTCCCCCTTGGATGCAATAAAAAACCAATCGTGCTCAGGCTCCAGCCAAGCATGCAAACCATTAACAAACGAAACAGCAGTTTATGAAACAGAATCCGGTTGAGGTCCCCGCTTTGCACATTTAACAAACGGTCTGTCTGTTGCTCCTTTTCTTTGGCATGCAGATCATAGCAAAGGGTAATGATCAATAGCGGAAATAAATAGATCAGTACAAAAGAAAAATCAAAATTTCCTGAAGCCAGTTTCTCCGGATTGGCGATCTCTGCATTGGGCGGAGTAAGGATATCCCGTTTACTGTTAATGATGTCAAAATAAGGAAGAATATCGCGTTGACCGATCGCCATTAAAGCCAATCCCTTTGGTGGATTGGTAGCAATTGGCGATGCCCGGTATTCAATCACCTGAGGTAATCCTGCCTGCGCAGCCAATGTCTTTCCTTTGCTGGTACTCGTGTCTGCATCAAAACGCCCAAGCAGCTCCTGAAAATGAGATTTTTGGTTTTGAACCAAGGTATCCAGTCCTGAAAGTTGTTGTCCGACAAAGTGATGTCCTGTACTCAGGCTATAAAAGCCCATCAACAGGAAGAAGATAAGAATCAGTAGCTGAGCAGGCTGACGAAGAAATTGCCGCCATTCAAAGCTGAAAATTAATTTAAGTAATGGCATATCCTAAAACAGTGAAGATTTCGAAACGAAGTGTAAAGACAGGGAGAGCAGCAATACCCAGCAGCAGATGGAAATTATTCCCGTTTTCTGCATCCCGGCAACCTTGGAAAGAGAAGGGAAATCATACTGAAAATCCTTCAGCTGCCGGAAAAATTCCGGACTTGCAATGTAAGCCTGCTGACCTTTCTGAGGATGATTTGCCAGTTCCAGATTTAACTCCCGGATCAATCCGTTCCGGTATTTTTTTGCCTGCATAAAGAAATTCTGATGGTGGAAAAAATCTGTCCCCGACATGGCCATAGAGAGCCGTTTCAAACTGATAAAAGGGTTCAGTAACCCTGCATTATTCAGAAAAGATTGCTGCTGGTTAAAGGTATATTCCAACTCCGCATAGTAATGATCAAACACCTTATTCTGGTAATCTTCATTGTACTGCAGGATTAAGCCATCCGCATTCACTGGCAACTGACTGGCGATAGCTGCTTTATATTTTTTCAGTAAGGCATTCAGGTAATTTTCGGCTCTTTCCTGATAAGGTGGATCACCATTAATACCTTTTAAAAAACCTGCCCTGATATGGTCCTTGAAGGCGGCCCTTGACATTAAAGGATAGCGTTTATCCGCCATTCCTGTTGCTATTTTAGGCAACAAGACACAGCTAAGAAGCCACAGGCTTAAAATCACCATAATCGCAGTTGCTGAGCGCCTGCTCAATACGGATACAAGGACCCCTGTTAAAGTCAGGAGCAGATAGAACAACAAATATCCGGCAACAATGATGAGAAACCGGCCGATTAACGCTGTTCCTGAAGGTACAAAAAACAGGAAGAGCAACACTACTGTAAAAATGGGCAGAACCAGCAGGATCACAAAAAGGTAATTGGCAAAAACCTTCCCCCATACGAGCTGAACTGGTTTTAGTCCTTGAGCCATCAACATTTTAAACGTACCCGATTCCTTTTCAAAAGTCAGGGATGAGGAACTGATAAACAGCAACAATAAAGGAATGAGCAATTGCATGATCATGGCCAGCGTAAAAGAACCGAAACGCATCAGGGCATCATTACTTTCTGCATTGCTGTAATCAACCTCATGCTGCACATGTGCCTCTACCCGATAGGTGGTACCGAAGTAATCATTTAATCCCGGATCAAATGCACTGATCAGATTTAATGGCTTAAAAAGAACAGTCCCGAAATGGGCGGCATCATGTGGATTGGTATGCTGGGCTTTAAACTGATCGCGAAACTTCGCATTGGAAAACTCCCGGCTTTGCTGATCCTGCTGATATTGAAAAACAGTGAGTAAACCACTTACTACAAACAAAGTATAAACGATGACCGCCAATGTACTCATGATGCGGTCCCGGTAAGCCAGCTGGAATTCTTTCCGGACTATCGTCCGTAATGTAGGGAATAAGTTCAAAGACATTTACATAAATTAATTGCATCAAAGTTGCATTATAATTATCATATTTGCAACAGTGTTGTATTTAATACCTTTTGTATATGTACTCTTTTTTTTCTTTCGGCAGGAAGTTTCCTTTTCACAAACAACCAGATGCAATGGACTGCGGGCCTGTCTGCCTGAAGATCATTACGGAGTATTATGGAAAGACTTTCCCTTTGTCACATTTCCGGAAATTATGCAACCTCGGAAAACAGGGAACCACCATGGCCAGTATGATTTCAGCTTCGAAGTCACTGGGCTTTAAGACACTTGCCGCAGAATTACCTTACCTGCAACTGCGGAACAAGGTACCCCTTCCCTGCATCCTTCACTGGGAAAAAGAACATTACGTGGTTTTATACCATATTACTGATAAATACGCCTGGTTATCAGATCCTGCAATGACCAGCAAGCTGAAGATCAAAACCAGTGATTTCCTCCATTCCTGGCGGATAGAAGAAGGTAGTGATATAGGCAGGGTTTTGCTTCTGGAAACCACTCCTGACTTTCAGGAGCAACAAAACGTTCCTGAACAATCCGCTTCTTTATGGTCATTGCTCCCCTACCTCAAATTACATCGCAAAAGTTTAATTCCCATCGGTCTTAGCCTGATTCTTGCCAGTGTTTTCTCTTTAATCATTCCATTACTGACCCAACTGATTGTTGATAAAGGGATAAACGGAAAAAACACCAATCTTCTTTTTCTGATCTGCATCGGCCAGCTCATGTTGTTTTCCGGACGAATGCTCATGGATTTCCTTCGTGCCCGTCTTTTATTCAGGCTGGGAGCCCGAACGAGTATTACGCTGTTAAAAGAGTTTCTTGCGAAGCTGATGCAATTGCCTTTTTCCTTTTTTGACAACCGGCAGGCGGGCGACAATATGCAAAGGGTGAATGATAACCAGCGTGTGGAAGAATTCCTGACCAATTCACTAATCAGCTTTATCCTCTCCCTGATCACCCTCCTTGTCCTGGGTGGAGTATTATGGTACTACAACTGGCAAATTTTTCTGATTTTCCTCGCTGGGGCAACACTCAGTGTCTTATGGTCCAATTCATTTAAGCAAAAAAGAAAAATCATCGACCAGAAGAAATTCAAAGTGCTCTCTGCCAATCAACAGCTTTTGCTGGAGATTTTTTATGCCATGCAGGAGATTAAACTGACGGGCAGTGAAAAAGAAAAACAACAATTATGGGAAGGTTTACAAGACCGTTCTTACGATCTGAAGCTGGAAGCCCTACAACTTGATCAGCTGATGCAAGGTATTGGATACTTCATTAATGAGGTCAAAAATGTTTTCATCACTTATGCTGCTGCCATGCTGGTCATCAATGAACAGGTCACTTTAGGTGGAATGCTGGCCATTACTTATATCTGCGGACAGCTCAATACCCCGATCACACAATTGATAGAATTTGCCAGGGTCTCCCAGAATACAAAATTCAGTCTGCAACGTATGGCAGAAGTTCATCAGGAAATCCCGGAAGATTTTGAGCTCAAAGATCAGTATGTCCCTTCAGGTCCCCGGGACATCATACTAAAGCAACTCAGCTTTCAATATGGGAACCCTCAGGCACCGTTTGTCCTAAAAAACGTAGACCTGTTTATTCCCGCAGGAAAAGTTACCGCCATCGTAGGCATGAGTGGAAGCGGCAAAACAACCCTCATTAAACTCTTACTGAAATTTTATGAGATTAATAAAGGCTCCATCACCGTTGGAGACCAATCTTTAGCTCAGCTTCATGCCAAAGCCTGGAGGGCATCCTGTGGTGTAGTGATGCAGGATGGCTATATTTTTATGGATACCATTGCCAATAACATCTATGCAGGCGCAATTGTCAAAGATGAAAAACGGCTTCATGAAGTAGCCAGAATGGCGAACATGCATGATTTCTTCAGTTCCATGCCTTTCGGTTACCAGACTGTAGTTGGAAGAGATGGGTATGGATTAAGTGAAGGACAAAAACAGCGGCTCCTGATTGCCAGACTGATCTATAGAAATCCATCTTATGTCTTTCTCGACGAAGCCACCAATTCCCTGGATGCCCATAATGAATTGTCCATCGTCAATAACCTGAATGAATTCTTTAAAGGCAAAACTGTATTGATTGTTGCCCATAGGCTAAGCACCGTAAAAAACGCAGATCAGATAGTGGTCCTGAATCAGGGAGCGCTCGTAGAAAAAGGCACACATCAGGAGCTGATTCAACTTAAGGGCAGCTATTACCACCTCATTAAAAATCAATTAGAACTCAGTAAATAATCCATTTCAAAATAAAACCAGAATAAAAATGAGCATTCAGATATTTCCACATTCTTTAGTCAGATATGCTGGTATGGATTACCGGACCTTTGATGATTTTAAGCTGAAAGGAGCAACCGAAATCCTGCAAAAACACCAATACATCCTTCGCGAAAAAGCAAGACTGAAGCTATTGATCTGTGATGGATTATACGACTTAATTACCGCACAGACAACCGATGAAAACAGACAAATTCTGATTAACCTGAAACGACAGATCTATAACAACAAAAAAATAGCGATTCAAAAGCTGGACGAATCAATGGGCTTACTTCCTGTTGCACTCGCGTTAGAATTAAAAAGCTATCTCTTTTTGGAGCAGTCTATCGTGAATTTCCACGATGCTAACCGAACAAACTTTCAACGTCAGCTGACAGGGCAATACAGAAAGCTTCAACAGCTGGCCTTTGCTCCTTCCCTGCAAAATGGACTACTCTTATCCAGCCCGGTTTTATTGGAGCAATTGCCCGGATATCAAAACAGAGAACCAGAGGCATTTCGTCAAAAAGAGCACAGGATAAGTTTTAGTTTGCTACGTTACCTAACCAGAATGTGTTTCAAAACTTCGCCTTTTAGTACTTTTACCTATACCGGAATCATGCAGTTGTCTGGGAAGCAACCCCGGAAACAGGAGCTATTTTCCAAAACCATTGACCATAAAATCAGGCTGAACAACAAACTGTTTGAATATCTAAAATCTGTATTGGTTCATCATCCCCGGATCAATGAACTCATGACTGTCAGGCTCAACGAGACTGCTACAATCAAAGTAGAAAAGATCCATTTCCTGATCAATTTTAACAATATAGAATCCTTTCAGCAATTGCCTGCAACAGGATTACAACTTCTGATCTTTCATTATCTCAGGAAAGAAAAACAAGCACCAACCTTGATTCAGTTAATAGATAAAGTGTCAGAGTCTGTAGAAAATGCCAGTGCGGACCTAATAAAAACCTATCTTTTTAAACTCATTTCTGCTGGATTACTGGAACTAAGTATGGAAACTTCAGGCATCAACCCTAAATGGGATGAAGAACTATTGAAATTTCTCCTGAAAACGACACCTCAAGACGCTGACACCCAACAGCTAATTGGCCTTTTTGAACAATTACAGCAATACAAATCCAGCTATTCGAAGGGAAATACTGCTGAACGAGGCTCAATACTCCGGGCTGCGGAACACCAGCTTGATACAGTTTTAAAAGCATTAGCGCATTCGGCCGGGTTAACCAGCCCTCAAAAAGAAATGGATCAGGTTTCAGAATCCAATCCCAATGCAGCATTTGAAATTCTCAATTTCAAATCGTACCGTTTTTCTGGCAGACAGCTGTTTTACGAAGATTGTTATACCACAGAACCTGAATTTTTAGAGAAAGCCCTGATCACAGATTTCACAAAAAAGGCCGATCAGCTGCTGAGTCACCTGAGCCCGATGGATTTGTTAAAAACCGAACGTCAGAAAATGACCTCTTTTTTCCGGGAACACTATCCTGAAAATACGAAAGTAAAAGTCGCAGATTTTTACCATGCTTATTACTTTCATATAAAAAAGCCCGAGAAAGAAAATGCAGCAACATTGTCTACCAAAAATTCGGGTGAATGGGTAACGGCCCTCAGTCTGAAATTGGCAGATTTAACGCTGAATAAGCCGGATTCCATCCACCTTGATCATCATTTTTTTGAACCTTTATCTACCTGCAAAATAGCAGAAACTCAATATTCCAGGGCACTTTTTGTCCAGTTTTATTTAAAAAAGCAGGATGCTCGTGAAGAAAGTCAGGATGTTATTTTCGGAGTCATCAATTCTGTTCTTCCCGGAATGGGTAAAGTAAGCGGCCGGTTCCTGCCTCTGTTCTCTCCTGAGCTTAGTACTGATTTTCTACGTTATAACTCGCAACTTCATCCGGGAATACTCAAAGCAGAAATCAATGATGCTTCGAGTTTTAATGCCAATATACATCCCTCCTTACTTGACCATGAATTGGCCTTACCCGGAGGGAACAAAAGCTATCCGGAACATCAGCAAATACAAATTGACGACTTGATGGTCAGCTTTAATGAAAAAACCAACTTTCTTAAACTTAGCTATAGAGAAAAAGATATTTACACTTATGACCTATGTCTGGAGTCATTTTATAATCGTTCCAATCTTTACCAGCTAATGGCCCACTTTAACGAAGAAGAAAAGGTATTTTTTCCACAATTTATCAGCCTGGTAGATGCTCACTATCTGGGGCCTGAAGAAGAACAGGTTGGAGAAATTCTCTCCCTCCCCAGAATCACTTATGAAAAAACGGTCATCATCCGAAGAAAAACATGGCGTATAAAGACGGACTCCATACCAGTCCAACAACCATCAGAACCAGATTACGACTATTTCATCAGGATTAATGACTGGCGTCTCGGGCATGAACTTCCAGTCAATATCTTCTTGTTTTTAAGAAAAAAATCTTTCTTCATCAAACCCTCGCTTCAGAAGGACGCAAAAAAAGAAGGATTTAATGATGATTATAAACCTCAGTTTATTTCATTTGAACAACCCTTACTCATCGAATTGTTCAAACGTCTGCTGGCCAGGGCGGGCGATTATGTGGTCGTAGAAGAAATGCTGCCGGAACTCCCAACTGAAAGCCCATCTGAACCTGTTAAAGAATACCTGCTACATTGGTATAAATATTAAACTATGAAAAGTAAGTGGTTTGCGATACATATATATTATCCGGGAAATCTGGATTTGATGCTTCAACAATTGATCCATCCCTTTATCAATAGATTTTTCAAAAATGAATCAGATGGGGCTTACTTCTTTATCCGATACTGGGAAAATGGAAGTCACATCAGATTAAGGATGAAAGTGGATCCTGAAAAACAGGAAATGTTATCTGCAGAGATTAGCAACAGCGTCAATGCATTTTTTTCGCAATACCCGGGTCCGATGCTCCATACCGGTCCGGAAACAGCGTCAGAATCTCCGGGTCATGAGCTGACGTACACCAGTTATGAACCGGAGATAAATCGCTATGGAAATCAGCAAAGTATGCCCTGGGCAGAAGCACATTTCTGCAGCTCATCCGTTTTCATTTTAGACTGGATCAATTCCCGGAAAGACGGATCCTCCGTATTGGTTCAGGCATTAAGTATACACCTGATGTTATTAGCTGCTAGCCAATGGATGTTTCCGAGATTGCTCAGGCTTTGTGACCTCTTTATTGATGGCTGGTTACCCAGATTGTATGATCCTGCAAAAGATCCTGCACTCGAAAAAGGGCTGTGGTTAAAGCAGTTTGAATCTGCTTTTGATCGGGCAAAATCACAAATTCTACCTGCTTCACAGCACTTCTGGGAATCTCTTACCGGGGATACTGCACCGGAAAAAGTCAGTCGTTTTCTACAGGAGAACCTAAAAATCATGAAAAACTATTCTGCAGCAGGATTTGAAGAAGCCAAATTAAACGAGATTGTCAACAGTATGATGCACATGAACAACAACCGGCTGGGCATCTCCAATTATGAAGAGGCATATGGAGTTTATTGCCTCCGACGAGCCTTGGATTATATTGCAAATGCTTAAATCCCATTCATTTTATATGCCATCATTTGATCCTAAACAAACTGAAAAAATCAGAGAACAGGTTCATCGCCTTAACAACGACTTGCTTTCTGCTGCAATCAGAGATGATACCGGCCTCTATTGGCCAAGCCCTTATTATACAAGCGCCGGTCAGTTCTCCTTCAAAGAAACGATCGACATTTTTAACGGAAGTAGTGGAATTGCCTTATATTTTATGGCACTTTTTGAATACTCCGGAAGAAAAGAAGACCTGAAAACGGCAGAAGACATTATACGTAAAGCACTGAAGTCTGAGGAAGTCTTAAAAGCCCGTTCGTTTGGTTTTTATACGGGTATAAGTGGTGTTATGTATGCCTGCATCCGGCTCTATGAATTAAGCGGAAAAAAAAGTTACCTGAATACCGCATTTCGTTTAATCCGAATCAATGAGGAGAATATCATTAACAATACCGTAAAAGCGGATTTTTTAAGTGGATATTCCGGAAGCCTGTTTGTCATTACCTTACTTTATCATCACCTTCAATCCGATGTAATTCTAACCATGATCCGGCAGATGATCACTAGAGTAATTACCGAAGCAAGAATTTCTGAAACCGGATTAAAATGGGACTATGATCGTTCCAAATCTGCCTTTGATAGCCTTACAGGCTTTTCTCATGGGGCCTCCGGCATAGCCTATTCCCTGATGCAGGTGGGGAATTACTTTAAAAATGAGGGCCTGATTCATCTTGCAGAACAAGCTTTGCTATATGAAATGCAATATTTTCACGAGGAATCAGATAACTGGCTGGACCTCCGTCTGGGAAGTTATCGGTTAAGTTTACCTGACGCTCATAGATGGGACCTTAATCTGTTTTTACCGGAGATGAGAAAGGTCAATTCCTGGGCACATGGTGCCGCCGGAATTGGATTAGCCCGATTGTACGCCTGGCAAATCACTGGAAATCCAATGTATCTTGATCAATGTAAAACAGCCTTAAACAGGTGCTTGTCGGATATAGAAAAAATGGACAGAACTGATTTTAGTTTATGCAGTGGTTACGCTGGCATGATCCCTTTTCTTTTAAAATTTCAGGAACTCAGAGGATACGATTTTAACGAACAACTATACGCTGTCGCCAGGCAGGCAAAACATCTATACGAGCAAAAAAACAGTTACAATTCCTATGTTTCCTCCGGTCCATTTGACTACGGACTCTTATCTGGCAAAGCAGGAATCGGTTATATGCTTTTGCAGCTTTTAAATCCGGAGATGACCAGTGCTGTTTATCCGGATTTACCACTAAACACGGCCGGCACGATGGTCGATATTGGTCCTGACAAAAAGCGCATACGCCAGGGCATCTTTTTTCAGTATTACCCTAAAACCATTCAATTACTGGACTGGTCTGAACCTGATTTTACAGCACATTTTTATGCAGAAGATCTCTGCGAATTTGAAGACGTTTTAAATCAGAAAATTAATACTTTACAAGATGCCAAAGACCGGAACATCATGGAGGTCTTTAATTTCGAACACCAAAGAACCAATTGCTGGAAAGCACACAAGGGTTATTTATGCTATGCAAAGAAAAATGAATTCATAAGAAATCAATATGAGCAGTTGTCATTGTTCAGCGATGAAGAATTGTTGGATCTTAAGATGAAATTGGCTGACCATGTGACCTTTCACCTGATCACTCCGGGATGGAGAGCAATCATGGAATTAAAAGAATCTGACCAGGCCGTATTATTTCTCGCTGAAGAATCCGGGCTGAATACGATTTATATTGGTCAGCTACCAAAATTAGTGATCAGCCCGCTGGGCAGAGAAGCCATCAAGGGTAACAAACTGATTAGAGTTATTCTAAATGGCTTTATAGAAAATGATCAACGGACTTCAGCCCTCGATGCGCTAAAGCAGAGACTGATCTCACAAATCAGATCTCTGATCAGGGTTGGAATAATCAGTATTAAAGTATAAACAAGGGGAATCAGAAATCTGCCCCCTTGTTTATTTAGTTTTGAATTAGCACTGAACTGTAGTACAAATCACCTGTTCCGTAGGATGATGATCATCTGTAGGTACAGTATGAGTTGGTTCTGAAACGTTACCCAAACCACCCGATAAACGTTTGGCAACTTCACTATCAATGCTTGTTACAAAGCTCTCTAATTGCAGGTCTTCAAGATTCAACTTGATTTTATCCATTGAATTGTTCATATGTAATAATTTTAAGAATGATGCCTACTATGGTATCGGGTTTTTGGCTTGTCCCCGGTTGCAACAGGACTAAGTTACCTATTTGCAACAAAGTTGCAAAACTTATTTAACTATTTTTTTCACTCTTTTTTATCTTGGTTCAGATCAGCCGAAAGCAATGCGCTGAAAGCTCAAAAAACATATCCATACGTTAAGATATATTTACATATAAATATCATGATATATATTATTTATTTCAATGGGATCACCATATTCCATGAGCGGTCCAGTTGATAAGGCTGATCTCCTGTTCCCGTTGCCGCAAATAAATTTGTCGGAGCGAACATGTGGTAAAGTCCATCTTCTCCCTTTACCACCGAAGGGTCCCAAACCCAATAATCATCCATGGAAAAGCCACCCTTAACGGGAGCAGGAAGCATCCTTTCAGGCAAGGAAAGTTCCGTCAGACTGCGGCCAGATGCAGCATTCTCATTTAGCAAAAAACCTGCTGTGCCGACCGCTGCACATTTGAGAAAAATCCTTCTTGTAAAATTTGCCATGTGATTCTATTTCCCCCTAAAATAAAATACTCCCGGTTTAATACCGCATTTATTGCCATATTAAACCGGGAGTATCACCTGTTAGCCTTTTATTTATCCCACAGCAACTGCAGCCTCTAATATCAATGCCGTCACCTCTTTAGGATGAGAAGCCAATGAAGCATGACTTGCATCCAGATGAATAATTTTTTTCGCATTGATATGCTCCGCCATTTCCTGTTCTGTTTGTGGTGGAATCATATGGTCGTGATCTGAAACCTGATACCAACTCGGTTTACTTTTCCATGCTGGTTTAGTGGTTTGATCAGAGAATCCACTTCCATGAATCGGTTTTTGAGCTAATGACATCACCAATGCTTCATCTTCCTTCAAATCCTGACAGAAAGACTGATGAAACTCATCATATTTAATCCATAAAAAACCATTGCTATCCGGGTAGATACCTGCAGCACCTTTAGGCGCGGCTCTTCTTCCAAAAATACTGCCAAGGCTATCGCCTTCGTCAGGAGCAAAGGCTGCGATATACACCAGGCCTTTTACTTTTTCATGATTTCCAGCTCCCGTGATCACTGCGCCTCCATAGGAATGGCCAACCAGCAGGACGTTGCCTTCCTGCGCATCAATCAGGTCTTTGGTTTTGTTGATGTCATCCTGTAAGGAGGTCAATGGGTTTTGAACTGCCCTTACTTTGTAACCTTCTTTGGTTAAGGCAGGAATAACATGCCCCCAATGTGATCCATCACCCCATGCTCCATGAACCAGGATAATTGTTAGATTTTTGTTACTCATTGTTTTGTTTTTAAAGGTAGATTTGGTGTTTAGTTTAACAGAAACCAAAGAAAAAAGTTTCTGATTTCCGGTTAAATTAAGGTTAACTGTTATACGTTGTCTTTAAACACCAAGTTGAGAGAAATAAGGGAACATTACCTATAAACCAGATTAAGAAAAAACCTTAAGCCAGGTTAAGACTTTCATTTATGATTTTCCCAATGAACATCTGCTTTTAGTCCGTATCAAATACCTTTCATTTCAATTGATTTTCATTTAACTTTTATTAGGTGGTTGATAGGTCGGTCATTGGTTCTCCGGACCTTTAAACGATGTTTCCAAGATCAAAAAACAGTTAATTTTATGCGAACGCAGAAGAACCGGATATGAAAAACATTTCGTAAATTACTAATAATCAATTTAATTAATCACTTAAAAAAAATCAAAATGGGACATTTAAGAAATGGTTTATTTGGCGGATTCCATGGAAAAATCGGCAACCTGGTGGGCTATACCCTGAAAGGGAAATACGTGATCAGAACAATAGGCAGAACTGAAAAACCGCTTACTCCGGCAAGGAAAGCAAACTGCGAAAAGATGAAGGTGGTCAATGAGATCCTGAAGCCTTCCATTCATGCAATCCGGGCAGGGTTTCGTTTGGCAGTTGTCGGAACGGACAAAAACGAGTACAATGAAGCAGTTTCTTACAATAAAAAGAATGCGATTCAGGGCGTATATCCGAACATCAGTCTGGATTATAGCAAAGTATTAATGAGCATAGGAAAGCTCCCTGTGGCAGTGAATCCCTCGATCAGTCAAAACGGGACTGAGATTACCTTTAACTGGGAAATATCAGCCAGTCCGGCAAGCGAGTATCACACCGACCGCACAATGCTGGTGATCTATTTCCCTGATATCAAAGAGACTTGCTGCCAGCTCATCGGGGCAAAAAGAGTCGATGGTAAAGATGTGATTGTGATCGGCCCGGAACATGTTAATCAACGCATGGAGGCTTATATCACCTTTATTAAAGATAATGGAAAACAGATCTCAGACAGCGTACATGCAGGTTCTTTGAATACAAATCCTCCGGCTCCGGCCCGGATAAAAAAGGGAGAAAAGACGATTGATCCACTTCCAGCCCAAATACAAAAAACGGCTGCTTTACTGGTTATTGATTCAAAACTTAAAGCTCCAGGACCTGGTTGAACCTGGCAATGTGAAAGCTATTCTTAAGTACAGTTTTTGTTTGCGGGCTTTTTGGGTCCAGCAGGGGATTGGTATGGTTAAGGTGGATGAAATAGATTTTATCTTTCTCGGATTTAGGAAGCGATTCAAACAGTTTCATGCTTTCCACCACAAAAGGGTGCGGAATTTCTGAAATCGGTCGGTTGTTGATTTCCTTTGCATCGTAAAAGGTTGCATCGATCAGCGCATAGTCTACTTTTTTTATTTCCTCAACGATACTTTTATCCCATTTCGACCATTTGTCGATATCCGGAATAAACAAGGCTTTTTTATGAGGGCCTTCAATCAGGTACCCAACAGTTTCAGAATACTCATCCCGGTGCGGCACCTTAAATGCCTTCACCTTTACATTGGGAGAAAGGATGATCTCCTTTGCTTCTTCGATAGGCCTGATCTGAATATTGTTCAGGCCAACCAACTGGCTCCATGGCCCGCTGCTTTCCAAAAACTGCTTCATTTTCGGCATGGCATAAACAGGAACACTTTTAGCATTGAGGGCTTCCCTGCCCAGGTACATTAAACCGGTATAATGACCAATATGCGCATGGGTAATGAAAATTCCATCGGGAACCTCCTTATTGCTGAATAAGGAAAGGTTCTTCAGGAGTTTTGTCTGCGCAGGAAAATCCGGTGTCGGATCAAACAGCCAGTTCAATTTATACTCCGGATCAATCAGCCCCAGGGAAGCAACTTTCCTGGTTTTATCCGGATTTCTAAACAATTCTTTGCAGCAGGACTTCGTGCAGCCAATATGAGGAGATCCGCCATCCTGAACATTCCCCAATACGATTAATGAAGGTCCATTCTGCTGTCCTTCCGCTTTAAAACAGCTCATCAGGCCTAACAAAAGCAGGCCGCTTAATACTTTCATCAGGGTTATGCTTTTTTGTTTGCAGCAGCAAGCCCCATGAAGTCGGCCATTACTTTAACAGATTCATCTTCTATAAAATCAAAAGCGTCCTCTTTAGTTGCTTTATCCCCTTTTTTCAATGCAGGAAGGCCTCTGAAACTTCTTAACTCGTTTCTTCTGGTAAAGCTTTCGGCCTCTTGTGCATCACGCTCTTTCTTCAGTTTAGTTTCATTTAAAGTCACAGACCTTTCCTTGTTCCGTTTTTTTGCATCGGCGAGGTTTTGCTTGAAATACTTGAAGTATAACGATTCCGCCATGCGTTTTTCGCTTCTTTTGATCAGTTCAGCCTTGATGGCAGAAAGGTTGCTCAGTGGCTGAAATCCAGCACTATTGATCACATCCCAGGATAAGGCAGAAGGCTGACTGCTTTCGCCTATTTTATCCGTCTGGTATCTGGAAGGAAACATCACATCCGGGTTCACCCCTTTCAACTGTGTACTGCTTCCGGTAATCCGGTAATATTTATCCATGGTCAGGTTGATCTGTCCCAGATTTATCGCTTCAGGGCTTGCTGCTTTCTTCTGACTGGCATCAACCTGGTTGATTAAGCCTGCCATTTTTTTCAGCACCTCAGGATTTACCAGCCTGTTTAAGTCAATCACAGACTGCACAGTTCCCTTACCGTAAGTCTGACTTCCCATCACAATACCGCGGTCATAATCCTGAATCACTCCTGTGAAAATTTCCGAAGAGGAAGCACTGGAACGGTCTACGATCACACCCAATGGCCCGGTCCAGGAAAGCTCATTTCCGCTTAAGGTTTCAACCCTGGTCTTACCGCTTAAATTCTTCACCTGAACAATTGGTCCTTTATCAATAAATAAGCCGGCTAAAGAAACCGCTTCCAATAAAGCTCCGCCCCCATTTCCACGCAAATCCATCACGATCCCGTCTACCTTATCCTGATTTTTAAGGGTATCGATCAGTAATTTCACATCGCGTGTGGTACTTTTAAAATTCTTATCTCCGGATCTTGCCGCCTCAAAATCAAGATAAAAGGCCGGAACATAGATGACACCTACTTTATAGTCTTTTCCATTGTTATGGACTGTTTTCACACTTTTCTGTGCAGACTGTGCCTGCTGAATCACTTTTTCACGAAGCAATTCCACGATTACCGGTTCAGAAGACAATTCTCTGCCATCAGGAATGACCTTGAGGCGGACTTTTGTTCCTTTAGCTCCTTTAATCTTGGAAATACTTACATCTAAGCGCCAGCCCACGATACTCTCAAACGGCCCATCGCCCTGAGCTACCGCCACGATCCGGTCGCCGGCACTCAATTTCTTTCCTTTAGCTGCAGGACCTCCGGGAACAATACTTACGATTTTAGGCACTTCGTTCTCGATCATTAATAAGGCACCAATGCCGACTATTGAACGCGACATTTCCTCATTAAAAGCTTTCGCATTGGAGGCGTTAAAATAATTCGTGTGCGGGTCTAATGAGGCGGTTAGTGCATCCATCAGCATTTGAAAGACGTCCTGATTGTTCACCTTGGCAACCTGAGTTTTTAAATCCAGGTAATTTTTGCTTACCGTTTCTATGCTTTTTGCCGGTGCTGAACCTGCAAGGTTCAAATTGATCAGTTCATATTTAACCCTTTTTTTCCAGGTGTCATTTAATTCCATTGCTGAAGCAGGCCAGGCTAATTTTGAGCGGTCGTAAACATAGGTATCATTCTGACCGAAATTCATCGTTGTTTTCAGCTGAGCTACGGCATAGTCAAGACGTTCATTCAGCCTTTTAGCGTACATGTTGTAAATGTAAAAAGGAGCGGTTAAATCTCCGTTTTTAAAATCATCATCCAGCTGATACCTGTACTTTTCGAAGTCTTTGATATCTGAACTCAGGAAATAATTTTTCCCCTGATCTAAGGTTTTAATGTACTGATCCAAAACGATGGAAGAGATCGAATCATTCACCTTTATCTTTTTATAATTGTAGTTTTCAATCAATGCAACCACCTCTTTGATCACGAATTGCTGCTGTATATCTGGCTTAATATTCTTTACTCCATCCACAAGGGGTTGCGTTTTTGGTGCCGCTGCCTGACAAGCAAGCACAGCCGTAGTGAAAAACACAAATGATAACCTTCCTAACATTTTCTTAAATAATTTAAAATTCAACTCTATTTTACTGACCTCAATACGTATCATTATATTTTTCAAATTCTTTGCGAATAACCGGAACAACTGGTTTTTTCTTAATTTATCTCCTAATATACTAAAAAAGACAATCCGGATATTCAGGCCAATCTCTTGTATCAATAATTTTAGAGTGAATCTTCCTGCTTTCGGAACTCCTCCCGATACATTTTCAAATCACTTTTCAGGCTTCCTCTGGCGATGTGAATCCTAGTTTTCACGGTTCCAATGGGGATGTTTAGTTCTTTGGCGATTTCGTGGTATTTATAGCCTTCAAAATAACGGACAAAGGGAATATAATATTGGGGTTGTAAGTTTTTCAATGCCGCATGGATGTCGTCCATCATACACTTCCCCAGTCCCATGTTAACTGTTGCCTTTATCCCCGAACGGAAAGAAATGTCTGTCTGATCATCGATGATCTTTTTAATCAATTTTTTCTTCCGATAACTATTGAGAAAAGTATTTTTCAGGATCATGAAAAGCCAGGCTTTCAGATTTGTTCCTTTTTTAAATTTTTTAGCATACCGGATGGCTTTTAGAAAAGTATCCTGAACAAGGTCATCAGCATCCTCGACATTGTGCGTATAGGACATTGCAAAGGACCATAAGTTTTCTTTGAAACTACACAATTCAAAATTGAAATCTGGAGATAATGTTTTCATGGGGGCTTAGTTTAGTGCAGGGAAAAACATCAAACCTTATGCCGTCAGGCCATAATCAACTCAATACCAGTATATATTCACTGTAAACCAGTAATAATTTTCAGTAACCCGTATTTATTCAAAAAATAATGCACTAAGGACGGTCTTAACCAGAATTATTGAATCACACCGTTAAGGACAGCATAACGGATTAGTGCGGCTGTATTGCGTGCTCCTGTTTTTTCGATCAGGCTCTGACGGTGCCCTTCGACCGTTCTTTTGCTGATAAACAACTGTTCAGACATCTCATTATTGGTCAGCCCCTCGGCGATGAGGTGCAGTACTTCGATTTCCCGGAGAGAAAATTCTATACTTACTTTGGTATCAGAAACGGAATGATACCCATTAAGCATCAATTTGTCCAGCATGCGAATGGACAGCTCCGAGCACAAATATTTCCCACCGGTACCTACGTGTTTCAAAGAAAAGATCAATTCATCCGCACTCACACTTTTAAGCAGGTATCCCGAAGCCCCTTCTGTAAAAGCCTGGGCAACATACTTTTCATTGTCATGCATGGAAAGCATCATGACATAGGTTTCCGGTTTGAGCAGCTTCATCTCTTTTAACAGCATCATCCCATCCATTCCTGGCATGTTAATATCAGCGAGAACCACATCCACCTGTTGTCCGCTGGCAACGTACTCCAGAACCTCGATTCCATTCACTGCTTCGGCAGCGATATTGATATCCTGATCTGTTTCTAACAACATCCTGATGCCATTACGCACAATGTTGTGATCTTCTGCTAATAACACCTGTAACATTCCAGCTGATTTAAATTGCCAATTGTTTGAATAGATAAACGAGAAAGTGGATATTTAAGTTTTTAATATTCATCATTTTATTTGATTTTTTACCTATTTTTTTCCAAATCAATTAATATTTTTTTCAAACGGTCAATATGAATGCTTATTTGAGCTATTCTTTCCGTTCTGGTTTCTTCATGGAGTACAACGATGCTTTTCAATAGATTTTTACGCTCTTCCATCATCCGGACGGCAATCCAAATGGATTCTTCCAGCCCTTTAACCTGTTCTAATTCCAGAATGCGCTCCGTGAAGGAATGCCCGGTATAACACCTGTACCTGGAAATCTGATCACTTTCAACTTTTACAAGAATGCCACCACAATCCGGACAAGTCATGGAGGTTACAGGGCCCAATTTCTCCAGATCCTCTACATTACTGCTCATTCTCAGGCTAATCTCTGCTTCGAGTTTTACATCCTCCGGAACCTCCCCAGCAGCACAGGTTGATCTGGAAAATAAATCGGAGAGAATATAGCCCATTTCGTTAATTGACACCTTATAATCTACAACGATACTTTTCAATACACTTTCCGGCATATCCGGAAACTCAGCTTCTTTGGGGTCTTGCACCATACATTTCCCCCCACTTCTCTTGATTGCAGACATGCCCGAAGTGCCATCATCCAGCAGGCCTGTTAATATAATTCCGGTCACACAAGAATTGTAAGCCGCTGCAGCGGAACGAAAAAGCACATCTATTGAGGGTCTCCAATGGTTATCAAAAGCACCTCTTTTTACGCTGATTTTTCCCTTTCCCAGCATCATATGCTGATCTGCAGGGGCCAGATAAACCCGGCCATTTTGAATTTCTTCACCATCAACGGGAAGGATGCACTTTAACTCCGTTTGTTTCTGAATCTGTCCCAGGATAATTTCCGTTAAAGAGTTTCTGGAAATATGGATGACTATAAATACTGCGGCATCAAAATTTTTCTTAAAACCAGCAACAAGTTTAGAAACCGCAGCAATCCCACCTGCCGAAGCGCCGATGGTGATGATGTTCCTGACTTCATTTTTAAGCATAACACAAAGTTTAATAGCCCGAAAGCTCCGACAATTCGGGATCACTTCTGAATTCAATCGTAATGCTGGTTCCCTTTGCTGAGGTCTGCAGATCCATTTTTCCGTTTAAGAGAAAAATCCGGTTTTTTATACCACGGATTCCCGATCCCTGAGAAAGCGATTTCTCTACCTCCTTGTCAAAACCAGTCCCATTGTCGCTGATGACGAGCGTAATCATTTCATTTTCTGTACAGATCTTAATCTCTGCTTCAGTCGCATTTGCGTGTTTGATGCAGTTATTAATCAGTTCCTGAATCATTCTGAAAACATACAGCTGAACCTCAGATCTCAGCAGATCAGCCGCGCTGTTGATCACCGTTTTAATCCGAAACTGTGGTGTGCTTAAGCGTTGCGCCATTTCCCGGACTCCTGCGTTAAAGCCGAAATCCCTCAATACAGAAGGGGTCAACTCGTAAGACAGTTCCCTGGTTTCCCTGATCGCCTGATCCAGCAGTTTGTTTACATTGGTAAACTCCCCCCTTAAATTTTTGGTGAGCTGTATATTCTGCAGGTTTAAACGGATTCCATATAAAATCTGACACACACTGTCGTGCAAGGCGCTGCTGATCTTATAGCGTTCCTTTTCCTGCGCATTAAAAGTGGCTGATAAAACGAGTTTTTGTTTTTCTTTCTCCAGCGCTTCAGCCTCTCTGGCCAGCCTTTTACGCTCGGTAATGTCCATGATGATTCCAGCGAAATAGTTGTGCATGGTCTCATTCTTCACTTCATGCCCTTTGGCAGAAATATTTTTCACTTTCCCGCTTTTTGTAACAATGCGAAATTCCAGGTCCAGATCCGTAAAAGTATTGATCATATTCAGCAATTTATGCCTTACCCTTTCCTGGTCATTGGGATGGATCAATGCGATCAATCCTTTGATCGTGCCGTCAAACTCCCAACTGTTTAGCTCCAGAATGGAATAACTGAAAGCATCCAGAAAGACTTTATTGTTGCCCAGCTCCATCGTCCAGGTTCCTGTTCCGGAAGCGGTAAGTGTCATTTCTAACCGCTGACTGGTTTCAATGAGTTTTTGCTGTGCATTCCTGCTTTCTGAAATGTCAATAACGGTCACATAATATTTACTTTTTCCGGTAAATATATCGGAAACGGCGATGCCCTCCATCCTGGTATAGAGCTCCTGTCCCCCATTCAAAGAAATCAGAATCTCAGAACTTTGCTTGCTGTCTTTGGACTGCATTCTATGCAGAAAACCGTAGAAAATCTCCCAGTGTTCCGGGGCGATAAAACTTTGAAAACGCTTTTGGAGTACACTTGATTTGGAAATATCCAGCATATCTGCACCGGTTTGATTGGCCTCCTCAACCATTCCCAGATGATCCAGGATAAAATAGCCCACGGGAGCCAGATTAAAGAAACCTGCAAACTTAGACCTTTCATTTTCCAGCATCTGATAGGAAGCAGAAAGCTCGTCATTCTGCATCTCCAGCTCCAATTGAAAGATCTGTAGCTCTCCCAGCAGTACCTCGAGCTCCTGATCTGAGATCCTTTCTTCAGCAGAGATTTCCGGATCTTCAGACCTTTCCAATCTTGCCCTCAGCAAGGAAATCACTTTTTCCTTATGGATTTTCTTTTTGTTCACGTTCTTTTTCGATGAAGGTTACAATACTCACTGCCTGTTCTTCCGTTTTGGATTCGGGAACGTACTGCACACTGATCATTAACGTCTTCATACCAATTCCCTGAAAATCGTGCTGGAGGTATAATTCGGTTTTCTGCCTATCATCTAACAAGGCATCCAGTTTATTGGTATTCCATCTGTTATGAACAATTTCCATAAAAAATTGTTCTCTGATTTCATCCTCTCTTAATTTAAACAACTTTAAAAACGCATGATTGACCACCAATACCCGCCCTTCTCTGTCCAGAATAATTGCAGCATGTTTTAACCGGTCTACGGCATCCTGAATGTAACAGAGCAAGCTGGAGAATTTACTTTCCAGGGCTTTAACAGGAGTGATCTTAGTGAAAGTCAGTACCGCCCCGCTGATGAAATTGTCCATCGTCCGGTAAGGCATAATCCTTAGGTTATACCATTCATTGGATTTGTTTTTTACCTCCAGCTCTTTCCCATTCAGTTTTTCAATCACCTCTACAATAGCACTTTCAATAGAAGGATAGTCGAAGTTGGAAGCAATATGGGTAATTGACCGTCCTACATCTGAAGAAATCACATTGAACAACTTGTTTACCTGTGGGGTGAACCTCAGAATATTGAGGTTATTGTCCAGAAAGATCGTCCCTATATCTGTATTGTCCAGCAGGTTCTTCATATCGTTGTTCATTCGGGTCAGTTCTTCCGCTTTATTCTGATATTGAAGGTTAATGGTCATCAGTTCCTCATTCAGGGACTGCATCTCCTCTTTAGTCGTCAGTGCTTCTTCGTTGGTACTTTGCAGTTCTTCATTGGTGCTTTGCAATTCTTCATTCGTGGATTTGAGCTCCTCCAGTGAAGTTTCCATCTGTTCGATGGTCGTATGAAGCTGTTGTTTGGTATACGTCAGCTCTTTTTCCAGTTCTTCCACTGCACTCACCTGGGTCAGGCTACCTTTTGCACCAGCTGTTTTCCGCTTTTTTACCGGCCCCTGGTCTATGAAAACCACGACAAACATATTTTGCAACTGAATGTCGTTCAGGTAATCCACGGTAAAATCAACCAGTTGGGCCTGGCCCTGGTAGTCAATCTTCAAACCGGTATATTCAATTTTATCTTTTTGCAGCGCACATTGATGGATTGCATTGCCCAGGGCGTACCTCAGTTCCTCGACCACCATTTTATGAATGTTCATTGAAGCTTCTCCGGAGGAGAACCTCAGGTATTTATCAACCTTTCCATTGATATAAGAAATCTCCCCTCTTTCATCTACGAGCAGAGAAGCCGGAGAATAGGAATCCAGCAACACTTTGTGAAAACGTTCCGCAAGCAAACTTTTGGCTACAGGCTTATCAGTCATCCCTTTAATCGTTTTATCCGGCTGATTGGTAATGTTAAATGGAAAATCAATCATTTTTCCGGCATTAGATATTCCTTCCTTTCGTTCATAGAGCCTCCATTTGGAGTCCAGGACATTAAAAGCATCATTAAAAGGACCTACAGATTCTGCGGGGCCCAGAAATAACAATCCGCCAATGTTCAGGGAATAATGAAAGATAGGCATCAGTTTTTTCTGAAGATCTGTGGTCAGATAAATCATCACATTCCGGCAGCAGAGCAAGTCAAGCCGTGTAAAAGGTGCATCTTTAATCAGGTTATGCTGGGCGAAAACAATCATTTCACGCACTTCCTTTTTAACGACATAACCATTGTTCTTCTTTACGAAATAACGGTCTAATCTTTCCGCAGAAATCTCTGATATAATATTTGAAAAGTAAAATCCTGCCCTGGCATGCTCTATGGCGTTCGGGTCCAGGTCTGTCGCAAAAATCTGAACTTTTGTCTGAGGACGGGACTTTACTGCAGCCAGAAACTCCATGATCAGAATGGCTATGGAATAAGCTTCTTCTCCCGTAGAGCAGCCTGCAATCCAGACGCGGATCGGATCTTCGTTATTTTTCTTTAAAAGTTTAGCATAGAGCAGGTCTTTCAATTCCTCGAATGCCGGAACATCCCTGAAAAATTTGGTAACCCCAATCAACAACTCTTTAAATAGGGTTTCTATTTCCTGAGGATTTTCCCTCAGGTAGTTGACATAATGGATATAATCGGGAAGCTGATGAAAAGCAATCCTCCGTTCTACCCTTCTGGTAATCGTATTTTTCTTATATAAAGTGAAATCATGTCCGGTATGTGATCTCAGCAACATTAGAATTTTGTTCAAATGCGTATAGTTGTTTCGTTCAAGAAGCAATTCATCTGTTCCCACGGCTTTTAATGCAGGGTGGTTCAGGTATTGGATCAGTTTAGCCGGCATTTCTTCCGGAGCAAGGACATAATCCACCATTCCCGTCTCAATTGATGCCGCCGGCATGCTGCTATATTCTGCAGTTTCCGGAAGCTGGGCCATCGCCATTCCCAGCTTTTCTTTGATCATCCTTACCCCGGTCTCCCCGTCTGCACCCATTCCTGAGAAAATAATCGCCACTGCATAGTTCCATTGATCTTCTGCCAGGCTTTGCAGGAAATAATCTATGGACATGTGCGCTCCTTTAGACCTGGAAGCATTGAACAACAGCAGGTGCCCATTGTGAATGCCCATATCCCGATCAGGAGGAATCACATACACATGATTGATCACTAATTTTGTTCCGTCTGTGGCTTCAACCACCGGCATTCCTGTAGACTTCTGCAGCAGTGCGGCAACGCCCATATTCTGGACGGGATCCAGGTGCATAATGATGACAAAAGCAAATCCACAATCGACCGGCATGTGCAGGAAGAACTTTTCAAAAGCATAAAAAGAGCCCGCAGATCCTCCCATTGCGATAATAGGAAAGAATTTCGTTTGCTTGCTTTTCTCACTCTGTTCTAATGTCATTTCAGACAGCTCTTCCTCTTTTAGCAGTTTATGATTAGATTTCTCTACACTTCTGGTCATACCGATCAAAATTAATAGGCTAATGTAAGATTAAAATAATTTCTATACAATCCCGCCTTTTTCGGGCAACGCCCTTTCCATTTCCGTCTGGTCATCTGAAAATCAACACCTTAAATGAACAAAAAAACAGGTATATACCTCTTTTTTTCCGGGAATAATACTTATTCACAAAACGATAAGTACCTGATTTTCAAATTAACACTTCATATCAGCTTTGCTAAGTTTAAATTTATTGAACAAATGCCTGATCCTGTTCCTGTTCATTAACAATTGATCTGACGCTCATGAAATTCTCAAAGAAAGAAATCAAAAAAATAGGCATTTTCCGTGCATTGCAATTGGGAGATCTCCTGTGTTCCATTCCGGCGATGCGCAGTCTCCGCGCAGCTTATCCCAATGCAAAAATTTACTTTATAGGTTTGCCGGAAACGGAAGCGGTGATCAAAAGATTGTCGCATTATCTGGATGATTTCATCCCCTTTCCAGGTTACCCGGGTCTGCCTGAGCAGCCTTTTGATGAAGAAAATTTCCATTGTTTTTTAGCAAAAATCCAGGCCATAAATTTCGACCTGATTTTACAGATGCAGGGGAATTCTAACCTGCTGAATCAACTGATTAAATCTTTTAACACCAGGTATCTTGCCGGTTTTTGCAGAGACCGTTCCGATCAAAATGATTGCTTTCTGAGCTATCCGGATGATGGACCCGAAATCCAGCGTCAGCTGAGCCTGGTGGAGCATCTTGGAATTCCTCTTTCCGGCGATGAACTGGAGTTCCCGTTATTTCCGGCCGACCATCAACACCTGGAACAGCTGCGCCTTCCCATCGGGCCTGGTGCTTATGTATGCATCCATCCGGGTTCCAAAGGGAGCTGGAAACAATGGCCATCAATTTATTTCGCCTGTATTGCCAACTATTGTGCAGATCTGGGCTTCAAAGTGCTCCTTACCGGTAGTCTGCATGAAATGCAGCTCGTACAGCATGTGGCAGATCTGATGAAAACAAAACCTATAATTTGTGCTGGAAAAACGACATTAGGGTCATTGGCCGTATTGATAAAGCAGGCTGCAGCTGTCATTTCCAATGCGACAGAAATCTCCGAGATCGCCACCGCCCTTGATACCCCAAGTATGTACATCAGTATGGACAAAGAGCCCTTTCGCTGGGGCAAATCAGATCAGCGGCTGAACCGCATTATAGATTGGAACAGCCATCCTGATTTCAGGATCGTTCATCAGGAAGTAGTGTCTTTATTCGGGGAGCTGCAGTTATTTCACAAATCCGTTTAACACCGCATATCGAATAAGTGCGGCGGTATTCCGGACACCTGTTTTTTCGATCAATGCCTGGCGATGTCCCTCTACAGTTCTCCTGCTGAGGAAAAGCTGATCAGAAATCTCATTATTGGTAAGCCCTTCGGCAATCAGGTTCAGCACTTCAACTTCTCTGGAAGAGAGCTCCACAAGTGGAATCTGTGTTGCTGAGGTCCCAACCTGGCGCTGCATGACATCATCCATATATTTAAAAGACAATTCTGAACAGAGGTATCTTTGTCCCATACTTGCCTGACGAATGGCAAAGACCAATTCATCTAATCCTATATTTTTCAACAAATAGCCAAGTGCTCCTTCTGAAAATGCTTCGACAACATATTTTTGCTGATCAAGCATAGACAAAATCACCACTTTTATAGGAGGGTAAGAGATTTTGAGGGCTTTAATCAGAGAAATCCCATCCATCCCGGGCATATTGATATCCGCCAGCACCACATCTGCTTCCAATCCATTGCGCAACATCTCCAGGACCTCAGTTCCATTCGTTGCTTCGCCAACAACATGAATACTTTCTACCCTTTCCAGCAAAAGCCTGATCCCATCCCTCACAATCAGGTGGTCCTCCGCTAATATTACCTTCAAAGCCTTCATATCTATTTGAATTTCAATTAAATTAACAAAAATAGCCCCCGAAAGTTCGGATATTTCAATGGAACTATCCTAAAAACGGGTAAATACTGTATTCTATACACATATACGTATTGAGGTACGGATTAACACCTGATTATCAGGCATAATATACCTAAAATAGATCATTTCTGCCAGATCGCAGAAACAATTTCCGATACCGCATGTTCCGCTGGTATCCAGTTAAAAAAAAATAAATGATCAGACACCATGCAAAAAGGAACAGTAAAATTTTTCAATGAAGCCAAGGGTTTTGGCTTTATTGTGCCGCAAAGTGGCGGGCCTGAAATATTCGTGCATTCTACAGGGCTCAGGGAGCAGATCCGCGAACGCGATGCAGTGAGCTTTGAAGTTGAAAAAGGCAAAAAAGGTTTAAGTGCTATAAATGTAAAAAAAAGCATTTAGCACCCAACAAGTGTCTGACAATAGGCTACACTTATTGTCAGACACTTGTTCTTCTGTTTAATACAAATTTCTATTTTAAAAAAATACCGTATTAATCCAGAAAAAATCAGGTATTTAACCTCAGCAGGCAGCAAGAATTTTCCCTTATTATTGTTAATGATTCAGACATTATTTCAAAGGATTATTCCAACAAGACATCAAACCACACAAATGCTTGATACCATTCAAATTATCATCCATGCGGCAAGGGTGGGAAATACGGCTATTTTGAAGGAAATGCTTCGTTCCGAAAACGCGGTAGATTGCCGGAATATGAGAGGTTATACCCCCTTGATTACTGCTGGTTATCACAATCAACAGGAGATTGCCCAAATCCTCGTAGCGGCTGGTGCAGATGTTAATGCTCAGGACAATGGGGGGCATACTGCACTCATGGCTGCAGCCCATGAAGGTTATAAAACGATGGCTGAATTCCTGATCCGCCATGGAGCAGACCTGAACCTGCAACATGAAAACGGAGCTACGGCATTAATGTTTGCGGTCATGTTTGACCAGAATGAGCTTCTAAAATTGTTATTGCAACATGGTGCTGATCCGTTTATCAGGAATGCCTGGGGCCGTTCAGCGATAGATATTGCCATACTACAAGACAATAAGGAAGCGATTAACTTGTTAAAATCAATGGGATAAGCATTAATTACATCCGGATGAGACCAGTGTATTTGCGGTTCTTTTCTTATCGCTCCAATATTGCATTAAAAAGGCATCGATCCTTTTCATCAGGTCGGTCAGTTCAAAAGGCTTTGCAATAAAGCCATCATGACCATAGGCACCTAAGGACAATATCTGATTAGGAAATGCAGAATAAATGACCACCGGAATATCTTGTGTCAGCTTATTCTCCTTGATCTGGATGCAAAGCTCTCCCCCATTCACGACTGGTGATAAGTACTCTAACAGGACCAGATCGGGCTGGAAGCCAATGACCAGGGGGACGATGTGATTTATACCCGAATAAATCCTGTACTCGAACCCGCATTTACTAAAACACGAGGAGAGTTTTTTATACAGGCGCCGGTCAGACTCGACTACCAGAATTTTAAATGGCTTGACAAATAATTTTTCCATAAGAGCTTAAACTCCTATAAAATTATAAAATATATAATCCTGACTGCCCCGTTTTTATACGGATATTAGCAGGATGAAATACGTATTTTCAGCGTTTGCCTGCTGAAAAAGTTTCCGTAAATTGATCCGTTTTACAAACACATAGACATCTTGATATATAGCTATAAAAAAGCTCCGAATTTTAAAATCCGGAGCTTTTCCATTATTGCATCATCTGATGTTTATCTATTTTTTATCCCAGGTTTTCTCTCCTTTTTCCATTTTATCAAGGGTAGCCTGGTAAGTTGGTTTTTCTGCTGCGGGAACCAGGGCAATCGCTTTCTTTTGCATTGCGATTGCTTCCTCTTTCTTGCCCATTTTATAAAGCAGATTGGCATAGGTATCCAGGAAAGCAGGTTCTTTGCTTTGCGTATCGTCTACACTGCGTTTGCTCCATGCCATGGCAGAAGCCACACATTCTGCATCATGACAGTTTTCAAATACGGTCCATGCAAAACTATTTAACATAGAACCGTCTACCTCTGTGCCATATTTTTTCATATACGCCAATACTGAGGATTGAAATTTAGGCCAGTTTTTCATGTTTTGATAAAACTGGACCTGCAACAGTTCCGTGGCTTTGTTCAGGTCTACTGCCGGGTATTTTGATTTTGCAACGGTGATCAATGAATCCAGATTAGCAGAAGGTTTTCTCAAATGAGGATAGATTTCTTCCTGAAGGATTACCCCGGTCAGGACTTTATTTGATTTACCTTTACCCAGTACGGCATCTACTTTTCCCGGTTCTTTCAGCATCAGCTGAAATCCTTTGCTTTTGCTGCTTTGTGTAAACTTGCCTAAAAACTCCAGGTTGTCTTTTGTGTATAAGTTACTTTGTGTTTCCAGATAAGCTGCAGCGATTTTCCCCGCATTCTCCTGATCATAAGCTTCCTCAGCTACAGATGCCAATTGCTTTAAAGTCTCCGGAGCAGCATTTCCCGCTTCATATTTTTTTAGCAGGGTATAATATTGCGTTTCCGGATTCAATGCTTTTTCAGCTTTGGCAATAAATCCATCTGCATCACCACCACCCACAATCCTGTGAACCAGTTCACCCTTTGGTGAAAAGATCAGAAAGGTAGGATAAGCCTGAATCTTGTAGGCTTTATTGATGGCATCCGCATCGGCATACCAGCTTTTCACTTCTTCATTATCGTCTTTGGTTTTATCGAACTGGACCTTTACATTCACAAAATTCTTATTAAAGAAAGCGCCTACTTTCTCCTGAGGGAAGATGGTGCTGCTCATGTATTTGCAAGGACCACACCAGGTGGTAAAGCAGTCGACAAAAAGGTATTTATTTTCCTTCATTGCTTTTTCACGAACCTGTGCCCAGGTCAGGCCATGTTCAAAATGTGTTCCTTTATCCTGTGCAATTCCCATGAAAGGGATCAGGAGAAATAATAAAATTAACTTCTTCATTTGATTGTTTTTTTATGACACGTTAGATTGTTTTTTTTCTAACACACAAGATAACAACTCTCTATCATATAACGATATAACTCCATCATATTTTTGAAAAACATTCAACATATCCCCCTTCTTCTAACCCTTATTCTGATTTATTCATGGTCCTCTATACCAAGATTCCACCATTTGTAACGCTTTCCGGCAAGACCATAACAGCTCCCGGAAATACACATTTTAAGCGCGTTTTATACCAGCTGCCTACCCGCCTTTAACACGCTTTCAAGCGGGTCACCACCGAGTATAGAGCGTGTATAGAGCCTGGTTAGAACGAGTTGATCCGCAAGCTGCCCTCAAGCGGTCTCGTCCTGCTCTGGCTATACCCCTTTTAATGATATTTAGGCTCCTTCTCTTTTTTAATAGCCAAATCATTAAAAGACTCAAAGTATCATAAACAGATATAAAATTATTTATTAGTAAAATAAAAAAGATGAATGATCTGGAATTACAAGATATATTATTCAACATTGCATTAGATAAACATTCATAAAAACGGCAGGAAATACCAAAAATAAATGAAGCAACCCAATAGCACAGTCCGGACAACGCCGTTAAAAAGGGATTTCTTTCCTCTTCTTGAAAATATTAAAGCCATTATATCTGAGACGCAGAATCAGGTTGTCCAGAGCATTAATTCGGCGATAATTGTGGCTTATTTTCAAATAGGCAGAATGATCGTCGAAAATGAGCAGCAAGGAATTCAACGTGCAGCCTATGCAAAAAAAACCATCCTTCGTTTAAGTAAAGAATTAACAACCGAATTTGGAAAAGGCTATTCCGCAGACAATCTGGAAAGGTTCAGGAAATTTTACAATGCTTATCAGCACAGGATTTCCGCTTCAGTGATGCGGAAATCTTCAAGTCGCTCAAAACCGGCCTCAGCGATTCAGAAACAGGAGAATGTTGCCGGAACTGAATTTCCATTTCGTTTAAGCTGGACTCATTATATTCAGCTCCTAAAAGTCAAAAATGAAGATGAACGGAGCTTCTATGAAATTGAAGCTGCAGAAAATAACTGGTCAGTAAGAGAGTTACAACGGCAATATAATTCAGCGCTATTTGAAAGATTAACATTAACCAAAGACAAGGAAAGCGTACAGCAACTTATTAAAAAGGGACAGATTCTTGAAAAACCGACTGACGTTTTAAAAAGTCATTACGTTTTGGAGTTTCTTGGATTAAAAGAAGATTCCGGATATTCTGAGAATGATCTGGAAACTGCAATTATCGACAAGCTGGCGCATTTCATGTCTGAGTTAGGAAAAGGATTTTTATTTGAAGGCAGACAACGAAGGTTTACATTTGAAGGAGACAGCTTTTTTGTTGATCTCGTTTTCTATAACAGGTTGTTAAAGTGCTTCGTTCTTTTTGACCTTAAAATTGGCAGATTAACCCATCAGGATATGGGCCAAATGCAGATGTATGTAAATTATTATGACAGGAAAATAAAGACTTCTGAAGAAAATCCTACCATAGGCATTATTCTGTGTAAAGAAGAAAACAGAACAATTGTAGAATTCACCCTGCCCGAAGACAATAAGCAGATTTTTGCAAAAGAGTATAAGGCCGTTTTACCGAGTAAAGAATCCTTAAAAAAACAACTATTGTAATACCTGATGCCCTCAGATGGTTATCAAACTGAAGTTATGGTTGTTATATCGTAACAAAATGGTTTTAAGATTTCCGCATCGGTGATGCGGAACTCTTAAAACCTTCAAAATGAGAAATTTTACGCTCCTTCTTCCCCTCCGTTTTTCATTTTCATCAGGATCGCATAAGCGTTCTTCATGACAATATTCTTCGCAGGCAATGGCGATTTTATCTCTGTAAAACCCTCACTTAAAATACCAGGTTCTACGCCGATCATTTTGTACTGATGGTTTCCTTCATCTGTAAATACATAAAACTTGTTCTCCCATTTTACGACCGCTTCATCAGGAACCGCTGTAACACTGGCATGGTTCAGCTTTACCGCAGCATTCAGGTACGTTCCCGGCAACAACTCTTTACCGTAGTTTTCCAGGTCACAATGCACACTGATGCTTCTGTCCTCCCCAATGGCGGGGCTGATCAGGTGAATCGTGGCCAGGTATTTTTTATCCGGATTTCTATTCGTTGTACATACAATTTTCTGTCCTTCTTTAAGACTGGAAGCATCATTCTCTAAAACGGTTAAATTGACATGAAGCTTCTTTGGGTTGATGAGTTCAAACAAAACATCCGTTGCATTGACATACTTGCCCGTATTCACGTTTACTTTGGTTACATGACCATCAATCGGGGAATAAATCTGAATCCTGCGGGAAATATTACCTGCAGTTAGCGTAAGCGGGTTTAATCCAATTAGCTGCAATTGCTCTGCCAATGATTTAACCATGATCTTTTGCTGGTTAAAATCACTCTCTGTTTGTTGGAAAAGTTTATCACTCGTCGCTTTTGTTGCATTCAGTCCTTTTTGTCTGATGTAGTCTGATTCTGCAAACTTCAGTTTATTTTTTGCCATCAGGTAATCCTGCTGCAACTGTACATATTGCTGATCTTCGATCGTCGCCAGTACTGCGCCTTTGCGGACCATCATTCCCGGAATAAGGTTCGTTTTTCTGATATATCCTCCCAATGGAATGCTGATAGAAAAGACATTTTCCGGTGGCACATCGACCAACCCGTTTACGTTGAGCATACTGCTCATTCCTCTTTTCTCCGGCATACCTGTCGTAATTCCCGCAATCTTTTTCTGCTCAGCAGTAAATTGAACAATGTTGTTTTCCTGTTTAACTGCCGGCCTGGATACTTCTTTTGTCGCTTCTTTCTCTGCGTTTGCGCAGGACATCAACAGGAGTAAAAAAGAGAGGCTTAATATGGTGTTTGTCTTCATGATAATATGCTTATTATTTGCTGGTACTTATTCTTTCGATTTCAAAAGCAGACGCATTGAACTGCTGAACGGTATTAAAATATTCACTGCGAACCTGGATGCTCTGATTTACCAGTATTACCCAGTCCAGATACCCTATTTCCCCTGCATTGAGCTTTTGGCTTGCCGTATTCATCATCACCGTTGCATTTGGCAACAGCCTGTCCTGATAGGATTTAATGAGCTTCTTTTGCTGCTCATAGTGCTGGTGTACCTCTTCCAGTTCCATATTCAATTGTTGACGTGCAACTTCCAGCTCCTGCTGCTTTTGAAGGATCTGCACGTTTGAGGCTTTTATTCTGGATTTTTGTGCGCCAAAAAAGATCGGAATCCCGATTCCCATACTTAGGGAAGAAAAACGTTTACTTCCTCCATAATACTGCTCCGCTCCTATTGCATTGGTTTGCCAGCCAATAATACTCGCATTATTATAACCAAGGTTAAGAGCAGGCAATAGTTTGCTTTTTTCCAGCTGCATCTGTTGCCGGGATAACAATAGCTCCTGTTCTTTTAACCGGAACAAAGGATTTCCTTCTATTTCAGCCGCTGAGGACAACAGGCCATAAACTGCGGCTTCCGGAGCAGGCTCGAACTTCACACGGCCATTCAATAAGACATTGAACCGGTTTAAAAGTACGCGATAGTCCTTCTTTAACATTTCCAGTTGATTGTTGATCTGAAGTTTCTGGTTTTCGGCCATGTTCAACTCCAATACATCGACATCTCCCGCCTGATACCGCTGCTTCGACTTTTCCAGAAATTCAGTATATACCCGATCTGCTTCCAGCAGGAGCTTTTCCTTTTCCTGAAGGACGAGCAAGCCATAATAGCTCAGTTTTACCCTTGTTTTCACATCTGATGTTTGTTGTTGTAACGCGATTTCACTAAGCCGCACATTGGTTTTAAGTACTGCCGATTGCCGGGCATATACCGCAGGAAATTCCAGGTTCTGGGAAATCGAGAACTTATGGTCATTTGCCAGGCTGTTAAATTTGCCATATTCAAAACCAAGATTTGTTTTTTCCAGATCAAAACTGCTTTTCTTTAAAGCCTGATGATAGCTGATCTCTGTGACCGAAACCTGTAATGAGCGGTTATTTTTGGCCGCGGTATCCAGTGCTGCTGTTAAGGAAATTTTCTCCTGCGCTTTTACACTTCCAAAAACACTACAGATCAATACCAGTGCAGTGAGCATTCTTTTTCCCGGTTTAAAATAGCCGAAACCTTTTTCAAAAACAATATAAAGCATGGGTAAAACAAATAAAGTCAACATGGTAGAAATGATTAAGCCCCCGATCACTACGGTGGCCAATGGCTTTTGTACGGCACCTCCTGCCCCGGTACTGATCGCCATAGGGATAAAACCCAGGGATGGAACCAGTGCCGTCATGAGTACCGCACGTAATTTAGATTTGGTTCCATGGACCACGATGCGTTTCACATCATCCCAGCCCTCTTTCTTTAGCCGGTTAAATTCCGAGACCAGTAAGATTCCATTCAGAACCGCTACGCCAAACAAAGCGATGAAGCCTACACCGGCAGAGATGCTGAAAGGAAGATCTCTCATCCAGAGTGCCAGAATCCCACCGATTGCCGAAAGCGGAATGGCCGTATAAATCAGTAAACCTTGTTTTACAGAATTAAAAGCAAAATATAACAACAGGAAAATAAGAAAGAGGGCAATGGGAACCACCACAGCTAACCTCGATTTCGCGGCTGTCATGTTTTCAAAAGATCCACCATAGGCGATCGTATATCCCTTTGACAGTTTCAGGTCCTTACCTGCTTTTCCCTGAAGCTCCTGAACGATCGACTGGACATCACGGTCCTTTACATTAAAGCCGACAATGATTCTGCGTTTCGTATCCTCTCTTTGAATCTGGTTTACCCCCTCAACTTCTTCAATTGAAGCCACCATGCTCAGTGGAATCTGCGTTCCATTGCCAGTAGAGATCATCAGATTTTTGATATCTTCTACATTCTTACGGGCATTTTCCGATAGCCTGACTACCATATCAAAGCGTTTTTCTCCTTCATACACCTGACCCGCAATCTGTCCTGCAAAAGCAGTGTTGACCACCCGGTTTACTTCGCCTACATTGAGTCCGTATTTAGCCATTCCATCGCGGTCATATTTGACCACGACCTGAGGCATTCCCGTCACCTGCTCTTCGTAAATGTTCACCGCACCTTTTACCGTTCCGATAATTTCGCCGAGGCGGTGTGCATAAGCAGCCAGAGAATCCAGGTCCTCTCCAAAGATCTTACAGACGACATCCTGCCTTGCCCCCGTCATCAGTTCGTTGAAGCGCATCTGAACAGGAAACTGAAAACCGACTGTAATGCCTGGCACTGCCTCCAACGCCTTTGTCATCTTCTCGCTCAATTCCGGAAAAGATTTGGCAGAGGTCCATTCCTTTTTATCTTTTAAAATCACCATCATATCCCCTGCTTCAAACGGCATCGGATCGGTTGGTACTTCCGCACTTCCGATTTTGGTAACGACCTTTTGTACTTCCGGAAAATCCCGGAGTAATATTTTAGCCGCCTGTTGTGTGGTCTGAATCGTATTGTTCAGGTTACTTCCGGTCAGCAAGCGGGTTTCTACCGCAAAATCACCTTCCTCCAGCTGAGGGATAAACTCTCCTCCCATTTTACTCAGGACAAATAAGGAAATTCCAAATAAGGAGATCGTCACCAATAAAATGGTTTTAGGAAAACGAAGCAATGCGCCCAGTAAAGGCTGATATTTTCTTTCCAGCCAGATGATCAGTTTATCGGTCAGATTTTTCTTATGCTGCAGTTTTTTATTCAGGAATAAAGCCGACATCATCGGCACATAAGTAATGGAAAGTATAAATGCACCTAAAATGGCAAAGGCAATCGTGAATGCCATCGGCTTAAACATTTTTCCTTCAATCCCTTCCAGCGACAATATGGGCAGGTAAACAATCAGAATGATGATCTGGCTAAACACTGCCGACTTGATCATCGATCCGGTTGATTTGCTCACTTCTGTATCCATCTCTTCCTGATTGATCCGGTCCAGTTTCCTGAAATGTTTGGAATGGGAGAAGCGGTGTAAGATCGCTTCAACCACAATGACAGAACCGTCCACGATGAGGCCAAAATCTATGGCTCCCAATGACATCAGGTTTCCGCCAACGCCAAATTTGTTCATCAGAATGATGGCGAAAAGCATAGATAATGGAATCACAGAAGATACGATCAATCCCGCCCTCAGGTTTCCTAAAAAGAAGACCAGGACAAAGATCACAATCAATGCACCTTCCAATAAATTCGTTTCTACGGTCTGAATGGCATTGTCTACCATTTTTGTACGATCCAGAAAGGGTTCTATGACCACGCCTTCCGGAAGCATTTTCTGGATTTCAACGATCTTCTCCTTTACCCGCTTTACGACTACGGAAGAGTTTTCACCTTTGAGCATCATGACCACAGCTCCGGCCACTTCGCCCTGATCGTTATAAGTCATGGCTCCATATCTGATGGCAGAGCCCAGTTGTACCGTAGCCACCTGGCTCATCAGTACCGGCATGCCATTGTTTAATTTTTTAACAACGATTTTCTGAATGTCCTCCGGAGTTTTTGTCAGTCCTTCACTCCGGATATACAATACGGTAGGCCCCTTTTCTATATAAGCACCTCCGGTATTTTCATTGTTCTTCTCTAAAGCATCGAAGATATCGGTGATGGTCAGGTTATAGGCTTTCAGCTGTTCCTGTTTAACCGCAATTTCGTATTGTTTGAGCTTGCCACCAAAGCTGGATACCTCTGCTACACCGGGGGTTCCGAGTAGCTGACGACGAACAATCCAATCCTGGATTGTACGGAGCTCCTGCTCGTCATATTTACCTTCATATCCTTTGAGTGGTCTGACCACATATTGATAGATTTCGCCCAGGCCTGTAGATACAGGGGCCATCTGAGGTGCACCTATCCCCTGCGGAATTTCCTGTTGCACCTGTTGCAGCCGCTCGCTAATCTGCTGCCGGGCCCAGTAAACATCTGTTTCTTCATCAAAAACGATGGTTACTAAGGAGAGTCCAAAGCGGGAGAAACTCCGGATTTGTTTCAGACCTGAAATACTGCTGCAGGCCTGTTCTATGGGGAAAGTAATGAGCCTTTCAATGTCCGGTGCACCAAGGGAAGGTGAAACGGTAATCACCTGAACCTGATTGTCTGTAATATCAGGAAGGGCATCTATGGGTAATTTTGTAACCTCGTAAGTACCCCAGCCCATCAGGGCGAGTACAAACAGGCCAATAATCAGCTTATTCTTTACAGAAAAGCCAATGATTTTATTTAGCATAATCATTGTGTATTAATGAAACCGATAATAATAAAACCCTGTCTGATCAGGAGAAATGATCCTGCAGTTAGAGGGAAAAAGAAAAAAATAAGATCGGTTATGCCCTTGGCGGCTTAAAGAAAGCTCCCGGCTCGGGATTGGAATGGAAGTATTTTTCAATGCTCCAATTTTGATCTGCGATCAAAACCGAACCTGCTTTTTGGATGGTAATTTTCCCTGCGGGAATCGCCAGCTGGATGATCGTCTGGCCTTCTAACTTCTTAAAAGGAAGCTCCATATCCTCTTTTTGGTCATCATCGTCGATGTCCTGACCGAGGTAATGCATGGCGATGAAATCCAACACCCCGATCCTTTGATCCAGCTCATGGTGCCTTAAAAAATGAGACACGAGTTTTGGCATTTTAAATACTTCGATGAAAGAAGCATTTAAGATGAGAATGGGGAATAAGATGAATAAGCAAGCCTTTTTCACAAGGCAAATATAGCTTTAGCTTTTTAAAAAGCATTGGTCCCTATTATATTTTAATGCTTATTTTTGTATAAAATTTATTCTTCTTATGAGTGAAAATAAAAAACACTGGGAGAACGTCTATACCGATAAACAACCTCAGGAAGTAAGCTGGACGCAAGAGGTGCCACAGACGTCGCTTGACTTTATCCGTGACTTTAACCTGGCTAAAACAGCCAATATCATTGACATTGGTGGTGGCGACAGTAAACTTGTAGACTTTCTGCTGGATGACGGTTATCAAAACATCACCGTTCTGGACATTTCCGAACAAGCCCTGTTGCGTGCGCAATCCCGTTTAGGGGAAAGAGCAAAACTGGTCACATGGATTGCTTCTGATATCCTGAACTTCTCACCGGACACTCAATATGACCTTTGGCATGACCGGGCAACTTTACACTTTTTAACCGCAGCCGATCAGGTAAAGCAATATACCGGTATTGCCGCATCTTCGGTAACAGGCTTCCTTACCATCGGCACCTTTTCTCATGACGGGCCGAAACAATGTAGTGGTCTGGAAATAAAGCAATACAACGAAGAAGAGCTACAACAACAATTATTGAAAGGCTTTACAAAAATTCGCTGCATTACTGAAGATCATACTACGCCTTTTGAAACAAAACAGAATTTTTTGTTTTGTAGTTTCAAGGCAACAGCCAATTGAACCTCCCTGGAATGCGCTTTTCAAGGTTAATCTTTTTTCAATTGAAATATCGTGATTAACGCCGCATGATCGGAAGGGAACATCACCGGATGATAATCAATCACCCTGGATTCTATAGGATTCAGACCTTTACCTTTATAGTAAATAAAATCGATCCGATCTCTCAGGCCATATAAATCTGTTGTCGGGGCTGCCCTTACTCCCCAGGTTAGTCCCGGATCTGACAAAGGATTTCGGTGTAGTTTGCGGTAACTGTCCGTAAATCCTGCTTTGAGCATTTCCAGACTCTCCGGCCATTCCACTGTCAGCCCATAATGAATGGCCTTGGTATCTTCAATCCAGTCCAGGTGAGATCCCATATTGAAATCACCGCCCATAATTACCGGCAAACGGTCTGTATTCTTAAGATAGGGATCGATCTTTTTCAGGATTTCTTTTATTTCTGCGTGTCGGGTCGAAGCTTCTTCTTTGATCAGTTGCGGAGCGTTTTTTTTCTCCTGCCTGATGCTGGCATCTACATCCGGTAGATAATTCAGCCAGGTATTTAAATAGATCAGCTTTTTCTCCGGACCCAATTTTAAGGTCACTCCGCCAAAATTAGAAGGATGAAACTCTCTGACTGTTTCGAGAATCGGATAACGGCTCATGATAGAAAGATTGGCACTGATCAGGTAAAAATAATACCCTAAAGAATCGGCAATGACTGCTCCTGAACCATAGGTTTCCACCAGGCCAACAATATCGGCATTGCTGGATTTGATCGTTTCGATAACACGCTCCAGTCCGACTGCCTGCCCATACCGATGGCCTCCATGCCAGATATTCCAGGTAAAAACTTTTAAATGATCAGGAACGATTGTTTCTTCTTTTGTCCTGTCTGGAAAGAATTGTAAATATTGTTTTTGTACTTCGGTAACAGAGATGGCGCGGTTCCAAACCTTTACTTCATCTACAAAACCGTTAAAAGCATTCCATTGGGCATTAGATCCGTATTCCCATTTTTCATCCGAACCACCAATCACTGTTGAGAATTTGGTTTCCAGACTACCAAAGCCAGGCGTATTGTAGATGGCGATATTTTTTCCATCCAGGTATATCCAGACTTCATGCGTCTCTCTTTGGACCGTGAATAGAATCTGATGCCAGTTGCCGTCATTGATCCTCTGCCTTTCCGCAGTTGGTTTATAGTCATAACGTTGTTTCCCGTCATTTAGCAGCAGTGCCCAGGCGCCGTTTTCCTGCGTATAAATCTGCCATCCTATCGTAGCGCCGTCCTCAGCGATCTTATTTCCCATGATTGGTGTTCCCATTCTTGCATTTGCAATGGTTTTTACCCAGATCTGCAGGGAGAATGAAGTTTTTTCTGTGAATTCAGGTAAGATTCCTTTGTCCAGTTTAACAGGCCTTCTTAAAATCGCATTGGAAGAAAGATCCAAAGCTTTCCCGGACAGACCTTTCACATATTGCGATTGCTGTAAATCAACGGCGTAATAGGCACTGTCTTTAGGTGTAAGGTGTTCCTTAAAACTAAAATCATCAAAGTTGAGCCGATACACCGGTTGCTGTGCATTTACATTATTCAGTGCAAGAATTAAGGCTGAGATCATCAGCATTTTTAATTTCATCATGTATTTTATCATTTCAGGAACCATATCTGACTTACTTCAATATGCTTTCAATTGCAGCTCCGATCGGGTTCACAGAACTGAATTCAAATCCAAGCAATTTTACCATTGTTTTTGCCAGTTGATCCTGATAAATCTGCCCCTCATTTCTTAGTTCGCCTAAGGGTTTAATTCCAGGCCCCATCGCAATCAGCCAGGTATCGTTGGCATGTGGAATGCTGGCCCCATGGCTTGTCCATTGATTGCCTTCGCCCCTGCCATGATCCGGCATAATGATTAAGGTCGTCTTGCCTTTGTAAAACGGATCACTTTGCAGGTAATTCCATAAGCTACCAATCATGGCGTCTATATTCCGGGTGGCATCAAGATAAAAATCATATTTATCTTCATGTCCATACTCATCGGTATCCGCAAGATCCAGGTACAGTACTTTAGGATGCCTGGCTTTGAGGTAAGATTTTGCCAACGCATAGGTCGTGGCATCCAGACGTTCCCCCTCTCCCCAGATTTTTGGCTCATAGTGCTGGATTTCATTTGCCAGTGCTTCTCCTTCGCTGAGGTTTTTTCCGGTGATGTTCTCACCTGGAATGTTCACCATCAAACCATTGCGGTTTCTATTGATGATCCTGCCAACCGCATCCCAGGAAGCAAAGCTGACTACTTTTCCTTTGTATCCTTTTTGCTGATCCAGAAATTCGAGGATGTTTTTGTTCTCATTGTCCGGGTGACCATTCGACTTTACTTTAGGATCCGCATATCCGGTCAGGTTTTCACTGCGTCCGGGATAGGAGATCCAGTAAGGATTTTTCAGGTTTACCTTATTTCCCAGGTCTCTGTTTCCATAAATCTGTCCGTTCTTCGCGATCGTACTCCAGAGGAAAGGCATTAAATTGATCCTTCTTTGTTGTACATCATCAGACCAGTACTTTTTAAACCTTTCGGCAGAATCCTGAGAATTGAATTTTTTATGGAGCAGCAATCCTTTTTCTGCTCCTTTGAAGACTTCGCCCCACCTCAATCCATCTATAGAGATGATGATCAGGTTTCCGTCAGGAGTTTTAGTTTGTGCAAAAGTCCCCTTTACGCAGAGGAGTAAGAGGAAGAATAACAGGTGTTTCATATTTTATTTATTTAACGGTATACGGTCCAGAATTCCGGTGATTGGTCCTTTAACGCCTATTTTTCGGTTAAAGAAGATGGCAGATAAAATGAGCAATAGCATACAGATTACCGTAAGGAAGTAGCTGAACTGCATTAATACCTTCGCCCAGCTTAGATCCTTCATAAAAAACTCTTTATAAAGCAATAAGCCGACGCTGCCCAGGTAACCTGCAGAATCACACATATACACGAAAAAACCTGCATTTGCCTTGATTTTGAACAATGCGATCATCCGCTCAAATAAAACCACCTGAATCGGGGTATAAGCTAAGAACAAGCCCATTCCAACCAGCAGCATCCATAAGAAAGGACTCAATATATGAAAGTGAAAAAGCAAGGTACTTCCCCCACTAAGCAGGAGTCCCAATGCCACCAGATATTGCGTTCCCCAAAAGCCTTTGATGTTATTTCGAATCAGTGATAAACATCCTATGGCAATCAATACGATCACTCCTGAGATGGCTTCTGTAATCGAAAAAACAGTTTTATCCCAATGTGGTGCAATTTCATTCCAGATCTCTACCGAGAAATTATCCCGGAAATCCCGCATGGTGGTCAGCATCGTATAGACCAATCCAATTCCGAGTATCGCCGGGCCATATTCTCTTAAAGCCAGGCGTTTATCTTCAGCTGTCATAGGCAGGCGTTCTACGCGCAATAGTTTATCTGTATCATCAGGTTCAGGAATGACGGACAGCATCCATACAAACAAGAGGAAGGCCGGTAAAAAGAGCAGGCCCATTACGCAAGGCATCCAGAATTCGCTGATGAAAGGAAGCCATTCATGGACCATAAAGTAAATGGTTTTGATGATTCCTGAAGATACAATGAGACTGATGCTCATTCCCATTGCCAGCATTTCGGTAAAACGTCTTCCTTCCAGATAACTAAAAATAATGCCCCAGACCATGCCCAGAGGCAAACCATTCAGAAATAAAAAGAAAAAGTTATAGGGATAAGGCACCAGGCCGAAGAGCAGCAGGGACACCTCTGCAAAGAGGATCAGGCAGATGATCAGCTTTTTTCTGCCCGAAGCTTTGAGCTCAGAGATCACTTTGATGCCTAAAAATTTAGAGACCATATACCCAAATACCTGGGCAATGATCAGCACTGCTTTATAGTCCAGGTCCCAGAGGCTCATTCCAGCATAAGTACCACTGGTAAAAGGCTTCCTGAAGGCATACATGCAGAAATAAGTACCAAAGGCGGCGAGCATACACCAGAACACAAAGAATACTTTGGAATGGCTCAGCAAATGTTTAAGTCGGTTCATTCTGATGGTTTAAGTTTAGCCACTTACTTTTGTTGACCTTGCACGCGCACATCTTTCGAGCCATTCGGGACTGAAGGGATCTACCTCCCCAAACCGCTGAAGGTCAAAAGCAGAAAAGTCGTAAGGATTTGCTTTTCCTGCTGCCAGTTCTGCAAAAGCCAGACCGACTCCCCCGCTCACAGAGATTCCTGCACCCACACATCCGGTAGCCATCAACAGGTGATTTACACCGGGAGCAACGCCCATAGACAGGTTATTGTCCGGCGTATATCCGGAAAAGCCGGCAACATAATACTTCATTCCGATATCGTAAACTTTAGGGAAGAAACGCGCCAGCCTGTCGATCACTTCTGAAAGGTCCTGCACTCCTTTGTCCGGACTAAAAGAAAAGTCATTGACATTTGAAGGAATCAGATCCGCAGAGACACTCAAAGAATTCCGTTCCCTGATTCCAAACAGCAGACTTCCACCTTCCGGACGTGCATAAGCCTGCGCATCCGGCAACAAGACAATCGGTGAATTTACCGGAAAAATGTTGTTCTTTTCTGTGATCCAATACTGGCTTCTGGTGGGGGCCATCGGCAGGCTCACTCCTGCTTCACGGGCAAATTTTGGCGCCCATGCGCCTGAAGCTACAATCGTTGTTCCTGCGATGATGTCTCCTTCTTTGGTATGAACACCCAGGATATCATTGCCATCCATAATCAAGTTTAAGGCTTCCAGACCCTGAATAAATTCTGCACCCTGTAATTTGGCACATCTGGAGAAGAAAGTTCCCAGGAGATATGGATCACAATAGGCTTCATCCGGCATATAACCAATGCTCAGCGCCTCATCTGTCTTTAGCCAGGGCGACATTTTATGCGCTTCCTCCGGAGAAATATAATGGGCAGGCTGATTAAATTCGGCCGCAATTTCCATCAATTCTTTCAGCTCAGCTAACCTCGCTTCTGAGGCGGCCAGGTGAATCACGCCACTAAATTTCATGTCCATAGATTCGCCCAGGATTTTCTCCATTTCGGCAACCACCTGATAGGTTTCTAAAGAAAGCGGGATAAAAGGTTTTTTAGCCCTGATTTTGGTGACCAATGCTGCAGCATGACTTGTTGCAGCATTGCAAAGTTCGTTTCGGTCAAGAACGATCACTTTTTGTCCGGGATTATTACGGGTATAATAGTAGGCGATGGCACAACCAAAGACACCTCCCCCAATGATCACCACATCGGCTTTCTTATATTGTTTGTTCATACTCAATTTGGTTTTAAAGGTCTTGTTGGTTATTGGTATATCTTTTGGATACTTGCTTCGGCATAACCCGCAGCGGAGGTCATCCCCTTTCCGCCTATGGCTGTCCGGATGTGTATCCGGTCGTCAATATCGTATTCTACGATTGGTTTGCTTTTGTGCTGGGGATAAAAGCCGGCCCAGGATTCCGAAATTTTATGAACATCAAAATTCACGATGCGCTGTGCTTCATTGATCATCAGTTCATTTACCTGATGGTTGATTTTGAAGCCGAGATCATCGGTATGGTTTACTTCCGCATATTCATGGGAATCCCCAATAATGATGGATCCGTCTATTCCTTTTTTGAACAGGATGTGAATGCCCCATTTCCTCAGTTCTTCCTGATCTTCCCGGTTGGAAAGCTTTTTAAAAGAGGGACATTCCTGAAAAGATTCATACCTTCTGACCGACAGGCCGGTCAGGATATTTCCTTCCAGCTGTACTTCCGGCATAGGGATGGTCTTCATCATTTGCAGCTTACAAAGTGTGATTCCGCTTTCTTTAAACAGGTCGGCAAAGAGCAGTTTAAATTCCCCACCGTTACAGATCACTACTTTTTCCGCATGCATCGTTTCTCCGGCAGCACTGACGATGCGGACTTCGTCGCCCACCACCTGACATTCCACGATTGCAGTAGCAGGTTTATAGCTGAGATTGGGATATTTCCCGCTGGCCCAGGCAATCACCCTGTGAATCATCTGATCCGGTTCTACGCTGATTTCCTGCGGAAAGAAAAGCCCACCTTTACAATATTCCTCTTTTAAAGAAGGGTATTTCGCCAGGCAGTCGGCAGAGGATAACAATACAGATTCATAATCCGATTGATCCATTGTTGCTTTTAATTCCAGGATCAGCTGCAGTTCTTCCTGATCTGAAGGGATATAGAGTGTGCCATTATTACGGACACTGATGTCAGATTCCTGCTGAATTTCTTTATAGAGTTCAGTTGCGCGCAAGGCATAAGGGAACCAGTCGGAGGCCATTCCTGAAGGTACGACCTGGCCAAAATTCCTTACCGTAGCGTTTACCGGATATTGGTCTTTTTCCGTCAGCAATACCTTCTTTCCCATACGGGCAGCATGTATCGCATGAAAGGTTCCGAGCACCCCGGAGCCTACAACTATTAAATCATACATTGTTGTTTTCATCATTTTATCTTACCAGGGCATAGAAAATGTTTTCACATAAGAGAAGCATTTGATCGCTTCCACCACTCCTTCTTTAATGCCAAGCCCGGAATCTTTGATTCCTCCAAAAGGAGAATTCTCAATGCGGTATCCTGGCACTTCATTAATGTTTACTGTTCCTACTTTCAGTTCTTTGACGAAGCGGATCGCATGGTCCATATTGTTGGTGACTACCCCAGAGGATAGTCCAAAAGCAGTGGAATTAGATAAAGCAATTGCATCGTCGACATCTGTAAAAGTCAGGATGGGGGCCAATGGTCCAAAAGACTCCTGTACCACCATTTGCGCATCTCTTGGCACATCAACAATCACTGTTGGTTCCAGTAATGCGCCATTACGTTTGCCGCCATACAGGACTTTTGCACCTTGCACAACCGCCCTGGCAACGACTTCCTCCAGATAAATCGCAGAGGCTTCATCGATCACCGTCCCTACTCTTGTTTCCGGATCTGCAGGATCGCCACAAGTGTATTCTTTTGTTTTTTCAACAAATCGTTTGGTAAACTCATCAGCGATACTTTCCTGAACCAGGATTCTTTTTACCGCTGTGCAACGCTGTCCTGAATTGCGAAATGCACCTTCTGCAGCTAAGGTAACGGCGAGATCAAGATCTGCGTCCTCCAGCACGATCAGCGGATCATTACCACCAAGCTCCAGGATTACCTTTTTATAACCCGCAGTCGCTGCAATCTTTTTACCTACTGCTACGCTTCCGGTAAAAGAGACCAGGTCTACTTCCGGCGCCTGAACCAATACTTCCGCCACTTCTTTTGTTTCTCCCAGCAGGACACTTAACATATATTCAGGTAAACCTGCTTCGTATAATAATTCCACAAAACGGATGGCCGTTAAAGGTGTTTTTTCCGAAGGTTTCAAAATCACCGGTGTTCCGGCGGCTAAAGCCGGAGCAATTTTATGTGCCACCTGATTTAGCGGATGATTAAAGGGGGTAATGGCCACCGCAAGTTTTAAAGGTTCGCGAAGGGTAAAGATTTTACGTTGTTTTCCATTCGGGGAGATGTCACAGGAATAGATCTGTCCATCATCTTTCAGGCATTCAATGGACGCAAATAACAATACATCGTGTGCTCTTCCAATTTCATATTCGGCTTCTCTGATACACAGACCGGATTCCGCAGTAATCAATTGTGCAAATTCTTCCTTTCTAAGCAAGAGTAAAGCTCTGGCTTTGTCCAGGATGCTGTATCTTTCATACCGGCTTAAAACGGTTCCTCCTTTCAGCGCAATGGCGATTGCATTTTGAGTATCCGCCTGGCTTGCCATTTCTACGGTGCCAACCAATCGTCCATCGTAGGGGCTATTTACCAGCAGTTGCTTTTGTGAGGAAACGGGTTTACCAGCGACAAGGGAAGCTAATCTAATGATATTATCAGTGGCAGTTAATTCTTCTTTCATATACTTAATTTAAAAATGGGTGCAGATTCCCCCTGCAATAAGTCCGCTAAATATTAATGGGTACCGTTCACGGTGAAGTCAAATACGTCGAAATTTCGGGGATCTCCCTGCGCTTTCATTTTGTATTTTGCATTGAGGGCATGAGAAACGACTAAGGGAACCATTTCTTCATACCTTCCACCATGGGAGCGCAGTGTTCCATCTAAGGCCTTAAGGTCATGATCAGCAGGGGTTTTCCCCACTACGACATCACGTGCGGATAACACAAAAAGATCACCCGTTCTATCTGCAGGTTGTTCCAGCAAGCGGCAGCCTTTTTCTTTGTTATACACCTCTGTAATACCTGGTTGTGCTGCCAGCCATTGTTCTACTTCATTGATATCTGAATTGTTGTTTACATAGACCAACACATAAGATCCGAGTGCGCCATGGTGTTTCACATAAGGGTCGGTAATCGGGCAAATCACGCGGAAGCCGGCACCAAATTTCTCCGTCAGCATGGTTTCGATAAACAAGACATTGGGTGATCCGTCTGCTTTCACCTTAGCATTCATCCCGTGATCTGCTGTAGCACCAATAATGGCTCCCATTTCCAGCATTTTTCCTATTTCCACATCCTGAGCTTCATAAAAAGCAAGGGACTCTTCTGTATCCGGAGCATAGGTATGTTGCATATAATCTGTTAGCGAAAGGTATAAGAAATCGGCCATGCCATTTTTAATCAATGCCACACCGGCACGCAATACGAACAAGCTGGCTTCTGCACTATAGATGGCCGGAGTTTTATGGCCGATCACCGTTTCTGCATTTTCGATGCCATGGGTATCCAGTTTCGCCTGGTCTGCCTTTTCTGCAGAGAATGCAATGCCTTTTAGCTGATAAGAAAGGATGTCACGCAGTTTTTCTTTTGCAGTGACTACCGCCACTTTGCGACCCGAATTTGCTGCTGCCGCCAATAAGGTTTCTGCCCTCAGGTATTCGGATGAGTTCATCATCACTTCCTGATCTTTTTTAACATCATAAAAGAAATTACCGCAGATGCCATGGACTGCAGGACTAACCCCGGTAACGATCGAAGAGTTGTTTACATTGGTAAAAGAAGGCAAGGCACCGCGTACCATCCCCCTGTAACCTTGTAATACCATTTTTTTAAGATTCGGCATCCTGTCGTACGCCATGGTCATGTCCAGATATTCATCTGCTGATCCATCCATACAAATCACGACGATTGGTTTTGCCGGTGGGTTATAATCTATACCGTTGACTGAAAAGGGGGTTGTTGAGATATTGTTCATTTCTGTTTTATTTTGTACTGGTGATTATATTTTAATTTACGATTATAGTTTCATTAAATAAAGGCAGGACCGCGACCAAACGGCCCTAACCCAACGTACTAACCTAACTTTTTTTTATTTTAACAGCCACATGATCTGGTCTCTGTCGTCCACTTCGGTTCCAAACTGCGCGCGTAATGCAGCTCTGTAATTTTCTGTATTGTCTGTATTTTCAGCGGATGGATATGCCCATCTGACCGGAAGTTTAGTGACACTGTTTACCCCTGAAAACTTAAATTCAGGAATTCCGGTACGACGGTTCAGGAACCAGGCTTCCGCTCCTGAATTTTCGGCCAGAGAAAGGTACATCTGCTCATGAATAAGCTTTAAACCATCGGAACCTCCGATATAAGGGGCTTTTACGGTCAGGTAATCTCCAACCGGAGCATTATAAAAAGCCATGGAGGCCGTGACGCCATTGTCATAATGTGTTTTTGCATTCTCGGCAATCCAACCTCTGTTTGCAGCTTCTGCAATATTCAATTCCTGTTCTGAATACCCCAGAAAAATGGAGGGTTGCCCTACAAAATTCCAGAACCTTTTCTCATTTGGTTTGGAAAGTTCTCCATTGTTTTTCCTTTGGTTATTGACAATGGCGGTCACTGCTGTACTTGCTCCTGTATAAGAAGCAAAGTCCGCCCTGACTGCAGTTTCATTGGTCGGGTTGGCTGCCAGTGCTTTTGGCGTAGGATCGGCTACCACTTGTAATCGTGGGTCCAGGTATTTTTTAAGCAGATCAATATAAGTATCCACATACAAAACCCCTTCTCTTAAAATACCACTATTTGGATTGTATGTACCTCTAAAGCCATCCTCATCTCTATGGCTGAGCTGCATGTTGTCATTCAAGCTGCTAAACAAGGGATATTTGGCAGGATTCTGAATGATGTTCTGAAAGCGGCCTTTTACATTCAGCTCTGCATCACCTTCTTTTTTACTCAAAAGAATCAGCATCCTGAGGGTGTAGGCGTTGATTGCTTTTTGCCATTTTTTCAGGTCTCCGCTATAATAAATATCTCCATCAACTGAAGCTCCGGGGTTGGCCAAAATGTAAGCACCCAGTTCATTATTCGATTCGTCCAGCCATTTTAAGCATTGAATAAATACCGACTTTTGTGTATCGTATTTAGGCTTTGGAAACTTTTCTCCCTGTAAAGCTTCTGACAAGGGGATATCTCCCATTTGCCTCGTCATCACGCTATAGTAATAAGCTTTTAGAAATTTGGAAAGAATGACATAAACAGGTGTATTTGCCTTTCCTGCTTCCTGAATCATTTTTTCTATATTTCTCAACGTACTGTTGGCTGCTGAACTTGCGCCATAATAAAAAGTTCCCCCGCCGTATTTGTAACTTAAAGGACCAGAATCTGCGGTCGCAAAAGTATGGTATTGCGGATCCTGATAAGAATCGGAGAAGGCACTGACCGGACTTGGCGTCACTGCGGTAAACAATAAACCCGGAGGCACAGAAGCCGGATTATTCGGATTTTCTCTTAACTCATCATATTTTAAACAACTGCTTGTTGTTACTACCAGTAAGCATAAACCAAGCACTTTATATATAGTTTTCATCAGAATGTTTCTAAAATTTAAGATTGATATTGAACCCGTATGTTCTTTGCGCAGGCTGTTGCAGATCTGTATCGCCTGTACTCATGCTGTAAGTATCAAGGTCGCCAAATGTTTTATCTTTAGTCCAGTAATACAAATTGCGGCCGACGAAGGATAGAGAGGCCCCCTTAAGGAATTTATTCTTCAGGAATGCGGTTGGTACATTATAGGTCAGCACGACTTCTCTTAGCTTGATAAAAGTTTTATCAATCACATTGTTTTGCCATGCAGCCATGTATTGTTTTGCCCAGGTCTGATAGTCTACTTTATAATCATTGGGCGCAAATACCCTCGTGTCTGAAAGCATATTTCCATCCGGATCATACTTCGCTTCTCCGCTTACAATTTTCAATCCGGGAATGAGCATTGTTCTAGGATCAGTACCATTTGCATAAGCAATGTTTGAAAGTTCTCTTTCTGGTGCAACGGCATCCGGATGAGAACCTGATCTCCAAAGGTCCCGTTCAAATCTATCGTAGGTAATCCCACCAAATCTGCCATCCACTAAAAAGGAAAGAGAGATATTTTTATAGCTGAATGTATTGTTCATGCTCACAGAGAAGCTTGTTTTTTGATTCCCTATATTCACATCATAATCAGTAATTCTTGGTAATCCATCCGCATTCATAACCAGCTGTCCGTCCGGAGATTTTTCCCAGTCTGAATACCAGTAATTATCCAGTCGGCCGCCAACAGGCGTTCTGCCTTCTTTTAACTGGGGGCTTCCATCGGCAAGTGCCGGCAATGATTTCAGGTAATCTTTCCCTCCATCCACATTGATCAGCGCCAGCCAGGAGAAATGATCTGTTTTAACTGGAGTGGCATTGAAAGAGAAATCAAAACCTCTTCTTTGTGTCGTCCTTCCATTCAACCTGATTCCGGTATAACCAGAGGTTTGGGAAAAGATTTGCGTAAAGATCTGAGGACCATAATTATTACTATAATAAGAGAAGTCAAATCCTAATCTGTCGTTCAGGAACCTTGCTTCTACTCCATATTCATAAGTGGTATTGAATTCTGGTTTCAGGTTTGGGTTGTCTATGATGCTTGGGTAAGCAGCAATAGGCAAGTTTCTGTTGCGGCTACCGGTAGTATAGGAATTCACGGCGTTATACACGTCGTAATCATCGCCATCATCTCCAATCTTGTCACTACCTACTTTCGCATAAGCAGCCCTCAGTTTCAAGAAATTAATCGCCTTCGGCAAATGAAGCATATCACTAACCACTGCACTTAAAGACACGGAAGGGTAAAAGAAGGTTGAATTTTTAGCAGGTAAGGTAGACGATTTATCCACCCTTCCGGTCATCCCGAGGAAGATCCGGTTTTTATAAGCCAAATCAATAGAGGAATACGCACTGTAAATTCCTTTTTCATCCTTATAGCTTGTTGGCAAAACTTTATCTGTGGAGTTGTCCAGTTTAAAAATCCCCGGAACAATCAGTTTAGTGGTTGCAGCATGTGCTTCTCTATTGCTTTTATACAGCTGATTTCCGCCCAGGGTAGCATTGACATTAAAATTATCATTGAAAAAGTTATCATGGTATTTAATCAGGAAGTCCGTATTTGACTCCAGCATCCCAAATTCATTGTGTCGGTATCTGCCACCACGATCAGAGATGTCGTAATCATAGATATCCATAGAGATCTCCTCATCCTTGGTTAATGAATAGGTATTTAAGCTCGTCCTGACATGGGCATCGAACTTATCACTGATTTTATAATTCAATTTCAGGAAACCCAGGACATCGTTTTTGGTATAAGGTCTTTTCCACTCATTGGCCAGCATATATGGATTATTGTACCTCCAGTTTTCCACGAAGCGTTGTTTAATCCCCTCTTTACCAGGAGCCCAGTAATCTTTAAAATCTCTGATGTCAAAATGGGCTCCGCCCCAAATGCTCAGGTTATAAATAGGCGAATGTGGTCCATAATTATTTCTTGGCAGGTTACTTGCATACTCATAAGTATGTTGTAATGATCCGTCTACAGACAGCTTGTCTGATAAGTTTAAATTACCATTTAAGCGGAAAGTATTGATGTTTAGTTTGGCACCGGGTACTGATGCCTTTGAATATTTATAGGTATCAGAAAGTGTGACGCCACCGCTTTCCCCCCTGCTTTGCACCGAGAAGTTGTTGGAGGTAACCAGTCCGGTTTCCATGAAGTTCCCCAGGTTATCTGCTCCTCTGGAAAGCCATGGTGTAGGAATTCGTTTTCCTGTTGAGGCATCGATAGGAGAATCATATTGAGGCAATAAGCGGCCATCAAACTTAGGCCCCCATACCGAATAATCGAAATCATTTATTCCTCCGCCTCCCGGGCCTCCTGTTCCAAAAGCATATTCACCTGCATCACCAGGACCATATTGTGTTTGTGCCTTAGGGATTCTGATGAATCCCCCCTGAAAGGTAGTGGAAGAATTGAAGGACATGGTTGTTCCTTTAGCAGCGTTGCTGCTGCTTTTAAGACTGATCTGTACCGCACCATTCAATCCTAAGGAACCATATAAAGCAGAAGCTGCGGCTCCTTTTAAAACGGAAATATTTTCGATATCATCAGAACTGATGTTCCACATATCTGTGGTCGTGCTTGGTACACCATCAATTACAATTAAAGGTTTCTTACCTCTTAAATACAATTTAGGATCAGAAAAGAAATCACTGCTATTGGTTACGGTAAGGCCGGCGACTTTCCCTGTCAGGGATTCCACCACATTTGGGGAAATTGCTTTCTGTAGCGCATCTCCTTTCACTTCCTGAACCGCATAGCCCAATCGTTTTTTCTCTTTCTTAATTCCCAGGGCGGTGACTACCACCTCATTTAAATTGGCCTGATCAGGTTCGAGTTTCAGCTCGATCTGGGTTTGGGTACCCACTACAATTTCTTTTGGCCGATAACCAATAAAACTAAATACCAGCGTTGCATTGGCTGGTACAGCTAAACTAAATTTCCCATTGGTGTTGGTAGTACCACCATTGTTACTCCCCTTGACCTTGATGGATACTCCAGGCATCGGTTGATTGTTCTCGTCGGTAACCGTTCCGGTAACCGTACTTTGTGCGTAAGTCGCGCTTAGCGCTAACAGCCAAACTAACATCGTCAGCAGGCATGCTCTTTTTGCTGTGCAGAAAAATTTCATATGTTTAAAAGTTTAATTTGGCTAGACTTATGTTTAGTATTAATGCAAATATAGAATAGTATTTGTAAAAACAATGTTAAGTAATCCTAAACTTTTAAAATATTTTTCACCAGCGGAGTTTTAACCAAAAATGACACAACTAACTGTAAAATAATTAAATACACAAAATAATGTCAATAAAAATGATTGACAAAAATTAAACAGAAGACATATATTTAGTATTTATAAACAACCGAATATTATCCATATATAAAGAAACCTATCCATTTCATCTTAAAAAGATCAATGGATAGGTTTCCCTATATACCAGAAAATTGTTGATTTTATAATTTTGCAGCCAGATCCATCGTCCAGGAGTTATTTGCCCGGGCAACACCGATTTCCTTTGCTCTGCTGTCCATGATATTCTTGCAGTGCCCCTGACTGGTGAGCCAGTAAGCGACGACACCTTTTTCATCTGTATTGATGATGGCTATATTTTCCGCATAGAACCTGTACATATAACCCGCCGCTTTTAAGCGGTCGCCGGGCGATTTTCCTTCTTTGTTGACATGGTCAAAGAAATTGTTCTTTACCATATCCTCTGTATGTAGTTTTGCCGCAAGCGCAAGCTGGTCATTCCAGGTCAGTGCCGGAACTGCAGGCATCTTCTCCCCGCTACAATCGCATCCTGTTGCCCTGATGGCATTCACCGCCTGTAACATCAGTGCATTGTTAAGGTTTGTACCTATATGATCTTTCTGCGGGTTGGATTGATCTGTCTCCTCAGTGGAAGAATTAGATTTTTTGCAGTTCGAAAGCAAGCAAACCAGTAGGAACAGTGGAAGGATTAGTAATTTTTTCATGGCGATCTTCATCCAGCAAAAACGCTGCCTGTAATTTTTAATTGCCCGGATTAACTAAAAAATTCCTGTTCTGCCGTATAATAAGTCTTTCTTGCGCCTGCTTTTTTAATGATAATCTCCCCTCCTGTAGGGCTTTTGGGCTGTTTCTGCGTATGTACTTTCAGAAAATCCCTAAACTCTCCTGTAATACTTCCGGGATGTGCTTTTCTAATCTGTACGATCGCATCATTTAAGACTGCTACTATGGCCTGGTGTAAATCTTTCAGTTTTGCTGCAGGAATCTTTCCCACAATGGAAAAGGGAGAAATCCCGGCTTTCCATAAAATCTCATCGGCATATGCATTTCCGATTCCCCTGATCTTGTTCTGATCCAGGAGAATGGCTTTTATTGCAGCCTTCTTTCCTTTGAATTCTTTGTTAAAGAAATCTGCGTTCACACTTTTATCCAGTGCATCAGGTGCTTCAGCAACCGGAGGGTTTAAAGTTGGCGTCGCGATCTTTTGAAAATCAGACATCACCAATCCTGTTCCACCTTCAAAAAAAAGTTCAATAACGGGAGATTTAATTTCATGACTTTCTTCAAAGAAATGAAGTTGCCCGCGCAGCATCAGGTGCAGGGCGAGTACATCTCCTTTTTCAAAGTTGAAATATAATTCCTTACCCGAACGGCTTACCGATTTGAGTTTCTGCCCTGAGAGGGTATCTCTTAGTTCATCACTGGAAACGTTTAATTTTTTATCGTTGGGTACTTGTACAGTGTTTAGCTTTTTTCCTGCGAAACGCTCATCAAGATTTGCACTGAAGACTTCTAAATCTGGTAATTCCGGCATAACTAAATGGTTAATGTGGGAGTAGAACAATCAAAAGGATTTAAAGTTTTTTCAGCTGCCGGTAATCTGTATCAAAATCTAATCATTAGCTATAAAAATTTAATTAAATTAGCTTAAAAAAGATCCCCCATGAAAATTAAACAAGTATTACTTACGGTTTGTGCGCTGCTTTTTTTCGCCACAAGCTATGCACAGGAACCAGCAAAATCGGCTGATGTGATCCTTAAAGCAGCCACTAAACAAGCAGCTAAAGAAAAGAAAAAAGTATTTGTCATCTTCCATGCTTCCTGGTGTGGCTGGTGTCATAAACTGGATACGGCAATGAATGATGCCAGTTGCAAAAAACTATTTAACGATAACTATGTGACTTGTCACCTGACTGTGTTGGAGAACGATAAGAATAAAGCATTGGAAAATCCTGGAGCAATGGACTACCTGAAAGAGAACGGTGGTGATCAGCAAGGGATTCCTTTCTGGCTGGTTCTTGATCAGGATGGTAAAGTTTTAGCAGATTCTCAGATCAGACCAGATGGGGCGCCTTTAACTACGCCTGGGCAAAATATAGGCTATCCAGGGTCGACAGAAGAAATTGCTGCTTTTCAAAAGGTATTGAGGAAAACATCCAAACTTACGGAAGCTCAGCTCAGCCTTATTGGAGAACGTTTTTCTGCGCTCAAAGGGAAGTAAGTTACTTAGATTGAATAAGGTCTTGTAAGACCTTATTCAATCTAGTCTTTTGCCTCTATTATTTCAAGTTCCACTCCACGCGGTCCATGATTTCTTTTTTACCTGCCATTGCTTCAATGCTATTCTTTCCTTTTTTAAGTTTAACCTTTTCAAAGACATAATGAGCGGCGGTAGTTCCTTTTTTAACGCCAGTTACTTTTTTACCATTTACCATCAGTTCCGGTGTTCCTGTATTTGAGTAAACCGTTACTGTAGTCAAGGCATTCACTCTTTTATTGTTCCTTCTGCCTGCGATGTATACCATAGGCTCCGGATTCCAATTCGCTTTGTACCAATAAAAGGCATCTTTCTTCACTTTTCTATCATAGGTGATCAGTCCTTTCATATTTCTTGCCGGTACCCCACCCCCATTTGCCGGAGGCACAGCGAAGTCGAACATATTCCAGACATAGGAAGCTGCGATATATGGATGTTTCTCAATGATTCCCCATTGAATTTCATGAAACTTCTGCTGATAAGCTTCCGGCCAGAACTGCCCTGATGGATTGCCTGTATCTCTGCTCAGCTCTTCCTGCTGATCAATATTTGCTTCTACTCCATATTCTGATAGTACCAATCTGTTGTCCGGGTATTTTTTCTCTAATCCTGACACCCATTGTTCCAGATCACCTATATGTCCTTCATACCAGCCATAATAGCGGTTCATTCCCTGAATATCCGCATTCAGATTTGTAGGGCGGTCCATTTCTCCATAACCACTTACACTCACGGTGTAGCGGTCCGGATCTTCAGTTTTTGCAATATCATCCAGATCCCTGGTTAATACTGCGGTATAATCGTCTGGTGTTTTTCCGTACACTTCATTGTGCAATCCCCATACATAAATCGAGGGATGGTTGTAATTCTGACGGATCAGTTCTCTAAGCTGATGCTGCGCATTTGCAGCTTCTTTACCTGAAACGGCATTGACAAAAGGGATTTCCGCCCAGATCACAAAGCCCATGCTATCGCATTTTGAATAAAGATATTCTGATTGCTGATAATGCGCAAAGCGGATGGACGTAGCGCCCATTTCCCGGATGTCCTTTAAATCTGCCACATGCTGTTCGTTTGACAAGGCATTGCCCTCATCCTGTTTATCCTGATGGCGACATACACCAAGCAAACGGTAAGGCTCATCGTTCAGAAAAAAACCTTTACCAGGTTTCATTTCAAATTTACGAAGCCCTAAAGGCTGACTCACCTCATCCAGAACCTGATTTCCATCCAGAACCCTGGCCACCAGCTTATAGAGGTAAGGATCTTTAATTCCATTCCACAAATGTGGATTTGTCAGGTTCAGATTTTGGGTAAAAATTTGTTCTCCCTGTGTAGATACGTTGACCGGGCTATTTTCTTCCTTCACTAATTTGCCGGCAGCATCATAAATTTTTGCAGACAAACTTAATGCAGCAGCCTTCTCTGATTTATTCTCCATCTTCACTTTCAGTTGAATATCTGCCGATTTAGCGGAGATATTTTTCTGACTAATGTAGATCCCGGGAGATGCGAAATCGGTTACTGCAATGTTTACTTTATTTGTTACAATCAATGAAACCGGGCGATAGATCCCACCATAGATTGGGAAAAGACGGTTATTAATTGGAATAATATCTTCCCGTTCCTGGTTGTTTACCCGGACTTCAATTTTATTTTTCTGTCCATATTTCAATGCGTAGGAAATGTCAAAGGCAAAAGCAGAATAAGATCCTTTATGTTCTCCGATGAACCGTTCGTTTACATACAGGCGGGATTCCGAGCCTACCCCTTCAAAACGGATAAATACCCGCTTTCCTTTCCAATTGGTATCGACCTGCAGTTCTTTTCTATAAGTAGCATCTCCGGCATAAAAGCCATTTCCAGACTGGATATCCTTGTCGTTCCAGGTATGAGGAATATTGATATTTTTCCATTTCAAATCTGCCAGGGCGGCATCTCTCCGGTTTGCATCTTTTTTAAACTGCCAGTCGTTATTTATGGCAATGACTTGTCTTGCCGCCGCTTTCACCTTCGTCTGTGACCTGGCTGTGGTATGAAAAAGCATCATGGATGCCGCCAGTACCAACAGAGATCTTCCGCATTTTATCATCATATCTGTATCTCGTTTTAAATTTTAGCTTTCTCGTATTTAGTACCATTGTCCTGCGTCGCTTTTAGGGTTTCCAGAACGATCACGAATGGTTTTGAATTTGTACTTTTTTTCAGGTGCAGGAAATACTCATCCGCACTGATCTCTTCCGGAACAAAACTTTCCTCTGCATCCGCCAGCATATATGCTTTTTTTATGGCCGTTTTTGAGGGCGTCTTAATTCTCAAAGCGCCAGATAGCGGTACATTAAACACCACCATATAGACCTTATCTGTACCGGTTTTCCTGGTAAAATAACCCCAATCCTGTTTATCGAAGCCTGCATATTCGCAATTGTAGATCGCCTCCTGATTAACTTTCATCCAATCACCAATCTCTTCTGCCAGTTTGATTTCTTCCTGGCGGATAGCCCCATCTCCTTTAGGACCGAAGTTGAGCACAAAATTACCACCCAATGAAACGCATCTGGCCGTCATTTCTATCAGCTCAGTTCCGGTTTTTAGGTGTCCGTTCCAGGCCGCGTTATATCCCCATTGATTTTCAGGAACCGTCATCACACAATCCCAATCGTTGCCATGAACATCTTCGATTTTAGATGGTATTTTCCGCTCCCATCCCTGTTCGTAGTCGCCCATCAATACACCATTGGAATCAAAATGACGTTTTCCATTCTCGTCTGCCCTGAACCTGCTGCCAATAATGAGACCCGGACGAAGCCGACGCATTTCCGTTTCCAGTTCATCCGCAAAAGCCGCTTGTTTCACCCAGGATTTATCCCAGGTGCCATCAAACCACAAGCCTTTAACCGTAGGATAATTGGTCAGCAATTCGATCAGCTGGTTGCGGGTGAATTTTTTAAAGCGCTCAAAAGCGATGCTGTCTTCTTTAGTTTTGATGTCATAACGCCAATCCGGATGGTTCCAGTCCATCACAGAAAAATACAGGATCACATCGATTCCTTCCTGATCATAAGCATCCACTACCGCCTTTACGATGTCTTTTTTATAAGGGGAATTCTTTACGGTATATTTCGTGTATTTACTTGGCCATAGACAAAAGCCATCATGGTGTTTGGTGGTAAAAGTCACATATCTTGCCCCCATTTGTTTGGCTGTCTTTGCCCATGCTTTAGCATCAAATGCAGTTGGGTTAAAACTATAGTTCAGGGAATCATAAGTAGATTTAGGAATTCCATCCCAGGACCTGATCCATTCTGCGGCACCATTGTATTGTTTTCCGTTCCAGGCTCCCCCAGGGATCGCATACAAGCCCCAATGGATAAACTGACCAAGGCCATAGCCCCGCCATTTCTCCATTGTTGCATCCGTTCTTTTTCCTACTCTATGTGCGCCATGCAGTAAGGCTATCTTTTCTTTTGTGCTGCTCTGCTGTGCAGAGAGCGGCTGTAAATTCATCAGAACTGAAAGTCCAAATGCTGCAATCATCAATCTTTTCATCAGTATATATTTGTTCTTTAGCGGTTATGAAGCTATCATGATCTTGCCGTACAATCGTTGTGTGATTTGTAAGATCGTGATGGTTTCATCGTTTCTTTGTGGGTTGTATTGGCTAATATTATTTTTTATAGAATTTAAGGACAACCTGATCCTTTAATGATTTACTTTTTAACCGGAGTTCCACCCGATATACTTTCTCGCCCCAGCTATTTTTAAGCCGCTGATCTTCGAGCAATTTCTCTGTGATCTTTAGCTCAAATTTCGAAGGGTCGTATTTCAGGGCCAGGCCGGTGTTGCCGAAAGTCAATTCTCCCTGGCTTTGTTGTACCGCTACTGCGGTAATAAAATTTAAAACCGAAGCTTGCTGAAATTTCTTCAGCTGATAAGATTCTGTTAAGGTTAAACTTTCTTTAGCCGGATAGAAGTCCAGCTTACGTTTCCATTGTTTAACTTCCGCAGTTTCAGGATAAGCCGCAGCCAGATCTAAATCCAGGCTTTCATGATCCCGTTCATGCGAATAGGTAAAATCCTTAGCCGCATATTTTTTTCCGTCCGACTGTGGAATGCCATTGATGACCGGGCAGTTGTGCCATTGAGACTGCAGGTTCCAGAGCTCATAACGTTGTTTACTAAAGGTCTTGCTGGTATAGGTCCCCACCCCCACATCAATAATTGCGGGTTTTCCATCCATGCATATGATAAAATTACCAATATCGTTGTGGTTATGACTTTCGGCATTGTTACCTCCTTTTATCGCCACAAACATCCCCTTGCTGCTTCCGGCTTCTGACCTCATCGTCAGGACCTGCAATTGTGGAAGTAAGGAAACTTTCGGATAAGCTGCGGTTGCAGGGATTTTCAATAAGTCAGCATAAATGGCTACCGACTGCACAAAATCCGTTACATCTCCGGATGGAAGTTCCTGATGTTCCTGTTTAAACTGAAAAGCAGCAAATTGCTTTAAAACCGAATCATTAAACAGCGTTCCAAATTGATAAATGCTTTCAAAATCCGGGGTAGAACGTGCCGTAGCATCGGCAAAATTCACCATGTAATCATCGGCGATGTGCATCTTATAAATATAATTGCCCATCTCATGAATCAATGGTTTATCCTCCCAGTTGAGCTGCCCCTTAGTGGCACTATTTAACAAGGTTAACAATCTGATCAGTTTTCCTCCCGCTTCTCCCCAATAACTCGGGCCTTCATCACAGCCTCCATCCAGGGGATACTGATTTAGAAAATTATCGGTACTGCGCATAATTTTCTCTGTGAATCTGTTCAGGGAATCCGGACTTTGCATCGTCAGTAAAGCCGTATGCATACAATTGGTATTTACCCATGCGTTCCAGTTATTAACCGCGTTTCCTTTGAATCCCATCCACCAGAAATGATTGTATTTCATATAAGGCTGAAAAATTCTTTTGTCCAGTTCAGACAAGATCCTTTTATTGATCACTTTCGAATAAGCCCCCAGCTCCGGAGCCAGCAAATGATAAATCATAGCTACCGTTACTGCGGTACGCCCGGCATTGAGGTCAATATACCCCTCCTCAGGATTAGGAAGATCTGCCCCTTCCTTTTGCACCACAATATGTGCCGGGGCTACCCAGGTACTTTCCTCCAATACCAGCCAAAGGCCATTGACTAGCTGAGGAATAAAGCGTCCTTTTCTTTCGATCAGCTCCCCGATGACCAGGTTGGATAATTTCCTTCGCCTTTCAGATTGCAATTGCTCATAGTTTGTCCTCGTTCCTGTATGTTTATAATCCAGGTAAAGACTGGCAGGTAAGGAAGGCCATTGATAAGCATTCGCTTTTTCTGCCTGTTGGATAAAGGTCGATTTCAAATTTTCAGGGAGTGCATTTATTTTTTGAAAAGTAGCCCTTTGTTGCGCTGTTCTCCATTCGTCGATCTCATTAAAGTCTACTCCCTTTTTAAACTCCGAAGTCAGCCAGTTCCTTGATATTTCTTTCTGTGCATAGGTGATATGGAAACCCAAAATCAATAAAAAAAACAATCCTCTTTTTCTAAGTCCATGCCATACATTGCCTTTATCCAGTATTGTGTTTCGGGTTTCCATATTTATGTATTTTTTATAGTGGGTAAATCGTGATGTTCCCTTTCCCATCTGCTCCTGAACCATCTCCATCAATCATCAAGGTAATTAAAATCTGATATTGTTGAATCCCATTATCATAGATCCTAAACTTCCCATCTCCTTCGAAAGCGCCTTCTTCATAACCACCCATTGTAAAATCAAGTGGTTCTATCCATTCGAAAAAAGTATTCCCAGGATCGGTCACGAGAATAGATTGTATGCCCTGATTGGCGGTAAGGCGAACAACTAAATTGAATACCTTATTATCAGTACTCGTGATCTGATATTCCTTGATTTGAATTTGTGCATGAACTTTGTTCACAAAAGACAAGAGCAGCATTGCCGCACATGTCATACATAACATTAAGAGTTTTTTTTTCATTGATTAATTTTTAGGATTTATAGATTTATGAATTGGTTGCATTTCTGAAGGAGGTAAAAAAGAATCCCTTCGTTGTTGCGACCAAACAACAGACGAAGGAAAACCCAACTTAACCTAATTATTATAACTAACCTTCACTGATGATACAGTGTCATTGAATCCTCCGCTGAGGCAACTTTGTCTGCCGGTAGGTTGATACGAATTCAAAACTGTGGGATTATCCTCATTTTTACCAACCTGGATTCTGAAGTAACTGGCTATTCTTGTTCACTTCCTGAAGTGGAATTGGCTGATAATACATCTGAGGGCTATTGAACTTTCTAGTCTCAAAAGTGATCCTTGTTCCGGTAAAAGCACTCCCGGTTTTTGTCCATCTCATTCCTCCCATCGGGCCATTGATCAGATTCTCTGCGATCTTCCACCTTAAGATGTCAAAAAAGCGATGACCTTCTTCGTTGGCAAATTCAATACGTCTTTCATGACGGATGACTTCCCGCATCTGTTCTTTGCTCAGTCCGGTACTCAAAGCATAGGGTACCAGGCCTGCGCGCTTACGCACAGCTTCCACTGCCTGATAGACTTCCGGACCTGCTCCCTGAAATTCATTTGTTGCTTCTGCGTATCCCAACAAGATATCCGCATATCTGGAAACCACCAGTCCAATCTGACTCGTTACTCCATAGTTTCCACCGGCATTCTCATTACAGAATCTTCTCCAAAGATACCCTGTAACCGTATTATAGGGTGCTGTACTCATTCCGTCCCCTGGGGCAAGCGCATATAGGTCTACCGGTTTTTTAGTTAAACTTGTTCTGTCGAGCCAGAGTGCCTGGTTATATAGAACAGTATAATAGAACCTCGGGTCGCGATTGGCATATGGATTGGTTTCAACATATCCTGACCCGGATTCAGAAATGAGTTTACCATTTTTCATAGGATAATCGTCCACCAACTGTTGTGTCGGGTTTCCATAATTTTGTCCGCCTCTTGAAGCCGGCAACATATATGTTTCATAAAAACGTCCAGGAGGCATCATAATCTGGAAAATATATTCCGAATTCATACGCTGAATGCCCATATCATAGTATCCGTATCCCGGAGCTGTAGTATTATCCTCTACCAGACTATACAGTCCCATATCCATTACTGCTTTGGCCGCGTCAGCTGCTTTTTTCCAGCGATTGGCATCGAAACTGTCATATCCGAGAATAGATTTAATCGGGCCTGAATTTGGATTGGACTCATTATATAGCGGGCTCGCCGCCATCAATAACAACTTTGCCTTTATGGCAAGGACAGCTCCTCTGGTCGGACGACCAAAGTCTTCCGGTAAATGTTGCAGCGGCAATATTGGTACTACTGCATTCAGCTCGCTCTCTATGTAGTCCATGGTCTGGGTAAAAGTATTTCTCGGGACCAAAAAATCATCCAACAGCCCATACTTTTTATCGCCCAGCAATGGAACCCCACCAAAAGTTCGCAACAAGTGATAATAGGCAAATGCCCTCAGAAACCTCGATTCCGCTTTAAGTCTTGTTTTTTTGACTTCCGAAAGCGGTGCACGTGGCAGGTTATCCAAAAAGACATTCACCCTTCTGATTAACAGATAAGTGTCTCTCCAGGTGGCACGGCTAAAGTCATTATCGGAAGCCTTCGCCACATTTGCCGTGTTATATCCCTGTGAGAAGCCGCTGCTCCAGCGTGCCTCTCCATCATCTGTTGCATCAGAAAAAGCCCATATTCCAGCCCCGGTAGTTCCATTCTGCATGAAATAGGTTTTATTCAAATCTCCATATACAGAATTTAAAAACTGAATACTTAGGGCACTATCGGCAAACACAGTTTTTTCGTTCATCTGCCCGATATCTGTAGGGTCAAGGAAACTTTTATCCGATGCTTTTTTACAACCAGTGGTCCATATTGCCAGTCCAAGACCAACAGTGACCATCATATATTTAATTAACTTCTTCATGATTTTGCATTAAAATGTTACCTGAACTCCAAAATTGACAATCTTCATCTGTGGGTAATTCTCATAGGCTTGTGTCGTACCTCTTTTCACTTCCGGATCTACGTCATAAATTTTCAACTTATTAAGTGTAAATAGGTTTAAGCCATTGGCATAAAACCTCACATCCATCAATCTGAGTCGCTTAGATAAAGATTTTGGCAGGTGATAACCTAATTCTACGTTTTTAAGACGGATATAGTCGGCTGGCCTTAACCAGAAGGTCGATGCGTCAAAACTCACCCCTCCCAATCGGGGATATTCCGCAACATCCCTGGTTTCTGGCGTCCAGCGTTTCAGGTGAATTGCCGATGGTATACCATTCACATTTCCGATTTGCAATAAAGTATTAGAGCTGACACTGCTTCTGCCTGCTCCCTGAAGCAGGAAAGAGAAGTCAAAATCGCGATAGCTGAAACCAGCAGAAAAACCATAAGTAATTTCAGGAATCTCCGGATTTCCAATTGGGGCAACATCATTGCCATCAATGACTCCATCTCCATTCACATCTTTGTATTTTAAGTCGCCGGGCAATAAGGTTTTCCCCAATACTTTAGGACTATTGGCGATGTCTGCCTCATCATAATAAAAACCTTCAGAAATATAACCGAATAACTGACCCACCGGACGCCCTGTTTTTTTCAGGTTTGCAGCCACTCCATCTGGTTCATCACGAAACAGGATTTTATTCCTTGCAAAAGAAGCATTGGCTCTGATGAAGTATTGAAAATGATCGTTAATCTGATTGCGGTGGTTCAGTTCCAGTTCGAACCCCTTATTGCTCACTCTCCCCTTATTCACTGGGGGCAAATCCAGACCTGAATAAAGCGGAACGGTTTCCCTTGCACTAAGAATGTCGTAACGCAGGTTATCAAAATAATCGGCGGTCACTTCCAGCTTGCTGTCAAACAACTTCATGTCCAGACCAATATTCATTTTATGTTCCTTTTCCCAGCGGACATCATCATTTCCAAGAGTTCCTGGAGTTACTCTGGGCTGACCGGTAGGCGTCTCTCCGAAATAATAACCATTGTTTGCGACATTATACACTTCTTCATACAGATAACGGTTTGCGATGATTTCATCACTTCCTACAGTGCCATAAGAACCTCTGAATTTCAGGTAATTGATGACGCGGATATTTTTCTTAAAGAAAGGTTCTTCACTGATGTTCCATCCGGCGGATACTGCAGGAAATAAGCCAAAACGGTTCTTAGCCTTAAAACGATCGGAACCATTGTAGCCAGCATTAAATTCGATCAGGTAGCGGGATTTAAAATTGTATCCTACCCTACCTGCATAACCCTGAAAATTACCAGGGGCCCTGGCACCATCAATATCGCTGGTACGGTTGGACAGCACCAATCCATAGACATTATGGTCTCCAAACTGCCTTCCATAATTCAGGATAGCCTGTAGGTTTAAACGTCTGAAAGGCGCATCATAGTCACCACTACCACGTACCAATGGCTCGATTCTCAACAATTCCGGATATACAGGATCCAATACCCCTGTTTCCGGAATTATACTGTATACCGGAAAACGTCCCCGGGTCATTTCTCTTCTAAACTGCGATTTATTTGTATAGGCAATCACCCCTTTTATGGATAGTCCTTCCGTGATAAAACCCAGCTTTTGATCTGCACTCAGGTTGATATTAAGGTCGTTGCTATAGCTTCTTTTATATCCACCGTATTCCAATGCTCCAACAGGATTGAGTGAACCGGCTTTTTTACCGCCATAACTTCCATCAGCATTGCGCACCGGATATACCCATGGGCCAAGCAATCCGCTAGAGATGCGACGCCAAAAAGGTAATGCGCCTCCTGCCATAGGATCTGGTAAATTAGGCTCATTGATTTCACTGAACCGGGTAGATAAGTCTAATTTTAGGCTTAGGTTTTTATTAACGTCCAGATCGATATTTGAGCGGATGTTGTATCTTTTTAAATAGTAGTTGTTGTCAAAATCTTCTTTTCGGTCTACGTCTTTCAGGATCCCGTTCTGATAGATCGATCCTGCGGAAATAAAGTAACGCAGACTCTTTGTTCCACCATTGATATCGATATTATTGCGCAGCTGGACTGCACTTTTCTTCATTACTTCATCATACCAATTTACATTTGGATATCGGAATGGATCATCTCCCAGACGGAAATGTTCTAAAGCCTCGTCGCTTACCAATCCTGGAAAAGCCACATTAGGATCTTGTTTAGCGTTGATCGCCTGTTCTTTCAACAATAGCAAACTTTCATAAGAACCCAGTGACTTTCTTAAGATAGTAGGCATCTGTAAACCCGCTTCTGTACGGAAGGTAATGACTGCGGGGCCTTCTTTCCCCCTTCGTGTAGTGATTACAATTACACCATTTGCCCCCTTTATCCCATATATCGCTGTGGTAGAAGCGTCCTTAAGAATGGAAATACTTTCGACTTCATTCGGATCTATCTGGTTGAGCTGATCATATTGAAACTCTACATCATCCACAATCACCAGTGGGCGATTTGGATTTGTGGTATAAGAACTGATCCCACGGATATAGATGTTTGCAGCATCCTTGCCTGGTTGTCCGCTGGTTTGCTGCTGAAACAAACCAGGTAACCTTCCGGCCAGTGAGTTTTGAATACTTGCCGCCGGGCTCTGGCGCAACTCTTTCCCGGTAATGGAAGATATAGCTCCGGTATTGGTGATTTTCTTTTGTTTTGCGTAACCAACCACTACGACTTCATCCATGTCAGCACTATTGTCGATCATTTTGATGGTAATCTTGTGATTATTTCCTATGGTAATCACCTGCGATTCAAAGCCCATCATACTAACGGATATCTTATTGCTGTTTATGTTGAGACTGAAAGCACCGTTGTGATTGCTGAATGTTCCATTTTTGGGATTTGCGGTTTCTCTGATCGTTACCTGTGGAATAGGCTGACCGTCTTTATCGGTCACCTTGCCGCTCAATGCAATTTGTTGAGCGAATGCCATCGTGCCCAGGCACAGCATAAAGCATAAAAGAATTATTTTTCTCATTATTTCTATGTTTGTTTAGGGGAATTAATAAGTATATCCTGGATTTTGAGTCATGTTTGGATTGGTCTGGATCTCCGCATAAGGAATCGGGAAAAGGTAATTCTTTGAAGCATCGAAAGTCGAGGGTGCGATATCCAGAATGGTATAACTAAAAGTTGCGTCAGGATTTTTAACAATGCGCATTCCTTTTACCGGACCATTCAGTACCTGTTCGGCAGTTTTCCATCTTCTGATGTCCCAGAACCTCTGCTCTTCGAAAGCCATCTCAATCCGGCGTTCGTTCCTGATGAGCTCGCGCATCTGATCCTTTGTGATCAGTAGATTAATTCCATACCTGCTGTCTGCTCCGGCAGTTATTCCAGCCCTTTTTCTGATCGCGGTTATTGCGTCCATCACCTCTTTAACCGGTCCGTTTACTTCATTTACAGCTTCTGCATAATTGAGCAGTATTTCCGCATAGCGAAACAGGATCACATGGTGATTCTGATTGCTATAAACTCCTGAACTTTCAAACTTGCCCATAAATTTCCTCAGGTAATACCCTGTTTTGGTTTGGGTCCGGCTTCCCCCAGGTCTGTCCAACCCCCCATCAAATGTTTCCAGCGGTCTGTTTAGCCATTTTGAAGTATTGTAAAATATCGTGGCTGCAAATCTCGGATCTCTGTTGCTGTAAGGATTTGCCGGGTCATATGTAGAACCACTTTCCGAAGGCATTTTTCCGTTTTTCATTGGAAAAGCATTCACCAGATTCTGAGAAGGACTCGTTACACCCTGCCCTTCAAAATATCCGATCGGACCGTTCTGGACTTCTACTTCTTTACTCTGCGCCTGTTCTTTCATAAAGATGATTTCCGAATTTTTCACGGAATTGAATAAGGCGATAAAATCGCTTCCCAAGGTATAATTGCCAAGCAGCATTACATCTTTAGCTGCATTTGCAGCATCATTCCAACGTTGCATATCACCATTGGGATTCAACAAAGGGCTCGCACGGTATAGCAGAACTCTCGATTTCAGAGCCAGGGCAGCCCCTTTATTCGCTCTTCCTATATTCTGATCAGCCACTACAGCCGGAAGCAACAGGTCTTTTACTGCCTCGATCTCCGAAAGGATATAATTGTAACACTCATCGGATGTATTTCTACTCAGGTTAACATTGTCATTTAAACCGAATATTTTATCTCCGATCAGAGGCACTCCGCCCCAGCGTTTTACCAATTCAAAGTAGAAATAGGCACGAAGAAAACGGGCTTCAGCTTTCCACTGTATTTTTAACTCCGGGGTAGTGGGTACCACATCGATTTTGCTTAAAAACATGTTCGCCCTACGGATGCCGGTATAATTTCTTGACCAGGTATTATCAGGTACATTTTGCCCGGAAACCAGGCCTGTTCTGAAGCCTTCGACAATGCTGCCATCCTGTGAGGATACGGCATCGTCAGTTCCAGCTTCTAAAAAAGCACCAACGATACGGTTATAACCGTCTGGCAGCTGTAAATAAGTGCCATTCAGAAACTGCTTGGCATAGTCGGCATTTTTATCTATGTTATCGAAGACCAGGTCCTCGCTGATTCTTTCCAGAGGTTCAGTCTCTACTGATTTAGAACAGGAAGCCAGGATGACCATCAGACTTAATCCTGTGATTATATTTTTTACGCTCTTCATTACTTTAATTTTCAGGTTTAAAACTGTAGGTTAATTCCAACATTGAACACGCGTTGATTGGGATAATCCCAGGCTACGACTTCAGGATCTACTCTTTCCAGCGGCGTGATCGTAAGAAGATTTGTTCCGTTGATAAAAATCCTTGCCCTGTCCAGCTTAATATGGCTGATCCAGCTTTGTGGCAGAGAATAAGCGAATTCTACATTTTTCAGGCGAAGGTAACTGCCGTTCTTTAGCCAGAAGCTGGAGTTTCGCTGGTTATTAATGTTCGTACCTACCGTTAAACGGGGATAGCTGGCTGTAGCGGCAGTTTCCGGGGTCCATCTGTCAAGATGATGCGCAAATGCCTGTCCGTAACCACCCACTCCGATCGACTGGAATTCATAAGTACCGGGACCATTGACCATCACATTTCTGTTGGTTACACCGTTCCATACCATAGAAAATTCAAAGCCTTTATAATTAAAACCAGCTGTCAGGCCATAGAAAACCATTGGTTTTGTGCTGCCAATTGCCTGTTCATCAAAAACATTGATCACACCATCGCCGTTGAGGTCTTTGTAGCGTATGTCGCCGGGAACAGCTTTATAACCATCCACCTTCGCGCTATTGTCAATCTCAGCCTGGTTTTTAAATAAACCATCGGCCACCATTCCGAATGCTTGTCCTACAGGTAACCCTGTCCTTCTCATCCAGCTGTAAGGCTGGGTCACTTCGTCTATAAAATCTAACTTACTCTTGCTAATAGAAGCGTTGGCATTCACAAACCAGTTCATATCACCGGTTTTACCATAGTAACCGGCCATCAGTTCAACCCCACTATAGGTTCTCTTACCAATATTTTCGTTGGGTCTTGTATTGCCCAGGATGCCACTTGCATTTGTTCCACGCTGCTGTAAAAGGTCGGAGTAGGAATTGCGGTAGTACTCTGCTGAGAATTGCAGTTTGTTATCCAGAGCTGCGATATCCAGTCCGGCATTTAGCTTGTTAACACTTTCCCAGGTAATATTGGGATTAGCCAGGGTACCCTCGATCATCGAGCCATTGCTCGTTGCCGGATTTCCGAAAAAAACGGCAGCTGAACCGCCATAAGACTGACGGTATACAAAGTTTCCTGCGCCGCTATTGTCTGCACTTTTCCCATAAGTAGCACGGAGTTTAAGGGTATTTAACGCTTTGAAGGACTTCAGAAAATCTTCTTTTGAGATGTCCCAACCCAAGCCGGCTGCCGGAAAGAATCCCCATTGCTTGTTTGTTGGATAGCGGTTCAATCCCATATAAGAGGATACCAATTCTACAAAGTACTTCTTGCTGTAGTTATACTGTAGCCTTGCTGCAAGGGCAGAATTATCCAGATTCAGGTCCGTTCTATTGGTAAAGCTATCTTTATTATAGTTCAGGGAAGCGTTCCATTCGTGATTTCCAAACACATGGTCATAGCCAAGAAATAGTTCCGTATAAATCTGTCTGTTGGTTGCTTCCAGGATGGAGCCGTTATTCTGAGAGCCATCCGTACCATACTTATTAATAATTGGAGTGCCTGTCGGATTGGGCATATAATCATATACCGCAAATGACTTGCTTCTGTTGATCAGCTCCGAATAATAGGTATTGAATGATCCTTTACCTTTAATGTATAAACCTTTTAACAGGATATCCAGGTCTTGTTTTAAACTCAGGTCTACCCCAAGATTTCTATTGTAACCAGGTCTGTAACCAGATCCGATTACCATTCCGTACAGGTTATTAGTAAACTGCTGGTTACCCCCAAAAGAGCCGTCGGGGTTTAATACCGGATAGGCGTTGTTTGGAGTGCGGAACAAACTGGTATATATGAGGTCAGTACCCGTCATACCGAGTAACAAACCATCTACCCCGCCTGGTTCATTTCCATTTCTGATCCTCCCGAAAACATTCAGTGACAGCAATAGTTTTTTGGTCAGATCTGCATCAATATTGGTTCTGAAACCATAGCGTTTAAAGGAATTATTTGTTTCATAGCTGTTTCTATTTGGATCTGAAACAAAGAAACCATCCTGGCTCAGGTAATCCAGGTCCACAAAATAACGCGCAACCTCGTTTCCACCTGAGAAATTCAGGTTATACCTTTGCAGCGCTGCTTTCTCTTTCATTATCGTATTGTACCAGTCTACGTCCGGATGTCTTACCGGATCAGATCCGTTTCTATATTTTGCGATATCATCTGCAGAATAAACCGGCTGTTTTCCATCGTTGGCCAATGCCTCATTAAACAGACTAGAATAATCTCCGGCATTCAGAAAGGACGGGATATTTAATTGTTTTTGAATCGCGGTCTGGGCGGTAAAAGATATCCTTCTTGGTGCAATTCCTCCCCTTTTGGTTTCAATCAATACGACGCCGTTTCCGCCTCTCATTCCGTATATTGAAGTCGCCAGAGCATCTTTCAATACAGATACCGAAGCAATCTGCTCCGGATTGATGCTATTCAGATTTCTGGGCACTCCATCTACCAATACCAGAGGAACACGTCCTCTAAGCGCAGCTGATGGTGCATCTTCGCCCGGTTTAGCCGAAGATTGTACCAGGTACAAACCGGGAAATTTACCATATAACGAAGCTTCAATCTGTGCAACAGGAAAGCTGAGTAATTCATTTCCACTTAGCAGGGATTGAGATTGTAATACCTGTTCTTTACGTTGTGTACCGAACAAGACCGGAATTTTACTATCAGGTTGTTGAAAAGAATAAGAACTTTTGACTGCCTTCCTTGCAGAATCATTCAGTGCTTTCTTATTGAAAGTACTATCCTGGGATTGGGCATGTGCAACCTGTTGAGCTGCCACTGTAAAACAGAGTAGCCCCAATCCCAAATTTCTAAATGAATGGCGTAGTTTTTCTCTCATATATCTGGTTTTAAGTTTTTGTTGAGATCAATGATGGGGTGTAGGTTAAATCATGCCTTTTACCATTGCGATCAAGCAAGAGCAAAGGGGGCATTTCAACCTCAACCAATGGTGTAAATTATTTCAATAGCTGATATAGCTATCTTTAGTGTATGTCCGTATCGTACTGATCAGGACCTCAGCGAGGGGGCTGCTTTGCTACCCGGGACTGCCCGGAAAAATGAATTTGGTGCATGGTTTTGTGGTTTGGTTAGTTGATTGATTAGGTTCAGGACATGAGGCTTCCGGAGATGGGCTACCACCCTCAGCATTTTGCTCTTTGTCCGTCCCAAAGCTGGAGGATTATTTATTTTAAAAAGATGAATATTCTAAAAGAAAGGGTAGAAAAATCGAAAAAAGCAGGGATTAACGATGATTAATCGGATATTCATAACTTAGCAAAACCAATATTAACAGCCCATAGGGAGGGAACAAGTATGAAATTTATTAAAAGGAGCTTTGGTCTGTCATTGCTTTCCTTTCTTATGCTATTACAGATAAGTCTCTTTGCTCAGAGAAACATCCGTTTCAGTAACCTGACGCTGGAGGATGGACTTTCTCAAAACTCTGTCATGGCCATCAGCCAGGATCATCAGCAATTTATATGGTTTGGTACCAAGCATGGACTAAACAGGTATGATGGGTATCAGTTTAAAGTGTATAAAAACAACCCCAACGATCCAAAAAGTATTTCCAGCGATGAAATCACGGCTATTCTAACCGACAACGAAGGGGTCTTATGGGTAGGAACGGTCAAGGGCTTAAACAGGTACGATTCAAAAAATGACGCATTCGTTCGCATTACCGTCGACCAGAAACGCAAAAATGGAATCAGCAGCAACGCCATAGAACACATCTATCAGGATAAAAAAGGAAATGTATGGATAGCAACCTTACACGGTGTCAATTTACTTAGTAACCGTAAAACCAATGAATTCAAGACCTTCCTATTCAAAGACAAGACTTCAAAACCGGGAATCAACAATATTTATGCTACATTAAGAGACCTGAATGACCAGATGTGGTTCGCTTCCAGTGATGGTTTGATCCGGATGGAGCTTAAAAACGGGCAATACCAGATTTACAGACATGACCAGCAAAAAAAAGAAAGCCTGAGTTCCAACTACATTACCAGCCTTACTATGGATGCACAGCAAAACATCTGGATTGGAACAGACAATGGATTAAATCTGTTCAACTATACTGATGCCTCCTTTTCAGTTTATCGACACAGTGCCAACAGCAATTCACTTGTCCATAATGACATCCGCGAAATCATGCCCGACCAACGGGGGATGTTATGGATAGGCACTCAGGAAGGCTTGAGCATTTTCGATCCGGCAAGTAAAAAATTCGTCAATTACCAGCATAATCCTGACGTAAAAGAAAGCATTACGCACAACTCTATACACAGCATTTTTCAAGATCGCAACAACAGCATCTGGATAGGGACCTTTTACGGAGGTGTTAATATTGTACATCCCTTCCCTACCCAGTTCCGAACCTATAAAAACAGTAAAGTACGGCCAAGTATCAGCAGTAATATCGTGAGTTCTATTGTGGAAGACAAACATCATAATTTATGGATAGGAACAGAAGGTGGTGGATTAAACTATTACAACCGAAGCAACAATACCTATTCAGATTATAAGATCAATCCGGATAGTAAGCAAGGACTGACTTCCAATCTGATCAAGACTATTTGTAAAGACAGGAACGGAAATCTGATCATTGGAACTCACCACGGCGGACTAAACCTCTTTAATCCAATAGATAAGACATTCCATTCGGTTCTTAATGTAAAGGATACCAATCATACCATCAGTACTGCCGAGATCATTGCCATTTGCGAGGACACGGAGCGTAACATCTGGATTGGCTCTTATTCGGGTCTCAATCTTCTGAAAAGAAAAACCGGGGAAGGCAGGGCCTACACCGAAAAGAGCCCCCTGGAGAAAAAACTTTTTAATAAACACATACAGGTGCTGTTTGAAGATCGGGAGCATAACCTCTGGATTGGTACTCAAGGGGGACTACATAGTTATAATTTAATGACCAGACAATTTCAGGTCTTTTTAAAGGATAAGAATGACCGGACTAAGCTTCAGTCCGATTATATCAATTGTATTGTTCAAACTGCAGGAGGAAAGCTTTGTATAGGAACTTACTTTGGTGGATTAAGTATCTATGATCCAAAAACGAATCATTTCAGCACCTATACTGAAAGAGAAGGTTTATGCAATAACAATGTACTTGGCATTATTGAAGATGAGGAGCATAGCCTATGGATCAGTACCGATAATGGCTTATCAAAGTTAAATCCGGAAACAGGAAGTTTTAGAACCTATACCAAAAGTGATGGACTTGCCGGCAATGACTTCAACGTGAGGTCTTATTTTAAAGATAGTAAAGGAGAACTTTTCTTTGGCGGCTATAATGGTTTGACTTCCTTTTTTGCAAAACAGATAGAGATCAACAGCTACCACAGTCCTATTGTTTTTACCGGACTAAAGCTCTTTAATCTTTCGGTTGTAGTAGATGGACCCGATCAGCTCTTAGATGAAGACATCAGCCGCTCTAAAAATATCACCTTTGCACATGATCAGAATCATTTTACACTTGGCTTTGCCCTGTTAAACTATATTAAATCGGACAAAAACAGGTATGCTTACCGACTGAAGGGCTACGAAAAAGAATGGAATCATACGACTGATCCTAGTGCAACCTATTCCAACCTCCCTTCGGGGAATTATATTTTCATGGTAAAAGGCATCAATAACGATGGCATTTCCGGTGCCGGCATGGCAACGATCAATATCCGCATTACTCCCCCACTATGGGCTAGTTGGTGGGCATATTGTTTATACCTGTTCGTTTTTTCAGTTATCCTTTTTCTAACGATTCGTTACATTGTGATCCGTGCTTTATTAAAACGATCAGTAGACCTGCAACAGATGAAGCTGAGCTTCTTTACCAATATCTCTCATGAGATCCGCACACCTTTAACACTCATCCTGGGACCATTAGAGAACCTATTGAGAAGTACACAGAACAATACGGAAATCTACCGTCAGGTCATCCCTATCAAAAATAATGCAGACCGCTTAATGAGACTGATCACTGAATTAATGGACTTCAGAAAGGCGGAAGCCGGACATTTAAAATTGACGGTCAGCAGGGAAAATATCGTGAGTTTCGGCAAGGAGATATTTCTTGCTTTCAACCATATTGCCATCAGCCGAAACATTAAGTATACTTTTGAATGTACACAAGAATCAATTCCGCTCTATTTTGATAAGGGGCAACTCGAGAAAGTATTGTTTAATTTATTGAGCAACGCCTTTAAGTTCAGTGATGATAAGGGTCAGATCAGCCTTTCTATTCTGGAAGGCGCTGATTCTGTGGTGCTGAAAGTAAGAGACAATGGAAAAGGCATCCCTTATGAAAGTCAGAATAAATTATTCAGCGACTTTTTTCAGGTAGATGAACATGGATCAAGTCATATTGGCTCAGGGATTGGCCTTGCCCTTTCCAAAAGTATTGTAGCATCTCATCGTGGAACGATTGGCATAGAAAGCCAGCCTGCAATAGCAGAAAAAACCGGAGATACTTGTTTCACAGTAACACTACGAAAAGGGAAAACTCATTTTAAACCGGCAGAGCTGATGGAAACCATCGGCTACGACCTCAGCTCGGAAAGTCAGGTTCCTGCCCTGATCACCTATGATCCGCCATTGGCAGAAGAAATCAAAAATACAAAGTTCCATGAAACCATTTTAGTAGTAGAAGACAATCCGGAAATCAGACAGTTGATTTCCGGACTACTAAGCAAAAGCTATCAGGTCAAAGAAAGTGAAGATGGATTAAAAGGTTGGGAAACTGCAATTGAACTCCTTCCTGACCTGATCATCTGCGACATCATGATGCCGGTAATGGATGGATTAGAACTCTGCAGGCGGTTAAAAGGAGATGAACGGACCAGTCATATTCCAGTGATCTTATTGACGGCAAGATCTACCCACATCCATCAGGTAAGCGGATTGGAAACAGGTGCAGATGCTTATGTTACCAAACCTTTCAGTACGGAATTGCTGGAACTCAATATAAAAAACCTTTTGAACTCCAGATCTGCCATGCGAGAGAAGTATGGGCAACAGGTCACCTTACAACCTCAAAATGTGGTGATCGGATCAATGGATCAGGCCTTTATGACCAGGGTATTAAAATATATCGAGGAAAACATGTCAGACCAAAGTTTTGCTGTGCCCGATCTGGCTACGGAGGTAGGCATGAGTCAACCTGTTTTATACAAGAAGATCAGGGCGATTACAGACCTGTCGGTAAATGATTTCATCAAGTCTATCCGCTTAAAAAAGGCGGCCCAGCTTTTGGAACAAAACGCATATACCATATCAGAAATCTCTTATCTGGTTGGATTTAATGATCCTAAATATTTCAGCAGGGAGTTTAGAAAACAATATGGAGAAACACCGAGGGGCTTTATCAACCAGCTTAAAGAAAATAAAACATAAAAAAGGTTGAAGGAACAAATTCCTTCAACCCATAAAGTTCTACGTAAAATAAGATACCGTATGCCCCTCCCACAATGCGGGAACCTCCAGCTTATTGATCAGTTTTTCCAGTACCTGATCCGGCACAATTGCTTCACGCCCTCTGTTTTGGCGGCATAAATCGGCATAAGGACTTTCTATATAGACCACACGGACCTTTGCTTTGTAAGTACTGAAGAGCTCAATCAATTGCATCCTCATCTGACTCGTGGTATTGGTTGCGTTCCAGACAAAACTTATTTTCTTGCGCAGCAAGACCCTTGCCCTTTCTTTAGCTTCCTGTATCACGCGTCCGTTTCCGGATTTATCAGTCGGCTTTATTCCCCATTCCCTACGAATATCATCCAAAGAGATGACTTCCATTTCCGGAAAATTCTTTTTAATAAAAGTATCCTTCCCCGCTCCCGGAAGTCCGCTCATCAGCACCATCTCCATTAGGGGGGTATCAAAGGGAACATAGTCGACATAAGCATTTTCTTTTTGCAGATAATACATTCTTGCATCTTCCGATACAAAGGAACGTGCCTGTCCCCAACACCCCTGCTCCCTGCAGAACTCTTCAAAGCAGTCTATCCGATATAACATCGCCTCCTGATCCTCACAAATCCGGCCTAACATATCTGCTCTGGCCAATAAGGCCAGCCATTCCGTATTCAGATCCATGCTTGCCATGATCAATGCTTTCAGGGGGTCCGGTTTTTCAAAAAGCCAGATCGGAAGGCCATGATGCCTCACCAATGCCACAATTTGTTCCCGGATGTAAAAAGGCGCTGGCAGGTCCCTGTAAAGAAATTGCCTGGCCTTCATCGCCCCTTTTTTAGCATGTCCCTTTGAGCTGATGCTTCCATCCTCTTCCAGTACGGTGGTACTGTATTTCTCTACATCATGCAGTAATGCGGATGCCCATAGGATTTCCTTTTCCTGAGCACCCAGCTTTTGAAATCCGGGTTCATTTTCCAAAGCTGCCAATACCATTTGCGTATGTATGGCAACATTGCCTTCGGCATGGTAAATTTTATCCTGAGGCACTTCCTCCATACGTTTTACCCAATCAAACTCTTTTTCCAGGTTTAACCAGGATTTATCTTTACTAATGGTCCACATGGGTACCTCCTTCATTATTCAGACGGGCACGTCTCCAGTTCCGGGTCCAGTGCTGGTCCGTTTTCACATGCCCTTTTCTTACATATTTAAAAACATTATCGGCGAATCCGGCTACCGGATAGCCTTCTAAATTCCGCGTTACGATTCCCTCCATCGTTACCAGTTCTCCGTTATAGGCATCAAAAGGCTCCAACTGCCCTCTGCCAGATGCGAGTTGTATCACTTGCTTTTCAAACGAAGACGGATCCATTGAGGGTTGAAACATCCCGATCACCGGAACTGTAGGTAAATCCAGCATTGCCGCGTAAAATCTGGTTTCTTCCCAGCTCAGCCATTGGTCCTGCTGCCTGATACCGAAAACATAAAAATGATGCTCCAGCGACCGGTATTCTATGGAATGGACGGCATACAGGTTCTCCAGAAAGATCTCCAGATCGCCCAGGTCATTCCTGATCAACTGCCAGAACCTTCTGAGACTTTCTGTCCAGGGAGAGGTGGTAGGCGCTGCATGGGAACGGGCAAATACACCATTTCTGGACAAACAATTGTTCTCTCCATCCAGTTTTTCTGTATGTATCAAAGCAGGGATCTTTTCTAATTGCTCCCAATAGTGATGCTGTATTCTGTCGTCACTGCTGGTTCCCGGAGAAAAAGGGTAGTGATAAGTGCGACCGTATTTTTGTGAAATACTCATGATATAAAATTAAAATAAAAGACAAGACCGACACCTCCGCCATAAAATGGGGAGGTAGATTCCTAGTTTATTTTAATTGTATTACATGACAAGGTCTTTATAGAGTTGTTTTTTTTCCTGACAAAAGTAGTAAAATTATTTTGTTCTGCTCCGTACCAGCAACACTTCCCAATGCTGCGGTTTTATTTATAGCGATTGTATTTCTCCAGTTTTTTAACTCTTTTCTCCATTTTTTTAAGTCCTTCACTCCATCTTTTTTGATTTTCAGCATTAGCTTTCCGCTCATTTATTAAATGCAGGGTCAATTCTTCGATCTTCTTCAGTAACTTTCCATTCATCTCTCCCAAATCAATCCCCTCTTTAGCCACCTCTACTGCAGATGGAATACCAGGAAGATGTCCCTTTTCTTTTATATAGCTTTCAGTTTCGTCCAGACTCGGAAGCAGATAAGATTTAGCAAAAACATAGTCTGGCCAGTTTGCGGTTTCAACCTTAATTTCATGAGCACGAATATTTCCGTTTACAGCCAGTTTTGAGTTGGGTTTATCTGTTCCAATGCCAACATTCCCATTCTCGACTACTTTTATCGCTACGGTAGCCCCATTTACATTGGAAGTATTTCCCACATATAAACTCCAATCATTCGTCATGGGCAGAAATTTACTGACAGTTAAATCATTCCCAACCTGATTCAAAGCCCTCCACCCGCCATTAAAATTAATTGACCTGATCCTGATGTTAATACCTATGTCATCCGCAATTATACCGAGCGTATTTATTGCTCTTATCCTAAATCGTGGATTTCCAGATTCAGTATTGCAATCCACCGTAAAATTATGCCCTAAAGAACCAGCATTGTGATAGCCGTTGCTATTAACCCTTCCAACCTCTCTCCACAGTGTCTGTCCAGCATGCGCAACACTTGCCCAATAGGTGGCAGCAGTCGCAATGTTACCTCTTGTATAAGAAATAGAGATTTCGTAATTACCTGAACTTCCCGCATTAATCGGGGAAGACCCAACAAATTCAATGTAATCCCCAATGGCATAACCGGCATGAAATATCACCTGTCCTACGTAATCTTCATTTTCTATCCGAGCTGCCTGACCCACAGTTTTCATTCCATCCTTTACGACATGATGATTATTCGTTAATGCACTTAAAGGTTGTGCATAAAGCGCAATCCCTATTAAACTCACTAATATTAATTTTCTCATCTTATTTCAGTTTTGATTTCAGAAAATTGATATCATCCCGTTGTTGTTTATTTTCCTTTTCCATTTTAATCAGGTGCAAGGTTAACTCTTCAATTTTCTGTAGCAATTTTGCGTTCATATCTCCCAGGTCAATCCCATTTTCTTTAACTTCCAAAGCTGATGGAATTCCTGGCAAATGACCTTTTTCTTTAATGTGCTTTTCAGTCTCCTGCAGGTTGTGGAGTTTATAAGATTTAGCAAATACATAATCCGGCCAGTTGACAACTTCGACCTTAATTTCATGAGCGCGAATTTTACCATTAACGGATAATTTCTCAGTTGGGTCGGAAGTTCCAATTCCAACATTTCCGGTATAAGTAACAACAAGCTTCGCATCTTGATAATCTCCTCTGCCCACAATCCATTTATTCTCATGTAAAGCGCCGAAAAACCAATTGTTAGTTCCATTCTGTAGTACCGTCTGGATTCCTTGTGTGAATCCTCCAATATTTGTATTTCTCTTTAATACAATCATTGGCGAATAGTCATATATCGTTGGATTACCTGTAACCGGATAATCATTGGACTGACCATATACACTGGTACCGGCACCGATGATCAGGCTTATAAAAGCAATTATTTTCATACCAATAAGATTTTAGTTTAAATGTGAGACATATTGCGTTCCTATCTCTTTAATAAAGATAGATTAGCTCAAAGATACAAAGCATTACCATAGATAATACATGGCCGCAGTTTATAAAAATTTATTTTCCACCACACTATAAGTAGTGATAAGTACGTCCGTATTTTTGTGAAATACTCCTCATATAACTCTGCCGTGAAATGGGAGGATCAGCAATTTATTTTCTTACGTCGTAGGGGTAAAGGCAAATATTGTTGTCTTACAGACAAAGACCAGCCCCATATTATGAAAAATGATTCTGACTAAATCCTTTCAAACTACCCGTTCGTGGATACATTTCCACAACTGGTCAATTTCTTTTCTATAACCTGAAAGTATGGATTAATTTCGTCCTGATTCATTTTCACCGAAGAATAAAGATGTTTTAAATTAAAAAATCTAATGATACGATTAAAAATCATGACAATACTCACCGCAAATCCATATTTTTGGATCCTCAGCATCTTGCTCATTGCAATGGTGTTAGTGATTGTTTTAATTGCTTATTTATTAAAAATTATCCATGAACCCTGCGAAGAATAATCCGCTAAAAAAATTCCTGCACGATTGCTCATTTCTCTCCGTTTGCTTTCCGGTTTATTTGCTTGGATTACTCCCGCTTCAGGTTGCCAACGGTACTATTGGAAAAATGCTTTATTTCCTGTCTTACCGGGTCTTCAGGTATCGCTATAGTGTCGTTTTACAAAATCTCTCCCGGGCCTTGCCTACAAAGTCATACACGGAAATTCAGCAGATTTCTAAAGATTTTTACCGGCATCTATCCGCTATGGTAGTTGAAACCACGAAATTATTCTCCATCAGCAGGAATGAACTTCGGAAAAAGGTAACGCTTTCCAATGTAGAAATGGTGCTTGAATATTATCAGCAAAACAGGAGTATTATTGCTGTTCTTGGACATTATGGGAATTGGGAGTACCTGAATATCCTTCCATCCTACCTGCCATTTAACGTTAATGCCATTTATAAGCCCCTCAGCAATCCGATAATGGGTAAACTTATTCAGCACATCAGAACGCGCTTTGGAATGCGCCTGATCCCGGCAAATCAAGCATTAAGATACCTACTGAAACAGAAAGGTCAACCACAAATGTCTATTTTTATTGCAGACCAGTTTCCGGGGATCAATGAAGACACCAAATTTGACTTCCTTCATCAGTCGACCAATATGTTCAATGGTGCAGAAAAACTTTCCATTGCTACTGATGCTGTTGTTGTTTACATTGATATGAAAAGAAAGCCCAACAGCTGTTGGGAAGTAAACTTTTCTCTGATTACAGATGCTGCCAGGGAAACCCGGGATCATCAGATCACCAGGTCCTTTGCCGATAAGCTTCAGGAAACGATCAAAGAACATCCGGCTTACTGGTTATGGTCGCACAAAAGGTGGAAGATCGCTTAGTTATGGTCGTCATTCACTTCCAGCCAATGCCCGTCGGGATCCTGGAAATAGATCTGTTTGATTCCATCGACCCTTAAAGTCACAGTCTGAGCTGCTCCGGCCCAGTTTTCATAAGCGATCTCTTTGGCCTTAATCTTTTCAATAAAAGTTTCTACGGAGCTCACACTGAAACACAGGTGCTCGTTTTTATCGAAATTTCCTTTGCCCTTAGCCCCCTGAATCAAATGAAGCTGCCCTGCCGGACCTAAACTAAACCAGGTATGCCGGCCATCATGAAAAGGTTCAGGAATCTGAATAAACTCAAAAACGTCTTTGTAAAATGCGGTGGATTTCTCCAGATCGGTAACGTATACGGCAATGTGGTTTAACCTCGCTGTCGTTTGTTTTTTCTCGGTTTGTGCCATTGTTTTATGAAAAGGAATAAGGGCAATCAGGGCAGTTGCCATCAGAACAGCTATCTTCATTTTTTTCTTTAAACTAAGTTTACATCACGGTCCAACCTGTACAGGTCGAAACCTTCATCCCAATAATCTTTAACTACTTCTCTAAGCTCCAGACCAAATTTCGCATAGAATTGATAAGCCAGCTGAGAGGTTCGTACAGAAACCGTCTTTACTCCTTCTATTTCTTTTATTTTTTGAATCCTGAACTTTGTTAATGCAGATCCAAGACCTTTCCCCTGACTTTCAGGATGAAAGAAATCCCAGGATAACTTTCCGGTTTCTCCATCTTCCGACAAGTTGAAACCACCGCAGCCGAAAATTACACCGTTCAGCTCAACCACATAGTAATTGTCGGCATGATGGTCTAAATATACGATCAGATCAGCTTCTTCATTTGGAGAAAAATATTCGGGTATGTTCAGTTTTAGCAGTTCAATAATGCGGTCACGATCTGTGACCTCATGCTTTCTGATGACGATATCATTCATTTTAAATACTTGTTAGATCGTAAAAAAACAAAATAGCAAAACAAGGTTAGGAAAAGAAATTTCTTCCGGTAATTTTGTTATTCCATTGCTTTTAAATAATTTTAGTGGTAAACCCCATGAATAAGCAATAATGTATGAAATCGAAGAAACCGGTGGCGCAAACATTGGTTTTGGCCGGGCCACATGGCCATTTGCTAAATTGTTAGTTAATAAAAATGAGTTGCAACTAAATGCATCAATCCTAGGCAACGTTTATTTCAGGCCTTCAGATGTGATCTCTATCGAACCATTCACCTTATTCTCCGGAACTGGCATAAAAATTAATCACCGGGTCGGTGGATATAGCGAAAAGGTCATCTTTTTAACTTCCGGCAGCCGCGATTTGATAAAGCGAATAAACGATACCGGATTTTTGAGTAACTCCGATACCCTACCTGCAGAAGTTGAGGCCAGAATAATCAAATATCAATCAAGCGGAAGCTTTCCACTGAAATGGTCAGCGGTGGTTATTTTTGGTCTTATTTGGAATTTGTTATTTCTAGGCGATCTGTTGGGTTATTTTGGAAATACCAATAATCGTATCCCCATTGGGATTGGCGCACAAATGGCTTTAGCCTTTGCCTTTTTGTTTGCCCTCGCAATCCTATTATCCGAACCTTTTAGCCGGCTCGTATTAAAAGATGGCCGTAAAGCAAAGGAACTTAAATCATTCTTGTTTTTTCTGATGTTAATCAGCGGACTTATGTTTACCATATTTTCGCTCTTCACACGTTAACCCTCAAAAAAAGCCTCTGGATTTTTACCTAAAGGCTTTTGAATGATTTTCAACAAAGCCGGGTAAACCAATTGCCTGTTACGTTGCTGATTTAATATTTGCAGGGTTTACCTTAAAATTGATTTGAATTGACCAAGGCATAAAAAAAAGGCTGCAAAGCAAAAAGCCTGCAGCCCCTTTTGAGGAAATTAAATATATAAGGTAACTAAAAACTGTGTCTATGCAGTTTGTAACTTAGCTATATTTCTGTATGGGAATGAAGTAAAGATATGACGACGTGCAAATCTACCTGGAGAATCTGCATTTACCAGCTTCACATAGATTGCTTTAGGAACACCGAAATATTCATAAGCGCTGCCATCAAGGAAGTGAACGGTCAGGACTAAGCCAGCCCAGGAATAATCCGCAATTCCGCAAGTGGCAGTAGTTTGAGTATACTCCTCAATAGAAAGCTCTAAAGTTTCAGGAGCAATACTTACCAAAAAGTGATAAGCTTCAATGATTTCCTTACTTTTAACTTCTGCCTCCACTTTGGCCTCTTCACTATCCTGGAATTTATCAGGATGCCAATCTTTCATCAAATTCCTGTAAATGGTCTTCAATTCTTTTAATTCGGTATCCTTTTGTACACCCAATAGTTTTCTGTAGTCAACAATCTTCTTCATAAATGTGTTTAATGGCAATTATTGTCTTTGAAAAGCAGCATAATTTTAAGCGCCACAGATGCTCCAGGGAAACAATTTTTGCAAAGGTACACTTTTTTATACGAAAGAAAGATTAAGATTATATTAACAAAGTAATTGATAACCTGACAGATAAGGAGAACAACTTTTAAATTACCTTTACGGCTTCAACAATAACCATTTTCAGCTATGTTTAAAATTGGGTTAGCAGAAGACGACCTTAAAATAGCCGGGCTTGTTAAAACCGGACTGGAAGAACAAGGATACCTCGTCACCATTGTCTCCAATGGAGAAGAGGCCCTTCAAACTTTCAAAGAAACAGATTTCAACCTGGTCATCCTGGACGTGATGATGCCTGGTATGAACGGGATTGCCGTTTGTAAATCGCTCCGCAGCGGGAATAAAGATTTACCGATCCTTATGCTTACCGCATTGGGTTCTATCGACGATAAAGTAACCGGTCTGAATTCCGGAGCCGACGACTACCTCGTTAAACCCTTTCATTTCAAAGAACTGCTGGCCAGAATTGAAGCTTTATTGCGCAGGCAACATGTAGCAACCGGAAAAGACAAAACCGATCACCTGCTCAGCTTTGACGACATCAGCCTGAATACCTATAGCAAGGAAGTAAAAAGGGCAGGAATCCTCATCGAACTGACAGCCAAAGAACATACCTTGCTGGAATTGTTCCTCCGTAACCCAAACCGCCTGCTCTCCCGGCAATACATTGCGGAGAATGCCTGGGACATCAGCTTTGATACCGGCACCAATGTAATCGACGTATATGTTAACTTTCTCAGAAACAAAATCGAAAAGGGTTTTTCCAGAAAACTGATCCATACCAAAATTGGGATGGGCTATATTTTGAAATAATGCTTTAGCCAAATTCAATTGATGAAACTTAAAAACCGCCTTTCCTTATACTTCACCCTGATCAGCACTTTAACCCTGCTTGGTGTCTTATGTGCGGTATATTTCACCTTCATCAAATTTCTGGAGGCCGATTTCTTTGACCGTTTAACAGACCGGACCATGGTGACTGCAAAACTGTACCTGGAAGCGGATGAGATCTCCGCGGACTCCCTCAATACCGTCAGAAATCAATACCTGGAAACTTTAAACGGAGAAGTGATCCGTATTTATAACGCAAAAAACAGCGCTACATTCATTGGGGACGATCAGCAGTACTGGAGCAACGAGACCATTAATAAAGTCAGAAGGCAGAAAAAAATGCAGTTTCTTGATGGAAAGAGACAGGTGGTGGGAATCTTCTATAAAGACAATCAGGGGGATTTTGTGATTCTTGCTTCTGCCATCGACCAAAGTACTTATTCCCGGATAGACAAACTGCAAAAAATCATGGTGATGATATTTGTCGTCATCTTTATCGGACTGCTACTCTCCGGAAGGTGGATTGCCAAGAAAATATTGAAACCGCTGGATCTTTTCATTAAAGAGGTGAAACAGATCAAATCCAGCAATCTTCATTTCAGGGTTCAGGAAGGGAAGAATAAAGATGAAATCAACCTGCTTGCACAGAATTTCAATAACCTGATGGAACATCTCGAACAAGCTTTTGTATTGCAAAAAACCTTTGTGGCCAATGCTTCGCATGAACTCAGGACCCCGATTACCAGAATGATGATCGGCGCAGAAATCGCCTTATCACAGGAACGACAAATTACGGATTATCAAAAAGCATTGGCTTCGGTGATGGAAGATGCGGAAAAGATGGACAAGATCATCACCGGCCTGGTTAGCCTCGCTCAGGCAGACCTTGAATTTGGTGCCCCTCAGTTGCAGGACATCAGAATAGATGAAACACTCTGGATCCTCGCTGAGGAATGGAACCAGAGGCCAAAAGGTAAGCTCATCGTAGACATCCTGAATATGCCGGAGGATCCTGCAGCGCTCCTCATACAGGCCAACCCTACCCTATTGACCATTGCATTGAACAACATCATCTCCAATGCCTTTAAATTTTCTGATGATCAGGATGTTCATTGCTCCCTGGATATACAAGCCGAGTTTATTCATGTTTCCATTACCGATCAGGGGCCGGGAATTTCTAAAGATAAACAGGAAGATATTTTTAAGCCCTTTTACAGCGCGGCGACTGAAAGCAGACACCAGGGTAACGGAATGGGCCTATATATGGCCCATAAAATCATCAGTCTTTTTAAAGGAAATCTCAGTGTAACGTCAAAAAAGGGAGCAGGAACCAGCTTTAAAATCAGTTTCCCTAAATTTTAATCCCATTTTAACTTCCCTTTAATTCGGGTTTAATTCGCTCCGGATAGATTTGCCGGAGATGAAAAGACAATTAATTCTGACCGGCATTCTTTTACTCGGACTTGGTATGGCGGGCAGCGCGCAGGACAGCCTGAAACTCAGTCTGCCTGAAGCAGAGAAAATGTTTATAGCAGGAAACTATGAGCTGATCGCGCAGCAATACCAGACTGAACAGGCAAAAGCAGATGCCATTACCGCAAAACTTTTTGACAACCCGGAAATCAGCTATGAAAACCAGCTGTACAATCCGGTCACGAAGAAATTCTTCCAGAATTCTTTACCCTCAGGACAATACAACGTACAAATTTCACAACTCATTAAACTGGCCGGAAAGCGGAATAAAAACATTCAGCTGGCCAATACGGGGATCAAACTAAGCGAATATGCTTACTTCGACCTTATGCGCAGTCTGCGTTTTCAATTGAGAAGCAATTTTTATAAAGCTTATTATGCTCAGCAATCCGCCATCGTTTACCAGCAACAAATCAAATCACTGGAACAACTGCTGGCCGCTTCCGAACAACAACTCAAAATGGGCAATGTTGCTTTAAAGGACATCATCAGGATCAAATCACTTGTCTATCACCTAAAAGGAGAATACACCAGCCTGCTCAATGAAATTGAGGACACAGAAACGACCTTGAAACTAATGACCAATATCAAGGCCAACACACCTTTGTCTTTAACTGCTCCTGCGGAGGAAGAACAAGACTATTCCCTGCAAAAACAACCTTACCTGCAGCTTCTGGAAATGGCAAGAGCCAATCGGGCCGATCTTCAGCTGGCAAAAACCAGCGTTATTCAGGCAGAACACAACCTAAGCCTGCAAAAAGCAATGGCAGTTCCCGATATGGAAGTTTCTCTGACTTACGACCTGCAAGGCAGCGCACCAAATCATTATACCGGCCTGGGCATCAAAGTTCCGCTTCCTTTATTTAACAGAAATCAAGGGGAAATCAAAAAAGCAAAGATTGCCATTACTGCAGGAAATGTAAGCCTGAAACAACAGGAAGCAACCCTGGAAAATGAGGTCTACAACAGCTATAAATCAGCCCTCAGAACTGAAGCCCTCTATCAGGGTATGGATCGGAATTTTAGTCAGGACTTTACAAAACTCATTACTGAGGTCAACAAAAACTTCCGAAGCAGGAACATCAGCCTGGTAGAGTTTATCGATTTCTATGATTCTTATAAAGAAAGTACCCTGCAACTGAATCAACTGAAATACGAGCGAATGAATGCCAAAGAAGAAATCAATTACGTCACCGGTGCTAACATTTTTAAATAAGTAACATGCAAACCCTCCTAAAAAACATCAGCAAACTCTCCCTGATCGGATTGGTTATCCTCGGCCAAAGCTGCACCAGCTCTAAAGAAGCTCCCGTAGCGGAGAAATTTGCCGTTACGGATTCTTTAATCAACAGGCTGCTGATTGATACCGTACAACAAGCCAATAACAGAACTGACCTGAGCTTTTCGGCAAAAATCACTGCCGATGAAGAACGTAAAGCAGAGATCTTTCCCATGGTAAGTGGTACCGTTCGCAATGTTCCGGTAAAACTAGGTGATAAAGTAAACACCGGACAAGTGCTCGCCACGATGGGCAGCACAGAAATGGCCGGATTTGATAAAGAGGTGATCAGCGCAGCTGCCGAACTCAGGAACGCAGAAAGAAACGTCAAACAAATTCAAGAATTGTATAAAAGCGGCCTCTCTTCGGGCAGAGAACTGGAAGAAGCCAAAAACGATCTGTTGATCAAACAGGCAGAAGATAGACGTGCTAAGGCGACATTAAAACTGAATGGCGGGAACAACAATGGTAATTACACCATCAAATCCCCATTAACAGGGTTTATCATTGAGAAAAATGTGACCTCCAACATGCAATTGCGTCCGGACAACAACAAAAACCTCTTTACTGTTGCAGACCTTTCTTCGGTCTGGGCTATGATTAACATTTACGAATCAGACATTTCCAGAATAAAAGAAGGTGATGAAGTGAGCATTTCTATCCTCTCCTACCCTGAAAAAGTTTTCAAAGGAAAGATTGATAAAGTGTACAACATGATCGACAATGAGAGTAAAGTGATGAATGCGAGAGTGAGCATTGCCAATCCGGGTTACCTGTTAAAACCAGGAATGATGGCCACCGTGCTCATCTCTGCAAAATCCGGCATCGACCTTCCTGTTGTTAACTCCAGGGGCATCATCTTTGATGAAAACAAAAGCTATGTGCTCGTGGTCGATGCCGCAAAAAAGGTTCGCATCCAGGAAGTAGAGATTGGCCGCAAAACGGTAGATAAAGCCTATATCAGTAAAGGGCTAAAAGCCGGCGACCGCATTGTGGCGTCCAAACAGGTATTCTTATACGAGAGCCTTAAAAATTAACCGGTACATCTTCACAAAAAACAGCTGTAATGAATAAATTCATTAAGACCGTCATCGGCTTCTCCCTAAAAAATAAATACTTCATATTCTTTGCCACTTTTATTTTAATCCTGGCAGGATATCTCAGTTTTAAGCATACCACGATTGAGGCTTTTCCGGATGTAACCAATACCAATATTACCATTATCACCCAATGGCCGGGCCGAAGTGCCGAAGAAGTGGAAAAGTTTGTGAGCAGACCTTTGGAAATTGCCATGAACCCAACTGAAAAAAAAACCAGCATCCGTTCTTCTTCCTTATTCGGGTTATCTATTGTCAAAATCACTTTTGAGGACGATGTAGACTATGCTGCTGCAAGAGTCCAGGTGAACAATCATATTGCTGAAGCAGATTTACCTGAGGGCCTAAAGCCGGAGGTACAGCCACCCTATGGGCCCACAGGAGAGATCTTCAGGTATACTTTGAGCAGTGACAAGAAATCGGTCAGAGAGTTAAAAACCCTGCAGGACTGGGTGATCCAGCGGGAGCTCTTGTCTGTGCCCGGCATTGCGGATGTAGTGAGTTTTGGGGGAGAGGTAAAGACCTACCAGATCACCGTGGATCCTCAGAAAGCCATCCAATATGGTGTGAGCGCAGCAGAATTATTTGAAGCTGTCTCCAAAAGCAACATCAATGTCGGCGGAGATGTGATTGTACAAAGCGGACAGGCCTATGTGGTCCGCGGAATCGGAATCCTGAACAATATTGATGAAATCAGAAATGTGGTAGTGGATAACTTTAACGGTACTCCGGTATACGTTAAAACCATTGCAGATGTCGCAGAGTCGGCCCTACCGAGATTAGGACAGGTAGGCCGCGATCACGATCCCGATGTGGTGGAAGGGATCGTGGTCATGCGCAAAGGAGAAAATCCAAGCGAGGTGATCAGTAAACTTAAGGAAAAGATCAAGGAGGTAAATGAAACCATTTTACCACCCGATGTAAAGATCAATCCTTTTTACGACCGGGAAGACCTGGTCAACTATGCCACACATACCGTGATGGGCAATATGATGGAAGGGATCATTTTCGTGACCCTGATTGTATTCCTGTTTATGGCCGACTGGCGTACGACATTAATTGTATCCATCATTATTCCACTGGCACTGCTTTTTGCATTCATCTGCCTAAAACTGAAGGGCATGTCGGCCAATCTGCTCTCCATGGGAGCGATTGACTTTGGAATTATTATCGATGGGGCGGTGGTCATGGTCGAGGGCATATTTGTGGCCCTTGACCATAAAGCCAAAAAAGTAGGCATGGAGAAATTCAATGGACTAAGTAAACTCGGACTGATCAAAAAGGCATGCTTAGAAAACGGAAAGGGAATTTTCTTCGCCAAGCTGATCATCATCACCGGATTGCTGCCCATCTTTACTTTTGAAAAGGTAGAAGGAAAAATGTTCTCTCCCCTGGCCTGGACGTTGAGCTTTGCCCTATTGGGCGCTCTGCTCCTCACCTTTACTCTCGTGCCGGCGATGGCAAGTGTCTTGTTGCGGAAAAATGTAAGAGAGAAACACAACATCTTTTTGGAATTCCTGACCAAACATGTAATTCGTTTCTTTGATGCCTGCTTTAAATTCAGGAAACTGGCTTTCGGAGTGTCTATGGTGGTTTTGGTGCTCGGCTTGTTCAGCTTCAAATTCCTGGGAACGGAGTTCCTCCCAACCCTGGATGAAGGCTCGATCTATGTGCGGGCAACAGGTCCATTGAGCATCTCGCTGGATGAAACAAAAAAACTGTCCAATGACATCAGAAAGATCTTTTTAAGTTTTGAAGAAGTGAAACAGGTGATGTCGCAGACCGGAAGACCTAACGATGGGACCGATGCCACCGGCTTTTACAATATGGAATTCCATGTAGACATCTATCCAAAAAAGGAATGGAAGCGAAAGGAGACCAAAGAACAGCTGATTGAGCGGATGCAGGAAAAGTTAAAAAGCTTTCCGGGCATCAGCCTGAATTTCTCCCAGCCCATCTCGGACAATGTGGAGGAAGCCGTTTCAGGCGTTAAAGGTTCTATTGTAGTTAAGCTCTTTGGCAACGACTTCAAATTCATAGAGAAAGAAGAAAAAAAGATAGAAAAAATCCTGAAAACGGTAGAGGGTATCGAAGATTTAGGAATTCTAAGGAATCTTGGTCAGCCGGAATTACAGATCAATCTGGATCAAAAGAAAATGGCTTTATATGGGGTGAGCACTGCCGATGCGAATGCGGTGATTGAAATGGCCATCGGCGGTAAAGCAGCTACCCAGATTTATGAAGGAGAAAGGAAGTTCGACCTGATCATCCGTTATCCGGAAGATTTCAGAAAAGATGAAAGTTCTATCGCCAAACTCAGGATCCCGACCCTTGCCGGTGCAAAGGTTCCATTGGGAGAGATTGCCAGTATCAGAAAGATCACCGGACCAAGCATGATCTACCGCGATAAGCACCAGCGGTATGGGGCCATTAAATTCTCCATCAGGGGAAGAGACATGGGCAGTGTAATTGCCGAAGCTCAGGCTAAAGTAAAAGCAGAGATCAAATTACCTAAAGAATATAAAATGGAATGGGCAGGAGATTTTGAAAATCAGCAAAGGGCAACCAGCAGGTTATCACAAGCCGTTCCCATCAGCTTGCTCCTGATCTTCTTTATCCTGTTTGTATTATTTGGAAACATCAAAGATTCCTTACTCGTACTGAACAATGTACCTTTTGCAATGGTGGGCGGAATGCTGGCAATCCTGGCTACGGGAATTAATTTTAACATCTCTGCCGGGATTGGTTTCATTGCCTTGTTTGGGATTTGCGTACAGAACGGGGTGATCCTGATCACCAGATTTAAGAGCAACATTACGGAGCTGAAACATCGGCCGGAATGGAGCTTTGCAGATGCGATCAAAGATGGTGTAGCGAGTAGAATGCGTCCGGTAATCATGACCGCGCTGATGGCTGCCATTGGTCTTATGCCCGCAGCTTTATCTACGGGAATAGGTTCTGAAGCCTCCAAACCTTTAGCGATTGTTGTGATTGGGGGATTGATTACCAATACTTTATTCAACCTTTTCGTCTACCCGATTGTGTTTTACTGGGCCTATCAGAAAAAAGTGAATCATTTACAATCGGCGATCTCAGAGATTTAAAGACTCATAGATACATAGATATATCAACATCTTGATACATCTATGTATTTGTTGCAATGCCTATAAGTCCGGTGCCTTATACACTGCTATTTCCGACAGCACCGGACAGGCATTTGCCTCCAGTACATTGATTCTGATCTTAGTCGTTTTTATCGTTGCAAAAGAAAGGATCCTTTTATGACCTATCGTAGTTTGCGTTAATAAAGGTTTAAATTCTTTACCATTCAGATATTCCACAGAGAAGGATTTGATGCGTTGCCCCAGGGCAATGTATTCCTGAAGAACGATACGGTTCAATTCAGTTGCCTTTCCAAGGTCTATCGTTAAAGTCGCTGTTTTTACCTGATCTGATGTTGCCCAGTAAGTATTGGTCTTTCCATCCGTCAGGTTTTGCGCAAGGAACTGTTTCCCTGTTCTTGTATTACTGGCCAGTACTTTTTTTCCCTTCGCAAGGTTCGTTTTAAAGCTTGCATCAATGGCTTTTCTAAATTCCATTAACCGTGTGGAATCGGTTGGATGAATTAAGCCATCGCGGTCTACCGGAACGTTTAACAACAGGTTACTGTTGCGGCCTACTGAACTTTCATAAATAGACATCAGCTCTTCCAGAGTTTTCACTTTATCGTCTGTTGAAGCACTGTAAAACCATCCTGGTCTGATGGACACATCTACCTCTGCAGGAATCCAGTATTTACCATTTTCATTTCCGGTGTTCAACACTGCCGATGCAGGCGCCGCAGCTCCTACACCAAATCCGTCTGTATTCAATGTTGCCCAATTGGTTTCTCCGGCAATACCTCTTTCATTTCCCATCCAGCGGACATCAGGACCAATATCACTGAAAATCACTGCTTGTGGATTATGGGTGCGGACCACGCTGTTAAACAACTTAAAGTCATAGGCCTGATCTTTCTCATTGGCGCCTTTGGCGCCATCAAACCATTGTTCAAAAACAGGTCCATACTGGGTATGTACTTCTTTCAGGGTATTGGCAAAGATCTGATTGTATTCTGGCGTACCATACTTGGGATGGTTGCGGTCCCATGGCGATAAGTAGACGCCAAACTTCAACCCATATTCTTTACAGGCGGCAGAAAGTTCTTTCAAAACATCTCCTTTCCCGTCTTTCCAAGCACTTTCCCTTACGGTATGCGTGCTGTACTTACTTGGGAACAGGCAAAAACCATCGTGATGTTTCGCGGTAATGATAATGGCTTTCATCCCAGCTGCTTTAGCCGTGCGTGCCCACTGACGGGCATCCAGTTTTTTAGGGTTAAAGATTTTAGGATCTTCATCCCCATGTCCCCATTCTTTATCGGTAAAAGTATTGGGCCCGAAATGGATGAACATATAATATTCCATGTCCTGCCAGGCCAGTTGGTTTTTGTTTGGGATTGCACCAAATGGTGCGGGTGCCTTTTGTGCAAACCCACCTGTGGTTAGCAAAAAGGAAAACAATAAAGGCATTGATAACTTCTTCATACAATAAAGGTTCGTTTGTGGTTAGCATTTGAGTTTTAAAATTGCAACATATTAGCCATCGGAAATTCATTTCTTTTGTCATTAAACTAAATGATTTTGGCGCCATGCTGATTTAAACACAAACACAATGCGACTTTGTTTGTTGTTATATCTGCAAACTAAATCAGCCAAAGATGAAAAACTTACATCCGGATGAATTTGAGATCATGGTTACTTTAGATGGGACAGATACTCAAATTACGGTAAAACCAGATGAGACCAGCGATGGAGCTCCATACTTTATCTGCGACCTGTCGGGCAATACCATCACGCAATTGAGAGAAGAAGCCGATGGCAGCTGGGAGCAGCTCTGGGGGAAACTGGACCATCATGCGGTCACACTAATCGGAAAGGCAATTAAATACAAACTAACGATATGAACACACACCTGAAACTAAGGTCTGGCAGGTTCTCTATTGAGAAGCACCAGTATGAAAACATTGGATGGTCGGAACGGATGGTTTCCATGTTTTTGAGTGGCGCTTTGATTAGCTGGGGATTAAGAAAACCATCTAAGGTTAAGTTTTTATACGGTGCCTACATGGCTTACCGTGCGGCTACAGGAAGGTGTCTGCTATATGAACAGCTGGGTATAGATGCCAAAAGGCCCCGTGCAGTAAACATCAGAGGTGAATTTGTGATTGAAAAACCAGCTTCAGAGGTCTATACCTATTGGCGAAACCTGAATAACCTTCCGGGAAGCATCAGGCATTTATTAGACGTCAAGGTAATCGATGAAAATCTATCCCACTGGAAATCCAATGTCATGGGCAGTTTATTCTCTATTGACTGGGATGCAGAAATCGTAAAGGACGAACCCGGGCATTTCATCGGCTGGCAATCCTCTGCAGGGGCTTTGATCCATCATGTAGGAAAAGTAGAGTTTACACCTGGGCCTGATGGGCAGAGTACCGTTTTAAAAGTAACCCTTTCCTACCGTCCTCCTGCAGGTGGTGTAGGCATTGGCCTCGCTAAACTCATGAACCCTTATCTGGAAGGCTTATTAAAGAAAGAAATAAAAAGCTTCAAGCATACCATTGAAAACAAAACCCCTGTATACACTTAAAATCAGCTATTTTGTTTCGCGGATTACTTTAAAAAACTCTTCCCTATAGGTTTCACCTACCGGAATGATGTTCTCTTTAATAAAGATGGAGTTGCCATCTATCATCCGGATTTTATCTATAGCCACAATGTAAGATTTGTGAACACGGTAGAACCTGCTTTTAGGCAGGTAAAGTTCCATTTCCCTTAACGTTAAATAAGTGATGATGCGTTCCTCAGCAGTAAAAACAGAGATATAGTTTTTCAATCCTTCGATATACAGAATGTCATCATAACTGACTTTGATAAACTTATTCTTGCTTTCTCCTTTGATAAACATGTAATCCGTTCCCGCAGTTGGCATCTGAAGTAAGGCGATATTTTCAGCGTCTGCAACCGGAACAGGCGGATGAAATAAAAGTTCTGCTTTTTGAACCGCTTTATAGAAACGTTCAAAAGAGATGGGTTTCAGGAGGTAATCAATCACATTGTGTTCAAATCCATCCAATGCATATTCAGGATAAGCGGTGGTGAGAATAACTTTACATTTATGTCCGCAGATCTTCAAAAATTGAATTCCCGTCAATTCAGGCATCTGTATGTCCAGAAAGACCAGGTCCACTTTACCCTCCTGCACCATCGTCAGCGCTTCAAATGCATTGGTCGTTGTTGCAATCAGTTCCAAAAATGGCAATTTACGAATATGCGTGGCTAGTATCTCTGAGGCGTAAGCCTCGTCATCAACGGCAATACAACGAATCATTGGTTATTTTTTTGTAATGGTAAAATATTCATTAAATATAGAGAATAACTACAGTTCAATTCTCAGGTTGACCTGGTAGGATTTCCCATCATTCTGTATTTCCAAATCATGTTTACCCGGATAAATCAGATACAATCTTCGCTGTACATTCATCAAACCAATCCCACTGGAATGATCTTTCTGGTTCTGGTTAATCTTATTAAAAAGGGTCACCTTCAGCTCCTGCCGGATCACTTTAATCTGTATTCGGACCGGATGATCCGGATCGTTCAGCACCCCATGCTTAAAGGCATTTTCTAAAAAAGAGATGAGTAACAATGGCGCCATACGCTGCTGCTCAGTAACTCCTTCGACCTCAAAGTTGACGTAGAAAAGCGGGTCAAAGCGCATTCGAAATAACTCCACATAACTTTCAAGATAATCGACTTCTTTCAGTAAACTGACCTTGCCATCGGGACTTTCAGTCAGGGTATAACGCATCAGGTCAGAAAGCCTGATGACCGCTTCTGCCAGTTTATCGGAAACCGGAAGGGCAAGGGAATAGATATAATTCAGCGTATTGTATAGAAAATGAGGATTAATCTGAGATTTAAGGAATGACAGTTCCGCTTTTTCGGCTTCCACTCTGAGCTGCTGGTTCATTTTCTCATTTCTGAAGGCATTCTGGGTACTCCAAACCGCAGCTGCAATGACGATATAAGAAGTCCCGTAATATATATTGTCCAGGATATAGTAAAAGGTGGTCGTATCTTTACCATAATTACCAAATCCAAAAAAATGTCGGTTTAGCACTTCTTCCAGCAGGTAACGTAGAGAAATAAACACAACCATGGTGAACACAACCCCGCCAATCAACTGTGGAACTTTTGATTTGCGGAGATAACAGGGGTATACCCAGAGGTAGCAGATATAAAATTCCAGGATATGTAAAAAATTCATAGTTACATCAAAATGCCATACCCCGTCGTGCCAATTGTTATTGATGATATCGCCTATGGAATAATAACCCAACAAAAGCGTCCAGCAAAGTATATGTATGAGCACCTGCTTTTTTATATTCATGCCATAAAACTAATCAAAGTCATTGTTTCTTTTATTTTTCTTATCCCAACCCCATCCTTAATTACGCAAGACCTGTCTTTTGGCGGACGAATACCGCTTTACAAGATTCAAACGGTTTGCATAATATTTCGGCGGGTTGGGATCATTTAATTTAAGAATCCGCGCATATTGATTCCATTTGAGCAAACAATTCAAACAAACATGCGTACTCATTTAAAATTCTTCTTTCCCTTTTTTTTCTTATTACTGATCAAGGCCAGTGCCTTTAGTCAAACTACAAAGCTAAGCGGCAGCGTTCTTAGCTCAACAGATGGCAAAGCCGTTGAATTTGCCTCCGTTGCATTGATACAGTTGCCGGATTCCACAAGAGCAGGACTTGGCATGAGCAATGAAAAAGGAGTATTTTCATTTGAAAACATCAAACCAGGAACTTACCTCGTTAAAGTGATTGCAGTAGGTTATGAAAGAACTCAAAGTAAAACTTTTGACGTTGGCAACATCGCGATGGTATTGCCTGCGCTGAAATTAACCGGTTCAGTAAAGACCTTAAAAGAAGTAGGGATCACTGCTAAAACACCTTTAATTGAACAACTCGCAGACCGTACGGTTCTGAATGTAGAGCAGATGAATACGGCAGGAGACAATGCATTGGATGTGTTAAAAAGAGCGCCTGGGATTAAGCTCGATAAAGATGACAACATCATCCTCAAGGGCAAAAGCGGTGTAAATGTCATGATAGATGGCAAGATGAGCTATATGTCTGGACTGGAACTGAGTACCTATCTGAAATCTTTACCCGGCTCCGTGATGAGTAAGGTGGAACTGATTTCTAACCCTCCTTCCTCTTTTGATGCTGCCGGATCTGCCGGAATCATCAACATCAAGTTGAAAAGAAACAAGCTACAGGGCTTTAACGGAACCGCAAATATCGGCGCAGGATATGGCGAATATGGAAAAGGATATGGTGGTACCAATTTGAATTACAACATTGGAAAAATCAGCACCTATGCCCGGTTCAGTTATGGCTATTACAATTCCTTTAACCGGCTAACCATGAACCGTAAGATTGGAGATGAACAATTCAACCAGCTCAATTTCTGGCATCCGATTACCAAAAGCAGTAATTATTCAGCAGGAGCAGATTATTTTATTAACGACAGGCATACCGTTGGCGTGTTATGGAAAGGCTCAGCGGCTCCCTATACGACGAACAGTGAGAGCCGTTCCGTGAATTACAATGCGGCAAAACAACAAATGGGAAGTGTGTATTCTCAAAACCCACAGGACAATACCGCCGGGAATTATGCGATTAACCTGAACTATCGCTTTAAAATAGACACTGCAGGCAGAGAACTTGGTTTTGATCTCGATCAGGTCAACTATGACAATTCCAGAACTGAGCAATATTTTAACAGTTATTTTGACGCTGCAGGAAGCCGTATCGGAGAAGTCATCAATCTCAGAAACAAAGGATTTGGTGACGTGAACATCTATGCGGTTAAAATAGATTATGTGCATCCCTTCTCAAAAACACTTAAAGCAGAAGCTGGCTATAAAAGCAGCTGGGTAAAGACCAATAGTGATGTCAGTTTCGATTCCCTAAAAACATCCAATTGGGTAAATGATCCCAAGCGCACCAATCAATTTGTTTACCGGGAGAACATCAATGCCCTTTATTTATCCTTCAGCCAATCCTTTAAGCAGCTGGAGCTGAAAGCGGGATTGCGGGCAGAGCAAACACTTGGAAAAGGAGCTTCTTCCGGTACCCAGGAAAAGATAGACCGTAGATACTGGCAGCTATTCCCTACTCTTTTCGCTTCCTGGAAGGTCAATGCAAACCATCAGATTCAGGGAAGTTTTGCCCGCCGCATCAACCGCCCATCCTACTCAGATTTAAATCCATTTGCGACCTATTCCGACCCTTACACGGCTTTAAAAGGAAATCCACTCCTGCTGCCTTCATTTTCCAACAATATTGAGCTCAACTACCACATCAAAAGTTTCCGGGTGATTACGCTTAGTTATGCTAAAAGTACAGATGTGATCTCTCCTGTAATTTATCAAAACGACCAGACCAAGGAAAGCATCAGTGTAGATGAAAACCTTGGCAGGGCGCAAAACCTATACCTCGCTATCGGAAGCCCTTTTGATCTGACAAAATGGTGGAACAACAATACCGAGGTATCTTTTGCCTATGATGACGTAAAATCGGCAGTACAGGGCGGAAGCTATAACAGCCATAAATTCAACTGGTCGATGAACACGGAACAGACCTTCAACCTCCCCAAAGACCTCCAGCTGGCCTATACCTTCTATTACGGTTCCCCTTCTGTATCCGGATTATTTAGGTCGCTGGAGTATTATGGAATGAATGTTTCTGCCAGAAAAACATTTATGAACAAAAAAGCAACGGTTAGTTTAAAGCTCAATGATGTTTTTGATACCTCTAAGTTCAGGAGCCAGCTGCGTTATAGCAATGTGGATACCTATTGGCAAAATCAGTGGGAAAGCCGCAAGATTAACCTGACTTTGAACTACAAATTTGGCAATATGAAAGTCAAAAATGCCAGAACAAGAACTACCGGCACGGCCGATGAAGAAAGCAGGGTTAAGAATTAACGCCCGGTAATCTATTTGTTTTTAAAACGAGAACAGCCGGCAATAGCCGGCTGTTCTTGTTTATCGGAAAGCGGCTTAATTGCTTAGCTGACTCCAATACTCGCTACAACAGCGAATAAAATCCCGACAATATAAAAGCTGAGGACTACAATGGTAAGTACACCCCAGAACTTGAAGAACGACTTCATTTTGCTCATCGCCACACCTAAGCTCAGCTGATCCAGAAACAGGACTGCCTTTTGCGCAGCGGTCGCATATTTAAACAACATTAAACTCGGATAAAAATAAATGAGCGCAATGAGTAAATAGGTCACGGTAATCGCTGCCGGAGCCACCTGAGATAAAGGCGTCTGACCGCCCATGGTGGTCATCGATGAAATCACAGCAGGCATAAAAAATGCGAATATGATGATCAATACGCAAAAAATAAATCCGATAATGGATAAGAATTTAGCCCATTTTGCCGTCTCGTAAATATAGCTGCGGATGTCTTCAGTAACTATAAGGGTTTCATTTTCTGCTTCAAGGGGCTCTTTTTCTTCGAAATCTTCCATAAGGATCGTGTTAATCTTTAAATACTTTTTAGATACCCTAAACATAAAGATTATTTTTAAAAAATTGGTAGCTTTGCGCCAAAACTATAAAAATATCATTCATGGCATTACAATGTGGTATAGTTGGTTTACCAAATGTTGGAAAATCCACCTTATTTAACTGTTTATCGAACGCAAAAGCTCAAGCGGCTAACTTTCCTTTCTGTACAATCGAACCTAATATCGGCGTAATTACTGTACCCGACGACAGGTTGACTAAATTGGCCGAACTGGTACAGCCAAACCGTATTGTTCCCAATACCATTGAGATTGTGGATATTGCAGGTTTGGTAAAAGGTGCTTCCAAAGGGGAAGGTTTAGGAAACCAGTTTTTGGGTAATATCAGGGCTACAAATGCCGTTATCCATGTATTGCGTTGCTTTGACGATGGAAATGTGATCCACGTAGACGGTTCTGTTGATCCGATTCGCGATAAAGAAATTATTGATACTGAATTACAGCTGAAAGATTTGGATACCGTTACCAAACGGATTCAGAAAGTGGAGAAAATGGCAAAAACCGATAAAGATGCCAAAAGAACTTTCGATATTTTAAGCGTGATTAAAGTACATCTTGAAGAAGGTAAATCCGCACGTTCTGCAGCTGTTGCAGCGGAAGATTTTGAATTCATTCAGGACCTGGGTTTGTTAACTCAAAAACCGGTAATGTATGTATGCAACGTAGATGAGAACTCTGTGATCAACGGGAATGCTTATGTAGACCGCGTTAAAGAAGCTGTAAAAAATGAGAATGCTGAAGTATTGGTGATCTCTGCTAAAATAGAATCAGAAATTGCGGAACTGGAAAGTTACGAAGAACGTCAGGAGTTTTTAGCGGACCTTGGTCTTACCGAGTCTGGCGTAAACAAGCTGATTGTTGCGGCTTACCGTTTATTAGACCTGTACACGTATTTTACTGCAGGTGTTCAGGAAGTAAGAGCATGGACGATCACTAAAGGATTCACAGCTCCGCAAGCTGCTGGTGTGATCCACACTGACTTTGAAAAAGGATTTATCCGCGCTGAGGTCATTAAATATATTGACTTTGTAACCCTGGGTTCAGAGGCTGCCTGTAAAGATGCCGGTAAATTAGGTGTCGAAGGTAAAACCTATGTAGTGGAAGATGGAGACATCATGCACTTCCGTTTCAACGTATAATCACATTACCTGATAAAAAGAAAGGCCGGATGATCCGGCCTTTCTTTTTATGTTGTTTTTGGCGCTTAGAGCAGCACTCCCGTCAGGAACATCACTGCAACTGAGAAGTAAATGATCAGTCCGGTTACATCAACCAGGGTTGCTACAAAAGGAGCAGATGAGGTTGCAGGGTCAGCACCAAGTTTCTTTAAGATCAGCGGAAGCATAGAACCTGCCAATGATCCCCATAAAACCACACCAACCAGCGCGACACCTACTGTAACGCCAATCAGGGGCCAATGTGGTCCATACATCGGAGTAAAGAAGGTCCAGACGAAAATCCTGAGGAAACCAATAGAGCCAAGTACAATTCCGAGCATCAGCCCCGAAATGAGCTCCCTTCGCATTACCCTCCACCAATCGCCCACCGTAATCTCTCCCAAAGCCATGGCCTGAATAATCAAAGTAGAAGCCTGTGAACCGCTATTTCCCCCACTTGAAATGATCAACGGAACAAACATCGCCAGGATTACTGCTTTCGCAATGTCGGCTTCAAAATGTCCCATGGCCGTAGCGGTTAACATTTCTCCAAGGAAAAGTACCACCAGCCAACCTATTCTTCGTTTAAACAAACCGAAAATCGGCATATCCAGATAGGGTTCGTCCAATGCCTGAGTACCCCCTATTTTGTGCATATCTTCTGTATATTCTTCGTTTGCAATCCATAGGATATCATCTACAGTTACAATACCCAGCAATACGTTATAATCATCTACTACGGGTAAGGCTACCCGGTTATTCATCCTGAAAATATTAATCGCTTCTTCCTGATGGTCATTTGCTTTTAAGGCGATCAGACGCTGATCTGTCAGGTCTCCGATTTTAGCTTCCGGATCTGCCAGGAGAATTTCTCTGATCCTGATGTCATCCAGCAGGACTCCATCTTTATCGATCACATAGATCACATCAATGGTTTCAGAGTTCTTACCGTAACGCCTGATGTGTGCCAGTACGCGGGATACCGTCCAGTCTTTCTTTACTGCAACATAATCCGGCGTCATCAGCCTTCCCACGCTGTCTTCCTCATAACCCAGCAAAGAGAGCGCTTCCACCCTGTCCTTAGCAGGCAACAGAATGATCAGCTTCTTTACGGCATCGCCTTTCAGCTCACTGAACAAGGAAGTACGGTCATCGGGAGGCAGCAGGTTAATCAGCTCTGCAAGTTTATTTCCGGGAAGTTTTTTAATGATTCTTTCCTGAGTAGGAAAGTCAAGGATTCTGAAAACATTTACGGCCCTTTTGATGGACAGCGTATCAATAAATGTGACTGCGTGTTGGGGAAGTTCGTCTATTAAATGCTCCACATCTGAAATATTCAGGTCATCCAAATATATCTTCAATTGTGCATTGTCTTCCTGCTCTAAGAGCTTTACGATTTCTTCAACAATCATTTCTTCCATAAACGCCTCTTTTCTTTACATGATTTTCATCACCATTACAATTGTTATTTACCCCTTATGAAAGGACCATGAACTTAAGACACAGCTCATGATATGACCCGCACAGTCATCCCGCTTTCATTTTTGCAAAAGTGCTTTTTTATTTTTGAAAAAATGCCTTTATAAGGGAATATAATTGCCTTTGGTAAAAGCAGCGAGATTAACCATGTTTAAATCCTGTTGTAAGTGCTCAGACCTAAAAAATTCAGATACTTGCCATCGTCTTGCTCCCTCAGCATACAGATCTAAACATAGCAATCAGGAAGGTATTTAATGATTCATTAGAGATGATTCTCCAGATAGCCCCCGATGATTTGTGCCGAAGGGTCAACTGCTAATATTGTTCCTTTTTTATCTACCAATAAAACCTTTCCTGCTGCATTTGAAATTCCATATTTATTCCAAATGTTATTTTCATCATCAAGCTCAAGGAGATTTGGCCAACTAAAAGATTCCTTGTCTAAACGTGATAACAACGCCTGGTTATTCTTAAATTCTCTGGCTATTCCGACAACAGCAAATCCTTTGTTGTTGTATTTTTTGTAAAGAGGAACAATAGTTCTACTGGTAGCAATACATGGCCCGCACCAGGATCCCCATAGAATAATTACGGAAACTTTGTTTTTTATCAGCTCTGACAGCTTGATTTTGGAACCGTTCAAATCAGGAGCCGTAAAATCTATAAATTTCCCCCCCGGACGAATTTGGTTAAAACCAGACATCTCATTTTTAATGAGTCTGGTATACTTATGAGCAGGAAATCTTTTTGACAACACCTGATAGGTGTTGTCAAATTCCATTGCGATCTCCGGACTTGTTTTAGCCAGGTTCATATCTTTTAAGAGAAGAAAGTAAGATGCAATGGAAGGATTCTTCTGAATAGTTTCATATTTCCATTTAATTTGTTCCAACAAAAGCTTGTCCTGATCTAATTTAAGTGCAGCGCCTTCTAAACTTCGATCCAATCCCGTTTTTCTCAATTCCTCCTGATCCTTGTAGATTGAACGTTTCTCATCATCATTGGATGCTTTACTTAAGTCAGCCATTAAGGATTTGTATTTTTCACTATAAAGATTTCCAGCATCTGAGAGTATTTTTATTTTTTTCTTGATTGCTGAAATTCTATCTTTAAAAATCTCATAACCACGGGTTAAAGACAAATTATAATCACTATTTAATTTGCCACCTTCAATTTTGTTTTTTTGCGTATTTCCCTTATCAAATAAAGTAAACTTTACGTTTACTGAATCAGGAAAGAAAATTATTGGGAGCCACGTTCCAACCGCTAACTCGTCTTCGAAAATTAACTGATAAGCTTCAGTAGTGTCTAAAGAAACTTTATATTCAAACTTTTTATCCTTAACTGGAATTATGATATGCTCGCTATGAGGATCTTGAGTGCATTTTGACAAAAGTATTTTTTCACTATTTCTACCTAGTACCTCACCTGTTAAAATAATGTCTGTTTTTTGAGCATAAGCTATAGAAGAGCAAATGAAAAGAAAAAAGAAAATTAGCTTCGTTGTATTTATAAATTGCAGCATCATGATGACAAAAGAGTTATTTAAATTCCTCCAAAATAACAATAGCACTACAGGTAAACCATTCAAATATTGATCAATATTGATGTTTTTTTTGCGAGCGATCTTCCTATCATGGTTCCATTTTTGCAAAAGCGCTTTTTTATTTTTGAAGAACGGCCTGAATCAGGAATCTAATTCTCCTTAGTAAAAGCAGGGAGATTACCCTTGTTTAAATCCTGTTGCAAATGCTCAGACCTAAAAAAATCATATATTTAAGACAACTTAACTGCGCTTTTATGAAACCGTACTTTACCATTATTATTTGCTTATTCACCATAAAGACTTTTGCTCAGGTAAAACCAGGCAATCAAGTAGCTAGAGACTCTATAAAAATAACTTACGACACTAATGTTCAGCGTCAACCTCACTACTATGTCGACAATATTTATGTAGGAGATAATATATTTATTCATCTCGATGCTAATCAGATTTTATCCCTGGATGTTGACAAAGAATCTTCAAAGATTTTTATCACGACAAAAAATCCTGCTAGTTTTAATTTCCTTAGTCTTCAGGAGATCAGGAACAAGTACGTTAAATCTACATATCCCAGGGCATTATATTTATTAAATGGCAAGCTGGTCAAAGACCACAGTCAAAAAATCGATGAAAAGTATATTTTGAGCATTCAAATTTCTACATCGGACAGCATTGCGTCATTAAAAGACGCTCAGGTAAAGTTTGATGTCATCGAGATCTTAACGAGATCAAAAGAAAATCTTGAAAAAGCAAATACGCTGATGATCAGGGGGAATTCTACTGCATCAACTTTCTCCAACAGGATAAGATAGGCCCCGGTGTCCTCCTAAAATAAAAAAGGTGACAGATCTTTTAAGAGATTTATCATAAGGATGATGATAAGCATTTTATTATATGAAATAGTTTCCTAGATTTGCAATCTTGAAAAACCAGCATTCGTAGTTCAATGGATAGAATGTCAGATTCCGGTTCTGATGATGGGGGTTCGAATCCCTTCGAGTGCACAAAGAAAGCCTTAGAGAAAATCTAGGGCTTTCTTGTTTTCAATGCTTTGCGCTTTTACGACAAGCAGATCAGTTATAAACAAATTTGTTTATATTTGTATATGGAAATGTCATTGGAAAAATATAAAGGTATTCATCCCGGCCTGATATTAGACCGTGAGCTTAAGAAAAGAAAGCTTAAGAAGCGCCCGTTTGCACTTTCTTTGCCAGAGTATCCTCAAACAATTAACGATATCACAAAGGGCAAGCGTAACCTTACTCCCGAAGTATCTTTAAAAATAGATCGTGCTCTTGGTTTAGCAGAAGGCACTATGTTCCTTCTACAGGCCTATCATGCGATTAAAGTAGCGCAACTGAAAGAACAGACTAAGCTACATCCAGATTTGACTCTTTTCCGTAAAGCTCTTTTTTGGGACACAGATATGAATAAACTTGATTGGGAGAAGCAATACAAACCGATTATCACAAGAATATTTGAACGGGGAGACTCCGGAGAAAAACAAGTTATCATCGATTTCTACGGCAAAGACAAAGTAGAAGAGGTTGCCGGAAGCTACTCTGTTTCAAGCAGATTACCAATATTCAGTCAGCACAAATAATATCGCTATGCTCTACTGGAATACGGTTAATAATGAACTAAGAAATATATTACTTAAATTAATGCAAGCTAATGAATTTCGTGAATTCAGACTAGTTGGGGGTACTGCATTAAGTCTACACCTGGGACATAGAATTTCAGTTGATATTGATCTGTTTACAGATGCAACTTATAGATCAATTGATTTTGATGCAATTGATCATTACTTACGTAACAGTTTTGAATACGTTGTGGGTGATTTTGGAGGTAATCCAGGAATGGGAAAATCGTATTTGATTGGCAGTAGTTCTGATCAGGCAATTAAGCTTGATGTTTATTATTCCATGGATCCATTTTTTCAGGATGAAATGGAATATGATGGAATAAGATTGGCTACGGTAGAAGAAATAATAGCAATGAAAGTTGATGTTATTCAACGTGGTGGGCGGAAAAAAGATTTTTGGGATTTACATGAGCTCTTGCCGCGGTATGATGTCAAAACTATGATTGATTTACATCGACAACGATTTGAATGGACGCATGATCCAAAACTCATCCTTAAAAACTTCGTAGACTTTCAAGCTGCTGATCAGGATTTCGATCCAATTTGCTTACTTGATAAGGAATGGATATTTATTAAAGAAGATATAGAGATTGCAGTGGATTCTGTAAATATATGAATGCCGCCTGGAAAGTAATCAAATTCCATTTCATCAAAAAAGCATCGTAGTTTCGTCTTATTTTTGCCATAAATTCAGATCCTCTTATTTTTATGGCCGATCAAAACCATCTTTGCCGAAGTTTAGGGAAAATCCATCGCCTTGCAATTTGCCCCTTTCCGCCAGGCGCTGAAAATGAATAAGAAAAATAAGAATGATTAAAAGTTTAGGAAAAATACTCTTCTCCACCCGTACGATGGGTGCCATGCTCTTGTTATATGCTTTTTCCATGGCCATGGCCACCTTTGTGGAAAACGATTATGGAACAGCCGTAGCCAAAGCATTGGTGTATAACTGTTGGTGGTTTGAACTGGTGATGGTAATCCTGGTCCTTAACTTCATCGGAAATATTGGAAGGTATCAACTTACACAACGCAAAAAATGGCCGCTATTGGTATTTCACCTTGCGTTTATCGTCATCTTTATTGGCGGATACATTACCAGATATGTCAGCTTTGAAGGATCGATGCACATCCGTGAAGGCGAATCCAGTGATGAAATCATTTCTGATGCCACCTTTTTCAAAGTACAGATTGGAAAAGACGACCAGGCATTGGCCTACGATGATGTCCCTGCAATTTTAATCTCCAATAACATCCCAACCTATCTTAAACCATTTAAAAAAACATTTAAAGCCGAATACGACTACAATGGCGAGCGGGTAAAGATGAAGGTCATCGACTTTTATGCCAGAGCTCAGGACTCCCTGGTTCGTGAAGCTTCAGGCAGGCCAACCCTCCATCTGGTGGTATTGGAAAACGGAAAAAGAGTCAACAAATACATTCCTTCAGGCAGTGTTCAGCTGATGCAGAACATGCTGGTGAGCTATAATAAACCAACCCCCGGCACCATTAACATTGAAGATGCCAATGGCGCCTTGCAAATCACTTCTCCATATCCGGGGAATTACATGGTGATGGCCACCCAGGAAAAGAAAACCGTAGAAGGGAATAGTGCGCCACAAGCTTTCAATTTAAGAAGTTTATACACCATTGGTGCTTTGGCATTCGTAGTTCCCGAAGGGCCTATCCCTGGACGCATCACCTATTTTGAAGGAGATAAGAAAAATCATGAACATGATCCTGACCTCGTAAAACTGGAGATTACCACTTCAAATGCAAAGGACACCGTTTCCTTTTATGGTGGAAAAGGGATGACCAACTTCCAGCACCAAAGTGAAATCGGCGGACTGAGAATCTCTTTAGCCTACGGATCAAAAATATATAAATCCCCGTTTACGCTTAAACTGGTCGACTTTAAAATGGAGAAATACCCGGGAAGTAACAGTCCTGCGGCTTACTCTTCCGATGTGATGATCCAGGAAGCAACCGGCGATCGTCCTTATAAAATCTTTATGAACCATGTCTTAGACCATTCCGGATACCGCTTCTTTCAGGCGAGTTTCGATGATGACGAAAAGGGAACCGTACTTTCTGTGAATCATGATTACTGGGGCACAAACGTAACTTACATAGGCTATACCCTACTTTTCCTTGGTATGTTCGTGACTTTATTCTGGAAGGGAACGCATTTCTCTAAATTAAATGAACAATTGAAAACCCTTTCTAAATCAAAAACCCTGATCTTATTGCTGTTGTTCTTACCTCTGGGTGCTGCTTTCAGTCAGCAGGCTGATCAGAAGATCGACATGCATGGTACCGATGGAAAAACACCTATGCCCGCCGCCGGGATGCCTCAGGCAGAACATGACCATGTGCATACCGAAGGTGACGGTCATGACCATGGCCCGGCCAGTGCTGACCAACCCGCAAAACATGTACACGATCAGGATTATATGGCAGATGTGCAAAAGCTTTTAAGTGCTAAAAATGCAAATGCACAGGAGTTTGCCGCATCCATTAAGATTGATAAAGCCCATGCAGATAGCTTCGGATACCTGCTGGTACAAAATATAGACGGAAGAATTGAGCCCATCAATACCATGGCACTGGAAATTCTGAGAAAACTACACCGCAAGGATCATTTATACAACCTGAGCGCCAATCAGTTCTTTCTTTCTGTTTCCAGCTCACCATTTATCTGGATGAATGTTCCTTTTATAAAAGTTGGCTCGAAAGGTGGCCCTGAACTGCTAAAAGCAGTGAAGGCAAATGAAGAGGGTTATACCTCAATGATCAATTTATTGACCATTAGCCCCGAAGGAGCATTAGAATTTGTGTTAAAAGAGCAGTACCTGAAATCATTTGCAAAGAAACCAGCTGAACAGGGGAGCTATGATAAAGATGTCATCGATCTTAATGATAAATTACAGGCCATGCAGCAATTGGTTGATGGCCAGTACCTGCGCATCTTTCCGATTGCCGGCGATACCAACAATACCTGGATTGCCATGCCCCCTTCTGATCCCTCCAATAAAGCGGTCGTATCCAGCGCATTGGATCCTTATGTAAAAAGCATCAAGGCTGCGGCACAATCCGGAAACTGGGATGGTGCAAATATTGCCTTAAATGTCATCAAAGACATCCAGCTTAAATTCGGGAAAGATGTAGTACCCTCACAGTCAAAGATCAACTGGGAAGTGAGTTACAATTCCTGGAACATCTTCCTGAACCTCATGATTACTTATGCTTTATTAGGAACAGTAATCCTGACGCTGGCATTTTTCAAACTCTTTAAATCTTCCAAAATGCTGGACAGGCTGGTGACTTTCACCTTAATCCTGATCAGTGTTGCCGCCATACTTCAGGCAGTCGGCCTGGGTGCACGCTGGTACATTTCCGGACATGAACCCTGGAGTAATGGTTACGAAGCCGTCTTGTTTATCAGCTGGATCGGCGTCTTATCCGGTTTGCTGATGTACAGAAACAGCAATGCCTTTATCCCTGCTGCCGGTTGTCTTATTGCGGTAATCCTAATGGGATTTGCGCATGGAGGATCACAGATGAATCCACAGATTACACCATTGGTACCGGTGCTTAAATCTTACTGGCTGATGATCCACGTAGCCATCATCACCTCCAGCTATGGATTCTTTGGCCTCAGCGCCTTGTTAGGAACAGTTGTATTGGTGCTTTACATTATTGACGGCAAAAAGATCAGTGCCAAAGTAAAGGCCTCTGTAACGGAGCTTACGATCGTAAATGAAATGTCGTTAACGGTAGGATTATTTTTATTGACCATAGGTACCTTTTTAGGAGGAATATGGGCCAATGAAAGCTGGGGACGTTACTGGAGCTGGGACCCGAAAGAAACATGGGCTTTCATATCGGTGATCGTTTATGCATTTGTCATGCACATACGTCTGATTCCTAAATTAAAGAGCAAGTATTTATTTAACCTCCTGTCATTATTGAGCTTTTCGACCATTATCATGACCTATTTCGGTGTAAATTATTACCTGACGGGTTTACACTCTTATGCACAGGGTGATCCTGTTCCCATCCCATCATGGGTATATATTACCATTGCTGTAGTCTTCCTTTTAGCCCTGATTTCTTATAAACGATACCAGGCCCGAAATACCAAACAGGCCAGCAAATAAATAAAAAACGCCTATGCAAACCTGCATAGGCATTTCTTTTACCCGCTGATTCCACTACGGTACAACAGCGCAACAACCACCAGGACCACCGTCAAAACCGAAGCCACTGTACGGATGCGGTGGAACCTGTTCCAGGGAATTTCAAATCTTTCTCTTTGTATGGTCATCTCTTTGGCAGAAGCTGATGATAAGCTGAACCGGTCTAGTGCCTGATTTAAAGGGACATTCCCAAACATAGTTAATCCAAATACACCTATCGTATAAACGAATGTTGCTGCCAGTAATAACCAGAAGCTATCCGTTACCCCTGCCCTGAACTGTAACCAGGTGCTGAAGGGCAAAAGCAACAGCGTTCCCATAAAACTGCTCAGGAACAAAAGATTCTGTATTTCCTTATTAATAGATTGCATGGCAGCCAAATATCCTTCGTCGGATAGTTTAGCTAAACCGGGATTCACTGCACAGGAAAAAGCATAGAAGAGCCCGCCTGTCAGGGCGGTTAATGTTGCCGTCAGGAGGAGTATAAAATCAGCTGTAATCATTTCATTTTATCTTTAGTTGAAGTTAATCATCTTCCATAAGATAAAATAGAACAAAACCGACAAACTCCTATCCCTGGTTTTATTTGGTCTTTATTTTTTCGTATTTGTAAGCGAACATCCTCCCACTTGTCCTGTAAATACTATCTTTTTGTTTATTCTTTTGACGTTCCGTCAGAAAAACATAATCACTGCTGACATAAACAGCATTAGTGCCGATCGTAATCTCTGAAGAGCCAACCAACGCCGGGCCTTCCTTTGTAATTGCCCCCCTGTAGAGGTCGCGTTTCCAGTTATAAACGGTAGTATCATCCGCATTATCTTTCTTACATCCCCATGCAAAAATGACAAGCGCTACCATCAAAAAAGTCCATTTCATCTGTTTCTTGTTTTTCATCAGAATATAATTGTTTTTTAGCGGTTATGAAGCTACCATAAGCATAATCATTGCTTTCTGTAAGCGGTATGCTTATGGTGGTTTCATTATAAAATCGAACCCGGTATCAGGTTCATATCATGTGTGTTTCCCAAAAATATTCGGGAAGAACTAAAAAACAGAATTTCCAGGACTGATTTAACAAATTTTAACAGGAGTTCAGGATCGGGCCGTTAAAACCATCAACTCCTTTCTGCCCGCGCTTTCAGCTTCACATTCATCTCCATAAAGCCCCGTTTGGTATTGTTGTCCAGTTGTTTCGCAAAAAGTGAAACCAGGATACCTTTGAAGTTTTCGCTTTGAATGAAAGTCGTAGTCCCATTTCCATGATCAATAAGTTCAAATTTATGCTCCCCATCAAAAAGCCCGGAGAACAGTAAATGTCCAATCCACCGAAATTCTTTATTGGGCTCAAATGCGAGGACCCTTGGTCTGAAAGTCATGCCTTTTGCTTCTGGTGGTTCAACCCTCACCACTAGCTTAGTTCCAACTGTTTGATCCCCGCTGATCGACTTGATAAAGGGGTTCCAATTAGGGTATTGATCAAATGCGGTTAATATTTCCCATATACTTTCCGGTCTTGCATTGATTAAGATTTCTGTTTTAATTTCCTTTGTCATCTTTACAATTTGATTAATTAAATGATCAGCAAGCAACAGTTTAATTTCCTGCGTTGCGAACAAGACAAAGGTCTGAAGGAGGCATCAGCTTCCACTTGACAAAAATCAAGAACATTTATTTCTTTCTGATGCGACTAAGTGTCTCCGGGGTCATCCCCAGCATTGAAGCAATATATTGTAATGGAACCTGGTTGAAAAGACTTTTATTGTGTTCAAAAAACAGCTCATACCGTTCTTCGGCAGTCATAGAAAGATGGGTAAAAATCCGGTCCTCCAAAGTGGTAAAACAACTCGCAATGAACAATTTTTCCAGTTCATGCCATTTGGGCACAAGAACGCCTATCCTTTTGTAATCTTCTCTTTTAATGGTAAATAAATCCGTATCTGTCAATGCCTGAATCGTCCAGCGGGCAGGTTTTTCAAAGATGAATCCGGAGAGGTCGGTTACGAAATATCCTTTCGTAGAGATCCATTGCGTAACTTCCTTGTTTTCTGTCGCCAGGAAGATCCTTAAAATACCAGTCTGAACAAAACTTAACCTATCGGAAGCTTTCCCGGTCAATAGGAAATAATCGCCTTTTTTAATCGTTTCCGGCTTAAATAAAGAACTGATCACGGCTAATTCGGCTGCTTCCGCAACTCCGAAGTAGGAACTCACATACTGTTCAAGCGCTGTCATAATTATTCTCTGCCGATGAGTAATATCCGGGAGCCACTAAAATACAAATTATATCTGCGAAAAAGGATCAGCAAATGTCTCCATTGAAACACAGTTTTTAATTTTTGTATTATTGCGGTAATAAAAAAGAAATCAATTGGACACCCATTATGAAAAACTGGCTACAAAGAAACCACCTTCACCTGCTCATCCTTGTCCTCTTTCTCGCCATCAGTTTCATCTATCTCAGTCCTGTACTTCAGGATAAAGTCCTTTATCAAGGCGATGTCGTAGAAGCACAGGCGATGTCAAAAGAGATTATGAAGGTAAAAGCGGAGACGGGTAAAGGACCACTATGGACAAACTCCATGTTTGGCGGAATGCCGGCTTTCCAGATCTGGGTTCAATACCCATCTAATGTCAGCAGTTATGTCGTTAACTTTTTCAAAGCTGTTTTCCCCAATCCGGTAGACACTATCTTCTTGTATCTAGCCGGTGCATATCTTCTTTTTTGTGTTTTAGGCCTGAGGCCATGGCTGGCCGCAGGGGCAGCAATTGCCTTTGCATTCTCCTCCTTTAACTTTATTTTGATTGAGGCAGGACATGCCAACCAGGCATTCGCCATTGCATTTTTCGCACCTATTCTTGCCGGAATCATCCTCACTTTACAGGGTAAACATTTGCTCGGTGCCTCCCTAACGGCTCTTTTCCTGGCTATAGAAATCAGGGCGAACCACATCCAAATGACCTACTACCTGCTCATTGCGATATTGATCCTGATCGGCTTCGAACTATACCATGCCATTCAGTCTAAAACTACGCAAAGCTTTTTCAAATCTATTTCTTATCTGGCAGCCGCAGCGGTTATCGCTATCGGTGTAAATGCCGGAACCTTATGGACCACCTACGAGTATGGAAAAGAATCTATCCGTGGAAAGGCCAACCTTAGCAAAGCAAATCAGCCCATACAAGATGGTCTTGATAAAGAATACGCCTATTACTGGAGCCAGGGCGTAGGTGAAATGATCACTTTTCTGATTCCCGATGCTTATGGTGGTTCTACCGCTACGCAAATTCCCGTTAAAGGATCTGAAGTGGTAAAAACCCTGATAAAAAACGGACAACCACAAGATCAGGCCGAAGATTTTGTCAAACAATTACCCAGTTATTGGGGAGAGAAATCTACTACTTCCGGTCCGTGGTACATTGGCGCTATCGTTTGCTTTCTAGGCGTTTTTGGTCTGTTTATGTTAAACGATAAAATGAAATGGTGGGTCTTATCTGCCTCCTTTCTGTTTATGTTTTTATCTTTTGGCAAACACTTTCCACTCATTTCAGATCTTTTTTTCGATTACGTTCCACTATACAATAAGTTCCGGTCTGTAGAATTCACCCTGATCATCCCCTGCCTGCTCCTCCCTATTCTCGGTTTTCTGGCACTAAAAAAAGCGACCGACGGAGAAGAAGATCCCCGGATAACGCAAAAAAACTTATTGAAATCTATCTATATCGTGGCTGGCTTTTTAGTATTGTTCCTGCTCATTCCTACCCTGTTTTTCAGCTTTACCTCATCAGCGCATCCACAGCTCATTCAAAAGCTCAATGAGGTGAGCGGGAGTCCGGTCTTCGCAAATGAAATCGGAAATGCATTGATCAAAGACCGCATTTCAGTGGCCAGGGCAGATGCCTTCAGGTCTTTGGCTTTCGTATTGATTGCGGCAGGTTTAATCTGGTTGATTTTAAAAAAGAAGATCGGTCAGCAGACCGGCTTCATGGTCCTGACGTTGGTCATCCTGACAGATGTCTGGGGAATTGACAAAAGATACCTGAACGACCGTAGTTTCGTAGATGCCGATATGATGGCCTCACAATTTGAACCCAGATCCGTAGATAAGCTGATCCAAACCGATAAAAGTCTGGACTACCGGGTGTTTGACCTTTCCCGTTCCAATCCGCTGGGTGATGCAACCCCATCCATATTCCATAAATCTATCGGCGGCCGCCATTCTGCCAGACTTCAGCGATACCAGGAAATGCTGGACAGGCAATTCAATAAAACCATAAACGAGCCTGTCCTGGATATGCTCAACACAAAATACCTGATTGTTCCTGATACCGCCAGAGGTTTATCAGAGAAGGCCATCCAAAGGCCTACGGCCAGTGGAAATGCCTGGTTCGTCCCGCAGGTACATTTTGTCAAAAATGCAGAAGAGGAAATGAACGCCATCACCAGCTTCGACCCAAAGAAAGATGTTTTTGTTCATCAGGATTTTCAATCCCAGGTCGACCAGCAAAAGCCGGGCTTCGATCCGCAATCGGAAATTAAACTGATCAGTTACCACCCGGACAATTTAGTGTACCGCTATCAATCGAACAAAGCGGCAATAGCCGTGTTTGCGGAAATATGGTATAGCAAAGGCTGGAAGGCTTATGTGGATCAGCAGGAAATACCCTACTTTAGGGCAAATTACATTTTAAGGGCAGCGGTATTGCCTGCAGGAAAACATGAACTGATATTTAAGTTCGAACCAAAATCCTACTATTGGGGAGAACGCATTTCCCTGCTTGCCTCCATTCTGCTGGTCGGTTCCTTAATTGCAGCACTCGTACTCAGTATCATCAAACCAAAACCAATCGCTTAGAAAATTTATGACCGCGACACAACCACATAGGAAAAGCGCAGTCCTGCTCTGGTATTGCCAATAGCTCAGCTTACCAGACGATGACGAAAGCATGAGGCGGCTTTAACCAGGCTGTGCGTTTATGTACACCGCTACTGTCCATTTCCGAACAGGAGAATTGCTATAAACCGTTCTAGGCGCAAATAAATCAAGTTCTCAAACATGAAAACAAAGATGGCATACAATTCGCAAAACCCAGAAAAAAACACCACATGTTCAGGATAAACTTAAAAATTGCATTAAGAAACCTTTGGAGAAGTAAAGGATTTACCTTAATTAACATAGGCGGTCTGGCCGTTGGATTGGCTTGCTCGCTGATGTTATTGTTATATGTGGGTTATGAATGGAGTTACGACAAACAGTTTGCGGATGTCGACAGAACTTATTTCACCAGGCTTAACCTGAAAATCAACGGAAAGCTCAATACTACCATAGCCACGCCCAATAAACTTGCCGCCACCGCTTTACAGACCATCCCTGGCATTGAAAACGCCGCCAGGATTGCAATGGCAACGCCCGACAAGCTCTTTAGCCATAAGGAAAACAATTTCAAACTGAAAGGGCTTACCGTTGACCCTTCCTTTTTAAAAATATTTGACTACCAGTTCATTTATGGAGATGCCGGCTCTGCGTTAAAAGACCCCAACTCCATCCTCCTGACTTCCTCCACTGCAAAAAGACTCTTTGGAAACGAAAATCCCATCGGACAAAGCGTGATGTGGGATAACCGTAAACCATTAAAAGTTGCGGCGGTTATCGAAGACCTTCCAAAAAATCAAAGTATTCAGTTTGATATCCTGCAAACCTGGGCCCTTTTCGAGCAGGAAAACCCTTCAGAAAAAGAAAATGGCTGGGGAACGATCACCTGTATGACCATCATCAAACTAAAGGACAAACAGACTTTTGCCGCCGCAGATGCTGCAGTAAGAAAGCTGATTTTCTCAAAGGAAAAAGATACAGACCTTGAAGCCTTTCTCTTTCCTTATTCCAAACTCCATCTTTACGATGAATTTGAGAATGGAAAAACAACCGGCGGAAGAATAGATCAGGTTAAACTCTTTGCTTTTCTTGCCTTTTGCGTCTTGCTGATTGCCAGCATCAATTACATGAACCTCTCCACTGCCCGTTCTGAAAAACGTGCCAGGGAAGTGGGTATCCGCAAAGCGATGGGCTCTTCAAGGTTCAACCTGATGGGGCAATTTATCCTGGAATCCCTGCTGTTGTCCTTTGCAGCCATGTTGATCGCTTTTGTGCTCTTAGAAATTTTCCTTCCTTATTTCAACAACCTGCTCGACATCCAGATTCAGATCAATTACCATTCCTATCTGTTCTGGACCACATTGGTAGCCATGGTCTCCATCACCGGACTTCTCGCAGGCAGCTATCCTGCTTTCTATTTATCCTCTTTCAGTCCGACAAAAGTTTTGAAGGGTTTTAAGGGAACCGGTGGATCTTCCATGTCTATCCGAAAAGTCCTGGTGATTGTACAATTTAGCCTTTCGGTAGGCATGATCATCTGTGCAATTATAATTTACACACAGATTCAATTCATGAAAAACAAACCTCTTGGCTTTGAGCGAGATGGTCTGGTACAACTGGATATCGAGGGAGAATGGGCAAAAGCGGGGAAACTTGAGCTTTTTAAAACAACATTAAAGAAAGCTGGCGCGATTGTATCTGCAACAGAGTTTGCGTCTACTTTTACGGAAGGAGGAAGCATCACCGGAGCAATCAGCTGGCCTGGAAAAGCGGCGAACGACAATTCTGTCATCGATTACAGAAGTACAGGATACGAATTCACCAATACCATAGGCGGCGGACTCCTTGCTGGCAGGGATTTCAGCCCTGAATTTGTGGCAGACACCGCTACTTCTGTGATGGTCAATGAACAGGCCGTAAAAACAATGGGACTTAAAAATCCGGTTGGCACAAATATTACCTGGGGAGACAATCCGCCACTGACCATCATTGGCGTGGTAAAAGATTATTCCAACGAAGCTATTGGGCAAAAACCAAAACCAACCTTATTTTATTTTAACCCTGCAAAAAGCCGGATATTGTTGTTAAGACTCGATCCTTCAAAACCTCTGAATAAATCTGTACAGCTCATCAGGACCATCAGCAACCGCATCAACCCGGCGTACCCGGCCGAACTCAAATTCATTAGCCAGGGGATGGAAGAACAACTCAGAAATGAGAAACTGCTCAGTGCCCTGTCTAATATTTTCGGTGGCTTTGCCATCCTGATCTCCTGCCTTGGGTTGCTGGGTCTCGCTTTATATATGGCCGAACAGCGAAACAAAGAAATCAGCATCAGAAAAGTACTTGGTGCCGATTTGAAAAACATACTGATCCTGCTGAATAAAGATTTCATTAAACTCGTGATCTTCTCTAATATGATCGCCTTTCCACTGGCCTATATTTTTGCGAAAAACTGGCTCAGTAAATACGATTACAAAATAGACATCGCGATCTGGCCCTTCCTGATTGCAGGCTTGATCTCTCTTTTTATTTCGGTATTAACCGTGAGTTTACAAACCTTCAAAGTGGCAAAAGCGAATGCGATAGATGCCTTAAAATACGAGTAGTTCGGAAGCAGCTGAAGGGATCATCAGCTGCTCATTAAATTCATTTTCAAAGATGCCAAAAAATGAATTTTCAACTTCATCTGCTTTCCATTGGTTATGCCAGTGGTAAGCATAGCATCCTGGAAAAAATTTCTGATAAGAATCTATGTCAGATTTATTGATAAACTCCCGGTCAAAAGGTTTAAAGAAATCCGGAAAATCGGCAAGCGGGCTGTTCTCCAGTTTTCCTCCCTGCCATATTGGATCAAAAAGAGCACATGGAAAAACATATAAGTCTTTCAGGAGTACATCCGAATAATTCAAAATCACCCAGGGTAAGACCGTATGTTTTTCTATGCTTTTATGCATGATATAGGTCGAAATTAAGCTTTGACGGTTCAACCTCAGTAAAGCGCTATTGGCAAAGGGTTGTGATTCCCATGCGTAACAAAATTCTGAATCACGAAGCGTACCGAAATCTTTAAGAAACATCACGTCCAGATCAAAGTATACCCCACCATATTTAAAAAGCACTAAAAACCGGAAGGCATCTGATCGTTTTGCTAAATTTTGAGACTCAGCCACCAGGTTCTTTTTGTTTTTCCATGGCGTATCTTTCATCTCCAGAAACGGATCATAAGATCTGACTTCTATGAAAGGCAGAATTGCTTTTAACAGGGGGTTCTGATCATGATTTTCAAATCCATTGTCCTGATCAAGCCAAAGAACTACCCGACACTTCCCCAGGTCCTGGGTACAGAGGAATGATTTGATAGAAAAGGCCTGTTTACGTCCTATAACCCCATACCAGTAGCAATGATAAATTGTTTTTTCTTCCCGCGTTTTCTGAGGTGTAAATCCTGAGGCATCCAGATCAAATCCATTTTCAAGACTCGCCAGCGCATAGTCATTATCTGTATAGAGCTGTTCATCTTTAAGGTGTCGCCAGTGATGGATACTTCCACCTGTTTCCGGCATAGACTCGTAATCGTTATCTGGCTTATTTTTGAATTTTCTTATGATCTTCTGTAGCTTCTTTAGCATCGGGGAATATGGGCAGGTATCTAATGGGCGGCAAAACTAAACTAATTTTAAAGAGCCCTGACCTAAGCGTCAAATTATTTTTCACAAAAAGTCATATTTTTTCAAAATACATCAGGAAAGTACACCAAATAACTATATTGAGAAAAAAAATAAAGCATGAAATTCTTCATTAATGAAACTGATCAGATTGTAAACGAAGCGATAGAAGGATTATTAACCAATCCAAAACTGGCAAGACTGGACTCCTTCCCTGAAGTTAGGGTGGTGATCCGTAAAGACTGGGATAAATCAAAGGTTGCGGTCATCTCTGGCGGCGGCTCAGGTCATGAACCCGCACATGCCGGTTTTGTAGGTAAAGGCATGTTAACCGCAGCAGTATGTGGCGATATCTTTGCTTCCCCAACTGTGGATGCGGTATTATCGGCCATCCTTGCAGCTACAGGACCAAAAGGCTGTTTGTTAATTATAAAAAACTATACCGGCGACCGCCTCAATTTCGGTCTGGCAGCAGAACAGGCACGTGCCCTGGGATACGAAGTAAAAACAGTAACCGTAGATGACGATATCGCCCTGGGCAAAGACGTAAAGAAAAGAGGACTGGCAGGAACCCTGTTTGTACATAAGATTGCAGGACAGCTTGCTGAAGAAGGAAAATCACTGGAAGAAATCGCTGCCATTGCACAACAGGTGATTGACAAAACCGCCTCTATTGGCCTTTCTTTAACAGAGTGCCAGCACTTAGGACAAGAAACCAGCTCCCGGTTAAATGATGACCAGGTAGAACTAGGATTGGGAATTCATGGAGAACCAGGTATAGAAGTCATTCCTTATGCAAAAGCAGATCAGCTGATGGCCCTTGCTATGGAAAAACTCGAAGCAAATTTACCGGATATACATGGCCGTTATGCCATGATCTTCAACAATATGGGAAGCGTAAGCCCAATTGAAATGAGCTTACTGGTCAACGCTTTCCGCAAAACAAAATTAGCCGCAAAAATAGATTACATGATCGGCCCGGCAGCCCTCATGTCTTCGATCAATATGAGTGGTTTTTCCGTATCCGTCTTATTACTGAGCCCGGAAATAGAAAAAGCTTTACTGGCAGAGGCCGAGCCCAATGCCTGGCAGGTACAAGCCTTTAAAAAACCTGCCGAAGTCAGCAGTCCAAAACTTCCGGAAACCATTCCTTACGAAGCTTCGGCTAATGACCAGGTTTATCAATTGATCAACGAAGTCGCGCAACTACTCGTGTCCATCGAAAAGGAAATCAACGGACTGGATGCTAAAGTTGGAGATGGTGATGCAGGATCTACCTTTGCCCTGACTGGCAGAAGGCTGTTAACAGTCATAGACCGACTTCCTTTGAATGATACCGGGAAATTGCTGCTCAGCATTGGCCGGATTCTGGCAAGAGAAGCCGGAGGCTCCAGTGGCGTCTTATTGTCCATCCTCTTTACTGCTGCCGGAACGGCCTATACCAAATCTCCTGAACTGGGAAAATCGCTATTGGAAGGATTACAAAAAGTAAAGGATTACGGTGGCGCACAAACCGGCGACCGTACCATGATAGATGCCTTACAACCTGCCTTTGAATCGCTTGCAAATGGAGAAACGGCCAGCCTGGTTGCCCAGCATGCACGACAAGGAGCAGAACATACCAAGACGATCATCAATACCAAATTTGGCCGTTCCTCTTACCTTTCTGAAGAAGTATTGAGAAACGTCCCTGATCCGGGAGCAGAAGTAATCGCCAGGGTCTTCGAAAAAATTGCTTCACTAAATTAAATATGAAGATTAAGCTTATCGTTTTCGCCTTATTGATATCCGGCACTTTTCCATCCCTTGCACATGTAAAAGATAAGGGTCTTTTATCGCAGCTAACAGACTCGGTAAAACACCCGGCCTTTGATAAAGTCCATAGCATACTCATCACCAAAGGAAATAAACTGGTTTACGAGCAATATTTCAACGGATATGGAAAGGATAAGCAATTAATCACCCTAAAATACTCCTGATATCGTAAATATAAATCCTGAATTGATAAACAGCATCGCCTCTGCTCCGGGTACTTTTACAAAAATCGCTGAATGAATTCATGGAAACAGAAAACCGCATCATTACCATCTTCACTTACCTCGTAAGGGCTTTACTTGCTTATGTATATATCCCGCACGGATTGGAAAAACTCTATACCAAAATCAATGTACAGGAGTATATTGATTTCAAGCTGGGGCAGGACTTCATCAACTTTTATCTGATCTGGGAAAAGAGCGGATACATCTGGGTAATTGGTATCGCGCAATTTCTTGGCGGATTGTTCCTGCTGTTCACGAAGACCTATCTTTTCGGAGCGGTCTGGTTGCTGCCCATTTCCATTGGAATGTTCTGCTGTCATTTATTTATTACTCATGCCCAGGATTTCCTGATCTTCGATACCCTGGTCCTTACCATGAACCTCTACCTCATTTTATTGCATTTCCGGTCATTAACAAATACCTTCTTTAAACCACAAAAGACCTGGATATAAGCCCAAAGATTAAAAAACCATGATCAGAACTTTATAAACAGAATTTGATATGCCCAGAATGCCCAAATGGTTAGCTGATTTTTCAGAGAAAACTTTTAAAGCTGCTTACAAGCAAACCGTGATTACTGAGGTTGAATATTATGCCCCTAAGCTAAAAAGAATAAGGTACCAGGGCGATGCACTCAGAAGTATCGAATGGAAACCCGCACAGGAAGTCGAGTTCCGCGTTACAGACACCGAATACCGGCACTATACCCCCATGTACTGGAACAAGGAAAAAGGATATACCGATGTCCTGTTTTACCTTCATGGCAAGGGCCCCGGAAGTACCTGGGCCTCAGAATTGAAAGTAAATGATGAGCTCCTCCTGATTGGCCCCGGTGGAAAGTTTATCATTCCCGACAACAGTTCCAGAATGGTCATGATGGGTGATGAAACGACATTGAGCACTTTCTATGGCATGCAACAGCAATTGCCGGGCGGAGTAACCAACATCCATTGCCTGATTGAATGTGAAGCAGAAGCAATGGGCTGGCCGGAAAAGATTGGCATGAAGGCCATTCCCTTACAAACCATCCCTTCATTTCCGGGAAGGATACAGGAAGAATGGCTTCGGCAACACCTGCAAACTGCTGATTCTGCCACGGCCTACTTCCTGAGTGGAAATGCAAACACCATCAAAAACCTGCGCCGCATATTGGTCTCCACCGGAGTTCCGGGCGCACAAATCAGGATGAAACCTTACTGGCTGGAAGGAAAAAAAGGTCTTTAATCCACCTACTGCTGATTTTTATCAAAATGTAACAACCAATTGTTCCCATATTTATCCTTCAGGTCGCCGAATAAAGCCCCCCAGAAACTATCTTCCAAAGGATGGGTTGCGGTACCTCCCGCTGCAAGGCGTTCGTAACAGCTGCGGGCTTCGGCCTCTGTACTGCAATTGAGCATCAGGGAAACCGCGTTCCCCTTTAACAAGCCTTCGCTCCCTACCATATCCGATGCCATAATCCGGATCAGTCCATTCGTCAGCGTCGCATGTAAAATATAACCTTTCATCTTTTCCGGCATTTTTTCCGATAGCGGTGATGCTCCAATCGTTTGGAAGCTCAGTTCTCCACCCAGGCAGGACTGGTAAAAAGTCATCGCCTCCCTGCAGTTGCCGGCAAAAGTGAGATAGGAGTTAATAGATGTCATCATGATCAAAATAAATTAACGATTCAAACTTAACAGGAAGCTTAAAAAAAAGCCTTGTGTAAAAGCGACAATTAAAGGGGTTGTTTACGACAATAAAACACAATATATTTGATATCAAATCGAATGCGCAGATGAAACATATTTCAATCTTAGTTCCTGAAACAGCGGTTATTGAATCTATTGCCGATCCAGGCTATCTCTTCAGGATGGTTAACGAGTTTCTGGAATCTTCGGGAAAGCCCGCCTTATTTCATGTACAACTGGTGGGTTTATCAAAAGAAACCAGATTGAACAACAGCCTCTTTTCTGTCCACGCGGATAAATTAATTGATGAAGTCAAAAAGACCGACCTGATCTTTATCCCTGCATTGAGCGGACATATGAAAACTGCCCTGGAACTGAACAAAGACTTCCTTCCATGGATCATTGACCATTACCATAAAGGGGCTGAAGTCGCTTCACTATGTATTGGTGCCTTCCTCCTCGCTTCCACAGGTTTGCTTAAAGGAAAGCAATGCTCTACCCATTGGCTGCATGCAACGGAATTCCGGGAGATGTTTCCTGATGTGACCCTCGTTGATGGCAGTATCATCACCGAAGAACAACGGATTTACTCCAGTGGCGGAGCCAATTCCTATTGGAATTTACTGCTCTATCTGGTAGAGAAATATACAGACCGTGACACTGCAATTCTGGCTTCCAAGTTTTTCGCCATTGATATAGACAGGGAAAGTCAGGCTGCATTTATGATGTTCCAGGGCCAGAAAGACCATGAAGATATCGAGATCAAAAAGGTTCAGGAATTTATAGAAAGTAATTATCAGGATAAAATCACTGTAGACCAGCTGGCTGGCATGTCTGCCCTGGGCAGAAGAAGCTTTGAACGGAGATTCAGTAAAGCCACCAACAATACCGTCGTAGAATACATCCAGAGGGTAAAAATTGAAGCGGCAAAAAGAAGCTTTGAAAGTAGCAGAAAAAACATTACGGAAGTGATGTTCGATGTCGGATATACGGATACAAAGGCCTTCCGGGATGTGTTTAAAAAGATTACCGGACTAACCCCGATAGAGTACAGGAACAAGTATAACAAACAAGCCGTACCGGCTTAACAACAGCTCCTATGCAAATCTTTCCCTCCCCTCATCTGTCCAATATGATCAAACACTTTCTCATTATCGAAAGTGATCATCCGGAACTGGCGGAACATCATTTTTTTCCAGATGGTAATTCGGGAATGGTTTTTCATTATGGAGATCCTTTTGTTGAGCATCCCGGGAGCTTTATCTACGGGCAGGTGAGCAAATTCAGGCGCATCCGGTCCCAGGGTAAAATCGGAATGCTGGTGGTGGTCTTTCAGCCTCATGGAGGCCACCTGCTGCTGGGAATTCCCGCCAATGAGCTCAGCGACGAAATCTGCACTTTGCCTGATTTCTGGGGCGCTGAAGCCAGAACGCTGGAAGATCAGGTCCTTCATGCAGCAGATAATGTGAGGCGCATTGAAATCCTGGAACACTTTCTGACCAAAAAATTAAACGGTTGCCTGGACACAGATCCGGTGATCCGGCAAAGCCTGGAGTTGATTTATGCCCATCATGGCCTAACCCCGATACATGAACTGAATCAAATACTCCAGGTTAGTGAAAGACAACTGGAAAGAAAATTCAAAGAAAATATCGGAATTTCTCCTAAAAACTTCTCCAATGTGATCCGTTTACAGTTCTTTTTAAAGCTGTTCCGGACCAAATCCCCGGAAAAAAGCCTCACAGACATCGGCTATGAAAGTGGCTATTATGACCAGGCACACCTCATCCGGGAGTTCCGGAAAAGTGTGGGGCTAAGCCCTGGTCAGTACATCTTTAAAACCAACCGCCTGGCTGTAAATCTTGTCCAGCTCCCTCCGCTTTTATAAGCGGTTTGTCAGAGACTGATGCTTGTCGGCTTTGTACAATTTCCAGTGCTTATTTTCCAATACGTTTGCTTTCCTATATTCCCCTGTTATGGCAACAGGCTGATTAAAACAAAATTTAAGACGATGAAGACACTAAAAATTGCAACCGCACAATTTGAAAACCGCAGCGGCGATAAAGCGTATAATCTGGACCGCATCAATGAACTCTCTGCCCGTGCAGCAGCCTCAGGAGCAGACGTTATCTCCTTCCATGAATGCAGCATCACCGGATATACTTTCGCCAGAAATCTGAGCAAAGCCGAAATGCTGGAACATGCAGAATATATTCCCGATGGCCCCTCTATTCAGAAATTAAAAGAAATTGCTGCTGAACATCAGATTGTAGTTCTGGCAGGATTGTTTGAAAAAGACAGCAATGATGATCTCTTTAAGGCCTATGTAGCTGTGGACCAGAACGGACTCATCGCCAAATACAGAAAACTGCATCCCTTCATTAACCCGCACCTGAAGCCTGGAAATGAATATGTCACTTTTGATCTTTTCGGATGGACATGCAGCATATTGATTTGTTATGACAACAACATTGTTGAAAATGTCAGGGCAACCACCCTGCTTGGTGCACAAATCATTTTTATGCCTCATGTCACAATGTGTACCCCTTCTACCCGTCCGGGAGCAGGCTTTGTAGCACCTGAATTGTGGGAAAACAGGGCAAATGATCCTACTTCTGTCCGTGCAGAATTTGATGGCCTGAAAGGGAGGGCATGGTTGATGAAATGGCTTCCTGCAAGGGCTTACGACAATGCCGTTTACGCCATTTTCTCCAACCCGATAGGAATGGACGATGATCAGCTTAAGAACGGCTGTTCCATGATTATTGATCCTTACGGTGATGTAATTGCAGAATGCCGGGAACTGGGCAATGACATTGCTATCGCCTCAATTACGCCGGATAAGCTGGAGAAAGCCGGTGGACATCGTTATAAAAACGCCCGCAGACCTGATTTATACCGGGACATCATCGGACAGGAACATGAGCCAAACCAGCAGGTTACCTGGATGACCAAAGCCTGATCCTGTTTTTATCAATACGCAAAGAGGGGCAAAATAAATCCTGCCCCCTCTTAAATATACTTTATGATAAAATTGCTTATTTGGTCAGTCCAAACATCAATACCAGGTGATTGTTCTGATAAAGGTTTAAAGTCTGATCAGCAACATCAAAACTAAAATCTTTAGTCCCTAATATGCTTAAAAACTTATTTTCCAAAGCGCTCAATTTCTGATCTAAACAAGCACGACGGGTACTTGCCGCAGGTCCAAAAGCAATGGTCTTGCTTCCTGCCTGGTAAGTACCAACGTAGTTGTTACAACCAGAGTTACCATTGAAACGTTTCTCCGCAAGGTTGAAATTGATCGTTACCGGCGATTCCGTCTGGGTTTCTCCATTCATTTGAATCAGTCTCCATTTATGACTTCCAATAAACTTCCAGATGTCATTCCCCGCCTCACCTTTTCCATTACTGAATTCTAAAGCTTTTACACCACCTTTATAGAAAGTCATGGTATTGCCGTTCTTCACTACCTTAAACGTTTTGGTGTTTAATGCCTCTGTAAACTCATGCTCCAATTTATTTACTTTATCATCCGGACAAGCCATTAATGTGGAAGCTACATTTCCTACCGTAATCAGCTCTGTTTTCTGATCATAGCTGAAACCACCGAAGATACGATTACATCCTCCGGAACCGGAAAACTTATTGACTTTAGGATCTAAGGTCAGGTGAATTCTACCACCCTCTACCGCTTTTCCATTCATGTTCACCAAAGTCCATTTTTGATTTCCTACAGCCACAAGCGGATCTTTTCCGGCATTATTAACCGCTATTTTCTGCTTTTTGATCACCTTTTTCAATTTGTAGGTATAAATGGACGCATCAGCAGGTACATTCTTTCTTTTAGTACGAATCACAGAAAGCGTATAACGGTAACCTTCCTGATGTTTGAAGCCTTCGATTTCGCTATAAAACAACTCCCAGTTTTTACTATTCTTATATTTTACCTGTAGACAATTCATTGGAGCAACTCCCGTGCAGGAAGCCCTGTCTTCCTTTACCATCAGTCTGATAACTTCAGCAGCCATGGTGCTGGAAATACTTCCGAGAACGATTAATAAGGACAAAATTCCCTTTTTTGTAATGATACTTTTTAACATTGTGTGTGTATTTATATTGTGTTTTAACCTTTGTCCAGTTAACCGGACGTTGATATCCTTGCAATTCCCACACCAAATTCAAAACAAAAACGGCGGCCACCATCGGTGACCGCCGTTTTCATCAGCTCAATTGAGGGCTTAGTTTACCGCGATACTCAATGTTGCAATGCGTTCAATACTTTCAAATGCCTGTCCTTCTACTTTTTCATTTTTACCCGCTTCCAGCAGATAAGTACCCGGCCATTCCGGGATAAAAGTAGTTTTTCCATCAGCACCTGTTTTCACCTGTTTCGTCCATCCTTTCGGGGCGAATACAGAAACTTCTACATCCCCTGTCGGCTGCGCTTTGAAATGGCTGCTCAATGTGATTGCCTTTCCTGTTTTTAAGCTGGCCAATGCATCCACAAACACACCTAAATCAGCTTTATTTGCTAAGGCAGTATTGCCCACATTTGCTTTACCTACACTGACCAATGCAGCTGCATTAAATTGATATTGCTTTTTACCTGCGATTTGTTTTACCGTATGGCTGATGCTTAAGGTATATACACCATCTGCTGCCGGAGTAAAGCTGGCCACAAAATGATCTTCCTTTGGCGTCACTTTTAATTGTTCTTTTTCTCCCTGAGGATTGATCAGCCAAAGGCTGAATTCTTTTGTATCCGACCACCAGTCGCCCAGTTTCTCAGGTTGGTTCTCTCCGGGTTCACCGTAGAAAATTTTCACTTCCTGAGCGGCTCCTTTTTTACCATTTGCCGCCGTTTTAATAAACAAGGCATGGGCAAATAATTGATTTACGCTAAACATCAGGATCAGCGATAGTACAAGTGTTTTTAGTTTATTCATTGTTTTATTTTGTAATTAGGTGATACTTTCTTCAACGACAACAGTCTTTTTAGCAACAGGCTTGGCTGCTGCTGTACCTGGCTTTTTTGGTTTCTTTTTTCGCTTGCCCCACCAGATGATAAATCCGGTAATGGGTAATGAAGCACCAATCAATGCACCAAAAAAAGCCAGAATTTTACCCGGTAATCCCAGGATAGAGCCAACATGGATATCGTAATTCATTTTTCTGATTTTCGCCGGCAAAGCCGCTTCTGAAAACTTCACATCATAAACCGGGTGTGCGGGAAATTCCTTTAAAGTATGGCGGTCAAAAGCAAAACTCATGTTGTCATAATACTTTCCAACCGTGGGATAGATATAGATATTAATCGTCGACTTTGCATCCGTTGTATCTGGATAACCATAGTAAAATCCCCTTGCCTCCGGAGTTTTAGTGATCACCTTTTTCCAGGCCAGGTCCATCGCTGCAGCGGAAGTATAGAACTTATTGGCCTGCAGGGAATCAGATTTTGCATCTTTATAATCCGGGAGGCTTTGGCCTGCTGAAGTTACCCAATACAAACCTTTACTGTACCATTCGATTCCGTAGACCATTCCCGTTAAAGCGATCGCAAGCAGCACCAGCAGCGAATAAAATCCCAATACATTATGAAAATCATAGTTGACCCGTTTAAATGAGGCGCCCCATTTAATCTGAAAGCTTCGTTCTCTCGTATTTTTGGTCCATTTCTTTGGCCACCACAATACAATTCCACTAATCAGTATGATGACAAAAATCAGGGTACTATAATTCACGATGGGCCTTCCGATCTGATAGGGCATCCATAAAAACCGATGTCCGCTGAGCACGAAACTGAAGAAATCTGTCTCCCCTTTTTCTTTCAGCTCTTGTTTAATGAGTTGCCCGGTATAAGGATGGATGTAAAGCGTAGTATTTCCACTTCTTCCTTCTCCCAGTCCGACGGTGATTGCTTTACCTTGTCTGTAAGTGGCATAACTCACCTTTTTATCAGGATAAATCTTCGCGGCTGCATTGGATATCTGGGAAGGCGTCAAAACAGGCTTATCCTGTCTCGCAATATTGGTTTCCGGATTTAAAACAGATTGAATTTCATCTATGAACACATAAAGGCATCCCGTTACACAAACGATCACCATCACGATTCCTGTTACCAATCCCAACCAAAGGTGAAGCCAGGCAGAGATCCGGTAAAATAAGGATCGTGGATGTTTTTTCTTTTTAGGGTTTGTATTGGATGTCATAAATTTACTGGCATCCGCAAATATATGCTTATTTAGAATAGGTACAAATAAAGATAAGCTTATTACGATATATTTTTATCAGCATCTTCCGGAAAAGCCTTGATAATTTGTCTTGAATTCCCCTTAAATAATTCCGGTTTCCCCTTTACAATTGGATCATATGGAGCTTATCTTTAACGAAAAAAGAAATGGCCAATATAGAACACATCAATGTATTACGCGCTCCTATAGCAAAGGTATACGAGGCACTCACTACTGAGGAAGGACTGACAGCGGTATGGACCAGTGAATTGAAAGTAAAACCAGAAGTAGGCTTTATCAATGAGTTCAGCTTTGGTGCTGAAACGGATCGTTTCGAGATTAAAGCACTTGTTCCTAACCAACGGGTGTTATGGTATTGTATAGATTCCGATCCCCAATGGATAGGAACAAGTGTTTCTTTTGATTTGGAAGAGAAAAACGGAAAGACCTTTGTCACCCTGAAGCAAACCGACTGGGCGGAAGTAACGGAGTTTTACAGGCATTGCAACTATAACTGGGCCTTCTTCCTATACAGTCTTCAATGCTATTGTGAAAACGGAAAAGGCATCAATTACCAGCAGCGGTAATCCTAAATCCCCAGGATCTTTTTCAAACTCGCTTCCGTATAACCGGCACTTGCCGTCATGCCTTTACCACCGATACAGGTACGGATATGGATGCAATCTTCGATGTCGTATTCCAGGATATGCTCGGTAGGGTGCTGCGGATAAAATCCGGCCCAGGTAGTTGCCATATCACGGAGGTTGAAGTTCACAATCCGTTCCCCCTCTTTTAACATCAGTTCATTGATGTGTTGTTTCACATTAAAACCAAGTTCATCGAAATGATTTACATCGGCATATTCATGAGAATCCCCGATGATAAAGCTACCATCTTCCGCTTTTTTAAGCAGGAGGTGAATTCCCCATTCTTTAAGTTCCCGGTAATGTTCCGGAATGCTTAAATTTTTAAACGAAGGACAATATTCTTCAAAACTTTCATACCTCCTGATGGTTAGACCCGTCAGGATATTCCCTTCAAGTTCCACTTTCGGCATGGGAACAGTGCGCATCATCTGAAGCTTACTGATCACCTGTCCACTCTTTTCAAATAAAGCTGGGAACAATAGTTTAAATTCATAACCATTGCAAAGCACCGCTTTATCTGCGCTGTAAATGTCCCCTCTGCTCAAACGGACTTCCGCTCCTTTTCCGTTGGCAACGCAATCTACAACCGGCGAATTGCACATCAGGGTATAGTTTTCAAACTTCCCGCGCATGAACTCCTGCAGGCGATAAATCATCGCCGTCGGGTCTACACTGATCTCCTGATCAAAAAGCAAAGCTTCTTTTGCATAGCTGCTTCTTATGGCCGGATATTTAGTCAGAATTTGCGCTTTTCCCAGCAGTTGCTGAGTATAACCCAGCGTATCATAATGTGCTTTCAGTTCATGAATCAGATTTTGTTCTTCCTCATCGGAAGCAATATATACACTTCCGTTTTTTCTTACGGAAATGTCAAATTCCTGCTGGATCTCCTGATAGATCTCCAGACCGCGGACCCCATAATCAAACCAAACGCCGGTCATCCCGGAAGGAATCACCTGACCAAAATTCCTTACCGTAGCGCCTACCGGATAATTGTCTTTTTCCAGTTGCAAAACCTTCTTTCCGTTTTTCAAGGCATGGTAAGCATGGAAGGTGCCTAATATTCCACCTCCAATTACAATCAGGTCATAATGTTTTGTACTCATTTTTTTAATTTTAATGATGATTTATTCGGCTCCCCTTTTTCCCTCCAGGCTCAATCCGGAGAGGGCAATGTTACTTTCTTTTTTCTTATTCTTTAAACTTTTCTGACGGAAATACAGCAGAGAAAACATGCTGCAGGTTACCCCTACCACTGCTGCGATGACCGCGCTCTGCCTGAAAAAATGACCCCAGCTGATCTCTGCATCACCAAACTCTTTGAACAATAAAATACTCACACTCCCCAGGTATCCGATAGAATCTGCCACATACATGACAAAACCGATATTGCTTTTATAATGAAAGGTAGCGATCATGCGCTCAAAGAAGATGGCATTATAAGGAATATAAGCCATGTATAAGCCCATCCCCACCATCACCATCCAGACTACCGGGCTGATGTAATGTGCATCAAAGAGTAAGGTTCCGATTCCCGTTAAGGCACATCCGGCGATGATCATTCCATGAATGATAATGAAGGCCTTCAGGTTGTTCTTTACCAGGATCAGCATGCTCACCAGGAACAAAACGACTAGCGCAATGAAACCGTCTATTTTGGTATAGATATGGTTATCTGTTACCCCAAGGTCATGCCAGATCTCGACTTCAAAATTATCCCTCAGGTCGCGGATAACGGTCAGGACTACATAGATAATTACAGTGAGAATAATCCCGGGGAGGAAATTCAGGATAAACTTTTTACGCTGTGCAGCGTCCATTGGTGCCCTTTTCGTTCTCAACAGCTGATCTTCTTTCGTTGGTGGCGGCATGAGTTCCAGAAAGCCTACAAACAGCAATAATGGAATCACAAACAACAGACCTGTACAGAAAGGCATCCAGTATTCATTAACTGGAAACACCTCCATAATCGTTCTTGCTACCGTTTTTATGAATCCCGAAGCAAAGATCAGACTGACCGACAGGATTGCGCCCATGAACTCCGTATTACGCCGGCCTTCCAGATAGCTGAACACCAGTCCCCAGATCATTCCCAGGGGAAAACCATTGATAAACAGGAAAGCAATGTTCCAGGGAGCTGGTGTAAGCGCAAAACCCAGTAAGGCAAACCAGGAGACCCCAATCAGCTTAAGAATGCTTCGTCCCCTGTTTTTTCCTGAGGATTCCGCAATAAAGCGAATGCCGTAAAACTTACTGAAGGTATAGCCCAATACCTGAGCAATGACCAGCCATACTTTATAATCGATCCCCAGATAGCCATGTCCATCAAAGGTGCCCGCCGTAAATGCTTTACGAAAAGCATACATACTCGTATAACAACCAAATGCTGCTAAGCCGGCCAATATAGAGATATGACTATACGACCATCCGGCAACCTTGTTCCGGCAATGCTGTAAGAGGCTCATCCTGCTATTATTGACTGATGATTTCTAACACTTCAGCGATATCATCGATGATATGTGTAGGATGATATGGCAACAATTCAGCATGGGTAAATGCACCTGTGGTAATGCCGATGGTATATTTACAACCCGAATTTAAGCCTTCATTTACATCTACTTCCGTATCTCCTACCTTCGCCACTTCCATCGGATCTGTGATGTTTAACTCTGCCATGATCTTTTTGATCATATCCGGATAAGGTCTGCCATTGGGTACTTCATCACTTGCCACCATAAAATCAACGGTATCTTCCCATTTCAGACGGGAGAGGATGATGTCGGCGATATCTCTTGAAAATCCGGTATCCAGGCCGATCTTGATGCCCAGCTTTTTCAGCTGAACAAAGGTATTTTCTACATTCGGAAGGGGAACCACATCAGCCGAAGTCTGGTAGAAATCAATCATAAACGCCACAAAGTCGGCATGGATATTGGCAATCAGTTCCGCAGTAATCTTGGTTTGATCTGATTCTTCTTTTTGAAGGATCATTTCTATAGCAATGGGTTTCTCGTAACCCATCATTGGATTTATGACTTCAATATTTACTTCATAACCATGCACTTTCATGGCTTGCTGGAAGGCCAGACCTACGTAATTTTTATCTTTTACGGTGGTACCGGCCATGTCGAACACTACTAATTTTATAGACATCTTAGAACATTTATTTGTTCTGCAATACTAAACTTTGTTTATTAAAACTAAACAAAGTTAAAGTTAAGGAATTGTTAGGTTTATTTAAATCGCCCCGGATCGAATCAAAATCTTAGATTTGCGGTGTTCACCTTATCAAAAACAGACCATGAAGTTCAATCCCATTGCTTTCGTCGTTAACCTCGCCATTCCTTTAGCTGCAGGCGCACTGGGCAGCATGCTCACCCTGACCTCGGTAAAAACATGGTATCCGACTTTAGCTAAACCTTCTTTTAATCCGCCCGACTGGCTTTTCCCTCCCGTATGGACTTCTTTATTTATTCTGATGGGATTTTCAGCTTACCTGGTATGGCAAAAAAGAGCACAGGTGGCCCATTTCCCAAGAACCATTGCGATTTATTTTATCCAGATCGTGTTAAATATTTTATGGTCTTTCCTGTTTTTTTATGCCCATTCTATCGGTGCTGCATTATTTGAAATCTTTGCTTTGCTGATTGCAATTGTGATCAATGCCAGGGTGTTTTATAAGATAGACAAAACCGCAGGATTACTTTTTATCCCTTATTTTTTATGGGTATGCTTTGCAACCTTACTGACTTACAACATTTTCAGTCTGAACGGATAATTTATTGGGCAACACCTGAAAACATGAGTGCTTTTGCTACATTTGGAATATTTTTTAATCATCATAAATGATTTGTAGCCTAATGAAACGTATATCCTTATTGTTTTTTCTATTCCTGGCCTATGCTTCTGCTTTCGCACAAAATGCAGACATCAATAATTTTATCGTTAAAGAAAGCTTGCTTAAAAACAGCAAGCTGGCCATTATTGCAGCAGATTCCCTGGATCATCCGATAGAAAAAATTAACGGGGTTTATACCTTTACGGTAAGTGGATTTACCCAGTCTATTACCTTCAATGATGGGGTTGCAGTCTTGCCTTTACAACTGGAAAGGTCTGCTTTTGTATACCTGAAACATCAGAATGATACAGGCACACACAGTAAGCTTTTGTATGTGTACAAGAAGGACGGGACGCTAAATCCATATACGATCAACAGCATGTGGCTGATCCTCTTTCCGGTCATCCTGGTATTCCTGGCCTTTGCCTTCAGAAAGTTCATCATCATTGCAGTGATCCTGTTGTTGGTTTTCTTTTACTTTAACCATAGCAACGGATTGAATGTATCTACTTTCTTTGAGACGGTCTTTGACGGCCTCAAGAAAATGTTTTAGAAAGGCATCCCTATCCCGAAATTGTATTGTACAAAGCGGTAGCTGTCCGGATCATTTTTGAGCTTATATGCAGCCTTGAAATCCCGGCCTCCGCTAAAGAACTTACCAATTACCCATTGAGATTCTCCCTCTCCGGTAAATTGTGGGTCTTTAAGTTTAAGTCCGACATCAAAACGGAATACGAAGTATTGTACATCATACCTGAATCCTACACCCGTACCGATTGCAATTTGCTTTGCCAGATTTTTAAATTGAAAACGGGTTTCCGGAAATGGGTGAGATGCACTATCAGAAACATTCCAGACATTTCCCATATCCAAAAATACTGCACCTTTTAATTTCCCGCCGAAAAACTTATCCACGATCTTATACCGGTATTCCAGGTTGGCTTCGATATGCATTTCGCCTAATTGATCAATGCCGAAAAATGCCCTACGGAGTTCTTTAGTTAATATCCTGTTTCCCCTGTTATAATTACCGGGACCAAGTGTTCTCGCCTGCCAGGCTCTTACCCCGGCAGAACCTCCCGCAAAAAACTGCTTCTCAAAAGGAATTTCTGTTGAATTTCCATAAGCATAGCCGACACCGGCATTTAGTCTTGCCACGAACTGACGTTCTCCACCTAATCCTTTATACCAGCGAACATCGACCTCCGGACGGATATACTGGTTAAAAGGAAGGCCAAGAATTTCGGCTGGTTTTCCGTTTTTAGGATCCGATTTAGTTCCTGTAAGTTTTGAGATCCCCTGGAGTAAATTACCTGCAACATCTATATTTCCCCGAAAATAGATGAAACTCTTATTGCTCAAAAGCTTATCAGCATTTAAAGAGTAAGTATATTTTATTCCCAGGGTAATGTCTTTTCTGTCAAGTAAAGCAATGCTATAAGCATTAGTTTTAACAGGATCACTGATGTTACCTGTAGAATCTACCAGATCAAAAAGTATGTTTCCCGTTCTATATTCGAAATTCAAGGGAGTAAATGAATGCAGCTTCGATTTTGTTTCAATAAATTCATAAGTCAGAGAGGTTTGGATCACCTTCCTGGTAAAAAGGTCTTTCTGTAAGGCATAGACATAACTGGCAGAAAAAATAGTATGTGGCATCCCGTTTTTACCGGTCACATATTTGGAGAAGAACGGTGCCATCAGTCTCGGAACAGATAAACTGGTACTTACAGAAAAATCACGCTGATATACATCACCAAAAAGACCACCACCTTGCCCGATTCTGGACTGCAAACCTCCCTTGACCTGAAACTCAAATTTTTCTGCCCCCCTGAAAAAGTTATTATTGGTATAGGTATTACTCAAAGTAAAACCAACTGTTCCTCCGTTAAAAGGAACCTCTCCCTCTACCCTGTTGCTCATGATTTTCTGAGGAATCAACTGAATAAAAGGATTCACTTTATTGGAACTGTCTTTCGCTTTCTGATACTCAATCTTCACATTCTTGAAGACATTCAATTCGTATAAACGATCAAAAGTGGTCGTCTCATTCCGAATGTCATATTGTTCCCCCTGACGTAAAAAATTATACCTGACGATAGGGTTTCTTCTGAATTTCTTTGAAAGATCCGTATACCTCAATCCATTAAATATCCGTTTGTTTAAAACCACAGTATCCGGGTATCCGTCTGAATTCGGGGCAATCAACAGATTTGTTTCTCCAATCGTATATTTCACATGATGAGGCTTATCCAATGGATTGTCGATCTGTAAAGTCACTTTTGCCTTGCTCGCATTGCTGTTAGAGTCGACCAGGTATTTCACATAAGGTTTCGCGAAGTCATAATATCCGTTCTCCTTCATCAATTGATAAATCTGATCCCTTTCATGTCCAAGAGAATCATCGTCATAACGCATCCCTTTTTTGATATGGGTAAACAGCTCCTTCTTCGACAAATACAGGCTTTTAACCGCAGAATCCGGAATCTCATAATTGATTTCACTAATCGAAAACTCCGGTCCTGTATCAGTGGTAAAAAGTACTTCTGCCTTCTGGTTCTTAACTTTAATATCCGATTTCACTTTAGCCATGAAATACCCTTTGGAAACGAGGTATTTTTCAATCTGGTTGCGGGAGATTTCTACCAGCGCACTATCCAGAATTGGCGGAGGACTTCCAATAGATTTAATATTACTGGTCTTATAACGGCCGTTCTTCGTGTTGAATATATTGTACAAAAACACATTTACGCCAATCGTTGAAGTAGGTCGGATGTCTTTTTGAATATAGTTGTAAGCTTCTTCTTCGAAAGTCTTATTTAAGCTGTCAATTTTTACTTTTTTTACAACGGATTGATAGTCTTCAATGTATTTTGTTGAGGAACATCCTGCAGCAAAAACAATAATAAGTAGTAATATTGCACGAAACCGGACATTCTTTTTATAAATATAGTATGCTTTCAAAATCTCAAATAAGTTTTATTAAATCGTTACATCAAAAAAAGTACCGTAAAGAAAATGGGATATTTATTATTGAAGGTATAAAATCTATTGCAGAATTTATTCAATCTTCATACCAGATTCATAGTATCTATTACCTGGCTCAATATCAGCCGCTACTCCCTGCTTTACCGGCAAATATAAAGTTATTTGAAGTAAACAACGCCGAACTGGATAAGATTAGTACGTTACAGACGCCACAGGGAATTCTTGCCTTGGTCAATATTCCTAAAAATCCGGTGCTGGATGTGAAACAGCTCCAAAATACCTTTTCTTTAGTACTTGACGATATACAGGATCCGGGAAACCTGGGCACCATTATCCGCACGGCCGACTGGTTCGGCATTAAGCAGATCATTTGTTCCAACCATACCGTAGAAGTCTATAATCCGAAAACGGTACAGGCAACAATGGGTTCCTTAAGCAGGGTAAATATTTTTTATCAGGACCTTGCCCCCCTGTTATCCGAAACAAAGGTTCCGGTATTCGGAGCAGTATTTAATGGCAAAAGCATGTACGAACTGGATTGGGGAAAGGAAGGATTGGTCATTTTGGGCAATGAAGGACAGGGAATTTCCCCGGAAATCATCGAACTCATCACAGATCCGGTCACAATTCCGAGGATTGGAGGAGCAGAATCTTTAAACGTAGCTGTTTGTGCTGCAATACTATGCGCAGATATTAGCAGAAATTTTCAAAAATAAATTGCATACTAAGTTATAATTACTATTTTTGCATCCTGAATTTCAACAGGTCGAGTGGCCGAGTGGCTAGGCAGAGGTCTGCAAAACCTCCTACAGCGGTTCGAATCCGCTCTCGACCTCAGATTTATAATAAATTAAAAAATTAAAGGTTTACACACCATGGCAGTTACGAGATTAAAAAGAAAAGACAGAAGAAATAAGACTTTCGCTAAATTAGACGTGAAAAACTTAAAGTTAGCTACGAACATCGAATTAGGTAGCCGCTCTAGACAATCTACTAAAGACCAATTGGCTAAAAACAATGCGGTTCTTGATAAACTTACTGCAAAAGCATAAGTTTCTGTTTTTAAAAGCAAAGAAAAACGCCTTAGGATATCCTAAGGCGTTTTTTCGTATAATGACTATTTTTCCGGAGCGATCTTCAAATTAAAGAACCCGCTTACACGAGTTCTTTGCAGATTCTTTTCACGATACCAGGTCCTTCATAGATGAAGCCGGTATAAAGCTGTACTAAAGACGCACCAGCTTCCAGTTTATCTTTTGCATCCTGCGGAGAGTGAATCCCTCCTACCCCGATAATCGGGAATGCTTTATTTGATTTTTCAGACAGATACCTGATCACCTCTGTAGAGCGGAGTGTAAGCGGCTTACCACTTAGGCCTCCGGCTTCGCTCAGCACCTTATCAGTCGTACGTAAGCCAGATCTGTCAATCGTTGTATTCGTTGCAATCACACCGGCTATACCAGTCTTCATCACAATCTCTACGATATCGTCCAGTTGTTCATTGGTCAGGTCAGGAGCAATCTTCAACAGAATTGGCCTGCAAACCTCATGCGTCTGATTTCTTTGCTGCAAAGTATTCAGCAAATGCATCAGCGGCTCTTTCTCCTGCAACTCCCTTAAACCGGGGGTATTTGGAGAGCTGACATTGACTACAAAGTAATCCACCACATCGAACAAACGGTCAAAACACTTGATGTAATCATTTACCGCTTCTTCATTCGGCGTACTTTTATTCTTTCCGATGTTTCCACCGATCACAATGCTTTTATCTTTATCCTTCAGGAGCCTTAAACGCTCCGCCAAGGTATCTACTCCTTTATTATTGAAGCCCATTCTATTGATGATGGCCTCATCTTCAGGAAGACGGAACATGCGGGGCTGATCATTTCCGGGCTGAGGCAACGGCGTAACCGTTCCTACTTCTATAAATCCGAAACCCAGATTGCTCAGTGCTTCAATATATTCTCCGTTTTTATCAAAACCTGCAGCAAGCCCTACAGGATTCCTGAATTTAATCCCAAAGACTTCACGCTCCAGTCCTTTAATGTTCACATCAAAGCTGCTGCGTAAAATTGTTCTCCCTAAGGGGAAATGATTGTGGAACCAATTCAGCTGTTTCACCACAAAATGGTGCACTTTTTCTGGATCAAACTGGAAAAACAGAGGTTTAATTAGACGATACATTTAACGAATATAAAAAGGGTTTAGACGAGCCGCAAAAATACGCAGTTATGTTAACAAAACATCAACACTACTTATAAAAATCCCCTTACAAGCATACCCTCCATTTTAACCCGGCATCAAATAACCGCATAAACAAGCAAAAAACAGGCATTTAACGCCTGTAAAGCGCCAAAATAAATTACAAAACGATAGCGAATAATATGTCCTTGAAAAGCAAACAAAATCGTATTTTTGCAGCCAAATGATTTCAATAAACGACTTAACATTCCTGATAGGCTCCAGAGCTTTATACGACGAGGCAAACTGGCACATTAAACCAGGCGAGAGAATTGGATTAATCGGAGCCAACGGAACCGGTAAATCAACACTTCTAAAAATAATAGTTGGAGAGTATGGCCCCTCTTCAGGCAGCATTTCCATGTCGAAAGACCTGAAAATAGGCTACCTGAATCAGGATTTACTTTCTTACGACTCACACCATAGCATTTTACACGTAGCGATGGAGGCCTTTGAGCGCCAAAATCAACTTCATGATGAAATCGAAGAACTCCTAAAAAAGATTGAAACCGATTATTCTGAAGAAGTTTTAAACAAACTGAGCGATAAGCAACAGGAGTTTGAAGCCCTGGACGGATATAGCATAGAATACAGAGCGAATGAGATCCTTGCAGGTCTTGGTTTCAGTACCGCAGATCAGCACAGGCCATTGAATACCTTCTCCGGAGGATGGAGGATGAGGGTAATGCTGGCAAAGATTCTTTTGCAAACACCGGATATCCTTTTACTCGATGAGCCGACCAACCACATGGATTTACCCTCCATCAAATGGCTGGAAACTTATTTACTGAGCTTTGAAGGTGCCATTGTGATTGTTTCTCACGATAGGTATTTCTTAGATAAAGTGGTCAACCGTATTGTAGAATCCCGCAAAGGAAAACTAACACCTTATGCAGGAAATTATACCTTCTATCTGGAAGAAAAATCCCTTCGCGGAGAGATTCAAAAGGGAGAATTCAAAAACCAGCAGGCAAAGATCAAACAGGAAGAACGCCTGATCGAACGTTTCCGTGCCAAAGCTTCAAAAGCGAAAATGGCACAGTCAAGAATGAAAGCCCTGGATAAAATGGAACGTGTGGAAGATGTAGATGACGACAATCCAACCGTAAACTTCCAGTTTAAATTCTCTAAACCTTCTGGCCGTCACGTGATCCGCGTTGAGGAAGCGTACAAAAGCTACCCGAACGTAGACATTCTTGAAAACGCAGAAGGCCTGATTGAAAAAGGAGATAAAATCGCTTTAATCGGTGCCAATGGTAAAGGTAAATCGACATTATTGCGGATCATCGCAGGTGCGGAAGCCTTTGACGGGAAATGTGAAACCGGTCATAATGTAACCACTACCTTCTTTGCACAGCATCAGCTGGAGTCCTTACACCTGGACAATACAATCTTAGAAGAACTTCAGGCATTTGCACCTAAGCATACCGATACAGAATTGCGTGGGATCCTGGGTTGTTTCCTTTTCACCGGCGACGATGTGTTCAAAAAGATCCGCGTCCTGTCCGGAGGAGAGAAATCAAGGGTAGCACTGGCAAAATCATTAACTACAGATTCAAACTTCCTGATTCTGGATGAGCCGACCAATCACCTGGACATCCAATCGGTAAATATCCTGATTCAGGCACTGACACAATATGAAGGAACTTTCATCGCGGTATCCCACGATAGGTATTTCCTCGATAATGTAGCCAATAAGATCTGGTTCATTGAAGATAAAGACATCAAAGAATATCCGGGTACCTATGCGGAATATGAAGAGTGGAACAGCAAAAGAGCACCTGCTGCACCTTCCAGTGTTCCGGTAAGACCAGACAAAGAGGTTAAACCAAAAGTTGTAGCCGAAAAACCAGCACCGAGCAATCAGCAGCAGCTAAAAAAGCTGAATGAGCAATTGAAAAAGATTGAAGCAGAGATCGCTGATTTTGAACAAAGTGTAAAAAGTATCGAGGCAGAAATTGCAGATGAGGCCGTGTATTCAAATGCAGGCAAGTTAGCAGAAGCCAACAAAAACTATATCAATGCCAAGCACCAGCTGGATAATGCCCAGAACAAATGGGAAGAGCTGGCTTCAGACATTATGGAAATGGAAGGATAATGATAAAATCAGGCGGACTCTTTTTCCTGCTGTTATTAAGTATGCAAATTGCTGTGGCTCAGGACCGGCAATTTGTATACGACAATAAAGTGTACCTGCCAGAAATACGGACGGTACAATGTTATAATACACAGAAAGAACAGTCATTGCCGGTTATTGCATTGAATTCCAATGAACAGCTTTATTTCTCTTTTGATGATTTGAACGGAGGCGCAAAGATTTATTCCTATACCATAGAGCAATGCACCTCAGACTGGAAACCCTCCCGTTTGTCGCCGCTGGATTACCTGGAAGGCCTTTCGGAAGACAGAATTACGGAGTACAAATATTCTTTCAGCACTTTACAGAAGTATACCAATTACTCCCTGATCCTGCCAAATTCCCAGATTAAACCAAAGATCTCCGGCAATTACCTGTTAAAAGTATATGAGGAAGGCAATCCTCAGCAGGCCGTACTTTCCCAGCGCTTTTATGTGGTCAACAAACAGGTCACCGTTGGCATTAACATCACGGCAAGCCAACAGGTTTCCCAACGCCAAAGTAACCAAAAGATTGATTTTACGATTGCCCATAGCACACCAATCCAAAACCCTTCGCTTGATTTAAAGGCGATAGTCATGCAAAATGGCATTCCTCAAACGACAATTCTAAATACAAACCCCACTTTTATCAGACCTGGTTCACTCGTATACAGCGACCTGAACAGCAACGATTTTTTGGGAGGAAATGAATTCCGGAAATTCGACACCCGCAGCTTCCGCTATAAGGCAGAGAATGTACAGGAAATCATCAGAGAAGATACGGCCATAAACGTCACACTCTTTACCGATATCAATGGCAAGGCTGCAAAATTCACCAATAGGTTTGATGAGAACGGCAATTTCTTTATCAGGAACACAGAAGGCCGTGATCCAAATACAGATAGCGATTATGCCAACATTCAGTTTAGCTTAAATGCAACGCCTCCAAATGCAGGAGGAGATGCTTATGTGGTTGGCCGTTTCAACAATTACGTGCTAAATGAGGCCAGTAAGCTGAGTTATGAACCTACCCGCCGTCGTTTTTACAAGAACATCAAGCTAAAGCAAGGCTTATACGATTATAAATATGTATGGCTGGATAAACAAAGCGGAAGGACAGACCAGTCTGTTTTTGAAGGTTCTTTCTTTGAAACAGAAAACACCTATCAGGTTTTCGTTTATTACCGCAGACCAGGTTCCCGTTGGGAGGAGCTCATCGGTTTCTCGAATGTAAATACCACCAAAAGATAAAGCTATTCCTGCTTAAGTACCCATACTGCAAGACTTTCCGCATTACAGAAAAACGCTGCCCATCCATTTTCGTTAACGCTGACTTCTTCTGCCCTGCCTCCAATTACATCCACCATGATCCTGCCAGCATGCCCGATGCCCATTTCCATTGCTTTAAAACCCTCCGCTCCATTACTCATCAACACCGCTAAACCGGAATGTTCTTTTTCCGGCATTCCTTCCCTCGTCCATCCGATACAATTGGGAAAGTCGAAGTATTCCCGTTGTAAACCATAAGACAGGCCTTTTCTGATTTTAATCATTTCCGTTAAGCAAGGCAATACCGGCAGTGTAACTTCCACTTCTTCCCCTTCTTTATCTTCATCAGTATAGGTTGCACCATAAAGGTCAGGATAAAAAACACATGGAATCCCCTGTTCTCTGAGCAGGATTAAAGCATAAGCCATCGGGCGGAACCAAAATTCCACATAAGATTCCAAGGCCTGTAGTGGCTGAGAATCGTGATTGTCCACGAAAGTAACCGTCAGCAATGGATGCGTCTGAACAAGCGTATCGTCAAATATTTTAGTCAGGTCGTAGTTTTCTTTTTCTTGAGCAGCATGCTGAAAATTCCTGTGAAGGAGGGAATCAAACAGCTGCATCCTTCCTTCAGTAAGCTCCAGGTAATGCTGAAGCGCTTCCAGGCTTTCAATGTTCCAGTTTTCGGCCACGACAAAGAATCCTTCCGGAAACCTGCTTTTCATATGATCCAGCCAGTCGACCAGAAAGTCGGTAGAAATGTGTTTCACCGCATCCAGCCGGAAGCCCCTCATTCCGCAGGTATTGACATACCACTCGCCCCAATATTTCAGGTCTGCCCTGACTTCCGGATTTCTAAACTCTATATCATTGAACATCAGGTAATCATAATTCCCCAACTCCGTAGAAGGGACTTCCTCCCAACCTTCTCCGTATTTATTTTGAATGGAATAAATCCCTGTTTCCTTCCGGTCTTCGGCCCAATCAATCCCACTAAAGCAGTCCTTGTTCCATATAAATTCTGAATATAGTCCTGCTCGTCCGGGAAAGTTAAATTTGGTCCATGCTTCAATCTCATAGGCTTCGGAAGTGAACTCCTCCCTGTTTTCCGGATTTACCGCTCTTACCATCATCTTTTCCAGTTCATCTCCTCCGGCTTTATGGTTAAAAACCACATCAGCGATAACTACAATTCCTTTGTCCTGCAAAACCCGAATGGCTTCCTGGTAGGCTGCTTTCGATCCATACCTGGTTTCTACCGTATTCTTCTGATCAAATTCACCGAGATCGTAGAGGTCGTAAGGATCATAGCCAACAGAAGCTGCTCCGGAATTGGCCTTATAGGCCGGAGGAAACCAGATTGCGGTAATTCCTATCCCTGCAAGTGTTTCCGCCTCATTTTTCGCTTTAACCCATAATTTTTCTTCCTCATTATAGTACCAATGAAAGTACTGCATCAGCGTTTGATTGTCCATGTTTAACAATAACAGCAAGGCTTATAATTTGTTTATCAGCATTTAAAGAATTCGGCTATCTTTGGGGCCCCTACATTTATTTGCCAGGGATAGCAATTTAGGGCCGGTTAGCCCGTTAAAGTTTTTTACAGTTATAGATGCAACTCAGACCCCGTTTTTATCCGCTCTTACTTACCGGATGCCTCAGTTTATTTACCATTATCGGAAAAGCACAATATGCGGACAGCACCTTACAGCAGCCCGTGGTGAACACCTTTTGGAAAAGTACTTTTGTTAAACAATCAACCGTTCCCTTACTCATGTTTGGCGCAACCGCCCTCACCTGGCCACACCGCAGGCAGTTCAGAGAAGTGAGGAACAGGTTTATTCCCTCCTTCAGGTATAAGTTCGACGATTACATGCAGTATGCACCGGCAGCGGCCGTAGTGGCCTTAAATTTGGCTGGTGTAAAAGGCAAGCATACCCCTAAAAGGGCTTTTGTTTCCTATGCTTTCTCCATTGGAATTATGGGGGCAATCGTAAACGGGGTAAAACACACCTCGAGAGTGGAACGTCCTGATGCCAGTTCAAAGAATTCCTTTCCTTCGGGACATACGGCAATGGCCTTCATGAATGCGACAGTACTGGACAAGGAATACGGGCAATATGCGCATCCTTTATATGGTGTTGCAGGTTATGCAATGGCTACAGCAACCGCTTTAGGCCGGGGACTCAACAACAGACATTGGGTAACAGATGTACTCGCCGGCGCGGGTGTAGGGATCATTTCCACCGAACTGGGCTACCTGATTACCGACCAGATTTTCAAGAACAGGGGCATGAATGAACCTGTAAAACGCAACCCGATTCCGATTCAGGCCAGGCCAAGTTTCATAGAGATGCACCTCGGTTATGCCACGCCTACGAGCAGTGATATGGCCGCAATAGATCCGGGAAGCATTTACACAAAAGACGGTTTCAATTACGGACTCGAAGGCGCCTGGTTTCTAAACAAGAACTTCGGTATTGGCGGTGAGTTTGCCTTTACCAGTTTCCCATTAAACTCCGAGAAAGTAAAGTTAGGCCCCGAATTAGATGAAATCAGCAATGGCCTGTTTACACAAGCCCTGGGGGTAAGGTATTTAAACATCGGTCCTTATTTCAGTTTGCCTTTGGCCAACAACTGGTTTATCACAGCCAAGCTCAACGCAGGCCTCTCTTCAGGCAGCAACGGAAACGTCATTTTAAACATCAAAGAGCAATATCAGAAAGAATACGGAACTGCAGAATTACCTTACCTGAAGTATAAACCAAAGGAGGCCTTCAGCTGGTCGGCCGGAATGGGCATTCAAAAAAGAATTGGCAGAAATACGGCTATCAAAGCCTATACAACTTACTTTAATTCTGCTCATGAGTTTGACATGCAGGGACTTATGGACATTGATTCCGACGGCCATTACATCTACGAGCCCCTACCTCCAGACTATAGCAAAACCAAGTTTAACCACCTCACCTTCGGTCTGGGGATTACCGCGTTTATCTGGTAGGCTCCTTTAATCGTTTTACCCATTCATGATGTATGTTCATTTTTACTTACTTTTGCAGCAGCTATGAGCATAAAAATAAAAAGCCCGAAAGAATCTTTCACCATCATGAATGAATTGGTATTGCCCAATGATACCAATACACTTAACAATTTAATGGGCGGCAGGTTGCTTCACTGGATGGACATTGCTGCCGCTATTTCTGCTCAAAAACATTGCAACAGGATCGTCGTTACCGCATCTGTGGATAATGTATCCTTTAAACAACCGATCAAACTGGGTGATGTGATCACGATTGAAGCCAAGGTAACCCGTGCATTTAACACCTCAGTAGAGGTGAGACTGGATGTATGGGCAGAAAATATTCCTTCAGGAAGCCGTGTAAAATCTAACGAAGCCTATTATACTTTTGTTGCCGTAGACCAAAGCGGAAGGACCATTCCTGTTCCTGAGCTTAGCCCGGAAACCGCAGAAGAAACGGAATTGTTTGCCGGAGCTTTGAGAAGAAGACAGCTCCGCCTGATCCTTGGCGGAAAAATGAAAGCCAATGATGCTAAAGAACTTAAAGCTTTGTTCTTTGAAGATTAAAACCATCCCCGCGGAAATCCGTTATTAAATAAAAAGGAAATATGACGACATACACGACACTGATTATTTTAAGCGGACTCGTCATCTTTTCTTACCTATTTGATCTGGTTGCCAGTAAGACCAAATTACCTTCTGTACTCTTGCTTCTGCTTTTAGGGATCGGTTTACGTGTACTCGTCGATAACCTTCAGCTGCATACTTTTAATTTTCTAACGATCCTGCCCACATTGGGTACTGTTGGCCTGATCCTCATTGTTTTTGAGGGTTCCCTGGAACTCAAATATGAACGGGAGAAGAATAAACTGATCAAAGGAGCCTTCCTGTCAGCCTTTTTTATTCTGATCACTACAGTATCGGTCATCACCTTTATCATCTATCAGATCACCGGAAAAGAGCTGTACGTATGTTTCACCAACGCCATCCCTTTCAGCGTGATCAGTTCGGCCATTGCCATTCCTTCTGCAGCAGCTTTGAGCAATAAAAGCAAAGAGTTTATCATTTATGAATCTTCTTTTTCGGATATCCTGGGGATTATCCTTTTTAACTTTGCCATTTCCAACCCCTATATCTCGGTTTCCTCATTTGCCGGATTAGGCCTGAGCACCTTCCTGATCCTGATTCTTTCTGCCATTTCCTGCATTACGCTATTGTACCTGATGGGGAGAATTTCACACCATATTAAGTTCTTCCTGATCATTTCCATCCTGATCATGGTGTATGCGATCGGACAATCTTATCACCTGTCTTCACTCGTACTGATCCTTTCCTTTGGCCTGTTCCTGAACAATGCCGATACGATCAAGCATGCCTATTTCAGGAGCGTCTTTATCTATAAGAATTTATCGAATGACCTGACGCAGCTCTATCAGCTTTCGGCAGAGAGTGCCTTTATTATCCGCACCTTTTTCTTTGTGATCTTCGGATTTACGATGAATATTTATGCGCTGAACGACGGCATTGTGATTGCAAACGGATTGATTATCCTGGCTACGGTCTTTATCATCCGGTTTGTTTACCTGAAGGTTTTCAGAAAAGAAAACAGCGGCACAGAAGCTTTTATTGCCCCGAGAGGCCTGATCAGTATCTTATTGTATTTTAACCTGCCTCCGGAATTAAAGATCCCGGAGGTAGGTACGGCTTTCCTGTTCCTTGTGGTACTGGGATCAAGCCTGATTATGAGTATCGGATTGCTCTCTGCAAAGAAAACCAAACTGGTTTCTGATTTTAAAAGCTAAGCAATCAGAACGGATTATTTCGCGATGATTTCCGCAGCACTGATTGTCTTAACGATAAACCTGTTTGTCAGTTCTTTTTCATCCGTAAATTCACAATCAAATTTGATGGTATGTTTCCCTGTTTTCAGGCTTGGCAGTGCTTGTTTCAATGGAATTTCCTTTTTAAAACCACCTTTACTATTGTATATTTTAATGCTTGTTCCATTGCATACAATTGAATTTCCCGCTTCATACTCGCCTGGCAGTTCAAGCTTAAAATAGCCGTCCAGTTCCAGCCATGGATTATTGATCGTGCCCTCTTTCCCCATAAAAGTAAGCGTAAAATTTAGTGGCTGTTCTGCATTATTGTTTACAAATGTCCATTCCGAAAAGGTGGGCTGTCCCGGTTGAAGCACTTGTTTGCTATGCTCGAATTTGAACTTTTTAAACGGGTAAAGCTTCCAGCCTTCATTATTCCGTTCAAGATGAAAATCATTTTCAGGGTTTTTCAATCTTGTCAATTGATCAGCGGAGAAAATCTTCGTTCTATAAGCCTCCTGCCAAAGTTTGATCAAACCTAACAATTGAGCCGTATTTGGGTTTTTCTGCAGATTTTTGTAGCGTGCAACCAAGGCAAAACCTGCGTTATAACCGGCAGCCCGTGCCATCATCCATTCTATATCTTCTGAAGTTGTTGTAGAAGAAAGTAAAAACCAGCCCAACATATTAGGCATGTAATTCCGTTCCAGAAAAGGCTGGTTCTCTAAACGGTAATCCCCCTGAGATTCACGGAAGCCACCGTACCATGGCTCTCCCCAGTTCCAGTAATGACAAATATGCCAGTAATAATGACTCGACCGGCTTGTACCGTTCACCAGCGTGTGCTTGGTATCTTTAAAAACCTTTTCGGCGAAAGCCTGTATCCCATAATCACCTTCTCCTGAAGAGTAACAACCTTCGTGGCCATCAAAATCCATTTGGGAGACACCAGTCTCATTAAAAAACCGTCCCAGGTTTCCGGCAATTTCCTGCTGTAGCGCAAAATTCGGGAAAAGTGTATTGTAAGGATAGTCCATTAACATTCCTGCCGCCTCTCCTTTTGAGTGAACCGACGCTTTTGTTCCGTAGGCTCCGCGCTGGCAATCCAGCAACTTAAAGGGAGCTTCGGCAGTCACGTCACGGAAACGGATAATTTCTTCTCCAATTCGCACCGCATGCAGGGTACTTGGTTTTATGTTTTTAAAATACTGATTGGATTCAACCGTAATTTCTGTAGTGGATGCGGTTACATTTTCTGTTAGTATGGATGAACCTGTTTCCGCCAGCTGTTTGTCAGGCACCGGTGTAACATAGGGATCATTCGTATTGATAAAGGTACTCAAGGTATGTACACCGATACGAAGTCCTTTCTTTGACGCTTTCTCTACGCAAGTTTTCATTCCTGCATTGCCATTGGGGAAACTGGTGGGGTTTAGTACAAAATGCCCCCAGGACTGAAAGGGACTTTCATGGTAAACAGACATTAAACCTGCCTGTTTCGCATAATCTAATAAGCTATCTATATTTTTTTCATCAAAATCGGAAATCATGTAAGCCCTTCCGGTTTCGGGTGATTGTTTATGCCAAACCCCGTCAATCAATGGATGCGGAAGGCCTTCCGCAACTTCGATTACGCCGATTCTGGAGAGCACCTGACTTTCGGCGCATCCAAAAAGCGCAATCTTCGAACCCAGGTTGGTCTCATTTGGTATTGCATTTACAGGCATCTCCGGATACTGCCCCCAGGCCGTAACTTTTCGGGCTGTGGAACGGTCAAGACTAAAGGCCTGTAAACTACTACCATAAGGCTGACTAACTGCTACTGAGCCCCTTGAATCATCCGCCCCACCGGAATTTTTCAAAACACCTCCGATCGTCTTTACATTTAAGGATTGAAGTCCGATGGCATATGCTCCATCACGGACCACTCCCACGACTTCCCCAATCGTTTGTCCTATAATCGTCGGATAGGAACCCCAGGCAACTGCATTTACCCGGTCCTTTCCATTCAGGCGGACCAATTCAAAAACCAAATGGGTTTTATGCTGACCAACTTTGATTTCTGCAGTCTGCCTGGATACCGGATAATTCAAGGTAATGATCCCCGATTTAAATGATGCCTGACTTGGCTCCTCCCATTCACCGGAGGTACGAATTCTTAATAAAGGTGCTTTCTCTCCTTTAGCCAGATAATTTTTACCTGTCGCAGGATTCAACATTGCGGTGACCTGCCCCGTCTGAGAAACAGTCAGGTTCAGATCATTTGTCTTCAGGTTTATTTGTGCCGAAGCATCAAATACCTGGATCAACAGGGTAACGGTAATGAGAATCAATTTCTTCATAACGTGGTTTAGTTTGTTTGGTTGATTTGTGTGTGTATTTTTTTGGCTTTGAATAAGCGAAGTTACGATAAGAAACAATAATTATTTACCTGAAGATGTTCAGAAAAGAAAACAACGGTACGGATGCTTTTATTGGCCTGGGAGGCCTGATCAGTATCTTGTGGGATGTGTTAACCTGGCTCTGGAATCTTTATTCCGGAGCCAGGTACGGCTTTCCTGTTCCTTGTAGTACTGAGGTCAAGCCTGCTTATGAGTATCGGGTTACGATCTGTAAAAATAGCGGCAGTTCATTACACAGAACCCATTTCCAGGATTTTATCAAACTCTTCTGCTTTAAGCTGCATCACAGATAAGCGGCCTTGTCTGACAAGAGAAATGTCTTTTAGGCTTTCTTCTGCTTTGATTTGCTCTAAAGTAACTGGTGTTTTTAGTGCTTCAAGAGGAGCTAAATCAACCACTACCCAATTCGGATCTTCTGTAGTCGGGTCCTGATAGAACTCTTTTACAACTTTGGCAATTCCTACCACATTTTTTCCTTCATTGCTATGGTAAAACAAAACAAGGTCGCCCTCTTTCATCAATTTCAGGTTATTGCGCGCCTGGTAGTTTCTTACGCCATCCCAGAAGGTACGTCCGTCCTGGTTAAACTTTTCCCAACTGTATTTAAAGGGTTCACTTTTTACGAGCCAATGATTCATGGTATTCTTTATTTAAAAGGGCAATTTGCGACTATTATTTAATAGTCCAAAACTAACAAAAGGGAATGGATTAGGAAGCAAGCTGTCCTATTTTATTCAATGCGGCTGTCAATTCTTCGGGCTTATTTGTTCCGATGAACAATCGTTTACGGTCCTTAAGTTCCATCTGTAACCCCTGATTTCCTGAAATATTAAAGGCCGTTCCATTTTGTCCGATCCTGATTCCCCAGCCTCCATATTCTCCAATAGGGCTATATTTCCTGACATAAAATCGATCGACCTTGTTCCAGGAGTAATGTTTAAAGGACTTGTGAACTTACCCCCAGCTACTATCTGATTAAAAATACCAAAAACAAACAATCCGTTTAAGCCGATCAAAATCAGCCACAACCACCATTGGTTAAACTTTTGCGATTCTGAAAAAACAACTACACGATCCATGTTTTTTGGTTAAATACAAACTTACCTTCTGTCACTAAATTCATCTTCAACAAAGATGATGTATCCTAAGCCTCTTTCGGTAATCCGATAAGAGTTTTTTGTTAAATACGCGCTAATTTTTCTTCCAGAACGTCAGCTCGAATCTTAAGTGTGTGTTTTATTCTATATTTAAATTTCATTGTATCAAGATGTTCTCCCGGCAATTTCCGATCGAAAATACTACCTTATTAATATAATAACGACCTCAATAAAAGCAGTCCTCCCCACAAAGAAAAGATAGCAGCAAACCAAAATAATAAGAAAAGTAGCACGTACGTTCGCTTCTTATAGTTGAACCTCTCTTCCAATCTTTCCACAACAGATACGTATCTGGTTTTATACCTTCTGTCAGCCAATGTATAAGCAAGTAAGAAAAGAGTAATACCTAGAATATAATAAGCAGGCTTATAAAAACCTAATAGACCAAACCTTATCAGCAGCATACATAATGATGATGCGATTAATGCGCTCAAAAAGAATAACATAAAAGCAACCGCATTAATGCATCTCCCTTTCAAGTCTAACTCGTTGAAACGCTTGAAAAGAGTCAAAAAATTATGCGTAATAAATATCAAATAGTCTAAAAACTTCAATTGTCAACTATATTTCGTTTGTTTCATAAATCAATGCCGCCTGGTAGCTTCCAATCCTCTAAAAGCAGCAAAAAACTCAATGAAAACGGTAAGCAAACCATTTTCAAGCTTATTGAAAATGATGCTTACTAATATGAAGTTTAAAGATTTCTTTGCTAAAAAAATGGAAACACTATTCGAACATCCAAAAGTAATGAATGTTGGGGAAATGGAACTTGAGTTTTCCACTCATATTCCATTTCCTTTTTATCGTCTGTTTTTACCACCATCCATTAACAGTGCCACGGTGATAAACTATATAGCCCACTGCGGAAAGAATCGATAGAATGATATAGCACCAGGCCCCAATTAAATACCGATTCCTCACAGTGCTATTTAATTTATAAAATTTATTATTCACCTCATCGTAACTGGTAACCTTAAAGTATCTTATGTATAGAATAAATCCGAAGAGTACAAAACAACCTACTGAAATATGCGCTCTATATTGATAAATATCATTATCTGTCCATTTAAAACCAGAGCCAAGGAAAGATACTAACATGAAATTCAGCATAAAAACTACAATCAATAAAATCAAACCACTAATCTTAAACATATCTGGCTCTCTTTTCCTGTAAAAATCACAACAGATAATATACATACAATCTAAAAACATAACTTTTATTAAAATATTTCACCAGTCCATCCACATTCAAGCTTATCGAAAAGATGCTCATCAATATGAAGTTTAAGGGTTTCTTTGAAAAGTTGGTCATTATGGTATTAGCGGACTAAGGATAATCAACTTGTAATGACTATCATAAATTACAAAAGCCCACGATTTCGCATAATCATTAAATAAAAGCCCATCCCAATCATCACAAAAGAAAAGACCATATAAATGACAACGGCAATATTTCCTTTTTTAACTGCTTCTGGTTTTTCTTTTTTGTATCTTTTAATTATTTCCTGATACCTCTTGCCATAAATAAAGAGGAAATAGTTGATCACTGGGATCATTCCTACAACGATAAAACCAAACGTGCCACCATTTAAAAGAAGTATCTTTATTCCGAAAAGGGCGTACAAGATATAAGTAAAAGCAAAAAAATTTATCATCACCAAAAAAGACAAAAACAGAAATGAAAACATTATCGCAATACTTCCATTTCCTACAGATATCTGAAATCTATAAAGTCTATAATATATATAATCTAATCTATCTCTCATACTAATTCTAATTATTCAATCGCTCCATAGCCGCCAAACCCTCCTGTTGCGGTATCCAGGATAAAATAAGTCGCACTTACTCCAAAACCAATTGGTCCTAAGAAGCCCACACCCGTCATCACTATATCTAACACCGCTTTAACTGCCACTGCTTTATCCTCTCCTCCATTTAAATAATATGTTCCTGCCCTCACACCAGTGATTCCCACCACCGCGATAGCAGCAACGCCACCCAATCCTTTCGTAACTCTTAATATTTTGGTTCCTGTTTTACCTAAGGTATTTGTTATCCTCCAGGCCCGCTGACTCGAAGTCAATTTCCCAAATTTACTCCAACTCCTGGCGGATTTATAATTATTTCTTACCGCAAAATCAAATATTTCATTTTGAGCACTAATGCCCACTGAAAATGCACCTAGACCTCCATTAATCTTTCCTAAAGTTTTCTGCAGACTGTCCTCCTCTTTGGCACTCGAAGTGTTTTTCTTCTGTGCGGTGATATTCACCTCATTTAACATAATACCTGTCGGTGTATAGCCATCAGCTCTTGCTAAATATGCGCTTCTCCCGTCAACCCCCACAGCAGTGTTTGCCCAGGAATTAAACATATCATTATGATCTGCACCAGCCTTAAACGCTTCCGCATCACTGCCAAAAATAACAGTCTCCCCGCCTCGTGTCCAGCTCCCACCAGAGCCTCCCCCATCAAGCATGTGCTCCAGCTGGCTTAAGAACCTATCAAGCGATGGATCCGCACCACTTGGGTCAGACAAGGATACCGGATTGTTAAAGACAAACTGGTAGCCAGAAAAATCATTATACTTGACCATCATTGGGTCAATTCCATTGAATCGCCCCAAAACAGGATCGTACTGGCGATAGAAAGTATTGTAAAGATCCGGATCATTATCAAAATCAGACAACCACTCACTTCCGCCATTAAAGAGTGCGGTATTAGCATTACCAGGTTTAGATACCGGAGCATGCTGCATTCCGAACGCATAGTAACTGCTCTCCTGTCTGACTTCTGCCTGTCCGTTAGCCCCCTCTTCAAAACTGACCCTTACATTCTGCAGGTGATCCCGAATAAAATACTCATATTTTATGTTTACAGCCGAAATCCTCACTCGTCCTTCGGCGTGAGCAACAGAAGTCAGTTCATTATTTTCATATAGAAATCCGTCCAGATAATCCTGTTGTTTTAGCAGACTCCCATTCTGGTAGACCGACTTTCTGATCCTTTCTCCCGAAGAGGTATAATCAAATTCTATGTATTTAGAACCATCAGAAATGTAAGACATCTTACTCACTTTCCCAATTTCGTTATAGGTATAGTAGATCCCTTTGTTTTTATCTTTAGTGAGGCTACCATCTTCATCAAATTCATACTCCTTAGCCTCGGTAGCAAGATCTTTAAAGCCTATACCACCGATAGCTCCCTGTCCATCACTAACCTGAGCAAGCTGATCGGTATTCAACACATCGTAAGTATAACTCAAGCGATCTATTTCCTGATTGGTATTCGTATTGATATTCCAGGAGTACCTGCTTAGGGAAGTAATATTACCATTCAGATCATATTTTATTCCTTTTTCACTAAAGGCATCCATCATATAATTCCAGTCTCCTCCTTTTTTTGCCTTAAATACCGCATCATTAAGCTGACCGAGCTTATCATAAGTATAGGTATATGCGCGCTCGAGTTCACTAAAACTATGATTGGTCATTTTTGACTTCCATTTTATTCCTGAGATCAAACCATTATAGAATCCAGTATTACCAATTTCCGTCTGCTTCTCATAAAGTAATTCCATTCCGAATATATCGTTGCCCTCTTCATTGTAATCATCCGCTTCAAGATTAGGATTGTTAATTCTGCTTAACCAGCCCCTTATATTGTAGCGATAATCAACTGACTGCAGATAGGAATTATTTGCAAGTTTATTGAGATCTTTATCGACAAGTTGTCCAAGCTCATTGTAATTATAAGTAGCCAAAGTAACAACAGGCCCATTATTTACCTGATGATTGATTTCCTTTAAACGTCCCGAATTGTCATAGAGATTAGACTCCGTTATTTTTTGTTCAACAGAGGTATTCTTTTTAGTAATACTTTTCTTCATACCACCGTCAAAATTATACGCGTATGTGACCGCATCCTTTAATTGCTGGCTGATCAAATTATTACCTTTCTGCTGAATCAATTGGCCGTTAATATTATAAAAAAGGACCTTCTCCAACCATTTTGAACCTCCTACTACCCGATTCTTTAAAACACTTAAATTCCCTTGTGCACTTCCTTGTCTCCCTTCATCTGCTCCCATTCCCTGATCAGTGTAGCTGTAATTATCCACACCATTATTATCAATATCATAGTTGTCATAATATCTTATAGTGAGCAGGTTGTTGCTATTAATTGTCGTAGGAAAACTAAGATTTGTGTATCCTTCAATGCTATTTCCCCGTCCTTCACCAAAAGCAACAGCAGAATCTGAATAATCAAAAGTATCCACCAGACCTTTCATATCTTCATAAGAAACACGTTGATTGTCTTGAATAATCCCATCCATTATCGGTCGGTTAACGATATCGTATTTAATAAAATACCATTTCTTAATTACCCTTAATGCGCCATTTTGAATTAAAACCGGACGATCAAGCCGATCGTAAATGGTATAAACCCATGCAGAAGAAGGTTTCTTTTGTTTAATTAACCTTCCATTATCATCATAAATAAACCTAAAAATATTATTGTTCTGATCAGCAGCAGTTAAGACCCATCCATTTGATTTAAGATTTGCAACTACATTAGGAGGCAGGATTAAACTCTGAAATCCACCGGCACTATAGATGTAATACGTCTCTTTATATTGATGATATTGCCCGTTTATTGTTTTGTCGAAAACTTCTCTTTTTAGAACTTCTTTACCTTCCTTATCACTGAACACCAATGTTTTTTGCCCTTCTTCATCCGCAATTTCGGCCACTCTTAATGCACCGGAAACATAAAACCCTGTGCTTGATCCGTCTTCCTCAAATAAACGAACCTGATCCGCATCCGTATTGATCCTGACAGAAAGTTGTTTAACTTTTCCTGTTGAAGTCTGCCAGTTCGTTCCAAATGATCCTTCTTTTAACATCATCTGCACCGGACTATTATCAAAAATGCTTTGGGAATAGGGAGCATTGTCCTTTGCATATTTACCGGAAGTATTAGATGTGGCATAAAAAGCCAGCTGACTACTTACGGCATTATCTTGAAATTGGCCCTGAGTATTCGCAGCATATGGCAGATAAGTCGTCGCCAACCGCCCAGCTGCATCATATTCATTGAATGAGATCAGATCTTTTTTAGCTGCCGATCCCATCCCTTCAATGATTTCCTGCAAATTCCTGCCCAGGCCATCCAAATATTTTCGGTTAACGATTCTTTGTTCAGGAGAAAGGGACCGCAGATCAATTTCAGTCTTAACCCCCGAAACCCGAACTATTTGCGTCTCGATATAAGCAGGCTTTGTAATTTGCCTTACAAAACCCGGCACTTCCGGACCAGTGCTGATCTTTGCAAAAAAACTGGATTCAGCACTTGAAGCAAAATGAAACCCTGATTTCAAAGTCACAGAAATACTTGCGGAATAAGATTTCCCCTCGTATTGAGAAACTTCTTTCGCTGTAACATACTCGATTTGTGCATGAGCTCCTCTACTGAGGGCCAAAAATGACACTAGGATAAATAACTTATTTCTCATGGTTGAGCGCAATTAGAGTCACTTCTGTAATAGTTGATAGAAATCTTTTGTGAGTAGCCTACCGTTCCTCCTGTAGGCGATTGAACCATGCACTGAACCACATAATAGGCCTCACCTGGATTAAGCTGATGCACCGGTGAAGACGCAATCGGCCCGGTATTTGACTCCATACCATTTCTGAGAACCGACCAGCTATAAGTATAACTATCGTTAGGCGGAGCGCCGTTAATACTGGTCACTTTAAGAACTACACCATATGTACCCGGCTCGGAGCAGTCTCCGTATTCAGAATCACGTATTCCACAAAGATCTTTTGTGATTTCACCAGATGCACAAATGGTGATAAACAGAGGTAAGGTGTAAACCGTGCTCTGGGTTTTGGTTCCGAAGTCAGGGTGACTGGCCGTAAGTGTAACGGTATACGGTCCACCTGGTAGAAAGGTATGAGTCACATTAGTTGCAAATGTCTCTAGCAGGGTTCCATCACCAAAATTCCAATTGTATTTAACACCAGAAAGACAACTATTTAATGTACCGAAGGTAACTGGCTCATTTGCTTTAGGTTCATCCTTCCCGTGGTAGAAATCTGCAGAAAGTGAGGCGGTATTATAGTTCTGATATCTGTTATATTTTATAATATTCTTATCTCCATCCTTCACAAAAGAAGGCCGTCCTTTGGCATCATATTCATAAAACATTGTTTTACCCGATGAACTTGTCTCTGAGGTTTTTCCATAAGGGAAACGATAAGTGCTTAGTAAGTAACTCACTTCTTGCGGACAGAATACAACGTCATCGATTTTGACGGTCTGCAAAGATTTTAATTTTAGGACAGAATTGGCAGGCAATGCCGAAACATCAATTTGTTTTTGATAAAAAACATACTTCCCGGTAACGTCACAATTTATGGTTGCAACAATGGAATTATCCACCAGTACATTTACCGTAGAGGCAGCATCGCACTTAACCCATATTGACAAGGTATAAAACTTTGCACCAGTTGGCTTCATGAAGCTTTTGTAAAAAGAATTATCAGATCTCAATACAAAAGCCTGATAGTCAGTACGACCATCTGAACTGTAATCTTTAAAGACATCCAGATTTTCAGTAACCAGATCTTTATTGTACACAATATTAATTGATTCAGCTCCTAAAAATTCTGCCATTGGAACATTGAAATGGTCATAATATTTTAGCGTTTTTTTTATGCGATTCTCGGTGATTGTTTGTGGGAAATTGTATTGGTTATGTTCTAAAAACTTCTTATTGCTGCGAAAACTGCCATTATAAACTAAAGATTTTCCGTTCTGTCCGTCATTAATTCTCAAAGCCGAAAAATCCGGAACCCCGCCAATAGAATTAAATAATTTGGATTCGGTCAAAACAGGATAGTTGTTGATTGGGTTTTTTGCGAAGAGATTTAATTCAGCTTTATAGGTCTTAAATGCCAAATCACCAGGCTTTTTTATTTTGAGCAATTGTTCAACAACTATATTTTTTATATTGTTCTGATTTAACAGATAAATTCCTTCCACAAAAGGGTCAGCAGCCGTTTCCGAAGCTTGTAATGAAAAATCTCCGCTATAAGTATAATACAACTGGCTTACTGCCTTATTACTGCCAACGGTCGTTTTTGCCCTTAACCCTCTACCTGGTGCAGAGTTGTCATAACTGACTTCTGAAACCAGAGAACCAATCCCGGATCCAGAATCGTAATCTGTTGCTTTTTCATTTTTCAGGATTTTGGAATTGACAGAAATCGCATACTTACTAAATACCAGGTTACCATATACCCAATCGTAAGCCAGGCCATAGATCTGCTCATTCGGATTAAAATCTTCGTATTCATAGTCTTTAGTTTTAACCGGGACATTTAAATCAGAAAACATTTTAGACTGGAGCAACAATCCTTCTGCGTAATTAAAACTCTCCTTATATGAAAATGGATATTTCGCAAAGCCTTTTCTAACGGGAAGCCCCGCCTCCTTAGGAGTAGTACATTTTGATCCAAGATAAGTCATACTGTTATTGTCCTGCGTCCAGAGATTAGCGGGAATTGAATAATGATATTCTGTTCTACCAGCCATATTTCCTTTGACCGTAACATACTCATATCTCACATCGTGGTCTTCATCAGACAAATCCTCCTTACTGATTATAGTATGGTAATTCCAATACTTCGCAGACTGTACGGAACACAGGCCTAATATCTGTTGATTTGACAGTTTAATTGAATTAACAACATCATCAAAATAGTTGGTTGTAACTGCATATTGAGGTAAAGACAGAATAGTACCGGATGTCCTGTTTTGTCCGGGAATATTGTAGGCATATTCATTGACAATAGTTTTTTCAGGAGAAATTCCATCGAAAAAGCTGATTTTCCTGATGCGAACCCCAGCCCCCTTAACCTCAGCGTTTCCATCCTGATCCCAAAAACGATTGGTCTCATATTCAAATGTGGAACTACCTCCATTGGGGTAAGTAATTTTTGACATCAGCCCTACCTGAAGTGCAGCCTCATCTATATGCGGCGTTGTTCCTTCCAGCGGATATTTTTCACCCTGATAGTTAGGTATCTCATATGGTCGATAAATATCTGTTGGACTTGTAATTCCCGGATAAACATAAATCCCTCCTTTTTCGTTATTATGAAGGTTTCCCCAGGCGTCAAATCTGGAAGGTTCCCTCCAATCCGGCAATGCTGTTGATCCAAACAGACTAATGCCATAGTAATCGAAACGATATAGTTTTGAAGTACAACCGCCAGCTGTTTCACTTATTGATTCCAGGATATGATGGCCACCTATATCATTGCTTAATCTTTCTAAAGTGATCGTACTAAGTGTGGATTGACCATCCATAATGTCAAAGCTCGTTATCCTATTAAATTCCCTGTTAATCTTGATCTCCTGGCTGGTACCAACATTTGAAATGCCAAACAATTCCCAAGTCCCCTTAACTTCTTCGATTTGATTAAACCCCAGCCCGCTAGTACGGTTTTCAGTTCTATTTCCTTGAGCGGAATAGTTAAAACGAATTGGGTTGGTGCTTCCCGGACTGGCTATTTCCGAAAGGTACCATGTTCCTATGTAAGAAACCGGCTCTTGAAACTGCAGGTATTCCTTTTTAAAAAGATCGTAGTCAACACGACTTCTGGAAACTGTTTTAGTAGTTTTAGACATCGTTTGAAAGGTATATTTTATTCCGGCAGCAGTGGTTATGATAAAATGAGGCTCATACTGGGGATATGGCTTAACAAGCTCAATTTTGATATCCTGGGCAGGAATGACTTTAAAATTATTGTTATTATCAATAACAAGCGTACAATTTAAACCAGGCGCATTCACCACAAATCGATCAGGCTCAGTGTCATTTGGATACGTAGCCATGTAAAGAAGATTATCATGGTTTATCACTTCATCGGCACATGTCGCATCATTGTTGTCATCTGAGATCGGAAAGTTTATCGGCACATTATGGTTATTCTTCAGCCTCCAGCCACTGCCAATTGCTTTTCCAGTAGGCATAACTTCGTCCGGCAAACCATTCAGAACCCTTTCAATACTACCTCCGGCATCCAAATTCCAGCCCATTCCAACCTCACCATCCCCTTGTCTCACTTTTACAGATCTTCCGTGGTAGGTCAGTTGAATAGGGTGAATCAGTCCGGTTACTCCAATCTCGATCAGAGGAATTCTAATGGTAGGTGTCCCTTTAAAATTGTTTACGCTAACTTCACTTTGCGCTTTGCTGACTGTAACCGTAAATAAAATGGCTACAAAAGCTAAGAATAAGTTTTTTCTCATGCTGCTGATATATTAAAAAATTATTCGTTGAGCCGGAGACAACCGGCTTTTATTATTTGTGATTCCATAAATCAAAGCCAGCCCAACAAAATCGGTATATCTGGCTTGATTCAAAATCAATGGCTTGATAAAAAAGATTGACTTAATTTCCCTTAGTACGGGAATGATCTTAAAGAGAAACGAAACTACTAATAAAAATTCTTTCATAAATGCGACATACGCCATATCAATCAAGAGAACACAACATCCATTTAATTGAAGCGGCGTTAATCTGGATGATTATAATTAATTAATGCGAAATTACTCAAATATATGTCTCATGCAAATAAAAAAAATAAACCAAACAAAATAAAGAACACCTATACAGGGGTTGTTTTATCTACTTAAGAAATGTGTTTTCGAACTAAAACTGGCGCCATACTCCTGTCATACAAGGGGTTTACAAATGGGCGAATATCCATAACTACATGATTCTTCTTCACTAGCTTCCCCGTTTCACTACTGTCAATGGCTTGAAAACCCTTTGCTGCCAACTCCGCAATCAATTCAGCTGTTTCGCTCTCCCCTGTTAATACCGGTTCCGGTCCCTGCAGTTTCATCCTTCCCAAATACTGGCTCTCCGATTGGCTACACCTGTCTTTAGCCACAACCCCAACATAAATATCAACTTCTTTTCCTATCAAATCTTCTGAAAGCACCAGTACATCTGTTCCCATACTTCTAAAATTACCCGTACTTTGATAAGAAGCTTTTCTACCCTGCATATCTATAGCCAGCAGCATCACCTGATCGTAAGAGGCCCCTCCTTCAACAAGGGAAGGGTCCCAGTTAAAGCGCAATACCTCCTCATTTTCCTGCACAACCGCCGCTGCTGTTAAACCAGCAAGGCTTCCGCCACTGATCCTAAATGAAGCCGGATCAATGTAATCTCCTTCCTCATCTGTTTTAAGGGCAAATTTTCTGTTATAGGAAAGGGCTCCGCGCATCCCTCCGCTTATTGTCCAATAGTCTTTGAAACCAACCTGAATCAACCCTTTAATGGAGTTCAACACTTCCTGCATCAGCTTAAACCGGCTTCTGTTTTTCAATTCATTTTCTGTGGGAGGAGCAGTCCGATCGGGTAAACTCCTCATCCGGTCTATACCGTATAGATTATAACCAACCACAGTACCTACTTTTCCGCTGAAACCACCCAATAAACCTTTTGTAATTCTTGCCATAGTCCTTTATTTAAATTAATGCCATACCTGTTTCCGGGCCCGGTCACAGTTGACTAGATATTTACTCCTTGCTAATACGCTGTTTACACGCCACCAAGCCTGTCTTCACCGAGTATAGACCGAGGATACAGCGAACATAAAGCCTGATAACCTGAAACTTGTCTAACGCAAGGTACGGAGCAAAATCCTCCCTTAGCGCTGGATAAGAATTGCGATTTCATAGTGGATACCCACCATAATCAACATAAATGATCATGCGAATGCAATTTTCCTGAAGAGGAAGCCTGACATATTTTTCTTCTATAAAAATCCACTGTTATCAGTTTCCCTCAGACGAGAGATCTAAATAACTATGGCATCGCGATTTTGATTACTGCTACCATTTCCTTACCAAGAAAAGTTACTTTAAGAAGGTAATACAAGTATTACCTTATCTTCACTATCATGATAAAGAAAATCTTATATATATCTATCGTATTATTGAGTTTTACATTAAGGGGATTGGGTGGTCAAAATCATTCAGCGCCTTATAATAATGATTTTGCTTTAATTAGTCTTAAATCCAGTCATACTCGGCCAGATAAAGTGTATTTCTTGAAGAAACAATATATAGATGGCAAGGAACAAATTATAACTTCAGTAAGTTTAAATAATGGATTAGAGATTATTTCTCTTAGGGTTAATTGCACTGCGCCATCAATAATTTATGCGACATATAGGGATGTCACTGTTCCGATTTACATTGATAAAGGAGCTAAGATTGGTCTTTATCTGGATTTTAAGAAAATAAAACCGTCTTTCGATTTTAGTGGGTCCCACTCTTCAATTAATAAATATCTGACTGCAAAAAAAGGGAAATTGGATTCCCTTTCGTCTGGAAGTCTTAAAGATATTTATTCATTACCCACTGATAGATTTGAACTGCTTAATGAAACTGTGAGTAAGGAAATCTCTACACTTAGGAACAAGTACCTACAGCATGAGATTAACCATGATTTTGAAATGTATGACATTGCTGATATGTCCTCGTTATTAATCATTAGAAAAGTTCTATACCCAGAATATCACCATCATTTTACTAAAGAAAAAACGCCCATTTTATATGATTTTGCTGAGTTACCAAAAGACATTCCTTTTAATAACAAATATGGATTGCTATCCAGGAACTTCAGGGATCTTTTATCCATGTATATGGATAATCAGATTAGAGCAATAAAAAAGGTAAATGAATTGAGCATCAAAGAGGAACAGTTGCTTTTTTTCGACCAAAAATTAGATATGTCTGTTTCCATATTCAAAAACAAGGAAATAGCCGAGTTTTTCTCAACTCAGATTCTTATAAATGCACTTGATCTAGGCTTTGTCTCATTTTTTGAAGAAAGGCTAAAAAAGGCTCGTATTATTTTTCAAAAAGCTAAATATTTAGATATAGCTACCCGTAAATTTCAAGCCCTAGGAAAAATTGGAAGAGGAAGCACTGCTCCAAATTTTCAAATGGAAGAGAGATTGACAAGAAAAAAAATCTCATTAGCGTCTTTTAAAGGGAGTAGTGTATTTATAAATCTTTGGTCTCAGGGCTGCCATAGTTCTATTGAAGAATTGGAAAACATTAATCGGATAGCCAAGCAATTTGAAATCAATCATAGGATTGTTTTTCTAAATATTTTGATAGACAATAACCTGAATGGGCTTAACAATTACATAAAATCTAATCCACTATTGGGGACAAATGTTGTTTTATCCGGAGATGCAAAAGACTTCCTTAATAATTATTTTATAAACAGTCTACCTAGATATATTTTAATTGATAAGCTTGGGAAAATAATTGATCCTTTCGCAGAACGACCATCGTCTCCTTTGTTAATTGATAAATTAAAAGAATCAATAGAAAATTAATAGAAACAAGCGGGCCTGAGCCCTGAAAAATTTAAAGCTTCAGCAGCGTTAAAGTAAGATCTTTATATTTGCTGAAACATCGACCCCTGCGAATGGAAACCCTCAAAAAGATCATTACCGATATTGCTGCTATTTCTGAAGCCTCAGCCCAAAAGCTGTGCGACCTTTTTGAGGAGATTCATTACCCGAAATCCCATCTTCTTTTTCGTCAACATGAAATGGACCCTACCCTTTATCTCATCAAATCGGGAATTGCCCGGGCCTACTATCGCACCGACGACAATGATGTGACCTTTTGGTTTGGGACAGAAGGCAGTGCTGTAGTTTCTTACAATAGTTATATCAACCAGACCCCCGGATATGAAAGTATCGAACTGCTGGAAGATACCGTACTCTATCGTCTGGAACACCAGCACCTTGGCGCTTTATATGAGACCGATATAGAAATCGCCAACTGGGGACGGAAACTGATGGAAAAAGAAATCATCCTGGTAGAAGAACGGCTCATTTCCAGGCTATTGCTCAATGCCACACAACGCTACAAAAACCTGATGGACCATCAGCCGGAACTGCTACAAAGGGTTCAGCTCAGCTATATCGCTTCTTACCTCGGAATTACTCCGGTTTCCTTAAGCAGGATTCGCGCCGAAATCCGGTAATTTCTTATCATTTGTTTAGTTTGCTTTCCATCGCAATTGTGGAACTTTGTCGGAGAATTTAACAGCAATTAACGCTGTAATGCACACCAATAAACACAAAGAACACCAATATTATGAGCTGGATATTATTAATTTTAGGAGGCCTTTTTGAAGTTGCTTTTGCTTCCTGCCTTGGAAAAATGAAAGAAACAACAGGAAACACCGCCATCATGTGGGGAACAGGCTTCGTGGTTTGTTTGTTCATCAGTATGGGGCTATTAATTAAAGCCACGCAAACCTTGCCAATCGGAACTGCCTATGCAGTATGGACAGGTATCGGCGCAGTAGGAACAGTACTGGTTGGGATTTTTGTATTCCAGGAACCGGCTACATTCTGGCGTATCGTTTTCATTACGACACTGATCTGTTCTATCATCGGATTGAAAGCCGTTTCTTCTCACTAAAAATTCAATACCAGGCGAAACAGACAGGTTTAACAAAGATAGGATTTTGTATAGCATTAGTCCCTGAGCAGGGGGCTATTAGGGGTTGACGAGGGGTTGGTTACGTAAATGGCCTTACCAACCGTTACCAACCCCTCGTCAACCCGTCTCCAGCCCCTCAGCAACACCGAAGCGTATACAATTTTTGTCCTTTAATGGAGCATTTTAAAGAGCAACTCCTTTAACAGCTCTCCATCTGTGATATTTCCGGTACTGTCCACCCCTTTACTTTTCAGGTCGTATTCCCTCAAAAGGCTGATGATGTCGAAAGTTTTAGGCAGGCTATAACTACGTGCTGCAGTTTCAAAATCCTTTACAAAATATGGATTTACGCCCAGCTCCTTCGCCGCATCCCCCTTATTCTGCAGATAATGATATTTTAGAATTTTGGAAAAATAAGCGTTCAGGTTGGCCATCACCATCACCATCGGATTGGCTTTGGGATTGTCGGCAAAATAGTTGATGATCTGGTTGCACTTCAAAACGTTCTTTACCGCCAGTGCTTTCTGCAATTCAAAAACGTTATATTCTTTACTGATGCCTATATTTCTCTGGATCAGATCGGTATCAATGGTCACTTCCTTGCCGATATTCAGCATTAACTTCTCTACCTCATTGGCGATCTTGGAAAGGTCGGCACCCAGGTATTCGGCCATTAAGGCGGAGGCTTGCGGGGCAATCTTATACCCTTTCTCTTTTACAAAATCGTCGATCCATGCGGCAAGCTTATAATCGCGGACCAGCTCTGACTGAAATATCAATCCGTTTTTATCGATCGACTTATAAATCTTCTTCCGCTTATCAAAGTTGGCATATTTATACCCCAGTACAAGAATGGTACTTGGCATGGGCTTTTCAAAATAACTCTGAACAAACTCCGCCTCCTTACTGCTTCCTTCAGCTTCTTTGGCCCATTTCAGATCCTGTGCTTCTTTCACAACGATCAGCTGGTAATCTGACATCATCGGATAGCGTTTAGCAGCATTCATGACAGCAGCCATATCTGTATCCTTACCATATAGCACTGTTTGATTGAACCCTTTTTCCATATCAGTCAAAATATGCTCTTCCATATAATGAATAATCTGGTCTATATAATAGGGCTCTTCACCATGTAACAGGTAAACAGGTTTAAACTTTCTGGCTTTAATGTCTTTGATTATGTTGGCAGCACTCATATATTTATCCAAATGTAACGGCTAAAAACTAAATATTAAAGGTTATTTTTGCACAAATGGCATTTACCCCTACCGCATTGAACCTTCCTGAGTATCCTTTTAAAATTACACTAAAGGACAACAGGCATTTTATCTTCGATGAAATCCGTAAAAAGCACCTTGTCCTGACCCCTGAAGAATGGGTAAGGCAACATTTCATTCAGTATCTTATTCTTGAAAAAAAATTCCCTAAAACACTGATCCAGATTGAGGGGGGACTGAACCTGAACCAACTGCAAAAAAGAAGCGACATCGTTATTTTTAACACCTCCGGAGAAAGACTGATGGTGATTGAATGCAAAGCGCCATCGGTAAACATTACGCAGGCAGTGTTCGACCAGGCATCCCGCTACAATTCGGTATATAAAGCCAAATGGCTGGTGGTTACCAACGGACTGAAACATTGTTATGCCCAGATTGACCATATTGCCGAGCGGTTTCAGTTTAGTCCTGAGTTACCGGAATACCTGCAACTCTAAGTACCCTTCAGAGAAAAGCCTTCCTTTTTAATAAATTTACCGGAGGAGCTTCATTTTAGTATTATCTTTGCCCTATGACAGTTCCTGAATTAGAAGATTATTTTTCCGGCATAAACTTACCTCAAACCCTGGAGCTTTATCCGGGAACAAAACTCAATGATGTGGCACAATGTGTAGATACCCACCTCACTGTATTGAAAATCTATGGCAACATCAGACCCTATGAATGTTTCTACGACAGGCTCCTTAAAATCAAGGAAATGGTAGAAAAGGAACAGGAAAACTCCGAAGAAGAATAAAAAGAAACAAAAAGAAAACTCAAAGATTAAAGAAAAAGAGCAGCTATAAAAAAAGACAACCTTTAGGGTTGTCTTTTTCATTGGAATATAATTTGATTTTTATCGGTTATGAAGCTATTATAAGCATATTCATTGCTTTTTGTAAGCGGTATGCTTATGATGGTTTCATTTGATCTTATGATAAAAGAATCCCGGGCGATTAACCCAGAGATTCGATCTGTCCTACAATGATGCCAATCTTAGCTTCCGCATCTGCTTTTTTATTGCGTTCGTTCTGAATGATCTCCGGCTTCGCATTCTGAACAAAACGTTCGTTGCTTAGCTTCGCATCAACAGACTTCAGGAAGCCTTGCAGGTACACTAATTCTGCGTTTAAGCGTTCCGTTTCTGCGGCTATATCGATCGTCTCGTTTAGCTGGATAAAGAATTCGTCGTTCCCTACCATAAAACTAGCTGCTCCGGCAATCTTATCATTTACAAACTCCACCTCACTGATATTCGCAAGTTTGAAAATGATGTTCATCCATTTCTCATAATCCAGTCCGGAGTTTACTTTGATGTTCAAAGGCAAAGCTTCTTTAGGGGAGATCTGTTTGGTATTACGCACGTTCCTGATCTCTGCAACAAGTCCTTTCACCACTTCTACTTCTTTCAGCAATGCCGCATCAGCCGTTCCTACAACCGGATAAGGAGCAACAATACAGCAATCCAGCTCTCCTTTTTCACCAAACAATTCATCATGCCATAATTCTTCGGTAAGGAAAGGCATATATGGGTGTAATAAAGTTAAAATCTTCTCAAAGAAACCGATCGTTACCCTCAAGGTTTCCGCATCAATAGGATGCTGATAAGCAGGTTTCACCATTTCCAGATACCAGGCACAGAAATCATCCCATACCAGTTTGTAAGAAGCCATCAATGCTTCAGATAAACGGTATTGCTTAAAGTTATCCTCAATCTCAGCCAATGCTTCATTGAATCGGTTCTCAAACCATAGGATGGCCTGCGCATTAGGATTAGTCAGACTTTCATCTACTTCCCATCCTTTAACCAGACGGAAAGCATTCCAGATCTTATTGGCAAAATTCCTTCCCTGCTCGCAATAGCTCTCATCAAACATGAGGTCATTTCCTGCCGGAGAGCATAACAACATTCCTACCCTTACCCCATCTGCACCATATTTTTCAATCAGGCCAATCGGATCAGGCGAATTGCCGAGAGACTTAGACATCTTACGTCCCTGTTTATCTCTTACAATACCTGTCAGGTATACATTGTTAAAAGGTTTCTTTCCACGGAACTCATGCCCGGCCATGATCATCCTCGCGACCCAGAAGAATAAAATCTCCGGAGCAGTAACCAGGTCATTGGTCGGATAGTAATAGTTGATCTCCGCATTGTCCGGATTTCTGATGCCATCAAAAACCGAGATCGGCCATAACCAGGAAGAGAACCAGGTATCCATTACATCAGGATCCTGTTTCACAAACGGTGCCAGCTGATGTTTAAATCCTGCAGCTTCGCTCGCAGTAAATACACCGTCAATATCTTTAAGCTTTAAAAATTCGTCTAACGCTTCTTCTTGGGTTTTCGCAACTACCCAATTCCCTTTGTCGTCATACCATGCAGGAATCTGATGTCCCCACCATAACTGCCTGCTGATATTCCAATCCCTAACATTCTCCATCCAATGACGGTAAGTGTTTCCAAACTTCTCCGGAATCAACTTCACATCGCCATTCAAAACATCTTCCAATGCCGGTTTAGCCATCTCATCCATCTTACAGAACCATTGTAAAGACAATTTCGGCTCAATCGCCGCATCCGTACGTTCTGAATAACCAATCTGAGATTTATAATCTTCTACCTTGTCCAAATGTCCGGCCTCATCCAATAATACAGCGATCTTCTTTCTCGCAATAAAACGGTCCTCGCCTACAAGGATTACAGCCAGCTCATTTAATGTGCCATCGTCATTTAAGATGTCAATCACCGGAAGTTTATGTTTAACCCCTAGCTCATAATCATTTAAATCATGTGCAGGCGTAACTTTCAAACATCCCGTTCCAAAGTCCATCGTCACATACTCGTCCTCAATCACAGGAATCTCCCTGTTGATCAGCGGAACAAATACTTTTTTCCCCTTCAGGTGAGTATAACGCTCATCATTCGGGTTGATGCAAATTGCAGCATCCGCCATGATCGTCTCCGGGCGCGTTGTAGCAATCGTCAGGAATTCCTGTTCATTCGTACCTGCAACCGTATATTTGATATAGTATAATTTCTGATTTACCTCTTTACGGATTACCTCCTCATCAGAAACTGCAGTCTTACCCGCAGGATCCCAGTTCACCATCCGTATACCACGGTAAATTTTCCCCTTCTTATATAAGTCAATGAAACAGTCAATTACAGCTTCAGACAGATCGTCTTCCATCGTAAAACGGGTCCGCTCCCAATCACAGGAAGCACCCAGCTTTTTCAATTGATCAAGAATAATACCTCCGTATTTTTCCTTCCACTCCCATGCATATTTCAGGAACTCTTCCCTGCTCAGGTCTTTCTTCTCAATCCCTCTCTCCTTCAACATGGCCACAACCTTTGCCTCCGTAGCGATAGAAGCATGGTCAGTACCAGGTACCCAACATGCATTCTTTCCCTGCATCCTCGCCCTGCGGACCAAGACATCCTGAATCGTATTGTTCAACATGTGCCCCATATGTAAAACACCCGTCACATTGGGCGGTGGAATTACAATGGTATATGGCTCGCGCTCGTCTGGCTCAGAATGGAAAAAGTTCTTTGACATCCAGTAGCTATACCATTTATCTTCAGTTGCTGCCGGATCGTATTTTGTAGAAATGCTCATTTTAAAAGAAAAAGTATAAAAGAAAAGTATCAGTTGAGTCGCAAAAATAGTAAAAAAAATAGGGATACTATTCGCTGGCTCAAATCTTTTGCTGAAGGGCAAAACATTTGGAAGGCCAGCTCGTAGTACCCAATTTTTTGCTGAGCGGCCGGGCAGGGAGGATAGGCAGAGTGACAAGGTAAAGGACCAGGCGGGGAGGACAGGCAGGGAGGACAAGTAGAGGGACAAGGTAAAGGACCAGGCGAGGAGGACAGGTAGAGGGACAAGGTAAAGGACCAGGCGAGGAGGACAGGCAGAGGGCCAGGGAGTTCGGATACTGGGAGGTTAAGTAAAAGAGCCTATAACAGAATCAATACTGACCCCTTACGATGGTAAGAGATTTGTTGTATAGGAGCCATTAGCTTTAAAGGGGATTGAAAAAACACTAATTTAGCCTTAGGGGACTCAATATCAGATAACCTGTGGGAGAAATGCTTTAAGGAGAAAAAAATGAGAGATAAACGATTTGTCGCCATTCACCGTGGGGGTCCGCTTAGCAGAGAAGCGCATGGCCAGTTGATAAAATGGGCTCATGATTGTGTTTCCCATGTATTGCCTCATTTTTCGGGAGATATTGATGACCGCCTGAATCGGGCTTTGACTATTGCAAAGGCCTGGGAGAACGGGCAAGCTTCGGTTGGAGATGCCAGAGCTGCTTCTTTACAAGCTATAGCTGTTGCCAATGAATCTTCCACTAGGATTTCAATTGCTATTGCACGGGCAGTTGGACATGCCGTTGCCACGGCTCATATGGCCGACCATTCGTTAAGAGCCGCAGACTATGCATTGAAAGCAATTAAGGCTGCCGGAAAATCAATTGAGAAAGAAAGAAAATGGCAGGATGAACACTTGCCATTGGAGGTTATGGAATTGGTTTTATCTGCCAGGTCCGGATAAAACGGCCAGTTGTTACGCAATAATCGGATCGGTATCATGCTATGGAATCCTGCTCTTGGAACTTAATTTTACATAAAAAAAGCCTATGTGCTTTGAGGACCTGTAAAATCTTTCCTTCAAAAGATTTTGAGACCGAAAAGTACATAGGCTTTTTTTACGCGCAGAATTTCAGTATATCATCTAAAGAATCAATACCGGGAAGTTACTTCAAATGAAGCATAAAATAATCCGTTACCTTCTGATAAAGATGTGCACGGTCTTTACCTGTCACGTTATGCTCATGCCCCGGATAAATCATATAATCTACCTGAACATTTTTATCAACCGCATGTTTTACAAAATCAACAGTGTTCTGTTGCAATACCACAGGATCTTGTATCCCATGAATCAATAACAAATTCCCTTTCAGGTTCCCTGCTTTATCAGATAGGTTAGTAGCAGCAAAGCCTTCAGGATTCTCCTGAGGAGTATCCATATAACGTTCGGTATACATCACTTCATAGAATTTCCAGTTGATCACGGCACCACCTGCAACCGCAGCTTTAAAGACACCAGGATGGTTTACCATAAAATCAACGGTGTTAAAACCACCAAAGCTCCAGCCAAATAAGCCCATATTGCTGCTGTCTACATAAGGTAAACCTTTCAGATGATCAACCGCTTTCATCATGTCTTCCATTTGAACGTCACCTACTTTTCTAAACATAGACTGCTCGAAAGCTTTACCCCTGTTGTCGCTGCCACGGGTATCAATGGTAAGCACTACATATCCTTGCTGCGCCATATACCTGAACCAGTAATCACCAGCTCCGGCATTCCAGCTATTGGTGATCAGTTGCGCATGAGAACCGCCATACCAGTAAACAATAACAGGGTATTTTTTGGTATTGTCAAAATTAACCGGCTTATACAGACTGCAATAAATATCATCATCGGTATTGCTTTTGATGGTAAAGATCGAAGACTTTTCTGTCGCATAAGCAGCAAGTGGATTGGCTGCAGTCAACAAAACTTTAGTTTTCGCAGAAGCAGTTTCTACAAGCTGGATCACCCTTGGCTGATCCGGGCTGCTATAACTGTCGATCACTGTATTTCCTGAACTGCTCACCTGTGCATTATGAACGGCAAATCCCTGGGTAATCCTTTTTGATTTTCCGGATTTTAGGTTCAATACATATAGATTTCTTGTGATCGGCGATTCTTCGGTAGATACATAGTACAGCTGATCACCTTTAGGGTTAAACCCTTTTACTTCGATCACTTCCCAGCTCCCTTTGGTCAGTTGTTTTAAGACTTTCCCTTTAAGGTCATACAGGTATAAATGATTCCATCCATCGCGGTTACTCTGCCAGATAAATTTAGAAGGATCGGTTTTAAGGAACAACATCGGCACCAATGGCTCCACATATTTTTCATCTTTTTCCTCGAAAATAGTTTTGATAAAATCACCTGTTGCCGCATCATATTGATTGAGTTTCATGTGGTTTTGTCCGCGGTTTAAAACCGCAACATATACATATTTATCATCAGGACTCCAGGCAATATTAGTCAGGTATTGCTCTGCCGGCTGACCTGTTTTCAGGTAAACTACCGCTTTTGTTTCTGCATTATAAACGCCAATTGTTACCTCATGACTTTTGTCGCCCGCCATTGGATATTTGATATTTACATTCTTTGCAGGGCGGGATGTCCAGTCGATAATTGGATAGTCGGAAACCATTTGCTGATCCATTCTGTAGAAGGCCAGCTGTTTGCCATTGTTACTCCAGAATATTCCTTTGGAGATTCCAAATTCATCTCTGTGAACAGAAGAAGCATAGACGATATCTTTAGTTCCATCAGTAGTCACCTGTTTTGCTTCTTTTCCATCGGATACAAACAGGTTGAAATTGTCCAGGTAAGCCACATAACCGGCTTCACTTTCTTCTGCATTTGTTTTCTCCGCCAGGTTTGCACTGACCACCGTTTTATAGGTGTTCTTTGCCGGGTTAAAAGCTACTTTGGCACCATTCAGGAACAGGATCCAGTCGGCACCCTGATTGAATTGAATAAAAGGCATTGCCTTTAAGGTATCTTTTTGTGCCGCTTTTAATTTCTGGTTCAACTGGCTGAGGGAAAGGAAAGGTTGCTCTTCTTTAGATTTGAAATTACCAGTCATCCATACCGGGCCATTGGCCAGACGTTTTGCATATACGTAATCTTCAGTTCCATAGATGAACTGGATCTGCGACAGGTTTTCAGGGGCAAGGGTAGTGCGGACATTACTCATTGCATCCTGCATCGTCAGTGTTTTATTCTGGGCGATTCCATAAAAAGCAATCGATACCAACTGACATACTAAGATAAGTTTCTTCATTCTTTTATAATTGATGCGCCAAATGTAATGATTAACTCGGAGGAGTGTTAGACTGCAACAATATTGCAACATTAATATTTATCACATCATTTCCGATTATAGCATCATTTGTAGCATCATCGATACGTATAGCCTCATTTGTAGCATCATTTATAGCCTCATCCGTACTTATAGCATCATTTATAGCATCATTGCGCAAATACTTTCAAATAAATTATCAGGAAGGAACTCCGTTGATGCCAATTTAAACTCAAGTCGGAGTCCCTCCTTCTGTTCCAGTATTTTTCTGATTCGATGCATACCCATATGTCTATATCTATCCATTACAGACTATTCAGTGGTAGCGAAATCGTAATAATCAGTTAATTAATTTTCAAGGCGTATACATTTCCGGCAAAATCCACCACAAAGAGTTCATTGCCCAGCAATACAGGGTCTGCAAAGACAGGAGCACCGAGGTTTAGTTTTTGCAAGACCGCACCTGAATCTTCATTGACCACGTAAAGATGACCATCAGAAGCACCGAACAACAATTCATGTCCATGTTTTACAACTGTACTTTCTACCGTTCCTGATTCCGGTCCGGTATAAGGAGCAGAATACACCAGGGCATTCCCCGTAGGTCTGTTCCATACTTCCTTTAATGTTTTCAGGTCGTACGCCACCACTCCGTTTTTAGCCGTAGGCATCACGATATATTTATCCGTAATCAATGGCGTAGCCATCACTTTGAACTCGTAACCGGCCTCGATCTTATCCAGGTTTTTCCCTGTTAAAGGATCGATAATAAATAAGGTATTTAATCCGGTGATGTAAAGTTTACCATCCTTGTAGATCCCCGTACTGCTCCTGAAACGGAGTCCTTCGTCGCTCCTTTTCCACAACAACTTTCCGGTTTTACGATCATGGGCAAATAAGCTCTGCCAGTTGCTTCCGGTAATGATCACTTCTCCTGCGATGGTCATCTTTTCCGGAGTTCCTTCTCCCCCAGTCCATTCTTTATTCGTCCACAAGGTCTTTCCAGTGGCCACTTCCAGCGCCTGAAAATAAGCTCCGGAGCCCGTATAATAGATTCCTTTTTCTGCAATGCCGCCAGACACATAACCCGGAAGGTACTTCATTCCCAGGTCTTTTTTCCAGATTAAGGTTCCATTACTTGCTTTCAGCGCATAAGTAAAGCCTTCCATATCCGTACACAAGATCAGTCCTGAATCGTAAGAAATTGCATGTTTCACAGAATTCCGCGTTTTAAAATGCCAGGCAATTTTTCCCGTTTTTGCATCCAATGCCGTTACGCCACACAGCAGGTTATTGGCATCATCTATTGTTGCTGTAAACAATTTCCCTTCTGCAAGTAAAGGATTGGCTTTCCACACACTTCCTTTAACATTATTCGTCCATTTCAGGGATAAGTGCGTCGCCTTGTTTTCTGCTGATTTTACCGGATGATTACTCAACGGCAATATGAATTCCTGTTTCTGAATGTATTGTTGTCCGTCATTAAAGCTCAGCTCCGTCTGAATGGTCAGGGTTTTCCCTTTCGATAACTTTGCTGACGGAACCTGTCCGGACCAGCTCCAATCCGTATTTGCAGCTAAGGCAGTTGCTGCGAGCTGATTTCCTTTTTCATCATAGATGATACTTTTTGCTGATTTCAGCATCGTCTCGCTATCGTATATATTGGCATTGATCTGCAATGCGCCGTCTTTAATCAACACCATATCCTTGCCGGAAGGGCTGTTTACCACCAGGTGTTTATGCAGATAGGTATAATGCGGTTTAATCTCTTTTACGCCATCCTTATCAATCTCGATCGACAGAAATTGTCCGGCAGAATTGTCTATTCCGCCCATGCTTGGCGAAGCAGAAGAGATATACTGTATTCCTGTTTTATCGCTCTTTCTGACAAAGTTATTATGCCAGTGGCCATACACCCACGCTTTCAGGTTGTTCTCATTCAGATTGATCGAGTCGTTCTTTCCTTTGAGCACAAACTGATCATTATACGTCAGCAGGTCATGGTTAAAAATGATGACCGGTTTATTTTTATCCGTTGCAGCAAGGTCATTCTTCATCCAGCTGATCACTTCATCCACGGTATACGAAGGCTGAACATCTCCCGAGCGCATTGGCGTAACGATAAAATGTGCAGGTCCGGCATCGAATGAATAATATACAGGGCCGAACAGCTGCTCAAATAATTCTTCCCCATAGGCACCTTTTACCAGATCGTGGTTTCCGATGCAATAAAACACCTGCTTACCCAAAGTCTCTGCCGTCACCTGATTCGCATGAAAATTAAGTCCTTTCTCGTAACAGATATCTCCTGTATGTACAATGAAACTGATGTCCTGCTTTTTCGAGAAGTTCTTTAAGTTGCCAATCCAGTCGTTGTATTTGTCGGTCTCCGTATCCGTGATTTGCAGCATTTTTACCGAAGACCCTGCACTTGAAGGGTCTGGCAACAACCCGAAGTTATACGCCTTTACCTTATCGTCGGTCTTGAGGTAATGTTTATCGGCAAGTTTATATCCTGAAGGAAGGGTAACGAATATAAACCTTGTTTTGGCATGTCCGGGCAGGTTAAAATTTCCATCCTGATCCGTACGGACTACATGCTGTCCATCGGAAACCGCCACTCCTGCCATCCCTTTTTCCGGACCATCGGCTGTTTTATTTCCGTTCCTGTCTACAAAGACTTTCCCTTTGTATTGCGCCCCTGCAACCGAAGTCAGCAGTGCCATTGTTACCATTAAAATTAACCTCATTATTTCTATTTGTGTGTGTGTTTAAAAATATAAAAAAAGCAGCAGGCCTTTCAACCTGCTGCTCGATTATGCGTGTGAGTACCTCATGATTTATTACCAGCCAAATACTTGTTTCAGCTGTGGGTTTACCACCGTTTCACTGATAGGAATCGGTCTGTAATAATATTTAGGCTCTATAAAAATCCTCGGCTGATCTCTGTCGCGGGTAAAGGCGATGAAACCCGAAGTTCCTTTGCTCAGGTAGAAATTCTGATCTTTTCCATCCTTATCCTTCAGGTAATACTTGGATAATTTTTCTCTGACAGCTACCGGCAAACCTGCAATTGCAGATTCATCATTCGGAGAAGGAAGGATGGCAATGTCAGGCTGCCCGTCGCCGGTCACATCCATTGCCCCCAATGCAGGAACATACATCCCCTGCTGACTATCCTGAAACAGTTTGCCTGATTTCCAGCGCATCAAATCATCAAAACGACGACCTTCGCAAGCCAGTTCTACCCTTCTCTCTCTACGGATTTCCAGCAATAATGCCCGGTTAGCCGCATTGGCATTCGGATAAGCAGCAGATAAAACAGGATCTAATCCAACGCCAACATTCAGGAAAGGCATTTTTACACGGGCACGCAACACGTTGACCGTTTGATCCAGGTCGGCCTGACTGATGGTTCCGGATTCAGCCTTCGCTTCTGCATTGATCAACAATACCTCTGCATACCTGAAAATCGGCAAGTCCGTATAATTCAGTTCCCATCCTTGTCTCAGGTCCGCAGAACGGGGATAAAACTTGATCTGATTGTAACCTCCTAAGGTAGGTTTGATGCGATAAGGCTCATCAATCGTGCTTGCCCCTCTGAATGCAGGATTAATAATCGTTTCCATCATTCTTGGGTCACGGTCTGCAAAAACTTCAGTATATACTTTGGTATCATATCCGGGACTGGAAGTAAAAGGGGTACCATCAGTTTTCAGATAGGTATCTGCAAGATTTCTGCTCAGCGACCAGGTATAATCAAGAACAGTATGGCTATTGTTTCCAAGGCCCAGTTCCTTACTGTAATCCGCCAGCATAATCACTTCCTTATTTGCGGAAAGGTTAGCACTGGAGAATAAATCCCTGTAATCCAGTCCTCCTTTTCCGGTATTGGTGATGCTAAAACCACCATCTTTCATGATTTTTGCCGAAGCCGCAATTGCCGCATCCAGAAAGCGCTGATAATCGCCGGTCAGCTGAATTTCATCATGGTATTTTCTGAAAGTACCTTCATGCAACGCAAAGCGCGACAATAAAGCCAATGCTGCCCATTTGGTAACGCGGGTATTTGTTCCATCTGGTTTGATATTTTCCGCCGCATAGTTCAGGTCGCTCAACACCGAATCGGCAACCAGCGCTCTTGGATCCTGGGTTTTCATTAAAGCCGGATCATCGGCTGTTAACGTTTTATTGAACCAGGGAACATTATGGTATTTCTTTATTTTTTCAAAATAGAAATTGGCACGATAAAAGCGTGCAATACCCACAAAATGTTTGATCAGTGCAGGATCTCCCTTTACTTGCGGAATGTGGTCCAGCATAAAATTGATCGTCCTCAGTGCTTCCCAATCCTTTTTACCCCAACCGCCAACATTAGCCGAGGATAAGCCACCTCTTACCAACAGGTCTACTTCCCCATCGGCATTGTAGTTCGCAATATTATCGGAGCTAATGTCCGAATAACTTGGAGAAAGGTATTTATAAAAGCCATTGCTATAGGTTTCCAAATCGGCCGGCGACTGAAAAAATGAGCCTTCAGTAATTTCTGTTTGCGGGTCTCTCTGCAGGAAGTCTTTCTTGCAGGCAGTCATCCCTATAGTAATCAATCCTAAAGCAAGGATATATGTTGTTCTTAGTTTCATGATGCTTCTTCTTGCGTTAAAAATTAAGGTTTAAACCAAAAGAGAATGTTTTTTGGAAAGGATAGACTTTCCCATCCAGACCTTCAGGGTCTAATCTCGCTTTGATGTGCGACACATCAAATACGTTTTCGGCACTGAAGTACACTCTCAATTTATCCATCTTCATCTTGCTTGTTAAAGATTTAGGAAGCGTATAGCCTATTGTAAGGTTCTTTAAACGTAGGTAAGAAGCATCCTGAAGGTATCTCGTCTGTGGATTTCCAAGCTCACTTTCATCCTCAGCAATGTATGCTTTCACTCTTGGGAAATAAGCATTTGGATTTTCTGGCGTCCAGTGATCCAGGTTATGTTCCTGAACATTTGTCCATGGCTGCGCATATACGCCCCAGAAGTAATGGTTACTCGCATTTGGATACCAATCTCTTTTTCCTACACCCTGGAAGAACAAGCGGAGGTCAAAACCTTTCCATCCTGCGCCCAGGTCAATCCCATAGCGATAACGTGCTTCATCATTTCCGATGATCTTCTGATCGCCATGATCATTCACTGTATTTTTACCTTTGTCGACTTTACCATCATTGTTGAGGTCTTTAAATTTTAAATCCCCCACATCAAATTTATATCCGGTATCATCCGCACCTACTGCACTTTGATCGGCATGACTTGCCAGTTCTTCTTTGGATTGGAAGAAACCTTCTGTTTCTAATCCCCAGATCTCTCCGATTTGCTGTCCAACATAGTAATCAGACAACAGGCCATTCGGGTTGTCGAACTTGGTAATAAAAGTCTTGCTATCTCCCATATTGAAGCCGATGTTATAATAGAACTGACTATTGTTCAACAGGAATCCATCTTTCCACCCGATCCTGAACTCCCATCCTTTGGTTTTCAAATCTGCGGCATTCACCTTAGGCTCTAACACGCCAAATGGTCCAGGAAGTGTTCTGCCTTTGGTCAGCATTCCTTCTGTATAACGCGTATAAGCATCAAAATTAAGGTCTAAACGGTTTTTGAAGAGGCTGACATCTCCACCCACGTTAACCGTAGATACCCTTTCCCAGGTCAGGCTTTGTGCTACCGCTGCCGGAGGTCTCACTTCTGTTGGTCTTTTACCATCCAGAATCTGATTGATCTGTCCTGACCCCATAGCAGGGATATAATAATATGCACCTACATCCTGGTTACCCAATGCTCCGTAAGAAGCACGGAATTTCAGCAGGTCGATCCCTAGCTTTTCCGCCACCGGCTTAAAGAAGTTTTCTCTGCTCAGCACCCATCCAACAGAAGCCGAAGGAAAGAAACCCCAGCGGTCGTCTGTAGGAAAACGGGAAGTTCCGTCGTAACGGCCATTCAGCTCCAGAATATATTTATCATCGAAAATATAATTAAAGCGGTAAAACCAGCCCCTTACAGCCCAATCCTCGATGTATTCCTTACTCGTTAATTCACCTGTAGCCAGGTTAACCGAAGGCAGGGTACTGCTGATTAAACCTTTACGGTTGACCCAGGCAGCATTACGGTTTCTGTACTCCTGATTGAAACCGGCAAGTACCTGCACATAATGTTTGCTGCCGAATGTTTTATGAAAATCAGTATAAATGTTATAAATATTGTGTCTGATATGTCTATCGTCATTTTGCGCCCAGCCTGGATTTGAACCAGTATAGCCGGTTGCTGCATTCGGACCAGCTTTATAGGCCACAGGAATTTCATAAGATTTCCCGGCAGTATCAATCCTTCTGATCGTCGCGTCTGCTTTCAGGTCCCATACATCTTTCACCAGGCTCGCTTTCGCGGTGAAGGTCGTTTGGAAGTTATTGCTTCTTGTTACCGAACGGCCGCCGCTTTGCAATCTGCCAAGTAATGCTGCCCCTGTAGAAGTCCAGCTTCCATCGGGGTTTTTCGGCACATCCAAAGAACTCTGTCTGTTCACATTGTGAAAAAATCCTTCTCCACCATACGAAGAAGCGTCATAAGTGCTCGACATGAAAGAGGTATTGTTTCCAATTGTCAGCCATTTTGAAAGGCTGTAATCCGCTTTGGCACGAAGGTTATAGCGATCGTAAGTATCATTACCATAACGGAACATCCCCTCATTCCGGAAATATTCTGAGGACATATAATAGCTCAGCTTATCGTCTTTTTTGGAGATGTTCATGTTCGCACTGTAGGTCGGCGCACTTGGTTTATACACTTCATCCATCCAGTTCGTACTTCCATAATACATCCAGGCATTAGGATCTGAGGGAGAAATGATTACAGAAGGTAAGGAAGGATTTTGAGAACGTTCCCTGGCGTACGCCCTTATATTATCAGGGTAAAGATTGTACAAAGGATAAGCCGCGTCATGTTTATATTCCATCACCTGTAAAGGATCTGTCACCACAGCCGGCACTTTACCCAGATTTCTTATGGCATAATAAGTATTTACACCAACTTTCAGGTCGGCACTTTTAGCGGTTTTTGTGGTGATCAGGACCACCCCAAAGGCGCCTCTTGCACCATATATCGCTGCTGATGCCGCATCCTTTAACACCGTTACATTTTCTATATCCGCCGGATTCAAAGCCATCAGTTCGTCTGTGGTAAAAGGAACGTTATCGACTAAGATATAAGGTCCTCCCCCGTTTACGGAAGTAAAACCACGGACATTGAAGGAAGGTGCTTTATTCACCTGTCCGCTGGAAACACCGATATTCAGGTTGGGAATCAATCCCTGTAAACCTGCACCGACACTTGGAAAAGGTCTGTTTTCGATGTCTTTGCTCGTCACCCCATCTACCGCACCACTCAGGTTTGTTTTCTTTTGTACCCCATAACCGACAACCACCACTTCATTCAGAAATTTATCATCGTCTTTCAGGACTACATTGATCAGCTTTCTTGTTCCGATCACGATTTTCTGTTCCGTTAGCCCCACATAAGAGAACACCAGGACATCGGCAGGCGAACCCGCTTCAATCTGATAGTTTCCATTCACATCTGTTGATACATTCTTTTGAGTCCCCATAATGCGGACAGAAACGCCTGGAATCGGCGCTCCCTGATCGTCGGTAACGACCCCTTTGATTAAAATTGCTTCATTAATCCAGGATAAAACCGGAAGCGCATCCTGGTCCCGTTTCCGGAAGATCACTACATTTTTATCTGCTTCTCTATAAGAAAAAGGTGTCCCTTTTAACAGCTGGATCAACACTTCATTTAACGGCATATGGCTCACATCAAGCACTATCCCTTTGACTTTTCTCAACTCATTATTGTTATAAGAAAAGTCCATTTTGCTCGTCTTGCTGATTTTTTCTATTGCCCTTTCCAGGGATTCGCCTTTAAGATTGATACTAACTTTAACATCTTTAAGGTTCTGGCTGAAGACCGTTTCTGCTAATAAGGTCCCCGCAGAGGTCAGTAACGTAGCAAACACTATTAATCCTACCTTCATTATCTTAAGAATTAGTGTAGTAATGTTTTTTTTCATATTTTTATTCGTTTTAAAAATTGTTTGAAACAAAGCACAGCCATCCGGAAAATTTTTCGAAGAGTTGCCCGCATGCTGTACATTCAGATCAGTATCTGCTCCAACAGGTACTGATCATTTTTTTTATACCAATGATCAATTAATTACATCCGCTACCTACTATAAGCACCTCCTTTTCTTTTATTTGATAAGTTATTCCTTGTATGTCTTTTAGGGTTTCCATTGCATCTGTCAGACTTTTTCCCGTATCAAACTTGATCGTAGTGCTGCAGTTTTTAAACTTGTCCAGGTCGTAATTTATTTTCACCTGGAAGGCATTCTCCAGCGCCAGAATGACCTCCTCGAAATTGGCCGCATTCAGGATCACTTTACCGCTATTCCATTCCGTCTTTTCCTGCGCTTTCACTTTCAGGACACTTGGCTTCCGGTGGTCTTTATGGTAAACGACCTCCTGATCCTTCACGAGTACACTCAGTTGTTTCCGCTCATCGCTTACAGCGACCTTTCCCGTCACCACAGATACACTCATGGTGGATAAGCTTTTATAAGATTTCACGACGAAAGAGGTGCCCAAAACATTCGTCATAATGCCCGAAGCATCTACTACGAAAGGCACATGCTCATCATGGACTACTTTAAAGAAACCTTCTCCATCCAACAGGTAGACCATCCGTTTCTTTCCAAACTTTTTAGGGTATTTTAAGGTACTTGCTGCATTTAGCCAAACCGTAGATCCATCCGGCAAGACCACTTCCCGGGTTTGTCCTTTTGGAACAACTACAGTAATGTAATTGCTTTGGGCTCCTGAATGATTATAGTACAACATTAAGGCCGCAGAAAGCAGGATCAGTCCGATAGCAGCAGCCATGCCTATAAAGTTTCTCTTTACGCCAGGTCTGCTTTGTTGTTTGCTATGAATTTCTTTTGTAGCCTGTATCCGTCCCAGAATTTCCTGACGGATGGCTTCCCGGTCACTTTCCCCTTCAAAAAACACATCAGGGTTATTGATTCCGAATTCTTTATAAAGGTCTTTTTTATCTTTTTCGTTCATATACTAAGTACATAACGAATGAGGACCAGAGAGGTACTATGCGGAATTGATATTTTTTATTTATTCTTCAGTTTTTTTAGATAATCTGAAATAATGAAACGGAAAGAAGGCGTCATACGCGGGTGCCAGCTACAAAAAATCTCCCGGAGATTTGCTGCTGCGGGAGATTTTCATTGGAATATAATTGTTTTTTATCGGTTATGAAGCGATCATAAACGTTAGTTTTTTGTACCCGTGAAAGTGGTTACACTTTGAGCTGGAATGTTCAATGTAAAACTGCCATCAACAGCCACATTTACCGGACTGCCCTGCTGCCAGTGTGCAGCGCTGCTTCCGGTAGTCTGGTAACCGACCAAAGTCCCTGCAGAAAAACCCTGCAAATGCAAAGTAGTCGTCAATTGCTGAGTTCCGGGATTGATCACGACAAGACTGAACTTGCCCGTTGCCGGATCTTTATAGGCAGAGACTTTCAGCTCTGAATTGTTTTGAACACTTGCCCCAAAGCGGAAATATCCGGCACGTACATAACGGGAAAACTGTCCCATCACATCATAGGTCTTTGGAAAATCAAGGGAACCATCACCGTTGGTGCAGATCAGCGATTCGTTGTTTCTGATCGCCAGCATCCCTAACCAGTACACAAAAGCATTGACATTACATTCCGCCATGAATTTATGCATACTCGTTGCAAGCTTCAATCCGCCGGTAATACTATTGTCGTAAGTCCCACCATCATCAGAAGTTTCGGTCATCCATACCGGCTTATTTCCTGTGGCATAATTCCAGGTTACCGGATTCTGATTCAAGCCTCTTTTTCCGGTGATCAGTTCACCGATTTCCACATAACCATGTCCTGCAAGAATATCCACATTACTTTTATCCATCCCGCCGAGGAAAGTATTTGCGGTACCCCAGGCTGCATTTTCAGAAGATAAGATTTTGGTAGAGTTCAGGCCCTGCTGGTTTAATGCCGGTCTTAGATTATTGGTGATAAATTCTCCAAGGTGAGCAGAATTCCAGTAAGAAGCATCCCAATCGGAAAAGACGTTCTCCGGTTCATTGGAAGGCGATATCGCATAGAAGTTAATCCCTTCATTTTGATAGGCCTTGGCAAAACCTGCAAGGTAACGGGCAAAGGCGCTGGAACTGGTATTGAAGTTCAGGCCGTTAAACCATTTCCCGCTTTCACTGTTTGGATTGGTTTTCATAGACAATGGCGGCGTCCAGGTACTGGCAAAAGTAATTGGCACCTGGTACCTTTCTTTTATTTTCTTTAAGATCCACAATTGCCCCAGATGTTCCTTCTGGACATCTGTAAGCGATTTATAAGCATTGCTGTTTACATCCACATCGATGTCTACCCCCGCCGGCTTGATGGTCACTATACCCGTTTGCTGGTTAAAGCCATAAGTATGGAGCACTTTTCCACGCACCATGTTCAGGTGTAAGCCATTCTCACCCCAGAGATAGGACATAATGCTATCCCGCTTCTGGGATTCAAAGAAAGGGACGATCCTTCCGCCGAAGGCACCAAAGCCATCGATCCGCTGGTAAGTTTGGTCCCAGTTCAGGGTAATGCCGGCATTTCCTGCAGCAGCAGCCGACATTTCTTTTGTTTTCAGACGGCTTGCATCCGACAGCAGGTCTTCCGTAGATTTCTGCTTGCAACTTTCTGCAATGGTAAGGGTGGCCATCGCTAAAAAGGCAATCTTCAGGCTTTTGTAGCTCATAAGGATTTTAATTAAAACATTGATTTTCAATACCTAAATATATTCGTAACCCTCGCCATCTTTTAAATGGTTTTTATGCATAAACTGATAGTTTTTTGCGGGCATACGAAATACATAACGGACATCAGCCGGAAGAGTACTATGGCAAAAAGGGTGTTTTATGAAACTTAACAGTAACTTAATGGAAGGGATATTTTGACTTCAGCCGTTTTAAAGCATTGGTGATTTGGTTTTTCACCGTTTGCGAGGAAATAGACAGTCGCCCTGCAATTTCATTGATAGACAACTCCTCTTCCCTGCTCATTAAAAATACCTTACGCATACCGACCGGCATGTTTTGTATTTCCAGCTGCAGGTGTTGTGCCGTATCCTTAGAGGCGAATTGTTCAAATAAGGAATGATCGCTTTCGCCGCTCACTTTCAACAGCTCATCATCGTGTTTGATCCGCAGGCTTTGACGACGGTTGAGATCAGTGAGCTTATTTTTTAAGATGATGTAAATATATCCGATAAAGGTCGTTGTGATTTTAAGCGTATGGCGTTTCATCCAGATGACCATAAACAGGTCGTGAACAACGTCTTTTGCCTCTTCCCGGTTATTCAGTTTCTTACAGGCAATGGCATATACCACATCCCAATAACGCGCATAAATTTCATTAAATGCTTCATCATTGTCTTGTTTCAGTAAGGCCAGCAATGCCGGGTCTGTAAGCGATTTCAATAAAGGTTGGTCTTAGGTGGTTTATTTGGTGATACAATATATAAATTAATTGCAAAAATAAAGGAATAGAAAAACACCTTCGGTATGAGCACCGTTAAGTTTTCATTAAGTTCTTGTCTTTCTTCACCCCCTTAATATGCCAGGATCGCCCTATTCCTCTCCCTGTGGAACGACTTTCATTACGTGCTCCCGGTTCTCATTCCCCCATTCGTCTAAAGCCTGGATGACTGGTAATGTACCTTCTCCTACAGCGGTAAGGTAATATTCCACTTTTAAAGGAAGCCCGGGATAGATCTTTTTACAGATGATCCCATACGCTTCCAGCTCCCGAAGCTGCATATTGATCACCCTTGGTGCCGCAGTATCGATATAAGCATGCAATTCACTCGGTCTTCTGATGCCCCTGTTAATGCAATCAATGATACAGGGCTTCCATTTACCGCTCAATACTTTCATCGCTATATTAATTCCACATTCGAGGTCTTCCGGTATTTTTCTCTCGTACATAAGCATCGGTTTTATCCCACAATGTATAAAAATAATTGTTGCCGGATTCCCTTCACAGGGAATAATTATTCCCCCGCTGAATCTTTTTTCCCTTATTTTTTGGCATTGCAATTCTGTTGAATTTTGTCTTCATAAAACAACAAAAAAGATGAAAACGAACAACAACAAAGTAAGTGTCATAGGTCTTGGCTCAATGGGAACCACCTTAGCCAGGCTATTATTACAGAAAGGATATGAGGTTACTGTATGGAACCGGAGTAGCGGCAAAGCGGATGACCTGGTCAAAGAAGGGGCAATCATGGCCAAAGATATTACTGAAGCCATCGCTGCAAGTCCGGTCATCGTGATCTGCGTTTACAACCACCAGGCCAGTCAAAGTATTCTGGATAGCCCGGAAGTCAGCGCATTGCTCCATCAAAAATTACTCGTTCAACTGAGCACCATTAGTCCGAAAGAAGCCGTTGAAGCGGAATTGTGGGCATCGGAACATGGCGCAAGTTATATCAATGGCGGCATTCAGGCAGCGCCAACACAAATGGGACAGCCGGATACCCCGATCCTGATCTCCGGAAAAGAAGCAACCTACCGCATTGCTGAGCCGATCCTGAAAGTTTTTGGTGGTGCCATCAGCTATCTTGGTGAGAAAATAGCCGCATCTCCAACAGTAGACCTTGCCACCTTATCCTATATATATGGTGCATCAATTGGTTTCTTCCATGGTGCCAGAATCATAGAATCTCAGGGGCTTTCCGTAGCAGAATATGCCAGGATCATCGCAGGCATCAGCCCTTCTTTTGGCGAATTTTTAAAACATGAGGGGAACATGGTTCATACCGAAAACTACGCCATTACCGAAAGTCCGCTCCGGATTTCTGTAGCAGCTACCGCGCGACTGGAGCAAACGGCCATTGAGGCTGGTATCAATGCCCGGTTCCCTTCTTTTGCGGCGGCACTCTTTAAAAAAGCAGACCTCGCCGGATACGGTGATCAGGAAGTTGCAGCCTTGATTAAGGTGCTCCGGGAACAATAAACCGCGCCATTATTTCATTTTTGCTGATCATCATTTCATTTTAAATGATCAGATAAATCCCCAAATTTGTTAGGTTTAAAAACAAATGACAAAAGAGAGCCTAAAGAACATTGGAACCGGCATATTATTTTCTATGCTTTGGGCTTCTGCATCTGTAGCTACCAAGTTTGGGGTACAGTCCGCTCCTCCTTTAATTCTGGCAAATATCCGCTTTTTCCTCGCCGGCCTGGTCTTGCTCGGCTACTGTTATGGATGGAGCAGAAATAAAATATACCGTCTTCCCACTGCAACGGAATGGAAACAGCTCGCCATCTTTGGCTTGTTAAATACCACGCTTTATCTTGGATTATATGTATACGCCATGAAGTTTACCGCCGCAGGAATCGGGAGCCTGGCCGTCTCCACCAATCCCCTGCTCATTGTTTTGTTCTCTTCCTGGCTCATCCGGCGCAGACCTACATCTGCCGAGCTATTGAGTATTTTTCTGGGAATGTCGGGTATCGCTTTTGCCACCTATCCTTTACTGCATGACAAAAGCACCAGCTTTTTAGGCATTGGCCTGCTCCTGCTGAGCATGGTGATCGTGTCCTTTGCCAGTGTGTATTATGCCCGGATAAAATGGACATTACCGAACCTGCTGATCAATGGATGGCAGGTAACGCTTGGTGGCTTATTCCTTTTGCCTGTTATCTGCACTTTTGCTGATTTTCAATCCTTTCATGCCGATCAGACCTTCTGGTACGCTGTCCTCTGGTTAAGCCTCGCAGTCTCTGTAATTGGCCTCATCTGCTGGTTTTACCTGTTAAAAATAGATACCGTAAAGGCTTCTTTATGGCTATTTCTATGTCCCCTGTTCGGCTTCTTCTACGCCTGGTGGTTAATGAACGAACCCATCACCTGGTATACCATTTGCGGTACCATTCTCGTTATCCTTGGGCTTTATATCGGACAACGCCAGCGACAAAAAAAGCAAACATTATAACCTATATTTTTCCCCAAACACAATAATATATGTTAAAATATGTTAAATAGATATAAATACCCAAGATATGAAAGCGATAAAGTTAGTTTTATTTACGGGGGTGATCATCAGAAAACTCGGGTTAACCAAAATCTATTATTGGTTCTATAAGTAATATTTTCATTAAGAACATTATTTGTTAAATGGTATTTCCTACATTGATCCCATTGAGGGATTAATACACCTCATACTATTAACTTATTGACTTATGAATATAAAACTGAAAAGCTATTTTGCTGCTTTGGGGATTATTGCTGCGAGCTATTCTGCACAAGCCCAATCTCAGGCAAAATTTATAGATCCGGCAAATATGGATCTTACTGTAAAACCTGGGGACGATTTCTATAAATATGCAAGTGGGACCTGGATCAAGAACAACCCTGTTCCTGCAAAGGAAACCCGTTGGGGAAGTTTCAACGCTCTTCGCGACTTCAATATCAATGCGGTTAAGGGCCTGGTTGAGGATGCGGCGGCCGACAAATCTGCTCCTGCAGGTTCCATTAAAAAACGCGTTGGTGATTTCTACACTGCAGCAATGGACAGCATTACCATTGAGAAACTGGGCTATACACCGATCAAAGCAGATCTTGCAAAAATTAAACTCATCAAAGACATTCCGGGTATTTTGGATCACGCCGCTTACCTGCGTACTTCAGGCCTTGCTGCGCCTATATTCAGCTTTTTTGTTGGGCAGGACAGAAAAAATGCAAACAAATACCTTGCACAACTTGGACAGGGTGGAACAACCCTACCCGATCGCGATTATTATTTAAAGGACGACAGCAGGAGTGTAAAAATCAGGGAAGCCTACCAAACCTATATGACGACCCTTTTTACCTTAACCGGAAGTACAACAGCGGAAGCACAGAAAAAAGCAACTGCTGTAATGGCGATTGAAAAGCAACTGGCAGAAGCACAGATGACAAGGCTGGAAATGCGTGATCCGCATAAAACTTATAACAAATTTACCGTTACTGAGTTCAGCAAAATAACTCCGGGACTAAACTGGAGCACCATGCTGCCTAAATTTAAGGTAACGGGACAAGATACGATTTTAGTTTCCTCCCCTAAGTTCTTTACGGGCATTGATGGAATGCTGAAAACCGTTTCTCTTTCCGACTGGAAAACCTATCTGGAATGGAATATTTTAAAATCCGCAGCACCTAACCTGAGTTCTCCTTTTGTGAACGCAAACTTTGCCTTTACACAGGCACAAAGCGGACAAAAAATACAAACACCAAGATGGCAAAGGATGTCTCAGCTTACAGATGGTACCATAGGTGAGCTTCTAGGCCAGCTTTATGTGGCTAAATACTTCAAGCCGGATGCCAAAGTCCGCATGACTGAGCTGATCAGCAACCTTAGAAAAGCATTTGAGATCAGAATTAAAGGGCTGGACTGGATGAGCGACGTAACCAAAGGAAAAGCATTGGAAAAACTAAATGCCTTTGTACCAAAGATCGGTTATCCTGAAAAGTGGAAAACCTATGATGGCTTAACGATCGGTCGCACGACGTATTTACAAAACCTGCGCAATTCAGGAGCATGGGCCTATAACGAAATGGTAACGCAACTGGGTAAACCGGTAGACCGGACCCGTTTCGGCATGACTCCGCCAACGGTAAATGCGTATTATAGTCCGACGATGAATGAAATTGTGTTCCCTGCGGGAATTCTTCAGTTCCCGTTCTTTGATCCGAATGCTGATGACGCGGTAAATTACGGTGGTATTGGTGCAGTAATCGGACATGAGATGTCGCATGGATTTGACGATTCAGGTAGTCAGTACGATAAAGACGGAAACCTGCGCAACTGGTGGACACCGGAAGATAAAGTTAAATTTGAAACCAAAACCAAAGCATTGGGTGAACAGTTTGATGCTTACACCGTATTGGATACCATTCATGTCATCGGTAAGCTGACCATGGGCGAAAATATTGGCGATCTGGGTGGTTTAAATGCCGCTTATACCGCATTCAAATTAACCAAACAAGGTCAGTCCGAAGAAAAAATCGATGGCTTTAGCCCGGATCAGCGCTTCTTCCTATCCTGGGCTCAGGTATGGAGAGGAAATGTTTTGGATGAAACCGCAGCGCAGTTAATCAAAACCGATCCGCATTCGCCAGGCCCTTACAGGACCATCGGTGCTCCGGTAAACATGGATGCCTGGTACAAAGCATTTGATGTTCAGCCAGGTGACAAATTATACAAAAAACCTGAAGACAGAATCAGGATGTGGTAAAACATATTGACATATAGATATCCATATGTAAAAGGCATCATGAAAATGATGCCTTTTTACTTATTTATATTTTTCCTGAAGCTTTTTGCTCAGCTTGGCAAGGACCAATTCCCTCGATCCGGAAATCCTTTTTTTAAGCTCATCATCCGGCATCACCTCCAAGCCATCCACCCTGACCCATTGCCTTTTAGCCATATGCGATGCCTGTTGAATTCCTGCCCTGCCTACCAGCGCATCAAAATCCTCTGGATCACACTTAATAGAAAAGCTGCCTTCTTCTAAAGAAATGATCACAAACATTTTCTCCTCGATCATGAAACAAAGGTGTCCCCATTTCATGCCCTCAGTAGTTCCGTTTAAACTGAGACAGTAATCTCTGAATGTTTCGATATCCATAATTTGCAAATAATTCCTAAAGCTAATCACCTTTTGAATAAATGCAAGCCCTCTCCTTCCTACAATTTAAAAAACATTATCTTGCGGCACATCTGTAAAAATGAATAAAATAACGATCACTGCCGACGGCTCGAACACCTTATACAACGAAACTATTGGCGAACATTACCATTCCAAACATGGTGCATTGCAGGAAAGCAAACATGTGTTTATTGATGCTGGCCTGAAACACGTTGCTGCCAGCCGAAAGGACATTTCCATTCTGGAAATAGGCTTTGGTACTGGTCTTAATTTTCTTTTGACACTCGCCCATGCAGTAGCAGAAAACCTGCAGCTCAGCTATACGGGGATTGAAGCCTTCCCTTTGGAAACCACTGAACTGAAATCTACAGGATATGACCAATATGTCCCTCAGGAAATATGGGACAGTCTGGAAACAAATTACCTTTCTGCATTAAAGGCCCCGGTAGCACTTTTGCCCGGACAGCAGTTGTTCATTCCACATACCACACTTGATCAGTTTCAAAGCGACACCCCATTTGACCTGATTTATTTTGACGCCTTTTCCGTACAGCATCAACCGGAAATGTGGTCTGATGAAATCATTGCACATACCTGTAGCTTTCTTAAACCTGGCGGCACCTTTGTGACGTATGCCATCACAGGAAAATTAAAACGTGCACTGAAAGCCAATGGGTTCAGCATTGAAAAACTCCCTGGGGCACCCGGTAAACGCGAAATGCTCAGAGGAACAAAATTGTAATTTCAACACAGGGGTTCAAATCTGCCGGCAGAAAAGTCAGCGGAATGTTTAATTCCTTTATTTCTTTATATTTTCCAGTAAGAAGCTAGATATTGTGGAACAAAATCATCCCGGATATTGTTGATGTCTCTACGTTCTCAATATCATCATATAGCTACAAAATGGAAAAAAGAAAATTAGGAAATTCAGACTTATTTGTATACCCGATCACCTTTGGTGGTAATGTTTTTGGCTGGACAATAGATCAGGCTAAATCATTTGAAATATTAGATGGCTTTACAGCAGCCGGCTTCAACTTTATAGATACTGCAGATGTGTATTCCAGGTGGAATCCCGGAAACTCCGGAGGAGAATCAGAGACCATCATCGGCAACTGGATGCAGGAAAGAAAAAACCGCAGTCAGGTGATCATTGCCACCAAAGTAGGTGCCGATATGGGACATGGGAAATCCCTGTCCAAACAAAACATTCTGGCATCTGTGGAAGCCTCTCTTAAAAGATTAAAAACAGATTATATTGACCTCTATCAATCGCATTACGATGATCCTGCTACTCCGGTTTCCGAAACACTGGAAGCTTATGATCAGCTGATCAAAGCAGGCAAGATCCGTTGGATCGGGGCTTCCAACTATTCCGCGGAGCGTTTAAAGGAATCTTTGGAGACTGCACAAAAGCTCAGTCTTCCGAAATACCAGACCTTCCAGCCGGAATACAATTTATATGCCCGTGAAGGGTATGAAAAAGAACTGGAGCAGGTGGTCACTGAATATCAGCTTGGTGTGATCAATTATTATGCTCTCGCCAGTGGCTTTTTAAGCGGAAAGTACCGCTCTGAGGCTGACTTAAATAAAAGTCAGCGGGGCGGTGGAATGAAACAATACTTAAACGCAAGAGGTTTTAAAATCCTGAAAGCTTTAGATGAAGTTTCAGAACAATACAATGCCTCTCCTGCAAGTGTTGCCCTGGCCTGGCTGATTGCCCGTCCCTCGGTAACCGCTCCAATTGCCAGTGTAACGAGTTTAAGCCAGCTGGAAGACCTGAAAAGGGCCGCTGCTTTAAAATTAAACATAGAAGATATTGCCATATTGGATCAGGCAAGTGACTGGAAATAAGCCATTCATCTTTGCTTAAAAAGGAATATATTTTAAATATTAATGCCCTGCCGAATAATAATTGGCAGGGCATTTGTCTTTATGTGTAAATTACCTTTAATTTAAAACCCGGAAAAACCCTATGAAGAACCTCTCCACACAACCTTTTACCACCAAACTGGCGATGGTGCTGTTCTCCATCATCTGTTTGGGATACCTGGCCATTTTAGGTCAGACCTTACTTGCCCCATTGCTGACTTCCTTTTTACTTGCGGTGCTGTTGCTGCCCATGGCTAATTTTCTGGAGCAAAAATGGCGTTTCAAAAGGAGTATGGCTTCCATCGTATCCGTGGTGATTATGATTGCGGTGATTTCCGGAATTCTATACTTTCTGGCCAACCAGCTGACCGATCTATGGCAGGATTGGCCACTGCTGAAGAAACAGGGAGAAACTTCTTTTCATGACCTGCAGCATTGGATATCATCTACTTTTGGTGTGAATGCACAGAAGCAGATTGAATATGTGAAAGATGGTGCCTCGAAAGCGCTTTCTACAAGTGCCACGGTATTGGGCGCTACTTTACTGACCCTCTCCTCTTCCCTTTTATTCTTGTTTTTCCTCCTGCTCTTCACCTTTTTCCTGCTCAACTACCGCAAGGTATTGTTCAGCTTTCTGACCTCCGTATTCGAGGAAGAACATACGGAAAAAGTAAGTGAAATTGTCAGACGCATTCAATACATCATTAAAAAATACATTACCGGTCTGTTTTTACAGATGCTCATTGTGACCATCATGATGATGCTGGTGCTTTGGGCATTGGGTGTAAAGTATGCCGTTTTATTGGGCTTAATTGCAGGGATTTTTAACATCATTCCTTATATCGGTATTTTCAGTGCTTTACTCATCAGTGTACTCATCACCTTTGCAACGGCAGGTGCGGCGAAAGTATTACTCGTGATCATCGCCTTCGCAGCAATACATGCCGTTGATGGAAATATCCTCATGCCATTGGTGGTCGGCTCAAAAGTTAAAATCAATGCATTATTTGCATTCATTGGTATTGTGGTAGGAGAAATGGTCTGGGGAATCTCAGGAATGTTTCTCTGTATCCCCTATCTTGCCATGTTAAAGATCATTTTTGACAAGGTGGATTCACTGAAACCATGGGGAATCCTGCTTGGTGGTGAGGATAAGCCACATAAAAAGAGAAAGGTTTACCGGATTACCAAGAACATCAAATTAGAAGAACAGGAATAACGTTATGCGCGAAAACAGGTCGCCTCATATCTTAAGCACCTCAGCAAATTTGCTGGGTTTATGCTTCATCGTACTCACCTCCATCAAGGTTTCAAAGATGCAGGACGTCACGCTGATCGATGAGACGACGGCATTGGCCATTATTCTTTTTATGACCAGCTGTATTCTTTCTTTTCTGGCGACATCATCTTTTTATCAGGCCTGATTGTTCTTTTTTTAACGACAATGATGATTACCTTTAACGTCATCAAATAATTTGTCAAAATGCCCAACCATATCGCCCCATCAACTGCCTCCGATCCTTCTGCTGCTTTCCAAAGGTTATTAACTGTTTTAGATACCCTTCGTACAGATTGTCCATGGGATAAAAAGCAAACCATGGAAAGCCTTCGTCATTTAACCATCGAAGAAACCTATGAATTGTCGGACGCCATTCTTGAGGGTGACCTCGAAGAAGTAAAAAAAGAGCTGGGAGATGTGATGATGCACCTCGTATTTTACGCGAGAATTGCCTCAGAAACCAACGACTTCACTATTGTTGATGTACTGAACGGGGTTTGCGATAAACTCATCAACCGTCATCCGCACATCTATGGTGATGTAGAAGTTCAGGATGAAAACGATGTAAAACGCAACTGGGAACAGATCAAACTTAAAGAAGGAAATAAATCTGTTTTAGCGGGCGTGCCTGCCGGTTTGCCATCCCTGGTGAAAGCCAGCCGGATTCAGGAAAAAGCCAGAGGTGTTGGTTTTGACTGGGACGATAAAACCCAGGTTTGGGAAAAGGTAGAAGAAGAACTGCAGGAATTTAAAAACGAGTTCAATACTGTAGACCATACGGCGATAGATGTAGAAAAGGCCGAAGGAGAATTTGGAGACCTGCTCTTTTCTCTGATTAATTATGCCCGTTTCATCAACATCAATCCGGAAAATGCACTGGAGAAAACAAATAAAAAGTTCATCAAACGCTTCCAGTATCTGGAAGCCAGGGCAAAGGAAAATGGGAAGGCTTTACAGGATATGACCCTTGCAGAAATGGACGTTTACTGGAATGAAGCAAAGAAAGTATAGGATGCTATAATCATAAAAATGGCCCCAATAAGTTGATCTTTTTGGGGCCATTTCATTAAATTTTTATCCGTTAACCATGCTTCTTTTTCATGGTCATTTTTGCTTTCTGGCCAATGCCATAATTATAATCTTTGGTATTGCTTTCTTTCTTGTCATGGTAAGCGCCACCGCCCTGAGGTGCGACATTCTTCTCCTTAACGATCCTGCTTTTATCGATTCCTCCTTTAGATTTCGCTACTTTATCGATGACCAGATCTTCAGGCAGTTCCATTACGGTTAATTTCTTTCCGATAGATTGCTCGATCTTTTTCACTTCCACCAGTTCCATATCCGTAGAGAAAGTAATGGCAACCACCTCTTCATCATCGGTTTTCACAATTCTGCTCAGGAAAGTTTCCTTTTGCTCCGGAACTTCAAAATGGAAGAGGAAAGGAATTCCGGAGAGGTCTAAAGTAGCAGTACCTTCGTTGGCAACGATCAGTACCCTTGCTTCAGGCGTTTCTTTGAAATCTTCGATATGGTCAAAACCCTCTTCATCGAAGAACAAAGGATTCAATACGGAAACCGCACCAGGTTTAGCGGAATGCAAACTTTTACCCAGTTTTTGAGCAGTAAGACGGGTATTCACGAATACCACCACTTTATCAAATACCTCATCATCTCTCAAAAGAAGGTTCAGCAGGTTTATTTTTGTTTTAAAGTTAGGAACAGGATATAAAATCAGTTCATGGGTATTGGCCTGACTATCGCCCAGGTCTTCCACTTCCAATGTCGTTGGAAAGTTCAGGAACTGATCAATCATATTGTTCAGTTTTTCGTGAACAACAGTGGTAAAAATCAGGTGTTGACATTTCCCTGCGCTTCTTGCCAGTTCTGCAACCGGAAGCTGCATTCCCTGTTTTACAATCATTTCTGCATCATCCACAATAAACATTTGCAGTTTACTGGTGTTTAAACCCAGTTTCAGATAAATCGCACGTGCACGTGTTGGCAACGCAACTACAATGTCTACTCCGTCTACCAGATCCAGGACATCCTGTTCTGTCCCACCAGTTCCATAAAGGCCCATGATGCGAAGATTTTTATTTCTGTTCAGCTTCTCGAATTCTGCAATCACTTCCAATACTTTCTCCTTAGTCGGAACAAGGATCAAAACTTTCGGCGCTTCATCCGCTGTATATTTAAAGCGCATTAGGACCCCAAGCACGTAATTTGTTGTTTTACCCGACCCTTCAGGAGCAACAGCTATGATATCTTGTCCGCCAAGAATTCTTGACATTGTTTTTGCCTGAATCTCTTTCGCGGATATATATCCGGCATCAGTCATCGCTGTTACCAGTTGCTTGCTTAGTTTTAATTTCTCTAATGACACAGTTTCCTTATTAGTATATAATTCTGCAAATTTACGTAATATTTAATTGAGGTCTGTAGGCTTTTCAAATTGTCTTATTAATTGCATGTAAAAGCTGTTTTAAATGATTAAAAATTGGTTTCCTGGTTATTCTTTAGCAGATCTTAATGCCTTATTAAAGGAAAGCAGTCACCGGCCATGGCCTGTACCTGAAGGAAAATGGCAATATTACCAGGAATGGAATGAAGTATTGTTCTTTCATTGGAAAGTTCCGGCAGCGCTGTTAAAACCCTTGATTCCTGCAGGATTGGAACTGGACCTTTTTGAAAACGAGGCCTGGATTTCATTGGTTCCTTTTACCATGCAGAAGATCAGTCCGGCGGGACTCCCTCCTCTGACTTTCATTTCTGATTTCCATGAAATTAACCTGAGAACATATGTGGTAACGGAAGGTAAACCGGGCGTCTTTTTTCTAAATATAGAAGCCGAAAAACATTTGTCGGTATGGATTGCAAAGCTGCTGTCCGGTTTGCCTTACGGGAAAGCAACGATGCAACGCAACAAAAATACCTATCTTTCCAGAAATGCAGCAAAAGGCTTTAACCTGGACCTCGAATTTGAAGTAAAGGCTTTCCTCCAGTCAAAAAGCAAGCTTGATTTATGGCTTTCAGAAAGATATTGCCTTTACCTTAACCAGGGGCAGAAACTGTACAGGTACGAAATCCATCACCTGGAATGGCAGATTGCAGCAATGGAATTAAAAAAAACAACGATAGACTATCAGATCAATGGTTTCTGTTTTACCGACCGGACTCCAGACCTGATCGGTTATTCCCCGGGTGTGAAAGTACTCGCCTGGGCCAGACAAGAAATCAAAACCTAATCCCCCGATGTCGATAGCACTTGAAAAACTTAAATTCCCGATAGGGCAACACGAAAAGCCGGAATGCATTACACCAGAATTGATGGAACAGTATATCTCAAAGATTGCTGCTTTTCCGGCAAAGCTTAAAAAAGAGGTGATCGACCTGAATGACCAGCAGCTGGACACCCCTTACAGGCCCGATGGCTGGACGATCAGGCAAGTGGTACATCATTGTGCCGATAGCCACATGAATGCGCTGATCCGTTTTAAATTAGCTTTAACGGAGGACAATCCTGTGATCAAACCTTACCATGAGGAAATCTGGGCAGAACTCGCAGATGGTAAAACGATGGCAGTCACAGCCAGTTTAATCTTGCTGGAAGGCCTGCACGCCCGATGGGAGCAATTACTCCGCAGCCTTTCTCCTTCAGATCTGGAACGCAGTTTTATTCATCCGGCACATGGGAATAAAGTTTTATTAAATGAAAACACAAGCATCTATGCCTGGCATGGGGAACATCACCTGGCACATATCACCGAATTGAAAAAGAGAAAAAACTGGAACTAATATGAAAAGAATCATCATCACCTTTACCTTAATCTTCGCTGCTGCAACACTATCCTTTGGCCAGGACGATTCCGCTTACAAAAATACACTAAAGGAAATGATGGACGTTTCCGGCGCAACAGAAAGCTATAAAGTCGCCATTGTACAAACCTTTAAAATGCTTAAAGAGCAAAAGTCCAAGGTTCCTGATGAAGTATGGACACATTTTGAAAAGTCTTTCCTGGATGCTTCCCAGGAAGAACTGTTAGGAATGTTAGTCCCAATTTATCAGAAACACATCAGCCTGCCCGATCTGAAAGCCATTATTGCTTTCTATCAGAGTCCTGCGGGCAAAAGATTCTCAGAAAAAACACCGCTCATTATGCAGGAATCCATGCAGGCAGGCCAGCAATGGGGCATGAGATTGACAGAGCAGTTCGATAAAAAACTAAAAGAGAAGGGCTATTAGCTCTTCCTCTTTCCTTTGAGCAGCATATCCATTGCATGATCCAGCGTACCTGCCCTGATCACCTCTCCGGAGTTCACAAAGAAAATCTCATCCGCGTTCTCAATCGTATTTAAGCGGTGTGCAATAATCACAAGCGTAGTATCCTTAGATAAATTTTTCAAGATCATGCCTAACAATTGTTCTGTGATCGTATCGATATTTGCGGTAGCCTCATCCAGAATTAACAATTCAGGATTGCGCAATACGGCTCTCATAAAAGCAATCAATTGCTTTTGTCCGAGGCTGATGTTATCTGATCCGGACGTAACAAGCGTTTCCAGCCCTTCATCAAATATCGCCAGCAAGGCTTCCAGATTTGCCGCTTTGATTACCTCCTCCAATTGCGCATTCGAATAATCCTGATATTTAGGGTTGCCATATAAGATGTTGTCTTTCACCGTTCCGCTAAACAGGAAGGGCTCCTGTAAAATAAAACCGATCTTTTTACTTCTCTCCTCATCCGTATAGGAACGGATGTCCTTACCGCTTAACAATACAGTTCCTTCGGTAGCATCATACAACCTGGCGATCAGCGAGGCTGTCGTTGTTTTTCCGCCTCCTGTAGGACCAATCAACGCATATGTTTTGCCTTTTTCCAGGCTAAAATTAATGTGGTGCAGAATTTCCTGTCCTTCAGTATAAGAAAAATGTACATTACGGAATTCCAGCAATGAGGTGGAGGTCTCCACAGTGTCTTTCAGCTGAGGCAAATCATTTTCCAGAGATAGAATCTGTGAGACCCTGTCCCAACTGGCCATGGCTACCTGAAAACTGGCCCATAAAGCCGCCAGCTGTTTTAAAGGATTATAAAAGTTAATGGCATACGACAGGTAACTCACCAATAGACCGATCGTAAATTCACCCTGGGAAATCAGGTAAATCCCAAAGAGTAAGACAATCAATTGCGCCATACTGGAAAGCAAACCATAAACCGGCATTAGAATATTATTGGCCAGTCCGGCACCTATTGCAGTCCGGTAATTATTCTGGTTGGCCTCATCAAATCGTTTTCTAAAATAATCTCTTCTGTTAAAGGCAATGATCACCTTAAAGTTACTCAGGCTTTCCTGGATCTCTGCACTCATCCCTCCGACACTCTTTAAGTTGGCTGCATTTCTTCTTTTTACCCAGGGTGAAACCAGCGCTGTAAAGATCAGGATAAGCACTGCCGGTCCGAGAGTGACTGCTCCAAGCTCAAAATTGATCAGCAGTAAGAAAATACCCGCTCCTATCATCGTCACGATACTGCCAATAAACTGCATCAGCGACTGAGAGAAAAACTGGTTAATTTTATCGGTATCGCTGTTCACTCTGGAGATCAGATCGCCGGCTTTGTTCTCATTAAAAAAGGCAACCGGCAATTCCTGTAGCTTATTAAAGATGGCATTTCTTAACGTATACAACATTCGTTGCCCTACCCCTCCCATCAATTTTGTTTGCAGGTATCCTGTACAAAAAGCGATCAGATACATTCCCAGCAAAATTGCCGAAAACTGCAATACGCCCTGATATTGTTTCGTACGTACATAAGCATCGATGGTATGCCCAATTAATAAGGGGCCTAATAACAGTAATCCGGAGTTTAAGAGAATGATGCCCGAAGCAATCCATAAGTTTCTCCGCTCATTACTGATCAGTTGTATCAGCTTTTTCAGCGCCTGATAAGTAGAGCGCTTTTCCTGCGTGGCACTTCCCTGGTTAAGATTATAATTCATAATTGCTGGTGCTCTGTTGTGAGGTATAAATCTGAACGTATTCAGGACTGCTTTTCATCAGTTCCGTATGTGTTCCCTGAGCAACGATCTCGCCCTGCATCAACACAATAACTTTATCATAATGTGCTACGGATACGATTTTCTGCGTCACAGAAAGTAAGGTGATCCCCGGATAATTTCGTTGAACATTTTCCAGGATTCTCTTTTCGGTATTGTGGTCTACACGGGAAGTAAAATCATCCAAAAGCAAAACTTTAGGATTTAGGGCTAAGGCCCTTGCCAGCATGATCCGCTGTTTTTGTCCGCCGGAAAGGTTCGAACCGCGTTCAGAAACCAGGGTATTCAGCTGATTGGGAAGCCCTGCAACAAAATCATTCAGCTCGGCTGTTTCAATTGCCTTTTCTAAAGACTGATCAGTCACGGTATCACTAAATGCAATGTTTTCCCGGATGCTCATGTTAAAGATTATGCTGTCCTGAAAAACGAAGCCTACCTGTTGGTGAAAGGCTTCCTGGTTATAACTGTTAATGTCATGTCCGTCGAATAACACTTCGCCGGATTCCGGATCGATCAATCCGGTAAGAATGTACAACAATTGCGACTTTCCCGCTGCGGTCGGGCCGATAATGGCTGTTTTTGATCCTGCCTTTAAAGCAAAAGAAATATTTTTTAAAGCGGGTTTCTGCCCATAAGAGACGGAAACATCTTTTAGTTCCAGCGCTCCTCTCAGCACGGTCTTAATGTTGCCATCCGCAGGACTTTCTCCAATATTCAATACGCCTTCGATCCTTTGGTAAGAGGTGGTGGCCTGAGCAATTACATTACTCATGAAACCAATCACCAGGATCGGAAAGATCAGCAAGCTCAGATAACTGTTAAAAGCGGCAAATTCTCCCAAACTCATCGTTCCCTGGATCACAAAATGACCACCCAGGGCAAGTATCGACAGTCCGGCCATATTGGCTACAAAGATGATCAGTGGGATCAGCCCCGCAAATAATTTAAGGATAGACAGGCCCAGATTCTTTGCCTCGGTATTCGCCAACAGGAATTTATCATATTCCAGCTGTTGCGAATTGATCACCCTGATTAATGCTGCCCCGAGAATACTTTCACTGATGACTTTATTGAGCCAGTCGATCACTTCCCTGCTCTTCTTAAACAATGGTTTCACTTTACTCAGGACAAGGTAGAAAGAAGTCCCGATGATGGGAACGATCGCAATTACCGCCAAAGCGAGTTTCCAGTTCAGGCTGAGCAACAGGATGCTGGCACCAACAATGAGAAATATAGAAGAAGCGATGGATACAATGGCTTGCGATACAAAAGTTTTGATCGCATCGATGTCTATAGTCAGGTTAGTTAGCAATTTCGAAGGGTTTGCCTTTTCTATATAAGCATGACTCTGACGGGAAATCTGATCGGAAAGCCGGGTCCTCAGGTCCCTCGCTACCCGCTCTGAAGCATAAGTCTGCACCAAACTCTGGAGGTAAGTAAACAGGAAAATAAGAAGAATGGCAATCCCGAATTCAATGAATATTGCCCGGATCTCAAAGGTCCCTGCGGTATAAGCGTCAATACTGTTCGCTATTATTTTAGGGAGCAGCAAGTTCACACCGTTGCTCAAAAGAGCCAGGAATATCAATAAAAAGATCATTCCCCGATATGGCTTTAGCAGACTAAAAACACTTGACTTCTTCTCTGCTTTGTTTTTTTTCATATCCGGATGGGTTATTGGCATCTGTTATTTAAATCTGATTGCTTTGAGTGGTGAGATTTTACTGACCAGCATAGAAGGCAGGATCAACACCATAAAACAGATGACCACAGTACAGACATTGAGTATTAATACTTCTGAAAAATGAATTTCTATAGGAACATAAGATAAATAATAAGATCCCTGATCCAACTTAAACAGGTGTGTATATTGTTGCAGGAAGCCTAAGCCAAGCCCTAAAATGTTGCCCAGCAGCAAACCTAAGCCTACCAGGTAAATTGCATTGTAAAGGAAAATTTTCATCACACTAAAATCCGTCATCCCGAAGGCTTTCAGCATACCAATCATATTGGTTCGTTCTAAAATCATGATCAGCAGCGCGGTAATCATATTGATCACCCCTACGATCATCATTAAGATGAGTAACACTCGTGTATTGACATCCAGTAAGGACAGCCAGGTAAAAATTGCGGGAAAAAATTCAGAAACCGATTCTGATTTGAGGTTTACCTCAAGGTTCTCATAGATATCCAGGGAAACCGGTTTAAGCTTAGAAAAATCCTTAATCCGGACTTCTATCCCTCCGATCTCATTTGGGCCCCAGTTGTTTAACCTGCGGATCACATTCAGATCTCCAAGAACAAAGCCCTTATCAATTTCCTCTACGCCAACGCTATAGACACCTACAATTTTAAACTTTCTGCTTCGGGGCGGGTTCTGTACGAAATTCATGATAAAAGAATCCCCTGCTTTCAGCTTCAATCGGTTTGCGGTGAATTGAGAGATCATAATTTCCTTCATCGCTGCTGCGCTATCGGCAAAACTGATCACTCTTCCGCTTACCAAATGCTCCGAAATATATTTCCAGTTGAAACTCTTGTCGATCCCTTTAAAATTGATCCCTTCTACTTCATCATTCACCGAAATGATTGCAGGTTTAGTCGCATAAGGCTGAAAGTACACGACATCTTTATTTTTCTTAAGGTTGTTGATCGTTTCTGCTCCCGGAACAAAGGGCGTAAGCTCAAAAGAATTATTCAGGTCGAACTTAAAGATGCGGACATCTCCGATATATCCCCTCACCTTTTCCTGAATCTCTGTCTTAAAGCCGTTTATAATGGCAACCGACAGAATCATTACCGCTAAACTGAGCATCACACCCGCTATTGCAATGCGAACGATCAGCTTGGAAAAAGTACGCTCAGATTTAATGGCTATCCGCCCTGCTATGAAATATTCTGTATTCAATCTTTTGCTATAATTGGTAAATGGCAGGCTCGCTGCTTTTCAGCTGTAAAAATGCAATTTTTAATTTAATATACATTAGGTCAATTCTATCTACCCTGACTGGTAGAAAAAAATCAGATAGAAACCCAGCAGCATACAGGCTAAAGCCACCAGATATAACCTATAGCCATTGCCTGTTAAGGTAAAGTCTTTAAAATTTTGCGTGATGTCTCTTAGTAAAAGAATACCTAGTCCAACAACTACAATACCAAAACAGATTTGTTTATATAGCTCCATAAATCCGGTCTTTTTTGTAATTCAAAAACGATATCCAAAACCCTAAAATAATCAGGTCCAGGATAAAGTTTACCGCCGAAAACCCAAGATCGCTAAGATGAATATATTCCGGGTCCATCTTACCAGAGCTATATTTATAAAAAGTAAAAGGAAAACCGATCAAAGTAAAACCATCATGCGGGGCTTCAAATTGAGAATACACTATAGTAACAAAGAAAAAAATAGCCAGCGCAACTAAAGTTGGTTTTGTTCTAAACCTGATCATCATCTATTCATTTTATCGTTCCTAAAATTAGGAATTATAACCTCAATTCCTGCCTTAGCCATTTTTTCATACCTTTATCTTAAAAAAAGGTTCCCCAATGAGACGATCACTAACCTATATCTTCCAGGCTGCATTTCTTACTTTTAGTCTTCAGGCTTGCGCTTCCAGTCAGCCTGCCAAAATTAAGCCGGCAATAACTGGCGCCTCTTCAACTGGCGTCAAATCGGGAAAAGTACAAGAAAACCCAATCCGTACCGGTGCGGAACAGACGGAAAAATACCTTCCTTACCTGAAAGGCAAGCGCATTGGAATGGTGGTGAATCCAACCTCCGTTATCGGAAATGAAACCTCTGTAGACAGCTTATTAAAACTAGGCGTAAATATTGTAAAAATCTTCGGTCCGGAACACGGTTTCCGTGGCAATGCCAGCGCAGGAATTCATGTAAACGATGCGATAGATGCAAAAACAGGCATTAAAGCAGTATCACTTTATGGGAAACACTCCACACCTACCAAAGAAGACCTTGCAGATGTAGACCTCATGATCTTTGACATTCAGGATGTGGGTGTTCGTTTTTACACTTATATCAATACCCTGCAACACGTGATGGAGGCCTGCGCAGCAGAAAATAAAGAAGTACTCATCCTGGACCGTCCCAATCCTAACGGGTTCTATATCGATGGCCCCATTCTCGATCCGAAACTCGTTTCCGGAATCGGCCTGCAAGCCATTCCTATTGTTCATGGGTTAACCGTTGGAGAATACGCCCAAATGCTCAATGGTGAAGGCTGGTTAAAGAACAAAGTAAAATGTAAAATCAAGATCATTACCGTAGAAAATTACAACCATGATCTTCCCTACGACCTTCCGGTGAAACCATCACCAAACCTGAATACCCAACAATCCATTTTGCTATACCCAACTTTATGTCTTTTTGAAGGCACTTACCTGAGTCAGGGACGAGGTACCCAGTTTCCGTTTACGGTATTGGGTGCACCGGCATTGAAAGGAAAATACGATTTCAGCTTTACTCCTAAAAGCATTAAAGGAATGGCCGAAACACCCCTTCATCAAAATAAAGCCTGCTACGGTATGGACCTCAGAACTTACGATGTAGCTAAAATCCGCAAAGACAAAGCGCTGAATTTAAACTGGCTGATCGAACTCTACAATGCTTACCCCAATAAAGCAGACTTTTTCAACTTTAAGCTCAGCACCCAGATGGGGAATTTCGATAAGCTCTCCGGAGATTATGGCCTGAAACAACAAATCATTGCGGGAAAATCAGAAAAGGAAATCAGGGCCAGCTGGGAGCCTGGGTTAAGCAGATATAAAACAATGCGCCAACAGTACTTGTTGTATCCTTAAAAAAGGATCCCAATGAACAGCGAACCCAAAAAGAAAAGTGGAAAACCAGGTAGCAATTATCTGGAAGAAATCCCTAAGGATAAGGTTCCTGCCGGAGATAAGGCAGTAAAGAAACCGGAAGACAAAGATTATCAGAAAGAAGAAGCCGACTTTAAGAATCCGGCTAAAGAAAGAGAACAGGGAGAACAACCTGTGCATCCTATAAAAAAAGCACCTAAAGCGTAATCAAGGCCCTGAAGCAATTTTAGGGCCTCTTTTTTTTCTGTATCGCCCGTAAAAACGACATCAGCACCTTTTCGTCATTTTTTCTTCCCGCTAAAGTATTCGATTGACCGATATCGATTTTCTTCAGATACTTCGTTAGCTCCCCCTGTTCAAAAGCTTCCAGCAGCATCGGATACACATATGCACTTTTACATACCGCCCGGGTATTTCCAAGTCTGGCGGCCACACCATCCAGCACTTCAACAATTACTTTTTTCTTTGGTTTCTCCTCAATAGTCATTGCTTCACAGATCGCCAGTTGCCGCAATGCTTCCAGTGTTCCTCCCCAGGTCCGAAAGTCCTTGGCACTAAAATCTCCCCCGGTGATTTCCTTGATGTAATTGTTGACCATCCCTGAATCTATCGCCCTGCGTTCTGTTCCGTCTGTATAATACTGGAACAAGTCTTGTCCGGGGATTTCCTTACATTTCCTCAGCAAAGCAGCCAGGGTTTTATCGTTCAGACTCAGTTCCTGCTGAACACCCTTCTTACCGACAAAGCTGAGCACCAGATGATTTCCATTGATCTTCACATGCTTGTTCCGCAGCGTGCTCAATCCATAGCTTCCATACAACTGCTTGTAGGATTCGTTGCCAATCCTGATTAAAGTTTTTTGCATAAACTCCACACAGATGGCCAGGACCTTTAGTTCATCAAAATCTTTGCGCCTCAGGTCCTTTGCAATTCTTGATCTTGCCTGAGGCAGGGCTTTTCCAAAATCCAGCAATCTGAAATATTTGCTATCGGAACGTCTGGAAGTCCATTCCTCATGATACCGGTATTGTTTCCTTCCTGCCACATCAACTCCGGTAGCCTGCAGGTAACCATTTTTCTTTGGAGAAATCCAGACCTTTGTCCATGCCGGAGGAAGTACCAGCTTTGCGATCCTGTTCAGGTCATTTTCGTCCTTCAGCGGATTTCCATCTTTATCTTCGTAATGAAAATCCCCCGGCTTCCCCTTTCTGTATATCCCAGGTTTGCTGTCTGTTACATAGACCAATCCGCTTGTTTTAAGTACTTCCAATGTCTCTACCATATACTTTCCATAAAATATGCCTGAAATTTTTAGTTATTTTGTGATCTAAAACATACGGATGATGAGATTAGTTTTTATGGGTACCCCCGATTTTGCAGTAGCTTCTTTAAGCGCTTTGGTGGAAGCCGGATTTGATGTGGCTGGCGTTGTTACGGCTGCCGACAAGCCTGCCGGAAGAGGTCAGAAGCTTCAGGAAAGTGCGGTAAAGCAATATGCTGTAGGAAAAGGGATAAAGGTATTACAACCCTTAAAATTAAAAGATCCGGAGTTTATTAATGAGTTAAAGGCTTTAAATGCCGATTTACAGGTCGTTGTTGCTTTCCGCATGTTACCGGAAGTGGTCTGGGATATGCCTGCAAAAGGAACGATCAACCTTCATGGCTCCCTATTGCCACAGTATCGTGGCGCAGCACCGATCAACCATGCCATCATCAACGGAGAAAAAGAATCCGGCGTAACGACCTTTTTCCTGAAACAGGAAATAGATACCGGTGATGTGATCTTCTCTGCAAGTGTGCCTATCGGCGATACCACGACTGCAGGTGAGCTTCATGATGAGCTGATGAATGTCGGAGCAGCATTATTGGTCAGGACCGTAAAAGCGATTGAGGAAGGAAATTACGAAGAGCAGCCACAGCCTCAGCATGAAGAACTGAAACATGCACCCAAAATATTTAAAGAAAATTGTCTGATCGACTGGAACCAGCCGGCAAGAACAATTTACAATATGATCCGCGGGTTGAGTCCTTATCCTACCGCATTTACCAGGCTTAACGACAAAACACTGAAAGTATTCCGCGCAGAGCTGGAAGAAAAAGAAACAGGCATATCTCCCGGTGGATTCCTGTCGGACGGAAAAACCTTTATTAAATTTGCCGCAAAAGATGGTTTCATCAAGTTGACAGACCTTCAATACGAAGGCAAAAAACGCATGTCAACTGAAGAATTCCTAAGGGGTTATCGCATTGAGTCTGGCGCTTAGGTCTTTGGAGATCTCGTTGAAATAACGTTTCCTTCCATAGCCCATCACCCACCTGATCCCGCCTGTTGCATTCGTGATAAAAACCTCCTCTGCTTCTTTAAGCACTTCAGGATTTATCTGCGCTTCAATAAGCGGGATGTTATTGCTTTTGGCCATAGTCATCACCACACTACGCATCACTCCTGCCACACAGCCTTCCGATAAAGCAGGGGTATAAATCTGCTTATCGTAAACAACAAATACGTTTGAACTGATGCTTTCACAAAGAAAGCCATGCTGGTTCAAAATAAATGCCTCATCCAGGTTGTGCTGTTTCTTATACAAACCCGCCATCACATACAACAAGGAATTGGTGGTTTTGTAATTGGAGAGCTTGTTCACGGGCTTCGTGATTTCATCGTAAACATCTACGATCAACCCTTTCCTGTTCAGCTCATATGTTGGCTGAGCAAGGGGAGCCGCTTCCAGGACATAGCCCGATTTATTACTTTCAGGGGTATATAAGCCTTCTCCTTCTCTGTACACTGAAAGACGGAAACGAATGTGATCCTTCAGCTTATTCTTTTTGCACAGCTCTGCAGTTTTCTGCTTCAGAAAATATTCATCCATCAGGTTACTGCCATCCATTTTTAAAGCCTTCATTCCTGCCCTGAGGCGATCAGCATGCTGTTCTGCAAACTTCAGTTTACCATTGTCCATGCGCATAGACTCAAACAAGCCATCCCCATATCTGAATGCACGGTTCTGCACCCCGATCACAGGATGGTTTGCCACTACAAACTCATCATTATGTAAAATATATTCCTGTTGCATTTACGACGGCTCAACGATATAGTTTCTCCATTTGTTTAATACCGAATCAAAATCAGACGGCAAAGGCGCCTCAAATTCCATGTACTCTTTAGTAGTCGGATGGATAAACCCTAAAGTTTGTGCATGTAATGCCTGACGTGGCAACATTTGAAAACAGTTTTGAACGAACTGCTTGTATTTATTGAAGGTCGTTCCTTTTAATATTTTATCTCCACCGTAATTGGCATCGTTAAACAAAGGGTGTCCGATATGTTGCATATGCGCTCTGATTTGGTGTGTACGGCCAGTTTCCAGCTGACAACTGATTAAGGTTACATAACCTAAACGCTCTAATACCGAATAATGTGTTACCGACCACTTACCTTTTTCTTCCTCATCATATACATCCATCACAATCCTGTTCTTTGCACTCCTTCCAATATAGCCCGTAACGGTGCCATCTTCCAGCACATCTCCCCATGCCATGGCAATATATTTACGGGTAATGGTATGGTCAAAAAACTGTTTTGCCAGTTTGGTCATCGTGATCTCGTTCTTACTGATCAGCAACAAACCGGAAGTATCTTTATCAATCCGGTGAACCAGGCCAGGCCTGCCTTCATTTCCCGGTAATTGTGGTAATTTTTCAAAATGGTAGGCCAGCGCGTTCACCAATGTTCCGGTATAATTGTTAAACCCAGGATGAACCACCATACCCGCTGGTTTATTCACCACCAACAGATCTTCATCTTCATATACAATATCTAATGGGATATTTTCCGGGTAAACTTCGGTATCTCTGGGTGGATGCGGGAAGACAATAGAGATCTCATCCGCAGGTTTCACCTTATAACTCGCTTTAACCGTAGACTGGTTAACGAGCACATTTCCAGCATCAATCGCATTCTGAATACGGTTACGTGAAGCATTTTCCAGTCGCCCCATTAAGAACTTGTCTACTCTTAACAAAGACTGTCCTTTATCAACAACAATATTAAAATGTTCATATAAATCCTGCTCTTCTAACTCCTGCACACTGCTGCTATTTTCCATGAAATGTATCTCTGTTTATGATTGTGGAAGCCATATTCTAGGATGGTTCCATAATGCAAAACTAATCTTTAACTACTACATAATTCAAAAAAAATAAATTGGTCTGCTTTTTGATAACCCCGTAGTCCAATAACAAATATAATTTTTGTGAATTCTTCAGGGCTTAGGCTAATAAAAACAGCGGGTGGCAAAGGTCTCGACGAATCAGAATTGTTAAATTTTAATTCAAGAATTATGAAAAACTTTACTCAGAACGTTAAAATTATCTTAAACTTTTTTCCTTACCTGTTAAGGAAGATCTATTTTAAGCCCTAATTTATCTGCTTAACAAAAGGCGCCTATATTTGCAGGCATGTTTACAGATATTTATAGCCCCCTTCAACAATTAAAACATCCTCTTCTTCGGGAATTCTGGATGAAAAGAGATGATTTAATTGATCCTTATATCTCGGGAAATAAATGGCGTAAACTCAAGTACCTTTTATCAAAAGCATTTAAAGAGAATAAGCATCACCTCATCACTTTTGGGGGTGCTTATTCTAATCATTTACTCGCTACCGCAGCCGCTGCCTCAAGAGCAGGATTGAAATCTTCCGCCTTTGTACGTGGGGAAGAAGTAGAAAACGAGATGCTCATGCTCTGCCGGATCTTCGGAATGCACCTGGTCTTTACCGACAGGACCAGCTACAAAGACAAAACTCAACTATTTCAACAACATTTTGGTGATGATCCCAATGCCTTCTTTATTGATGAAGGAGGCGCAAGTGCGGAGGCAGTACAGGGTTGTGCCGAGATTATCGCAGAGCTCCCGGAAGACGTTGACCATCTCTTCTGCGCTGCCGGAACAGGGACTACTGCAGCAGGCCTATTGAAAGGGATCCTGGAACGAGGATTAAAAACAACCCTCCACGTAGTTCCCGCGCTAAAAGGAGGAAGCTTTATTGAGGAAGAAATCTTTAACTATCTGGGCAATACCGATCAGCTCGTGCTCCACACAGCTTACCATTTCGGAGGTTATGCAAAGACTCAACCCGCCCTCATCGACTTCATTAAAAATTTTGTAAGCAGCCAGGGCATTTTAATAGACCCGGTATACACCGCAAAAATGCTCTATGCCATTGAAGACCTTTCTACAAAAGATTACTTTAAACCACAGGAGAAAATCGTTGCCCTTCATACCGGCGGTTTACTCGGAATCCTTGGGATGAAAGAAAAGTTTAAACCTTAACCTATGAATTTATACCATCAAACCGGACAAACCTATAATACCACCAGAACTGCAGACCCATTGATCACTCAACGGCTCCGTATCCTGACCGGCAATAAAAAAGGCGATAAAATCATTGATGTAGGCTGTGGAACGGGAAACTATACGCTGGAACTGGCAAAAACCGGCTTACAGATGTACGGAACAGACCCTTCAGATCAAATGCTGAAGATTGCGGAAGAAAATGTCAGTCCGGTCATCTGGAAAAAGGGATACGCAGAAAAAATAGACTTTCCTGATGCAATGTTTGATGGTGCCATTGCCACCTTAACCATCCACCATTGGGTTGACCTGGCTAAAGCTTTAAAAGAGCTGTACAGGGTCCTCAAATCGGGTTCAAACCTCGTTATATTTACCGCTACTTCCGAGCAGATGCGCAATTATTGGCTGCATCATTATTTTCCAAAGATGATGAGCAGCGCGATGAATCAAATGCCTTCTTTTTCCAAGATCTGGGAGTACGGGACCGATGCAGGCTTTGAAATCACTAAAACAGAGAAATACTTCGTCGCCGCTGACCTCGAAGACCTATTCCTTTATGCGGGAAAGCGAAAACCGGAAATATACCTTGATCCCGAAATCAGAAAAGGAATCTCTTCTTTCGCGGATCTGGCTCAGGCCGATGAAATTCCCTCCGGATTGGAATTGCTGGAGCGGGATATAAAATCACAGAAAATCAATATTGTGCGCGACAGGTTTGATGACCGCATGGGCGATTACCTTTTTATTGTGTTGTCTAAAACAGCTGAGGCTTAAAGTATTTCATCAGCGAAACCAGCAGACACCCAAAGCTCAACACAAACGTTTGCATTACAAACAATTGACCCTAAAAAACCGCAACAAGCCCCTTTAGGCTACTTTTCCGGAGCATAAAAGTAAAAACCAAACAGCGAACGGCCGGACAAAGCCATAAACTGCTCATTTTATGGGATTTAAAAATGAACAGTTAGCCGCTCAGCGGCTAAATTCAGCCGTTTTGAGCTACACAACCGTTTGCGTAAAGGAGGAGTGTCACATTACCATCGTTTTTGAGGAACTTCAGTATAACCTAAACTACTAAACCAACAAAAACATGAAATCAACCCGATTTTTTTCCTGGCCTGTAATGGCCATGCTCTTTCTCTGCACTGCACTTTCCGCTTGTCACAAATCCCTGATTCCCGAAAATCAGGCGAAGCAACGTTCCGAACTCAGTGCTGCAAGTGCAGCCCTGGCAGGTACAGAAAATGCAGCTCCTTCAGAGCACCTTTATTTTAATTTTCCTTCGGATGCTATTGTTAAAATACACAAGATAAAAATTACGCAATCGGCCAATGCGGAATATTTCTCTGTACACAATTATTCCGGTGGTTATGCAGGTCTGCAACAAACCCCGGACAATTCTTTTGGAACGCCAAACATTCTGATCTCCTCTTTATGGGATCCCAATACGGCGGGAGGCATCTTTTCGGAAGTCGCTTATACTGCCCCGGGAACCATCAGCAGCAGGTTTGGTGGAGAAGGAGACGGCTATAAAACCATCAATCCTTACCAATGGGCGATGAATACCTGGTACAATATTGCCCTCAGGGCCTGGAAATTGAACGGGAAACTGTACATCGGTACCTTTATTCAAAACATGACCACAGGAAACTGGTTCCATACCTCCACACTCGCTGTTCCTGAACGGACTACTTTCCTTGGATCCGGAAATGATGCCTTTCTGGAAAACTGGACTGGAAGCAATGCCGCTTATGACGGCCGTTTTATCCGAAAAGCATTCTTTAAAGATTGCTGGAACCTGAACACCGCCAATACCTGGCAAAAACACACCAGCAGAAGTTTCAGTGCCAATGATGGTGATCAGGGTAGAAACGGCATTTACGACCGGGCCTTTAATTCCGGATATGACGCTACCGAAGATGCCTATTTCATGGAGCATGGCGGTACCGTACAACCCAGTGCCGGCTTTGGAACCGGACGTACACTGGCACTTCCTGATCAAACCAATCAGGGAACAGCTCCCCTGCTGACCATCGCGGAGGTTCAATCTGCAACAGCAACAAGCACAGGAAATACCGTTACCGTAAACTGGGTAAACAATCCGGTTAAAAGCCCTCAGTTCTCTTCAAAAGTAGAATTGCTCAATCCTACAGGGGGAGTGGTAAGTACCGTTAACGAAGTACTGCCTCAAAAGAGATCTGCCAGTATTTCCAGCACATTGGGAACCGGAACCTATTCCGTAAGAATTACGATAACAGACATCTTTAATCAAAGCTCCAGCCCGATCACCATTCCGGTAACTTCAGGCATTTCGGGAACAACATGGTATAAAATAAAGAATGCCTCCAGCGGACTTTATCTTGCACTGGAAAACAACAGCACCGCCAATAGTGCTTTTCTTGTACAAGCCAGCAGCAGCACCGGAAATGGTCAGAAATGGAAATTCACCGCACAGGGAACCGCCTATGTAATCGTCAATGCAAACAGCAACAAAGCCATTGACATTTCAGGAGGAACACAAACCATAGGTGCAAACGTCATCCAGTACACCATCAGTAATGCCATTAATCAGCAATGGAACCTTCTTTCTGCAGGTACAAATCAATATGTGATCCAAAGTAACATGTCGAGTCATTATGTACTGGACAATCCGGGTAGCAGCAGTACTTCCGGCACTAAAATCACCTTATACTCCATCAATGGTGCATCCGGATCTCCAAATCAGCAATGGATATTAGAAGCACAATAACCGTTTAAAAAATCAATATTCCAATCGAACCGCAGAAATGAGCAGCCCTCATTTCTGCGGTTTTGTAATAATCTTGTTTCTCATCGCAGTTCTGTCGCACGGCAAATAAAATCCGGATAATTAACTCCATAATAAATTCAAACTGGCAACATTTTTGCACAAACAGAATGATACCGAATAATAATTTATTTAATAACAAGGTTTATGGCTTTCATAGTAAGACCAATTTTTTCAAATAAGAATTATAAAATTCTTTCTAATTTCATTATGCAGGAAGCCTCTTCCTATCAAATTAAGCATTTTGAACCGTTTTCTGTAGTACCAAAGTCCTGTTCAAGGACTGATTTATAAAACATTAATCTTCTGAAATTTAATTACCTCAAAAAAGGCTGGCAATGAACTGTCCGCATTTTTAAGGAAAGAGACCATTTAAACATACACGATAGAATGAACGCTATTACAATTAATACTTATGGAAAAAAGAACTAGTATAGAAATAGAAATTAATGGAACAGAAATTTTACACATCAGTTCCTTTAAACTAATTCAGAAATTCAATAAACACCATGAGTTCGAGTTAGTCATCAATTACGATGTAGTGGAACAAACCGGCACACATAAGCTTGACCAGGCACAGAAATGGGTTGGAAATATTCTTACCGCTAGTTTTGACCAGGGGGCAAACAATTTCAAAGGGATCATTTGTGAGATTGGCCTTTCCCAGAATCATGGATTAAGGTCAAATATTATCGTAAAAGGGTATTCTACCACTATTCTTTTAGACTCCGGAAAACAGATCCGTTCTTTCAGTGCGATGACATTAGAGGAGATTGTTCAAAAAATTGCCGAGCCTGAATTGTCCGGCTTTTCCAATATGATCATCAACAATAGCTTCAAAGATCAGATTCTATATCAAACTCAATTCAAAGAAAGTAATTTTGATTTTATCAACCGTTTGTCTTCAGAATATGGTCAATGGTTCTATAACAATGGCGTAGACATTTGTTTTGGCAAGCCCCGCGAATTAAAAAGTGTACACCTCGTTCTGGGTCAGAACCTGTCCTATTTAAACTCTTCCCTTCGTGTAGTTCCTTTGCAATTCTCCTATTATAGCTACCAATCTGAAGAAGACAACATGCTCGATGAGCACACCGGATCTTCGGTAAACATCAGCAACCATTATGTGGGCACGGCACTTTCCGGATCTATGGACATTTTTCCTTCAAAAGGAAACGTTCCTGTGAAACCAAGACCAGCCAATAAAAGTCAGCTTTCCAGGTTTATCCGGGACCATCAGGCAGGCCAGGCGGCAAATTTAACAGATGTTAGCGGGGAAAGCACCAACGCTGCATTGGCCATCGGTTCTGTGGCCGACATCAACGTGTCGCTGAGGGATGGATTGGACAGCTTTAAAAAAGAAGCGCTGGACAAATACCTGATTACAGAAATCACCCACCAGATTGACGGGCTGGGAAGATATAGCAATATTTTTAAAGGAATTCCTGCCGATGTGAGCATCGTACCGGCTGATAATGTTCATAATCCACAGGCAGAATCGCAGGTGGCAACCGTAAAAGACAACAAAGACCCTAACAATCAAGGCAGGGTGAAAGTCCAGATGCTTTGGCAAAAACACAATGAAACCACAGACTGGATCAGGGTATTGACACCCGATGCCGGAAGCAGTAACCTTGTGACTCAAAACAGAGGCTACGTGTTTGTTCCGGAAATCGGCGACCAGGTCATTCTTGGCTTCCGTTACAATGATCCCAACCGTCCTTTCGTACTCGGTAGTATATTCCACGGAAAAACAGGTGCCGGAGGATATGAGAAGAACCACCTTAAACAAATCTCGACAAGAAGTGGTCACCTCATTGAATTTGATGATGAAGAAGGGACTCAGGGGATTAAAATCACCGATCATCACAACAACAGCATTCTCATCGATACCAAAGGGAACAACATCACCATTACCGCTTTGGAAACGATGACTTTCAATGCCAAAAACATGCACATCAATGTGGAGGAAAACATGCAGGTCAATGTGAGGAAAGACATGAACACTCAGGTGAGTCAGAACCATAAGATCAGTGTGGCAAAACAAGCTACCTTACTCGCTGAAAACATTACCGAACGGGCAACAAATGACTATAAAATCACAGCTAAGAAAGTAGAAAAAACCGCAGACCATGTCAACATCAACAGTAAAGTTGAGAACCTGACCCTGTATTCAGGAAAATCTGTCGTTTCTAAAAGCGTGGAGAAAAACAAACTCTTTTAACCTGCCGGAGAAACAATGCAAAAGGTAAATCTAACCCACTCCTCCCCGCTTTTCTATAACCCTGCAGGGTTAAAGCGAACCTATGGGGTAATTTTTGACCTGGTAAACGGAGAAAAAGAACTGCATGTTCATTTCGAGGTTCGCATAAGATACCTGGGAAAGCTTCAGGACCAGTATCTTTTGATAGAAATGGATAAAAAAGACGTTTTTATCAATAACCAGATGCCCGAGAATACAATTGACCAGTTCACGGCTGCCTGTGGTGCCATACTATACCCCCTGGAGATCATCACCAGTGCGCATGGTGAATTTCTTGGCATCAACAATAAAAAGGCGATCAGGGAAAGATGGGAAGAGAAAAAGCCGAAACTACAGCAGTATTATAAGGGAGAAAAAGCAGAAGAAATTTTCAGCTACATGGACCTTGCCCTGGGCAGTGATCACCACCTGGTGAATTCCGTATTTGAGGATCAGTTTGTCGCACTTTATTTTTCTAAAGCCATTGCCATCAGTCATAAGATCGGCCTTGAAACCTTTGAAATCTCCATTCCCGGGCTTCCTTATACAAGAGCAGTAAAATACGAAATCAAGCAGGAGACAGACGGGAGTCCAACAGATAACGGAACGCTTCAGCTCTTACAAAAAGGGCACTGTACCGATGAACGGGACCAGATTGATCCCGGTAAAGGCGAGGTAAACCTACGTTATTCCTTATACCGAAAAGACCATACGATCAATTCGATCACCGGAAGTTTCGACCTGTTTTCAAAAGGAACCTTAAGAGCCATTCAGGTACAGGTATATCACTTAAGGGAAAAAGATGAAGCGGGAACAGCACCGTTACAAGACAACAAAGAAGAAGAGAAAGAAGTAAAAAAGAGCAAAAGCTTTTTTTCATTTCTTGAATAAATAATTTCAGAGCACTATGAGTGAGAAACATTTAGTATGCCAGGGCGCCATTTGCGAATGTAAATTCGGTTCTACACCGGATCAGCTCATGGTCCTTTCGCAGAAAAAACATTACATCAATGACGAACAGGGATCTGAGAAACCACTGGGTAACACCATGGATCTGGGGCAACCTTTTAAGGCAAAAACCTTTGGCAGCTGCAAGCTAATGAACAATGCAAAATGCAGTCCGGCGATTATAGCATGGCTGAAATTTTATGAGAACGTGGTTCTCGACAACGGAGGAAAACTATTACTCGAAAATAGCAAAGGAACCTGTGCAGTTGCCGGGGCACCCTGTGTGGAGTTCACTTTTCATGGACAGACCGCTGCAGTTTCCAGTCAGAATACAAAAAAAGCAGAGGAGGACAGTTCCAGTTATCTGAATCCACTCATGAACGTAACGAAGATAGCCGATAAACTTTTCCGATTTGACCTTCCGGCAGCAGCGGATAACCTATAGATATGCGTATAATTAAAGAAGTAAAGATAAACGTTAGTCCTACCAAAGGAGTAGTGAACCGTACAACGAATCAACTCACACTTTACGCTGCCAGCGACTTTGACGTGGAGGTAACGACTACCGGAGAAGAAGAGTTGGGCCCTATAGTGATTACCGCCAGCAGAATCAAGGGTAAGAAAAAAAAACCTGGAACGCCTGAAAAACCTCCGGTTGAACCAGTTCCAGAAATGGATTGGATCTGGAGCAGTCTGGGTGGTAAATCAAGTTTTCAGAGTATTGACAGAAACGCCAAATTATTTGGGCCTAAATTACAGATCAATTTCCCCAAGGTCATGGAAGGCGGAGGCCTGGTCTGGCTGGAACCTTTCGTTCCGGGAAGTGAACCTACAAATAAAGCACCCAACGGCTATTTTATCTCTGCCAAAGGCGAGCCTAAAATCCTCTCCGCAGTATGGCGGGAATACAGCAAAAATAACGATGGCAGGATCATCAATGGTTCCCTAAAGAAAATCAACCAGAGTGTACAACTCCATGTTTATACACAAGCCATGTACGGTCATGACCTGCAGATCACACTCATGGATCATGATACGGTGGATCCGAACGATCTGTTGATCATCGACCAGAAGTCTCAGTACGGGGCACCGGTTGCATTTTTCACCACTGAAGTCAGGGTTCATCAAATGCTGCCTGATGAAGAGAAATCCAAGTTAAGGGTTGCCTCCACCCTGGCCCAGAGAAATGCTTCAAAGCCGAAGGTACTGGCCGATACGAGTACATACCATGTTCAGAAAACGATAATAGACGTCTACCTTGAAGAAGGATGGCTGATTAATGGTGGAAGCCGGTTGAAAATCTATCCCAAAGTCAGAGGAATAGGCCGGGCCAAAGAAGAGGAATTTACAGACGCCTTTATCAATGTTCAGGGAGTGGCGAAAGAAGAATCGGCCTTAACCTTTTCCGGTAATAACCCGGTTGTAGTAGACTATATCCCTACAGAGATCGGCACTTACCATGCCTGTAAGTACACAGGAATCACCTTATTGATTCCTGAGAAAGATGAGGTAACTCAGAAAGACATCGTAAAAGACGTTATTCTCTACGAACAAAATGGCACTTACCGGAACATGAGGGAGTTTGAAATCGTGGTTGGAGAGACGAAAAACACCAAGAAAATCAGCATCAGACTCGACAGCCTGGAAACACTGGAAAGCGATTGTTCTCAGCCCCAGGGACAAAAACATAAAGGAAATGTGATGAAGATGCTGGGCTATCCTGAAAGTTCCATAGGCAACAGTAAACCGGGAGCGGTTGTGGAAAAAAGCAAATGGAGCTCCACCTGGAAACATGGATTTGAAGGATTTGGCTTAGGGAAGGCAGAAGAACATGCCTCCACAACAGGCGAGAATGCACTGGAAATCCTAAACAGCACCGATGCCTTATTCGAATTCAATGCCAGGTATATTTACAACAAGAAGCAATTAAACCTGGCTGGTTTAGCAATACATTGGGTTTTCAGGTATTTTTGGATCGGCAAAAATGTACTGATCGAACCTTACGTTGTTGTGGCCAGGACCTGCAGGCATCAGCGGGAAATAAAAATTTTCACTTATCCTGATGTTTCCTGGGAAATTGCACTTGAATTTAAATCCAGCAGGTCTAAAAAGAAGGCAACATATACCCCCTTGCCTGCACCACCTACGCCTCCAATTAAGTTTAAACTCGGACTGGAATGGGAAATTACACTTGCACTCCATGCCAAATGGGATGATGGAGAGAAACTTGACCTTGCGGAAGACCTGAAAGACAACATCTTAAAAAAGATAAAGACCTTCACAGAGATCGCTGATATGGTTAAAAGTATTTTCAATGGAGAGCAGAACAACAGTACTTCAGAACATACCCAACCAAACGCTGCAGCAAAGGAAAGGTTAAAAGAGGCCAGAAAAAAGTTTGGCACCGAGCAGGATGAAGCCGCTCAGAAAAGAGCAGACCTGCTTCGCGTGCAACAGCAGGTAAAGGACAACAAAGACAAAATAAAGGCAAGCTCCGGAGATAAAAGCAGCGACGAATACAAAGATGCGCGGGCCGATCAGGATACCCTCTTCGAGAGCGTCTCAGACCTCAAGAGATCAGTTGTAGGTTTTGATGTAGAATGGCCGGAGATCGCCTTAGCCTTCAGTTGGTGCAGGGTGAACACCAATGCCAAACAACGGCAGGACCTTCGCAATCAAACCGGCATTTTACTAAGTGGCACAGTGGAAGCCAAACCATTGATCGGATTGTCCGCTTACCTGGACTTCCTGGCATTGATACAACGGGCACACCCAATCGCATTGGCCGTAATCGCGGCAGTCGACCTGAGCATGAAACTCATCGGAGATGGCAGTAAAATTGTTTGTGAGCTTCGTGCAAAAGGAACCATTGGTGGAAAACTGGAAGGTTTCTTTAATACGGTAACGAAGGAAAACTCGTTTAACAAGATAGACCAGGCCAATAATGGGAAACCTTTGGCTACCATTACCGGTGACCTTGAGTTTACCCTCCTTGTTCAGATTAAAATTGAAGTCAGAAAAGATTACGTGCTTGTACAGGTGCAGGGAAGCGTAGAAGCCAGTCTGGAAGCCAAAGCAAAGTTCTCCTCAAGGGGAACCGTTGGCTATGACGACAGGGGTTTTTATACCCAGTATTATGGTAACTTCGCAGGACTGGAAGTTGTTGGTAAGGCTAAGATCAGTGGACAGGTGAGTGGGAAAAAGTACAAAGATCCGGTCCCTACCCCTCCTCCGGCGGCAGGTGCAAACCCTCCTTCAGCTGAAGAGGCAAAAAAGCCTACAGAAACCTCATCTGCCGGAAAAGTGAACCTGGAAAAATCAATTAAATACCAGGCCATTGACAAGCAGGATGAAAAGGAACTGGGAAGACTATACCTGGGAATATGATAGAATCAACTCAATAACCATAAGATGAAAAAAACAATTCTGTATTTATTAATTGGCTGCTCACTGGCATCCTGTGCACAAGAAAAGAAAAAAATGAATGATAATTTAATTCCGGATTTATACAAAGAAGTAAAATTTAAAGATCAAAAAATCAGTTACCGTGCAGGCATACAAGTCGGGGCTTCTAATTTCGTTTTATTGATCAATGATGTACCTGTAGCTCAGAATTTTGAAGAAGCAGGTGGTACATTCAATACCAGCGCCCCGATTAACGACATGATCCTGAAAAGTGGAAAACAACACTTTAAACTGATCTTATATCCAGGCTTCAAAAACAACGTACCGCTTACTGCCTTATCTGAAAACGTACTTGCAAAAATTACCATTGAAGGTCTAAAATATGAAGGAGAAGGCGTGAAAACCATTGTCGAGCCTTTCACGATTCTGGAAATTGGGGAGAATGGTAAAGCCTTTACTGAAAAAGGAAAACCGACCGCCATTTATGAAGGAACGTTTGATGCCAAAGTTCCTTATGACCTGACCGCATGGTCTAAAAGCAAAGACCTTAGAAAAGAAGATTCAGCAACACTGGAAAAAGAGGTCCTGGCCTTTTATCAGCAATACATCAACATCGTAAAAAATAAAGATGCGGGTGCTTTAGCCAAGCTGGTTTATAAAAAAGAAAAGAATTATGCACAGGCCTTGTTTCTGGATCAGGAAGGAACTCAAAATCAATGGGACTCTTACCTGGAACTGATAAAAGATCCAACATTAGTAATGGAACCTGTAGAGAAATATAAAATGAATTTTTATGCAAACGGACGTCTGGTAACCCTGGAGCGGATAGACTATCCAAATATTGGTGAACCGGCATTGCGTTCTGAATCCAAAGAAGATGGCAGAGCAGTTGTAGGCTTTTATTTCTGCCAGTTGCATAAGCCGGAAGGCAGCAATACCCTCGAACTGATCCATTAATTCAATACCTTTTCCTTCAAAAAACCACCTTATTTATATCTACAAGGTGGTTTTTATCGTTTACACCCATCTATTTCAGATATCTCTTGGCTTTTTTACAAGAATTCTTACCTTTGCGGCCGATTAGTCTTATTTAGATTTAAACTAAATAGCTATCCAAAGCTCCTGAGCTTTTTAGGTTTCCTAAAGTTTCCTCAGGAGGAGATACCATCGTTTCCACGAACAATTAGAATACACAATATGAATAGATTTTTTACCATTTTAGGACTCACTATGCTCCTCTGCACTGCGGCTCATGCGCAGCTGATCAAAGGGACCATATACGATAAGCATACAGGTGAAAGCATCATCGGGGCAAGTATTGCCATCAAAGAACGCCCGGGAAAGGGTGTGATGGCCGATGAAAAAGGACAATTCAGCATACAGCTGCAATCCGGAGAAACGATGATCGTTAAAATGGTTGGTTATAAAACCTTTCAAAAGCAATACCAGAGCAAAGATGGACAGCAATTGGCTATTTATCTGGAATCCGGACTTGCTTTAAATGAGGTGATGGTGACTGCCAGTTTAGCAAACTCAAGAAGTAAAAAGGCAATTGGAACAAATGTAGACCATATTGATGCTGCGGCCGTTGCTGCAACAAGTAATCCTTCTTCCCTTGCCGATATCGTGAATGGAAGAATCAGTGGTGCACAGGTTTACAATACCAATGGTAAAGTAGGCATGCCTATCCGCTTTGACATCCGCTCTGCGGCAACTTTTAGCATGGAGCGTGATCCTTTGATCTTTATAGATGGGGTGCGCTACAACAACAGCAATACTGCCGATGTCAACTCTTCGCAGGAGGCAATGAGCGCATTAAATGACCTGCCTTTAAACGACATCGCTTCGATAGATGTCATCAAAGGCCCGGCTGCCGCAGCCTCTTATGGTGCAGAAGCGGCAAATGGTGTGGTCATCATTCAGACCAAACGCGGATTAAGCGGACAAAAAGGAATTGCCGTAAATGTAAAATATACCGCCGGTTTCAGTGAACTGGCAAAAAAATACGACCAGTTTGTGAACAATGATCCTTTGAATGACTTTTTCAGGAAAGGATCGGAGCAACAATTGTATGCCAACCTAACTGCACAGTTAGACCAGAGCAACAGCATTTTCTTTTCTGCAAATACCAATAAAAATGCAGGTATCGTTCCTGGAAACCAGGACAACAGACAAACCTTCCGTACGGGTTACGACCTGGTAAAAGATCGTTTTAAACTTTCCGTTACTGCAGGTTATGTGAAAGGAAAGCTCAGCATCCCTCAATCTGCTTCCGGACGTGATGATGCAATTTGGAACTTGATGAGAGACCGCACACCATGGCCTTTTATTTCAGAAGAAACCTGGAGAGCCATTCAAAAACAATATGACAATGACCGTTTTACCGGAAGTGTGAGATTGGGTTATACCCTGCCATTTGAAATCAAGATGGAAACCCTTGTCGGACTAGACTTAAACCACATTGAAGGTTTAAACTATCTTCCATATGGTTACCTGCAAGGCACCAACAATACCGGAGCCAAACAAGTGAGCAGCCGCCGCAACCAGAATATGAACTGGGACTTTAAACTGTCCAAAAACTTTGTATTCAGTCCGAAATGGCAATTAAATTTAAGCGTACTTTCCCAGCTGACCAGTGCTACGGAACGGGTGAACGGAATCAGTGTGAAGAACTTCGCAGTACCCGGCATCAGTAACATCGCTTCAGCAGCGGAGATCCTGTCCGTAACAGACACTGACTACGAGAAACGTACCCATGGTTTATATGGGGAAGCGTTCCTGAATTACGATAACAAATTGTTCATCAACGCCGGACTTAGAAGAGATGTTTCCAATATGATTGGTGCCAATGTGGCCAACATCTGGTACCCTACTGTTAGTGTAGCTTACAATGTAGCTGACATGCCTTTCCTGAAAGGTAAAGTGGAGGAATGGAAGTTCAGGGCTGCCTATGGGGAATCCGGCCGTTTGCCTTATCCAAATGATGCGCAAACCGCTTACCTTGTAGAAGCTTCTTCTTTCGGAACACAGGTAAGACCTTTAAGAAAAGGAAATCCTGACATTAAACCGGAAAGAACGGGAGAGCTGGAAATGGGAACCGACATCAGTCTTTTTGGTCAGCGTTTTGGCTTTACCTATTATCAGCAGCATACCCGTGATGCGATCGTATATACGACCTTATTGCCTTCTTTGGGCTGGCCATCCAGCTTAAGCGGAGATTATCCGGAAAACATTGGAAAGATCCAGGGAAAAGGAATTGAGGTGACTTATAATGGCCGCGTATTTACCAGCAGCAATAAAAAACACAGCCTAGATATCTTCGCCATCTTCAACCATCAATCCAACAAAGTGGTGAACTCCGGTGGCAGGGATATCCTGAATACTGTAAACCTGATCCGTGAAGGGTTGCCTGCTTTTACGTTTTATTCCAACGTTTCTGAAGGTCCTCTTTTTAATGCAAAAGGTGAATATACCGGCGCTAAAGAAAGTATTCTACAGGAATTGGGCAAGCCCTTCCCTACTTATAACGGCTCATTCGGATTCGGTCTTCAGTTGTTTGAAAATCTGCGACTGCAATCATTGTTCACCTATTCAAAAGGCGCTAAAGTGTACAACATTTCACACCGTAACGTAGCGAGTCAGGGGACAAACTTTAAAGCTAAAGAAAGCTTAAAAGAACAACTGGCTACACAAACTCCAGGTACTCCGGATTATATCGCCACTGCGACACAATTGTCTAAATACGAAGGAACAAGAGGTGATTATATCCAAAAAGCAGATTTCCTGAGGTTGAGCAACTTAACCCTTTCTTACGACCTGGGTTCATGGGCAAAGAAACAAAGTAATGGTGTGCTGAAACGTTGTGTAGTTTCTGTGACCGGGAATAACCTTTGGCTCAGCAGCAATTATGGTGGAGCTGAACCTCAGATCGATTCTCAGGGAGGAAGTAAAAGAACCAGGGGTATCGGCTACCTGTCGTCCGACTGGACCACTGTTCCTGCTCCCCGCACTTATGCATTTAGTTTAAATATTGGATTTTAATTAGGACTGTCTTCAGTCTGTTGATATAAATAATTTATGTTAAAGAACACAAAAAGCCTTTTGAGCACCGCAGCAATGTTCGTCCTTGCTTTCAGCCTTTCCTCCTGCGACAAGTGGGTGAACGACTCAAAATTGCCCAACAATACCGTTGATGAATCCCAACTGAACAACATTCAAATGCTGGGCCGCATTGAAAAAGGAAATTATGTATATGGACCTGTGATCGCCGGAGTATGGCGTGCGGGTGCTTCCTCTGCTTCAGACCTATTGGTGGCTTCTGGTGCTATTGTTGACGAGATCGTGCCAACTGCAGTCCCAAATTCGCCTTTCTATAAAGAACTGGATGAAGATAAACTTGCTCCCGACAATACTTCTCTATTTGGGGTATGGTCTAACGTACAGAACTACAGGGCCCGTGCAGAAGATGCCATCAAAATTGCAGAACAACTCAACCCTGCTGATGCAGACCAGATCAAGATTAAACAATCCGCTACTTTCAATGCGAAACTTCATGCAGGTTATGCCTGGATGTTAATGGCTGATTATTTTAGCGTGAGTGAAACAAATCAGGCCGTTTATGCAGACCATCAGCTGGTAAAACATGCCGATGCTTACGCAAAAGCGCAACGCTATTGGGAAGAAGCCTTGCCTCTGGCCAACGACCAGGAGAAAAGATTACTGCATTCCCTACTGGCTAAGCTTGGAATTCATACCAGCAATTTCCCACTTGCTGCATCACACATCAATTCTTCCTTTAAGCCAACAGAGAATTTCTCTTTCCTGAATACGGTGGGTACAACGAGTAATGCCTTCTTTACAGCATTAAATGTCAATGTAAGGGATGCCGCAGTTGACCCTACCTTAGTAGCTCAGTTAAAAACAGTGGCAGAGCAGACCCGGATTCCAGTGGTCAAAGCTGCTAAAGGCCATTGGTCATTAACCTATTACAAAGAAAGAGATCCTTTGATGGTGACTGATGAAGAAGAAATGCAGCTGATCAGGGCAGAGCTGGTGATCCGAGGTTTAATCCCGGGTGATGCCACTGCACTGGTTAACAGCGTGATTCAAAAATACGATGCCACCGGAAACTCTAACCTCAAAACTGCTTTGTCAGACTTGACTACGCTTACGGCCATCCGACGGGTTTTCTTATCCTGGAGAGGCACCCGCTTAATCGACCTGAGAAGGTTCAATATCGATGGTGATCTGAACCCGGGCTTTACCAACAGGAAATGGCACTGGATCAGTGTTCCGGAAATTGAAACCCGTTAAAATCTAATACATAATTAGAACACCCGGTATGAAATAAGATTCATACCGGGTGTTTTATTTTCCGGATGATATTTATCTTTATCAAATGAATATCATCCTGAAAATCAGAAACATCTTTATTTTCTTATTTCTTTTCAATTTACTGAATATCCCTGCTTTCGCTCAGAATTACAAAGATTCTCTGGACCTGGCACTGAGCAGTATCTATTCCAAATCAGAATTCCCAGGTTTTTCCACCATTATCGTCGATAAAAAAGGAATTCTGTATCAAAAAAGTCTGGGCTATGCAGATATGGAAAACAAAAGGGTATTTGGCACCCATACGATCCAGAATATCGGTTCTGTAAGCAAAACATTCGTCGCCCTTGCGCTCATGAAAGCCATAGAAATGGGGTATTTCGATTTAGAAACAGACATCAATTCTATCTTGCCTTTTAAAGTAAAAAATCCTTATTTTCCTGAAGAGCAGATCAAAATAAAACATTTAGTTACCCATACCTCCGGAATCATAGACAATAACCGGATTTACACCAGGGCTTATCTGTTTAAACACAATGTAAAAACGGACCCAACCGTGCTGGCCTTTATGAATCAGAATGGATATACGGGAGGGCTTTCTGACACGACCTTAAGCACCTTTATGTACAGCTACCTGTCTGACGAGGGGAAGTTATATGATAAAGCGAATTTCTCCAATAGCAAGCCTTCCGAAAGTGCTGCTTACAGCAATATTGGTTCAGCACTTATTGCGTATCTGATAGAAATAAAAGCGGGCATGTCTTTTGCCGATTTCAGCAAGAAGTATACACTTGCACCTTTGAAAATGAACCAATCAGGCTGGTACTTAACGCCGAAAAACGTTAAAAGTCATTCGCTTCCATATTTTGATGTCAAAAAGAAAATCACCTTCCCTCTTTATTCATTGATTACCTATCCGGATGGCGGATTAAGAACCTCTACAAATGAGCTCAGCAAATATGTGAGTCAAATGATGCTCGGACTGGAAGGAAATTCAACCTTACTTTCTAAAGCGAGTTTTGAACTGATATTTAAGCCTCAGTTCTCAGCAGATAAATTACCTAAAAACTTCAGCCTGAAAACAAGAAACAAAGGAGTGCTCTGGAATCTTTACAATGATGGCTTTATTGGTCATGACGGGGATGATCCCGGGGTAATTTCAAATGTGCTTTTCAATAAAGAGATCGGCATCATCTTTCTCAGCAATATATACCTGGAAAACCGAAATGAGATTTTGGATGTAATGAAAAAATATGGACCTAAAATAAAGCGGGAATAACCGGTTCAAAATGAAAAGCACCACCCCATTTTGAAAGACTACCGCTAACTTCCATTAGTTCGCAAAAAAGAAAAAACACACCTTAAATGCCCTGAGGGGCATTTATTCGTTGCAGCCAGTTTGAGGCATCCCCTTTGCCGCTTTCCTCGCATAAAAATCAAAAAGATGGAAAACTACAAACTGCTCCAACATCCGGCGCATCATGCTGCGCTACTATTACCACTCGAAAAAGTAAATATAAACCTGGATTTTAACCTTAATTAACCCTCAGAAGATGTTTCTTATTATTTTAGGATTGCTTATCACAGCCATAAGCTTCTTTGTTGCCAGAACTGATCAGCAAATTGCAAAATTCAGCAAGCTCATTCGGATTGCAGGTATCGTTCTCACTTTATTAGGCGCCGCACTTTCTATGTTCAAGGTCGTCGACGCAGGGCAGGTAGGCGTAAAAACCTTATACGGAAAAGTAGATAATGACGTACTTTACAGCGGACTGAACATTATTAATCCCCTGGTAGAGGTCACTACTTTTGACGTTAAAACACAAAACTATACCATGTCTGCCATTCATGATGAAGGAAGCAAAGCGGGCGATGATGCCATCCGGATTTTAACTTCCGATGGATTGGAAGTCACGATTGACCTTTCCGTTTTATTCAGTGTTCAACCTAAGGATGCGCCAAAGATTCTGAAAGAAATCGGTGGGGATTACCTGGACAAGGTGGTCCGCCCGATCGCAAGAACAGCCATCCGCGACAATGCCGTTTCGTATGAAGCGGTAGCCTTATACTCCACAAAACGCCAGGAATTTCAGAACAAGATCTTTTCTACCATCAACCATAGCTTTGCCAAAAGAGGGCTCAAGCTGGAACAGTTGCTGATCAGAAATGTCACCTTACCTGAATCTGTCCGTAAAACAATTGAATCAAAGATCAACGCCGAGCAGGATGCACAGAAAATGCAGTTCGTATTACAGAAAGAAAAGCAGGAAGCAGAACGGAAACGGGTAGAAGCCCAGGGTATCGCCGATTATCAGCATATTTTGTCTACCGGACTTAGTGACAAACAACTCCAGTATGAGTCGATAAAGGCGCAAAAAGAGATCGCTTTATCTCCAAATACCAAGATCATCATTATGGGGAACGGAAAAAATCCTGTAATTTTAGGCTCAAACTAAGTCGTTATAAACCTTACATGTTAACAGTAGAAAAAATAGGCGGCACTTCAATGAGTGCCTTAGAGCAAGTCATACAAAATATCATATTATTTGAACGTAGCGGTGAACAACTATATAACAGGATATTCGTAGTCTCTGCATTCTCAGGGGTTACGGATCTCCTGTTGGAGAACAAGAAAACCGGGGCTCCGGGTGTTTACCATCGCATTGCAAAACAACAGGATTTTCACCGCCCTTTAAAGGAGCTGATCGTTAAATTAAAAACCATCAATAAAAGATATGTAGACCTTGGTCTGGACCTTGCCGTTGCTGATCGTTTTATTGAGAACCACGTTAAAGAAGCACAGACCTATCTGGAAAATCTGGCCAATATCCTGGCTTCAGGTTATGTGAGCAGAGAAGGTATCCTTCAGGCAGCACGTGAGATTCTTGCTTCCATCGGAGAAAGCCATTCGGCCTTCAACTTCACCAATATCCTGCAAAACATGGGCATTAATACCCGCCTGGTTGACCTGAGTGGATTTGGTGACCACCGTCCTTTTACGATTGACCAACGGATCAGGCATGCTTTCAAAAATATTGATTTTGAACAGACCATTTGCATTACGACTGGTTATGCGAAGGGTACGGAAGGGATCATGAGAGAGTTTGACCGAGGTTATTCTGAAGTTACTTTCAGTAAGATTGCGGAGTTCTTAAAGCCTCAGGAAGCGATCATCCATAAGGAATACCACCTTTCCACTGCTGATCCTGCATTGGTAGGCATAGAAAACTGCATTCCTGTAGGCTATACCAATTACGACATCGCCGATCAGCTGGCGGATGTAGGCATGGAAGCCATCCACCCTAAAGCTTCAAAACCGCTGGAAGTAAGCGGCATTCACCTGAGGATTAAAAACACCTTTGAGCCTTCACACCCGGGAACCTTGATTACCCGTGAATTTATATGTGAGCACAAACGTGTGGAAGTGATCACAGGAACGGATAAACTGATGATGATCGATGTGTATGATCCTTCGATGGTAGGAAATGTAGGAAGTGACCTTCAGATCATGCAGACCTTTTTCGACTATAATGTAAGTTATACCTTTAAATCGACCAGTGCCAACAGCATCTCTATTGTCATCTGGGCACGTGATTTCAATAAAAAACTCATCAATAAACTGGAAGAGGATTTCGAGAAGGTGACTGTAGAGAATGTAGCCATGGTTTGTTTGCTGGGCACAAATATGGATCAGCCGGGCTTATTGGCAAAAAGTGCCTATGCCCTTACTGAAGATGGAATCAACATTAAAAGTGCAGGCTTTGCGCTAAGAAAAGTGAACATCCAGTTCTTAATTGCTCCGGAGCACTTCAAAAGAGCCATCATTGCATTAAATAAAGCTATGGGCTAATGACAAACAGAATTTACCTCAAAAAATTCTCTACGTATGCTGATTTTTCAGACTATTACCTGCTCGTTTCCAATGAGCAGGTAATGGCTATGGTGACAGAAAGAGGGCTTCCAATGGAGGAAGCCACAGCAGAATTTGAAATCGTCCTCAAAAAGAATGAGAAATATCCTGATTTCGGGCGTTTCAAAATATTCGACTCTGCTACCCATCAATTTATAGGCCTGGGGAAAATGGACCTGAGCGATAGCGTGGCCGGTGAAGCAGAGCTCGGTTATTTACTATTGCCCGAATACTGGGGCAAAGGCTACGGAACTGAAATCGCCCGGGAGTTAATGGCATTGGCAGAAGCAACACCCTTTCTCCATAAAATTACAGCCATCATTGATCCGGCAAATGGCGCTTCCAGAAAGATCCTGATCAACCAGGGCTTCGCATCTGAATATCTGGGAGAAATAGAAGGTTTACCGGGAGAAATATTGGCTAAAAAGATTAAAGGATAGCGCAGGTTACATCCGGGCCGACAAGTTGGCGCTGCTCAGGCCATGATAAGCGTCCATATAAGCGCGTGGCGATTGCCCGGTAACGCTTTTAAATACCCGGTTAAAATTGGTAATGCTATTAAATCCTGCCTTATAGGCAACCCCGGAAATGCCATCTGTTTTTGTTCCGGCAAGCAGGCTTTTACAGGCATCATTTACCCTGACTTCATTTAAAAAGGATACAAAGGTATGTCCGGTATGCTGTTTAAAATATCGGCAAAATGCCGGTGGAGTCATATAAGCGGTATTTGCAATATCTTCCAATGTGATTTGCCGGTTATAATTGCGCATAATAAAATTGATAATATTACTCAACCTGATTCCCTCATCTTCGGAAATGTCTGAGGAATACACCTCGGAACAAAGGACTTCCACCTCCTCATTTATTCCCTGAAGTGTATTCAGCAGCTGAACAAGACTAAACAGAACATGGGTACCCGAGGCCTGATGAACTTCAAATATCTGGTTAGAAATCTCCTCAGCCCATTTCTTCGGGATTTTAAAACCATGCTTATTGTTCTTAAAAAAAGAATTCAGCAGTTTCATCTCCGGCAAATCAAATAAGGCCTTCAGGATGCCCGAAGGGTTAAAATAAAGAGAACAAGCGGAAATGCTTTTATTTTCATCGCCAGCAAAATACTCCGGATTCGACTTGAAAAGATGGGGCAGATTGGCTCCTATCAGAAAAACATCCCCTGAGGAAAAGGAATGCATGTTATTCCCGGCAATTAAGGTTCCCTCTCCTTGCTGAACCCAGGTAATCTGCCATTCATCATGACGATGAAGGTACTGGTAAAAGTAAGGCTGGGAAATGTGTTCCGATATGACACTTTTATCGTCTGGCACAAACAATGTAAATGGAAATACTTTCATATCTGGTCGGTTTACAGAATGTTAATATACGGATATTAACATTCTGTAAAGACATAAAACCATTATCATGTTAAAATACGGTTATATCCAGTTAATATTTGCCAAGCCTTAAAACCTTGAAGGAGAAAAAGCGCCAATTTCTATCTCTGTTTTCTGACCGGAAATAAGCTGGCTAACCAGCGCACCCGTTGCCGGTCCCAGGCTTAATCCCATCATGCCATGTCCTGTAGCGATGACCAAATTTTTCAATTTAGCACTATGCCCGATATAAGGTAAACCATCAGGTGAAGAAGGTCTGAAACCAAACCAGACCTTTTCGGCAGCGGGAAGCTGCGGATGCAGGTTAGTAAAATACTTTGGTACCGCCTCCACAATCCCTTTTACCCTTTGCATATTGACGCGATTGTTGATTTTATCCAGTTCCATCGTTCCGCTGTACCTGATCGATCCGTTCATCGGCGTAATCGCTACCCTTGCTTCGCAAAGTAAAGCAGGAATCGTCATGCGTTGTTCAGGTTCGCTTTCCATAAAAGAATAACCTTTACCCGGCATCAGCGGCACGCGGATGTCCATCGTTTTTGCGATGGCCGGCGACCAGGAGCCACAAGCCAATACATACTGATCCGCTTCCCAGGCTTTCTCCCCGGTAAACACTTTTGTTATTTTAGTTCCGTTTTGTTCGACTCTGTTCACTTCCGAACGCCGTACAATATTGACCCCATTGTGCTCCAGGTAATGAACCAGGGCTTCCATTAATTTTGGCGGATACAAATGTCCGTCGCAGCGATAATGCACTGCGCCAAGCACATCCAGCTGAAGTTCCGGCTGAAGCAGCTGACATTCGGCAGCATTTAGCACGCCCATATCCAGGCCCAGTTCTTTTGCCTTTCCGGCAAGATGAGCCTCCTCTTCCGCTACTTTTTCCGTTTTGTAGAAAGCAAGTATTCCCTTATTTTTCAGCTCAAAATCGAAACCAGGCTCCTGGGCAAGCGTTTCAAAAAGCTGCTTACTGAGCAGGGATAAATCCCTCAAAGGCACTGCCGACCTGGATACATGCCCGGAATTTGCAGATTTCAGGAACTTCAGGCCCCAGCTGATCAGATTCAGGTCTGCTGATGGCCGTACATAAAACGGGCTCTTGCTGTTGAACATCCAGCGGATTCCCTGCTGGACCATCCCCGGCGAAGCAAGAGGTACAAAATGACTCGGTACAATCATCCCTGCGTTTCCAAAAGAACAATTATCAGTAACCTCTCCTTTATCTAAAACCGTGACCTGGTGACCTTGCTTGTGGAGGTAATAGGCAGAACTCAATCCGACAATCCCGGCCCCTATAATTAAAACATGCGACATTTATTTTTTTCCTTTTCTTGAAACAACAGACTATTAAATCACTTGAAATCCATGGGCATAGGGATCATCATCATCGATCTTGATGGTATTGTATCCATAAACTTTCGCCCAGCCTTCCACACTTGGAATAATCGCATCAAAGTCTGCCAGCTTCAGCACCTCCTCTACCTTACCGGTAAATTTGCTCCCGATAAAGCTTTCGTGAATAAAGGGCTGTCCGGGTAACAACTTACCTTTTGCATGCCATTGCGCCATACGTGCAGAGGTCCCCGTTCCACAAGGAGAGCGGTCTATCGCTTTATCCCCATAAAAAACGGCGTTGCGCGCGGTTGAGGTCGGATCTAAAGGGTCTCCGGCCCAAAGGATATGGCTGCAGCCATTGATCGTTTCATCCAGCGGGTGGACAAACGTATGTTGTTCATTGATGCGTTTACGGATCACCTGACTCCAGCTGATCAATTGCGAGGCGGTATAGTCCTGGACTCCTGAAAAGTTGGGTTGAGGGTCTACAATTGCATAGAAATTTCCCCCATAGGCTACGTCAAAAGTAAGCGTTCCCAGTTCCGGACACTCCACTTCAAGATCTGATGCGGCGAGGTAAGCCGGAACATTGCGCAGTTTTACAGCGGTCACTTTTTTTCCTTCCTGCTGATATTCAATCAGGACCAGGCCTGCCGGAGCTTCCATTCTCACGATTCCCGGAATACGGGGGCTGATCAGGCCTTCTTCGATGGCAATGGTAATCGTTCCGATCGTTCCATGACCGCACATCGGCAAACAACCGCTTGTTTCTATAAACAGCACAGCCACATCGTTTGCAGGGTCATGTGGCGGATAGAGAATACTTCCCGACATCATATCATGGCCCCTGGGCTCAAACATTAAACCCGTACGGATCCAGTCGTATTCCCGTAGAAAATGCTGCCTCTTTTCACTCATATTGGCTCCTCTAAGCTGAGGGCCACCTCCGGCTACCAATCTTACCGGATTTCCACAGGTATGTGCATCTACACAAAAGAAGGTTTTACTTGACATTAGGTGTTGGTTCTTTGTTGGTTGATCAATCTATAAATTCCCAGAGGGTTGCCCTCTTTAAGCGCATCCGGCAAGAGTTCCGGTGCCCAATCCTGCCAGGCAAGGGGGCGGACAAAACGGTAAATTGCCGTCGTCCCTACCGAGCTAAACCGGCTGTCGTTTGTCGCCGGATAAGGTCCGCCATGCTGCATCGCACTACAAACTTCTACTCCGGTAGGCACACCGTTCCTGATCATTCTTCCTGTTTTATCTTCAATCTTACTGATCAGTTCCGGATATTGGCTCAGCTCATTTTCTGCCGCAAAAAGCGTCACAGTAAGTTGCCCTTCCAGGCTATCCAGTACTTCCTCCATTTGCGCTGTATTTTCTGCAACTACCAATAGAGAGTAGGGCCCAAAGATTTCTTCCTGAAGATGATCCGATTTGAGAAAATCGGCAGCACCAACCTGAGCTATTTTAGCAATAGACTGATTTTGTAAATCCGTGTTCTTCAATCCAGACTCTGCCAATAAGCTGACTTCGGCCGCCTTCAAGACTTCCTGAGCACGTTTTTCATAATTGGCAAAAATTCCTTCTGTCAGCATTGTTGCCGAAGGTGTTGCCGAGATGATGCTACTCAATTCTTGTTTAAACAGCTCCAGTCCCTCAGACTGTACAGCGATTAACAGACCGGGATTGGTACAAAACTGCCCGGCTCCCAGAGTAATCGATGCGGCACATTTTGCTGCAAGTTCCGTTGCTTTTTCTGCCATCGCCTCCGGCAATAAAACGACCGGATTGATGCTCCCCATTTCTGCAAATACCGGAATGGGTTGTTTCCGTTGTTGTGCCAGACTGACCAAGGCCATTCCTCCCTTAAGAGATCCGGTGAAGGTCACCGCTTTAGTTTTAGGATGTGTCACGAGATAGGCTCCGATTTCATAGCCATCGTCATACAGTAAAGAAAAGAGTCCTTCAGGAAGCCCGGATTTACGAATGGCATTTACGATTGCCGAGCCCACCAGTTCGCTTGTTCCCAAATGGGCAGGATGTGCCTTTACAATCACCGGACAACCTGAAGCAAGCGCAGAAGCGGTATCTCCTCCTGCAACAGAAAATGCGAGTGGAAAATTGCTCGCTCCAAAAACCACTACCGGCCCCAGTGGAACCAGCATGCGCCGGATATCCGGTCTTGGCAGCGGTTGCCTTTCCGGCATCGCAGTATCGATGATGGCATCCACCCAGGATCCTTCTTCAACCAGTTGAGCAAATAACCTGAGCTGTCCTGTTGTACGGCCCAGCTCTCCCTGTAATCTTCCTATCGGCAAACCGCTTTCTTCAGCTGCTCTGTTGATCAGGGTATCGCCCAGTGCAGCGATCTCATCTGCAATGCACCTTAAAAAGGCTGCTTTGACATCCTTATTAATGTTTTTATAACTTTGAAAGGCTTGCTCAGCAGCGCGAAGTGCTTCATCTGCCTCCCTTAGTCCGGATTTTAAAAACTCCCCTTCAAGGGCTTTACCGGTAGCCGGATTTAAAGCGTAAAAAGTTCCATTCATCTGTTCCATATTTAGATTCCCCAGCTACCCTCCGGCAATTGCGGACGATTGGCCAATGCATCGTTAATGACTTTCAATACCCTTTCTCTTTCTTCTCCTTTTATCGCCAAACGCGGTGCCCTTACTGTTTCGGTTCCAATACCTGTAGCTGTTTCCGCAAGCTTGATGTACTGAACCAGTTTAGGATGTATGTCCAGTTCCAACACCGGAAGGAACCAACGATAGATCGTCAATGCTTCGGGAATGCGGTTCTGTTTTACCAGTCTGAAAATGGCAACGGTCTCTTTAGGGAACGCGTCTACCAGTCCGGCAACCCATCCATGAGCACCCATCACCAGGCTTTCCATCGCCAAAGGATCTACCCCAGTCAGGATCTTAAACCTATCGCCAAAACGATTGATCATTCTGGTCACATTGGAAATATCTCTTGTTGATTCTTTTACGGCCTGTATATTCGCATGTTTCGATAAAGCCTCGAACATATCCAGGGTAACTTCGATCTTATAATCCACCGGGTTGTTGTAAATCATGATCGGCAGTGGGGTACTTAGGGCGACTGCTTCAAAAAAGGCCAGTGTTTCTTCCTGATCGGCATAATAACGCATTGGAGGAAGCAACATCAAGCCATTTGCACCCAGTTGTTCTGCTTTTTTTGCTGCAGCAACCGCTTTTTTTGTAGTCGGTTCTGCAATGTTTAACAATACAGGAACCCTGCCGTTTACTACCTTTAGGGTATGCGACAACAATTCAAATTTCTCTTCATCACTCAATACACTCGCTTCTCCTAAAGAACCACCCAGGATAATTCCACCTGCACCTGCGGCCAACTGCGCCTCGAGGTTGATGTTAAACATGTTAAAATCCAACTCATCCTGATCTGTAAATTTTGTCGTCACAGCGGGGAATACCCCATTCCAATTGATACTCATACGTTGTTTGGTTTATTTTTTAATTAAAAACAGGGACTGGTCATTTTTCATAGCCCTTGATCAGAATCAAATTTAGGCGTTTAGCAGGCCTGGAAATGCCCGGATATTAACCAATATGCCCTGTAAATACACCAGAACGAATGCTCAACATAAACAGATTTTGGTTAAAACCCGTTTTCTTCCAGCCAATGCTGACACATGTCTATCCATTTATCCTTATTATTAGGATTGTCTAGCCCAAATCCATGTTCGCCGGACTGAAAAATATGCATGCCAGCTTTAACTTTGGAATTCAGCAGGGCATTAAAAAAATCAAGACTGTTTTTAACCGGGACGATATCGTCATCTGCAGTATGCACCAGGAATGTTGGTGGCGTATCGGAACTAACATGTTTTTCATTGCTGAAGCGATCCAACAATTCTTTAGATGGCGTCATCCCGATTAACCGTTCCCTCACCCCACTTGGAATTTTCGGATCGAAAAGAATCACCGGATAAACCAGTACCATAAAATCAGGGCGAAGATTGATATTTTCTTTGTTCTCTATCACCGTCCAGCCCTGATGTGTTCCTAACGTAGTCGCGAGGTGCCCACCAGCCGAGAAACCTGCAACACCAATTTTATTCGGGTTTATTCCCCATTCTCCTGCCCTTTTACGAACGATAAGCATTGCCCTTTGCAGGTCCTGTAATGGCCCAATGGTTTTATCGATCATTACCTTATCACTTGGCATACGGTATCTTAGCACAAAAACAGTGACTCCCATTTTATTAAAGGCCTTTACGGTAGCCAGAGTATTCTCCATAGTTGGCAAAACCAGATAACCACCCCCCGGACAGATAATTACAGCGGTTCCTGTTGCGGTACCTTTTTCCGGTAAGTAAGGTGTGATACCTGGATTGCTTAAATTACGGGTCAGACCGGAGCTGTCGATATGCTCCACATAATCTGCCGGAGCTATTTTTGAATTTGGAATCATGCCCTCATACAAAGGAATGGCTTTCTCCTGGCCATAGGAAAGCTTAAAAAATGAGGCCAATACTAAAATTAAGATTACTTTTTTCATCAGAATATAATTGTTTTTTTGCGGTTATGAAGCTATCATAAGCATATTCATTACTGTTTGTAAGTGGTATACTTATGATGGTTTCAATGTTTTCAGATTTACTTAAGGATACAATTGATTAACCTCAAAATTATACTTCCCCCAGGAAGAGAAATATGCAAGAATGCTCAATCTACCCTCTCATTTTCCTGAAATTCAGGGGCTGTATACCGTAACCCGATTTGAAAGCGCGACAAAAAGCACTGACATTTTCAAAGCCGGTCATCCAGGTGATTTCATGAATCGGTTTATCCGTAAACTGTAATAAATCCGCCGCATGTTTCAGCCGGACCCGGATCAGGTATTGGTGGGGAGTGATGCGAAAAACAGCTTTAAATTGTCTGACCAGCTGAGGAACCGACAAACAGGCTAAACTACTGATATGCGCTAAATCTGTATGCTCCATATAAGTCGAATGCAGGACATCTTTAGCAACACATAACCTTTTGTAAATCTCGGTCTTTGTACTTGATTTAAGGGCAGCAACCTGCCCCACACGATTGAACGCTGACTTATGCGTCCGGATGAGCTCATGCAACAAAAAAACCAGGTATTCGTCCATCATGTTCTCTTCATCCCCCTGTTGATCAAGGGCTGTCAGCAGTCCTGACAACTGCAATTGTAATTCAGGTGTGATCTGGTTTAATGTCTGAAAAAACTCGAGGGTTCGTGTTCCGTTATTCAGTGGTTCATCCAGTAAAAACGACTCCGTATGTAAGGCATCACGAAATACAGCCGAAGCAAATTCCTTTTTAAAAAAAACCGACAGGATCCTTAGTTTTTCGCCATTATCACTCCTGCAGGAATAGTTCTGATCATCATTTAAAATCAAAAATTGTCCCGGTCTAACCGCAAGTCTTTGACGATTAATGCCATACCATTCTTCCCCACTCAACACCGTTTTAAAAGAAAGACAGCCCACATGATTGTCGCAATTACTCGCGCTGCTCTCTGCATTAAAAATGATGTTGTGCTTCCTGAATCTGCTGAAGTGCAATGCTTCATCAAACCCTGGCCTGGTATGGTCTGGCAGACTGGTAAAATACATACCAACAAGATAATGATTTTCACTAAGACCCTAAAAAAGAAACAGGTACGTGACCAAACGTACCTGTAACTTTATTAACCCAACTGGAGAACGTTAATTCTTATTTACACTACCATCCCGGATTCTGTTTAATGTCCGGATTCAGGCTCATCTGATCAATTGCAATCGGAGCCAGGTAATCTCTGAGTACATTAAACTGATAGCCGGAAGCCATCGCCGGAATATTTTTAAACAACTCGATATAGCCGTTTGCATCAACCGGATAAGTAGCAAGACTGGCAGCCGGAACCAAACCTGTCCACTGGCTCAGGATTGCTCCCTTTGGTTTCCAGCCTACCAATAATTCATCTGCCGCAGCCCAGCGATACATATCATCTCTGCGGTATCCTTCACAGGCCAGCTCTATTCTTCTTTCTCTGCGCACTTCATTGATCACGGGGCTCAATGTTGGAAACTCCCATTTAGGGTCATTTACAATTCCGCCTACCATCAGGTTAGGCATGCCTACACGGCTCCTTAGCTTGTTTACAGATAAATCGGCATCTGCCTGATTAAAGGTTCCCAATTCGGCTTTGGCTTCTGCATAAATCAAGAGCGCCTCTGCAAACCTGAAAATGATGTAGCCAGTGGTCCCCCGATCCTGTTGTTGCGTATAATCCGGGTTATGTCCTTTGTAGACCTGATACCCTGTAGCTGGTTTTTGCTCATTTGGAGAGGTAAAAGTGGGTACTTCAAAAATTGCCGCAGCAGCTCCATTTGGTCTGTTGTTCGTAACGATGTGATTTCCGTCATTCACATATAGCGTTTGCAACATCCTTGGATCTCTGTTTTTAACCACATTCAACAAGTTGGCATCTCCCTGATACAATGGATTTCCGCTGATTGGTTTTCCATCGGTACATAAATAATAATCGATCAGGTTTTTGGTGATTCCTCTTCCTGCGCCTGTGTTTGTATAACGATGCCAATAATGACCGCCGTTTGCATTCAGGTCAAACTGTCGCCAGAGCATGATTTCCGGATTTCCGTTGTAATTACTTTGATTGAACAATTTCCAATAGCCATCCGTTCCTGGTGTTGGCGCTAGTCCGTTTCCATCAGGATTATCAATCAGGTCCTTACTTACCGTTGCGGCCTTTTGCAGGAATTTAGTTCCATCGCTACCGCTTACCCCAAAAGGAGTATTGGCGTGGTATTTCTCCCAGGTTCCCTCAAAAAGCGCAATCCTTGCCTGAAGCAATTGTGCGATCTGTTTATTTACCCTCGAAGGTTGGGCTTTTCCTTTGGACGGCAGGTAATTTACCGCCTTGTCTAGGTCGTTCATAATGGAATCCACAATGACCGCCCTGGATAAACGTGCTCCTTTTAACTGATCCAACACCGGGTTCATCGGTTTATTTACCCATGGAAGATCTCCGAATTGTCTGAGTTTGCTAAAGTAAAACCAGGCCCTGAAGAACAAGGCTTCACCAACATAGCTTTTTTGATTATCCCATGCGGCATTTACTTTATTGTAATTCGCCATGAAATAATTGATGTTCCTTAGTGTCGTCCAGTCGCCGGGAGCCCAGCCACCACCTGCACCAGGTACCACTCTCGTTCCGTTTAAAGGCCCGTCCACAGACATTGTGATCATGTTGTCACTCCCCTGGTCTGCGTCCAATCCATAAGGGCCTATCGTGCCAAAAGCACTGATGGTAGAAGGAAAGGCAGAATAAAAGTTATTGACATAAAGCTGAAGGTCGTTGGGTGTTTTCCAAAATTCGGCTTCACTAATGCTTGTTTCCGGAGTCTGGTCCAGAAAACTTTTCTTACAGGCAGCCAGAGAAGTCAGCCCTATAAGAATCAACAGATATAGTTTATTGCGCATAATCATATTTTTTGTCATTGCCTGTAGAATTAAAATGTCACACTTAGTCCAGCCGAATAGCTCCGCTGAAGCGGATATACTTTTCCTTCATTTAACGTAAGTTCAGGATCAAGCGACTTGGTAAATTTGGTAAAGGTGGCCAGGTTTTCTATGCTGACATAGAACCTCAGCTTACTGATTTTGATACGGTCAAGAAGCGCCTTACTAATGGTATACCCCAATTGAACATTCTTAATCCTCATATAGCTTGCATCCTGAAGGTATTTTGTCTGTACCTGTGTATTTTTACCATTCTGCTCGCTCATGTAATATTTAGGATAATAACCATTTGGATTTTCCGGTGTCCATCTGTCTAGATTAGGGGCAAATAATGAACTTTGCCACTCGTCACCTACGATTCCCCAGAAATAATTACTTCCGATCGCGGCATCACGTTTCGCCACCCCCTGAATAAAGATCATGGCATCAAAACCTTTCCAGCTGGCATCGGCAGTAAGGCCATAACTGTAGCGTGGTGTAAGGTTTCCGATCACTTTACGGTCGCCGGGATTGCTGAGTGTATTCGTACCTGCATCGATTTTACCATCACCATTCAGATCCGCGTAACGGATGTCTCCGGGGGTCCATAGATTGGCATTAATTTTAGATTGTGAAGGCGCAGCTGCAACTTCTTCCGGGCTTTTGAAAAAGCCTATGGTCTGATATCCCCAGATTTCGCCCATTTGTTGTCCTTTGTACCAGGTACCTAAATCACCTGTTGGATTTGGATAACGCACTACTTTGGCTTTATAATCGCTCAATACACCTTTAAGTCCATAGCTCACATTCCCAATTTTATCTCTCCATCCGACAGACAATTCCCAACCTCTGGTTTCTATGGCCGAGTTATTAATGCCCGGAGCTGAAAGTCCTAAAATAGCGGGTAATGCTGCCGCTGGCCCCATTACATCATTTGCCTTGCGAATATACCAGTCGAACGTCGTGTTCAATCTGTTGTCTAAAAAGGCCGCATCTGTTCCAAAGTTCAAGGTCGAAGTACTGACCCAGGTCAATGAATTGTCTACCAAACCTGGCTGACCTACCGCAGCTTGTCTTGATCCTCCAAAGAGCCAGGAAGTGCTGGTCGGACTCGTTGTTCCCAGACTCGGATAGAAAGGATAATAGTTGTTTTCTAAAAATTGCTGATCTCCCAGTTTACCATAAGACCCGCGGAATTTCAAACTGTTCACATATTTTTTTACCGGTTCAAAGAAAGACTCCTTATCGATATTCCATCCTGCGGAAATTCCCGGATAAGCTTTCCATCTTACATCAGATAAAAAGCGCGAAGTACCATCATAACGGGCACTCAGTTCCAACAGGTATTTTTCTTTGTAATTGTAGTTAAACCTTCCAAAAAAACCTTCTGAAGCCAGTTTTCTGACACCATCAGAAATGGAGGGAGTTGTTCCGTACGAAGTAGACAGCGATGGAATATTATCTGAATACAAATTCGTATTGCTCGCGCCATAAGATTGAAAAGCGTTGTAATCGCTTACAAAACCACCCATCACACTCAAATAATGATCGCCCAGCTGTTTTTCATATTGAGAATAAATGTTCACGACCTCATGTTGGATCCTTTCATTATATCTGGCATATCCATTAGGGGTCGTTCCTCCTACTGTTGCCTGTGAGCCATCCGGCAAAAAGGTATACAAGGTTTTCAGGTGCGTACTTCTATCAAAATAGGTTCCATCAAAAGTATAGTTTGCTGTTGCGGTCCATCCTTTTGCCAGTTTCAGATTCAGTTCTCCTGTTAACAGGCCTTTATCTTTAGTCGTAATTTCCCTTCCTCCCTCACTCTGCAACTGAATATTGCTTTCTGCGGAGATACGTCCATCAGGATTGTACAATTGCACGGTAGGAAATTTACGGGCAATCTGGTGCATATAGGCCCTCTCGCCACCACCGGTTTGTGCGGCATACAGATTCGGAGTATCGAATAGCTCCCTGGAAAAACTTCCTCTGAAACTAAAAGTAAGCCATTTGGTGACGTCCGTAGTTAAGTTTGCTCTCAGGTTATAGCGTTTGTACTTATCATTTCCATAATTATACATTCCGCTTCTGTCGTTAAATCCGGCACCTACAAAGTAGCTGGAAGATTCCGAACCTCCATTTACACTCACATTGTGTTGCTGACTATAAGAACGGTCTTTATAATAAATTTTAAACCAATCGTTATTTGAATTGGCTGCATTCCATGACAAATAGCTGTTGTTTGCCGGATTGGGATCTTTTATGGTTTCGGTAGTCAATGCCCCCGATTGATAATCTTTAATCCGTTGCAGGGTTGCCGCATCGTAAAAAGGAGATCTTCCTGCGTTCACAAAAGCTTCATTATAGATGTTTGCAAAATCCAGGGAATTCACCATCGTTGGCAAATTGAAGATGGTGTTCATCGAAATGTTATTGTTGTAAGTGATGCTCGGTGTCTTTCCACGGCTGCCCTGTTTTGTTTTGATCAGGATCACTCCGTAAGGGGCACTTGACCCATAAATCGCTGCTGACGCTGCATCTTTCAATACAGAGATGTTCTCTATATCATCCGGATTGAGGCTATTGATATCACCTCCCTGAACCCCATCAATTACGATCAATGGTCCTGCGCTTGTTCCAAGACCTGTATAGCCACGGATGTTAATGTTCTGTGTTGCGTTTGGTGATCCGCCGGCACCTCCTATACTGATATTCAGGTTGGCCACTTGTCCCTGTAAAGCCTGAGTGACCCTTGTGATCGGACGATCAGCAAGATCTTTCCCCGTCACCTGTGCCACAGCACCTGTTAAGCGTGTTTTCCTCTGGCTACCGTAAGCTACTACGACTACATCCTCCAGTTCGTTTGGTTTTGGCATAAGCTTAATGACCATATTTTGAGTAGAGGCCTTGATTTCCTGACTGATATAACCGACAAAGGAAACTTCAAGCGTTGCATTCTCCGCTACATCGGAAAGGATAAAAGCACCGTTTACATCGGAAACGGCTCCTTTATTTGCGCCTTTGACCTTAATGGAAGCACCCGGCAAAGGACCTCCATTCTCATCCACTACCTTTCCTCTTACTTCCATGAAGCGCAGAAACTGGTTTAGCTTTTCAGAAATGATCGTTTCTTTCTCCCTGATGACTACAATTTTATCTTCAATCACATAAGCTAAAGGCAGGTCTTTCAAACAGACATCCAGTACCGTTTCTAAAGAAGCATTGTTAAAATTTGCATTTACACTCGTGGTATTTTTTACTTTTTTTGCTGACCAGATGATGTTGTACCCCGTTTGTTTATTGATTTCATTAAACACTTGTTTGAGGGTAGCATTTTTTTTGGAGTAAGTCACTTTTTGTGCAAAGCCTGTTGCACTGACCTGCAGGGCGGTTGCGATTAAAAAGATGACGGTCAGCTTTATACTCACCAGAAATTTAAGGGTATAGCCGGGAGGCATACCAAGACTTTTAGTATAATTTTTATACATTTGGTTGTTCTTTTTCATCTGACTGCCACAGCTTTCGAAGGTTCAGGGCAATCAGAAAAGGATTTAAGAAAATGGTTGAATCGATTGTTTTCAATGATCACAGAACATTTGATCGGGGGCGTTCCAGCGCTCCTGATCTCCTTATCCGAAATCTGACAAGCTGTTGTGATTTAAGGGTCTTTTTCTAGATGTTTCATACTTGGTTAGGTTTGGTTAGTAATCTATTTTCTTTTTGGTCTATTATTTTTTCTGTTTGATGATGATCTTGTTCCCCTCCAGCTTGAAGCTTCTCATGGTGGTAAGTTCCAGCATTCTCAATACTTTAGACACTTTTTCTGACCTGCTTACGATTCCTCCAAACTCCAGTTCCTTAAGGTCAGGTTCCTGAAATTCGACCTCCACATCGTACCATCTTGACACTTTTTTCATGATACTTTCCAGGGATTCATCATCAAACCTGAAGTATCCCATTTTCCAGGCCATCACACTTTCGAGATCCGCAGGAACGACTTTAATATTTTTTCCGTTGAGGATGGATTGCTGCTCAGGCTTGAGCCGGGTTCCATTTACGCTTACACTGCCCTCCAATAAGGTGGTGTAAGTATTTTGTTCATCAGGATAACTGTTGATGTTAAAATGGGTTCCAAAGACTGTGACTTCCTGCCCTGCTGAACTCACTTTAAATGCTTTCTCAGGATCTTTTGCCACTTCAAAATAAGCTTCTCCGATCAGTTCTACCCTACGTTCCCTGGCGGCCGAAAAATTTGTTGGAAATCTGAGGGAAGAAGCGGCATTTAGCCAGACTTGTGTCCCATCCGGCAGATTTACCTGGTACTGACCAGCCCTGGGCGTACTGATCGTATTGTATTCTACTTTGGTTCCTGCGGAAGGCAAAACCGTATAAATCAACTGGGCATTTTTTCCTTTGGTGATCTTTACCCCTGCCTGCTCTGCCAGTTTTCCGGATTTAGAATCGGTTAATGAGAGTCTCGTCCCATCGGCGAGTGTGAGGAAAGCTTTATTTGTCCCAGGTAAAATGTCGTTGTTTACGAGATCTTTAGGCCTGTCCTGAATCGTTGATGAATAATGGTAAAAGTATATCCCACAGGAAAGACTAATCAGCAAAATTGCTGCGATGGCGATGCGGTAACGAATTAGAAAAGATCTTTTGGGCCGGATCTCCTGCTGGATTTTTTTAAACATCCTGCTTTTATGCCAGTCTTCATTATTGACGAACGCTTCCGGAATATCCAGTTCCAGGTCCTGGTCTCTATTGTACCAATTGGCAAATTCGACTTCTTCTTCGGCCGTAATTATTTTATCCAGCCATTTAGAAGCCAGTTCCTGATATCGTTTATTTTCTTTAGAGTCGTCCATCCGTTATAGGGCTATATAACAGTGGTCTCTTGTGAAAGACAAATCCCTTACCAGGTTGAAAAATATTTTTACAACAAGGTCATCATAAATTGATTTAGCCCTGCACGCAAAGATTTCATTGCCTTTCCTAAATGAGCCTCAACTGTCTTTTCAGAGATCTCCAGCTCCTCCGCAATCTTTTTCTGAGACAATCCTTGTTCTTTGCTCATCCGGTATACCAGGCGGCATTTTTCCGGCAGGGCACAAACGAGTTTTTCTAAACGCGCTTTGAGTTCCAGGAAATCCAGCCATTCCTGAGTAGAATCGTCTGCGATTCCCTTCATTCCCAGGCTATCCGTATATTTTTGCTGATGGTATTGCTTATCCAGGGCTTTGATCACCCTATATTTTACAGAAACAGACAGGTATGCGGACAAACTGGAAGTAATCTTTAAACTTGCTCTCCTGTTCCAGAGGGAAACGAAAATATGCTGCACAATTTCTTCTGCCTCTTCCAGGTCTTTTACTTTATGTGCTGCAACAAGAAATAGTTTTTTCCAATAACGGTTATAGATCTCCGTAAAGGCCGTATGATCTCCATCTTCCAATAAGCCAGTTAATTCCGGATCAGTAAAACTGCGATACCTATTCATGATGCACTCCCTCTCTTAAATTCTAAAGAATAAGACCATAGAGATTGGTCTTGCTGTATTGTGTTCCCTCACAATTGTAACAAAATAATTAGGTAAAAAGAACTGAGCTGTGCCATAAAAAGTTGCGCATACGTTTGCATTACACATTTCAAACGTATGCGTAAATTAAGAAGGGTGTAAGATCAACGGGCTTAATCCTGATCTACATTCGTCATCAAGAGACATATTCACATCAAAAAATCAAGACATCAACATATCATGACATCTATTGTGATTCCAATTTAAATCTGTTTGAAATCCTTTTCATATGCCTTTTATTTTAATTGAATTTCATTTGATTTTTATTAGGTGGTTGATAGGTCGGTCATTGGTTTACCGGACCTTTAAACGATGTTTCCCAGGCCAATTGATGAATAACATTATTCGGAGGCACATTAAAAGCATATGAAAAACATTTCGTAAATTACTTGTAATCAATCTAATTACTTAAATAAAATTTACGAAAAATGGGAAATTTAAGAAATGGGTTATTTGGCGGATTCCATGGCAGAATCGGCAACCTGGTAGGTTATACCTTAAAAGGTAAACATGTCATCAGAACAATTGGCAGAACGGAGAAACCGCTTACTCCTGCAAGAAAAGCAAACTGCGAAAAGATGAAGGTGGTCAATGAGATCCTCAAGCCTTCCATTCATGCGATCCGGGTAGGGTTTCGTTTGGCAGTTGTTGGAACGGACAGAAACGAATACAATGAGGCAGTTTCTTACAATAAAAAGAATGCCCTTCAGGGGGTATATCCGAACATCAGCCTGGATTATACCAAAGTATTAATGAGTATGGGAAAGCTCCCGGTGGCAGTTAATCCCTCGATCAGCCAAAACGGTGCTGAGATTACCTTTAACTGGGAAATATCGGCTAGTCCGGTAAGCGAATATCATACTGACCGCACGATGCTGGTGATCTATTTCCCAGATATAAAAGAGACTTGCTGCCAACTTATCGGGGCAAAAAGAGTCGAAGGTAAAGATGTGATTGTGATCGGCCTGGAGCATGTGAATGAACGTATGGAGGCTTATATCACCTTTGTTAAAGACAACGGGAAACAGATCTCAGACAGCGTACATGCTGGTTCTTTGAACACCAATCCTCCGGTTTCTATTAAAATAAAAAACGAAGAAGAGCGTAAAGTTCAAAATGAGGACAAAAAGACGTTACCAGATAATTCAGATCCGGTGTATTGTCAGCAATCCTTTGTTTACCCTCATTTAGGGCTTGCGGGAAGAGGCGATGTTTCTTCTCCCCCGTCCTGAGTAAAGAATTAAGGCACTGATCTGGAGAAATAAAAGAACAAAGAGCCATCTGAAATCAGATGGCTGGCTTTGCTATGCATTCAACACCCCGGTTATGTTCCCATTTCTACATCGTCCCAGTCATTTGATCTGTTGAAAGCCCATTCTAAAGCTTTTCTTCTTTCATAGACCTGTCCTTCGTTTAGTTTTGGTTCCCGGCCATTTAACCTTTCGTCAACACAATACCAGTGAAGGCGATAATAGTAATCCAGCATCGTATAAATCTCCAGTTCAGGACGAATTTCTTGTATGTTGTCGAGCTTTTCATTGGTATCCCCATCTTCCAGATTTGGCAATAGGGAAGCCATATTGTCTCCGACATGCTTTTCCGCGTCCAGTTTATCCACCATTTGTGCAAGCCACATCAATGCCCATAAAGCTTCCAGGTACCACATGAGTGAATTGATTTCTTCTTCTGTCAGTTCCTCATTTTCCTTAGCTAAAATCTGCTGCTCCGAATCGGAAAGAAAAACAGTTAGTTTCTGAGCTTTGATCCATTCATCAATAATATAGGTTGGTGCTTCAAAGGCAATGTTGATCATTGCATTCATTACGGACATACGTCCTTTTATTTCTTCGACTGTTCTTAATTTCGGAGTATCTAAGATTGGAAGCCAATTGTTGACACGGAATCCTTTTTGGTTAATAAGCTGATCGTTTTCTGATTTGATCTGCTGCTTCTGCTCGTCTGTCATAAATGAAAATCGGTAAAGTTTAAGGTAACATTCCAAACTAATCAATAAATAGTCTGCTGATCTTCCAGCTATACAAAAACCGTGCTAAGGTACCCCCATTCGAAACTATTGACTAAACACCAGGATTCACTTCGTCTCCATAAAATTATTGCTAAACAAAATTTAACAGTTTTTATTACATTTATAATTACCCTATAATTAAACAAACAACGATCTCAAAATGGGACTATTCGATTTTTTCAAGAAAAAAGATAGAAATACGGTAGCACAATCTTTAGACCCTACCGATTTAAATGAAATAAAATCATTTGCGCTGCAGGCGGTTAATTTAGCCATACCAGAAATTGAAGAAAGCAGTTCATTTTTACCATTTGGCGGGGCACTGACAAATGAAGGCACATTGCATATGATCGTATATCATGCCCCAGATCAAACAACGATTGACCATCGGGCACATGCAACGATTATTCAAGATTTAGTGAGGAAAGCCTATAAAGACAAAAAAAATGTATTGTGCTTTATGGCTTGGGATGGTATCGCTCATTTACCAACAGGCGACAAGGAATGCATTACCGTAAAAGTGGACGACAAGGCCACAAATATCCATAAGATGTTCATCTATCCATACACTAAAACAAATGGAAAAGTTAAGCTTCTGGATAAGGAAAATCCAATGATAAGATAGATCTGATAAATTGACAAATAAGCATGGAAATTGAAACCGGGTACTATTTAGATAAATTTCAAAAAAGTCTGGATCAACTGGAGAAAAAGGGAGCTTTCAGTCAGAAGAATCTGGAAAGTAAAGTCGGGATCTGGCTCGACTCGGTGGTATTAAAGATTCAGAAAAAATCATGGATCAACGCCTCGGCGAAGCCTTTTGGAGAGGGTATTTTTTTCTCTGTCTGGCTAAATGATGAATCCCTCGGCAAAGGCAAGTTATATTACAACATCCATGCTTTAAAATTAAGGGAATTAAAAGGATATGTCATTAAAAGCAGGGAATTTGCAGAGGCCTTCAGATTGAAATTCAAGTCTTTTGAAAACAGATGGCCAAACGTTGGTGTCCGTTTTGGTCCTTTGACGCTTATGGAGGGCTGGGTTGACATTGAACATGAACACATTGAAAATTTAGTCGCTGATCTTGCCTTCAATTTTTTGGAGATAACGTTTATCATTGATGACCTTCTGGAAAAAGGGTTAAAAACGCAATACTATTAAATATTATGTTTTTAACCCGAATTTATTAATAGTCTCCAGTATACATATAATACTGTATTGAAGCCCATGTTACATAGTCAAAAAAACTAGACATTCGAACATATCCATATTCACCTGGCCCCTCACGAACATACACCGTTTCAATTGTTTCACATTCATCACAATTATTTTTGATTCTTCGATGATCAACGATAGTCAGCCTAGGTATTCCACTTGAAAGTCCCACGGCGATCACGAAAGCCTCAGCCCTACTCGTGAAAAGCTTTACTTGTTCCACGGTAATTTTCGTGAAATTTTTATGTTGAGATAATGCTGCGGCAGCCAAAACAGAGGAGATACCAGGAAGCTGTGGTATCTCCGGATTTTTACGTATCACTTTGTTAAAAATAGAGCTCACGTAATCAGCTCCATCATCGCCTATTTGCCAAGGCGTTTCATCCATCGCCGATTCAAATTCCTGCATGGTATAAGGAGCAAGGCGTGGAAGCTTTGGTTTGCCAGCACCTAAAATCCTCAACGCATTTCCGGCCATGTTAATCATGGAATCAGTTTTTTTATGCAAACTTTTTTGTGCCTCAGTAGCGACACTATTATCTATACAGTTTGCAAGTAAAACGGAGTTTCCTGATGGATCATGTGGTAAACCTGACAAATTAATTAAATTGTAAGGATAAGAATATGTTAAATCTTTAACAGTAATACTGTTATTGAAAACGTTCACCAAAATTTTATCGCAGATCAGATTAGAATTGGCAGTACTACTTAAATTACCAGCGTACTTAACATTCATTTTTTTTCCTAAATCTAGTTGGTTACTAACCTGGTCATTTTTTTGACATGCCATAGAAATTGATGTCAGAGTAAATAGCAAAAAAATATTTTTCATCGTTTTTGTATTCATATTAAGCTTTTTAAAAAAATTGTAAAATATAATCTTCGTTAGAGAGGTTCTTCAATTTCATTTGCCAGTTCAATTCCTATCTAAAAAAATTATCGCTGAAATTTAAGAAAGCAAGAAACCTCTTGCTCAATTAAGAACAAAGAAGCACTTCAGGATTTATTAATTTAATTATCGATCCAAACCTTACCATCAAGACTCCATTCCGGTCTTATCGGGATACGTAGCCAGGAGTATATCTGCGCAGTAACATCAACAGTTTTAGGCACATCCGCCTGCACAATTGCACTACATAAATTCTTTCCTGTTTCCTCCCATTTAGGCCCACCAAACACTTTCAAATTGCTATTTCTAAGGCTATAATCTTTCAATATTGCACCTTTTGCATCATTTGCTTTCCACCAGCCAAGTAAGTTTTCGTAATAAGGGTGATTTGTCGTAACGGTCGTATCACACTTCGCATAAGTAGCCAAAGTTGTAGGGTCGATCACCGTGTTCCATAGCCTCACATCTGCGAAATTAGCTTTAAGTTCATAGCCCCATTCGTTTCGGCTGTCTATCGTTCCGTCTTCCAAAATAGCCAGCGTTGCCTTTTGATTTCCCTCCCAATTTGTAACCCCTGAGACGTTTACTTCTCCCAGAAAAGCGCCATCCTGATAAATTCTGGCAAAACTACTTTTATTAACAGAAACCGCGATATGGTGCCATTTTCCGTCACTTAATACCGGCGCAGTTTCCGGTGCTGCAAAATCTCTCCTGTTTGCAGAGATCCCGTCGCCAACATTAAATCTCCATCGCTGTCCCGAAACAAATAATCCCCAACCGGGATTTCCCCCACTTCCCCAATCTTTATTAGAGGCAAATGCTGGATCACTTTTCATCACTACATCTACTTTGACCCTCATTTCGAAGGTAAACTGCGGATACTTATTGAACTTATAAAGACTGGAATCTGAATAAGCATATTGCAAACCATCTACCTGATTAATTTTTAAAAAAGTGGTATTGGTTTGAGATTTCACGATAGGATTAGCCTTAAAATTTTTATTGTAGAACACTGTAAAAATATTCCGCGATTCATATTCATTGCCGCCATGACCGGTCAAAGTTCCTCCATGATCTGAAGAAATCACGATCAACCAATCTTCATTTTTAGCTGAAGTTCTGGATTCTACCGCAGCAAGCAATTCACCAACATAGGCATCTGCAGTCGCAATTGCCTGCATATATTCTGGTACCGATGCATCAAAACCATATTGATCACCCGCAGCATCTACTCCTTTAAAATTAACGAGTACCACATCTGAACTGGCATCAGCCAATGCCGTCAAGGCTTTATCTTTCACCTTTACATCCTCATTTCCGAAACTTTCTTTCACATCCGCGTCGCTAACCAGATTGGTGTTTAGTGCTGCATCTGCCGAAATTGAAACTGTTTTAAGCTTGGAATCAAACTCCTTAACATGTTTAAAAAGCATGGGATATTTATCAAAATTATTCCCTGCATATCCCGCGCCGAGCACTCCGTGTTTTGCGCCCCAGACACCGGTTAAGGTTGACGACCAGCCGGTACTTTCCAAGGTAGGTGCCTCCGTCAGCGCATCAAAACTATAAATTGAATTGGCCAGCATTTTACGAATATTAGGGATCGGGGCTTTTAAAATGACCTCACCTCTCGCTCCGCTGATTCCTATAATTAAAACTTTTCTGTGTTTTCCCGAGGGAGGATCTTCATCTGTTCCCCCAATCTGGTCATACCTGGGTTTGTTACAGCCGGCTGCGATGAGTAGCAGCGCCAGCATTAAAACTCCACTACATCTTGTACCAATTCCATTGTAAAATTTTCTCATATCATTTAATTTTTCTTAGCTAATAAATCCCAAATCTTAGTGTAGAAACAACACCATAACGACACTAAGCATCGAGGTCAATAATTTAGTATATGTAAACTTATTATTTCAGTAATATTAATTTAACATTCAAACAAATAGAGCAACAAGACAGTAAATAACACTAAAATAGACAATTACAAAAACAATCCATTAAAAGCGTCTACTGAACAAAGTTTACAAATATTAAAAAAAATATTTTATTATTTGCAAATTTTATTTTACAATTGCATTGCAATAGCGACCCATAGCTATTCAAGGTTTTCGAAAAAACAGGGGACACGAAAACCTTTTTTCAGATTAAAGCTCAGACACCAACAACACTTTTTAAATAATAGTAAAACACTAATAAACCAAACTCTATGCAAAATTGTTACTCACTATTTTCGCGGAAACTATTAGCGATAGCATTACCATTAAGCTTTTTAATGCTGGCTGTTGAGGGTTTCGCGCAAGATGTTAAAGTCGCCGGTCGGACAGACACTGTCGGATCGGCAATTGATACTTTAGCAAAGTTCTCCGACAAGAGAAAAATTTCGGACCTCAACATCTCGAAAGCCATTCAGACTCCTTTTTCAAACGTCGTACAATTGCTTCAAGGCAATGTTACGGGACTCGATTACCGGAGAAGCACAGGAGAACCAGGGGTTCCCTCCTCTACCTTAATCAGGGGTACATCAACCTGGTTTATCAACGGGAAAAGCAGTTATTACGCACAACCCACCTATGTAATTGACGGCATTCCTATGATTGTAGAACACCCCTTTGCCTTTGATATCAAGCCCTATGATTATGAGAGAATAGGCCCCAACACGGATATCAGTTCCATTATAGACCTGAACGATGTGGCCTCCATCAGGGTACTAAAAAACTATGGAGAGAGTGCAAAATACGGCCCGCTAGCCGCCAATGGTGTGATCGAAATCACTACGAAACGTCCTTATGCCAACCAGGGAAAAGTACTGTTCAACACCTATTTCGGTTTAAGTCAGAAAGGGTCGGCAAGCACTGTTAACGGCGCATTTGAAAATGATTTCAGAATGCAGTTTTACAACAAATACGCCTCCCCTGCCTTAAAGGCGAATTACCCCATTTACCTCTCGGACGCTTCACAACCGGCCTATTTTGGGGCGGCAAACTGGGATGAGCTTTACTACAGCAACAACTACATCACCGGAAACTCCTTTTCCATCTCGGGAGGGAAACAACGGGCTAACTTTTCATTTGGTGTAGGGCAGCAAAAAGAAGCAGGAACAGCAGATAAAACAGGTTTAGACCGCTACAATGTATTCCTAAAGATCAACATCTTACCCATTAAAGATTTAGAAATCTACACCAATCTATCAGGCGCTTTATTAAACAGAAAACGCAATCAATCTTTATTAAGCAGATTTACAGAAGAAGAGTATTTACCCGATTTAACCACCCCACTTCCGCCAAATAAAGATCAACTGAACGTGTTTTACGGCAACTCCGAGAAGCTATCGGACGTCAATAAAAACGCTTATTTACAAGGTCAGCTGATCGCCAAATATAATGTATCTGATAAAATTCAGATCAGGTCGCTTTCTGCTATGGTGGTTGGCGACAATACCCGGGAGTATTTTGTTCCTGCCTCCATCAATGAAGGCAATAGTTTCATTTCTTACTACACTGGTTTCAACAGAAGGGTATATATGGACAATTCCATTTCCTATGCCAACACTTTGTCCGGAGCGCACCGGATTTCTGTTGCACTTGGCCAGACGCTGAGGTATGATAAGTACAAATACGACTATACAAAAGCGTATCGTGGGCCCTCAGACTTCATAAAAGTCATCAAAACCAATGGTTATCAAAACAATACGTTTGACCCGACTATGGTTTCTACCTACAAAGACTATATCAACCAAAACATGACTTCCTTTTACGGAAGTATTGGATACAACTATCAGGAAAAATACGGCATTGACGTCATGTTGCGCACAGATGGCAGCTCTACTTTGTATCAAAATGGTACAAGCTGGTTCTTTTCGCCCTCAGCAAATGCTTACTGGAATTTAACCAAAGAGGATTTCCTCCAGTCGTCAAAGCTGATTAACAACTTAAAATTATACACAGGTTATGGCAGAATAGGCCGTACGTTTCTAGACAACAACAATGGATATGGCCCGGGATATACGGTAGATATTGGTTGGAGTGGCAGTCAGAATATTCCATCTTATGCAGGGATTCCAACATTAAGCTTACCATTTAGCAAAGGATACACCGGCTTTGGTGTAACTACCCCCTATACTGAACAGCTAAACCTGGGCTTCGAACTCTCTATGCTCAATAACAGGATTAATGCCAATATCGAGCTTTATTCCAAGGCTGATAAAAACCTCGCCATACAAATCCCTGTTCCTTCAGAATACGGTTTTAACAACCGCCTTTTGAATGGCATGAATGTAAGAAACCAGGGAATTGAGCTAAGTCTAACTGCGCTGCTGGTCCATACCAAAGATTTCCAGTGGAGTCCGGGTGTTACGATACAAACCAACCGAAACAAACTGATTGCGCTACCTGGCAATGCAACCAGCATTATCAGCAACAACCGAAAAATAACGATTGGCAAACCGATTGACAATTATTGGTTGCTTCAGAATGAGGGGATTTACAATAGTGATGCAGAAGTTCCGGTGAACCCCGGTACCGGTAAAAAGCTCAGTTATAATGGCATTCCTTTAACCGCAGGTGATCCAAAATGGAAAGATACCAATCAAGATTTCGTGATTGACGACCAGGATAAAATCCTTAAAGGCCACATCAGTCCGATTCTATCCGGAGGATTCAGCAACAACTTCAGCTATAAAAACTTCTCTCTAAATGTCCTGTTTTCTTATGCTTTGGGTCGCGACATCATCAACAGCGAGATGGCAAACCGTTTTGACTTTGCCAACAGAGAAGGCGTAGATAAACTAAGCGGTATCAAAGAAATCACTTTCTGGAGTAAAACAGGAGATTACACTAAATATCCGCTTTACAATCCATGGAGTTCTGTGAACCCATATCAGGCAGATCAAACACTATTTCTGGAAAACGGATCTTATGCCAAACTGAGGTCAGCGACATTAAGCTACGACCTCAGCAATGCCGCATGGTTCAAAAAGCGCAAAATATCTGGAATCAGGGTTTATGCAACTGGAAATAACCTATTTACCATCACCAACTACAGCGGAACAGATCCGGAACTGGTCAACTATATGGGTTACGATACCGGCTATGGAATGCCTATCCCAAGAACCTATACCATCGGTTTGAACTTAACCCTTTAAAGAAGTCAAATGAAAACAAAACTACTATTTATCATAACCGGTCTTTTGCTTTTATGCGGGGCTGGATGTAAAAAAGCACTCGATGTTAACACGACCAGCCTGGTCACCGATGACCAGATGTGGAAGGTTAAAAATGATGCAAGATCCGCAGTCTTTGCGACCTACGGATTGCTTCGTGCTGCCTTATCCAATGAAAATGCCTTTTTTGCATATGGCGAATTAAGAGGAGGTGACTTTAAGGTCTCCAGCAGACAGGACATCAGTGCTGTAACCAAGCAGGACCTCAATGCCGATTACGGCTCGATGGCGGAATGGAAAGACTGGAGAAGATTTTATGCCGTCATTGCCCAGGCAAATTTATGTATTGAAAAGCTTCCCCTGGTAACTCAGAATGATTTCCGCTACCGTCAGGAAGATTTAAAGCTGGACCTGGCTAATGTCCGGTTTATAAGAGCGCTTTCCTATTTTTATCTGGCGAGGATCTGGGGTAAAGTGCCTTTGATCAATTCTGCCGCAGAAGGGGATTTCGCAGAAAAACCACAGGCTTCTGAAGCAGACGTTCTGGCATTTGCCGCCTCGGAAGCCACTGCTGCTGCCATAGATTTGCCATGGCGTTACAATGGACTATGGCCAGAACAACAGGGCATGTATTACGGTCAGACGGATATACAATTGCAATCAATTATTGCGACTAAAGCTGCGGCTTACGCCCTTGCTGCACACGTTGCTGCGTGGCAAGGTGATTATGCCACTGCAGAAAAAAATTGCAGGCTGGTCGTTGATAACAATTCGAACGGCGGGTACAATACCGCAGCGACCTCAAATCTGACTTCCCCAAATGGTGTATTTTCCGGACAGGGTTATAGCGTAATCTTTTCTATCAACTTCGCTGCAAAAAACCAGGAAGCTTCGATCAAAGGCCATGTGGAAGACTGGACGCTCAGTGAGCCTTTTATTCCTAAAAAAACAGCAGACATCTATGTTCCTAAAGACAGCATTACGAAGATATTCAATGAACCGAATGATGCCAGGTTCTCACTGGCTGCAGATGGTTCCACTGTAGGAGACTATTTCACTAATTTCAGCAACGCAGCACCCATGTTCTCCAAAATCAGAAACCTCAGTGTCTCTCAAATTCCGGTATTCAAAAGCTATCAGTCGGCCATTGTTATTTTCCGTTTTGAGGAAATCCTGCTGCTTCGTGCTGAGGCGGCTATATTTCTAAACTTCAGGTCAGATGCACTTGCCAATCTGAACAAAGTGAGGACCGCAAGAAACTTATCTGAGTTTTCTTCTACGGACAACAAAGTAGTTCTGGAAGCCATTTTTAAGGAAAGAAGAAGGGAATTACTGGGGGAAGGCTGGAGATGGTACGATCTGATCAGGTTCAAAAGAGTTAAGGAGTTCAGCAAGCTGACCGATGCAGATATCGCCAATGGCGCTACCAGATGGCCGGTTTCCAAGGTCGTCCTGGGCAATAACTCAAAATTAGTTCAAAATAATTTCTGGCATTAATAAACCTAGACTCATGTTACGTAAGCAATTCATACTCCTTTTATCTGTATTTATAACCGCTGTTGTGCTGACACAAGGTTGTTCTAAAACAGATGACACCTATAGAAACAGTGTTCCCACGAATAAAGTGGACCTCAATATATATGATTATCTCGTTAGCAAAAAAGAGACTTTTGAGACACTTGTTTATATTGTTGATCAGGCGCAGCTCGCCGACACGCTCAGAAAAACAAAAATCACCTTTTTCGCACCCACCAATCAGAGCATTTTAACGGCATTAGAAAACCTGAATGTAAACAGAAGTACAACAGGCCTGCCTCCCTTAAAAATGGCTGAAGTCCCTCCTTTTATATGGAGAGCCATGCTGATGCGGTATATCATTCCCGGCGAGTTTACCAGCGAAAATTTTGCGTTGGCAGATGGGCTGGATGTCATTACCCTGAACAAAAGAAAGCTACATGTAAATGCGCAGGCTATCGCAACACAGGGCAGCATGGGCTCCGGAAGTCTGTTACTAAAATATAGCGACTTAAACGGTTCGCGTTTTACCAAAGACTGGGTCTTTTCTTATGTAACCAGCAGCAACCTGCAGGCGAAAAACGGAATCATTCATACCCTGGAGCCCAGTCATGTTTTTGGATTCAGAGCTTTTGTTCAATATGCAGGCACCTTACAAAATCTATATTCAGACCGGTACTACATCTCTTCCGGAAGGATTATTTTACCCACCGCCACCCGCGACTGGCTGGAACTCGGCAAGGAACTTATCGCGATCAATGAAACAACCGTACAAACTGATGCGGCTGATTTAAAGGCCAATGGATACTTTATCCGTCTGACGGTTAACCCTGTAAATAACCTGGTAACTGTTAGCCCAGCTCCTTCCTCCGTGAATCAAACCTTAAAAAATAACGGAGACTGTCATTATGACCCGATCAACCAGGAGTTTGTACTGAACTATAAATACACCACTACTGCCGACCGCTTCATATCAGAACGTATAAAACTTAGAAACTATTAAATGAGGATGAAAATGATGTTCAAAAGAAATATAAACAGACTATATGCTGCAAGCTTGATGGCCGTCTTTTTGGTGTCCTGCAAGAAAGCACCTGCTGAAAAAGACTACCTGAGTGATAAAGCTACATTTTCAAATGTGGCCGTTTACGAACCCATCTTAGGCAGGACCTTTTTATACAAAACCAATTTCAGTGCCGATGGATCAAGTTATCCATTAAATTTCTCCTTGGCAAACATGCGTCATTTTGATGGCAGTCCCGCTCCTGAGCTGCAGCAATCCGCGCCGGCCTTAGAATGGACGGGGCTATATGACGGCACTGAAAAAACGTTAAAGGAAATTGAAGATAAACGGAAACTGGTGAACAAACCATTCTTTGAGGTCAGGCCAGGTTCAGGAGATCTGATCTTCTATAAATCAGGTTCAGGAGTTGTCCGTTCTTTTCCAAATGACGGCTACCTTTTTGACATTAAGATCAGTAATAAAGGAAACGAGCGGACCATTAAAAATTTCAGGTTACGCCCGATTCAGGACATTCCTTATGAGCCTTTCGAATATGACCCTTATACCAGGTTACGCAAAAAAGAATCCAGGGTAACCGCCCAGGGCGTCCCTTATACCACGGCATTCGTTAATCATGCAACGATGACCAACGTTTACCTTTCTAAAGACACCCTGATGAACGATTCGCTAAGCAGGGTTTATTTCAAAAAGACCGGGAACGGCAATTCATTAACCATTAAATTTTTTGATAAGGATTCTGTAGTCATTGATCCGGCTAAGTTTAACCTTACAAAATGGGAAGAGCTGGTACATGGGTTTAACCTAACGAAAACCAATACCCAGGTGAGTTACGATGTGGCCTACCCTATCCCGCTGACCGATCTGGACACGAAGTTCGCAAAATCAAATAAAGCCGCAATCAATATCGGTTATACCCGAACGGGATTCAGTTCCGCGAGAATTGATGCCAACCTGCTTTTGAACTTCAGCATCTATGAGAAGGGCGACTGGGTAATTATTTTCAAGTTTAAACGAACGCCCCGCTTCCAGAGCGAGTAATGCCAAACCAACCAATTTAATCAAAACCAAACAAAGATATTATGATGCCAGGATTTACAAAATTTCTGCTTTTCAGCTGGGTATTTCTGCTGCTCTTTTCGGGAGCGCTATCTGCCCAGGAAATAATTACGGTGAAAGGAAAGGTGTTAGAAGGGAACGAACCTCTGCCAGGGGTATCCATCTCAATGGTCAATGCCAATGGTAAAAAACAAGCCATTGCAAGTACAGACAATGATGGAAATTTCAATATTAAAGTAAGTAAAACCGCCAAACTTGAATTCAATTACATTGGCTATTCCAGTAAAACGGTTGAAGTAAAAGGTCAGAGCTACCTCAGTGTAAAGATGACCTCCAGCACCCAGAGCCTGGAAGGAACTGTTATTGTTGGTTATCAGCGAAAAACCAAGGAAACCGTTACGGGGTCTGTCACCAGGATTACTTCAGATCAGATTAAAGATATTCCGGTATCCAGTGTTGAGCAGCTCCTACAAGGTAAAGTTGCCGGGCTGAACATCCAGAACAACACTGGTGCACCGGGATTCAGAGGATCTACCGCCATTCGGGGATTGTCCCAGATCGGTGTAAAAGGCTCCGGGAACAATGCTTACCTAACCCCTTCTTCTCCTTTATATGTAGTTGACGGGATTCCTATTGATGCCAACTCCGGATTTGAATATGGTTTCGAATCAAAAGGTCCGGGAACAAGTCCGCTGGCTTTGATTCCACCGGAAGATGTAGAATCTATAGATGTAATGAAAGATGCTGATGCCGCCTCATTATATGGTTCCAGAGGTGCAAACGGTGTAATTGTCATCACGACAAAAAGAGGAAATTCTCCTGTTCCCATCATTCGTCTGACCAGTAGTTTCTTTATGAACACCGTCCCCCAGTTGCGACAGACCATTGGAGGTAAGGAAGAAAGGGAAAGCCTGATGAACCGGATCATCAACACCAATGATTACAGAGAACTTTATAGAATTTCTTTAACGCCATTCCTTTCAGACAGTTTAAATGCATTTTACAACAATGCGACCGACTGGCAGGGATTGTACTATCAGCCCACCTTTAATCAGACCCATAACCTTTCTGTAAGTGGCGGAAACCAGGGATTGAACTACAAGAGTAACCTCAACTATTACAATGAACGCGGTGTGATTAAAAATACTGGTTTTGACCGCTATTCCTTGTCTTCCCAGGTCAATTACAAACCCAATCCTAAACTGAATTTAACAGGCTCTGTCACCTTATCCTTAGGTAACAAACTGAAAGGCAGCGGAAACGGACTTACCGATGTAGGTGCCGGAGGCAGTCTGAGCTCGTCTTTATTGCCAGGCCCTTCGTATTTCCTGAACGACCCCAGGTTTACCAGCGCATTGAACAGTAAAAATGATTCCAAAACCTATAGTGTATCTTCTTATCTGGATGGCTCTTATGAACTTCTTCCTGCTTTAAGATTAGGAACTACATTGAGCGTCTCTTATCTTCAGAACAACGAAGATTCTTTTATCCCTTCACTGGCCAATAACGACCGGTCAAAAGTCTATGGATATGTTGGCAGGACCACAAATCTGTACAACAGAACCGCTTTGAACTACTCTGCGTCTTTTGGAGATGACCATACTATTTATGCAGGTGTTTTTTCTGAAATCACCTCTACTGAAAACATTGCCAGGGAAGCAAACCTGGTAAATGGTCCAAACGACCATTACTTCGGTCCCCTTGGTTACTCTGCCATATACAATGGCTTCATTGGAATTACCCCAAACCTTGAAGACCCAAATGATGCCAACGATTTCAGCAAGGTCCATTCTGTTGGTGCCGGTGCCAATTTTTCTTATGATTACCAGAAAAAATACATCATCAATTTCAACTACCGTGCAGATGGCAATTCCTATGCAGGTGTAAAGTCCAGATGGGCAAAAAGCCCTTCTTTAGGTGCCAGATGGAACATTGAAAAAGAAGGTTTCGCGAAACAGATGAAATGGCTGGACTATGCTTCTGCAAGGTTCTCTTATGGAATTAACCTGAGACCATCCACCAATGTTTACGCTTCCCTGGGATCTTATGGTGTAGCAGGGAATTACAATAATGTATCCCGGATTAGTCCCAAACTCGGAGTAATGCCAAATCCCTTCTTAAAACCGGAACGTGTGGAACAATACAATGCTGGTTTTGACATCAGTGTACTTAAAAACAGGTTCGGGTTTACGGTTGATGTTTACCAAAAGGTAATCACAGACATGTTGTTTACTCAGGATCTCCCTACCTCTACAGGTTTCAGCACGGTAATTACCAATAGTGCCTCCATGATGAACAAAGGGATTGAGCTGACTTTAAATTTCCGTCCTTTGCCGAGCAGTTCCAAACTTTATTGGAATATGAGCGTGAATGGCGCAATCAACCGCGATGTTCTGTTGTCACTTCCGGGAGGAGCCACCCAACTTCTTTCAGATGGAGGGGCTATCATTTCGAAAGTAGGCAGAAACACCCAGAACAACTTCCTTTACATCTCACAAGGAGTTTACAGCAGAGACCAGGATGTACCCGTTGATCCGGTCACCGGAAGAGCTTACAGAAATGCCAAAGGTGGCGACTATAAAGGTGGAGATTTGATGTACAAGGACGTAGATGGCAATTTCATCACCGATAAAAACGATTTACAAATCGCCGGAAATCCTGTCGCAAGACTAACAGGCGGTTTTTATTCTGTTTTAACTTATGGCAAATTCGGATTAACGCTCAGCGGTAGTTTCACCGTTAAACGTGATTTGTTAAACAATGCTTTATCCTCCAGCCTGAACAACAATTACAATCCGTTTTCGCTGGACAAATCTGCCATGGTAGACATTTCACAATACAACTACTGGAAACAGCCCGGCGACCAGGCCAGGTACCCCAACCCTCTGAGATACCTGAGCAATACAGACCCATACAATTCTTCTCAAACCTTGTTTCAGGAAGACGGAACCTATTTTAAGCTCAATTCCGCCACGTTTAGTTATGCCCTTAAAAAGGAATTCCTAAGCCGGTACGGAATCAACAATCTTCGGTTTTATGCTACTGGTAATAACCTGTTTATTCTTTCGAAATACTCGGGACCAAATCCTGAAAACGTAACAGAGCTGGGGCGCGACCGGATAGACTCTTATCCCAATTCTCCTTCTTATGTACTCGGTCTTAACCTTGAATTCTAAATCAGCACCTGATGAAATTATTAAAATATACCATACTATTATTTGGAACATGCAGTTTACTACTGGTTAGTTCCTGCAAAAAATTTCTTGATGTTGAGCCGGTAGACAGACTCGGCTCCAATTCCTTCTGGAAAACAAAACAAGATGTAGAATCTGCTGTTGCAGATTGTTACGGACTGATCTATGACCGCCTTACCGTCGGTCCTTATCACAACCTGAATGGCGACATCAGGGCAGGAGAATTTATTTGCCCCGGCTTCCCTGTATTCCCCACTGTAGCCAAAAACGACTTGTCCAACTCCAGTCAGGTTGCACTTCCCGCGAGGTATAAAGGTGATTTACTCGCAGACTGGTATCCCTTCTACCAGGCCATTGCGGCCTGTAACATTGCCCTGGACCGCTTAGATGACCTGACCTTTTTAGACGATACTGAAAAGGCAAGATACAAGGCTGAAGTGAAATTTATCCGGGCCTTTACCTATTTCTATATTTCGCGTATTTATGGAGATGTACCTCTTTATACCAAGGCTTATGATGGCAGTGCAAAGAGCCGAACCAATTTCATCGACGTACTTAGATTTTGCATCCAGGAGCTGGAAGAAACAAAAGAGGCCTTGCCATGGCAATATACAGACCCGACAAACTGGGGAGTAAGAGCTTCCCGGGCCTCCTCAGAAACACTGATCGCAAACTGCTATATGTGGATTGCAGGTTTCGATAAAGCAAATCAGCAAGTGTATTGGCAAAAAGCTGCTGATGCTGCCTTAAATGTAAAAAATTCAGGTTTCTTTCAATTGTTACCCATTGAAGATTTCAAAAAGATCTTTAAAGGCAAAACCCGGGAAAGCATTTTCGAGTTCTCCGTAAACAAGAACTATGGCTCAGAAACAAAATATGTATCATTAGGTCAATGGACCACCCATTCGCCAATCGTTAATTACGGTGCCAACAGTGATGGTTATTACCTGGCTTCCTATGTACAGAAATTATATCCGCCTACTGCCCCCGATAAAAGAAGGGACGTTTGGTTCTACCTGCCTTACATCAACAATACCACTCAGATGTTCCTGAAATATTCTAATGTCACCGATGTAAACAACTATCTCTTTGATGACAACATGATTATTTTCCGTTATTCCGGGGTTTTGCTGTTAGGTGCTGAAGCATTGGCCAATCTGGGTAGAAACGGAGAAGCAGTTCCTTTACTAAATATGGTTAGAAACCGCGCAGGGGCAACAGAATATAGCCCATCAGAAGGCAATCTTGTGGATGCTGTCTTTATGGAAGAACAGAAAGAACTGATCGGTGAAGGGGTCAGGTGGTATGACCTGGTCCGAACAGGGCGGGTAATGGATATCAGCCAATGTGTAGACTTTTTAACTCCTGAACAATTCAATCAAGGCGCCTGGACCTGGCCAATAAACCCAAAAGCCAGGGTAAACAACCCTAACATTGTCCTGAACCAATATTGGGTAAAGTAGTGCTAAAACTAAATGTTATGAAAAGAAAAAATCAATGGCTGTTACTCCTTGGAGTCCTCCTCTCTGTTGCAGTGATCTCCTGTAAAAAAGAATATTTTAATGGTGGAAGCTTACAAAACGGTGTCTTCAAAATGAGCGCTTATGAGTTCCTGAAAACGAAACCCCTCTATTTTGACACCTTGGTTACGGTGATCGATAAATCCGGGCTAAGGGACGCATTTGAGAAAGAAGACATCACCTTTTTTGCTCCTTCAGACCGTGCGATAAAACTCAGCATGGACCTCTTAAATACGACGCGCTATTTTGCATCAAAAGACTCCATATTTATTAAAGACATTCCACAGTCTATATGGAGAAAGTACTTATCACAATACCTGATCAAAGATAAATACCTGTTAAAGGACATCGCTAGATATGATTCGGGGCAGCCCAACGTTTATCCGGGACAATACATGACCTCTTATGACGGTTACATCATGAATCTTGGTGTACAGTTTAGCGACTATAAAGGCACCAGGGATGTCGGTCCACGCACGGTCGTGTTCAGAAACATTGGTGATATCGGCAACCCTTTAAATTTCGGGGCTACGGTTGCAACATCAGACCTGCAAACCAACAATGGTGTCATCCATGTCATTAATGATACGCATAATTTTGGTTTTAACTCCTTCTTATTTATTACTGACGTAAATGAATATTTCAAATAGGCAACAAATTCAGACCAGCATTTCATCAATATAAAATACCGTCTTATGATTTTTAATTCTAAATATAAAATAGTTCAATTGCTCTCTGCAGTCAGCCTCCTCTTTATTTGTAGCCTGACTTCCTGCAAAAAGAATGAAAGCATTGGGAAAGACCCTTATGGAGATGCCAAACCTCCGCTCGATTTAAAAGTCAATGCATTGGCTTCAACCCCTGCTCAGGGAGATATCGCTTCGACCGTTACTTTAACCGGATCGGGATTTCTGAAATATAAAACAACGCTCAATGTATTGTTCAATGGACAGAAGGGAGAGGTACTATCGCTATCAGACACAGAAGCCAAGGTGAAAGTACCGGAATGGGCCAGCAGCGGAATGATCACCTTCATGGTTGGAGCGCAAATCTTACCGGGTCCAAAATTCCAGGTAAACGGAAATATCAAAATAGACAAGGCCTTTAACTCTTATGTAGGTGCAAATGAGGACATCAATAACATTACAGCCCTTCCTGATGGCCGGATGCTGATCCTGGGCAACTTCACAGATTACAACAATTCAGGCATCCGTTCCGGATACAGTAAGCTGGCGATTATTTCGCCTGAAGGGATTTTAGATAAGTCCTTTAAGCCAGGCAAGGGGATACCTTCCGGCAACTTAAACAAAGCAGCACTCCTCTTAGATGGTAAAATCCTGATTGGCGGACAGTTCAACACTTACAACAATAAAAAAGGCCGGATTGGAAACATTGGAAAAATATCGCTCAGCGGTGCCATGGATTCTACTATTTATTCGTTTATCGACAGGTCAGGCGAACCGAAAAAAGATACGGTACCTTCTTTCGCTGCGTTCTTTAGTGGCCCGGTAACGGAGATGATGGTACAACCCGATGGCAATATTATTGTAGGCGGCGCCTTTAAATATTATATGACAAAAAGGTATTATCCAAATCAAAAAGACACCATTATTACCGATTCTGTAGTCGTAAATAACATTGCCAGAATTAAACCTGATGGTTCACTGGATAAAACATACAACTTCAACCTACCGGCAAATCAGGCTAACGATAGCTTTAATGGATATATATACGATGCCCATATGCAAGCTGATGGAAAAACAATCGTTACAGGTGCTTTTAGTAGTTATAACGGAGAAAGTGTGAACAGAATTGCAAGGATCAATACAGATGGAACACTGGATAAAAGCTTCAGTACAGGTTCTGGTCCGAATGACCTGATCACGTCCATACAGCCCTATGTAAATGGGCAGATGCTCATTTCCGGTAGTTTTTCCACTTTCAATGGAAAAGCGGTTTCAAAGGTTGCCATCTTGAATCAAAATGGTGGCCTGGAAGAAAGTTTTAATACCGGAGTTGGTGCAGATGGAGTGGTGACCAAAGCCAGCCGGCTGGGCAACGGCAAAATATTGCTGACCGGTTCTTTTCAAAAATTCAATGGCATTAACAGATATGGGTTTGCTGTTGTAGAACCTACAGGTCAGTTAAGCGCGAATAACAACACCATCGGAGGGTTTATATTCACAGACAACAGGTTTAGAAATCCGGTTTTTGATGTGATTAACGTAGATAACGGAAAAGCGGCAATTCTGGTAGGAGGATTCAGCTCCCTGGATCTCCAGCAAAATAACCGGCTGGTCAAAATCACTTATTAATTAGCAAGTTTTGAAAATCAACAAAATGATCCTGGTTAGGGCCAGGATCATTTCGTTTTTAACACCCGCATTTTAATTTATCTGGTTATAGGATTACAATTTCTCGATTTCTTCAATTGAAAGGTCGTTTAACTCAGCGATTTCCTCAATGGGAACCCCTCTTTGCTTCTGTTTTCGGGCCATCGTCAACTTTTGCTGATAAATACCTTCTTGTATTCCTTCGTCTCTTCCTTCCTGTATTCCCTGCTCCCTACCTTCTTGCCTGCCTTCTTGCCTGCCTTCTTGCCTGCCTTCTTCTATTCCCTGCTGTCTGCCCTCCTGAAGACCTTCGGCCATACCCTCGATTTTCGCCTTTTCCCCAGCCTCTTTACTAGCCCAGGCAATACTAGCATCATAATCCAACTTTGCCTTTAAGTTAGATTCATAAAGTGTCCGTTGTCCCTTTGTTAGTTTACTCACCTCTGCGATTTTAAATAATTTTTTAAAGATTCCCTGATTGAGGTACGATGGTACCTTTTCCATCCTGCTCATATTTTTAAGAATATAAAACCACTTATCTAAATCAGACGACAGTTTATTTACCTCTTTGTCGAAGTTAGGTAATTCCAGGAATTTAAACCCAAACTTGTCGTAGAAAACTTTACCTGTATCCTTATTCATTAAAACAATATCATGTAAAAACCGTTCCTCGTCCTTATCTCTGAACTTGAAATCCAAAACTGCTATTAAATACACTTCCTTAAGTTGATCTTTCCAGTTAGATTCACCTCTGGGGAGCTGTTCACTCACTAATCTGGACAAATAGTACACACAGCGTTCACGAAAGCCACCATGCTGAATACGTTGCATTTCAATGATAAACTGTTCACCACCGCTTCCTGTACACATCAAATCAAAAAAGACTTTCTTATTCTCATTTGTGCTTGCTGCATGTTCCGTAGGACTAAAAACCAAATCAACGATTTCTTTTTGTCCGGCAAAAATGGCATTCAAAAATCCAATTATAATCTCTTTATTTGGTTCAGCTCCTAAAAGGTGCTTAAATCCAAAATCTGTAAGCGGGTCAATAAATCGTTGATTGGTCGCGGGGGTTATAGTAGTAACTGTCATTGTCTAACTTATACAATAAAAGCAACAAAAACAAATATTAAATTAAATAATTATCATATAAATTATACTTAAATATTTAAATTGAAAAATTTTAAAACTGTGTTTACCAAAGCTACCTCAATTGAATTATCTAACCTACAAATACAGATGATCTATCCCCCCACAGAGGTCTTGACACCAAAATATATTGATATCTTGATGTCAAATAAAATAGCTGCAGCGCGTATGGAAAGTTTTTTATTTCAGACACCTGAAGAACGGTACCTGACTATGATGAACAACCATCCAGAAATTTTAAATACTGTTCAGCTTTACCATATATCTTCTTATCTTGGAATTCAGGGTCCTTCTTTAAGCCGGATCAGAAAAAGATGATGCCGTGTAAACGATTTTAACCGGGGTTAATTTTTTGGCTTTGTTTCTGCTGAACTTTGGACCAATTCCTGTTAACCTAAAATTCAACAATTATGAAAAAGAAAATCAACATTACTCTGGTACATGGAGCCTGGGGCGATGGTTCTCACTGGCGCAAGGTGATTCCAATTTTAACTGCGGCCGGGTATACCGTAGGTTCAGTTCAAAATCCGCTGACTTCCCTTTCCGACGACACTGAGCGAACCCGCAGACTCGTAGAATCTTTTGATGGCCCAACGCTTCTGGTAGGACACTCTTATGGCGGAGCCGTAATTACTGAAGCTGCTGGAAAGAGTGACAAAATAGTGGGCCTCGTTTATATTGCTGCTTTTGCACCTGACGAAAATGAAAATCTGGGCATGCTATTGGGCAGGACCACTGCTCCCGCTGGTGCCGCAGCATTACGCCCCGATCAATATGGCTTTCTATGGATTGAAAAAAGCATGTTTGCGGAAAATTTCGCACATGACCTTTCCGTAGAGGACGCTTTGGTGATGGCCCTTGCACAAAAGCCAACTTCAGGAAAATGTTTTGAAGACAAACCGGACTATGTGGGATGGAAAAATTTACCGACCTGGTATCAGGTGTCTGAGCTCGACAGAATGATCCCTCCCGAAACACAACATTTCTTTGCAGAAAGAATGAAAGCCGACACCATTAGCTTATCCTCAAGTCATGCTTCTATGGCTTCTCATCCAAAGGAAATCGCTGATTTGATCATAAGAGCAGCAGAAACACTGGAAGGATAATTTCCTTCTTGCCAAAAAACAATCTGATCGGAAGCGCTATTAACGTCTGCGATCAGATTGATAATGCGCTATTTATTTTAATTCTTCAGAAATGGCGTTCGTAAACCGACCAGCTCCATAGCTTTTCTCCATCCTTAGCTTCAGGGAATCGGCGAAAACGAATAGGCCGGAAAACTATAATCATTATAAGTACTAAAAAATGCGGTTCCACAATTTTCCGGTAAAGTCGCCAATCCAAAAAGCATAGATGAGAAGTCTATTCCCTGAACTTCATTGGCCTTCCAGGAAGGGTTACTGACACTATATCTCCATAAAATTTTATGGGAGGTGCCCGGAAGCGTGTAAACACCTTTGTTGGCATTGTACAAACTCAGTAAGTCAGCTTTTGCAGTTGGGTTAATGGGGATAAAGCCACTGATGATATGCGGAGAAACCACCTTACCTGCATTGTCATTAATACGGTTCGCATGATAACCTGAGGGGTCGCTGCCCGCACCTAAGCCCCATTCGTAAGGAGCAATACCACTCGTTAATGTCCACCATTTTTTATCAGCCTGCATGGCATTATTCATGTATTGCATATATTGAGTATTTGCGGCATAAGGATGACATAGATAATAGCAAAACTGAGGGATAAAATCAGAAAGAAAAGAACCAGGATAATCTGTTAAAACCTCAAAACCAGAATAGGTTGATTTAGGTAAGTTTGTTGTATTCGCATAGAAATTATTCCACAAGGTTGTTGCCGGTCCCCCCACCCCATTTTCAGATTTAAAGGCCAGATAAGCCACAATCATATATTCATTGTAAACAGCGGTATTTCCAATTCCATTGCCATTTGCATCCAGTGAAAGATAGATTGCTCCGGTAGCGGGGTTCGCAATTGCTTTTGACCAGTTGATGGATTTATACAGGCCGTCCACGAGCGTTGCTATAGTTGTGTTTGTACTGAAATATTTTTTACAAAATAATGCTCCCGAGACCATTATGGCTGCATCGATGGTACTATATTCGGAATTCCAGGCCTGGACTCCTGTTTCCATGTCTACAAAATGTCTCGGAAAGCCAGCTGTGTTTACATCCAGCTGAAAGCTGGCGTTCTGGCCTAGTAAAGTCTGTAAGGTAGTAATTACCTGCTGGCTCCCATTTGCAACCCAGCCCATTTTATCAGCAATGCAAAGGGATACCAGGCCTGTCCCTATGTTGGCAACCGAAGCAGGATGATAATCCGTTCCGTTAAATAGTTTTGAATCCCTGTAAATTCCTTTCGCATTCCGTTGCATTTCATATACACGGTAGGAGTTTCGGAACAGGTCTGTTAAAATGGGAGAAGTAACGGGCTTTCCATTAACGTCTTCTCCTGTGGCGGGTTCGTTCTTTTGTTTTGAACAAGATGAAGACATTGCTGCCAGGAACAATAGGGCAATAAAAGGCAATTTTGCTTTAGTTAGAAATTTTAGGTTCATAAAAATCAACAGGTTTGGTTTAGCATAATATTAAGAAACGGAATCCGCTCCCACAATAAAAAGCACCACTACATGACTACATCATCAATGCAATACATTCCTTTTTAAAGCAGCTAAAGGTGGTGTTTAAATTACCAGAAAGAGCAATTTATAGTTTAATGAGATTTACAAAATACCCCTAAAAGGATGTGCAAAAAATGTGGAGCAGAGAGGTAATGATGTAGTCGGGGTTAAATATCAACAAAAGTTAACACATACTAAACTAATGTTTATATGAAATACCCCCTCTGTTTTTGGAGAGAAAAAATCAGGAAAGCCAGTCAGGTAATTCGTACCATTTCATACTGCCGGAGATATGCCTGATCAGGAGTTCATGACTTTTGGTGAGTTTAACATCAAGAATTTCACCTTCATAATCAAATATTCCGGCAGGATTAGTTGTCAGTTTACCGGATTTATCATAAGCGTTAATAGAACATCCCTCGGTCAATAACTCCCCTATACATCTCATGGTTTCTCTCTCAATTAGCAATAAGCGGTGATATCTGGTAAAAACAACGAGGTATTTATTATTGAGATAAAACACTAAATATTTCAGGCTATCTTCATCCTCTTCTGAGGGATACTCCCCCTCTTCCGTCAAAATTTCAACAAGGACTTCATGAATAATAAAATAAGGCCTTCCGGAATTGAAAAGCCTTATTTCGCTAACCATATCTGATTTCGTTTATTTCTTACGGACTGCTTTAAAATTTCCGTTTGGTTGTTTGACGGTCAGCGACTCTACCAGATCCCCGTTAAGTTCAAACTTCAGGCTATATCCTGCCAAGGCATTAACTTTAAAGGAATGTGCTCCCAGAGAAGTCGTTTCATAATCCCGTTGTCCGGGCAAAGAGACAAATAAAGTCTTGTCTTTGAGGTAGACTTTAACCACCGTTTTACCCAGATTATAATCACCTGTATATTTGTCCAGCATTTCTTTAGTTAAAGCGACTGCTTTTGGACGAAAAGCAAATACAAGGGGTTTTCCATCCATGGGAAGACTCACTCCTGTTATTTTTCCATCCGTTCCAAAGCTGAAATTCATTCTAAAATTGCTGCTTGTAGTATCTATTTTCCCTTTTTTATCAATATCTCTGGCTTCAAAGACATCATAATGGTAATGTTTCAGAAAGATTCGTTCTTTTCCCAGTGTAGCAAACAACGAGTCCCCTCTTTGAGACACATCAACTGTACCTGCAATAGGATTTTCATAGAAGCCCACATAATTCCTGGCAGGATGCGAAGGTTTGGTATTCAACACCTGCTCCTCTCCTGCTTCTGGCTTTTCGTCATTTTCCTTTTTCCTGGCCTCTTCTTTCTTCTTGTTTTGCTCCCCATTCCAATCTATCTTGTTTAGCTTAAAAATCCGATCGGCAATAGTATTGCGGACCAGGCCAGGAACAGGGGAACCATTCTGATTGGTTAGCACAACGATTCCGATGTCGTCTGAGGGAAAGAAGGCTGCATTTGCTGAAAAGCCATCAATATTTCCACCATGTTCTACCAGGTAATATCCGCGGTAAGAACTGATCATCCATCCAAGGCCATAGCTGGCTGAATAAATATCTTTAAACTCTCCTGGCAAAGCGCCCGACATCACCATTTGTGCACTTTCTGCCTGTCCGATATAAGAAGAAGGAAGAATCTCTTTTCCGTGATAACGGCCACCACTCGTCCAAAGCTGTAACCAATGCGCCATTTCATTGACACTGCTGTTGATCGATCCTGCCGGGCCCATACCAGAAATATCGTAATATTCCATTTTTTTAATGACACTATCTTTTTCCAGTGTATACGGCAGAGAAGCATCCGAATCTTTCTGCATATCGTAGATACTGGTATTAGAACGCGTCATTTCCAATGGGATAAAGAATTTTTCTTTTATATTTTGCTCCCAGGTTTTTCCGGTAATCTTTTCAGCGATCATCCCCTGAGCAAGAAACATATAATTGTTATACTGCCATTTCTCTCTTAATCCGGCGTTTGGCTCCATATACTTCACACGCTGCAAGATGCTGTCCCTGTTAAGCGTATTGAAGAGATACCAGGAATAATCATAACGGGACAATCCGGTCCGGTGACACATCATGTCACGAACCGTGATCTGGTTGTTCATGTTGTCATTGAAAAACCGCAGCTGTGGCAGGTAAGTTGTTGCCTTGCCATCCAATGAGAGTTTGCCATCTTTCTCCAGCAAACCCAGCAGAGCTGAGGTAAAAGCTTTTGAGCTTGAACCTATCGCAAAAAGCGTATTTGGGGTAACCGGCTTTTTACCCTCCACATCCCTATAACCAAAACCTTTACTATAAATGATTTGATCACCTTCTGTTATCGCTACTGCAAAGCCAGCAACTTTTTGATCTTTCAGCACCTTGTTTAGTACGACGTCCAGATCTGCTAACCGGCTATCCGGAGTAACATTCTTTTGCTGGGCAATTGCACAAATACTGAAGCAGGAAAGAAGAAAGCAGGTAAATATTTTTTTCATATGGTTTATGTTTTAGTGATGTGACACCTAATTTAGCAGATAGTTACAACTATATTCCTTTCTCTGGATTTTATTCCCTGATAAATTAAACGAAGCTCCGACAGTCTTTTTACTAAAATGCGTTGGAGTCGTTACTAAAAAAACGATTGCCCAAATCTAATTTTAGACGATCACGACAGAATAACCCATTTTTTCATGAAAAATATACTAGTTTAGTAACTCGAACGTTACAAATGCAGTTAAACAAACAAAAACGCCAATCTGACGAGGAGCTTCTGAAGGCAATTCAAAACGAGGACCGTTCTGCTTTCGAATGCTTATATCATAAATACTGGCAGAAGCTGTACCTATCTGCTTACCACATCCTTAAAGATATCCATGCTGCTGAAGATATCATTCAGGAAATCTTTGCCCAATTATGGTTAAAACGGGATCAGGTCGCCATTGATAACTTAGCGGCCTATTTACACACTGCAGTTCGTTTTCAAGTATTTAAAGCCATCCGTGACGGGAAAGCCAGAATAGATTTATCAAGTCAGGCAGAAGAATTCTTCGATAAAAACAGTATTGAAGACATCCTTCATGAAAAAGAATTGGATAAGCGTTTAGAGGAAAGCATTGCGACCCTTCCAGAGAAATGCAGGGAAATTTTTATTCTGAGCCGTAAAGAGCACTTGAGTGTTAAAGAAATTGCTGCACGTCTTCAGATCTCTCCAAAAACCGTCGAAAACCAGATCACCATTGCATTAAGAAAACTGCGCACTCAGATGGGCGATCTCCTATTCTGGGCTGTGGTCCTGCTTAGGGTAATCACAAGACACTAGCTGACCATAATTTTTATGGTTAATGAAAATATTTTATTTTTCTCTAATTCCTTTGGGGGGTCAGCCTTGATTATGGTACATACTTAAAAATAACAGGAGTGAAAGAAGCGGAATTCAAGCATTTAATAGATAAATATCTGGATGGAGAGGCAACTGAGGCTGAACAGGTATTGTTATTTAGTTTTTATGATGGATTGCAGGAAGAAAAGTCGGAATGGAATACACCTGTTATGGGCGAAGCAGAAGAAGTAGAACGGATGATTTTAGGGAAAATCAACGTAAATATTGATGCCAATGAAGTAAGACCTCTGATTAAAAGATTCCCATGGTGGTCGGTTGCTGCGTCTATATTAATCCTCTTAAATCTGGGCTTGTATTTCTTTAGTCCTCAAAAAAACACGAACCAAGCTACCGATCAAGCCATATCAAAGATTAAAGCAGGAGGAGACAAGGCTTTTCTAATTCTTGCAAATGGAAAACGACTGAGCTTAACCGATGCAGACACGGGAAAAATCGCTGAACAGATGGGATTACAGCTCTCAAAATCCGCAGATGGGCAGTTAATTTATACCGTGTCTGATAAAAAATCAGCACTACAAACCGGAGAATCTGTTTATAACAAGATTGAAACCCCGATTGGCGGAAAGTACCAGATTAACTTGCCAGATGGAACAAAAGTATGGCTGAATGCAGCTTCATCTTTACGTTTTCCTGTTGTTTTTACTGCTGCGGAACGAAGAGTTGAACTTACGGGAGAAGGGTATTTTGAAGTCTCCAAAGATAAAAACAAAAGGTTTATAGTACTCACAGAAGGACAGGAACTGAGCGTCTTTGGTACTCATTTTAACATCAATGCCTATCCTGATGAACCAGCCGTAAAAACTACCTTACTGGAAGGTAGTGTCAAAATAAGCCAAACCAACAGAACAGGCCCTGATCAAACTATCCAATCCCGCTTTCTTAATCCCGGACAACAATCGATCTTAAATGCCAGGACTTTTGAAGTGAAGAATGTAGATACCGAAAGCGCAGTGGACTGGAAAAATGGACGGTTTATATTTAACGATGAAGACATTAAAAGTGCAATGCGCAAACTGTCAAGATGGTATGACATCAAAGTCTCCTATGAGGGAAATTTTGAGCACATCAATTTTGGCGGTTCATTTTCAAGATCAAATCACCTTGCTGACATTATAAAAATTTTAGAGGCCACAAATGAGTTTAAGTTTGAAGTAGAAGGAAGGGAGGTGAAGATTGTAAAATAAACATTTACTCAGCAGCAGCCCAAAATAAAACCGGAAGTGTTGACTCCACTCCCGGCAGTAGTAGTTTTGGGATTGCCATTCCAAGAATCGATATTTTTTAATCAACCAAACTTAACAGCACATGACTAAGTCATGCGATGTCTGTTGTTGAAACCCAAACTAACCAAATGTATGAAAAATTACACTTTTAATTCATACGGCACCTGCTGTATGAAAAATAAGTTACTCGTTACCCTAAAGTTTACAGTGCTCTTAATTATTTCTGCTTTTATGCAGGTAAGTGCGGCCAGCTTTGCTCAGAAAAACATCTCCTTATCCGAAAAGAACAGTTCTTTAAAACAGGTCTTAAAATCTATTGAGGCCCAAAGCGGATATAGTGTCTTTTTTATTCAGAAAATGATCGACAAAGCGCTTCCGGTAACCATAGATGTAAAAGATGTTCCTTTAAAGGAGGCGCTGGATCAATGTTTTGAAAATCAGCCACTCAGCTATTCCATTCGGGCAAACACCATTGTGATAAAGGAAAAAGAGCAGAAAATCCTAAAAGTCAGCACAGCAGCAAATGCACAGGATGTGACAGGGACGGTTCTTGATGAGAACGGATCGGGAATTCCCGGGGCAAACATCAGGATCAAAGGAACTGATCGCGGAGGCGTAACAGATAGCAATGGACAGTTTAAACTGACCAATGTACCAGAAGGCGCTATTTTAGTGATTTCTTATATCGGCTATTTTACCCAGGAAGTAAGTGTGGGCTCAAACAGTCAGCTTACCATTAAAATGAAAATACAGCCTAGTGATCTGGATGAGGTAGTCGTGGTAGCTTATGGTACTCAGAAGAAAGCCAGTTTAACAGGCGCCGTGGCAACTATAACTCCTAAACAGATTAGTGAAAGACCTGTGACTTCTATTCAGAATGCCTTACAAGGAATTTCTCCTGGTTTAACCATTTTGCAACGTCCTGGCGATGTGAGCTCATCTGCAACCAGCCAAACCACCGTCAGCATCAGAGGTAGAAGCAGTCTGGCAGCAGTAGGATCTCCAATGTACATTATTGATGGAATCCCGGCTACTTCACAGGAATTTGCTACCCTAAATGCCAACGATATTTCTGGAATGTCGGTATTAAAAGATGCGTCTTCTGCTGCACTTTATGGATCCAGGGCCGCAAATGGGGTCATTATGGTAACGACCAAACGTGGTAGCGGTGACCGGGTTACGATTGGCCTCAATGCAAATTATGGCTGGCAATCCCCTACCAGAATTGCTAAATATGTGAATTCCGTGGATTATACCACGCTTTATAATGAAGCGCTGACCAATGCCGGAGCAGCTCCATTATTTACCGCTGAACAAATTCAATGGTACAAAGACGGTTCCAAACCTGATTTATATCCAAATACAGATTGGTATAAAGAAGTACTGCGTAAAAATCCACCTTTAAGAGACATCAACCTCAATGTGAATGCACCGGGTAAGATAACTAACAGTTATTTAGGGCTTTCTTATCTGAATCAGGGGTCTTTCGTTCCAAATAAAAAACAGGATCGCTTTGTAGCCAAACTTAACACCGAAACCGTTGTGGTTCCGGAAATCCTGAAGTTCGGGACTAACTTCTCGTTTATCAATCAGAGCTTTGACCGTCAGGGAGATCTAACCTGGACTACCTTGAATCGATCCTTACCCACTTCAGTCTTTCGTCAAAGTAATGGAGAATGGGGTTCGATAGAGAATGGAAAGGTCAACTCTCAGGCAGCGGCAGGAAACCAGGCGCGTGCGATTGCTGAAGGAGGAAAGGCATGGGATAGAAACAATTATATCCAAACCGCAGCAAATGCTAGTCTAACCCCATTGAAAGGACTTTCCATTAATGGATTGGTATCCCTGAAATTTACAAACGGAAACTCCTGGTCTTTCAATAATACATTGATGCCAATCAATAATTTCTTAACAGGCGCTCCTATACTTTCTACTCAGAGGATACAGAATGATGCCCTGGAATACTGGAGTAAAAGAAAAGAATTGTTGGTACAGGGAACTATTGATTACGAGCGTACTTTCGGCAAACATTATGGCAAGCTAACTGTGGGATCATCTCAGGAGAGCAATGTAAACAGAACTGCCTTGGTAGGCCGCAAGAATTTCCCTAACAATGACATGACTACTATCGTAAGTGGCTCTACAAATCCTGAAGACATTAACTCTGATAGCGACGGCCAGGCAAACAGAAGTAATCAAAGTGAATGGGCAATGCGTTCTATATTTGGAAGGTTCAATTATACTTTTGACGAAAAATACCTTCTTGAAGTCAACACCCGTATTGACTATTCATCCAGGTTCAAAGATGATGTCCGCCGGGCTGTATTCCCATCTTTCTCTGCCGGTTGGAACTTAACGAAAGAAGAATTCATGAAAAACATAAGCTGGCTGAATATGCTGAAAATTCGTGGTTCTTATGGATCACTGGGAAATCAGGATGTGGTACCGATCGGGAATTATTTTGACCTGCTTAACACCGGTTATCAATACAGTTTTGAAGAAGCACCTCAGGGCGGGGTTTATCAACAAAAAATCTCCAACGACCGTACCAAATGGGAAAAAGTATACATGACCGACCTGGGAATGGACATCAGTTTATTTAAAGGTAAGTTAGACATCACTACAGATTATTACGTTAAAAACACCAAAGACCTTTTAATGAGGATTCCGAGGGTTTCCAGTATTGGGGTAGGCACAGGTGATCTTCCGCTTTCCAACGGAGCTTCGACCAGAAACAAAGGTTTTGAGCTTGCCATTACACATAATCATAAAATAGGGAGCGATTTCACCTATAGCATTGGCGGTAATATCTCCGTGATCAAAAGTGAGATTACCAAACTTGGGGAAGACAACAGAGAAAATTTTGACGGCAGATTTATTCAAAAGGTAGGAGAATCCATAGGCTCCTTTTATGGTTATGAAGCCGAAGGCCTTTTTGTGGATGCCAATGATGTGGCAGGCCATGCCTTCCAAACCAATTCAACCAAGGCCGGAGACATCAAATATAAAGATTTGAATGGCGACAATAAGATTGATGCTGCAGACCGTAAAGTAATCGGGAATGATGTACCGTGGTTAAATTATGGCTTTAACCTTAATGCCAGTTATAAAGGTTTTGACCTGAGTGTGATTACCTATGGTGTGGCTAAAGTAAAGACGTATTTATCGGAAGAAGCAGGCTATCCTTTCTTCAACGGTGCCAATGTTAAAGAACAATGGTTAAACCGCTGGACAAAAGAAAACCCGAACCCGAATGCAGATTTTCCAAGAATCCTGCGTACAGGAGATGGTACACATAATTATACCCCAACTTCCTCTTTCTGGTTATTCAGCGGGGCCTATTTCCGCGTAAGAGGCATCACATTGGGCTATACCATTCCTCAAAACACGGTTAAAAAAATCGGTCTGTCGAAACTTAGGATATATGGAACTACAAATAATCCATTTACCATTATGGCAGATAAGCGTATGGGTGATTTTGATCCTGAATCAGCATCTGGAAGAGGTAGTTATCCTGGTGTTAAAACCTGGTCAATTGGTTTAAGCGCAGGTTTCTAATCCACAATTTAAATTGAATAACATGAAAACGAAAATATCAATATTTATACTTTCCGGGCTGTTACTTTCGGCAACACTCAGCTCTTGTAAAAAAGACTTCTTAGAAAGACCCCCACTGGACCAATTATCTGAGGCAACATTCTGGAAAAACTCCAACGATGTATATCAGGCAGTAAATGCAGTTTATAATCAGTTACCGGGCGATGGAATTATCTATGATGACGGAGCTTCAGACAATGCCTACGCCCAATACCCATGGGAAAGTTCAGCAACTGATGTATCTGCCGGAACAATTACTTCGGTTACGAATGCTGGCTGGGGATTTGGTAACATTCGCCGTGCCAATTATTTTCTGGCAAATGCAGATAAGGTGGTCAATATGGATCCGGCATTACTGGAACGTTATAAAGCGGAGGTCCGCTTTTTGAGGGCGCTGTTTTACTTTAATATGGCCAGCAATTTTGGGGATGTCCCTTTTTTCACTACGGTGCTTAAACTTGGGGAAGAAAACATTAAAAAAAGCCCGAAAGCAGAAGTCCTGAAATTTGTAACGGATGAGCTGAGTGCTGTTGCCCTGATCCTACCTCAGACTTATGCAGGAGGGAAACCAAATGAGAAAGGAAGAATTACAAAAGGGGCAGCACTGGCACTCAAAGCCAGAGTTCATTTAAGTGAAAATCAATGGCAACTGGCAGCAGATGCCGCCACGCAGGTAATGGGATTGGGCTATAGCTTATTTAAAGTAAGCGAAGAACAAGCCATTGATGTCAAAGATGATTACAGCCATTGGGTAACTTTTGCCAATGCAGACGATGAGAAAAAATTCCGCCTTGGATTACGCAGTTATGAGGCTTTATTCCATAAAGCAAATGAGGGTAATATGGAGGTGATCCTGGATCGCCAGCAGATTGATCAGAAAGATGCGAACTTTTTGAACACTTATCTTCTTCCCGGCGATATCGGAGGATGGAGTTCAGTTACTCCTACTCAGGAGCTGGTAAACAGTTATGAAAGTTATAAAACAGGGAAAGCGGTAAGCCCCGTTGATCCTGCTCAACGTGCAGCCTGGTATACCGCTAAAAACCCTGCTTTTGAGAACGAATATAAAAACCGTGATCCACGTTTTTACGCGACTGTTTTATTTGAAAATGCACCATGGAATGCGATAGAAGATGATTATAAATTTATCTGGACTGAGGGTGCTTCCAATATGTCAAAGACAGGATATAATTTCCGTAAGCTGGTGGACCCTAAAATTTACAGAGACCGTGTAGATAACCATGCCAATGTGATCCTGATCCGTTATGCAGAAATCCTGTTAACTTTTGCTGAAGCTAAGAATGAGCTTTCCGGACCTTCATCTGAAGTATATGATGCACTGGACGCCATCAGAACCCGTGCAGGAATGCTTCCGGTAGACCGGACTGAATATAGCAGTCAGGCTTCATTGAGGACATTAATCCGCAATGAGCGTCGTATTGAGCTGGCAGTTGAAGGAAATCGTTATCTGGATATCCGTCGCTGGAAAATAGCCCCTCAGGTCATGAAGACAATTAACAACATTAAAAACACCCAGGTACAGGTTAGAACATGGGCCGATAAATTATATCTTATGCCAGTTCCCCAGACAGAAATTGACCTTTCAAAAGGAGTCCTGACACAAAACACTGGTTACTAAGCTCCTGCCATCAGGGTGATTTGGTTAGCACCCGGGCAACATGAGATACGCAAAAGGTTTGGTCGCCTTTTAACGGTCTCTCAAACCGGGCATCAAAAATACGATGTCCGGTTTCTTTAAATCCGATTCCCATTTTTTTCTATGTAGGTCCTATTAAATTAAAAACTAATCATCAACTATAAATTTAAACCAACAACCATGAAAAAAAACCTATTACCAGCCATTTTAATTGCGGTGGCAACAATGATGACTTTTAGCTGTAAAAGAGCAGTAGAAGTCCCGGCTAACGGACAAATCCGGCAAAATGCAAAAGCTGGCACCGGAGATGGCCCACAAGCCGGCTTAAACAACCTCAATGTCGTTTACTTTATCCCTTCAGATTTAGACACTGTTCCAGGTTATCAACAACGGATAAATGGAGTAATGGTCTATACCCAAAATTTTATTTCCAAATGGATGAACCAATGGGGATATGCCAATAAAACGATTGGGTTGCCTGTTGACGCGCAGGGGAAATTAAAGATGGCCGTTATCAGAGGGGCACAACCTAAAGCGCAATATCCTTACGAAGGAGGGGCCGGGGCAGTGATGACAGAGGTTAACGCTTATTATTCAACACATCCGGCAGAAAAAACCAGCGACCATATTCTGGTAATTATGCCTACTTATACCTACGGTTCAAATGGTGATCCTAGCGGTGGGCCGTTTTATGGAATCGGCCGCTGGTGTTTCGCACTGGATTACACTGGCCTGGATACCCTAAACCTGGGTAAACCAGATGACAAATTCTCGACTAAATGGATTGGTGGATTTGCGCATGAGCTGGGACATGGCATCAACCTTCCACATAATGGTGGTGCTCAATCTCAAAATATTTTGCACGGTACACCCCTGATGGGTTACGGGAACGGTACTCTTGGCAAATCACCTACTTATCTTTCTCCTGCAGATGCAGCGATCCTTGCCAATGGCCAGACTTTCAGCACCGTAACCAGATCAGATTGGTATTCAGATCCGGGATTCCAGCTTAAAAAGCTTTTCGCAAAGTATCAAAACGGAAACATCATTGTTTCGGGAAAATTCACCTCCACCAAAGCGGTGAAGGATGTTGCCTTTTATCACAGAAATAAAGGAAATGATAACGGTGGATACAACTCCGTAACCTTTGCTGCAAAGCCGGTTGGAACGGATAGCTTTTATGTCAGCATGCCCGTTTCAGACTTCAGGGATAAAGGAAATACCAATTATGAATTTACGATACGTTATGTCCATGAAAATGGCAGTATCAGTACTTATGCAACTGACTATTCCTTTGCCAATGATGTTCCGGTTATCAATTTTGGCGACAAGCCAGTTTACAATAAATCGACATGGAGCATTACTTCTTTCAGCTCGCAGGAAACTGCAAGTGAAAATGGGGCAGCTGTCAATGTAATTGACGATGCAGTAAATACTTCCTGGCATTCCCGCTGGTCTTCCAGTGCTGCCAGTTACCCGCATTACCTGGTCATTAATATGGGAGCACGCAAAGACGTGAACAGGTTTACCTTCAGACAGAGAGATTCCAGAAAAGTAAAACTTCTTGAAATTCTAACCAGTAATAATGGTTCCAGCTGGACCAGTCTTGGTGATTTTACCTTACTTGATACAACCACTCCGCAGGATATCATTTTATCAACCGTTAAAAATTTCAAGTACTTTAAATTAAACATGAAATCCTCTTATGACGGTGCACAATTCGCAGCACTCAGCGAGGTAGGCACTTATAAAGATTAAGATTATCCTTCAGAAATAGAAGATTAATAAAAAAGGTTGGGCTTCATCCTGCTTTCGCAGTTTGAAATCCAACCTTTTATGATAAAAAGCGATAGGTTTCCAGTCTATTCCCGCTCTCCGATCAGCACACCGGAAACATTCCATGCGCTAAAGCTCGTTCCTTCCGGTTTACCCAGCGGGATAGCCACCTTTATCGTATGTTTTCCTTCCTTCAGCTCTGGCAGAGGGATTTCTACCGGGAGGGTAATCGTACCCGGGCACCAGTTAGAGCGGCTCAGATCTGAAGAAGACAGGCCATTGCCAAAATTACCTGATGCAGGATTTAACGTGCGATACGTCGCACAATCTTCCCTCCATGGGATAAAATGATAAACCCTTTTTCCATCTACAAAAATCTCATTTTGCTTAGGTACAAATTCATCCCCGTTACCCCAGCCTCCATGTCCGGTAGTCAGGTACCTTAAGCGAAGGTTTTTAATCCCTGGAGGCACATCCACTGCTACGGTTAGGGAATCCTTATCGAACATTGTCCCATACTCCTGCCCTGCCATCTCCATCAGATTGGTGGTATTAAAGGCTGGCATCATCCAGGTCTTTTTAAGATTTTTATCCGCTCCCCCATCTCCTGGATAGTATTTAAAATTCAGGCTCGCTTTATGGCCACCTTTATCATAGTTCCCAATAAAAACCCCGATCCATACTTCGCCTTGTAAGCTTGGCAATAATGCCGTAATATCTTGTTTGTACACTACCGAATCTGCCCAGTTGTATCCCTGTATTTTGGCTTGTTCGTTAAAATGTCCGGCTCCGAAAGAGGTAAAAAAACGCATCAGTTCCAGTGGCGGGAGGTATTGATCCGTGGCAGTTACCCCCTGATATTTCTTCCCGTTTTTCCCCTCGTATACAGGAAGTACTTGTAAGCCATTCTGAAGGGCCTGAAGAAAAGAGACTTTCCGATCTAGCGGGATCATAAATACAGAGCCCGTACGGTCGTATGCATCTCCGTTAGAATGTTGTATCAATTCGGCAAACAGGTTTTGTCCGGCTGAAGTTTCAGGTAGCTTCACTTTTTTAAGGATCAGGGTACCACCGGCAAAATGATAGGTGACATTGGCCTGCTCCCCGGCTGGGTTTTCTATTTTCCGGCCAAAGTGAATCTGTTCATCATTGAAAATCCGGATGGTCTGATACCGGCTTTCGATGATCTGACGCTGGTAAGCAGGTTCATCCAACAGGTTTCCCCATTTTGAAGGCCATTTAAGCTCTTCCGGGGTTATTGTCCGGTATTCTATATTGGTAGCTATGGTTTCAGAATTTCCGTTACGGATCACTTTTAACACAAGTCCCATTTCAGGAGCAATAGAGATCGTGGGTGTTCCTTTGATCTTTAAATCGGTGTTATACCATATCTCGATGGTGTTGGAACGGATAAAAAGTTTTGCTTTTTTACAGGGAATGCCAGCGATGGTATCTATACCTGGAAGCAGTTCGGCCTTCACATAGTCTGAAAATGGTTTTTTAAGGCTATAAGAAAGGCCATTGCTGGTTAGGACCTGGTAGGTTGCCGCTTCTTTAAACTGCAGAAACTGCTCTTCCGTCTGTACGCCTTTCCTGGCAATACGTGCTTGTGTTCCCTTCGTAAATAACTTCAGTTCTCCTCCTGTATCTTTTCCATTGTTACGAAATTTATAAGTAACGACAGCCTGGGAAAGATCCCCGTTCTTTTGTGCAAATAATGATGTGCTCATAAAGAATAAGACACATCCGGTTAGTAAGATTTTCATGGAGGGTAAAGTTAACATTTGCGCTAAAGATATACTGATAATAAAATCCAGATTTTCTGGAAAATCATTTATTATTTTGGCATTAAATCGTTTAAATCAGCGTTATCTATGTATTTTGAAATCAAATTGATCATATTAACTATAAAATGAATAAACAAAGAAAACTGATCTTAACCTATCTGTTGATTTCCGGGCTGTTGGGCTTTATCCTGTTAACCGCCTTTATCGCTTACATGCCCTTATCTTCCCTGGATAAGAATTTTTCCATTGCAATCCAAAGTTATCAAAGCCCGTCCCTGAACCCATTTATGAGGTTTATCAGTTTTATTGGCGTGATGCCTTATTCCCTCATCATGGTACTGCTGACTGCCTTGCTGTTTTTCGTTTTTAAATTAAAGAGAGAAGCTTTATTTACCCTCAGCACTTTATTTGCAGGTGTCGCGAGTACCGTTGTCAAGATTCTTATAGATCGGCCCAGGCCAGCCGCACCTTTGGTACATGTTCTTGAGAAAACCGTACAACAGAGTTTCCCCAGTGGACATGTAAATTTCTATGTTGTCTTTTTTGGATTTTTAATTGTGATCATGTGCCATGTCAAAACCATACCCTTCATTTTAAGAACAGTGATGATTACGCTTTGTGTTTTGCTGATTTTACTCATTCCAATCTCCAGGGTATATCAGGGTGCCCATTGGTTTACGGATGTACTTGGTGGAAGTTTATTAGGTGGGTTATTGTTGTTTGTTAACAGCTATTATTATTTAAGGGTAAAGCCTGAGCAACCTGGTTAAATTCAAAATCATCCTGGTGTTTTCAGCAGGTTTTCCGAGAAATCTGTCTGAATCGTGTGCCGAAAATTACTAACATTTGTGAGCTTAAAATTTATTTTTGACTAAAATCATACTTTAAACAGTTTAAACCTACTTTTTGAGTTTTCAAGTCCAAATAGTGCCCGCATTTGTTAATTTGGCACTTTTTGTTACATTTGGTTACACCAAAATATAGATTTTATGTATCAACTAACTGTAGCTCCCGAGCAGGTAAATGAAACTTTAAGCAAACACATTTTAGCCGATGGTTTTGACCTTACCTATGATATGGAAAAAAGCCAGGGGGCTTATATTTACGACTCGAAGTATAAGCGGAACTTACTGGATTTCTTTACTTGTTTTGCGTCTGTTCCATTGGGATACAACCATCCGAAAATGGTCAATGACGAAGCCTTCAAAAAGAGCCTTTTACTGGCGGCCATGTCGAACCCTTCTAATTCTGATGTTTACACACAACAATATGCCCAGTTTGTAGATACGTTCTCTAAAGTTGGAATTCCCTCTTACCTTCCTCATGCTTTTTTTATTGCAGGCGGGGCATTGGCTGTTGAAAACGCCATTAAAGTAGCGATGGACTGGAAAGTTCAGAAGAATTTTGCGAAAGGGATTAAAGAAGAAAAAGGATTTAAAGTACTGCATTTTGAAAAAGCTTTTCATGGCAGAACAGGATACACCTTAAGTTTAACCAATACCCTTCCTGATAAAACGAAGTGGTTTGCGAAATTCGACTGGCCGAGAGTTTCAGTACCAACGGTTAAATTTCCTTTACAAGATGAGAATTTAAAAAAAGCAATTGATACTGAAGAAGCCTCTATTGCTCAGATCAAACAGGCTTTTGCTGATAATAAAGATGAAATCTGTGCCATTATTGTGGAGCCGATTCAGTCTGAAGGTGGTGACAACCATTTGCGTGAAGAGTTTTTAATTCAGCTAAAAACGCTTGCGGATGAAAATGATGCCTTTTTAATTTATGATGAGGTTCAAACTGGTGTAGGCCTTACCGGTAAATTCTGGTGTCACCAACATTACAGCGAAAAAGCGCGTCCTGACATCGTTGCTTTTGGTAAAAAAATGCAGGTATGTGGAATTCTGGTTGGCGATAAGGTAGATCAGGTAGAGGGCAATGTATTCAGGGTTCCTTCCAGAATCAATTCTACATGGGGTGGTAACCTGGTAGATATGGTTCGTTCTACGCAGATCTTACAGATCCTTCATGACGATAATCTATGTGACAATGCAACAACCGTAGGCCAGTATCTAAAAGAAAACCTGGAGCAACTTGCGCAGAAACATGATAAAATCAGCAATGTAAGAGGAAGAGGTTTGCTTTGTGCGTTTGACTTCCCAAATAAAGACATGCGTAATGCCTTTATTCAAAAAGGAATGGAGCAGAATGTAATGTTCTTAGGTTGTGGAAACCAGACCATTCGTTTCAGACCGGCACTTTGTATTGAGAAAAAACATATCGATGAAGGATTGGCCGTAATGGAAAAAATCTTACCTGCGTTATAATGGGTCAAAAGAAGTTTAATATTTTTCTTGGCATACTGGTGATACTATTGCTGATCTGGATGATGAAAGGCACTTTTACCCAACCGGGGATTGAGGACCTGAAAGGGGAATTCACAGAAGTGGCCCATTATCGCAACGACAACAATACCGGACCAATACAGCATGTATTTGCGATAACCCTAAAAGATACGCTCTGGTCTGAAATGGAGACTTACGGTAATTTCAAACCCCATCATAAAGGTGGAAATACCAAGGTGTATTTTTTCATTAAAGGCAGTCCGGTTCCGAATCAGCTAGGCCCGGGAAAAGAAAACTTCGATCCTTCATTTAACAATGCTTGTATTGCCCTTTACGAAAAAAGTGCAATGGGCAATACAAGCATTACCAAATATCCTTTTAAATAGGATTTATACAAAGGCAGAGAAGCCAGTGATGGCCCTGCCTACAATCAGTGTATTGATTTCTTTCGTACCTTCATAAGAATAGATGGCTTCAGCATCCGCTACAAAACGGGCCACGTCATATTCCAGCAGGATTCCATTCCCACCCATTACTTCTCTCGCCCTGCTCACCACATCTCTGGTTTTCATAGAACAGAATACTTTAGCTAATGAAGCATGTTCGTCGGTTAGCAGATTTTGATCCTGAAGCTGAGATAAGCGGAAACAGAGGGTCTGCATTGCCGTCAGATTAGACAGCATTTCCACAAGGTGGTTCTGAATCAACTGGAAAGAGGCAATCGGTTTTCCGAACTGTTTTCTTGTCCGGGTATACTGTAAGGCACTTTCGTAGGCTCCTCTGGCACAACCTACAGCTTGCCATGCCACTCCTGCCCTGGTCATCTTTAATACTTTTGCCGTATCCTTAAAAGAATTGGCATTTTGCAGGCGGTCTTCTTCCTCCACCTCACAATTGGTAAGGGTGATCAATCCGTTTTGCACAATCCGCAAGGCCATTTTATCTTCCATCTTTTCTACAGCAAAACCTTTTGTACCTTTACGCACCAAAAATCCTTTTACTTCCTGATCATCCAGGTCCCTTGCCCAGATAATCGTCACATCAGAAAACGTGGAATTGCCGATCCATTTTTTCTGTCCGTTAAGCAGCCATTTGCTCCCCACACGTTTTGCTGTAGTCGTTAGTCCTCCCGCAACACCTGAGCCCACTTCCGGTTCTGTTAATCCAAACGCACCAATGAGTTTCAGCTGTTGCATATCGGGTAACCATTCCTGTTTCTGAGCTTCAGATCCAAGCAGGTAAATGGAGCCCATAGCCAGTCCGCTTTGTACCCCAAAAAAAGTAGACATAGAGGTATCTATCCGGGCCATTTCCATCGCCAGCATACCTTCCATAAGATTTGATTTATTGGGACAGCCATAGCCTTCGTAGGTAAGGCCGCAGATATTGAGTTCTGCAATTCCGGGAATGAGTTCAAAAGGAAATTCAGCTTTGAGCCAGTATTTATTGACCACAGGTTTGACCTCCTTTTCCAGAAATGCGCGCACTTTCAACTGTAAAGCACGGTCTTCATCACTCAGGGCTTCATCACCAAGATGATAAAAATCTCCTTCTATCGGAGGAAGTTCTCTTTTCTTATGCGGACCGCCGATCATCTTCATCAATCCCTGTAACTGGGTTTCATCAAGATTGGATACCGAGTCTACAATTTTAGTCAGGTCTACCTTTTTAGAAAGTGCTTCCAGCTTCTGAAAATCGACGGTTTTAAAAAGGGTATATGCATTTTTTAAGGAGGAGAAGATATTGGCCATGTTTTGCTGTTTCCTTTAAAAACAGCAAAACAGCCAATTTGTTGGCCTAACCCGATAAAGATCGTTATATCAGCCTAGCTCAGGTTAAAAAGATCGTCTACGCCTAAAAGTTTACGACAAGTAAAGCCTTCCGCGTAAGTCGTCCCTATTGATTTTCCGAATTCACGGGCACGGCCGATCACACTATCAAAAAATTCAGGTGAGGAGATATAAGTTTCCGCTTCTTCATGATCAGGATTGAAGAACTGCGTTTTAAAGGCCTTAATGGAATCTATTTTGGTTTGGATATAAGGTGTAATGTCTACAATGATATCAGGTTCTATGTAACGGTCCTGGATATACTGAAGCACTAAACGTGGTCTCCAGGCGTCCTGCTCCTGTCCGTCGATATTCGTAGAAATTTTGGACAATCCGGATAAGAAACAAGCATCATTAGCCAGATCTCCGGCCCTTCCATGATCCGGATGTCTGTCGTGCAGGGCATTCGTCAAAATGATTTCCGGTTGGTATTTACGAATCATTCTGATTACCGCGGTTTTATGTTCTTCATCATTTGTAAAAAAGCCATCTTTAAACTTCAGGTTTTCACGTGCATGAAGGCCCAGGATCTTTGCAGAATCTGCGGCTTCGATGTCTCTGATTTCTGCGGAACCCCGGGTTCCGAGTTCTCCCCGGGTAAAATCTACAATTCCGACTTTCTTTCCCATTGCAATGTGTTTGGCAATCGTTCCGGAACACCCTAATTCTGCATCGTCCGGATGAACGGCAAGGACTAATATATCTAACTTCATCATGTGCTTTAAAATGTTTTGGGTTTAGCCCAGGCGTTGTATTTTTTTCTTCACTTTAGTGGATAAAGGTTTGGTAAAAGGGAAGAAATAGTCCACCACTTCTCCTTTTTTATTCACCAGGTATTTGTGAAAATTCCACCTTGGGGTGGAGGTCAGTTTTCCATTGAGTTTTTTATCACCAAGAAATTTAAATAAGGGATGGGCTTGTTCTCCCCTGACCATGATTTTTTCAAATACAGGAAACTGAACCCCGTAGTTCAGTTCGCAGAAAGAATTGATTGCCTCTCCTTCGAGCGGCTCCTGCCTTCCGAAGTCATTGGATGGAAAAGCGAGAATCTCAAAGTTCTCAGATTTAAGCTCTTCCCTAAGCTGCTGCAATTCCTTTAACTGAGGCGCAAAGCCACAGGCAGAAGCAATGTTTACAATTAATAAGTTTTTGTTTTTATAGTCAGAAAGATTCTTTTCTGTTCCATTGATCAATTTTACCTTAAACTGGTGTACACTTTTTGAGTTATCAGACATATTTTATTGGTAAAACCCGGAAGAAAGAATGATGGATTCGATGTCACGCTCTTCCGATGGGTTGTATTTACTTTTGAGATTGTGGCCAACAACTCTGGCCACGGATTGGTATAAAAATGCGGTGATTCCGCCTTTGGTTTCTTTAACGATTTCGTAGGTGGTCCTTCCCAGCTCCCTGTCGATCAGCTTTGTTAAAATCTGTCCTTGAGAGATGGTGAGTTCTTTGATTTCTCGGTTAAACATGTCTTTAATTTCTTTATCACATTGCTTAACCAGTTTCTTTTGCAGCTTTTTATCTTCGGCTACCGCGAGGTCCTTTTCCAGCTGTTCATACCTTCTTTTCGCATATAGCGCGTAAGGCATCACTTTCATCACATTGTAACGTAAGCGGTTAAAGGCAGCACGATCTTCGGGGGTTTTGAATATTCTATAACCGTAGATGACCACTTCATTGAGTGGGATCCATGGAATCATTTCTCCGTCTTCGTTGGTAGAGGCTACCCGAATCGTGTCATTCTTACCCAATACGGGAAATCTCACTTTCACAGAACTCCGCTCCTGCGCTTTGGCAGAAGCACCTGTAATAATGACAATTGACAGAAAAAATAACCTGTAAAATTTCATAAATTTATACCTCTTCCATTTAAGGCTAAAATAATATATTAGTTTTATTTCATGTCTAAGATAATCTTTTAACAACAAATCGTTATCATCCTGACGTAAATAATACAATTGAAACCAGCATCTTTTAAAATTGGTCTCCGATAAGAACGAAGCCTGGCCGGCCTAATATGACAAACTTAAATTTGGAGGAATTATTGCATATACTAACATGATCTTTACAAAAAGCTTATATTAACAAAAGTATCCGGCAATGGACTGATAAATGCGTAAATTCGTATGTTCATGTGTCATTTCAAGAAGAACAACCGACAAAATAGCAGATTACGAAAAAACACCATATATATTGATGAAGAACACATTAGTGATTGATTTAGAAGCAGAGAAGCAAGAGATATTGAAGCGATACCGTGCGCTTTTGCGTGCCTGTAAGCCAACACTTCAAAGGGGAGATAAGAAAGAGATCCGGAAAGCATTTGATATGGCCCTTGAAAGTCATAAAAATATGCGAAGGAAATCGGGAGAGCCTTATATTTATCACCCTATTGCTGTTGCACAGATTGCCGCGGAAGAAATCGGACTGGGAACCACTTCGATCGTATGTGCTTTATTACATGATGTTGTAGAAGATACCGACATCACATTGGAGGATATTGAACGGGAATTTGGAAAGAAAACAGCAAAGATTATTGATGGTCTGACCAAGATATCCGGTGTTTTCGATTATAATAGTTCTTTACAAGCAGAGAATTTCCGGAAGATGCTGCTGACTTTAGCCGATGATGTACGGGTGATCCTGATCAAGCTTGCTGACCGGTTGCACAACATGCGGACGATGGACTTTATGCCGAGGCAAAAGCAATTAAAGATTGCATCGGAAACGATCTATTTATATGCACCCCTGGCCCACCGTCTGGGTTTATATGCCATTAAATCTGAGCTGGAAGATCTTTCCATGAAATATCTGGAGCCAGATACTTATAAATACATAGCCACTCAGCTGAACGAGAAAAAAGCAGAGCGAACCTTATTCATCAAAAGATTTGTAGAGCCAATCAATGAGATTCTGGCAGAACAGGGACTGACGGCTGATATTTATGGCCGCCCGAAATCGATCCACTCGATCTGGAATAAGATGAAGAGCAAGAATATCCCTTTTGATGAGGTGTATGATCTTTTTGCCATCCGGATCATTCTGGATAGCAATCCGGAAAATGAAAAAGCAGATTGCTGGAAGGCCTATTCTATTGTGACTGACCTTTACCGTCCGAATCCGGACCGTTTGCGCGACTGGGTTTCTTCTCCTAAAGGAAATGGATATGAATCCTTGCATACAACGGTGATGGGACCTAAAGGACAATGGGTAGAAGTTCAGATCCGTACGCAAAGAATGAATGAGATTGCGGAGAAAGGTTTTGCTGCACACTGGAAATACAAAGAATCGAGTAATGACAATGGTCTTGACCAATGGATCATGAAAGTGAGGGAAATGCTGAACAATCCGGAAGCCAATGCATTAGACTTCCTGGATGATTTTAAAATGAACCTCTTCTCGGATGAGATTTTCATCTTTACGCCTAAAGGGGCTTTGTTACAATTGCCTTTAGGAGCTACCGCTTTAGATTTTGCTTTTGAGATCCATACCGATGTAGGAGCAAAATGTATCGGGGCAAAAGTGAACCATAAACTTGTTCCTTTATCCTATAAGCTACAGAATGGGGATCAGGTAGAAATTATTACTTCCAGTAAACAGACGCCTAAAGAGGACTGGCTCAACATTGTGGTTACGGCGAAAGCCAAATCGAAGATCAAGTCGTCCTTAAAAGAGGAAAAAAGAAAAATAGCCGAGCAAGGTAAAGAAACCCTGGAGCGTAAACTTAAATCATTAAAGATTACTTATAATACGGACAACCTGAATAAGCTGACTTACTTTTTTAAATTACCATCTACACAGGAACTGTTCATTAACATTGCCAATGGTAAGATCGAATTAAAGGATTTAAAGGATTATCTGGCGAGTGAGAAAGAGATCGAGAACAGGGGTTCTTCAGAGAAAAGCGACAATCAAAAGATTGAAGCATTGCTGAGTCGTGTTAAAGGTCCTGAGTCTGATATTCTATTGATTGGTGAAGACCTTCAAAAAATAGACTACACCCTTGCTGCCTGTTGTAACCCTATTCCAGGCGACGATGTGTTTGGATTTGTAACGGTTAATGAGGGCATCAAGATCCACCGCACGAATTGTCCGAATGCCGCACAGCTGATGGCGAACTATGGTTATCGGGTAGTGAAAGCAAAATGGAACCGTCAGCAGGAGCTCACGTTTTTAACAGGATTGCACATTATCGGAATTGATGATGTAGGTTTGATCAATAACATCACTAAAGTAATTTCAGGAGATTTCAAGGTAAATATGCGTTCTATTACTGTAGACACAGATAATGGCATTTTTGACGGATCAATTATGATCTTTGTAAATGATAAAGAGCACTTAGACAACCTGATTAAAAACCTGCTGGAAGTAAAAGGTGTAACGGGTGTTACCCGTTTTGATGCCTAAAAAAACGAATAAAACATACAGATTTATATAAAAATTGGTACCTTTGAAAGGAGTTTAAAAACTATGTCTACAAACCACAACAGCGAGTTAGTAAGAAAAATATTCGAAGCTTATCTCGAAAATAAAAGTCTGAGAAAAACACCGGAACGTTTTGCCATCTTAGAAGAAATATATTCCAGAGATGACCATTTCGATGTAGAGACCCTCTATATCCACATGAAAAACCAAAAGTATCGTGTAAGCAGGGCTACTGTATACAACACTTTAGAGTTGTTAGTTTCATGTGATCTGGTTACTAAACATCAGTTTGGTAAAAATATGGCCCAATTTGAGAAATCATATGGCTATCATCAGCACGACCATATCATTTGTATTGACTGCGGGAAAGTAGTAGAATTCTGCGATCCACGTATCCATCAGATACAGAGCATGGTTGGAGATTTATTAAAGTTTGAGATCAAACATCACTCTCTTAATCTTTATGGCAGCTGTTTCGATTGTTCTGCAAAACATGCAATGAACAATCAGAATGCCGACATTAAACATGCAAGTTAACATATCCAATTTATAATATTTCTATTCTTAAATTTAAATAATGACGCAAGTAGACGTGCTTCTGGGCCTGCAATGGGGCGATGAAGGCAAGGGAAAAATTGTTGATGTTCTAAGTCCGCAATATGATTTGATAGCTCGTTTTCAAGGCGGTCCGAATGCCGGGCATACTTTAGAGTTTGATGGCAAAAAATTCGTTTTAAATACCATACCATCAGGTATTTTCAATGAGAAAACAATGAACTTAATTGGAAATGGTGTGGTTATTGACCCTATCATTCTGAAAAGAGAGTTAGACAATCTTAAAGCAGCCGGCCATGATCCTGTAGCAAAAGGGAAATTGGTGATTGCCCGTAAAGCACATTTAATTTTGCCAACACACCAGTTACTGGATGCGGCAAATGAGCAAAAAATGGGCAAGGACAAAATCGGTTCTACGTTAAAAGGTATTGGTCCGACTTATATGGACAAAACCGGACGTAATGGATTAAGAGTTGGTGATACTACCCTTCCTGATTTCAAAGACCGTTACAACAAACTGGTTGAGAAACATAAAGAGATGCTTTCTCATTATAATTTTGAATATGACCTGACGGAAAGAGAAGCTGCATTTTTTGAAGCGATCGAATTCCTGAAAAGCATTCCTCATGTAGATAGTGAGCATTATGTAAATGGATTCCTTAAAGAAGGAAAAACAGTATTGGCAGAAGGTGCACAGGGAACACTATTGGACGTAGATTTCGGATCTTATCCATTTGTAACCTCTTCAAACACCACTACCGCTGGTGCCTGTACCGGTTTAGGAATTGCTCCTAACAGAATCGGTCATGTATACGGTATTTTTAAAGCTTATTGTACCCGTGTTGGTGGTGGACCTTTCCCTACTGAGCTGGACAATGAAGTTGGAGAAAACCTTCGTCAGGTTGGCCATGAGTTCGGTGCAACTACCGGTCGTGCCCGTCGTTGCGGATGGATTGATCTGCCTGCATTAAAATATGCCATCATGTTAAACGGTGTTACTGAGCTAATCATGATGAAAGCAGATGTATTGGATGGTTTTGATACCATTTATGCCTGTACACATTATGAGCACAATGGTGAAACCATTGACTACATGCCATATGACATCATTACAGTAAAACCTACTCCGGTATTAAAAGCGATTGAAGGTTGGAAAACAGATGTAACTAAAGTAAATAAAGTAGCAGAAATTCCTGCGAAACTTGCAGACTATATCGCTTTCTTAGAGAAAGAGTTAGCAGTACCTGTAAAATACCTTTCAGTTGGACCAGACAGGGTTCAGACTTTAGAATTGAACTAGAGCGTAATTTCTAATATAGAAGGCGGCCGATGGCCGCCTTTTTTGGTTTATAAAACCAGGGTTCAGCCCATTATTTTTTTAACTTTGCCCTCAAATGAGTCACCCGGATATACCGTTATTTAAAAGCAAGGCACTTCAATGGGCCACTTCCTTTGACATCTGCTGCTGTTTGGATTCCAACAGCTATCCTGATCCTTTTGGGAAATTCGATTTTGTAATTGCTGCGGGGGCAACACAGATTTTAAACATACCTACAGGACAGGCCTTTGAAGCACTTCGCTCCTTCTATGATTTGCATAAAACCTGGATGTTCGGTTTATTCAGTTATGACCTGAAGAATGAACAGGAACAATTGTATTCCAGGAATCCAGATGGGCTACATTTCCCTGAACTCTTCTTTTTTGTACCTAAATACCTGATTACAATAAAAAACGATCAGGTTGTGGTTGTCCTTGGGAATCAGGAAATACTGGAAGAGATCAGACAAACAGAATTGGCCGTTCCAGCTCACGGAAATCCACTAAATATTCAGCATAAGCTCGATAAATCCGCTTATCTTAAAAAGATCCGAGAATTACAACAACACATTGGAAGGGGCGATATTTATGAAGTTACCTATTGTCAGGAGTTTTTCGCCAAACCTGCAGAAATCAATCCACTACAGGTGTTTAATCAGTTAAACAACGTATCTCCTACCCCCTTTGCCGGATATTTCAAAATTTATGACCAATATATCCTTTCTGCAAGTCCGGAACGCTTCCTATGTAAACGTGAAGACAAACTCATCTCACAACCCATCAAAGGCACGGCTAAAAGACATCCAGACGGCGTAACCGATGAACAGGTAAAATTAGAATTGAGTCATAACCTAAAGGAGCAGGCAGAAAATGTGATGATCGTTGACCTTGTTAGAAACGATCTGACCAAGAGCGCAGTAAAAGGCACCGTAAAAGTAGAAGAGCTATTCGGCATTTATAGTTTCCCTCAGGTACATCAGATGATCTCAACCATCAGCTGTGAGCTGAAACCTGAATTACATTTTATTGATGCCATAAAGAATACCTTTCCAATGGGTTCAATGACCGGTGCCCCTAAAATCAGGGCAATGGAATTGATCGAATCTCATGAATTGAGCAAACGCGGGGCCTATTCAGGCTCCATAGGATACATCAGTCCGGAAGAAGAGTTTGACTTTAACGTCATCATCCGCAGCATTTTGTATCAGGAAACAGAAAAGTATTTATCCTTCCAGGTTGGAGGGGCCATCACCTATGCTTCAAGCCCTGAGGGGGAGTATGAAGAATGTATGGTCAAAGCATCCGCCATTATCCAGACATTGGCCCAATAAAAAAGGCCGTTTTTGCTAACGGCCTCTCTCTATAATTTATTTTTAACTACCTGATCGGTTTCCCTGTCGGAGAGTTATAATAACGTTGTGCCTGTGGCAATAACCTTTGAATCTGCGCAATGCGCGTTTCATCCGCAGGGTGTGTGCTTAGGAATTCAGGTGGTTTTTGAGATCCCCTACTGGCATTTGCCATGCGTTGCCAGAAAGTTACCGCTGTTGCCGGATCGTATCCCGCGATGGCCATAAAGGTAAGGCCCAAATTATCAGCTTCCAGCTCTTGTTTTCTCGAATTTGGCAACAATACAAAACCTTGTGCACCCAATCCATAGGCCTTGCTGATCATTTCCTGGGTTGCACCAGATTTTCCAGCAGTAGCCACCCCCAGAATACCTCCACCGGCTTGTGCCAGCGCTGCCTGCGAAGCGCGCTCTGAAGAATGCTGTGCAATCGCATGGGCAATTTCGTGTCCCATTACTGTCGCCAATCCGGCATCGTCTTTAGCTACCGGCAAAAGTCCGGTATAAACCGCTACTTTACCGCCCGGCATACACCATGCATTTACTTCTTTGCTATCGATCAGGTTAAATTCCCAGGCGAAGCCCTGAATCTGACTGGCATAACCATTTGCATTCATGTATTTGGTGATGGCCGCCTGTATTTTCTGACCTACCCGCTTTACCCTTTGGGCATCAGCGTTATTAAGGACTTTAGTTCCCGGATCTCTCAGCATTTTGCTATATTCAAGCGAGGCTGCGCCTCTCATTTCACTTTCACTGATTAAACTCAGCCTGCTACGCCCGGTTAAGGGAACTGTGGAGCAGGAGGATATCGAAAACATCGCTGCCGCAGCAATGACCATTAAATTTAAAGCTTTCATGAATTTTTTGTTTTAGTTGTTTTTCTTCTTAAACAGGTAAACTTTGGATTCTTTGCCTTTGAGGAGTCGTTCCAGATTTTTCTGGTGAGTTACCAGAATAAGGATACATACACACATTCCGTATAAAACCTCCGATTTCACCGAAGAGTGAAATAGGAATACAATGCTCAATGGGAAGGTAAAACCTGCACATATAGAGCCAAGGGAAACGTATTTAGTGGCCAATAAGACGACTACAAAGACCAGAACGCAAAGCATCGCTGCAGGAAAGTTAACTGCCAAAATCATTCCAAAAAGTGTAGCGACCCCTTTTCCGCCTCTAAATCCGGCGAATATAGGAAACAAATGCCCCATCACGGCGGTAACTCCCAATGCAAGTTCATAGTTGATAAACTGAGAAGAATTCTGAGGACCGGTAACGGATAGACCTATAAAGTAGGCAAGTTTAGTTGCAGTGTAACCTTTGGCAATATCTATGGTCATTACGGCAAGCCCTGCACGTTTTCCAAGAACCCTGAAAGTGTTGGTTGCTCCTGCATTTCCACTTCCGTATTCCCTGACGTCGACACCGTAAAATGCTTGTCCGAGCCATACCGCTGTCGGTATAGACCCAAATAGATATGCTAAAATTACTGCTGATATAGAATAGACCGAAATCATTAACTACAATTATAGTAAAAAAACAGAATCAAATTCTGATGAATTATGGTTTTTAGCATGCCTTTAAGCTCATGTCTAAACTTTTGACAGAATGGGTCAAAGCACCCATAGATATAAAATCTACTCCACAAGCTGCATATTCGACTACATTCTCTTCGGTGATTCCACCTGAAGCTTCAGTAACAAATCTGCCATCGATGAGGTTTACAGCTGTTTTTAAATCAGCGAAGCTAAAATTGTCGAGCATGATTCTGTCTACCCCTCTTGTAGTTAAAACATCATTTAGCTCAGAAAGGTTTCTCACTTCGATTTCTATCTGCAGTTCTTTTCCTTTATCTGCCAGGTATTGGTTTGCTGCTTTTATTGCATTAGAGATCCCGCCTGCATAATCCACGTGGTTATCTTTGATCAGGATCATGTCGTATAAACCGATGCGGTGATTTACTCCACCACCTATACGAACGGCCCATTTCTCCAGATATCTCAGACCTGGCGTGGTTTTACGTGTATCTAATAATTTAGTAGGGTAAGCAGTAAGCAGGCCAACGATGCGGTTTGTTTTTGTGGCAATCCCACTCATCCGCTGCATACAGTTTAAAACCAGACGCTCAGCTAATAAAATAGAATGTGTACTTCCGGAAACCGTAAGTGCGATATCGCCATATTTAACTTCTGAACCATCAGTGATCATCACCTCAGTTACCAGTTTCGCATCTATATAGTTGAAAATCTCCACTGCAAGTTCTACTCCTGCAATGATTCCATCCTCTTTAATCAGCAATTTTGCTTTGCCTTGTGCGTTGGCCGGAATGGTTGAAAGTGAAGTATGATCTCCATCGCCTAAATCTTCGGCAACAGCGTTCTTTATGAATTGATCTATGATTTGCTTATCCAAAACTTATAATTAAACCCAAAAATAGCATTTTTACTATTATTTATCGGGCTCTATTCTTAATTCTGTAATAAAAAAAGCATTGTTAGACTTTTTCATCGTTATAGAAACCCTGAATTTTCCATTCTTGGTGTGTAAAGAAAGGATGCCAAATCTGAAATTAGGGTTTGCATTAATGAGGTGAATAACCGAAGATTTTACGGGTGGGTATTTGGTAAAAAAATTCCTTAAAATTTGTTCAGCCTGTGCTTTTGAGTAGACATCCTCTTCATCAATTATGATTAATTCGACAGAAGAAGAGAAATATCCCGCAACATCTTTAGAACTTCCACTCCTAAAGTAAGTCGATAAGTTGTCGATAATATCGCTTTGCGTAGCAACGGAAGAGGAAAGGGAGGTAAACAGGATCGTCAAAAAAAGTAAGGGCTTCATATTCTCTATATGGCTAATGTATCATCTGCACATAAATTATGCCATTAATGGCGCCTAAAAAAAACAAAGATACTACAGAGGAATTACAATTTGCCTCAAAAAAAACACACAATAGGTTTATATTTGTTAGATATTAAAAGCAATTCACTGATGAATCATAAAAAATTAGTCCTACTTATTCTTGATGGCTGGGGATATGGAAAACAAGACAGTTCCGATGCTGCATATGCCGCCAACACTCCTTTCTTTGACTCTTTAATTAAAAACTATCCGAATTCCAAACTGGAAGCTTCAGGTGAAGCGGTGGGTTTACCTGCCGGACAAATGGGCAATTCAGAAGTTGGCCATATGAATTTAGGTGCAGGAAGAGTCGTTTACCAGGAGCTGGGCAGGATTAATAAGGCCATTACAGACAGGACACTCCATCAGAATGAGGTGTTGCTGGATGCTTTCAATTATGCCAAACAAAACAATAAAGCAGTACATTTCATTGGATTAGTTTCTGATGGGGGGGTACATGCACATATCAATCACCTGAAGGCCTTATGTGACGCAGCCACCGAACAGGGGTTAAAAGATGTATTTGTTCATGCTTTCCTTGATGGCAGGGATACGGATCCAAATTCAGGCTTAAATTTTATTAAGAACCTTGATCATCATTTGGAAAGTACTACCGCCAAGATTGCCAGTTTAATTGGCCGTTATTATGCGATGGACAGGGATTCCCGCTGGGAAAGGGTAAAACTGGCTTATGACCTTTTAACTAAAGGCATTGGACAGGCCACAAGTAATCCGGCAATGGCTATTGAGAAATCCTATAGTGAAGGTATTACAGATGAATTTATAAAACCAATTGTTGTCACCCAGGCTGATGGCAGTCCGGTAGCAACAATCCAGCCTGATGATGTGGTGATCTGTTTTAATTACAGAACAGATAGAGGCCGTGAAATTACTGCGGTGCTAAGTCAGCATGACTATCCTGATTTTCAGATGCACAAATTGCCATTGTATTATGTGACGATGACTACATACGATGAGAACTTCGAGAATGTGAAGGTGATTTTCACCAAAGATGACCTTTCTGAAACACTGGGTGAAGTATTGGAGAAAAATCATAAAAATCAGATCCGTATTGCGGAGACCGAAAAATATCCACACGTTACGTTCTTTTTCTCCGGAGGAAGAGAGGCCGTGTTTGAAAACGAGAAAAGGATTCTGATCCCTTCCCCAAAGGTGGCCACTTACGACCTGCAACCGGAAATGAGTGCCGCTGGAATCACCGAAGCCATCAGTAAGGAACTGGAAAGCGGTTGGCCAGACTTCGTTTGTCTGAATTTTGCGAATCCTGATATGGTAGGCCATACCGGTGTTTTCGAAGCAGTAGTCAAAGCAGTAGAGACTGCAGACAGTTGTGCAGAAATTGTGGTCAACAAAGGAATTGAAAACGGATATTCTTTTATCATCCTTGCGGATCATGGAAATTCAGAATATATGCTGAATGCTGATGGTTCAGTAAACACTGCGCATACCACGAACCTGGTTCCATGCATCCTGATAGACAATGACTATAAAACTGTAGCTGATGGAAAACTTGGCGATATTGCCCCTACTATTTTAAAGATATTAGGTATTCCTGCACCGGCTATTATGACTGGTAATTGTCTGGTATAATGAGATATCATCATTTATTATGTGGCTTTCTTTTGTTACTGTGCTATAGCTGTGGGGATTCCACAGTAGCCGGGCAAAAGAATGCCCATATTTATTTTGACCTTAAAGGATATATTGAGCAGGAGAGCAACAGGTTAAACCGCTCAAATCCATCGGTTCATAAAACTGTGATGGTGAATGATTCTTCAGAAAGTAAGGAGATCAAAATCAAGGACTGGAAGAAAGAGTTGTCGGCCTTTTCCGATGCGGACATGAACAGGGCTGCCTGGAAAGGGTTGTTCCAGGTAAAAAAGTCCGGGGAAAAGGAAATGTATACTTCTGACCATAAAAAGGTGCCGGTGAAGGAACTGATCATCACCCGACGAAGTGGTCAGCTTTATGGTCTTCAGTTATTCATCCGAAATTCCAACACATTGTACACTTCAGCAGACACGCTCAGCTATTACCCTGACAGTTTATATGAGGTAAAGAAAACACAAAACATCAGGCTCCTTTCCACAAAGAATTACCGGATCACCGGAAAATTTAAATAGGCTGGAATTCTTCCGGCTTCCAGCCCTACACCATTTATTGCAACCTCCTTTTATCCAGTTCAGTAGCTAACTGAATAAAAGGCAGGTGTGGCATGATAATAGGCCTATTATCAGAGATAGATATCGTTTTTTTTAACGTTCAAATGCCTGGCAAGCCTGAGAACGTGTCTTTTATGATTTACAACGAATTGGTTTAACAATGTCGCGATATCTGTTTAAACAGATATCGGGAAATATATTCCTCATTTAATGGATTCATATCAGCGGTATATATTAAAGTCATTGAAATAGATCTCAAAAAAATGGGAGGAGTGAAATTATACTGGAAAAAATATAGGAAAGCAATTGAACATGTTATTCCGGTGGAAAATCAGTTTACACTTTTCCGGATCAGCTCCTGGCGGGTCATGTTATTCAGGAATACAATTACGTATTGTCTTCCTGTAAGCCTGGTTGGACTGGTTCTTTTTCTGATCCATGAATTCATGACAGGGAGGGTATTCTTCCCTGTATTTATGGTTATTGTCGTGATATTGCTTATGGGTTTTGTAATAAATAGAAAAATTGAGCTGGATTACAGAATGGTCATTGTGGTCATCCTTCTGTATCTTATTGCCTTAATTTACCTGATTTTTGTAGGTTCTGATGGACCTGGAGCGCTTTATTTACTGATCATCACTTTTTTTACGGCGATGATTTTTCCACCAAAGGCAACCTATATTCCCCTGATCATTAATACCTTGATCTGTATCGGAATTGGTCTGGTCATTAAATTTCATATTTTTCCCACCCCACTCTCGGATACCTATGACCTTACTTTATGGGTTGCGTATTCAGTAAACCTGATCTTCGTCAGTTTTGTAAGCGTCCTTATGATCAGCAGCATCCTGAATGGATTTGAGAAGACGAGGATAAAGGAGGTGATGTTGTTAAAAAAACTGGACGCCTCCGAACGGTACTACCGGAATGTTTTCGATTCCAATCCAGTTCCTATGTACATTTTTGAACTAAATACCGGAAATTTCTTAAAGGTGAATGATGCCGCTGTTAAAAAGTACGGATATTCTAAAGAGGAGTTTCTATCGATGAACATCACGAAAATAAGGCCGACTTCAGAAATCAGCAAACTGATGGACATCTTCAGCACGATTAAGACCCGGACCTATTCCGGCATATTGACGCATATGAATAAAGAAGGACAGTCTTTTCCGGTAGAAATAGATACCAATATCGTCAGTTTAGATGGTGTTGATGCCAGATTAGTATTGGCAACAGATGTATCAAAACGTGTCAATTATGTACGTATGATTGAGAAACAAAATCAGGATTTCAAAGACATCGCCTGGATTCAAAGTCATAAAGTACGCGCCCCATTAACAAATATCATGAGCCTGACAGAAATGATGCTTCAGAATCCGCACGGAGATCATATCGATTTACTATACATGCTTAAAGAATCCACGACGCAATTAAATGAGACCATTGAGTCTATCGTTCATCAGGCGGAGGAAAATCAAATCCCGCCAGAATAAACAGGGCTAAATAAAAAATTATTAAACAAAAAACACAAGGATTAACGAACCAATAAATATATTCCAATGAAAAGATTTTATCTGATAGATGACGACTCTATATTCGTTTTTTTGACCAGAAAAACATTACAGGTTGCCAATCTAAGTACCGACCTCACCGTCTTTGAAGACGGGCAAAAAGCTTTACTAGACTTAGAACTGAGTGCAAATCAGCCTGGACTATTGCCTGACATTATATTTCTGGATCTCAACATGCCTGTATTGGATGGCTGGGGCTTTCTGGATAAGTACCAACAAATGGCACCTCTGATGAGTAAAAAGATCGCCATTTATATTGTGTCATCTTCCATCTCTCCTTCGGAACTGGAACGTTCGCAGGGCATTCCTGTGGTCACAGATTTTCTCACCAAGCCATTAAGCCGTTCAAAGTTTGTAGAAATCTTTGAAGAAGCATAAATAAAAAAAGGGTGTTGCTTTTGTCTGAACAAAAGCAACACCCTTTTCTGATGCCAGAATTTCTCTATTTTAAACTCGATATCTGCGCTTTGACATAATCGATTAAAGAAATGATGTCTTTACGTAAAGGTTGAACAACCAATACCTTCTGAAAATCAGCAATTGAATTGTTGAATAAAGCGACTACAGCAGCCTTTTCAGTTGATTTCTTGATCTTATAAGATTTATAGATACCATAATCTTTATAGGCCAGTGCTCTGTTCTGCAACAATTGGGTATCTTCTTCCCCGTTAATCTCGATTCCTTTAGTAAAATCTCTAATTGCAGAAAGATAGAAGCTCTCTCTGATTTGATTTAAAGATTCTTTAGGATCATTGGCTACATTTAACCTGGCCTTACCTCTATAGTAATAGGCAGAATTATCTGAGGGTTTCAAGGCAATTAAGCGGCTATAGGTTGCGATTGAATTTTCAAAATCACCACACTGGAAATAAGAATACCCTAACATTTTCAATACAATTGGATTGTTAGGATTTTTTGTATCTGCTTTTTCTAATTGTCCTACCGCACCTTTAAAATCGCGTTTCATCATGGCATCCATACCCAATTTATCATAACCGCTACTTTGTGCGATACTCAGCTGGGTAGAAAAGACAAATAATAATAAGATGACTTGCTTGGAATACTTCATTAAGTTTTATTTAAAAAAAATAAATATATTTAGATTTAGTTCAATACCCTAATAAAATCTACAAAACGTATTTATTAGGATTATTGGGATAAAGATATTTCTAGGCAACTATCATACCATTTACAAATATTCCTTTTAAACGCTAAATAATTGAAAATATGATGAGGGGAGAAATTATTGTTCTTTTTCCCAAAGAAACAGCAGACAATCAGACCTGTTTTTAAGCCCCGAAGGAAATAGCCCTGACTTTTTAACAGGGAAAAGAAGGTATCAGTGTTTTGGCACAAGAGTTGAAAATATGGATAGTTCAATATAATTAATAATTTCGTAAACGACATGCTGTCAGATTGTCGTTTTTATTTTAGAAAGACTTACTTAAATGAGTAAACAAGATCATTTTGATTTTAGCAATGCACTACCCATCATAAATGAAGATACAGAATTCTTTCCCTTGATGTCTCAACAAGACGAAGATGAAATGAATAATGAAGAGACTCCTGAGATCCTAGCAATTCTTCCATTAAGGAATACCGTGCTATTTCCAGGAGTGGTCATTCCGATTACTGTTGGCAGGGATAAATCCATAAAACTTATAAAAGAAGCATACAAAGGTGATAAAATCATTGGTGTTGTTTCTCAGCGCGATGTTTCTATCGAGGACCCAACGTTTGAGCAATTGAATAGCGTAGGTACCGTGGCACACATCATTAAGATGCTGCAGATGCCCGATGGAAACACTACCGTGATCATTCAGGGAAAACAGCGTTTCCGTTTAATTGAAGAAGTTCAGTCTGAACCTTATATTAAAGTGACCATCAGCAAATTTGAGGAAGGCAAACATAAGGCAGACAAAGAATTTAAAGCAATGGTGGCCTCGATCAAGGAGATGTCTTCTCAGATCATCCAGTTATCGCCGAATATTCCAAGTGAAGCGGGAATTGCACTAAAAAACATTGAAAGCACTTCTTTCCTGATCAATTTCATCTCTTCAAATATGAATGCGGATGTTTCTGATAAGCAAAAGATGCTGGAAATGACCAATCAGCGCGAGCGCGCAATGATGGTCATGGAGCTGTTAACCTTAGAGCTTCAAATGCTGGAGTTAAAGAACCAGATTCAATCTAAAGTTCGTACTGATCTGGATAAACAACAAAGGGATTATTTTTTGAATCAACAATTGAAAACCATTCAGGAAGAACTGGGTGGCAATTCATCTGATCTGGAATATGAAGCTTTACAGATTCGTGCCAAGAAGAAAAAGTGGTCCGATCCGGTAAAAGAACATTTCAACAAAGAACTGGATAAGCTGGGAAGAATGAATCCTGCTGCGCCGGATTACTCGGTACAGATCAATTATCTGGAGCTTTTGTTAGACCTTCCATGGAATGATTTCACTAAAGACAATTTTGACCTGAAACGTGCACAACGCGTATTAGATAAGGATCATTTTGGCTTAGAAAAAGTGAAACAACGTATTATAGAATACCTGGCTGTGCTAAAGCTGAAACGGGATATGAAGGCCCCTATCATTTGTCTGGTAGGCCCTCCGGGAGTTGGTAAGACTTCATTGGGGAAATCTATCGCGAAAGCATTAAACCGTAAATATGTACGGATGGCATTAGGAGGTATCAGAGATGAAGCTGAAATCCGCGGCCATAGAAAAACATATATTGGTGCAATGCCAGGCCGTATTATTCAGTCTATCAAAAAGGCTGGAGCAGCGAACCCTGTATTTGTACTGGATGAGATTGACAAAGTAGGTTCTGACTTTAGAGGGGACCCTTCCTCTGCTTTATTGGAAGTTTTAGACCCTGAGCAAAACAGTGCCTTTAATGACCATTATGTAGAAGCAGATTATGATCTTTCCAATGTACTTTTTATTGCGACTGCAAATTCATTAAGCAGCATCCAGCCGGCATTATTGGACCGTATGGAGATCATTGAAGTGAACGGTTATACCATAGAGGAGAAAATTGAGATCGCAAAAAAATACCTGTTGCCTAAGCAAAAGGAACAACATGGGATCAAAACAAAAGACATCAATCTGAAAAGCGCTTTAATTGAGAAAGTGATTGAAGATTATACCAGAGAATCCGGAGTTCGGGGTCTGGAAAAAAAGATAGGATCACTGGTTCGTGGTGTGGCGACTAAGATTGCCATGGAAGAAAGTTATGAACCTAACCTGACTCTAGAGGATGTGGAACGCATTTTAGGTGCGCCGATTTACGACAAAGACCTTTACGAAGGAAATGAAGTTGCCGGTGTAGTTACGGGACTTGCCTGGACACAGGTAGGTGGTGATATTCTGTTCATTGAAGCCAGCTTAAGTCCTGGTAAAGGAAAGTTAACCCTGACAGGAAACCTGGGGGAGGTGATGAAAGAGTCGGCAGTGATAGCGCTGGCTTATTTACGCGCCCATGCAGACTTGTTTAACATCGATTATGCCTTGTTTGACAATTGGGATATCCATGTGCACGTTCCTGCGGGAGCAACACCTAAAGATGGACCATCTGCGGGGATTACGATGCTAACGGCATTGACTTCCGCTTTTACCCAGCGTAAAGTAAAATCAAACCTGGCGATGACGGGTGAGATCACGCTAAGGGGGAAAGTACTGCCTGTAGGAGGCATTAAGGAGAAAATTCTGGCGGCAAAACGTGCCAATATTAAAGACATCATTTTATGTAAATCCAATAGAAAGGATATCCTGGAAATCAAGGAAAGTTATATCAAAGATTTAAACTTCCATTATGTTTCTGAGATGAAGGAAGTGATTGAGCTGGCCTTAACAAAGGAGAAAGTGAAAAATGCACAGGACCTTAGTGTAAAAATTAAGCCGATTGCAAACTAAGTTGTTTTTTCTTAATATTGCGCCACCAAACAAACAAAAATGAGAAAATTAACATTAGTTTTTAGTCTGCTGTTAGCAGTGCTAAGTGTACAGTCCCTTTTCGCACAGCAGAGCACCACAACTGCACCTGTTACTGCAAGGGCACAGAACATCTTCATTGAACTTGGCGGTCAGGGTTTAACTTTTACTGCGAACTATGACTCCCGTTTTTTCAATAAGAGAGATGGTTTAGGCGGTAGAGCCGGTATTGGTTACTTCTCTGTTGACGGAGACAAAGTGACTACTGTTCCGCTTTCCTTAAACTACCTGCTTGGAAAAGGGAACAAATTCTTCGAACTGGGACTTGGTGCAACGTATATTTCGACCAGCGGTGATGCTGAGGTACTTTTCAACAAGAATGAAAGTAATGTGGTTGGAACAATGAGTTTCTTTTACCGGGTTCAACCGGAAGATAGTGGCTTCTCCTTCCGTGCAGGTTTAAGTCCTGTGTTCAGCAAAGATTTCTTTTTACCTTATTACGGTGGTCTGAGTCTTGGTTATACTTTTTAAGAATAAAAAATACGATATTCAACTCCGGCAAATCTGCCGGAGTTTTTTTTTAGAAAAATAATAATGAAAGCATTAAATAAAGTACTTCTCCCCTTCTCTCTGATCTATCTGCTTGCTGTAAATTCAGCCGACGCACAAACCTTCAAAAATGAATTTGGCTTTAGCAGCGATAACGATTCCTATTTACTTCAGGGCTCGGATAGATATTACACCAATGGCTTGTTTATTAACTTTCGTCATGCTTTAGATCAGCAAAAGCTCAGCGAAAAGCTGGAAAAGAAAACTTATGAAATTGCTGTTGGTCAAAAAATGTACAATCCTTACTCAGGTTCGGCACCAGACCCGGCAAAGCAAGACCGCCCTTTTGCAGGGTATCTGTACGCTGAAGGAGCCATGAACTGGTTTTATAAGAATGAAAGTATTTTAAAAGCCGGTGTGCAAATTGGTGTAACTGGTCCGGCATCCCTTGCCGAAAAGGGACAGGAAGTCCTGCACAATACTGTTGGCTTCTATAAACTTGAAGGCTGGGACTATCAGATTAAAGAAGAAATGCAAGTTAATCTTTCCGCAAAATACACACGGTTATTACACCGCTTTGACAGCAAGGCCGCAGATTTCTCCTTTGAAGGTTATGCAAATGTAGGAACAACCTTTAGTGGTGCTGGTGCAGGCATCTTATTCAGGGCTGGCCGAATTAACCAGCTTTTTAATGCTGCTTATACCAATTCGATGATCGGAAACAATTCAAAGACGAAAGGATTGGTGAATAGCGAACTGTTCTTCTATGCCAAACCGCAGCTTAACTTTGTCGCTTATGATGCGACGATACAAGGGAGTATGTTTAATGATAAAAGTCCGGTAACCTTTGGAGCAAAACCAGTGGTTTTTGCACAGCAGCTAGGATTTAATTACAGCAGTCAGCGTTTTACCTTTGATTTTGGCATGTTGTTTAAAACCAAAGAAGTAAAGAGCAGTGCCAAAGCGCACCAATATGGCACGATCAGTATGTTTTACCGGTTTAATTAACCGCTATATTGTTTAATCAAGAGAAGGACGCTTACGGAATTCCTTTTTTGCGGATACGGATTGTTTATCTGCCAATCTTTTTCTAATTACCGATTTAGGGGTTTTCGTAGGCTTTCTTTTTTTCTGAATGTGCAGTGCTGATTTGAGCAGGGCGATCAATTTAAGGATCGTGCGTTCTTTATTCATCAGCTGGCTTCTATCTTCCTGCGACACGATATGCAGGTTTCCTTCCTGATCCAGGCGATGGGCAAGCCGCTCATGCAAAAGCTCACGCTCTTCTTCCGTAAAAATCCCGGCAGAATCAATATGGAGGATCAGCTCTACTTTACTGGAAACCTTATTTACATTTTGTCCGCCTTTTCCACCACTACGGGATGTTTTAAAGGTCACTACTTTAACGATATCTTCTTTAACAGGTAACATAGCTGCAAAAGTAATAAAGAAAACCGGTGACAAATAAAAAATGATTTAAAACAATTCCCTAAAATATTACCTTTGCACTATATGAGAAAAAACCTGGTTGTAGCTATAGATGGCTATTCATCTTGTGGAAAGAGTACATTGGCGAAAGCATTAGCAAAAAAACTAGGTTTCATTTATATAGACAGCGGTGCGATGTACCGTGCAGTAACGCTTTATTTCATTCGCAATCATGTAGACATGACGGATACTGAAGCGGTCAAAGATGCCCTTCAGCATATTGAACTGAATTTCCATTCCAGGGATTATCAGTCGCACATCACTTTAAACGGAGAAGAAGTTTCAGATGAAATCAGGCAAATGCCGGTTTCTGAAAATGTAAGTGAAGTTGCTGCAAACAAATTTGTCCGCAAAGACATGGTGAAGCAGCAACAACGCATGGGAAAATCAAAAAACATCGTCATGGACGGCCGTGATATCGGCACCACCGTATTCCCGGATGCGCAGATTAAATTCTTCATGACAGCAGATCCAAAGATTCGTGCAGAACGTCGTTTCAAAGAATTGCAAAGTAAAGGAGATCTGACAACCACTATGGAAGATGTCTTTGACAACATTGCACACCGTGACTATTTAGATACGACCCGTGCAGAGAGTCCGCTAACCCGAGCAGAAGATGCCGTAATTTTAGATAATACGGAAATTACAGAGCAGGAACAACTTGATTTTGCGATTGAACAAGTGAAGCTCCATTTCCCGGAATAAGTAGATTTCCCCTTCTCCTTTTTCTATCTCCCCTCTCCTCAAAGGATGCTTTTCTTAAACATCCCGTTTTGATGTATTCAGTAAATTTTACCATTCCTGGTATTTATTTTTTCTTAAACAACCCTCTTATCATTGTTTTTCTGTCAATATTCAGTTACAAAAGGACAGATTACCTAAACATTACAATTCGATGTTTTAAGTAAAAAATACGTTTAATACTTTTGTTTAACAATTTTGTCAAACTAAAAAGTATATGTCTACCCGAGATACAGGTACAGAACAATTAATTAGAGACACGGCCAAGCATTTGTTTTTTGCCGAGGGCAAATTACATGCAACAACGCAGGAAATTGCTGATGCAGCCGGGGTAAACCGCACCCTGGTGAATTACTATTTCCGCTCCCGTGACATTCTCTTCGATCAGGTATTTAATGAGGCACAGGAGGTCTTCTCCTCGACACTGGACGAGGTTTTTGAATCCAGTATGCCCTTTAAAGAGAAAATCAGGAATCTGATCAACGTATTTATTGAGGAAACTACTCAATATCCCTATCGTCAGCTTTTCATCATCACCGAAATGAACAGAGATCTGGTGCTTTATTCCAAAAGATCCAGGGTGAATAAAGTGAAGAGCTTTATCGAGGAAATCCAGCTGGAAATGGACAATGGAGAACTTAGAAAAATGGACCCTAGACAGTTCATTATCAATTTGTTCTCCCTGATGGCGCACCCTCTGATTACCGCTCCGTTACAGCAAGCCATTTTTGGCATGAATGATGACGAATACGCAAAACTAATGGAAGAAAGAAAAGAATTAATTTTTGAAACCATTTTCCGATAAATAAAAGCAAACCCTCCAATATCCATAACAATGAAACATACCATTCAATCACTATTATTACTTCCAGCAGTACTGATCCTTAGTTCTTGCGGAGGTGGTGCCCCTCAAAAAGGCGGCGCGCCTGGCGATCAGGTCAAAGAATTTAAAGTATTAGAGCTTCAGCCCCGCGTGGCGGTATTGAATACAGATTATCCAGCCAGCGTTCAGGGACAGGAAAATATAGAAATCAGACCCAGAGTAGATGGCTACGTCGAGAAGATATTTGTAGACGAAGGTTCTGTAGTCAAGAAAGGACAACTGCTCTTTAAAATCAACGCTCCTCAATATGAGCAGGAAGTACGTACCGCTACCGCAAGCATCAAAAGTGCTGAGGCAGAAGTAAGTTCTGCGAATATGGCGGTAAATAAAGTAAAGCCACTGGTAGAGAAAGATATCGTCAGCAAATACGAGTTGGAATCTGCTCAATATACCTATCAGGCAAAAGTCGCTGCGTTGGCACAAGCTAAAGCGGCCCTTTCCAATGCCAGAACAAATCTTGGCTACACTTCCGTAACCAGTCCGGTAAACGGCGTTGTTGGTGCCATCCCTTTCCGTTTAGGAAGTTTGGTGAGTGGCAATAATGCGGAACCTTTAACTACGGTATCCAGCATTGGGAATGTATATGCCTACTTCGCATTTAATGAAAAATTATTGCTGAACTTCTCCAAAGAAGGTGAAGGCAGCAATCTGGCGCAGAAGTTAGCTAAGTTACCTCCGGTTTCCCTGTTACTTTCCGACGGTACCTTGTATGAACTGAAAGGGCGTATTCAAACCATTACCGGACAAATCAATACGGCAACAGGATCGGCGAATGTACGTGCGACTTTCCCTAATCCTAAAGGACTTATCCGCAGCGGGGCAAGTGCAACTGTAAGGATTCCTAATCAAATCAAAGAAGGTTTACTGATCCCTCAAAGTGCGACTTACGAATTACAGGACAAACGTTTTGCGGTGGTCGTAGACAAAGATGGAAAAACCAAAGGTGTGGCCATTACTGTATTACAAAACACAGCAGGTAATTTCTATGTAATTCAGGACGGATTAAAAGCAGGCGACAGGATTGTTCTGGAAGGAGTAGCTACACTTAAAGATGGCACCCCAATTAAAGCAACTGCGACAAGCGCAGAAACTGTTTACGCAGACCTAAAATAAGAAACAGATATGTTTAAGCAATTTATACAGCGCCCAGTGCTGTCGACCGTGATCTCCGTGATCATCGTCATACTGGGACTTTTAGGGTTACTTGCGTTGCCCATTTCACAATACCCTGATATTGCGCCACCAACGGTTCAGGTTTCTGCTTCCTATACCGGAGCAAATGCAGACGTTGTACTTAAGAGTGTGATTATTCCGCTCGAAGAGCAGATCAATGGGGTGGAGAACATGACTTACATGACCTCTACTGCTACGAATGAAGGATCGGCCAATATCAATATCTTTTTCAAAGTAGGAACAGATCCCGATTTAGCTGCTGTAAACGTGCAGAACAGGGTGTCCAGGGCAACCAGTTTATTGCCACAGGAAGTTACACAAGCAGGGGTTACCGTGACCAAGAGTCAGAGTAGTAATCTTTTGATTGTTGCCCTAAACAGTGAGAACAAATCTTACGATCAGACTTTTCTTCAGAACTATATCAAGATTAACCTGGTTCCCCAGATTCAAAGGGTAACAGGTGTTGGTAACGTGACCGTATTTGGTTCAAAAGATTACTCGATGAGGATCTGGCTGAAACCAGATGTGATGGCACAATACAGCCTTATTCCTGCGGATATATCAGCCGCTTTGGCAGAACAAAACATTGAGGCTGCACCCGGTAAATTCGGAGAAAACGGAAATGAATCTTTTCAATATGTAATTAAATTTAAAGGAAGGCTGACAAAAGCCGCTGAATTTGAAAACATCATTATCAAATCAGCGGGTAACGGACAATTATTACGTCTGAAAGATGTGGCACGGGTAGAACTGGGTTCTTTAACTTACTCCTCTAACGTTGTGACCAATGGTTTACCATCGGTTGCCTTTGCAGTAAGTCAGACTCCCGGATCAAATGCCAGAGACGTCATCAATCAGTCTAAAAAAATTCTCGATGCTGCTGCTAAAGATTTCCCTAACGGAGTGAAACATATCTATCTGGTGGATGTGAACGAAAACCTTGATGCTTCCATTGAAAAAGTAATTCATACCCTGATAGAAGCCTTTATTCTGGTATTTATTGTGGTATTTATCTTCCTTCAGGATTTCCGTTCTACTTTAATCCCGGCGATTTCAGTTCCGGTGGCGATTGTAGGTACGTTCTTCTTCCTGAACTTATTTGGATTTACCATCAACTTACTGACGCTCTTTGCCCTCGTTCTCGCAATTGGTATCGTAGTGGATGATGCAATTGTGGTCGTCGAGGCCGTCCATGCCAAATTAGACCAGGGTTACAAATCGGCCAGAAAAGCAACTGTGGATGCTATGGGAGAGATCTCTGGTGCGATCATTTCCATTACATTGGTAATGGCCGCGGTATTTATTCCTGTAACTTTTATTACCGGATCAACCGGGGTATTCTATAAGCAATTCGGGCTTACCCTTGCTGTAGCGATTATTCTATCTGCAATCAATGCCTTGACTTTAAGTCCGGCTTTATGTGCGATTTTATTAAAGCCGCACGCAGATGACCATAAACACAGTAGTTTTATCCAACGTTTTTACACCGCTTTTAACGTTGCATTTGACAATGTAACCAGCAAATACAAACGTTCCATTCAGTTCTTTTCTGTAAAGAAATGGATGATCATTGCCTCAATTGCGTTTTTTGGAATTGCATTGGGTTATATGATGAAAACCACACCTTCCTCTTTCGTTCCTTCGGAAGATCAGGGAACTATTTTTGCCAACATCAGCTTGCCTCCATCCGCATCGATGGAAAGATCTGAAGTAGTGACTAAGTATGTAGATAGTCTTGCAAACTCCATTCCTGAGGTTAAAAACACCTTGAGGATTGTAGGACAAAACTTTACAGCTGGTCAAGGTAGTGCTTATAGTATGGTAATTTTGAAACTAAAAACATGGTCCGACCGCGACCGGAGTGTAGACCAGGTGATCGGGGAACTTTTCGCCAAGACCTCAGGAATACGTGATGCGAAGATCTTCTTTATTGCTCCCCCTACTATTCAGGGATTCGGACAGAGTGGAGGATTTGAGTTCCAGCTTCAGGATAAAGGCGGGCATAGCATTCAGGAATTGTTTAAAGTAAATACCGACTTCCTTGCCGCATTGTCAAAACGTCCGGAGATTCAATATGCCCAGACGTCCTTCAATCCTAACTTCCCGCAATATATGCTGGACATTAACCTGGAGAAATGTAAAGAAGCAGGAATTACCGTAAACTCAGTATTGAATACTTTACAAGGTTACTATGGTGGATTATATGCCTCAAACTTTAACCAGTTTGGAAAGCAATACCGCGTGATGATTCAGGCAGATGCCAATTATCGTAAAAATCCTGAGGGATTGAATAAGATCTTTGTCAGGAATAGTAAAGGTACAATGGCCCCGATTACCGAGTTTATCCACTTAACAAGGGTATATGGTCCGGAGTCGATCACCAGGTTTAACCTTTTCAGCTCTATTGCAATCACAGGAGCACCAAATCCAGGCTTCAGTTCCGGAGATGCAATCAAAGCGATCCAGGAAGTTGCAGCGGAGTCTTTACCTGCAGGTTATGGTTATGACTTTTCTGGTCTGACCAGGGAAGAGCTTGCTTCAGGTAGTCAGACTGCATTTATCTTTATCTTATGTCTGGTATTCGTTTACTTCCTGTTGAGTGCGCAATATGAGAGTTATATCCTGCCATTCGCGGTGTTACTTTCTGTACCATTCGGTTTAGCAGGTGCCTATATTTTCTCGATTGTATTTGGCCTGAACAACAGTATTTACCTGCAGATCTCCCTCATCATGCTGATTGGTCTATTGGCCAAGAACGGGATTTTGATTGTGGAGTTTGCTTTAGAGCGAAGACGTCACGGTCTACCCATCGTACAATCTGCAGTAGAAGGAGCCGTCGCTCGTCTGAGACCGATTCTAATGACTTCCTTCGCCTTCATCTTTGGATTGGCTCCATTGATGATCGCTACCGGAGCAGGTGCTGTAGGTAATAAATCTATCGGTACAGGTGCTGTGGGCGGGATGCTGATCGGAACAATTCTAGGGGTATTTGTGATTCCTGTATTGTTCATCATCTTCCAGACTTTACAGGAAAAAGTGAGTGGTCCTCCGCATTTGAAAAAGCACGATGACGATGATCCGAATCCGATCGACCCTGCTTTAGCGAAAAAGCTCCCAGTGATTTAAGTTCATATATCAGAGAAATACAATGATTCAGACATATAAAAAACAGCTTTTCACCCTGGCAATTGCAGCTACAGTATTTGCATCCTGCAAGGTGACCAAGACTTACGAGAACCCCTCGCTGAAAACAGCCGGATTGTTCCGTGAGCAGACAGCTACAGATACCATTACCATGGCGAATACGCCATGGAAAACCCTTTTTGCCGATCCTTTATTATCGGGATTGATTCAGGAAGGTCTTGACCAGAACCTGGATTTGAAAAATGCCTTACAAAACATTGTACAGGCACAGGCTACCTTACAACAAAGTAAGGCTGCTTTTCTTCCATCGTTATCATTGGATGCCAATGTAACCAGGTCAAAGCAATCTGAAGCAGGCTTAAATTTTCCTCCGGGAATTAACATCAATACCCTGACCACGACCTACAAAGCCCAGCTGAGTACCAGCTGGGAAGCGGACATCTGGGGCAAACTGAGCAGCACTAAAAGATCTGCTTTAGCTGCTTACTTCAGGACTGACGCGGCCAAGCGGGCTATTCAGACGCAATTGATTGCCGACATTGCCAACAATTATTATAACCTGCTTGCTTTAGACAGGCAACTGGAAATTACTCAGGAGACTTTAAAAAGCAGGATTGCTGGTGTAGAAACCATGAAAACCCTGAAAGAAGGCGCCGTCGTAAATGGTGCTGCCGTGGTTCAGAGTGAGGCCAGCCGTTATGCCACAGAAGTAACCATTCCTGATTTGAAAAGAACGATCAGAGAAACGGAAAATGCACTTAACATTTTATTGTCAAGAGCTCCAGGTTCGATCAGCCGCAGCAAGCTTGCGGATCAAAGCCTGAGCCCTGATGTTAAAATTGGTGTTCCTACGCAGCTATTGGAAAATAGACCTGATGTTCAGGGTGCTGAATTTGCTTTCAGAGCAGCATTTGAAAACACGAACCTTGCCCGTACTTACTTCTACCCTTCTTTAACCATCACGGCAGCGGGAGGACTCTCAAGTCTGGACATCAAGGATTTCTTTAGCAAATCTATCTTTTACAACCTGGTTGGCGGTTTAACACAGCCTATCTTTAACAAGGGTTTAAATAAACAAAGGCTGGTTACGGCTAAATCTGCTCAGGAACAGGCCTTAAATACTTTCCAAAAAACCCTATTGGTGGCCGGACAGGAAGTATCCAATGCGTTGTATACTTATCAGACTGCGGTTGAAAAGGAAGAAGCCAGGGCAAAGCAAATTGCAGCTTTAGAAAAATCAGTAAATTATACTCAGGAATTACTGAGATATAGTTCTGCTACAAATTATACTGATGTATTGACTTCAGAACAAAGTCTTTTAGCCGCTCAATTGAGTGGAGTGAATGACAAACTACAAAAATTACAATCTGTAGTTAATCTCTACCGAGCGTTAGGCGGAGGCTGGAAATAGCCTTTTTTAAATCATAGCAAGGGGGATTTCTTAACAGAAATCCCTCTTTTTTTGGATCAGGATTTTTAGCTTTTCCATGCAGGAAAGTTCTGACTGTTTTCTCTTCCTGTCAAATCGCTGAGATTAAATGATTTTTTACGTAATATTGAACGCATGAATATCCTGATCGTTGAAGATGAAAAAAACTTAGGACTGGAGATTGCCGAATTCCTTGGTAAAGAAGGCTATACGATAGAACATGCCTGGAAAAAATCCTCAGCCGAAGAGAAAATATTTGTAAATACTTACGATTTTATCCTGCTGGACCTTGGCTTACCCGGAGGAGATGGATTTGAACTCCTCCATCAGCTCAAACAACTTAAAGATCGCGAAGATGCCGTGATTATTCTTACGGCCAGAGGCGATGTAGAAGACCGTATTAAAGGATTGGAAGCCGGGGCTGATGATTACCTGCCCAAGCCTTTTTCTTTAACAGAACTGCTGGCACGCATGCATGCCATCATCCGGAGAAAACATAAACTGGAAATGAATGAAGTAAACATCCACAACTTCATTCTGGACATTAAAAACCATAAAGTGAGTTTTGAGGGGCAAAAAATAAGCCTGACTGGCAAAGAATTTGAGATTTTCAATTACCTGGTATTGAATAAAGACCGGGTGATTTCAAGGATCAATCTTACTGAACATGTTTGGGGGGATATCCTGGAAATCAATTCCGACTCCAACTTTGTGGACGTTCATGTTAAAAACCTACGCAAGAAACTCTCAGGTCACGCCCCTATTGAATGGTTTGAGACCGTCAGGAGTATTGGCTACAGAATAAATTCCGGTAAATAAGGACTGATGATGAAACTGCAACTAAAACTGGCTCTATACAATACGCTGACCAAAGTTGCGATCATCACTATGATGGGCATCTTAATCCTGGTTTCCATTAACAGAATTTCTGTAAATCACATACATCAGCGGCTGATTCAGAAAAAGAACAAACTCATCACCAACCTTTCCAGCGTAAAGATCAATGACTTGTTAACTCAGCAAAAGACCTTTACAGACTACAACCTTCTGAAAGAAGAGTACATCATTTTAAAAGAAGTAAAAAACAGCGACACTTCAAAACTGAAACATTATTTCAGTCAGGAGAGCAGGGAGATTGAGGGTAGCCAGGAAGAATACCAGATCCTGAGTGCCGAGTTTAAATATGGGGGCAGGCGATATTTGCTGGAATTGGGAGAAACGATGTCTACCGTAGGCCAGTTAGAGCATACCATTTCTGTATTTACCTTTCTCATTCTCCTGGCAGCAGTCATCCTGACCTTACTGACAGATCTTGCTTTCAGTAAATTTTTACTCGCACCTTTTTACCAGATCATTGATCAGAAACTCAATAAGGTGAACGATCCCATCAGCTTCAACTACGAGCCTGTAAAGACGACAACCGAAGATTTTAAGATCTTAGACCAGAGCATCAGTATCCTGATGAATAAAATCGCCGACCTGTTCATCACCGAGAAAGAATTCATTGCCAATGTTTCTCATGAGCTCCTCACCCCCATCTCTATTTTGAATACCCGTCTGGAAAATCTACTGAATGATGAAAAATTAAGCCCTGAAGGAGAAAACAAGGTTTTTGCCTGTTTAAAAACCTTAAACAGGCTTAAGTCGATTATTAACAGCTTATTACTCATCTCAAAAGTAGAAAACAACCAATATAAGAAACCAGACAGCATTTCTATAAAGGAGCTCGTTCATGAAGTTTATGAAGAGCTGGAGCACCGCCTGATGATGATGGAGCTGAAATTTACAATTAACTTATCCGAAGATCATCATTTTACAGGGAACCGGTCCTTATTCAACACCTTATTGATGAACGTGGTCAATAATGCGATTAAGTATAACTTACCTTCGGGAAGTGTTAGCATTTACGACACCTATATAGACAAACACTATGAACTTATTGTAGAAGATACCGGCCAGGGAATGGACCTGAATGAGGTGCAGCATGCTTTTCAGCGGTTTGAAAAATTCCAGTCGGAAAAGGAAGACAGTCATGGTCTGGGGCTTTCTATTGTCCGGAGTATTGCTTCTTTCCATGATATTGAAATCGAAATTGAGTCGGAAAAAGGGAAGGGAACACGGGTAATCGTTATTTTTCCTGAAAAAGATTAGTCCCTCTTCCATCTTCATGAAATCTTCATGTTTGATATGCAACTTTGATCTAACAAATCACATTAAATATTAAAAAACATGAAAAGAACAATTTTAGCGTTAGCATTAGTTGCAACAACTTTCGGCGCATTCGCACAAACTCCAGCTGCTACTGCAAAACCTGTAGCTCATAAAGTAAAAGCAACTAAAAAAGCTGAAGTAAAAAAAACAGAAGCAGCTAAACCAGCTGAAGCAGTAAAAACTACTCCTGCAGCAGCTCCAAAAGCACCAGCAAAACATAAATAAGGTCTAACCACCTCGTTAAGAACTATAGCCTAAGAGGATATCCAACCATGGATATCCTCTTTTTTTTGTATTTTGTGAGCAACCAAACACAACTTGAACCCAATCATGAAGACAACCTTATTAATCCCTATCCTTTGCTGCTTTATTATTTCTAGCTGTAGTACAACAAAACGCCAATCTAAAGAAGCTCATGCTGAACGAGATGGATGGATTTCCCTTTTCAACAAAAAAGACATTAAAGACTGGTTTGTAAAGATCCATCACCATGGGATAGATGAGAATTTCGGCAATACATTTCGCGTAGAAGATGGCATGGTGAAAGTGAGGTATGATCAGTATGGCGATTTCAACGACCAGTTCGGTCATTTATATTACAAGGTCCCTTACTCCTATTATCACCTCGTGGTGGAATACCGTTTCGTAGGCGAACTTCAAAAAGGGGCGCCATCCTACACCCTTCGAAACAGTGGTGTAATGTTTCATTCTCAGGACCCACGGACGATGCTTAAAGAACAAGACTGGCCGATATCTGTAGAGATGCAGTTTCTGGGTGGTTTAGGAGATGGAAAACCAAGGCCAACAGGCAATATGTGTTCGCCGGGAACGAATGTTGTTTATCAGGGAAAACTAGCTGCGTCTCATTGTCTTAACTCCAGTTCAAAGACTTACGATGGAGATCAATGGGTACGTGCAGAACTGATTGTTCTTGGCGATTCTCTGATTACCCATATCATCAACGGAGATACGGTATTACAATATTCAAAGCCTCAGATTGGAGGAGGAGTGGCAAACGGATATGATCCAAAAATGAAAATAGACGGGAAGTTACTCAGCAACGGCTATATCGCCCTGCAAAGCGAAGGACAACCTATAGATTTCCGCAAGGTGGAACTTAAAGATCTGTCGGCACTAAAAGAAAAAGCTAAACGCAGGTAACCTGTTAGAAATATTCTGCAAGGTAAGGAGTTCTGCAATTCTGTCTCAGCGTTTTCAAAGCTCTGTCTTTTAACTGTCGGATCCTTTCCTTGCTCAAATTAAATACTTCCACCATATCATCCAGTGTTAATGCAGTATGGTTATCCAGGCCAAAGAAAAGGGTGATGATCCATTTTTCCCGTTCCGGCAAAACGCCCAATGTGCGGTTGAGGTCTTCACTCAATGACTCCGTCATCATTAATGCATCGGTATTAGGCACGTTGTCGTTAGCCAGGGTATCCATCAGGGTAAAGCCACTTTCTTCGTTGGTGGTCATATCCAGAGAGTAAGACAAGGGGGCACTGGACAAATAATCGGCTACTTTTTCCTGAGAGAGCTCAGTAGCAACAGAAAGCTCCTCATAAGTAGGCAACCTTTCGAGCTTTTGTTCTAACAGGTCAGCGGCTTTATTAATTTTAATAATTCCCAGCACCTGATTTCCAGGGAGCCTGATCATTCTTTTCTGATCGGCAAGGGCCTGCATAATGCTCTGACGAATCCACCAAACTGCAAAAGAAATGAATTTGAAACCTTTGGTATCGTCAAAACGGTGTGCTGCTTTAATCAGGCCCAGATTTCCTTCACTGATCAGGTCGGCCAATTGCAGACCTCTGTTCTGATATTTTTTTGCGACAGAAACGACGAAACGTAAATTGGTTTTCACCAATTTATCCAATGCCACAGTATCTCCTTTTTTTATCCTTTTGGCCAGGCTCAATTCCTCATCAATGCTGAGGAGGTCTATCCTGCCGATATCTGTCAGGTATTTATCGATGGAATCTGTGTCTCTGTTGGTAATGGATTGCGCGATCTTTAACTGTCTCATACAGATTCACTTTGTGCTAGTTCAACCTCTTTATTTTCTTTTTCGAAATCATTCATGCAGTTTACCAGAACTTCCACACTTGAAATCGGCAATGCATTATATAAGGATGCCCTGAAGCCACCCACCGAACGGTATCCTTTCACACCGACCACTCCTCTTGCAGCAGCGAAATCAAGGAATTCCTGTTCCAGAGATGGATTCTTCATTTTAAAGGTGACGTTCATTCTTGACCTGTGATCCGGATCTGCAAGGCCATAGAACAATGGATTGCGGTCAATTTCCTGATAGAGTAATATTGCTTTAGCAATATTCTCTGTTTCAATCTGTGTTACGCCTCCTTTTTCTTTTAACCACCTTAGGTTTAACATCGCCACATAGATAGAGAATACCGGAGGTGTATTAAAAAGAGAACCATTGTCCCTGTAGATGCGATAATCCGACATGGATGGAACCTGGCGTTGTATTTTTTCGAGCAAGCTATCTTTCACCACGACCAGCGTCATTCCTGCTGGTCCCATATTTTTTTGTGCCCCTGCATAAATCAGGTCAAAGTCTGCCACGTTTACCCTTCTGCTGAAAATATCAGATGACATATCACAGATCACCGGAACACTCGTTGGCGGAAAGCTGAACATTTCAGTTCCTTCAATTGTATTGTTAGAAGTATAGTGGAAATAGGCAGCATCTTCCGGGATTTCATATCCAAGAGGGATATAGTTATATCCTTTATCTTTTGAAGAGGCCACAATATCGACCTCGCCAAACAACAAGGCCTCTTTAATTGCTTTTTGAGAGAAGTATCCACAATCCAGATAAGCGGCCTTTCTATCCTGATGAAGGAAGTTCATAGCAAGCATAGAAAACTGAGTACTTGCTCCTCCCTGCAAAAAGAGAATGCTGTAACCTTCGGGTACTTCCAGCAATTCCTTTACTAAATCCCCGGTTTCTTTCATTACCGCTTCGAACTCCGGAGTACGGTGTGAAATTTCCAGAATACTCAGGCCAATGCCATTGAAATTCCTGACAGCATCTGCTGCCTGATCTAAAACGTTAGCAGGTAAGATACAAGGCCCGGCTCCGAAATTGTGTTTGATAATTGTTGTCATTAGTTGCAGTTGATTGCTCCAAAGTTCGGAAGGTCAAAACAGATATCTAATTTTTCCACTACATTCAGCAAATTTTTCTGTTTTGACTATTTCAAACCATACAATTTTTGGTAGGCAATTATTATCCATCCATCAGGCAAAATATAATTTCCCTACTATCCTATTTTTTAGAGAGTTAAGGTATTATGTACACTATCCTTAATGCGGGAAGGGCCAAATGTTTCATAAAAAATAAATAATACTATATTTGAGCGGAATAACGTTATAAAAATATACACTAAGCTAGAAATTCATTCGCTGAACAATGTCTAAATTAGATCCTACACATCTTGGAATTTTACGCCTGTTACAGGAAGATGCCAGAATGACTCATAAGGAGTTGGCAAGAAGGTTGAGAAAAAGCGTTTCTCCAATTTTTGAAAGGGTAAAATGGCTCGAACAAAATGGCTATATCAAGGGATACACGGCATTGGTAGATTTACAAAAGAGTAGCAACAGCATCATTTCTTATACTCATATTCAGATGAACGACCATTCTGAGGAAGCTTTGAGTGCTTTCCAAAGAGAAGTTGTTCTTTTTGACGATGTCAGAGAGTGTTATTACATCACTGGAAATTTCGACTTTATCCTAAAGATTGTATCCCCGGATATGAAAGGTTATAATGATTTCCTGCGTGGCCAGTTGTCTAAATTACCCAATGTAGGAAGTGTACAGAGTTTCCTGGTCTTATCCGAAGAGAAAAGAGATACGACTTATAAAATATAGCTCCGGATATAATGATGTCATCACCGCTTTGATCATTTGCCGGGATAGGAAAAAGAAACAAAAGTACAAACGTGATTCGCAGGCCAACAAGGCTTTACTATTAATTAAAAATAGAGAAAAGAGGGGGTATTTGAGACAAATTTTCTTAATTTGCATCTTATAAAGAGATCATGATATGGTACAGGTAGGCCTTTTATTAACCAACAAATACCGTTTACTTAGTGTCGCAGCAATTTTAGACGTGTTCGATACAGTTAACAGTCATTATGAAAATAATGGAGAAGCTCCTTTCTTCAAGATCAATCTGATCCGGAACGGAAGTTCAGCTTATGAGGGTGCTTCTTTTGAAAAGTATTCCTCTCTTTCCTTAAACGAATCCGGACAACAAGACCTGGTTTTAATCCCTGCATTTGACGGTGCAGACCTCAACTCTTCTATCCATAACAATCTGGAGTTTTTACCCTGGATGCAACAGCAATATAAAAAGGGAGCAGAACTTGCTAGTTTTTGTACAGGCGCATTTTTACTGGCTGCCAGTGGCCTTTTAAATGGCAAAAATGCCACAACTCATGTCAATGCCAGTCAGGCTTTCTCTTCCAGTTTTCCGGATGTTTACTTTCAACCTGATAAAGTGGTTACCATTGACAAAGGAATCTATACCAGCGGGGGCGCAACGAGTAGTTTTCATCTGATGCTGACACTCATTCACAATTATTGTAACCGTAATCTGGCCGTTCATATTGCAAAGATTTTTGCGATCGACATGAACAGGGAACAGCAAAGTTATTTCGGGACTTTTCATCCGGCTAAAGATCATGGCGATGAGCTGGTTGTTAAAACACAGCTTTGCATTGAAAATGCCTATAAAGAAGCAGTCACTATTGAGGATATCTTACAGCAGATTCCATCCAGCAGACGTAATATTGTACGTCGTTTTAAACAGGCTACCGGAAATACGCTGATCGAATATTTACAGAAAACCAGAATAGAAGCTGCCAAAAAACTATTGGAACAAACCAATTTCAGCATTTTAGAAATCATGCTCCATTCCGGTTATAATGACTTAAAGACATTCCGGCAGCTTTTTAAGAAAAACTCCGGAATGACTCCTAAAGATTATCGGGATAAGTTTAAGCCGAAAGCTGCATAGCAGGTTTCTGTTTTACTTTTTTAGTCTTTTTCTTCATCTTATTCAACCAGATCAAAGTTCCGGTAATGGGTAAGCTTGTGGCAATCAGACAGGCAAGAAAATAAATGATTTTTGTAAACATACCGTACACATCTCCCAGATGTAATGCTTTAATCGAGCCAGAGATGCGCTCATTAAATGGTTTATCCTTAAATACCTCTATTTTTAGTACCCCAGCTGTGTATTGATCTAATAACAATTTATCTCCTGCCGAAGGTGCAAAAAAACCAACCTTATTTTTTGTGATGGCAATTGCTGAGATAGAATCTTTAGGCAGACTAATGCTGTAATCTCCGGGATAAGGTAGCACTGCATCTGCTTTTTTCAGATAATCTGCAATGTTTAGTGGCGCTCCGGCTGTGCCCGCTTTAATCACTGAAACCGGATCTTTTGGTGGTTCAAAGCCTTCCGGCTGATAAGTACCTAATGTTTTACGCAAGGCCTCTCGATACCAGGGGAACGACCATTGAGGTCCTGTGATGCCCATCAGGAATAAAAAGATGCAGGCGTAAAAACCCAGACTATTGTGCAGGTCATGATTGGTTCTTTTCCAACTTCCTTTCCATCTCACCTTTAAACCCTGTTTCCATGATTTCAATCTTTGTGGGAACCAGATGACCATTCCTGTGATGACGCCAAGTGTAAAAAGGATCGTTGCCGCACCGGAAATATAACTGCCTAATTTTCTGTTTTCCAATTCTCCGAAAACAGGCTTTTCGATTTTATCTAAAAGCAACCATCGGTGGAGACTAAACATGGTCTTCATAAAAGAAGCGGCAGTACTTTTTGTTTCTGAGATATTGCCGATCACTTCTCCCGTATATTGGTTCACGGCAAAAGCTGAGGGGCGTTTTCCTTCAGCAGGTTTATCTTTTCCAGCTTTCCCTTTCTCTGCTTTATCTTTTTCTTCTTTATCTTTTTCTTCTTTAGCCGGAGCCTTCGCGGCTTCTCCTTCTTTTTTCTCTTCTTTCATTTTCACCATGAACTGATAAGTCCGGTTAGGATCGGAAGGGATTTTTACAGAAACAACTTTTCCGCCAGTATTGGCTTTCACTTTTCCAATAAGTTCTTCAATAGGTAAAGCCACCGCTCCTGCTGTATGTCCTACTTTATATAACTCCGGAGTTGACATTTCTTTGACTTCCGTATTAAATACATAAAGTGTTCCGCTGAGACAAACTACAATGACAATAATTCCACTGGCTAATCCCAGCCATAAGTGAATGTCATTAAAAAGTTTACGTGTGATCTGCCAGGCAGATCTTGGTGTTGATTGTTTCATTTAGGCCTTGTGTTTTTTGCAAATTTAGTATAATTCCTCAATTATTAAGAACTAGTCTAAATACTTAAGGAATTACTTAGTATATGGTTACCTGAACCTATACAAAATGGAGCAGGCAAAAGCGATGGACTATAAACATGCCTCTCATTTCACGAGCGCCTTTCAAAAGTACTTTGGCTATCTGCTCCATAAGATCAAAATGTTGATGCTGGTATTTGACCCGGAATTTTATCTGGTTTTATTCCCGATATCCTGATAATCGCGTGTTTTGTAGACAATCTGTTCTAAATCAACAACATTTATCACAAAATTCTTTTCTTTAAAATAATTAATTTCTATCTTTGCCGTCCCTCACGGGAAAAGGAGATTAAATTTTAATGGCTAAAAAACAAGTAGCAGAAAAAGAACTAGAGGCTAAAAAAGCCGAATTACAAGGTGCAGACGCTCGTCTGACCGAGAAAGAAACCATTGAGTCAGAAGCTGATTCAGTGTCGATCGAACAGATCAAATCATCATTAGCTACCCCTGATCAGGATTTTGACTGGGATGCAGATGACAAAGTTTTCGGAAAATATTCTGATGAAGACCGTAAAAAGTTTGAAGACATGTATACCGATACTTTCAATCAAATCAACCAAGGTGAAATCATCAGCGGTATTGTTGTGTCTATCAACAATAAAGATGTAGTATTAAACGTAGGATTTAAATCTGACGGATTAGTATCTACTTCTGAGTTCCGTGATACACCTGACTTGAAAATTGGTGATACAGTTGACGTATTCGTTGAAGCTCCGGAAGATGCGAATGGTCAGTTAATTTTATCTCGTAAAAGAGCTAAAACCCAAAGATCATGGGAGTCTATCAATGAGGCTCTTGACAATGACAGAATCATCAACGGATTTGTTAAAAGCCGTACTAAAGGTGGTCTTATCGTTGACATCATGGGTGTTGAAGCTTTCTTACCTGGTTCACAAATTGACATCAAACCTATCCGCGATTACGATGTATACGTGGGTAAAACAATGGAATTCAAAGTTGTTAAGATCAACCATGAGTTTAAAAACGTAGTAGTTTCTCATAAAATCTTAATCGAAGACGATTTAGAAAGCCAAAAAGTTGAAATCGTATCTAAACTTGAAAAAGGACAGGTATTAGAAGGAACAGTTAAAAACATTACTGACTTCGGTGTATTCATCGATTTAGGTGGAGTTGACGGTTTACTTCACATCACTGATATTTCTTGGGGCCGCATAGAGCATCCAAAAGAAGTATTGAGCTTAGATGAGAAAATCAACGTTGTAGTTCTTGACTTTGATGACGAGAAAAAACGTATTGCATTAGGTTTAAAACAATTGACTCCACACCCTTGGGAATCTTTAGACACTAACTTAGCTGTTGGATCTAAAGTTAAAGGTAAAATTGTTACTGTTGCTGATTACGGAGCTTTCTTAGAAATCATTCCTGGTGTTGAAGGTTTAATCCACGTATCAGAAATGTCTTGGTCACAAAACTTACGCAGCCCACAAGAATTCTTGAAAGTTAGCGATGAAATCGAAGCTGAAGTATTAACTTTAGACAGAGACGAACGCAAAATGAGCTTAGGTATTAAGCAATTAACTCAGGATCCTTGGCAAAATGTTGCTGAAAGATATCCTATCGGAAGCAAACATACTGCTGTAGTTAAAAACATGACTAACTTCGGTGTATTCGTAGAAATTGAAGAAGGTATTGATGGATTAATCCATATCTCTGATCTTTCTTGGTCTAAAAAAGTTAACCACCCTAACGAATTCACTAAAGTAGGTGATACATTAGACGTAGTTGTTCTTGAATTAGATGTTGAAAGCCGTAAATTAAGCTTAGGTCACAAACAATTAGAAGAAAACCCTTGGGATACTTTTGAAACTATCTTCACGTTAGATTCAATCCACCAGGGAACTGTTGTTAAAGTAACTGATAAAGGTGCTGTTATTGCTTTACCATATGGTGTAGAAGGTTTCGTACCAACTAAACACATGGCTAAAGAAGACGGAACAACTATCAAAGCTGAAGAAACTAATGATTTCAAAATCATTGAGTTTAACAAAGATGCTAAACGTATCGTTGTTTCTCATGCCCGTATCTGGGAAGAGGCTAAAGCTGAAGCTGTTGCTGAAGAAAGAGCTACTAAGAAAAAAGAAGCTAAAGCATCAAGCAGTGCAGTTAAGAAAGTTAAAGATTCAGTTGAGAAATCAACTCTTGGCGATCTAGGTGTATTGGCTCAATTAAAAGAGCAGATGGAAGGTGAAGAAAGCAAAAACAAAGCTAAATAATCTTTAAAGCTGATATATTAAAGGCATCCCCAACCGGGATGCCTTTTTTTTTGTTACTTTGTTTCCTAAAACCAATACCCCATTCATTTTATGAGAATCTTAATCAGTATCATCAGCACCCTGCTGTTGTTCCAGGTAAGTCATGCACAACTTCCTTCGCTTATTCCACAACCTGTGGAAATGACGACAGGAAAAGCATCGGAAAACTTTTCTATCGATAACCATACCACACAGCTATTTATCAGTGACAGCAAGCTGAAACCTGCTGCAGATTTCTTCATTAACTATATCAAAAAATACTATAACCTTGATCTTAGTCTAACTACGCTTCCTGATTTAAACAGAAAAAATGTAATCAATCTTACCCTAACCAAAGGGGTGGATCCGAATCCAGAGCAGTATGCTTTGTCGGTAAGCAGTAAATCTGTCAACATTCACTCCTCTTCTCCTGCCGGCATATTTTATGGCATACAAACCCTGATCCAGCTGTTGCCTCCAAGTGCCAAAGCATTTCCTTTACAGGTTCAGGCAGTAACGATTACAGACTATCCACGTTTTGCCTATCGGGGCATGCACCTGGATGTCAGCAGGCATTTTTTTGAGGTCAGCTTTGTCAAAAAGTATATTGATTATCTCGCGATGCACAAGCTCAATTATTTCCATTGGCACCTGACGGATGACCACGGATGGCGTATAGAAATTAAAAAGCACCCAAGGTTAACCGAAGTTGGCGCCTGGAGAGATGGCTCCATTATCGGCCTTTATCCCGGAACCGGAAACGATGGCATTCGTTATGGTGGCTACTATACCCAGGAAGAAGTGAAAGAAGTGATCCGGTATGCGGCAGACCGGTACATTACCATTATTCCGGAAATCGAAATGCCTGGACATAGCATGGCTGTCCTTGCGGCTTATCCGGAATTGAGCACTACTCCCAAGCTGCCGAAGAAAGTCGCAGAAACCTGGGGAATCTTCAACAAATTCAATAATGTATTACTCCCTTCTGAGCAAACCTTTACTTTCCTCGAAGAAGTGCTGACTGAAGTGATGAACCTCTTCCCTTCTCCCTACATCCATATTGGCGGAGATGAATGTTCGAAGATCTGGTGGAAGCAATCTGCCTTTTCCCAGCAACTGATTAAAGAGAAAGGATTGAAAAATGAAATCGGACTGCAAAGTTATTTTATCCATAGGGTAGAAAAGTTTGTGAACAGCAAAGGAAAAACCATCATTGGATGGGATGAAATCCTTGATGGCGGCCTTGCTCCTAACGCAGTAGTGATGAGCTGGCGCGGAGAAAAGGGAGGAATTGCCGCGGCAAAACAAAAGCATAAAGTGATCATGACCCCGGAAAACTTCATGTACTTTAATCATGCGCAGTGTTTAAAAGATGATTCTCTTACGGCAGCTAAGTTCTTACCTCTGGTTAATGTCTATAATTATGAGCCTGTGCCTGCAGAGCTGAGTCCTGCTGAAGGCAAATACATCTGGGGAGCACAAGGCAACCTTTGGTCGGAGTACATCGGCAATCCCGCTAAAGCAGAGTACATGTTGTTCCCAAGACTGGATGCCTTAAGTGAGGTATTGTGGAGCCCGAAAGCCAAACGTAATTACAGCAGTTTTCAACAAAGGTTAAAACAGCAACTCAGGAGGTATGACCAAATGGGAATAAAATACAGCAAAAGATATTGGGAGAATTAAGTTCTCCCTTAAAAGTTTCCTAATTTCCCGTTACAATTATATATTTACACTAAACAAATGCTCTTTTAATGGAAAATGAAAATATAAGTTATTGTGACTGCTGCGCAGTTAAATACGATGCAGTAGATGCTTTTTGTAAAGCTTGTGGCTTTCCTTTACAAGGAACACAACAGGAGCAGGATTTTTATATTTCAGAAAGAAATGTAAAAGAGATTGAGCTGATTGACCTCGATGAAAAAGTAGAAAGAGCACGCAATTCATTATATTGGATTTCCGGCCTCACCCTATTCTCTTTAGTTTTTGTGGCATTTAAACCGGCACCGGACGAAGACATCTCCTTCACGGTAATTACCACCATTATTTTATCCGCTGCTTTTTTGGGCCTCGCCGTTTGGGGGAAAACGAGGGCTTCAACAGCGCTGATTTCCGGACTGTCACTTTATTTAATCATCCATATTCTGAACGCGCTTTTCGACCCACTCACCATATTCTCAGGAATTATAGTAAAGGTGATCATTATTGTATACCTCGTAAAAGGTATTAAGTCTGTGATCGACCGGGACAAAATAAGGAAAGAGCTCAACCTCGTTTAATTGGAGGACCAGGCCCCAACTCCTTTATATTGCGCCAATTGTGAACAGCCCATAACCGGAGGTCATAAATTCTGCGCTGCCTGCGGTACTCCCCAAAATATGGAGGAGATCAACGTACATTCAAAAAAATGGTCTCATCTTCAGGGCATTGGTTTATTCTTCCTCCTGGAAATTATGATTTGTGCGACAGCATTAATGGTAGAAAAGCAAACAATGGAAATTCTTTTCTACTTCCAGGCACTGGCGGCCATCACCACTTTGTTTTTTGTCGGCTCCGACTGGGAAAACATCAGGCATTTATTAAGATGGAAAAGTTTTTCCTTCTGGAAATTAGGTGCTTGCATTGTACTTGCAGTGCTCTGCTCCCTGATTGTTCAGGTACTGGTTTTTTACCTAAACAAAACGGTAAGTCCCGAAGAATCGAATAACTATACCCTATACCAATATCATCCTTATGGGAACTACCTGATGGTTCTTTCCATTGCTGTACTTCCGGCCATCTTTGAGGAATTAGCCTACCGGGGCTACCTGATGCAAAAACTACTCCATGTTGTCGACAGGAAGGAAGCAATATACATCAGCTCTATTCTGTTTTTTCTAATCCACTTTTCTCTGGTATCCTTCTTTTGGCTATTGCCATTTGCCGTATTACTGGCGTACATCAGGATCAAGGAAAATACCTTGTGGTACGGAATAGTGATCCATTTCACGTTCAATCTGAGCTCTTGTCTTGTAGACATGCTGTATCCCTAAATAATTACAGGAATTTTGCTTTGAGTTCCGGGGAAGGAACCATACAGCTTTCTGTCTTTCCCCAAATCCGGTACCTGTTATTGGCAATAAGCTTATAGACGAAATCCCTGATAAATGCAGGGATAATGATAAATCCGTACCACATGGACCAGCCTCCGCTCAGCTGTCTGGCAATGCGAAGTGCGGCAGTAGAACGGAGGTAAACCTTACCGCCTTCCAAAAGAATGATCGTTTTCAAATCTTCCGCATTGAAATCAAAGTCAGACAATTTTTGCGTTGCAATGTCACTTTGTAAAGCTGCAAAACGAAAGTAATCTTTATGGTCTCTCTTAATGATAAACTGCACAGAATGATTACACAAATTGCAGACGCCATCAAAAAAAATTACCCCATGATCTCTATCTTCATTCATTTGCTTGTTTTCCTCTTAATAGTCCCTGATATTGGATTTATACAAATATAAATTTTAAATCCGGAGCTTCTGTCTATAGTTTTATAAATAAGCCAGTTAAAAGTTTTATGTCTTTTAAAATCAATACAATTCAGAATTCAGCGGGAATAAATCCACATTCAACTTTACAGAATTGAAACATTTTCCTATATTTGGCCAATCCTTTAGTCAATGCAAAAGAGAACCCTGCTAGACGGTCAAAAATTCCAGATCACAATTAAGAGACTTTGTCATCAATTAATTGAGAACCATAACGATTTTTCAAATACTGTTTTAATTGGCATTCAGCCAAGAGGCAGCTACTTTGCCGATAGAGTACAGACCGAACTCTCCCAAATCCTTAAGAAAGGTACCATCAAAAAAGGCAATTTAGACATTACCTTTTTCCGTGATGATTTCAGAAGGAAAGACGGAATCGTTTCTGCAAACAGCAATACCATAGATTTTATTATCGAAGGAAAGAACGTAATCCTGATTGATGATGTACTCTGGACCGGACGTACAATACGTGCCGCTATGGATGCATTATTGGCTTACGGACGACCAGAACGGGTAGAATTGATGGTCTTGATCGACAGGCGTTTTTCAAGGCATCTGCCTATCGAGCCCGATTATATCGGCCAGCAGGTAGACAGCTTAAACTCACAACAGGTAAGGGTGAGCTGGAAAGAAACAGAAGGAGAAGACAAAGTAATCTTAATATCAGAAAGCAATAAATAACATGGCAGCAGACAAATTATCGACCCGACATCTTTTAGGTATCAAAGATATTAACCGAAATGATATCGAATTGATCTTAGAAACTGCAGATAATTTTAAAGATGTGATCAACAGGCCTATAAAAAAAGTGCCTTCCCTGAGAGACATCACCATTGCCAATATCTTCTTTGAGAATTCTACCCGTACCAAGCTTTCTTTTGAGCTGGCAGAAAAAAGACTTTCTGCAGATACGATCAATTTTGCAGCTTCCTCTTCTTCAGTGAGTAAGGGAGAAACGCTGATTGACACCGTAAACAACATTCTTGCCATGAAGGTGGATATGGTGGTCATGAGACACCCCTATGCCGGAGCGGGCCAGTTTCTGAGCAAGCACATTAATGCACAGATCGTAAACGCCGGAGACGGCGCACATGAACATCCAACACAAGCCCTTTTAGATGCTTTCTCTATCCGCCAGAAACTGGGTGATGTAGCTGGTAAAAAAGTGGTGATTGTAGGTGATATTTTACACTCCAGGGTAGCGATATCCAACATTCTATGCCTGCAAAAACTGGGTGCAGAAGTGATGGTATGCGGCCCTACCACCCTGATTCCTAAACACATTGAAAGTTTGGGAGTAAAGGTAGAACACAACCTGATTAAAGCTTTAAACTGGTGTGATGTAGCCAATATGCTACGCATCCAGCTGGAAAGACAAGATATCAAATATTTCCCTTCCCTAAGGGAATACGCCATGATGTACGGCTTGAACAAGCAAATCCTGGACAACTTAGATAAAGAGATCATTGTAATGCACCCTGGCCCGATTAACCGTGGCGTGGAGATCACCAGTGATGTTGCCGATAGCAAACAATCCATCATCCTTGAACAGGTGGAAAATGGTGTTGCTGTAAGGATGGCTGTACTTTATCTGCTGGCTTCTCAGAGAGATTAAAATCTCCGGCAAGTTTTTTATACCAATCTCGTTTTCTTTTCGTTAAACCAGTGTTATCAACAGTTGTTAATTTCTTATGTTAATAAGACATAATACTATTTTTATATTAGTACCAACCATATTTGAAACCAGATGCAGAAAAAATACCTTTTTATTCCGCTATTATTAGCAGGTAGCTTTACGTCTAGTTATGCGCAGTCCAGCATACTAGTCAACTTAAATCAGAATTACCGAACCGGTCTGGAGTTACTGGACAATGAAAAGTACATCGCAGCAGCACAACAATTTAGGTTGGTAGAACAAGCCAGACAAAAACCAGGTGCTCAACAGGAAAGTAACTCAGAATTATCCCTTCTTAAAGAAAATGCAAAGTTCTATGCTGCCGTTTGCGCATTGGAACTTGGAAATAATGATGCAGAAAGCCTGTTCCAGAATTTCATCAAAGATTACCCACTGAACGCAAATACCAAACTGGCCTATTTTCATGTCGGTAAATCCTATTTTGCTCAGGAAAACTATCAGAAAGCTTTGGATTGGTTTGAAAAAACAGACCCTTCTACCCTTTCCGGAAAACAACGTTTAGAATATCAGTTCAAACAAGGTTATGCTTATTTCATGTTGAAAAATACGGAGAAAGCCGAACCTCTTTTTGAGATCGTAAAAAAAGAAAAATCCCCATATCAGGAAAGCGCAACTTACTATTTTGCTTACATCAATTACCTGAACAAGGAGTATAAAACAGCATTGGCAAACTTTGAAAAATTAAAAGGTTCGCCAACATATGAAGCCAGTTATCCTTATTACATCACTTCAATGTACTACCTGGATGAGCGTTATGATGATGTGATTTCCTATGCGATTCCAATTTTAAAAACATCAAAGCAACAGTATGAAGCAGAAATGCTGAGCTTAATCGCAGCCTCTTATTTTGCTAAATCGGATTATACTAATGCAGAGAAATATTTCAGTGAATATTATGCAAAAGACAAATCAGAGGTAAAGAATAACCTGTTTATCTACCAGTATGGATATTCCCTGTTTCACCTGAAAAGATACCAGGAATCCGTAGCTATCCTGGAAAAACTAGATACAGATGATGTATACCTGCAAAGCGGGATGTATACCCTGGGTCGTTCCTTCATTCAGTTGAAAAACAAAGAAAAAGCACGCAGTGCCTTTTTCAGGTCTTCAAGGCTTGACTTTGATAAATTCATACAGGAAGAGGCATGGATCAACTATGCAAGGTTAAGCTATGAGCTGGATTTCAATCAGCAGGCCTTAGAATCTACTCAGAATTTCTTAAAGCAATTCCCGAAATCAAGGAAAGCCAATGAAGCTAAAACCTTATTGGGTGAGATCTTGTTAACGAGTAAAAACTACCAGGCAGCAATTGATATTCTGGAACCTATTCCGGATAAATCGCCGGAGGCAAAAGAAGCTTACCAGAAAGTAACCTATTTCAGAGGACTTGAATTCTATAATGAAAGGGCCTTCCCTAATGCCTTGTCCATGTTCTTACGTTCAGAGAAGTTCCCTGAGGATAAAGAAATTCATGCTTTAAGTACTTATTGGAAAGCCGAAGCGAGTTATGAATTGAGAAAATTCGGAGAGGCGGTGAAAAACTTTGAGCTATTCCTTGACATGCCGGGGGCAGACAAAACCGAAGTTTACAATTTCGCCAATTATGCTTTGGCTTATGCGGCTTTTGAAGATGAACGTTACGGAAAAGCAGCGACCTATTTTGAGCGCTTCCTGAAAGGAAATGATAAAGACCAGAAAACGATAACAGATGCGACCATCAGGTTAGCGGATTCCTATTTTGTGAATAAAAGCTATGGCAATGCCTTAGAAAATTACAATAAGATCATTGCCTCAAAATCTACCGGAGAAGATTATGCCCTTTTTCAACGTGGAATGATCCAGGGTCTCGAAAACCAAAACGATGCAAAGATCAATACCATGCAGAGTTTATTAAAGCAATTCCCTGCTTCCAATTATGCAGATGATGCTGGTTTTGAAACTGCCTATACCTATTTCAATAAAGGAGATCTGGATAAATCAAAAACAGATTTGACTTCCCTGATCAGCCAATATCCACGTAGCAGTTATGTGCCACGTGCATTGGTCACCATCGGATTGGTGCAATACAACCAGGATCAGGACGATGCCGCTGCAGAGACATTCAAAAAGGTGATTGCCGATTATGGAAGTAGTGAAGAGGCCAAACAGGCTTTGGAATCCATCAAGAACATTTACGTAGACAAAGGAGATTCAGAAGGTTTTATCAGTTATGCCAAGACCACCCCAATCGGAGATTTTTCTCTGGCTGAACAAGACAACATCATCTTTACCGCTGCAAATAACCGTTACCTGAAAGGTGATGCCAAAGGAGCTTTTGAAGCCATCAATGCTTATTTTGACAAGTTCCCTAAAGCCATTCATACCAAAGAGGCTAAATTTATCAGAGCAGAATCTTTAGTGAAATTAGGAAGACCGGATGAAGCAATTCCAGACTATGAGTTTATCTTAAACGACTGGACCAGTGACTATACAGAACGTTCCTTAGTTTCTATTTCCAAATTATTCCTGGATCAGAAGAAATACAATGAGGCCATTGTATACCTGAAAAGGCTGGAAACAACCGCAGATTATAAAGTGCACTATACTTATGCCATCAATAACCTGTTGAAAGCTTACAGCGCTTTAAACATGCCTGATGATGTGATTAAATACGTAGCACTGATCAAAGAGTCTGATAAGTCTTCGCAGGAAGAAAAAAGCAGCTCTGAACTGTATGCAGGAAAAGCTTATTTAGCAAAAGCAGATACTACCCTTGCTGTTAAATCATTCAACATGGTGGTAGAGAAAACAAAAACACTTGCTGCCGCGGAAGCAAAATATAATATCGCTGCAATTCAATATGCAAAAAGGGAATATAAAACTTCTACAAAAACCTGTTTTGACCTGATCAATAACTTATCATCTTATGATTATTGGGTGGCTAAATCTTTCCTACTGTTAGCAGACAACTACGTTGCATTAAAAGACAATCTACAAGCTAAAAGCACGCTCCTTAGCCTTATAGACAATTATGAAGGCAAGGACGAAATTGTCCAGACTGCTAAGGATAAATTACAAAAAATTAAATAAGACAAGCACGATGAGATTGACGAAATTAATATATACCACCCTGTTTTTTATTACTGCCGGAACGCTGAGCACATTGGCTCAGGATACCAAGACTAATGAAAAGAAAACTGAAGAGAAAGCCGTAACAGAAGAGATTGAAGTCGTAAGGCCTTATAAACCAGTTTTGGCAGAAGCCGTAAAACTGAGAAGAAGCCCGGACCTGAATACGGTAAAAACATATAAAGCAAAATTCAATTATAGCCTGACCGACAGGAAACTGGAACTAAACTCAGATATCAATAAATTACAGGCAGAACAAGTCGCCAAGGAAAGAGAAACAGAACTGATCAACAATTATGTGAAAGGTGGTTTTGGAATCCGTACCACGATCTTAGGAGAAGCCTACATCAACCTGGGCAGAGATGAAGCCTTACAGGCGGGTGCTTTCTTTAAGCATTTCGGACAAAAAGGAAAGCTTGCCGGACAAGAGGTAAACCAACAACAACTGAGTGTCTTTGGAAGAAGTATCGGTGATCAGGTGACCATGAGTGGCCGCATCAATTACCAGAGAAACGGATTGTTCTTCTATGGCTTTAATCCTGCGAAACCAGAACTTAACCTGAATCCGGACAGACAAACGCTGAGCTTCATCGAAGCAGAAGGAGAAATCGTAAATAAGTATACAGACGATCCTGATGCACTGAGCTATGCCGTAAAACTAAACGGATATCTATGGAACGATAAATACGCTGCAAAAGAAAACTCTATCGTGCTAAACGGTTACGTAAACAAAAGAATCAGCAGTTTTAATCTTGGCCTTGCTGCTTCTGCAGAATTTGGAAATACCAAAGATGCCCTGGTGAGTGTTGGAAATAACGTATTAAAATTAAATCCATACATCAGACTTCAGGCAAATGGGGTAAAGATCAATGCAGGTATTAATTTCGTACAGGAATTTGGCGCTTTTTCAAAAAGCAGAATTTTCCCTGCGATTACTGCAGACCTGACCTTAATCCCAGACTACCTGCAATTGTTCGCTGAGGTGAAAGGTGATGTGAACCGCAATTCACTAAAACAGTTTACAGATGAAAACCCATTCCTGAACTCGAATATTCAAATCAGAAATTCAGTAGAAAAATTAGGTTTCAGCGCAGGTATCAAAGGAACCGGTGGTCCGGGCTTTGGTTATAAAGCAAGGGTTTACCACAAGAAAATCTCTGATATGCCGCTTTTCGTAAACAACTTTGCAAACCCTACCCGTTTTGATGTGATTTATGATTTCGGATCAACAACGATGACAGGACTTGAAGGTGAAATTTCTGTACAAGTGAGCAATTCCCTGAAATGGACTGGAAAACTGAACTTTGAAGACTATAAACCGGCTCAGGAAACCGCAAGCTGGTTTAAGCCACAGATGAGAATCAGCTCAGACTTATTATTCAACATCACGGATAAGATTGGATTAAATGCATCTGTAGCCATTCAGGATGCCAGCAAAGCAAAAGTTTATACTGCCGCACCAGCTAGTCCCTATCTAATTCCTAACCGTTCTATTGAAACCGTAGAAAGTGTGAAAGCTTTTGTAGATCTTGGTGTTGGTGCCAGCTATAAAATCAACAACAAATTCTCTGCTTTTGTAAGAGCAAACAATCTGTTGAATACCTCGTATAGCAGATACCTGTATTATCCAACAATTGGAACCAATATTTTCGGAGGTTTAACGTACTCCTTCTAAGCGGTTTTCAATTATTAATTGGTTGATATAGAATTAAAATTTAATTTTACCAGAATGGACATGCTAGCGTATCTTACAGAGCTTATTAAAACCCGTAAAGAGGTTGGGATCCCCGGACTTGGAACGATCTATAAAAAGAAATCACCGGGAAGGTATGATGCGGAAACACATTCGTTTCTACCTCCCAGCTATGTACTGGATTTCAGTTCTGAAGTAAGAGAGCAAACACTGTTAATTGCCCATATCTGCAAAAAAAGAAATATATCCCCGGATGCTGCCACCTATTATGTGGATCAGTTTTCGGATGAAATAAAGAAACAATTAGAGGAACATGAGGAAGCCAGTTTTTATCCCCTGGGTACTTTATATGGCTCCCCGGAAACATTAAGCTTTAAACCTGTAAATGATCAAAACTTCGGTTTTGATTTTTACGGTTTACCGCCAGTCAAAGAAGAAGCCGAATTGGTGGCTGAGCCGGAAGAAATCCTGCCTTATTCCACAGAACCGGTGATCACAGATCTTCAGTCTGAAGAAGAAGTACTCAACGAGGAGCGCGATATACATCAGGTCACTGAAGAACAACTGGAATTGGAGAACAGCAATGCAGATCTTAGAGAAGAAGAAATTCCTTCACTTAACCCTGCAGAACAACAAGCGCTTTCTGAGCGTGTTGATGAGGTCGTTGCAACCGAAGCTCCTCCTATCGAAATTCCTGCAATAGAAGAAAAACCTGCAGAAGAACTTCCTGTAACAGAAGTATACGAGGTCGAAGAAGAAATTCAACCTTTAGCTATCGCTGATGATCAACCTGTCTATGAAGAAATCGCAGAAGTTGAACTTCCTAAAAAACCAGTAGAACAACCCGTAATTGAAACGGTTGTTCCAACGACCATCAACGATGCTTATGCACAACCTAACAGGGCTGTTTTTGAGCCCCGTCCAACTCCGGTACCGGAACAACTGGTAGAAAGGGAACAAATTACAGAAACTGGATTCTACAATTCTGACGGAGAATATTCAGACAAAGCTAAAACACCTGTTTATTTAAAAATCCTGATTGCCCTATTGCTGATTCTTATCGGACTTGCGGCTGCTTACTTCATCCGCCCCGATCTTTTTGATCCCATTCTGAAAAGAGGAGAAAGCACTACCGCCTTACCTGTAGAATCAGGTCCGAGTGTGCAGGATGCTAAATTAACAGCAGATTCCCTTGCAAAAGCGGACAGCCTTAAAAGAAGTTCAGAGAAAGTACTACCCATAAAAGATACTACTAAAAAAGACAGCTCAGCAATCACAAAACCTGCTGCTGCAAAGCCTGTGGTCCCAAAACCGGAAACAACAATCCCGGTAACACCGACAACTACTGCAACAACACCTCCTGCTGTAGAAACGGGAACGACTTATGAGGTTATAGGTTCTTCCGTAACCAGTCAGAAGGAAGCAGAACGCTTTATTGCCAATATGAAATCTTTGGGAATTACAGCGAAAGCCATCCCTCCTACCAATGGCAGGAAAATAATAAAGCTCAGCATTGGCTCGTTTAAAGACTACAACACCGCTCATCAGGAAAGACCAAAATTAGAAAAGAAGTTAGGTATTAAAGACACATACATACACACAAATAAACCATTATAAATTATGATCGCATTAATACAGGGTGCTACTGATAGCCTGAAACAAATTGCTGATACCGCTAACAACGCCACTCAGGCACTCGCTGCAGCACCACCGGAATTACACTTTATCGACCTGCTGTTAAAAGGTGGATGGGTAATGCTTCCCCTGGCTTTCCTTGCTTTTTTAGGACTAGTCATTTTTGTTGAAAGATACCTGACCATCAGAAAAGCTTCTAAAACAGAATCTAACCTGATGCTTCAGATTAAACAATATATCCACGACGGCCGGTTGGACAACGCGATTGCTTTATGTAAGAACAACAACTCTCCTTTAGCCAGAATGTTGGAAAAAGGGCTAAAACGTATTGGCCGTCCGATTAAAGATATTGAAGCTGCTATTGAAAACAATGGAAAGCTGGAAGTATCCAAACTGGAGAAAAACATTGGTGTACTTGGAATTATTGCCGGTATTGCACCTATGCTTGGTTTCGTTGGTACCATTATTGGGGTAATTACCATTTTCCATGATGTGTCTATCAAAGGTGCTATTGAGATCGGAACGATATCCGGAGGTTTATATACTAAAATGATCACTTCTGCTACAGGTCTGATCATCGGTATTATCGCTTATGTATTATATCATATCCTGAATATGATGGTAGAGCGCATCATACTAAGAATGGAAACTGATGCTATTGAGTTTATTGATCTATTAGAGGAGCCAGGTAAATAATGAATCTACGCAAAAGAAATAAGGGAACTGTAGAGGTTCATACTTCTGCATTGAACGACATCATGTTCTTCCTCCTGCTGTTTTTCCTACTGGCCTCTGCCGTAGTTAATCCACAGGTAGTGAAGCTGTTGTTACCCAGATCAGAATCAGGACAACAATCTTCGGCTCAGAAAACCGTTACGGTATCTATAGATGAAAAGCTGAATTATTTTGTAGACAAGCAACCGACAACGCTGGAAAACATCCAGGCGGCAATTGAGACTTATCAGAAAGCATCGCCGGATCTGACCATTGTACTTTATGTGGCCAGAGGAGTTTCCATCGAAAATACCATGCTGGTTTTTGATATCGCCAACAAGTTAAAACTGAAAGTTGTACTCGCTGTAGAACCTAAGAAATAATGATGTACCCTAAGGAAGAAAACAATTATCCTAAAGCAGTAGCCATCTCTACTGGTATTATGATTTTCCTCATCGCCCTGAGTTTCTTCATCGCGATAGGAACATTCCAGCCTCCTGTAGAGGCCGGTATGGGAGGAATTGTGGTCAATTATGGTACATCGGTGACCGGAATGGGAACAGACTATACGAGTATAGAAGAACCTTCTGCAGATCCGAATGCCAACAATAAACCACCGGATAAGGTGGTTCCAAAAGAACCAACCAAAGAGACGCCGACCAATCAGAACAGTACCAAAGAGATCGTTACCCAAAGTACAGAAGAAGCAGTTAGTGTAAACACGAAAAGCAGCAATAAAAATACTGCACCTACAGCAACAACAGAGACTAAGCCGGCAAAACCTGTCATCAATCAAAATGCTTTGTATAAAGGCAAAGCCAATAAAGGTACAGGTGGTGGTGATGGAACGGGTACTACCCCGGGAAATCAGGGCGACAAAGATGGAGATCCATTGGCCAACAACTATGGCGAAGGTGGCTCCGGATTTGGCGAAACCCCGATTGCACTCAGAAAGTTTACGAACCTGGTCACCCCTCAGGATGACGGGCAAAAGACCGGAAAAATTGCAGTAAGGATAAAGATCAATAAAAGTGGTATCGTGATTGACGCAACTCCCGGAGTGAAAGGGACTACCCTGAACGACAGAGAGCTATGGCAAAAGTGTAAAGAAGCCGTAATGGGTGCACGTCTGACCCAATCTGAATCTGCCCCTGATGTTCAAATCGGAGTGGTAGTATTCAACTTTAAAGTGAAATAACCTACCTGTTTTGGAACTCCAAAATGAACTATAAACAAACTCTGGATTATCTGTACGGTAAACTGCCTATGTTTACCCGTGTTGGCGCAGTAGCCTTCAAAAAAGACCTGCACAACACCATCGCCATGTGCGAGAAACTGGGAAACCCTCAGCATAAATTCAAAACCATACATGTCGGTGGAACCAATGGAAAAGGTTCCACCTCACACATGCTCGCCGCGATCCTGCAACAGGCAGGATATAAAACAGGACTCTATACTTCTCCCCATCTTAAAGATTTCAGAGAACGCATCCGTATCAACGGAGAAATGATCACAGAAAATTTCGTCACTGATTTTGTCGCACAGCAACGAGACATCATGGAAGAAATCAACCCTTCATTTTTTGAGGTGACTGTCGCCATGGCCTTCTCCTATTTTGCGAAAGAGCAGGTAGACATCGCCATCATCGAAGTAGGACTGGGTGGCAGGTTAGATTCTACGAATATCATTACACCGGAACTTTCGGTGATCACCAATATCAGTCTGGACCATACCAATATCCTGGGAACTACCCTACCCGAAATTGCGAAGGAAAAAGCAGGCATTATTAAGCCTGGAATTCCGGTAGTGATCGGAGAACAACAGGAAGAAACCAAGTCCGTATTTATTCAAAAGGCGACGGAAACCAATAGCCGGATAACTTTTGCAGATCAGGAACTGCACATTACGAATCTTATAAAAAAGGAGAAATACCTGAATGCAGACGTCTTATCAGGGAATACGCCTTTATACCAGCATCTGGAATTAGACCTGAACGGATCTTATCAAAGGAAAAATATCCTGACGGTGATCCAGTCTGTACAAATTTTAAAAGAAAAGGGTTATCAGATCGATGAGGAGGCACTTTATGCCGCTTTAAAAGATGTGAAAGGACTAACAGGCCTTCAAGGCAGGTGGCAAACCCTGGGAGAAAATCCATTGATCATCTGTGATACCGGGCATAATATCGGTGGAATCACTGAGGTGGTACAGAACATCAACGACACTCCTCACGATCAGCTACACATCGTTATCGGAATGGTGAAAGACAAAGACATCAGTGGCGTATTGAAATTACTGCCAAAGGATGCACATTACTATTTTTGTCAGCCTGAACTGGAAAGGGCCCTCCCTGCTGCTGAACTTGCACAGGAAGCAAAGCAATACGGACTGATTGGAGATGTCTTTCCAACTGTTCAGTTCGCTTTTCATGCGGCAAAAGACAATGCCGATTCCAACGATATGGTCTTCGTAGGTGGGAGCACCTTTGTCGTGGCAGAAGTCCTATAAAATCTTTACATTACAGTCAATTCATTAGTTACATGGATTAACTACCTTTAAAAATTCTTAATACACACAACTCAATGAAAAGAATTTACCTGTTATTTTCTGCACTGCTTGTTACCTGTAGTGTATCTATGGCACAAAAAAAGACAGCTGCCGTTGCAAAAAAAGACTTCCCTGCTTCCATCAACAGACCTAAACTGGTAGTTGGTATGGTCATAGATCAAATGAGATGGGATTATCTCTACCGTTATTACAGCAGATATGGTTCAGGAGGCTTTAAAAGACTCATCAATGAAGGTTTCTCTGCCGAAAATACTTTTATTCCTTATACCCCTACTTATACCGCGTGCGGACATGCCAGTATTTATACCGGCTCTGTTCCTGCCATCAATGGAATTATTGGTAACGACTGGTATGATCCTCAGTTAGGCCGCAATGTATATTGCGCGGAAGATACTTCTGTAACCAGTGTGGGAAGTACGACAATGGCAGGGGTAATGTCACCAAAAAACATGTTAACCACCACTATAACTGATGAACTTCGTCTGGCGACTAATTTCCAGGGCAAAGTAATCGGAATCTCTCTGAAAGACCGTGGATCCATCCTTCCTGCCGGACACTCAGCCAATGCAGCGTATTGGTTCGACGGACAAACCGGCGACTGGATTACGAGTACCTTTTACATGACTAAACTCCCTTCATGGGTAGAAGATTACAATAAAATAAAACTGGTAAACAAGTTTTATGAGAAAAACTGGCCTACACTTTACCCGGTCGAAACTTATACTCAGAGTACAGCAGATGATAAGTCTTACGAAGGAAAAGCAAGAGGCGAACAAAGCCCTGTTTTCCCACATCCTTTGAAACTATATGCAGGAAAGAATTTTGAGATGATCAAAAGTACGCCTTATGGAAATACCATGACTTTAGACCTGGCTAAACTGGCCATCCTCTCTGAAGACCTGGGTAAGGACAACATCACTGATTTTCTTGCAGTAAGCTGCTCTTCTACGGATTACGTAGGACATATGTATGGTCCGAATTCTATCGAAGCAGAAGATACTTACCTTAGATTAGACAAAGACCTGGCAGAATTTTTTGACTACCTGGACAGCAAAGTAGGTAAAGGAAATTACCTGTTCTTTTTATCTGCAGATCATGGTGCAGCGCATGTACCGGGATTCATGGCAGAGAACAAATTACCTGGTGGAACAATTGACGACAGCCCGGTTGTAAAAGAACTGAATACACGCCTGGAAGCGAAGTTTGGCATCAAACAGGCGATCATCAAATCCATGAATAACCAACTCTATTTCAACCATAAAAATATAGAGAATGCAAAACTTGATTTTGACGCCGTTAAAGCTTTCAGCATTGAATTCCTAAAAACTCAAAATGGTTTTGTAAATGCAGTAGACCTGAATAAAGTTGGTGCAAGCACCTTGCCTGAACCCATCAAAACCAGGATCACCAATGGATACAATGCCAAAAGAAGCGGAGATGTCTATTTTATCCTTCAGCCCAACTATTTCGATAGCAGCAGCAAAACAGGTACCACTCATGGTTCATGGAACCCTTACGATTCCCATATTCCTTGTGTATTCATGGGATGGAATGTAAAACCAGGAAAAACCAATAAAACACATTACATGACTGATATCGCAGCAACTTTGGCGGCGATGTTACACATACAGATGCCAAGCGGCTGTGTCGGAGAGCCGATCACAGAGCTTACTCATCAGTAAACCAATTCAAAAGAAAGAAAAGCTCCCCTGAACAAGATTCAGGGGAGCTTTTTTTATGCATCATGCCATTGTATTGATTTGGCTATTTTAACCACCCTACGCTCAGTTTTTGTTACCTTTACCTACCAATTATAAAACCATCCTATGGAGAAAATTGAAATCTATAAGCCCAAACATAAAATACGTTTTGTTACCGCTGCAGCACTATTTGACGGACACGATGCAACGATCAATATCATGCGTCGGATCCTTCAGTCTTCGGGAGCTGAGGTCATACACCTTGGGCATAACCGATCTGTAGACGAGGTGGTAAATTGTGCCATTCAGGAAGATGTGCAAGGTATTGCCATGACTTCTTACCAGGGCGGGCACATCGAATATTTTAAATACATGTACGACCTGTTACAGGAACGTGGTGCTTCCCATATCAAGATCTTTGGTGGCGGTGGCGGAGTGATCCTCCCTTCCGAGATTGCAGAGTTACAGGCATATGGCATCACCAGGATCTATTCTCCTGATGACGGACGTAAAATGGGCTTGCAAGGCATGATCAATAACATGCTGGAACAAACGGATTACATCACGACAACCACGCTTAACGGAGAGCTTAAAACCATTCCTCAAAAGAATGTAAAGAGCATTGCTTCCGCGATTACTGTTGCAGAAAATGATCCGGAAGGTGCACAGGCATTTGTAGATGAGCTCAAGAAACTCACGATTAAAAGCCAGGCTCCGGTACTTGGAATTACAGGAACAGGAGGATCCGGTAAATCTTCTCTGGTAGATGAACTCGTAAGGCGCTTCCTGATCGAAGTAAAAGATAAAACCATGGCAATCATCTCCGTAGACCCCTCCAAACGTAAAACAGGAGGTGCTTTACTGGGCGATAGAATCCGCATGAATGCCATTAATAACCCAAGGATTTATATGCGTTCCCTGGCCACGAGACAAGCCAATCTGGCCTTATCTAAAAATGTACAGGAAAGTATAGACATCTGTAAAGCTGCCGGTTACGACCTGATCATTGTGGAAACTTCCGGAATCGGCCAGTCGGATACAGAAATCACAGAACATTGTGATGTTTCCCTATATGTGATGACTCCTGAGTTTGGAGCTGCAACGCAGTTGGAAAAGATTGACATGCTTGATTTCGCGGATCTTGTTGCCATCAATAAATTCGACAAACGAGGCGCATTGGATGCATTACGCGATGTTCGCAAGCAATACAAACGCAACCATAATCTTTTTGACGCCAAAGACGATACGATTCCGGTTTTTGGAACGATGGCATCTCAGTTCAACGATCCTGGAATGAACAACCTCTTTACTGCCCTGATGGACAAGATCAAAGAGAAAACCAAAGTGGATTTCAATGCACAAATGGAACTGACCTCAGAGCAGTCAGAAAAGATTTATATCATTCCGCCAGACAGAACAAGATATCTCGCAGAGATTGCCGAAGCCAGTCAGACTTACAACGAATGGGTAGAAAAACAAAGTACCATTGCCAGGAAATTATACCAGCTTCAGGGTGTGATCCAACTCTCTAAAGAACAGAAGCTGATTAAAGATATTCCGGCAACAGAAAATATTGGAGATGCATTACAGGATATTTATCAGCATCTCGAAGAACAACTGGACGGAGAATGCAGGAGATTACTGCGCCAATGGCCGGACACAAAGCTCAAATACAAACAGGAGTTTTTTGTGTATAAGGTAAGGGACAAAGAGATCAAACAACCTTTGTTCTATGAGTCGCTGTCCAAACTTCAAATCCCTAAAGTATCCCTTCCCCGTTATGAAGACTGGGGGGATATCCTGCGTTGGTTACTGACAGAAAATGTTCCGGGAGAATTCCCTTATGCCGCAGGGGTATTTCCGCTAAAGCGTGATGGAGAAGATCCAACCAGAATGTTTGCCGGTGAAGGTGGTCCGGAAAGAACGAATAAAAGATTTCACTATGTGTCTTTAGGCCAGCCTGCACACCGCTTATCTACCGCATTTGACTCCGTTACCTTATATGGTGAAGATCCACACATCAGACCGGATATTTATGGTAAAATTGGAAACTCAGGAGTGAGCATTGCCACCATAGATGATGCGAAGAAATTGTACTCTGGTTTTGACCTGTGCGCGCCTTCTACTTCAGTGTCGATGACCATCAACGGTCCTGCACCGATGTTACTGGGCTTCTTTATGAATGCAGCGATCGACCAGCAATGTGAAAAATACATTATTGAACATGAGCTTCAGGAAGAAACAGAAACTAAAATAGCGGCATTTTATAAAAACAAAGGAATAGAAAGACCAACCTATAGCGGTGACCTTCCGGCGGGCAATAACGGCTTAGGCCTGATGTTGCTTGGCGTAACCGGAGATCAGGTGCTGCCAGCCGATGTATATGCCAAAATCAGGGCCTATGCCATCAGCACGGTAAGGGGAACTGTTCAGGCCGATATCCTGAAGGAAGATCAGGCACAAAATACCTGTATCTTCTCTACAGAATTCGCACTGAGAATGATGGGAGATATTCAGAATTATTTTATCACGGAAAAAGTACGGAACTTTTACTCCGTATCGATTTCAGGTTACCATATCGCTGAAGCAGGTGCCAACCCGATTTCGCAATTAGCCTTTACCCTGAGCAACGGTTTTACCTTTGTAGAATATTACCTGAGCAGGGGAATGAATATCGATGATTTTGCACCTAATTTATCCTTTTTCTTCTCCAACGGAATCGATCCGGAATATTCGGTGATCGGCCGTGTCGCCAGAAGAATCTGGGCAAAAGCCATCAAGAACAAATACAAAGGAAATGACCGTTCACAAAAACTAAAATACCATATCCAAACCTCCGGCCGCTCTTTACATGCGCAGGAGATTGATTTTAATGATATCCGGACCACCTTGCAGGCGTTGTATGCGATCTACGACAACTGTAACTCACTACATACCAATGCCTATGACGAAGCGATTACCACACCTACAGAAGAATCTGTACGCAGGGCGATGGCCATCCAGCTGATCATTAACAGGGAATTAGGTTTGGCGAAGAATGAGAATCCTTTACAGGGTGCCTTTATTATCGAAGACCTGACCGATTTAGTGGAAGAGGCTGTATTACTTGAATTCAAGCGGATCAACGATAGAGGTGGGGTATTGGGCGCCATGGAAACGATGTACCAGCGCGGTAAGATCCAGGAAGAAAGTCTGTACTATGAAACCCTGAAACATACGGGCGAATATCCTATTGTAGGCGTAAATACCTTCCTGAATAAAAATGGTTCGCCAACAATTGTTCCCGGAGAAGTGATTCGTGCTACAGAAGAAGAAAAACAATACCAGATTACGGCATTAAAAGCCTTCCAGGACAGGAATGCCGATCAGACGGCGTCCGCACTCAGAAAACTGCAAAAGTCTGCCATTGCAGGTGATAACATCTTTGAAGAGCTGATGGAAGTATGTAAAATTTGTTCGCTGGGCCAGATCTCAAATGCTTTATATGAGGTAGGTGGACAATACAGAAGAAACATGTAAATTCTGTTCTATTCCATATTAAAAAAGGGCTTCGTCATAGACGAAACCCTTTTTTAATATATAATGAAGAGCGATTAAAAATTAGCTTTATTCACATCCCACCATAGTCTGGTTCCACCATTGTCTGGTCCGCCCAATAACTGAACAGCTTTCTGAACTTCAGCGCCATTCGTAGAATATTCATTGGCCGGGTAAGCCAGTCTTCTGATCTGAACCTGTGTATCTATCGCGCCATTGCTATTGTTGTTTACTACTGTAAACAACTTAGGATATCCGGTACGACGGAATTCTGTCCATGCCTCCTGTCCTTCCGGGAACATCGCCAACCATTTTTGTGTAATGATTCGTTCCAGTTTACGCTCATTGGAAGCTGCAGCATCCCAGCTGATGGTCACCGTAGAAACAGCTGGAGAATTATTTGCCGCATTTAGCGGATCAACATAAGCCTTAGGCAGGCTCGTTGCATCGTCTTTATAAGCACCTGCCGATACGCCCCATTGGTCCATGGAAGCCTGGATACCAGTTTCGTAATTGAGCTTTACATCTCCTGCACCGGTCCAGCTGCGCAATGCTGCTTCGGCTTTTAGAAAATAGACCTCAGCAGCGGTCATCATCCACATTGGTGAGGCTGAGCCAAAGGCAGTTGCACCATTTAAGGTAGAAAAGCCGTTATAACCCGGTTTTGCGGTTACTGCTGATCCGATACGGATTCCTTTATACTGACCTTTAAAAAGTGCATCAGTAGCGGGTGTTACATACTTAGGCAACCTTGGATCGTTATAACCCGTCATGTAAGACTCTAAAGAAGCACCCATAGAAATATCTGTCCAGCTGGTTGCAATCACATTTAAAGGATTGTGGTATCCACCACCTGAAATACCGGCATTGTCTGCATTTGTAGCCAATAATCCACCATTAACAGGGTCTAAAGCTTTCTGACCTTGTGTCTGAGCAGTTGCAGGATCAACTTTTACAATATGCATCGCCAAACGCAACCTTAAGGAATTTGCCAGTCTGATCCATTTCTCATAATCCCCGCCATAGACCAGATCGAATTTCTCGAAAGGCTTTTTCTCCATGCTCGAATTTAGAGCAGCAGCTTTTACATAGGTATTCAGGTTCGTAACAGCGGTATCTAATTCCAGAAAAAACTGTTTATACAGGTTCTGTTGACTGTCGTAAGGAGTTGCAATCAAAGAGCTTCCTGCTTTACTATAAGCAATAGGGCCGAATTTATCAGTTAAACGGCTAAAGGTCTCCACCTTAAGGATCAGGGCTATTCCCCAAAAATCAGGAAGTTTGGTTCTCGTTCCAGCCTGGGCGATGGAATTGATCGCAAATAATGAATTGGTATAGGAAACGATAAACGACTGTCTGTTCCAACCATCTACCAGATCATAATTTAAGTTATTGATGTTTCCCCTAAAAGGATTCGGAGACATCATATAACCTGCATAACAATCTGCATTTAAGTTCTGGGTTAATTGATAATCACCTTCCAGGCCAAAAATTGCACTTTGAATCCCTGGATAAACTAAACCGATATGATATTGATCCGGAGTAAAGCCGGTATTGTCTGTATTGAATTTTTCAAAGTCTTTTGTACAACTGCTAAACGAAAATAACAGGAGGAAACATAAGACTGCCTGGCAGAACTTAGCTCCATGAGGTACCATTAATATATGAGGTGTTTTCATTGTTTCTTCTTTTAAATTGAATAATTTATAGGGTAACATTCAGGCTGAAACCAATGTTACGTGTTGCAGGCTGACTAAATACATCTACACCAGAAAGTCCGTTACCTGTTGACATGGTAACTTCCGGATCAAAAGGCGCTTTCTTATGAATGTATAAAAGGTTCCTTCCGATTAAAGAAAGCCTTAAATTCTTCACAAATCCTCTAGTAATCGGTACGCTATACCCAAGAGATACTTCACGTAAACGAATTGCCGTTGCGCTATAAATGTAATTTTCGGTGATACCATCACGTCCGCCAACAGTAGTAAACCACTTTTTAGGATCAACACTACTGATTGGTGTACCATTCGCAGCATCCACACCATTGATATTTACACCACCACGGTCCCTTGCTTCTCCGGAAGCTTTAGACACCCCATATTTATCCAATAAAGCCTCAGTAAGAGAAAGAACCTGACCTCCAAATTTCCCGTCTACCAGGAAGCTCAGGCTGAAATTTTTATAATCGAAAGTATTGCTCCAACCCAATTGAAATTTAGGATTAGGATTTCCAATATAATTAAATCCTGGATTCACCATTGGCGTTCCACCGCTACCAATTAAAATTCTGCCTTGTGCATCACGTTGGAAAGTAACACCATGAATATCCCCAAAAGAACCTCCTGTACTCAACACCGATTCGTAAGTATTGTTACGGTTAGGCGTCAATACAAAGCGGTTTATTCCATCTTTTGAATCTACATCGATGACTTTGTTCTTATTGGCAGATCCGTTAAATGAAGTGTTCCAGTTAAAGTCGCTGTTTTTGACCACATCATATCCTAAGTTAAATTCAATACCTGAGTTTTGAATGTCACCCGCATTTACATATCCAAGAGAGAATGTAGTCGTATAAGCTGGAATTACCTGAATAAATTGGTTTAAAGTATTTGACTTGTAATAAGTAAAGCTAAGGCTCAGTCTGTTGCTCAGAAAACGGAGGTCAGCACCAAGTTCAAAGGAATTTGTTTTTTCCGGTTTCAATTGAGGGAATGGGGCAACAGAATTCAAAAGTACGCCACCACCGATAAACATATGCGTTAAAGGCCTGGTCACATATGAAGGGACTGTATTTCCCACTTGTGCGTATGTACCTCTGATTTTAGCATAGCTGATCACTTCCGGCAATGTCAGCGCCTGGTTCAAAATAAAAGATAAACCTGCCGAAGGATAAAAATAAGATTTATTTGGCGTGAAGGCCAGATTTGATGACCAGTCATTTCTTCCGGTAAGGGTTAGAAAAGCCCAGTTTTTATAAGAGAAATTCGCGTTGGCAAATACAGATTGAATCTGATTGTGGTTATTTGGCAAAGTCAGTGTCGGAGGCCCTCCGGCAGCTGTTGCGATGTTTTCAGGTAAAAAGATATTAGGAATGGTCAATCCTGGTTCCGTATAGTTATTACTGGCATCAGGACCAGTGCGTGTTCCCACCGTCTTTGAATCGGTAATACTCGTACCCAGAACCCCATCTATTTTTAAATCCGATTCGCCCGGAACGGAAAAAGTAAGCAATAAATCGGCATATTTTTGTTCGTTAGTCTGGTCACTCATGAGCAGCTGACCATTCTTTTTTGCCAGTACAGGATGTGTTCCTGCATAAAGACGTTGTTCGTACTTGTCGTTGGTGCGGTCAATGCTACCACGTGCCTGCAGGTTTAACCAACTGGTAAAATCATATTTTGCACTGGCATTCAACAGGATTCTGTTTCTCTTGGATTCGTTAAGGTTGCGGTTCAGAATCCACCATGGGTTTTGCTGTACATCCTCATTAAAAGGCCAGTTCTGAGTTGGCGCACCATTTCCACCTGGAACTGCAGCCAATTCAAATTGACTTCTGTACGGAGAAAGGTCTTTTCCTCTTGGGAACAAATACAAACCGGTTAATGGGTTCAAATACAATCCCAGTCCAGGGCTGTTTTTGATCGTTTGCGAGATGTAGTTTATATTTCCGTCAACGCTTAATTTGTTGTCAAAAAATTTAGCACTCTCCCGGAAGTTAACGTTATGTCTGGAAAGCTCGTTTGTAGGCTCTGTTCCTCTGGATGCCGTATTTGCATAAGAAAAATAAGATTGAGCAGCTTCGGTACCTCCTGAAAGGTTAATCGAATTTGTCCAGTTTCTTCCGGTTTGATAAAAGGAAGATACATTATCTGCTGCGTTTGTTATTTTCGCTCCCCAACTATCTGTTGCTCCGGCTTTCGTTTCGCCGTAACTGTTCTGTAGCTCTGGTTTGTAAGCAATCTTATCCAGGGTAAACGAGGAAGAATAATTCACCACAGGCTTTCCTGCTTTTCCTTTTTTAGTGGTGATCATGATCACCCCATTCTGTGCCTGACTACCATATAATGCAGAAGCTGAAGCACCTTTCAATACCGTGATGTTCTCTATGTCGTCCGGGTTCAGGTTAGAAATACCGTCGCCACCGTCCTGACTTGCACTAACAGCAGTCGTTCCGCCTTGTCCAACATTGGATCCAAAGGTATTATTAGGTTGTCCGTTGGCGTTTGAACCGTTCGAGATTGGTACTCCATCAATCACATATAGCGGTTGGTTGTTACCACCAGCGGATTTATTACCCCTCAGGACGACTTTAGCAGAGCCCCCTACACCTGAAGCACTAGGTGAAATGGTTACCCCTGCAATTTTACCATTCAGGGAATTCATCAGGTTGTCGCTCTTTGCTCTGGTTAACTCAGATCCTGCTAACTGCTGACTGGAATAGGTGATTGATTTTTCTGATTTCTTAATACCCAGGGCAGTCACCACAACTTCACCAAGTTGTTGGGCATCCTCTTCAAGAACGATATTTAATTGTTTGGAACTAACGGTGACTTCTTTAGTGGTGTAGCCTAGATAGCTAAACACCAATACATCTCCAATATTGGCTTGTATGGTAAACTGGCCGTTTCCGTTAGCGGAAGTACCATTTTTTGTTCCTTTAAGCAAAACATTAACACCTGCCAGGGGTTGCCCTTTGGCATCTCTTACGGTTCCGTTAATGGTTTCTGCTTGTTTTACGACTTCAATCCCGATTAAGGATCGAATTCTTAATGCACCATGATCTGCATCGGAAGCCAAAGCTCCCAGCGCAAGACAGGGCATTACTACGGTCAATAGTAATGATTTTTTCATTGTAAGTTAGTGGATGGGTTAGGTTAATAGAGTTGGGGTTGATTAATTATATTTATATATTCATTTGAATTCTTTTAGTGTTAATAATTAGTTTTTCCTGGTCAAAGTTCTCCATCACCAATACAGCAGCGCCAATAATCTCTCCGTCGAAACCAAGTTCCGAAATCAAAATTTCTATGTTTGCTGCCAATCTTGGGATACAATATTTATTTAGTGCGAGCTGAATAGGTGCCATCATGATCTTACCTCCCTTGGCCCCTCTTCCACTCAACACAATAGTTTTTGGATTCATGATATGGATCAGAATGGCCAGGGCCTTTCCAATCTTATACCCGGCATCAGAGAGCAATTCAATCACAAAAGGATCTCCTGTTGCTGCCACCTCGAAAATCGCATCACCCATTAGTTTCAAAGGGTCGTCAATAACGGATTGCAACGTGGATAAGCGACCTTGTTTAATGCCTTCTTTCGCTTTTTCTACAACAACCAACATGGATGCTTCGGCTTCAAGGCATCCTTGCTTGCCACAGATACATAGGGCACCGTCTTCAAATAAAGGAATGTGGCTAAATTCTCCGGCAAAGCCGTCGTAACCTCTAAACACTTCGCCTTTAATGATCATCCCCAGGCCGATTCCCCAGCCCAAATTGATCACCATAACTTCTTCCTGAGATTTTGCTACACCGAATTTCTGTTCTGCCAATGCAATCACACTGGAGTCATTGGCCACGTAGGTTGGCAAGCCGGTTGCCTTAAAAATATATTCGTTCAGGCTTTGTCCATTTGCGTCGAGATAGGAATAATTGATCCCATCTGCAGCACTAACAAAACCAGGCATTCCGATACCAATTCCGAGTATTCGCGCCTTATCTATTCCGTTTCTTAAAATATAGGCATTGATGTATTCTATCAGTTTCTCTAAGGCGACCGCATTGTTATTCAAAAGCAATTCTACCATCTCCACCTCGGCCACCGGCCGGTTACAGAGGTCTACAATTGCAATCCTTGTGGAAAGCTGATCCATCGCAATCGCCATAATGTACATGGCGTCAGCCTTAACGGCATAGTTCAAAGGTCTTCTTCCGCCACTGGAAGGCGCATATCCCACTTCCACAACGAAGCCTTCATCAATCAGCTCATTTATAGCTTTCATAATGATGGGTAAGCTTTTACCAAACAGCACGCTTAATTCTGCACATGAAAGAGCATTTTCATAGTAAAGCTTTTTTAATATTTCGCTTTTCAACTCCGATGCTTTTACAAGTTTAATCTTCATAAAAAATAGTTTGTTTATTAAACTTAATAAATTATTTTAATATCTTCCAATTATTATTAAAATAATTCAATTATTTTTAAGTTAAATCAAATATATAGCAATAACTGAATGCAGTTAATGAGATAAATCAAGAAGAAAAAGAGGCATCACTTCTCATCAGGCAGCGCAGGTAATGGGGATCGATTGCCAATCAGGGATGAAAAGAAAAAATATGGATAACAGAAAAGCCCAAATACTAATATTCGGGCTTTTCTGTTATATTAAGATTTTAGACTAAGAATGTATCCAGCTAAATTTATAATCCATTGTTGGGGTTTTCATTCTTTCAGCAACGCGCAACAATCTATTAGGCAATGCCATGATATAATCACGGGCTTTTTCACCAGCTTCATTTAAATCGCGCATGCTTTCCAGTTTCCACTCTTCAATCAGCTGTTGCATGATTTCTACGTAGTCAACTGCCGTGTATACGCCCAGACGTTGTGCAGCATCTGTAAAGTGTCCAAAAGTTTGTCCGATCTTAAGTCCCATTTCTCGTAAGAAATGTGCCGGCATAACGATTTTTTTACGCATCATATCTTCAAAAGCGATCATCGCTTCGTTAGGATCCACTTCAAAGATTTTAGCCATAAAGTCTTTATATGCTTTTGCATGACGTGCCTCATCAGAAGCAATTACTCCGCACATTTTAGAAAGTAAGGCATCGCCATCTTTTTTAGCCATTGAGGCTACCCTTCTGTGGGAAATATTTGTTGCCAATTCCTGAAAACTCGTGTATACAAAATTTCTATATGGATCATGGCCTGTTCCAATATCAAAACCATCAGCAATTAAATACTGAGTAGAAATTTCCATCTGGCGCATATCCACACGTCCAGACAGGTAAAGATATCTATTTAATAAGTCTCCGTGTCTATTCTCTTCAGCAGTCCAATGACGCACCCATTTCATCCAGCCACCTTGCTCATTTTTAGTAATACCATCTACCATTGTTAACCATGACTCATAAGTAGGCAAGGCCTCTTCTGTAATGGTATCTCCGATCAATACTGCGACAAGGTCATAAGATAACCCATCAGCATTCTCACGCAATAGTTTTATATCCTGGAAAAATGTTTCGCTGGTTGAATCAGGCAGGAAGTCAGATGGTTGCCAATTAGTGTCAATCGGTTTCAAGTAGGTGTCCATCATATCCAGCATATAGCTTTCAATGTGTAGCATCACTTCCCTTCTCTTTTCTGCGAAAAAACTCATTGTTTTTTATGTTTTAAATTAGTAGTCAAAGATAACCAAAAATTGCATATTTTATCGTTTCGACATTATTTTATTCGCAATTAAGGGCCTTATAAAAGCGCTTTCCCGACATAATATTTGGCGATATATCTAAACAACATCGTATAAAAGAATAAGTTTTAAATACCAGAATAAGGATCGGATCTTTTGTATAAAGTCCGTTCAGGACCGGACATCCGATATAGGAGATCAATTGAATTCAGAAATGTTGATCAAAGCGCTAAGAAAGGAGCTCTAAGCTTATAATGAGCTAATCCTGATACCAAATCCAGAGATAAAAACCCAACAAACTTACAGCGCCCGGGAAGGAATAGGTTCTGAATAAAAACAATGATTTCAAAAATCTGTAAACAATCCAGGAATAAAAAAGCTTGTAAACAAGAAAAGCCTGCAGTTTTCACTACAGGCTTACTTTAAGATTTGGCACCGACCTACTCTCCCACGTGTTACCGCAGTACCATCGGCTCTGGTGGGCTTGACTTCTCTGTTCGGAATGGGAAGAGGTAGACACCACCGATATAGGCACCTAAATATTTTTATTGTTTGATTATTATTGGTTTCATGCTTACACATTCCACCACTCAAACAGTGACATATTATTGAAAGAAGTTAAGTTAGGAAGAACAAACAACAGTTTATTGCTCTTGAAAGCTTCGGATTATTAGTATTACTCGACTT